>CBDCNH010000001.1:0-20257 GCA_965219015.1 Paracoccaceae bacterium
AGGTACTGGCTCCACGACACGAGGAACGTGAAGAGCCCGCCCGCGAGCAGGCCCGGCATGAGCGCCGGCAGGGCCACGAGCCGGATCGCCTCCGCCCGCGTGGCGCCGAGGCTGCGCGCCTGGTCCTCGAGGCCTCTGTCGTGCCCCGCGAACACCGCCGCCGCGGCGAGCACCATGTAGGGCAGCGCCGGGACGACATGCGCGAGGACGACGCCCGCGGCGGTGCCGGTGAGCCCGAGGCGGAGGAACACCGCCTGGAGCCCAAAGACCACCGCGAGGCCAGGGAGCACCGCAGGGGCCGCGATGAGCGCCACGACGAGCCCCCGGCCCCGAAACCGGTGCATCGCCAGCGCGCGGCCCGCGGGGATGCCGGCAAGCGCCGCTATCAGCGTTACCGAAAGAGCGATGGCGATGCTAACGGCAAGGCTTCCGGGGACGCCGGAGCGGGGGAGCGCCGACCAGGCCTGCCATGACCAGCGGGCAGGAACGAGGTCGGGAAAATACCAGCTTCGCGCGAAGGCCCAGACGGCGAGCGGCACGAGCGGCGCCATGACCCCCGCGAGGACGAGCGCCAGCCCCGCGCGCCGCACCTAGCGCCGCCGCGCGACGAGGGCGACGGCGCCGATCATCGTGCCCGCGATGGCGGCCGTCAGGAGCGCCAGCGCCATCGCGGGCGCGCGGGTCGCGAGGTCGGGGCTGGTGAACCATTGCCAGGCCAGCACGCCCGCGGCGGGCGGCTCGGAGGCGCCGAGGAGGAGCGGCACCTCGAAGGCGGCCATCGCATAGGCGAAGCTGAGCGACGCCGCGGCCAGGAGCGGGCCGCGGAGCTGCGGCCAGAGCACCAGCCGGAACGCCTGCACCCGCGTGGCGCCGAGCCCGCGCGCGACCGCCTCGTGATCGCGACCGAGAGCCTGCATCGCGGCGAGGAGCACCAGCCCGACGAACGGCGCCTCCTTCCAGACGTAGGCGAGGATGATCCCGGCACCGGCGCGGTCATGGACGAGAACTGGCATACCAGCGGGCCCGTCGATCAGCCCGACCGCGAAGGCCGCCCGCGCGAGGAGGCCCGACTGGCCGATGACATAGGCGAGCCCGAGCGCGCCGATGAGGTGCGGGAGCGTGAGGGGAAGCTGGACCGCGAGCCGCGCCGCCCGGCTCGCGGTCGCGCGAAGGAGGACCGCGCCGGCCAGGCCGAGGGCGGCGGCGAGCAGGGTGGAGGCGACGGCGATCCAGAGCGTGAACCCGAGCGACGGAAGCAGGCGCGGATCGGCGAGCATCGGCCCCCAGCCGCCGCGGGATCCCAGTGCGGCAAGCCCGAGCCCGCCGGCGAAGAGGACGCCGAGGAGGAGCGCCGCGGGGGCCAGCAGCACCGCCACCCGCGCGCCCTCGCGCACGCTCACCGCCCGACGGCTGCGAGCCAGCCCGCGTCGATGGCGGCGATCCAGCCCGCGTCGAGTTCCGGCAGCGCATGGCGCGCGAGTTCCTCCGGCGGTACGACCGCGGGGTTCGAGGTCAGCGCGGCGAAGGCCGCCTGCACCTCGGGCGCGGTCCGGCCCATGTCGATCACCGGCGCGGTGCCCCAGACGCTCGGGTCGGCCTTCGCGACCTGCAGCGGCCCCGACAGGAGCGCGTTCGCGACCACCATCGCCGCGGCCTTGTGCGGCGAATTGTAGGGGATGAGCACGAAGTTGACGTTGGCGAGCGTGCCGTCGTCGAGCCCGTAGGAGCGCGTGGTCGGCGGGTAAGTGCCTGCCTCGACCGCGATGCCGAATTGCGCCGGATCGTAGTCGAAGACGAAATCCACCTCGCGGTTGGCGAACATCTGCTGAAGCTGGGTGATCGAGGTCGGATAGGTGCGCCCCTCGCGCCAGAGATCGGGCTCGAGATCGTTCAGGATCGCCCAGGCCTTTGGCGCGACCGCGTCGTAGCGCGCCTGGTCGAACGGCCCGAGCAGCCGGTCCGCGCCGCCGGCGGCATGGGCGAACACCATGCGGACGAAGGCCGAGCCGTTGAAGTCGGGCGGCGCGGGATAGGCGAAGCGGCCGGGATGCGCGTGGACCCAGGCGATGAGGTCGGCCATCGTGCTGGGCGGCGCCTCGGTGCGCGCGCTGTCGTAGGCGAAGGCGAACTGCGCGCGGTTCCAGGGCACCTCGCAGCCCTCGACCGGCACGCCGAAGTCGTTGGCCATCGCGGGGTCGCCGAGATCGACCAGAGCGGCGTTGGGCAGGTTCGCGACATAGCCGCAGAACGCGAGGTCGCCCTGCTTCATCGCGCGGAAGTTGGCGCCGTTGATCCAGACGAGATCGACCGCGCCCTCGGCGTCCACGCCGGCCTGCTTCTCGCCGAGGACGAGGTTCACCACGTCGGCGGTGTCGGTCACGGGCACGCGGTTGAGCGTCACGCCGTCCGCCGCCACCGCGTCCGCCACCGGCCCCGAGACGTAGCCGTTGATCGGGTCCGCGCCGCCCCACATGAAGAAGTTGACCGTCTGGCCCCGCGCCTCGGCGCGCACGCTGTCCCAGGGCGCCGTCTTCAGCGCCGCGTCGTCGGCGAAGGCGGGCGTCGCGACGAGGGCGACTGCGAGGGCAAGTCTCATATCGCAAGGTACTCCGCTCGGAGGTCGGCGTTGTCGAGCACCTCGCGCGCGGTGCCGTCGAACACCACCTGCCCGGTGTCGAGGATGACCGCGCGGTCGGCAAGGCCGAGGGCCGCGACGGCGTTCTGCTCCACGATGATCGTGGTGATGCCCTCGCGCTTGATGACGTCGAGCGTGCGCTCGATCTCCTGCACGATCACGGGCGCGAGCCCCTCGTAGGGCTCGTCGAGGAGCAGCACCTTGATGTCGCGGGCGAGCGCGCGGGCGATGGCGAGCATCTGCTGCTCGCCGCCCGAGAGCGTCACGCCGTCCTGCCGGCGCCGCTCGCCGAGCCGGGGGAAGAGCGTGTAGATGCGCTCGAGCGACCAGCCGACGGGGGGGGCGATCTGCGCGAGCTGCAGGTTCTCCTCCACCGTCAGCCCCGCGATGATGCGCCGGTCCTCGGGGACGAGCGCCATGCCCGCCCCCGCCGCCTGATGCGCGTTCATCGCATGGACCGGCTGGTGGTCGAGCCAGATCTCGCCGCGCTCAAGCCGCGGCGAGCCGGCGCGCGCGAGCGTCCTCAGCGTCGAGGTCTTGCCGGCGCCGTTGCGGCCGAGGAGCGCCAGGATCTCGCCCTCGTGGACGTCGAGGCTCACGCCCTGCACGATGTAGCTCTCGCCGTAGTAGGCGTGGAGGTCGCGCGCGGCGAAGTAGGCCGGCGCGTGGCCCGACGATGGCGCGGCCGGGCTAGTGAGCGGCGGTGCCAAGGTAGGCCTCCTGCACCTTCGGGTGGCCCTTGATGTTGGCGGGGATGTCCTCGACGAGCGGCGTCCCCTGCGCCAGCACCGTGATGCGCTCGGCCAGCGAGAACACCACGTGCATGTCGTGCTCGATGATCGCCATCGTCACCGGGCGCTTCGCCTTGATCTCGCGGAGGAGGTCGATCGTGTTGTTGGTGTCGGCGCGCGACATGCCCGCGGTCGGCTCGTCGAGGAGGAGGAGCTTCGGTTCCTGCACGAGGCACATCGCCATCTCGAGCCGCCGCTTGTCGCCGCGCGAGAGCGAGGCCGCGTGCTCGTGCCGCTTGCCGGCCATCTTCACGTCCTCGAGCATCGCCATCGCGGTCGCGTTGATGTCCCGCTCGGCGCGCACCGGCTCGACGGCATGCATCCGGAACGCCCCGTCGCGCCGCGCGAAGCAGGGGATGAGCACGTTCTCGAGCACGGTGAGGTCGCCGAAGATCTCCGGCGTCTGGAACACCCGCGCGATGCCCATCTGGTTGATCTCGTGCGGGTGGCGACCGAGGACCGAACGGCCGGCGAAGGTGACGCTGCCTGCGTCCGGGATGAGCTTGCCGACGAGCACGTTGAGCAGCGTCGACTTGCCCGCCCCGTTCGGCCCGATGATCGCATGCACGGTGTTCTCGGCGATCGAGAGCGTCACGTCCGAGAGCGCCTTCAGCCCGCCGAAGCGCTTCGACACGCCGGTGATCTCGAGGATGCCCATGCTACTCGGCCGGGCGCTCTGCGGCGCGTGCGTCGGCGGTCCGGCGGCGGCGGAAGAGCCCGCCGATGCGCCGCCCGCCCTCGATGAGCCCGCCCGGCAAAAAGATCACCACGAGCATGAAGAGAAGCCCCATCGTCAGGCTCCAGCCCTCGCCGAAGAACGGCCGGACCACGTCCACGACGACGTTCTCCACCGGGCGCGGCAGGAACGAGAACCAGCCGTGCAGGATGCCGTCGTTGATCTTCGAGAAGATGTTCTCGAAGTACTTGATGAACCCCGCGCCGAGCACCGGCCCGAGGAGCGTGCCCGCGCCGCCGAGGATGGTCATGATGACGACCTCGCCCGAGGCGGTCCACTGCATCCGCTCGGCGCCCGCGAGCGGGTCCATCGCGGCGAGAAGCCCGCCCGCGAGGCCCGCGTACATCCCCGAGATGACGAAGGCGGCAAGCGTGTAGGGCCGGCTCGAGAGCCCGGTGTAGGACATCCGCGTCTGGTTCGACTTCACCGCGCGCAGCATGAGCCCGAACGGCGAGCGGAAGATGCGGATCGCGAGGTAGAACGCCGCCAGCATCAGCACGGCGCAGACGTAGAAGCCGGCGTTCAGCTGCCAGACCCAGGCGCCGGCGCGGATGACGCTGGTGGCGCGCATCTCGAGGCCGAAGAGGTTCGTCACCGGCAGCGAGCCGTTCGCCGCCACGCCGTCGAGCACGCGCGGGTCGGCGAGGGTGAGCTGCAGCCCGGTCTCGCCGTTGGTGATCGGCGTCAGCACCGAATAGGCGAGGTTGAACGACATCTGCGCGAAGGCGAGCGTGAGGATCGAGAAATAGATGCCCGACCGCCTGAGGCTGATGAAGCCGATGAGCGCCGAGAAGAGCCCCGCCACGATGACCGACAGGATGAGCCCGGGCAGGATGTTCATCGTGAGGAGCTTGAACATCCAGACCGTCGCGTAGCTGCCGACGCCGAGGAAGGCCGCATGGCCGAACGAGAGGTAGCCCGTCAGCCCGAAGAGGATGTTGAAGCCGATGGCGAAGATGCCGAAGATCACGAACCGCTGCATGAGGTCCGGATAGCCCGCGTTGAACTGCGCGAGCGGCGTGCCGGCGGGGAACGGGTTGAGCAGGATCGGCGCCGCGAGCGTCATCGCCGCGACGAGGACGAAGAGGAGCGCGTCGCGCCGGTCGAGCCCCATGCGCTCAGTCCTCCATCACGCCCCGCCGGCCCATCAGGCCCCGCGGGCGGATCAGGAGGACGGCGATGGCGATGAGGTAGATGATGATCTGGTCGATGCCCGGCAGCAGCGACTTCACCTCGTTCATCGAGGCGAAGCTCTCGACGATGCCGAGGAGGAACCCCGCCAGCACCGCGCCCCCGAGCGAGCCCATGCCGCCCACCACCACGACGACGAAGCTGAGCACGAGGAAGTCCATCCCCATGTGGTAGCTTGGCGAGTTGATCGGCGTGTACATGACGCCCGCGAGCCCCGCGACCGCCGCCGCGATGCCGAACATGATGGTGAAGCGCCGGTCGATGTTGATGCCGAGGAGGCCCACCGTCTCGCGGTCGGCCATGCCCGCGCGCACCACCATCCCGAACGTCGTGTAGCGCAGGAACGCGAAGATCGCCGCGATGATCCCGAGCGAGAACACGAAGTACACCATCCGCCAGTAGGGATAGATGATCGCCCCCGGCCGGAAGCCTACGAGCGTGCCGAAGTCGAACGAGCCGCGGAACGCGGGCGGCGCCGGCGTGGGGATCGGGTTCGCGCCGTAGAAGTACTTCACCACCTCCTGCAGCACGATGGCGAGGCCGAAGGTGACGAGGATCTGGTCGGCGTGCGGGCGGCGGTAGAAATGCTTGATGAGCCCCCGCTCCATCGCGAAGCCGATGGCGACCATCACCGGGATCGCGAGCAGGATGGCGAGCGGCACCGACCAGTCGATGATCGCCTGCCCCGCCGCCTCGCCGAACCAGCGCCCGACGTAGGGCGTGCTGACCTTGGCGGGGTTGCCGAGGAAGTCGAGCTTCGTCGGGTCGATCTCGGTGTAGCTGAGCGTGAGGAGCCGCTGCAGCGTCACCGCGCAGAACGCGCCGATCATGAAGAGCGCCCCGTGCGCGAAGTTCACCACGCCGAGCGTGCCGAAGATCAGCGTGAGCCCGAGCGCGATGAGCGCATAGGCCGACCCCTTGTCGAGGCCGTTCAGCACCTGCAGCAGGATCGCGTCCATCGGAGTCCGGGCCAGGGCGGAAAAAGGCCGGCGACGCCCCGCGGGGCAGCGCCGGCCGGTGCGGTCGTCCGGGCGTCAGGCGCCCGGGTTGCAGGTGCCGAGGTTGCCGCCCGCGAACATCGGGTTGTCGGGCGCGTACTCGACCTGCGCGCGCGGCGTGACCTGCACGATCTCGAGGAGGTCGTACTTGTTCTCCGGCGCTTCCTTGCCGCGCACGACGAGCACGTCCTTGAAGCACTGGTGATCGGCTGCGCGGTAGAGCGTCGGGCCGTTGCCGAGGCCGTCGAACTCGAAGCCCTCGAGCGCCTCGCCGACGCCGCAGGGGTTGAACGTCTTGGCCCGCGCCGCCGCATCGGCGTAGAGCAGCGTCTGCGCGTAGCAGGTCTGCGCGGCCTGGCTCGGCGGGAAGCCGTACTTGGTGCCGAACGACTGCACGAAGGCCTTGGTGCCCGCGTCCGGCAGCTTCCAGTCCCAGTTCGAGGAGCCGAGGATGCCCTTGATCGCGGCCCCCGCGCCCTGCGCCATCAGCTCCGAGAAGAGCGGCACGACGATCTCGAACTGCTTGCCGTTGGCCTGCTTGTCCTTCAGCCCGAACTGCACGGCCTGGGTCAGCGAGTTGACCATGTTGCCGCCGTAGTGGTTGAGCACGAGCACGTCGGCGCCCGAGTTCAGCACCGGCGCGATGTAGGACGAGAAGTCCGTGGCCGCGAGCGGGGTCAGCACGTTCTGCACCGTGGTCCAGCCGAGCTTCTCGGTCGCCTGCGCGATCGAGGCCTGCTGCGTCCAGCCCCAGGTGTAGTCGGCGGTCAGGTGGTAGACCTTGCGGTCGGCGCCGTATTCCGTCTCGAGCACGGGCGCCAGCGCCGCGGCCGACATGTAGGCGTTGAAGAAGTGCCGGAAGCCGTTGGCCTTCTTGTCCTTGCCCGTGGTGTCGTTGGAGTGCGTCAGGCCCGCCATGAAGATGATGCCGGCCTCCTGGCAGAGGCCCTGCACCGCGACGGCCACGCCCGACGACGAGCCGCCGGTGATCATGATCGCGCGGTCCTTCTCGATCATGCCCTTCGCCGCGGCGCGCGCCGCGTCGGACTTGGTCTGGGTGTCGCCGGAGACGGACATGACCTTCTTGCCGAGCACGCCCGCGCCGTCGAGCGCCTTCGACGAGAACGTCTGCAGCATCCCGCCGTCGCCCTCGCCGTTGAGGTGCTCGACCGCGAGCTGCAGAGCGCGCAACTCGTCCGCGCCCTCGTCGGCATAGGGGCCGGACTGCGGCACGTTGAACCCGAAGGTCACGGTGTCGCCCGTGGGCTCGTTGAGGTAGCGGCCGCCCGACTGGCCCCACACCCGGCTGGTGAAGATCGTCGGCATCGCGAGCCCGGTGCCCGCGATGGCCCCGGTCCGCAGCAGTCCCCGTCGCGTCAGATTGGATCGCGTCATCAATACCCTCCCGTTACTCGTTCCCGTGCGCCTCTCCCCGCGCGCCAGGCGGTCCCTTCCGGGGACGGTCCACGTTAGCGGCGGCGGGACCGTCGCGCAACAAATGCTTGCGCCGCTTACGCGGCGTGCGTGCCGCGGATCGGGTAGTCCTTCGCCTGCACGAACTTCAGCCCGTCGAGCACGGCGCCCATGTCGGGACGCACGAAAGGCGCGTTGGCGATCTCGACGATCTGCAGCTTGCCGCCCGGATTGACCACGATGAGCGCGGGCTCGGCGAACGGCGCCGGCGCCTCCTCGGGGCTCCGCGGGTCGGAGACGTAGAGCCCGAGCGCCGCCATGTCGTCGAGCGAGAGCCCGACGCCGACGGTGCCCCGGAAGCCCGTCTCGTCGATGAACGGCGCGGCGCGCTCGGCCTCGTCCGCCGAGACCGCGACCAGCCGGACGCCGGCCTGCTCGTAGTCCGCGCGCACGCCCTCGAGCCGCTTCAGGTGCGCCTTGCAGATCGGGCAGTGAGCGCCGCGGTAGACGACGATGGCGGTCCAGCCGGGCGCGCCGAGATCCACCGTGCCGCCGTCGAGCGTGGCGAGCGAGACCGCCGGCAGGGCAACGCCGGGAACGAGGGCTTCGTGCATCATGGGGAGTGCCTTTCAGGTGTGACGGCGCAGTGAGGCACGGCGTCGCAGGGCGCCGCAAGGAGGCCCTGCGGCGCCTCACGGCAACGTGCGGCTCAGTCCGTCGGCATGGCGTCGTGGTCCATGCCGGGCATGTCATGCGCCTCGCCCGCCACGCGGGTCTCGACGGTGAACGTCACCTCGACCGCGCCCGCGTGCTCGAAGACGAGCGTGGCGGGGATCTTGTCGCCCGCGACGAAGGGACGGCCCTTCAGCCCCATGAACATCACGTGGAGCCCGCCCGGCGCGAAGGTCAGCGTGCCGCCCGCGGGGATCGCGATGCCGTCCCGGTCGGTCATCCGCGTCACGCCGCCGGTGGTCTCCGAGCCGTGCAGCATGACCTTCGGATAGGCCGAGCGCACCCCGACGAGCGTGTCGGCCGTGGCACCCTCGTTGGTGACGGTGAAGTACCCGGCACCCGATTGCGCGGTCTTCGGCGTCTCGAGGGCATAGGGATGGCCGATCTCGAGCGCGCCCACATGGTATTCGTGGGCGGCGGCGGCCGTGGCGAGCGTGACCGCGATGGCGGCGGTGGCGGGCAGTGCGGTCATGGGATGATCCTTTCACGTGACGGGACTTCTGTCCTTGCGGGCGCGGCGGTCATGCGACGCGGGCGCCGGCGACCCAGGTTCCGCGCGCCACCGCCGCCCCGCCGACGCGGGCCACGCGCACCAGGTCGGCGCGCAGGCCCGGCGCGATGCGGCCGCGGTCGTCGAGCCCTGCGGCGCGCGCGGGAGCCGCGGTGACGGTCGCGACGCCGCGGGCGAGGTCGCCCCAGAGGTCGCCGAGCATGAGCCCCGCCGCGAGGAGCGCCGACGGCACGTAGTCCGACGACACGATGTCGAGGAGCCCCGCCTCGGCCAGCTCCGCCGCCGCCACGTTGCCCGAGTGCGAGCCGCCGCGGATCAGGTTCGGCGCGCCCATCATCACCGCGATCCCCGCCGCCCGGCAGGCGGCCGCCGCCTCGCGCGTCGTCGGGAACTCGGCGATCCGCGCGCCATGCGCCGCGGAGGCCGCGACATGGCCCGCGTCGGTGTCGTCGTGGCTCGCGAGCACCGCCCCGAGCCGCCCCGCGGCCGCGACCGCCGCGGCCTCGTGGAGGGGTCCATGCGCCTCGGTCATCGCGCGCTGCGCCGCGAGATGGTCCTCGAAGCTGAGGCCCTGCCGGTGCCGGCCGTCATGGTAGATCCGCAGCTTCTCGACGTCGCGGAACTGCCGCTGCCCCGGCGTGTGGTCCATCAGGCTGACGATGCCGATGCGGTCCTCGGGGCCGAAGGCGTCGAGCTCGGCGACCAGCGTCTCCGAGCAGACCTCGGCGCGCAGGTGGAGGAAATGGCTGATCCGGAGCGCCCCCGCCGCGCGCAGCCCGAGGATCTCCGTCGCGAGCGGGCGCGCGTACTCGACGTAGCTCGAGCCCGGCGCGCGCATCGAGCCCACGCGCAGCGCGTCGAACACCGTGGTGATGCCCACGCCCGCCAGTTCCGCGTCATGCGCCACGATGGCGCTCGCATGGGGCCAGGCGACGGCGGGGCGCGGCTCGATGTGGCGTTCGAGGTTGTCGGTGTGCAACTCGACGAGACCGGGAAGGAGGAGGTCGCCTTCGAGATCGACCGCGCCCACGGGCACGTCGCTGCCCGCGCCGATCGCCGCGATGCGCCCGTCCTCCACGCGGAGCGCGCCGAGGACCGTGCCCTCCGGGAGCACGATCCGGGCGTTCGCAAGCGTCATCTCCGGCATTGCTGGTTCCCGTTCGGCAGGCGCGCTAGGGGTAGGCACTGGGCGCGGCGGGAGCAAGCCATCACCGACATCGTGCGTCATGCGGTCTTCGCCGCCCCCCGGCCCGGACCGCTCGCGGATTTCGCCGCGGCCTGGCTCGGCTGGGATGCCGAAGCCGGGCGGGCGGTGCCCCACCCCGAGGTGGCCGCCCTGCCCCGCCCGGTCGCCGAGCTGACCGCGACGCCGCGCCGCTACGGCTTCCACGGCACGCTGAAGCCGCCGTTCCGCCTGGCGTCGGGCATGGACGAGCGGCGGCTCGCGGCGGCCATCGCGGGGCTCGCGGCGCGCCTCGCGCCCGTCACGCTCGACGCGCTCGTGCCGGGCCGGATCGGCGGCTTCGTGGCGCTCGTGCCGCGCGGGCCGGTCGCGGCGGTGGCCTCGCTGGCCGCCGCGACGGTCGAGGCCCTCGACGCGTTCCGCGCGCCGCCCGACGCGGCCGAGACGCGCCGCCGCGAGGCCGCGGGCCTCAGCCCGCGCCAGACCGCGCTCCTGCGCCGCTGGGGCTACCCCTACGTGATGGAGGAGTTCGGCTTCCACATGACGCTGACCGGCAGCTTCCCAGACGACGCCGACGCCGTCGTCGCGGCGCTCGCCCCCGCCATCGGCCCGGTCGTGCCCCGACCCTTCCGCATCGCCGACCTCGTCCATTTCGGGGAAGGCCGCGACGGGCGGTTCCGCGTCCTCGGCCGGCACCCGCTCGGGGGATGAGTAGAAGGAAAGACGTGTAACGGGCGAATAGCTCATAAGAAAATATTGTAGCGAAGTCTCAACCACCGGTCGTGACGTATCGCGCTACCATAGTTTTTTAGCTCTACTGAGTCAGCACCCTATCAAAAGAATTAACATTACCCCAGACGTTCGATTTGCTAAACCATGCAATCGCCGCATCTTTTTCTATTAAGCTACGATCGCCGCGCGGATCGCGGCGGTGTAGTCGGCCGGCGCCTGCAGCATCGCGAAGTCGGCTCCATGCGCCGGGCAGCATAGGTGCAGCTTCCAATGAGGTATAGTGCCTATTTCAGTACATACAGCGGCTCGGAAGCTTCGAGTGGCTCTGCCTCTCGTGGCGGTAGGTCAGATGGCTGGCGCCGGGCAGGAGACGAGCTCCGCGCCGGGGATCACCTCGGCGATGCGGCGGGTGTCGCGAAGAGGCTGGCGCCGCGGGCAGGATCGCCGCGTCGTGGTCGCCCGCCACGACCGTCACCGGCACGGTGATCTTCGCCACCTCCGCCTCGGTCCAGTTCGGCTCAGTGGCCCACATCTCGCCGATCTGGCCGACGAAGCTCTCGTACTGGCCGGGCGTCGGCGACAGCCGCGCGTCGTCCTGCGCCATCCGCGCGATGTAGCCGTTGAAGACCGGGTCGGTCGCCGACGCCGGGTTCACGCCGTCCGTGGTGATGTTGGCGGCATGGGCGAACACGTGGTTGAGCCGCTCGGGATGCGTCATCGCCATGTCGAGCCCGATGATGCCGCCGTCCGACCAGCCGACGAGGTCCACGCGGTCGATCTTGAGGTCGTCGAGGAGCGCGAGGTAGTCCGCGGTCATCAGGTCGTAGCCGAAGGGCTCCGCCGTGCGCGTCGAGCGCCCGTGCCCACGGCTGTCGGCGACGATCACCCTATGGTCGCGCATCAGGTCCGCGACCTGCGCCGACCAGAGGTCGGCATGGCCGAGCCCGCCGTGGATGAGGAGCACCGGGTCGCCCGCGCCGAAGGTCGCGTCGTGCATCTCGATGCCGTTTACCGGCGCCATGCCCGACGCGGTCGGCGCGGGCATCGGCGCGGGCTACGGGATCGTCATCCAGCGGTCCTCGGCCGCGGCCGGCGTGGCGAGCAGCAGGGCGGCGAACATCAGGCGGCGCATGGCGGGTTCCCTTCGCGTGCGTGCGCCGGCACGATGCGCGAGGAGGCACGGGCCTGTCCAGCACGCGGGACGTCAGCCAGGCGTCAGTCGGGCGCCAGCGCCGCGAGGAAGGCCTCGACCGCGGGCTCGAGGCCCGCGTCGTTGATGACGGTACGGACCGGGATGCCGGCGGGGATCTCGTAGCGCGCGCGGGCGAGGCGCTCGGCGATCTCCCCGCGGCTCTCGCGGCCACGGGCGGCCAGACGCGCGGCGAGGATCGGGATCGAGGCCGTCACATGCACCACGCAGAGCCCCGGGTAGCGCTCCGCCGCGGCGCCGAGCATCGCGCGGCTGCCGTTGAACACCACCGTGCGGCCGGCGCGGAGCGCGCGGTCGATGGCCTCCGGGATGCCGTAGGAGAGCCCGTGCGCGCGCCATTCGAGCGCGAAGCCGCCCGCGGCGCTGCGGCGCGCGAACTCGGCCGCGTCGACGCCCTCGTAGGGCTCGCCGCAAGCCTCCGCCGGGCGCGTGATGACGCGCCGCGCGACGACGAGGCCCGGCCGCCGCGCGCGGGCCGCGGCGATGAGCGTGTCCTTGCCGGCGCCGGACGGCCCCACGACCGCGAAGAGGCGGCCCGCCATCAGGCGCGGATCGGACGGCAGGACGGCACGGGCGCACTCCGGGCGGAACGGGCCCCCGATAGCCGCCGGCGCGCGCGATGGCCACCCCGGCGGCCGGGAGGGCGGGACTTCGCGGCGAAAGCGCCGCAGCGGGCGCGCCGTCGCCGCGACCGCGTTGGCGGCGCGCGCGGGGCGGCGTAGGCTGCGCGGCGACCCCGGAGGAACCGTCGTGGCGCTGACCCTCTATGCCCATCCCTTCTCGTCCTATTGCCAAAAGGTGCTCGTGGCGCTCTACGAGAACGATGTCCCGTTCGCCTACCGGCACCTCGAACACCCGGGTGCTGCCGAGGAGCGCGCCGCGCTCTGGCCGTTCGGGACGTTTCCCGTGCTGGTGGACGATGGCCGGACCGTGGCGGAGTCGACCGTCATCATCGAGCATCTCGACCTCCATCACCGGGGGCCGGTCCGCTGGCTGCCCGACGACCACGCGGCGGCGCTCGAGGTGCGCCTCATGGACCGCATGTTCGACCACCATGTGATGACGCCGATGCAGCGCCCCGTCGCCGAGGCGCTGCGCGCGGACCCGTCGCGCCGGGACGAGGCGCTGGCCGAGGCCGCCCGCGCGCTCGACACCGCCTACGGCTGGCTCGAGGCGCGCCTCGCCCGCCGGGCCTGGGCCGCGGGAGACGCCTTCTCGCTGGCCGACTGCGCCGCCGCGCCGGCGCTCTTCTACGCCGACTGGGTGCGCCCGGTCGGCGCCGCGTGCCCCGGCGTCCGCGCCTACCGCGCCCGGCTCCTTGCGCGCCCTTCCGTCGCGCGCTGCGTCGAGGAGGCGCGGCCCTACCGCCACTACTTCCCCCTCGGCGCGCCCGACCGCGACTGACGCCGCGGGGCTCGGGCTTAGGCGCGCGCCCGTTGCGGCAGGACCGCGGAAAGCCCCGCGCCCTGAAGGCCGACGACGGTGGCGGTGGCCGCGGCGCGCTGCGCGGCGAGGCCCATCGCGACCGCCCACCAGCCGTCGTCGAGCGTCACCGCGGGCGCGGCCCCGCCGAGCACGGTCTCGCGGAAGAGCCGGTGCTGGTAGAACGTCGCACCGTTGTGGTCGCCCGCGGCGAGAAGCGCCGGATCGACCGGGATCGCGACCGCGCGGGGCCCGGCGGGCGCGCGCGGGCTGACGACGAGCTCGGCCACCGGCGGCGCGCCGAGGGCCGCGGGCCAGAACCGCGCGGGCCCCGGCACGCGCACCTCGATCTTGCCGGCGGGGCCCACGGCGGTGATCTCCTCCTGGTAGCGGCTGCCTTCGGCGAACATGCACAGCTCCAGCATCGCCCGCGCGCCTTGCGCGAAATCGGCGATGACGTAGGCGTTGTCCCAGATGTCGGGCTGCGCGCCGTCGTAGCGCTCGGCCTTGTGGTTCACCGACTGGCCGCCCGACGCCGCCACGCGGACCGGATCGTCGGCGAGGACGAGGCGCATCAGGTCGAAGAAGTGGCAGCACTTCTCGACGAGCGTGCCGCCGGTCTGCCGCTCGAAGCGGTTCCAGGCGCCCACCTTGTCGAGGAACGGATAGCGGTGCTCGCGGATGGTCAGCATCCGCACCCCGCCCGTCGCGGCCTCCGCCGCGGCGAGGAAGGCGGCGATGGGCGGCATGTAGCGGTACTCCATCGCCACCCAGACGGGCGCCGCCATGCGGGCGCGGAGGGCGTCGAGCCGCGGCGCGTCGGCGGGGGCGATGGCGAGCGGCTTCTCGACCAGCACCGGCAGCGGGCGCGTCGCCGCGATCTCCTCGAGCTGCGCCACATGCGCGAAGTTCGGGCTCGCGATCACCAGCGCGTCGAGCGCGGGCTCGGCGAGGACGTCGGCCACGGAGCCCGCCCGCCGCGCGCCGGGCGCCAGCGCCGCGGCGGCGGCCGCCATCGCGGCGTCGGGCTCGAAGATGGCGGCCACCTCGCTGCCGGGCAGCAGCGCGAGGTTGCGGATGTGCTCCTGCCCCATCATCCCGCAGCCGATCATCCCGTAGCGCAGCGTCCGCATCGGCGGCTCCTTCATGGCAGGCGCGCGACGTAGCGCGTGGTGGCGGGGTCGAACCAGGTCTCGGAGACCTCGGGCCGCGCGCCGTCGTCGGTCTGGCTCACGCGCACGATGTGGCCCGCGGGATCACCGGGGCGGAGCGCGAACGCTGCGGGCGCCCAGAACGGGACCGTCCCGGTGCCCACGCGGTCCTCGACGCGGGCGATCACGAGGCCGAGCCGGGCGCGGTAGTGCAGGTAGAGCGACTCCGACAGGTCCGCGGCGGTCAGCGCCGGGGCATGGCCCGCGTCGAGCCAGATCTCCTCGACCGCCGACGCCACGCCGTCAAGCCGGCGCAGGCGGCGGATGCGGTGCGCCTCCGGGCCCGCGCCGAAGGGCGGCAGGTGCGCGGGCTTCGCGCGGCGCTCCACGCCGAGCACCTCGGCGGTCGGGAGCCCGCCGCCGTCGGCGCGCTCGAGCCGGAAGAACGCGTAGACGGTGCCGAGGTCGGGGCGCGCGCGCACGTAGTTCCCCGAGCCCTGCACGCGAGCGATCTGGCCCCGCTCCGCGAGCTCGCCCAAGGCCCGGCGCAGCGTGCCCACCGCGACGCCGAGGCCCTCCGCCATCGCGCGCTCGGGCGGCAGGCGGTCGCCGTCGGCGAGCCGCCCGGCGGCGATGTCGCGCGCGATGCGCTCGCCGATCTGCTGGTAGAGGGGCAGCGATCCGGGGGTCTGCATGGTCCGGGCCTGAATTGATACATGATTGATCTACACGGATCGGCGTGCTACGCAACCCCGTTCGCAGCCGGAGCCGCCCTGCATGACGATCGTTCCCGTCACCTCCGCCGATCTCGACGCCGCCGAGGTGGCGTGGTTCTCGGCGCTCTGCTCGGACGACTTCCGCCATCTCGGCGTGCCCGAGGGCGACCTGCGCTCGTCCTGGGCGCACTGCCGGGAGATCGTCGAGACCGCCGAGGCGCAGGGCTTCCGCAACGTGCTCTGCCCGTCGTCCTACCAGGTCGGGCAGGACGTGCTCACCTTCGTCGCGGCCTGCGCGCCGATCACCGAGCGCATCAACCTCCTCGCCGCGATCCGCTGCGGCGAGCTGCACCCCCTGATGCTCGCGCGCACCGTGGCGACGCTCGACCACATGCTCGAGGGCCGGCTCACGCTCAACGTCATCTCGTCCGACTTTCCGGGCGAGAAGGCCGAGAGCGCCTACCGCTACCGCCGCTCGCGCGAGGTCGTGGAGATCCTGCGCCAGGCCTGGACCCGCGACACCATCGACCACGACGGCGAGACCTACCAGTTCCACGGCATCTCCGCCGAGCCCGCGAAGCCCTGGCAGCAGAACGGCGGGCCGCTCCTCTACTTCGGCGGCTACTCGCCCGACGCGCTCGACCTCTGCGCGCGGCACTGCGACGTGTACCTGATGTGGCCCGAGACGCGCGAGGTGCTGGCCCAGCGGATGCGCGCGGTCCATGCGCTGGCCGAGGGCTACGGGCGCACGCTCGACTACGGTCTCCGCGTCCACGTCATCGTGCGCGACACCGAGGCCGAGGCGAAGGAGTACGCGGCCGAACTCGTCTCGCAGCTCGACGACGCCGAGGGCCGCGCGATCCGCGAGCGGGCGCTCGACGCGGGCTCGCTCGGGGTGTCGCACCAGGCCGCGGCGCGGGCGGCGGCGGATGCCTCGGGCTACGTCGAGCCGCATCTCTGGACCGGCATCGGCCGGGCGCGCTCGGGTTGCGGCGCGGCACTCGTAGGCTCGGCGGACCAGGTGCTGAGCGAGCTCGAGGCCTACCGGCGCATGGGCATCCGCGCGTTCATCCTGTCGGGCTACCCGCACCTCGACGAGTGCGTCTCGTTCGGCACGCGCGTGCTCCCCGAGCTCGCGACCTGCTCGCTGCCGGAGGTCTACGGCCGGGTGCCCGCCGGCGTGCCCGCGACGCCGCTCGGGCTCGGACCGCGCCGGTGACGAGGCTGGCGAGGGGCCGGAAAACGTGGTTCGCTCGCCGCGCCAGCGCCGGTCGGTGCCCAGGATGACGGGAGCCGCTCGGATGCCGAAGGATCTGCCGATGAAGGGCTTCACGCCGCAGGCCGACAGCACGCGCGCCTTCCGCGATGCGCTCGGCCGCTTTGCGACGGGCGTGACGGTGGTGACGGCGCCGGGGCCGGTCGCGATGGTCGCCAACAGCTTCGCCGCCGTCTCGCTCGACCCGCCCCTCGTGCTCTGGTCGCCCGCGCGGGCCTCGAGCCGGTTCGACGGCTTCGCGGCCGCCCGGCACTTCGCGGTCCACGTCCTCGGAGCCGAGCAGGTGGCCCTCACCCGCCGCTTCGCCCATGCGGGCGAGGGCTTCGACGCGGACGACCTCGACGAAAACCCTTCGGGCGTGCCATTGCTGCGCGGCTGCCTCGCGCGCTTCGAATGCGAGCAGCACGCCGTCCACGAGGGCGGCGACCACCTCATCATCGTCGGCCGCGTCCTGCGCGCAGCGCTTCGCGACGGCGACCCGCTGATCTTCGCCGGCGGACGCTACGGACATCTGGCGAACGGGGCGTAGACCCCGCCGCGGCACCGGCCCGCTGGGGCCAAGGGGAGGGAGGGCGATGGGCCTCATCTTCGCGGTCCTCGGGCCGCTTCGGTGGCTCACCGCGGGGCTGCTGGCGGCAGGGTACGCGCTCGGCATCGGCTGCGTGGCCGTCATGGTGCTCGCGATCCTGTTCCAGGTGTTCATGCGCCACGTGCTCGCCGACGCCCCGGTCTGGACCGAGGAACTGGCGCGGTTCCTCATGCTCTGGATGACCGGGCTGATGGCGCCGATCGCGTTCCGCCGCGGCGGCTTCGTCGCCATCGACATGGTGGCGCGCGTCCTGCCGCTCCGCCTCGGCGCGCTCCTGTCGCTCGCCCTCCTCTCCGAGTTGAACTGACCGGCTTGCCCGCGCCAGCGGCCGGCTGCGGCGGGCGGGCCGGATGCGGCCCGTGATGCGCGTCGGCCAGCCCGGCGCCGGCGCGTCCACGGTGGCGCGGCGCCCTCGCCGGGCTGCCGGCCGTCCACAGCCGCCAGATGCCGGGCCGGCGAGAGCGGCCGCGGAAGGACGGTCCCTGCGCGCTGAGCCAGCGTGTTCGAGGGCGGCCCTTCGTGCGGCTGCGGCGCGTCCTTGTGCGGTCTCGCCGGACGGCGCGGCCGGACCTGCCGTACGGGTGCCGGGAGCCGCTCGACGCGGGCATCCTGCGCTCGATCCGGGCCACCTGCGCTTCGGGCCGCGCGCGGATCGCGGCGCTCATCGGGGGAGCGCCGGAGGGCCAGCGGATCGTGTGCGCGCGCGGTGGCGGCGTTCCTCGAGGGCAAGCGCCCGGCGCCCTGACGAAGGCTCAGCCCCGGATCAGGACCGCGAGGTCCGCGACGTTTGTGCCGGTGCCGCCGGTGACGAGGAGGTCGCCCGCGGCGGCGAGGGCGCGGGAGCTGTCGTTGTCGGCGAGGCGCGCCTCGGCGTCGAGGCCCGCGGCGCGGATGCGGGCCGCGGTGCCGCCGTCGACGAGGCCCCCCGCCGCGTCCGTCGGCCCGTCGCGGCCGTCGGTGCCGCCCGCGAGGAATGACCACGGTCCGGGCCAGCGCTCGCCGAGGAGCGCCACGCGGAGCGCCAGTTCCTGATTGCGCCCGCCCATGCCGCGGCCGCGCAGCGTCACCGTCGTCTCGCCGCCCATCACCCAGGTGCCGGTCCCGAGTGCCGCGACCCGCGCGGCGGCATCTCCCACGTCGCCGGTGAGCGGCGCCTCGATCGGGCGTGCGGCGGGCGACGCCGCGGCCATCGCGGCGACGGAGATGGCGTTCGAGCCGATGAGGGTGTTGCGCGCCTCCGGCAGCGCCTCGGGTGCCACGTCCTGGGCGAGATGCGCCCGCACCGCCTCCGGCAGCCGCTCCCAGAGCCCGCGCGCCCGGAGCGCGGCGCGCGCGTCGGCGCGGGTGCCGAGGGGGGCGGCGGTCGGGCCCGAGGCGATGGCGCGGAGATCGTCGCCGATCACGTCCGACAGGACGAGCGCCCGCACCCGCGCGGGTGCCGCGAGCCGCAGGAGCCCGCCGCCCTTCAGCCGCGAGAGCTGCTGGCGCACGAGGTTCATCTCCGTGATGTCCGCGCCCGAGGCGAGGAGGAGCGACGCGACCGCCGCCTTGTCGGCGAGGCTCACCCCCGCCACGGGTGCCGGCAGCAGCGCCGAGCCGCCGCCCGAGACGAGGACGAGCACCGTGTCCGTCGCCGCGAGCCCGGCCACCGCCGCGATCACCGCCTCGGCCGCCCGCGCGCCGTTCGCGTCGGGCACCGGATGCCCGGCGACGAGCACCCGCGCGCCCGCGAGCGGTGCGGCGTTCTCGGCGTTGGTCACGACGAGCGCGCCCGGCACCGGCCCGAGCACGCCGAGCGCGGCCTCCGCCATCCGCCGCGCGGCCTTACCCACGGCCACGAGCCGCGCCACCTTGCCCGGCGGCTCCGCGCGGAGCGCCGCCGCGACGCCCGCGCCCGGGTCCGCCGCCGCGAGCCCGGCGCGGAAGAGCCGCACCGCCTCCGCCCGCAGGATGTCCGCCCCGTCCATGCCCGGAGCCTCGCCGCCGCCGGGCGCGGGCGCAAGCGCCTTGCCCGCCCTCCCCGCGCGTGCCAGCGTCGAGGCATGGCTGGCGCGCTCCCGCTCCTCGATCTGCCGGGCGGCCCGCGGCCGGGGCTCTGCACCGATTGCGGGGTGAGCCGGCTCGGCGACGGGCGCGCCTGTGGCCGGGCGTGCCAGTTCATCCGCCCGGACTACCCGACCCTCGAGCGCGCCGTGCATGGCCGCGACGCGGAAGCCGCCGCCGGCGACGAGGCGTTCTTTGGCGTCACGCGCGCGATGCTCCGCGCCCGGCTCGACCCGGCGCTGCCCGGCGCGCAATGGACTGGCGTCGTCACGGCGCTCGGCGCGGCGCTCCTCGAGGCCGGCGCCGTCGACGCCGTGCTGACCGTGGCGCCCGACCCCGACGACCGCTGGCGCCCGCGGCCGGTGATCGTGACCGACCCCGCCGACATGGCCGCCTGCCGCGGGATGCGGATGGGGTTCGCGCCGGTGCTGGCGCTCCTCGAACCCGCGGCGCGCGCGGGGCACCGGCGCATCGCGGTCATCGGCATCCCGTGCCAGGTCCACGCGCTCCGCGTCCTCGAGGGCACGCTCGGCTTCGAGAGCATCACCGTCATCGGCACGCCCTGCTCGGACATGACGACGACGGAGAACTTCCACCGCTTCCTCGCGCGCATCGACCCCGCGCCCGCCGGCGTGAGCTACCTCGAGTTCCGCCCCGACTACCGGGTCGAGCTACGCTACGACGACGGCCGGCCGGCGCGGACGGTGCCGTTCCTCCGGCTGCCGCTCGCTGACCTCGGCCCGGACTTCTTTCCGCTGACCTGCCGCACCTGCGTCGACTACACCAACCGGCTCGCCGACATTACCGTGGGCTACATGGCGGGCACGGGAGAGCAGTGGCTGATCGTGCGGAACGCGCGGGGGGCGGCGGCTCTCGACGCCATCAGGGACCGCCTCGTGATCTCGCCGCTCACGAGCGGCGGCACGCG
>CBDCNH010000002.1:0-66509 GCA_965219015.1 Paracoccaceae bacterium
CTCGAGCACGATGCGCGCGTCGGCGAGCCCGAGGCAGGCCGCCTGCTCGGCGGCGAGGAAGCGGAAATCGGTGTGCGTCATCACCAGGGGCGCGGCGAAGGCCAGCCCCGCCCCGGTCGCCTCCTTCCCGCCCGTCGCGAACCGCCGCAGCGTCGCCTGGTAGAGGCTCCCGGTGCCGAGGAGCGGCGCGAACTGCTTCGGGAACGCGGCGCGCGACGACGGCCAGAGCCGGGTGCCCGAGCCGCCGCACAGGATGACGGGATGGATGACCGGATCGGAAATGGCGGCCTCGACGGAGCACGGCGGCCCATGAAACACGGGGCGCGCCGGTGCAGCAACGCCGAAGCGGCGCATCGGGTCCGGACCTGTCACTGCGACACCACAACCCATGCGGGAACCTCTTGTGTTGCCGGGGGTTTGCCGCGAAACTGCCACGAAGAAGCCGGAAATAAACCGGACTCGCGGAATTCACGCCTCCTGGAAACGGGATCTTCAGTTTTGCTCAAATGCGCGCAACTTCGCGCGATAAGGGAGCGCGTATTTGGTGTATCCTGCCCAGGTAGTTCAAAGCGCGTAACGATCGCCGATTGCCGGGGTATCCGGGTCTCGGTGTCGCTGTCTGGGGAGAATGCGATGTTCCTGGGATTCATGGCCTGCGGTTTCGGCGCGGGCACCTGCGCCGGCGCGACGGCGCTCCTCCTCGGCCATTCGCTCTGGCTGGCGCTCCTCGGCTATGCCGGTGCCGGCACCGCGGGCTGCCTCGTGGTGCTCGTCGCGGCGGCGCTGACCTGTCCCGGCGCCCGCGTCCGCGGCGCTCCGCCGATGCCCGTCGCGGGCTAGGGCGGCACGCTGGCCAAGCCCTGCGGAGGGTTCTAAGCAGGGCACGTCCCTGCAAGGTCGCCCGCCCTGTCCGAACGCCGCGCCTCCCGGCCCCTCGAGCGCCTGCGGCACTGGCCCCTCGAGCGCCTGCGGCACTGGGCCCTGCCGATGCGGTTCGCGGCGAAACCGCTGGGCGACGGCCCCTGCCCCGACCGTCCCGTGATCCTCGTCGGCGACGTGCACGGCCGGGCCGATCTCTCTCGCGCGGATGCTCGACCACATCGGCGACACGCCGGCGGTGATCCTCGGCGACCTCATCGACCGCGGCCCCGCGAGCGACCGCGTGCTCGACCTCGCGATGACCGCGCCCGGCAACGTGACCTGCCTGATGGGCAACCACGAGCGGATGCTCCTCGATTTCCTCGACGCCCCCGAGGCCGCGCCGCGCTGGCTGGCCCACGGCGGGCTCGCGACGCTGGCGAGCTACGGCATCGACGGCGGCATCGACCGCGGCACCGTGCATGATCGCGCCGCACTCGCCGCCGCGCTGCGCGACGCCTGGAAGCCGGGGGTGGAGCCCTGGCTCCGCAGCCGGCCGCTCCTGTGGCGCAGCGGCACGCTGGTCGCGGCGCATGCGGGGCTCGACCGCCGCCGGTCCGTGGCCAGGCAGACCGAGGCGGCGCTCCTCTGGGGCAAGGGCGTGGCCGGCGCGCGCGACGACGGGCTCTGGGTCGCGCATGGCCACGATGTCGTCGAGACCGCGGGCATGGCGCATGGCCGGATCGCGCTCGATACCGGGGCCTGGCGGACCGGGCGGCTCACCGGCGCGCGGATCGGCGCGGGCACGGTCCGGTTTTTCCAAGCGTAAGAGTCAGGAATGTTTCGCGCGCGAAACATCTTGCGCCGACCCGCCCCGCACCGGTCCGGCGCCGGTCAGGCGGGGTTGAGCCAAGCCGCGAGTTTCGCTGCGAAATCCGCGCCGACACGCGGTCCGGACAGGGTATAGCGCGGCCGGAGCAGCCCGCCGGCCGTCTGCAGATACACGCCCGGGGCGATCTCCCTGGCCCCCGCCGGCATGTCGAGCGTGGGGCTCGGCGCGGGCGCGAGGGCTGCGGCGAGGAGCGTCGCCTCGGCGGCCGCGGTCTCGGGGGGGTCGCGGCGAAGCCTGTCGCGGAGCCGTGGCCCGAGCCGCCCGTCGGCGTCGAGCGCGCGGGCGAGGGCGAGGCCCTGCCGCTCGCCGAGCGCGGTCGGGAAGCGCAGCGCGCCGTCGAGTGCGGCATGGACGGTGACGAAGGACGCGATCTTCGAGCGCCGCGACCGGGGCGCGGACGCGAAGAGCGTGCGGAGCGCGTCCTGCGGCGTCGGGAACACGCCCGCCGCCGCCGACCGCGCCACGACCCGCGCGCGCTCGTAGTAGCTGAGGCCCGCGCGGACCTCGTTCTCCTCGACCATCGCGACATAGGCGGCGGCGGCGCTCTCGGGCCGCCGGCGCACCGCGGCGACGGCGCCGAACCGCGCCTCGCCGGTCTCGGCATGGAGCGCGCGGAGCGCCGTGAGCCGCCGCCAGCCGGAGATCAGACCGTAGCGCGGCGAAACGTCCGCGCCGAGGTCCACCACCTCGACCGGCACCTGCTGCCCCCGCGCGCGCAGGCTCTCGCGCAAGGTGGCGGCGGCCTCGTCGTCGACGGCGATGCGGTCGCGCATCAGGTGGTCGGCCGCCACGGCGTCGAGCGGCAGCCGCTCGACGAGCCGGCCCTCCGCGCGGGCGGCGGTCATGGCGCTCAAAAGGTCGTCCATCGCGGCCCGGGTGGCGGCGTCGCGCGCGACCTGAGCGATCGGGGGCCCGACCTGGGGCCCGACCTGAGACCCGGCGGACGGTGCGGCGCCCCAGGCCTTGGTCTCGAGAGGCCCAACGTTAGATGGCTCGCTCTGGAACGTATCAGGCTCGGATTCGGTCTCGAACGGTGCGGAAAGGCGGCGGCGTCTGGCCATCAGGCGGCTCCCTGTGCGGTGGTGCCATGTTTCGCGCGCGAAACATTTCCACGTTCCTGCACCTCCGCCCGCACCCCCGCCCGCTCGGCCTCGCGCGCCAGCTCCTCGCGCCGCCAGATGCCGACGAGGAGCCGCTTGAACGCGGCATAGGTCGCATCGAACGTCTCGCGGCCGCGGATGTAGGTCTCGCGGTTGAAGTCGCGGTAGTCGGCCTCGTAGAACCCCTGCGCCGCCTCGCCGGCCTGGCCGATGAGCGCGGTGTAGTCCTGCCGCTGCGGCTGCAGCGTGCGCCCGAGGTAGGCCTGCATGAGCCCGCCCATCTCCGCCTCCTGGCCTGCGTCGTAGCGCGTCAGCACCGCGCGCACCGCGTCCCACTCGAAGGCAAGCTCGGACGCGCCGAGCGCCCGCGCCGCGATGTTCTCGCCCTCCTCGATCGAGCGGAAGGTGGCGTGCAGCATGTCGAAGAACCGCCCCGTCGAATCGAACTCCAGGAACGACGCGCCGAGCGGCACGAGGAGGATGTCGGCGGCGGCGAGCCCGTTGATCGTGAGATAGCCGAGCGCCGGGGGCGTATCGAGGATCACGAGGTCGTAGCGCTCGAGGACGCCGTCCTCGGCGAGCACGTCCGCGAGCGCGTCCCAGAGCCGCCAGCCGCGCGCGCCCATGCGCCAGACCGGGATCTGGAACTCGGCCCAGTAGAGGTTGAGCTGCGCGCCGATGAGATCGATGTTGGGCCAGTGCGTGCGCGCGACGAGCGTTTCGCAGCGCACCTTCAGCGCCTCGAGCGCCATGTCGCCGAGCGGGGCAGGGGCCTCGCCGCGGGCCTGGCGCGCGAGGTTGTCGCGCCGCACGTGCGCCGCGTGGTGGCGCGCGATGAGCGGGAACACGGTGCCCCATTCGTCCGCCACCCGGCCGCCGAAGAGCGAGGTCATCGAGCCCTGCGAATCGAGGTCGATCACCAGCACGCGGTAGCCGTCGAGGGCCGCCGACATCGCGAGATGGGCGGCGGTCGAGGTCTTGCCGACGCCGCCCTTGAAGTTCGCCACGGCCACGATCTTGGCCGGCAGCCCTTCGGGGCGCCAGGGCCGGTATTCCTTGGCCTTCGAGCCCTCCGCCGCGAAATGGTCGCGCAGGGCCAGCACCTCCTCGAGCGTGAACCAGCGCGCGCCGCCCTCGGTCTCGGCATGGCCCTGCGGCAGGCCGGGGTTCGCCTTCAGCACGCGGCGGAAGTGCTGTACGGCGACGGGGATGAGATAGCGCGTGATCTCCCAGGTGGAAAACCGCCGGAGCCGCTTTTCGCCCGAGGCGTCGAGCCCGCGGGTCTCGAGGTCGGCCCTCCCGCGGGCGCAGGCGGCGGCGATCTCCGCGAAGGCCGCGGTGGTCGCGGGGGGCCCGAGCTCGGCCAGCGCCTGGGCCGGATCGATGTTGAAATAGGGCGGAAGCGAGGTCTCGCGGACCATTCTGTCCCCCGATGTATGTGCTTTTCCGCAATATACCGCGATTCGGCGCACATCAAAGGTTTTCGCGCATGTCAGGGGATTTTCTGCGCCCCGTGCGGCGTGTCCGCCAATCCTGCGCCAGTTATTTATGAGTTAGAAATCAGTTATAGGAATACGCCCTCCGGTCAACGTCTTGGCAGCAGTGCGGAAAAGATGGTTTTTGGCGGCCCGGGCGACTCCGAAACCACGTTCCGGCGACTCTGAAACCACGCTCGGACGACTCCGAAACCCCGTTGCCCTGCGCGTGCCGGCTGGACCGGGCCTGTGGACAACTCTAGGGTCGGCGTCACTGAAACCACGTTCACGTCGCCCTCCAACCGTCCCGCCCGAAAGGATTTCCCGATGCACGGGCAGGGCGGTCCGGACCGGCAGGGCGGGCAAGTCGGGCAGGCTGGGCAAGTCGGGCAGGGCGGGCAAGTCGGGCAGGCTGGGCAAGTCGGGCAGGCCGATCGGCCGACGGCGCTCCCCGAGCCGGAATACTTCCTCTGCGACGTGATGGGCGCGCTGCCGAAGGGCGATCTCGCGACGCTCGAGCATCCGGTGTTCACGCTCGCCACGAAGCCCGACCGGCGGGTGCTCGACTACGCCCACAACGGGGTGCGCGTGCGTGTGGTGCCTTCGGTGGCGGGGCGGGCGACGATCCACGACAAGGACGTGCTGATCTTCTGCGTGAGCCAGCTGATGGCGGCGCTCAATGCCGGGCGGCCCGTGGGGCGGGTGGTGCGGCTGACGGCGCACGACTTCCTGGAGGCGACCCGGCGCGAGACCTCGGGCGATGCGTACCGCCGCCTCCGCGAGGCGCTCGAGAGGCTCGCGGGCACGCGCATCACCACCAACATCGTGACCGGGGAAGGGGCGGCCGCGCGCGAGGTGACGACGGGCTTCGGGCTCATCGAGAGCTGGCAGATCGTGCGCCGCGCGCCGGGAAGGCCCGGGGGGCAACCGGGAGGGCAACCGGGAGGGCGGATGCTGTCGGTGTCGGTGACGCTGTCGGACTGGCTCTGGCGCGCGGTGCTGGCGCGCTCGGTGCTGACGCTGAGCCGGGAGTACTTCGGGCTCCGCAAGCCCCTCGAGCGCCGCATCTACGAGCTGGCGCGCAAGCACTGCGGGCGGCAGGAGGGCTGGCGCGTCTCGACCGAGGTGCTGTGGAAGAAGTCGGGCTCGGCCTCCCCGCGCCGGGTGTTCCGCGCCATGCTGCGCGCGATGGCCGAAGCCGACGCGCTGCCCGACTACCGCATGGCCGAGGCCGCGGGCGATGTCTTCCTCTTCGCGCCGCGCGCGGGCTTGGTCGAGGCGGTGGTCGAGGCGGTGCTGGGGCCCTTGGGGTCCGAGACCATCGCGGCCGCGCGGGCGCTGGCGCCGGGCTGGGACGTCTACGCGCTCGAGGCGGACTGGCGCGGCTACTGGGCGGCTTCGGGCCGGCCGCGGCTCCGCGCCCCCGCGGCGGCGTTCCTCGGCTACGTGCGCGCGCGGGTGGCGGCGCAGGTGGCGGGCGCAGGTGGCGGGCGCGGGTAGCGGGCGCGGGTAGCGGATCGGTAACGCCGCTTCGATAAGGGTGGCGCGGGCTTGCCCGGGACGCTATGGCGAGCGCGATGCTGCGCTGCGGCGTGCCAAGGCCTGGCGACGGCAAACCGGGAGACTGCGAGATGAAGATTGCGATGATCGGCACGGGCTACGTGGGCCTCGTCTCGGGGGTGTGCTTCTCGGACTTCGGCCACGAGGTCGTCTGCGTCGACAAGGATCCGGCCAAGGTGGCGATGCTCGAGGCGGGCGGCGTGCCGATCTACGAGCCGGGGCTCGAGGAGGTGCTCGGGCGCAACGTCGAGGCGGGGCGGCTCGCGTTCACGGGCGACCTCGCCGCGGCGGTGGCGGGCGCGGACGCGGTGTTCATCGCCGTGGGCACGCCCTCGCGGCGCGGCGACGGGCACGCCGACCTCAGCTACGTGATGGCGGCGGCCGAGGAGATCGGCCGCGCGCTCACCGGCTACGCGGTGGTGGTGACGAAGTCGACCGTCCCCGTCGGCACCAACGCGCGCGTGGCGGAGGCGATCCGCGGCGCCCGGGCGGACGCCGAGTTCGACGTCGCCTCGAACCCCGAGTTCCTGCGCGAGGGCGCCGCGATCGACGACTTCATGCGCCCCGACCGCGTCGTCGTCGGCGTCGAGACGGCGCGCGCGCGCGAGGTCATGGAGGCGGTCTACCGGCCCTTGTTCCTGCGCGACTTCCCGATCGTCTTCACCGACCTCGAGAGCGCCGAGATGATCAAGTACGCGGCCAACGCGTTCCTCGCGACGAAGATCACCTTCATCAACGAGATCGCCGCCCTCTGCGAGCGCGTCGGCGCCGACGTGAAGGCGGTGAGCCGCGGCATCGGCCTCGACGGCCGCATCGGCAACAAGTTCCTGCACGCGGGCCCGGGCTACGGCGGGTCGTGCTTCCCGAAGGACACGCGGGCGCTGGCGCGGATCGGGCAGGAGCACGCCATGCCGATGCAGATCACCGAGACCGTCATCAAGGTCAACGAGGAGATCAAGCGGCGCATGATCGACAAGATCGCCGACCTCTGCGACGGCGGGCTGAACGGCCGCACCGTCGCGGTGCTGGGCGTGACCTTCAAGCCCAACACCGACGACATGCGCGAGGCCCCGGCGCTGACGATCGTGCCGGCGCTCGTCGGCATGGGCGCGCGGGTGCGCGTGGTCGACCCGCAGGGCCGCCGCGAGGGCGAGGCGCTCCTGCCGGGCGTGACCTGGGCCGAGGACGCCTACACGGCCGCCGAGGGCGCCGACCTCGTGGTGCTCCTGACCGAGTGGAACGCGTTCCGCGCGCTCGACCTCGGCCGCCTCGCCGGCCTGATGGCGGCGCCGCGGATGGCGGACCTGAGGAACGTCTACTCCGCCGCCGATGCCGAGAAGGCGGGCTTCACCGCCTACGCCGCGATCGGCCGGTAGCGGGGGGCGGTAGCGGGGGGGGGGGGCGGTAGCGGGGGGGCGGGGCCTCCCGCCCGGTTCCGATGTCCCGCCCGGCCCCGAGCCGGCCCCGAGCCGGGCACGTGACGACCGGCATTCGCCGCGGCCCGCCGCCTTACCCGAGCCCGGCGGCCTTGCGGAGGGCGGCGTTGATCCGGCTCTGCCAGCCGGGGCCGCCCGCGCGGAAGGCCGCGATCACGTCGGGATCGAGCCGGATCGTGGTCGAGACCTTGGCCGCCGCCGCCGCCGGCCGGCCCCGCCGCACCGGGGCCGCGTCGATGACGGCGGCCCATTCGGGGGTGGAGAGGTCCGGCGCGTCGTCGGGGTCGGACCAGACGGGATCGGGCGAAATCGGGCGCGAAATCGGGCGGGGCGAAATCAGGCGCGGCGCGGGCCAGGCGTGATCCGTAACGGGCTTCTCGGGCATTGGCCTTCCTCATGCTCATGATCCGGCGCAGGGTGCCGCGCGGCGTCCGGACGATGACGACCATGCGGCCGTCGAGCCGGCCCACGGTGACGAACCGCGCCTCGCCGTAGTCCTCGCGGTCGTCCGGCACCGTCAGGTGCGGCCCGTCGAACAACTCTCCATAGCGCGCGCCATGTCGAGGCCGCGCGCGGCAAAGGTGGCGGCGCGCTTCGCGGGGTCGGAGGTGACGCGGATTTTTCGTTACTACGATAATGCCTGCGGCGTCGAGTCCTCAGGCGCGGTAGCCCGCGAGCCAGTCGCGGCGGGCGGCGAAGATCTTGCGCCAGAGCGCCGCGCGCGCGGTCCAGCGGCCGCCCCGCGCGCGCGCGAGGACCGCGGCGCCGGCGAGGCGGAGCGCGGCCGCGAGCCACATCAGCGCGAGCCCGAGGGGCACCTGCCAGGCCGGCCAGTGGTCGCGCACCAGCGTCGCGCGGGCCTTGGCGATGAGCGTGTACTTGTCGTCGCGCACCGCCACGGTGGCGCCGACGATGTGCATGATCTCGGCCTCGGGGGTGATCATCGGCTGCGCGCCGAGCCGGGCCGCGCGCAGGCACAGGTCCGCCTCCTCGCCGTACATGAAGTACTTCAGGTCGAACCCGCCGAGCCGGTCCCAGAAGTCCTTGCGGATGAGGAAGAAGCAGCCGACCACGATGTCGACGTGGCGCACGCTGTCGCGCCGCCAGCCGCCGATGCCCTCGGGGTTGAAGAGCTCCGAGCCGCGGAACGCCGAGAAGAGCCCGAAGGTGCGGCAGACCGTGCTCCAGAGCGTGATCCGGTTCCAGCACGAGGCGACGTTGAGCGAGCCGTCGGGGAACACCGTGCGGCCGCCCCAGATGCCCGCCGCGGGGTTGGCGCGCGCGAAGGCCATGAGCGCGTCGACGGCGCCCGGATGGCACTCGGTGTCGGGGTTGAGAAGGAGGAGCCACTCGGTCCGCGCGGCGGCGCACACGACGTTGTTGCCGCCCGCGAAGCCGAGGTTCTCGCGCGAGCGGATGAGTTCCACCTCGGGGAACTCCGCCGCGATGGCGTCGGTCGAGCCGTCGCGGCTGTCGTTGTCGAGGACGACGACATGGATCGGCGTCGCGAGCGTGGTGGCGAAGAGCGTGCGGAGCGCCGTCAGCGTCAGCGCGCGGGTGTTGTAGCTGATCATCACCACGGTCAGTACGGGGGTCAGCACGGGGGTCAGCACGGGCGCGGCTGCCGGCGCCGCGGGAGTGGGAGCGGCCTGCGGATCGGCGTCGGTCACGCGGTGCTGCCGCCGTCGACGGTGAGGACGGTGCCGGTGATGCGGCCCGCCTCGGGGCCGAGGAGGTAGGCGACCGCGCCCGCCGCGTCGTCCGGGTCGGCGAGGCCAAGGGGGGCGCGGCGGCGGATCGAGGCCATCTGGTGCGCGTCCATGCCCGCGGTCATGCCGGTCTCCATGTAGCCCGGGGCCACGCAGTTGACGGTGATGCCGCGCTTGCCGAGCTCGCGCGCGAGCGAGCGCGTCATGCCCTCGAGCCCCGCCTTCGAGGCGGCGTAGGCGGCGAGGCCGTTGAAGCCGGTGCGCGCGATGATCGAGGAGACGTTGACGATCCGCCCCGCCCGCGCCGCCAGCATCCCGCGCGAGAAATGCTTGGCGAAGACGAGGGGGGCGGTGAGGTTGACCGCGATGACCTTCTCGATGTCGGTCCGGTGCATCGTCGCGAGCACGCCGTCCATGCCGATGCCCGCGTTGTTGACGAGGCCCCAGAAGGTGCCGTGGCGGCGGGTGAGCTCGACGCTGAGCGCGGGGATCGCGCCGATGTCGCCGACGTCGCAGGGGACGTGCTCGGCGCGCCCGCCGCTCGCCGCGACGAGGGCCGCGTAGGCCTCGCCCTCGGTGCGGCTCAGGCCCACGACGCGGTAGGGCTCGGGGTCGGCGAGGAGCCGGCGCGCGATGGCGAGGCCGAGCCCGCGCGACACGCCGGTGACGAGCACGGGCTTCGGCTTCGGCTTCGGGGCGGGGGCGGGATCGGGGGTGGATTCGGGGGTGGATTCGGGGGCGGGATCGGTCATGCGGGGGCTCCGGGGCGCAGGAGCTTGCCCGCGGCGTTGGTGGCGAAGCCCGCGACGAAGCGCACCGCCGCGGGCACCGCCTCGCGCTCGAGGCCGGCGCGGCAGGCGTCGAGGATGGCGCGGCGGAGCGCCGTCTCGTCGGCGCCGGGCTCGGGCTCGACCGCGGCCACGACGAGCGCGCCGGTGACGGGGCTGCGCTTGCCCGTGACCTGCACGAGGGCGACGCCGGGGACGGCGCGGATCACGTCCTCGACCGCCTCGGGGTAGACCTTGACGCCGCCGATGTTGATGAGCCCGCTCTCGCGGCCGAGGAACGTGAGCCGGTCGCCCGTCACTTGCACCCGGTCGCCGGAGCGGACGTAGCCCTCGGCGTCGACCTCGATGCCGTCCGCGGGCGGGGTGGCGACGGCGGGCTTCAGCCACAGGATGCCGTCCTCGACGCGCAGCCGCACGCCGCGGACCCCGCCTCGAGGAAGGCGCGCGGGAAGCCGGCGCGCCCGTCGGTGACGGAGAAGCCGACGCCCGCCTCGGTCGAGGCGTAGATATGCGTGACGCGCGCGGCGGGATACGCGGCGCGGAGCGCGTCGAGGACCGCCTGGTCGGCGATCTCGCCGCCGAGCGTCGCCTGCACGAGGCCGAGCTCGCGGTGGCCGGGCGCCATCAGGAGCCGCCGCCAGAGCGTCGGCGTGGCCGACAGATGCGTGACGCCCGCCGCCGCCAGCGCCGCGACCTGCGCGGGCACGGGCGCATGGGTGTCGATCGCCGCGAGCCGCCCGCCGCCGAGGAGCGCCTGCAGCACCACCTGCAGCCCCGCGAAGCGCGTGGGGTCGTAGACGAGGCCCCAGACCGGGAGGCCCCAGACCGGAGCGAGGGGAGCAGGCAGCCGTACCACGCTGCGCGCGAGCGAGCCGAGCGTGTGCGGCACGATCTTCGGGATGCCCGTGGTGCCCGAGGTGGTCATCAGCCAGCGCGTCTCTTCGCCGCCCGCTGCGGCGGGGGCGGGGGAGGGACCGAGCGCATGCGTCGCCTCGAGGTCGGCGCGGTCGGTGACGAGGGCCGTGGCGCCCGCGGCCGCCATCAGCCGGGCGACGATCCCGGGGGCGAGCGCGTGCGAGAGGAGCAGCATCGCGCCCGCGCGGCCGTCGAGCGCGGCGAGGGCGCCGATCAGCGCCACCGGGTCGGCGAACGAGACGGCGACGGTCGTGCCCGGTGCGAGGCCCGCGACCTGCCGGCCCCGCAGCGCGCCCGCGGTGACGGGCGCGCCGTCCGGGCCGGTCAGCACGACGGCGTCGTCGGCGCCCGCGAGGCCGGCGGCGAGCGTCATGCGGCCGGCCGGTAGCGTTCGTAGAAGGCGACGAACTCGGCGAAGGTCTGGGGGTAGTAGGCGTCCTCGGCGAGCGTGAACGGATCGTAGCCGAGCGTCTCCTCGAGGCTCGAGACGAAGATCGCGAAGCCGAGGCTGTCGAGCCCGCTTTCCAGCAGCACCGTGTCCGGCGCGAGGTCGGGCGCGGGCGTCGTCTTCTCCTCGGCCCAGACGCGCGCGAAGGTGGCGCGGATGGCGGCCTCGAGATCGGTGTCGGCGTCGGTGTCGGCTTCGGTATGGGGCATGATGGGTTCCTGAATGGAGGGCGCCGGGGCGCAACCTGGCAGCCACAAGTGACCGCCGCGTTAGCGCGCGACGGGTGCCGCGTTGCCCTTGTCGAGGCGGATGCCCCAGGGGCCGGTGACGATGTTGTTCTCGACGATCCGGGCGGGGTTGCCCATCACGACGCAGTTCGACGGCACGTCGCGGCCGACGACCGAGTTGCCGGTGACGATCACCGAGTCGCCGATGGTGACGCCCGGCAGCACGATCGCGCCGTAGCCGATGAAGCAGTTCCGCCCGATCCGCACCTCGCGGTGGGCGCGGTTGACGAAGTCGTGCGTGAGCACGGCGGCGCCCGAGGTGATCGCGGTGCAGTCGCCGATGTGGATGCCGCCGGGGTTGGTCTTGTCGAGCCGCGCGCCGAGCGAGATCCGCACGTCGCGGCCGATGTCCATGCCGTAGACGCGCCCGTAGAGGAACGTGACCCCCGGCAGCACGAGATTGCGATGCACGAAGGTGCGGACCTTGGCGAGGAGCGACATGGGCGGGATCCCGGCGGCGAAACCGGCGCCGGGATGGCACGCCCCCCCCCGCGATGCAAGCCGCAGCGCAACCCTTGCGTGCGCGGGGGCCCGGATCGGGAGCGGATCATGCCCGGATCAGGTGGCGGCGGCTCCGCATGCTGCGTTCCGCGGCTCGTTCGGCCGATCGCGTCGCGTTCGGGAGCGTCACGTTCGGGGGCGTCGCGTTCGGGAGCGTCGCGTTTGGGCACACCCGCAGGGGACGGTCGCATGTGACAGGGCGGCGCGTCACATATGGGTGGCGTTCTCCCCGTCGGGACAGTACCCCGGCGGCAGCCACCCCAATGTGACGGATTGCCCATGCCCCGGATCGGCTACGCCCGCGTCAGCACGTCGAGCCAGGATCTCGCCATCCAGAAGGCCAGGCTGAAGGAGGCCGGCTGCGAGATCGTCCGCGCGGAGACCGGTTCCGGCGCCTCCCGCGACGACCGTGCCGAGCTCGCGACGGTCCTCGAGTTCCTGCGCGCGGGGGACGAGCTGGTCGTGCACCGCCTCGACCGCCTCGGCCGCTCGACCCGCGACGTGCTGAACCTGGTGCACGAGCTCGACGCGAAGGGCGCGTCGCTGCGCGTCCTCGAACCCGAGGTGACGACCGCGGGCGCGATGGGCCGCATGGTCATCACCGTCCTCGGCATGGTGGCCGACATGGAGCTGACGTTCATCCGCGACCGCCAGCGCGCCGGCATCGAGGCCGCGAAGGGCAGGGGCGCCTACCGCGGACGGCAGAAGCGGGTGGACGACGCGGCGATCCGCCGGCTGGCCGCGCAGGGCGTCGCCAAGGCAGAGATCGCCCGCGACCTCGGCGTGTCCCGCATGACGGTCTACCGGGCGCTCGCGACCCGGGACGCCGGAGCGGCCCCGACCTGAGACCGGCGGCGGCGGGGACTTTTCTGCCGTTTAATGTGGTTGCACCAACGTTCGCTATTGGATTTGAGAGGCAAAGCCCAGGTGAAACCATGTAATGTAAGTGCACCTTTACTGGGCTAGAAAATGTTAGCGATTAGGCCGATTATGCCAGCTGCAACTAGACTCCCTGCGGCACCTTCCGCGGCTGTTTTGATAGACTGCAAAGCACCTCGTGTTTTTATCTGAGATGGTTCAGCTTTAGCGGATTCTTCTCCCAGAACTACTAGTTGTCCTTCAATGATTTGGCGCTGCTCATCGGGAAGCTGTTTCAACACGGGGGAAAGTTCATTTAGGAAACGCTTTAGCTGTTTTGACGAGATCGCCTCAACAATATTTTGTGATTTATCAATAGATTGGATATTTATTTTTACGTGGTCGCCGTGCTGATTATTGGTTATGTCTTGGTTAGTAACGTTTTGAATGATCGTGCTTTGCTTTGATAAACTGCCGTTACGGCGCACTCTGATTTGTACGTGTGAATCTGTACCTATGATTTTACGATCATAATGCGTGTAATTTTCGACGATGAAGTCGTCAAATAGTCCGTTGTTAAGTTTCCGTAGTAGATGATCGCCGACTTCGATCGGGACAGTTTCATCGGTTATGATGATGAGTTCTTGTTGAACGTGCGCAGGAATATTTTTGACCATCCTACCGTCAGGTTTAACCAAAGTTACCAGACTGTCGATTAGGTCGTTCACCATTTTAGCTTCCTTCGAAATAGGAGATATTTAGCTCAATAATTTTCGATAGGGTAACGCTGACGTTCATGCAAGATGCAGCATCGATCAATGAGGCTCGGAGAGAACCCTAGCCGCGCCCGTCGCGGACGGCAGCTCTCCGTGGTGCGGGCGCTCGACGGCGTGCGACAGCCTGCCGGACGGCGTCCTGGAGAGCGACGGCCGATGCGCGCGGGCGTGGTCCCGGTGCAAGGCTCGGGGCGGCCAAGGCTCGGGGCGGCACGGTCGGGGCGGTCTCCGGAAGCGGGGCGGCGCGGGCCTAGCGGCCGGCGCAGGACACGTCGCCTTCCGCGCAGGAGGCCTGCGCGCGCAGCAGGTCGGTCTGCTGCGCCGTCAGTCCGGCGCGGCAGTTCGCGAGGACCATCGGGCGGATGCTGCCGCCTTCGCTTGGGCCGGCCACGAAGGCGCACATCGCGTCGCGCCAGGCGATCCAGGCGCGCTCCGCGGTCTTCAGCCGGTCGAGCGCCGCGCCGTCGAGGCGGCCGGCGAGGTCGCGCCAGGCGGCGTTGAGCTCGCCGTCGGCGGCCTTGTAGGCCCGGTCCGCGCAGGCGTTCAGCGACGTCTGGTCGGCGGCCTCGGCGCAGTCGGCGCCCTGCGCGCGTGCCGCCCGCGGATCGAAGGCGGCAAGGCAGGCGAGGGTCAGGAGGGATCTGGCAAGGGGGCGCATCGGCGGGCTCCGTCATCGGGGGGAGAGGCACGGCCCGCCCTGGTGGCGGGCCGTGGATTGGCGGGCCGGTGGATTGGCGAGCCGGTCAGAGCGGCTGCAAGCCCTTGGACCGCATGCAGCCGGCGAAGGGCGGTTCTGCTCGCGGCCCTTGATGACGCCGTCGGCGATGGCGTCGCCGAGCGTGTCCCCGAAGGCCGCGTTGCGGCAGGGCCGCCCCGTCCCGGTGGCCGCGGCCGCCGCCCCGACCTGGAACCGGCGTCCCCGAACGGGCCTTCCGAACGGGCCTTCCGAACGGGCCTGCGATGTCGGCACCGCCGCGAGCGGTGTCGCCGTGTGGGCCTGGTTGCGGATCGGCGTGGTGCAGGCGGCGCGGCCCGCGGCATCCGCGAGCCCGAGACAGAGCGGTCCTGCAAGGGTCATGCCCGTTCTTCTTTCCGGTGGCCGGCCCGTCGAGCCTAGCCCGCGGGTTCGTGACGGCAACGGTCTTCTGCCGGCTCACTCCCCCGAGCTTATCCCCCGGGCTTATCCCCCCGGGCTTATCCCCCGGGCTCACCCCAGGAGCGCGTTGCGGACCGCGATCCACCAGATCTCCGCCACGATGGCGCCGAGCGCGAAGCCGAGGTGGTAGCGCCGGTCGGCCACGACCATGCCGGCGACGGCGCAGGCGGCGAGGAGGAGCTGGCGCAGCGGGTAGAGCGGCCCGAAGGAGGCGAAATGCGCCGCGCCCTTCAGCGCGGTATCGCCCATGTCGGTGAGGAACATGAGCGCGAGGATGCCGTAGAACCAGCGCTGCCGGGACCGGAAGTAGTCGGCGAACCCGGCGTAGTCGTCCATCTGGTCGGGAAACAGCAGCGTCGACAGGAAGAAGATCATCGCGCCGTAGCCGGTGACGAAGAGGTAGTCCGGGTAGGTCCAGCGGTCGATCACCGACAGCCCGAACGCGAACCACCAGAAATGCGTGGCGAAGAGGAGGAGGTACACGGTCCAGGCGAGGTGCGGCGCATGGATCGCGGTGCGCGAGGGGTGCTGCACGAAGCGGGCGAGCCCGTTGAGGAGCCGCGCCATGCCGAGCCCGGTCACGAGGCCGATGACGACCTTGACATGGGCGAAGCCCTGCGGGTCGCCGACCGGCAGGCCCGTGCCGAGGCCCGTGGCGAGGCCCGTACTAAGGCCCGTGGCCATCAGCGGGGGCCTCCGGGGTGTCGGGAACCGGTGTCGGGGTCGCGTCGCGGCATCTCGTGCTCCACTGCCTGACGGGGTCGTTAGCATCCGCGGGCTCAGGGTGGAACGCCCGGGGGCGGCCCGAGGGCCGTCGGGGGGGGGGCGCCCCGGAGGCGGCCCGGGGGAGCGGTCCGGGGGAGCGGCCGAAAAAGGTTGACCCGCCGCCGGCCCGTCGCGGTAGAGGTCCATCGCGGCCGATGCGGGCCCCCGCATCCGGCGCGCCGACCCGAAGGGAAGAGACATGCAAAGGATCCGTTTCGTGCCCATGTTCGCGGTGATCGCGGCGCTGGCGCTGCCGGCCTGCACCGAGCTTGGCCGTCTCGAGGCGGACCAAGACGCCCGGCAGCAGGCCGCCGACCTCTCGCGCTGCCGCGGCCAGGGCTTCGTCACCGGCACCTCGGCGATGGCGACCTGCCTCGCCAGCGTCGCGGCGACGCGCGAGTCCGAGAGGGACCGCCAGGACCGTCAGCTGGCGGCCGACGACGCCTACGCCCGCCAGCGCGACGCCGAGCGGTCCGTGGCGGGGGTGCCGCCCTCCGACCGGCCGACCGCGCTCGGCGCCGGCGTCGATCCCGAGACCGCCAACATGTCGCTGTGCTCGGACGGCGCGCTGCGCGAGGATTGCGCCGACGCACCGCTCGGCTACTGAGCGCCCGGCCCGGCGGCGGAAGACGCCGACGGCGTCGAAAAGGACGACGTCGGGTCGAGGGGGCCCGGAAAGCCCGCCGCCGGTCCGGTGCCGGTCCGCCACCAATCCGGCGCCAGTCCTCGGGCGTGCCGCTCGGGGGTGCCCGTGGCTGGCGCACGACGGGACGGCCCTCGAGGTCGGTGCCGGCCAGAGCGATCGTCCGCCGAACCGGCGTCAGCGGTCGAGCACCCTGCTCGCGCAGGCAACCGACCATTCGATGACGTCCCGCCGCAGCCGCCCGGCGAGATCGACGGGATCGGCGTCGAGGCCGCGGTCCGCGGCGGCGCGGCGGACGTGGCGGACGTGGCCGAGCACCTCCGCTACCCGGTCCGGCGCGCGGGCGGGGATGGTCTCGGCGGGCTTCGCGTGCGGCACGCGCGCGGGGGTGCGCGCGGGGGTGCGGTCCCTCCGGTCGCTCCGTTCCTGCCCCTGCGACGCCCCGATGCCGTCCCCGGTTCCGTAGCGGATCCGTAGTGGGGCGCGCGGGGCGGCCGCCGCGGGCCGCTGCCGGCCTGCGGACCACAAGTAACAACTTTGAGTATAATTTGATTCAACCCAAGGTTGTGTCCTGCATGTCACAGCCCAGGCTATTTCGGGCCGGCGCGAAACTATTCCCGAAGGTGCTAACCAATCATTCGTCCCGACCGCCTAGCCCGGAGCACGGGGGACGCAGCTAGGGGAGCATCGGGCACAGGTGATCTGGAAACATGTCAAGACAGCCGGCACGGGCTGGCAGGGGATGCGGGCGACGCCCCGCGCAGGCTTGGCCGAATCTGGCCGAGATCGTGCGCTCCGTCCGCCGCGGCCGGCGACGCCGCAGCATCGGCACGCGGCCGCGGACGCCTCGGAGCCGCTCCCGGTGCCTTGCGGAGGCAGTGGTTTTGCACGCGGGCCGGGCGGCTTGGAGCAAAACCGGGCAGCAGGCAACCCGAATGCGCCACTGCCGGCCCTGAATTGGTGTGATTTCGCCGATTGCGCCACCGTTTCGACCGAAAGCCGCCGATCGGCGCGCGGCCGGGCCGCCGCGGCGGATCGTCGGCGTGGATCGCCCGGACCGCTTTCCCTATCGTCCCCGGCAGCATCGGACCGATGCCCGGGAGGGGACCCGCTGGACGGACCCGGTCAGCTCGCCGCGCAGGATGCCTCCGGGATTGCCCCGGGACATGCCTGCGCGACCACGCATCATCGTGGCCACGCATCGCCGTTCGAGCGCTGCCGCCACGCATCTTGGACTTCATCACCGACCACATCGACCGGGATGCCGGGAACCAACGCCGCTGCAGCAAGGGGAAGCACAATGACGCATCAAGGACTTTCGGGCACGGGACTTTCGGGCACGGGATCGGAACTGGCGACACGGCATGTCGCGGACCGGGGCGCGGTGCGCCCGGTCGCCCGGACCGGCCTCAAAGCCGCGGCCCGCGCGGTCCTCGCCGGTGCGGCGCTCCTGGCCGCGACGGCGCTGCCCGCCGCCGCCCTCGACCAGTACGTCTCGCCCGACGCCGAATCCGGGGTCACCGCCGACGGCAGCCGCGACCGGCCCTGGCCCTCGATCGACAAGGCGATCTGGAAGGTCGAGGGCGGCGACCGGATCATCCTCAAGGACGGCGCCTACGGCGCGCTGTTCATCAACCGGCAGAACTACAGCAAGATGCTGACGATCGAGGCCGAGCATCCGCACCGCGTGCAGGTCGAGTGGATCTCGATCCTCCTGAGCCGGAACATCACCGTGCGCGGCCTCAACGTGTGGTCGACCAAGGCGGTGCCGCCGAAGATCGCCTCGCTCGTCTACACCCGCGGTGACGCCACCGACATCGTGTTCGACGACCTCGACATCCGCCCGGTCGAGAACGCCGACTTCATGAACTGGTCGAAGTCGGACTGGACGGGCATCTACGCCATGAGCGGCGTCAAGCTCAACGGCGCGCGCAGCGAACTGCGCAACAGCCACCTGACCGGCATCGGCTTCGGCGTGACCACCTACGGCGAGGACAGCCGCGTCATCAACAACGTCATCGACGGCTTCGGCGGCGACGCGATGCGCGGCATCGGCGACCGCTCGGTGTTCCAGGGCAACCGGATCACCAACTGCTTCAAGATCGACGGCAACCACGACGACGGCTTCCAGTCCTGGGCGACCAGGACGGTGAACGGCCAGAAGGTCGTCACCGGCACCGTCATCGCCGACAACACGATCATCGAATGGACCGGACCGAAGAACCATCCGCTGCGCGGCACGCTGCAGGGGATCAGCCTCTTCGACGGCATGTACAAGGATTTCGTGATCCGCAACAACGTGGTCGCGGTGCGCGCCTACCACGGCATCACGGTGACGGGCGGCACCAACGTCAAGATCGTCAACAACACCGTCACCGAAGCCGACGGCAAGGCCAACACGAACTACCCCTGGATCGGCGTCTTCGACGCCAAGAACGGCACCCGCACGAAGGACACGCTGATCGCCAACAACCTCTCGGTGCGCTACATGATGAAGGCCAAGGAAAAGCAGCGCCAGATCACCAACACCAACCCGACGATCCGCTACCCGGCCAACGCCTTCGTCAGCCCCGAGACGTTCGACTTCCGGCCGATCCCGACGAGCAAGGCGATCAACGCCGCCGACCGCGCCTACATCCCGAGCACCGACGTCACGGGGACGCGGCGCCCGCAGGGCAAGAGCGCCGACATCGGCGCCTTCGAGGTGCGCTGACCCGGTACGGTCAGCCCGACCCCGCAAGCCCGACCCCGCCAGCGCGGTGCGGCCGGGCTGGCGGGGTCGGTGCGGTCGGGGTCGGTGCAGTCGGGCCGGCGCAGGTGACATCGCAGGCGGGGCCCTTGCCACGAGGGTTCCGCCTTCTGCCGTGGCGCCGCCATGCGTCGGGGACGGCTGGCCAGATGCGGGCCAGATGCGGGCCAGATGCACCGGTGCGCGTCCGCAGGCATCGGCGCGCAGGCCCTCCGTCCGGCCTCCGCCTCCCGGCCCGGGCCCAGACCGGGCCCAGACCGGAAAGCCAGACCGGGAGGCAGACCGGGCGCAAGACCGGGCGCCCGGAGCGGGGAGTGGTGGCCGCGACCCGATGGCCAAGGGACAGATCCGGCGGGCGGATCCTGTGGGCGGATCCTGTGGGCAGCCGGTCGCGCCCTGGCCGTCGACGGCCGGCTTCAGGACCTCCTCCGCCCACTGCCGGAAGTGCGTCGGCCCGATGATGGCGCTCGAGCGCGGCGCCACGGTGTCCATGCCGGCGTTCTTGGCGCGCATCATGTCGACGTAGCCCTGCGGGAAGGCGGTCATGCCGCGCTCGGTCAGCTCAGCCTTGAGGGCGTCGAACGGGATCTGGCGGTAGCGGACCTTGCGGCCGACGGCCTCCCCGACGGCTTTCCCGACGATCGCCGCGACGATCGCCGCAGGACAGCTCCTCGGGACCGAGCACCGGCACGTCCTGCTGCCCCGTCCAGGTCCGGTCGCGCAAGAGCCGCGCCGCGGCGGCGCCCGTGTCGCGCGTGGCCGTCCGGGGCAGCTTCCGGTCGGGATCGACCGGGCCAGACATCCGGCCCTGCCGGATCGGCCAGACATCCGGCCCTGCCGGATCGCGTCGACCTGCTGGAGCGTGTTGTCCATGCCCGGCAGCGCGAGGCCGCACACCGCGGCGCCCGTCGTCCGCAGCAGGTCGACCATGCGGATCGACCCGGTCGCGCCCGGCCTCGTCCTGCCAGCCGGTGCCGCGCCCGAGCGTGGTCGCCGCGGCGACGCGGCGGGTGCCGTGGCGGCGCATCGCCGCGGCGCCGGGGCGGGCAAAATCGACCGTCGCGGCGGCGGGCGTTGCGGTGGCGGGCGTTGGGGCGGCGGGCTTTGCGGTGGCGGGCGTCGCGGCGGGGACGGGAGGGCAGAGCCAGAACACCGCCTCCGCGCCCCTCGAGCGCGCGGCCGATCACGGCCGCGTCGCCGTGCGACCCCGCGACGACCTCGGCGCGGTCGCGCATCTCCTGCGGCAGTCTGGCCGGGTCGCGCGCGATCACGCGCAGGGCCTCGCCGGCGTCGAGCAGATGCCGCACGACATGCTGCCCGATGTTGCCGGTCGGCGTGGTGACGACGATCATGGGCGACAGCCCTCGTCCTCGACGCGCCCGAGGCAGGCCGGGCCCGAGGCAGGCCGGGGACGGCGCGGGTCAACGCGCGGCCCACCCGAGGCCCACCCGCAGCCCCCTCGAGGCGCCGTTCGCCACGCGCCCCCGGGCGCGGCTTTTGCCCCCTGCGCGCCCCGGGCGCCCCTTTTGCCTGCGCGCCTTCGGGCGCCCCGTTGCCTGCGCGCCTCAGGCGCCCCTTTTTGCTTGCGCGCCTTGCGCGCCTCAGGCGCCCCTTTTGCTTGCGCGCCTTCAGGCGCCCTTTTTGCTTGCGCGCCTTCAGGCGCCCCGTTGCTTGCGCGCCTTCAGGCGCGACGGCGCAGGGTGATCTTGCCGAGCGCCGTCGCGACGTCGCGGCCGAGGGCGGGGTCGAGCACGATGCGGGCGACATAGGCCGCCGTGATCAGCGCCGCGACCGTGACGAGCTGCCCCATGTCCGGCACGTCGGCCATGAGCCGGCGCACCCCGATGAGCACGCCGATGAACGCCACCGCGAGCACGATGTCGGCGATGTAGCTCCGCAGGATCGTCCTGAGGTCGACCGGCGTGTGGCGCACCATCAGCCGGCACAGCACCGGGATGCGGATGAAGAGCCCCGAGAGCATGTAGAGCGCGGCCATCGTGACGAGCCCGAACTGCGCGCCCGCCAGCACCGCGACCGCCGAGGTCACGGCGCCGCCGATGCCGTAGCGCATGATCTCGCGGCTCGCCCCCGACGCGATCAGCGCCCACATGAAGCCCTGCGCCGCGGCCTGCATCGTGTTGATGCTCATCCAGGCGAGCACGGGCGCGGCCTCCGCCCAGGACGGCCCGAGCAGGAGCCGGACCACGAGGTCCGACGACGACGCGAGCAGCACCGCCACCGGCATCAGCATCAGGTTCATCCGCGTGATCATGCGCCCGAAGATCGCGCGGTAGGCCTCGGGATCGTCCTGCAGCCGGCTCAGCGTCGGGATGAACGCGCCCGAGAGCGGCGACACGATGCGCCCCGGCACCAGCGCCGCCAGCGTGGCGCTGCGGTAGTAGATGCCCGCCATCGCGGGGCTGAACACGCGGCCCGCGACGATCGTGGGCAGGCTGCCGGCAAGCTGCTGCGCCAGGCCGAAGATGGTGAGATGGCCGCCGAACTTGATCGAGCCCTTGGCCTCGTGCCAGCTGATGTCCCAGGGCGCCGTCGGGCGCCAGCCGGCGAGCGGCGCCAGCACCGCCACGGTGATGACGGGCAGCAGGATCTGCTGCAGCACCACCGCCCAGTAGCTCGCGCCGAGCAGGGCCGCGACGACCGCGACCGCGATCGAGCCCACGAAGGCCACGAGGTTGGCGGTCTCGACGCGCTGCACGAGGAGCCGGCGGCGCAGGATGGCGGCGAACTGCGTCGAGAGCCCGGCGAACACCACCGAGGCGCCGAGCACCACGAAGACCGCCCCGACGCGCGGCTCGCCGTAGAACCAGACGGCCGGCACCGCGAGCCCCGCGACCGCCGCGCCGAACGCGAGCCCGAGCGCCACGTTGATCCAGAACAGCGTGTTGACGAGCCGGTGGGTGACGACGGGAAGCTGCATGATCGGCTGCGCCAGGCCGAACTGCGACAGGCTGACGGCGATGAAGACCGCGGGCATCGCGAGCGAGGCGATGCCGAACTCCGCGGGCGGCACCAGGCGGGCGATGACGATGGTGCTGCCGAACTGCAGCGCGAACTTCGCGAAGGCGTAGACGAGGATGAGGAGCGACGCGTTGCCGAGGCGCCGCGCCGCGGTCCCGGCGGCGAGCGGCTCGATGGTGAAGAAGTCGTCGCGGGATTTCATCGCCATGCGGTCCCTGTCGCCTGCCCCGCAAGCCTGCCCGAAAAGGATTGCCGCATGATTGCCGCCGCCGCGCCGCGTGCGCGTCCGGGTGCGATACACCCCGACGCCGAAGGCGTCCATCAGTCTCGACGCCGGAGGCGTCCATCAGTCCCGACGCCGGAGGCGGCCATCAGTCCCGACGCCGGTCCCGACGCCGGAGGCGTCCATGTAGCCCGACGCCGGAGGCGGCCATGTAGCCCGACGCCGGAGGCGGCCATGTAGCCCGACGCCGGAGGCGTCCGGGGGCGGCTAGACGCCGGAGGCGGCCATGTAGCCCGACGCCGGAGGCGTCCATGTAGTCCGACGCCGGAGGCGTCCGGGGGCGGCTAGACGGGCGGGCGGCGGCGGAAGCGGTAGCTCTGCGGCCGCACCAGGCTGAGCACCGGCGTCAGCGGCAGCCGGACGAGCCCCTGCCAGTCGCCCGCGCGCGCCATCCGCCCCGCCCCCGCGGCCCAGGCGGCATAGGCGGCGCGCCAGTGGCCCTCGGCGAAGAGCGTGACGGCGGCGTATTTCGCCGAGCGCAGCAGCGCTGTGCGCCGGAGCCTCCGCGGGCCGGGATAGAGCCCCGCCCGGTCGCGCCCGAGCACGTAGCGCAGCCCCCGCACGACGCCCGCGGGATCGCCCGTGAGGCTGCCCTCGACGCCCTTGCGGTAGCCGAGCATCACCGGGGCCGCGACGCTGACGATGTCGGGCACCAGCCCCGCGCGGTAGAAGAGATCGGTGTCCTCGGAGTTCCGCACGTCCTCGGCGAAGCCGCCGAGGGCGAGGAACGCCGCGCGCTCGACCACGACGTTGCACGACGCGATGGTGCCGAGCACCGGGGCCGCGCGCATCGCGAGCAGCGTCCGGTGCCGCACGACGCGCAGCGGCTCGGGGCGCCAGCGCGCCACCTCGGCCGCGTCGGAAAAGGTGCGCGCGGCGAGAAAGAGCACCTTCGGCGCCCCCAAGGGCGGGCTCGGCTCGGCTCCGAGCACGCGGCGGAGCGTCGGGATCGTCCAGGGGAGCCACAGGTCGTCGCTGTCGTGGAACGCGATCCAGCGCCCGGTCGCGGCACGCGCGCCGCGGTTGCGCGCCGCGCCGGGACCGGCGTTGGGCTGGCGGATGAGCCGGATCCCGGCCCCGGTGCCGCGGCTCGCGGCCTCGGCCGCCAGCGCCTCGACGCGCGCCGCGGTGCCGTCGGCCGAGCCGTCGTCGACCACGATCACCTCGAGGCCCGCCGCCTCCGTCCCCCGGAACGCCGCGAGGCAGTCCCCGATCAGCCGCTCCTGGTTCCAGACCGGGATGACGACGCTGAGAAGGCGCCCGGCAGGGCCCGCGCCAGACTCCGCCACGGCATTCGTACCAGGATCCGCAGCGGCATCCGTCATGCGACGCGGTTCCGGCTCTCGGCGCGGCCGGGCAGGCCGCGCAGGGTCGGGGGCAGGGTCGGGAAGAGAGCCGGGTGCCGGTGCGGCCTGCGCTGCGCGGCGGGCGCCAGGGCGGCGCGCAGCACCGCCTCGAGGGCCGCGGTCATCGCGGCGGCGTCGAAGCGGCGGGCCAGCTCGCGCGCCCGCGCGCCCATCGCCGTGCGGAGGTCCGGATCGTCCGCGAGGCGGCGCATCAGCGCGGCCTCGGCGCGCCAGTCGCCCGGCGGGAAGAGGTGGCCGTTCACGCCCTCCTCGATCTGGTCGACGAGCCCGCCCGAGGCGGCGGCGAGGAGCGGCAGGCCGGTCGCCCCCGCCTCGGCGAGCGTGACGCCGAAGCCCTCGACCCAGCCGCCGATCTCGCGCGAGTGCTGCAGGTAGACCTGCGCCGCGGCCATCTCGCGGGCGACCTCGGCGGGGGGCAGCGCGCCGGTGAGCCGGATCCGCCCGGCATGCGGGCTCGCCGCGGCGCGGGCGCGGAGCGCGGCAAGGTCCGGCCCGTCGCCGATGAGGGTGAGCGTGGCTTGCGGCAGGTCGTCGGCCACCGCGAGGAACGCCTGCAGCGTCTCGGCCATGCCCTTCTCGGCGCAGATCCGGCCCACCGAGAGGAAGCCCACGCGACGGTCGGGCTGCGCGGGGAGCGGCCCCGCGCCGAAGAGCGCGAAGGGCGCGCCGCAGGGGATGAGCGCCGTGCGCGCCGGGGTGCCGAGGGGCCCGAGCGCCGCGAGCTGGTGCCGGCCGACCGCGACCACGGCGGAGGCGCGGGGCAGGACGCGGGCCATCCGCGCGCGGGTGGCCGGATCGCGGAGCTGCGCCGAGACGTCGCGGCCGTGGACGTGCCAGACATGCGGCAGGCCCGCGAGGTCGGGCGTGGCGGCGAGCGCCTCGGCCACCGCCATCGCGGTCCAGGCGAAATGCGACAGCACCGCCTCGACCCCCGCCGCGCGGAGCGTGTCCGCCAGCGCGCGGCGCTGGCCTGCATCCTGCGCCAGCGCGCCCGGCATCCCGAGCCGGCGCAGGAGCCGCCGGGCGCGGCTCCGCGGCGCCGCGAAGGGGCCGGGCACGTAGCGCACCTCGAGCCCCGGCGGCGGCGTCCAGCCGGGCTCGGCCGACCAGCCGACGAGCACCGGCACGATGCCCTCGAACCCCGCCATCTGGCGCTCGATCCAGACCTCGGAACCGATGCCGAGCCGCTGCACCACGACCGCGACGCGCGGGCGCAGGTCGCGGGAGGCCGCGACGCGGAGCACGGGCCGCAGTTCGGGCTGGGGTTCGGGGTGGGGCCCGGCGGGGGCCGGGGACGCATTTCGCGGGGCTTGATGGAGGTCGAGGATCAGGGTCATGGCCATATGTCCAGAGGTATTGCTGCAGCGCAGCGTTGGCGGGGAGCGGATGGAGACTCAACCCCGCTTGGCAAAATGCGCGGTTCGGCGCCGAGACCGGGCGACGGCGCGGCAGGTTCGTGCTGCCGGTGCGAAACGGGTTTGACCGCCTTCGGCCGGCGACGTAGGGAGATGCGGGCCGGGCGGCGCCGGGCCGGGCCTTGGGGTGCGGGGCATCCGCCGGATGGCTGCCGGTCCTCGAACCGATCGGCGCGCGTCATGGAGCCTGCCTCGTCCCGCCGCGGCCGCCCGCCGCGGCCAGCATCGCGTCTTGCACGCATGACGTGTACTAAAATTTTTATACTATCGCAAAGGTATATCGTGGCGCTCTTCCGATCCCTGCCGCCAATCCCGGTCCCTGTCCCGGTCTTTGGGCGATGAGGCTGTTTTACTGGCAGGTGCCGGACGGCAACTTCGGCGACGACCTCAACGCCTGGCTCTGGGACGCGCTCCTGCCGGGCTGGCGCGGCTGGGACGACGCGGTGACGCTCGTCGGCGTCGGCACGCTCCTCAACGACGGGCTTCGCGACCGCTTCGCGGGCGCGCGCGTGCTCGTGGCCGGCAGCGGCGCGGGCTACGGCGGCTTCGCGGGCCCGCTGCCTCCGGCTTGGGACGTGCGCGCCGTGCGCGGGCCGCGCTCCGCCGCCGCCCTCGGCCTCCCGCCCGGCCGCGGCATCGTCGACCCGGCGGTGATGGTGGCGCGGCTCCCGGAGTTCGCCCGCATCGCCGCGGCGCGCGGCCCCGGCGCGCGGCCGCTCTTCGTGCCGCATCACGCGAGCGCCGCCCGGCACGACTGGGCGGCGCTCTGCGCGCGGGCCGGGATCGACCATATCTCGCCCGGCGCGCCGTCGAAGGACGTCATCGCGGCGTTGGCGGGAGCAAGCCTCGTGCTCGCGGAATCGATGCATGCCGCGATCATCGCCGACGCCTTCCGCGTGCCCTGGGTGCCGGTCGCGATCTCGTCCGCGTTCAACGGCGCGAAATGGCTGGACTGGGGCGACAGCCTCGGGCTCGCCTTCGCGACCCCGCCGCTCTTCCCGCTCCTCGCCGGCACCGCGACCCGGGTGCCCGCGTCCCAGGTGCCCCCGTCCCAGGTGCCCCCGTCCCAGGTGCGCGCGCCCCATGCCGCTCTGCCGGCCTCTGCCGCTCTGCCCGCCGGCGGTGCGCGCAAGCCGCCGCTGCGCTACCGGCTGCGGCTCGCGGCCGAGCGGCTGGGTGCCGTGGGCGCGTTCCGGCGCGCGCTCGCCCGGCCGGCGCACCTCAGCGACGCCGCCGTCCTTGGCGCCCGCATGGACGCCTACGCCGCCGTCCTCGACGGCATCCGCCGGGACTACGCCGGCGGCTGACCGGGCCGCCGACCGGGCCGCCGACCGGGCCGCCGATCGGGCCGCCGACCGGATGGGCAGGCTCACGACGCGGCGGCGAAGCCGCCTGCCGAAGGTGTCGCGCGGACCGCGCCGTGGGCCGGCAGCACCGCGGGCAGCACTGCGGGCAGCACGAGGCGCTGCTTGGTCCCCGCGCCCTCGATCCTGTCGATCGAGAAGCCGCCGCCCATCACGCGCGCGAGCGTATGGACGAGCGACAGCCGCAGCGCCGAGGGCGAGTTCGAATGAATGCCCGCAGGCACCTTCATGCCGCCGGCTCCGAGATCGTCTCCGAGATCGGCCCCGAGGTCGCGCGCGAGGTCTTCGGGCACGTCCTGCCGCCCGAGCGGGCGGCCCCGGTCGCGCACGACGACGCTGGCGCGGCCCTCGGGATCCTGCGCGATCGTGACGGTGACCGGATCGGCCCGGAGCCGGGCGGCCGCCCCGGCATCGGCTGCTCTGGCATCGGCTGCCCCGGACTGGTCGATGGCGACCTGGAGCATCGCCGAGACCGCCTGGCGCAGCGTGTCCTTCGGCAGCCGGACCGTGCCCTGCGCGCCCGCCGCGAGCTCGACGCGGACGCCGCGGCGGGCGGCGTGGAGATGCTCGAGCGCCACCGTCTCGCGCACGAGACCGTCGAGCTCGACCGGATCCGCGCCCTCGGCCGGCAGGTAGAGCCCGCCCTCCGCCTGGCTGAGCTCGAGCACGCGCTGCAGCACCGCCATCAGATCCTCGCCCGAGCTGCCGATGGTGGTGGCGAACGCGCGGTAGCTCTCGGTGCCGAGCGGCCCGATCGCCTCGCTCCGCATCAGCTCCGCGAAGCCGAGGATGTGGTTCATCGGCGTGCGGATGTCGTGGCCGAGCCCGGAGATGACGCGGAACTTCGCCGTCACGTCGCGCTGCGCCGCGGCCTGCCCGAGCCGCGCCGCCGTCAGCGCCGAATCGAGCCGCGTCACGCTCTCCTGCACGCTCGCGAGCAGCACGCCCGCATCGTCGCGGAACGCCATCGGCAGGCTCGGCACCGTCTGCGCGCGGAGGTAGTCGTCGAGCGCCCGCGTCGCGAGCCGCACCGGCGCCATCAGCGCGTTCATCGCGAGCATGGTGAGCGCCGTGCCCGCGAGCGTCGCGACCAGCATCGCGAGGAGCAGCGGCAGCCGCTCGGCGAGGCTGCCGCCCGACCACAGGATCGCGAACACCACCGCGCCGAAGATCGGGATGTGGACGCCCACGAAGCTCACGAACATGATCTTGCCCATGTAGCTCCGGAGCCAGGCGAGGCGGGACAGAAAGGCGTAGAAGGTCATGGCGCGCGCTCCCGGAAACCGTTGCGCCGCACCAGACCCCGACAGGGTTAAGAAAGTCCGAAGGCCCGCCGTCCCTGCAGCCACAGCGCCATCGCGCCGTAGCGCAGGCCCGTGCGCGACAGCCCCGTGCGCGACAGCGCCGGCACCAGCCGCCGCGCGGCCGCCGCGTGGTCCCCGGCGCGGCGCATGTCGCCCGCCCGCCGCCAGGCCCCGGCGAGGCGGTAGTGGTGGTGCGCGCGCGCGGCGGGAAAGCCTGCCAGGAGGTCCGCGTGCTTGACGAGGATGCGCTCCTGCGCCGCGAGCCGCTTGTCCCGCGCGCGCGTGATCGAGTTCCCGGACATGCGCTGCTCGACGAGGTCGGCGTCGACGAAGCCGACGCGGCCGAGCGGCGCCACCCGCAGCATGAGATCCCAGTCGACGAGCGCCGGCAGCGCCTCGTCGAAGCCGCCCGCGGCGTCGAAGGCGGCGCGGCGCAGGAGCAGCGTCTGCGTCGAGATGAAGCTGCCGCGGACGAGGCTCGGCAGGATGTCGCCCTCGCGCGGCGCGATGCCGGGACCGGGGTAGCGCAGCACGGGCGCGCCGGGGGGTGCCGCGTCGTCGGTCACGACCATGCCGCAGTAGACCGCGACGCGGGCGGGGTCGGCGGCGAGGCAGGCCATCTGGGCGGCGAGCTTGCCCGGCCGCCAGAGGTCGTCGCTGTCCTGGAAGGCGATGACGGCGGCGTCGGTCTCGCGCACGCCGTGGTTGCGGGCGGCCGAGACGCCGCGGGGGCCGGGGTTCGCCACGACGCGCAGCCGGGGATCGGCGATGGCCTCGAGGGCGGCGCGGGTGCCGTCGGTCGAATGGTCGTCGACCGCGATCACCTCGAGCGCGGGATAGCCCTGCGCCAGCACGCTCTCGACCGCGGCGCGGACGCTCGTCTCGCGGTTGTAGCACGGGATCACCACCGCGACCTTCGGGCTCTTCGGGTCGGCGGCTCTGGGCATCACGGGGGGGGGTCTCGAGGTTGGCGCGGGCGGGATCAGGACCGGAGACGGCCGAGCGGCCGCGGGTCGCCCACGGCGGGCAGGAGCCGCCATCCGAACCGCCATTCGAGCTGGCGTGCCAGGCCGGCACGGCCGAGACGGTGCCGGAGACGGAGCGCCGGGGCCTCGACGAGATGCCACGACAGCACCGCGAAGGCGAGCGTCATCGGCAGCGCCAGCGCCATATTGACCGCGGGCGTCATCGGCAGGCCGAGATCGGTGGCCATGAAGGCCGCGAGCCCCTGCAGCGGGAAGGCGTAGATGTAGATGCCGTAGGAGTAGTCGCCGAGCCGGTTGAAGGCGCGGATCCGCCCCGCCGGCACGAAGGCCGCCCAGAACGCCGCGTAGCCGGTGCCGGCCGCGATCAGCGCGAGCCCGAGCTGCCCCGCGCGGGGGCCGGCTGCACCCGACCCGAGACCCGACCCAAGGCCCGACCCGAGGCCCGACCAGAGGCCCGACCAGAGACCCGTCCCGAGCGCGGCGCCGGCGAGGACCGCCGCCGCGGCGAGCCCGAGGCCGCGCCCCGAGAGCACCAGCCGGTCGCGCAGCAGATACGCCGCCGTGCCGAGCGCGAAGGGCAGCGACAGCCGGTGCAGCGCGTCGAGGCGGAGATGCGGATGCGCGTCCGTGGCTGCGTAGAGCGCCCAGAGGAGGAAATAGGCCCCGAGCCAGGCCCCGAGCCGGCGGCGGCTGCGAAAGGCGCCGCAGAGCCCGGCGAGAAGGAGGCCCGCGTAGCACACGACCTCGTAGAAGAGCGTCCAGACCGAGCCCTCGACCTCGCCATAGGGCGTGGCCTCGAAGACGCCGGGGAGCGTGTAGACCGGCCAGGCGAGGGTGAGGTTGCCGAGAAAGAACCCCGGCACCGCGGGATCGGCGAGGTAGTCGAGCACCGGGCGCGCGGTGACGGCCGGGCCGAGCCCCCAGGCGACGACGGCGAGCGAGACCGCGAGGCCGGGGACGAGCCGCAGGCTCCGTGCGAGCACGAAGCGCCCGGGCTGCGGCGCGCGGTCCCAGCTCGCCGCGATGAGGAACCCCGACACGGCGAAGAACACGTAGACCGCGAGCGCGCCGAGGCTCACGCCGGTGAGCCGCACCAGCGGCTCGGGGACGCCGCGCCCGAGCGCCATCGGCCAGGCGTGCGACACGAGCACCGCGACCGCCGCCACCGCCCGGACGAGGTTGAGGTTGTTCTGCCGCCCGGCGGCCGCCTCCCCCAGGACGCGGGGGCCCAGGACATGGAGGCTAAGGACGCGGGGGCTAAGGACGCGGGGCCCCAGGACGCGCTGCCTCGGAACATGCCGCCCCAGAACATACTGCATCGGTATTCTACCCCCGGTTGCAACCCCAGGCCTCCCTTATCGGCCCGCCATCCTTGACGCAAAGTAAACGCGCCCGCGGCTGCGCGGCGCTCCTCGCGCGTGGCGAAGCTGCAGCAGAGCTGCGGCAGGTCTTGCCCCATGTGGCACGGCGTCCTCGGGCGGCATGACGCGGGCGACGGCCCTGCAAAGCCTGTCCCTGAACCCGGGACCGGCTTTTGCGGACCGGCTTTTGCGGACCGGCTTTCGCCGATCTCTCGGGGCCGGCACACGGCCTCAAGTGGCCGCGCCGATTACACGGCAATTGACCTCGCCGCCTTCGGCACGGACGGCAGGGCACGGCGGAAAGGCATCAGAGCCGCTTGCGGATCGGGGACGGAGCATCTGCGCCCCGGTGTCGTCGGGTGAGCCTTCGCGCAGGTCGCAGGTGCCCTGCTTCGGCCACCGGTTCAGGCATGATGATGGCGCCGCCGCCGAATTCACTTGGTGTGCTGGCAGTGCCCGAAGACGGCAATCATGCGTTTTTCATGATTGCGAGGTCGTTCCGCGTTCCGAACCGCGTTTCACACCACCGCTGTCTCCTCCTGCCCACCGATCTGCCGCTCCAACGCCTGTCGCGCGATGCCCACGGCGTAGGCGACTTGATCTACCTGCGCCACGCGGAGCTCGACGTCTCCGTTGCCCCAGGTCCCGACGTTCGAGACGTCTCGGCACAGGCCACGCGGATCGACGAGATCGGCGAACGGGATGTTGAACGTCAGACGCAGCTCGCCTGCCTTGGGCTCCACGTCGACGAAGTTCGTCTCGGCCTTGTAGGCGACGTAGAGCTTCAGGAACTGCTCGCTGACATCCTCATCGAGCGCGAGCACCTCGCGGCGGAAGGCATCGAACAGCGCGCGCACCGGTCTTCCCGACAGGTTCGGGTGGTCAGTGATCGTGTAGCCCGTCGCAGGTTCGGTACCGACTTGGTAGGTCGAGAGCACCGCGTCGCTGAGCCTTGGCGCCGCCCAGACGCGGACCGCCTCCTCGGCAAGCCGTGCGGCGCGGTCCTTGATGGCCGTCTCGTCCCAGCGATCGAGCCGTCCAAGGTCCTTGTTGAGTCGCAACGGGCTCTCGCGAAACCCGCCCCCGATGTCGCGCTTCTGCGCGAACGGGCGGTCGCTGTACTCCGAGTTGTACCCTGTGAGGGTGAGGTTGCCGAGCGTGTGCAGCCAGGTCTCGTGCACGCGCGGCCAGTCCTCGCCCAGTTCCTCCTTCCATCCGTCCGACAGCCCGCCCGTGGCCTGCGGCATGATGTGCTCGATCGTATAGTCCTCGACCGGCACCCGCTCCTTGCGCCCGTGGTTCTCGAACCGGCGCAGCCAGAACGAGCGCTGCCGCATGTTGTAGAGATCGCGGGTGACCAGCTCCCGCCGGAACTCGTCATCGCCCGGGAACCGGCGATAGGTCCGCAGGGACAGCAGGTGCGCCTGGATGCTCTCGAGGTAGCGGTCCTTGCGCAGGTGGCGCCCGAAACCGGCGAAGGTCTTGTTGAGCGTGTTGGTCGGGATCGCGCAGGCGACGCGGCGGAACACGTAGGCCTCGATCAGGCGCACGGCCGCGAAGAAGTCTTTGTGCCCAAGGATACCCTGCTCGTAGTCGCCGTAGAGCTCCAGCAGCAGCGGGAACGCGGTGTCGACCTTCAGCTCGTGGAGATCGGCAAACGCCTCGCGCAAGGCGCGGTCGGGCTCCTGCTCCGAGCGCGCGTTGAGGATCATCCGGCAGTAGTAGCGCGCGTGGTCCCGCAGGTCCCGCAGGAGCGCCTCGATGCCCGCCTGCGCCACCTCCGTCCGGCGGGCGTATTCCTTGAACGCCTCGTACACGTCGCCGATTCGCGAAATCGTCCCGGTCCGGAAAGTGAGGAAGTGCCGCATGAACCCGTCGAAGTGCGCCGAGTACGCCTCCTGCCCGAAGGCACGCTCCATGGGGCGCCAGCACTCGGTGTAGAGCCGCGTCTGCTCGCGAGGCTCAAGGCCCATGAGGACGTAGTTGCGGATCAGGTCGGCCTGGCTGAGCTGACGGCCCGTGGAGTTCATGGACTCGAAGATGAGCTGCGGGTTGTCGTGCTCGCGGCTCAACGCGACGTCGACCACGATCAGCTTCGACAGCCCCCGGCATAGGTCGCCCAGATCGCTCAGGCCAGCGATCCAGTCGCAAAAGAGCTGGTGGTTGCGGCGGACGGTCTCGGATGCGTCATCGGGCAGCGGCTTGCCCTCGACGATGGCGATCAGCGTGTCCTTGTCGGCCTGCGTGAGCACGAGCTTATAGGCGCGTTCCCCATCCTCATCCGGATCTTTCAGATAGCGGTTCTCGATCTTGCGCGCGGAGAAGCCGTCGATTGGCTCATCCTCCTTGCCGAGCGCTTCGCGCAGCGCGGCGAGCAGGGTCATCACCGTGGTCAGCCGCTGCTGGCCGTCGATCACCAGCAGGGGTCGCCGGTCGGTCTGGTTCGACAGCCCGTCCTCGACATAGACGATCGAGCCGAGGAAATGGACCGGCAGACCCTCGTCTGCGCCTGCCCGCAGCACGTCGTCCCAGAGTTGTCGGCACTCCCGCTCGGTCCAGGAGTAGGTGCGTTGGTAAATCGGGATTACGAACTGCGGGGCCTTGCGAATAACCTCCAGAAGCTTCGCCTCGGTCGCTTTCATGCCCTGTTCCCGCAAACCCCGTTCACTCGTCAGTATGCGACACCATGCATGATACGGAAGGACGCGACTACCGCATTGCAAGGTCCGCGCGAGCAGGCGCTGAAAGTCCGGAAATCAGGAGAATCCGGCCTTCCCCGGCACGAGATGCGGCGGCCCCCCCTCAGCCCCGTCCCCTCAGCCCGCCGCGAGCTCGAAGCCCGGGACGGGCATGCCGAGGCCGAGCACGTCGGGGGCCCAGGTCTCGTAGAGCGCCCCCGCGACGATGGCGTCCTCCTGCGCGCCGCCCGCGCTGCCGGTCGCGGTGCGGCTCGCCCCGTTGACGAGGAGCCGGACCCGCGTGCCCGCCGCGGGCCAGACCCCCGACGCCTTCGTCAGCCGCACCGTGTTGCCCGCGACGGCCGCCGCGAAGCCCGTCTCGGCGTAGCTCGCCCCCCCGTCGGTGCTGACCGCCCAGCCCCGCAGCGCGTTCGGCGCGGGACTGGTGAGCGCGCCGCCGTTCGGGAGCGTGAAGGCGACCGTGAGCACCGCGGTGCCGGCCCCCGTCACGGCGCTCCCCGCGGGCGTGCCCGAGGCGTCTGCGCCGACCGCGCCGACCGCGCGCGCGGCCATCACCGCGAGGCGCGCGCCGAGCATCGGGTTCGAGTTCAGCCGGGTGATGTCGGGATGCCCGCCGCCGCCGTCCTCGATGCGGAAGTCCGCCATCGGCGGCCCGACGACCCAGGTCGCGGGGTTCGCCGCCGCGAGCTTGCGCCCCGCCGCGATCGCGGCCTCCATGCCGGACTGCACGGTGTGGCGGGTGAGCGGCGCGTAGCCCATGATCCAGCCCGGTGCCAGCGCCGCCGCGAGGCTGTGGTTCCCCGCGAGCGGCCCGGTGCCGCTGACGAGCGCATTCAACACCGCCTCGAAGCCCGCGGGGTTGGTCATGTCGTTGCTGCCCCACTGGTGCAGCACCGCCGTGATGTCGTTGCCATAGCCGTCGAAGAGCGCCTGCAGGTCGGACCAGCGCCGGCCCGGGTTCGCATCGGTGACGAGCTCGATCATGCCGGTGCCGTTCTCGGCGGCATCGACCAGCAGCACCGGCACGTAGGGCTTGAAGCGGCGGTACTGGTTGAGGAAGTAGGCCGCCGCATCGGCCCGGTCGGCGACGCCGAAACGGGTGAGCGTGGCCGCGTCGCGCGCAGCGTCGCGGGCGAGCCGCGACATGCCGCGCACGTCGCCCGCGCCGGGGCTCGCGGCATAGCCCACGGCGTCCCAGGCGATGCCCATCTGGCTCTGCCCGAGCCAGAGGAACTTGTGCCCGACGCCGAACGGGTTCCGCATCTCCGCGACGAGCGCGGGCCGCGTCGCCGCCCGCGCCCGCGCCACCCACCAGCCGGCGGTCTCGGGGAGGGTGATCTCGCCCGTCCAGGCGCCGCCCGCGATGCTGCCGGCGCTCGTCCAGTCGCGGATCACGGCACCCGTCGCGGCATGGATGACCTGCACCTCGACGCCGCCCGCGATGCCGCCCGCGGTGCCCGAGAAGCGCACCTTGCGGGAGGTCGCGGCAGCGGGGAGGCCGAACACGTGGCCCGTCGCGAAGGGCGTCATCGTCAGCCACTCGGCCGTGCCCTGCCGGCGCAGCCGCGAGCCGGGCACGAGGGTGCTGCCGTTCCACGCCGTCGCGGGCGCCGAGGCGTCGGCGGTGGCCCAGGCGGGGGGGCCGTAGCTCGCGGGCGTGCCGTCGAAGACGCGCGCGTAGCGGAACCCCGCGGGGGCGAGGCGGCTCTCGAGCGGCGCGCCGAGGGCGATGGCGGCGAGGTCCGCGTCCGCCGCGGTGCCGTTCCAGGCGAACACCGCCTCGATCTCGCCCGGCCAGTGCGTGACCGCGTTCGCCGCGACGTCGGCCGCGGGCAGCGCCGGGGCCGCGAAGCCGTTGCCGCCGAGAAGGAAGTTCGAGCCGAACGAAAAGAGCGTGTTGGTGGCGTAGGTGGCGGGCGTGCCCGCGAACTTCGCGCCGGTCTCGAGCGAGTACCAGTCGCAGACCCAGTCGGTGCCGGTGCGCTTCAGCACCACGAGCGCGCCGTCCTCGGTCCAGGGCGCGCTCAGCATCGGCACCGCGCTCTGGCTCGCCCCCCGGAACTTGGCGAGAAAGCGGTTGGCCTGCGCCGTGGCGCCGCTGGTGGCGCCGTAATAGGCGAGGCTCGCGGTATTGGCGCCGCCGCCCTGCGTGCCCCAGACGCCGAACTGGTAGCCCTTGAGCCGGCGCGTGCGCTCGAGCCGCACGATGCAGCCCATCACCCCGTCGCCCGCGCCCCAGTTCGTCGTGCCGGCCCCCGCCTGCACGAGGACGCCCGAGCTGTCCGCGCGCGCCGTGGTGCCGTTGTCCTCGGGAAAGCGCAGCGACGCCGTAGCCGCCGCGAGATCGACCGTGCCCGCCACCGCCGTCACGACGACCGCGAAGCTCGTGTCCCGCGACCCCTGCCCGTTCGTCGCCCGCACGGTGATCGTGCGCGAGGCCGCCGCCGCCGTCGGCGTGCCCGACAGAAGCCCCGCCGGGGTAAGCGCGATCCCCGTCGGCAGCGTGCCCGACGCGAGCGCGAAGGTGATGGGCGCGGTCCCCGTCACGCGGGCCGCGAAGTCCACGGGCGCGATGGCGGTGCCCGCGGCATACGCCTGGTCGGGGGTGGCTTGCACGAACGCGGGCGCCGTGCCCGCCACCGCCGTCACGACGACCGCGAAGCTCGTGTCCTGCGACCCCTGCCCGTTCGTCGCCCGCACGGTGATCGTGCGCGAGGCCGCCGCCGCCGTCGGCGTGCCCGACAGAAGCCCCGCCGAGGTGAGCGCGATCCCCGCCGGCAGCGTGCCCGACGCGAGCGCGAAGGTGATGGGCGCGGTCCCCGTCACGCGGGCCGCGAAGTCCACGGGCGCGATGGCGGTGCCCGCGGCATACGCCTGGTCGGGGGTGGCTTGCACGAACGCGGGCGCCGAGGGCGGAACCGCCCCGAGGACCGCGCGCCGCAGGTCGGTCAGCCCGACCCCGAGGGTTATCTGCATCTGCATCCTGGCATCCTCACCCGACTGGCTCACCCGACTGGCCCACCCGACTGGCCGCGCGGGCGCAGCCTCGGGAAAAGACCGCAAGAAGGCGTTACCCCTGCGCGCGCCGCGGCGACCCGACCGCGACGAAACCCGTGGCCCCCGCGCCACGTAGCTGCGCCCGATCGAGCGCCCGATCGATAGAATGCGCGCGACCTTGCGCCTAGTCATCCAAGGGGCCGGCGGCTAGGATGCCGCCCGCCCGTTTCCCCGCCGTGCCGCAGATGCCGTGCCGCAGATGCCGTGCCGCAGACGCCAACCCGAAGGAACACCCGCCCCGTGAACGCCCCGTGAGCGACCTGTGAGCGATCTCGCGCTCAACACCGGCTCCCGCCTGGCCCCTGCAGGCAAGCTCGCGGGCGCTCCCGCGGCCACCTCCACGGCTGCCAGCGAGGCCACGACCTCGCGGCTCGTGCTCGTGCTCTTCATGGCGAGCTTCCTCGTGCCGGGCTGGCTGCACCTCGGCTCGGTCACGCTCGGGCTGCCGCGGCTCTTCCTCTTCGTGATGTTCGTGCCGAACCTGATCACCGCGCTCCGCGCGCCCGAGGTGCGCTGGTGCCGCGTCGACACGCTGATCCTGGGGTTCATCATCTGGATGGACCTGTCGATCCTCGTCAACAACGGCTTCGGGCGGATCCAGTTCGTCGGGCTGCAGACCGTCGACATGACCGGGGCCTACATCCTCGCGCGCGCGCATGTCCGCACGCTCGGCGACTACCGCTTCTTCTGGCGCGCCTTCGGCATCGCGATGCTGATCATCTTCCCGATCGCCTTCGTCGAGCTGATCGTCAACCGGCTGCTGCTGCAGGAGATCTTCCGCAGCGTCATCAGCGTGTTCCCGAACTCCACCGCGCATTACCCGCCCCGCTGGGGCTTCGACCGGGTGCAGGGCAACTTCGAGCACCCGATCCTCTTCGGCGTGTTCTGGAGCATGGGCTTCGCCACCTTTTTGACGCTCTACCGGAGCATCGTGTGGCGCTTCTTCTTCACCGCCGTCAGCGGCGCGATGGTGTTCATGTCGCTCTCGAGCGGGGCCTATCTCATGGCGATGTTCCAGAGCGGGCTGACGGCCTACGGCTGGGCCACCAAGGGCGCCTGGAAGCAGCTTTTGTGGTTCTGCGCGGTGGTCTACGTCGTGGTCGACCTGGTCTCGAACCGCCCCGCGCTCATCGCCATCTCGACGCGGCTCGCGTTCAGCTCCGGCACCGCCTACGCGCGCGTCAACATCTGGGACTACGGCTCGCGCAACGTGATGGCGCACCCGCTCTTCGGGCTCGGGCTCAACGACTGGGTGCGGCCGTCGTGGCTCGGCTCGTCGATCGACAACAACTGGCTCCTGATGGCGGTGCGCGGCGGGCTGCCGGCGATCGGGCTCCTCTTCGCCGCGTTCGGGACGATGCTCTACATGCTCCTGCGCCGGCGCGACCTGCCGGCGGCGGTGCGGCCGCTCAGGACGAGCTACGTCATCACCTTCATCTCGATGTTCACCGCACTCGGCACCGTCGCGGTGTGGAGCGGCACGGCGAGCTTCCTGTTCTTCCTGCTCGGCCTCGGCGTGACGCTGGCCTCGATTCCCGCGGCCACGGCAGCGGGCATGGACACAGGCGGGGGCACCGGCGGGAACGACGCCCCCGAGGCCGCCGCCCCCCGCTTCATGCGCCCCGCACGCGCGATCCCCGAACGTGCCGCACCGGTCCGCGCCGCACCAGAACGTGCCGCACCAGAACGCGCCGCCCCAGAACGCGCCGCCGAGCGCATGGCCCCCGCGCGCGCGCGTCTCGATCCCGCGGGCCGAGATGGAGCCGCGATGCGGGCCGGGATGCGGGCCGCGATCACAGCCTCGGCGGGCCGTCCCGCACGCCGCCCCCTGCGCCGCCCCGCACCGGCAGCGCCGCGCCGTTCCGCCGCCCGTTCTCCAGCGACCGGGGCGGTGGCAACCGCAGCCGCTGACCGCCCGAACCGATGCCGCACCCTGCGCCCGACACGGTCCCCAACACGGCCCCCGACGCGGTCCCCGACACGGCCCCCGAAGCGGCCGTCATCATCCCGCACTACGACGACGTCGCGCGCCTCGCGCGCTGCCTCGGCGCGCTCGGCGCCCAGGATCTCGCCGGCCTCGAGATCGTCGTCGTCGACAACGCCTCGCCGCTCGACATGGCTGCCGCCCTGGCCCCGTTCCGCGCAGACATCCCGGCGCTGCGCCTCGTCGTCGAGCCCGCCCGCGGTGCCGCCGCCGCGCGCAACCGCGGCGTCCGCGAGACCACGGCGCCGCTCCTGTGGTTCCTCGACGCCGATTGCGTGCCCGCGCCCGACTGGGTCGCCGCCGCACGCGCCGCGGCGCCCTCGGCCGACCTCGTCGGCGGCGCCATCGCGATCTTCGACGAGACCCCGCCGCCCCGCAGCGGCGCCGAGGCCTTCGAGGCCGTCTTCGCCTTCGACTACCGCGACTACGCGACGCGGAAGGGCTTCGCCGTCACCGCCAACCTGCTCACGCGCCGCGACGTGTTCGCGGCCACCGGCGACTTCGTGCCGGGCCTCGCCGAAGACCTCGACTGGTGCCGCCGCGCGACCGCGAAGGGCTACCGGCTCGGCCTCGCCGAGAGCGTCCGCGTCGGCCATCCCGCGCGCCCCGACTGGGCGTCGCTCGCGAAGAAATGGCGCCGGCTCACCGACGAGGGCTTCGCGGTCAACGGCCGCAGCCCCGCCGCGCGCCTCCGCTGGGGCCTCCGCGCGCTCGCGATGCCGCCAAGCGCCCTCGCCCATGCGCCGAAGGTGCTGGGCAGCCCCCGCCTCGCCGGCGGGCCCGACCGCGCCCGCGCGCTCGCCACCCTCGCCCGGCTGCGCCTCTGGCGCTGCGGCTGGATGCTCCGCCAGGCGGTGCGGGGCTGAGGCGGGCGGGGCTGAGGCGGCGCGGGGCTGAGGCGGCGCGGGGCTGAGGCGGCTCAGGGCTCTGCGCGCGCCGCGATGGCGGGGACCAGCGCCGCCGGGAACACCGCGCCGAGCCCGGACGCATCTGCCCGGATCGCCGCGGCGGACACGAAGTCGGTCACCTCGAAGCGCGCGCCGTCGATCGCCGCGACCCGCATGGCGCCTTCGACGGTCGCGAGCCCCGGCCCGCTGGCGGTGAGCCAGAGGTAGAACTTCGGCAGCGACACGCCGCTCTGCGTGGCCCCGCGGCGCAGGAGCTCGAGCACCAGATCGGGGCGGCCGAGGCCCTCGGCGTCGAGCCAGGCCCGCACGTCGCGCCGGAGCAGCGCCGCGAACGCCGCCTCGGGCGGCACGTTCGCGGCGATGTGGCCCGCCTGCACGGCATCGAGGCTTTGAGCCATCACGGCGGAAGGCATCGACCCCGCCAACGCCCCGATCGCCAGCGCCCCGATCGCCAACGTACGGGCCGCCAGCGTACCGATCGCCAGCGTACGGGCCGCCAGCGCGACCCACGCCGCCGCCTGCGCCCTCACGGCGCCGAGCCGTCGCGCATCCGGACCACCCGCGCCGGCACGCCCGCGGCGATGGCGCCCGCGGGCACGTCGCGGGTGACGACCGAGCCCGCGCCGATCACCGCCCCGTCGCCGAGCGTCACCCCCGCCGTCAGCACCGCCCGGGTGCCGATCCAGCAGTCCGCGCCGATCGTCACGTCGCGCTCGGTCATCGCCTGGTCGGTGATCGGGATGCCCGGCGCGAGACCGTAGTCGGCCGCCGTCACGAAGCAGTCGGGCGCGAAGGTGGTGCGCGCGCCGACCCGGATCCAGCCCGACGTGCGCCCCGCCCAGAGCGAGGTCCGCGCGCCGACCTGCACCTGGTCGCCGAGCGCGATCCGCTCGGCGTTGGCGAAGGACGCGTTGGGCGCGATCCGCACGTCGGCCCCGAGCGTCAGCCGCCGCCGCGGCGCCACATGCGTGTAGCCGTAGTAGTGCAGCATCCGGAACGGGTGCAGGAGCACGCCGGGATCGAGGAACGACCCCACCGCCCGCCGGATCCGCACGAGGGGCCGCCGCGCCTTGACCATGTGCCTCCCCTGCCCGCGTTCAGGGTGCGGTCTAGCCCCTGCGGCGGCAAGCGCACAAGACGGCCCCGTGACGTCGTCCGCAAGCCGCGCCGGGGCCGGGCCGATGGCCGGGGCGCGCCGCCTCGACCGGCGGGAGGTGCGGCGATGGCCGGGACCGACCCGGGATGGCCCGACCGGACGCTGGACCGGACGCTGGTCCCGTTCGCGAGCCGGTTCGCGTGGACGGGGCCGGTTCGTGGACGGGGCCGGTTCATAGATGGGGCCGGAACCGCGGACGTGGCCGGTTCGCGGACGGGGCCGGACCGGGGCTCCGCCACATCGACGACCGCCGCATCATGCTCCGGCGCCGCACGTCCGCTGCATCGCGCTCGACGATCCGGGCGGCCTCAGCACGGCGGCGCGAGGATACGGCGACACCGCGCGAGCGTTCGGGCGCGCCAAAAGGCTTCGTCGACGCGCTCGATCTGTCCGGGCTCCCGGATCATTCGGAGACGCGTTCGCATGGCCGCCGACCGCCGCGACGCGGGCGTTAATCCCCTCGCGCGGCGTCTCGTCACCCGCCGCGACATGCTCGCCCGGTGGCGCATCCCCGCGGGCCCCAACCGGACGCTGCCCGAGGCGGCGCTCGCGGCCTGCATGGGACCGTTCCCGACCCCCGCCTCGCGGCTGCCGAGCTGGATCCTCGCCCGCCAGATGCGCGACGGCGCGGCCTGGCTCTCGGAGGTCGAGGCCGGGCGCGCCGGGCGGCGCGACACGCCGGCGCCGATCGTCGGGCGATGCCGACGGCGCCTTCCGCACGGCCGACCGCGACCGCTTCGCCAAGCCGGTCCCGGTCCACCGCATCGTCGACCTGCCGGGGGCGGAGCACCTCATCCAGGAGACCGCGCCGGAAGAGATCGCGGCGGAGATCGCGGCGGCGATCCTCGGCTGGCGGCCCTGATCCCCGAAGGCCCGGCACGCAAGGCCCGGCACGCAAGGCCCGGCGCACGGCGCCCCCGCCGGGACCCGTCGCGGGACGGCGTGAGCCGGGCCCCGAAGCCGCCGCTCGAGCAGCCGGCGCCGAAGGGCCGCAGCGAGCCCGATCTGACCGATGCTGCAGGCGTCGCGAATAGCTGCTTCGGCGAACGATCCACGATGACAATTGCAACGTGTTCCTTGCTGACTGAGGCTCCCGGATATGCCGTCCGCCGCCCATATCCCTTTCACAGAGCTGCCGGCCTCCGCGCGCCGGCACGTGCATCTCTTCCAAGGACACCAGTTCCTCGACCGGTTCGCCATGGGAGTGACCGTGGCCGTGACGGCGCTCGCCCTGCAGGGACGGGGCCTGGGCACCCAAGAGATCGGCGCCCTCTTCGCCGTCTACGCCGCCGTGACCATGACGGCCGAGCTGCCCTTCGGCGGGCTGGCCGACGGGGTGGGGCGCAAGCCGGTCTTCCTGCTCGCGACGGTCGCGAGCCTGATGGCCTCCGTCGTCTTTACCTTGTCCGCATCGTTCTGGCCGCTCGCCGCGTCGTTCGGATTGGTCGGCCTCGGGCGTGCCTTGCGGTCGGGAACGCTGGACGCCTGGTACGTGGAAGGACTGCGCACGCACGCGCCCGGCGTCGATATCCAGCCTCTCCTGGCGCGTGCGCAGACGGCGAACTTCGCGGGGCTCGGACTCGGGGCGATCGTGGGAGGGTTCCTGCCCGGCCTCGTCGCGAGGAACGACCCGTCGGAACCGGTGATCGGCCAGACGATCTACGACGTATCCTATGCCGCGGGCATCGCGCTGACGGTCGTCGTGTTCGCCTACACGGTCCTTCTGATCCGGGAACCGGCCCGCGCCCTGAACGGAGTGGCCCTGCTGCGCGAGATGCGCGCCGTGCCGGGCACGATCAAGGACGGCGCGCGACTCGCGGTCTCGAACCGGACGCTCCTTTTGCTTCTGACGATCCTCGCGCTCATGCTCTTCGCGACCAACCCGGTCGAGGTGCTCTGGCCCACCGTGGTGCAGGCCATGCAGGGTCCCGAACGCGCTGCCGCCGTGGTAGGGCTTCTGACGGCCGGGTACTTCCTGGCAATCGCCGTGGGGGCCAGCCTCGCCGGCCGGGTCGGAAGCCTCTTTGGGCGCCGTCATGCGGAGACGCTCGCGGCGGTGCTCGGAGCGCTCTTCCTCTGCCAGATCGCATTGGCTTGGCAGGGAACGCTTGCGGGCTTCGTCGGGGCGTTCCTCCTCTTCTCCGTAGTTCTGGGACTGTCGGAATCGCCCGCGGCGAGCATCCTGCACGCCCATGTGCCGGACAATCGCCGCTCCACGATCCTTTCGGTCCAGTCTCTCCTCAAGCAGCTGGGTGCGATGATCGGCCTGCTTGTCCTAGGCTGGATCGGAGAGACAAAAGGCGTGGGCACCGCGTGGATCGCCGGGACGATTGGTCTCGGGACAGCTGTAGCTCTCGCGATCCTGCTGGCCAGACAGACGAGGGGCTAGTACCAGCCTGACCGGTCTGGCGACCCATGCGTGGATGTTCGCCATCGACCCTGCGGAAGTGGCACAAGCGGACCTTCGCACTGGGTTGATAAATGCCCGCGCCGTCCGCACCGCCGACCTCCGCCGACCTCCGCCGTGGCGACAGCCGGCGGCTGCGGGGGAGGGCCGCCGACGGCGGCCTTGCCGCGGGTCCGCGCCGGCCTGCAGGGAACGCCCTACTGCAGCCCGACGAGCCCTGTCGCGGTGGTGCCGGTCGCGAGCACCTGCGCCACGCGCAAGGGATAGGCCATGCCGCCCTGCATCCCCGCGAAGGTCACGAGGTCGCCCGAGGCCATCTTCACGCGCACCGACCCCGACTGGCCGACGTAGAGCCCGCGCGTCACCTGGGCGAGCGCGGCGCTGTCGGAGGGCGTGATCGCCTGGGCGCTGCGGGCGGGCGAGGTCAGGGTGGAGGCATGGCTGTCGAAGGGATCGGGCATCGGGCACCTCGTTTGGGTCGGCGGTTGAGCGGTCGGAGCAGGCGCCGGAGCGGCGCGCGGGAGCGGCACCGGAGCGGGCGCGACACCTATCCGGACTGAGGCTCACGAGCGATGAACGGGGCGCACGGTGAAGGGACTGGCCCGCCGGCCGCGGCGCGGGCATCATCGCGCGATGCGCCTCGCCCGCCGGTCCCTCCTCGGCCTCCTCGCCACGGTGTCCGGGATCGCCCTCCTGCCCGTCCGGGCCGCGCGCGCGCAAGGCTCGGCCCTGCCCCCCGGCGCGTTCCCCGTGACCGCCGCGATGCTGGTGCCCGAGACGCTCTTCGGCACGCCCACCGGCCGCTTCCGCGTCGATCCCGCGCGCGGCCCCGCACCCCCGCCGGCAGCCGGCCGCCTCGCCAGGCCCCCCGTCATCGACCCCCGCGCGAAAGGCCCCGCCGCCGAGGCGCTGCGCGTCCTCGCCCGGCGGGGTCTCGCGGCGGGGCTCGGGGGCGTCCTCTACGACAACCGCGACCGCGGCCATTCGGCCCTGCCGCCCGGCCTCTTCCCCGCCCTCGCCCGCACCGCCTACGGCCCCGAGCTCCGCGCGAAGACCCTCGACTACGGGCTTGCCGGGCGGCTCGTGTTCCCCGCCGCCACCATCGGCAACTCGTCGACCGCGATCACCCGCGGACCCCTTGCCCGCAGCCTGCCGCGGCTCGCGATGACCGAACCGGGAGGCCCGGCGCGCGCCTACGCGGGCTATGCCGGCAACGCGCTCTACGTCTATCCCGCGAATGCCGACCACGACGCGGTCGACCGCTACCCCGCGAACTGGCCCGCCATGCTCGTCTCGCAGGGCGCCTCGCACAGCGACATGCCGCTCCTGCGCGCCCTCGCCCTGGCGCTCGCCGCCCTCGCGCCCGACACCCGGGCGGCGCTCGAGGCCGAGGGCCGCGTCGCCCCCACGCTGCAGATGCTCGTCCGCCGCGCGATGCCCGGCACCCGCACCGAGGCCGACTACCTCTCGGGGCCCGCGCATCCGAGCGTGTTCGCGGGCGGGCCGGACGAGACCCGGCTCGTCGCGCTGGCGCAGGCGCTGCGGCCGGAGACGGTGCCGCCGGTGGTCCGCCTCGCCGTCGTCGCGGAGGACTTCTCGGCGCGCTTCGACCCCGGCATGATCGCCCCCGAAGACACCCCCGGCGAAACCCTCTTCGACACCCCCGCCGCCATCGCCCGGCTCTGGCGCGCCCCGGCCTGGCGCCGCCATGCGACGCTCGCGGCCACCGCTCCGGGGGCCACGGACATCGCCTGGGTGTGCCTGCGCGGCGACCCTGCCCATGTGGCGATCCGTCCCGCGCCGGACGGCACGCGGGCCGAGATCACCCTCGACTGGCACGACCGCCGCCCGATCGACCCTGATCCGATCGACCCTGATCCGATCGACGCCGATCCCGGACGGCTGACCGACCGCGTCGACATCGGCGCCTTCGCCCGCCGCGGCGACGGGATGCACGGCGCGCCCGCCTTCTTCACCGTGAGCTTTCCCGCGCACGAGATCCGCCGCTTCGAGCCCGATCCGGCGGTCCCGGGCACGCTCCGCACCGTGTCGATCGACTACGACGCCATCGGCCGCGGCGCCGCCTTCGACCCCATGCTCCACGCCTCCGCCCCCTGGACCGACCGCTACGCCTATGACGCCGCGGGCGGCCCGTCGGGGTTCGTCCGCAGGGTGCAGGGCGGCGCCGCCGCGGCCTGGCGCGATGCCACCCATCTCGCCGACGGCACGCCGATGCGCCTCACCCGCCGCCGCGACCGCCGCGGCCGCACCGTGCTCGGCGTCAAGCCCGCGTCCTGAGCATCCGCCGGAATTGGCGCCATCCGGACTTTAACGGACCGGTCACGGATTTTAATCTTAAGACGACGTTCATCATTCCAATTTTACATATGAATTACGGATTCGTGGCCGCGCGGCTGCTTGGCCAACGCATCCCGTCGCCGGCACCGGCGACACCTGCTCCATCGTCCGGCAGTCCCTGCCGGGCGATCGCCACGCGCACCAGAACGGGATCCCCCATGACCCTCCGCTTCCCAGCCCCCGCCTTCGTCCTCGGCGCCTCCGTCCTCGGCGCCTCCGTCCTTGGCGCCTCCGTCCTTGGCACCTCCGTCCTCGGCACCTTCGTCCTCGGGGCGGCGCCCGCGTTCGCCGCCACGGTCGAACTGACCCCCGGCGGCACGATCGATCCGACCGAGCCCGATGCGGTCTACTACTACCAGCAGACCGTCACCGCGGGCGGGCCGCAGGCGCTCGTCTTCGACTTCGTCGCCGATGTCGCCGACACGCCCTTTGCCACGCAGGCCGTGCTCGGGATCTCGCAGATCCTCGACGGCATGCTGATCGACCCCTACCTGAGCTGGACCGACGCGGACGGCACCGCTTTCGCGAGCCTCGCACCCAGCTCCGACGGAGGCGCCGAGACCGGCTTCTCGGCGCTCCTCACGACCCTCTTCAGCGCCGACATCCTCGCCAAGACGCTGACCTTCGGCTGGGCGGGCAGCATCGGCGAGACCGGCGGCGTGGCGGTCACGCTCCTCGTCGCAGCGCCCGAGGCCAGCGCCGTGCCGATCCCCGCCACGGGCCTGCTGCTCGGTGGCGTCCTCGCGGGCCTCGGCGCCTTCGCCGTCCGGCGCCGCACCTGACGCTCCCGGGAGGGCCGGTCCGCCGGCCTTCCCCCCAAGGCGCCCCGGCATCGCGCCACGTGCCGCTTTTTGCGGCGCCGCAGCGCGGCATTGGCTCCATTGCACGCTCGGATAAATCTCCTAATTAACTACCTATAAGGGAAACATTCATTTGTAGATTACCTCAAGGAGATATACGCCCATTCCAACGCGCGGCGCGCCTCGCCGCCCGGTCCATGCAGGCGACGCAAGAAGGATAGCCGCAATGACAGTCCACAGGTTCACCGGCCCGCTCCTCGCCGGCCCGCTCTTTGCCCTGGCCCTGCTCGGCAGCCCCGCCGGGGCGGCCACCGTCACGCTGACCCCCGGCGCCACCATCGCCATCGACCCCGACGCGATCTACGAGTACCAGACCGTGCTCTCCGGCCGCGGCGCCGCGGGCAGCCGCAAGTTCACCTTCGTCGCGAAGGCCGCCGACACGCCCTTTGCCATGCAGGCGATCTACGGCATCTCGCAGATCCTTTCGGGCATGCTGACGAACCCCACGCTGTCCTGGACCGCCAGCGGCACGACCGCCTTCGCCGTCCTCGAGCCGACCTTCGGCGCGGGCGGCAAGCAGACCGGCTTCACCGCCGCCTTCCCGACCGACTTCACGGTCGCGAGCCTCAAGCAGACGCTCACCCTCGGCTGGACCCGGCGCACCGGCACCGTGGCGCTGAGCCTCCTCGTCGCGGCGCCGCCGCCCGACGCCGTGCCGCTGCCCGCCGCGGGGGGCCTCCTCGCCGCCGCACTCGGTGCCGTAGGCTTCGCCCGCCGCCAGAGCCGCCACCGGAGCCGCCACCAGGGCCGCGCCACCGCCTGACCGGCCCCTCCCGGCCGCGCTCCCCGCAAGGGCCGGTTCGCCGGCCCTTTTTGCTGCGCGCCCGGCCGCGGCGCCGGCGAAACGAATCACTTTTCGCCAAATCCGGGCGGTCCTCTGCGGGCGGCGTGACCGGCGGCCCGCCGATTGTCGCGAGGGCCGCGCCGGTCCCGGCTCCGCCACCCGTATCGTTTCCCGGAAAAAGCTTTTCTGCATCCTCAGGTTGCGGGGCGCAAGAATGGTTTTGCAGACGTTAAGAAGCGCGCTATGAGCCGCTCCAGGACAGCCGCTTCGCCCGGCCTCCATCGCCAAGAATGGCCCTTCGTCTCCCTCGTAACCCGTAACCGGCCGGCCTCTCCGGGGCCGCCGGTCCGCTTGAAGGATCCTTCGCGATGACCGGACTTTCGCTTCTCGGCCGCACCGCGCTCGCGGCAAGCCTCGTTCCCGGCCTCCTCCTCGGCGCCACCGCGGCGGCGGAGGCGGCCACGCTCTCCATCTCCGGCGGCAGCGCCCACGCCCTGGGCGCCGACTTCGATCCCGCGCCCGCCGTCGACGGCGCCCATGACGGCACCGCCGTCACCGCGTTCTTCGCCCCCGCCGACGGCGCCGCGATCGGCGGCGGCCTGCGCCTCGACGGCGCGGCGCGGCTGACGTTCACCTTTGTCGGCAAGGAGGCCGGCGCCACCAACACCGCGATGGAGATGCTGACCGGCCAGTCCTTCAGCAACCTCGACGTGGCCGGCACCACCGTCTCGACCGTGCAGGCGGCGGGCGGCTTCGTCGACTTCCTCTACCGCACCGCCGGGCTCGACCCGATCGGCACGCCCGCGATCTTCAACGGCGGCATCGCCGAGGACGCGCGCCTCGGGATCGCCTTCGCGCTTCTCTCGAGCACCTCGGCGCTCGTGTTCTTCGACGACGGCCGCGCGGTCGACAGCGACTTCGACGACATGATCGTCCGCGTCGACGTCGCCGCGGTCCCGGTCCCCGCCGCGGGCCTCCTGCTCGCCGGCGCGCTCGGCGGCTTCGGCGCGCTCCGCCGCCGCCGCCTCGCGGCATGACGCGAGGGCACCACCGCCTCGCGGCATCTTCCTGCGGCGGCCGGGCCGGAAAAAGTATCGCGCATTTGCCGAAACTTTGCACCGTCCCGGACCCGTAGATCCGACCCGAAAGAGGGCTGTCGCGGCCCTCTTTGCCCCGCCCCTGCCAGTTCCCCCGTCCTCCTCATCAAGAGTATTTCCCCATGAGCTTCCAGTCCTTCCGGCTCGGCTTCACCGCCGCCGCGGCCACCGCCACGATCGCGCTCGCCAGCGCCGCCGGCGCCGCCACCGTCATCGACGTCCAGACCTATTCCGCCTCGCTCTACGCGGGCGAGCTCGCGAGCTTCGGCGCGCGCGGCACGGAGGCCTTCGAGGGCCGCGCCAGCGGCGAAGTCGGCGGCAAGAACACCCCGGCCGCGACGCTCTCGACCGCCGTCGGCACGTTCGGCACCCTCGGCGGCACCGGCTCGGGCAGCACCGTCAAGGGGACCAAGGGCAACAGCGGCGCGAACCTCTACGTCCGCAACGCGGCCGTGAACGGGCGCCACAACACCACCGCGGGCGGGAAGGGCTTCCTCGACAGCAACGACACGCTCGGCATGGTCTGGACGATCTCGGGCCTCGGCATGTTCGACCGCGTGCTCTTCAACCTCGTCGACGTGGGCGACGTGGGCGCCACGATGACGATCACCGCCGGCGGCACCACGACCACGATCAAGCCGGGCCAGCACGACGGGTTCATCAACACCGTGCTCGTGTCGTTCTCCGACAAGGTCGGCATGGCGACGATCAAGCTCAGCAACAACAAGGTCAACGACGGCTTCGCGATCGACGACGCGGCGGTCGGGCTGGCCCCGGTGCCGCTGCCGGCCGCGGGCGTCCTGCTCGTCGCCGCGATCGGCGGCCTCGGCGCCGCGGCCCGCCGCCGCAAGGCGGCCTGATCGATAAAGCTCGCCGCAAGGCGGCCTGATCGATAAAGCTCGCCGCAAGGCGGCCTGATCGATAGGGCTCGCCGCACGGCCGCCCGATCTTCCCCCCCCCGGACCGGACACCCGGTCCGGGGGGAAACGACCCGGACGGAACGGGCCGCCCGCCGGATGGCAGGCAGCCCGTTTTCCGTCGCCGCCCAACACGCATCACCCGGCCCGCATCATCTCGCCCGCGTCACCCGGGTCGGGGTCAGCCGGATCCGCACCACCCGGGCCCGCACCATCCGGCCGCGTTACCCGGGTCCGCACCACCCGGCCCGCGTCACCCGGGTCCGCACCATCCGGTCCCCGTTACCCGGAGTCGCGTCACCCGGTTCGCAGCTTTCGGCGCGTGCTTCTTTCGGGGCGTGCTTCCGGTCTCACAGCCCCGTTCCCGGCCGTTGCTGCCGGCCCGACGCTGCAGGCTCGACGCTGCCGGCCCGACGGTTCAGGCCCGACGCTGCCGCCCGAATCATCGGGCCCATCCAGCCCGCACCGTCTGGCCCGCACCGTCTGGCCCGCACCGTCTGGCCCGCACCGTCTGGCCTGCACCGTCTGGCCCGCACCGTCTGGCCCGCACCGTCTGGCCTGCACCGTCTGGCCTGCATTGTCTGGCCCATGTCATTCAGCCCGCATCGTCTGGCCCGCATCGTCCGGTTCGGGCGGTCTGGCCGGGGGGCCTTCGGTTCGGCGCCCGGCCGGCGCGGCCGCGGTGCTGCCGGGCCGGCGTCTGCGGCGGGCCCGGGCGCGCGCGCCCCCGGGCCGGCCTGCGGAAGCCCGGCTCCGCTCCGGCTCCGGCCCTGCGCCGCCCCGCTCCAGCTCCGGGCCAGCAGGCCACCTTGGCCGGCGGGTCAGCCGTAGTAGCTGTAGCCGTAGCTCTTGTCGATGTAGCGGCACTTGTTGAGGATCACGCCGAGCACGTTGGTCTGGCTGCCGAGGTCGCGCTCGCAGAGGTCGATCTCCTGCATCGTCGTGCTTTCCGCCGCCGCCACCAGGAGCACGCAGTCGACCTGGCCCATGAAGGCCATCGCGTCGTCGCCGACGAGCATCGGCGGCATGTCGAAGATCGTCACGGCCGGGTTGTAGCGCGCCTCGATCGCGGCGAGCGCCGGGCCGACGCCGGGGTTCTGCAGGAGCTCCGCAGGGTTGCGCGCGGCGCCCGCGTTGGTCGCGAAGGCGAGGTTCGGGCCCACGCGCACCGCACATTCGGCAAAGCCCGCGCGGCCGTCGAGCACCTCCGCGAAAGGTCGCCCGCCGCGCAGCCCGAGGAGCCGCGCGATCGCCGGGCGGCGCAGGTCGATCTCGGCCACCACCGTGCGCACGTCCGATTGCCGCGCGAGCCCGAAGGCGAGGTTGAGCGTCGTCGTGGTCTTGCCGCAGGCCGAGTTCGGCGAGGTGATCGCCACCCGCCGCCAGCCGTTGGCGCGCATCTGCTGCAGGAGCCGCGTACGCATCACGTCGAAGGGGATCGCCTCCGGGCCGCCGGCGAAGGACACGACGCGGTTGCGCGTCAGGAGCCGCGGGTCGGGGTCGAAGTCGGGCAAGGCGGCCCAGGCGGCGGCGATGTCCGAACGCTCGGCCTCGGTCCGCCGCAGGATCGCCGCCCCCTCGGACGGCCGCGCCCGCGGCGCCGCGGGCGCGGCAGGGTCCGCCGGCATCGGGCATCGCATCGCGGGCATCGCATCGGGCATCGCGGCGGGCATCGCGCTCTGCGCCGGCGCGCGCGGGTCGGCATCGGCGCGCTGAGTCGCAGGCTGAAGCATCTCGGGCCGAAGCGTCTCGGGCCTAAGCGTCTCGGCCGTGTCGGACTGCGCCGCATGGACCTCCGCCGGCGCGGGCTGCACAGGGACGTCCGGCCGCGTGTCGGCCTCGCCGTCCGCTACCGGCGCGGCGGCCTCCCGCGGTGCCGTCCGGGGCGCCAGCTCGTAGGGCTGCACCGTCCGGGCATCCGGCGGAGACAGCTCGGACGCCGTGCGCGCCGTCACATCCTGCGGCTGCGCGGTCGCCGCGGGTCCCTGCGGCTGCGCGGCTCGCGCCGCGGGTCCCTGCGGCTGCGCGGCTCTCGCCGCGGGTCCCTGCGGCTGCGCGGCTGCGCGGCTCTCGCCGCGCGGGCCTTGTTGATCGCAGACTGGATCTTTTCCATCGTCACTTGCCTCTTGCGCGGCGCGCCCCGCCTTTTCGCGGGGGGCCATACCGGTCCTTGCGACCTTACCCCTGAAATCCCGCTGAACGCGCCGCTACGACCCGAGCCCTTGCCGGATCTGCTCGACGAAGGTGTCGAGCCCGAACCGCTCCACGAGCTTGTCGATCATCAGATCGAGCGGCATCACATAGGCGTTGAAGAGATAGAGCGCCGACGGCACCCCGATCACCGCCACGCTCAGCGCCGCGAGGATCACCAGCCGCCGCCAGCGCGTCTCGCGCGCCGTCCGCATGTAGGGCAGCGTCGCGAAGGGCGTGATCCCGAGCCGGTTGACGATCTCGACCGGCCGGCGCACCGCGCGGTTGAGGAACTCGAGCACGAACACCAGCGCGAGCCCGAGCCCGATGCCGCCGCCGAGCCCCATCGCCGCGATCACCGGCCGGTTCGGGCTCGTCGGCGCGGGCGGCGGCACCGCCTGCTCGATCACCGAGATGCGCTGGCCGCGCGACAGCGTCTCGATCTGGTCGCCGGTGTCGGCGCGGGCCTTGGCCTGTACCGCCGTGTCGTACTGCGCGCGGGTGTTGGAATAGTCCCGGTTGAGCGTGTCGAGCGCGATCGCGTTGCCGGGCGTCGCCTGGATCGTGGCGTCGAGATCGGCGATCTGGTCCTCCAGCGTGCGGCGCTGCTCGGTGATGTAGCCGAGCTGCCCGTCGATGTCGGCGAGCTGGATCTCGTAGGGCGAGAGCGTCTCGGCGCCCGGCGTCGCGGCGGCGAGCTGGTCGCTGACCACCTTCTGCATCGCCGCGATCTGCGCCTGCAGGAGCTTCACCTTGGGGTTCTCGGTCGAGTAGACGATGAGCGAGTTCGAGAGCTGCTGCTGCATCTCCTGCAGCCGCTTCTGCTCCGGCGTGCGGCCGTCGGTCGGCGCGTCGATCCGGCCGGTGCGCTCGTAGAGGTCGACGAGCCGGGCGCGGCGGTCCTTCAGCGTCGCCTCGTCGCGGCCGAGCTGCGCCACCTGCTCCTGCAGCGCCGACTGCCGCGCGCGGCGGTAGTCGAGGCTGTCGGGCAGCGCCTTCTGGTTCTTCTCCTTGAACGCGAGGATCGCCGCGGACTGCTGCGCCAGGGCGGCGTCGAGCTTGGTGACCTCCTGCTTGAAGAAGTCGACCGTCTGGCCCGCGGCGCCGGTGCGGATCTCGCGGTTCTGCTGCTGGATCTGCGTCACGACCTCGTTGGCGACGAGCGCCGCCTGCGACGGCGAGCGCGCCTCGAACGAGACCGTCACGGTCGTCGCCTGCGACGGGCCGCGGGGGGCGGGACCGGAATAGGAGATCTTCAGCCGCTTGCGCATGTCCTCGACGATCGTGTCGGCGGCGACCGGCGGCGTGCCCTTGTAGAGCCCGAGCCGGTTGGCGGTGTCGACGAGGTTGGCGCGCGTGGTCAGGCGCTGCTCGATGATCTGGATCTGCTCGGAGGTGCCGGTGCGGACCGTCGAGGCGGCGAGGTTGTCGGGGATCTGCTCGCCCTCGACCAGAAGCCGCGCCTTGGCGACGTAGGACGGCGGCAGCACCGCCGCGAGCGTGACGCCGATCGCCCCGACGAGCGCCGCCACCACGAGGAAATACGGCAGCCGGCGGAAGAACAGCGAGAGGTAGAACTTCAGGTCCATGCGTCGCCCCGATCCTGTACGGCCCGATCCTGTGCGGCCCGATCCATGCGTCGCGGCCCGATCCTGTGCGGCCCGATCCTGTGCGGCCCGATCCTGCGGTTCGCGATGCTGCGCGGCCCGGTCGTGCGTCCTGCGTGCCATGCTCAGTCCGCCCGCTTGCCGCGACCGGCCCATAGCCTGCCCGACCCATGCGATCCAGCGCCATGCGCGCCCGTCTCCTGCGCGGCCGCGGCACTGTGGCCGGCATGACTGCGCCCCTGGACCGGACCTGCCTGAACCGCGGCGGGCGCCTGCCGCGGCGCCTGCACCGGAGCGGGCTTCGGCGCCGGCATTGGGTCGGGATCGTCGGGGTCGGTCTCGCGCGCCGCCGGCGGCGGAGTTGCTCCCGCTCCCGCTCCCACGTCGTCCGGCACGAAGCCGCCGCCGCCGAAGAACACGCCGTCGTCGAGCACCTGCTGCACCGTCAGCCGCATCACCCGCGTCTCGCCGCGCGAATAGGCGTAGACCATCGCGAGGTCGCAGAGCTGGTTGACGAGCCGCGGCACCCCGCCCGTCGCCTCGTGGACGAGATAGGCGGCCGACAGGCTGAAGACGCCGCTGTCGTTGCCCGCGACGCGGAGCCGGTGGGCGATGTAGGCGCGCACCGTGCCCGCATCCATCGCCGTGAGGTGGAAGCTCGCCGCCACGCGCTGCGCGAACTGGGTGAGATCCGGGCGGCGGATCATCGCGCGGAGCTCGGGCTGGCCCACGAGCACGAGCTGCAGGAGCTCGTCCTTGTGCGAGTTGATGTTGGTGAACATGCGCAGTTCCTCGAGCGATTCGCGGCTGAGGTTCTGCGCCTCGTCGAAGATCAGGATCACGCGGCGGCCGGCGGCGTATTCCTCGATGAGGTAGGTCTGGAACTGGCCGAAGAGGTCGACGTAGTTCGCGCCGGGCTCGGTCGGCTGCGCCAGCGCGAGGAGCACCCAGCGGAGCAGCTCCCCCCGGTCGCCGTGCGCGTTGGCGATGAGCCCCACCCGCACGTCGTCGTCGAGCCCGACGAGGAGATGGTGCAAGAGCGTCGTCTTGCCGGCGCCCACCTCGCCGGTGATGAGCGTGATCGGCGCCCGCGTCAGCAGGCCGTACTCGAGCATCGCGAAGGCGCGCCGGTGGCTGTCGGACCAGTAGAGGAAGTCGGGGTCGGGCACGAGCGAGAACGGCCGCTCGACGAGGCCGAAATGCTCCGTATAGATGTCGAGGGAACTGGCCATGATCATCCGGTCCGGGTTGCCGACACACCTGCCGCGGCCGTCATGGCCGGGGCGTCACCTGCCGTGGCCTGCCGGCCACCGCCTCACCTGCTGCGCGGCCCCGGCTCCGGCCCCGGTTCCGGCTTCGCGTCTCGCCCGCCCCGCGTCTCGCCCGGCCCGCGTCTCGTCCGCCCCGCGCCGCCCGTCCCGAGCGGCACCGCGCCGGCAGGCATCCGCCCGCCGGAGAGCGGGTTCCGGCAAGGATCCGCCCGGACACGCAGACCATAGCAGCATTACCAAGTTTCACCGCCGCGCGGCACCCCTTTTTTAATCATGCACAGCGTGCATACCCGCAATGCCGCAGTGCCGCATCGGGCAGTGCGGCCGCGGCATTGCCTGAAATCCGCAGGAAAGCCCGCGCGCCGTCCGATTCGTGCCCACGGCTGCCCCATCGTCCCGCCGCAATCCTGCACGGCAAGGCGTTTCGGAAACCTTTACGGGCGTTTGGCGTATCTCATCGTGCACGCCAGAGAGGCAATCCGGTCCCCCGCCGCCCGCCGATCGGGCAGCGGAAACAATAATATGCGGGCGCAGTAAATTGTCGTTAATCAATAATACATTAGGCTGTCCGAAGCGATGGGGATTCACCGAAAATTCATTGTGATCCTGATTAAAAAAGTGTAATCGGAACCCGGGGCAAAGGTGATCCCGGACGATCGGGTCCGTGGTGCAGGCGGGACCGCAGGGTCGGAACCGCACATCGCGGCGAGGCTTCGATCGTGTTGACCGGCCGGAGCGGCCGGCCGTTCGGGAGGAAGGCGCGTCAGCGCGTTGAGCTTCGGGGAGGGGTCCTCGGGTCTCGCAAGTAGCAGTTGCCGCATGATGCCATCGGTGTCATGCCCCCAGAGAAACAGAGCATGACCGCCCATTACCACGACCTCGCCGATCGTTCGGAGCCGCTCGATGGCCCGCATTTCGCCAGTTTTCGCCGCGCCGCGGCGCAATCTGTCCGCCGGCACCTCGCCGCGGCGCCCCTCGCGGATCCTGCGATGAGCGACGCCACGTCCAGCCCCGCCCATGACCTGACCGCGTCCGACCCCGCCGCTCCCGCGCGCGGCCTCTACCGCGGCGGGCTCAAGCGCGCGCTCGACAGCGTGCTCATCCTCGCCGCCCTCCCCTTCGTGCTGCCGCTTCTCGCGATCCTCGCCGCCCTCGTGGCGCGCGACGGCGGCCGGCCGTTCTACAGCCAGAAGCGCGTCGGCCTGAACGGGCGCATCTTCACCATGTGGAAGCTCCGCACGATGGTGGTCGACGCCGAGGCGGCGCTCGAGGCGCATCTCGCCGCCGACCCCGCCGCCCGCGCCGAGTGGACCACCACGCAGAAGCTCAAGAACGACCCCCGCATCACCCGCACCGGCCGGTTCCTGCGGCGCAGCTCGATCGACGAGCTGCCGCAGCTCCTCAACGTGCTCGCCGGCCACATGAGCCTCGTCGGGCCGCGCCCGATGATGCCCGACCAGCAGGCGCTCTACCCCGGCCAGGCGTACTTCGCGCTGCGCCCCGGCATCACCGGCTTCTGGCAGATCTCGGACCGCAACGAATCGTCCTTCGCCGCCCGCGCCCGCTTCGACGCGGACTACCACCGGGCGCTCTCCTTCGGCACCGACGTGGGCGTGCTCACCGCCACCGTGCGCGTCGTGCTGCGCTGCACGGGCTACTGAAGGCGTGCTGCGCGGCCCGATCTGCTGCACGGGCTACTGAAGGCGGGCTGCTGAAGGCGGGCTGCTGAACCGGGCTGCTGGAGGCAAGCGTCCCGCAACGTCGACGGGGGCTCACCTTTCCGCGCGGCACTAGGCAATCGGCGGCGGCGTGCGCTATCAGGTCGGGGACACGCGTGCGCCCGGATCCCTCCCGGATCCTGACGTTCGCTTAACCGCCCGGCCGTAGACGTTGCGCGACCGCACTCCTCCGAAAGCCCCGCCCATGCGCCTCCGCTCCCCGCTTCCCGTCCTGATGCTCTGCGCCGCGCTGGCGCTCGCGGGCTGCGAGAGCCGGACCGAGAAGGCCGAGCGCTACTACCAGTCCGGGCTCGCGCTCCTGCAGTCCGGCGACACCGACCGCGCGCTCGTCGAGTTCCGCAACGTCTTCAAGTACGACGGCACCCACAAGGCGGCCCGGCTCGCCTATGCTGAGGTGATGGTCGAGCGCGGCAACCTGCAGGAGGCCTACAGCCAGTACCTGCGCCTCGTCGAGCAGTACCCCGACGAGCTCGAGCCGCGCCAGATCCTCGCCGAGCTCGCCATCGACACCGGCAACTGGGAGGAGGCCGAGCGGCACGGCCGCGCCGCGGTCGCGCTCGCCCCCGACGCGCCCCGCGACCAGGCGCTCGCCGCGGCGCTCGACTACCGCAAGGCCCGCATCGCCGGCGACGCCGACGCCGCCCGCGATGCCGCCGACGCCGCGCGCCGGGTGCTGGGCGCGGCCCCCGACAACGTCGTGGCGCTGCGCGTGGTGATCGACCGGGTGCTGAACGGCCCCGCCCCGACCGATGCGCTCCCCGAGGTCGAGCACGCGATCGCGCTCCGCCCGGACGACCTGCAGCTTCAGGTCACCAAGCTCCAGCTCCTCGCGCGGAAGAACGACATGGCGGGCGTCGGCGCCCAGCTGAAGGCGATGGCCGCGCGCTTCCCGACCAACGAGGACGTGCGGAAATCGCTCATCGCCTGGTACCTCCAGCGCCGCGACATCGACGGGGCGGAGACCTATCTCCGCGGCATCGCCGACGCGGCCCCTCCCGAGGACACCGCCCCACGGCTCGCCGTGGTGCAGCTTTTGCAGACCGCGCGCGGGCGCGACGCCGCCGCGGCCGAGCTCGCGCGCCTCGCGGATGCCGCCACAAGTACGGGCGGCGCCGCCGCGCCGCTCTACCGCGCGCTCGCCGCCTCGCTCGACTACGACGCGGGGCAGCGGCCGGAGGCGATCGCCGCGGTGCAGGGGATCCTCGACGGGCTGCCCGCCGAGGCCGCCGCCTCGGACCAGAGCCACAAGATCAAGATCATGCTCGCGCAGATGCTCGCCCAGACCGGCAACAAGGTCGGCGCGCGGGCCCGCGTCGAGGAGGTGCTCGCCGAAGACGCGGGCAACGTCGACGCGCTGAAGATGCGCGCGGCCTGGCTCATCGACGACGACAAGCCCGGCGAGGCGATCGTGGCGCTCCGGACGGCGCAGGACCAGGCCCCGGGCGACGCCGCGATCCCGACGCTGATGGCGGCCGCGCACGAGCGCGACGGCAGCCACGCGCTCGCGGGCGAGCAGCTCGCCAAGGCCGTCGAGCTCTCGGGCCAGGCGCCCGAGCCGTCGCTGCGCTACGCCGAGTACCTGATGCGCGACGCCTCGATCGCGCCGGCCGAGACCGTGCTCACCGACGCGCTGCGGGTCAGCCCGCAGAACGTGCCGGTGATGGCCGCGCTGGCGCGGGTGCGGCTCGCCAACCAGGACTGGCCGGGCGTGCGCGCGATCGTCGACCAGCTGCGCGCGGTCGGCAAGGACGCGCCGGCGGACGCGGCCCAGGTCGGCGGCGCACAGCCGGGCGGCACCCAGGGAGGCGACACCCGAGGGAGGCGACACCCAGGCGAAATCCACCGCCGAGCAGACCGCCGACGGCATCCTCGCGGCGCTCCTCCTCGCGCAGGACCGCACCGAGGACAGCATCGGCTTCCTGCAGGGCCTCATCGACAAGGGCGACGCCAGCCTCGCGGCGGTGGCGCTGATCGTGCAGACCAAGGTGCGCGCGGGCCAGGTCGACGCGGCGCGGACCTATCTCGACGGCCGCCTCGCGCAGACCCCGGACGACCCCGGCCTCAGGCTCCTCAGCGCCAGCCTCTACGTGCTCGAGGCCGCGCCCGACAAGGCCGAGCCGATCTTCCGCGATCTCATCGCCGCGGCCCCCGGCGCCGACGCCCCGGTGCGCGGGCTCTACGGGCTTCTCACGGCGCAGGGCCGCACCGACGAGGCCGCGACCGTGCTCGACGCCGCGCTGAAGGTCGCGCCGCAGTCCGACGGGCTGCGCTGGCTCAAGGCCGGCGCGCTCGAGGCGGCGGGCGACATCGAAGGGGCGATCACGCTCTACGAGGCGATCTACGCCGAGAACAGCAACAACCTCGTCGTCGCCAACAACCTCGCGAGCCTGCTCGCGAGCCACCGCGACGCCGACGCCGACATCGACCGCGCCTTCGCCATCGCCCGGCGTCTGCGGACCTCCGGCGTGCCCGCCTTCCAGGACACCTACGGCTGGATCGCCTACCGCCGCGGCAACCTCGACGAGGCGCTCGCCCATCTCGGACCCGCCGCGAAGGGCCTGCCGGACGATCCCGCGGTGCAGGCGCATCTCGGGCTCGCGCTCGCCGCGCGGGGCGACGCCGCGAAGGGCGACCCCGAGGCCGCGCGCACGGCGCTGACCGCGGCGCTGGCGCTCGCGGACGAAAAGGCCGGCGGCACCGCGGGCCCGGCGTTCCAGCCCGCCCGCGACGCGCTCGCCCGGCTCGACGCCGCACCGGCGCCCGGCGACACCTCCGCCACCACCCCAGCCCCGACTCCAGCTCCAGCCCCAACTCCGGCTCCAACTCCGGCGCCTGGGGACGCGCCCGCTCCGGCGAACTGACGCCCCGCCAGAGCCGAACGCCAGAGCCGAACGCCGAAGCCGGATGCCGGAGCCGGATGCCGGGCTCGTCCGGCACGGCCACCGGATGGGACGCGGACAGGACGCGGCACAACCTCCGGGGGGTCCGATCTGTTGCCCGCCCGCGACGGCCCGGTACAAATCCGCGGGGCGGCCGCGCCGGCGGCCGCTTTCCCCCTTCAAGGCCCCCTGCGTTCTCGTAGACATATCAAGATGCTGCAAACCGTCCCTCAACGGTTTTCGTGGCATGTGCTGCAGGGGATGCGCCCCCGGAGGCCGTCGCGGGTGCGACGGTCACGGGTTTCCGGGATGCCGGCATCCGGATAGCCTTGGGCGGCGGAACGAGGGAGAGGGCGACATGCGGCAGATCGGACATCTTATCAGGGCACGGCTCACGGGTCTCGCAGGCCGCCTCGCGGCGCTCGCGCTCGCGAGCGTCCTCGGCATCCTCGCCGCCGGCCCCGCCGCGGCGCAGACCTACCCCGTCAAGCCGGGCGACGTGCTGAAGATCGAGGTGCTCGAGGACACGAGCCTCAACCGCAACGTCCTCGTCGCCCCCGACGGGCGCATCACCCTGCCGCTCGCGGGCACCGTCCGCGTCGGCGGGCGCAGCGTCGACGACATCGGCGCCGAGCTGAAGTCGCGCCTTGCGTCGAACTTCGCGGCCCCGCCGAACGTCTTCGTCTCCGTCGACCGCGTCGCCGTCCCGAAGGAGGGCGCGGCCATCACCGGCCCCGTGGTCGGCATCTACGTGCTCGGCGAGGTCGCGAACCCCGGCCGGCGCGAGGTCGCCCGCGGCACCACGCTCCTGCAGATGTTCGCCGAGATGGGCGGCTTCTCGAAATTCGCCGCGACCCGCCGGATCCAGCTCCGCCGCGTCGACGCGCAGGGCCTCGAGCAGGTCTACACCATCGACTACCATGCGCTCGAGCGCGGGGCGGCGCTCCGCGGCATCCCGACGATGGCGGAGGGCGACGTGATCATCGTGCCGCAGCGCCGCCTCTTCGAATAGCCGCCCGCCCCCATGATCGCCCCCATGATCGCCGCCGTGACACCCCCCGTGACCGTCTCGTGACCGCGCCCGCGACCGCATCCAGGCCCGGCTCGATCCGGGCCGGGCTCGTCGCCGGCGTCGGCGCGTTCGCCCTCGCAGCCGCCGCCTTCGCCCAGACCGTGACGCCGCCCGCAAGCCCGCCCGCGAGCCCGCCCGCGCCGACCGTCATCGACCCCGCGACCGGCCTGCCGACCGGCACGCTCACCGACACCGGCGCGGGCCCCGGCAGCGGGACCGAGACCGACACCGGCGCCGGCCCCGCCATACCCGAGACCCCAGCCGCACCCCCAATCGAAACCCCAACCGAAACCCCAGCCGAAACCCCAGCCGCGCCCCCAGCCGAAACGCCGCCCGCCGCCGTGCCGCCGCCGCCCGAGACCGCCCCCACCGAAAGCATCCCCCTCGCGCCCGCGCCCGCCGGTGCGGACGCCGCCCTCGTGGACCCGTTCCGCAGCCAGACCGAGGTCGAGGCGCAGACCCGCTCCTTCGGCCCCCCCGGCCGGCGCGCCCGTGCCCGTGCCCGTGCCCTGCGCGGCGTCGGCGCGGCGCAGGGCGAGCGCGGCCTCGGCGGCGTCACGCTCAGCTTCGGCGTGGCCGAGCGGCTCGAGGCCTCCGACAACCAGGCGCTCCGGGTCGACAGCGACGGCGGCACCGGCACCGCCACGACCGACCTCAGCTTCGGCATCCGGAGCGAGACGCCGACCGACTTCATCGCCCTCGACGGCGGCTTCAAGGTCCGCGCCATCGGCGGCGCGGGCAGCTCCGGCCGCGGCACCTCGGGCTTCGACACCTCCGTCGACGAGCCGCGCCTCGCGTTCCGCTTCGCCCGCGAGGGCGCCAGGTCCGCCGCGAGCCTCACCGCGCGCTACCTCAGCGCCGACATCGCCTACCTCGACCTCACCGACGAGATCGGCACCGACCCCATCGATCCGGGCTTCGATCCGGGGGGCCCGATCGTCGTGCCGGGCGACGCCGACCTCATCCGCGGCACCGGCACGCGGGCGAGCTACGGCTTCGACGGCACGCTCGACCTCTTCGAGGACGCGCCCGTGGGCCTCGCGCTCGCGGCGGGCATCAACGTGCTCGACTATTCCGACGTGACCGCGAACGACCTCGTGAACACCCGCCGCAGCCGCGCCGCGGCGACGGTGGTGCTGCGCTTCTCCCCCGTCACCGAAGGCCGCGTCGGGGTCCGCACCACCGTCTACGACGCCGACAACGCCATCGAGACGCACCGCGAGACGAACACGCTCGACGTCGGCGTGACGCGCACGATCTCGGATGCCGCCACGCTCGACGCCACGCTCGGCTACAGCACCGTCGACACCTTCACCAACACCGACCCGCGCGGCCGCACCGAGGGCGTGACCGGTCGCGTCGGCCTGGCCCTCGACCGGCCGAACGGCACCGCCACCGCCGAGATCACCGCCGACACCACGCAGTCGGGCACCCGCACCGGCTTCCGCCTCGGGCGCAGCTTCGAGCTGCCCGCCGGCAGCATCGGCGCCACCCTCGGCGCCACGAAGGCCGAAGGCGGCGACCCGAAGCTCGCAGGCTCGCTCACGTACCGCCGCGACCTGCCCTCGGGCGGGCTCACCGCGCGCCTCAGCCGCGACGTCCGTACCGGCAACGACGACACCGACCGCCTCGCCACCGCCGCCACGCTCGGCCTCACGCAGCGCATCAACGACGTCTCGGCGCTCGGCTTCACCCTCGCCTACCTGCACTCGGACCCCGGCGGCGGCGACACCACCGACCGCACCAGCTTCAACGCCACCTGGAGCCGCGACATCACCGCCGACTGGAGCCTCGCGGCCGGCTACCGCTACCGCAGCCGCGACGAGGATCCGGGCGGCAAGGCGACCTCCAACACGGTGTTCCTCACCCTCAGCCGCGACTTCACCGGCGTCCGGTAGCGCCGCTCCCCCCCGGAGAGCCGATCACCAAGCCGTGGCCGGGGCTCGCCAGGACGGGGCTCGTCAGGACGGGCGGCTTCGGCTAGGATGCGCGCCGGTCGTTCGCCCCGGTCGTTCGCGCCGAATTGTCATGCGCGGGCCGCTCCCGGTAAGACGCCCGAAACCCCTGTCGCCGATGCTCGTACCGTCCCCGTAACCCGTTCCCGTCTGGACCTGCCCGATGACCTTCTCCCCCGACAAGCCGCAGGGCCGGAGCCTCCTCACGCTCGGCCCCCTCGCGCTCGGTGCGGGGTTCGGCTGGTTCGCGCTCCTCGTCGCGGGCTCGCTGCCGGTCTACTGGTTCGGCATGGCCTCGCTGGCGCGTGCCTGGGCCACGCCCGAGTACAGCCACGGCCCGCTCATCCCGCTGATCTCGCTCTACCTCTTCCTGCGCGAGCTGCGCCGCGACCCGCCCGCGCCCGCGGGCACCCCCGCCGACCGCCGGCCGGGAATCGCGCTCCTTCTCTTCGCCCTCGCGCTCGGCATCTTCGGCAACCTCACGCAGATCCCCGACATCGTGACCTACGCGCTCATCCTCTGGGTGGGGAGCCTGGTGCTCACCGGCTTCGGCTGGCGCCAGGGGCGGCGGCACTGGGCGCCGGTGCTGCACCTCGTGTTCATGCTGCCGCTGCCGCAGGTGCTCTACTGGAAGCTCACCATCCTCCTGCAGCTCCTCTCCTCGCAGATCGGCGTCTGGTTCGTCGAGATGGCCGGCGTGCCGGTCTATCTCGAGGGCAACGTGATCGACCTCGGCATCTACAAGCTGCAGGTCGCCGAGGCCTGCTCGGGGCTGCGCTACCTGTTCCCGATCCTGTCGTTCTCCTACCTCTTCTCGATCCTCTACCGCGGCCCGATCTGGCACAAGGCGGTGCTCCTGATCTCGGCGGCCCCGCTCACCGTGCTGATGAACGCGTTCCGCATCGGCGTCATCGGCGTCCTCGTCGACCGCTACGGCATCGCCCAGGCTGAGGGCTTCCTGCACTTCTTCGAGGGCTGGGTGATCTTCGGCTTCTGCGTCGGCATCCTGTTCCTGATGGCGATGGGGCTGCAGCGGCTGACGCGCGACCCGAAGCCCCTGTCGGAGACCATCGACCTCGATTTCGCGGGCCTCAGGCCGCAGGTGGCGCGGCTGCCGCGGATCGGCGCCTCGCGCGGGCTCGTCGTCGCCGCCGTGGTGGCGCTCGGCGTCACCGCGGTCTGGCGCCTCGCCCCCGCGCCCGAGCCCGTCACCGTCACCCGCAGCGACTTCGGCCGCTTCCCGCGCGCCGTCGGCGCCTGGTCGGGGGTGCCCGAGATGCTCGACCCCGCCGTGGCGCGCGTCCTCGGTGCCGACGACTACGTCAACGCGACCTACCTCGCACCGGGCGAGATCGCGGGCGTCAACTTCTTCTCCGCCTACTACCGCCGCCAGACCGAGGGCGCCGCGATCCACTCGCCCGCCGTCTGCCTGCCCGTCGGCGGCTGGGAGGTGTTCTCGATCGACCCCACCCCCGTCACCGTGCCCGGCACCGTCTACGGCCGCTTCACGCTCAACCGCGCGGTGATCCAGAAGGGGCTTTCCAAGCAGCTCGTCTACTACTGGTTCGAGCAGCGCGGGCAGCGCATGACCAACGACTACGCGGCGAAGTTCTCCGTCATCTGGGACAGCATCACCCGCGGGCGCTCCGACGGCGCGATGGTGCGCTTCGTCACCCCGATCGCCGACGGCGAGCCCGAGGCCGACGCCGACGCCCGCATCCAGCGCCTGATGGCGGACCTCCTGCCGTCGCTGCCCCGCTTCGTGCCGGAATAGGTTCTGCCGGACGGGCTCGCAGGGCAGGCTCATGGGCTTTGCGGGTCCGGCGCCGTCACCCGGTCGGCGGGCTCGAGGAGGAGCGGCTCGGGCCAGCCCGACCAGTACCGCTCGAAGCCGTCGAGCCAGCCCGCCGCCGCGCCCATCGGCGCCGCGGCGAGGTGGCACAGATGCGCCGTGCCGCGCACCTCGCGCCGGATGAGCCCCGCCGCCTCCAGCGTACGGACATGCTTCGAGGCCGCCGCGAGCGAGATCGCGAACGGCGCGGCCAGCCCGCCCACCGTCCGCGGCCCCTCCGCAAGCGCATCGAGCATCCGCCGCCGCGTCCCATGCGCGAGCGCATGGAACATCGCGTCCAGCTCCGCGCCTTCGGTGAGGCCCAAGTCTTTGATGAGATCCGCGCCTTCGACAAAGCCCGCTTGTTCAACCATGCGGTTGAGGTTGCGGCAGGTACGATCTGAAAGTCAACCGCATGGTTGAATGCGACGCGATGCCGAGGCTGCGGGCCGCGCTCCCCAATGCCGTCCGTACCGCTTGCCAACCCGGACCGGCACGCGCACCTGTGGCAGCACCCTGCCCGGAGCCCGCGTGACCCCGCCTCCCGATGCCCCCTCCGCCGAAGCGGCGCGAACCCGTAGGCCGCGAATCGCTGCGCCGCGAACCGGTGGGCCGCGAACCGGTGCGCCGCGAACCGGTGGTCCGGTGCTGCGCCTCGCGCCCGCCATCGCGGCGGTGGTCGTCCTGACCGTGGCGATCGAGCTCGTGCTCGAGGCCGCCGACCGCGGGCTCGTCGGCTCGACCCGCTGGCGGTCGCTTGCCTACGAGTACGGCGCGTTCTGGGCCGGGCTCGTCGGCGACTGGCGGCCGAACTACCGCGCCCAGCCCGTGCTCATGTTCGTCAGCTACGCGCTTCTCCACGGCGGCTTCGGGCATCTGGCGGGCAATATGCTCACCCTCCTCGGCCTCGGCACCATCGCCACCGACCGCGTGGGCCAGCGCGGGTTCCTCGTGCTCTACGTCGTCTCCGCGGTCGGCGGCGGCGCGGGCTTCGGGCTCCTCGCCACCGCGCAGGGCGTGGGTGCCGCGCCGATGGTCGGGGCCTCGGGCGCGCTCTTCGGCCTCGCCGGCGCCTGGCAGTACTGGGAGGCCCGCGACCGCCGCGCGCTCGGGCTGCCGCTCGCCCCGGTGTGGCGCACGATCCTCGGCCTCGCGGTGCTCAACGCCGTGCTCTGGGTGATGCTGGCGGGCCTCCTCGCCTGGCAGACCCACCTGGGCGGCTTCGTCGCGGGCTGGGCCACGGCGGCCGTGCTCGCCCGCTGGGGGAAGGGCTAGCGGGGCAGACGCTTGGCGAACACGCGCTCGTAGGCCGCGAGCAGGTGCGGCACCGAATGGGTCCAGGACAGCGTGTCGAGCACGCGGGCCCGCCCGCGCCGGCCCATCGCGGCGCGCGCCTCGGGGTCGTCCATCAGCGCCGCGATCTTCGCCGCGAAATCCGCCGGATCGTTCGCCGCGGCATAGAGCGAGGCGTCGCCCGCCGAGGCGCGGCCCTCGGCGAGGTCGAACTGCACCACCGGCTTCTCGAGCGTCATGTACTCCATCACCTTGTTCATCGTGGAGATGTCGTTCATCGCGTTCTTCGGGTCCGGGCTCACGCCGATGTCGATGGCGTTGAGCACCGCCAGAAGCGCGTCGCCGTAGAGCGCGCCGGTGAAGCTGAAGTGGTCCCCGAGCCCCGCGCGGGCCACGTCGCGCTCGACCTCCCCCTGGTGCGGCCCGAAGCCCACGATCACCACATGGACGTCGGTGCGCCCCATGTCGCGCACGAGATGCCCGACCGCGGCCACGAGGAGGTCGAGCCCCTCCTGCTGGCCGATCACGCCGACCCAGCCGAGAAGCGTGCCGGCCTTGCCGCGCCATTCGGGCGCCCCCTCGCGGATCTCGAACTTCTCCACCCGCGGCGCCGAGCGCACCACGAACACGTCCCCGGGCGCCATCCGGCCCCGCCGCAGCGCGATGGCGCGGAAGCTCTCGTTCGTCGCGATCGAGACGCTGGCGGTGGCGAAGGTCATCCGCTCCCAGGTCAGCATCACCCGGTGGAGCGCGCCCTTCCGCCCGAACTTCGCCTCGAAGAGCTCGGGGCAGACGTCGTGGTGGTCGAAGAGGTAGCGCACCCCCCGCGCCCGGTAGCGCAGCGCCAGGAGGAACACGAGGTCGGGCGGGTTGCAGCCCTGGATCACGTCGAAGCCGCGCGCGCGCCAGATCACGCGGGCGAGCCGGAACCAGGCGCGGATCGCGTGGGAATATTCCCGCGCATAGGCCGCGGCCCCCGCATGGGCCTCGGGCGGCTCGGGGTGGCGCCAGATGTGGACGCCCTCGATCACCTCGTAGGGCTCGGTCCAGCCCCGCCCCATCGGGCAGATCACGCTGACCTCGTAGCCGTGCGCCACGAGCGTCGTCGCCTCGAGCCAGACCCGCCGGTCGAGCGGCACGGGCAGGTTCTCGACGACGATGAGCACGCGGCGCGGGGTCGCGAACGGTGCGGTTTCGCGGCGGAACGGTTCAGCTTCGGTCATAGGCGTCCTCGAGCCGCACGATGTCGTCCTCGCCGAGATAGCTGCCGGTCTGCACCTCGATGAGGTACATCGGCACCCGGCCGGGGTTCTCCATCCGGTGGACGGTCCCGAGCGGGATGTAGACCGACTGGTTCTCGGTGAGAAGCTCGACGCGGCCCCCCGCTCCTCCGCCCCCCGCCCCGTCGCCTCTCGCCCCCTCGCCCCCCGCCCCCTCGCCGACCGTGATCCGCGCCGTCCCCGCCACCACGACCCAGTGCTCGGCGCGGTGCATGTGGCTCTGCAGGCTGAGCACCCCGCCCGGATGCACCATGATGCGCTTGACCTGGAAGCGGGTGCCGAGGCAGAGCGTCTCGTACCAGCCCCAGGGCCGGTGGAAGCGGGGGTACTCCTCCGCCTGCGCGACCCCGTCCGCCTTGAGCGCCGCCACCACGTCGCGCACCGACTGCGCGGCGCCCATGCCGGCCACCAGCACCGCGTCGCGCATCGCGACCGCGACGACGCCGTCGAGCCCGAGCCCGACGAGCCGCAGCCCCGGCACCTCGGATCTGAGGAGCGTGTCGCGGCAGCCGATCGCGGTCGCCTCGCCCGCGAGCGCCACGCCGTCGCCGTCGCGCGGGCTCGCCGCCCAGAGCGCGTCCCAGGCGCCGAGGTCGGACCAGCCCGCGCGCGTCGGGACCACCGAGACGGCCCCGGAGACGGCCGCCGCCCGCTCCATCACCGCGTAGTCGATCGAGACCGGGGGCGCGTCGGCGTAGGCCGCCCCGAGCCGGAGGAAGCCCAGATCCTCGCGCGCCGCGGCGATGGCGGCCCGGACGAAGGGCCCGAACTCCGGCGCATGGGTGTCGAACGCGGCCAGCATGTCGCGCACGCGGGCGAGGAAGATGCCCGCGTTCCAGAGATGCCGGCCGGAGCCGAGCATCGCCGCCGCCGCCGCGGCATCCGGTTTCTCGACGAAGCGGACGAGGTCCGCGACGGCGGCCGAGGCGTCGCATTCGAGCCAGCCGTAGCCGGTCTCGGCCCGGTCGGGCGCGATGCCGAAGGTCACGAGGCGGCCCGCCTCCGCCGCGGGGATGCCGGCGCGGAGGGCGGCGCGGAAGGCCGCGGGGTCGGCGATCAGGTGATCGGACGGCGCCACCAGCATCAGCGCGTCTGGACCCGCATCTGGGCCCGCGTCTGGGCCTGCGTCTGCGCTCGGGCCGGCGGCGATGAGGAGCGCCGCCGCCAGGATCGCGGGGGCGGTGTTGCGC
>CBDCNH010000003.1:0-35532 GCA_965219015.1 Paracoccaceae bacterium
GCGGCGGACCTCGACGGCTTCCTCGACGCGCTGGCCGCTACGACGGGCGTGCCCGCCGCGCGCACGGCGCTCCTCGGCTTCTCGCAGGGCACGATGATGGCGCTGCACGTGGCGCCCCGCCGCGGGGAGGCGCTGGCGGGGGTCGCCGGGTTCTCCGGGCGGCTCCTCCTGCCCGAGCGGCTCGAGGCGGAGGCGCGCACACGCCCGCCAGTGCTGCTCGTCCACGGCACCGCCGACCGGGTGGTGCTGCCCTTTCACCTGGCGGAGGCGGAAGGGGGGCTCCGCGCGGCGGGCTTCGCGGTCGAGGCGATGACGAGTCCCGGCACCGCGCACGGCATCGCCCCCGACGGGCTTGCGCGGGCGGCGGCGTTCCTCGCAGCCCGGCTGTCATGAGGGCGTAGCGCAATCACGGTAAGGCGAGTGCGGCTCCAACGCTAAGGCACGGGGCTTGTGCGGTCCGGGGCGCGATATATAGTCCCCCCCGAGAGGCAGGAGCGGCGGCATGGACGGCGACTTCAGGACGACATTCGTACGCGAACCGGCGGTCCTCCGGCATCACCCCGCACTTGTCCTCAACGCCGACTACCGGCCGCTCAGCTACTATCCGCTGTCGCTCTGGCCCTGGCAGGAGGCGGTGAAGGCCGCCTTCCTGGACCGCGTGACGATCATCGCCGAATACGACGCCGTGGTCCGCAGCCCGACCACGGAGATCCGCGTGCCCTCGGTCGTGGTCCTGAAGGAGTACGTCCGGCCGCAGAAGCGCGTCGCCTTCACCCGCTTCAACCTCTTCCTCCGCGACGAGTTCTGCTGCCAGTATTGCGGCGCGCGGGGCGACCTGACGTTCGACCATGTGGTGCCGCGCTCGCGGGGCGGCATCACGAGCTGGGAGAACGTGGTCGCGGCGTGCTCGCCCTGCAACCTCAAGAAGGGCTCGCGCACGCTGAAGCAGGTGGGCTTCGGGCTCCGGAAGCCGCCGCGGCAGCCCTCGCCCGAGGCGATGCAGAACCAGGGCCGCAAGTTCCCGCCGAACCACCTGCACGACAGCTGGCTCGACTTCCTCTACTGGGACGCCGAGCTCGAGGCCTGATCCGTCGGGGCGCCGGCCCTTGCCGGTCGCGGGCGGGCTGCTAGGGTGCCCCCCGCATCCCGGCGGGAGAGAAAGATGGTTTCGCGTGTCATCCCGGTCGAGCCGTTCGACCTCGTGATCTTCGGCGGCTCGGGCGACCTCGCCCGCCGCAAGATCCTGCCCGGCCTCTACCGCCGCTTCGTCGCGGGCCAGGCGCCCGAGGAGATCCGCATCATCGGCGCGGCACGTTCGGCGATGACCGACGACGAGTACCGCGCCTTCGCCCGCGACGCGATCGCGGAGTTCGTGAGCCCCGGCAAGCGCGAGGCGGAGCGCATCGAGGCCTTCGTCAAGCACTTGAGCTACATCGCCATCGACGCGAAGGGCGACGGCGGCTGGGACGCGCTCGCGAAGGCGATCCGGCCCGGCGTCATCAAGGCGTTCTACTTCTCGGTCGCGCCCTCGCTCTTCGGCGACCTCGCGGAGCGGCTCCACACCCACCACATCGCCGACGAGCGCGCGCGCATCGTGGTCGAGAAGCCGTTCGGCCGCGACCTCGCCTCGGCGCAGGCGCTCAACGCCGTCCTCGCCGCGCATTTCGACGAGCACCAGATCTACCGCATCGACCACTACCTCGGGAAGGAGACGGTGCAGAACCTGATGGCGGTGCGTTTCGCCAACATCCTCTTCGAGCCGCTCTGGAAGTCGCAGTACGTCGACCACGTGCAGATCACCGTGGCCGAGACCGTCGGCGTCGGCGGGCGGGGCGGCTACTACGACACCTCGGGCGCGATGCGCGACATGGTGCAGAACCACATGATGCAGCTTTTGTGCCTGATCGCGATGGAGCCGCCGAACATGTTCGAGGCCGACGCGGTGCGCGACGAGAAGCTGAAGGTGATCCGCGCGCTCGATCCCGTGCGCGCCGAGGACATCGTGCGCGGCCAGTACCTCGGCAGCCACGGCAACGGGCGCGCGAAGCACCCCTTGCACCGCGCGAAGGGCCAGGTCGAGGAGGGCAGCTATCTCGACGACGTGGAGAACCAGCAGTCGCGCACCGAGAGCTTCATCGCGATCAAGGCGAGCGTGTCGAACTGGCGCTGGGCGGGGACGCCGTTCTACCTCCGCACCGGCAAGAAGCTGCGCGCGCGGGCCTCCGAGATCGCGGTCGTGTTCAAGGAGCCGCCGCACTCGATCTTCGAGCACGAGGAGGCCTGGAAGGCCAACACGCTGGTAATCCGGCTGCAGCCCAACGAGGGCATGGACCTCACGGTGATGATCAAGGAGCCGGGGCCGGGGGGGATGCGGCTCGTGCAGGTGCCGCTCGACATGTCGTTCGCCGAGGCCCTGGGCGAGGAGGGCACCGACATCCCCGACGCCTACGAGCGGCTCATCATGGACGTGATCCGCGGCAACCAGACGCTCTTCATGCGCGGCGACGAGGTCGAGGCGGCCTGGGCCTGGACCGACCCGATCATCGCGGGCTGGGAGGCGCGCGGCGACCGGCCCCGCGGCTACGACCCCGGCGCCTCCGGCCCGGAGGACGCGCTGATGCTCCTGCACCGCGACGGCCGCCGCTGGCGCGAGATCCGGGAATGAACCTCGTCGAGTACCCCGACCGCGAGCTGATGATGATGCAGGTCGCGAACGTCCTCGCGAGCGAGATCGGGAGCTGCCTGCGCCTGCACCCGAGCGCCACCGTCTGCCTGCCGGGCGGCCGCACGCCCGCGCCGGTCTACGACATCCTGTCGGGCGTGGACCTCGACTGGTCGCGGGTGTTCGTCATGCTCAACGACGAGCGCTGGGTGCCCGAGACGTCCGAACGGTCGAACACGCGGACGCTGCGCGAGCGGCTCCTCGTCGGCCGGGCCGAGGCCGCGACGTTGCTCCCGCTCTACGCCGATGCGCCCGAACCCGAGGACGCGCTGGAGGGGCTCGTCGCGGGGCTCGACGGGCACCTGCCGATCTCGGTGCTGATGCTCGGGATGGGCGACGACATGCACACCGCCTCGCTCTTCCCCGGCGCCGACCGGCTCGCCGACGCCCTGAGCGCGGACGCGCCGCCGCTGATGGCCTTGCGCGCCGAGGCCGCCGGCGAGCCGCGCGTCACCGTCACAGCCCCGGTCCTGCGCGCCGCGATGAGCACGCACGTCCTCATCACCGGCCCCGAGAAGCGCGCGGCGCTCGACCGCGCGCGCGGGCTCGACCCCATCGAGGCGCCGATCCGCACGGTCTGGGCCAATGCCACGGTCCATTGGGCCGCCTGAGAGGACATGCCATGACCACCCGCGACGACCTCGCCGCCCGCGCCCGCGCCACCGAGGACCGCGCGATCCTCGACCTCTTCGACGACGCCCGCGCGGAGGACTTCTCCGCGCGGCAGGGCGACATGCTCTTCGACTACTCGAAGACCAACATCGACGCCGAGACCCGCGCGCTCCTCCTCCGCCTCGCCGAGGAGGCGGGCGTCGCCGCCCGGCGCGACGCGATGTTCGGGGGCGCCAAGATCAACGAGACCGAGGGCCGCGCGGTCCTCCACACGGCGCTTCGCAACCTCGACGGCGCCGTCGAGGTCGACGGCCGCGACGTGATGCCCGGCGTCCGCGAGACGCTCGGGCGCATGGAGGCCTTCGCCGAGGCGGTGCGCTCGGGTGCCTTCGCGGGGCAGGGCGGCCCAATCACCGACGTGGTCAACATCGGCATCGGCGGCTCGGACCTCGGGCCCGCGATGGCCTGCCTCGCGCTCGCGCCCTACCACGACGGGCCGCGCACGCATTTCGTCTCGAACGTCGATGGCGCGCACATCCACGACACGCTCGCGGGCCTCGACCCCGCGACGACGCTGGTGATCGTCGCCTCCAAGACCTTCACCACGATCGAGACGATGACCAACGCCGAGACCGCGCGCGCCTGGATGGCGCGGACCGTCGCCGACCCCGCCGCGCAGTTCGCCGCCGTCTCCTCCGCCGTCGCCAAGACCTCCGCCTTCGGCATCGACGAGGCCCGCGTCTTCGGCTTCGAGGACTGGGTCGGCGGGCGCTATTCGCTCTGGGGGCCGATCGGGCTCTCGATCCTCCTCGCCGTCGGGCCCGCCGACTTCCGCGCCTTCCTCGCCGGCGGCGCCGCGATGGACCGGCACTTCCGCGAGACGCCGTTCGAGGCGAACCTGCCGGTGCTCCTCGGCCTCGTCGGCTACTGGCACAACCAGATCTGCGGCCATGCCACCCGCGCCGTGCTCCCCTACGACCAGCGCCTCCTGCGCCTGCCCGCCTACCTGCAGCAGCTCGAGATGGAATCGAACGGCAAGCGCGTGGCGATGGACGGCACGACGCTGACGGAGAACTCCGGCCCGGTGGTCTGGGGCGAGCCCGGCACCAACGGGCAGCATGCGTTCTACCAGCTCATCCACCAGGGCACGCGCGTGATCCCCTGCGAGTTCATGCTCGCGGCGCGCGGCCACGAGCCCGACCTCGCGCACCAGCACCGGCTCCTCGCCGCCAACTGCCTCGCGCAGTCCGAGGCGCTGATGCGCGGCCGGCCTTTCGAGACGGCGCTGAAGCTGATGGCCGACCGCGGGCTCGAGGGCGCCGTGGCCGAGCGCCAGGCCCGCCACCGCGTCTTTCCCGGCAACCGGCCCTCGACGACGCTCCTCTACCCGATGCTGACGCCGGACACGCTCGGCCGCATCGTGGCGCTCTACGAGCACCGCGTGTTCGTCGAAGGCACGATCCTCGGCATCAACAGCTACGACCAGTGGGGCGTCGAGCTCGGCAAGGAACTCGCCGTGGCACTGACCCCGATCCTCGAGGGCAAGGCGAGCGCCGACGCCAAGGACGGCTCGACGCGGATGCTGGTGCGGGAGGTGATGGGGTAGGGCGGTGGAGTGGGATAAAGGTAACTATTTAATATGATCTACAGTTGTAGCAATTTGGATTTGGTGGCATCAAATTCTGTAGCTCTTTAGGGCGGCAAACTTAAAGGCATCGTTGACTTCGGAAGTAAGTAACTCTACCCATATCTTAGAATATGTATAAGCTTTGTAGGTCGTATGATATACACAGTATTTCCGATTTGTCTGATCCGGCTGTTGCACGCCTTTGCGTGGACGTACATTAAACTGGCGCCATGCTTGTGTGTGATTGCGTGAGGTAAATTTTTTGCCGGAACTTTGCTGAACAAGTGCAACGACTTCCTTTGGCCTATGCGGGTATAGATCGTCGGCCAACCTATCTTGGACAAGAACATTATGAATGGCCTTGCCCTCTGCTGAGTCAGGCCGAAAGAACTGGAAGTGAGCGCGTGACTTCGTGACGGCGTCCAGCGTGTAAATTACGCGAAATTGATATTCAAGATCGTTAATTTCCGCGTCAGTCATGCTGCCGGTTAAGCGCGCATCAATTGCTTTAATATGAGCGGGAACCGCATAATTATTGAGCATTGAAATCTGTTCAATTTCCATGCTAGCAAATTGCAGAGCAAAGGAAATCTCATGCGAGAGCGTTAGTCGCTCGCCAAATAAGTCGCAGATCGTCTTGTCAAAATTCAAGCAACAGGCTTGGAACAGACTCAGCCATCGAGCGTCAGCTCGTCCAAGCAACTTATGCTCGACTTCGTCACGCAGTGTCTTCAGGCTAGTAAGATTATCTTTTACACCTTTGGATAACGGATTATCGTTTCGCTTAAGCATTTGGCTCAAAGACAGCGAAAATCCAGCGTCATCAATAATATTAATACTTTTGCGATTATAGAATTCGTGAAGGAGGTATGTCCAGGCCACGTTGGCAAGGATTGCAAAGACCTCGGTCTTGAAACGAAGTGCGGGACTATTGAATATCTGAACGGCAAGTACTATAGCCTCTCGTGCGCGAATAAGACGCTCATCGTCATAAAGATTCAATCCGGTTTTCTGATCGTACGAGTCCTTCTTAATCTTAAAGAATTCAACTTCCTCGTCGCTTGCAGCAATGATTGAAGAGTCTTGTTTGACGCCGGTTATCCGCCCACTGTTTATGGTCGCGTCTCGGCCAATGTTTACAATAGCCTGAATATCTTGATTGCGCCATCCCTTGGCGAGGAGAGCCTTAACGATGGCCTTTTCCGAAGTTGTAAGCCCGCCACTCTTTTTCCGCATAACCATACAACTAATCCCCGCGCGAATTACAAATGGCTTTAACGCGATGCCCCTTATAAATTGGAGACTTTGGAGCGGGTGAAGGGAATCGAACCCTCGTCGTAAGCTTGGGAAGCTTCTGCTCTGCCATTGAGCTACACCCGCGGCACATGATGGGTAGCAACCCGGCGCGTGCCCGGCAAGCGGCTATTCGCGGGCGGACGGGCAGGACCTTGAGGGCCGGAAGGCTCGGAGAGATCGGTGGCTGCGGTCGCCGCCGTGGCGAGCGCCAGCCATCTTTTCGGTTTCGCAAGGATTGTCGTGGAAAAGGCGACGGGTGCGGTCGAGGCAGAGGCGAAAGTGACACGGGCATGAGTGACGAACGCCCCGCTTCGATCCGGCAAGTGATCTGGCCGAAGCTCACCACAAGAGCTTCGGCCCGCGCCTACGCCAGAGCCGGCGCCGTGCCGAGCATCATCGGGATCGTCGGCTTGGTGGTTGTGGTGCTCCTCGCCGGTCCGCAGATCGTTCCCGGTGCGTGGCCCGCCCTTCTCTTTGACGGTGGCCTCGCCATCGTAGTCTGCGTCCTGACCTGGCGCGTCTTCATGCGAAGGGGCTTCTTCTCGTCCATCGCGCTCTTGTTGCTCTCCATCGCGAGGCTCCCGCTGCAGTTCCGCGAAGGCACACTCTCCCCCTTGGCGATCGCCTTCTGGGCGATCGGTGTCATGCTGCTGGTCAACTCCGTCCGCGCCCACTGGAAATTGCGCCGCGGGCTGTTCCCGGACGATCCGGCACCCGGATAGACCTCGCCGTGCGTCGCTTCCGGGCTGCGCGGCGGCGCTTTTCGGTGCAACGGCGCGCAAGGCTCTCGGGCAGGGTTACGACCATTGCAGCGTTCGGTACGGTCCGGTGATGCGCGATCAAGAGGCGTTCTGGCTCGGGCCGCGGCTGGAGACCGAAGCGGCGGCGCGGCAGGCGGCGCGGGGGTCGCACCGTCTGCGTCGCGGTGATCGCCGCCACGTCCGTTGCGGTCCGGCGGATGTGGCGCTGACGTCGCCGGCACGCGGCGCTCGCCCTCCACGTGCTGACCTTCGGCTTGAGCGACTGGGCGGTGGCCGTGGCCCGGACGGCGGTGTCCTGGCTCGCGCTCTGCGCCATCCCGAGCCCGGTTCGTTCCGTCCGGGGTCGCCGGAGGCTGCACCGCGCGCGGGTCCCGGATGCGCCGGCACCGGCATGGCAAAAGGCCGCCCTGCGAGCAGGACGGCCCCCTCTGCCCCAATGCTGGTGGGGACGGTTACCGGGGCAGAAGCACGGTGTCGACGACGTGGATCACGCCGTTCGACTGGTTGACGTCGGCGATCGTGACCTTCGAGGCGTGGCCCATCTCGTCGAGGATGTAGAGGTTGGAGCCCTTGACCTGGGCCGAGAGCGCGTCGCCGGAGACGGTCTCCATGTTGAAGAAGCCGTCCTTCGACGCCTTGGCGCGGCGCATGATCTCGGCGCCGGTGAGCTTGCCCGCCACGACGTGCGCGGTCAGGATCTTCGTCAGCATCGGCTTGTTCTCGGGCTTGAGGAGCGTGTCCACCGTGCCGGCGGGGAGCTTCGCGAAGGCATCGTTGGTCGGCGCGAAGACGGTGAACGGGCCCGGGCCCATCAGCGTGTCGGCGAGGCCGGCGGCCTGCACGGCGGCGACGAGCGTGGTGTGGTCCTTCGAGTTGACCGCGTTCTCGACGATGTTCTTCTCCGCGAACATCGGTGCGCCGCCGACCATCGGGTTCTCCGCCGCGAAGGCGAGGGCCGGGGTGAGGGCGAGCGAGGCGGCCAGGGCCGCGCATTTCAGGTAAGTATGCATTTCAATCTCCAGTTGTGTACTACACGAGGTGAACTCGGAAAGATCAAGGGGTGGATAACGCGCCCGGCGCGGGGTGTGAGGGTCGCGCGCCGGGCTTGCCGCCGTCCGATACGGCACATGGACGGCGGATGGCGGCGGGTCACTCCTTGGGGAGCATGACCGTGTCGATGACGTGGATCACGCCGTTGGACTGCTCGACGTCGGCGATGGTCACGGTGGCCACGTCGCCCATCTCGTCCTCGAGCATGATCTTGCCGTCGGCCGTGGTCGCCTTCAGCATGCAGCCGCCGAGCGTCGGCACCATGTGCGCGCCGCCGTCGTCCTTGATCATGCCCAGGATGTCGGTGGACATGGCGTCCGCGCCGACGACGTGGCAGGTCAGGATCTTGACCAGCATGTCCTTGTTTTCGGGCTTCAAAAGCGTTTCGACCGTGCCGGCGGGCAGCTTCTCGAACGCTTCGTTCGTAGGCGCGAACACGGTGAACGGGCCGGCGCCTTCGAGCGTCTCGACGAGCCCCGCGGCCTTCACGGCGGCGACGAGCGTGGTGTGGTCCTTCGAGTTCACCGCGTTCTCGATGATGTTCTTCTCGGCGAGCATCGGCGCGCCGCCCACTTCGGGGTTCGCGGCGAAGCTCGGGCCCGCCAGCGCGGCGCCGCAGAGGAACGTCGCGAGCGCGACGCTACGGCTCAGGTTGGCTTGGATGGTCATGGGTCTCTCCCGGTTTCTGGCCGGAGGATCATGTCCTCCGATGGCAAGACTTACGGAAGGTGTTTCCCGGAAGTTTCAGCAGCGGTCGCAACGTGTGGTTGCAGCCGCTGCCGATCAGCTTCCGACGACTCCGGTCACGAGCACCTCGGCCGGCGCGCCGGTGGTCGAGCCGCCGGCGGCCTCGAGGCTGACGGCGAGCGTCGTGCCGGGCGGGAGCGTGTCAAGCGGCCGCGTGGCCACGTCGCCGCGGATGACCCCGACGGCGACCGGCGTCCCCGAGGCGCCGATGGTCCAGAGCTCGTAGTCGCGGCCGTCCGGGGCCGGGTCGCCCGCCGTCCGCTCCACGACGATGGCGCGCGCGGCGGGGTCGTAGCGCGCGTTGAACACGAGCGCCGAGCCCTCCGCCGCGAGGACCGCCGTCGGTCCCGGGGGCGTCGCAGGCGGGTTGACGAGGAGCACCGCCACCAGCACCGCCGCGACCGCGACCGCGCCGGCAAGCGCGCCGCCGATCAGCCCACCGAGGCGGCCGAGGAACCCCGGCCGCGCCGCGGTCCCAAAGAGGCGCGCCTCGATGCGCGGCATGAGATCGGGCGCCGCGACGAGCGCATATTCGTCGTTGAGGGGCGCGAGCCGGCGCACCCAGGCATCCGCCAGCGCCAGGAGCCGCGGCTCGCCGCGGAAGCGGGCCTCGAAGGCGAGCCGGGCCTCGTAGGGCAGGGTGCCCACGACGTACTCGGCCGCGTCGATGTTGTCTTCGTCAAAGGGTCCGGCAGGGGGCACGTCGGGGAACTGGGTCATTGGTCAAGGCACTCTTTCAACTTCAAAAGGCCCCGCCGCAGCCACGTACGCATGGTGTTGAGCGGAACGTCAAAGGTATGGGCGAGCTCCTGGTAGGAGTGCCCGTTCAGATATGCCCCCTTCACGGCCGCGGCGCGGTCCGCCTCCAGCGTATTGAAACAGTCAGCGATCCGCTGCGCTTCTCCCCGTGCGGCCAGCACCGCCTCGGGTCCGGGCTTCTCGTCCGGCACGACCGACAGGGCGTCCTCGCCCTCCGGCCGCATCCGGGGACGGGCCCGGCACAGATCGATCGCATGGTTCCTGGCGATGGCGATCATCCAGGTCATGCCGCGTCCCTTGCCGGCCTCGAACTTCGCGGCGCGGATCCAGACGCGGGTGAATACCTCCTGCAGTGCGTCTTCTGCCTCAGCTCTCGTGCCGAGGATACGAAGGCAGACGCCGAAGAGTTTCGCCGAACTGGCGCTGTAAAGGTCACGAAATGCCGCACGGTCCTGGCCCGCGACCCGGGTGAGGAGCGCGCCTACGGGATCGTCGTCCATCACGTCCATTCAGCGCCGCCGGCGTCGCCCGTCACCTGCGTTGAACGACGGGGCGGGGAGGTCCACGACGCGACCGAGCTCGGGAAAAGGGTCGGTGGCGTGGGGAATGGCGTTGGCATTGACGAAATGCTCCTGGAATCGCGGCTCGATCGCGGTCTCGACCTTGCGGATGCGCCGCACCGTCGTCTCGATGGCGGCCCGGGCGGCGCGGCTGCAGAGCGCCATCCGCGCCCCCGTGCCGGCAGCGTTTCCGGCGGAGCGGACCTTGTCAAGCGCGGCGTCCGGGATCATCCCGAGCACCATGGCGTGCTTCGGCGAGATATGCGCGCCGAACGCCCCCGCGAGCACGATGCGGTCCACCCGGTCCACGCCGCGGGCGTCCATCAGGAGCCGCGCGCCTGCATAGAGCGCTGATTTCGCGAGTTGAATCGCCCGCACGTCGTTCTGCGTGACCGCGATCACCGGGCCGCCCGCGGCGCTGCCGTCGTGCAGGAGATAGCTGTGCGTCCGGCCGGTCGGCAGGCAGCGCGCGCTCCCCGTCTGCGCCGCCGAGCCGATCAGGCCCGAGGCGTCGAGGAGCCCCGCCATCCGCATCTCGGCCACCGCCTCGATGATGCCCGAGCCGCAGATGCCGCTGACGCCGGTGCCTGCGACCGCCGCGGCGAAGCCCGGATCGTCGGACCAGAGCTCCGAACCGATGACGCGGAAGCGCGGCTCCTTGGTCAGGGGGTCGATCGCGACGCGCTCGATGGCGCCGGGGGCGGCGCGCTGGCCCGCGGAGATCTGCGCGCCCTCGAAGGCGGGGCCGGTCGGAGAGGAGCAGGCGAGCACGCCCGCGCGGTCGCCGAGGAGGATCTCCGCGTTGGTGCCAACGTCGACGATGAGCACGAGGTCGTCCGACCGCTCGGGCGCCTCGGCGAGCGCCACCGCGGCGGCGTCTGCGCCGACATGGCCCGCGATGCAGGGCAGCACATAGGCGCGGGCGGACGGGTTCACGCCACCGAGCCCGATCTCCGCCGCGGCGAGGTGCAGCGCGTCGGACCGCGCCAGCGCGAACGGCGCCTGGCCGAGCTCGACCGGGTCGATGCCGAGGAGGAGGTGGTGCATGATCGGGTTGCCGACGATCACCGCCTCGAGGATCAGCTCGGGCGCCACGCCCGCCTCCGCCGCCACCGCCGCCGCGAGGTCGCCCAGCGCCGCGCGGACCACCGCGGTCATCTCCGCCGCGCCGCCCGCGTTCATCATCGCGTAGCTGACGCGGCTCATCAGATCCTCGCCGAAGCGGATCTGCGGGTTCATCACCCCCGCCGAGGCCCGCACCGCGCCGTCGCCGAGGTCCACCAGATGCGCCGCGATGGTGGTCGAGCCGAGGTCGATGGCGAGCCCGAAGATGCCCGCCTCATGGAGCCCGGGCCAGAGGTCGAGGATCTCGGGTGCCGCGCCCTCCGCCGCGCGGTAGAGCGCCACCGTCACCGCCCAGTTGCCCGCCCGCAGCACGCGCTGCAATTTGGCGAGCACCGGCAGCCCCGCCACCGCGCCCGCCGCGTCCCACTGCTCGGCCAGCGCCTGCGCCAGCCGCTCGAAGTCGCCCGTGGGCGCGTGCATGTCGGGCTCGGCGACGGTGACGTAGTGGAGCCGCGTCGCGGGGTCCATCGCCATCGCCACCGCGGCGGCCTCCTTGCGGACCACCTGGCGATGCACCTGGCTCGTCGCCGGCACGTCGATCACCGCGTCGGCGAGGATCGCCGCCTGGCAGCCGAGCCGCCGCCCCGGCGCCAGCCCCCGCACGCTGTCGTAGCGCGCCTCGACCGCGTTCCAGGGCGAGAGCGCGTCCGCCGCCACGGTGAGCCCGTGCTTCGGGAACGCGCCGACGCCGGGGCTGACCTGGCAGCGCGAGCAGATGCCGCGCCCGCCGCAGACGCTGTCGAGATCGACCCCGAGCCGCCGCGCGGCGGCGAGCACCGTGGTGCCGGGCGGCACCCGGCCGCGCTTGCCCGAGGGCATGAAGATCACCAGGGGCTCGGTCACGGGGGCATCCTCGGGAGCATCCTTCATGACGCGGCCACCGCCGCGGCCGCCTCGGGGATGAGCACCCGCGCCGCCAGCGTCAGCACCGCAAGCGCGGCGAAGAGCCCGATCGACGGGGCCGCCAGCGTCGCCGCGGCGACGGCAACCGCGCCCGCCGGCAGCGCGGCGCGGCGCAGGCCGCGGGTGATGACGCGGTCGCGCACGGCCCAGAGCGCCAGCAGCGCCGCCGCGAGCCCGCCGCCCGCGTAGGTCGCGCCCGCGCCCGCCGCGCCCTCGAAACCCGCCGCGAGGCCCGCGCCAAGGACCGCGAGTGCAGCGAAGAGCAGGACGTGGCCGTACCCCCAGCCGAAGGAGCCGGCGTCGCGGCTCGTCGCGAGATGCCGGTCGGCGTCGGTGAAGTAGAGCCACCAGACCGCGAACACGGTCGCGAAGGCCGCGACGCCGCTCGCGGGATGCGCCTCGTCGGGCGCGCGCTCGTAGAGCGCCGCGAAGGCCGCCGCGATCGAGAGCAGCACTTCGCCGAGCACGATGATGGTGAAGAGCCCGTAGCGCTCGATTATGTGCGCCCGGTGCCACGGCGTCCGGCCGAACCGCTCGGCGGCGAGCGGCACCGACAGCTCGACCGCGTTGATCGCGACGACGGCGGCGAAGAACGCCGCACCGCCGGGCGCGGGGCCGGCCAGCACCAGCCAGGCCCAGCCGAGCTGCGCCGCGAGGATGCCGCCCGCGTAGACGAGCGCGGTCGTCCGCAGGGCGGGGCTCGCGCGGGCGGCGCGCAGCCACAGCGCGATCATGCCGAGCCGCATGACGACCCAGCCCCAGAGGCCCCACGAAAAGTCGAGCGTGGCGAAGATGTGCCCGATGCCGGCGGCGAAAAGGAGCGCGCCGCCCATGATGACGGCGACGGTCGCGCGGTAGGGCGCGTCGTCGGTGTCGAAGGCCGAGGCGAACCAGGTGAAGTTCATCCACGCCCACCAGGTGCCGACGAAGAGGAACGCGAACGCCGGTAGGGCGGCGGCTCCATGCCCTCCGGCGATAGCATGGTGCAGAGACGTGGTCAGGTTCGCGACTGCGATGACGATGACGAGGTCGAAGAACAGCTCGAGCTGCGTCGCGGCGCGGTGCGCCTCGTCGGGATCGCGAGGAACCATCGGGCGCGCGATGGGCCGGGCTGGAGCATTCTCTACCACGCCGCTCAGTAGCCGGCTTGAGGGACCGCGCCAAGCCACGCTCACGTCACCCACCGCGCGCCGTAGAGCCAGACCCCGAGCGGCACCGGCAGCACCGCGAGCGCCAGCGTCGCGAGGGTGGGGACGGGCGCGAACATGCGGCTGAACCCGGCGGCGAGCAGGATGCCGCCGCCGCCACCCACGATCGCGGTGCCGGGGAGGTTGACCGCGAGCGCGAGCGCCACGTAGCGGAGCTGGAGGGCCGGACCGCCGAAGCGGGCGGGGAGCACCGCCGCCACCGACCGCACGCGGTCTTCCGGGCTCATCGCCGCGAGCCGCACGACCTCTGCCGCGGCACGCCGAAGCCGCAGGTCGCTCAGCGCGCGCGCGAGGACCGCGGGGGAGAGCCAGCGGCCCGAGGCATAGGCCATCGAGAGCCCCGCGAGGGTCGCGACGTAGACCGGGGGCGCCGCCGACGGGCCGTGGAGGACGAGGATGGCGATGCCGATCTCCACCCCCGGCACGAAAGGCAGGGCGATGAGGAGCGCGTAGACCACGAGCAGGGCCGCCGTCGCGCCGTCGAGCATCAGCGCCGCCCGCCCGCCCGTGGCATCCGCCAGCGCGGAGGCCCAGGTGAGCGCCCGGTGGGCGCCCCAGGCCAGGCCCGCGAGCGCCGCGAGCCGCAGCGCCGTCCTGCCCGCCGCGCGCCAGGACCGCCCGGCCCCGGACGTCACCCGCGCTGGCGCCCCGCGCGCCCGCCGCTGCGCCCGCCGCGCGCGCCGCCCGCGGATGCCGCCGCGGCGGAGGCCTCGCCGAAGCTCTGCCCCGCCGCCACCGCGTCGAGCACGCGCGCGAAGCGGATCCAGGCCGAGCCGTTGGCGTCGTGGTCCATCAGGAAGTTCGCCGCCCGGATCGCCTCCATCTCGGCGGCGCGCAGCGGGTTCATGATCGCGCTCGTCATCCCCGCGCCGATCGCCATCGGCAGGAATGCGGCGTTGATCCCGTGCCGCTGCGGCAGACCGAAGCTGATGTTCGACGCGCCGCACGTCGTGTTGACGCCGAGCTCGTCGCGCAGCCGCCGCACCAGCGTGAACACCTGCCGCCCCGCCGAGGCGAGCGCGCCCACGGGCATCACCAGCGGGTCGACCACGATGTCGTGCGCCGGGATGCCGAAGTCCGCCGCGCGCTCGACGATCTTCTTCGCCACCGCGAAGCGCACCTCCGGGTCCATCGAGATGCCGGTGTCGTCGTTCGAGATCGCCACCACGGGCACGTTGTACTTCTTCACGAGCGGCAGCACGCGCTCGAGCCGCTCCTCCTCGCCGGTCACGGAGTTGAGGAGCGGCCGGCCCGCGCAGGCGCCGAGCCCGGCCTCGAGCGCGCCCGGCACCGAGCTGTCGATGCAGAGCGGCACGTCGACGAGGCCCTGCACCAGCTCGATGAGCGCCCGCATCAGCGGCGGCTCGGTCTCGTTGGGGTCGGGATTCGAGTTGTAGACGACGCCCGCGTTCACATCGAGCACCATCGCGCCGCAGGCGACCTGCTCCACGGCGTCGCGCGCGACGGTGCCGTAGTCGCCGGCCTCGAGCTCGGCTGCGAGCTTCTTGCGCCCCGTGGGGTTGATGCGTTCGCCGATGACGCAGAACGGCTCGTCGAAGCCGATGACGACGGTGCGGGTCCTCGACTCGAGGACGGTGCGGGTCATGCGGGTGCCGCCGCCGCCGCGCGCGCGCCGTGGCGGGCGGTCCAGGCGACGCTTGCGGCGATGCCGCCGAGCGGGAACACGTGCAGCCCCGCGATGTTCGGAGCCGTGGCGCTTCCCGCGGCGAGCCCGGCCGCGACCGCCGTGGGCTCGAAGGGCTGGATCAGCTTCGTCACATCGCGGGCGCGCTTCTGCAGCACCCGGAGCGACGGGCCGACGCCGCAGGCGATGGCGAACTTGAGGAGCGTCTGCAGCTTCGCCGGCCCCGCGATGCCGACATGCACGGGCAGCTCGATGCCCGCGGCGGCGATGCGCCCGGCCCAGTCGATCACCGGGCCCGCCTCGAACACGAACTGCGTCGCGATCGCCATCTTCGCATCGCTGCGTTCGGCGTAGGCCTGCTTCCAGGCGAGCGCCGCCATCGCCTCGCGCTCGCCGCCCGAAGGGTCGATGTCGCGGCTGCCCTCGGGATGGCCCGCGACATGGATCCGGCGGAAGCCGTCGAAGAGGCCCGTCGAGAGCAGGTCCATCGACGTGGCGAACTCGCCGCGCGGCGTCGAGATGCCGCCCGCGAGCACCAGCGCCTCGGCGACGCCCGCCTCCTCGCGGTAGCGGCGCAGCCAGAGCGCCAGCGTGGCGCGGTCGGGGATGCTTCGCGCGGGGATATGCGGCATCGCCACGAAGCCCTCGTCGGTCAGCCGCCGTGCCGTCGCCACCATGTCGTCGATCAGGGTGCCGTCGAGATGCGCCACGTAGACCCGCGTGCCCGCCGGCAGCAGCGGGCGGAAGTCCGGGATCGCGGCGGCGGTGCGCGGCATGACCTCGATGGAGAAGCCATTGAGGAAGGCACCGAGGCCGCCGGTGTCGGGCTCGGCGGCGGGACGGCGGAAGTTCAGGAGCGCCATGTCGGTTTCCTCATGCCCAGCCGTCGTTGTCGATGAGCGCCTTCACGCGCTCGGGGTCGTAGTCCGCCGCGATCCTGGCCGCGGCGGCCGCCGCATCCTCGCCGTCGGGCAGGGGCACCGTCTCCTTGCGCCACTCGGCGAGATAGGCGTCGGTGCCGGCCGCGCCCGACTTCATCGCGGCGCGGTCGATCGCTTGCTCGAAGCGCTCGGGAAGCTTCACCTTCGCCGCCGACCGGCCGCGCCCGGCGATCACCTGCGCGGGGATGTCGCGCCAGTAGACGACGGTGACGAGCGGCGCGGTGGTATCGGGCATCGGCGAGATCCGGGGGGCGGCCCCGTGCCGCGAGGCGGACCCTACGCGCGCGCCCGCGCCGCGACGAGCGATATTCGACCTGCCGTGGTCGCTTGCCGACATCGGCCCGGCTGAAGCCCGGCCTGGGCCCGGCTCGGGTCCGGCTCGGGTCCGGCGGCCTTGCGCGTCCCCGGCGCGCGGACTAGCTATGGGGCAACACGAATGGAGGGCGCCTGATGACGCCCGTGCGTCCCACTGGTGCGGACGCGTTTCCCCTTCCGGTCGAGACGGCCGCGCCACACCCGATCGACCCGGCCCCGCTCTACGCGGCGCTCGACCTTGGAACCAACAGCTGCCGGATGCTCGTCGCGCGTCCGAAGGGGCATCAGTTCCATGTGATCGACAGCTTCTCGAAGACGGTGCAGCTCGGCGCCGGGCTCGAGGCCACGGGCCGGCTCTCGCGCATATCGATGGACCGGACGTTGCAGGCGCTTCGGATCTGCGGCCAGAAGCTCGCGCGGCACCGGGTGCGACGGATGCGGCTCGTCGCGACGGAGGCCTGCCGGCGGGCGCGCAACGGCGCGGAGTTCCTGCGCGACGTACGCCGCCAGACCGGGCTCGCCGTCGAGATCATCGCGCCTGAGGAGGAAGCGCGGCTCGCGGTGGTGTCCTGCGCGCCGCTGGTGTCGGTCTCGACCGAGCAGCTCCTCGTGGTCGACATCGGCGGCGGCTCGACCGAGCTCGTCTGGGTCGACCTCGGCCGGGTGCCGGCCGAGGACCGCCCCGCGGCGATCATGCGTCTCCATGCGGGCTTCAACCCGGCACCGACCGACGTGCCGGCGGCGCGGGTGGTCGACTGGATCTCGGTGCCGCTCGGGGTGGCGACGCTCCGGGACAAGTTCACCGACGTCGAGGACGACGCGGCGCGCTTCGCGCTGATGAGCTGGTTCTTCGAGGAGAACCTCGCGGACTTCTCGCCCTACAACGCGAGCCAGCCGCGCGCTGGGTTCCAGATCATCGGCACCTCGGGCACGGTGACGACGGTGGCGGCGTCGTTCCTCAACCTCAAGCGCTACGACCGGACCAAGGTGGACGGGCTCCGCATGACCTCCGACCAGATCGACCGGGTGATCCGGGACTACCTGGTGCTCGGCCCCGAGGGGCGGCGGAGCGACCCGCGGATCGGCCGCGACCGGCACGCGCTCATCATGTCGGGGGCGGCGATCCTGCAGGCGATGATGCGGATCTGGCCCACCGACCGGATGTCGGTCGCGGACCGCGGGCTTCGCGAGGGGCTCCTCTACGCGCAGATGAGCGCGGACGGCGTGCTCGCCGAACGGGTGGCGACGTGAGCCCGGCGCGGCCGCGCCCCGTGGCGGGGGGTGCGCGCGACGCCGGGCGCCGCACCATGTCTCCCGCGCCGGGTCGCCCGTGACGGGCGACGGCGGCGGCGGACGCGGCGCGCGCGACCTCAAGGTGCGGGTCAAGACGGCGCGGGGGCGCAAGCTCTCGTCGACGCGCTGGCTCGAGCGGCAGCTCAACGATCCTTATGTGGCACGCGCGAAGCGCGAGGGGTTTCGCGGGCGCGCCGCCTACAAGATCATGGAGCTCGACGACCGGTTCCGTTTCCTGCGGGCCGGGGTGCGGGTGGTCGACCTCGGCGCAGCACCCGGTGGCTGGGCGCAGGTCGCGGTGCCGCGGGTCAACGCGGACGGGGCGCGGCGCGGCAAGCCGGCGGGCCGGGTGCTCGGGGTCGACCTGCAGGCGATCGAGCCGCTCGCCGGCGCGGAGTTCCACGTGCTCGACTTCCTGGCCGACGACGCGGACGTGGCGGTGAAGGGGTGGCTCGGGGGACCGGCGGACGTGGTGCTGTCGGACATGGCGGCGGCCTCGTCGGGGCACCGGCAGACCGATCACCTGCGGATCGTGGCGCTCTGCGAAGCCGCCGCCGCCTTTGCCTTCGACGTGCTCGAGCCGGGCGGCACCTTTGTCGCCAAGGTGCTCGCGGGCGGGACCGAGGCGGGGCTGCAGGCGCTTCTGAAGCGCCGCTTTGCCGCGGTCGCCAACGTGAAGCCGCCCGCAAGCCGGGCCGACAGCGCGGAGAAGTACGTCGTGGCGACCGGGTATCGCGGCCGGGAGACGCCCGATGCCGGGTGACGGGCTCGTGCGGCTCGCCGTGCCGGGCGCTGCGCTCACGTTCGACCCGGCCGTCGGCATGGTCACGGATCTCGTGCTGGGCGAGGTCGCGCCGCTCTACGCGGCCCCCTGGCGCGCGGATGCGGCGGTGCAGGCGGACCCCGCGATCGCCCTTGTCGAACGGCGGCTCGCGGGCGATTTTCTCTGCGCGCCCTTCGGCGAGGCCGCGCCGGGGGTGCCGCTGCACGGCTGGCCGGCAAACTCTCCCTGGATGCAGACGGGTGCGGCGGCGGGGCGGCTCGACTTTGCGCTCGAACGCCGCGTCGAGGGTGCGGCGGTCACGGTCGCGGTGCGGCTCGCCGAAGGGTCGCCGGTCCTGTGGCAGGCGCACGAGATCGCGGGCGGAGCGGGGAGCGTCACCGTGGCGCACCATCCGATGCTGCGGCTCGCGGCGGGCGGCTGGCTCTCGGTGTCGGCCAAGCGTTCCGCGCTGACCGGAGCGCCCCTCGAGCCGGGACGGGCGCGGCTCGCGCCCCATACGCGGGGCACCGAACTTGGCGCGTTTCCGGGCACCGCCGGGCCGGTCGACCTGATGCGCTACGAGCCCGGCACGGGGCACGAGGATTTCGTGACGCTCGTCGAGGCACCGGGCGCGGCGCTCGGCTGGACGGCGGTGATCCGCGAGGCGGAGGACGACCTCGTGCTCGTCCTCAAGGATCCCGCCGTGCTGCCGGTGACGATGCTGTGGCTCTCGAACGGCGGGCGCGACTACGCGCCCTGGAACGGGCGGCACACCGGCGTTCTCGGCATCGAGGACGGCTGCGCGGCGGGGGCGCTTGACCTCGCGGCGGCCCGCGGTCCGAACCCGGTCGCGGCGGAGGGCGTGGCCACCGTTCTGCCGCTCGGGCCCGGCGTGCGGCACGTGATCCACCACGCCATCGCGGCGGTGCCCCGGCCCGCGGGCTGGACGCGGGTGACGGAGGTCCGACGCATGGCTGGCAGCCTCGAGGTCGTCGAGGCGAGCGGCGCGACGCTCACCATTCCGGTTCCGCCGGACTGCCCGCTCGGGCGGTGATCCGCGCCGGGGCTGAGGTGAGCGACAGGACGGCGGCGGCGAAGACGTCCGGCGCCTCCTGCGGCAGGCCGTGGCCCGCGCCGGGCACGACGCGGCGCGCGGTCGCGGCCGGTGAAGCGCTCGGGGCGGCGTCACGCCGTCGTCGGCGCCGGGATGACGGGCGCTCGCGCGAGCGCCGTCGCCTCGTCGAAGGTCCAGGTGGGCGACCAGGACGATCACAGGTGGCAAAAGGCGCCGCGACGCCGTGCCGACGGCGTGGACGTCGTCGGGGAAGCCGTGCAGCAGGATCGTCTCGACCTGGCCGATCTCGAGGTCCCCGGCGCAGACCGGGAGCGTTCCGTCCATCCTGCCTCCCTGCGGCGGAGCGGCGACGCTGGCATCCGGCGGCAGCATGTCCTAGGCTTCCGCGCAAGAAAAGAACAAGACCGGAGGAGACCGACCCATGACACGATCCGTGCCCCTATCCCTGCCGAGGCTCGCGCTCGCCGCCGCGGTGGCCGTGGGCCTCCTCGCCGCGCCTGCCGCGCGCGCGGCGGAGTTCATCAACATTCTGACCGGGGGCACCTCGGGCGTGTACTACCCGATCGGGGTCGGGCTGTCGAAGATCTACGCCGACGGCATCGAAGGCGCGCGCACGCAGGTGCAGTCCACCAAGGCCTCGGTCGAGAACCTGAACCTTTTGCAGCAGGGCAAGGGCGAACTGGCCCTGGCGCTCGGCGACAGCGTGGCGCTGGCCTGGGCGGGCGACGCCGACGCGGGCTTCAAGGCGAAGCTCGACAAGCTTCGCGGCATCGCGGGCATCTACCCGAACTTCATCCAGATCGTCGCCTCGAAGGACAGCGGCATCACCTCGCTCGCGGACCTCAAGGGCAAGGCGGTCTCGGTCGGCGCGCCGAAGTCCGGCACCGAGCTCAACGCCCGCGCGATCCTCGCCGCGGCGGGGATGAGCTACGACGACCTCGGCAAGGTCGAGTACCTGCCCTTCGCGGAATCGGTCGAGCTGATCAAGAACCGCCAGCTCGACGCGACGCTGCAGTCGGCGGGGCTCGGCGTCGCCTCGATCAAGGACCTCGCGGCCTCGGTCGCGATCACCGTCGTCGCGGTGCCGCCGGAGGTCGCGGAGAAGCTCGGCGCGCCCTACATCGCGGAGACGATCCCCGCGGGCACCTACGAGGGCCAGGCGGCGGACGTGCCGACGGTGGCGGTGAAGAACTTCCTCGTCACCCATGAGGGCGTCTCCGACGAGACCGCCTACGAGATGACGAAGCTGCTCTTCGACCACCTCACGGACCTCGAGGCCTCGCACAAGGCCGCCGCGATGATCAAGCTCGACACGGCGCTCCAGGGGATGCCGATCCCGCTCCATCCGGGCGCGGAGAAGTTCTACCGCGAGAAGGGGCTGATGTAGGCCATGCGCCCCGGCTGCGCCCCGGCAGAGGCAGGCGTCCGCGCGGCCCGTGCCGCCGCGACGCCTTGGGCCGCGGAGATCGCGGCGTGAGCGGCACCGGCGGAGGCGTCGAGGCCGAAAGCCGCGCCGGGGGGTTTCCGCCGCCCGCGGAGGGCACGCCCGCCGACCTGCACGACCCGCTCGCCGCGAGCTTTCCGCCGGGCGGGGAGGGGCGGCTCCTGTTCTGGGTCGCCGTCGCGTTCTCGGCGTTCCAGATCGCCACCGCGGCGCATCTGGTCGACATGCCGAGCCAGGTCGTGCGCGCGATCCACGTGGGCTTCCTCGGGCTCCTCGGGTTCCCGCTGCTCGCGCTCCTGCACCGCCGCGGGCCGGGCCTGCGCGCGGCGGGCTGGGCGATGGCCGCGCTCGCCGTGGGCGTCGCCGGCTACCAGTGGATAGAGTACGCGCCGCTCATCATGCGCGCGGGCGACCCGCTGCCGCTCGACACCGGCGTCGGCGTCGTGGCGCTCGCGACGGTGTTCGCCGCGGCCTGGGTGCTGATGGGCCCGCCGCTCCCGATCATCGCGGGGCTGTTCCTCGCCTACTGCCTCTACGGCGAGTACCTGCCCGCGCCCTTCGACCATCGCGGCTACGACTTCCGCCAGGTCATCGACCACATGGCGTTCGGCACCGAGGGCATCTACGGCATCCCGGTCTACGTCTCCTCGACCTACATCTTCCTCTTCATCCTCTTCGGCGCGTTCCTCGAGCGCGCGGGGATGATCCGGCTCTTCACCGACGTGTCGATGGGCCTCGTCGGCGACCGCCAGGGCGGGCCCGCCAAGGTCTCGGTGATCTCGTCGGGGCTGATGGGCACGATCTCGGGCTCGGGGGTCGCCAACGTCGTGACCACGGGGCAGTTCACCATCCCGCTGATGAAGCGCTTCGGCTACCGCCCGGCCTTCGCGGGCGGCGTCGAGGCGACGGCCTCGATGGGCGGCCAGCTCATGCCGCCGGTGATGGGGGCGGTCGCGTTCATCATGGCCGAGACGCTCGGCGTCGAGTACATCGAGGTCGTCCGCGCCGCGCTCATCCCGGCGCTGCTCTACTTCGCCTCCGCGTTCTGGATGGTGCATCTCGAGGCCGGGCGGCACGGGCTGCGCGGTCTCGACCGCGCCGAGCTGCCCTCGGCGCGGCGGGCGCTCCGCGAGGGCTGGTACCTCATCCTGCCGCTCGCCGTCCTCGTGTGGCTCCTCTTCTCGGGGTACACGCCGCTCTACGCGGGCACCATCGGCCTCGCGCTTACCGTGCTCCTGATCCTCGGCGGCTCGATCGCGCTCGGGCTGCCCGCGGGCGCGGTGCGGCTCGTGTTCTGGCTCGGGCTCGGGCTCGTGTCGGCCGCGTTCCTCGAATGGGGCATCAACATCGTGCTCGTGGCGCTCGGCGTCCTGATCGCCTGGTGCGCGGCGTCGCAGGGCGGGCGCGCGACGCTCCTCCTTTGCCGCGACAGCCTCGCCGAGGGCGCCAAGACGGCCCTTCCCGTCGGCATCGCCTGCGCGCTCGTGGGCGTCATCATCGGTACGATGACGCTCACGGGGGCAGCCAACACCTTCGGGCAGTTCATCGTCTCGGTCGGCGGCACGAGCCTGTTCCTGAGCCTCATCCTCACGATGATCACCTGCATCGTCCTCGGCATGGGCATCCCGACGATCCCGAACTACATCATCACCGCCTCGATCGCGGGGCCCGCGCTCCTCGCGCTCGGGGTGCCGCTGATCGTGGGGCACATGTTCGTGTTCTACTTCGGCATCCTCGCCGACCTGACGCCGCCGGTGGCGCTCGCCTGCTTCGCCGCGGCGCCCATCGCGCGGGCGGGCGGGCTCGCGATCTCGTTCGAGGCGATCAAGGTCGCGGCGGCAGGGTTCGTGATCCCGTTCATGGCGGTCTACACGCCCGCGCTCATGCTGCAGGACGGCGGGCCGCTCGCGGCCGAGGTCGGCTACTGGCCGGCGGTCGCCTACGTGGTCGCGAAGGCGGTCCTCGCCATCGGCCTCTGGGGTGCGGCGGTCATCGGCTGGCTCGGCGCGCGGCTCGGGGTGCCCGAGCGGCTCCTCGCCGCCGCCGCGGCCTTCACGCTGATCGCCGCGCTGCCGATGACCGACGAGGCGGGCTTCGCGCTGGCCGCACTCTTCGGCGCCGTGGTCTGGTGGCGGGGGCGGCGCGTGGCGGCGTGAGCTGCCTCATGGTCGCGGGGCAGGCGGTGGCGCTCGCCGCGAGCACCTTCACGCTCGGCTGGACCCATTCGGTCGAGCACACCGCCTGGCGCGAGACCTGGGAGGTGACGCCCGCCGGGCTCGCGCTCCGCGAAGCCGCGGTGCAGGGCTCGGGCGCCGGCATGGACCCCGGCGATGGCGCGCGCCTCAAGGACGGCTTCTGGGTCTGGGCGCCGGACCTCGCGCCGGTGCCGGAGCTTGCGCTCGGCGCCTCGGGGGCGACCGGCGCGGGCTGGCGGCTCTGCGGGCTCGCGGAGGGCTGCCGCGAGCTCGGGGCGGCGGCGGGCCCTGCGGTCATTCTGTCGCCCTGCGGCTGAGGAACCCACGCCCCACCGCGCCGTTGCACCGGCGGAACGGGGGGACACATGCAGACAGACCTTTCTATCAACGGCCGCGCCCTGAGCCTCGACGCCGACCCGCGCGTCACGCTCCTCGACGCGCTCCGCCAGCACCTCGACCTCACCGGCGCGAAGAAGGGCTGCGACCACGGCCAGTGCGGCGCCTGTACCGTGCTCCTCGACGGGCGACGGGTGAACGCCTGCCTCGTGCTCGCCTGCACCTGCGACGGCGTGGAGATCACCACCGTCGAGGGCCTCGGCACGCCCGACGCGCTGCATCCGCTGCAGACGGCGTTCGTGGCGCATGACGGCTACCAATGCGGCTACTGCACGCCGGGGCAGATCGTCTCGGCGGTGGGGATGCTCGCGGAGGCCGACGCCGGCTGGGCGAGCCACGTGACCGCGGACATCGAGGCCGCGCCGGCGCTCGACGACGCCGAGATCGCGGAGCGCATGAGCGGCAACCTCTGCCGCTGCGCCGCCTATCCGAACATCCGGGACGCCATCCGCGCGCATGCGGAGGAGACCGCGTGAGGGCCTTCGACTACGCCCGCGCCAGCGGCATCGAGGACGCGGTCGCGGCCGCCGCCGCGGGGGCCACGATCCTCGCGGGCGGGACCAACCTCGTCGACCTGATGAAGCTCGAGGCCGTGGCGCCCGAGCGCGTCATCGACATCGGACGGATCGGGCTCGACGGCATCGAGGACACCGAAGACGGCGGGCTTCGCATCGGCGCGCTCGTGCCCAACTCGGACCTCGCCGCCGACGCCCGCGTCCGCGCGCGCTACCCGGTCCTCGCGCGGGCGCTCCTTGCGGGCGCGTCGGGCCAGCTCCGCAACCGCGCGACCACGGGCGGCAACCTCCTCCAGCGCACCCGCTGCGGCTACTTCCAGGACATCGACGCGGCCTGCAACAAGCGCGTGCCCGGCTCGGGCTGCGACGCGATCGGCGGGGTCAACCGCATCCTCGCCGTCCTCGGCACCAGCGACGCCTGCATCGCCACGCACCCGAGCGACATGGCCGTCGCGATGCGCGCGCTCGGCGCCGTGGTGGAGACGGCGGGCCCCGACGGCACGCGCGAGGTGGCGCTGGGCGAGTTCTACCGCCTCCCCGGCGACACGCCGCACGTCGAGACGAGCCTTGCGCCCGGCGAGATCGTCACCGCGGTGCGGCTGCCGCCGCCGCCGCCCGGACGGCAGGCCTACCGCAAGGTCCGCGACCGCGCGTCCTACGCCTTCGCGCTCGTCTCCGTCGCCGCCATCGTCGCCGTCGACGACGGGCGCATCGCCCACGCCGCGCTCGCCTTCGGCGGCCTCGCCCCGATGCCGTGGCGCGACGCCGCCGTCGAGGACGCGCTCGTCGGGCAGGCGCCCGCGCCCGACGTCTTCGCCCATGCCGCCGACATCCTCCTCGCCGATGCGGCGGGGCAGGGCGGCAACGACTTCAAGCTCCCGCTCGCGCGCCGCACGCTTGCCGCGGTGCTGAGCGACCTCGCCGGAAAGGACGCCTGATGGGCCACCTCAAGATGGATCTTCCCGACACCCGCCGACGCCTCGACGACATGGCGCAGGGCGTGCTCGGCACCCCCGCCGACCGCCCCGAGGGGCCGCTCAAGGTCGCGGGCGTGGCGGGCTTCGCGGGCGAGGCGCGAGCGCCCGGCATGGCCTACGGCGTCTTCGTCCGCGCCACGATCGCGCGCGGCCGCGTCACCGGCATCGACGCCGCGGCGGTGCGCGCAATACCGGGCGTGATCGGCGTGCTCGACGACGCGCGGCTCGCCCGCAACCCTTGCCAGGGCGGAGCAGGCGAGGCGCCGGTGCAGGATCCGAAGGCGGTGTGGTACTTCGGCCAGCCGATCGCGCTCGTGGTCGCCGAGAGCTTCGAGGCCGCGCGCCATGCCGCGGCCCATGCCGCCGTCACCTACGATGACGCGGCCGCCGAGACCGACCCCGCGCGCGTCGAGCCCGAGGTGCCGGAGAAGAATCAGTCCGCGCAGGGCGATCTGGACGCGGCACTGCGCGAGGCGGCCTTCACCTTCGACGTGACCTACACCACCGCCTCGATGAGCTCGGCGCCGATGGAGCCGCACGCGACCGTCGCTACGTGGGACGGCGGGCGGCTGACGATCCGCGGCAGCTACCAGATGCTGAAGTACAACCGCAAGGAACTTGCCGACGCCGTGGGCATCGAGCCCGAGAATGTCCGCATCGTGGCACCTTACGTTGGCGGCGGCTTCGGCTCCAAGCTCGGCATCGCGCCCGAGGCCGTCGCGGCGGCGCTGGCCGCGCAGGCGTTCCGCCGACCGGTGTCGGTGACGCTGAGCCGCCGGCAGGTTTTCGAGGCGACCGTGCGCCGGTCCGAGACCGAGCAGCGCGTGCGCCTCGCCGCGGATGCGGAGGGCCGCCTCATCGGGCTCGGCCACGAGGCGCTGGTCTCGAACCTGCCGGACGAGAGCTTCTCCGAGCCGGTCGCGCAGGCCACGCATTTCACCTATGCCGGTGCCGCCCGCGAGATCGTCCACCGCGTCGCGCGCGTGAACCGGACCTGCGCCGGGTCGGTCCGCGCGCCGGGCGAGGCGGTGGGCGTCACGGTGTTCGAAAACGCGATGGACGAGCTCGCCGAGGCGGCGGGCATCGATCCCGTGGAGCTGCGTCTCCGCAACATCCCCGAGAGCCATCCCGAGAGCGGCATCCCCTTCGCCTCGCACAAGCTCGCCGAGGCGCTGACGACCGGTGCAGAGGCCTTCGGCTGGTCGGAGCGCCAGCCGCCGCGCGGCCGCCGCGATGGCGACTGGTGGATCGGCATGGGCGTCGCGTCCGCCGTCCGCGTCCACATGCTGAACGAGGCCATCGCACGCGTCACGCTCGGTCCCGATGCCACCGCGCTCGTCGAGACCGACATGACCGACATCGGCACCGGCACCTACGCCATCCTGCGCCAGATCGGCGCGGAGGCGCTCGGCCTTCCGCTCGACGCCGTGACCGTGCGGCTCGGCGACACCGAGCTTCCCGCCGGACCCGGTTCGGGCGGCTCGTGGGGCGCGGCCTCGTCCGGCTCGTCGGTGTACCTCGCCTGCGAGGGGCTGCGCGGCCAGATCGCGGCGCGGATGGGCTGCGCCGAGACCGACCTCACGCTGAAGGACGGCGACGCCATCGCGGGCAACGTGAGGCGCGCCCTGACCGACGTCCTCGCCGGCGACACGCTGACCGAGGAGGGCCATCTCGAGCCCGGCAAGGTGAGCGAGACGGCCCGCATCGCCACCTTCGGCGCGCATTTCGCCGAGGTCGCGGTGAGCGACGTGACCGGCGAGACGCGCGTGCGCCGGATGCTCGGGGTGTTCGCGGCGGGCCGCATCCTCAACGCCAAGACCGCGCGGTCGCAGTGCTTGGGCGGGATGACCTTCGGCATCGGCATGGCGCTGCACGAGGGGCTCGACCACGATCCCCGCGACGGCCACATCGTCAACCGCGACCTTGCCGAGTACCATATCCCCGTCAACGCGGACGTGCCGGCGCTCGAGGTGATCCTGCTCGAGGAGCGCGACGACCACGCCTCGCCGATCCAGGCCAAGGGCATCGGCGAGCTCGGCATCTGCGGCGCGGCGGCGGCGATCACCAACGCCGTCTACAACGCCTGCGGGGCGCGCGTGCGCGACTACCCCGCGACGCTCGACCGGGTGCTCGCGAAGCTGCCGTGAAGGGGTGGCCATGCGGCGAAAGGGTTCGCCCTCCGGCCAAGGATAGCGACGGGACGCGGCAAGCCCCGCCGCATCCCGGGACGGGTCGCATCGCCAGGGCAGCACCGACGCGGAACGGCTGGTGTTCATCTACGAACGTAAGCCAATTTGTGCGAGTGATGGCGTGGATGGCGCCAGTTGCGGCATCGCGATGTGCCCGGGGGGAGGCTGACGAGCCTGCCAACGAAGGGAGCCGTCCCGGGGGTTCGCTGATCACCATCGGCCTCGACCTGGCCCAGAAGCGCACGGCGTCGACGCGTCGACGCGGGGGGGGTGGTCTTCCGGCGTCGGCTGGAACGCGCGCAGGGGCCCGTCACCGGTCGCGGGACGCCGGCAGGCTCGGCCACGAGGTCCGGCGGATGCCGCCGGCCTGTGTGAAGCGTCACGTGACGCGCGGGAAGACCGGCGCCGCCGACGCGGACGCGATCTGCGCGGCGGTTACCCGCCCGACGCTGCGGTTCGTGCCGGTTAAGACGGCCGAGCGGCAGGCGGCGATGCTCGGCCACGATGGTCGACCACGTCACAGCGAAGGTGCGCCTCCGGCGCAAGACAGCTGAGGTCCGCCTCCGGCGCAACGCACCGGACATGCGCCTCCGGCGCGACACAACGGACGTCCAGGTGCGTCGGCGGACGCAAACGGTGGTCATGCCCCTCATGCAACGCCGTATGCATGGACGCGACCGACCGAACGCCACCAGCCGGACAAGCGCTCGCCAAGGGGCCATCCATACACGGTCCGAGCCGATGGCGAGCAAGCTGGCGGTGGCTGCGATGATTGCCGGGCGCGGGCTGCCCGACGTCGAGGAGACGGCGAAGGACACGCCGAAGCGTCGGTCGATCCCCGACGACGTGGCGCGCACCGGGATCGTGTTGAGCCCCGCCCGCGACGATTGCGCCGCCTGCGGCGGTGCTCTGCGTCGGATCGGCGAGGACGTCACCGAGGAGGTGGAACTCGGTGAGACGGGACAGCAGACGGTCCGGGGGGCGGTTTGCCCGTCGAACGGCCGCGTCGTCGTGAACCCAATCGTGCGCGCGCGCTTCGCTGCCGGGGCTGCGAGACCTTCGCGCGGTCGCCGCTGCGGTCACGGCCCATCGAGCGTGGCCGGCCGGGGCCATGCCTGCTCGCGCGTATGCTCGTCGGCAAGTACGGCGATCATCCCGCGCTTGGCCGACGGTCCCAGATCTTCGAGCGCGACGGCATCGACCTCGACCGCTCGACGCTGGCCGAGTGGGCAAGAGCACGGCCCTACCGGAGCCGCCGGCCGAGGCGATCGGCCGGCACGTCCTCGACAGCTCGGCGATCCGCGCCGATGACACCCCCGTCAGGATGCTGGCATCGGGCACCGCCCCACGCAGGCTGCGAGGCTCTGGACCTGCGAGCACGACGAGCGGCCGTGGGGCAGATATGCACCACCGGCCGCGCTCTCCCGCGTCTCGTCCGATCCTTAGGGCATCCATCCCGCACGCCACATCGCGGACTTCCTCGGCTGGACCCACGCCGATGGCGACACGGGGTTTGATCGGCAATCGACACCGCCACGCTTGGGGCGCGCATGTTAGAGCGGATGATCGGCTCCTTCGCCGAACTCAAGCGCGCCATGATTTGCGAGCGCACCCGTGCCGGCCTCGCCGCGGCCCGCGTCGTGGGACGGATCGGCGCGTGGCGACCAAAGCTCACCTTGGCCCCGAAGGCCGATGTGGTCGAGAACGTCGTCTTCGGCCGCCAAACCGCCGCCCGGATGGCCCGGCTCTCTGAGGTTTCCGAACAGCCGCATCCCTGACGCCGCCAGGGTCGGCCCCGCCACGCATCGGCTCAACGTCGGACCGCACCTGTCGTGACTTCGTTTCGCGATCGTGCACGAGGGCCGGGCTGACCGCCCGCGGCCGCTCAGAGCGTCGCGATGTCGATGGGCAGATTGCCGGCCGTGACCGCCGCGATCTCCTTGGCGAGCACGCGCTCGAAGCTGGGCCGTGCCCTGACCCGTTCGGCATGGTCCATGAGGGCGGGGTAGTCCGCCGTCGGAAACCCGCCCTTCGCGGCATTGGACGATATCCAGTAGAGATAGACATCGAGGATCGACCACGTCTCGCCGAGCCACCAGCGGCCTCCGGAGAGACGCTCTGACAGAAATGCCGCTTCGCTGGCGAACTTGGTCATTCCATGCTGCCGGACTTCGGTGACGTCCCCGTCAGTAAAGCGCTTCGGTGCCCGGATCTGGCGGATCATCGGGTGAAGAGTGCTGCCGCACCAGACGAGGTCCGAGATTTGTGCCGCCCGGTCCAGCGGGTCGGATACCGAAGGCAGGAGCGTGCCGGGGGCGATGGACTCCAGATGGATCAGGATGGCCGGAGTCTCGGTCAGAAGGCGTCCGTCGACTATTAGCGCCGGAACCTTTCCCTTTCGGTTTATGCCGAGATATTCGGGGCTATATTGTGCATCGCTGGAAAAATCGACGACGCGATGCTCATAGTCCACCCCGAGTTCCTCGAGCGCGCTCATCGTGACGCGGGTGCACGTCGCAGGGTAGATATAAAGGATCATGACAAAGTTCTTTCCTTCCGGGCCTGATTGGATGGAACGGGTCATCCGGTTTCGACACCTGCTCTCGTTGACCGTCAGGTCACAAGGATTTGGGGCCACGCCGTCCCGCGCGTCAGCAGGGTCACTTCGAGTTCGTTTCGCCTGTCTGCCATCTCCAATGCTCGTGACATCGGGGTAGACTCCTGATCGGTGACCGCGCCCGCGGGGTCATGCCGGTTCGACGACCGGATGGTTCCGACGAGCGGCGGACGTCGCGGCGTGATGCGCCGATGCCTATGGCCGGAGCGCCTGCGATCCATGCGGTTCCGCCGAAGTTTCCTCGCGCGCCGCGTAATCCTTCCGTGCGGCCTCGATCTTGTGGCGGTTCGCGGCAGCCCACTTCCAGACGCCGCAGAAGGCGGCGCCAAGCCCGAGCCCGACCTCGGTAAGCGAATAGACTACCTTGGGCGGTACGACCGGAAACACCTCGCGGTGGACGAGGCCGTCGCGTTCCATCGCCCGCAACGTCTGCGTCAGCATCTTCTGGCTGATGCCCTCGCAAAGGCGAGCGAGCTCGCCGAAACGGCAATCGCCCTCGTCATGCAGGATGTCGATCAGGATCGTCGTCCACTTGTCGGCGACCCGTCCAATGATTTCCGTCACCAGCCGGTCCAGCTCCTCATCCGTCTGAACCATCTCGGACGACGCCGCGATTTGCATTTTTTGTCCTTTATTCCGTTCACTAACCTTCAAGAGAGTATAATTCTTTCAGGTGCCTACTTTCGTTACGCTAGCACACCGTTAAGTTCTGCGAAACCGTGATGAAAGGGTTTCGACATGAACTTCACCGACAAGAAGCTCCTGATCACCGGCGGAAATTCCGGGATCGGGCGGGCCATCGCCGAGGCCCTGCAGGCGCGGGGAAACCGGATCGTCGTCACCGGTCGAAACCCCGCGACGCTGCAGGAGGTGCTCGCAGCGAACCCGAGAATGGCCGGCTACGAGATCGACGTGACGGACACGGACGCCCTGGACGCGTTCGTCGACACGGTGCTGGCCGAACATCCGGATCTCGACGGGGCGATCCTGAACGCCGGGATCATGGAGCGCGAGGATCTCCGCGCCGATACCGTGGACATCGACGTGGCCGAGCGGACGATCGCGACCAACCTGCTTGCTCCGCTGCGGCTGGCTGCCCGTCTGCTGCCGCATCTGCGCGGTCGACCCGAAGCTGCGCTGGTGACGCTGTCGTCGGGCCTGGCCTTCGTACCGCGCGCGGATTCGCCCTCCTATTGCGCGACCAAGGCCGCGATCCATTCCTGGACGCAATCGCTGCGCCACCAGCTCCGCGATACCTCCGTTTCGGCGATCGAGATCGTGCCGCCGCTGGTGGCCACCGAGCTGACGCCGGGCCAGTCGAGGATCCCGCAGGCGATGCCACTCTCCGACTTCGTGGCGGAGGTCGTCGACAGGCTCTGCGCCCAGCCCACGCCGGACGAGGTGCTCGTCGAGCGGGCCCTGTTCCAGCGCAACGCCGAAACCGAAGGACGATTCGACGCCGCCTTCGAAAGGATCAACGCCGCCTGAGGCCGACAGCGACAGCGACAAAGGAGACATCTGACGATGACGAAGAAATCCGCCATGCCAAACCTCACGCTGAACCGACGGGTCCTTCTGCAAAGCGGTGCCGCGACGGGCGTCGTCGCGGCGTACGGTCTTCCAAATGCCGGCTTCGCGCAGGCGCAGACCGGACCTGCGGCCTTCGAAGGCCGCGTCGCACTCGGCTTCGGCCTGAACGGTCGGCAGGTCGAAAGGAACATCGATCCGCGAACCTCGCTCCTTGACCTGCTGCGCGAGGATCTCGGCCTTACCGGCGCGAAGAAGGGCTGCGACCACGGTCAGTGCGGCGCCTGCACCGTCCATCTCGACGGCAAGCGCGTCGCGTCCTGCCTCACGCCCGCCGCGCAGGTGGAGGGACGCGAGGTCGTCACGATCGAAGGCATCTCCGAAGGGGACGACCTGCACCCGATGCAGCAGGCATTCATCGACAACGACGCCCTGCAATGCGGGTACTGCACGCCGGGTCAGGTCATGGCCGGGATCGCCTGCGTCAAGGAGGGTCACGCCAGCTCACCGGACCAGATCCGGGAATACATGAGCGGCAACATCTGCCGCTGCGGCGCCTATCCCGGCATCGTCGCCGCGGTGACGCAGGCCGCCCGGAACATGGAAGGCTAGAGCATGCGACAGATCACATACGCACGACCGACGACGACGGCGTCGACGATCGCGACGCTGCGCGACGCCGGACTTGGGACACGCATCCTCGCCGGCGGAACGACGCTCTACGATCTGATGAAGCTGAACGTCGAGACGCCCGACCGCATCGTCGACATCAACACCGTCCAAGAACTGTCGCGCCTCGACACTTCGGGAGACATGCTGCACTTCGGGGCGCTGGTCCGCATGGCCGATGCGGCCGAGGACGCGCGGCTCGGTGCGGAGTTTCCGATCCTGACGGAGTCGCTCTGGAAGGCGGCCTCGCAGCAGCTGCGGAACATGGCCAGCCTCGGCGGCAACCTGCTGCAGCGGACCCGTTGCTCGTACTTCCGCCACGGCGAACCCTTCCCCTGCAACAAGCGCGCGCCCGGATCGGGCTGTGCCGCGCAGGAGGGCATCAACCGGAGTCACGCACTCTTCGGCGGGTCGGAGGCCTGCATCGCCACCTATCCTGGCGATTGGGCCGTCGGCCTGATCGCGCTCGACGCGCAGGTGGTGCTGGAGGGACCGGACGGGAGCCGCACGATCGAGCTGGCGGCGCTGCACCGCCAGCCCGGCACCGCGCCCGAGGTCGAGACCGTTCTCGCGCCCGATGAGATCATCACCGCCATCCGCGTGCCGGCCGATCCGGTCGGGCGGGCCTCGACCTATCACAAGGTCCGCGACCGAGAGAGCTATGCGTTCGCCGTCGTGTCGGCCGGCGTGGCGCTCAGGGTCGAGGAGGCGCGTCTCGCCGACGTGCGCGTGGCCCTCGGGGGCGTCGCCACGGTCCCGTGGCGCGCGACCGCAGCCGAGGACTATCTGAGGGGCCGAGCGCTCACTCCCGAAACCGCTGCCGAGGCCGGGCGCATCGCCTTCGCCGAAGCGCAGCCCCGCACTCACAACGCCTTCAAGACCACGCTCGGCGCGCGCACCGTCGCCGACGCCCTGATGATCGCAGGAGGGAAAGCCTGATGGCAAACGACAGCTCCACGAGTTATCCCGACATCGCGCGCGTCGACGCGCGCGACAAGGTCCGCGGCGCCACGGCCTACGGGACGGACGCGACCTTCCCGGACATGGCGCATGGCGCCTTCGTCCGAGCGACGATCGGGCGCGGAACGGTGACCGGGTTCGACCTCGCTGCAGCCGGCGCGCTGCCGGGCGTCCTGCTGGTCGTCACGCATGAGACGACAGGAGGGCTCGAGACGTCGACAAGCCTTTTCTCGGGCGGCTTCGCGCACCAGACCTTTTCGCCGGTTCTCACCGATCGCGTCGCCTACCGCGGCCAACCCGTCGCGATGGTCGTCGCGGACACGCTCGAGACCGCGATCGAAGCCGCGGACCTGATCGGCGTCGACTACGCCGAGGAGGCGTTCGCCGCCACGCTCGACTCGCCCTTGGTGGAGGTCGTGCAGCAGGTAGAAGCGCCCATGGAACACCCGCTGGAGGATATCGCGGTCGGTGATGCCGAAGCGGCCTTCGCAAGCGGTGCGACGACGATCGACGCCACCTACGAGATGGCGCGCCAGCATCAGAACCCGATCGAGCTCATCGGCACGATGGCTCGTTGGGAGGGCGACCGGCTCACCGTCTACGAAGGCACTCAGAACGCCAATGGCTGCCGCTTCAGCCTCGCCCACCAGCTTGGGATCGAGCCCGAGAGCGTCACCGTCATCTCGCCCTTCGTGGGCGGCGGGTTCGGCCAGAAGAACGCGGCGCAGACCCAGCAGGTTCTCACCGCATTCGCGGCGCGCGAGCTCGGCCGCCCCGTCAAGGTCGTCGTGCCCCGCAAGCAGCTGTTTCACGACTCGAGCTTCCGGCCTGAAACCCGACAGCGCGTCCGCCTCGCGGCGAACGCGGACGGGCGGCTGACGGCAATGCTCTACGACATCGACGCGGAGACGTCGCGCCACGACTTCTTCGCGGCCGAGCAGGCGGATACGGTCGCCCGCTTCTACGACACGCAGACGTTCCGCAGCCATGCGAGGCTGATACGGACTGACATCGCCACGCCGGGCTTCATGCGCGCGCCGTTCGAGTTCGCGGCCGCTTATGCCGTGGAGAGTGCGGTCGACGAGATGGCGTATGCGCTCGGGGTCGATCCGGTCGAGTTGCGCCTCCGCAACGACACGCAGACGGACATGGTCTCGGGCCTGCCGCATTCCTCCCGCCATCTGACGGCCTGCCTCCAGCGCGGAGCGGAGCGGTTCGGCTGGAAGGACCGCAATCCCGAGCCGCGCTCGATGCGGGCGGCGAACGGCGACCTCATCGGCTATGGCGTGGGCGTGGGGCTCTACAACGGCTCGAGCGGGCCGAACATTGTCCGGATCCGGGTGAAGCGGGACGGCCCGGTCCTGGTCGCCGCCGGCGTCCACGAGATGGGCCAGGGAATACGGACCGCCATCGCGAACGTCGTGGCCCGGCGCCTGGGCATCTCCGAGACCCGCGTCCATGCGGTTCTGGGTGATACCGGCGCCGGCGTCCCCGCGATGCTGACCGCGGGCTCCTGGGGGACCGCCTCGTCCATCCCCGCGGTGGAAGCCGCCTGCGATGCGGCGCTCGCGCGTCTCGCCGAACAGGGTGCCGATACGTCGGGCGATCCGGGTCTCGCCCGGTTCCTGGAGCAGGCCGGATTGACCGGTCTGGACGTCGAGAGCGACAACCTTGCGCCGGGCCAGACGCGTGAGGATCTGGAAAGCCTGCGCGGCGGCGGCGTGGCACCGACCGGGCCGGTCTATCCGGAGCATGTCACCTTCAGCTATTCCGCGCACTTCGTCGAAGTGCGGGTCGAGGCCTCGACCGGCCGGGTGCGCGTGCCCCGCGTGGTCAGCACTTACGATTGCGGCCGGGTCCTGAGCCCGCGCACGGCGCGGAGCCAGGGGATCGGCGGCATCGTCTGGGGCATCGGCGGGGCGCTTCGGGAAGGCGCCGAGATCGACGCGCGCTACGGCGGCACCCTCAATGCCGACATTGCCGAGTACATTGTCCCCGTCAACGCCGATCGGCGACATCGGCGACATCGACATGGAGTTCATCGACGAGCCCGACTTCAAGCTCAACCGCTCGGGCGTGAAGGGGCTGGGCGAGGTCGTGGCGGCGGGAGTGGCTCCCGCCATCACCAACGCGATCTTCCACGCAACGGGGACGCGGGTCCGCAGCCTGCCGGTTCGGGTGGAGGATCTGGTTTGAGACAAGTCCGCCCGCGGCATCGCGCGGGCCCGCATCATCCTGCCACGCTGCCGCGTCGTGCCAGGATCGAAACCGGGGCAACGCCATGTCGCAGGACTGGCGGAGCAATAAAGGGTTCGAGCGGACCCAGGTCCGTCGTGCGATCTTTCGCTCGAAACCGACGTTCTCGACGGAGTCCGGCACTGATCGAGGAGCGGACGCAGTTCAGGGACAACGAAGCCGAGATGCTTCTGCTCGACCCCAAGCGCGACCTCGTGCCGGGCTATGTGCGGCTGCAGTCGGATTCCATCGAGGATGTCTTCGAAGTGCTGCTGGCCAAACGAGCGATGGCCCTTGCCGAGGTCGTGCCGACCCGATCGCTGCGAGACCATCCGGTCGCGCCTGAAAGAAAAGGACACCCCGACCATGCCGATCAAACGCGTTGTCCCTCTCGCGGCGTCGTTAC
>CBDCNH010000004.1:0-2086 GCA_965219015.1 Paracoccaceae bacterium
CGCGGGGCACGCCTCCTGCGTTGACACGCTCGCAATGCTGCGCCACGCATGGGCCTTTGCCGCCGAGGTCCGCGCCATGATCCCTTCCGTCCTGCCGACCTACAACCGCGCGCCGCTCGCATTCGCGACGGGGGAAGGCTCCTGGCTCACGGAGCGCGACGGCCGACGGTTTCTTGATCTTGCGGCGGGCATCGCGGTCAACGTCCTTGGCCACGCGCATCCGGCGCTGGTCGCGGCGCTGACCGAGCAGGCGGGGCGGCTCTGGCACGTCTCGAACCTCTACACGATCCCCGAGCAGCAGGCGCTCGCCGACCGGCTGGTCGCCGCGACCTTCGCCGACACGGTGTTCTTCACCAACTCGGGCACCGAGGCGGCCGAGCTCGCGATCAAGATGGCGCGGCACTACTGGTCGAGCACGGGTGCGCCCGAGCGCGTCACCATCCTGACCTTCGAGGGCTCGTTCCACGGGCGCTCGACGGGGGCGATCTCGGCCTCGGGCGGCGAGAAGATGATCAAGGGGTTCGGCCCGCTCCTGCCGGGCTTCGTCCGGCTCCCGTTCGGCGACCACGATGCGCTGCGTGCGGCGCTCGACGATACCGTCGCGGCCGTCCTGGTCGAGCCGGTGCAGGGCGAGGGCGGCATCCGCGCGCTCCCCGACGCCTGCCTGAAGGGCCTGCGAGACCTCTGCGACGAGACCGGGGCGCTGATGATCCTCGACGAGGTGCAATGCGGCATGGGTCGGACCGGCCGCCTCTTCGCGCACGAATGGGCGGGGGTCACGCCAGACCTGATGATGGTCGCCAAAGGCATCGGTGGCGGCTTTCCTCTCGGCGCCGTCCTGGCCACCGAACGCGCCGCGACCGGCATGATGGCGGGCACGCACGGGTCGACCTACGGCGGCAACCCGCTCGCCTGCGCCGTCGGCAACGCCGTCATGGAGATCGTCGCCGACGACGCCTTCCTCGCCGAGGTGCGCCGCAAGGCCGGGCTCTTCCGCCAAAAGCTCGAGGGCCTCGTCGCGGCGCATCCCGGCGTCTTCGAGGGCGTGCGCGGCACAGGGCTGATGCTCGGGCTCAAGTGTCGGGCGCCGAACCTCGACTTTGTGAAGGCCGGTCATGCCGAAGCGCTCCTCACCGTGCCCGCCGCCGACAACGTGGTGCGCCTGCTCCCTGCGCTGACGATCGCCGACGCCGACATCGCCGAGGCCGTGACCCGGCTCGACCGCGCCGCCGCGGCCCTCGAAAGCACGGATGCCCTCCATGCCGTGTCCTGAACCGCCTTTGGTCCGGATCGGTGTTCCGGGTGGCAGAGCGCCCGCCGGACGGACCGGCGTCTCCGCCGCCCGCCTGTCGTGAACCACTTTCTCGACCTTCACACCACGCCCGCGCCGGCGCTGCGCGGCATCCTCGGCGAGGCCGCGGCGATGAAGGCCGCGCGCGCCGGCCGGCCGAAGGGCGCGCCCGACGACGCGGCGCCGCTCGCCGGGCGCATCGTCGCGCTGATCTTCGAGAAGCCCTCGACGCGCACCCGCGTCAGCTTCGACGTCGGCATCCGCCAGATGGGCGGCCAGACGATGGTGCTCTCCGGCTCCGAGATGCAACTCGGCCACGGCGAGACCATCGCCGACACCGCGCGCGTGCTCAGCCGCTACGTCGACGCGATCATGATCCGCACCTTCGAGGAGGCGGTGCTGCACGAGATGGCCGAGCACGCCACCGTCCCGGTCGTCAACGGCCTCACCAACGCGAGCCATCCCTGCCAGATCATGGCCGACGTGATGACCTACGAGGAGCACCGCGGGCCGATCGCGGGCGCGCGCGTGGTCTGGTCGGGCGACGGCAACAACCTCTGCGCCTCGTTCCTGCACGGCGCGGGGCAGTTCGGCTACGGCTTCACCTTCACCGGCCCGCCGACGCTCGACCCCGCGCCCGAGGCCCTGGCCTTCGCGCGGAGCCGCGGCGCCGCGGTCGCGATCGAGCGCGATCCCGTCCGCGCCGTCGCGGGCGCCGACCTCGTGGTGACGGACACCTGGGTGTCGATGCACGACCCGCAGTCCGCCCGTGAGCGGCGCCACAACCAGCTCCGC
>CBDCNH010000005.1:0-855746 GCA_965219015.1 Paracoccaceae bacterium
CAGCCAGAACCCCTACAACATGATCCGCGCGACGATGGACGGGCTGAGCCAGGAGTCGTCGCCGAGGCTCGTGGCGCAACGGCGGGGCAAGAAGGTCGCGGACATCCTCCGGCGTCCGGACGCGCCCGAGGGCGCCGACATCGCCGAGCCAGTGGAGGCCTAGAGATGGCGAAGACGATTGTCGTACAGCAATACGCCTCGCCGGTGCGCCGGCCGGCCGTGCAGCGGCAGACCCTGATTGGGCTTGGGCTGAACAAGATCCGCCGCACCCGCGAACTCGAGGATACCCCATCGGTTCGCGGCATGGTCGCGGCGATCCCGCATCTGGTGAAGATCATCGAGGAACGCGGGTAAGCGACCCGCCACGCCGCGTGGGCATGGGGCGTCGCTTCCCCGAGCCTCTCCGGCACAGGAGACAAGCGACATGAAATTGCACGAACTTCACGACAATCCCGGTGCCACGAAGAAGCGCAAGCGCGTGGCCCGTGGTCCGGGCTCTGGCTCGGGCAAGACCGCGGGGCGGGGCATCAAGGGACAGAAATCCCGCTCGGGCGTCGCGATCGGGGGCTACGAGGGCGGGCAGATGCCGCTCTATCGGCGGCTGCCGAAGCGCGGCTTCACCAAGCCAAACCGCAAGGAGTATGCGGTCGTCAATCTCGGCTTGATCCAGAAGTTCGTCGACGCGGGCAAGCTCGACGCCAAGGCGGCGCTCGACGAGGACGCGCTCGTTGCGTCCGGGCTGGTGCGTCGCAAGCTCGACGGCGTGCGCGTACTTGCCAAGGGTGCCATCGGCATCGCCCTGACGCTCTCCGTAACCGGCGCCTCGCAAGCCGCGATCGATGCGGTCAGCGCGGCGGGTGGCACGTTGACGGTGAGCTCTCCAGCCGCGCCGGAGCACGCGACTGCCGAATAAGAGGTTGTGAGCCGACACCCTGCCGCTTACATCATGCTAGGTTTCTGGGCGCCGCCGACCGCAAACCGGTTCGGCGGCGCTGCAATGAGAGAGGCGACGCATGGCATCCGCAGCTGAACAGATGGCCGCGAACCTCAACTGGGGCACGCTCGGCAAAGCCACGGACCTGCGCCAGCGCATCCTCTTCACGCTCGGCCTCCTCATCGTGTACCGGCTTGGCACCTACATCCCGGTGCCGGGCATCGACGGCGCGGCGCTGCGCGACTTCATGGCGACCGCTGGCGCCGGCCTCGGCGGCATCTTTAACATGTTCACGGGCGGCGCGATCAGCCGGATGGGCATCTTCGCCCTCGGCATCATGCCGTATATCTCTGCCTCGATCATCGTCCAGCTCCTGTCGTCGATGGTGCCGCAACTGATGGCATTGAAGAAGGATGGCGAGGCGGGCCGCAAGAAGATCAACCAATACACCCGGTACGGCACCGTACTCCTCGCGACCTTCCAGGCCTATGGCCTCGCGGTCAGCCTCGAAGCCGGAAGCCTCGTGCATACGCCGGGCCCGTTCTTTCTCATGGCGTGTGTCATCACGCTCGTCGGCGGCACGATGTTCCTGATGTGGCTCGGCGAGCAGATCACCGCGCGAGGCATTGGCAACGGCATTTCGCTCATTATCTTCGTCGGCATCGTCGCGGAAATCCCGACGGCGATTGCCCGGTTCCTCGCGCAGGGCCGGTCGGGTGCGGTGTCTCCGGTGCTCATCATTGGCGTCATCGTGATGGTCGTGGTGGTGATCGGCTTCGTCGTGATGATGGAGCGGGCGCTGCGGAAAATCCACATCCAGTACCCGCGACGGCAGGTCGGTATGAAGGTTTACGATGGCGGCACCTCGAACCTGCCGATCAAGGTCAACCCGGCGGGGGTCATCCCGGCCATCTTCGCATCGTCGCTGCTGCTGCTGCCTACGACCGTCGCGACGTTCTCCGGCGGCACGAGCGGCCCTGTCATGTCGACGATCCTGGCGTACTTCGGGCCCGGACAGCCGCTTTATCTGCTCTTCTATGTCGCGATGATCGTGTTCTTCAGCTACTTCTACACTGCCAACGTCGCGTTCAAGTCGGACGACGTGGCCGACAATCTCAAGAACCAGAACGGCTTCATCCCCGGCATTCGTCCGGGAAAGCGGACCGAGGAGTATCTTGACTATGTGGTGGCGCGCATTCTCGTTCTCGGCTCGGGCTACCTCGCGCTCGTCTGCCTCTTTCCTGAGATTCTCCGGCACCAGTTCGCGATCCCGTTCTATTTCGGCGGCACCTCGGTGCTGATCGTCGTCTCGGTGACGATGGACACCATCAGCCAGATTCAGTCGCATCTTCTCGCGCATCAATACGAAGGTCTGATCGAGCGCTCGCAGCTTCGTGGCCGCCGGCGCCCAGGCGAAAAGCCGGCCGTGAAAACGCTGGCCAAAAAGGCGCCGGCGCGGCGATGAACATCATCCTTCTGGGCCCGCCAGGGGCCGGAAAGGGCACTCAGGCGCAGCTTCTCGTTCACGAGCGCGGCCTGACCCAGCTCTCCACGGGAAACATGCTTCGGGACGCGCGCGTATCCGACACCGAGATGGGACATCGTGTTGCCGCGGTGATGGACCGTGGCGACCTTGTGACCGACGACATCGTGATCGGCCTTATCGAGGAGCGCCTGCACACCAATCAGGGTGCAGGCATCATATTTGACGGGTTTCCGCGCACCCTCCCCCAAGCCGATGCGCTCGGTGCGCTTCTCGAGCGTTCCGGCGAGGCACTCGATGCCGTGATCGCCATGAATGTCGACGATGCCGTGCTCGTTCGCCGCATTGCCGGCAGGTACACCTGCGGCAACTGCAAGACGGTCTATCATGACGAGACGCGGCCCACGAAGGTGCCGGGGATCTGCGATGTCTGCGCATCGACCGACCTCGAGCGCCGAGCGGACGACACCGAAGACGCGTTTCGTCAGCGGCTCATGGAATACTACAAGAAAACGTCTCCGCTGATCGGCTACTACTATGCGAAGAACATGCTCGATCAGGTGGACGGACTCGGCGAGATCGGCGCCGTGCGGGCCGCGATCGAAAGTGTCTTGACATCCTCTTGACGGCCAGGACGAAACCCCATAACCCACACCGTCTTGTCGACGTTCGAGTCTGAAGGTGCGCCCAAGGCCGCATCGGTCTGACCGAGTCTGAGCCACTTCTGACGTGGCAGTTGTGAAAAAAGGTTCCGGAACGACGGAACCGCAATCAAGGGGCTTCCTACGCATGGCACGCATCGCTGGCGTCAACATTCCGACCGGAAAACGTGTTCCGATCGCGCTGACTTATATTCACGGCATCGGGCCGACTGCCGCGGCGGACATCTGCGCTTCCGCCGGTATCGAGACGAATCGCCGGGTCAACGAACTCTCCGACGCGGAGGTTCTGGCGATCCGGGAGTATATAGACGGCAATCTTACGGTCGAGGGCGACCTTCGCCGCGAAGTGTCGATGAACATCAAGCGGCTGATGGACCTTGGCTGCTACCGCGGCCTCCGTCACCGCCGCAACCTGCCGGTCCGTGGTCAGCGCACGCATACCAACGCGCGAACCCGCAAGGGCCCGGCGAAGGCGATCGCCGGCAAGAAGAAATAGGGGACGGGCATGGCACGCGACAAGACGCGCGTTAAGCGCAAGGAACGCAAGAACATCGCCGCCGGCGTGGCGCATGTGAACTCGTCGTTCAACAACACCAAGATCCTGATTTCCGACGTGCAGGGCAACGCGATCGCCTGGTCGTCAGCGGGTACGATGGGCTTCAAGGGGTCGCGCAAGTCGACGCCCTACGCGGCGCAGATGGCGGCGGAAGACGTCGGACGGAAGGCGCAGGAGCACGGGGTCAAGACGCTGGAGGTCGAGGTGCAGGGCCCGGGATCGGGACGCGAGTCGGCGCTGCGCGCGCTTGCGGCGGCTGGGTTCAGCATTTCTTCGATCCGTGATGTGACGCCGATGGCCCACAACGGCTGCCGGCCACCCAAGCGCCGCCGGGTCTGAGCCCCGCTACACATCCCACCGGGCTGCGCCATGTGCGCGGCCCATTTCGCATTTGATCCTCGGGCGTTTCCGGCTTGGGACATGGGCAGGAGACAGGTATGGAGGCATATCGCATGATCCACAAAAACTGGCAGGAGCTCATCAAGCCGACACAGCTTGACGTGAAGCTTGGCAATGATGCGGCGCGTCAGGCAACGGTCGTTGCCGAGCCGCTCGAGCGCGGCTTTGGGCTCACGCTCGGCAACGCGCTGCGACGGGTTCTGATGTCGTCGCTTCAGGGTGCCGCCATCACGTCGATCCAGATCGACAACGTGCTCCACGAGTTCTCGTCGGTCGCCGGCGTCCGCGAGGACGTTACCGATATCGTTCTGAACCTCAAGGGGGTCGCGATCCGCATGGATGTTGACGGCCCGAAGAGGTTGTCGATCTCGGCGAAGGGGCCCTCGGTCGTCACGGCGGGCAACATCACGACGTCCAGCGGGATCGAGATCCTCAACAAGGACCACGTTATCTGCCACCTCGACGACGGCGCGGATGTCTTCATGGAACTGACGGTCAACACCGGGAAGGGCTACGTCGCCGCCGACCGGAACCGCCCCGAGGATGCCCCGATCGGTCTCATCCCGATCGATGCCATCTACTCGCCGGTCAAGAAGGTCAGCTACGAGGTGCAGCCGACCCGCGAGGGCCAGGTGCTCGACTATGACAAGCTGACGATGAAGGTGGAGACGGATGGGTCGCTCAGCCCCGACGATGCGGTGGCTTACGCCGCACGCATCCTTCAGGACCAGCTGTCGATCTTCGTCAACTTCGACGAGCCCGAAAGCGCGACGCGGATGGAGGATGAGGATGGGCTCGAGTTCAACCCGCTTCTCCTGAAGAAGGTCGACGAGCTCGAGTTGTCGGTGCGGTCGGCGAACTGTCTCAAGAACGACAACATCGTCTACATCGGCGACCTCATCCAGAAGACCGAGGCCGAGATGCTTCGGACGCCCAACTTCGGGCGCAAGTCGCTTAACGAGATCAAGGAGGTGCTTTCGGGCATGGGCCTGCACCTCGGCATGGATGTCGAGGACTGGCCGCCTGAGAACATCGAGGATCTCGCCAAGCGGTTCGAGGATCAATTCTAGTGGGTGGGGCCTTCGGGCCCCACTGATGTGATGGGCCATCGCCCCAAGGAGAGCGCGCCGACGTGACGGCCGCCCGGACAAAGCAAAACGGACCTGAAGGATGACATCATGAACCACGGCAGCGGCTATCGCCGTCTCAATCGAACCCACGAACACCGCAAGGCGCTGTTTGCCAACATGGCAGGATCGCTCATCGAGCACGAGCAGATCAAGACGACGCTGCCGAAAGCGAAGGAGCTCAAGCGGATCGCCGAGAAGCTCATCACGCTCGGCAAGCGCGGCGACCTGCATGCCCGGCGCCAGGCCGACGCGCAACTGAAGCAAGACGCGCACGTTGCCAAGCTTTTCGACGTGCTCGGGCCGCGCTACCAGTCCCGGGCCGGCGGCTGCGTTCGCGTGCTGAAGGCCGGATTTCGCTACGGCGACATGGCGCCAATGGCGATCATTGAGCTCGTCGACAGGGACCACGGCGCGAAAGGCGCCGGTGATCGTGCAAGAATTGAGGCAGAGGCCGGTTCGAATTCGGACTGACCGCCGTGCGATCGTCGGCAAATGTCTAAAATTCGTTTGAAAACCCCGCTTGTGAAGCGGGGTTTTTACATTTTTGCAACTGCGCTCGACCATTTTCGTTTGCAGGGCGGAAACTCAGCGTGTCGCGCGCACCATGCACCGCAAAATTCAGCGCCAGAATAGGCGAGCAATTTCAACGCGCTCCGAAAAATTCAGCATCGAGACGCAATCGCGTTTTCGCAGTGATAAGCGCATGCGGGCGGAAAAGACCCGCTCGCATGCGCCCTCGTGGGTGCCGCGACGCTACAGTTGACCCAGACATGTGCAACTTATCTAAAAAGACATGTCTGTTCGGTACGCCTTCGATCTTGATCTGTACGAGTTGTCGCTGCTGTCTCCGGCAGGATATTTCGTCGGCTTGCACATACGCTTCGCCGCGCCGCTGATCACGTTCCAATCGTACAGCCGCGACTGGGTCGATCACTATACCGAACAGGCTTATGCGCTCCGCGACCCGATGGTCGCCTGGGGCTTCTCGACCACTGGCACGACGCGGTGGAGCGAGATCACGATCCCCGATCCCTTCGAGATCTTCCGGCAGGCTGCCGAGTTTGGGATGGTCTACGGCATGTCTGTCGCCTGCGGCGTGATCGGTTCACGCACCATCGCGGGCGCTGCACGTCCGGACCGAGAATTCAACGATGACGAGATCGGCCGGTTCGGCACGATCGTCAAGCGGCTCCACGAAATGACGGAGCCTCCAGGAAGTCTCACCAAAGCCCAGATCGAAGCCTTGCGCCTCATTGCGGCCGGAGATCGGCATGCTGCTGCGGCTGCAAAGCTCAACATATCCGAAAGCGCGCTTAAAGCGCGGCTCAATTCGGCACGCGTGCGGCTGCTTGCCCGCACGACGGCCGAGGCGATCCAGCGCGCCAAGGACTACCGGCTGCTCTGAGCGGTCATCGCCATTGCAGCAAGTTTATCAAGTTTATCAACCAGCCGGGGAAGACCACCATGCAGACCACGACCCTCTCCTTCGAGAACATGCACAACCATGGCGAGCTATTCGCGAACTTGTTGCGCGCACGGCGACAGTCATTCATCGTTCAGAACAAATGGGATCTGCCAGAAGCCCTCGGGATGGAGTACGATCAGTATGACACCCCGGCGAGCCGCTGGATCGCCGTTCACGAGTTCGGCCAGATCCTCGCGGGAATCCGGCTCACGCCCACGACGGCGCGCTGCGGCATCTACACCTACATGATCCGTGACGCGCAGCGGGGATTGCTCGATTCCATCCCGTCGGACCTGCTCTATGACGAGGCGCCGGTCGCCGAGAACGTGTGGGAGTCGTCCCGCGTGTTCGTGGCGCATTCGACGCCGATGGGCATCCGGCGTCGCGTCCACGCGTATCTCATCACCGAGATGATGAAGAGCGCGCGAACGCTCGGCGCCACGCGCGTGCTCGGCCTCATTCCGGCGAACTGGCCGCGTTGGGCGAGCCGCTGCGGGCTCGACGCCCAAGGGGCAGGGCGGGTCATGCACATCGATGGCGTCGACAACCAGTGCGTCTCGATCAACCTTTCGGGCAACCTGCACTAACGCAGGCGAGACTTCCGAGCCGCCCGCTCTTTCGCGGCCGCGGGTCGCTCTGCATCGCAACGGCGCGGCCCTTCGGGGCCGCCCGCATCCGCATGACGCGATCCAAGCGGGATTGCATGGGCCGCGCGGGACGGCCCTTTCAACCGGTCCACGCCAGGCATACGTTGACGCCATGTCGGATCTCTTCGATCTTCCCGCAGCGGTGACACCCGAGTTTGCTCCCAGAGATGCGGACACGCGGCCGCTTGCCGATCGCCTGCGACCGACGCGCCTGTCCGATGTCGTCGGGCAGGCACGAGCGCTTGGTCCCGACGGGCCCATCGGCACGATGGAACGAGGTGGCGCCTTTACCTCGTTCATCCTGTGGGGCCCTCCCGGCGTCGGCAAGACGACGATCGCGCGCCTCGTCGCGTCTGCGACAGGGCTTCACTTCGTCGAAACGAGCGCGATTTTCACCGGCATCGCGGATCTCAAGCGGATCTTCGAGGCCGCGCGGATCAGGGCGGGCAACGGGCGTCGCACGCTTCTCTTCGTCGACGAGATCCACCGCTTCAATCGCGCGCAGCAGGATGGCTTTCTGCCCTACATGGAAGATGGCACGATCGTGCTGGTCGGCGCCACCACGGAGAATCCGTCATTTGAGTTGAATGCAGCGCTTCTCTCCCGGGCGCAGGTCGTCGTGCTCGACCGGCTCGACGCCGAGGCCCTCGGTCGTCTCATGTCGAGGGCTGAGACGGCGCTCGGCGGAGGTCTCCCGCTCACGCCACAAGCGCGGGAGCAACTCGTCGCGATGGCGGACGGCGACGGCCGGGCGCTGCTCAATCTCGTCGAGCAGGTCGCCGCCTGGCCCGACGCCGGGCCGGTCGAGCCCGCCGACCTCGCACGGCGTCTGCAACGGCGCGCAGCGCAGTACGACAAGTCCGGCGACGCGCATTACAACTTGATATCGGCGTTGCACAAATCGGTCCGGGGCTCGGACCCCGATGCCGCGGTCTACTGGCTCGCGCGGATGATCGAGGGCGGCGAGGATCCGCGCTACCTCGCGCGTCGCCTGACCCGGATGGCGGTGGAGGACATCGGTCTGGCCGATCCAAGGGCGCAGTCGGTCTGCCTGGAAGCCTGGTCGGTCTACGAGCGCCTCGGCAGCCCCGAGGGGGAGCTCGCCTTGGCCGCGGCCGCGATCTACCTTGCGCTGGCACCGAAATCCAATGCGGCCTATCGAGCCTGGGCTGCGGCGCGCACGGTCGCGAAGGCGACGGGCTCCCTGGCGCCTCCGAAACATATTCTCAACGCGCCTACCGGGCTGATGCGCGAGCTGGGCTACGGCGCGGGGTATGCCTATGACCATGACTCCCCGGACGGGTTTTCGGGTCAGGACTATTTCCCGGAAGGCGCGGGCCGGCACATCTTCTACGCTCCCGGTGCGGCGGGCTTCGAGCGCGACCTTGCCGCGAGGGCTGCTCGTTACGCGGCGCTCCGGTCCGAGCGGGAGGAGCATGACCGCTGACCTCATCAAGGTGGCGGCGGGCGGCGCCGTCGGTGCGTCGCTGCGCTATCTCGCCAACGTCGGAGCGCTCCGGCTCGCGGGACCGGGCTTCCCGGTCGCGACTCTCTTCGTCAACGTCACTGGCTCGTTCCTGATCGGGGCGTCGGTCGTGATCTTCGCGCATGTCGGCGGCGCTCGGCTCGCGCCGCTGGTCGTCACCGGGATCCTCGGCGGTTTCACGACCTTTTCGGCCTTCTCGCTCGACACGCTCGTCCTCTTCGAACGCGGCGATGCGGGTCTGGCGTTGCTCTACGTCGCGGGCTCGGTCGGGCTTTCGCTCGCCGCGGTCGCGCTCGGGCTCGCGACGGCGCGGGGGCTCGTCGCATGACCGGCGTGCAGGCGATCGCGGTCGGCGCCGATGAGGCCGAGCAGCGGCTTGACCGCTGGGTGCGGCGGCACTACCCGCAAGTGACCCAAGGCCGGATCGAGAAGCTCTGCCGGAAGGGCGAGATCCGCGTCGATGGTGGTCGGGTGACGGCTGCGAGCCGGGTCGCGCCCGGGCAGACGGTGCGCCTGCCGCCGCTTCCCGACGCCGACGCGCCGGCACCGACGGCGGCAGGCACGAACGCTGCCGACGCCGCGATGATCCGGGCAGCGGTGATCTACCGGGACGATGACCTCATCGTGCTCGACAAGCCGCCCGGCCTTGCCGTGCAGGGTGGCAGCGGCCAGACGAGGCATGTCGACGGCATGGCCGACGCCCTGCGCTTCGATGCAGCGGAGGCGCCGCGGCTCGTCCACCGCATCGACCGCGACACCTCGGGCATCTTGCTCCTGGGCCGGACGCAGCGCGCCACCGCGTCGTTGGCGGCGGCCTTTCGCGACCGACGGACCAGAAAGATCTACTGGGCGGCGCTTGCAGGCGTGCCGCAACCGAAGGCCGGCACCGTGCGCTACGGTCTTGTGAAGGCACCCGGACACGGATCGCGCGGCGAGGGCGAGCGCATGACCTGCATTCATCCCGATGCCGTTGCCGGAACGGAGGGCGCCAAGCGCGCGACGACCGATTACGCGGTGCTGTCCTCGGTTGGCAGGCGTGCGTGCTGGGCAGCACTCGTGCCCGTCACCGGCCGCACGCACCAGCTTCGCGCGCACATGGCCGAGATCGGGCACCCGGTCGTGGGCGATGGCAAGTATGGCGGCTCGGGCCAGGAGAACCAGGGCGACGGCTGGGGCGCGCAACTCGGCGGCGAGATCAGCCGCAAGCTTCATCTTCACGCGCGAAGCCTCACGATCCTGCACCCCGGAAAGAACGTGCCGATGACCTTCACGGCACCGTTGCCGCCGCATATGGCGCGAACCTGGGAGACGTTCGGGTGGGATCCCGCCGATGTCGCGGCGGATCCGTTCGCAGAGGACGCATGAGCGCGGGCTGGGCTCCGAAGCGGTTCTGGTCGCGCAGTGCGGTCGTTCCGCTCGACGGCGGCTTCGGCGTGACGCTCGACGCGCGGGACCTCCGCACGCCGGGGCGCGCGCAACTCGTGCTTCCGACACGCGCGATGGCGGAGGCGATCGCGACGGAATGGGACGCGCAGGGCGACAGGATCGACCCGTTCCAGATGCCGATAACGCGCGCCGCGAACTCCGCGATCGACAAGGTGGCGGTGCAGCGCACGGAGGTCGTGGCGCACCTGGCGGCCTATGGTGACGCGGACCTGATCTGCTACCGTGCCGCGGCCCCTGCCGGGCTGGTGGCGCGGCAGGCGACTTCCTGGGATCCGCTGCTCGACTACGCGGCCTCGCTGGGAGCGCCGCTGCGAGCGGTCAAGGGCGTGATGCATGCACCGCAACCGCCGGCAAGCCTCGCGCGTCTCGCCGCACTGGTCGGAGCGGAGACCGACTTCGGGCTCACCGCGCTGAGCGAACTCGTCGCCTTGTCCGGGTCGCTCGTGATCGGGATCGCGTCCGTCCGGGGTCTCGCGTCGGCGGATGCGCTCTGGCTCGCATCGCGAATCGACGAGGACTGGGAAATCGAGCAGTGGGGCGTCGACGCGGAGGCCGAAGCATTCGCGACGCAGCGTCGGCTCGATTTTCTGCAAGCCTTAAAGTTCCACAAATTGGGTCGGCCGATGCGCGACGGCGGCGCATAATTTTTAATCACGCACAACGTTTGCGCGCCGACGCTATCTTTTGCTAAGAAAGTTTCCCCGACAGAGGCGCGCCGACCTCCGCTCTTGACCTGTTGTTTCAAAAGCGTCCATCTTGACGGTCACTCACGTGCAACGGGGTGTGGCTATCCAGTGCCGCAGTCCGGCATGTCACCGCCGGCAACGACGGCATCAGGAAGAGGTATCAATGACCAGAACCGCATTTATTGGAACGCTGGCGGTCGCCGGTTCGCTCGCGGGCATCGCCCATGCCGGAACGGTGGACGACATCAAGTCCCGCGGCGAGCTGAACTGTGGCGTGACGACGGGCCTTGCCGGCTTTTCGGCTCCCGACGCCAACGGGGTTTGGCAGGGCTTCGACGTCGCGGTATGCCGCGCGGTTGCCGCCGCCATCCTCGGCGACCCCATGAAAGTCAAATTTCTGCCTACCACGAGCCAGACCCGCTTCTCCGCGCTGTCGTCGGGTGAGATCGACATGCTCTCGCGGGTGACCACGTGGACCTTCTCGCGCGACGCCGACCTGAAGTTCACCTTTGCGGGCGTGAACTACTACGACGGACAGGGCTTCCTCGTGAAGAAGGATCTCGGCGTCGCGTCGGCGAAGGAACTCGACGGCGCCACGGTCTGCATCCAGACCGGCACGACCACGGAGCTCAACCTCGCTGAATATTTCAAGGTCAACAACATGACCTACGAGCCGGTGCCGGTGGAGACCAACGCGGAAGCCGAGGCGCAGTACAGCGCCGGTGCTTGCGACGTCTACACCACCGATGCATCCGGGCTTGCGGCCACCCGCGCAACCTTCAAGGATCCCGAGAACCACGTGATCCTGCCGGAAATCATCTCCAAGGAGCCGCTCGGGCCGGTGGTGCGCCAGGGTGACGACAATTTCGCCGATGTCGTGCGCTGGACGTTCAATGCGCTCGTGGCCGCCGAAGAATACGGCATCACGTCGGCCAATATCGAGGAACTGGCAAAGGGCACCGACAACCCGGAGATCAACCGTCTCCTTGGCACCGACGAGAACCTTGGCGCGATGATCGGTCTCGACAACCTCTGGGCCAAGAACGCGATCTCGGCGGGTGGCAACTACGGCGAACTCTTCGCGGCCACCATCGGCGAGCAGACCCCGATCGGCCTGTCCCGCGGACTGAATGCACTCTGGACGCAGGGCGGGCTGCAATACTCGCCGCCCTTCCGCTGATCGACTGACACGCGGGGGGCACGCCGCGTTGCGCGGCCCCCCATTCTCCCGAACGACGAACACCGGCCCGGCGCCCGCTCCCCCGAGCAGCGGCGCGGGCGGATCGAGGGGACTGTCCGATGGCAATGGCCAGCATCGCGCCTTCCGGCGGCTTTCGCCCGAGCATGCTCATTTATGATACCCGGTATCGTTCGATCACGATCCAGGTAGTCTTCCTGTGCCTCTTCGTCGCCGGGGTCTGGTGGCTCGTCGAGAACACGCTCGAGAACTTTCGCGCGCTCGGCAAGGTGTTCACCTACGACTTCCTCTGGAAGCGCTCCGGCTACGACATCAACCAGACGTTGATCCAGTACACCAACGACAGCACGCATGGTCGCGCGATGTTCGTAGGGCTGCTGAACACGCTGCTCGTCTCGGCGATGAGTTGCGTGCTCGCGACGATCATCGGAGTGATCGCAGGCGTGCTCCGGCTCTCCGGAAACTGGGTCGTGGGGCGGCTGATGACCGTCTACGTCGAGGCGTTCCGCAATACGCCGCTCCTGATGTGGATCATCCTCATCAACACGATCATGTTCGTGACCATGCCGGAGCCCAGGGATTTCCGCGGCGACACGCCGTTGGCCTCGATGAACCTGTTCGGCTCCGTCGCGCTGACCAATCGCGGCATCTACGTGCCCGAACCGCTCTTCACGCGGTCGCTCGGCAACATCGACCTGCACTATTTTCTCGTCAGCATCGATCTGCTCGCGGTGATCGCCGCGCTCGCGCTGAGCTACGTCCTCGCCCGCCGCATCGCCAGCCGCGCGACGGAGGTGCAGAACGCGACCGGCAAGCGCCCCGAGACGCGGTGGAAGACGCTCGCGGCCTGGTTCCTGCCGCTCCCGATCCTGCTCGTGGCGCTCGGTCTCCATCTCGGCTACCCCGCGCTCAAGGGCTTCAACTTCCAGGGTGGGATCCAACTCCGCAACTCGCTGATCGCCCTCTGGCTCGCGCTTTCCATCTACACGGGCGCTTTCATCGCCGAAACGGTCCGAAGCGGCATCATGGCCGTTTCGCGCGGCCAGAGCGAGGCAGCGGCGGCGCTAGGGTTGAAGCCGTCCCTGACCACCCGGCTCGTCGTGCTGCCGCAAGCGCTCCGGGTCATCGTCCCGCCGATGATCTCCGAATATCTCAGCGTCACGAAGAACTCGTCGCTGGCGCTGGCGGTCGGCTACATGGACCTCCGCTCGACGCTGGGGGGCATCACGCTCAACCAGACGGGTAACGAGCTCGAAGCAATGATGCTGATGATGCTGATCTACCTCGCGATCAGCTTGTCGATCTCGGCCGCGATGAACCTCTACAACCGCAGCATCAAGCTTCAGGAGCGCTGAGATGAGCGAGACCGAGATGCGCGCGGCGGAGTTCGACGCGACGCCCTACGTCCGCGACACCATGCTTCCGCAGGCGGCCGCACCCATCTCGCAGGTCGGTGCGGTCCGCTGGATGCGCGAGAACCTGTTCTCTTCGTGGCTCAACGCGATCCTCACGGTCGTCGCGCTCGTCGCGGTCTATCTCTTCCTGTCCGCCGTTCTGCCGTGGTTCCTGCACGGGGTCTGGAACGCCAGTTCGCTCACCGAATGTCGCCAGAAGATCGCCGAGCGCTGGGGTGAGGGTGCTACCGGCGGCTGCTTCGCGGTGATCCGCGAGCGCTGGCCACAGATGCTCTACGGCTTCTATCCGACCGACGACCGCTTCGGCCTGACCGTTCTCAGGTACTGGCGCATCAATCTCGCGGCGCTCCTCCTCATCGTCGCGCTCGCCCCCGCGCTCTTCAACAGGCTGCCAAAGCAGATGCTCTGGTTCACGGCGATCTATCCGGCCGTGTGCTACTTCCTGCTCTGGGGCGGCACCATCTGGGATCCGATCTTCGTCCTCGCGGGGTTCGGGATTGCCTATGCCGTTTTCCTGGTCATGCAGCGCTTCGCTCCGGCACTGGCGCTCATCACAGCCGTCGCAGCGATGGTCCTGTGGTGGCTCTGGCTGATGCATCCGCTTCTGAGCGAGTTCGATCGTGCGATGCCGTGGGGTTTGACGGAGGTCCGCTCGAGCAAGTTCGGAGGGTTTACCCTCTCGATGGTCATCGGCATCACCGGCATCACGTTCTCCCTTCCGCTCGGCATCCTGCTGGCGCTCGGACGCAAGTCCGACATGATCCTCGTCAAGACGATCTGCGTCGGCTTCATCGAGTTTATCCGGGGCGTGCCGCTCATCACGCTCCTCTTCATCGCGTCGCTGCTGCTGAACTATTTCCTGCCGCCGGGCACGAACTTCGACATCATCCTGCGCGTCATCATCATGGTGACGCTCTTTGCCGCCGCGTATATGGCCGAGGTCGTGCGGGGCGGTCTGGCTGCCCTGCCACGCGGGCAGTATGAGGCGGCCGACGCGCTGGGCCTCGACTACGCCCGCGCGCAATATCTCATCATCATGCCGCAGGCGCTGAAGATCTCGATCCCGACCATCGTCAACACGTTCATCGGCCTCTTCAAGGACACCACGCTCGTCGTGTTCATCGGGCTCCTCGACCCTTTGGGCCTCGTCGGCGCCATCCGCGCCAACACCGAGTGGAACGGCCTCTTCTGGGAGCTCTTCCTCTTCGTCGGGCTCCTCTTCTTCATCGTCTGCTTCGGCATGTCGCGCTATTCGATGTATCTCGAGCGCAAGCTGAAGACCGACCATCGCTAGGAAACCCTGCCCATGTCAGACGCTGAGACCCTGACCCGCCCCTTGGCCGCACGCGCGACCGGCACCGAGATCGCCGTGCAGATCACCGCGATGAACAAGTGGTACGGCAGCTTCCACGTGCTGCGCGACATCGACATGACCGTGCATCGCGGCGAGCGCATCGTGATCTGCGGGCCGTCGGGCTCGGGCAAGTCGACGCTGATCCGTTGCATCAACCGGCTCGAGGAGCATCAGGCCGGGCAGATCGTCGTCGACGGGACCGAGCTCACCTCCGACCTCAAGAACATCGACAAGGTGCGCTCCGAGGTCGGGATGGTGTTCCAGCACTTCAACCTCTTCCCGCATCTCACCATTCTCGAGAACTGCACGCTTGCGCCGATCTGGGTTCGCAAGGTCCCGAAGCGCGAGGCCGAGCAGACGGCGATGCACTTCCTCGAGAAGGTCAAGATCCCTGAGCAGGCGGGAAAGTACCCGGGCCAGCTTTCCGGCGGCCAGCAGCAGCGCGTGGCCATCGCGCGGTCGCTGTGCATGCGGCCGCGGATCATGCTCTTCGACGAGCCGACCTCGGCGCTCGACCCCGAGATGATCAAGGAGGTGCTCGACACCATGATCGCGCTCGCCGAGGAGGGGATGACGATGCTCTGCGTGACGCACGAGATGGGCTTTGCGCGCCAAGTCGCGAACCGCGTGGTCTTCATGGACCAGGGCCAGATCGTCGAGCAGAACGCGCCCGAGGAGTTCTTCCTGCATCCGAAGTCGGAGCGGACGAAGCTGTTCCTGAGCCAGATCCTAGGGCATTGAAGCGGCTCAGGTCCGCCGCAGATCGTCGGGCGTCACGAACTCGACGACTTCGCCGGTGCCGGGGTCAAGGTCGGCCCACCTCTCCACAGGGAAATTCGCCACCAGCGTAGCGGCTGTGGGGTAGGTGTGGAAATCGGCGTGCAGCGGCGGTGCCGCAAGCAGCGCCGCGGCAAAGCCTGCGATCCCGGGATTGTGCCCAACAAGCGCCACGACCGGGCCATCCGCCTTCGTGAGCCACGACATCATGGTCGTCGGCTCGGCGTGGTAAAGCTCATCGAGGCGCTGCACCTCGACCGTGGACGAAAGCCGGGCCGCGATGCGCTCCCAAGTCTGCATCGTCCGTTGCGCCGTCGAGACCAGCGCCACGTCGGGCTGGTAGCCACGGCTCGCGAGCCAGTCGCCGATCAAGTCCGCGGCGGCCTCGCCGTGAGGATTGAGCGGCCGGGCCTCGTCGGCGAGCTCGGCGGTGTCCCAGCTCGATTTGGCGTGTCGGATGAGGATGAGCCGTCGCGTCATGGTGCCTGCTTTCTATAGGAAGTCAGTCAAGCGGGCGCACCCGCGGTTCGGTCGAGCGGATGATCGTGCCCGCGCCGTAGTCGGTGAAGAGCTCGAGGAGGCAGGCGTTCGGAATTCGGCCGTCGAGGATCACCACCGCCCGCACGCCGCCGTCAATCGCCGCGAGCGCGGTCTCCACCTTCGGAATCATGCCCCCCGCGATGGTGCCCTCCGCGATCAGCGCACGCACATGGTCGGGGGTCAGTTGCGTGACGACGTCGCCCTCGGCGTCCTTCACGCCCGCCACGTCGGTCAGCAGGAGGAGCCGGTCCGCCTTCAGCGCCGCGGCAATGGCCCCTGCGGCGGTGTCGCCGTTGACGTTGAAGGTCTCGCCGTTGTCGCCGGGGCCGATCGGCGCCACGACCGGGATGATCCCCGCCGCGAAGAGGTCGCGCAGGACCTGCACGCGCATGTCGCGCGGCCGGCCGACGAACCCGAGCGCCGGGTCGTCCATCTCGCAGACCATGAGGTCGTCGTCCTTGCCAGAAATGCCGACCGCACGGCCGCCCTGGTCGTTGATCGCCTGCACGATACGCTTGTTGACGAGCCCCGAGAGCACCATCTCGACGACCTCCACCGTCGCGGCATCGGTGACGCGCTTGCCGCGCACGAACTCCGACACGATCCCAAGCCGCGCGAGCAGCGCGTTGATCATCGGTCCGCCGCCATGCACGACCACCGGATTGAGCCCGACCTGGCGCATCAGCACGATGTCCTGCGCGAACTCCGCCATCGCCTCGTCGTCGCCCATCGCGTTGCCGCCGAACTTGATGACGACGATGGCGCCCGTGTACCGCTGCAGATACGGCAGCGCCTCGTTCAGGGTCCGGGCCGTGGCGATGGAGTCGCGCAAGTGGGCCATCTGCTTCTTCATCGCACCCTCGTTCAGACGCGGGTTTAAGTGACCCCACTCGACATGCCAAGTCTGCTCCGGAGATTGCCTCGGGAGCGGCTTCCGCTAGGGTTGCAGCTGGCGGACGGGTGACGCATGACGCAGAAGACGATGCTCCTGACAGGTGCCAGCCGAGGCATCGGCCACGCGACGGTCAAGCGCTTCAATGCCGAAGGCTGGCGCGTGCTGACGTGCTCGCGCCATGCCTTCCCCGAAGCCTGTCCTTGGGGCGGCGGCGCCGAGAACCACATCGAGATCGATCTCGCCGATCCGACGAAGACGATCGAGGCCATCGAGGGCATCCGCGAGCGGCTCGGCGGATCGCTGAACGCGCTCGTCAACAACGCGGGCATCTCGCCGAAGGGTGAGGACGGCGCCCGGCTCAATACGCTCGACACCGACCTGCGGACCTGGGGTAAGGTGTTCCACGTCAATTTTTTCGCCAGCGTCATCCTCGCGCGCGGCTTGCGAGAAGAACTTGCCGCCGCGAAGGGCTCTGTCGTCAACGTGACGTCCATCGCCGGCGTGCGCGTCCACCCCTTCGCCGGCGCCGCGTACGCCACCTCCAAGGCGGCGTTGGCGGCCCTGACACGCGAGATGGCGCACGACTTCGGGCCGCTCGGCGTGCGCGTCAACGCCATCGCGCCCGGCGAGGTCGAGACGGCGATCCTGAGCCCCGGCACCGATCGGATCGTCGGCGCGCTGCCGATGCGTCGGCTCGGACAGCCCTCCGAGGTCGCGGCGGCGATCTGGTTCCTGTGCTCGGAGGACTCGAGCTACATCTCGGGCACGGAGATCGAGGTCAATGGCGCGCAGCACGTGTAAGCGTCAGGCAAGGTCCGCGATGATCGCCCGCATCGCGGGGATGCCCTCGCCCGTCTCCGAAGAGGTGACGAGCAGTTCCGGGAACGCCGCCGGATGGGGTTGCAGGGCGGAGCGGACCTGCGCGAGCACCGCTGCACGGTCCTCCGCCTTGACCTTGTCGGCCTTGGTGAGCACCGCTTGGAACGTGACCGCGGCGCGGTCGAGAAGCCCCAGGATCTCGCCGTCCACCGGCTTGATCCCGTGCCGCATGTCGATCAGCACGATGGCGCGCTTGAGTGTCGCCCGGCCAGCGAGGTAGGACTTCAGCAGAGCCTGCCATCTCGCGACGACGGAGATGGGCGCTTCGGCGTACCCATACCCGGGCAGGTCGACGAGGTAGAGCGGGCCGGTCGCGAAGTAATTGATCTCCTGCGTCCGTCCGGGCGTGTTCGACGCGCGCGCCAAGGATTTTCGCCCCGTCACCGCGTTGATCAGGCTCGACTTCCCGACGTTCGAGCGCCCGGCAAAGCAGACCTCCGAACGGTCGGCTGCCGGCAGCCCCGACATCGCGACGACGCCTTTGACGAAATCCGTACCGCTCGCGAAGAGCATCCGCCCGGCCTCTTCGGCAGCGACGGTCGGTGGCTCGACGAGCGGGAACGGCAGCGTCACTGCGTGACGTCGGCGATGGAGACGGTGCCTCCCCGGACGACGCGCGCGGTCACGCCGAAGTCCTGATGCCCGAAGTGCTGCCGCAGGATCCCGAGGCTGTCGAGGTCGCGCCGGCCGGTCATCGGGTCGGCCTCGGTCAGGCGACAGCGCCCGGTACGCTCGACGATCTCGAAGACCGCGTCGCCTATTTCGATCTGCCGTCCGACCCAGTCGAGTTCCGCGAAGGGTTCGGAACCGTCGATCCAGAGGTTGCAGCGGAACCGCCGCGGGTCGACCGCGCACCCGGCCACCGCGCCGAATGCGGCAAGGGAAGCTGTACCTGCGATCGTTACCGACGGATAATCCGAATCCGACATGCCCGCGGTTGGCGCCGCCACGACGCGCGTCGGGACTGGCCGGTCGGCGGGACATAGCGGGACGATCCATTCGACGAGCGCATCCCCTTCGGAGGCCGGGTCGATCTCGAGCGGCGGTCGTTCGGGGTGGGTGAACCCGAGCCGTGGTCCGCGCGTCGCGACGCGCACGGCCGCCAGGGACGGAGCGCTCGCGCCCTGCGCGAAGCGATTTCGCGGCTGCCAGCTCCCGAGATCCTGGCTTTTACCGGTCAGGACAGCCCAGGCCCGGTCGCCGGGTAGCGGACGGCCGACAGTCAACTCGGCTCGGTCGATAGCTTCGGACCCGATCCCCTTGACCGGATGCCTAAAGATCGCCGCGAGGCTGGCTTTCACTTGCGTCCGGGGCTCTTCGCGGCCGGCTTCGTGGTCGCTCGAGGCCGTGGCGCCGGACGCGGGGCCGGTTTCTCGGCCGGCTTCGAGCTTCGCGCGGGTGCTGCGGTCGCAGTCGCGGGCTTTCGGCTGAATCCAGAGCGGATGTTGCCGAAGATGTTCGGCTTGTGCCCGTGGCTGCGCATGATGAGGTACTGCTGCATGAACGTGATCGTGTTGTTGCCGATCCAGTAGAGCACCAGCCCGCTCGCGAAACGCCCCAGCATGAACATGAAGATCCAGGGCATCCAGGCGAAGATCGCCTTCTGCGTGGGATCAGCCGGTGCCGGGTTGAGCTTCTGCTGCAGCCACATCGAGATGCCGAGCAGGATCGGCAGCGCGCCGATCGAGATGATCGCGAGCGGCGAGGTCGCGGCCGGGGTCGCGAACGGCAGAAGGCCGAAGAGGTTCAGGATCGAGGAATGGTCCGGCGCCGAGAGGTCACGGATCCAGCCGAAGAACGGTGCGTGCCGCAGTTCGATCGTGTTGAAGATCACCTTGTAGAGCGAGAAGAAGATCGGGATCTGCAGCACCACGGGCAGGCATCCCGCGGCCGGGTTCACCTTCTTCGTCCGATAGAGCTGCATCATTTCCTTCTGCAGCTTCGCCTTGTCGTCGCCGGCGCGCTCCTTCAGCTTCTCGAGCTCGGGCTGCAGTTCCTTCATCCGCGCCATCGACACGTAGGACTTGTAGGCGAGAGGCAAAAGCAGCGCCTTGATGCACAGCGTCAGAGCGAGGATCGAGAGCCCCATGTTGTGGATGTGGCTGTTGAGCCAGTGCAGCACAGCGAAGATCGGCTTCGTCAGGAAAAAGAACCAGCCCCAGTCGATCGCGTCGAGAAAGCGGTCGATGCCGCCCTGATTCTGGTAGGCGCGGATCGTCTCCCACTCCTTGGCGCCCGCGAAGAGCCGCGACGTCGTGCTCGTCGTCGCGCCGGGTGCTACGACCTGCGTCGGCATCCTCGTGATCGTCTGGTAGATGTCCGAGCCCGCGTCGTACTTCGCGACCGCCTCGAAGGCTTGCCCGGTGGCGGGGACGAGCGCGGTCATCCAGTACTTGTCGGTGAAGCCGATCCAGCCGTTGCCGGTGATGTTGGCCACTTCCGCCGGATCGCCCTCGCGGGCGTTCTGCGGCAGCTTCGGCATCTTCTTGTACTTGATCTCGGTCAGTTCGCCGTCGGCCATCTGCACGACGCCCTCGTGCTGGATGTAGTAGGTCGGTCCTTCCGGCTTGCCGTGCCGCGCTACGAGCCCGTAGGGCGCGACATTGACCGGTGCGCCGGTGTTGTTGGTCACCGACTGCTCGACCGAGAAGAGGTAGTTCTCATCGACCGATATGCGCCGGTGAAAGATGAGACCGCGGCCGTTGTCCCAGGTGAGCATCGCCGGATGGTCGACGGTCAGGTCACCACCGCCTTCCGCGGTCCACGGCGTGTTGGCTCCAGGCACGTCGTCGAGCGTGAGCGCGCCGCCCGGCGCCCAGCCGTAGAGCGCATAGTACGCCTTGTCGCGACCGACCGGCGACAGCAGCCGCACCAGCGGCGATGTCGGGTCGAGCGTCTCGCGGTAATCCTTCAGTGCGAGATCGTCGATGCGTCCGCCTATGGTGGAGATCGTCCCCGACAGCCTCGGCGTGTCGATCCCGACCCGCGGCGCGTCCGCTGCGGCATTCTCGGGCGCGGGCGTGTCCGGGGCGGCTGTCCCCGCCGCCTCGGTCGCGGGGGCGGTCTCCGGGGCTGTCTGACTGGCGACCGGAGGCATCTGCGGCGCCGTCTGCGGCGCCTGGTTCGGAACCAGCAGCATCCACACGACGATCACGAGCGCGCTCAGTGCGGTCGCGAGAATGAGGTTCTTGTTCTGGTCGTCCAAGGGACCGTTCCTTCGGCTCGGCGCGGGCCACGCCCGGTTCGGGTCTCGTGCGGCTCCGAGCTTGGTCGCCGGAGCGGTTGGCTGCACCGCCGGCATCGGATGGCCGACTGCCCCGAGCCGCAGGGGCCCCGAAGTCAGGCGATCGGCAGGGGTCCGCCGTCGCGCCGTTCAACAGAAGGGGCGCACGAAGGTCAAGGCCAATCGCTGCGGCCGAAGCGCCAGGCGGAAGGCGCCGTCGGCCAGCGCCAGGCACCCAGTCGGCAAGATGCGCTCCCCTTCGGACCAAAGCCGCCCGCGAGAACCGGGAAGGCCGGACGCCATAGTTCGTAGCACCAACAGCGTGTCGCGCCAGCGGGACCAGCCGTGGGGAGGTGCGCTTGCTCGCGGCCCATACCGCCGCCCGGCGTCTGCGGGCAGGCGGCGTTCGCTGCGCGCGGCAGGGTCGCTTGCTTGCGGCGACCCTGCAGTCAGGCGCCGCCGAGCCGGGTCGCGAGCCGCGGCGTCTCGGTCAGTGCGGTCGCGCGGTCCAGCATCCAGTCGAGCGTCGCGTCGAACCGCATCGGCCGCGACAGGCCGTAGCCCTGCACGTGCCCGCATCCGAGCTGTGCCAGCATCGCCTGCTCGCCGACCGTCTCGACGCCCTCGGCCACGGTCTCGATCCCGAGTTGTTCGGCCATCGACAGGATTGCGGCCACCATGCGCTGCTGGCTGCGGTCCTTGTCGAGGCTGGTGACGATCGAGCGGTCGATTTTGATGCGTCGGACATTGAAGCGGCGGACGTTCCCGATCGACGCGTGTCCGGTCCCGAAATCGTCGAGATCGATCCCGCAGCCCATCTTTGCCAGTGCCGCGATGTTCCGCAGGATCGTGCCATGCGTGGAGTCCGCGGCGACGGTCTCGAGGATCTCGACCACGAGACGCTCGCTCGCGATCTCGTAGCGGTCGAGCTCCCATTTCACGCGGTCTGCGAGACGCGGGTTGCGGAGCTCGTCCGGAGAGAAGTTCACGGCGACCGCAGGCACGAAGAAGCCCGCGCGATCCCATGCCCCGAGCGCCAGCAAGGCCTCACGCACCATGACCTCGTTGAGCCGGTCCGCCAGGCCCGCCGCTTGGAGCGGCTCGAGGAAGACACCGGGCAGGATCACACCGCGCGTCGGGTGATGCCAGCGCGCGAGCGCCTCGAAGCCGGTGACGGCGCCGGTGTCGGTCGAGACCTGCGGCTGGAAATAGGCACAAATCTGTCCGGTCTCGAGCGCATCCTCGATCTCGGCGCGAAGCTCGGTCCGGGCCGCGCGGGCTGCGTGCAGTTCGATCGTATAGGCCGAGACACCGTCAGGTCCGGAACGCCGTGCCTCGATGGCAGCCACCTCGGCTGCTTCCAGCATTGCCAGGCCGGCGGGCTCGGGGGCGCGTGCCGCAAGGCAGAAGCCGACCGCCGCCGTCACATAGAGCGCTGTCGCCTCGTGGCCGATGGGCGCCGCGACCGCGTCCTGCATCCGCGCGGCGAGCTGCACCATGCTTTCGAGGTCCGCACGCCGGATCGGCCCGAGCGCCACGGCGAAGCTCGCACCGTCGAGACGGGCGATGAGGTCCGCCTCGCGGAGCGTTCCGGCGATGCGGTCAGCCGTGCGGCGCAGCACGAGTGCGGTCGCCGCATGGCCGTAGCGGTCGCCGATTTCGGCCAGATCGTCGATCTGGACGACGAGACAGCAGGTCGTGCGCCCGGTGAGAGGTGCCGCGCGCAAGACGTGGTCGAGCCGGTCGACGACGGCGCCGCGCAGGGCAAGGCCCGTCGTGCCATCCGTCGTCGACACCACGGGCTCGCGGCGCGCGGGTCCGAAAGCGCCGATGATCCCGAAGCACGCCGGCAGCGCGAGCGCCACGAGGAGAAGCATCGCGTCGCCGCCGAGCCAGTAGGCCGCAAGCGTCAGCGCCGGAAGAAAGGCGAGGAGCTCAATGCGGCGCGCCTGCTCGGCCAGCCGGCGCGTGGCGTAGAGCAGCGCTTGCCCGGAACCGATCTTCATCCGACACCTCCACCGGCAGCTCGCTGGTCGCGAGACCTGAACCCTAGTCAGGCGCCGTGTGGAGTTTCTTAATCGCCGCTGTCCAAACGCGGAGCATTTGCATCAACGCGAGGGGCATCGGTCCGGGTCAGCCCCGCGAAATCGAAGAGCTGCGGATCGGGCAGCGTTCCCGGCCGCACGTTCATCAGCGCACGGAACATTGTCTGGCGTCGCCCGGGCGCCCGCAGGTCCCAGCCGTCGATGAGCGCCTTTATGGAGGCCCTCTGGAGCCCGTCCTGGCTGCCGCAGAGGTCGCAGGGAATGATCGGATAGTCCAGCGCGCGGGCGAAGCGGGCGCAGTCCGCCTCGGCCACCAAGGCAAGCGGCCGGAGGACATGCAGGTCGCCGTCCTCGTTGCGGAGCTTTGGCGCCATCGCGGCGAGTCGGCCGCCGTGGAAGAGGTTGAGAAAGAACGTCTCGAGAATGTCGTCCCGGTGATGGCCGAGAACGACCGCGGAGCAACCCTCCTCGCGGGCGATCCGGTAGAGGTTGCCGCGCCGGAGCCGTGAGCAGAGCGCGCAGTAGGTGCGGCCCGCGGGCACCTTCGACGTCACGACCGAGTAGGTGTCGCGATACTCGATCCGATGCGGGATGCCGCGATCGGCGAGGAAGGCGGGCAGGACGGTCGACGGGAAGCCCGGCTGGCCCTGGTCGAGGTTGCAGGCAAGGAGATCGACCGGCAGAAGGCCGCGCCATTGCAACTCCTGCAGCACCGCCAGCAGCGTGTAGCTGTCCTTGCCGCCGGACAGGCAGACGAGCCAGCGCGTGCCGGGCTCGACCATCGCATACGTCGCAAGCGCCTCGCGGACGCTGCGGACGAGCTGCTTGCGGAGTTTGCCAAAGGCACTCGACGCCGGCGAGCCGCGCAGCATCGAGGGCAGGTCGGTCGGCAGATCGAGCATCACCGATGTCGGGCCGGCGGCACGGGGTCGTGGCCGGCGCCACCGAGCGGATGACAGCGCGCGATCCGCCGCAGCGCGAGCCAGCTTCCACGGATGCCGCCATGCGTCTCGAGCGCTTCGAGCGCATAGGCGGAGCACGTCGGCTGGAACCGGCAGCCATGACCGAGCCAGGGCGACAGGACGGTCCGATAGGCGCGGACGGGGAGTGCCAGCACGTGCGCGAGGGGCGTCATGCCCGGCGTCCATGAACCGTGACGAGGGCCGCGCCGAGATCGGCGAGGAGGGCGTCGAACGGGCGGGTGACGGTGGCGCCGGGGCGACCGACGATCACGTAGTCCCAACCATTGCGGGCGGCACCAGGCAGGACGGCGCGGGCAATCTCGCGCAGGCGGCGCTTTGCACGATTGCGGACGACGGCGTTGCCGAGCTTCTTCGAGCACGTGAACCCGACGCGCCAGCCCTCAACCGGTTCGGCATCGGTCCGCTGGCGCGCCTGGAGGAGAAATCCGGGCGTGCCCTGCCGGCGCGCCTGCGCGGCGCGGAGGAAATCGGCCCGCCGGGCGAGCACGATCACGGGATCAGGCGCTGAGCGACTTCCGGCCCTTGGCGCGACGCGCGTTCAGCACGCGGCGTCCGCCGGTCGTCGCCATGCGGGCCCGAAAGCCGTGGCGGCGCTTCCGCACGAGATTGCTGGGCTGATACGTCCGCTTCATCGACCGTCTCCTTCGGCAAGCCGTCCCCTTAAAGAGCCCGAACCTGCATGTCAATTCGCGGGCCGCATGTGACGGTCGGTCAAGCGCGCGTGAGGGGCCTGTGCGGACGCGTGCGAAATGGTGCAAGGTCGCGCGACACGCCGAGGATGGCCTGATGACCGACAATGCCGATCGCACCGAGACCGCTCGCGGAAATCGGTTCTTGCGGGCCTTGCCCTTCGTGACAATCGTCGTCGCGGCGGCGTCAGGCTACTGGGTCTTCCGGGACCAGTTGTCCTTCAATGCGCTGCGCGAGCATCAAGAGGCGCTGACGGCGTTTCGCGATGCACATTACCTCCCGACCGTCGCGGCCTTCGCCGGCGCCTACGTCGCCATCGTGGCGCTGTCGCTGCCGGGTGCCACGATCGCGACACTCGCCGGGGGCTTCCTCTTCGGGCTCTTCCCGGGCGTGCTCTTCAACGTCGCTGCCGCCACCCTGGGCGCATCGATCCTCTTTCTGGCCGCGCGCTGGGGGCTCGGCGCCCGGCTTGCGGCACGGATGGACGGAGCGGGCGGAGCCATTGGCCGGATCAAGCGCGAGATCGCCGAGAACGAGCTCTCCGTCCTCTTCCTCATCCGCCTCGTCCCGGCCGTGCCGTTCGTGGTGGCGAACATCCTGCCGGCACTCGTGGGCGTCGCGTTCCCGCGCTTCGCGCTGACGACGTTCGTCGGCATCATCCCCGGCACGGCGGTCTATACCTGGGTCGGATCGGGACTGGGCAGCGTCTTCGCCGAAGGCGGCACACCCGACCTCGGGATCATTTTCACGCCGCAGATCCTTGGGCCCATCCTGGCGCTCTGCGCGCTGGCAGCCTTGCCCATTGTCATCCGCGCCGTTCGCGGGAAGCCCGCGGCATGAGCGGACGGGTCGATCTGTGCATCATCGGGGCAGGCTCGGGCGGGCTCTCGGTCGCGGCGGGCGCGGTGCAGATGGGCGCGAGCGTGGTGCTCATCGAACAGGGCAAGATGGGGGGCGACTGCCTCAACGTCGGCTGCGTGCCGTCGAAGTCGCTGATCGCGGCGGCGGGCAAGGCGCGCGCCATGGCGGGCGGCTTCGGCGTTGCGGCGCAACCGGCCGAGGTCGATTTTCAAGCGGCGCAGGCACATGTCCGGGCCGTCATCGCGCGGATCGCGCCCATCGACAGCCAGGCACGCTACGAGGGGCTCGGCTGCCGGGTGATCCGGGATACCGCGCGCTTCGTCGGGCCGGATGCCATCGAGGTCGCGGGCGAGCGCATCACGGCGCGGCGGTTCGTCATCGCAACGGGGTCGCGGCCGAAGATCCCGCCGATCGATGGCATCGATGGCGTGCCATACCTGACCAACGAGACGATCTTCGACCTCACCGAGCGGCCGGGGCACCTCGTCATCATCGGTGGCGGACCGATCGGCTGCGAGCTCGCGCAAGCGCACCGGCGGCTCGGCGCGGAGGTCACGGTGATCGACGGTGGCCGGGCGCTGCCGAAGGATGATCCCGAGCTGGCGGCGGTCGTGCTCGACCGGCTTCGCGCCGAGGGCGTGCGTTTCGCGCCGGGCGGGCAGGCAGCGTCGGTCGCGGGGGGGGCAGGCGCCATCGCAGTCACGCTCAAGGACGGCTCCCGCATCGAGGGCACGCATCTTCTCGTCGCGGCCGGGCGCCAGTCCGTGACCGACACGCTCGACCTCGACCGCGCCGGCGTCGAGATTTCGGAGAACGGCTTGAGCGTCGACCGGAGCCTGCGGACGACGAACCGGCGGATCTACGCCGTCGGCGACGTCGCGGGGCTTCAGCGCTTTACCCATGTCGCGGGCTACCATGCGGGCGTGGTGATCCGGTCGCTCATGTTCGCGCTGCCCTCGCGGCTCCGCGACGATCATATCCCCTGGGCCACCTACACCGATCCGGAACTGGCGCAGGTCGGCCTGACCGAGGCGCAGGCGACGAAGGTCCACGGTCACCGGCTGACGGTCGTCCGGTTTCGCTACGACGACAACGATCGCGCAGTGACGGCTGGCGAGACGGACGGGCTCGTCAAGCTGATGGTCGCGGGCGGCCGGCCCGTCGGCGCCACCATTGTCGGTGCGGAGGCGGGCGAGCTCATCGGCTTCTGGGCGCTCGCCATCGCGGCCCGGCTCAAGATGTCGAGCATCGCCGGTGCGGTCCTGCCCTATCCGACGCTCGGAGAGATCAACAAGCGAGCGGCTGGCGCCTATTTTTCCCCACAGCTCTTTGATAATGTGTGGGTGAAACGCGTGGTGCGGTTGGTGCAGGCCGTCGTGCCCTGAGCCGCGACCGCTGCCCGGCAAGGTCTTCATGTCCGTCAATTCGCTGTCCGGCCGCTTCTTGTTGCTCACCGTGGCCTTCGTGATGCTGGCCGAGGTGCTCATCTTCGTGCCGTCGGTCGCGCGCCACCGCGAGGACTATCTTCTGCTTCGGCTCGAGCGCGCGCAGATCGCTTCGCTCGCACTGCTCGCCACGGACGAGATGATTTCGCCGGAGCTCGAGAAGGAGCTGCTCGCCAATGCCGGTGTCTACAACGTGATCCTCCGGCGCGACGAGATGCGCCAGCTGATCCTGTCGTCGCCGGTGCCGCAGCCGATCTCGGCGACGTACAATCTGCGGGATGCCACGTTCTTCTCGCAGATCGGCGACGCCCTGATGGTGCTCGTCCAACCCGGCAACCGGATGATCCAGGTGATCGGCAACCCGACGCAGGCAGCCGGGCTTCTCATCGAGGTCACGATCGATACCGCCCCGATGCGCCGCTCGATGATCGCCTACGGCCTACGGATCCTGCTGCTCTCCGCCATCATCTCGGTGCTGACCGCATGCCTGCTCTTCTTCGCAGTTCGCCGGCTCCTCGTGATGCCGATCAAGCGCGTCGTAGCTCATATGACAGCCTATTCGGAGGAGCCCGAGGATGCGCGCCGGGTGATCGAGCCGACCGCCTCGGTGCGCGAGCTACGCGACGCCGAGGTCGCGCTGCAATCGCTCCAGCAGCACCTGACCGGAGCCCTGAAGCAGCGTGAGCGACTGGCGCAGCTCGGGGGGGCGATCGCGAAGATCAGCCACGATTTGCGGAACCTGCTGACGACGGCACAGCTCTTTGCCGATCGGCTCGAACGCAGCGACGACCCCGCCGTGGCGCGCGCGGCGCCGAAGCTGGTCGGATCGCTGTCTCGCGCGATCAACCTCTGCGAGAGCACGCTAGCCTTTGGCAAGGCCGAGGAACCGCCGCCGACGCTCGGGCGCTTCACTCTCGCGGCCCTGGTGGAGGACGTGATCGAGACCGAGCGTCTCGCGTCTCCGGACGGCACGATTGCCATCGAGGAAAGCATCGCTCCGAGCCTCCTGATCCGCGGCGACAGCGAACAGCTGTTCCGCGTGCTGTCGAACCTGGTGCGTAACGCCCGACAGGCGATCGAGGCCACGCGAGCGCCGGGGCGCATCGGGATCAGTGCCGGCGAGGACGACACTGCCTGGTGGATCCGTATCGAAGACAGTGGCCCCGGCATGCCCGCCAAGGCCCGCGAGCACCTCTTCACCGCATTTCAGGGTGGCGCGCGCAAGGGCGGCTTCGGCCTCGGCCTCGCCATTGCCGCCGAGCTCGTCCGCGGCCACGGTGGCCGGCTCGACCTCGTGCGGAGCGGGCGTGACGGCACGGTCTTTGTGATCCGGCTGCCGAAGACCGCCGCCATCCTCGATACGGCGGCGCAGTAGCCAGTTGCGCCTTGCAATGGTCCGCGCCCGCCGCTACTCCCCGCCACGGCGCACCCGTAGCTCAGCTGGATAGAGCATCAGACTACGAATCTGAGGGTCGGGCGTTCGAATCGCTCCGGGTGCACCACCGCGATTTCAACCTTCGCACCGCGCCACTATCAGTGCAGTTCACCTGACCCGCGCAGGCGAGGTCAGAAACCGGTGCCGCATCGTCCGCGGAGGGGCAGGCGACCGGCACACTCTTTCGGCGCACGATTGCCCGGATCGGACGTGCCGGTGCGGTGACATCCACCTTGTTCTCCTCAGCGCAACCCTGCTAAACCCCCCGACGGAGTGGTGGCCGAGCGGTCGAAGGCACACCCCTGCTAAGGGTGCAGACGGGGAACCGTCTCGAGGGTTCGAATCCCTTCCGCTCCGCCACTTCGGAACAAAGCTGGGCACTGCGCTCGGCAGCGTTCCCGCTCCGCCTACGGCGGAAAGCGTCCGCAGCAGGTCGCTTTTCGATCCCATGATGCGAACTTCGCCGTCGTCAACCTCGACGCGCTGTGCAAGCGCGCGAAGGTGGTCGCGACGATAGCCGCCGCCGTCAAGGCGGATGCGCTGGCGTGCGGTCTGCGCGAACTTGCGCAGCATCGGCGCGGTGATCGCCTTCTGGCCCGCGCTTTCGAGCATCGCCGATGCGCGGTCGGCATCGACGCGCGACTGGTCGCGGGTGGCCTTGAGGCTGGCGATGCGGTCCTTGAGATCGGGGTCGTCGAGATCGGCGACGCCGCTCTCGATGGCGTCGTAGAGGCGCTTGAGCCGTAGGGCGGTCTCGGTCGCGCGCTTGTTCAGGTCAGCGATGTGATCGCGGCGGCGCTCGGTGCGCTTCTGCCTTCGGTCGAGGACCGCCGCCAGCACTTCCTCCAGACGCGCCGGATCGAGCGGTCGGTCTTCCAGATGTCGGGCGACCAGCGCGTCCAGCTTTTCCATCGGAACCGTCATGCCGGTGCAGGCGGTCGGCTCTTGCCGGGCCTTGGTCGAGCAGGTGTAGTAGCGATAGCGCCCGCCCTTGCTGGTGCGGATGGTCATGGCCCCGCCGCACTTGGCGCAATGGATCAGGCCGGTAAGGAGGGTGGGACCGCCCACGACTTGGGGCGGCGCAACCTTCGGGTTGCGGGCCTTCATGCGGGCCTTAACGGCATCGAACACGGCCTGGTCGATGATCGGCGGCACCGCGACGGGAATGACTTCCTCGTCCAGCTTGTCGTCGCCGTTCTTGGTGCGGCGGTTGAACTCGTGGCGTCCGATATAGGTTTGCCGGGTCAGCATCCGATGGACCGTGCCGATCCCCCAGCGCCCGCCGTCGCGGGTGAAGATGCTGCGCTCGTTGAGGTGCTTGGTGATCGACTTGACGCCCATCGGGCCGCTGGCACCGTCGCCCTCCAGCGCAAGCCGGAACGCCAGCCGCACGGTGTCGGCGTGAAGCGGGTCGATCTCCAGCTTCTTCTTGATCTTCGCTCCGCGCTGTTCGGCGGCGACGACGCGGTAGCCGATCGGCGGCAACGAGCCGTTCCAGAAACCTTGCCGCGCGTTCTCCTTCAAGGCGCGCAGGACGTGCTTGGCGTTCTCCTTGGACTGATACTCGTCAAACAGCGCCATGATCTGGCGCATCATGACGTGCATCGGGTCGTCGCCCATCTCCTGGGTGATGGACAACAGGCGGATGCCGTTCTTCGCCAGCTTGCGGACGTAGAACTCCAGATCGAAGTGATCGCGGAAAAACCGGCCGAACGAATGGACGACAACCACCTCGAACGGCGCGGGTTTTGCCGTCCCGGCCTCGATCATCTGCTGGAACTCGGGGCGGCGGTCATTGGTGGCGGATGCGCCCGCGTCCACGAACGTCTCGACAAGCTGGTAGCCGCGCGCGGTGCAATAGGCTTCGCCCTGCTTGCGCTGATCGGGGATCGACACGTCATGCTCGGCCTGCCGTGCAGTCGAGACGCGCAGGTAAAGGGCCGCCCGCAGAGGAACGGCGGCGGTCACGCTGCCTTCTCCACCACACGGAGCCGCCCGCGCTGGCGGCTCCTGGGTGGCGCTTTGACCACAATGTCCACGTCCTGCCCGAGCGCGGTTAGGCAGCGCAGCAGCCGATCGCTGGAGAAGCCGGTCAGCCGGCCGTTGATCAGCGCCGACACCTTGGGCTGGTCGAGCCCGACCATCTCGGCCGCCGCCGCCTGGGTCAGCCTTCGGCGCTTGATCGCCTCGCGGATGTGACTGGCGAGTTGAGCCTTCGCCAGTTCCTCCTCTGGCTCGGCGACGCCAAGGTCGGCGAACACATTGCCGGAGCCTTCCGTCACCTTCATGTCGTCCTGCTTGCTCGCCATTGCTCGTGGTCCTCTCTGGCTCGCTTCAATCTCTGTTCGATCAGCGCGAGACCTTGCTCGCGGTTCGGCTAGAAATCGCCCCCGACCTCGATGAGGATTTGCTTTGGCGGTGCTACGAAATCCAGAAGAAACATCAATTTGCTCGCGAGCGATCCCACTCCGCCCAGGCGATGGATCGGCTCATCGAAGACCGCGTCAATGCGCTTGTCGCAACGAGCGGCGAGGAAGGTGTTTCTTGATGAAGCTTCATAGCATAACGATGAAGAACTTCATGCCTTACAAGGGCCAAGCCTGTGTGGAGTTTCCGCAAGACGAGTTCAGAAATGTCATGCTCGTTTTCGGCGACAACATGCGGGGGAAAACCAGCCTTCTGAACGCGCTGCGTTGGGGCTTCTACGAGCGGGCGGTCGGGCGGCATTCGACGACAATTCCGCTCCACGAAATTCTCAACAAGGAAGCGGCCCTTGAAGGGGATTGGACCGTAGAAGTCTACATTGAGTTCGAAGCAAACGGGCATTCCTACGACCTCCGACGCCGGGCCGAGAAGAGAGCCGCTGTATCTACCCCACAGCGGCCCGAGGATTTTCAGGCCCAGGTTTTTCTCCGGAAGGACGGGATTCCGGTTCAAGGCGATCTGGTGGAAGCGGAGATCAATGGCATTGCCCCGCAACAGGTCTCGCGTTTTTTTTCTCTTCGATGGCGAACTGCTCGGCGAGTACGAGATGCTCTTGATCGAAGGCAGCGATCAAGGGCGCAAGGGCGCCAGATCAAGGAAGCCATCGAACGGGTGCTCGGTGTTCCCGCCCTGATTTATGGCAGGGACGAACTCGGGACTCTCCTGAAGGCAGCTCGCAAGACTCAACAGCAGGATCTTAAACGCGTCGCGGGGCTGGAGCAACATGCGCAGCAGCAAGCGGAACTCACCTCCCGTCAGGAGTCCTACGAGCGCGACCTAGGTGTTTGATCCCACGGTTTGATGGTGCGATCCTTTCGAATGGATGGAAGGAAGCATTATGGGACAAGTTCGTCACGGCTGCGCCACGACCACGTTCGCCGTCAGAGCTGCAATACAGCGATCGCAGGCTTCGCTCTCGCAGCTGAGCGGCGAGTTGGGGATCAATCCCAAGACGGTCGCCAAGTGGCGGAAGCGGGCGACGGTCGAGGATTTGAAGACCGGCCCGAGGGAGCCGCGCTCGACGGTTCTGACAGAGGCCGAGGAGGCGATGATCGTCGCCTTTCGACGGCACACGCTGCTGCCGCTGGACGACTGCCTCTACGCTCTGCAGCCCTCGATCCCGCACCTGACGCGCTCGGCGCTACATCGGTGCCTGCAGCGGCATGGCATCTCCCGCCTGCCGGACGTCGAGGGGGAAAAGCCCAAACGACAGAGGTTCAAGCGCTACGCGATCGGGTTCTTTCATATCGATATTGCCGAGGTTCAGACCTCCGAGGGCAAGCTTTACCTGTTCGTCGGCATCGACCGGACCAGCAAGTTTGCCGTGACCCAACTCGTCGAGAAGGCAGACCGAAAGACGGCTTGGGAGTTCCTCCAGCACTTCGCCTGCGGCTCATCCTATCAGGTCCATACGATCCTCACGGACAACGGCATCCAGTTCGCCGAGCAGCCCCGGAACCGGAACACCATCTATTCCCGGCCAATACGCTTTGACATGATCTGCGAAGCCAATGGGATCGAGCACCGCCTGACGAAGCCGAACCACCCTTGGAGAGACGAGGATCAGGAAACGATCCGGTGGATCGTTTTCCCGAGGAACGGCCAAGTCGAGCGGATGAACCGGACAATCAAGGACGCCACGGTAAAGCGCTATCATTACGACAGCCACGATCAGCTGCGTACGCACCTCGCCGATTTCCTAGCAGCCTACAACTTCGCCCGCAGACTCAAGACCCTCGGCGGCCTCACGCCCTACGAGTACATCTGCAAAATCTGGACATCAGAGCCAGATCGATTCATCGTCAACCCGATCCACCAAATGCCGGGACTAAACACCTAGTCGTAGTGCTCATCTTCATCGGGCAAGGCCCGCCACGGCCCCGCGCTACCGGTCTCCCCTCTTTGGACCTCCCCGTAAACTGCCGTAACAGGCGGGTACCTGGGCGAAGAAGGTGCAGAAACAGGTGATCTACTAGAAATAACAGGTGGAGAAACCGGACCGGGAGCGAAAGTCGGAGTTGCGACGGGTCGGCGGGATCCGCGTCGGCACTCTCGCCGGGCAACAGATGGGAGCGCATCCGTGCGAGCGAGCGGATGGGCAGAAGTTCGAGACGGGTGGCGTGAAGTTCGACCCGGGTGATCAGGAGCAGGGGCGGCCCGGAGTGCTCGGTCAGCAGGCGGCCCAACGTGGCGAGCCGTCTTGCGTCAAGCGCCGCTGCCGAAACGCGGCGCGGAGCCTCGTCGCCCTTCGCGCGTCTGCCGCCATGCTGAAGTGAGGCCAAGACATAGTAGCGATAGAGCTTGCCACCCCGGCCATAGGCAAAGGCGGGCGACATCACCTGACCGTCGGCATCGAAGATGCGCCCCGTCAGCGGTGCATGCGCCACGGTCTCGCGGGCCTTCGCCCGGCGCCGGACATGGGCATCGAGCTTCTGTTGCACCGCCTCGAAGAGAGCGCGGTCGATGATCGCCTCGTGAAGACCGGGATGGCACATCTCGCGGTGCGGGATCTCGCCGAGATCGAGCCAATTGCGCAGGAGCTGGAAGAGGGCACCCCGGCTGAAAGGAAGGCCGCCAGTGGCTTTTCCGCTGCCAGTGACGCGGCGCTTCGACACCACGCCCTCCTGCTGCGATTGCCGTTTTAGCGCGTGGACGCCAAGTCTCTAACTTTTCGCGGGCACCGGCAAGCGTCAGAAACCAGTGCGCGTTCAGGCACTCCGAGCGGAGCTTGCTGCCGTTATCGACCCGGATCGTCTTCGGACACCCGCGTGGCCGGCAGATCCGTTCGAGCGTCTGGACCACATCCTCCCCGCGATAGGTGAACCGCGGGTCCGTTGCCGGGCAGAACCGCGGGTGCGTGTCGACGATCGTCAGGATGCGCAGCTTCCTTCCCGTCGCAAGCTGATCGTGAACGAAGTCCATCGCCCAGACATCGTTCGGACAAACGGCCTCTTGACGGTCCTCGCGCAGCTTCGCCTTTGCCCGGCGCTTCGGGTGCTTGTTGCGTAGCTGGAGGCCCAACTCGCTGTAATCCTGCGTGTCTTCATGTTGATCTCCCGGCCCTCCCGGCGCAGCAGCACATGGACGCGCCGGTAACCATACCGAACCCGCGTCTCGCAAATCTCCCTGATCCGCCTCTCAACGGGAGCCTGATCCGCACGGCGGGATGTGTAGTGGAACGAAGGGCGGTCGAACCGGAGAGCCCCACAAGCCGTCCGGATCGATTCCGCCCACTCATTGCACATCCCGCGAACGCGTTCGCGCATGCGACCAGGTCTCAGATCTTTCGCCGGATCACGTCCTGCAACATCTCGCGATCCAGGGTCAGGTCCGCGACGATCTTCTTCAGCCACCCGTTCTCGTCCTCAAGCGCCTTCAGCCGCCGCATCTCATCGGGCAACAGACCTGCGTAATTCTTCCTCCAGCTGGAATACGTCGCCTGACCGATCCCCGTCTTGCGACAGATCTCAGCGACCGGCGTTCCTTCCTCGCCCTGCTTCAGCACGAACGCCTTCTGCGCGTCCGATAACCGTGATGCCTTCATTGCTCTCAACTCCTCTCCCAGCCAACGAAACGTAGCCGAAAACGCCAGCTCAAACGGTCCGGTTTTCAGCGAGCGGCCGTTAATCGTCGGCGCGCTGAAGGCTTTCAGCGCCCGTTTCCCAACCGTGCCGCCCCGCGTGCACGTCCAGTCTCTCGGAGCCGCGACCCAGTTGGTCGTCGCGGGAACTTGCGCCATCGGCCTGTTGCCGTGCGTCATCACCGACATGACGCGGCTTAAGACCCTTCCGATCGTCACGACCGAGCTCATCCCCGTCGTGGCCCCGACGCATCCTCTGGCGATGGTCGAAGGCCGGATCGCGCCTGAGACGCTGCACCTGCATGTTCAGCTCGTTTTGAGCGACGTGTCCGGTCTCACAGCCGGTCGGGAGTATGGCGTCCTGTCGAGCCGCACCTGGCGCGTAGCCGATCTCGGAGCCAAGAAGTCGATGCTCCTCGCTGGCCTGGGTTGGGGCAACATGCCAGCGCATCTCGTAGCCGACGAAATCGAAAGCGGTCAGTTGAAACGCATCGACCCGGAAGGCTTCGATCCAATGACGGCCACGCTCGTTCTGGGCGCTGCCCATTCGGCGGAACGAAGCTTGGATCCGGCGGCAAGTTGGATGATCGAATACCTGGTCTCAGTGAAGGACGCATAGGCCATGCGTCGCCGACGCGGCCGGCTCAGCTGTCGAGCAGGCCAGGGACGAACACGTCCTTGATCTCGAAGCGGCGCTTGGTGAGGCCCTGCTCGTGATGGTAGCGCAGCACGGCGTCGATGGCGGCGCGGTTGGCCGCGATGCCATACGGCCACCAGTCGTCCCCCATCAGCTCACGAGTTTTGTCGATGCGCTTGGTCAGCCACGGATGCATGAGGTCCATGTTGTTGAAGGTCATGCCTCTCAGATAGCGGGCCTCGGTTTGGTCCTTAGCTTCGCAAAAGCCCTGGTAGACCGCCCGGACAAGGTCGGGCGCTTCTGCCGCGAACTCGCGGGTGACGACCACCGTGTGCATGATTGGGAAGATCCCGGTGCGCCGGTAGTAGTCTTGTTCGGCCGTCTCGTAGTCCTCGAACAACCGTCCAACCTTGGGCGATTTGTCGAGCACGCATTTCGGGATGTCGGCAGAGATCAGCGCGTCGATCTCGCCTGCTTCGAGCAGGTCGCCAAGATCGACGCCCTTGGCCGCATAGTCCACCTCGACGTCGACAGGCGACGGTCTGGCCACGAAATCGATCGGGTCCATCGGAAAATCAATGCCGCCGACAAGCCAGCGGCTCTGTTCCGGCCGGACTCCGAACTCGTCGGACAGGATGCCCTTCGGTATCACGCCGGCATCGTGGCCGTAGAGCGCCAGTTCGCCGATCCGCTTGCCGGCGAGGTCCGCCGGCCGCTCGATGCCGCTCGCCGTGTTGATGTAGATCGCGCCATGGCGGAACGCGCGGTTCGGGAACACGGGGATCGCGATGAATGGCGATGCCCCGTCCTCGAACGTGCGCAGATAATAGGTCATGCCAAGTTCCGACACGTCGTAGGCACGCTGGCGGATCATGGCCTCGAAAATCTCGGGTACGATGCGCGCGCCGTGGAAGGTAGCGTCGACGCCCTCGATCTTGACGGCGCCCTCTTTGAGCAGGCGGGTTCGGTCATAGTCGGAGAAGGCGATGTCGAGCTTGCGATTGGCCATGAACGACCTCCTCTGGAAGTTTCTCATAAACGCGTTTACTCTGCGTTCTGCCCGTGGTCCAGCGCATGTCATGGCCGATCGAAGCCGAGTCAGGAGGAATGGATGCCCAGCGATGCCGACGTGCTTGCCGAGATTTTCGAGAACGTGTCCCTGGGCTCGCCGCAGAATGCCATCGGCTTCGTGATGTGGCGGGTGGTTCATCGCTACGTCCGCGAGGTCGACCGGGTCCTCAAGCCGCTCGACCTGACGCATCTGCAGTTCACCACGCTGACGCTCATCGCGTGGATCGCGCGCGATGAGAAAAGCTCGACTCAATCTGAACTGGCGCGGTTCGGAGACATCCATCCCATGCAGATATCCAACGTGCTCAAGGCTCTGGAGGTGAAGGGAATGGTCGAGCGGAGTCCGGCACCCGGCAACGCACTTGCCAAGCAAGTTGCAATCACATCCGTAGGCATCACCGCTGTCCGAAACGCGTTCCCGCCCGTGATCGCAGTTCAGGGACGACTCTTCGGGGAAAGAGGGCGCCCGGGAGGCGCGTTGCTCGACTTGCTGGTCCAAGTCGAGCAAGCGACATGAACCGCGCAAGCTTCGCGCAGGCTAAGACAGCGCGAGCCTCAGTCTGGAAGGAATGTTTTGGCTGATTGAGTTCAAGACGACCAACGGATGGAAGAGTGCCCAACCGACGTGATCCAACTTCGGGACGGTAAGCGGCTGGTAAGCATCCGGCTCAGACGGCCTCGTGCGAGGTGTCGGGACTCAGCGCGATCACGGGCAACTGGCAGGATTTGAAGATCTGGAGGACGCATTCGTTGCACGCCTCGAGGCCCCCCGTTTTCTTTAGATCGCACCTTTGGGTGCAGTCGGTGCATGATCCCATCCTCCAGTTCATCGAAAAGAAGGGATGGATGACCGGTAACATCAGATTCCACAATCGAGGTCACGAGTTGAGAGATCGAGTTGACCTTTTCGGTCGAAGTCGGATTTGCCCCGCCGATTCTCCGGGTCGGAGACGATCGCGTTCTCCCGGTCCTCGGAAGGGTTCGTAGACTTTTGCATGTCGATGTAGATCCAGCGCTCGACAAGCATCAGGCGCTGCGCGACTGGCTGGGCGAACCGATCATCGTCCGCTCCGCCTATCGCAGCCCAGAGCACCACCGCGCCGTCGGGGGCGCGCCCCTCCAAGCACCTCGACGGCGCTGCTTTCGACACCGCCGTGACGAACCACGACCCGGAAGCTCCGAGGTAACCTCGAGTCCGAGCCGCTTCCTGAGCGCTCCGGCAATCGCGCCGCGTACCGTGTGTGCCTGTCAGCCGGTGGCTGCCATGATCGCCTCGATGGTCGCGCCGTCCGGCTCGCGCAGCATGGCGACCAGCGTGGCCTGCTTGGTGACCTCGCGCAATAATCAGGAACACTCGTCAGGATCCGCCTGGGCGACGGCGTCGTCGTAGCGGTTCCAAAATGCCACCCAGCCCCATTCGAGATGCTGCCGCATGGCCTCTTCGGCCGCGTCGGCGTCGTGGGCTGCGACGGCGTCGTGAATCCGGACATGGGCCTCGTAGCCCTTGCGATCCTCGCCGGTCTCGATAAGGGCGATGCGGCGCTGTTCGGTCAGCCAGGTCGACATGGCATCGTGCAGCGCGAGAAAGACCGGATTGCCGATGATGCGCGCGAAGACGTGGTGAAAGGCAACATCGGTGCGAATGAAGGCGGCGGCGTCACCCAAGGCGCGGCGGTTGTCCTCCAGCGCCTCGGCGAGTAGAGCGAGGTCAGCATCAGTGGCCGTGATGGCGGCATGGCGCACCAGGCCAACCTCCATGAAGAGCCGCACCGCCTGAAGCTGCTTCTGGCCCTCGCGACCGGAGATGATCTGCTGCACCGCAGGCATGAGGCCGGCCACGACGCCCGCGGCCGTCGGCATGGCGACCCGAGCGGGTGCGCCGTTGCCGATCTCGATCAATCCCCCGCGCTGCAAGATGATCAGCGCTTCGCGGATTGCCGGCCGGCCGACTCCAAACTTCGCCTGAAGGTCACGCTCCGGTGGCAGTCGGTCTCCGGGCTTGAGCTTGCCCGTAAGGATCTGCTGTTCGAGATGGGCCGCAACGTGCTCGAAGAGCTTGCGTTTGTCGATGTACACCTGTTCGGCCATGAGCTCTTAACCTATCATACCATCATGCTTGACACCATTTGCGCCGCAGGCTAGCGTTTTCCCATCTCCCGGACAAGGTACGGGCGACGCAGTCCATCAAAGGAGGCAGCATGTCGGAGTGCGTGGAGATGGACATGGAGCGGGTGCGGTGAGAATCGCGGTGCTCGGCGGCGGGGGCGCGATGGGCGGGCTCTTCGGCGGTTATTTCGCAGCCGCCGGACACGAGGTGGTGCTGGTCGACCCGTCACGCCCTGCGCTGGAAGCGATCGGCGCGAAGGGCCTCGCGATCGAGGAGAAGGACGGCTCGGTCCGCGAGGTCGCCGTGAGAGCGACCGACGATCCAGGGTCGGTCGGCATCGTCGACATGATCCTCGTCTATGTGAAATGCTACCATACCGAAGCTGCAATCCGATCCGCAAAGCCGATGATCGGGCCGAAGACCGTCGTCGTCTCGTTGCAGAACGGCTGGGGCAACGCTGACCGGATCGGTGGCGTGATCGGCAGCGCGCAGTTGCTGGTCGGTTTGACGTATCACTCCGCGACGTTGCTGGAGCCGGGCCGGATCAGGCATCCGGGCGCCGGCCTGACGCATATCGGCGAGTTGAGCGGCGAGATGTCTCCGCGGCTCGCGCAGGTCGTCGAGGCTTTTGGCACCGCCAAACTCGAGGCCGTCGCGACACCTCGCGTGCGCGACGAGGTTTGGAAGAAGCTCGCGCTCAACGTCTGCACGCTGCCGACCGCCGGGCTCCTCGGCTTCACGGCCGATGCGCTGGGCCAGCACGACGGCACTCTGGCGCTGATGCGCGGCCTCCTCGACGAGACCGTGGCGGTGGCTCAGGCGCAGGGGATCGGCCTTGATGCCGACGAGCGGTGGCCGGCGATCACGGGGCTCCTTGAGCGCGCGGTCGGAGCGCGCGCGTCGATGCTGCAGGACATTGAGGCGCAGCGGCGGACGGAGATCGACGTGATCAACGGAGCAATCACCGAGGCCGGGCAACGGCTCGGGATCGCGACGCCTTTGAACAACGCGATGGTGTGGCTGGTCCGCAGCCTGGAGGAGGCCTACCTCGCGCCGGGCGCCAAGGCGGCGGCATGACCCACGGGGCTCTAATCGTGCCGAGGCTGCGCGTGCGGGAGGTGAGCAAGAGCTTTCCGGGCGTCCGGGCTCTCGCTGCCGTGTCGCTTGACGTGGAGCCGGGCGAGATCCGGTCGATCCTCGGCGAGAACGGCGCGGGAAAGTCGACGCTCGGCAAGATCGTGGGCGGGGTCTACCGGCGCGACGCCGGGACGGTGGAGCTTGACGGCGCTCCACTCGACGGGCTCGACGAAGCTGAGTCGGCAGCGCTCGGGATCGGGATCGTGCACCAGGAGGGCTCGCTGGTGCCGCAGCTCTCGATCGCCGAGAATATCTTTGCCGGCCGCCAGCCGCTAAGGCGTTTCGGCGGCATCGACCGGCGCGAGATGATGCGCCTCGCGAGCGTCCTTTTGTGCGAGCTGGGCGTCGACCTAGACCCAAGACTTCAAGTGAGGCACCTGTCGACCGCGCAGGCGCAGGTCGTGGAGATCGCGAAAGCGCTGTCGCGCGATCTGAAGCTGCTGATCCTAGACGAGCCGACCTCGGCGCTGACGCTGACCGAAACGGCGCGGCTCTTCGCCATCGTGCGCAAGCTCAAGGCCGAAGGTGTCGCGATCGTCTACGTCTCGCACCGCCTGGCAGAGATCTTCGAGCTCTGCGACAGCGTGACGGTTCTCAAGGATGGGCAGGTCACGGGCACCCGGGCCATTACCGATACCAACGAGGAGGAGTTGATCCGCCTGATGGTCGGCCGCGACGTCGTGTTCGGCCGCGAGGCCGCGAGCGATCCGGCGGAGATCGTCCTCGAGGTCATGTCCGTGGCGGCGCTGCCCTTCGTGCGCGATGCAAGCTTCAAGGTACGGCGCGGCGAGATCGTCTGCCTGGCGGGGCTGGTAGGATCGGGACGTTCTGAGGTCTGCGAGGCCGTTTTCGGCGCTCGGCGCGTGACCGCCGGCGAGATCCGGCTCCACGGGCGGCCGGTCCGTTGGGGCGGGCCTTGGGACGCGATGAAGGCGGGGATCGGCATGGTGCCCGAGGACCGAAAGGACGCGGGGCTCTTTCTTGGAAAGAGCGTGTCCGACAACATCGTCGCTGCGGTTCTTGGCGCGGTCTCGTCGCATGGGATCGTCTCGCGGCCCGCGATGGCGGCACTGGCCGAGCGCTACGTGCGCGACCTTGCAATCGCCACACCGAGCGTGCGGCAGGCGGTCGGCAATCTTTCGGGCGGCAATCAGCAAAAGGTGTTGCTGGCCAAGTGGCTCGCGATGGCGCCCGATCTTCTGATCGTCGACGAACCGACCCGGGGTGTCGACGTCGGCGCGCGGGCCGAGATCTACCGGCTGCTGCGCGACCTTCGCGCCCAGGGTTTGGCGCTTCTGGTGGTGTCGTCGGACTTGTCGGAAGTGCTGACCTTGGCGGACCGGGTGGTGGTGATGGCCGACGGGCGTACCGTCGGCGAGATCGATGGCGCGGATGCGGACGAGGAGGGGGTGCTGCGTCTGGCGACCCGGTACTCGGAGCTCGCGCCCGCGAGGATGTCGGCATGAGCGAGACCGCGATGACGCGCACGGCGCAGGACAGGGCCGCGCGGGCGAAGCCGGAAGGTCTGCGACGCCCCACGCGCGGGATGCGGGTGCTCGGACGCTTCGCCGACTCGCGCGAGTTGACGCTCGTCGTGCTGATCGCAGTGCTCTCGGTAGTGATGATCGTGGCCTACCCGGACAATTTTCCGACGCGCTACAACTTCTCGGCCGTGATGCTCAACGCGGCGCAGAACGGCATCCTCGTCACTGGCATGATGCTCCTGATGATCGGCGGGACATTCGATCTGTCGATCGGCTCAACGCTGGCGCTCACCGGCGTGATCGCTGGCGTGGCGGTGTCGTGGTGGCATCTTCCGGCAGAGGTCGGAATTCTGGCGGGGCTAGCGACGGGAGCCCTGTGCGGGCTCGTCAACGGGCTCTTGGTCACCCGGATGCAGATCAACGCGCTGATCACCACGCTCGCGACGATGGCAATCTTCCGCGGCGCCACGCAGTTGGTGTCCGGCACGGGGATCACGCCGGTGGGCACCGATTTCAAGGCCTACGGGCAGACCGTTGTGCTTGGGATGCAGTCACCGTTCTGGGTGGCCGTCGTCATCTCGGTCGCGGGGGCATGGCTCGTCGCGCGGACACGCTACTTCCGTCAGTTCTATTTCATCGGCGGCAATGCCAAGGCGGCCCAGCTCTCGGGGATCCGGGTGGCGATGGTGACGCTGACCGGCTTCGTGATCATTGGCACGCTGGCGGGACTCGCGGGCGTGCTCGCGGCGGCGCGGCTCAACGCGGCGGTGGTCTCGGCGGGGGTGGGCGTTGAGTTGTCGGTGATCACCGCCGCCGTACTGGGCGGGGCGAGCCTGCGCGGTGGCGAGGGAACGATCATCGGGGGCGTGCTCGGCGTGGTGCTGATCGCGCTGGTGCAGAACGCCCTCATCATCAACGGCGTCGGCGTGTTCTGGCAGGGCATCATCATCGGTCTGGTGCTGCTCGGTGCCGTGTCGCTCGACCGGTTCAAACAGGCCCATCGGGACTGACGCGACCAAGGGTCGCTTGAGGGAGGAAGACATGAGAACCATTGCGAAATACGCGACGGGCGCGCTCTTCGGCGCGCTCGCAGGCACCGCCGGGCTGGCGCAAAGCACGAGCTTCGGTCCGTCGGATGCCAAGGAAACCTATTACTGGATCTCGCAAAACGCGACGCTGCCGCTCTTCGTACGAACCGACTACAAGGGCATGGAAAAGGTCGCGACCGAGCTTGGCGTCAGCGTGCGGATTGCAGGGCCGACGAACATCGACCTGCAGGCTTTCATCGCGGCGATCGATCAGGTCTGCGCGCAGAGACCCGCCGGCGTGACAGTCGTGGGCTGGGATCCAGCGCTGGCGGCATCCGTCGACAACTGCATCGACCTCAAGGTGCCCACCGTCGTCGACGATGCCGACTTGCCGAATTCCAAACGGCTGACGTTCATCGGCACGGACTGGTATACAATCGGCCAGGAGCAGGCCAAGGCGCTGGTCGATGCGATCCCGGACGGCGGGAAAATCGCGACGCTCTCGATCATCAACGCCGACAACATGCAGCGTGCTCTGGCCGGCTTTCAGGACTACCTCGCGACGCAGGGCGACAAGTACGAGGTGGTCGCCAACGAAGACGACAACGGCGGCGCACAGATCGCAGCCCAGGTCACGGCAAGTCTGATCGCGGCGCATCCCGACATCGCGGGCCTGGCAGGATTCGATTCCGAGTCGGGCGCCGGAATCGTCACCGCGCTGACCGAGGCCGGGATGCAGGGCAAGGTCGCCGTGACGGCGATGGAGCAGACGCCGGAGTTTTTCAATACCCTCAAGGATGGCTCGGTAAATGCGATCATCGTGCAGAACCGGGAGCTCTTCACCTACTACGCGATCAAGATGCTCTACGACTTCAACCACAACAACCTCAGCACCAACGGACTGACGAAATGGGAGGGCAAGCCCATCCCGGTGAACGTCAACACTGGCGTGCTCGTGATGACCAAGGACAACATCGACGCGATGCAGAAGTCGGTGGACGCGCAGAACTGAGGCGCGACCGTTGGGAGCGGGCGTTTGCGCCCGCTCAATTCGCAATTGCTCGGACAGACCACAGATGACCCCTGCCGACACGACAACCATCCGCTTCTTCGGCGTCGCGGCCTACGAGATCGTGACGCGCGCCGGCGTGCGAATTCTCATCGACCCGTTCCTCGACGACAATCCCGCAAGCCCGGTGCGCCACGATGCGTTCGACTCCGTTGATCTGGTCATCGTCAGCCATGCCGCCGCGGACCATCTGGGCGACACCGAGGCAATCGCGAAAGCCTATGGCTGTCCGGTGATCTGTGGCGGCGAGGTGAAGGCGTACCTCAAGGCCAAGGGCATTCCGCCCGAGCAGATCCGCGCGACGACCTGGGGCATTCGCGTCGAGGTGGCGGGCATCGAGGTGCAGCCGGTTGAATGCCACCACTGGTCGCAAATCGAGATGCCCGATGGCACGTTTGCCTCGGGCGTGCCAATGGCCTTCGTGGTCTACGTCGACGAGGGCGTGAGGTTCTATCACTACGGCGATACGGCGCTTTTCTCCGACATGAAGCTGCAGGCCGAGCTGTACCGTCCGACGATCGGCTGCGTCGGCATCGCTAACCCGCACGAGGTCGCAGCGCGAACGCCGATGCCAGGGCATATGCTGACCGCAGAGATGTCGCCCTACGAGGGCGCTCTCGCGGCGCAGTGGCTGGGCCTCGAGACGGTGCTGCCGTGCCATTACCTTGATGCAGGCGATGCAGATGTCGTCGCCTTCGAACGTCATCTGGCCGATCTTGCGGCCAAGGGCGGGCCGGTGCCGCGATCGCTGGTGCTCGAGCCTGGTGCCACGTTGGAAGTGCCGTCAGGCGGCGGCCCCGCGCGGCGGATGGCATGACGATGGCAGGGATGACCGCCGCGGTATTCGGGGCGCCGCACGTCATTCATTTTGAGGACCGCGCGCAGCCCGTGCCCGGGCTGGGCGAGGCGCTCATCGAGATGCGCGCGGCGGGGATTTGCGCGGGTGACATCTATATCTTCAAGGGCAGCAATCCCTATGTCGCCTATCCGCGGGTAGGTGGGCACGAGATTGCCGGCGTGGTCGTCGCACTCGGCCCGGACACCGCCGGCGTGGAGGTGGGACAGGCGGTGGTGGTCGAGCCCTTCATCGGCTGCGGGCACTGCTATGCCTGCCGGGTCGGCAAATCGAACTGCTGCGCCAATCTCTCGATCATCGGCGTACATCGTGACGGCGGCTTCGCGGACGTGCTGGTGGCGCCGGTCAGCCACCTGCATGCGATCCCTGAAGGCCTGTCCCCGTTCCGGGCGAGCTTCGCTGAGCCGGTCGCCATCGGCGTTCAGGCCTGCCGTCGTGGAGCGGTGACCGAAGCGGATACGGTGCTGGTGCTGGGCGCGGGGCCGATCGGGCTTGCCATCGTCGAGGTGGCGCGGGCGCGGGGCGCGCGGGTGTTCGTCACCGACATGGACATGGACCGGCTGGCGACCGCGACCACTCTTGGCGCCCAGCCGCTCGACGCCGGAGAGACGCTCGAAGGCGAGGTCCTACGGTTGACGCATGGCGAGGGGATGCCGGTGGTGATGGAGGCAACCGGCAACGCGCGCGTGATGGAAGCGACGCCGGGGCTGGTGGCCGCGGGCGGGCGAATCGTGATCGTCGGACTGGTGCCGCAAGGCACTCCGGTGGCGTTTCCCGGCCTCGATCTGACGCGCAAGGAAATGACCATCCTCGGCTCGCGGGCGAGTGTCGCGTGCTTTCCCGAAAGCCTCGATCTGATCGCCCGCGGCGCCATCCGCTATCCCGAAATCGCGACGCCGTTTGCTCTCGACGCAGCACCTTGGCTCTTCGAGCGGCTGGCCGGGCCCTCCCCTGCGCTGCACAAGGCGGTGTTCGTGAAGGAGACCTCATGAAGCTGGTCACATTTCTCGGTGAACAGGGCGCGCGGCTCGGGGCTCTGTCGGGCGACGGGGTGGTCGATCTGACCGCGGCGGGAATCGCGGCGGACATGCACGAAATGATCGCCGGCGGTGCGGACCTGCTCGCGGCGGCGCAGGCGGTGGTGGCAGATGATGCCGAAGTGCTGCCGATGGGCGCTCTACGGCTCCTTGCGCCGATCCGACCGGGCAAGGTCCTGTGCTCGGGGATCAACTACCGCAGCCATGCCGATGAGAACCCGGATGCGCGGATGCCCGACTATCCGCATTTCTTCGCCAAGCTTCCGTCGGCGTTGGCGGGGCCGAACGATCCCATCGAGGCACCGGCCGCGACCAGGCAGCTTGACTATGAGGTCGAACTCGCGGCCGTGATCAGCCGGCGGCTGACCCGTCCTGACGAGGCCGAGGTGATGCCCGCGATCTTCGGCTACACGCTCCTCAACGACGTGTCGGCGCGCGACGTGCAGTTCGCCGACAACCAGATCACCACGGGCAAGAACTTCGACCGCTTTGCGCCCATTGGGCCGTGCATCGTCACCGCCGATGAGATGCCGCGACCGCAGGCGGTGGCGCTCAGGACCCGGCTCAACGGTCGGGTAATGCAGGACGGCAGCACGGCGGACTGGATCTTTCCGCTGCCGCGACTGATCGGCTATCTGGCAGGGATCATGACGCTGGAGCCTGGCGATATCGTAACCACCGGCACGCCGGCGGGAGTGGGCCTGTTCCAGCGCCCGCAGGTGTTCATGCGACCAGGGGACGTGATCGAGATCGAGGCCGAAGGGATCGGCGTGCTGCGTAACACGATCGTCGCCCCCGGAGAGGCTGCGTGACGACGCGCGTGGCGGTGATCGGCTGCGGTTACTACGCGCGCTATCATCTCGCGGCCTGGGCATCGCTCCGTCCCGAGGCCGAGCTCGTCGCCGTCTGCGACAGCGACGCAGCAAAGGCGGAGCAAGCGGGCCGAGAGTTCGGCGTGGACGCCTTCGCCGATGCCGCGACGATGCTCGACGCAGTTCGTCCCGATCTCGTCGATATCGTCACGCGGATGGACACGCACCGTGTGCTGGCGGACCAATGCGCCGCGCGCGGCATCGCGGCGATCGTGCAGAAGCCGTTGGCGCCGGACTGGGACGCTGCGCTGGCAATCGTCGGCGCGGCCGAGCGGGCGGGCACGTTTCTCGCCGTTCACGAGAACTTCCGGTTTCAGCCCGCGATGGAGCGGGTGGCCGAGGTGCTGCGCTCCAATGCAATCGGCGCGCCGAGTTGGGGGCGGATCGCGTTCCGCACCGGAGTGGATGTCTATGCCAACCAGCCATATTTCATCGGCGAGGCGCGGCTGGTGATCCTCGATCTCGGCGTCCATCTCCTTGATCTCGCGCGCCTGTTCCTCGGCGAGGTCGAGCATCTGAGCTGCGAGACGCAGCGGCGGAACCCGGCCGTGCGCGCCGAGGACACAGCGACGATGCTGCTGCGCCATACGTCTGGGGCCGTCAGCGTGGTCGAATGTACCTACGAGAGCCGGCGGTTGCCGCAAGCTCGGTCGGAAGTGTTTCTGGAAATCGAAGGACCGTTGGGCGCGATAGTGCTCGACCGCGAGATGACACTTAGCGTGACAGCATCCGGCGAGACGCGGCACGAGAGACTGGCGCCAGTGGGGATCGATCCTGCGACGTCGGGTGCGGAGGTGGCGCAGAGCAGCGTCCGCGCGACCTGCCGGCACGTCCTGGAGGCATTTCGCGCGGAGCGGCCAGCAGCGGTGTCGGGGGCGGATAATCTGGCCACATTTGCGCTTGTCGAGGCCGCCTACCGCGCGGCGGCGAGCGGCCGAAGAGAGCGGCCGGACACGGTGCGCCCGCGATGACCGGCCAGCTTGCGCTGATCGTCGAGTTCACGCTGCGCGACGGTGCGGGCCCCGTGTTCCGGGAGCTGGTGCGCGAGAACGCGGCGCGCTCTCTGGCGCGCGAAGCGGGTTGCCTGCGGTTCGACGTCCTGCGGCCCGAAGGCACGTCTGAGGATGTGCTCCTTTACGAGATCTACGCCGACCAGGCCGCGGTCGACGCGCATCTTGCGTCGGATCACTTTCGTGCCTTCGATGCTGAGACGCGGGGCCTGGTCGCGGCTAAGACAGTGCAGGTCTGCGCGCTGCTGGAACCTGACGAGCCGTGAGCCGCGCACGCCTGCTTTTCGGGACGGAGGAGCCGCCGCCGCGGCGGGACATGCTGACCGCGGGTCGCCTTTCGGCGGTTCTCGAAGCCGGCAGTCTGCGGCATCTGCGCTGGGATGGGCTGGAAGTGCTGCGCGCCGTGGCCTTCGTGATCCGCGACACCTCTTGGGGCACCTACCGCGCCGATCTCGCCGACCTGCAGATCGAGGCCGACGCCGAGCGCTTCGACGTGGCCTTCAAGGCCAATTGCGACGGCCTCGAAGGCGATTTTCGGTTCGCGGCGCGGATCGAGGGCAGCTCCAGCGGCAGGCTGACGTTTCGCGCGCAGGGCAGCTCCGAGCGGGGGTTTTGCACGAACCGAACGGGCTTCGTCGTGCTGCACGATCTTGCGGGGACGGTAGGCCGGCCGGTCCGTGTCGAACATGTCGGCGGCGGCCGATCGGACGGCATGTTTCCCGACTGTGTGGCGCCCGCCCAGCCGATCCGCGACATCCGCGCGCTGACGCATCAGCCGCGCGATGGCCTTTCTGTGCAGGTCCGCATGGCGGGCGACACGTTCGAGATGGAAGACCAGCGGAACTGGACGGACGCGTCCTTCAAGACCTACGTCCGTCCCCTCGAGCGCGGCTTCCCCTATGTCATTGCGCCGGGTGAGACAGTGGAGCAGTCGGTCGAGGTCGTCATCGAGGATACCATCGCGGCCACTGTGGTGCGTCGCGCCGACGTGCGGCGCGCAACCGTGGGTATCCCCGTTGGGACGGTGCCGCAGGTCGGGCTCGCGATCGCGCCCGAGGACCTTCCCGTGCTCGCCGATCCTGCGTCGCCGCGCCCCACCTATATCGTTGCGCGCGCCGATCTGTCGGGGCCGCCGGCTCTCGAACTGCAGCGTCTGGCGGAGGTCTGCGGGCGGCGGGGCATCGCAGTTGATGTTGACGTGATCGCGGACGGACCGACGGCGATCGATGCATTCGCCCGAACGCTGCGCGATGCGGAGCTGCTTCCCCGCCGCTTGCTCGTGATGTCGCAGGACGGGGCCACCGCCGGGGAACTTCGCCTCGCCGCCCGAGGGGCCTTTCCAGGCGTGCCCATCGGCGGCGGCACGGTATTCGGGTTTGCCGACCTCAACCGCAACCGTCCGCCCAGAGGCATCGACTTCGTCGCCCATTCAACGCAAGCGATCGTTCACGCGGCGGATGACATCTCGGTCATGGAGACGCTGGAGGCCCTGCCGGACGTGATCCGCACGGCGCAGGCCTTCGCGCCTGCCGCCGATTACCGCATCGGGCCAGGCACCATCGGCGCGCCGGCGGCCTTTTATGCGTCGCGATGTGGCCCGAACCCCGAGCGCCGCCGCGTGCCGGCAGCCGAGAGCGACCCGCGCCAGGACGGGCTTTTCGCCGCGGCGTTTGCGCTCGGCTACTTTGCGGTCGCGGCTGAAGCGGGCGTCGCGGCGGTGACGCTAGGCACCTGCACCGGCCCCGCTGGCGTTTGCGGGCCCGACGGCCCGCGCCCGGTCGCTGCGGTCGTGGCTGCAGCCGCGGCGCTCGCCGGCGCGCCGAGGCCGGCGGTCGAGATCACCGGAGAGGGCTTTTGCGCCCTCGCGGCCACGACTGGACGTGGCGTGGATCTATGGCTGGCCAACCTCACGAACGCGCCGATCCGCGTCGCCGTCGCGGGCGCGCAGTTTCGTTCGGCGTGCCGCATCGACGTCGGAACTCGCGGCATCCTTGGCGCTCACGCACCTTGGGCCGGCGGCGCGGTCGACCTCGATGCCTACGGGATCTGCGGTCTGAGCGAGGCGAGGGACGAGCAATGAGCGAACCGGCACCGAGCGTCCGGCGAGTCCTGGCAATGCTGGCGGCGTTTCCGGTCGACAAGCGACCCGTCTCCGATCTGACCCCGGACGCGGCGCGGATGCGAACCCGCCGCATCTGGGCCGAATACTGGAACGCCTTGCCGCCCCAAATCGCGAGTGTCAGCGATCACGCAGTGGCCACGCCCGCAGGCCTGGTGCCGGTGCGGCTCTACGATCCCGACTCTGACCTGACCCGTCCGATCCTCTTCTTTCACGGCGGCGGCTTCGTCGTCGGCGATCTTGACACGCACGACGGCATCGCCCGCAAGCTCGCGCTCTATTCGGGTCGACCGGTGGTCAGCGTGGACTATCGCCGCGCGCCCGAGCATCCCTATCCGGCGCCGCTCGAGGACTGCACCGCCGTCGCGCGCAAGGTATCGGATGGCACTGCCGGGCTCGGCCTTGACGGCCGTCGCTTTGCGCTCGCGGGCGACAGCGCGGGCGCCAACCTGGCCCTCGGCGTGGCGCTTCGGCTCCGTGGTCTCGGCATCCATCCTCGCGCTGGGTTCCTCGCCTTCGGCAACTACGACCCCGCGCAATCGGGCGCGTCCCACACCCGCTACGCCAGCGGCTACGGCCTGACGGCGCACGATGTCGGCTGGTTCTGGCGGCAGTATCTCGGCGACCGGATCATGGACGCCCCTGTCGATGCGGCACCGCTGGCGGCAGACCTGCGCGGACTGCCGCCGTTCTTCGTGACCGCGGCCGAATGTGATCCCCTCAGCGACGACAGCATAGCGCTCATCGAGCGCTTGGGCGCGCAGGGCGTCCCTTGCCTGTTCCGACTCTGGCGCGGCATGATCCACGGCTGCATCGGCATGGGCCGAGAGCTGAACGCCGCCGACGCGCAACTCGCCGACGCCGCGACATGGCTGGCCCACGCGCTCAACGCGAGCCCGTTCGAAAGCACGAATGGCGATCGTTGACCATTGGCGCGGCTCCCGAACTGTTCACGAGAAAGCCGTGGGCATCTCGCTGTGTGGTGACGAGGGGCATAGGGGCAGGTCATGCTGCTGGGCTGCATCGGCGATGATTTCACTGGGTCAGGCGATCTGGGCAACACTTTGACCAAATCCGGAATGCGGACTGTTCTCCATGTCGGCGTCCCACAGGCATCGGCGGAGTCGGATGTCGAAGTTGGCACGGTCGCTCTGAAGTCGCGTTCGATCCCGGTCGGGGAGGCGGTCAAGCAGTCGCAAGTAGCGCATGCGATGGTTGCGCGACCAAGGCTGCGAGCAGTTCATGTCCAAGTATTGCTCCACCTTCGAGTCCGCGCCCCCCTTTTGAACCGCGAGGCTTGAGGCGGTTCGGTGTGTCCTCAGATGGGTCGCATCAATCATCACCATCTCGGTGTCCTCGAAATCGCCTGGGCCGCCACTTCGGTCATGATGGTGGCGAAGACGCTCATGCGGCTCCAGCGCTTCCAGGGGAATTATAGAGCCTCTTCAAGGCGGACAATAGTCCTGTGGGCGCGTTCGGGCTGTTCCCTCGAACCGGTGGCGGGTTCAGCCGTCACTCTACATCAACCCATTGCGCTGTGTGTAGATTATCCCGCTCAAGACATGCCTCAAACGCTCGACCTGCGCCTTGGACAGCCAGTACAAATCGCTCATGATCCCTCTCCACTTTGAGAGCATGAATCACGCCGCGAGCCCTCGCTCACGAAAATTTACAGATCCTGACCGTAGTACTTCGGATTCCTTGCTGTTGATCCGGAGAAGCGGCAGGGCGGTCTCGGTCAAACGATGCTTCAATCGGCTGACTTGGGCGCGCTATAACAAAGCCGGGCGCATTCGCATGTCGGTAATCAACGTCCGCGAGGTGCGTCCTCCCTGCCTTCATTCAAAAATGTGCAAATTAATGGCGCGGATCTTACATGACCAATCAGGCTGAGCGTTAGGTCTGTTGTCTAAATGCGGATGCAAACACTATAATCTTTCGGACACCAACGCCGCGACTCGAAGCTTGCTGACGGAGCCGTGTCGACCAAGCTCGATCGCCGGCACCTCCATCGCACCCCGCCGTGTCAGAGCCAATGCGATCACGCAGGGATCGGGTTCCCGACGACGAACCCGCCGTCCACGTCGAGGCACGTGCCGGTGATGTAGCGTGCCGCCTCCGAGCACAGGAAGAGAACGGGTCCGACGAGGTCGTCGGCGCTGCCCCATGCGCCCAAGGCACTGCGTGCCTCGACCGCGGCGGCGCCGGCGGGGCTCTCCCAGATCGGTCGGGTCATGTCGGTGCGGTGGTAGCCGGGGGCGACTGCGTTCACCCGGACGCCTGTGCGGCCCCAGCGATGCGCGCAGGCGCGGGTCAGGCCGAGGACGCCGCTCTTGGAGGCGCCGTAGCCCGGCACGGAGGCGTCGGCGAGGTAGCTCAGCATCGACGCAAAGTTGACGACGGCGCCGCGCTGCGCGATGAGCGTTTCGGCGAGGCCGAAACTGAGCCGCATCGCCGCGTTGAGGTTCACGTCCATCGTCTCGAGAAAGCCATCCTCGGTCCATTCGCGTTCCGGCAAGGCGATGCCCGCGGCGTTGACGAGGATGTCGACCGGACCGGCTTCGGCGCAGAAACTGGCGACGGCGGCCCGGTCGCGCAGATCGAGGCGGCGGAACGTCACTCCGGGCACGGCAAGCGCTGCGATCTTCGCGGCCGAGCTGCCAAGCCCCGTCACCTGCGCGCCGTGCGCCGCAAGCCCGCGCGCCACCGCGAGACCGATGCCGCTCGTCGCGCCGGACAATACCGCGCGCTTCCCGTTGAAGAGGTCGGGCCGGAACGGGCTCTGCGTCACGGCAGGGCCTTCGGCGTCGTGGTCGGCCGCGGGCGTAGGCATGACGGCCGTGCGCTCACCACGCGGTGTAGCCGCCGTCGGCCAGCACGATGGAGCCGGTCATCAGGCTTGCGGCTTCGGACGCGAGAAAGAGGATCACCGCGGCGATCTCGTCGGGCCGGCCCATCCGGCCCTGCGGCGTGCCGCCGATCCAATGCTGCATCAGCGCCGCATCGTCATAGACGTAGGCGGTCATCGCAGTCTCGATGTACGTGGGCGCCACCGCGTTGACGCGCACGCCGCGTGACGCCCATTCCACCGCGAGGCTGCGGGTCAGGTGATGCACCGCAGCCTTGGAGGCGTTGTACTGCGCCTGCTCCTGCGGGCGGTTGACGATGTACCCGGACATCGAGCCCACGTTGACGATGGCGCCGGCCTGCCGCTCCAGCATCCGCGCGCCGAAGGCCCGGCAGCACCAGAAGAGGCCGTTGAGGTTGATGTCCACGACCGAGAGCCATTCGTCGTCGGTCATTCTCTCGGCCGGGATGTTGGACCGCGCAATGCCGGCGTTGTTCACCAGCACGTCGACCTCAGGGTGCCGCGCGGCGAGCGCCGTCACCGCGGCGGGGTCGGTCACCTCGAGCGTATCCGCCTCGACCGCGAGGCCCTTCGCGGCCAGCCCCGCCGCCGCTTCGCGCGCCATCTCGGCGTCGCGGTCGGTCAGGATGACGCGGGCACCGGCCTCGGCGAGCGCCTCGCAGGTCGCGAGCCCGATGCCGCGGGCGCTTCCCGTCACCAGCGCGGTGCGGCCACCGAGGCGGAAGCGGTCGAGATAGGGAGTCATGCGGGTCCATCCAGAAGGGCGTCGAGATCATCATAGAACGCCCGCGCGGCTTCGCACAGCCGGTCGAAGACGGGCTGCATCGCGGCGTAGCGGTCGGCCCAGGCGGGGTCAGGCGTGACCTCGCGGCCGTACCGCACGGTGCGCGCTGCGGCCTCGGGCAGCGTCGCGGCGGCGCCGGTCGCGACCGCGGCGAGGGTCGCGCAGCCGACGAGGCCGCATTCTGGCTCCTCCGGGATCAAGATGGGGCGTCCGTAGACGGCCGCCTTGATCCTAAGCCACAGGTCCGCCTTTGCGCCGCCGCCGCTCGCGATCAGATGGTCGGCGTGCGTGCCCGTCGCCTGCTCCATCACCTTGAGATGCCGGTTCACGGCGAAGGCCACGCCCTCGAGGACGGCCCGGTGCAACTCAGGCAGGCCGTGCCCGGCCGAAAGGCCGAAGAACTGCGCGCGGGAGTTGCGGTGCGCGCCGAGCCGCTCGCCCGAGAGATAGGGCAGGAAGAAGAGGGCGTCGGATCCCGGCGCCGCGGACCCGGCCATCGTCAGGATCTCGCTGTAGGACATGGCGTTGTCGTGGAACGTCCGGCGCGCCCAGCGTGCGGCATCGCCTCCGGCCTCCAGCAGCACGAACGCGCCCCAATTGCCTTCGGGCGTACCGACGTTGCTGATCTCCGGGTCCAGAACGGGACGTTCTGCGATCAACGTGACGATCGCAGAGGTTCCAGCGACTTCCGACACCATGCCGGGACGGCATACGCCGGAGCCGAGGAGCGCCACCGGGTAGTCACCGCCGCCGACGAGAACCGGCGTGCCGGACGGCAGCCCGGTTTCCGAGGCCGCCGCTGCGGTCACGCGTCCGAGGATCGCGGTCGGGAGCCGGATCGGTGGCAGCCGTGCCCGGTCGAGGCCAAGCCGGCCGAGGACGCGATCCGACCAGTCGCCTGTCTCGGGGTCCATGAGGAACGAGCAGGCAGCGTCGGTCCAGTCCATCGAGCGCTCGCCCGTCAGGCGCAGGTTGATCCAGTCCTTCGGCATCAACACGCTGGCGGTCCGCGCCCAGGCCGCGGGATCGTGCTCGCGAAGCCACTGCAGCTTGAACGCGGGCCAAGCCGGCGTCGGCGGGTTCGCGGTCAGCGGCAGCCAGTCGGCGACGCGCTCCTCGGCCTCGAACGCCTGCACGAGTTCGAGCGTGCGCTTGTCGTTCCAGAGCGGCGCCGTCTCTCGCGTCAGGTTCCCGTCGTCATCGACGAGGACCGTGCCGTGCATCTGGCCGCAGGCCGCCACCGCGCCGATCTGCCAGCCTTCGCTGCGCGCCGTGGCCGTGACGGTGCGCAGCGTACGGACGGCCGCGGACCACCAGTCGGCAGGGCGCTGCTCGGACCAGCCGTGCGCGGCGACAATCTGGTCGTAGTCCTCGGCCGCGAGCGTCAGCAGCCGCCCGTCGGCCGAGAGGGCCGCGACCCGCGTCGATCCGGTGCCGACGTCGATCGCGATCGTGACTTCGGTCATCAGTGCCGTCGGAACAGCTGCGAGCCATGCTGCAGCACGACCGCGACGACGATGATGACGCCGAGATAGACCTGCTGGTTGTAGCCGGGCACGCCCGCAAGGTTCATGATGTTGCCGATGACGCCGAGGATCATCACCCCCATGAACGTATTGACCACGCCGCCGCGCCCGCCCATCAGACTTGCCCCGCCGATCACGACGGCAGCGATGACGTCGAGCTCCGCGCCCACGCCGACCTGCGCCGACCCGACGCCCGACCGCGCGGTGACGAGGATCCCCGCCGTCGCCGCAAGCGCTCCGGAGATGACGTAGACCGACATCACGTACCATGCGACCGAGATGCCCGAGAGCCGCACGGCCTCCTCGTTCGAGCCGATGGCCTTCACGAGCCGTCCGTAGCGCGAGTACTCGAGCACGAGCCAGGCGAGGAGGAAGATCACAAGCATCAGGATCGCCGGCTTCGGCAGGCCGACGACGAAGGTGGTGCCGAACGACGACAGCGCCGCGCCGGACGTGCCGGGCATCACCGGCTGACCGTTCGAGATGATGAACGCCATGCCGCGCGCCGCCGTCATCATCGCGAGCGTGATCACGAAAGCGGGCAGGCGCAGCGCCGCCACGAAGAACCCTGACACCGCACCGCAGGCGGCCCCGATGACCAGGGTCATGCTCAGCGCCATCCAGACCGGATAGCCCTGGATGAAGAGCGCCGAGCACACCGCCCCGACGGCGGCGATGGAGCCCACGGAAAGGTCGATGCCCCGCGTCAGGATCACGAAGAGCATCCCGATCGCCATGATCCCGGTCCCGGACATCTGGCGCAGCAGGTTGGTCCCGTTGCGGACCGACAGGAAGGCATCGGACTGGAACGAGGCTACGAGGATCAGGATCACCAGGATGACCGGGGTGCCGAACTGCCGGAACATCGCCCCCCAGTTCCGCCTCCGGTCCCGCACCGGGGCCGTCTGCGTCGTCATGTCGGCCGCCGCGAGGGCGCCGAAGCCCGCGCCCCGTTCCGTATCTCCTGCCTTGGTGTCGGTCATGCGTGCGTCCTTTCCGCAGCCGGGCTGCCCGCCATCGACAGGGTCAGCAGTTTCTCCTCGGAGTAGTCCTGTGGCATCAGCTCGCCCCGGAGCCGCCCGTCACCCATCACCAGCACCCGGTCGCAAAGCCCGAAAAGCTCGGCGTGTTCGGACGAGATCACGAGCACGGCCTTGCCCTCGGACGCCATCCGGTGGATCAGCGAATAGATCTCCGTCTTGGCGCCGACATCGACGCCGCGCGTGGGCTCGTCGAGGATCACGACCTCACCGCCCGCGTGAAACCATTTCGCCAGCACGACCTTCTGCTGATTGCCGCCCGACAGGCTCGACACCGGATCGTTCATGGAGCCGAGCTTGATGCGGAGATCGTCGATCAGGCGCTGCACCGTGCGCCGTTCGGTACCGGGCGAGAAGAAGCCCGCGCGGGTGACCGGCCGGGTCCGCGCCATCGTCGCGTTCTTCCGGATCGCGAGGTCCAGCACGACGCCCTGACCTTTGCGGTCCTCGGGCACCAGAGCGATGCCGCCCTTCACGCCGGACTTGGGCGCGCTCGGCCTGTAGGGCTTGCCGTAGAGCGTCAGCGTCCCGGAGGCGACCGGATCGGCCCCGAAGATCGCGCGGGCCACTTCCGTGCGCCCCGATCCGACGAGCCCGCCGAGGCCCACGACCTCTCCGCGCCGCAGCGTGAAGGAGACGTCGCTGATCCCGCTCGGGAGCGTCAGGTGCTCGACCTTCAGGATCTCCTCGCCGACGGTCCGCTCGGGCTTTACGCCGAAGAGCTGGTTCAGGGGGCGGCCGACCATCATGCGGATCAGCTGGTCCACCGGCACGGCCTTGGGCGTCACCGTATCGACCTTGCGGCCGTCCTTCAGCACCGTGATGCGGTCTGAGATGGCATAGATCTCATCCAGCCGGTGCGAAATGTAGACGAGCCCGACGCCGCTCCGGCGAAGCCCGCGGATGATTTCGAGAAGCCGTGCGGCATCGCCCATCGACAGCACGGCCGTCGGTTCGTCGAACACGAGGACGCGGGCCTTGCGCGACAGGGCCTTGGCGATCTCCACCACCTGCTGATGGGCGACCGAGAGCTCCGACACGGTACGGCGGGGCGAGATTTCGAAGCCGAGCTGACCGATCAGGTCGCGCGCGCGTGCGTTCAGCGCGCTCCATCCGATCCTGCCGGGAAGCTCGCCGAGAAAGATGTTCTCCGCCACCGTAAGGTCGGGCGCGAGCGCCATTTCCTGGTGAATGACGCTGATCCCGCGCGAAATGGCGTCGACCGGGCCGGAGAGTCGCACGGGCTTGCCGTCGATACGTATCTCGCCCGCATCGGGGCGATGTTCGCCGCCGAGGACACGCATCAGCGTGGACTTGCCCGCGCCGTTTTCGCCCACCATGGCGTGGACCTCGCCGGGGCGGATCGTGAGGTCCACGCCGGAGAGGGCATGGATGCCCGCGAAGCGCTTGTCGATCCCGCTGAGCTCCACCAGCGGCGGCGCGTCGGTGTCCGTCGTCACTGTCGTCATCGCGGCGCCCCTCCCATGAGAAAGCCGCCCCCGGTTGCCCGGAGACGGCGCAGGTCTTGCGATCAGAAGAGCGACTTCTCGTCGTAATATTGGTCGACGTTCTCTTGGGTGATCGCGGCCGGTGCGGTGTAGGTGGTTTTCTTGATGTCCGCCGGCAGCTCGTCGTTCAGCGCTTCGACGCCGATCTTCACCGCCTCGCGCGCGATCTCGTTGGGGTTGTTGAGACCGGTCACGCCGTAGTCGCCGGACTTGATGAGGTCGAGCGCTTCTTTCTGACCGTCCGCCGCCGCGACGAGGATGACGCCGTCGAGCCGGTTCGCCGCCTGGAGTGCCTTCCGCGCGCCGAGCACCATCGAGTCGTTCTCGCCCAGCACGACGTTGATATCGGGATGCGCGGTCAAGAGATCCTCCATCGCGCTCAGCCCGCCGTCGGTGGACCAGGCGCCCCAGCCCTGGCCGAGGACGTCGATCTCGGCCTTTCCGCCATCGGTGATCTGCGCGTCCATCAGGCCGCGAAGGACCCCGAGGCGCCGGTCGCGCCCGACGAGGTTGCCCTGATCGCCCGAGATGAGCGCGATCTTCGCGGGCTTGCCGCCGAGCTTCTTGGCGAGCCAGGCGCCGACCAGTTCCCCGTTCGCCACGTTGGACGACTGGATCAGCGTGATGTAGTTCGCCGAGGGGTCGAGCGCGCTGTCGATCGCCACGACCTTCACGCCATCCGCCGCTGCGGAGTTGACGGCCTGCACGAGTCCCTGTGCGTCGCGGGCATTGACGATCAGCACGTTGACGCCGGACGACACCATGTCCTCGATGTCGCCGATCTGCTTGACCATGTCATTCTGGCCGTCCGAGGTCCGGACCGCGCACCCGGCCGCCTCGGCGGCCTCACGGGCGCTGGCCTCCTGCGCCGCAAAGTAGGGCGCGCCCAGCGTGTACATGGAAATTCCGACCGAGCACTTTTCCTGCGCCATGGCCGCCGTCGTCGAGAGGAGCGCCGCGACGGCCACCCCTACTATCGCAGTCCGAGTCATTGCTATCCTCCCTGTCGTTCCGCCGTCTTTCTGAGGCGAAAGCATGACGTAGCATAATTACAGAACGAGGATCGGTCAACACTTTTTGCGCTTCCGTCTGCCGCTTTTAGCACCATAATATTGGTAGACGCTCGCTTTTCCGACGTGTAAGGAAGATTAGCGTAATTTTGCTACTAGACCGGAGAGCGACGTGCGGCTCGATGAACCCCAGCGCCTCGTCGTCGACATGACGTCCGGCGCACTCGTCGGCGGCGACGGCAGCTACCAGAAACAGTTTCGCGACCTCGCCGGGCTCTACGCCGATGCTGTGGACTTCGACGCGCTCGTCGCCGCGCGGGGCGACGAGGTCGCCTACGGAGTGACGTCCTACACCCCCGGAAAGCACGTCTCCGACCTCATTCTCGGGGTTACGCGCATGGCGGCGGGCCGCGTCGGCCGGGAGTTCTTTCTGACGCGCGGCCACATCCACGCGATCGGCAACCGGCCCGAGATGTACCACGGCCAGGCCGGTCGCGGCGTGATGCAGATGGAAAGCCCCGAGGGCGAGGTGCGCCTCGTGGAGATCGGACCGCAGACGATCTGCTACGTACCGCCGTTCTGGATTCACCGGACCGTCAACGTGGGCGACGTCGACCTCGTGATGACCTTTGCCTACCCTGCGGACTCCGGGCAGGATTACGGGATCATCGAGCGCTCTGGCGGCCTGCGCGTACGCATCATGGACGATGGTGCCGGCGGCTGGTGCGAAACAGGGAATGCGGCCTGGCGGCCACGCTCCGCCGCCGACATCGCCCGCATCTATGGAGAGACCGCATGACCGCCTTCGACCGAGCCGCTGCCGCGTTTGTCGTTCCCGTCATCGCCATCGAGAGCGTCGATCATGCCGAGCCGCTGGCCGACGCGCTGCTGGAGGGCGGGCTGCCGACCGCCGAGATCACCTTCCGCACCGACGCCGCGGCCGACGTCCTCGCGCGTCTGCGCGACACGCGGCCCGATCTCTTGGTCGGCGCCGGCACGCTGCTGACGGCCGATCAGGTCCGCCGCGCCGTCGATGCGGGCGCCGCCTACGGGCTGGCGCCGGGCTATGATCCGAAGGTGGTCGAGGCAGCCGCCGCTGCCGGTCTGCCGTTCGCGCCGGGGATCATGACGCCGTCGGACCTCAGCCTCGCCACCGCCGCCGGCTGCCGGCTGATGAAGTTCTTCCCGGCAACCCCGGCGGGCGGACCGTCGATGCTCAAGAACATCTCCGCGCCCTTCGCGCATCTCGGCCTGAGGTTCATCCCGACCGGCGGCGTGAAGCTCGACACGATGGAAGACTGGCTGAACGTGCCCGAGATCGCCGCCGTCGGCGGCACCTGGATCGCGACTCCTCAGCACATGCGCGACGGCGACTGGTCCGGCATCCGCGACCGGGCGCGCGCCGCCGTGACCCGGGCGCGGGATCTCCGGCGATGAGCGCTCCGCCCGCCCGCAAGCCCACGCTTTGCTTCTTCGGTGTCACGACCGCGCAAAGCTCGATCATGCGGGTGTTTCCGGCCTGGGCCTCGCATCTCGGCCTCGGCGATGTGGAGATGCGCGGCATCGACTTCCCGGTCCATGCCAACCCTGCCGCCTACCGCGAGGCCGTCGCGCATCTTCGCCACGATCCGCTGCTGCGGGGTGCGCTCGTGACCACCCACAAGATCGACCTCTTCGCCGCCTGCCGCGACCAGTTCGACGAGATCGATGCCTTTGCGGAGACGATGGGAGAGACGTCGTGCCTGTCGAAGCGCGGCGATCGGCTGATCTGCCATGCGAAGGATCCAATCAGCGCCGGGCTCGCCATCGACGGGTTCCTCGCACCGGACCACTTCGCCCGGACCGGCGGAGCGGCATTGGTCTTCGGGGCAGGGGGATCGACCATCGCGATCACCTGGCACCTGATGCACGAACGCGCCGACAGACCGGCACGGATCCTCGTGACCGATCGCGCGCCGCACCGGCTCGACGAGATCCGGCGCATCCACGACGCCATCGGCCGGACCTGCGAGGTGGAGTACGTCCTGGCCGGCGATGCGGGTGCCAACGATGCGGCGCTCGGCGACCTGCCGCCGGGCAGCCTCGTCATCAACGCGACCGGCCTCGGCAAGGACGCCCCGGGCTCGCCGATCACGGATCGGGCGACGTTCCCGGACAGGGCGTTGGCGTGGGATCTCAATTATCGTGGCGCGCTCGTGTTCCTCGATCAGGCGCGGGCGCAGGAGGCGGCGCGCGGGTTGCGCGTGGTCGACGGCTGGACCTATTTCATCCACGGCTGGACGCAGGTGATCGCCGAGGTGTTCGACCATCCGATCGGCACCGATGCCGCGACGATCCGGGCGCTGACCGACGTTGCCAATCGCGCCACGGCGGCGGCATGACCGGCGCGGCGCCGAGCATCGGGAAGCGCATCCTGATCACGCCGCGCTCGCTCACGTCATCGCCGCCGGCCGAACTCGAGCCGCTCAGAAGAGCGGGCTTCGAGCTCGTGTTTGCCGGCGCGGGGCAGACGCCGACCGAGGACGAGTTGCTGCGGCTGGTGCCAGGCTGCGTCGGCTGGCTCGCAGGCGTCGAACCCGTGTCCCCCGCGGTGATCGAAGCGGCCGACCGCCTCCAGGTCGTCGCCCGCAACGGGTCGGGGGCGGACAACCTGCCGCTGCCGCTCCTTGCGGAGCGCGGCATCCGGGTGGAACGGGCGCTCGGGGCGAATGCCATCGGCGTGGCGGAGTTGACGCTCGGACTGATGTTTGCCGCCTGCCGTCACCTCTCCGCGACCTCGGCCGGGGTGCGCGCAGGCGCCTGGCCCCGCCTGAAGGGTCTGGAAATCGCAACGGCGACGGTCGGCATCGTCGGCCTCGGTGCCATCGGGCGGCGGGTTGCGACAGCGGTCCATGCGCTCGGCGCGCGGATCGTGGGGCACGACCCGATGCGCCCTGACCTGGCGCTGCCGGTCGAATGGATGGCGCTCGACGACATGCTCGCCGCCGCCCGGATCCTGACGCTGCACTGCCCGCTGCCTGCGGATGGCCGGCCGATCCTGACCGCCGAGCGAATTGCCATGCTGCCGCGCGGTGCGATTGTCATCAACACGGCCCGCGCGGGCCTGGTGGACGAGACGGCGATGCGCCGAGCCCTCGACCGGGAGCACGTCATGACCTTTGCCACCGACGTCTTCGAACCGGAGCCGCCGCCAGCCGACCACCCGCTCGCCTTTCACGACAGGGTCATCGCGACGAGCCACATCGGCGCGCTGACCGACGGCAGCGTCACCCGAGCCACCGAGGCGGCGGTCGCGAGCCTTCTCGAAGTCCTTGGCGGGGCCCGAGGGGATCGGTCCGATGCGGCTCGTTGATGCCCCGCTCGACGGATCGCTGGCCGACCGGCTGGCGCGACCGCCGGCGGACGAGGTATCGTTCGTCTGGCTCGGTCAGGCCGGCTTTGTCATCGACGGCGGCGGGCGGCGGGCGGTCGTGGACCCCTATCTCTCGGACAGTCTGGCGGAGAAGTATCGCGGCCGTCGCTTCGATCATGTCCGCCTGATGCCGCCGCCGATCGACCCCGGGGCCATCGCCCATGTCGACGCGGTGCTTGCCACGCATGCACACAGCGACCATCTCGACCCCGGCACGCTTCCCGCGCTGCTGGCCGCCAACCCGGACGCCGCGTTGATCGTGCCGGAGGCGGCGCGCTCGCTCGCCGCGGCGCGGTCCGGCCGGGCGGAGGCCGACATCGTCGGGCTCGACGCCTTCGGGAGCGTCACGCGCCCCGGTCTCACCGTCACCGCGATGCGCGCGGCGCACGAGGACATCGAGACCGATGCCGCGGGCCACCACCGGTTTCTGGGCCTCGCAGTCACCCTCGGCGGAGCGACGATCCTGCACACCGGCGATACCGTGCCGTTCGACGGACAGGCGGACGAAGTCCGTGCGCTTGCCCCTGACGTGATCCTGACACCCGTGAACGGCCGGGACGCGGTGCGCCGGGAGGCGGGCGTTCCGGGCAACATGACCGCAACCGAGGCGCTCGACCTCGCCGCCGCAGCCGGGATCGAGGACGTCGTGGCGCATCACTTCGGCCTCTTCGCGTTCAACACGGTGCCAACGGCCGATCTTGCCGCGATTGCGCTGGCGCGCGGTACGCCGTATCTCCACGTCGCAACCGCCGGCCGCCTTTACCGGCTCTGCTGAGACGAGGTGATGGCCCTTCTCGATACCGATCTCCTGGGTGCGCGCAATGTGATCGAGGTGGTCCGCACGCGGCTGCCGACGTTGCGGAAATCGGACCGCAAGGTGGCGGAACTGCTGCTCGAGGACCCGCACCGGATGCTCGGCGCCACGGTGGCCGAGACAGCCGGTCTGGCAAACGTCAGCCAGCCGACGGTGCTTCGGTTCTGCAACGCGATCGGGTGCGACGGCTATCAGGATTTCAAGATCCGGCTGGCGCAGAGCCTCGCCCTCGGACTGTCGGCCACGCATGCGGCCATCGGGGAGGACGACACCCCCGAGGCGGTCGCCTCGAAAATCTTCGACTTCACCATGACGTCGCTCGACTGGGCGCGGCACCGGCTCGACATGGCCGCCATCCACCAGGCGGTGGACCTCATCCTCGAGGCGACGCACCTCGAGTTCTTCGGTTTCGGCGCGTCGGCCATCGTAGCACAGGACCTGCAGCAGAAGTTTCCCCTGTTCGGCATCCCGTGCAACGCGACGATGGACAGCCACCAGCAGATGATGGCCGTGACGATGATGCGCCCGGGCTCGGTCGCGGTCGCGATCTCGAACACCGGCGCCACGCAGTCGATCATCGAGCTGGCGCGGCTGGCACGAGAGCAGGGGGCGAAAGTGATCTCCCTGACAGGCTCGCGCGACACCGACCTCGCGGAATGCTCGGACGTGGTGATCAACGTCGAGACGCTGGACAACACCGACCTTTACACCCCGACGACGAGCCGGATCGCGGCGCTCGTGGCCGCGGACATCCTGTCGACGCTCGTCGGTCGCAGGCTCGGTCGCGAGCATGACGAGCGTCTGGTGCGGATGAAGCGTCTGCTGGCACGGACACGCCGGTCCGAGACGTACTGAACCGTCGAAGACCGCGCCGTCCTGCTGCTCGCAGCGGCCATGAAGCCCGATCTTGGCCTGCCGTCGGCGTCTCCCGGCGAGGGGGCGGCTGACGCGACGGCCGGAGTCGCTCCGGCGGGCGGATCGTCGAAGGGCTCCCCTTGGCGACGGAAATGGGCTAGGGCTGCGCGGATGCGATGGACGATCCCGAACATCCTGACCGTGCTGCGGCTCGCGGCGGCACCCGGGGTGGCGGTGATGTTCCTCTATTTCCAGCGGCCGTGGGCGGACTGGTTCGCGCTCGGGCTCTTCGTCACCGCGGCGGTGACGGACTATCTCGACGGCTATCTCGCGCGCGCCTGGAAGCAGGAATCGCGCTTCGGGGCGATGCTCGACCCGATCGCGGACAAGGCGATGGTGGCGATCGCGCTCCTCGTCATCACCGCCCATTCGGGGCTCATTCCCTGGCTGATCCTGCCCGCGACGCTGATCCTCTTTCGCGAGGTCTTCGTGTCGGGGCTTCGCGAATTCCTCGGCGCGGAAGCCCGGCTCCTCCGGGTCACCCGGCTCGCGAAGTGGAAGACGATGCTGCAGATGGTGGCGATTGCGGTGCTGTTCCTTGGCATGGGGCTCGAAGTGGTCGAGGCGCGGGTCGCGGACCACCCGACCGAGGCGCTCCTCGCAACCGGCCGGGCGACCGGCATCGTCGGGCTGGTGCTGATCTGGGCCGCGGCGGCGCTCACCGTGGTGACGGGAACGGACTATTTCCTCAAGGCGTTGCCCTATCTCAAGGAAGAGGTCTCCGAGACGAGGCAGACGCGATGACCGTAACGCTCGACGTACTCTACTTCGCGTCCGTCCGCGAGCGGATCGGGATTGCGCGCGAGCGCGTCCGCACCGAAGCGCCCGACGTGGCGGGGCTTGTGGGTGAGCTCGTGGCGCGCGAGGACCGCTACGCCGCCGCCTTCGGGGATCTCGAGGCGCTTCGCGTGGCCGTCGACCAGGAATTGACGGGCTTCGACCACGCGCTCGACGGCGCGCGCGAGATCGCGTTCTTTCCGCCGATGACGGGCGGCTGACCCGGTGGTCGTGCGGATCACCGGAGCGCCCTTCGATCCCGGTGCGGCGCTGACGGCGTTCGGCGCCGCCGTCCCCGGTGCCGGTGCCGTGGTGACGTTCACCGGCGTCGTTCGCGATGCGGCGGGCGATCTCGAGGCGCTCGAGATCGAGCATTATCCCGGCATGACCGAGCGCGCCGTTGCGGCGATCGAGGCCGAGGCCAGCGCGCGCTGGGCGCTCGTCGCGAGCCTCGTGATCCACCGGCACGGGCGGCTCGCGCCCGGTGCTCCGATCATGATGGTCGCGACCGCCGCGGCGCATCGCGGCGCAGCCTTCGCGGCGGCGGAGTTCCTGATGGACTACCTCAAGTCGCGCGCCCCGTTCTGGAAGCGCGAGATCACGCGCGCGGGCGCATCGTGGGTGCAGGCGACGGAGGCGGATGCCGCGGCGCTCGAACGCTGGACCCGCTAGGGCTTGCGTCCGCGCTCGACGTGGCGGCGAAGCTCGTCGGCCTCATACCGCGCCTCACGCAAGCCCTCCATCGTGGCGCGATGCTCGGCCTCGCTCTGGGCAAGCAGGCTCATCAGCTCGGCTTCGCGAGTCTGGGCGTAAGCGGCCGTCTCGTCGCGCGCTTCCTCGGCGTCGTGGAGCTCCTGCGCCATGCGATCAAGCTCGCCCATGTTCGAGCCCGCGACACGGGCGAAGCGATGCAAGAGCCAGTGCGCGAACCAGCCGAGCGCGAACGCGGCGAAAAGGATCACGGCCGTCGCGAGCGTGAATTCGGTCCGGTTCATGCGCGGCTCAGGTCCGGTCCGGGCGGGGCGCGGGGCGCAGCTGATCCGGCGCGGGCGCTTCCACGACGACATCCGGCGCAGGCGCCGCCTCGTCCGCGGTCGGCACGTCGTTCTCCACGGTGCCGCCTTCCAGATCCTCGCCGCCTGCCTCGGGCACGTCCTCCGCGGCGACGGCCGGCGTGACCGCGTCTGCCGTCACATCGGGCGCCGCATCGGGCGCCGCATCGGGTTCCGCGACGACGGCAGGGCTCGCGTCATCGGCCTCGGGCTGGCCGAGAAGGCGAAACGCGATGCGCCGGTTGGCCTCGCGGCCCTCCTCGGTGTCGTTGTCGGCGATGGGCTCGGTCTCCCCGTAGCCCTTCGCGGTGAGGTTCGAGACCGGGACGCGCCGCGCCATCAGCGCCTCCAGCACGGCCTCCGCGCGGGACTGGCTGAGGTCGCGGTTCATCTCGTCGCGGCCCTGCGCGTCGGTATGGCCGCCGATCTCCATTTCGACGCCGGTACAGGTCTTGAGCCCGGTCGCGAGGCGGTCGAGCGTCGCGTTGGCGGAGGCGTCGATCAGCGCGGAGCCGGGCTCGAAGGCGATCTTCTCGGCGTCGAGCGCCGCGTTGGCTGCCGTCACGCACTCCTCGGGCGTCGGCAGGGCGGCGTCGGGGTCGAACGCCTTGTCGTAGCTCACGGCGATCCGGTATTCCTTGCCGGATCCGAGCTTCGACGACAGGAGCCGCGCGATCTCGGCGCCGCCGGCCGGGTTGCCGCTCACGCCGCGCACGTCGATGAGGTCGGCGCCGACCTCGAGGCTGCCGTGATGCAGTTCGCCGAGCGCGCCGAGGCCCGCGAGCACCCGGAGCGGCCAGCCCTCGGGCAGGCCGGGGTCGAGCCGCGCGCCGGGGTAGACCGCATCCGACCCGAACGTCGCGCGGGCGTAGCTCGTCACCGCGTCGCGGAACCGGGCGTCGGGGAGGCGGCCGCGCAGCGTCACCGTTCCGTCCGGCGCACGCTCGGCGGTGAACTCCGGCGGGCCGAGGTCGGTGGCGGTCGGCGTCACGTCCGGCGCCTCGGCACGCACGGCCGTCAGCGAGAAGGCGTCGGGCAACTCGGCTTCGAGGTCGCCCGTCACGCGGTCGAAGTCGGACTGCGGGACCGAGGCCGCCGCGATGAGCGAGATGTCCGCGTCGGAGATCGTGACGCTGCCGTCGCCAAGGGTTGCAAGCGCCGCGATGCCTTTCGCCGCCGCGTCGCTCCAGGTGGGGGCAGGCGCACCGAGGCCGATGGTGCAGGTGGCTTTTCCTTCGGTGCCCGCCGCGACGCCCGCCCTGAGGATCGCGTCGCGCTCCTCCGGCGTCGTCGCGGAGCAGGCGTCGAACCGTCCCGTGGCGCCCTCGCGGACGAAGCGCAGCGTGAAGGGCGTGATGACCGGACGGGGCGCGGTGATGTCGAGCGCGAGGGACACGCCCTTCGGGGCCGCGCGCGCGAGGTCTGACTCGATCCGCCGCTTCTCGCCGAGGCTGCCGGAGATCGCCGTGACGGAGACCTCGCCCGCGGCGATGGAGATCTTCGAGCGCGGCAGCAGCTTCGCCGCGTCGAGCCCGAAGCCGAGCGCGCGCGTCCAGCCGTCCGGCACCGGATGGTCGGCGGTCTCGAGCATGTCCGTCACCTCGCCCGCCACCCCGGCCAGCCGGTCGGTGATCGCGGCGCGCCCCTTCGACGCCGGCACGAGGCCGATGAGCGAGATGCCGTCCTCGTTGCGGAGGAGCTCGACCGAGAAGCGCGGCGCAACGGCGGCATCGGCGACGGCGACGGTCATCGCGTCGATGACGCGGGCGGCGTCCACGGCCGTGCCGGCGACGGTCAGGGCGCGGAACCGCTCGGCCTCCGACGTCGCCGTGCCGGTCAGGCGCACCTGCAGCCCATCGCTCGCGACGGCGGCCCAGTCCTCGCCGGCCGCATGAAGCGCGCCTTCGACGGCACCCGTGGAGCGGTCCTCGATCGTCGAGACGGCCCAGCCGGCTCCCAGCCAGCACGACGCGGCGGCGCAGCAAAATGCAGCGGGGGCGATCAGGCGGGCAAGGCGCATCGGCGGCTCCGGCATGGCTGCGGCGACGGGACACTAGGGCGGCGGGCGCTCGGCCCGCAATCAGACAAGGGCCGCTCCGGCGAGAAACAGCGCAGCGAGGAGCCCCGCATCGCGGTTGGATCGAAAGACGCGGACGCAGCTCGCCGGATCCATGATCTCGAGCGCGCGCACCTGCCACCCGAGATGCCCGCCGAAGACGATCGCCCCCGCGAGCCCGAGCGCGCGGGGCAGCGGAGCGGGCGTGGCGGCAAGAACGGCGGCGGCGAGGAGCGCAGCGGCGGCGACCGCGAAGCCCGCAAGCCAGGGTTTGGTCGCCGCCCCGAAGAGCCGCGCGGTCGAGCGCACGCCGATCAGCGCATCGTCCTCGGTGTCCTGATGCGCGTAGATCGTGTCGTAGAACAGCGTCCAGGCGATGCCCGCGAGATAGAGGAGCACCGGCGCGGCCCCGATCCCGCCGGTATGCGCCGCCCACGCGAGGAGCGCGCCCCAGTTGAACGCGAGCCCGAGAAACGCCTGCGGCCACCAGGTGAACCGCTTGGCGAAGGGGTAGACCGCGACGAGCGCCAGCGAGCCCACGCCGAGCGCGATGGCCGCTTCGTCGAATGTCAGCAGGATGATGAACGCGAGCGCCGCCTGTGCCGCCATCCAGACTACCGCCTGCCAAACGCGTGCCTGCCCCGACGGGATCGGCCGCGACCGCGTGCGCGCGACGCGGGCGTCGATGTCGCGGTCGGTGATGTCGTTCCAGGTGCAGCCCGCACCGCGCATGAGGAACGCGCCGATCGCGCAGCCCGCGGCGATCCACAGATCGAGCGTGCGCGGGCCGGTCGCCATCGCGGCAAGCGCCACGCCCCACCAGCACGGCAGGAGCAGGAGCCACGTCCCGATCGGTCGGTCGGCGCGCGCGAGGCGGAGGTAGGGGCGGGTGGCGAAGGGCGCCAGCCGGTCCACCCAGTTGCCCGCCACCGCGTCGGAGACGGCTCGCGCTTCGGTCGTGTCGGTCATAGAACGACCCCCATGTCACCGTCCGGCATCCGCCTCCATGTAGTCCACCCGCTTGCGGCGGGGCAACCTGTGCCGCTGACGCCGGCGCAGGCGAACTATCTCTTCGCCGTGATGCGCCTCGGGTCGGGGGCGACCGTGCGCCTCTTCAACGGGCGCGACGGCGAGTGGCGCGCCATCGTCGCCGAGGCCGGGCGCAAGGGCGGCACGCTCGTCGCCGAAGCGCCGACGCGGCCGCTGCGCCTGCCGCCCGACGTCTGGCTCCTCTTCGCGCCCTTGAAGAAGACGCGCACCGACTTCATCGTCGAGAAGGCGGCCGAACTCGGTGCCGCGCGCATCCTGCCCGTGCAGACCGACCATACCAACGCCGAGCGCATCCGGCAGGACCGGCTCCAGGCGCATGCGGTCGAGGCAGCGGAGCAATGTGGCGGCACCTATGTGCCCGAGGTGGCGGCGCTCGCCCCGCTCGCGCGCGTGCTCGGCGGTTGGGATCCCGCGCGCCGCATCCTCTGGGCAGACGAGGCGACGGCGGACCTGCCGCGCCCGCCCCTGCCGCCCCGCGACGGCGGCGCGTGGGCGGTGCTCGTCGGCCCCGAGGGCGGCTTCTCCCCCGCCGAGGCCGACCGGCTCCGCGCGCTCCCCTGGGTCGTCCGCACCGGCCTCGGCCCCCGCATCCTGCGCGCCGACACCGCCGCCGTCGCGGCACTGACGCTCTGGCAGGACCGCTACGGGGACTGGACGGGATGATGGCGAACCGACCGGCGCCACTTCGGATGGCCTGCATTTTCCGGGTCGATTGTTGCGGAGCGCGGTGAGATAATCCGCCGCATGAAAACAGGCGAGGGTGAGACGCAGGCATGACAGACTTGATCCGACGCGGTCTCGCCAAGGTACGCGGACTATCCGCTGCGGACGCGACAACGATGTCCGCCCCGGACTCGACGTCCGGGCATACCGCGGCGGCGAGCGGCAGCACGACGGACGGGCCCGCGCCGACGTACAAGGGCATCAACGGCTGGCTGCTCGACCCCGCGGCCGAGTATACCGCCTTTCTCGTCGCGCACGCGCCGGCTCTGCGGGACCGGCCCGCGGTCGAGATCGGGGTCTACTTCGGCAAATATTTCTCGGTCGTCGCGGATGCCACGGCCGCCCGCCTCGTCGGCTACGACATCTTCATGCATGGCCCCAACCACTACCAGCGCGTGACGGCCTCCTTCGACAAGCTCTATCCCGGGCGCGACATCGCCTTCGTCAAGGGCAGCAGCCGGGCGCTCACGCCCGAGACCCTGCGCGCCGACATGCGTGCCGAACACTGCGGCGTCTTCTCGATCGACGGTTCGCACCATCTCGAGGACGTCATGCACGACCTTTCGCTCGCCGACGCGGTGCTCGCGGACGACGGTTTCGTCGCCTACGACGACTTCCTCAACCCGAATTGCATGGGCGTGAACGAGGCGTTTTTCCGCTACGCCTTCAAGGTCGATGGCGCGAGCATGAACCTCGTCCCGTTCGCCTACGTCACCAACAAGCTCTTCCTGTGCCGGCCCGAGCGCTACGAGACCTACCACGGACTCTCGGTGCCGTTCCTGGAGGCGAGCGCGGCGCAGCCGTGGATCAAGAAGCTCGACGACCAGCGGGCACGGGACATCCAGCCCAGCGTGGTGCTGGCGAATTCGCCGATCCTGCGCGTGACGATGTAGCGGTCATGGCGGGCGGCGATGCGCTCCGTCCGCTTGCCCGTTGCGATCCGCTGGCCGCCTGGCTTGAACGCCAGGTCGAGGAGGCGCTGTTCCTGCGCGCGCTTCTCGACGGTCCTGCGCCGCGGGTTTGGGTCGCGAAGGCAAGCGGGCAGATCGCGGGCGCCGTGGGCCTCAGCGGTGGCGGCTATCTCGTGCTCTGGTTCGCGGCACCCGCTGCGGCGCCCTGGGGTGCGCTGGCCGATGCGCTTCGCGGGATGCCGCTCCTCGGCGTGAACGGCGCGCCGGAGCAGGTGGCCGCGGCGCTCGAGGGCCTCGGGCTGGCGCCGACGTTCGACCGGACCGAGGTCCGCCACGCGCTGGCGCTCGCCGACCTGAAGGTGCCGGACGGACCGGGCGCGCTGGTTCCGTTCGGCGCGGCCGACCCGGTGCTCCTCGAGGACTGGCGCGCTCGCTTCCTCGTCGAGACGCTGGGCATCCCGCCCGGACTTGGCGCGCGTCGCACCGCCGCCGCCCAGGTCGCGGGCTTGCGCGCCTCCGGGCGGGGCCGCGTCCTCATGGCGGACGGGCGCGCGCTCGGGATGACCGCGTTCAACGCGGTCACGGCGGGCCACGTGCAGGTCGGTGGCGTGTGGGTGCCGCCGGAGGGCCGCTGCCGCGGCGCTGCCCGCCGCATGGTCGCGCTGCATCTTGCCGAGGCGCGCGCTCTGGGCGCCCGGCGCGCGGTGCTCTTCACCGCCAATCCTGCCGCCGCCCGCGCCTATGCCGCGATCGGGTTCGAGCCCGCCGGGCACTACCGCATCGTCATGTTCGATCCGCCCGCCCGCGCCGGTGGCTGACGTGCCGTTCCTCCGGCCCGAGGCGCGCGCGGCGCTGCGACGCTGGCGCGAGACGGCGGTCGCCGTCGCCGTGGTGTGCGGCGGGATCGCCATCGCCGGCCTCGGCGGCTGGTTCTACCGCCCCCTGGGCGCGCTTGTCGCGGGTGCCGGGGTGGCGTTCTGCCTCGTGGCGCTGCGCCGCCTCCGGTTCGCGGACGCGTCCCCCGGGCCGGGCCTCGTCGAGGTGACGGAGGGCGAGATCGCCTATTTCGGTCCCGAGGGCGGCGGCTTCGTGGCCGTGCGCGAGATCGCCGAGCTGGCCCTCGTCCACCGCAGCGGCATGCCGTTCTGGCGCATCCGGCCGGACGCGGGCACGGCGCTCGTGGTGCCGGTGGGCGCCGCAGGCGCTGCGGGCCTCTTCGATGCGCTCGCGGGGCTGCCGGGGCTCGATCCCGCGCGGCTCGTCGCCGCGGCTGACGACGATGGCGGTCCGGACCGGGTGCTCTGGCGCCGCCCCCGGGGTCGCCTGGCGGCCTTGACTTGACCCGGGCTTCGCGACACCTCTCGGCCGCCGGCCCATCCCGACCGGCCCGCGAGGAGCCGCCCCGATGTCCATCCCGCAGCAGGGCGGCGGCCCCATCGAGCACGAGAGCCAGCTCGCCGACTACCTCGCCTCCGGCTGCAAGCCCAAGGCCGACTGGCGCATCGGCACCGAGCACGAGAAGTTCGGCTACGACGCCGCGACGCTGAAGCCACTGCCCTACGACGGCCCCTGCTCGATCCGTGCCATGCTCGAGGGGATGCGCGACCGCTTCGGCTGGGCGCCCGTCGAGGAGGCGGGAAACCTCATCGGGCTCGAGAAGGACGGCGCCAACGTCAGCCTCGAGCCCGGCGGGCAGTTCGAGCTCTCGGGCGCCATGCTCGAGACCATCCACCAGACCTGCGACGAGGTGAACGACCACCTCCGCGAGGTCGAGGAGGTGGCCTCCGCCATCGGCGCGCGCTTCATCGGCCTCGGCGCCGCGCCGATCTGGTCCGAGGCCGACATGCCGCTGATGCCGAAGGGCCGCTACCGGCTGATGGACGGCTACATGCGCCGCGTCGGCACGCACGGCACGCAGATGATGCGCCGCACCTCGACGGTGCAGGTCAACCTCGACTTCGCCTCCGAGGCGGACATGGTGCAGAAGCTGCGCGTGGCGCTTGCGCTGCAGCCCGTGGCGACGGCGCTCTTCGCCAACTCGCCGTTCCTCGACGGCCGCCCGAACGGCCACATGAGCTGGCGCAGCCGCGTCTGGCGCGGGCTCGACGACGCGCGCACGGGGATGCTGCCCTTCGCGTTCGAGGAGGGCTTCGGCTTCGAGGCCTACGTGCAGTACGCGCTCGACGTGCCGATGTACTTCGTCTACCGCGACGGGCGCTATGTCGATGCGCTCGGCCAGTCGTTCCGCGACTTCATGCGCGGCACGCTCCCCGCGCTGCCGGGCGAGAAGCCGACGCTCAGCGACTGGGCGGACCACCTCACCACGCTCTTCCCCGAGGCGCGGCTGAAGAAGTTCATCGAGATGCGCGGCGCCGATGGCGGCCCCTGGCGCAGGCTCTGCGCGCTGCCGGCGTTCTGGGTCGGGGTGATGTACGACCAGGGCGCGCTCGACGCGGCCTGGGAGCTCTGCCGCGGCTGGGATGCCGAGACCCGCGAGGGCCTGCGCGTGGCGGCCTCCGAGGCGGGGCTCCGCGGCGAGGCGGGCGGCGTCCGGCTCATCGACGCGGCGCGCGAGGCCGTCGCCATCGCCGACGCCGGGCTCAAGGCCCGCGCGCGGCCGGGCGCGGGCGGGCTCATCCCCGACGAGACGCACTTCCTCAACGCGTTGAAGGAGAGCGTCGAGACCGGCCGCACCCCCGCGGACGACCTCCTCGACCGCTACGAGGGCGCCTGGGGCCACGACCTCGCGCGCATCTATGACGAGATGAGCTACTGACGGTGAGGCAGATGCCTTGGCTTTGACGGCAAGGTAAACGCCTAGCCGTCGCGGTCGGCGATCCGGGCCGGGCGGGGCGCGTCCTTCTTCGCCGGCCAGCCCTCGCGCTGGCGGTTGCGGTCGCCGTCGGTCTCCTCGGTCTGGTCGTGCAGCAGCACCACCTGCGTCGGGTAGGGCATGTCGATGCCCGCGTCCCAGAGCGCGCCGTAGGCCGCGCGGATCACCCGGCCGTTCGTATGCAGCACCGACGCACGGTCCGACCGGGTCCACCAGCGCAGCCGCACCGTGTTCTGGCTCTCGTCGAGCCCGACGGGGATCGCTTCGGGCGCAGGCTCGCCCTCCACGCCCTCGCAGCCCGCAGCCGCCTCGACGATCAGCGTCATGGCGCGCTCCCAGTCGTCGGAGGCGCCGATGCCGATGTCGTACTCCGAACGGCGCAGGTCGAAGGCCGTGTTGACCACCACCGAGCGCGTGTAGATGTCCGAGTTCGGGATCACCACGCGGCGCCCGTCGTAGGTCTTGAGGAGCGTCGCGCGAGTCTCGATGTCCTCGACCGTGCCCTCGAACTCGCCGACGACGATCTGGTCGCCGATCCGGAACGGCTGGCGCAGCAGGATCAGCACGCCCGAGAGCAGGTTCTGCAGGATGTCCTTGAAGGCGAAGCCGATCGCGACCGAACTCACGCCGAGCCCGGCGAAGAGGTCGCCGGGCCGGACCGAGGGCAGCACGATGGTCACGGCGACGAGGAACCCGAGGATCAGGATCATCCAGCCGATGAGCGACGCGCCCACATTGGCGAGCGCCGGCCGGCCTGCGTGCCGCAGCGAGCGCCGGACCGCCGAGGTGACGCCGCGCCGGACAAGCCACACCACGCCCATGAAGACGAGCGCCACGAGGATGTTGGGCACGAGCCGGATGAAGCCGTCGATCCAGCCCTGCGCCTTGCCGAGAAGGATGGTCGTGGCGTCGCTTAACCCGTCGAGCGGCTTACCCACGACGACGCCAAAGCACGAGGAGAGCGCCGCCGAGAAGCGGCAGCGTCGGAGGTAGCGGCACTTCGGCCGCGAGCCGGAAGCGGTCGAACGTGATCGCGCCGCCGTTCGGCCGCCCCGCGATGCTGAGGCGCAGGCCGAGCACGTCCAAGCCGGCGGCGAACCGCGTCACGTCGAGCGCCAGCGTCTCGCCCGCCGCCAGCCCGCCGATCGTCCCGACCGGGCCGAGGGTCGGCGTGGCGTAGTCGGCGATGTCCTCGCGGCCGTTGGCGGCGTAGGCCTCGACCAGGATCGGCCCCGCGTAGGCGAACGCGTTCTCGGCGAAGAGCCCCTGCAGCGCCGCGACGCGGAAGCGCGCGATGACCCGCGCGAAGGGCGCGAGACCCGCGAGGTTGAACTCCGCGAGCCCGCGCACCTCCTCGGTGAGGTAGCTTCCGACCTCGGCCACGCCTTCGCCATACGTACCCACGGTCGAGGCGTGGAAGTGCGTGCCCGCCGCGGGCATCCGCCCGGCGCTCGCCACGGCATAGGCGAAGCCATCGACCGTGGCCGCGGGGGCCGCGAGCGGCAGGAGGGCGAGGCACGCGGCCAGTCGGATCATCGCGGGGTCTCCGTCGCGGGGAGCGGTTTCTTTCCGATGCGAGGCTCGGTGCCGGCGCGCAGGCGGGCGATGTTGGCGCCGTGGCGGAGGTAGACGAGCGCCGTCAGCACGACCGCGAGGAGCACTATCTGCCCCGCGCCGAACACGAACGCCCACAGCACCGACAGCGCCGCCGCCACCAGTGCCGCCAGCGACGAGATCCGTGCCACCGCCGCCACGACCGCCCAGGTCGCGCAGCAGGCGAGCCCTACCGGCCAGGCGAGCGCCAGCATCAGGCCGAGGAACGTCGCCACGCCCTTGCCGCCACGAAACCGCAGGTAGACCGGGAAGACGTGCCCGAGGAACGCAGCGAGCGCCGCGACCTGTGCTGCGTCCTCGCCGAGGCCGTGGCGCGCGACGAGCACCGCGACCGCGCCCTTCCCCCCGTCGAGCACCAGCGTCAGGAACGCCGCGAGCCGGTTGCCGGTCCGCAGCACGTTGGTCGCACCGATGTTGCCCGAGCCGATCCGGCGCACGTCGCCGAGGCCCATCCAGCGTGTCACGAGGAGCCCGAACGGCACCGAGCCGAGGAGGTACGCGAGCGTCGCGACGAGGCCGAGGACGGGCAGGCCGTGGCTGATCGCGGGCATCGCTCAGGCTCCGAACACGCGGGTGCCACCGACCCAGGTGCCCGCCACGCGGCCCTGCATCCGCGCGCCGTCGAAGGGCGTGTTCTTCGCCTTCGAGCGCAGCGCGAAGCGGTCCACGACGAAGGGCGCGTGCGGGTCGAAGAGCACGAGGTCGGCGGGCGCCCCCGGCGCGAGGCTCCCGCCGGGCAGGCCGAAGCGCCGCGCGGGGTTGGTCGAGAGCGCGCGCAGGAGCCTCGGCAGGCCGATGCTGCCGTCGTGCCAGAGCCGGAGCGCGGCGGGCAGCAGCGTCTCGAGGCCGACGGCCCCGGCGGCGGCCTCCTCGAAGGGCAGGCGCTTCGCCTCCTCGTCGAGCGGCGTGTGGAGCGAGCCCACGATGTCGATGAGCCCCGATGCGACCGCCTCCACCATCGCGCGCCGGTCGTCCTCGGACCGCAGAGGCGGCGTCAGCTTGAAGAAGGTGCGGTAGTCGCCCACGTCGAACTCGTTGAGCGTGAGGTGGTGAATCGAGATGCCCGCCGTCACGTCGAGCCCGTTCGCGCGGGCGCGCTCGAGCGCGGGCAGGGTACGCGCGCACGTCACCTGGTCGGCGTGGTAGCGCACGCCGGTCATCTCGACGAGCGCCATGTCGCGGTCGAAGGCCATGCGCTCGGCGAGCGGCGAGACGTGCGGCAGGCCGCGCAGGCTGCCGAACTTGCCCGCGGTCACGCAGGCGCCGGCCGAGAGGCCGGGGTCTTGCGGGTGGCCGACGACGAGCGCGCCGAGGCCCGCGGCGTAGACGAGGCAGCGCGCGAGGATGCGCGTGTCGGCGACGACCCGGCCGCCGTCGGTGAAGGCCACGGCGCCCGCGTCGCCGAGAAAGCCGATCTCGGTCATCTCGCGGCCCGCGCGGCCCCGCGTCAGCGCCGCCATGTGGCGCACGCGCACCGGCGACGCCTCCGTGGCGCGGCGGGTCACGAACTCGAGCGCCTCCGGGCTGTCGATGGCGGGGTCGGTGTCGGGCCGTGCGACGAAGGTGGTCACACCCCCCGCCGCCGCCGCGAGCCCCGCCGAGCGGAAGCTCTCCAGGTGCCGCGCGCCGGGCTCGCCGACCTGCACGCCCACGTCGACGAGGCCGGGGGCGAGGCAGAGCCCGCCGCAGTCGATGACCGCGGCCCCCGCGGGCGCGTCGGCCACGATCCCGCCGTCCGCCACCGCGAGGTCGCCCTCCCGCTCCTCGAGCGCCTCGGGGTCGATGAGCCGCGCGCCGCGGAACAGCGTCGCCCTCACGCGGCCCCCACCGCCGCCGCGCCGCGCTCGGCCTTCAAGGTACGCGCGAGGAGGTCCATCGCCGCCATCCGCACCGCCACGCCCATCTCGACCTGGTCGCGGATCACGCTGCGCGTCAGGTCGTCCGCGAGCGCGCCGTCGATCTCGACGCCGCGGTTCATCGGGCCGGGGTGCATCACGATGGCGTCGGGCTTCGCGGCGGCGAGCTTCTCCGCGTCGAGCCCGTAGCGGTGGTAGTACTCGCGCTCCGAGGGGACGAAGGCGCCGTCCATCCGCTCCTTCTGCAGCCGCAGCATCATCACCACGTCGGCGTCGGCGAGCCCCGCCGCCATGTCGTCCGTCACCTCGCAGCCGAGCTCGCGCACCCCCGGCGGCATCAGCGTCGGCGGCCCGACGAGGCGCACGCGGCTCTCCATCTTGCCGAGCAGGATCAGGTTCGACCGCGCCACCCGGCTGTGCGCGATGTCGCCGCAGATCGCCACCGTCAGCCGGTGCAGCCGGCCCTTGGCGCGGCGGATCGTCAGCGCGTCGAGGAGCGCCTGCGTCGGATGCTCGTGGCGCCCGTCGCCCGCGTTGAGGACGGCGCAGTCCATCTTCTCGGCCAGGAGGTTGACCGCGCCCGAGGACGGGTGCCGCACCACGAGGAGGTCGGGATGCATCGCGTTCAGCGTCACCGCGGTGTCGAGGAGCGTCTCGCCCTTCTTCACCGAGGAGTGCTGCAGCGCCATGTTCATCACCGTCGCGCCGAGCCGCTTGCCGGCGAGCTCGAACGACGCCTGCGTGCGCGTCGAGGCCTCGAAGAACATGTTGATCTGCGTCATCCCGGCGAGCGCGTCGGCGGTCTTGATGGTGCGCCGGTTGAGCGCGACGTAGGTCTCCGCGAGGTCGAGCACCGCGGTGATCTCCGCCGGCGCCAGGGGCTCGATGCCGAGGAGGTGGCGCGCACGGAAGCTCACGCGGGCCGCCAGCGCTCCGCCGCCTCGAGCGCACCCCGGCGCAGGAGGCTCATGTCCACCGCGACGGCCGTGAAGAGGCTGCCCGCGTCGATCACCTCGCGCAGCGCCACCGGGTCGAGCGTGAGGAACCCCGGCGGCAGGCCCGCGGCGCGGATGCGCGCCACCGCGTCGAGGACGCGCGCCTGCACCTCCGGGTGGCTCGGCTCGCCGGGATGCCCGAGGCTCGCGGCGAGGTCGGCGGGGCCGATGAAGATGCCGTCGACGCCGGGGGTGGCGGCGATGGCCTCGAGGTTGTCGAGCCCGGCCTCGGTCTCGATCTGCACGAGGAGGCAGATCTCGTCGCGTGCCCGGCGCGCGTAGCCCTCGACCGCGCCCCAGAGGTTCGCGCGCGTCGAGCCCGCCATGCCGCGGATGCCCGCGGGCGCGTAGGCCACCGCCGCGGCCGCCGCCGCGGCCTCCTCGGGCGTCGAGACGTAGGGCACGAGGATCGACTGCGCGCCGAAGTCGAGGAGCTTCTTGATCTCCGCCGCGTCGAGATGCGACGGGCGCACCACCGCGTGCGTCCCCCCGAGGGCCGCGGCCTGCAGGAGCGGGATCACCCCGATCTCGTCGATGGGCCCGTGCTCGAGGTCGAGGAGCAGCCAGTCGTAGCCGGTGCGCGCCAGCATCTCGAGCACGAGCGGGTTCGGGATCGAGCACCAGAGCCCGGTCTGCGGCTCGCCCGCCATCAGCCCGGCCTTGAAGATGTTCTTCGGCAGGTCCGTCATCTCGCCTCCAGCAGCATCGCCACGCGCCGCATCGCCGCGCGGTAGCCCTCGACGCCGAGCCCCGCGATCACCCCGTCGGCGCGCAGCGACACGTAAGACGCGTGCCGGAACGGCTCGCGGCGGTGGATGTTCGTCACGTGGACCTCGATCACCGGCCCCTCGAAGGCGTTGAGCGCGTCGAGGAGCGCGACCGACGTATGCCCGAGCGCGCCGGGATTGATGACGATGGCGGCCCCGTCGTCGCGCGCGGCGTGGATGCGGTCGAGGAGCGCGCCCTCGTGGTTGGACTGAAACGCGGACAGCGTGAAGCCTTCGGGGCAGAGCGCCGCGCAGGCCGCCTCCACGTCGTCGAGCGTCTCGCGCCCGTAGAGCGCCGGTTCGCGGGCCCCGAGGAGGTTCAGGTTCGGCCCGTTCAGGAGATGGATCGTCCGCCGCACGCAAAGCCCCCCGCCGCGCGCGTACCGTCGCGGCGGCGGGAGACGCTGTCAACCGGAGCGCGTCATTCCTTGCCCCAGATCTTCGCGTAGGCGTCGCGGTAGCCGTTGTCGGGGTCGAAGACGTTCTCCGGCCCGCCATCGAACTCGATGTTGTCCTTGGTCACGACGTGGATGCCGGAGATGTACCCCGACCACGGCTCGCCGGCGAAGGCCCGGTTCAACTCGTCGATGAGTTGCCAGCCCTGCTCGTGCAGGGGCTCGGGCACGGTGGCCATCTGGTACTCGCCGGACCGGATGCGCTGGAACGCGGACTCGGACCCGTCGCCGGCCGAGATGTTGTGCGGCGCGTCGCCGCCGCCGATGCCCGCGGACGCGAGCGAGGGGCCCATGAAGTCGTAGTAGAGGTCGTTCACCGCCAGCGAGTACGTCCATTTCGCGCCGTAGCGCTGCAGGAGCGACGTCGTGAGCTGCGGCATGCGGCTCGACGCCTCGGTCATCGGCGAGTCCTCGAGGAGGAGCACCTCGCAGCCGGGGCAGCCCTCCTTGACCGCCGCCTCCATCATCCGCGCCTTGCCGATGGCCATCTCGTAGTTCGAGTCGCCGAAGATGATGACGCCGGCCGTGCCGCCCGAATCGACGATCGCGAGGTCGGCGGCGGTCTGCGCCACATCGGCGATCCGCGTGTTGACGTTGGCGTACATGCCCGTGGCGGCGTCCGGTCCGGGCTCGATGGTCGCGTGCCAGCCGACGAAGGGGATCCCGGCGTCCTTGACCTGGGCGAGAGCGGCGTTCTGCTCGATCGCGTCGAAGCCGCCGACGATGATCCCGTCGGGCCCGAGGGCCACCGCCTGGCTCATCGCCGCGGTCCGGGCCGAGATGTCGCCGTGCCCGTCGAGCACGCGCAGCGTCCAGCCGATCGCCTTGGCGGCTTCCTCGACGCCGCGCGACACGCCCTCGGTGCCGCCGTTCCGCAGGTCGCCCGCGACGTAGATGATCGTCTTGTCCGTCGCGGCCTTCGGGCCCGTCGTCGGGCCGTCCCACGTCCCGGCCTTCATCGTCGCCGCCGCGATTCGCGCCTTGGCCGCGTCCATCGCGTCGTCGGCGCGCGCGGCGCCGGCCGCGCAGAGGCAGATGAGCGCCGTCGAGGCGGTCAGGCCCCGGATCATGTGCCGTTGCATGTGGTGTCCTCCATCATTTCCGGGCGCGTTGGTGCGCCTTGGTGCTTCGTGGCTCCGGGTGCCGCGTGGCGGACGTGCGCTTGCGCTGCGCGTAGCCCGCGATGCCGATGGCAACCAGGAGTGTGGTTCCGTTGAACATCGGCTCGACCCAGAACGAGCCGCCGAGCTGCTGGATGCCCGAGATGCCGACCGCGAGGATGACGACGCCGACGATGGTGCCCCAGACGTTGACGCGGCCCGGCCGGATCGTGGTCGAGCCGAGGAACGCGCCGACGAGCGCGGGCAGCAGGAACTCGAGCCCGACGCTCGCCTGGCCGATGCGGAGCTTCGAGGCGAGGAGCACGCCGGCGACCGCCGTCAGCGTGCCCGAGGTCACGAACGCCCCGACGACGAAGCGCCGCGTCGGGATGCCGTTCAGCTCCGCCGCGCGCGGGTTGGCACCGATGGCGTAGAGGTAGCGGCCGATGGGGGTGTACTCGAGGATCACCCACATCACGACCGAGATCACGAGCACGTAAAAGCCGGTGATCGGGAGGCCGAGCACGAACGTGCCGTTGAGCGCATAGAACCCTTGCGGCAGCGTGCCGACCACCTGCCGCCCGCCGGTATGCCAGAGTGCGATGGCATAGAGCACGGTGCCGGTGCCGAGCGTGGCGATGAAGGCGTCGATCTGCGCGACCTCGACGAGGAGGCCGTTCAACATGCCCACGAATGCACCGAGCACGAGCACGATCAGGACCGCCAGGGGCCAGGGCAGGCCGTAGCGCGTCTGCAGCGTGATCGCGAGGATGTGCCACAGCACGATCCCGTAGCCCACGGTGAGGTCGATGCGCCCCGCGACCATCGGCACCATCGCCGCGAGGCTGAGGAGCGCGATGATCGCCTTGTCCGAGACGATGGCGCGCAGGTTGAGCCGCGTCGGGAAGGTGTCGGGGAGCAGGATCGACAGGAGGAGGATCAGCCCGACCGTCAGGATCACCAGCCCGTAGACCGGCGCGAGGCGGATCAGGCGCTGCCCGAGCGGAAGGGGAGCGAGCTCGTCGGCCGTCGGCTCGAGCGCGTCGGACTTCAGCGACTGCATCAGGCGGCCTCGCTTGCGGACGCGGCCTGGATCAGCCCCTCTGCGGAGAGGTCGGTGCCCGCGAGTTCGGCCACGATGCGGCCGCGGCTGAACACGACCGCGCGGTGGCAGATCGCGGCGACCTCCTCGAAGTCGGTCGAGACCACGACGACGCCCATCCCGTCGCGCATCGCGTCGAAGAGAAGGTGGTAGATCTCCGCCTTGGCGCCGACGTCGACGCCCGCGGTGGGGTCTTCGGCGACGAGGAGCCGCCGCCCGGTGCCGATCCAGCGGCCGACGACGACCTTCTGCTGGTTGCCGCCCGACAGCGCCTCGATGGCGAGGTCCGGGTCGTTGGGGCTGAGGCCGACCGTCCGGCCGAGGTTGCGCGCGCGGGCCGCCTCACGGGCGCGGCTCTGCAGGGCAAAGAGCCCGCGCCCGGTGGCCGACGGGTTGAGGAACGCGTTCTCGCGGATCGTCAGCACCGGCGCCACGCTCTCGACCATACGGTCGCGCGCGACGAGCCCGACACCCGCCCGCATCGCGGCCTCGGGCGAGGCGAGGTCGGGCGTCGCGCCGTCGAGCACGACCGAGCCCTCGTGCGCCGCGAGCCCGAAGAGCGCCCGGCCGACATCCTCGTGCCCGGCGCCGCGCAACCCCACCAGCCCGACCATCTCGCCCCGCCGCACGTCGAGGTCGACGGGCCCGGTGGCGCCGACGCGGAGGCCGCGGACCGCGAGGCAGACGCCGCCGTCCTGGACCGCCGGCCGCTCGATGGCGCGCGCCTTGCGCCCGACGATCAGGCTCACGAGGTCCTCGGGCGAGGTGTGGCCCACGTCGCGCATCCCCACCATCTGCCCGTCGCGCAGCACCGCCACGCGGTCGGCGATGCGGAAGATCTCGTCGAGCCGGTGCGAGACGTAGATCATCCCCACGCCCTTCGCCTTCAGCCGCCTGAGCGCGCCGAAGAGCCGCTCCACCTCGTCGGCGGGCAGGCTCGCCGAGGGCTCGTCGAGCACGAGGTAGTCGCAGTCCACCGCCAGCGCCCGCGCGATGGCGACGAGCGACTTCTCGGTGCGCGAGAGCCGCGCGATGCGGGCGGTCGGTGGGAAGTCCGCGTCCACAAGCGCCAGCGCCCGGCGCGCGACGGCGTTGGTCTCCGCCCAGTCGATGCGGCCGCGGCGGCGCGCATAGCCGACCGCGAGCGCGATGTTCTCCGCGACGCTCATCCATTCGACGAGCCCGAGATCCTGGTGGATGAACGCGACCGGCTGGCGCTGCCCGAGGCGCGCGGGCTGATGGGCGTAGGGTACGCCGTCGATCCCGACCTGGCCGTCGTCGGGGCGATGAATGCCGCTCAGCACCTTGATGAGCGTGGACTTGCCCGCGCCGTTCTCGCCGAGGAGCGCCACGATCTCGCCCCGTGCCACCCGGAGCGACACGCCGCGCAGCGCGTGGGTGCCGCCGAACGCCTTCGAGATGCGATCGAAGAACAGCCCGTCGCTCGCCGCCATCCCGTCCCTCCCGCCGACCGGCCGCGGGTTGCCTCCCACGTTACCGGTAACTCATGCACCTTCCCCGCTCGGCCGAAACCTGTCAAGCGTGGCATATGGCGAAGGAACCCAAGGGCGGGCTCGGCGACGTCGCACGGGCGGCGGGGGTGTCGAAGATGACCGTGAGCCGCGTGCTGCGCGGCGGCACCGGCTTCTCGGACGCCACCCGTGCGCGGGTTCTGCGCGAGGTGGACCGGCAGGGCTACGTGCCGAACCGCCTCGCCGCCGCCTTCGCCAGCGACCGCGCCTCCACGCTCGTCGGCATCTGCGTGCCGCGGCTCACCTCGCGGCTCTTCGCCGAAGTGCTCGAGGCCGCCGGCCGCACGCTGGCGCGGCTCGGCTACCAGACGATGATCGGCAGCCACGACCAGCTCCCCGCCGAGGAGGAGGCCTGGCTGCGCGAGCTCGCCGCCTGGAAGCCCGCGGGCATCATCCTGTCGGGCCGCACCCACACGCCCGCGACGGCGGCCATCTTGCGCGGGCTCGCGGGGCCGGTGGTCGAGGTCTGGGATCTGAACACCCAGCCGCTCGACCTCTCGGTGGGGTTCAGCCACGAGGACTGCGGCGCCGAGATGGGCCGCTTCGTCGCCGCCGCCGGCCGCCGCCGGGTCGGCTCGGTCGGCGCGCTCGGTGCCTCGGCCACGATGGGCCACGCCCGCCGACGCGGCTTCGCGCGCGCGCTCGGCGAGGCCGGCGTGCCGCTCGTGGATGCCGAGGTGCTGCACGACCGGCCCGGCTTCTACGCCGGCTGGTGGGGCGCCGAGGTGCTCCTCGCGCGCCGCCCCGACCTCGACGCGCTCTACTTCCACGACGACGAGATGGCGATCGGCGGCATGGCGTTCTGCGTGGCCTCGGGCCGCCGGGTGCCGGACGACATCGGCATCGCGGGCTGGGGCGGGCTCGAGGCGGCCTCGATCCTGCCGCGCCGCCTGACCACCACCGCCGTTCCCGCCATCGCCATCGGCCGCACCGCCGCCGAGGCGCTCGTCGCGCGCCTCCGCGGCGAGCCCGTCGCCGACGTGACGGTGCTTCCCGCCCGCCTCGTCCCGGGCGCAACGGTGTAAAGCACCGAGTTCACGACCTTTTCGCGATGCGCCGCTTGCCGCAACGAGCTCTCGCCGGCATCGTCTGCGGGAGCGAATTGACAGTCCTTACAGACGATGCGGCACCGCCCTGCTGTGCCTGAAGCTGATGGCTGGGGGCTGCACTCCGGTGCTGCGCGACGACTTCGAGCATGACAGCGTCGGGGCGCAGCCCGTGCTGCCGCCAAATCAGCCAGCGGGGGCGCAGGTGTTCAGCCTGGGCACGGGAGCGCGCGTCACCGGCTCGGGCCCGCTCGTGGGCGCGAAGTCGCTCGACATCCAGAGCACGGACGCCCGCCAGACCCCCACCGTCTATTTCAACGGCGGCGCGGTCAGCGGCACCCGCGACGTCTATTTTCAATGGCAGCAGCGGGTCTCCGGCAACCCGATCACCAGAGTGCAGCTCTACAGCGGCCACTTCGAGACCGTCCTCGCGCTGACGATCACGGGCACGAACGTGCTCGTGGCCGATCCGGGCCTGACCGTCGCGGGGCCGTTGACCCCTGGCCAGACCAGCACCTTCCTCGTCGTGCTGAACCCGGGCACGGGCCGTTACCGGGTCACGATCGACGGCGCGGTTCACGAAGGGCAAGGCCATGCGGTCGCCGCGAACCCGGCGATCGGGATGGCCTTCTTCCAGGGCGGCACTCGCGCGGGCCGGCGCGACCTCCTGACGATCGACCCGGTCCAGATCTCGGAGAGAAACCCGAACTGACCGTCACGGCCGCTGCGCGCCCTCGCGGGCGAGGTTGACGGCGTAGACGCTGGAGGTCGCGGTGATGAAGAGGCGGTGCTTGCCGCGGCCGCCGAAGCAGAGGTTGGAGACGAGCTCGGGGACGAGGATCTTGCCGATCACCTCGCCCTCGGGCGTGATGCAGTGCACGCCGTCGGCGGCGGAGGACCAGACGTTGCCGTCGGTGTCGCAACGGAAGCCGTCGGCGCAGCCGGGGTCGATGGTGTGGAACATGCGGCCGTTCCGCGGCCGGCCCGACGCCATGTCGAAGACCCGGATGTGCTGCGGGTCGTCCTCGAACATGCGCCCGGTGTCGGCGACGTAGAGCCGGGCGCCGTCGGGCGAGAACGCAAGCCCGTTCGGGCCCTGGAAGTCGTCGAGCACCGCCTCGATGCTGCCCGACGGGTCGACGCGGTAGACGTGGCAGGGTTGCTCCTGCTCGGACATCGTGCCTTCGTACTGCGTCATGATCCCGTAGTGCGGGTCGGTGAACCAGATCGCCCCGTCGTCCGCGACCACCACGTCGTTGGGGCTGTTGAGCCGGCGGCCGGCATGGCTGTCGGCGATGACGGTGACGCGGCCGTCGTGCTCGGTGCGGGTGACGCGGCGCAGCCCGTGCTCGCAGGTCACGAGCCGGCCCTCGCGGTCGCGGGTGTTGCCGTTGGCGTGGTGCGAGGGCACCCGGAACGGGCTGACGCCGACGCCGGGCACCCAGCGCAGGATGCGGTCGTTGGGGATGTCGGAGAAGAGGAGGCAGTCGGCGTCGCCGAACCAGACCGGCCCCTCGACCCAGTCGAAGCCGGTCGCGATCTGCTTGACGGGCGCGTTGCCCATCACGAAGCGGCGGAACCGCGCGTCGTAGGCCTCGTAGAAGCTCATCGCCCCCCCCTATTCGCCCGCCTGCGGGCCGTGGCGGCCGCGCGGCCTCGGCGGGCGCACGCGGCGCGGCCGCTGGTTGCCGGGATGCACGGCGTCCGGCCCCCAGATCGCCTGGTAGGTGTCGACGACGCGGCCCTGCTTGGAGAAGAGCACGAAGAGGCCCGCGAGCGCCAGCCACCAGCCGGGGATCACGATCCACATCCAGCGCGGCCCGTTGGCCTGCCAGAGCCCGGTCAGCGTCGCGAAGACGGCGATCAGCAGAACCGTGTAGCCGGCGGTCTTGTGGAACATCTCGAAGGCGATGCGGCGTCGCGTCATGTCGTAGTGATGGCCGCGCAGGCTGCCGTCGCGGCCGGGTGCGGTCGGGCCGCCCTTGTCACCGCGCAAGAGCGCCGCCGTGACCTGCAGCGCGGTCAGCAGCGCGACCGTCCAGCCGAAGATGTAGTGGATGCCGGGATAGGCGGCGCGGTCCGGCGCGGTCAGCACCACGACGACGGCGATGGCGACGATGAGAGCGGCGCTGTACTGGCAGGCGCGGTGCGTCCACCACCACACCCGGCTGTCGAGCTCGCGCGGCCAGTCCTGCGTCGGCAGCACCTTGAAGAACCGCGCGGCGATGATGCCGAGGGGCACGAGGACCGACCAGGCGAGCACCATGAAGCGCCCGTGCCAGGCGATGTGCATCCCGAGGTCGTGGGCGCGGCCGGGGTCGATGGGGGTCGCGAGCCAGTCGAGCATCAGCCCTTCACCGCCCCCGCTGTCATGCCGGTGATGATCTGCTTCGACGCCACGAAGGTGAAGAGGATCGGCGGGACCGCGAGCAGAACCCCCGTCGCCATCACCACGCCCCAGTCGATGTCGTATTCGGTGAGCGAGTTCACGATCGTCACCGGCACCGTCCGCGTGCTGCGGTCGAGGAGCGCGTTGGCGAGCAGGAACTCGTTCCAGGCGATGCGGAAGGTGAAGATCGCCGCCGCCGCGAGGCCGGGCCGGATCAGCGGCAGCACGACGAGGAAGAACGTCGCGAACGGCCCCGCGCCGTCCATCCGCGCGGCCTCCTCGAGGGCTACGGGCACCTGCACGATGAAGCTCTGCAGGATCCAGATCACGAACGGCAGGTTCATCGCGACATAGACGAGGATGATGCCCGAGAGCGTGCCGTCGAGCCCGAACTGGAACGTCCAGATGCCGAACACCGGCACGAGGAGCACCGCGGGCGGCACCATCCGCAGCATGAGCGCGCTCAGCGACACCGCACCCCGCCCGAGGAAGCGGAACCGCACCAGCGCGTAGGCCGCCATGCAGCCGATCAGCAGCGTCAGCACGGTCGAGACGGTGGCGACGATGAGCGAGTTGCCGAGCGCGCGGCCGAACGTCGGCGAGCAGCGGTCCACGCTCGCGGGCGCGTAGGGCAGCACGTTGCAGAGCACCTGCTCGTAGTTGCGAAGCGTCGGCACGAAGAGGAGCGACGACGTGTCCGACAGGATGTCCACGTTGAGCCGGAGCGAGGTCGCGATCATCAGCACGATGGGCCCGACGGAGAGCACGACGAGCGCCGCGACGAGCGCGGTGAAGGCAGGGTTGGCGCGGCGGGCCTCGGCCATCAGTCCTCCCCCTCGGCGGCGATGCGGACGCGGGCGCCGCGGATCTCGGCGATCTTGCCGTAGGCGAACATCGCGAGCGTCAGCGCGAGGAGCACGACGAGCAGCAGGTTCGACATCGCCGCCGCGACGCCGAGCTCGCGGAACTCGAAGGCGGTGCGCGAGATGCGGAGCGCCAGGATCTCGGTCGAGAGGCCCGGCCCGCCGTTCGTCAGCACGAGGATCACCTCGAGCACCTTGAAGGCGTCGATGAGGCGCAGGAGCCCGGTGACGATCAGCACCGGCAGCATCAGCGGGAGCTTGATGTAGAGCACCTGCTGCCAGGCGGTCGCGCCGTCGATCCGGCTCGCCTCGAGCGCCGAGCGCGGCAGCGACTGCAGCGCCGCCAGCGTCAGGATGAAGATGAACGGCGTCCATTGCCAGATGTCGGCGACGATGATCGACAGGAGCGCCCAGGAGCCGTCCGACAGCCACGGCACGCCGCTTGCGCCGAGCGACTTCAGCGTGCGGTTGAAGATGCCGACGGAGGGGTCGTACATGTAGCGCCAGACGAGGCCCACGACGATGGGCGCGATCATCATCGGCAGGATGAAGAGCGTCCTGAGCGCCGCCATGCCGCGGATCTGCCGGTCGAGGAGCAGCGCCAGCCCCACCCCGAGCACCATCTCGGCGGCGACCACCGAGGACGCGAAGATGAGCGTGACGCCGAGGCTCTCGCGGAAGTTCGGGTCGGCGAGGAGCCCGCGGTAGTTCGCGAGCCCGACCCAGGTGGCCTCGCCGATGCGCTGGCTCGGGTTCCAGTCGAGGAAGCTCGCGTAGACCGTGTAGCCGACCGGATAGAGGAGCGCTATGCCGAGCACGAGGGCCGCGGGCGCGAGGAAGACCCAAGGTGTGGCGCGGGCGATCTGCATCGGGGCCTCGGGGTTGGCGGAGGCCGGCGAAGGCCCCCGCGCTGCGTCAGTTCCAGGTGTAGTAGCCGGCGTCCTTCATCGTCGCGCGGGTGCGCTCGGCGAGCGCGTCGAGCGAGCCCTTGATGTCGGCGTTCTCGGTCAGGATCTGGCTGACCGTGGTGCCGAGGTCGTTGTTGATCTTGCCCCAGACCGGGATGATCGGGCGCCAGTCGGGGTCGGCGTACTTCAGCGCCTCGCCGAACACCGGCGCGTAGGGGTACTTCGCCACCACCTCGGGGTCGGCGTAGGTCGAGAACCGCGACGGGCTGCCGCCGGCCATCGCGACGAGCTTGTCGCCCGTCTTGGAGGTGAGCCACTGCATCAGGAGGAACGCCGCCTCCTTGTGCTGCGAGTTCTTCGGGATCGCGATGCCGAAGCCCCCGGTCTGCGAGGCGTACTTCTCGCCCTTCGGGTGGATCGCCCATTGCACCTTGCCCGCGACCTGGCTCTTCGAGGGATCCTCGAACTGCGCGGCGAAGGAGATCGAGTCGAGGAACATCGCCGCGCGGCCCTGCGCAAAGGCCGCGGCCGCATCCGACACGGTGAAGCTCTTCGCGCCGTCCGGCCCGCAGTCCACCATCGTCTTCATGTTGGTCGCGGCCTGCACGCCCGCCTCGGAGTTCATCACCGGGTTCCACTCTGCGTCGAAGATGCTGCCGCCGAGCGGGTTGAGCTCGAGCAGGAACCCGTGGCTCGCGTGCTGGCCCGCGGCGGAGCGCAGCGCGATGCCGCCCATGCCCGGCTCGAGCTTCGGGATCTCGCAGGCGAGCTTGACCATCTCGTCGACCGTCTCCGGCGGCTTCAGCCCGTGCTTCTCGAAGATGTCGGCCCGGTAGGCGAGCGCCGAGGTCTCGGCCCCGTAGGGCAGCCCGTAGAGCGAGCCCGTCGGCCCCGGCAGGTAGCCCTTGTCGCCGCCCGCGACGCCGATGTTCTGCACGTAGCCGGGGATCAGGTCGTCGGCGTCGTAGGCCGGGTCGGCGAGCTTGGGGTTCATGAAGTACTTCGCCAGATCCTCGAGCTGGTCGGCGAACACGTAGTCCGCCTTCGAGAACACGACGTAGGAGATGAGGTCGTAGTCGCCCTCGGCCTTGGTCAGCTCCAACGTCTGCTTGTCGCGCATCTTGAGGTATTCGAGCTGGTCCACCTCGACCTCGATGCCGGTCTCCTCGGTGAACGCGTCGAGGATCTTCATCGCCGCGTCGTAATGCGGGTGGGCGGGGAAGTTCACCACGAGCGTGGTGCCTTCGTAGGCGTCGTAGGGGCCTGCGACGGCGGCTCCCGAGGTGAGGAGCACCGCGATGGCGGCGCCCCTGAGGCTGGTCCGGTGGTCGAGCATCCTGTCCTCCCTGGATGTGCGGCGTCAGAGCCTGAGGCCGGTCGTGCGGTCGAAGAGCATCGTCTCGCCCGGCGCCACGCCGAAGCGGAGCGTGGCGCCGGGGGCGATCGGGTGGGCGCTCGCGGTCTCGACGAGCACCTCGTGGCGTCCGAGCCGGGTGACGAGCACCGACTGCGCGCCGAGGTACTCCGAGACCGTCACCCGCAGGTCGAGCCCGTGGCCGCCCTCCGGGTCCGCGACGAACGACGAGGGCCGGATGCCGACCGTCACCTTGCGGCTCCGGGAATGCGCGGGCGCGGTCGCGTCGAGGGGGAGCGCGAAGCCGTCGCCGCGGACCATGCCCCCGTCGATCTCGCCGTCGAGGAGGTTCATCGCCGGGCTGCCGATGAAACCCGCGACGAAAGTATTCACCGGCGCGCGGAAGAGCTCCTCCGGCGTGCCCTGCTGTTCGATCCGGCCCTCGCGCATCACCACGATGCGGTCGCCGAGCGTCATCGCCTCGACCTGGTCGTGCGTGACGTAGACCATCGTCTTGTCGATGCCCGCCCGCATCTCGGCGAGCTCGGTCCGCATCTTGCCGCGAAGCTTGGCGTCGAGGTTCGAGAGCGGCTCGTCGAAGAGGAACACCGCCGCGTCGCGCACCAGCGCCCGGCCCATCGCGACGCGCTGGCGCTGGCCGCCCGAGAGCTCGGCGGGCTTGCGGTCGAGGAGCGCCGAGAGCCCCAGCGTCTCGGCGACGCGCGCCACCGTCTCGGCGATCTCCGCCTTCGGCCGGCGCGCGAGGCGCAGCGCGAACGACATGTTCCGCGCGATCGTCATGTGCGGGTAGAGCGCGTAGTCCTGGAACACCATCGCGATGTCGCGGTCCTTCGGGTCGAGCTTGCTGATCGGTCGGTCGTCAAACCAGATCTCGCCCGCCGTCGGCACCTCGAGCCCGGCGAGGATCCGCAGCGTGGTGGACTTGCCGCAGCCCGACGGGCCGACGAGCACGGTGAACTCGCCGTCGCGCATCGTAAGGTCGAGGGGCGGCAGCACCTGCGTCGGCCCGAACCGCTTCTCGATCCTGTCGAGCCTGATCTCCGGCAATCGCCCCTCCGCCCGGAGGCTGCCGCCCCCGTTTCCCGCGATCATGCGGCGTCGCCGGGCGCCAAGATAGGCCCGGCGTCGCGAATCCACGTTAGCGTTATCGTCGGGCATGGCGTATCCTGCTGCGATGAGGAGCAAATCCGCTGGGCGCCGTTCGTCCGACAGGGCGCGCATCGAGGATGTCGCGGCGGCCTGCGGGGTCAGCATGATGACCGTGAGCCGCGCGCTCCGCGGCGTCGAGGGCGTGGGAGCCGACACCCGCGCGCGCATCATCCGCACCGCCGCGCGGATGCGCTACGTGCCGAACTCCAACGCACGCTCGCTCGTCGGGGCGAACTCCACCCTGGTCGGCATCTCGCTGCCGACGTTCTACAACGACGTCTTCGCCGACATCCTGATGGGGATGCGCGGCGCGCTCAGCGCGGCGGGGTTCTCGACCGTCATCGACACCACCGAGTACAGCGCCGGGGTCGAGCGCGCCTGGGTCGAGCGGCTGATGTCGTGGCGTCCGGCGGCGCTCATCCTCACCGGCATCGACCACGCGCCCGAGGTGGTGGACATGCTGCGCCGCGCGCGCATCCCGGTGCTCGAGATCTGGGACCACACGCCGGACCCCATCGACATCTGTGTCGGGCTCGACCACGTCGAGGCGGGCCGGGTGCTCGGCGCCCACGTGGCGGCACTGGGCTACCGGCGGGGCGCCTACGTCGGGACGGTGGAGGGCTACGACATCCGCGCGGGCCGCAGGCTCGAGGGCCTGCGCGCCGCCTTCGCCGCCGGCGGCCTGCCGCCGCTCGCCATCGAGCGCACCGCCCCCGGTCCCGCGTTCGAGGCGGGCTTCCGGGGGACGGCGGCGCTCCTCGACCGGCCGGGCCCGCCGCCCGAGGTCGTGTTCTACCTCTCCGACCATCTCGCCTTCGGCGGGCTGATGGCGGTGGAGGCGCGCGGCCTCGCGGTGCCCCGCGACATCGGCATCGCGGGCTTCAACGGGCTCGACATCACTCACGTCCTGCCGGTGCCGCTGACCACGCTCCGCACCCCGCGACGCCAGATCGGCGTGCTCGGCGCGCGGCGGCTCCTCGCGCGGATCAACGGCGCCACCGCCGGCACCGGCGTGCCCCGGAGCACCGCGCTCCCGGTGCAGGTCGTCGACGGGGGCACCACCCGGCGGCGCTGAGGGGTGGCCGCCCCCGCTTCCCTCGCCGCGAGGCGCGGCGTAAGCCCCGTGCCATGACGCCCGAGCCGATCACCGCCCCACCGCCCGTCCGTTTCGCGCGCGTCCGGGCGCGGGCCGTGCCGCTCATCGTGGCGACGGCGCTCTTCATGGAGAACCTCGACGCGAGCGTGCTCTCGACCTCGCTGCCGCGCATCGCGGCCGACCTCGGCACCTCGCCCATCCACCTCAAGCTCGCGCTCACCTCCTACCTCCTCGCGCTCGCGATCTTCATCCCGGCCTCGGGCTGGGCCGCCGACCGCTTCGGCGCACGCACGCTCTTCCGCGCCGCCATCGTCGTGTTCGCCGCGGGCTCCATCGCCTGCGGGGCATCGGACACGCTCGGCTGGCTCGTCGGCGCGCGCGTGCTGCAGGGCATCGGCGGCTCGATGATGGTGCCGGTCGGGCGGCTCATCGTGCTCCGCACCACGCCGAGGTCGGGCCTCGTCGGCGCGCTCGCCTGGCTCACGGTGCCCGCCCTCACCGGCCCGGTGATCGGCCCGCCGCTCGGCGGGTTCCTCACCACCTACGCCGACTGGCGCTGGATCTTCTGGATCAACATTCCCATCGCGGTCCTCGGCTTCGGGCTCGTGACCGCCTACATCCCGCGCCTGCCGGTCGATGCGGTCCGCGCCTTCGACCTGCGCGGCTTCCTCTATGTCGGGCCGGGCCTCGCGCTCTTCCTGACCGGCGTCACGCTCGCGGGGCTCGACCTCGCGCCGCCGTCCGTCCTCGTGGCGATGACCGCCGCGGGCCTTGCCCTCACCGTCGCCTACGGCCGCCACGCGCTCCGCGTGCCCGCCCCGCTCGTCGACCTGCGGCTGATGCGCTACCCGACGTTCCGCATCGCGGCGCTCGGCGGCACGCTCTTCCGCGTCGGCGGCGGCGCGCTGCCGTTCCTCCTGCCGCTCCTCTTCCAGATCGGCTTCGGGCTGTCGCCGTTCCGCTCGGGGATGCTCACCTTCGTCGCGGGCGCGGGTGCCATCGCGATGAAGTTCGCGGCCCAGCCGATCCTGCAGCGCTGGGGTTTCCGCCGCGTGCTCCTCGCCAACGCCTTCGTCGCGGGCGGCTTCCTCCTCGCGCCGGCGGCGTTCACAGCCGAGACGCCCTGGGCCGTCATCATGGCGGTGCTCTTCGTGGGCGGGATCAGCCGGTCGCTGCAGTTCACCTCGATCAACGCCATCGCCTATGCCGACGTGCCGCCCGAGCGGCTCTCGAGCGCCACGAGCTTCAATGCCGTCCTGCAGCAGCTCTCGGGCTCCATCGGCATCACCGTCGCGGCCTTCGGGCTCGAGGCGGCGCGGGCGGCCTGGGGCGGGCTCGCCATCGAGGCCGACCACATGCCGGCGGTGTTCGCGCTCATCGCCGCGATCTCGGTCGCCTCGGCGCTCTTTTTCGCACGGCTCGCCCCGGCGGCCGGCGCGGGGCTCCTGCCCGGAACCCACGCGCCCACGCCACGTTGACGCGCGTCGTCGCAAAGGAACGAGATGAAACGGTTCTCATGCGAGTTCTGCGGCAACGAGATTCACTTCGACAACGGCATCTGTCTTTCGTGCGGCCACCGCATCGGCTACGACCCGGCGCTCGGCGACCTCCTCGCGGTCGAGGCCGCCGGCCCGGAGACCTGGCGCGTCGTCTCGCCGGCCGAGACCGTCTACCGCTTCTGCCGCAACGCGTCGCGCGTCGGCTGCAACTGGTTGCTCCCGGAGGGCGCGGGCAACGGGCTCTGCCGCGCCTGCGAGCACAACCGCACGATCCCCGACACCTCCTTTGCCGTCAACGTCGAGCGCTGGCGGGCCATCGAGACGGCCAAGCGGCGGCTCTTCTACTCGCTCCTGCGCTGGGAGCTGCCGGTCCCGAACCGGAGCGACGATCCCGCGGGCGGCCTCGCGTTCGACTTCCTCTCGGACGCGACGGGGCAGGTGCTCACCGGCCACAAGGACGGCGTCATCACGCTCAACATCGGCGAGGGCGACGTGGCCGAGCGCGAGCGGATGCGCGCCGCGATGGGCGAGCCCTACCGCACGCTGATCGGGCATCTGCGCCACGAGATCGGGCATTACTACTGGGACCGGCTGGTGCGCGACGCCGGCCGGCTCGACGACTGCCGTGACGTGTTCGGCGACGAGCGCGCGGACTACGCCGCGGCCCTCGCGCGGCACTACGAAGAGGGCGCGCCACCGGACTGGGCCGAGCGCCATGTCAGCGGCTATGCCGCGTCGCACCCCTGGGAGGACTTCGCCGAGACCTGGGCGCACCTTCTGCACATGACCGACACGCTCGAGACCGCACAGACTTACGGCATCGGCGGGCCGGGCGGGGCCGCGAACCCCTACGACGACCGCAACATCGACCGCCTGGTCGCGCAATGGGTGCCGCTCACCATCGCGATCAACAGCGTCAACCGCTCGATGGGCCAGCCCGACCTCTACCCCTTCGTGCTGACAGAGCCGGTCAAGACCAAGATGGCGTTCATCGACGGCCTGGTCCACGCGGGCTGATGGGGTTGGCAACGCCGCCGTGCCTGTGACACGACTGGGACGCGCCGCACCGGGAGCCCCATGTCGATCCTCGCCAGCATCCGCCACCTGACGCGCTACCGCTACGACCGCCCGGTCACGCTCGGGCCGCAGGTGGTGCGCCTGCGCCCGGCGCCGCACGGGCGCACCCGCGTCGTGTCGCATGCGCTCGACGTCGGGCCGGCCAAGCACTTCACCAACCACCAGCAGGACATCTTCGGCAACTGGCAGACGCGGCTCGTGTTTCCCGAGCCGGTGCGCGAGCTGACGCTCGAGGTCGGGCTCGTGGCCGACATGACGGTCTGGAACCCGTTCGACTTCTTCGTCGAGGCGAGTGCGGAGGCCTATCCGTTCGACTATCCGGGCGACATCGCTGACGACCTCGCGATCTACCGCACGCCCGGGCCCGCCGGGCCGCGCATGACGGCGTTCCTCGCCGAGGTGCCGCGCCGCGCCGACCGCACGGTCGACTTCGTGGTGGCGCTCCTCGGCCGGGTCGCCCGCGAGGTGGCCTACGTGATCCGCCTCGAGGCCGGCGTGCAGACGCCCGAGGAGACGCTCGCGGCGGGCCGGGGCTCGTGCCGCGACAGCGCCTGGCTCCTCGTCGAGGCGCTGCGGCACCTCGGGCTCGCGGCGCGGTTCGTGTCGGGCTACCTGATCCAGCTCAAGCCCGACCTCGTGGCGCTCGAGGGCCCGGCGGGGACCGCGCAGGACTTCACCGACCTGCATGCCTGGGCCGAGGTCTACCTGCCGGGTGCCGGCTGGATCGGGCTCGACGCGACCTCGGGGCTCCTCGCGGGCGAGAGCCACATCCCGCTCGCGGCGACCCCGCACTACCGCAACGCGGCGCCGATCTCGGGGGCGGCGAGCTACGCCGAGGTGGATTTCGGCTTCGAGATGGAGGTCGCGCGGATCGCCGAGCACCCGCGCATCACGAAGCCGTTCTCCGAGGCGGCCTGGGACCGGCTCAACGCGACCGGCGCGGCGGTCGACGCGGCGCTCGCCGCGGGCGACGTGCGGCTGACGATGGGCGGCGAGCCCACCTTCGTCGCGATGGGCGACTTCGAGGCGCCGGAGTGGAGCGGCGACGCCACCGGCCCGACGAAGCGCGGCTACGCCGACCGGCTCATCCGCCGCCTCCGCGACCGCTTCGCGCCGCAGGGCTTCCTGCATCACGGGCAGGGCAAGTGGTATCCCGGCGAGAGCCTGCCGCGCTGGACGTTCTCGCTCTACTGGCGCGGCGATGGCCAGCCGATCTGGTCCGACCCCGCGCTCGTCGCAGAGGAGAGCGCCACCGGCGCCACGCCCGAGACTGCGGCGGCCTTCCTCGCGGCGATGGCGGGCGCGCTCGATGTCGGGACGGACTACATCCTGCCGGCCTACGAGGATCCCGCCGAATGGACGCTCGCCGAGGCCAACCTGCCCGACAACGTGAGCCCCGAGAACCCCGAGCTCGCCGATCCCGAGGCCCGCGCCCGCATCGCGAAGGTTTTCGCGCGCGGTCTCGGCACGCCCGCCGCCTACGTTTTGCCGGTGCAGCGCTGGCAGGCGCGCGACGGCGGGCGGGCCTGGCGATCGGAGCACTGGACGCTGCGGCGAGGCCATGTGTTCCTCAGCCCCGGCGACGGGGCGGTCGGCTACCGGCTGCCGCTCGCGGCGCTGCCGCACGTGCCGCCCGAGGACTATCCCCATGTCATGCCCGCGGACCCGACCGAGCCGCGCGGGCCGCTCCCCGACGCGCCCGGCGCCGCCCGGCCCGGCGAGGCGTTGACGGCGCAGCACCCGGCGATGCAGGCGCGCTTCACCGCCGCCGAGATGCCCCACGAGCCCGCGCGCCGCGACGCGCTCGGCGGCGCCGTCCGCACCGCGCTCTCGGTCGAGCCGCGCGACGGGCGGCTCTGCGTGTTCCTGCCGCCGGTGGAGCGGCTCGAGGACTACCTCGACCTCGTCGCCGCCGCCGAGGACGCGGCCCGCGCGACCGGGCTCCCGGTGCAGATCGAGGGCTACCCGCCGCCGCACGACCCGCGCCTCAACGTGATCCGCGTGGCCCCCGACCCCGGCGTCGTCGAGGTCAACGTCCATCCCGCCGGCACCTGGAAGGACTGCGTCGCGATCACCGAGGCGGTCTACGACGCCGCGCGCCACACCCGCCTCGCAGCCGAGAAGTTCATGCTCGACGGCCGCCATGTCGGCACCGGCGGCGGCAACCACGTCGTCGTCGGCGGCGCGACCCCCGGCGACAGCCCGTTCCTGCGCCGCCCGGACCTCCTCGCGAGCCTGATCCGGCACTGGCAGCGGCACCCGTCGCTGAGCTACCTCTTCTCGGGCCTCTTCATCGGCCCGACGAGCCAGGCGCCGCGCATCGACGAGGCGCGGGGCGACGCGCTCTACGAGCTCGAGATCGCGCTGGGCCAGATCCCCGCGCCGGGGCAGGGCCGGCCGCCCGCGCCGTGGCTGGTGGACCGGCTCCTCCGCAACCTCCTCGTCGACGTCTCCGGCAACACCCACCGCGCCGAGATCTGCATCGACAAGCTCTACTCGCCCGACGGCCCGGCCGGGCGGCTCGGCCTCGTCGAGTTCCGCGGCTTCGAGATGCCGCCCGATCCCCGCATGAGCCTCGCGCAGCAGCTCCTCGTGCGGGCGCTCCTCGCGCGGCTCTGGGCGGCGCCCGTGACCGGCCCGCTGACGCGCTGGGGCACCGCGCTCCACGACCGCTTCATGCTGCCGCACTTCCTCTGGGCCGATTTCCTCGACGTGCTGGCCGACCTCGCCCGGCACGGCTTCGCGGTCGAGCCCGCCTGGTTCGAGGCGCAGGCCGAGTTCCGCTTCCCGTTCTGCGGCGAGGTCGCGGTCGAGGGCGCGCGGCTCGAGCTGCGCCTCGCCCTCGAGCCCTGGCACGTCCTCGGCGAGACCGGCGCCATCGGCGGCACGGTGCGCTACGCCGACAGCTCGGTCGAGCGGCTGCAGGTGCGCCTCGAGGCCGCCGACCCCGCGCGCTACCGCGTCGCCTGCAACCGCCGCCCGGTGCCGCTCCAGCCGACGGGCACCGCGGGCGTGGCGGTGGGCGCGGTGCGCTACAAGGCCTGGCAGCCGCCGCTGGCGCTGCACCCGGTGCTGCCGGTCGATGCGCCCCTGACGTTCGACATCTACGATACCTGGTCGGGCCGCGCCATCGGCGGCGCGGTCTACCACGTGGCGCATCCCGGCGGGCGGAACTACGACACCTTCCCGGTCAACGGCAACGAGGCCGAGGCGCGGCGTCTGGCGCGCTTCGAGCCCACGGGCCACACGCCCGCCGCCTATGATCTGGCTCCCGCCACGCCGCACCCGGAGTTCCCGTTCACGCTCGACCTGCGGCGCCGGGCAGCCCCGTGACCGACGCGGCCCGCGCCGCGACAGGCGGGCGGGTCGCCGCCTATCGCCCGCTGCCGAACGTGCCCGACGAGATGGTCGGGCCGGACGGCATCCGCCCCGCCTGGGCCGACCTTGCCGCGACGTTCGACGCGGCCGGCGCGGCCGACCTCGACGGGCGGATCGCGCGGGGCACGCGCTACCTCCGCGATGCGGGCGTGTTCCTGCGGCCCTACGGCGATCCCGGAGCGCCCTTGCGCGACTGGCCGCTGAGCGCTCTGCCGATCGTGCTCGGCGAAGCGGAGTGGCGCGGGCTCGAGCAGGGGCTCGGCCAGCGCGCCGATGTCCTCGAGGCGGTCGTGGCCGATCTCTACGGCCCGAACCGGCTCGTCGCCGATGGCCTCCTGCCCGCGGCGCTCGTCGCCGGGAGCCCGGAATGGCTGCGCCCGCTCGTCGGCACCGTCCCTGCGTCGGGACATTTCCTGCACTTCCTCGCCTTCGATCTCGGGCGCGGCCCGGACGGGCGCTGGTGGGTGCTCGGCGACCGCGCGCAGGCGCCTTCGGGCGCAGGGTTCGCGCTCGAGAACCGCATCGCCACCAGCCGGATCTTTCCCGAGAGCTTCGCGCACGGCCGCATCCACCGGCTCGCAGGCTTCTTCCGCGCGCTCCGCGACAGCCTCGTCGGCGCGGGTCCGGGCACCGGCGGGGTCGCGGGCATCCTCACGCCGGGGCCCGCGACCGACACCTACCACGAGCACGCCTGGCTCGCGCGGTATCTCGGGCTGACGCTTCTCGAAGGCGGCGATCTGGCCCTCGAGGGCGAGGCGCTGCATGTCCGCACCACCGACGGGCTGGCGCGGGTCACGGCGCTCCTGCGCCGCGTCGACGGCATCTGGACCGATCCGCTCGAGCTCGACCCCGGCTCGCGGCTCGGCACGCCGGGGCTCCTGAGCGCGGTGCGGGCAGGCAGCGTGACGATCCTCAACGGGCTAGGTTCCGGCGTGATCGAGGCGCCGGCGCTCATGGCGTTCCTTCCCGGCATCGCCCGCGCCATGACGGGCACGGGGCTGGCGCTCCCTGGAATCGCGACGTGGTGGATGGGCGACGCCCGCGCCCGTGCCTACGTCGCGGAGCGCGCTGGCCGCATCACGGTCGGGTCCGCCCATGCGCCGGGGCTCGCGTTCACCGAAGCCGCCGCGGCCCCGACAGATGCGCCGGACGCGGGCCTCGTGGCGCAGGAACGCGTGACGCTGTCGACGACGCCGGTGCTGCTCGACGACCGGCTCGAGCCGCGACCGATGACGCTGCGGCTGTTCCTGCTCCGCACGCCCGAAGGCTGGCGGGCGATGCCGGGCGGGTTCGCGCGGATCGGCGCCAGCAAGGATACGACCGCGATGGCGCTCGGGTCTGGCAGCGCCGTCGCCGATGTCTGGGTGGTGGCCGACCGGCCGGTCGAGGCGCAGACGCTGCTCGCGCGTCCCCACACGTTCCGACGGCCCGAACCCGGACCGCTGCCGACGCGCGCGGCCGACAACCTCTACTGGCTCGGCCGCTACGTGGAGCGGACCGAGACGATCCTGCGCCTGCTGCGCGCGTCGTTCGGCCGCGCGGCGGAAGGCGAGACCGGTGCGGTGCCGGCGCTCCTCGCGGCGCATCTCGAAGGCTACGACACCGCGCCGCTTGCGTTGCGCGCCGCGATCCACAGCGCGGGCCAGATCCGCGACCGGTTCTCGCCGGATGGCTGGGCCGTGCTCTGCGACATCGCGGCCGGGGTCGCCGGCGTCGGCGGCGCGCCCGCGGAGGCGGCGCGGGCGGCGGGCGCGCAGCTTCGGGCGCTGGCGGGCTTTGCGGGGCTCGTCCACGAGAACATGGTGCGCGGCCCCGGCTGGCGCTTCCTGGCGCTCGGCCGCGCGATCGAGCGCGCGGGTGCCACGGCGGGGCTCCTCGCGCGCACGGCCGACGCGAGCGCCCCCGACGGCGCGCTCGACCTCGCGGTCGAGATCGGCGACAGCGTGATGACGCACCGCCGACGCCATGCGCTGACGACCGACCGCGACGGGGTGGTCGACCTTCTCGCGCTCGATGCCGAGAACCCGCGCGCCATCCGCTTCCAGCTCGCCGCCATCGCGCGCCATACCCATCGGCTGGCCGAGCACGCCGCGGCACCAGAGGTCACGCGCGCGGTCCTCGGGCTCGAGGCCGAGCTCGAGGTGGCCTCTCCGGCGGCGCTCGACACCGCGGCGCTGCATCGCCTGGGCCACGGCCTCGCGGCCCTCTCGGACCGGCTCTCCGAACGCTGGCTCCGCTGATGCTCTACGACATCTCGCTCCGCCTCGTGCAGTCCTACGCCCAGCCGACCGCCGGACGGCACCACCTGCGGCTCCTGCCCGCCGAGATGCCCGGCCGCCAGCGTCTCGTCGCGGGGCATGTCGGGGTGACGCCGGAGCCCGGCGAGCGGACCGAGCGCACGGACTTCTTCGGCAATCGCGTCACCGGCATCGGGCTCGGCATGGCGCACGACACGCTGGAGCTCTATCTCCAGGCCCGCGTCGAGCGCATGGCACCGGCGCCGTCCGGCCCCGCCGTCGCGCTGACCGACCTGCCTGCCGCGCTCGAGACCTGTCGCGATCTCGGGCGTTCGGCGCCGCACCATTTCCGTTGGCCGTCGCGCCGTGTGCCGCGCGACGCGGACATGACCGCCTATGCCCATGCGGCCGTCGATCCCGCTTCGGACGTGTGCGCCGCCGTCGCCGCCGTGGGCCGCGCGCTTCACCGCGACATGACCTTCGACGGCACGGCCACCGCCGTGGACACGCCCGCCCGCGCCGCCTTCGACGGCCGGCGCGGGGTGTGCCAGGACTTCGCGCATATCATGGTCGCGTGCCTGCGCGGGCTCGGCATCCCGGCCGCTTACGTCAGCGGCTTCCTGCGGACCACCCCGCCGCCCGGCCGGCCCCGGCTCGCGGGGGCAGATGCGATGCACGCCTGGGTCGCGGCGTGGGCGGGAGCGGACGCAGGCTGGATCGAGTACGACCCGACCAACGCGCTGGTGCCCGGAGAGGGCCACATCGAGGTCGCGCGTGGTCGCGACTTCGACGACGCGGCGCCGGTGCGCGGGGTTCTCCGCACCTCGGGACGCCAGCGGCTGCGGCAAAGCGTCGACGTGGTGCCGGTCGGGTAGGCTACTCCGCGACGTGCAGGGTGCCGGTCCGGCGGGGCATCCCCGCGGACTCCAGCACCTTCAGCCGGAAGCGGAGCGCCTCCAGCTCGCTTCGCTGCGCGTCGATCTCGCGCGCCATGACCTCCGCCTCGGGAACCGCGGGCTCCTCCTCCTTCTTGCCGATGAAGCGGCCGAAGACCCAGGCGAGCCCGCGCGACAGGTCGTCCATGATGAGGAAGAACGACGGCACCACGACGAGGCTCAGCACCGTCGAGACGATGATCCCGCCGATCACCGCGATGGCCATCGGCGCCCGGAACGCGCCGCCCTCCCCGACGCCGAGCGCCGAGGGCAGCATCCCCGCCGACATTGCGATCGAGGTCATCACGATGGGCCGCGCGCGCTTGTGGCCCGCCTCGATCATCGCCTCGAACCGCTTCAGGCCCTGCCGCTTCATCTCGATGGCGAACTCGACGAGCAGGATCGCGTTCTTCGTGACGATCCCCATCAGCATCAGGATGCCGATGAGCACGGGCATCGAGAGCGGGTTGCCGGTGATGATGAGCGCCGCCGCCACCCCGCCGATGGCGAGCGGCAGCGAGAAGAGGATCGTGAACGGCTGGATCACCGACTTGAAGAGCAGGATCAGGACCGTCAGCACGAGCATCAAGCCGAGCCCCATCGCGTTGAAGAAGCTGCCGGTCAGCTCCGCCTGGATCTCCGCGTCGCCCGATTCCGCGATGCGGACCGTGGGCGGCAGCTCCACCCCGTCGGCGATCTCCTTGAAGCGCGCCGAGGCGGTGCCGAGCGCCACGCCCTGCGGAAGGTTCGCGCCGATCGTGGCGATGCGCTCGCGGTCGAGCCGGTTGACGGTGTTCGGCCCCTCGCCGATGCGGATGTCGGCGACGGCGTTGAGCGGCACGCTGGCACCCGTCGCGGTGGTGACGCGAAGCGCGCCGATGCGGGCCGCGTCCTCGCGCAGGTCGTCGATGAGCTTGACCCGCACCGGGATCTGCCGGTTGTCGACCGACACCTTGGCGAGCGCCGCGTCGATGTCGCCGATGGTGGCGACCCGCACGGTCTCGGCGATCTGCATCGTGGTCACGCCAAGGCGTGCCGCCTCTCGGGCCCGCGGCGTGATCTGAACCTCCGGTCGCGGCAGCGCGCCGCTGGAGCTGACGTTGGCCAGCAGCGGATCGCCCCTGAGCGCGCCCTCGAGCCGGGCCACGGCCGTGTTCAGGTCGGCCTCGTTGTTCGACAGGATGCTGAACGAGATGTCGCGCTCGCCCCGTTCGTTGAGCTTGAGGGCACGGATGTCGGGAATTGCCGTCACGTCCGCAAAGATCTCGTTCTCGATCGCTGCCTGCGGCCGGATCCTGCCATGCGCGGGCAGCGCCGGAATGAGCGGCCCGATCAGCGGCAGGTCGTGCGCGGCGACCGACGCCTTGCGAAGGAGGGAATGATCGAGCTTGTCGAGGATCACCGTCACCGTCGCGCGGCGCACGTCGAGGTCGCCCGTCGGCGAGGCGCCTCCGAGCGCATAGACATCGGCCACGCCGTCGATCGGCTCGATGAGCGCCTCCAGCTTCTGCGTCGCCGCGTTGGTGTCCGCCAGCGTGGACCCCGGCGGCAGCTCGACGCTGATCGGGATGCGTGACACGTCGTCGGGCGGAATGAAGCTGCCCGGCACCTTGCTGAGGAAAAAGACCGACACGCCGAGCACCACGAACGCCGCGACGAGGGTGAGATAGCGCATCCGCATGGTGCTTCGCACGAGCGCCATGTAGCCGCGCATGATCCACCCGTCGCGCGCGTGTTCCTCCGGCGCGTCGCTCTCGCGCATCAGGTATGCCGCCATCATCGGCGTGATGAGGCGCGCGACGAGCAGCGAGAAGATCACCGCGATGGCGACCGTCATGCCGAACTGCCGGAAGTACTGGCCCGGAATCCCCGGCATGAACGACACGGGGACGAAGACCGCGACGATGGTGAGCGTCGTGGCGATGACGGCGAGCCCGATCTCGTCGGCGGCGTCGATGGCCGCGCGGTAGGGCGTCTTGCCCATTCGCATGTGCCGCGCGATGTTCTCGATCTCGACGATGGCGTCGTCGACGAGGATGCCAGTCGCCAGCGTGATGGCGAGGAAGCTCACGAGGTTCAGCGAGAACCCGAGCTGGTCCATCACGAAGAACGTGGGGATCGCCGAGAGCGGCAGCGCGACCGCGGTGATGAGCGTCGCGCGCCAGTTCCGCAGGAACAGGAGCACCACGATCACCGCGAGGATCGCACCCTCGATCAGCGTGTGGATCGCCGCCTCATAGTTGCCGTAGGTGTTGAACACCGTGTCGTCGACCGGCGTGATCGCGACCTCCGGGTGGGCGGCGCGCAGCGTGTCGAGCGTGGAGGTGACGACTTCGGACACGCTGACCTCGGAGGCGCCCTTGGCGCGGAACACCGCAAAGGTCACGACCGGCTTGCCGTCGTAGCGTGCGAAGGACCGCAGCTCCTTGTAGGTGTCCACGACGCGGCCGAGGTCGCCGAGCTTGACGAAGCGGCCCGACGGCAGTGCGATGGTCGATTGCGCGAGCTGGTCCGCGGACGCTGCATCGCCGAGCGTGCGGATCGCCTGCTCCTGGCTGCCGATCTCGCTCCGGCCCGCGCCGAGGTCGGCGTTGGTCTGGCGGAGCTGCGCGTTGACGGTCGCCGCCGTGACCCCGAAGGACGCGAGCCGCGCCGGGTCCAGCTCGACCCGTATCTCGCGGTCGGCGCCGCCGTAGCGGTCGATGCGGCCGACGCCGGGCAGTCCCTGAAGCGCGCGCTTCACCGTGTCCTCGACGTACCACGACAGCTCCTCGATCGACTTGTCGGGCGAGGAGATGGCGAACGTCATGATCGCGCCGCCCTCGACGTCGATGCGCGTCACGATCGGCACCTCGGCGTCCCCCGGCAGATCGCCCCGGATCTGGTCGACCTGGTCCTTGACGTCCTGCACCGCCTTGTCGGTCGGCACTTCCATGCGGAACTCGACCGCGGTCACCGAGAGGCCGTCGGAGACCGTGGAGGTGATGTGCTTGACGCCGGTGATGCCCGCCACGGCGTCCTCGACCTTCTTCGTGACCTGCGTCTCGAGCTCCGCGGGCGCGGCGCCCGACTGCGCCACCGCGACCGACACGAGCGGCACGTCGATGTTCGGGAACTTCGTGATCGGCAGCGTGGTGAACGACAGCCAGCCCACCACGACGAGCATGAAGAACGCGAGGATCGGCGCGATCGGGTTGCGGATCGCCCAGGCGGAGAAGTTCATGGCCCGTCCTCAGTTCGACGCGGTCGCGGCAGCTGCCGGGACCGGGTTGATGCGATCGCCGTCGCGCACGAACGCGCCGGCCTTGGTCACGATCGTCTCGCCCGCGGCGAGTCCGGCGGTGATCTCCACGTTACCACCTTCCCGGATGCCTGTGGAGATGGGCACCTCGGCGACCAGGCCGTCGCTGACACGAAGCGCGGTGGTGCCCTTCTCGGACGTGTTCACGGCCGAGACCGGCGCGAGGAGCGCCTCCTTCGAGACGACGACGATCGCCGCTTCGGCGAACATGCCCGCCCGGACGCGCTCCGGCTCGGCAATCTCGATCCTGACCCGGCCCAGCCGCGAGACGGGATCGACGGTCGGCTCGACGAGCCGGACCGTGCCGTCAAGCGGTTCGCGGAGCCCGACCACGGTCATCCGCGCGGTCTGCCCGGCGCGGAGCCGCAGGATGTCCTGTTCGGCCACGTCGGCGCGCAGCTCGAGGAGGCCGTCGCGCGCGATCTCGAACATCGCCGGGCCCGTGCCCGAGGCGATCCCGCCCAGCATCGCGTTTTTCTCGACCACCTCGCCCGAGACCGGCGCTGCCACCCCGGTGCGGCGGAGCTTGAGGTCGATGTCGTCGGTCTGCGCCGCGACGAGGCTGCGCTGCGCCCGCGCCGCCGCGAGCCCCTGCTCGGCCACCGTGACGCGCGCGCCTGCGCTCGTCGCCGCCGCGACCGCCTGGTCGTTGAGCGCCTTCGTCGTCGTCCCCTGCGCGAGGAGCCGCTCCGAACGGTCGCGCGCGCTGCGCGCCTCCACGGCGTTGGCGTCGGCTTCGATCCGCTGCGCCTCGGCCTGCGCGATCGCCGCTTCGGCGCTCGCCATCGAGGCCTCGAGCTGGCTTTTCTGCAGCGTCAGCGCATCGGTCGACAGCACCGCAAGGATGTCGCCCGCCTGCACCCTGTCGCCGACGTCGACCGCGATCCGGTCGATCGCCTGGCCCTCGATCTGCGGCTGCACCTGCACGCGCTCGACGGCGGCGATGAGCCCCGAGGCGATCACCGTGTCGGTGATCTCCCCGCTCCGGATCTCGGAGACGGTGATGGCGGGAAGGTTTTGCGGCGGCACGTCGTCGGCTGAGGCCATGCCGGCCGCGACAAGAAGGAGAACGGTCGCACGAAGCATGGCTCAGGCCTTTTTCAGCAGCGGACCGGCGTCGGCCTCGCCTGCGATCTCGGTCAGCAAGCGCTCGATCACGGCGATGACGATCCGCCCGAGCGCCCGGTCGGGCTCCGCAGAGGCAGAGCCCGGAAGCGACAACCCTTTGAAGAGCATCATGATGAAGCGGGCATGTGCGCCGTACCTCTCGGCCGCGGCGGCGGGCGCGATCTGCGCGAGCCGGGCGAAGACGGCAACGAGGTTGCCCTGGATTTCTGTCGCCATGCGGTCCATCAGCGCCGCGATCTCGGGCCGGCGCCCCGCGGCGGCCTCGATCTCGGCCCACATGGCGCAGGATGTGTCGTCGCTCTCGATACGGTAGCGCGCCAGGTCGCACAGCGTGGTCAACGGGTGCTCCGAGGCGAGGACGCGTGCGAACTCCTCTCGCGCCGCGTCGATCTCGCGCTCGATGATGGCCTCGACGAGGGCGTTCTTCGACGGGAAGTACCGGTAGAAGTTGCCGGCACTCATCCCCGCCGCGCGGGCCAACTCCTGCATCGACGCGCCCTCGAAACCGCGCACCGCGAAGGTCTGCTTGACGCGCTCGAGGATTTCCGAACCCTTCGGCTCGATCGGCATCACCAGCATCGGCATCTCCCGCCCCAGTGGCGAGAAGATGAGAATGAACGTTCATTCAGCAAGCCCGATCACGCCATCGTGATGGCCGGCCCGGGGAGGTTGTCGCTGCCGAGCGCGCCGCGTAGGTCGCAGGAGACGGGAGGCAGCGCATGCACACACTGGCTTGGACCACGGCCGTCTTCCTCGTGATCGTCGGGCTCGTCGCCGGCTGGATCGCGCATCTCATCGTCGGCGGCAGCCTTTCGAGGTCGCTGGTGATCGGCGTCGTTGGTGCCTTCATCGGCCCCGCGATCATCCTCGCGATCGGCGCCAGTGTGGCTCTGGCGGGGCTCCTCGCCATCGGCGTCGTCGGCGCGCTCGTCGTCGTGCTGCTGGTGCGTCTCGTGCTCTGAGCCTTTCAGCGCGGGCCGCGATCTGGCACGATCGCGGAAAAGAGGAGGAAGCCGATGCCGACGATCATGGACCAGGTGGCCGCCGCGAAGGCGCTCGTGCCCGCCATCGCACCCGAGGCCGCCGAGGCGCTCAGGGGGCGCCGCGACGTGCTCTTCGTCGACGTTCGCGACCCCGACGAAGTGGCGAAGTCGGGCCACGTCGCCGGCGCCGTCAACGTCTCGCGCGGGATGCTCGAGTTCCGCGCCGACCCCGGCTCGCCCTATCACGACCCCCGCTTCCAGAAGGGCCTCAAGGTGATCGTCTACTGCGCCTCCGGCGGCCGCTCGGCGCTCGCCGGCAAGGCGTTGAAGGAACTCGGATACACCGACGTACACAACCTCGGCGGCTTTCGCGAATGGGCCGACCGGGGGCTCCCCGTCGAGGGCGCACAGAGCGGCGGTTGAGCGCGCCGCCCGCGTCGGCAAGGTCTGTCCGCCGCCGTGACGCGCGCCGGGGCCGCGCGGGCTGGCAGGAAAGGCGTGCGGCGGCAACGAACCCACGCGGTCTTCGAGGCGATCCGTGCGCCTCCAGCCGGGCAGTCCCGCGGCAGGATGTTTCGCGCGCGAAACACGTGAAGGTGCGCCCGAAAATACCGCAGCAATTTCTATGGCTTGGCCCGCGGCAGCGTTAACGGGCCGCTCGCACTCACCTCCGCGCCCGAGTCCAGAAGCGGACCTCGTCGCAGTGCAACGGACGCCGGCGCGCGGGACGGGCCGGCGTGCCTAACGCCCCTTGCCCCGCCGCTTCACGTTGCCGCCGCGCTGGCCGCCGCGGCCGGCGGTGGAGCGGCCGGGCATCCTGACGGCGGCGGCGGAGGCGTCCTCCACGGCGGACTGCCGTGCCATCGGGTCGGCGGAGACGGCGAGGTCCACCGCCTCGAGGCGCTTCACCTCGTCGCGGATCCGGGCGGCCTCCTCGAACTCGAGGTTCTCGGCCGCCTTCCGCATCGCCGTCCGCAAGCCGTCGAGGTGCGCCGCGAGGTTGGCGCCGACAAGCGGCTTGTCCACCCGCGCGGTGACGCGGCTCATGTCCACGTCGCCCTTGTAGAGCCCCGCGAGGATGTCCTCGACGTTCTTCTTCACGGTCGCGGGCGTGATCCCGTGCGCGACGTTGTAGGCCTCCTGCTTCTCGCGCCGCCGGTCGGTCTCGCGCATCGCGCGCTCCATCGAGCCCGTCACGTGATCGGCGTACATGATGACGCGGCCGTGCTCGTTGCGCGCCGCCCGCCCGATGGTCTGCACGAGCGAGGTCTCGGAGCGCAGGAACCCCTCCTTGTCGGCGTCGAGGATCGCGACGAGGCCGCACTCGGGGATGTCGAGCCCCTCGCGCAGCAGGTTGATGCCGACGAGCACGTCGAAGGCGCCGAGGCGCAGGTCGCGCAGGATCTCGATGCGCTCGATGGTGTCGATGTCGGAGTGCATGTAGCGCACCCGGATGCCCTGCTCGTGGAGGTACTCGGTGAGATCCTCCGCCATGCGCTTCGTCAGCGTCGTGCAGAGCGTGCGGTAGCCTTGGGCCGCGACGCGGCGCACCTCGTCGAGGAGGTCGTCGACCTGCATCGACACCGGACGGATCTCGATCACCGGGTCGAGGAGGCCCGTCGGGCGGATGACCTGCTCGGTGAACGCGCCGCCGGTCTGCTCGAGCTCCCAGGCGGCGGGGGTGGCCGAGACGAACACCGTCTGCGGCCGCATCGCGTCCCATTCCTCGAACTTGAGGGGGCGGTTGTCCATGCACGACGGCAGCCGGAAGCCGTGCTCGGCCAGCGTGAACTTGCGCCGGTAGTCGCCCTTGAACATGCCGCCGATCTGGGGGACCGAGACGTGGCTCTCGTCGGCGAAGACGATGGCGTTGTCGGGGATGAACTCGAAGAGCGTCGGCGGCGGCTCGCCCGGCGCGCGCCCGGTGAGGTAGCGCGAGTAGTTCTCGATGCCGTTGCACACGCCCGTCGCCTCGAGCATCTCGAGGTCGAAGCTGGTGCGCTGCTCGAGCCGCTGCGCCTCGAGGAGCTTGCCGTCGGCGACGAGCTGGTCGAGCCGGATGCGGAGCTCGCGGCGGATGCCGATGATCGCCTGCTTCATCGTCGGGCGCGGCGTGACGTAGTGGCTGTTGGCGTAGATGCGGATTTTCGGGAAGGTATCGGTCTTGTGGCCGGTGAGCGGGTCGAACTCGGTGATCGACTCAAGCTCCTCGCCGAAGAACGAGAACCGCCAGGCGCGGTCGTCGAGGTGCGCGGGCCAGACCTCGAGGCTGTCGCCGCGGACCCGGAACGCGCCGCGCTGGAAGCCCGCGTCGGTGCGCCGGTACTGCTGGGCCACGAGCTCGGCGATGACCTCGCGGATGTCGTAGGGCCGGCCCGCCTCGAGATCCTGCGTCATCGCGGAGTAGGTCTCGACCGAGCCGATGCCGTAGATGCACGACACCGAGGCCACGATGATGACGTCGTCGCGCTCGAGGAGCGCCCGCGTCGCCGAGTGCCGCATCCGGTCGATCTGCTCGTTGATCTGGGATTCCTTCTCGATATACGTGTCCGACCGCGCGACGTAGGCTTCGGGCTGGTAGTAGTCGTAGTAGCTCACGAAGTACTCGACCGCGTTGTCGGGAAAGAAGCCCTTGAACTCGCCGTAGAGCTGCGCCGCGAGCGTCTTGTTGGGCGCGAGGATGATCGCGGGGCGCTGCGTCTCCTCGATCACCTTCGCCATCGTGAAGGTCTTGCCGGTGCCCGTCGCGCCGAGGAGCACCTGGTCGTGCTCGCCGGACCTCACGCCCGCCGTGATCTCGGCGATCGCGGTCGGCTGGTCGCCCGCCGCCTCGAACGTCGTCGACATGCGGAACGCCCGCCCGCCCTCGAGCTTGGGACGGGTCAGCCCCTCGTGCCGGGCGCTGAGGGCGTTGGTGTTGTTATGCGGCATGGGGACTCTCCTCGGCCCAAGATGCGCCATTCCGCCGCCCGTTCAAGCCCGCGCGGCGTGCATGGCGGGGCTTGCGCGGCGTGCGCGCGCCGGGATACTGCGAGGCACCGTCCGCCGGAGGAACAAGTGTTCGCACGCATCTACAAGCCCGCCCGCACGGCGATGTCCTCGGGCCAGGCGCGCACGCACGAATGGGTGCTCGAGTTCGCGCAGGCGGACGCCCGCGAGGTCGATCCGCTGATGGGCTGGACGAGCTCGGACGACACCCAGGCGCAGGTGCGGCTCGCCTTCCAGACGCGCGAGGCGGCGGTGGACTACGCCAACGAGCACGGCATCGACCATGTGGTGATCGAGCCGAAGGAGCGCCGCCCGACGCAGCGGGCGAAGGGCTACGGCGACAATTTCGCGTTCGACCGCAAGGGCAGCTGGACGCACTGAGCGGCGCGCGCGGCGTGCTGCCTCTGGCAACCCCGCCGGGGCGGCTCTAAGAGGCGCCATGAGCCTGATCGCCCCGCAGCCCGGCATCCTCGACATCGCGCTCTACGAGGGCGGCGAGAGCCGGTTGCCGGGGGTGGCGCATCCGGTGAAGCTGTCGTCGAACGAGAACCCCTACGGGCCGGGGGCCGCGGCGCGGGCGGCGTTCGGGGCCACGGCGGACGGGCTGCACCTCTACCCCTCGACCGACCACCGCGCGCTCCGGGAGGCCATCGGCGCGGTGCTGGGGCTCGATTCCGGGCGGATCGTCTGCGGCGCGGGGTCGGACGAGATCCTCGCCTTCCTCTGCCAAGCCTATGCGGGGCCGGGCGACGAGGTGCTGCACACCGCGCACGGGTTCCTGATGTACGCGATCTACGCGCGCTCGGTCGGGGCCACGCCCGTGGCGGTGCCGGAACGCGACCGGCGCGTGGACGTCGAGGCGCTTCTCGGCGCGGTGACGGCGCGCACGCGGCTCGTGTTCCTCGCCAACCCGGCCAACCCCACGGGCACGATGCTCCGGGCGGACGAGCTTCAGCGCCTGGCCGACGGGTTGCCTGGCAGCGCGCTCCTGGTGCTCGACGGGGCCTATGCGGAATACGCGGACGGCTACGACGGCGGCGCGGCGCTGGTCGAGCGCCACGACAGCGTGGTGATGACGCGGACGTTCTCGAAGATCCACGGGCTCGGCGGGCTGCGCGTCGGCTGGGGCTACGGCCCGCGCGCGGTGATCGACGTGCTCAACCGCGTGCGGGGGCCGTTCAACCTCGGCGCGCCGCAGCTCGCCGCCGCCGAGGCCGCGATCCGCGACAGGGGCCACGTCACGCGCTGCCGGGCGCTGAACGCCCGGCTGCGCGCGGAGCTGCGCGACGCGCTCATCGCGGCGGGGGTGGCCTGCGACGCGCCCGAGGCGAACTTCGTGCTGGCGCGGTTCGGCGACGCGGAGGAGGCCGGCGCCTGCGAGGCGCACCTGCGGCGGGCGGGGCTCCTCGTGCGGCGTGTCGGCGCCTACGGCTTCCCCGAGGCGCTCCGCATCACCGTCGGCGACCGCGATGCCTGTGCGCGGGTCGCCGAGGCGGTCGCGGAGTTCAGGGCATGAGCGTGCTCTACGACCGCGTGGCGCTGATCGGGCTCGGGCTCATCGCGGGCTCGATGGCGCTGGCGATGCGGCGGGCGGGGCTCGCGGGCGAGATCGTGGGGACGGCGCGGACGGCGGAGACGCAGGCGGTGGCGCGCGAGCTCGGCCTCTGCGACCGCGTGACCGAGACCGCCGTCGAAGCCGTCGCGGGCGCGGACCTCGTGGTGCTCTGCACGCCCGTGGGCGCGATGGGCGCGCTTGCCGCCGAGATCGCGCCGCATCTGGCGCCGGGGGCCACCGTCACCGACGTGGGCTCGGTGAAGGCCGCGGTGATCGCCGCCGTCGCGCCGCATGTCCCCGAGGGCGTGCATTTCGTGCCCGCGCATCCGCTCGCGGGGACCGAGCACTCGGGGCCCCGCGCGGGGTTCGCCACGCTCTTCGACAACCGCTGGTGCCTCCTCGTGCCGGCCGAGGGCACCGACCGCGCGGCGGTGGAGCGGCTCGGCGCGCTCTGGCGCGGGATGGGCGCGAACGTGGCCGAGATGGACGCCGAGCACCACGACCTCGTGCTCGCGGTCACGAGCCACGCGCCGCACCTCATCGCCTACACGATGGTGGGCGTCGCCGACGACCTCGGCCGCGTGACCGACAGCGAGGTGGTGAAGTACTCGGCCGCGGGGTTCCGCGACTTCACCCGCATCGCGGCGTCGGACCCGACGATGTGGCGCGACGTGTTCCTGACCAACCGCGAGGCGACGCTGGAGATCCTCGGGCGCTTCACGGAGGAGCTCTTCGCGCTGCAGCGCGCGATCCGCACCGGCGACGGCGCGCATCTGCACGCCTACTTCACGCGCACCCGCGCCATCCGGCGCGGCATCATCGAGGCCGGGCAGGACACCGCCGCGCCCGATTTCGGGCGGGGGACGCGATGAGGGGTCTCTGGGCCGCGATGCTGTGCGTGGCGACCGCTGCGGCGGCCGCTCCCGAGCGGTCGCCGATCCCCGTCGCGCGGCCCGATGCGGCCTGGGTGGAGCCCGCGCCGTCGGAAGCGCCGCCCGCGGCTCCGCCCGGGACGCTGCAGTGGGCCGCCACGGTTGCCCTGCCGCGTCCGGCGCGGCGCGCCCCCGTCACGGTCTTCGCCACGCCGTCCGCCCCGCTCGAGGCTCCACGCCCCGAGCCGCGCGGGGAGACGCCGGTCGAGACGGTCGCGCTCCGTCCGCGTGTTACGGAGCCCGTGACCGAGCCCATGACGGAGCCCATGACGGCGACCGGCTCGGTCTGCGGCGTGCCGGGGCTGAAGGGACGGACGCTGCCGGAGATCGGGCCCGAGCAACCCGGCTGCGGGATCGAGGCGCCCGTCGCGATCACCTCCGTCGAGGGGCTGGCGCTCTCGGTGCCCGCGACGCTCGACTGCACGACGGCACAGGCGCTCGCCACGTGGGTGACGCGCGGCCTGAAGCCTGCGGTCGGCCGAACCGGCGGCGGCGTCGCCGGGCTCGACGTGGCGGCGAGCTACGCCTGCCGGCCGCGCAACAACGTCGAGGGCGCCCGCATCTCCGAGCACGGGCGGGGACGCGCGATCGACATCGCCGGCATCCGGCTGCAGAACGGGACCGACCTCACCGTCGCGGCAGACTGGAGCGCGTCCACCGGCGGGCGCATCCTCCGCCGCGCCTACGACGCCGCCTGCGGCACCTTCGGCACCACGCTCGGCCCCGGGTCGGACGGCCATCACCAGGACCACATGCACTTCGACACCGCGCGCTACCGCAGCGGCCCCTACTGCCGCTGAGGCGCCGCGGTCGGTCGAGCGTCTCGTGCGCGTCGGCCCCGCCCCGGCACCAGTAGCCGCCCGCCCTGGTCCAGCGCGCGCCGAGGCCGAGCACGTCGGTGAGCCAGCCTCGCAGGGCGCGGGCAGCGCGGGCCTTGGCGGCGACCCACACGAAGGTGCCCTCCGGCAGGGGCAGCGGCTGCAGGGCCGCGAGGACCGCCGCGGGATCGTCGGCCACGGCGGGCGGGCGGTGCGCCCAGAGCGCCGTCAGGCGGGCCGCGGTCGCGAAGGCCGGTGCTCCGCCGGGCCTGTCACCGCGACGAGGCTGGTGACCGCGGTTTCCGCCGCCGCCTTCTCGATGCGGCGTCCGATGGCGGGCAGCGCCGTCTCGTCGCTGGCGAGGAGCCAGCGGCCGACCCCTTCGATCGTCCGGGAGCCCCGCGGCCCGGCGTGTCGTGGCGCCGCCCGGGCTCGCCGGAGGGCATCGGGACGAACAGCTTCGCGTGGTCTCCGGGCGCGAGGCTCACGACACTGGCGAGGTCGCCGCCGCCGGGCGTGACGCGCAGCGTCGCGGGCGTGATGCGTTCGGTCGGCACGACCGCGAGGCGACGGCGGCGGGTTCGAACTGCAGGCGGGGAGTTGCCCATCTCGTGTCCTTCCAAGGCGGGACACCTCGGGCTGCGGGGCAGGCGCCGGGCAGACCGAAAGCCGGCGCTGCTGGTGCGGGGCAGTCAGGAACGCGGCGGCGCGACGTCGATCACCGCGACGGCAGCCGCAGCTTCGGCGCCGCGCCGAGCGGGATCGGGCCCACGCTCATCTGGCCGGCCGCGAAGTTGATCGGCGCCTCCAGCGTCTCGGGATCCTTGCCGAGGCCGGTGTAGAAGGCGAACGCGCGTGCCAGCGTGGTGGCGCGGTCGGCCGGCACGGCGCCCGCAGCGACGGCGAGGCGCAGCATCTCGCGCCAGCGCGCGACGCGGACCGTGACGAGCCCCGTCGGCACGCCTGCCGCGTCGACGGTGAGGTCGCCCGTCGCCGACAGCCCGACGGGCCCCCAGTCGACACGCGCGTCGGCGAGCGTCACGGCCATCAGATGCGGCGCCGCGTCCTCGGCGGCGTGGCGGTCGAGCGGGCGGTCGAGCGCGACGGTGGCGTCGAGGTGGATGTCGCTCACCGACTGCGGCAGCGCGCCGCCCGGATCGACGCGGGCCAGCACCTCGGCCGCGGGGTGCAGCCCCGCGAGGTCGAGCCCGATGCGGTAGGTCGTCTCGGTGCCCGCGACCTTCTCGGCGGCGAAGCGGCCCTTCGTCAGCCGCACCCGCGCGCCGGTCTCGGACGTGAGCGTGAAGTCGTCGATGATCCCGATGGCGTGGTCGAGCGGCAGCGACGGCAGCGGCGTCAGGGCCACCGACGCCTGCATCTTGGCGCTCCCGAGCGTGACCGCGCCCGCCGGCGTCAGGATCGTCTGCGTCGGCGCGAAGGCGGCGATCACGCGCGTCGGGCGGTAGCTCAGCGCCAGGATCTGCACGAAGGGCGCGGCATAGCCGAAGCCCGTGCGGGGGTCGCGGAAGGCCGGATCCTCGAGCGTGAGGTCGAAGCGGTTCGGGAAGCCGTGGACCTCGACCGACGACGCCTCCGCCTGCCAGCCCGCCGCCTGCCGGCCGGCGAGCCAGGTCCGTGTCGCGTATTCGAGCCCGTTCGCGCCGACGAACCAGTAGCCGCCCCAGAGGCAGCCGAGCGCCAGGACGACGATGAGAAGGAGGCGCATCGCAGGAGCCTTTTCATGCGCGGACCCATGCGGTCTACAGGTGCCGGGCAACGGGGGCCAGCGATGGTGGATGACGTGTGGGTGTTCGGCTACGGGTCGCTGATCTGGAACCCCGACTTTCCCTATGCCGAGCGCCGGATCGCGCGGCTGCCGGGCTATGCGCGGAGCTTCTGCATGCGCTCGGTGCATCACCGTGGCACGGCGGAGCGGCCGGGGCTGGTGCTGGCGCTCGACGCGGCCGACGGCGCGTCCTGCGCGGGCGTCGCGTTCCGCGTCGAGCCCGGCGCCGAGGCGGCGACGCTGGCGGCGCTCAGGGCGCGCGAGCTGATCTCGTCGGCCTATCTCGAGGACGTGCTCGACGTCGTGCTCGACGACGGGCGGCGCGTCCCGGCGACGGCGTTCGTGATCGACCGGGCGCATGTGCAGTATTGCGGCGGGCTCGACGCGGCCGAGCAGGCGGCGATCATCGCCGCGGCGACGGGCGGGCGGGGGCCGAACGCGGAGTACCTCTACTCGACCGCCGCGCATCTTGCGGAACTGGGCATCGCCGACGCGCATCTCGACGCGCTGGCGCTGGCCGTTCGAGGGCTGGCAGAAATGCCACGCCACTAGGTCACACCCCTGCGAGGCCGGTTGGCACCGTTCGGGGCGCGCCCTATGCTGGCTGAACCCCGGAACGGTCCGGCGGCAGGGCCGATCATGGACAGAAGCGCTCGCGAGACCGAGCCCTACTTCTCCAAGCCGGTGCGGCAGATCGCACTGATGCTCGTCGTCGTGGCGCTGGCGCTGGCCGGCGTCTACCTCGGCTATGCTACCGTCGCGTCGATCGTGCTCGCCAACGTCTACCTCAACGGCTTCATCGGGCTCGTCTTCCTCATCGGCGTGGTGGCGTGCTTCCTGCAGGTGCTGGAGCTCGGCTCCTCGGTGACGTGGATCGAGGACTTCGCCGCCGACACGCCGGGCCACGAGATCACCCGCGCGCCGCGGCTTCTGGCGCCGCTGGCGGCCCTCCTGCGCTCGCGGGGCAAGCGGATGCAGATCTCGGCGTCGTCGTCGCAGTCGATCCTCGAGAGCGTGGCGACGCGGCTGGACGAGGCGCGGGACATCACGCGCTACCTCACGAACCTGCTGATCTTCCTCGGGCTCCTGGGGACGTTCTACGGCCTCGCGACGACCGTGCCGGCGGTGGTGGAGACGATCCGGTCGCTGGCGCCACAGCAGGGCGAGACCGGGCTCACGGTGTTCGACCGGCTGATGACCGGCCTCGAGAAGCAGCTCGGCGGCATGGGCACCGCGTTCTCGTCGTCGCTCCTCGGCCTCGCGGGCTCGCTCGTGGTGGGGCTCCTCGAGCTCTTCGCGGGGCACGGGCAGAACCGCTTCTACCGCGAGCTCGAGGAATGGCTGTCGTCGATCACGCGGATCGGCTTCGCGACCGCCGACCCCGAGACCGGCTCGACCGACCAGGGGCTGCTCGCGGCGGTGCTCGACCAGCTCACCGACCAGATGGACGGGCTGCAGCGGATCCAGGCCGCGGCCGATGCGCGCCGCACCACGACGGACGCGAAGCTCGCCGGGCTCGCCGACGCGATGGATCGGCTGGCGCGGCGGCTCGAGGCGGAGACCGGGCAGGCGGCCTGGCTCGCGCAGATCGCCGACGGGCAGGAGAAGGTGGTCGAGGCGCTGGCGGGGCGCGGGCTTGCGGACGGCGGTGGCGGCAGCGGCGACCCGGAGAGCCGGATGCGGCTGCGCTCGATCGACGTGCAGCTTCTGCGGATCCTCGAAGAACTTTCGGCGGGCCGGTCCGAGACCACGGCGGACCTGCGCGGCGACATCGCGGGGCTCACGAGCGCGATCCGGCAGCTTTCGCGCGGGCCCGTCGCGAGCGTCGCGCGGCGGGACTGACGGATGGCGCTCTCCCGTCGCGGCGGACGGCGCGAGGCGCTGTCGATCTGGCCCGGCTTCGTCGATGCGATGACGGCGCTGCTGCTCCTTTTGATGTTTGTGCTGACGATCTTCATGGTGGTGCAGTTCGTCCTCCGCGAGACGATCACCACGCAGGACACCGAGCTCGATGCGCTGTCGGGGCAGGTCGCCGGGCTCGCCGACGCGCTGGGGCTGGAGAAGCGCCAGACCGCGGGCCTGCGCGACGACGTGGCGGCGGCGCGGCAGAAGGACGACGCGCAGACGGCGCTGATCACGTCGCTCGGTCGGCAGGTCGCGCGGCAGACGGATGCCCTGAAGGCGAGCGAGGCGAAGATCACCGGCTTCGAGGCGCAGGTGGCCTCGCTCATCGCCGACCGCGACCGGGCGCGGGGCGAGGGCGTCGAGCTCACGGCGCAGGTGGCGGACCTCGAGGCGGCGCGCGCGAAGCTCGTCTCGGACGAGGAGGCGCTGCAGCTCGCGCTCGCGAGCGCCCGGACCGAGATCGACGCCAAGGCCGAGGCCGCGCGGCTCGACGCGGCGAAGCGCGAGGCGGTCGAGGCGCTGGTCGCGGACCTTCGGACCAAGGCCAGCGCGCGGGAGGCAAGCCTGACCGATGCGCTGGCGGCGCTCGATGCGGCGAAGGGCCGGGCGGACGGGCTCGCGGTCGACCTCGCGGCCAGGACCGACGCCGCGGACGCGGCCGAGCGCGCACGGCTCGCGGAAGCGGCGGCGGCGGAGGCGCTCCGGGCGCGGCTCGGCGACGCCAGCGCCCGGATCGACGACGCGGAGAGGGCGCGGCTGGCGGAGGCGGCGGCGGCCGAGGCGCTGCGCGACAAGCTGAAGGGTGCGGACGCCGAGCTGACCGCGATGACGCTGAACCTCGAGGCGCAGAGGAAGCGCGCCGAGGACACGCTGACGCTGCTCGCGGCAGCGGACGCGGCGAAGAACGAGCTCGGCGACGAGGTGGCCGAGGCGCTTGCCGCGAAGCTCGCGGCGGAGGGCTCGGCCGCGCGGCAGGAGACCGAGGCCGAACGGCAGGCGGCGCTCCTCGCGATGGCGCGCCAGCGGCTCGCCGGGCAGTCGGCGCAGTCCACCGAGGCGCAGCGGCGCGTGGCGGTGCTCAACGCGCAGCTCGGTGATCTGAAGGGGCAACTCGCCTCGCTCAACGCGGCCCTCGGCGCCAGCGAGGCCAAGGCCGGCGCGAAGGACGTGCAGATCGAGAACCTCGGCTCGCGGCTCAACCAGGCGCTCGCGCTGACCGCCGCCGAGCAGAAGAAGCGCGCGGACCTCGAGGAGGCGGAGCGCAAGCGGCTCGAAAGCGAGACGCAGGATCTGGCGAAGTACCGCTCGGAGTTCTTCGGGCAGCTGCGGCAGGTGCTTGCGGGGATCGACGGCGTGAAGGTGGTCGGCGACCGCTTCGTGTTCTCGTCGGAGGTGCTGTTCCAGCCCGCTTCGGCCGAGCTGAGCCAGGGCGGGCGCGACCAGATCACCCAGGTCGCGGCGATCCTCGAGCGGATCTCGAGCCAGATCCCGCCCGGCATCGACTGGATCATCCGCGTCGACGGGCACACCGACGACACGCCGCTGTCGGGGTCCGGCGCGTTCCCGAACAACTGGGCGCTGAGCCAGGCCCGGGCGCTGTCGGTGGTGCTCTACATGACCAACGTGCTCGACTTCCCGCCGAACCGGCTCGCCGCCACCGGCTTCGGCGAGTACCAGCCCGTCGAGACCGCCGACACGCCCGAGGCGCGCGCGGCGAACCGGCGGATCGAGCTCAAGCTCACGGAGCGTTGAGGCGGCGGATCGGGGTGCCGGGAAGCATCGATAACGCCTCGACGGTAGCAGTGTTATCCCGCGTCAGGTCGTCGGGATCGAGAACGTCCTCGACCGTGGCGGCACCCACCCAGACGGGAACGCGCGCACCGGTTGTCCAGCCGGTCGCCCAGAGCCGGAGATGCGCGCGCTCGTTGGGCGCGGCCCCCGGCACGGCGCGCTCGAAGGCAAGGTCGTTGGGATGCCCGTTCCAGAATCGCGGCCGCACGAGCGGGCCCGCGAAGACGCCGCCGGTCCAGTCGGCCCAGACCGCGCGGGCGAGCGCCGGCAGGGACGCTTGCCCGACGCTGGTCCAGCCGGCGGCTTCCAGCGCGCCGGTGAGCGCGGCTTCGCTCTGCGGCGTGGCGACGAGGTCGATGCGGCCGCGCGGATGTCCGAGGATGTCGAGCGTGGCGACCCCGGTGCGCGTCACCTCCGCGGGGACGTCGGCGACGGCGACGGCGGCGGTGGCGGCGCGACGCGGGCGCTCGGTGCTGCTGAGCGTCGCGACGAGGAGCGCCGCGGCCGCGACCGTGGCGAGCGTCACGCCAGCCGCCGTGCGGGGTCGTGCCGCGCCGTGCCACGGCCGCAGCGTCCGCGCCCAGGCGGCGACGCCGATGCCGATCACGAGCCAGAGCGCGCCCACGAGCGCGCCGTTGAGCACGTCCGACAGGTAGTGCTCGATGAGGTAGATGCGGCTCAGCCCGATCACGAACGCGACCGTCACGCCGCCGAGTGCGGCACCGAGCGCGGGGATCGCCCCTGCGCGCCACGCCACGAACCATAGCATCCCCCAGACCGCGACCGACGCTGCCGCATGGCCGGAGGGGAAGCTCCCGGAAGTCTCGAGGAACACGCCGAGGTCGGAGCGCTCTCGCGCGAAGAGCGCCTTGAGGAAGAACACGGTGATCTGGTTGCCGAGCGCCGCGACCCAGAGCCCCGCCATGAGGTCGCGGCGGCGCAGCAGGGCCAGCGCCACGGTGGTGCCGAGGAGGAGCGGCACCGTCACCCGCCAGCTTCCGAGGAGCGTGACATGCGCGAAGAACCGCACGAGGCGGTCGTCGCGAAAGGCGAAGAGGAGGTTCGCGAGGCGGGTATCGGCGGCGACGACCGGCGGGTCGCCGAGGAAGTCGAAGGTGGAGTCGAGATAGAGCGCGAGGAGCCAGACGAAGAGCAGGACGAGCACCGTCGCCGTCAGCCCCGAAGCCCGCGCGGGATCGAGGCGCCGGGCGAGGCGCGGCATGTGCGCGAAGAGGTGCGCCGCGGCATCGCGGACATGCGGCCACGCGCGCACGAGGCGGGATGCGACGAGCCACACGATCGCCAGCACCGCCACGGCGCCCGCGGCGAAGCCGAGCACGCGCGGCACGGCGGGGCCGGCGGTCGCGAGCGCCGCGCCGAAGAAGTATCCGAGCGCCGGGAGGACGAGCGCGTAGGCGACCGAGGACGCGACGTTCCAGGCGAGGAACCGGCGGTTCGACATCCGCGCGACGCCCGCGGCGAAAGGCACGAACGCGCTGAGCGGGCCGAGGAACCGCGCGACGACCAGAGCCGCCCCGCCCCAGCGGTCGACGAGCGCCGTGGCGCGGCGGGCGCTCGGGGACGCGGCGACGCGGTGGAGCCGGGTCTCGGCGAGGTGGCCGAGGCGGAAGCTGACCTCGCTTCCCGCCACCGTGGCGAGCCCCACGAACCAGGCGAGGTCGAGGAACCCGATGGTGCCGAGGCGCACCAGCATCCCGCCCGCGATCACCGCGAGGGCGCCGGGCACCACGACGCCGGCGAGGATCACCGCCTCGAGGAACGCGGCGGCGGCGAGGATCCAGTAGGTCCAGACCCCGAGCGCCTGCAGCGAGGGCACGAGATCGGCGAGCGAATGGGGCATGGCGTTTCTCCCGCCGCCGTTTAGGGTCCGGCCATGAACGAGGATGAGAATGGACGCAAGCTCGGCACGCGGCTGCGGGCGGTGCGGCGGATCGGCTGCATCGGCGAGGCGATGGTCGAGCTGAGCTTCGCCGAGCCGGAGGCGCGCGAAGCGGCCGTGGGCGTGGCGGGAGACGTGCTCAACACGGCATTCTACCTCGCGCGCTCGGCGCCGGAGGCAACGCGCGTGGCCTTCGTGTCGGCGCTGGGGGCGGATGCGTTCTCGGGTCGGTTGCGGGCGTTTCTCGCGCGGCACGGGCTGGAGGACGCCTGCGCCACGGTGCCGGACGCGACGGTCGGGCTCTACGCGATCACCACCGATGCGGCGGGCGAGCGGACCTTCACCTACTGGCGGAGCGCCTCGGCGGCGCGGCGGATGGTGGCGGAAGGCGCGCTCGACGGGCTCGGGGCGTTCGATCTCGTGTATCTTTCCGGCATCACGCTGGCGGTGCTCCTGGGTGACGGGCGGGCACGGCTTCTCGACCGGCTGGCGGCGTTCCGGGAGGGGGGAGGGCTCGTGGCGTTCGACGCGAACTACCGTCCGCGGCTCTGGGCATCGGCGGACGAGGCGCGGGAGTGGATCGGGCGGGCGTGGGGGCTGTCGGACCTGGCGCTGCCGTCGTTCGACGACGAACGGGCGCTCTGGGGCGATGCCGATCCGGCGGCGACGCGGGCGCGGCTCCGGGCGGCAGGGGTGACGGAGGGCGCGATCAAGGACGGGGCGGCCGGCGCGCTGCCGGTCGAGGACGTGTCCGCGCCGTCGTTCGCTCCGGCCGCGCGCGTGGTCGATACCACGGCAGCGGGCGACAGCTTCAACGGGAGCTACCTCGGCGCGCGGATCGGCGGCGCGGACGCGGCGACGGCGCTGGGGCTGGCGCATGACGTGGCATGCCGGGTGATCGGGCAGCGCGGCGCGATCCTCGAGGACATCTAGCGCGCGTCGATCGCCGCGATGCGCGCGCCGAACATGCCGGCGACCTGCCGCGCGTCGGCGAGCACGCGCGCGGGTTCCAGGGTAAGCACCTCGCGGTCGCGCATCAGCCAGCGGCCCGCGACCATCACGTCGCGCACGTCGTCGGGGGTGGCAGAGAACACCAGCGTGGCGGCGAGGTCGTAGACCGGGACGTGGCGCGGGTCGTCGAGCGAGACGCGCAGGATGTCGGCGGCCTTGCCGGGCTCGAGCGAGCCTGTGCGGTCGTCCATCCCGAGGACGCGCGCCGCCTCGATGGTGGCCATCCGCAGCACGTCGCGCGCGGGCATCGGCGCGCGGCTCCGGCCGGCGAGCTTCTGGAACATCGCCACGGGGGCCATCTGCGCGAAGAGGTCGAGCGTGTTGCCGCTCATCGGCCCGTCGGTCGCGATGCCGACCGGGATGCCGGCGGCGCGGAGTGCCGTGACCGGGGCGATGCCGCGCCCCGCCTTGGCGTTCGAGCGCGCGTTGTGGGCGACGCGCACGTCCCGCTCGGCCATCCGCGCGATGTCGGCCTCGGTCACGAAGAGGCAGTGCGCGGCGATGAGGCCGGGAGCGAGGAGCCCCGCGCGGTCGGCGGTCTCGACGGGGCGGAGGCCGTGCGTGCGCTGGGCCCATTCGGTCTCGCTCACCATCTCGGCGAGGTGCATCTGCACCGGCACGGCCGGGTGGTCCGCGGCCCAGGCGGCGACGCGGGCCATGCCGGGGATGTCCATCGAGTAGGGCGCGTGCGGCGCGATCGAGGCGGTCACGAGCGGGTGGCCCGCGAACTCCCCCGCGAGCGCCTCGGTCAGCGCGAAGCCCTCGTCGAGGCTGGCGTGGTCGGGGGCGGCGAAGTCGGCGAGCGTCTGGCCGACGACGCCGCGCATCCCCGCTTCGGCCACCGCGCGGCCGACCTCGGCCTCGAAGTAGTACATGTCCGCGACCGTGGTGACGCCGGCGCGGATCATCTCGAGCGCGGCGAGGCGGGCGCCCGCGCGGACCACCTCCGGGGTCACGCAGGCGCGCTCGAGCGGCAGGACGTAGCGGAAGAGCCGGTCGTCCACGTCCTCGGCGAGCCCGCGGAAGAGCGTCATCGGCATGTGGCAGTGGCTGTTGACCATGCCGGGCATCAGGAGGTCGCCGCCCATGTCGGCCACGTCGCCGCCGGGCGGCGGGTCGCCCGCGGCCACGGCGGCGACGCGGTCGCCCTCGACGCGGACGTAGCCGCGCGCGATCTCGGTCATCCCGTCGTCCATCGGCAGGATGCGCGCGTTGGCGAGCGTGAGCGTCACGGCGCCTCCCGCGGCAGGAGGCAGCACTGCGCGGGGTCGGGCACCAGCACCGCCGCGCCGCCCGGCTCGCGGCGGGGGCCGTTGGCGACGATCTCGCCCGCGGGCGTGTCGCAGCGGTACTGGTAGGCGCGGCCGAGGTAGGTGCGGAGCCCGAGACGCGCGGGAATGCCGTCGCCCGCGTCCGACACGACGAGCCCGTCGGGGCGGGCGGCAAGGACGAACTCGCGCGCGGGCACGCGCCAGTGCGTCCGCGGCAGCACGAGCGTGGCGCCGCCCGGCATCTCGGCGCGCACCGCGTCGCCGGCCTCGGCGACGGCGCGCATCGGGATCAGCGTCTCGAAGCCGACGAAGCGCGCGACGTAGGCGTTGGCGGGACGCGCGTAGAGCACCTCGGGCGCGTCCATCTGCTCGACGCGGCCGGCGCGCAGGATCGCCACCCGGTCGGAGATCGAGAACGCCTCCTCCTGGTCGTGCGTGACGTAGAGCGCGGTGGTGCCGCCCGCGCGCTGCAGCCGCCGGATCTCGACGCGCATCTCGACGCGGAGCGCGGCGTCGAGGTTGGACAGCGGCTCGTCGAACATCAGGAGCGGCGGGTCGATCACGAGCGCGCGGGCGAGCGCCACGCGCTGCCGCTGGCCGCCCGAGAGGTCGGCGGGGTGGCGGTCCTCGAAGCCCGCGAGCCCGACGCGGGCGATCATCTCGCGGGCGCGCGCCAGCCGCGCGGGCTTCGGCACGCGGCGCTGCTTCAGCCCGAAGGCCACGTTGCCGGTCACGTCGAGGTGCGGAAAGAGCGCATAGGTCTGGAACACCAGCCCGATGTCGCGGGCGTGCGGCGGGACGCGCGCGAGGTCGCGGCCGCCGAGGGTGATCGTGCCCGAGGCGGGGGCGAGGAACCCCGCGACGAGGCGCAGCGTGGTGGTCTTGCCGCAGCCCGAGGGCCCGAGGAGCGCCACGAGCTCGCCCTCGCCCACGTCGAGCGTGAGGTCGTGGAGCACCCGCGCGCCGCCGTAGTCGGCGCTGACGCCGCGGAGGGCGAGCGCCGCCGTCACCGCGCGAGGAACGTGAGCCCGAGCGTGCGCTCGACCGCCGCCATCACCGCGACGGTGACGGCCATCAGGAGCACAGAGACCGAGGCGATGGTCGGGTCGAAGAACTGCTCCATGTGCGCGAGGATCTGGATCGGCAGCGTCGAGACGCCGGGCCCGGTGAGGAAGATCGAGATCGACACGTCGTTGAGCGAGGTGATGAACGCGAGCACGAACGCCGCGACCATGCCGCCGCGGATGTTGGGCAGCACCACCGCAACGAAGGCGCGGGGCCGCGGGCAGCCGAGCGACACCGCCGCTTCCTCGACGGCGAAGTCGAACCCCGCGAGCGAGGCGCCGACGACGCGCACGCAGTAGGGCAGCACGAGGAGCGCGTGCCCCGCGAGGAGCCCCGCCAGCACCGGCAGGCCCAGCCCGACGGTGACGGACTTCATCAGCGAGAAGCCGAGCACGATCTCGGGGATGAGCACGGGCAGCACGAACACGCTCGGCAGGAGCCGCGGCAGCGCCGGGCGGTAGCGCGCGAGCGCATAGGCGGCGGGGATGCCGACGGCCAGCGCGATGGCGGTGCCGCCGGTGGCGAGGAGGAGGCTCGTGACCATCGTGCGGCGGAACGCGGAGACCTCGAACACATGCGCGTACCAGCGCAGCGTCAGCCCCTGCGGCGGGAAGGCGAGGAACGTGGTGTCCGAGAGCGACGCGCCGACGATGATGACGAGGGGCGCGAGGAGGAACGCGAACGTCAGCACCGCGAAGGCGGCGAGCGCGGGATGGACGCGCCGCCTCATCCCGCGACGGGGTTCAGCCGGCGGGCGACGCGCGCCATCCCGAGCACGGTCGCGAGCGTGACGGCGACCATCACGGCGGCGATGGTCGAGGCGCCGACCCAGTCGAACGTGACCATCGCGCGCTGGTAGAGGAACGTGCCCATCATCATCTGCCGCTCGCCGCCGAGAAGCTGCGGCGTGGCGTAGGAGGTGAAGGCACCGGTGAACACCAGGACCGCGCCGACGATGAGCCCCGGCGCCGCCATCGGCAGCACCACCTCGCGGAACGCCGCCGCCGGCGTCGCGCCGAGCGAGGCCGCGGCATCGGTGAGGTCGGCGGGGATGCCCTCGAGCACGCCGGTGAGCGTGAGGATCATCAAGGGCACGAAGAGGTAGACCATCGCCACGATGACCGCGCCCTCGGTGTAGAGCATCGCGTAGGGCGCGCCGGGCAGGCCCACGGCCTCGAAGGCGCGGTTGAGGATGCCGGTCCGGCCGAGGATCACGAGCCAGGCGAAGGACCGCACGACGACGCCGGTGAGGAGCGGGAACACCGCAGCGACAATGAGGACGCTCTTCAGCCGCCGCGGCGACCGCGCCACCACCCAGGCGGTCGCGAAGCCGATGGCGAGGCTGAGGAGCGTGGTGATCGCGGCCACCTCGAAGGTACGCCAGAGAACGGTGCGCCGGAAGCCGGAGCCGAAGAACGCGGCGTAGGTCGCGAACGGGCCGGCGGGCTCGCCGAGCGTGGTGCCGAGCGTCGCCAGCACTGGCCAGCCGAGGAGGGCCGCGACGAGGAGCGTCGCCGGCAGAGCCAGCGCCCAAGCGAGCGCGCGGGGCCGCACCACCGGATCAGCCGCCGAAGGCCTCGTTCCAGCGGTCGATCCAGTCCGCCTTGGCCTTGTTCATCGCGGCGTAGTCCATGCGGTTGAGCGAGGTCACCTGCTCTCGTCCGTAAGTCCAGACCGCGGCCTCCTCGGGCGTCAGCTTCACTTCGGTGCTGACCGGTGCGTCGACGCCCTCCTCGGCTTCCTTCTGCTGCACGGGGGTCGAGAGCACGAAGTCGATGAACTTGTGCGCGAGCTCGGGCTCGGCGGCGCCGGTGGGGATGTTGATGGTGTTGAGCGTCGCGATGTCGCCGTCGGCGAGGTCGGCCCAGACCATCGTCGGCACAGCGGCCTTGAGCGAGGCGAGCGTGAAGTCCTGCGCCACCGCGACCGACGCCTCGCCGGTGGAGATCAGGTTCACCATCTCGGAGCCGGTGTTGTAGGTCTTGGCGACGTTTGGCTTGAGCGCGTCGATCGCCTCGAAGGCGCCGTCGGGATCGGCATAGGCATCGACGCCCGCGTGCTTCCCGGCCTCGAGGACGACCATCGGCCCGGCCGTCGTGGTGATGCCGGGCACGGTCACCCTGCCCGCGAGGTCCGGCCGCCAGAGGTCGTTCCAGGACGTGATCGGCTTCACCTTGGCGCTGTCGTAGACGACGCCGACGCGGCCGATGGAATAGGCCGGGCCATAGGGGCCCTGCGGCGCCTGCGCGAGGTCGTAGAGCTTGCCGAGGTTCGGGACCGCCGCGGGGTCGATCTTGCGGAAGAGGCCGTCCTCGATGCCGATCTGGCTGTAGCTGTCGGTGAGGAAGATCACGTCCACGCCGGTGCCGCCGCGGGCCTTGAGCTTGTTCAGCCGGTCGGCGTTGTTGCCGGTCTCGAACACCACGTCGCAGCCGCACATGGTCTGGAACGGCTGCACGATGTTGGCGTCGAGCTTGTCGCCGTTGTAGCCCCACCAGGAGATCGTGAACGTCTCGGCCCCGAGTGCCGGACCGGCGGCGAGGACGAGTGCTGCGGCGAGGCGGAGGAGCATGGCGCGGCCTTTCGGTTTGGACGTGGCGCGAGCCTACACGGGGGCCGCGCAGGTGCAATGGCGCTTGCCGACGGGTTTGGCGCTGCCGGGATCGGGAGGCAGGCGGTGCCCGTCCGCAGCGCCCTGCGCTAGCCGCGCCCCTTCGGCTCGGCGAGCCGGCGGACCAGGACCGCGCGCAGGTCGTGCAGCGCGAGGAGGAGCGCGTCGGAGGCGGCGGCGACCTCGGTGTCGGTCGCCGGGCCCTGCGCCCAGTGCGCGGCGGCGCCGATGGCGTCGAGCGCCCGGTCGGCCACGCTCTCCGTGGTTGCGGGCCGCGCGAGCCATGCCGCGATGGCGGCGGTGTCCTCGGGGCTGAGCGCGCGCTCGCCGCGCGGCTTGATGGCGCCGGTGCGGCGCACGACGGTCGCGATGGGCTCGAGATCGAGCCGCGCGCCGGCAGTCACGCGCAGTACCGTGGCGCCGGTGGCGCGGTGGCGGAAGTGGTAGGCCGGCAGCGTCACCGGCGTCAGGTCAGCCCGGCGCAGAACGCCTGGATGCGGCCGCAGGCGTCCGTCAGAGCCGCATCGGAGGTGGCGTAGCTGATGCGGAAGTTCGGCGAGAGCCCGAACGCCGCGCCAAACACCACCGCCACGCCCGTCTCCTCGAGAAGTGCCGTCGCGAAGGTCTCGTCGTCGGCGATGCGGGTGCCCGCGGCGGAGGTGCGCCCGATGCAGCCCGCGATGGAGGGGTAGACGTAGAACGCCCCCTCGGGCACCGGGCAGGTGATCCCGTCGGCGTCGTTCAGCATCCCCACCACGAGGTCGCGGCGGCGCTGGAAGGCCGCGCGGCTCGTGGCGATGTAGTCCTGCGGGCCGTCGAGCGCCTCGACCGCCGCCCACTGGCTGACCGAGCAGGGGTTCGAGGTGGATTGCGACTGCACCTTGGCCATCGCGCGGATCAGAGGCTCCGGCCCCGCCGCGTAGCCGATCCGCCAGCCGGTCATCGCATAGGCCTTCGAGACGCCGTTGCAGGTCAGCGTGCGGTCGTAGAGCCGCGGCTCGACCTCGGCCGGCGTGCAGAAGGTGAAGCCGTCGAAGGCGAGGTGCTCGTACATGTCGTCGGTCATCACCCAGACGTGCGGGTGGCGCAGCAGAACGTCGGTGAGCGCGCGAAGCTCGTCGCGGGCGTAGCCGGCGCCGGTGGGGTTCGACGGCGAGTTGAAGATGAACCACTTGGTGCGCGGCGTGATCGCGGCCTCGAGGAGGTCGGCGGTGATCTTGTAGCCGGTCTGCAGCGGCCCCTCGACGATCACCGCCTCGCCGCCCGCGAGCCGCACCATGTCGGGGTAGCTGACCCAGTAGGGCGCGGGGATCACCACCTCGTCGCCGGGGTTCAGCGTGGCGACGAGCGCGTTGTAGAGCGTCTGCTTGCCGCCCGAGCCGACCGTGACCTGCGCGGGCGCGTAGGTCAGACCGTTCTCGCGGGCAAACTTGGCGCAGATGGCGCGCTTGAGCTCGGGGATGCCGTCGACGGCGGTGTACTTGGTGCGACCGGCGTCGATGGCGGCCTTGGCGGCGGCCTTGATGTTGTCGGGCGTGTCGAAGTCCGGCTCGCCCGCGCCGAGGCCGATCACGTCGCGCCCCGCCGCCTTGAGGGCGGCCGCCTGCGCCGTGACCGCGATCGTGGGCGACGGCTTCACCCGGTCAAGCGTGGCGGACAGGAAGGGCATCGGTCACTCCGTGCTGGGGGCGGGACCGTTCTAGGAGCGTGGCCTGGGGCTCGCAAGCCAATGCGTTTGATCGGGGCCGCCAGCGAGGCTACATCGGCGCCAAAGGAGCCCGCCATGCCCGACCGTCACGCCGAGATGGACGCCGACCGCAAGCGGATGCGGATGCGCGCCTGGCGCCGGGGGACGCGGGAGATGGACCTCGTGCTCGGGCCCTATGCCGACGTGCGGCTCGCCGGCATGGCGCCGGACGAGCTCGCGCTCTTCGACGCGCTCCTCGACGAGGCCGATCAGGATCTCTACCCGTGGGTCAGCGGGCAGGTGGCGGCGCCGCCGGCCTATGCGGCGCTGCTCGCCGATCTCGCGGCCTTCGCGGCGTCACGGCACGGCTGATCGCGAGACGGGAAGCCGCGGCGGCGCGAAGAGCCAGCCGGCTCCGATCCGCCGCGCGAGGCCCGACAGGACGAGCGCCCCGCCGACGCTGAGCGCGTAGAGAAGCGCCCAGAAGGCGAGCGGCCCGATCGCTTCCCGGACGGGAAGAGCCCGGCAAAGGCGAAGGCCAGCAGCGGCTGATGCACGAGGTAGATGTCGAGCGACCGCTTGCCGGCCGCCGCGAGCGCGGATGCGATCACCGGGACGGCCTGGACCCGGACGGCGACCGCCAGACCGATCCCGACCCCGAAGAGGCCCTCGAGCCCCTTGTCGAGCGCAAACGGCAACGGGAGCAGTCGCACGGCGGCAAGCCCCATGATGCCGCACGCGAGGAGGACTACCACCCGCCTCGGGCTCGCGACGAAGGCCCGGATCGCGTCCGCCGCGAGGAGGCCGCCCATGTAGAATGGATAGAACTGCACCATGTTGCGCGTCTGGAACGTGTCCCAGATCTGGTCGTAGGCGATCAGCACGGCGAAGATCGCCGATGCCGCGACGAGGCGGAGGGGTCCGTTGAGGCGCCTGACGAGAACCGCGGCAACGGTGAAGACGAGGAGCGCGTAGATAAACCACAGGTTGCCCTGCGGATCGAAGACGGCGCGCGCAAGCCCCGGCAGCGGCGCATCGTCGTCGTCCCAGGGGTAGAGCGGCACGACGCTCTGCACGAGGCTGCCGACCACCGTCCAGAGTGCCAGCAGCCAGACGAGCACGAGGATGCGCCGCCGGACGATCTCCGCGAGGGGCCGATGTACCTGACCCGCGAAGAGGATCCCTGAGGCGAGGAAGAATACCGGGATCCGCGCACCCGACGCGAGGTCGATCGCGAGTGCCGCTCCATCCGGGAAGCCGCCGCCGATCCGGGCGGTGAGGTAGCCATGCCAGAGCGGCACGAGCAAGATCGCGAGCCCGCGCGCGCTGTCGATCCAGCCGACGCGCGGATTGGGCAAAGGCGCGGCGAGAGACATGGTTCACTTCGCGTCAAGGTGGAGTGAGTGCCGCTAATGCAAATCAGAGGTGGTGTCGACCATAATCGGCCGCAGCCCGTGCCGCGGGGCCGGCTTGGTTCCGGCCCCGCGCCGGCTCAGGACTCCGGCAGCAGCTTGCGGATTTGTGCGACCATCGCGTCGACGGTTTCCGCGCTCGTCATCTGGTCGTTGGCGAGCGCCGTCATGTTGTCGAGCACGACCTGCCCGATGCGGACGCTGTTCTGCCCCGGCCAGGCGAACCAGGGCTTGGCGCGGTCGATCTGCCCGGCGCTCGTCTCCCACGACGGGTTGTCGGCGTAGAACTGGCCCAGAAGGTCCGGCGCCAGCGCGCCCGTGTTGACCGGCATGTAGCCCGTGCTCTCGACGACAAGCGTCTGGCTCGCCGGGTTGGTGCCGAAGAGGATGTAGTCGAAGGCCGCGCGGCGCTTCTCGGGATCCTTGGTCAGGATCACCGCCGCCATGCCGCCCGAGACCACCTTGCCGCCCGGCACCAGCGTCGGGATCGGCGCGGTGCGCCAGTCGAACCGGTCGCCGATCTCGCGCCCGAAGGAGCGCACGGCGGCGGTCGAGACGAAGTAGAAGCCCATCTTGCCCGCGTACATCTGCTGGCGCGCGGAGGGCTGGTCGATGGCCACTTGCCCGCCCTCGGCGTGGAAGCGGTGGAAGAGGTCGATGGCGCGCCGCCCCTCCGGCGTGTCGAAGGCGACATCGGTGCCCGCGTCGTTCATCGGCGGCACCAGCGCCGAGGCGAGGAGGTTCTGCGTCATCCAGTCGTCGGTGCCGAGCTCCCAGTACATGCCCATGACGTCGGGCCCGAGCGCGTCCACCTTGCCCGCGAGCGCGATGAGGCCGTCCCAGTCGGTCGGGATGTGGTCGGGGTCGCCGCCGGCCTGCTTGACGAGCTCGGCGTTGTAGAACGTCACCGGCGTCGAGCTGGTCCAGGGCAGGCCGTACTGCTTGCCGTCCACCTGCGCCAACGCCAGCGTCTCCGGCGCGTAGCCCAACGCGGCGAGATCCTTGCCCTCGAGGAGGTCGTCGATGGGCGTGACCATGCCGCGCTCGACGAGCTCGTGAAGCAGGTGCGAGCCGACGAAGAAGATGTCCGGCGCGTCGCCCGACAGGTTCTGCCGGATCACCGAGACGAGCGCCTCGTCATAGGTCTGCGCCGGGGCCTGGAAGGTGATCTTCACGTCCGGGTGGTCGGCCATGTAGCGCTTGGCGATCTCCTCCTGCCACACCGAATGGGTGGCGTAGGCATGGAGCGCGGTCAGGTCGACCGCCCCCGCAGGCAGGGCGGCGGCGCCCAGCATCAGGCCGCAGAGCGTGGCTTTCACGTTCATCATGGTCTCCTTGGTGAGGGTTATCGGCCGGCCGCGACCGTGAGGCCGCGCACGAGGTGGCGCTGGAAGGCGAGGAAGCCCGCGACGAGCGGCGCCGTGACCATCACGCCCGCCGCCATCAGCGCGCCGACGTGGCCGCCGTTCTCGCCCGCCGCGCGGAACGCCGCGACCCCGAGCGGCGGGGTCATCATCTCCGACCGGGTGATGACGACGAGCGGCCAGTAGAGGTCGTTCCAGTGCGCGATGACGCTGATCGTGGCGAAGGCCGCGACCGCGGGCCAGGCGGCGGGCAGCATCAGCCGCCACACGATCGCCATTTCCGAGAATCCGTCGAGGCGGGCGGCGTCGATAATCTCGTCGGGGTAGGCCGCGAAGAACTGGCGGAAGAGGAAGATCCCGAACGCCGACACGACGAACGGCACGATCAGCGCGGCATACGTGTTGAGCAGACCCGCATAGGCGATGGCGACGTAAAGCGGGATCGCGGGCACCTGCATCGGGATCATCAGCGCCAGCACGACGGCGCCGAAGAGCACCGGGCGGCCGCGGAACGGCAGCTTCGCGAGCGCGTAGCCCGCGGGTGCCGCGATGGCGATCTGCGCGGCGAGGATCGCACCGCAGACGATCACCCCGTTGAGAAGGTAGCGCAGGAGCGGCACCTCGGTCAGCGCGTAGGCGTAGTTCTCGCGCGCGGCGGCGAGGCTCGGCGCCGGGATGAGCGCGCCCGAGTAGACCATGCCCTGCGGCGCCAGCGAGACCGCGACCATGTAGACGAAGGGCAGGAGCGTCAGCCCCGCCGCGACGACGAGGAACAGGGTGCCGCCCAGGCGCGCGAGCGTCTCACCCATAGTGGACGCGCTTGTCGAGGAACGTGACCTTGAGGATCGAGATGCCGGCCACGACGGCGAGGAACGCCACGGCGATCGCCGAGGCGAGGCCGATGCGGAAGAACCGGAACGCGTCCTCGTAGAGGCTGTAGAGCACCATCGAGGTCGCGCCGTTGGGGCCGCCGCGGGTCAGCACGGCGACGGTCTCGAACTCCGAGAAGGTGCGGATGAGCGTGATGACGGCGACGAAGAGCGTGACCGGACCGAGCATCGGCCAGGTCACGAGCGCGAAGCGCCGCCAGCCGCGGTCCGCCCCGTCGACGGCCGCCGCCTCGTAGAGGTCGCGCGGGATCGTGGCCATGCCGGCGAGGAAGAGGAGCACGTTGTAGCCGGCGAGCTTCCAGACGCCGATGGCGGCGAGCGACCAGAGCGCCAGCGTAGGGTCCGACAGGAAGCGCTGCTTCTCGATGCCGGCCATCGCGAGGACGGTGTTCACGATGCCGAACGTGGGGTGCAGCACGACCTCCCAGGCCGTCGCCATCGCGACGAGCGTGGCGGTCACGGGGAGGAAGAAGACGGTGCGGAACACGCCCCGGAGCGCGCCCTGCGCCTCGATCAGGATGGCAAGGAAGAGCCCGAGCCCGACCGAGAGCGGCCCGACGGTGGCGACGAACGCGAGCGTGTTGCGGACGCTCTCGCGGAAGCGCGGGTCGGCCAGCATCTCGGCATAGTTGTCGAGCCCGACGAAGCGGAAGCCCGCCATGCCGAACTCGTAGTCGGTGAGCGAGAGGAGGAGCACGCCGCTCGACGGCAGGAACAGGAGGAGCACGAGGAGGATCGCCGCGGGGGCCGCGAGGCGCATCCCGGCCCGGCCCTGCTGGCGTGCGCCGACCGCACCCGCGGGCGCCGCCGCGGCGGCGGTGCCGGGAAGCGCCACGACCGACATCAGGCGACCTTGCGGTCGGCCTCGGCGCCGTCCGGGTGCGGGAACACCCAGGCGGCGTCGGGGTCGAAGTGCAGCGTCGCGGGGGCGCCGGGGCGCCAGTCGGCGATGGCGCCCGACGGGATGCGGACGACGCAGCCGGTGCCGTCGGCGTCGAGGCGGACGAAGAGGTTCGCGTCGGCGCCCGCGTGCTCGGCGCGCTCGACGGTGGCGCGCAGGCCGCCCTGCGAGCCGTGGTGGACGGAGGCGTGCTCGGGGCGGAAAGCCACGACGCCGTTGAACGCCAGCAGCGGCTTGCCGCGGACGGCCTGGACCGTGCGCGCGGCAAGGCTCGCGTCGATGACGTTGAGGTGCGGCTGCGACAGGAATTGCGCGACGGCGAGCGATGCCGGCGCGCGGTAGAGGTCATCGGGCGTGCCGACCTGCGCGATCCGGCCCGCGAACATCACCGCGATGCGGTCCGAGATCGCCATCGCCTCGGACTGGTCATGCGTGACGAAGAGCGTCGTGGCGCCCACGCGGCGCTGCAGGTCGTGGAGTTCGCCCCGCGTGCGGTTCCGCAGCGCCGCGTCGAGGTTGGCGAGCGGCTCGTCGAGGAGGAACAGCTTCGGCTCGCGGATGAGCGCGCGGCCGAGGGCGACGCGCTGGCGCTGGCCGCCCGAGAGCGCCGAGGGCCGGCGGTCGAGGAAGTCGGTGATCTGCAGCTGCGCCGCGATCGCCTCCACCCGGGCGTCGATGCCGGCGCGGATGCGACGGGCGCCGGGGACGAGGCGGTGCAGGAGCGGCGCGCGACCCCAGCCCGATAGCTCCCGCATCGCCAGGGGGGCCGCGATGTTCGCGCGGCAGGTCAGATGCGGGTAGAGCGCGTAGGACTGGAACACGAAGGCGATCTCGCGGTCCTTCGGGCGCAGCCCTTCGATCGGGGTGCCGCCGAGGCGGATCGTGCCGCTGTCGGCCGCCTCGAGCCCCGCGATGGTTCTCAGGAGCGTGGACTTGCCGCAGCCGGACGGCCCGAGGATGGAGACGAACTCGCCCGGAGCCACATCGAGCGACACCTCGTCGAGCGCCCTGAGCGGGCCGAACGCCCGTGTGACCCCGACGATGTCGAGCCGCTCCGATATCCCCATGCGACCGTCCCCATTAGCGCGGCCGCTTCTGGCCGTTGTCAGGGTCTAGGTGCGATTGCGGACAGGTCGCGCAGGTGCGACGATCTGTCCGGCGCGCCGTCAGCGGTTCGGGCGGATCACGATCTCGACGCGGCGGTTCTGCGCCCGGCCCTGCGGTGTGAGGTTCGACGCGACCGGCTGGTCCTCGCCGCGGCCGAACGCCTGGATGCGTCCGCGCGGCACGCCGGCGCCCTCGAGCACGAACGCGACCGACTGCGCGCGGCGCTGCGACAGATCCTGATTGTAGGCCGCGGCGCCGGTGTTGTCGGTATGCCCCGCGATGACGATGGTGCTGTCGGGGTACCGCAGGAGGCTCCCGGCGACGGCTTGCAGGTCGTACTGCAGGTCCGGGCGCACCGCGGCGCTGTCGGTGGCGAAGAGGATGTCCTGCGGCAGCGTGACGATGAGCTCGCGGCCGGTGTTGGTGATCGCGACGTTGGGGTTGTTGACGCTCGAGCGAAGGTCCGCCGCCTGGCGGTCGAGGAGCGTGCCGATCGAGCCGCCGACCGCGGCGCCGAGGCCCGCGCCGACCGCGGCGTTGAGGAGCCGGCTGTCGCCCCGCGTCCGCGATCCCGCGACACCGCCGAGAAGCGCGCCCGCGATGGCCCCGGTGCGCGCGCGGCTGTTGTCCTGCGGCCCGCCGGCATAGCCGCCGTTGTAGCCCGAGGGATCGCTGCAGCCGGCGAGCGCCAGCGCGCCGAGCGTGAGGGCGAAGATGGGAACGGTCCGGCGCATGGGTCAGCCTCGTGCGATGTCGTGACGCCCAAGCCTACGTCCACGCCGGTGCCCCCGCAAGGTCGGTGCGGACACGGGCCGGCGAGAGCGGACGTCCCGCGTCGCACGGTTCGACGACCCCGCGCCCGGGCCGCGTCGCTGCCGGGATGCCACTGCCGTTCTGCCGTGAGCGCGCGCGAGGCACCCTGCGCCGAAAGAGCGGCTACCCAATGCAAGGATCGCAAAAACGTGCAAGACACGGCATGAAGTCTGCATGATCGATCTGAACGACCCGCAAACCCGCTACCATGTGCTCCGCGAGCGATCGGCATCGGGAGGTCTTCTCGTTGCCGCTTCTCTCGCCGAAGGTCTCGGTGTCTCCATCGTTACCGTTCGGCGCGATCTCATCGCGCTGGAGCGGCAGGGCCGCGTGCGCGCGGGTGCGGGGGTGCGATGCCGACACGTGCTGCGGCTCGGTCCTGCGTCACGCGCGCGGGTGATCCCGACCCGTCTCTCGACGCCCTGGCGGAGCGCGCCGTGCGGCTGATCCCGGAACCGGCCATGATCCTTCTCGACGCCGGCAGGACGATGAACGCCATCGCCGCACGGCTGTCCCCGCCCTCGGTTGCGCTCGCCGCGCTGTACCGGGGCGCCCGCGCGCGCCTCATCGGCGGCGCGCCCCGCCTCGCGGGCGCGATGATCGCCGGTGGGGAGGCCGAGCGGGTCGTCGGGGACAGCGCCGCCGACCTTTGCTTCCTCGGGGCCTGCGGCTTCTGGCCCGAGTTCGGCTCGAGCGCCGAGGACGCGGGCGAGGCAGGGGCGAAGCGCGCGATGGCGCAGGCCGCCGCACGCGCAGCCGTCGTGGCCTCCGCGTCGAGGATGGACCGGCGCGGACGGCATCGGGTGCTTGCCTCGGACGAGATCGACGTGCTCGTGGCGGACGCCGAGGCACCTGCCCTCGTGCCGTTCGAGACTGCGGGCATCGAGGTGCTGCATGTCTGATGCGGCCCGGCTTACGCGCACACCGCTGCGCTCGGATGCGGGCTGGCGCGCCGTCGTCGCGGCCTTCGCCCTCAACGGGCTCCTCTTTGGCGCCTGGGCCTCCCGCGTGCCCGCCTTCAAGGAGGGTTTCGACCTGGCTCCCGGCGCGCTCGGACTGCTGCTCCTGGCGCTCGCCGGAGGCGCGATCATCTCGTTCCCCATCGCGGGCGCGCTCTCCGAGAAGTGGGGCGCGGAGCGGCTGACGATTCGCTGCTCTTGCGCCTACGTGCCTGCGCTCGTGGTGCTGGCCGTGGCGCCCACGGCACTCGCCTTGGGCCTCGCGCTCCTCGTCTTCGGCGCGCTTCATGGCGCGATGGACGTGTCGATGAACGGGTGGGGCGCCGAGGTGGAGACGCGGACCCGGCGCAGCACGATGTCCGTCTTCCACGCGATGTTCAGCCTCGGGGCAGGCATCGGGGCGGCCTCGGGCTACGCGGCCCTGCGGGTGGGCTTGCAGCCAACCTCGCACTTCGTCCTCGTCGCAGGCGTCGGCGGGGCCCTGGCACTGGCGGTGATGGTTCGAGCGGCGGGCGAGCGCATCATGGGGGCCGAGGGCGAGAAGAGGCCGCTCGTCGCATGGCCGTCGCCGACGCTCGCGCTGGTCGGCCTCGTCGCGTTCGCCGTCTCGATGGGCGAGGGAGCCATGGCTGACTGGAGCGCGGTCTTCCTGCGCCTCGCGGCTCGGGCGAGCGAGGCGCAGGCCGCGCTCGGCTACGCGGTCTTCAGCATCGCCATGGTCCTCACTCGACTGTCGGGCGGGATCGCCGTCGACCGGTTCGGTGCCGCCGCGACGACCCGCGCGAGCGCCGTCACCGCGCTGGTGGGGATCATGCTGGCGATCCTCGGCCAGACGGTCCTGGTCGTACTGACGGGCTTCGCGCTCATGGGGGTGGGCTATGCCGTCGTCATGCCGCTCGTCTTCTCGCGCGCGGCGCGCGATCCCGACGTCGCTCCCGGGCCGGCCCTCGCGAGCGTCGCGACCTTGGGCTACGGCGGGATGCTCCTCGGCCCGCCGACCATCGGATTTGCGGCAGAGGTCGCCGGGATGCGGCTGTCGTTCCTCGTTCTCGCCGTGCTGATCGTGCTCGCAATCCTCTTCGCCCCGCGTCTGCGCGCCCCCGATCAAGGGTGAAGGTAGCGGTGGACAAGCCTGGAACGGCTTTGGTCGATCAGATCAAGCGGAGGTTCGAGGCCGCTGCAGCGAAAGCCCGGGGTGTGCCGCTTCGGGGCAGGCCGAGTGGCGGGTGCCCGTTGCCTCCATCGGTCCCGTTCAGACCGATGCGTTTCTCGGCTCGAGGCGGACGGACGGTACGTGCGGCGTCATTGAACGAGCGAGCGCATGTGCCGATGGACATGTGGCGCTGCTCCTTCGACGGCGCAGCCCGTCGACCTGCGCCATCCTGCGACGGCGGGCGCCCTCACCCCGCCTCGGACAGACCCGCGTCCGCGGCATCGGCGCGGGCGGCTTCCCAGGCGAGCATGGCGCGCTTGACCGGCAGGCCCCAGTGGTAGCCGCCGAGGCCGCCGGACTTGCGGAGCGCGCGGTGGCAGGGGATCAGCCAGCTCACCGGGTTGCGGCCCACGGCGGTGCCGACGGCGCGCACGGCGCGGGGGCTGCCGATGCGGGCGGCGATGTCGGAATAGGTGGTCACGTGGCCCGAGGGGATCGCGAGGAGCGCCTCCCAGACCTTGATCTGGAACGGCGCGCCGATGAGGTGGAGCTGCCCCCCGGTGCCGCCGAGCGCAGGCTCGACGAGGCCCGCGATGCCGTCGCGGTCGGGCTCGAACCGTGCGGCGGGCCAGCGGGCGGCCATGTCGGCGAAGGCGGCGTCGCGGCCGGTCTCGGCGGCGAAGGCGAGGCCGCAGAGGCCGCGGCCGGTCGCCATCGCGAGCGCCTCGCCGAAGGGCGTATCGAACCAGCCGTAGCGGATCACGAGGCCCGCGCCGCCGCGGGCATAGTCGCCGGGGCTCATCGCCTCCCAGCGCAGGAAGAGGTCGTGGAGCCGCCCGCCACCGGTCAGGCCGACTTCGGCGCTGGCCTCGAGCACGGTGAAGCGGCGGGCGAGCAGGTCGCGGGCGTGGCCGAGGGTGAGGTACTGCTGGTAGCGCTTCGGCGAGACACCGACCCAGCGGCTGAACACGCGCTGGAAGTGCGCCGGCGACATGTCGAGCGCGGCCGCGAGATCGTCGAGCCCGAGTGCGCGGCCGTCGGGCCCGTCGATGCGCGCGAGGGCGCGGGCGATGACGCCGTAATGGTAGGCGGGGGTGTCGGTCTCGTCGCGCATCGCCGGTCTCCTTCGGGATCGAGGTTAAGCGCGCGATCGGCGCCGCGCGACCCGGTTCGTGCGGGATTGGCCGCTCGCGGCTTGCCGACGCGGCGCCGAGCGGGCATGGGAGCCCCCATGACACGCCAGCTCGACCATGCCGCGATGCACGCGGTCTTCGCGCGCTTCCAGGCCGCCGACCCCGCGCCCAAGGGCGAGCTCGAGAGCGTCAACGTGTTCACGCTCCTCGTCGCGGTGGTGCTGTCGGCGCAGGCGACCGACGCGGGCGTGAACCGCGCGACGCCGGCGCTCTTCGCCGCGGCGCCGACGCCCGCGGCGATGGTGGCGCTGGGGCTTGAGGCGATCACCGGGCACGTCCGCTCGATCGGGCTCTACCGGACCAAGGCGGCCAACGTGCTGGCGCTGTCGGCGAAGCTGGTGGCCGAGCACGGCGGCGCGGTGCCCTCGTCGCGCGCGGCGCTGATGGCGCTGCCGGGGGTGGGGCGCAAGACGGCCAACGTGGTCCTCAACGCGGGCTTCGGGCTGCCGGCGCAGGCGGTCGACACGCATGTGTTCCGCGTCGGCAACCGCACCGGCATCGCCCCGGGAGCGGACCCGCTCGCGGTCGAGCGCGCCATCGAGGACAACGTGCCGGCGGCGTTCCAGACCCGCGCGCATCACTGGCTCATCCTGCATGGGCGCTACACCTGCGTGGCGCGGAAGCCGAAGTGCGCGGCCTGCGGGATCGCCGACCTGTGCCTTTACGAGGAGAAGACGGCATGAAGCGGTACCGTGTCGTCGGGATCGGCAATGCCATCGTCGACGTGCTGAGCGAGGCCGACGACCGCTTCCTCGATCTCATGGGGATCGGGAAGGGGGTGATGCAGCTCGTCGAGCGCGAGCGTGCGGAAGTGCTCTACGGCGCGATGCGGGGGAGGCGCGAGGCGCCGGGCGGGTCGGTCGCGAACACGCTCGCGGGGCTCGGCACCCTCGGGCTCGCGACGGCCTTCATCGGGCGGGTCCGCGACGATGCGCTGGGGCGGTTCTACGTCGAGGCGATGGCGGCGGGGGGGACCGAGTTCGTCAATCCGCCGGTGGCGGGGGCGGCGCTGCCGACCTCGCGGTCGATGATCTTCGTGACGCCGGACGGCGAGCGGTCGATGAACACCTACCTCGGCATCTCGGCGGAGATCGGCCTCGACGACGTGTCGGGCGGGGCGGCGGGCGAGGCGGACTTCCTGTTCCTCGAGGGCTACCTCTACGACAAGCCGGGCGGCAAGGCGGCGTTCGAGGCCGCGGCGGCGGCCTGCCACGCCGCGGGCGGGCGGGCGGGGATCGCGCTCTCGGACCCGTTCTGCGTCGAGCGGCACCGGCACGACTTCCGCCGGCTGGTGAGCGAGGCGATGGATTACGTGATCGGCAACGCGGACGAATGGCGCAGTCTCTACCAGACGGCGGACCTCGACGCGGCGCTCGCGGCGGCGGCGGCAGAGTGCGGGCTCGTGGTCTGCACGAGGTCGGGCGCGGACGTGGTCCTGATCGGCGACGGTCGCCGCGTCGAGGTGCCGGTGCGGGCGGTGGTGCCGGTGGACGCCACGGGGGCAGGCGACCTCTTCGCGGCGGGCTTTCTCTACGGTCTCGCGACGGGGGCCGATCTCGCCACGTCGGGGCGGATGGGCTGCATCGCGGCGGCGGAGGTGATCGGGCATTTCGGCGCGCGCCCCGAGGCGGACCTCATGGCCCTCTTCGCGGCGGCAAAGCTGGTGGCGGAGTAGGCGCTTCCCCGGGCTCGGGGGCCTCCCGCACCCGCGGGCCCTGACGGGCCCTTGGCTTTGGGCCGGGCGCGCCCTGCGGGCGCGAGCAGGGGGCGCGGACGGGGAGCGCGAAACGGGGGGGCGCAAACGGGGGGCTAGGGTCGGCCGAGCTTGGCGTGGACCTCGTCGAGGTCGATGGCGGCGACAGGTGCGGCGCGGCCCGGATCCTGCGGGTCGTAGCGGAAGAGCTGGAAGTCGCGCTTGTAGATCTCCCACACGAGGTGGCGCGTCAGATCGTCGAAATACTCGGCCACGGGATGCGCCCGCGCGGGACCGTGGCCGGCGCTGTCGTTGAAGCGCGGCATCGCGGCGAGGTCGACGGGATGCAGCACCGGCGTGCGGGCGAGGACGGCCGCCATGCCGGCGTCGAACGCTTCGGTGGGGAAGATGAGGTCGTAACGCCCGCCGCCGGCGATGTAGGTGCCGATGTGGCCCGACATCGCGGACCAGTGGATGTCGGGCTCCATCGGCTTGCGGAACCGGATGGTGTCGCGGGCGAAGAGGACGAAGCGCCGGAAGCTCGCGACCTGGTCGAAGTCGCCCTCGACCGAGATGCCGTACTTCTGCGCCAGCATCGGGACGAGGTTGCCACGGTAGCGCTTGCCGTTCCTCTGGACGCCGCAGATCTTGTCGAAGTAGGCCGACAGGATCCGCGCGTAGGGGTTGCGGACGGCGGTGAAGGCGAAGGTCGCGTGCCCCGTGACGGCGGCCTCGATGACGGGCTGGCTCGCCTCGAAGGCCCATTTGTGCAGGCCGGCGTCCGCGTCGTGGATGTCGCCGTCGAACCATGCGGCGTGATCGGAGCGGTACATGATCTGGCCGATCGCCGAGCAGGCGCATTTCGGCACCACGCGGTAGATCATGCTCCCGCTCGTCGTCATCCAGGTCCCGGGAAAGCCCATCGGCGCCTCGTGCCGGGCAAGAAAGCCTGTGCCCGGCGCCCGTGATCGGGCTATTCATCGGGCTCTGCAACCTCCGATCGGTGTGCCTTGGCCCGGATCGCCTTTCTTCTTCTCGTCCATGACGACCCCGCGGGGATCATCGCGCAGGCCACGCGGCTTGCGGCGGCGGGCGATGCGGTGGCGGTGCATGTCGATGCGCGGATGCCGCGGGCGGATTTTGCGGCGGTTGCCGCGGGGCTTGCGGAGGTGCCGGGGGTGGCGCTCGTGCGCGGTCGGGTGAAGGGCGGCTGGGGAGACTGGAGCCTCGTCGCGGCGACGCTGGCCTCTGCGCGGCTGGCGCTCGATGCCTTTCCGGACGCGACGCACCTCTACCTCCTCTCGGGCGACTGCCTGCCGATCAAGCCCGCGGCGCGGCTCCATGCGGCGCTGGACGCGGTGCCCTGCGACCGGATCGAAGCGGTCGATTTCCATGCCTCGGGATGGATCCGCACGGGGCTCCGCGCCGAGCGGCTGGTGTACCGGCACTACTTCAACGAACGCCGGCAGCGGCGGCTCTTCTACGCGGCGCTGGGGGTGCAGCAGCGGCTGGGGCTGGCGCGGCGGACACCGGAGGGGATCGTGCCGATGGTCGGCTCGCAGTGGTGGTGCCTGCGCCGAACGACGGTGGAGGCGGTGCTCGGCTTCATGGCGGCGCGACCCGACGTGGGGCGGTTCTTCCGCCGGACGTGGATCCCCGACGAGACCTTCTTCCAGACGCTGGTGCGGCATCTCGTGCCGGGGCGCGAGATTGCCTCGGCGCCGCCGACGTTCCTCATGTTTTCCGACTACGGGATGCCGGTGGTGTTCCACGACGACCATCACGACCTCCTCTTGGGCCAGCCGCAGTGGTTCGCCCGCAAGGTGTCGCGCGACGCACGCGCGCTCAGGGCGCGGCTGGGCGACCTCTGGACCGGGCCGGACCACGTGCTCCCGGCGGGGAGCGACGGACGGCGTCTCCATGCGTTCCTGACGCGGGCCGGGCGCGAGGGGCGCAGGTTCGGGCCGCGCGCCTGGGAGGAGGGCGCGGGGCCACGGTCGGGGCAGGCGCTGCTGCTGGTGACGTGCAAGAAGTGGCACGTCGGGCTGCGGGTGCTGGCGCGGCTCGAGGTGCCGGGCGTGGGGTATCTCTTCGACGATGCCGCGACGCCGCTGCCGCAGATGGGCGGGATCGAGACCGGGATCGACAAGCTGAGCCGCCACCGGCGGGCGCTGGTGCGGCTGCTCTTCGAGGCGCTCGGGACCGATCGGCTGGCGCTCTGCCTCGATCCGGCGCGGCTCGACATCCTGCGCGATCTCGCCTCGTCCAGGGCCGGGGTGCGGGTGCTGGAACTCGTGCCGCGCTACACCCCGCGCGACCTCGACGACCACGCGCTCCGGCTCGGGCTGGTGTCGGACGAGGGCGTCTCGGATCACGAGACCCTGCGACGGGTGCTCGCGCGCGAGATTGCCGCCGAGAGCGATCGGCTGGGCGCGGCGGGGCTGCCGGGCCACACGCGGGTGGTGGAGACGGACCCTCCCGAGGCGCAGGCGACGGCCCTCGGACACGTCCTCGGGTCGGAGGCGGCGGCGCGCGCCGTGCTTGCCTCGGGCGATCTTTTCGCCGACTGACGGGCAGGAGGAGCGCGCCGATGCCCTATGCCTACGACGCCACGAACATCTTCGCCCGCATCCTGCGCGGCGAGATCCCGTCCGAGACGCTTCTCGAGACGCCGATGAGCCTCGCGTTCCGCGACATCCGCCCGCAGGCGCCCGAGCACGCGCTGGTGATCCCGAAGGGGCCCTACGTCACCTGGGACCATTTCGCCGAGGCCGCGAGCGACGCCGAGATCGCCGACTTCGCGCGCGCCGTGGCGCGGGTGGCGGGGCTCCTCGGGGTGGCGCCGGGGACGGGCGGCGGCGGCTACCGGGTGCTGTCGAACGCCGGGCCCGACTCGCACCAGGAGGTGCCGCACATGCATGTTCACGTGCTGGGCGGGAGGCCGCTCGGGCCGCTTCTGGCGGGCTGAACCCGCAGCTTCCGGGTCGCGGCACGGACCTGCGCGGGGCATGTCCGGGGGGCCAGCCGAGGAGCGCCGCCATGACCATCGCCTTCACCCCGATCCCGACCGACGCCGCGCGCGCGCTGCAGGCGGGCGGCCCCGACGCCTACGGGCAGGCGGCCGAGCGCCGCGTCTCGGACGGCGACGGCGTGCCGTGCCGGCATTGCCTGCGCCAGGTGCCGGCCGGCGCCGACTACCTCGTCCTCGCCTACCGGCCGTTCCCGGCGCTGCAGCCCTACGCCGAGACGGGGCCGATCTTCCTCTGCGCCGACCCCGCGGCCTGCAAGCCGCCCGAGCCGAAGGACGGCCTCCCCGACATGCTCGACAGCCCGGGCTACATCCTGCGCGGCTACGGGCCGGACGACCGGATCGTCTCCGGCACCGGCGGCGTGGTCCCGACGGAGACGATCCCGGCCCGTGCCGAGGCGCTGCTCGCCCGGCCCGAGGTCGCCTACGTCCACCTCCGCTCCGCGTCGAACACTTGCTTCCAGGCGCGCATCGACCGCGGGTAGCGCCGCTTCCCTCGACCCGCCGCGCTTGCTAGGGTCCGCGCATCCGAAGCGAGGCCGCCCATGCTCTATCCCCCTCCCGAGACCGAGATCGTGACCGCCTGGAAGGTCGCTTGCGACGGCGGGGCGACGGGCGGGCATCCGCGGGTGTGGCTGTCGATCTCGCACGAGCGCGGCTACGTCGAGTGCGGCTACTGCGACAAGCGCTACGTCCACGAGAGCTTCGCCGCGGACCCGGAAGCGAACTTCGACGTGCGCGGCTGATGCCGGACGCGGGCTTCGGCAAGGGGCACCACCTCCACCTCATCGACGGCTCGGCGTTCATCTTCCGCGCCTACCACGCCCTGCCGCCGCTCACGCGGAAGTCGGACGGGCTGCCGGTGGGAGCGGTCGCGGGGTTCTGCAACATGCTGCTGCGCTACGTCGAGGGGAACTCGGGCCCCGACGCGCCGACGCATGCCGCGGTGATCTTCGACTTCTCGTCGAAGACCTTCCGCAACGACATCTACCCCGACTACAAGGCGCACCGCCCCGAGCCGCCGGAGGATCTGCGCCCGCAGTTCCCGCTGACGCGCGAGGCGACGCGGGCGTTCAACATCGCCTGCATCGAGATCGAGGACTTCGAGGCCGACGACATCATCGCGACCTTCGCCTGCCGGGCGCGCGAAGCGGGCGGGCGGGTGACGATCATCTCGTCCGACAAGGATCTGATGCAGCTCGTCGGCGACGGGGTGGAGATGCTCGACCCGATGAAGAACCGCCGCATCGGGCGCGACGAGGTGTTCGAGAAGTTCGGCGTGTTCCCCGACCGCGTGGTGGACGTGCAGGCGCTCGCGGGCGATCCGACGGACAACGTGCCGGGCGCACCCGGCATCGGGATCAAGACGGCGGCGCTCCTGATCCAGGAATACGGCGATCTCGAGACGCTCCTCGCGCGCGCGGGCGAGATCAAGCAGGCCAAGCGCCGCGAGACGCTCATCGCGCATGCCGAGCAGGTCCGCATCTCGCGCCGGCTCGTGGAGCTCAGCTGCGACATGCCGCTCGACATCGGGCTCGAGACGCTCGAGGTGCAGGCGCCGGACGCGGAGCGGCTTCTGGGCTTCCTCGGCCAGATGGAGTTCCGCACCATCACCAAGCGCGTGGCGGAGCGCTTCGGCGTGCCGGAGCCGCTCGCCGAGGAGGCCGCCGCGGCGGGCGCGCCCATCGTCGAGGCGGTGCCCTTCGACCGCGACGCCTACGCCACCATCGCCGACGCCGAGAGCCTCGAGCGCTGGATCGCCGTGATCCGCGAGGTGGGCCACGTCGCGATCGACACCGAGACCACGAGCCTCGACGAGATGCGCGCCGATCTCGTGGGCATCTCGCTGGCGCTCGAGCCCGGCGTCGCGGCCTACGTCCCGCTCCAGCACCGCGACGGGGCGGACCTCTTCGGGCCGGCGGCGCTCGCGGCGGGCCAGATGCCGATGGACGCGGCGCTGGCGCTCCTGAAGCCGGTGCTGGAGGACGCGGCGATCCTGAAGATCGGCCAGAACCTCAAGTACGACGCGAAGATACTCGCCCGCCACGGCATCCGCGTGGCACCCATCGACGACACCATGCTGATGTCCTACGCGCTTCATGCGGGGCTGCACAATCACGGCATGGACGCGCTCTCGGAGCGCTATCTCGGGCACGCGCCGATCCCGATCAAGTCGCTTCTCGGCGGCGGCAAGGCGCAGATCAACTTCGACCGCGTGCCGATCGCCGATGCCGTGCCCTATGCCGCCGAGGACGCCGACGTCACCATCCGGCTCTGGCAGCTCCTGAAGCCGCAGCTGCACCGCGCGCGCGTGCAGACCGTCTACGAGACGCTCGAGCGCCCGCTGGTGCCGGTGCTCTCCGAGATGGAGATGGCGGGCGTGAGGGTGGACCGCGACGTGCTGAGCCGCATGTCGGCCGCCTTCGCGCAGAAGATGGGCGCCCTCGAGGCGGAGATCCACGAGCTCGCGGGCGGCAGCTTCAACATCGGCTCGCCGAAGCAGCTCGGAGAGATCCTCTTCGACCGGATGAGCCTGCAGGGCGGCGTGAAGGGCAAGACGGGCGCCTATGCGACCGGCGCGGACGTGCTCGAGGATCTCGCCGCCGAGGGCCACGACCTCCCCGCGCGGGTGCTCGACTGGCGGCAGATCTCGAAGCTGAAGTCCACCTACACCGACGCGCTGCAGGACCACGTCCACCCCGACACCGGCCGCGTCCATACCTCGTACTCGATTGCCGGGGCGAACACCGGTCGGCTCGCATCGACGGACCCGAACCTGCAGAACATCCCAGTGCGGACGGAAGAGGGCCGGCGCATCCGCGAGGCCTTCGTGGCGGCTCCGGGCCACCGGCTCGTCAGCCTCGACTACAGCCAGATCGAGCTTCGCATCCTCGCTCATATCGCCGACATCCCGGCGCTTCGCGAGGCCTTTCGCGACGGGCTCGACATCCATGCGATGACGGCCGCGGAGATGTTCAACGTGCCGCTCGAGGGCATGGACCCGATGGTGCGACGGCAGGCGAAGGCGATCAACTTCGGGGTGATCTACGGCATCTCGGGCTTCGGGCTCGCGCGCAACCTCCGCATCCCGCGCGACGTGGCGCAGGGCTTCATCGACCGCTATTTCGAGCGCTTTCCCGGCATCCGCGGCTACATGGACGCGACGGTGGCCTTCGCGCGGAAGCACGGGCATGTGGCGACGCTCTTCGGGCGGCGGATCAACACGCCCGAGATCAACGCCAAGGGCCCGACCGCGGGCTTCGCGCGGCGCGCCGCGATCAACGCGCCGATCCAGGGCACCGCCGCCGACATCATCCGCCGCGCGATGGTGCGTATGCCCGCCGCCATCGCGGGGCTGCCGGCGCGGATGCTGCTGCAGGTCCATGACGAGCTGATCTTCGAGGTCGCCGAGGACGCGGTGGACGCGACGGTGGCGCGCGTCCGCGAGGTGATGGAGGGCGCCGCGGACCCGGTCGTGCGCCTTGCGGTGCCGCTTGTCGTGGATGCGGGTTCGGGCGCCAACTGGGCCGAGGCGCACTGAGCGGTCAGAAGCGCTCGACCCAAGGGCGGAGGGCGATCTCCTCGGACCAGGCCGAGCGCGGCTGCGCTGCGAGCGCAAGGTAGGTCTGCGCGATCGCGTCGGGGTCGAGCATCGAGTCCGGCGCGTCCGCGGGCTCGCTGCGGCCGGGGTTGCGGATCGCGCCGTCGATGTTGATCCACGCGACGTGGATGCCCTGCGGGTGCAGCTCGCGTGCCATCGACTGCGCGAGGCCGCGCTGCGCGAACTTGCCCATCGCGAAGGGGGCGGACTGCGGGAAGCCCTTCACGCCCGCCGAGGCGCCGGTGAAGAGGATCGTGCCGCACATGCCGTCCTGCGGTGCAGCGGCGAGCATGGCGCGCGCGGCTCCCTGGCCGACGAGGAAGGCGCCGAACGCGGTGACGTCGAGCGCGCGGCGCACGTCGGCGGGGTCGAGGTCGGTGATCGGCCCGCGGCTTCGCGCCGACGGGTTGTAGACGACCACGCGCGGCGCGCGCGGCAGGGCGGCGAAGAGCGCCGCGACGGCGCCGGGGTCGCTCGCGTCCGCGGCGTGGGTGTCGGCGCCCGTGGCCGCGGCGAGATCGGCGAGCTTCGAGACGTCGCGCGCGACGAGCGCGAGGTCGTGGCCGGCGGCGGCGAACGCGCGTGCAAGCGAGGCCGAAAGCCCGTCGCCGACGCCGACGATGAGCGCGAGTGGTTTCGGCATGGGGCCTCCCCGGTCAGGCCCGGGGAGGTTGGCGCGAGAGGCCGGGCGTGTCAAACCCTGCGGCGGCGCAGCAGCCCCGCGGCGCCGAGGCTCGCCGCGAGCAGCGCGCCGGCAGCGGGCAGCGGCACGGCAGCAGGGGCGGTCGCCGCGTAGTTGTCGATGCCGACGCCCAGGGCCCCGGAGCCGGGCAGGCGCACTTCGGCGGAATAGACATCGGTCCAGAGCGTGCTGAAATTCGGGGAGAACGCCTCCTGCACCCAGCCGTTGGCCTCGGCTGTCGCGTCGTCCCAGCGGGTGTCGAAGCTGACCGAATACGGGTGCCACAGGCTGTCGGGCAGCGGTGCCGTGTCCACGACGTAGTGCCAGCCATTGAACGTCGCGTCCTGATACCGGAAGCGCAGCCAGCTGCTGTCCAGACTGATGTTCTCTCCGTAGTTCAGGTCGAAGGAGATGCCCCAGACGCCCGGCGCGTAGATCCCGGTATACGCCGCGGCCTTGTTCTGCGCGCCGGTGACGCCGAACACGCTGTCGAGTCCGCTGTCGGTCGCCAGAAAACCGCCGGGGTTGCCGTTGAACGGCTGGAAGAAGACCGTCGTTTCCGACGTGTTGCCGACCCAGGTGCCAATTCCGGCGTCGAAGTCGTCGTTCACGGATGTGGCCGCGGAGGCGGCGCCGGTCCAGAGAAGGCCGGCGGCGAGGCAGGCAAGAGCATGGGAATTGATCACGGGGCTATCTCCAAAAATGAGGTTGGTCAAAAAGCGCTTTGCGACTCGAAAATACGGGTCCGTGAAAAATGTTAACACATCTGCGGCGGCCTGCGAAGCGGGCGTCTGCGCCGCGGTCAGGCGATCTCCAGCGGAAAGAACACGCCGCCCGACCACACGCCGTCCCGGCCCCCAGCGCCCGGCACGCAGAGCTCGGCGAGGCGGTAGAAGCTCTTGCGATCGATGAGCGCCCAGAGGTTGGTGCGGACGAGCACGTAGGGCGCAGGCGCACCGTCGCGCGTCTCGACGCGGATCGGGTGCTCGGGCCCTGCGGTCATCCGCTCGCCGGTGAGCGTCTCGAAGTGCAGCGCCTGGCCCTCGCCCGCGCCCGTCGCCTCGACGTCCACCGCGAGGAACGGCGCGTCGTCGACGCGGATCCCCACCTTCTCGACGGGCGTGACGAGGAAGTAGTCCTCGCCTTCCCGCTTCAGGATGCCGGCGAAGAGCCGGACCATCGCCGGCCGGCCGATCGGGGTGCCGTCATGGAACCAGGTGCCGTCGCGGGCGATCCGCATGTCGATGTCGCCACAGAAGGGCGGATCCCACAGATGTACCGGCGGCAGCTTCGGTTCGCCCGTTTTGGCGCCGGATGACGCCTTCGCCGCCGCCGCGAGGCCCTCGGCGCTGGGGGTCACGATCTTTTGTGGCGGTGCCGGTTTTGCCATTTGTGCCTGCCGCCATAGGTTGGTCTACTGCACGCTAGTCCCCCCGAGCGGAGTTGTCATGGCCAAGGAACTCGAATCCGAAGGCGCGCTGGTCGCCGAGATCGAGGCGCTGGGCGACCGGCTCGCCGCCGCGAAGGCGAGCATCAACCGCCGCTTCATCGGCCAGACCCGCGTGGTGGACCTGACGCTGACCGCGATCCTGTGCGGCGGCCACGGGCTCCTCATCGGCCTGCCGGGGCTCGGCAAGACGCGGCTCGTGGATACCCTTTCCACCGTTCTGGGGCTCCAGGGCAGCCGGATCCAGTTCACGCCCGACCTGATGCCGGCGGACATCCTCGGCTCCGAGGTGCTCGAGACCGGGGCGGCCGGTGACCGCGCGTTCCGGTTCATCGAGGGGCCGATCTTCTGCCAGCTCCTGATGGCCGACGAGATCAACCGCGCCAGCCCGCGCACGCAGTCCGCGCTTCTGCAGGCGATGCAGGAGCGCGAGGTGACGATCGCGGGCCAGCACCGTCCGCTCGGGCGACCGTTCCACGTGCTCGCGACGCAGAACCCGATCGAGCAGGAGGGCACGTACCCGCTCCCCGAGGCGCAGCTCGACCGCTTCCTCGTGCAGATCCTCGTGGACTATCCCGACCGTGCGACGGAGCGCGACATCCTCGTCGCGACCACGGGTGTCGCGGAGGGCGCGGCGACGGCGGTGTTCACGACGGACGAGCTGCTCGCGGCACAGCGGGTGCTGCGGCGGATGCCGGTCGGCGACGCGGTGATGGCGCTGATCCTCGATCTGGTGCGCGCGTGCCGGCCGGGCGAGCCCGAGGCGCAGCCGCGCGTCAACGCCGCTGTGTCATGGGGTCCGGGGCCGCGCGCGGCGCAGGCGCTGATGCTGACGGTGCGGGCACGCGCGCTCCTCGACGGGCGGCTGGTGCCCTCGGCCGACGATGTGCTGGCCATGGCGGCGCCCGTCCTCGGGCACCGCATGGCGCTGAGCTTTGCGGCGCGCGCCCGGGGCGAGAGCCTCGGCGACCTGATCGCCGCCGTCGCCGCCGACGTGACGCGGGTCGAGGCGGCTGCGTGAACGCTGGCGCGCCCGCCAGCCTGCGCGAACGTGCCGAAGGCCTCGCGGGCGGCTTGCCGCCGCTCCTCGCCGACGCCGAGCATCTTGCCGCCAACGTCATCCTCGGGGCGCATGGACGGAGGCGCGCGGGGCTCGGCGACGAGTTCTGGCAATATCGCCCGGCCGGCTACGGCGACGAGGCGCGCGTGATCGACTGGCGCCGCTCCGGCCGGTCCGACGCGCATTTCGTGCGCCAGAAGGAATGGCAGGCGGCGCAGTCGGTGCTCCTGTGGGTCGATGACGCGCGCGCGATGACGTTTTCGGGCGATCCGGGCCGGCCCGCGAAGGCCGACCGCGCGCGGCTCCTCGCGCTGGCGCTGGCGGTGCTCCTGATCCGCGGCGGCGAGCGCGTGGGTCTCACGGGCCTCGACGCCCCGCCGCGCGGCGGCCAGGTGCAGCTGCTGCGGCTCGCGACGGCGCTCGGCTCGGAAGGGGTGGCGGACTATGGCGCCCCCGACGCGCAGGGGATGCCCGGTCATTCGCGCGCGGTGTTCCTGTCGGACTTCCTCGGCGACCTCGCGCCCGTCGAGGCCGCGCTGACCGAGGCCGCCGACCGCGGCGTGAAAGGCGCGATGCTGCAGATCCTCGATCCGCAGGAAGAGGCGTTCCCGTTCGACGGGCGCACCATCTTCGAATCGATGACCGGCGCGGTGCGCTTCGAGACGTTGAAGGCCGGCGATCTCCGGCGGCGCTATCTCGACCGGCTGGCGGAGCGCAAGGCGCGGCTTGCCGACCTCGCGCGCGCAACCGGATGGCAGGTCAGCGCGCATCATACCGGCGACGGCGCGCAGGCGGCGCTCCTGTGGCTTTACGGCGCGCTCGAGCGGGGCCGCCGCTGATGCTCGTCCTCGGGCCCATCGGGTTTCTCGCGCCGGCGCTGCTGGCGGCGCTCGTGGTGCTGCCGGTCCTCTGGATCCTCCTCCGCGCGGTACCGCCCGCGCCGATCCGGCGGCGGTTCCCCGGCGTGGCGCTTCTCCTCGGGCTTGCCGATACCGAGACGCAGACCGACCGCACGCCGTGGTGGCTGCTGCTGCTGCGGCTTCTGGCGATCGCCGCGGTCATCATCGGCTTCGCAGGGCCGGTGCTGAACCCCGAGCCCACGCGCGGCGGTGCGGGGCCGCTCCTCATCCTCGCCGACGGCACCTGGGCCGATGCGCGCGACTGGCCGCGGCGGCAGGACCGCATCGAGGGGCTCCTCGCGGAGGCCGCGCGCGCGGGACGTCCGGTGGCGGTGGCGACGCTGACCGACCTGCCGCAGGGCGCGCTGCCGTTCCAGGCCGCGTCGAGCTGGACGCCGCGGCTCGCGGGGATCGAGCCGCAGCCTTGGGTGCCGGATCCGGCGGCTCTGGCGGCTTGGGGCAACGGGCTCGAGGGGGAGTTCGAGACCTACTGGCTCTCGGACGGGCTGGCACGGGACAGCCGGGCGGGGATGCTGTCGGCGCTGGAGACGCACGGCACGGTGACGGTGTTCGAGAGTCCGCGCCCGGTGCTGGGGCTGCGGCCCGCGACCTACGAGGACGGCGCGATCCGGCTCACGGCGGTGCGCGCCGACAGCACGCCCGCCGCTGATGTCACCGTCACCGCCCGCGGGCTCGATCCCGCGGGGATCGAGCGCGACCTCGCCACGCTGCCGATGAGCTTTGACGCGGGCGCCGCCGAGACCACCGGCGCGCTGTCGCTCAAGCCCGAGCTTCGCAACCGGATCACCCGCTTCGAGATTGCCGGCGCACGTTCGGCAGGTGCGGTGAGCCTCGCCGGCGACGGGTTGAAGCGGCGCAAGGTTGCGCTGATCGCGGGCGCCGCGGACCGCGAGGGGCTCGAGCTCCTGTCGCCGACGCATTATCTCCGGGAGGCACTGGCGCCGACGGCGGACATCATCGACGGCACGCTGACGGACGTGTTGCTGGCGGGCCCCGACGTGATCGTGCTCGCCGACGTGGCGCGGGTCAGCGAGGGCGAGCGTGCGGACCTGACGGACTGGGTGGAGAAGGGCGGCCTCCTTCTGCGCTTTGCCGGCCCCCGGCTGGCGGCCTCCGACGCCGGCCGCGGTGCCGACGACACGCTGCTGCCGGTGCGGCTCCGCATCGGCGGGCGCAACGTGGGCGGCGCGATGAGTTGGGGCGAGCCAAAGGGCCTCATGCCGTTTGCTGCCGGCTCGCCGTTCGAGGGGCTCGCGGAGCCCGCCGACGTGACCGTCTCGAGCCAGGTGCTCGCCGAGCCCGGCCCCGAGCTGGCCGGCCGCACCATCGCGAGCCTTGCCGACGGGACGCCGCTGGTGACGCGCAAGCCCCTCGGCGACGGGCAGGTGGTGCTCTTTCACGTCACCGCGAACGCCGACTGGTCGACGCTGCCGCTCTCGGGGCTCTTCGTGCAGATGCTCGAGCGGCTGGCGGTCTCGACCCGGCCGCCCGCGCCCACGGCGGAAGACCTCGCGGGCACGGTCTGGACGCCGGAGAAGGTGCTCGACGCTTACGGCATCCTCGGCAAGGCCGGCGAGATGGCGGGCGTGCCGGGCGAGGATCTCGCCGGCGGCCAGCCCGCTCCCGGCATGGCGCCGGGGATCTACGCCGCCGCGGACGAGCGGATCGCGCTCAACGTGATCGGCGCGGACACCGTGCTGGCGCCCGCCGTCTGGCCCGCCCGGATCGCGGTGGAGGGCCTTGCCGTGCGCCGCGAGACGCCGCTGAAGGGGGTGCTGCTGTCGGTCGCGCTGTTGGCGCTCTTCGTTGATATCCTTGCCTCGCTGGCGCTGTCCGGCAAGCTCGCGGGCCGGCGTGCAGCCGCCACGGCGGCGGTGCTCGCGGCGCTGGTGCTCCCGCAGGACGCCCGCGCGCAGGACGACGCGCTGGCGCTCGAGGCGACCAACAACGTGGTGCTCGCGCACGTGATCACCGGCGACGGCGCGGTCGACCGGATGGCCGATGCGGGCTTGCGCGGGCTTTCGGAGAAGCTCGCCGAGCGCACGTCGGTCGAGCCCATCGACCCGATCGGCGTCGATCTCGAGCGCGACGACCTCGCGTTCTTCCCGTTCCTCTACTGGCCCGTGTCCGCGACCGAGCCGACGCCCTCGGATGCCGCCTACGCCAAGCTGAACCGCTACCTGCGGACCGGCGGGATGATCCTCTTCGACACCCGCGACGCCGACGTGGCGGACTACGGCGCCGCGACCCCGACCGGCCGGCGCCTGCAGGAACTCGCCCTGCCGCTCGACATCCCGCCATTGCAGCCGATGCCCGACGACCACGTGCTGACGCGCGCGTTCTACCTCTTGAAGGACTTCCCCGGCCGCTACGCGGGGCGCAACATCTGGGTCGAGGCCGCGCCGCCGGACGCCGAGCAGCTCGAGGGGATGCCGTTCCGCAACCTCAACGACGGCGTGACGCCGCTGGTGATCGGCGGCAACGACTGGGCGGCGGCCTGGGCGGTGGACGGGACCGGCAACGCCATCGTGCCGGTGGGGCGCGGCTATGCCGGCGAGCGGCAGCGCGAGATCGCCTTTCGCTTCGGCATCAACCTCGTGATGCATGTGCTGACCGGCAACTACAAATCCGATCAGGTGCACGTGCCCGCCCTCCTCGACAGGCTGGGGAACTGAATGCCCGAGAACGTGCTCTTCGATCCCCTTCTGCCGTGGCCGGTGATCGGCGTGGCGGCGGTGCTGATGCTCGCCGGGATCGCGGTCGCGGTCTGGCGGGGCCTCGGCGGCTGGTGGCTTCGCGGGATCGCGGCGGCGGTGATGCTCGTCGCGGTCGCCAACCCGTCGCTGCAGACCGAGGACCGCAAGCCCCAGTCCGACATCGTGCTTCTCGTCACCGACGCGACCGCGAGCCAGCGCATCGGCGACCGGCCGGCGCAGGCCGCGGCCGCGGTGGCGGCGGTGAAGGCGAAGCTCGCCGCGATGGACAACGTGGAGCTGCGCGAGGTGACGGTGCGCGACGCGCCGGGCGACGGCGGCACGCTCCTGATGACCGCGCTGTCGCAGCTCTTGGCCGAGGAGCCGCGCGCGCGGGTGGCGGGCGCGATCCTCGTGACCGACGGGCAGGCGCATGACCTCATGGCGGCGCCCGACATGCCGGCGCCGGTGCAGGTGCTCCTCACGGGGCACGCGACCGACTGGGACCGCCGGCTCATCGTCAAGAGCGCGCCGGCGTTCGCCATCCTCGGCGAGCCCGTGACGCTGACGCTGCGGGTCGAGGACCAGGGGCAGGTGCCAGCCTCGGCGGGGCCCGCGACGCTGTCGGTGTCGGTCGACGGCGGCGATCCCGAGACCACGCGCGTCCCCGTCGGCGAGGATCTCGAGATCCCTGTCACCCTGCCGCACGGGGGCATGAACGTGCTGCAATTCCAGGTGACGATGAGTGCGGGCGAGCTCACCGACCGCAACAACGCCGCCGTGGTGCAGATCAACGGCGTGCGGGACCGGCTGCGGGTGCTCCTCGTCTCGGGAGAGCCCTACGCCGGGGAGCGGACCTGGCGGAACCTCCTGAAATCCGACAGCTCGGTCGATCTCGTACATTTCACCATCCTGCGCCCGCCCGAGAAGCAGGACGGCGTGCCGGTTTCGGAGCTGTCGCTCATCGCCTTCCCGACGCGTGAGCTCTTCGTCGACAAGATCGACGAGTTCGATCTCATCATCTTCGACCGCTACCGCCGCCGCGGCATCCTGCCGATGACGTACCTCGACAACATCAGAACTTACGTCGAGCAGGGCGGCGCGGTGCTGGTCGCCGCGGGGCCGGAGTACGGCTCGGCGGACAGCATCTACCGCTCGCCGCTGGGCGAGGTGCTGCCTGGCATGCCGAGCGCGCGCGTCCTCGAGGAGGGCTACACGCCGAAGGTCACGGACACCGGCGAGCGCCACCCCGTGACCGACACGCTCGAGGCGATGCAGCCCGCGAAGCCCGACGGTAGCCCCGGCTGGGGGCGGTGGTTCCGTACCGTGGAGGTCGATCCGAGCGGCGGCGAGGTGCTGATGTCGGGCGCCGAGGGCAAGCCGCTCCTCGTCGTCAACCGCGTGGGCGAGGGCAGGGTGGCGCTCCTCGCGTCCGACCAGGCGTGGCTCTGGGGCCGCGGCGTCGAGGGCGGCGGGCCGCAGCTCGAGCTCCTGCGCCGCCTCGCGCACTGGATGATGAAGGAGCCCGAGCTCGAGGAGGAGGCGCTGGTGGCGACCGCCGACGGGCAGACGGTGCATCTCCTCCGTCGCTCGCTGAAGGAGGCGCCGCGCACCGTGACGATCACCGGGCCGGACGGCGCCGCGACCGAGGTGCCCCTCGTCGAGACCGAGCCCGGCCGCTACACCGCCGACTGGCAGGCCCCCGACATCGGGCTCTACCGGCTGACCGATGGCGAGAAGGACGCGGTGATCGCGCTCGGGCCGTCGGCGCCGCGCGAGTTCGAGGAGACTGTCGCCTCGCCCGAGCCGCTCGCGGCGGTGACGGCGGCGCATCGCGGCGGGGCGCTGGCGCTCGAGGACGGCATGCCCGACATCCGCCGGGTCGCCGAGGGCCGCGCAGCCGCGGGCCGTGGCTGGATCGGCATCACGCCGCGGAACGCCTACCTCACCGCCGACATCCGGGTGAACCCGGTGCTGCCGTCGTGGTTGTTCCTCACGCTGGCGGCGCTGCTCTCCATCGGCGCGTGGCTCCGCGAGGGGCGGCGATAGCGGTCAGGCTCCGGCAGGCGGTCTTGGAGCAGGGTGCGTCTTCCTTGTTGAAGCCCGCCGGGCTCCGGTCGAGGGTGTCGAGCACCCGCTCGGGGGGCCGGGAGAGCCGCGCGGCCCGACGACGATGGGACGGTTGACGAGGACCGGATGCGCGACCATCGCGTCGCGGATGCCGCCCTCCGCGACGCCGGGCGCCGCAAGCCCGAGGTCCGCCGCCGGGGTTTCCTTGCAGCGGAGGTGATCGCGCGGCGTGGCGCCCGGTTGCGCGCTGAGGGCCTCGAGGGCCGGCCACGTCCGGCCTGTTTCGAAGTAAAGCACGATCGTCGGCGCGTCGCCGGAGGCTTGAGGATCGCAAGCCCGCTGCGCGACGTGCCGCAGCCGGGATTGGGGCCCTCACCGCGGGGTTGGCGCACGAGGTCGATGCGGTGGCCCGGCACGCGAGGCGATCTAGAGCCCGGCGACGGCCGGCGTCGCTTCTGGGCGGACGCGGAGTGCTGCGAGGATGGCCGCGTCAGGCCGAACATTGCGGAGCCCTCCGAGAACGCCTGGCCGGGTTTGTCACGCAGGCCGGCCGAGTCCCGCGGCACCGGCCCCGTCGAACATCAGGTGCGCGGCCCAGACCCCGGCGACCTCGCCCGCGACTTGCGCCGCGACGCAGGCCAGAGCCGTGCGCGCGCCGATCTCGCGCCGGAGCGCGATCGCGAGAGTCGCAGCGGAATTGACGTGCGCGCCGTGAGCGGCCCGAACATGGTGAGCACGACGCGCCCCGCGCCGGTAGGCAGGCCAGAGCGCTGCGGCGGCGGCTCGAGGCCGGCCTCCGGCATGGCGCCGCGCGCGCTGGGCGAGGCCCGCGAGCGGCTCGCAGACCTTCGGCGCGCTCTGGGAGCAGTCCGCGACGGGATAGCCGACGCGCGCCGCGATCCGGTCGACGACGGCGGCGCAGATCACCGAACGCCCATCGCGCCGGGATGCCACGAGCCCAGTATGGCCGAGAGCGTGCTCGGCGGCACGAGAAGCCGCCGCATGAGGTCTCCCGCCGCGAGCCCCTCCGCGCCCGCTGCGACGAGCGGCCGGAACGCTTCGAGGCGGCCGTCTTGCGCGCTCGCCCCGAGGGCAGCGACCGCAGTTCCAATCCTCACACGTCCAGGACAGTCGAAGCAGAGTGACGCCGCACGCCGCGACGGCCCGCCCGGGCGGTCGTCACCTTCGCCGGTCGAGCATGATCCGGCGCGACTCCGAGGCGAACTCGCGACGCAGGAGCGTGGCGACCGTGACCGCCGTGGCGCCGAGGAAGCCCCAGGGTCCGGCGAGCCAGCCGAGCGCGCCGAGGGCGAAGTAGACCGAGCGGAGGCCGCGGTTGAAGCTTCGCGCGGCGGTGATGTTGATCTCCGCGGCCTGGGCCGCGCGCGGGTAGGCGAGGGCGTCGGCGGGGTCGTTCGGCACGGCCGCCATCAGGATCGCGCAATAGCCGAAGAGCCGGTGCGCCCAGACGAACTTCAGGAACGCATGCGCGATCATCAGCACGACGAGCAGCACCTTGACCTCGATCACCGCGGCGGCGGTGGTCACGCTGAAGTCGCCCGCCACGCCGGTGATCCGCTGCGGGTTGCCGACGATGGCGAGCCCGCCGCCGATGGCGATCATGCAGGCGGAGGCGAAAAACGCAGTGCCCTGGCGCAGGCTGTCGATGATCGAGGCGTCGAAGATGCGCGGCTGGCGGGTGACGAACTCGTGCATCCAGTCGCGGCGGTAGTCCGCCATCAGCACCGCGACGGAGGGCAGATGCCGCGTGCCCCGTCCCTCGATGACCTCGCCGATGCCGAGCCAGCAGGCGAGGAACACCGCGAGCGCCGCCGCGTCGAGCCATCCGAAGCGCGCGAGTTCATCGAGGAGCGACATGACGCGACGCTAGCGCGGAGGGTCGCGCGAGGCCACGCCCTTGTCACATGGCCCCGGCGGCCCTACCATAGACGCTTCACGGACAGCGGAGCGCGTCATGGACATGCCGATCCCGGATGCCGGCATCGTCGCGCGCAAGGCGCGCATCGCGGAGCGGCTGCGGGGCGTGCTGCCGCCCGACGCCGTGATCGACGATGCCACCGAGACCCGCGCCTACGAATGCGACGCGCTGACCGTCTACCGCTGCGCGCCGATGATCGCGGTGCTGCCGGCGAGCACGGCCGAGGTCGCCGCCGTCATGCGGATCTGCCACGAGGAGCGCGTGCCGGTGGTGCCGCGCGGCTCGGGCACCTCGCTCGCCGGGGGCTCCTTTCCGACGGCCGACTGCGTGCTGATCGGCACCGCGCGGCTCAACGCGGTCATCGAGACGGATTACGCCAACCGCTTCATACGCGTCGGCGCGGGGCGTACCAACCTGTCCGTGACGGGCGCGGTCGAGGCTGAGGAGTTCTTCTACGCCCCCGATCCCTCGAGCCAGCTCGCCTGCGCCATCGCGGGCAACATCGCGATGAACTCGGGCGGCGCGCATTGCCTGAAGTACGGCGTGACGACGAACAACCTCCTCGGCGTGACGATGGTGCTGATGGACGGCACCGTCGTCGAGATCGGCGGCGCCCATCTCGACGCGCCGGGGCTCGACCTCCTCGGCGTCGTCTGCGGCTCGGAGGGGCAGCTCGGCGTCGTCACCGAGGCGACGCTCCGCATCCTCAGGAAGCCCGAGGGCGCGCGGCCGGTGCTCATCGCCTTTGCGAGCTCCGAGGTCGCCGGCGCCTGCGTCAGCGACATCATCCGCGCGGGCGTGCTGCCCGTCGCCATCGAGTTCATGGACCGCCCCTGCATCCGCGCCTGCGAGGCCTTCGCGCACGCGGGCTACCCGGACTGTGAGGCGCTGCTGATCGTCGAGGTCGAGGGCTCGGCCACCGAGATCGACGCGCAGATCGCGCTCATCGAGGGCATCGCGCGGCGCCACGACCCCGTTGAGTTCCGCCAGAGCCGGTCCGAGGCAGAGGCGAAGCGCATCTGGCTTGGCCGCAAGTCCGCGTTCGGCGCGATGGGGCAGATCGCCGACTACATCTGTCTCGACGGCACCATCCCGGTCTCGGCGCTGCCGCTGGTGCTGCGCCGGATCGGCGAGATGTCGGCGGAGTTCGGGCTCGACGTGGCGAACGTGTTCCATGCAGGCGACGGCAACATGCACCCGCTCATCCTCTTCGACGCCAACAAGCCCGGCGACATCGAGCTCAGCGAGCGCTTCGGTGCGGAGATCCTGAAGCTCTGCGTCGAGGTCGGCGGTTGCCTGACCGGCGAGCACGGCGTCGGCATCGAGAAGCGCGACTTGATGGCGGTGCAGTTCACCGCCGCCGACATGGAGGCGCAGATGCGGGTGAAGGACGCCTTCGATCCCGACTGGCTCCTCAACCCCGCCAAGGTGTTCCCGCTCGGCGTGTCGGCCGGCCGGCGCGCGGCCTGATGCGAAGCGAGGCGGAGGTCGCCGAGGCGGTCCGCGCGAGCAACGGGCCTCTGCGGATCAGGGGTGGCGGCACGCGGCCGATCGGGCGGCCGGTCATCGGCGCGGTGCTCGATCTCTCCGGTCTCGTCGGCATTTCGCTCTACGAGCCCGGCGCGCTGACTCTGGTGGCAGGCGCAGGCACGCCGGTGGCCGAGGTCGAGGCGGCGCTCGCGGCGGAGAACCAGCGGCTGCCGTTCGAGCCGGTGGACCACCGCGCGCTTCTCGGCACGGCGGGCGAGCCTACGCTCGGCGGCATGGTCTCCGTCAACGCCTCGGGGCCGCGGCGCATCCAGGCGGGTGCCTGCCGCGACAGCATGATCGGGGTGCGCTTCGTCGACGGCACCGGGACGGTGGTGCGGAACGGCGGGCGGGTGATGAAGAACGTCACCGGCTACGACCTCGTGAAGCTGATGGCGGGGAGCCACGGCACGCTCGGCGTGCTGACCGAGGTGGCGTTCAAGGTGCTCCCGCGCCCGGAAGCGGCGGCGACGCTGACGCTGCAGGGGCTCGACGCGGCAGCGGCGGTCGCGGCGATGGCCGCGGCGCTCGGGAGCCCGTGGGAGGTGTCGGGAGCGGCACATGGCGACGGCCGGACGCAGCTGCGGCTCGAGGGCTTCCGGGGTGCGGTCGCGTACCGGGCCCGCCGCCTCGCGTCGGCGCTCGCGCCGTTCGGCACGGTCGCGGCCGAGCACGACCCCGAGGCGGTCGCCGACACCTGGGCCGGTATCCGCGACGTGCGCGCCTTTGCTGCGCGGCAGGGCGACGTGTGGCGCATCTCCGTGAAGCCGTCGGACGCGCCGCGCGCGATCGCCGGGCTCGGCGCCATCGAGACGCGGCTCGACTGGGGCGGCGGGCTCGTCTGGGCGCTGGTGCCGGAAGGCACCGACCTGCGCGCGTCCCTCGGCGCGCCCGGACACGCGACGCTGATCCGCGCCAGCGAGGCGACGCGCGCACGCCTTTCCGTGTTCCACCCCGAGCCGGCGCCCCTCGCCGCCATCGCGCGCAACCTCCGCGCCCGCTTCGACCCGCGCGGCATCCTCAACCCCGGCCTGATGGATGCCGCGGAGCCGGTGGACGCATGAGCACTGAGCACTGCCCCGCGGGCCGGCCGGACGCCCGCTGACCCGATGCAGACCAGCTTCACCCCCGAGCAGCTCGCCGATCCCGCCACCGCGCAGTCGAACCGCATCCTGCGGACCTGCGTGCATTGCGGCTTCTGCACAGCGACCTGCCCGACCTACCAGGTGCTCGGCGACGAGCTCGACAGCCCGCGGGGCCGCATCTACCTCATCAAGGACATGCTCGAGGGCGGCCGCCCTGCCGATGCCCGCACCGTCCGGCACATCGACCGCTGCCTGTCGTGCCTCGCCTGCGTGACGACCTGTCCCTCGGGGGTGGACTACATGCACCTCGTCGACCACGCCCGCGCCTACATCGAGCGCACCTACCGGCGGCCCTTCGGCGAGCGGATGCTGCGGCGGCTGCTGGCGGCGGTGCTGCCCTATCCGGGGCGCTTCCGGCTGGCGCTGCAGGGCGCGCGGCTCGCGCGGCCCTTCGCGCGCCTGGTGCCCGACGCGCGGCTCCGCGCGATGCTGACGATGGCGCCGCGCCGGATCGAGCGCGCCAGCCCGACCGACCGGCCGCAGGTGTTCCCGGCCGAGGGGGCGCGCCGGATGCGCGTGGCGCTGATGACCGGCTGCGCGCAGCGGACGCTCGACCCCGGCATCAACGCGGCGACGATCCGGCTCCTCACCCGCCTCGGCGCCGAGGTGGTGGTCGCGCGCGGCCAGGGCTGCTGCGGCGCGCTCACGCACCACATGGGTCGCACCGAGGACAGCCACGCCTTCGCCGCCGCCAACATCCACGCGTTCATGGCCGAGGTGCCCGCGGGACTCGACGCGGTGGTGATCAACACCTCGGGCTGCGGCACCACGGTGAAGGACTACGGCCACATCTTCCGGGGCGACGCGCTCGAGGCGGACGCCGCGCATGTCGCAAACCTCGCCGCCGACGTGAGCGAGGTGGTGGAGCGCCTCGGGTTGCCGGACTGTGCGCCGAAGGGCCTGCGCGTCGCCTACCACGCCGCCTGCTCGCTGCAGCACGGCCAGCAGATCAAGACGCTGCCGAAGGATCTCCTCCGCCGCGCCGGCTTCGAGGTGACGGAGCCCGCCGAGAGCCATCTCTGCTGCGGCTCGGCGGGCACCTACAACCTGATGCAGCCCGCCATCTCGGCCGAGCTGAAGGCGCGCAAGGTGGGGCACCTCATGGACCGCCGCCCGGACGTGATCGCGGCGGGCAACATCGGCTGTCTCATGCAGATCGCCTCCGCCGTGCCGGTGCCCGTGGTGCACACCGTGGCGCTCCTCGACTGGGCGACAGGCGGGCCCGCGCCGAAGGGGCTCGCGCCGCACTAGCGCCGCAATCGGCCGGCAGGCAGCGGCGATGCGCGTCCTTGCCGCTGCCGCGGGGCTGTGGGACGCGGCGGGCGTGCTCGACCTCGGCGCGGCGGGCGCCTGCACGGCACCCTCGTCGGCCCCGACATCGTGCTCACCGCCGCGCACTGCCGTTAGGACCATCGCACCGGCGCGCGGCTCGACCCCGGAGCGATCACCTTCCGTCCGGGCGTCGAGCCGGGGCGGCCGCGCGTCGAGCGTCGTGGCATGGCCGCCGTCGTCGACCCCGGCTTCGCCTGCGACGGACCGCCCGGCCTCGCGCGGTCCGCCCGCGACGTCGCGCTCGTTCGGCTCGCGGCACCGATCCCCGAGGGGCCGTTCGCCCGTCTCGCGGTGACGCCCGCGCCGCCGTCGCTGGCCATCGCGAGCGATGATGCCGGTCCCCGCGGCGACCTCGGCGTCACCCCGGACTGCGGCGCGCTGCCAACCGCCGAGCCTGGCCTCATCGCGGGGGCCTGTGCCGTCCGCCCGGGCCGCCTCGGGCGCGCCGCTCCTCGCCGACGAGGGCGACCGGCTCGCCGTCGACGGCGTGGTCTTTGCGCGGCTCACGGCGGACGGCCGCGAGATCATGCGCGGCGCGGCGGTCGCGGGCCGCATCGTGGCGCTCGCGACGGCGCTGCCGCGGCGGCCCTGACCCCTTGCGGGGCCGTGGCCGGTTTCCCATATCCCGTTCAGTCGGACGCCAGATCGGGTCCGGCGCACCGCCCGTCCCGACGAGGGAGGGCCCCACGACATCGCTTCCAGGAGGATGACATGCGAACTTTTGACCTTGCCCCGCTCTACCGCGCGACCGTCGGCTTCGACCGCATCGCGGACCTGATGGACCGGGCGCTGACCGCTGACGCGGGCCAGGCGACCTATCCGCCCTACAACATCGAGAAGACCGCCGACAACGGCTACCGCATCACGGTCGCCGTCGCAGGCTTCACGGCCGACGAGCTGAATGTCGAGGTGCGCGAGAGCGCGCTCATCGTCTCGGCGAAGAAGGCCGCCGATGCGGGCGAGCGCACCTACCTGCACCGCGGCATCGCGACCCGCGCCTTCGAGCGCCGGTTCCAGCTTGCCGACCATGTGCGGGTGACGGGCGCTGACCACGCCGACGGGATGCTCCACATCGACCTCGTGCGCGAGGTGCCCGAAGCGCTGAAGCCGCGCCGGATCGAGATCGGCCGCGCGTCCGACGTGCAGGGCGTGGCGCTCAACGGCACCGCTGCCGAGGCGCCCGCGCTCGCGAACTGAGCCTTCGAACTCCATCAAGCGGGGCGCGTGCCAGCGGGTGCGCGCCCCGTTCCCGTTTCACGGACTCGTGATCGCATCGGGCGTCGGCGTCGTGCTTAGGCTCCCGCTCTGCCTTTGAATGAGAATTTGATCCGGGAATCACGAGCATGATCTTTCGTTCGGCCATCCTTACCTGCATGACGCTCGCCACGTCCGCCCACGCGCAGGGCTTCGCCGGCATCCGCAACGATTCGCAGGCGATAGGTGCGTTCGACCAGATGATCGCCGCCTTCTCCGGCGCCTGCCAGGCCGGCGACGCGCAAGCCTGCGGCAACGCGGCCTACATCCGGAACGGCGCCGACTTCATGCTGGGCGCCAGCGACGCCTGCGAGGCCGGCACCCCTGACGCCTGCGACGCCTACGCCAACGGCTACCGTCAGCTCAACCAGGACTACGCCATGTTCTCGCAGAGCCCTTATGCCCAGATGGCGCAGGCACCGGCCACCACACACCAAGAGCGCATGGACGACATCGCCCGCGCCGGCGCGCAAAGCACGGCGACCTTCGACGATCGGATGCGCCAGATGGACGTCGACCAGCAGCGCTTCCTAGAGACGCTGCGCTAGACCGACAGGCAGATGTACTTCATCTCGAGGTAGTCCTCGATCCCATGCCGCGAGCCCTCGCGGCCGAGACCGGACTGCTTGACGCCGCCGAAGGGCGCGACCTCGGTCGAAATGAGGCCGGTGTTGATCCCGACGATGCCGTACTCCAGCGCCTCGCTGACGCGCGTGATCCGGCCGATGTCGCGGGCGTAGAAGTACGACGCGAGCCCGAAGATGGTGTCGTTGGCGTGGGCGATCGCCTCGGCCTCGGTGTCGAACCGAAAGAGCGGCGCTACGGGCCCGAAGGTCTCCTCGCGCGCAATGAGCATGTCCTGCGTGACGCCCGCGAGGATCGTCGGCTCGAAGAACGCGCCGCCGAGCGCGTGGCGCCCGCCGCCGGTGACGAGCGTGGCGCCGTGGGCCCGCGCGTCGGCGATGTGCGCCTCGACCTTGCCGAGCGCGTCCTCGCTGACGAGGGGCCCGATGGTGACTCCGTCCGCGAGCCCGTCGCCGACTTTCAGCGCCGCGACCGCTGCGCCGAGCTTCGCGGCGAAGGCGTCGTACACGCCCGCCTGCACGTAGATGCGGTTGGCGCAGACGCAGGTCTGGCCCGCGTTGCGGAACTTGCAGGCCATCGCGCCCGCGACCGCCGCGTCGAGGTCGGCGTCGTCGAACACGATGAATGGCGCGTTGCCGCCGAGCTCCATCGAGCATTTCAGCACCTGGTCGGCGGCCTGGCGCAGCAGGATCCGGCCCACCTCGGTCGAGCCGGTGAAGGTCAGCTTGCGGATGCCCGGGTTCTCGCAGAACTCGCGCCCGATGTCGGAGGCCTTGCGCGAGGTGAGGACGGAGAAGAGCCCCTTCGGGAGCCCCGCCCGCTCGGCGAGCACCGCGAGCGCCAGCGCCGAGAGCGGCGTCTCGGAGGCCGGCCGGGCGACGAAGCCGCAGCCCGCCGCGAGCGCCGGGCCGCACTTGCGCGTGATCATCGCGTTCGGGAAGTTCCACGGCGTGATCGAGGCCGCGACCCCGATCGGCTGGCGGATCACTGTGATGCGCTTGTCGGGTTGGTGGCCGGGGATGGTCTCGCCGTAGATGCGCTTGGCCTCCTCGGCGAACCATTCGACGAACGAGGCGCCGTAGAGGATCTCGCCCTTCGCCTCGGCGCGCGGCTTGCCCATCTCGGCGGTGAGGATCGTCGCGAGGTCGTCGGCGTTGGCGACCATCAGGTCGAACCAGCGCCGGAGCGTGGTGGCGCGGGTCTTGGCGGTCTCGGCGGCCCAGGCGCGCTGCGCCACGACGGCGGCGGCGATGGCGCGGGCGGCCTCGGCGCGGCCGAGGTCGGGCACGCGGGCGATGACGTCGCCCCGGGCGGGGTTGCGGACCTCGAAGGTCGTGCCGTCGTCGGCCCCGGTCCAGTCCCCGGCGACGAAGGCGCGGGTCTCGAGCAGGCTCGGGTCGGCGAGGAGCGCCCCGAGGTCGGTGGTGTCGTCGAGCATGGCGGCCTCCTTGCGACTTCCGGCGAAAAATGCGCCCGTGCGCCGGGGGAGTCCAGCCGGAGTGCCGCAATGGATGCCGACGACGCCTATGCGAACGGCAGGTACATCGCCGGCGCCGAGGCCTACCCGCCGCGCTGGCGGGCCGAGGCGGCGGCGTTCCGTGCGGCGCTGGGACCGCGCGCTCTCTGCGGCATCGCCTACGGGCCAAGCGCGCGGCAGCGGCTCGACCTCTTCCGCCCCGAAGGCACGCCGCGCGGGCTGATGCTCTTCGTCCACGGCGGCTACTGGCGCAGCTTCGGGCGCGCCGACTGGTCGCATCTCGCGGCGGGCGGCGTCGGGCGCGGCTGGGCCGTCGCGGTGCCGGGCTACACGCTTGCGCCCGAGGCGAGCATCGCCGCGATCACCCGCGAGATCGCCGCGGCGGCGCGTAGGGCGGCGGCGCTGGTGCCGGGCCCGGTCGTCGCGGCGGGCCATTCCGCCGGCGGGCACCTCGTCGCGCGGCTCGCCTGCGCGGACGTGGCCGCGACGCCACGCCTCGTCCGGGTCGCGCCGATCTCGCCGCTGGGCGACCTGCGCCCGCTGATGGCCACTGCGATGAACGCGGACTTCCGGCTCGACGAGGCCGCCGCCCTCGCCGAGAGCCCCGCGCTGCAGCCGCTCCGCGCCGGCATCGGCGTCCGCGTCCGCGTCGGCGCCGACGAGCGCCCGGCGTTCCTCGCGCAGGCCGAAGGGCTCGCGCGCGCCTGGGGCGTGCCCTGCGACGTGGCGCCGGGCCTGCACCACTTCGACGTCATCGACGACCTCGCCCGGCCCGAGAGCCCGCTGATGGCGTGGCTTACGCCCTAGCCGAAGCGGGCGGACCAGGCGGGGAGGACGTCGCCCGGCGCAGGGCTCGCCCGCCAGACCGCGCGGGCGATGGCGCGGGCGAGGCAGGTCGCGGCGGCGTGGCCGATGGCGAAACGGTCGGCATCGGTGGTGCCGCCGCGCGCGCCGGTGGCCGCGGCGAACACGAGGTCGCCGTCGAAGGGGGTGTGGCTCGGCACGATGGCGCGCGCCATCCCGTCGTGCGCGGCGGTCGCCATGCGCTGCGCCTCGGCCTGCGTCAGCGCGGCGTCGGTCGCGACGATGGCGATAGTGGTCGCGGCCCCCCGCGCCTTCGTCGGCAGGGGCTCGTCCTTCGGCCAGGCGACGGCGGCGCCGAGGCCGCCGAACTCGGCGCCCTCCTCCCAGGGCGCGGCCCAGAATTGCGGCCCGTCTCCGACCGTGACCGACCCCAGCGCGTTGACCGCGACGAGCGCGCCCACGGTGATCCCCGACGCCAGCACCGCCGAGGCCGAGCCGAGGCCCCCCTTGAGGCCCGCCGTCGTGGCGCCCGTGCCCGCGCCGGCGGTGCCGAGCGCGAAGTCCGTTGCCGCCGCCGCGAGCGCCGCCGCGCCGAGCGCGTGGTAGGGCGTCTCGTCCCAGTCCGGCGCGCCGCCGTTGCCGAGGTCGTAGAGGATCGCTGCCGGGACGATCGGCACCCGCCGGTCGCCGACGCGGTAGCCCCGTCCCGCTCGCCGCAGCCCCTCGACGACCCCGGACGCAGCGTCGAGCCCGAAGGCCGAGCCGCCGGAGAGCACCAGCGCGTCCACCGCCTGCACCAGCCGGTCGGGTGCCAGAAGGTCGGTCTCCCGCGTCCCCGGCGCGCCGCCCATGACATGCACCGCCGCCGTGAAGGGCGCGTCGGCCGTGAGCACGGTCACGCCGGTCCTGAGCCGCGCGTCGGCCGCGTGGCCGACGCGGAGCCCCGCGACGTCGGTGACGAGGTTGCGCGGACCGGGCCGCATCAGAGCCGCGGCTTCGGCGCGGCGGTCGCGGGATCGCCGGTGTTGGGCGTGCCCTTCGGCTCGATCAGCAGCACCGCGGCCCCGTCCCCAAGCGCGCGCGGCCGGTGCCGGACGCCGGCGGGAACGACGAAGAGCTCGCCCGCCTCGAGCGTCACCGTCTCTTCGGGGAGGTCGATCGCGATGGACCCCGCGACGACGAGGAAGAGGTCGTCCGTCTCGGGATGCACGTGCCAGCGGAAGTCGCCGTCGAACCGCGCCAGCATCACGTCGTTGCCGTTGTAGTCGGCGATCACGCGCGGCGACCAGGGTTCGTCGAAGAGCGCGAGCTTCGCGGCGAGGTTGACCTTCATGCGCTCTCCTCCGGCAGGCGCGGCGCCGCCGCGATCAGGCTTGCGGTATAGGCGTGCCGCGGCGCCGCGAACACCGCCTCGGTGAGCCCCGCCTCGACGATCCGTCCTTCGTGCAGCACCGCGACGCGATGCGCGATGCCGCGCACCACCGCGAGATCGTGGCTGACGAAGAGCATCGCCGTCCCGGTCTCCGCCTGCAGCCGCATCAGAAGGTCGAGCACCTGCGCCCGCACCGGCGGGTCGAGCGCCGATACCGCCTCGTCGAGCACCACGAGGTCGGGCGCGAGGATCAGCGCGCGGGCGAGCGCGATGCGCTGCCGCTCGCCGCCGGAGAAGGCGTGGATGCGGCGGCGCGCCGCCTCGGGCGGCAGGCCGACCGCCGCCAGCATCTCCGCCACCCGCGCCGCGCGGTCCGCCGATGGCGTCGGCGCGAGGTGGAACGGCTCGGCGACCAGCGTGCCGACCGTCTGGCGCGGGTCGAAGCTGCCTTGCGGATCCTGGAACACCGCCTGCATCCGCGCCCGCAGCGCCCGCGGCACATGCCCTGCGACGACGGCCGTGCCGCCGAGCGCGATGCGTCCGCCCTCGACCGGCTCGAGCCCGAGGATGGCGCGCGCGAGCGTCGACTTGCCGCTTCCCGACGCGCCGACGAGGGCCAGGCATTCGCCTGCCGCGATGGCGAGGGAGGCGCCGTCGAGCACGGTCTGGCGGCCGTGCCGACGGATCACGCCCTCCACGACGAGGAGCGGTGCCGCCGGCGCGCGCGGCGGCCGTGGCGGGCGTGGCCGAGCGGCGGCGACGAGGGCGCGGGCGACGCGCGAGGCAGGGCGGGCGATGATTTTCGCGCTCGGGCCTTCCTCCACGATGCGCCCGCGCTCCATCGCCGCGATGCGCGTGGCGATGGAGGCGGCCGCGGCGAGGTCGTGCGTGACGAGGAGCACCGCGATGCCGTCCCGCGCGAGGCCGGCGAGGAGCGCCAGGATCGCCGCCTGCGTCTCCACGTCGAGCGCGGTCGTCGGCTCGTCGGCGAGGAGCACGCGCGGGCCGGGCGCCAGGGCCGCCGCGATGGCCGCGCGCTGGCGCTGCCCGCCCGAGAGCTCGTGCGGGTAGCGCGCCGGCGGCACCGCTTCGGGCGGCAGCCCGGCACGGCGGAGCGCGTCCCCGGCCCGGGCCCGGGCCGCGGCGCGCGTCACGCCGCGGACGCGCAGCCCCTCGCCGACTTGGGCGCCGATGGTCTGCAGGGGATCGAGTGCCAGCGCGGGCTCCTGGAAGACCATGCCGATGCCCGGCCCCCGCACGGCGCAGAGGTCGCGCTCGGGGAGGCCGAGGAGCTCGCGCCCGTCGAGCCGGACGCTGCCGCCGACGGCGCTTCCGGGAGGGGGCAGCCCGAGGATCGCGAGCGCCGTCAGCGACTTTCCCGACCCGCTCGGGCCCACGAGCGCCGTCACGCTGCCCGCCTCGAGCGCCAGCGTCACGCCGTCGAGCAGCGTCCCGCCGCCGATCGCCAGCGTCAGCCCCTCGACGCGGAGCATTAGCGCCGCGGGTCGAGGAGGTCGCGCGCCCCGTCGCCCATGAGGCCGAGCCCGAGCACGGTGAGCACGATGGCGGCGCCCGGCACGAGGACGAGGTGCGGCGCGAGCGCCAGCATCGTCTGCGCCTCGGCGAGCATCCGGCCCCAGCTCGGGACCGGCGGCTGCGCCCCGAGGCCCACGAACGACAGCGCGGCCTCGGCGAGGATGCCCACCGCCGCCTGCACCGTCGCCTGCACCGCGAGGAGCCCCGCGACGTTGGGCGCGACATGCTCGGCCGCGATCCGCGCGCGGCCTTTCCCGGCGAGCTCGGCCGCGCGGATGTAGTCGAGCGACATGAGCTGCAGCGCGCCGCCGCGCGCGACGCGGGCGAACACCGGCACGTTGAAGACCGCGATGGCGACGACCGCGCCGGCGGCCGAGGGCCCGAACGCGGCGGCGAGGAGGATCGCGGTCACGAGGCTCGGGAACGCGAAGAGGAGATCGGTGCCGCGGAGCACGAGTTCGGCCGGCCAGCCGCCGCGCACCGCCGCCCAGAGGCCGAGCGGCACACCGGCCGCCGCGCCGAGGAGCGTCGAGGCGAGTGCCACTGCGATGGATGTCCGCGCGCCCGCCATGACGAGCGAGAGCACATCGCGGCCGAGCGCATCGGTGCCGAGGAGATGGAGGGCCGAGGGCGGGCGCAGGCGCTCGGCGATGCTCACGGTGTCGGTCGGGAACGGCGTCCAGACGAGCGACAAGAGCGCCGCCGCGAGCGCGAACCCGACGAGAAGCGCGCCTGCGAGGAGCCTCGGCCTCACGCGCGGCGCCGGAGCCGGGGGTCGGCCATCGCATAGGCCACGTCGACCGCGAAGTTGGCGAGCACCACGGCGAGGACGAGGAGCATCACCACCGCCTCGACGACGACAAGATCGCGCTGGGCGATGGCCTGGAACACCAGCCGCCCGAGCCCCGGCAGCGCGAACACTGCCTCGACGATGACCGCGCCCGCGAGGAGGAACGAGACCTGCAGCCCGAGGATGGTCAGAACGGGCAGCATCGCGTTGCCGAGCCCGTGCCGGAGGAGCGCCTGCCGTCGCGTCAGGCCGCGGGCGCGGGCGGCGCGGATGTAGTCCTGGTCCTCGGTCTCGATGAGCGCCGCGCGCAGCACGCGGGCGAGGATGGCGGCTTGCGGCAGGGCAAGCGCCACGGCGGGCAGCGCGAGCGCGCGCGACGCCGCGAGCGGCGACGACCAGCCCGGAAACCCGCCCGCCGGGAACCAGCGGAGGCCGACCGCGAAGCCGAGGACGAGGAGGAGCGCGGCCCAGAAGTTCGGCACCGCGAGCCCGACCTGCGCGGCGACGCTGACCGCCGCATCGCCCGCGCGGCCGCGCCGCAGCGCCGCGTAGGCCCCCGCCGGCAGGCCCAGAGCCATCGCGAGGAGAAGCGCCAGCCCGGCGAGCGGCAGCGACAGCGCCAGCCGGTCGGCGACGAGCCCCGCCACCGGCACGCGGTAGGTATAGGAGAGCCCGAAGTCGCCCGTCAGCATCCCGCCGGCCCAGGCGAGGTAGCGCGCCGGGATCGAGCCGCTGAGCCCAAGCGCCTCGCGGAGCGCTGCCACCGTGTCGGGCGCGGCGCCGACGCCGAGCATCACCTGCGCGGGGTCTCCCGGGAGCACTTCGACGACGCCGAACACCACGACGCTCGCGAGCGCCAGCGTGAGGCCGAGCGAGAGGAGCCGCCCGAGGAGATGACCGACCACGCGTTCGTCACTCCGCCCAGGACACGCCCGTGAGGTCGGTCGCCTGCGTCGGGGCGTCGGCCCAGAGGCCGCGCAGCCGGGCATCGGCCACGCCGGTCTTGGCGAGCTCGAAGAGGAACGCGTTGGCGTGGTCTTCGGCGATGGTGCGCTGCGCCGCGGCGAGGATCTCGTGCCGCGCCGCGGGATCGGTCGTGGTCCGGAGCCGTGCCATCAGCGCGTCGAAGGCGGGGTTGCGGTAGCCGAAGTAGTAGTCGGGGCGCGCGTAGATGCCGATGTCCGCGGGCTCGGTGTGGCTCACGATGGTGAGGTCGAAGTCGTGCCGGGTGAACACCTGGTCGAGCCACTGCGCCCACTCGACGTTGGCGATGTCGGTCTCGATGCCGACCGCGCGCAGCTCGGCCGCGACGATCTCGCCGCCGCGCCGCGCGTAGCTCGGCGGCGGCAGCGCGAGGCGGAGGCGAAGCCCCGCGACGCCCGCTTCGGCGAGGAGCGCCTTCGCGCGGGCGGGGTCGTAGGCGGAAAGCGCGGTGAGGTCCACGTAGTCGGGGCTCAACGGCGAGAAATGCGTGCCGATCGGCGTGCCGTAGCCGAACATCGCGCCGTCGATCACGTCCTGACGGTTGATCGCGCGCGCGATGGCCTCGCGGACGCGGGCGTCGTCGAGCGGCGGGCGGCGCGCGTTCATCGCGAGGATGGTCTCGCCTTCGGTGGTGCCGATCACGACGCGGAACCGCGGGTCCGCCTCGAAGGCGGGCAGCGTCTCGGGGGCGGGGAAGTTCGGGAAGGCGTCGACATCGCCCGCCATCATCGCGGCGTAGGCGGCGGTCGGGTCCGCGATGAAGCGGAACGTGGCGGCGGCGAGGGCGGGCGTCTCGCCCCAGTAGGCGTCGTAGCGCGCGAGCTCGACCCGGTCGCCCTTCACCCAGCGCACGAAACGGAACGGCCCGGTGCCGACGGGGTTCGTGGCCTCGGTGGCGGCCGTGGCCGGTGACACGATCACCGCATCGCCCCAGGCGAGCGCGAAGGGCAGGGCGGCGTCGGGTGCCGCGAGGCGGATCACGACGGTGAGCGGGTCGGGCACCTCGACGCGGGCGATGCCGGCATAGAGCGCCTTCTGCGCGTTGGTGCTGCCGGCCGCGCGGGCGCGGTCGAGCGAGAACCGCACGTCCTCCCCCGTCATCGGCGTGCCGTCGTGGAAGGTCACGCCGGGCGCGAGGTGGAACGTCCAGGTCCGCGCGTCGGGCGCGGCCTCCCAGCGCCGCGCGAGCGCGGGCAGGATCTCGCCCGCGGGGCCGAAGCGGGTCAGCCCCTCGAAGACGTTGGCGTAGACCACCTCGTCGGTGGCGGCGGCGGCTCCCGAGGTGGGGTCGAGGTTCGGCGGCTCGAGGACGAGCCCGATGGTCACCGTGTCGCGCGCGGCGTGGCCGGCGCCGGTGGCGAGCACAAGGGCGAGGACGGCCAGGACATGGCGCAGCATCGGGGGCTCCAGCACAGGGCGCCGCCGACCCTAGCGCCCCGGCGCCGCTTTGCCCACCGCCCCGGCAGGTTCGGTTGCGGCCAGCGGACAGGCGGCATAAGAGCGCCGCGAGGTAGAGGGAGGGCTGCGATGCGCTGGCTCAGGTGGATGGTCTGGCTGGTGCTCCTCGGCGTCGTGGGGGCGTTCCTGCACTACACGCTGCCGCAGCACGACGTGGTGCGGATCGTCGGCACCCAGACGCAGCGGATGGACCTCGGCTGGAACGGCTGGTTCTACGCGGCCTCGGATGCCGGTACGCAGAAGCTGCCGGGCCGCGACGTGAAGTTCATCCAGACGATCCAGCGCGACGGCGCGCCGATGGTCTTCCGCAACGAGGACACGGGCTGGTCCTGGCCGCCCTACCTCAAGTTCAACAGCTTCAACCTGCAGACCCGCGCCGACGACCTGATCTCGAACTCGGAGGCGCCGAAATGGGTCGTGGTCACGCACTACGGCTGGCGCAACGAGGCGCTGACGATCTTTCCGAACGCGCTGACGCTCAAGGCGGTCGCCGACCCCGACGTGACGCTGATTCCGTGGGCGAGCATCGTCGTGTTCGTGCTGCTCGCCGTCGCGCTGCTGCTGGCAGTGCGAACCTGGCGGCGGCTCACGCAGCGCCGGTCGCGGCGGCGGTTCTAGGAGGTCACAGGCTGGGCAAGGGTGAGAGGCTGGGCAAGGGTGAGAGGCTGGACAACGACCCAAGCGGGGCTCGTTACGGCTGCTTCCTTCCGGACCTGACCGGGTTGGCGAGGCGCCTGCCCGCGCCAACCTCTCGCAGCGGGATTTAGACGCGCGGGTCCGAGGACGCAAGCCCGTCAGTGCCGAATGTGAGGCAGCCGGAGCGTCGCCGACAGTCCCTCCGCGAGGTACGCGACGACGGCCGATCCGCCGAGCGCATGTTCGAGTGAGTGCCGGATCAGCCGCGCGCCGAACCCTTCGCGGGGCGGCGTGCGCGCGACGGGGCCGCCGATTTCGCGCCACTCGATCCGGACGGTGCATTCCGGTTCGGTCTCGACGCCCCATTCGAGGCAAACGCACCCCGTGGCCGACGACAGCGCGCCAAAGCGCGACGCATTCGAGGCGAGTTCGTGCAACGCCAGCCCGAGCGCGTGCGTCGCCGGACCGTCGAGCACGACATCGGGACCGTTGATGCGGACACGCCCGGCGTTGTCGCCGCCGAAGGGACGAAGCTGCTCCTCCACGAGATCGCGCAGCCGTCCCGAGGGCCGGTTGACCGTGGTCAGAACGCCGTGCGCCGCCGCCATGGCCTGCAACCGCCCCATGAAGCTCGTGTGGAACCGTTCGGGCTCGGAGGCGTGCCTGAGGCACTGCGACGCCATCGCCTGAACGGTTGCGAGCAGGTTCCGCACGCGGTGGTCGAGTTCGGCCGCCAGAAGCGCGCGTTGACGCTCGGCGTCACGCGCGGCGGTGATGTCGCGCACGACCCCGCGCATCGAGTGTGGCCGCCGGTCCGGGGTCTCGCCGGTGAACTCGGTCCGCGCGTGGGCGGCGATCCAGCGGATCGAGCCGTCCACCGTGCGGATGCGATGGTCGAGGCGGTAGATGCCATCGCCCTCGGGATCGAGCGCTCCGCCGATCCCGGCGCGGATTTCCGGCAGATCCTCGACGTGCATGAGGAGCAGCATCTCTTCCATCGACATCGATGCGGCGGCGCGCTCGAAGCCGTAGATCCGCGACGTCCTCGCGTCCCATGAGACGGAATCGCGATCGACGTCGTAGAAGAAGATGCCCTGTTCGGCGCCATCAAGTGCAAGACGGAGCAACTTGCCGTCGTCGAATGGCGCAATCATCATCGGGTTCGGCAGCCTGTCATGATGTCGCACGACACACGCGACATATCAGCCAACCCGGTGGCTTGAGCCGGGTTCCGCCCAAAGCACATGACAATGACGTGCTGTGGCCGGAGCGTGCCTTCACAGCGTCAGGCGGTATCGGGCAAAACCGTCCGGGCCGTCCCCTGCCGGGCTGATGCCGAGCTTTGCCGAGGCGTCGCGGTAGCGCGCGGCGCCGGGCCCGGTGTCGAAGAGGACCGACGTTCCCGGCAGCGGCGCGAACGACCAGTTGTCGTCCGCGGCCGGGTTGATCGTGCCCCTCTCGACGATGTAGCGCACGATGATGTCGCGGTTGGTGTCCGGGCCGTCGAACACGATGGTGTCGCCGCCGGCGCCCGGGAAGTCGCCGCCGCCCGAGGCGCGGTAGTTGTTGGTCGCGACGATGAACTCCTGCGCGGGGTCGATCGGCTTGCCGTTCCAGGCGAGGTCGACGATCCGGTTCGCGCCCTCGTTGATGACCGCGCCCTTGCCGTCGAAGCGCGACGGCTGCGAGACGTCGATGCGGTACGTCACGCCGTCGATGACGTCGAAGTTGTAGCTCGGGAACTCGGTGTCGAGGAGCATCTGGTCCGGTCGGCCCGGCTCGACGCGTTTGAACGCGCCGGCAGAGCGCTCGAGCCAGTCCTTGACGAGCGCGCCGGTGATCCGGACCGCACGGATCGTGTTGGGATAGAGGTAGAGGTCGGCCACGTTCTTGATCGCGATCGGCCCGACCGGCACGTCGGTGTAGTAGTCGGGCCCCGACCGCCCGCCGACCTTGAAGGGCGCCGCGGCCGAGAGGATCGCGAGGCCCTCGTGCTCCGTGCCGCGCATCATCTCGGCGATGTACCAGGACTGCGCGGCCGAGACGATCTGGACCGACGGATCGTCGGCCACGAGCGCGAAGTAGCTGAAGAGCGGCGCGAGCGTCCGGCCGACCGGGCGGCGGATGTAGGCGAGCGTCGCTTCGTGCTCGGCCTTCACCGCGTCGAGGACGTAGGGCGTACTCGCGACCGTCGGGCTCACCGTCTTGTCGGCGTTGCGGACCCAGATCGGCCGTGCTTCGGTCTCGGCGGAGATCACCCGCCAGTCGCTGCCGTCGCGCTCGAGGAGGAGGTCGATGAGCCCCATGTGCGAGCCCCAGAAGCCGCCCATCACGGCGGGCTTGCCTGCGACGGTGCCGGCACCGACGTCGACCTCGGCGAAGCCGTCGAAGGTCGGCGACGGGAACACGAGGTGGCTGTGCCCGGTCAGGAGCGCGTCGATGCCGGGGACGCGGGCCAGCGGGACGGAGGCGTTCTCCATCTTGTCCTCGTGCCGCGCCGACCCGATCCCGGAATGGGAGAGCGCCACGATCACGTCGGCGCCGGCCTCCTTCATCTCCGGCACCCAGGCGGCCGCGGTCTCGACGATGTCGCGGGTATCGACGCGGCCCTCGAGGTGCTTGCGGTCCCAGGACATCACCTGCGGCGGCACGAAGCCGATGAGCCCGACCTTGATCGGCAGCGTTTCCCCTGTGCCGTCGGTCACGGTGCGCTCGAGGATGACGTAGGGCTTCACCAGCGTGCGGTCGACGCGCGGGGTCGCGCCGACCTTGGTCGCGACGTTGGCCGAGATCACCGGGAAGTTCGCGCCCGCGACGGTGTTCAAGAGAAAGTCGAGCCCGTAGTTGAACTCGTGGTTGCCGAGGGTGGAGGCCTCGAACCCGAGCGTGTTCATCGCCGCGATCACCGGGTGCAGGTCACCGGGCTTCATGCCGCGCTCGTAGGCGATGTAGTCGCCCATCGGATTGCCCTGCAGGAAGTCTCCGTTGTCGACCAGCATCGTGTTGGTCGCCTCCGCGCGGATGCCGTCGATGATCGTCGCGGTCCGGGCGAGGCCGACTGTATCGACCGGTTTGTCGGCGTAGTAGTCGTAGGGATAGACGTGGACGTGCAGATCCGTCGTCTCGAGGATCCGCAGATGCGCCTGATTCGTCGCGGCACGGGCCGAATAGGGATGCATTGCGATCAAGGCGGTCCCGGCTGTGGTGCCTGCGAGGAAACGCCGGCGGGTCAAGGTCTGCGTGAGCGGTCTCGTCATCTTCCGTGCCCTCCATGTGCTCGGAAGTGTCGGACCGGATCGTGTCAGGTGCAAGACGACGCCTGACCCTGACAGCCATGACAGAACGACACAAGACAATTCTCGCCTTCTGGTTGTGCGCCGGCGCGCGTTTGCGGTCGGAGGCGCGCCGTGCGAGAGCGTGCGCGAGGGACAAGGGTGTGCGATGCGCGATGCGGAGACGGTGACATTCGGAGGCTCGGGCCTTGACCGGGCGGCGGAACTTCGCGGCGATCCCGAGCGCGTGGCGATGCTGGCGGCCGCGTCCGAGGCGCGGTTCCTGGTGTTCTGGGAAGGACGGCCGGTGCTCGCGGGCGACCGTGCAGGATGGCTTCGCGCGGATCACCCGACGGTTGCGGCGTCGGGGCCGGCGGTGTTCCTCGGGCTCGACGACGGCGCCCCCCGCTTCGCTGCCGATCTCACCCAGTGGACGCCGCCCGAGGCGCCGGCGGGCGGCAGCTTCGACGCAGGCACGGTGCCGCATCCGGACCTCGAGGGCGCCGCCTTCGGCGAGTTGCGCGGCGCGATGACCTGGCTCTCGCCGCGGGATGCCGAACTTGCTGTCACGGGTCGCGCCGTGCTCGCCTGGCACCGCTCGCACGGCTTCTGCGCCCGCTGCGGCAGCCCGAGCGACGTCGCGATGGCAGGCTGGCAGCGCATCTGCCCGGCCTGCGGCGCGCATCATTTCCCGCGCACGGATCCCGTGGTCATCATGCTGGTGACGCAGGGAAACTCGATTCTGGTCGGCCGCTCGCCCGGCTGGCCCGAGGGCATGTTCTCGCTGCTGGCGGGCTTCGTCGAGCCGGGCGAGACGATCGAGGCCGCGGTGCGCCGCGAGGTCCGCGAGGAGACCGGTGTGCGCGTGGGGCGGGTCAGCTACCTCGCGAGCCAACCCTGGCCGTTTCCGGCATCGCTGATGCTCGGCTGCAGGGGCGAGGCGCTGACCCACGAGATCACGCTCGATCCGGTCGAGATCGAGGACGCCCGCTGGCTCAGCCGTGAGGAGATGGCGGAGGTGATGCGCGGCGAACACGCCGAGATCCGCGCCGCGCGAAAGGGAGCGATCGCGCATTTCCTGATCGACGCTTGGCTGAGCGACCGGCTCGGCTGATCGGTCAATGCCGCCGCGGATCGGCCGGGTAGACCCCGAGCAGCGTGAGCGTCGAGCAGAAGTAGCGCAGCTCCTCCATCGCGCGTTGCACGTTGCGGTCGTCGGGGTGGCCCTCGATGTCGGCGAAGAACTGCGTCGCGGTGAAGGAGCCGTCGATCATGTAGCTCTCGAGCTTGGTCATGTTGACGCCGTTGGTCGCGAAGCCGCCCATCGCCTTGTAGAGCGCCGCGGGAATGTTCCGCACGCGGAACACGAACGAGGTCATCATGCCCGCGGGGCCGCGGCGCTTGAGGTCGGGCTCGAGCGCCATCACCAGAAACCGCGTGGTGTTGTTCTGGCGGTCCTCGATATGCCGCGCGAGCACGTCGAGCCCGTAGATCTGGCCCGCGAGCTCCGAGGCGAGCGCCGCGTCGCCGGGCCGCCCGGCCGCCGCGACCTCCTGCGCCGCGCCGGCGGTGTCGGCGGCCGTCACGGCGTCGATGCCGTGCGCGCGCAGGAACGTCCGGCACTGGCCGAGGAGCACCGTGTGGCTCAGCGCGCGCTCGATGCGGTCGATCCCGACGCCCGGCAGGCCGAGAAGGTTGATGTGGACCCGCACGAACGCCTCGTCGACGATGTGCAGCCCGGACTCGGGGAGGAGCGAGTGGATGTCGGCAACGCGCCCGTAGGTCGAGTTCTCCACCGGCAGCATGGCAAGCTCGGCGTCGCCGCGCCGGACCGCCTCGATGGCGTCCTCGAACGTGCGGCAGGCGAGCGCCTCGTGCCCGGGCCGCGCCGTGCGGCAGGCCTCGTGCGAATAGGCTCCGGGCTCTCCCTGGAAGGCGATCATTGAGGTCATGGCGGGGCTCGATGCGGGCTGGGGGCAATCGGTCGCGCCAACTATACCTTGAAGGAGGGGGTGGGAAGCCGATAGATCACGCGGGTCAAGGCAGCCCGGGATGCGACATGTTCGACACGATGACGATGACCAAGGTCGTGGGTGCCCTCTGCGGCGCGTTCCTGGTGTTCCTCCTGGGCGGCTGGGCGGCCGAGGCGATCTACACCGCGGGCGAGGGCGGCGACCCGCGCGAGCAGGCCTACAAGATCGACACCGGCGAGGACGAGGCGGCATCGACCGAGACCGCGGACGCTTCCGCCGGCCCGCCGTTCGAGGAGGTCTTTGCCAGCGCCGATCCGGCCGCGGGCGAGAAGCTCTTCAAGCAATGCGCCGCGTGCCACAAGGTCAACGGCGAGAACGCGACCGGTCCGCATCTCAACGGCGTCATCGGCCGCGACGTGGGCACCGTCGCGGACTTCCAGTATTCCTCCGCGATGGCAGGCCACGGCGGCGTCTGGGAGCCGGCCGAGGTCAGCCAGTTCATCGCGAACCCCAAGGGCTACGTGCCGGGCACCAAGATGGGCTACGCCGGCATGAAGAAGATCGAGGACCGCGCCAACGTCATCTCCTACCTGGCCTCGCTGAAATAGGCTTCAGGCCGGTTCCGGGCGCGACGCCCCTGACGGAACCGCGCTGGACGGCGCCGATGGCCGTGCGTTAACTGGTTGTCGAAGCGGCAGGCAGGTGCGTCATGAGTCGTGAGTTTCGGGTCAATTCCCTCACGGAGAACTGGCAGAGCAGCCCGGATGTCACGGCGCTGCCGGACGGCGGGTTCGTCGCGGTCTGGGACAGCTTCTACCTGGACGACGACCTCGACGTCTATTACGTCGCGATGCAGCGCTACGACGCGGCGGGCCAGCGGGTCGGGTCCGAGACGATCGTGGATGCCGTCAATGGCGCGGCCTCGCGGGACGCGCGCATCGCGACGCTCTCGGACGGCGGCTACGCGGTGACCTGGGCCTACGGGCCGGACGGCGTGCTCGACCAGACGAACGTGTTCGCGCGCGTCTACAACGCCAATGGCACTCCCCGCACCGACCGTACGCGCGTGGATACGGTCGCCTCGTTCGAGGCGGTGGCGCCCGACGTGGTGGCGACGGCGGGCGGCGGGTTCAAGGTGCTCTTCGGCGTCGACCGCAGCAACGTGAACTGGCCGGAAATCTACGGGCGCCAGTTCAGCGCGGCTGGCGTGCCTGTCGGTCCCGACCGCGTCGTGAACAGCGTCGAGCACGAGTTCGATCAGGAATACGTCCGCACCGCGCATCTTGCGGGCGGCGGGTCGGTCGCCGTCTGGAACAGCGAGGGCACCTTCGAGATCGGCACCGACCTCGATTCGAACGAGGTCCGCGGCACCGTCTACGGGCCGGGCGGATCGGTGCTGCGCGCGGACTTCCACCTCACCGACAACTGGGGCACGGTCGGCTCGCCTTATGCCTCCGGCACCGGCTTCGACGTGACGGCGCTCGCCAACGGCGGCTTCGCGGTGAGCCACGTCATCCATGAGCGCACGCCGAAGGACGTGTTCTACTACGGGATCGAGGTGCAGAGCTTCGGCGGGGCCGGCGCTCCGGCGTCGGCACCGTTCATCGCCGTCACGTCGACCGAAAGCATCGACTCCTCGCGTGTGACGCAGCTCGAGACCGGGCAGATCGTGGTGATCTGGGAGCAAAGCATCAGACCCTACATCGACTTCCAGTCCGACATTCTCGGTCGCGTGTTCGACACCGCGGGCCACCCGCTCGGCCCGGCCTTCGAGGTGCAGCAGGACCGCTACGGCGAGCAGACCGTCCCCGAAGTGACCGCGCTCGCCGGCGGCGGCTTCGTCGCCACCTGGCAGTCCGAGGACATCGACCCCGACCACGAGGGCATCTCCGCCCGCATCTTCGGCCGCGGCAGCGCCGGCAACGACGTGGCGACGGTGGACGCGACGGGGATGTACTACGGGCTCGGCGGTGACGACCGGGTGACGGGGGATGGGCGGGACAACGTGCTGTCGGGCGGCGCGGGGCGCGACGTGATCCTGGGCCTCGGCGGCAGCGACACGATCTCGGGCGGCGCGGGGAACGACTACGTCTCCGGCGGCGGCACCGGGCACAACCTGCTCTCGGGCGACGCGGGCGACGACGCCATCCGCGCCGGCTCGGGCGGCGACAGGCTCTTCGGCGGCTCGGGCATTGACCGGCTCTTCGGCGGCATCGGAGCGGACACGGTGTTCGCGGGCACCGGCAACGACTTCGTGGCGGCCGGGCAGGGCAACGACGTGATCGTGGCGGTGGCGGGGCAGAACCGCCTGCACGGCAACATCGGCGACGACATGCTCCTTGCGGGCACGGGGCAAGACCTGATGTGGGGCGAGGCGGGGGTGGACCGGTTCGTGTTCCGCACCGCGGCGCAAGCGGGTGTCGGGGCGACGCACGACGTGGTCGCGGACTTCGAGACCGGCCACGACCATCTCGACCTGTCGGCGCTGAACCTCGCCTTCGTCGGCGGAGCGATGTTTTCCGGTCACGCGCACGAGTTGCGCTACGCTGGAGGGCAGCTCTGGGCAGACCTCGACGGCGACCGCGCGCCGGACCTTCAGGTGCAGCTCGTCGGCGCGCCCGTCCTTCATGCGGGCGACCTCATCCTCTGACCGCGGCGTTTCGGCATCCTCACGGAAACTCGCCTTGAATGACCCGCGTCTCGGCCGTTACCTTGGCGGCTGCTCGCGCGGCGTCTGCGGGGGCTTCGGGGACCATTGCATGACCGCACGCGCCTATCGTCCGCCGCTCCTCGCATGGCTCGGGATCGTCCTTCTGCTGCTGACGGGGCCGGCGGCGGCGCAGGACACCATCACCGCGCACGGCATCTCGACCTTCGGCGACCTCAAGTACCCGGCCGGGTTCGCGCAGTACGACTACGTGAACCCCGACGCGCCGAAGGGCGGCGAGATGTCGATCTGGACCTCGGGCGGGTTCGACAGCATGAACCCCTACACCATCAAGGGCCGCTCGGGCGCGCTCGCGTCGATCTTCTTCGAGAGCCTCCTCGAGGGCAGCTACGACGAGCCCGACTCGCAATACGGCCTCGTCGCCGAGAGCCTCGAATACCCGCCGAGCAAGGACTGGGTGATCTTCAAGCTCCGCCCCGAGGCGAAGTTCTCTGACGGCTCGGCCCTGACCGCGGACGACGTGTTCTTCAGCTACGAGACGATGCGCGACAAGGGGCTGTCGTCGTTCCGGCAGGTGTTCAACAAGGAGGTCGCGGGCGCCGAGGTGATCGACCCCGCGCACATCAAGTTCACCTTCAAGCCCGGCGTGCCGCGGCGCGACCTCATCCAGTCCGTCGGCGGCCTGCCGATCTTCTCGCGCAAGTACTTCGAGGACAACAAGGTCGATTTCGAGGCCTCGACGCTCAAGCCCGCGGTCGGCTCCGGGCCATACGTGCTCGACCGGATGAACACCGGCCAGACCATCGTCTACCGTCGCAACCCGGACTACTGGGGCAAGGATCTGCCGATCAACCGCGGCCGGTGGAACTTCGACAGCATCCGCGTCGAGTACTATGCCGACTACAACGCCGCCTTCGAGGGCTTCAAGGGCGGCACCTACTTCTTCCGCAACGAGGCGTCGTCGATCCTGTGGGCGACGGGCTATGACTTCCCGGCCTTCAAGGCGGGGTCCGTCATCAAGGACACGCCGGCCGACGGAACCCCGACCTCGGGGCAGAGCTTCGCCTTCAACTTGCGCCGCGAGAAGTTCCAGGATCCGCGCGTGCGCCAGGCCATCGGGCTCATGTTCAACTTCGAATGGTCGAACGCGACGCTGTTCTACGGCCTCTACGACCGCATCAACTCGTTCTGGACGAACACCTACCTCGCGACGAGCGGCCTGCCGACGCCGGAGGAGACGGCGCTGCTCGAGCCGCTGGCCGACACGCTGCCGCCCGGCGTGCTCGATGCCGAGCCCGCGGGCCCGTCGCAGTCGGGCGAACGGCAACTCGACCGCGGCAACCTGCGTCGCGCCGGCAAGCTCCTCGACGACGCGGGCTGGGTCGTCGGCGCGGACGGGACGCGCCGCAAGGACGGGCAGACGCTCGACGTGGAGCTGCTCGACGACAGCGCGAGCTTCGACAGGGTGCTTCTGCCCTATGTCGAAAACCTGCGCCGGCTCGGGATCAATGCGCGTTACAGCCGGATCGACAACGCGCAGCTCGAATCGCGGACGCGGTCCTACGACTTCGACATCGTGAACGCCTTCTTCCCGATGTCGCTGACGCCCTCGTCCGGGCTCGAGCAGTACTTCGGCTCGGAAAACGCCAACCAGGATACGTTCAACATCTCGGGCCTCGCCGACCCCGCGGTCGACGCGCTCATCGAGAAGGTCAAGGCCGCCGACACGCGCGAGGCGCTCGACACCGCGGTCCGGGCGCTCGACCGCGTCCTCCGCGCCATCGACTTCCGGATCCCGCAATGGTTCAAGCCCGAGTACACGCTCGCCTACTATGACTTCTACGCGCATCCCGATCCGCTGCCGCCCTATTCGCTCGGCCAGTTCGACCTCTGGTGGGTCGACCGCGCGAAGTTCGACGCGCTGAAGGCCAAGGGCGCGTTCTAGCCTCCGATGGGTGCCTACATCCTCCGGCGGCTCCTGCTGATCGTCCCGACGCTGGTCGGGATCCTGCTCATCAACTTCGTGCTGACGCAGTTCGTCCCCGGCGGGCCGATCGAGCAGGTGCTGGCGCGGGTGCAGGGCAACGGCGACACGCTCCGCACGATCTCCGGCAGCGGCGACGCGGGCATCGACACCGGCGACGCGAGCGCCGGCGGCGGGAGCGGCGCCAACTCGCGCTACGTCGGCGCGCGGGGCCTGCCGCCCGAGTTCATCGCCGAGCTCGAAAAGGAGTTCGGCTTCGACAAGCCGCCCGCCGAGCGGTTTCTCCTGATGATGTGGAACTACGCCCGCTTCGACTTCGGCCAGAGCTACTTCCAGTCGAAGAGCGTCGTCGACCTCGTGCTCGAGAAGATGCCCGTCTCGATCACCCTCGGGCTCTGGTCCACGCTCATCGCCTACCTGATCTCGATCCCGCTCGGCATCCGCAAGGCGGTCCGCGACGGCACCGCCTTCGACAGCTGGACCTCGGGCGCCATCGTCGTCGCCTTCGCGATCCCGGGGTTCCTCTTCGCGATCCTGCTCCTCGTCCTCTTCGCGGGCGGCTCGTACCTGCGCTGGTTCCCGCTGCGGGGGCTCACCTCGGACAACTTCGCGAGCCTGAGCGTGCCCGGCCAGATCCTCGACTACTTCTGGCACATCGCGCTGCCGGTCCTTGCCTCGACGCTCGCGAGCTTCGCCACGCTGACGCTCCTGACGAAGAACTCGTTTCTCGAGGAGGTGAAGAAGCAGTACGTGATGACCGCGCGCGCCAAGGGCCTCTCGGAGCGCCGCGTGCTCTACGGGCACATCTTCCGCAACGCGATGCTGATCGTCATCGCGGGCTTCCCGGCGGCGTTCGTGAGCGTGTTCTTCGGCAACTCGGTCATCATCGAGACGATCTTCACGCTCGACGGCCTGGGCCGGCTCGGGCTCGAGGCCGCGATCTCGCGCGACTACCCGGTGATCTTCGGCACGCTCTACGTGTTCGGGCTGATCGGGCTGCTGATGGGGCTCTTGTCGGACCTGATGTACGTCTGGGTCGACCCGCGCATCGACTTCGCGTCGCGCGAGACCTGATGGCGCTGTCGCAGCTCAACCGCCGCCGGCTGCGGAACTTCCGCGCCAACGGGCGCGCGTTCTGGTCGCTCGTCGTGTTCGCGGCGCTCTTCGGGCTGTCGCTCTTCGCCGAGGTCATCGCCAACGACCGGCCGCTCCTCGTGTCCTACCGCGGGTCGCTCTACGTACCCGTCGCGCGGTTCCATTCGGAGGCCGAGTTCGGCGGCGACTTCGAGACCGAGGCGGTCTACCGCGACCCCGAGGTGCGCTGCCTGATCGAGACCGGCGGCATCGAGGCCTGCCTCGACGACCCGGACGCCACGACGGCCGCCGCCGCGAGCGGCACCTTCGAGGGCGAGCCGGTCGCGAAGGGCTGGCTCCTCTGGCCGCCGATCCCCTATTCCTACAACACGGTCAACAACCTCAACGGCGCGGCCCCGTCGCCGCCCGACGGCGACCACCTCCTCGGCACCGACGACACCGCGCGCGACGTGCTCGCCCGCGTGATCTACGGCTTCCGGTTATCGGTGCTATTCACGCTGGTAGTAACGGCGATAACGTCGGTCATCGGCATCGTGGCGGGCGCGGTGCAGGGCTACTTCGGCGGCTGGATCGACCTCACGTTCCAGCGCATCATCGAGCTCTGGGGCTCGATCCCGACGCTCTACGTCATCATCATCGTGGCGGCGATCTTCTCGATGAGCTTCTGGCTCCTCGTCGGGCTGATGGTGCTCTTCGGCTGGACGGCGCTCGTGGCCGTTGTGCGCGCCGAGTTCCTGCGCGCGCGCAACTTCGAGTACGTCCGCGCCGCCCGCGCGCTCGGCGTGCGCGACGCCACGATCATCGTGCGCCACGTGCTTCCGAACGCGATGGTGGCGACGCTGACGTTCCTGCCGTTCATCGTCACCGGCACCATCGGCTCGCTCGCGGCGCTCGACTTCCTCGGCTTCGGGCTGCCGTCCTCGGCGCCGTCGCTGGGCGAGCTGACCTTGCAGGCCAAGCAGAACCTGCAGGCGCCCTGGCTCGGGTTCACCGCGTTCTTCGTCTTCGCGCTGATGCTGAGCCTCCTCGTGTTCATCTTCGAGGGCGTGCGCGATGCGTTCGACCCCAGAAAGACGTTCAGGTGAGCGCGCTCCTCGAGGTCCGCGGCCTCAGCGTCGGCTTCCAGCAGGACGGGCGCCGCGTCGAGGCGGTGCGGGGCGTGTCCTTCGAGGTCGCGCGCGGCGAGACGCTCGCCATCGTCGGCGAAAGCGGCTCGGGCAAGTCCGTGACCGCGCTCTCCACGGTGTCGCTCCTGCCCGAGAGCGCCGACGTCTCGGGCTCCATCACCTACAATGGCCGCGAGATGATCGGCGCCGACGCGAAGCTCCTGCGCGACGTGCGCGGCAACGAGATCAGCTTCATCTTCCAGGAGCCGATGACGAGCCTCAACCCGCTTCACACGCTGGAAAAGCAGATCGCCGAGAGCCTTGCGCTGCACCAGGGCCTGCGCGGGGCGGCGGCGCGGTCGCGCATCCTCGAGCTTCTCGCCAAGGTCGGCATCCGCGACGCCGAGAGCCGGCTCGGCGCCTATCCGCACCAGCTCTCGGGCGGACAGCGGCAGCGCGTGATGATCGCGATGGCGCTCGCCAACGGGCCGGACCTCCTCGTCGCCGACGAGCCGACGACCGCGCTCGACGTGACGATCCAGGCGCAGATCCTCGGGCTCCTGGCGGACCTGAAGCGGCAGGAGGGCATGAGCCTCCTCTTCATCACGCACGACCTCGGGATCGTCCGCGCCATCGCCGACCGCGTCTGCGTGATGCAGGGGGGCGAGATCGTCGAGACCGGTGCCACCGCCGACATCTTCGACGCGCCGCAGCACCCCTACACCCGCGCGCTCCTCAGCGCCGAGCCGAAGGGCCGGCCGAACCCGGTGCCCGCCGACGCGCCCGAGGTGGCCCGGACCGAGGCGCTGCGCGTGTGGTTCCCGGTGGTGCGCGGGCTCGTCCGCCGCACCGTGGGCCACGTCAAGGCGGTCAACGCGGCGACCATCTCGGTGCGCGCGGGCGAGACGCTGGGCGTCGTCGGCGAGAGCGGCTCGGGCAAGACCACGCTCGGCCTCGCGATCCTGCGGCTGGTGTCGTCCGAAGGGCCGATCGTGTTCCTCGGGCAGGACATCCAGGGCTGGCAGAGCCGCGCGATGCGAGGCGTCCGGCGGGATATGCAGGTGGTGTTCCAGGACCCGTTCGGCAGCCTCTCGCCGCGCATGACGGTGGAGCAGATCATCGCCGAGGGGCTGAGCGTCCACGGCGTCCCCGAGGGGCAGGACGCGCACGGGATGGTCGCCGCGATCATGTCGGAGGTGGGGCTCGACCCCGCCACCATGCACCGCTACCCGCACGAGTTCTCCGGCGGCCAGCGCCAGCGCGTCGCCATCGCCCGCGCGATGGTGCTGCGCCCGAAGCTCGTGATCCTCGACGAGCCGACCTCGGCGCTCGACATGACCGTGCAGGTGCAGATCGTGGACCTGCTGCGCGACCTGCAGCGACGCCACGGGCTCGCCTACGTGTTCATCAGCCACGACCTCCGCGTGGTGCGGGCGCTGGCGCACAAGGTCATCGTGATGAAGCAGGGCGACGTGGTGGAGGAAGGCGTCGGCGACGCCATCTTCGCGCAGCCCGCGACCGACTACACCCGCGCCCTCATCGCCGCCGCCTTCAACCTCGAGGCGGAGGAAGGGGCGGGAGCTTAGCAGCCCTCCGAAGGGTGCCGCCTCAGTCCGCCGCGCCGCCCGCGAAGGCGTTGCCGTGGCGCCAGTCGCAGGGGGCCTCCTGCATCTCGAGGTGCAGCCGGTCGCCGGTGTAGGGGTGTGCGCGCGCGAGCGCCTCGTCGAAGGCGATGCCGAGGCCGGGGCCCGCGGGCGGCACGAGGAAGCCGTCCTCCCAGGCAATCGTGTCGCCGATGAGGGCGCGGTGGAAGGCGCCGCCGGTGCCGATGGTCTCGACCATCGACAGGTTCGGGATCGCGGCGGCGAGCTGCACGTTGGCGGCCCATTCGACCGGCCCGGCATAGAGGTGCGGCGCGACTTCGGCGCCGAAGCTCTCCGCCAGGGCGGCGATCTTGCGCGCCTCCCAGATGCCGCCCGCGCGTCCGAGCGCCGGTTGCACGATCCGCGCCGCGCCCGCGCGCAGGAGTTGCGCGAACTCGGCGCGCGTCGTCAGCCGCTCGCCCGCCGCGACCGGTACGCGCACCGCCCGCGCGACCTCGGCCATCGCGGCCGGGTCGTCGGGCGGCACCGGCTCCTCGTACCACAAGGGCAGGTAGGGCTCGATCGCCTGCCCGAGCCGGATCGCGCCCGGCACCGAGAACTGCCCGTGCGTGCCGAAGAGGAGGTCCGCACGCCCGCCGACCGCGTCGCGGATGTCGCGGCAGAACGCGACCGAGCGCGCGATGTCCGACAGCGCCGGCATGTGCCCGCCGCGGAGCGTGTAGGGCCCGGCGGGATCGAACTTGACGGCCGTGAAGCCGAGATCGGCGCAGCGCGCGGCCTCCGCGGCGGAGAGCGCGGCGTCGGAGAAGAACGCCGCCGCATCCGTCCCCTCGGGCGGGTAGAGGTAGGTGTAGGACCGGAGCCGGTCGTTCATCCGGCCGCCGATCAGCGCGTGGACCGGACGCCCGCGCGCCTTGCCGACGATGTCCCAGCAGGCGATCTCGAGCCCGGAGAAGGCGCCCATCACCGTGGGATCGGGCCGCTGCGTGAAGCCCGAGGAATAGGCGCGGCGGAACATCAGCTCGACGTTCTCGGGGTTTTCGCCCGCCATGTGGCGCTCGAACACGTCGGCGATCACGGCGCGCATGGCGTCGGGCCCGACGGCGGTGGCGTAGCACTCGCCGTAGCCCGCGATGCCGTCGTCGGTGACGAGCTTCGGGATGATCCAGTAGCGCCCGCCCCAGCCGGGCGGCGGCGGGGCCACGACGAAGATCTCGAGGTCGGCGAGCCTCACGGCTGCGTCTCCATCGGCCGCGGCGTCGGCGCGCGCCCGGCGAAGACCACCGCGCAGACCGCCATCAGCGCCATCGAGAGGAGGAACGGCGCGCCCGGCGCGAACACCGGCGCGTCTGCCGCGGTGAAGCGGCTGAAGATCTGCGTCATGACGAGCGGCGAGGCGATCGTCGCGAGCGACAGCACCGACGAGATGGTGCCCTGCAGCTCGCCCTGCTCGTTGTCGTGCGTGCCGCGCGACAGCATCGCCTGCAGCGCCGGCGTCACGACCGCGCCGAGCGCCGTGATCGGCGTCGCGATCAGCGCCAGCGTGCCGTTCGTCACGAGGCCGAGGAAGCCGAAGGCGGCGGCGTTGAAGGCGAAGCCGTAGAACACCACGCCCCGGTCGCCGAAGAGGCGGATGAGGTACGGCATCAGAACCCCCTGCACGATCGCCATCGAGAGCCCGAAGCCCGCGAGCGAGAGCCCGACGGTCGAGGGCTCCCAGCCGAAGCGCGCCTGCCCGAAGTAGGCCCAGACCGATGGGTAGACCATGAAGGCGAAGTCGTAGAGGAACATGAGGAGAAGGAGCCGCCCGAGCCCCGGCATCCGGCCCACGCGCGCGAGCGCCGCGAAGGGGTTGGCGCGCGCCCAGTCGAAGGGCCGGCGGATGCGGTCGGTCACGGTCTCGGGGAGCACGCTCGCGCCGAGCGCCATGTTGGCCGCGGCGAGCGCTGCGGCGGCGTAGAACGGCGCGCGCGGCCCGAAGTGCGCGAGGAGCCCGCCGATCACCGGACCGAGCACGAAGCCCGCGCCGAACGCCGCCCCGATCAGCCCGAAGTTCTGCGCCTTCTTCTCGGGGGGCGAGATGTCGGCGATGTAGGCGGTCGCGGTCGATTGCGTCGCCGCCGTGATGCCGCCGACGATCCGCCCGACGAGAAGGAGCCAGACGAACGCCGCCGTCGCCATCACGAGGTAGTCCGCCGCCATCACCCCGAGCGACACGAGGAGGATCGGCCGGCGCCCGTAGCGATCCGAAAGATTGCCGACGAGCGGGCCGAAGAGGAACTGCATCACCGCGAAGGCGGTCGACAGGATGCCGCCCCAGAGCGCCGCCGAGGCGAGGGTGCCGCCGGTCACGTCGCGGATGAGGTCGGGCATGACGGGCAGGATGAGCCCGATCCCCATCGCGTCGATCACGATGGTGGCGAGGATGAAGATGACGGGAAGGCTCGACATGTCCGGGGTGTACCGCCGGGGACGGGGGTGCGTCTACGGGAGGCTGCGGAGCGCCTCGGCGAACACGCGCGCATCGACGTTGCCGCCCGAGGCGACGACGATGACCGCGTCGCCTTCGATGGCCTCGGGGCGGAACAGCGCCGCTGCGAGCGCCACCGCGCCGCCCGGTTCGAGGACGATGCGGAGCCGCTCGAAGGCGAGGGCCATCGCGTGCAGCGCTTCCGCGTCGCTGACGGCGATGCCGGGGCCGGCACGTCGCGCGAGGATCGGCAGGGTCAGCGCGCCGGGAGCGGGGGTGAGGATCGCGTCGCAGACCGAGGCCACGGAGGGCTGGTTGCGCTGCGGCGTGCCCGAGGCGAGCGAGCGCGCCATGTCGTCGAACCCCTCGGGTTCGACGGTGCGGACGCGGAGGCCCGGCGCCTCGGCCTCGAGCGCCAGCGCGATGCCGGCCGCGAGCCCGCCGCCGCCGCAGCACACCAGCACGTCGGCCTGGCCGACACCCGCCGCCGCCGCCTGCGATGCGATCTCGAGGCCCGTGGTGCCCTGGCCCGCGATGACCTCCGGGTGGTCGAAGGGCGGGATCAGGATGAGCCCGCGCTCGGCGGCCAGGGTCGCCCCGAGCGCCGCGCGATCCGTAGCGGCGATGTCGTAGAGGACCACCTCCGCGCCCATCGCGCGGGTGTTCGCGATCTTCACCGCCGGCGCGCTTTGCGGCATCAGGATCACGGCAGCACGCCCCGCTTCGGCCGCCGCGCGCGCGATTCCCTGCGCGTGGTTGCCCGACGAGAACGCGAGCACGCCGTCAACCGCCGGCGGCAGCGCCGTGATCGCCGCCTTGGCGCCGCGGTACTTGAACGAGCCCGTGTGCTGCAGGCATTCCACCTTTATCAGCACCCGTCTGCCGGCGATGGCGTCGAGGAACGGCGAACCGAGCAGCGGCGTCGCGACGATGAAGGGCGCGATGCGATCGGCGGCCGCACGGATCCGCGCGATGTCGGTCAAGGGATCTGTCCGAGAAAGGCATGAAGGACGCCAAGGCTTTCGGGCTCGTCAAGGAACGGCACATGCGCGCGGCCGAGCACGTCGGCGAAGAGCATGTCGGGCCGGCGGCGGCGCATCGCGGCTGCGGTGGCTTCGCTCAGCAGGTCCGAGTTGGCGCCGCGGATGAGCGCAAGCGGCATCCCCGCGAGCGCATCGAAGAGCGGCCAGAGGTCGGGTGGCGCCACGGCACCGCGCATGGTCTCGGCGAGGGCGGGATCGTAGGCGAGGATGAGGCCCGCAGGCGTTTCACGCCAGATGCGCGCGGCCTCCGCTTGCCAGCGGCCCTCGGGCACGTTGTCGAAGCCGGGCGTCGTGGCGAGGCGCGCCGCGGCAGCGTCGAGCGTCGCGACTTCGGGCGCGCGGCCGACGTAGGCGGCGATCCGGTCGAGCCCGGCACGGTCGATCTCGGGTCCGATGTCGACGAGGCAGACGCCCGCGAGCCGATCGCGCGCGGTGGCGGCGAGGAGCATCGCGATGAGCCCGCCGCGCGAGGTGCCGAGGATCGGCACGCTTCCGAGCCCGAGGTGATCGAGGAGCGCCACCGCGTCGGCGGCCTCCTGCGCCACCGTATAGGTCGCAGGGCCGGTCCGGTCCGAGCGCCCGCGGCCGCGGTAGTCGGGGCGGATCAGGCGGCGGTGGCCAAGATGCGGGGCCACGTCATCGAAGGCGGTGCCGTCGCGCGTCAGCCCCGCCAGGCAGAGGAGCGGCGGGCCGTCGCCGTCGTCCCTGTAGTGCAGCCGGGCGCCGTCCGCCGCCTCGAAGTCCGGCATCAGAGCGCCGCGAGGAGGCCGGGCAGGCCCGCGAGGTCCGGCAGGACATGCGCGGGCTGCCAGGGCAGACGGTCCATCGGCACGCGGGCACGGTTGACCCAGAGCGCGGTGAAGCCGTAGCCGGTGGCTGCCGCGGCGTCCCAGCCGTTCGCCGAGACGAAGAAGACCTGCCGCGGGTCGGTTCCGAAGTGCTGGCCGACGAGGTCGTATGCGGCGCGCGCGGGCTTGAACGCCCCGGCGTCGGCGACCGAGAGCACCGCGTCGAGATCGGGGGCAATCCCTGCCGATGCGACGGCAGCGGCCAGCAGTGCCGGCGTGCCGTTCGACAGGATCGCGGTGGTGCGGCTCGCATGGACCTCTCCGAGCGCGGCGGGAGCTTCGGGATACGCATCGAGCGTACCGTAGAGCGCCAGGAGCCGCGTGCGGAGCCCTGCGTCTTCGATGCCCTCGGCCTCGAGCGCATAGTCGAGGCCCGCTTCGGTGACGGCGGCGAAATCGGCGTGGCCGCCGGACGCCGCGAGGAGCCACGTATACGCGAGCTGCTTCTGCCGCCACGTTTCCGCAAGCCGCGGCCAGACTTCGCCGAGCCGCTCGCCGCCCGGCTCGGCGGCGGCGCGCCGCGCGGCGGAGGTCACATCGAAGAGCGTGCCGTAGGCATCGAAGACGCACAGGGTGATGGCCATGACGGATCGTCGCACAGGTCCGCGCCGGGCGGAAGCGGCGATGTCGGTGTGGCCTTTGCCTAACCTTCCAAGGTTAGCACAATGCCGAAGTGTCAGAGGTTGGCAGGCTGCGGCATCCCGAGGATGTGGTACCCGCCGTCGACGCGGACGATCTCGCCCGTCGTGCAGGCGCCGGCGTCCGAGGCGAGCCAGACCGCGGTTCCGCCGATGGCGCCGAGCGTGCCGTTGGTCCGCAAGGGGGCGTTGGCCTCCGTGTGCCGGAACGTCGCGCGCGCGCCGCCGATGGCCGCGCCGGCGAGCGTCTTGACCGGGCCGGGCGAGATCGCGTTGACGCGGATCCGGTCCGGCCCGAGATCGTTGGCAAGATAGCGCACCGAGGCCTCGAGCGCTGCCTTGGCGACGCCCATCACGTTGTAGAACGGCGTCACGCGGTTCGAGCCCTGGTAGGTCAGCGTGAGGAGCGTGCCGCCGTCGGGCATCAGCGCCGCGGCCCTGCGCGCCACGTCGATGAACGAGTAGCACGAGATGCAGAGCGAGTTCTGGAAGTTGGCGCGGCTGGTGTTGAAGAACCGGCCCGCGAGTTCGTGCTTGTCCGAAAACGCGATGGCGTGGACCAGGAAGTCGATCGTGCCCCACTCGGCGGCGAGGCGCGCGAAGGCCGCGTCGAGCGAGGCATCGTTCATCACATCGGCGTCGACGAGGATGCCCGATCCGAGCGACGCCGCCAGCGGCTGCACACGCTTGCCGAACGCCTCGCCCTGATACGTGAATGCGAGCTCCGCCCCTGCCGCCGCCATCGCCTGCGCGATGCCCCAGGCGATCGAGCGCTCGTTCGCGACCCCCATGATGAGCCCGCGCTTGCCCGCCATCATCTGTGTCATGTCGCCTGTCCCTCAAACGCGCTGAAGATCAGCGTCGCGTTGGTGCCACCGAAGCCGAAGCTGTTGGAGAGCACGCTGTCGATCGTCACGCCGTCGCGGCGCTCGGTGACGATCTCCTCCGGGCGGAACGCGGGGTCGAGGTCGGTCACGTTGGCGGAGGCCGCGATGAAGCGGCCCTGCAGCATCAGGATCGAGTAGATCGCCTCGTGGACGCCGGTGGCGCCGAGGCTGTGGCCCGTCAGCGACTTCGTCGAGGCGATGGGCGGAGTGCTGCCGTCGCCGAAGACGCGGCGGATCGCCTCCACCTCGGTGATGTCGCCGATCTGCGTCGAGGTGCCGTGCGCGTTGATGTAGCCGACGCTGCGGCCCGCGGGCAGCGTCGCGAGCGCGAGCCGCATCGAGCGCTCGCCGCCCTCGCCGGAGGGGGCCACCATGTCGTGTCCGTCCGATGTTGCGCCGTAGCCCGTGACCTCGGCGTGGATCGTGGCGCCCCGCGCGCGGGCGTGCTCGAGCTCCTCGAGCACCACGACGCCGCCGCCGCCCGCGATCACGAAGCCGTCGCGCGCGGTATCGAACGGCCGCGAGGCAAGCTCCGGCGTCGCGTTGAACTTCGACGACATCGCGCCCATCGCGTCGAAGAGGCACGACAGCGTCCAGTCGAGCTCCTCGCCGCCGCCGGCGAACACGATGTCCTGCTTGCCCATCTGGATCTGCTCGACGCCGTTGCCGATGCAATGCGCCGAGGTCGAGCAGGCCGACGTGATCGAATAGTTGATGCCCTTGATGCGGAACGGCGTCGCGAGGCAGGCCGAGTTCGTGGACGACATGCAGCGCGTCACCATGAACGGGCCCATCTTCTTCGGCGAGCCCTTCTGCTTCACGGCCATGAACGCGGTGAAGAAGTTGGCCGTCGACGGGCCGCCCGAGCCCATGATGAGCCCGGTGCGCGGGTTCGAGACGTCGGACGGGTCGAGGCCCGCGTCGGCGATGGCGTCCTCCATCGCGATGAAGTTCCACGCGGCTCCCTCGCCCATGAAGCGCAGGTTGCGCTTGTCGATGCGGTCCTCGATCGCGATCCGCGGTGCGCCGTGGACCTGGCAGCGGAACCCGTTCTCGGCATAGACGGGCGCTGCAACGATCCCCGAGCGGCCCGAACGGAGGCTCTCGCCGACCTCGGCGACCGAGTTGCCGATGGGCGAGACGATGCCCATCCCGGTGACGACGACACGGCGCATGCCGCTCCTCCCTATCCGCGATCTCCGTGTCGACGGTCCGAGGTCAGTCCGTGAACAGGCCGACCTTCATATCGGTGGTGGTGTAGATTTCCTTGCCGTCGGCGAGGACGCGCCCGTTGGCGAGGCCGAGCTTCAACTTACGGTCGATGACGCGGGTGAAATCCACGATGTAGGTGACGAGCCGGTTGGCGGGCGTCACCATGTCGGTAAACTTGACCGCGCCGACCCCGAGCGCCCGGCCGCGCCCCGGCATCCCGCGCCAGGCGAGGTTGAAGCCGGTAAGCTGCCACAGCGCGTCGAGCCCGAGGCAGCCCGGCATCACCGGGTCGCCCGGAAAGTGGCAGGGAAAGAACCACAGCGTCGGCTCGATGTCGAACTCGGCCACGACATGGCCGCGGCTCTCGGTGCCGCGGTCGGCCGAGATGTCGATCACGCGGTCCATCATCAGCATCGGCGGTTCGGGAAGTTGCGCGTTGCCCGGGCCGAAGAGCTCGCCGCGGGCGCATTTGAGCAGGTCGTCGCGGTCGAAGCTGGTGGCGGTCTGCGGCATCCGGGCCATCGCCCCCTCGGTCCATCCGTCGTTCGCGCCTGTCTATAACTTGCGTACGCACGGAAGCAAGCGCGAGGCCATGCCGGGCAGCCGGGTCGGTGGCGCACGGGATTATCATTTGCCCCCCGGCCCTTCGCGGCATATGTGCTGGGCGATGGATGAGATGGCACTCTCGCGGGGCGAAGCGTGGCTGGCGGCGGGCGGGCTCCGTCCGACACGGCAGCGGCTCGCCATCGCCACGGTCCTCGTCGGCGACGGTCTCGACCGGCACGTGACGGCGGAGGGCGTGTTCGACGCGGCCGCGCGCGCGGATGCCCGCGTGTCGCTGGCGACCGTCTACAACACGCTGCGCGCGTTCTGCACGGCGGGCCTCGTGCAGGAGGTCACGGTCGACGGCACCAAGAGCTACTTCGACACGCGGACCGACGATCATCCGCATTTCTACTGGGAGTCGACCGGCGCGCTGACCGACGCGCCCGCCGATCGGCTCCGCATCGTCGGTCTGCCGGACGCACCTGCGGGCACCGAGGTCGCGCGCGTCGACGTGGTGATCCGGCTGCGCGACCGCTAGGCCGCGGGCCGTTCGGTCTCCGGCGCGTCCGCGATCCTGACGGGATCAGGTCCGCTCCGAGGTAAGGGTCCACGCCGATGACGGCGTCTCGAAGTCGGCCCTGCCGTCGCCGGTCGTGTCTCCCGTCAGCGCGCCATCCGCAAGGCGGAGCACGCCCGGCTTGCCGTCGAACGCGGCGGCACCGGTGAAGGTGAACGCCTGACCGTCGGAGAAGAGCGTGTTGGCGTCGCTGCCCTGCACGACGTCCCGAACGATGTCGCGCCCCCGGCACCGCGTCCGTCGCGTCCCGGAAGATGAACCGGTCGGTGCCTTCGCCGCCGACGCGTTCGTCGGCTCCCGCGCCGCCGTAGCGGACGTCGTGTTCGTCGCCGCCGAAGAGCCGGTCGTCGGCGTCGAGGCCGAAGATGCCGTCGCCGCCGCCCAGTTCCCGCAAGGTGGTGTCGTTGCCGCCGCGGATGAAGGCGACCGGACCGAGAACCGTGTCGAAGCCCGCGTCGGCGTCCTCGACGACACGGTCGCCGGCGTCGTCCAGGGTGTAGCGGTCGTCGCCGAGACGCCCGAGCATGCGGTCGCCACCTTCGCCGCCGTCGATGCTGTCCCGCGTTGCCGGTGCCCGATAGAGGGGCGTTGCCGTATCGGTCATGCAGGAGCACCAGGCGCTCGACGTTGGCGCCGCCTCCTCGATGACCTGGTCGCCCGCATCATCGACGCCGTAGCTGTTGCTGCCCGCGCCGCCGGTCATCACGTCGCGGCCGGCGCCGCCGACACGGACAGCGCCTCCCCGGTGTGCGTGTTGGCGCCCGCATTGGCGGCGATGGCGTCGCGATGAAAGGTGCCCATTCCGTGCAGTGAGGCCGCCGCGAGTGCAGTCGGGTTCCGACCCGAACCAGGAGGAAACAGGCTCTTCCGGGCGGTTCGCCTGCCGCTACCGTCCGCCCGCGTCGAGCGCGGCGAGCGCGGACTTGAGCCCGGTTCCCGAGAGCCGCGCGCGAAGGATGTCGAGGGCGAGGCGGGCGATCGTCTCGGTCGCGGCAGAAACTGGCAACCCACGGGCGCGGATGTTCGATACGCAGTTCCGCATGGCGTCGGGCGTGCCCACCCGCGGGCGGTGGGTGAGGTAGGCGCCCAGACTGTCGGCGGCGGTCAGGCCGGGCCGCTCGCCGATGAGGACGATGGCGAGCCGGGCGCCGAGCGCCGCGCCCACCCCGTCGCCGAGCGCCACGCGGGCCTGGCGGGCGATGACGATCGGCCCGAGCGACAGGCCGAGGCCAAGGAGGCGCTCCGCCAGCCCGAGGATGAGCGGTGCTGCGTTGAGTTCGAGGGCGCGCGCGGAGAGCCCGTCGGCCGCCACGATCACCACGTCCGCGCCATGACGTGTCCTCGCGAGGCGATGCAGCGCGTCCTCGCAGAGCATGCGTCCGAGGTCGGGACGGCGGATGTAGCTCGCACGGTCGGGTGCTCGGCTTGCGACGCGGAGTGTTTCCAGATCGCCGAGCGCCGCCTCGAGCGCGTCCGCGTCGAACGCCGACCACACCGCCTCGCGGGCGCGGGCATGGTCGAGCGCGAAGGCCTGCGCGACGCGGGTGGGCACGCCCGCGCCGAAGCGGCCGAGCGCCACCCGCGCGTCGGTCAGCGCCCTGAGGTCGGGGATTGGTGCCGGGCGGTCAGCGGGCAAGGAGGCCGGTCTCCGCGAGCTTGCGATGGAGGAGGCCGGGCGCGCCCACGAGCCGGCCCGACGCACCCGTGAGCCCGGTCTCGCGGAGCCAGCGCTCGAACTCCGGCGCGGGCGGCCGGCCGAGCGTCTCGCGCGCGAAGACCGCGTCGTGGTGCGATAGCGACTGGTAGTTCAGCATGATGTCGTCGGCGCCCGGAACGGTGATGACGAAGTTGACGTTGGCCGCGCAGAGCAGGATGAGGAGCGCGTCCATGTCCTCCTGATCGGCGGCGGCGTGGTTGGTGTAGCACACGTCGACGCCCATCGGCAGGCCGAGGAGCTTGCCGCAGAAATGGTCCTCGAGTCCGGCGCGGATGATCTCCTTGCCATCGAAGAGATACTCCGGCCCGATGAAGCCGACGACGGTGTTGACGAGGAGCGGCTCGAACTCGCGGGCGACGGCATAGGCGCGCGCCTCCATCGTCTGCTGGTCCACGCCGCCATGCGCCTCCGCCGAGAGCGCCGAGCCCTGGCCGGTCTCGAAGTAGGTCACGTTGGCGCCGCGCCCGAGCGCCAGCGCCGCGGCATGCGCCTCGCCCAGGAGCGCAAGGTCGACGCCGAAGCCCGCGTTGGCCTTCTGCGACCCGGCGACGGACTGGAACATGAGATCGACCGGCGCGCCGCGCGCGATGGCGGCGAGCGCGGTGGTGACATGCCCGAGGCAGCAGGTCTGCGTCGGGATGGCGAGGCGCTCGCGCAATCCGTCGAGGAGGGTGACGATGCGGATGTAGTCCGCCACGCTGTCGGTCGCGGGGTTGACGCCGATCACCGCGTCGCCCGAGCCCATCAGGAGCCCGTCGAGCGCCGAGGCGAGGATGCCGCGGCTGTCGTCGGTCGGGTGGTTGGGCTGGTTGCGCGTCGAGAGCCGGCCGCGGAGGCCGATCGTGCTGCGGAACCGCGTCACCACCTCGACCCTGGCGGCGACGGCGACGAGATCCTGGAGCCGCATGATCTTGCTGACCGCCGCCGCCATCTCCGGCGTCACGCCGCGCGCAAGAGCGGCGAGCGATGCCGCGTCGGCCTCGGGGCGCAGCAGCCACTCACGGAAGGCGCCGACGGTCAGCGAGGCCACCGGCGCGAAGGCGGCGGGGTCGTGCTGCGCCGCGATGAGCGCCGTCACCTCGTCGGTCTCGGACGGATAGACCGGATCGGCGAGGAACGCCTTCATCGGCACGTCGGCGAGCGCCGTCTGCGCCGCGATCCGCTCCACCGGGCCGTCGGCGGCGATCCCGGCCAGAGCGTCGCCCGAGCGCGCGGGGGAGGCCTTGGCGAGCAGGTCGCGCAGGTCGGCGAAGCGGTAGCGCTCGGCCCCGAGCGTGGCGGCGTAGCTCATTCGATGGCGCTCAGAACCACTGTCCGGGCTCCATCAGCCCCGCGTCCATCAGTTGCCGCGACCCCCAGGCGAACGGCTCCGTGCCAAACCAGTGGAAATCGGTCACGGCCTCGCGGCTCGCCGGGTTGGCGCGGAGCGCCTTCGCCGCGCGGAACGAGGCGACGGCGGCGGTGAGGCTGTGGTGCCAGGGGCAGGCCGCGGTCATCATCTCGGGATCGGAGAGCGCGAGGTCCGGGCCGATGGCGAGGCCCTTGCGGGCACGGAAGAGCGACGCGCGGTCGATGCGGCCGCGGCCGGGGATCACGTGCTCCTCGAAGCGCCGCCGGAGCCCGCCGTAGAGGTCGCGCTGGCGGTCGAGAGGGCCTGCCGGGCCGGTGCGCGCGAGGGCATAGTAGCCCGTCCGGTCGAAGGCGGCGGTGGCGCGGTCGACGCCTCCAGGGTGGAGGCCGAGGTCGGGCGCGTAGAGGTCGACCACCGTGACCGGCACCGCCTCGCGCCGCTCCTCGGCCTGGAAGGCGAGCATGGCCGCGACGGGCCGCGTCTCGCAGAACGGGTAGAGCAGGTATTCGGCGTTGTAGCACCAGTGCAGCCACCGTCCTGCCGCGGCATCCGTGATGCGCCCGAGCGCGCGGGCGACGGCGCCTTCGGGGAAGGGGTCGAAGGCCACCACATCGACGGCCACATCGACCGCGACCTCGGGCAGCGCGACGCGCGCCGGCGCGAGCACAAGGACGTGCGGGAAGCCGAGGCCCCGGTGGTGCGCGACGGTCGAGGCGACCTCGACGGCATCCTCGGCGAAGATCACCGCAAGGGGGCCACGCGCGCTCCGGAACGCGGCGGTCGCGAGATGAGCGTCGAGCGCGGCTGTCATGGCGGCGAGGCTAGCGGGCGCGAGGCGGCTCGGGTAGCCCCCGGTTGCGGGGGCGCGGCCAAGCCGGTAGGACGCGCCATCCGGGAGACTGCGCGATGTCCGAGCAGAAACGGCTGTGGATCAAGACCTACGGCTGCCAGATGAACGTCTACGACAGCGCCCGGATGGCGGATGCGCTGGCCGCGGACGGCTACGTCGAGACGGCCACGGCGGAGGAGGCCGACATGGTGCTCCTCAACACCTGCCACATCCGCGAGAAGGCGGCCGAGAAGCTCTACTCCGACCTCGGGCGTCTGCGGCCCCTGAAGGCGGCGCGGCCCGGGACGGTGATCGCGGTGGCGGGCTGCGTGGCGCAGGCCGAGGGCGCCGAGATCCGCGCGCGGGCGCCGGTCGTCGATCTCGTGGTCGGGCCGCAGAGCTATCACCGCCTGCCCGCGATGGCGGCCGAAGCGCGCGCCGGACGGCCCTCGGTCGAGACCGACTTCCCGGCGGAGGACAAGTTCGACCACCTGCCGCCGCGGCGGGCGCCGGGCGGACCGACGGCGTTCCTGACCGTGCAGGAGGGCTGCGACAAGTTCTGCGCCTTTTGCGTGGTGCCCTACACGCGCGGCTCGGAGGTCTCGCGGCCGCTGGCGCGCATCGTGGCCGAGGCGGAGGGCCTCGTCGCGGCGGGCGCGCGGGAGATCACGCTCCTCGGCCAGAACGTCAACGCCTGGCATGGCGACGGCACGGGCCTCGCCGGGCTCCTGACGGCGCTCGCGGGGATCGTCGGGCTCGAGCGCCTGCGCTACACGACCTCGCATCCCTGCGACATGGGCGACGATCTGGTCGCGGCGCACGGCAGCCTGCCCGCGCTGATGCCGTATCTGCATCTCCCGGTGCAGTCCGGCTCGGACCGGACCCTGAAGGCGATGAACCGGCGGCATACTGCCGCGGACTATCTCGGACTCGTGGCGCGGCTGCGGGCGGCGCGGCCCGACCTGCTGCTGTCGAGCGACTTCATCGTAGGCTTCCCGGGCGAGACGGAGGCCGACTTCCGGGCCACCCTCGACCTCGTGGCCGAGGTCGGCTTCGGCATGGCGTACTCGTTCCGCTACTCGGCGCGGCCGGGGACGCCCGCGGCGGAGCGGCGGGAGGTCGATCCCGCCGAGGCCGACGACCGGCTCCAGCGCCTGCAGGCGCTTCTCGCGGCGCAGCAGCGGCAGGCGCTGGAGGCGGCGGTTGGCCGGACGGCGCGCGTGCTCGTCGAACGGGCGGGCCGGATGCCGGGGCAGATGGCGGGGAAGTCCGAGCACTTCCAGGCCGTGCAGATCGCGGATGCAGCCGGGCTTGCACCGGGCGCGATCGCCGAGGTGCGGGTGACGGGCGCACAGCGGAACTCGCTCGATGCGGTGCCGATCGGACACTGACGCGCGGTCACTCGCCCGGCGACGTTGCGCCGCTTGCGCTTCGGGCCGCGAGGCGGCACCCTTCGCGCATCTCTGGCACAGGAGTCCCTGTTTGGGCATCAGCGCGCTGACCCCCCCGCCCCGTCCGGAAGACGCTCCGGAAACCATCGTCGAATTTCCCGATAACCGGCTTTTGATCGATCTCTGCGGCCAATTCGACCGCAACATCGCGCAGATCGAGCAGGCGCTCGACGTGCAGATCGTGCGGCGCGGCAACCAGCTCTCGATCCTCGGCGGCACCGGTGCGCGGCTTACCGCGATGGAGGCGCTGCAGACGCTCTACGCCCGGCTCGAGGCAGGCCGCGGCATCGAGCCCGGCGACATCGCCGCCGCGATCCGCCTCGGCCCTGCCAGCACCGGCCAGGCCACGACGCTGACGCCCACGCGGGGTGGCGACCAGCTCGAGATGTTTCAGGGCGGGCGCGTCGAGATCCGCACCCGCAAGAAGGTCGTCGAGCCGCGGACCGACGCGCAGAAGGCCTACGTCCGCGCTCTCTTCGCCAACGAGCTTGCGTTCGGCATCGGGCCGGCGGGCACCGGCAAGACCTATATGGCGGTCGCGGTCGGCATCACCATGCTGATCGGCGGGCACGTCGACAAGATCATCCTCAGCCGTCCCGCGGTGGAGGCGGGCGAGCGGCTCGGGTTCCTGCCTGGCGACATGAAGGAGAAGGTCGATCCCTACATGCAGCCGCTCTACGACGCGCTGAACGACTTCCTGCCGGCCAAGCAGATGCAGCGGATGCTCGAGGAGAAGCAGATCGAGATCGCGCCTCTGGCGTTCATGCGCGGCCGCACGCTCTCGAACGCCTTCGTGGTGCTCGACGAGGCGCAGAACGCGACGGCGATGCAGATGAAGATGTTCCTCACCCGCCTCGGCGAGGGGAGCCGCATGGTCGTGACCGGCGACCGGACGCAGGTGGACCTGCCGCGCGGGCTCGCCTCGGGGCTCGCGGAGGCGGAGCGCATCCTCGCGGGCGTGAAGGGCGTGGCGTTCAACTACTTCACGGCGCGCGACGTGGTGCGGCATCCGCTGGTGGCGCGGATCATCGAGGCCTACGAGCGGGACGATGCCACAGGCTGAGCTGGTCGAGACCGTCATCGAGGACGTGCGCTGGGAGGCGCTTGGGCTCGGCGCGCTGGCCGAACGCGCGTCGCGGGCGGCGCTTCTGGAGGTGGCGCTCGATCCCGGCGGGCACGAGGTGAGCCTGCTCGGCTGCGACGATGCCCGGATCGCGGCGCTCAACGCGGATTTCCGCGGCAAGCCGCAGCCGACCAACGTGCTGTCCTGGCCGTCCGACGATCTGGCGCCCGAGACCGACGGCGCTGTGCCGCGCGCGCCCAGGGAAGGCGGCGCTCGGCGACATCGCCATCGCGTTCGAGACCTGTACGGCCGAGGCTGCGACGGCGGGGCTTGCGGTCGCCGATCACGTGACGCACTTGCTGGTTCACGGAACGCTGCATCTTCTGGGCTACGATCACGTCCGCGACGGCGATGCGGACCGGATGGAACGGATCGAGGTCGCGTGCCTTGCGTCGCTGGGGGTGGCCGATCCATACGGGTGACGCCGCCCGCCGCGCGCGGGCGGAAGACGGAAAGGACGCATGAGCGAGTTACGCGATGGGGCTCCGCCGGCCGATGTGCCGGGCGACCGCGAGTCTCTAGTACCCGACGCCCAGCCGCAGGGACCGTTCGGCTTCATCGGCCGGTTCTTCGGCGCCCTGGCTCCGGACGGCGCGGAGGCCGGCCGCGCGCCGCCACCGACCGTGGCGGCGTCGCTTCCCGGGATCGGAAACCTGCGGCGCCTGCGCGTCGACGACGTGGCGATCCCGAAGGTGGAGATCGTGGCGGTCCCGGTCACGATCACCCGCGACGACCTCGTGGAGGTGTTCCGCGAGAGCGGCTTCTCGCGGCTGCCGGTCTACAAGGACACGCTCGACAAGCCGCTGGGGCTCGTGCTCCTGAAGGATCTGGCGCTTCAGCACGGGTTCGGCGCCGGCGGGCGATTTTCGCTTCGCAAGATGCTGCGGCCGATCCTCTTCGCGCCGCCGTCGATGCCGATCGGGGTTCTCCTGCAGAAGATGCAGGGCGAGCGGAGCCACATGGCGCTCGTGATCGACGAGTACGGCGGGGTCGACGGGCTCCTCACGATCGAGGATCTGATCGAGCAGGTCATCGGCGAGATCGAGGACGAGCACGACACCGCCGAAAGCGGCTTCTGGAGCCTCGAGAAGCCCGGCAGCTACATCGCGCAGGCGCGCGCGCCGCTCGACGAGTTCGAGGCGGAAATCGGCGTGAAACTCGTCGAGGACGACGAGGACGAGGAGATCGACACGCTGGGCGGCCTCGTGTTCGTCCTCTCGGGACGGGTGCCGGCGCGCGGCGAGGTGATCCTGCATCCGTCCGGCGTCGAGTTCGAGGTCGTCGAGGCCGATCCGCGGCGCATCAAGCGGATGCGGGTGCGTCTGCCGGACGCCCCCGGGCGCGCTGCGTGAGCGCACGCAGCCGGACGCGACCGCCGAGAACGGCCGGCTGGGCGGCGCAGTGCGCGGGCGCGGTCCTGCTCGGGCTGGTCATCGCTTCGGGCGAGGCGCCCTTCGCGCTGTGGTGGCTCGCGGCCCCGGCGCTGGCGCTTCTCACCGCATGGGTCGCCGCCGATACGCACCGCCGCCGCGCGGTCCGTACCGCCTGGATGGCGGGAACGGGGTTCTTCGCGGGGGCGATGTTCTGGATCGTCGAGCCGTTCATGGTCGATGCCGCGCGCGACCTCTGGATGGCGCCCTTCGCGCTGGTGTTCCTCAGCCTCGGGATGGCGCTCTTCTGGGCGGCCGCCGCATGGATCGCGGTCAGGCTCCGCGACGGCATCTCCGGCCGGGCGGTCGCGTTCGCCGCCGCGCTGGCGCTGGCGGATCTGGCGCGAAGCTACCTGCTGACCGGTTTTCCGTGGGCGCTCGTCGGGCATGTCTGGATCGGCACGCCGGTCATGCAGGCGGCGGCTTTCATCGGGCCGGTGGGGCTCACGCTTCTCACCACCCTGGCGGCGGCGTTGCCGGCGGTGTTCTGGCGCTCGGGCTCGCCGGGACGGATTGCGGCGTTCCTGGTGCCCATACTGGTCCTCGGGTGCGTCGCGGGCTTCGGGCTCTGGCGGCTCGATCTGCCGGACCCCGCGCCGCGCGCCATCCCGGACGAGGCGCATGGTGCGCTGAAGGTGCGGCTGGTGCAGCCGAACGCCACGCAGGCCGACAAGTGGCGCCCCGACAAGGCGCAGGAGTTCCTCGACCGGCAGCTCGGCTTCACCCGCGCGCTCGACGGCCCGCCACCCGACCTCGTGATCTGGCCCGAAACGGCGATCCAGTCGCAGCTCGACTATGCCCGTCCGGTGCTGCAGGAGGTGTCGGACGCCGCGGGCGCTGCCCCGGTTGTGCTCGGGCTCAACCGGCGCGTCGGCGAGCGCTTCTTCAACAGCCTTGCGGTCATCGGTCCCGGTGGCGTGCCGACGGACATCTACGACAAGCACCATCTCGTGCCGTTCGGCGAGTACATGCCGCTCGGCGATCTCGCGGAGCGCCTGGGCATTCGTGGCTTCGCGCAGCGGAGCGGCGACGGGTTCAGCGCGGGACCCGGGCCGGCGATCCTCGACCTCGGCCCTTTCGGCCGCGCGCTGCCGCTCATCTGCTACGAGGCGGTGTTTCCGCAAGATATCCTGTCGGCGCCGGGTCGGCCGGACTGGATCCTGCAGATCACCAACGACGCCTGGTTCGGATCGATCTCCGGCCCCTACCAGCATCTCGCGCAGGCCCGGCTGCGTTCGGTCGAGACCGGCCTGCCGCTGCTGCGGGCGGCCAACACCGGGATCACGGCGGTGATCGACGCGCGTGGCCGCATCCTCGCGAGCCTGCCGCTCGACACCGCGGGCTACCTCGACGCGAGCCTGCCCGGCGCGCTGCCGCCGACGGTCTATGCGCGTACCGGCGACGTGCCGGCGCTCGCCGCGATCCTCCTCATCCTCGGACTGCTGGCATTTCCGTCGCGACCGACGCGCGCCGTCCGGGATTGACCCTTCCGGGACGCACGGCTACGCCCGTCCGGCCCGTCACAACGGCTTCCTGGCGTGACGGCCTTGCCCATTGGAGCGCCCCATGATCCGCCAAGACTTCACGTTCACCTCCGAGTCCGTCTCGGAGGGCCATCCCGACAAGCTCTGCGACCGGATCTCCGACGGCGTTCTCGACGCCTTCCTGGCCGAGGAGCCCGCCGCGCGCGTCGCCTGCGAGACCTTCGCCACCACCGGCCGCGTGGTCATCGGCGGCGAGGTCGGGCTGTCGGACCCGGACCGGCTCGACGATTTCATGGGCCGCGTCGACGGGATCGTCCGCGATGCGGTGCGCGACATCGGCTACGAGCAGGACGCCTTCCACTGGCAGACCCTCGAGGTCTCGAACTACCTCCACCCGCAGTCGCTCGACATCTCGCGTGGCGTGGACCGCGACGGGGCCGGCGACCAGGGGATCATGTTCGGCTATGCGGTGGACGAGACCGACGCGCTGATGCCGGCGCCGATCCTCTACGCGCACGCGATCCTGCGCCGGCTCGCGGAGGCGCGGAAGTCCGGCGCCGAGCCGACGCTGCGCCCCGACGCCAAGAGCCAGCTTTCGCTGCGCTACGAGGACGGCCGGCCGGTGGCGGTCACGTCGCTGGTGCTCTCGACGCAGCATGCCGACGCGAGCCAGACGAGCGACGACATCCGCGCCATCGTCGAGCCCTACATCCGCGAGGTGCTGCCCGACGGCTGGCTCACCGAGGCAACGGAGTGGTGGGTGAACCCGACGGGAAGCTTCGTCATCGGCGGGCCTGACGGCGACGCGGGGCTGACGGGGCGCAAGATCATCGTGGACACCTACGGCGGGGCGGCCCCGCACGGCGGCGGCGCGTTCTCGGGCAAGGATCCCACCAAGGTGGACCGCTCGGCGGCCTATGCGGCGCGGTACCTGGCGAAGAACGTGGTGGCGGCGGGGCTGGCGCAGCGCTGCACGCTGCAGCTCTCCTATGCCATCGGCGTGGCGCAGCCGCTCTCGATCTACGCCGACACGCATGGCACGGGGACGGTCGACGAGGCCGCGATCGAGCAGGCGGTCGCGCGGGTGATGGACCTCACGCCGCGCGGCATCCGCGAGCACCTCGACCTGCGCCGGCCGGTCTACGCGCGCACCGCCGCCTATGGCCATTTCGGGCGCGTGCCCGACAACGACGGCGGCTTCAGCTGGGAGCGGACGGACCTCGTGCGGGCGCTGCAGGACACCGTGTGATCGAGACGGCGCGGCGGACCCTGTGGGGCCGCCGGCACGGCAAGACGCTCCGCGCGAGCCAGAAGGCCTACCTCGCCGAGGATCTCGGGCCGCTCGCGGTGCCGGGGATCGGGGGCGGCACGCTGATCGACCCCAGGGCGGTCTTCGGCGACGCGCGGCCGCTCTGGCTCGAGATCGGCTTCGGGGCGGGCGAGCATCTCGTGCATCAGGCGGCGCTTCATCCCGAGGTCGGGCTGATCGGCGCGGAGCCGTTCGTCAACGGCGTGGCGATGCTGCTGGGGCGCATCCGCGCCGCGGGCGTGGCGAACCTGCGCGTCCATCCCGGCGACGCGCGCGACGTGCTGGACGTGCTGCCTGCGGGCACGCTCGCGCGCGTGTTCCTGCTCTATCCCGATCCCTGGCCGAAGCGACGGCACGGCGACCGGCGCTTCCTCAGCGCCGCGCATCTCGGCCCTCTCGCACGGGCGATGGCGCCGGGGGCGGAGCTCAGGCTCGCGACCGACGTGGCGGGCTACGCCGCCGAAGCGCTGCGGCGGGTGCCCGCGCATGGCTTCGAGCTTAGCGCGGGCGACGCAAGCGTACCCTGGCCCGACTGGACGCAGACGCGCTTCGAGGCGAAGGCGCTCGAGGCCGGGCGCAAGCCTGCGTACTATACGTTCCAGCGCGGGCCATGCTAGGCTGAGGCCATTCAGCGCGGGCGCTTTGCATGGCCGACATCCGCATCACCAATTGCCATATCCATACCTTTACGAACCGGCATGTGCCGTCGCTCTATCCGAGCGCGCTCCTGTGGCCGTTCAGGCAGGTTCCGGGCCTCGTGGCCGCGCTGGCATGGGCCGCGCGGGCGCTCGGGCAGGAGCACTGGGCCGACACGCTCGGCAGGCTCGGGCGGTTCCAGGCTTCGGGCGACGTCTGGCGGCAGCGCGAGGTGCTCGACGCGGCACGGCGGCAGTACCCCGCCGGCACGCGATTCGTGGTGCTGCCGATGGACCTCGGGATGATCGGCTACGGCGGCGTCGCGGCGGGAATCGCGGCGCAGCACGACGAGCTCGCCGCGATGGCGGCGGCGCCGGGGCTGGCCGGCCTCGTCATCCCGTTCGCGACGATCTTCCCGGACCGGCCCGGAGGTGCTGCCGAGGTGCGCCGCTGCATCGACGGGCTCGGGTTCCGCGGGCTGAAGCTCTACACCCGGCTCGGCTACCCGCCCGACCACCCGGTGCTGATGCGCGAGGTCTACCCGCTGCTCGCTGAACGCGGCCTGCCGGTGATGGCGCATTGCTCGCGGGGCGGGGTGCAGGGCCGCCACGTGGTGCGCGCCCGCGCGGACCGCCTGACCGATCCCGCGGCCTGGGTGCCGGTGCTCGACGCCTTTCCGGCGCTCAGGGTCTGCCTCGCGCATTTCGGCGGCTCGGCGGACTGGCGCGCCTACATCGACGACGGGCTCGATCCCGATGATCCCGCCGCGCGGGCGGCGAACTGGCAGGTCGCGATCCGCGACATGATCGGCTCCGGGCGCTGGCCGAACCTGTGGACGGACATCTCCTACACGCTCTTCGACTTCGAGCGGAACCTGCCGTTCCTGCGCGTCTTTCTCGCCGACGAGACGCTCGCCGCACGGGTGCTCTTCGGCTCGGACTACTACATGACGGCGCAGGAGACGCTCTCGGAGCGCGCGGTCGCCTTCCGCCTGCGCGACGGGCTCGGCGAGGCGCTGTTCCGCCAGATCGCCGAGACCAACCCGGCCGTCTGGCTCGGCGAGGCCGCGGCCTGACCGCTTGTCCGATGCCGGCGGGCGGGGTAGGTGCGGCCCGAACGGGAGGCTCGGATGCAGAGTGGCGGCATGGAGGCGCGGCGGTCGGGGCCGCTCACGGGAACCGCGCGCATTCCCGGCGACAAGTCGATCAGCCACCGCGCGCTGATCCTCGGCGCGCTCGCGGTCGGCGAGACGAAGGTCACGGGGCTCCTCGAGGGGCAGGACGTGCTCGACACGGCGACGGCGATGCGCGCCTTCGGGGCGGAGGTGGCGCGTCACGGGCCGGGGGACTGGTCGGTCCACGGCGTCGGCACCGGCGGCTTCGCGGAGCCCGCGGCGGTGCTCGACTTCGGCAACTCGGGGACCGGCGTGCGGCTGGTGATGGGCGCGATGGCGACCACGCCGATCACCGCGACCTTCACCGGAGACGCGAGCCTCACGGGCCGCCCGATGGGCCGGGTGACGAAGCCCCTGACCGATTTCGGCGCACAGGTCGTCGGCCGCTCGGGCGGGCGGCTGCCGATGACCGTGGTGGGCGCGGCCGACCCGGTGCCGCTGCGCTACGCCGTCCCGGTGCCGAGCGCGCAGGTGAAGTCGGCGGTGCTCCTCGCGGGGCTGAACGCGCCAGGCGAGACCGTGGTGATCGAGGCGGCGGCGACGCGGGACCACTCCGAGCGGATGCTGGCGGGCTTCGGCGCGCGGCTGACGGTCGAGACCCTGCCCGAAGGCCGCGTCATCACGCTCGGCGGGCAACCCGAGTTGCGGCCCCAGCGCGTCGCGGTGCCGCGCGACCCGTCCTCGGCGGCCTTCCCGGTCGCGGCGGCGCTGATCGTCGAGGGGTCGGAGGTCCGGGTTCCGGGGGTGAGCCGCAACCCGACGCGCGACGGCTTCTACCGCACGCTCCTCGAGATGGGCGCCGACATCGCCTTCGAGGCCGCGCGCGACGAGGGCGGCGAGCCGGTGGCGGACCTCGTGGTGCGCTTCGGGAGCCTGCGCGGCGTCGAGGTGCCGCCCGAGCGCGCCCCGACGATGATCGACGAATACCCGGTGCTCGCGGTCGTCGCGGCGTTCGCCGAAGGCACGACGGTGATGCGCGGGATCGGCGAGATGCGCGTGAAGGAGTGCGACCGGATCGCGGCGACGGCGGCGGGGCTCGCGGCCTGCGGCGTGCGCGTCGAGGAGGGGCCCGAGAGCCTGACGGTGCATGGGATGGGCGCGGTGCCGGGGGGGGCGACGGTCGCCACGCAGCTCGACCACCGCATCGCGATGAGCTTCCTGGTGCTGGGCCTCGCCACGCGCGACCCGGTGCGGATCGACGACGCAAGTCCCATCGCCACCTCGTTCCCGGACTTCGAGGCGCTGATGACCGGACTTGGCGCGGACTTCGTGCGCCCGGGCGTCCGGGCGGCGTGATCTTCACGGTCGCGATAGACGGGCCGGCGGCGGCGGGGAAGGGGACCATCGCGCGGGCGGTCGCGGCGCACTTCGGATTTCGCCACCTCGACACGGGGCTCCTCTACCGTGCGGTCGGGCTGCGTGCGCGGGCGGGCGAAGATCCCGTCTCGGCGGCGCGCGGGCTGACGGCGGGCGACGTGGCGCGATCCGATCTGAGGACGGTCGAAGCGGGCCGGGCAGCGGCGCGCGTCGCGACCGATCCGGCCGTGCGCGCGGCGCTCCGGGACTTCCAGCGCGCCTTTGCCAGGACCGACGGCGGCGCCGTCCTCGACGGGCGCGACATCGGCACGGTGATCTGCCCCGACGCGGACGTGAAGCTCTACGTCACCGCCACGGATAGCGCCCGAGCACGGCGACGCTGGCGGGACTTCGGCGGCGCGCAGACCGAGGCCGAGGTGGCCGCCGATCTCGCCGCCCGCGATGCGCGCGACAGCACCCGCGCCGTCTCGCCGCTCCGGCGTGCCGCCGATGCGCTCTTGCTTGACACGACCGATCTCTCTATAGACGCGGGCGTCGCGGAGGCCGTCCGGGCCGTCGAGGCGAGGCTCCGAGCGCGCCACGCCTGATCCGGCCCTCCCTGCATCTGACCATCCCCGGAGACCGGCGGAGCCAACCGCCTGGCCCATCAATCACCATCTTCAAGGATCCCAGCACGCATGAACGCTAAGCCCAGCATGGAAGAATTCGAGGCGCTCCTCACCGAGAGCCTCGAGATCGACACACCTCAGGAAGGCTCCGTCGTGAAGGGCCGCGTGATCGCCATCGAGGCGGGACAGGCCATCATCGACGTCGGCTACAAGATGGAGGGCCGGGTCGACCTCAAGGAATTCGCGAGCCCCGGCGAGAACCCCGACCTTGGCATCGGCGACGAGGTGGAGGTCTACCTCGACCGCGTGGAGAACACCAAGGGCGAGGCGGTCATCAGCCGCGACAAGGCCCGTCGCGAGGAAGCCTGGGACCGGCTGGAGAAGGCCTACGAGAAGGAAGAGCGGGTCGACGGCGCGATCTTCGGCCGCGTCAAGGGCGGCTTCACGGTCGATCTCGGCGGCGCGGTCGCGTTCCTGCCGGGCAGCCAGGTGGACGTGCGGCCGGTGCGCGACGCGGGCCCGCTGATGGGCCTGAAGCAGCCGTTCCAGATCCTGAAGATGGATCGCCGCCGCGGCAACATCGTGGTGTCGCGCCGCGCCATCCTCGAGGAGAGCCGCGCCGAGCAGCGCGCCGAGGTGATCGCCAAGCTCGCCGAGGGCGACGTGGTGGACGGCGTGGTCAAGAACATCACCGAGTACGGCGCCTTCGTCGACCTCGGCGGCGTCGACGGCCTCCTGCACGTGACCGACATGGCCTGGCGCCGCGTCAACCATCCCTCCGAGATCGTCTCCATCGGCGAGACGCTCAAGGTGCAGGTCATCAAGATCAACAAGGAGACGCACCGCATCAGCCTCGGCATCAAGCAGCTGCTGGCCGACCCGTGGGACACGGTCGAGGAGAAGTTCGCGATCGGTTCCGTCCACAAGGGCCGCGTGACCAACATCACCGACTACGGCGCCTTCGTGGAGCTCGAGGCGGGCGTCGAGGGCCTCGTCCACGTCTCGGAGATGTCCTGGACCAAGAAGAACGTGCATCCGGGCAAAATCGTCTCGACCTCGCAGGAGGTGGAAGTGATGGTGCTCGAGATCGACAGCGCCAAGCGCCGCGTCTCGCTGGGCCTCAAGCAGACCCAGCGCAACCCGTGGGAGGTGTTCGCCGAGACCCATCCGGTCAACACGCCGATCGAGGGCGAGGTCAAGAACATCACCGAGTTCGGGCTCTTCGTGGGCCTCGACGGCGACATCGACGGCATGGTCCACCTCAGCGACATCTCGTGGGACCAGCGCGGCGAGGAGGCGATCCAGGAGTTCCGCAAGGGCGACACGGTGAAGGCCGTCGTCACCGAGGTCGACGTCGAGAAGGAGCGCATCTCGCTCTCGATCAAGGCGCTTGACGGCGACACCTTCTCGGATGCGGTGGACGGCGTGAAGCGCGGCTCGGTCGTCACCTCCACGGTCACGTCGATCGAGGACGGCGGCATCGAGGTCGAGTACAACGGGATGAAGTCGTTCATCCGCCGCTCGGACCTCAGCCGCGACCGCGCCGAGCAGCGCCCGGAGCGCTTCGGCGTCGGCGACAAGGTCGATGCGCGCGTGACCAACGTCGACGCGAAGACCCGCCGGCTCGGGCTCTCGATCAAGGCCCGCGAGATCGCCGAGGAAAAGGACGCCGTGGACCAGTACGGCTCGTCGGACTCGGGCGCCTCTCTGGGCGACATCCTGGGCGCGGCACTGAAGGGCGACCGGTCCTAGGACGCATGACACGGCCATCCGCCCAGCGCATGGGCGGATGGCAAATCTGCCGACATTCCAATGGCTTTTCGGTTTGTCGCAAGCAATTTTACGCATATAGTCTTTGAAGTTTGGCGACTTGGCTTCGATTCCACGTCGAAGCGCGGGGGTATTTTTTCGATGATCCGTTCGGAACTGATCCAGAAGATCGCCGACGAAAACCCCCACCTCTACCAGCGCGACGTGGAGCGGATCGTGAATACGATCTTCGAGGAGATCATCGAGGCAATGGCCCGCGGCAACCGGGTCGAGCTGCGGGGGTTCGGGGCGTTCTCCGTGAAAAGCCGCGAGGGCCGAATCGGGCGCAATCCGCGCACCGGCGAGGCTGTCGCGGTCGAGGAGAAGGCGGTCCCGTTCTTCAAGACCGGCAAGCTTCTGCGTGACCGGCTCAACACCAAGGACGACGCCTGAATGCGTCGAGACACGGGAGATCCGGGATGCGGTATGTGAAGCTTGCGGTGATGGTGCTCCTCGCGGTCGTGCTCCTGACGGTGGCCCTGGCCAATCGCGGGCCGGTGACGCTGCGGCTCCTGCCGGACGGGCTGGCGCCGGTCCTCGGGTTCCAGTGGGTCGGGCAGGCGCCGCTCTTCCTGGTGATCCTCGCCTCGGCAGCTGTCGGGCTCCTGATCGGCTACCTCTTCGAGTGGATCCGCGAGTACCGCATCCGCGCCCGCGCGTCGGCGCAGCGGCGAGAGATCGACCGGCTGGAGAGCCAGCTCGATGCCGAGCGCGGGCCGATGGCGCCGTCGGGCGAACGCGACGAGGTGCTGGCACTGATCGACGCAGGCGCACGGCCGCGCTGACGGCGATGAGTGTCCGGGTGAAGATCTGCGGGCTGCGAACGCCGGCAGACGTGGCGGCGGCGGTCGCGTCGGGCGCTGCCTATGCGGGCTTCGTGTTCCATCCGGCATCGCCGCGGCACGTCGGGATCGAGGCGGCGCGGTCCGCGTCCCTCGCTGCCCCTCCCGGCTTCGCGCGCGTGGCGCTGACCGTCGATGCCGACGACGCGGCCCATGACGCCATCCTCGCGCGCGTGCCGGTCGACATCCTGCAACTCCACGGGCACGAGACGCCGGACCGCGTTGCCGCGGTCCGCGCGCGCTATGGCTTGCCGGTGATGAAGGCCGTGGGGATCGCGGGGGAGGACGACCTCGCGGCGCTCGGCCTCTTCGCGGAGGTCGCCGACCAGCTCCTCGTCGACGCGCGGGCGGGCGCGTTGCCGGGCGGCAACGGGACGGCGTTCGACTGGCGGCTGCTGGCGGGTCGAGCCTGGCGTGGCCCGTGGATGCTCGCGGGCGGACTGACGGCGGGCAACGTCGCCGAGGCGGTGCGGATCACCGGCGCGCGGCAGGTCGACGTGTCCTCGGGCGTGGAGCGGGTGCGAGGCGCGAAGGACGCGGGCCTGATGAGCGCCTTCGTCGCGGCCGCCGGATGACCGTCAGGTTCCGCCGCGCCACCGTCGCGGACGTTCCAGCGATCGTGGGGATGCTGGCCGACGACAGCCTCGGCGCGAGCCGGGAGGGCGGCGACCTCTCGCTCTACCTCGCCGCCTTCGCCCACGTGGAAGGCGATCCACGCGCGATCATCCTCGTCGGCGTCAGGGAAGGCCGCGTCGTCGCGACCTGCCAGGTCAACCTGCTGCACGGCCTGTCGAACCGCGGCTCCACCCGCGCGCAGATCGAGGCGGTCCGCGTCGCATCCGACCTGCGCGGCCAGGGCATCGGCGCCGCGCTGCTCGAGGCGGCGCTCGCCGAGGCGGCCGCCCGTGGCGCGACGATGGCGCAGCTCACCACCAACGCCGTACGCACGCGCGCGCAGGCGTTCTACGCGCGGCTCGGCTTCACCGCCTCGCATGTCGGGATGAAGCGGCCGCTCCCCTGACCTTTACCCCTGCGGGCCGGCGCGCTAGACCGGGCGCCATGCCCGACGACATCCCCAACAGCTACCGCACCGGGCCCGACGAGAACGGGCGCTTCGGCACCTTTGGCGGCCGCTTCGTCTCCGAGACGCTGATGCCGCTGATCCTCGAGCTCGAGGCCGAGTACGAGCGCGCCAAGGACGACCCCTCGTTCTGGGCCGAGATGAACGACCTCTGGGAGCACTACGTCGGCCGTCCCTCGCCGCTCTATCACGCGTCACGGCTCACCGAGCACCTCGGCGGCGCGAAGATCTACCTCAAGCGCGACGAGCTCAATCATACCGGCGCGCACAAGATCAACAACGTGCTGGGGCAGATCCTCCTCGCGCGCCGGATGGGCAAGACCCGGATCATCGCCGAGACGGGCGCGGGGCAGCACGGCGTGGCGACGGCGACGGTCTGCGCCAAGTTCGGGCTGCAGTGCGTGGTCTACATGGGCGCGCACGACGTCGAGCGGCAGTCGCCCAACGTGTTCCGCATGAAGCTCCTCGGTGCCGAGGTGATCCCCGTCACGTCGGGGCGCGGCACGCTCAAGGACGCGATGAACGACGCGATGCGCGACTGGGTGACGAACGTGCGCGACACGTTCTACTGCATCGGCACCGTGGCGGGGCCGCATCCCTATCCGGCGATGGTGCGCGATTTCCAGGCCATCATCGGCAAGGAGGCGCGGGCGCAGATCCTCGCGCGCGAGGGCCGGCTGCCGGACACGCTGGTGGCCGCCATCGGCGGCGGGTCGAACGCGATGGGGCTGTTCCATCCGTTCCTCGACGACGCCGACGTGGCGATCGTCGGTGTCGAGGCCGGCGGCAAGGGCGTGGACGACCGGATGGAGCACTGCGCGTCGCTGACCGGCGGGCGTCCGGGCGTGCTGCACGGCAACCGCACGTATCTCCTGCAGGACGATGACGGACAGATCCTCGAGGGGTTCTCGATCTCGGCGGGCCTCGACTATCCCGGCATCGGCCCCGAGCACGCCTGGCTGCACGAGATCGGCCGGGTCAAGTATGTCGCGATCACCGATGCCGAGGCGCTCGAGGCGTTTCAGCTCTGCTGCGCGCTCGAGGGGATCATCCCGGCCCTCGAGCCCGCCCACGCGCTCGCGCATGTCATGATTCGGCAGGGAAGCTTTATATACGAGTTGATCGTTTTTATTGAAGATCGCGCCGAAGCCTGCCGACGGAGCATCTCATCGTGATGAACCTCTGTGGCCGGGGCGACAAGGACATCTTCACGGTGGCAAAGGCGCTCGGCGAGGCGGTCGCGGGTTAGGATCGCGCTGGTGGAGCCAAGGGGAATCGAACCCCTGACCTCCTGAATGCCATTCAGGCGCTCTACCATCTGAGCTATGGCCCCACCGGGTGCCGCCACCGGCAGCGACCGCTTCTCTAGGCAGCCGCGCCGTGGGGGGCAAGGGCTTTCCGCGTCAGCCCTCGTCGTCCTCGCTGGCCACGTCCGTGAGGTCGTCGAGCGAGACGTTGTCGTCGTCGTCGTCCTCGAGAAGATCGTCCTCGATCTCGGAATCCTCGCCGTCCTCCGTCTCGACGACGTCCTCGTCCGCATCGGTCTCGGCGTCCTCGATGACCGCTTCCTCGACCTTGGCGCGCACCACGCGGGGAGCGGCCGGTGCGGCTCCCTTGCGTCGCGGCACCTCGATGTCGACGACCTCGCCGGTGTAGGGGCTTACCACCGGCGACTTGTTGAGGTCATAAAAGCGCTTGCCGGTGGTCGGGCAAAGCCGCTTCGTTCCCCATTCTTCCTTCGACATGATCATCCTCTCGGGCAGCGCCGGCTCTGGAAAGCACCGGGACGTGCCATAGCCGCAGGGCGCTGTCAAATCCTGCGCGGCCCCGTTGGCAGGTCCGGCGCGGAACCGATATGATGCCCGCGATGAGCCGGCACAAGATCCCCGAGAGCGTCGTGCTGACCGGTTTGCCGGGGATCGAGGTGCGGCTCAAGCGGTCGATCCGCGCGCGGCGGCTGTCGCTCCGGGTGGGGCGCGCGGACGGGGCGGTGACGCTCACCCTGCCAAGCGACGTGGGGCTCGGCGAGGCGCTCAAGTTCGCGCAGGGGCACGCGGCGTGGATCGGAGCCGCAGTGGCCCGCGTGCCGTCACGGCAGGCGGTGGCGGCGGGCGGGACGCTGCTCTTCGAAGGATGGGCGCTGCCGGTCGAGGCCGCTCAAGTGCGCGCGCCGCTCCTGGAGGGCGGCGTGCTCCGGGTGCCGTGGCGCGGGCCGGCGGGGCCACGGGTGCGGGCGTGGCTGCGACAGGCGGCGCGCATCCGGCTGGAGGCGGCGGTCGCGCGGCACGCGGCGGCGCTGGGCCGCGTCCCGGGAACGATCGCGCTGCGCGATCCGCGGGCGCGCTGGGGGTCGTGCGCGGCGGATGGGCGGCTGATGTTCTCCTGGCGCCTCGTCATGGCGCCGCCCGACGTGCTCGACTACGTGGCGGCGCACGAGGTCGCGCATCTCGCGCGGATGGACCATTCGGCGGCGTTCTGGGCTGTGGTCGCGCGCCTCAGGCCCGATCATGCCGTGCAGAGCGGCTGGCTCCGGCGCGAGGGGCACCGGCTCCATGCCTGGGTGTTCGACGCTCAGGCGTGAATCGCCCCGACGCCGCAGGCGAGCGCCGCCTCGCGGACGGCCTCGGAATAGGTCGGATGCGCGTGGCAGGTGCGCGCCAGATCCTCCGCCGCGGCGCCGAACTCCATCGCGACGCAGATCTCGTGGATGAGGTCGCCCGCCATCGGCCCCACGATATGCGCGCCGAGGATGCGGTCGGTCTCGGCGTCGGCGAGGATCTTCACGAACCCCTCCGCCGCGAGGTTGGCCCGCGCGCGACCGTTGCCGACGAAGGAGAACTTGCCCGTCCGGTAGCCACGGCCCTCGGCCTTCAGCGTCTCCTCGGTCTCCCCGACGCTCGCGACCTCGGGATGGGTGTAGATCACCGACGGGATGACGCGGTAGTTGACGTGACCCGCCTGGCCCGCGATCACCTCGGCGACCGCCAGCCCCTCGTCCTCGGCCTTGTGCGCGAGCATCGGGCCTTCGATGGCGTCGCCGATGGCATAGACGGTCTTGAGGCTCGTCTGCCAGTGCGCGTCCACGGCGATCTGGCCGCGGCCCGTCATCTCGAGCCCGAGCGCGTCGACGCCGAGGCCCGTCACGTAGGGCCGGCGCCCGGTGGCGAGGAGCACGGCGTCGGCCTCGAGCGTGACCTCGCTGTCGTCGCGCCGGAGCTTGTAGCTCACGCGGGCGGTGCCGTCCTCGGCCACGCTCGCGCCCTGCACCGCGGCGCCGAGGACGAAGGTGATGCCCTGCTTGGCGAGGATCTTCTGGAAGTTCCTCGCGACCTCGTCGTCGTTGCCGGGGATGATGCGGTCGAGGAACTCGACGACCGTGACCTCCGACCCGAGCCGGGCGTAGACCGAGCCCATCTCGAGCCCGATCACGCCCGCGCCGATCACCACGAACCGTTTCGGGATGGCGCCGAGCGTCAGCGCGCCGGTGGAGGTGACGATCACCGTCTCGTCGACCTCGACGCCCTTCAGCGGGCTCGTCTCGGAGCCCGACGCGATCACGATCGCCTTGGCTTCGTGGGTTTCGTCGCCGACCTTGACCTGGCCTGCCGCCGGGATCGACGCCCACCCCTTGATCCAGTCCACCTTGTTCTTCTTGAAGAGGAACTCGACGCCGCGGGTGTTCTGCCCGACGACCTCGTCCTTGAAGGCGCGCATCCTGTCCCAGTCGACGGTCGGCGCCGGGGTCTCGATGCCCATCTTGGCGAAGTTCTCGTTCGCCTCGTGCAGCATCTCGGTGGCGTGCAGGAGCGCCTTCGACGGGATGCAGCCGATGTTGAGGCAGGTGCCGCCCAGCGTGTCGCGCCCCTCGACGCAGGCCGTTCGCAGGCCGAGCTGCGCGCAGCGGATGGCGCAGACGTAGCCGCCCGGACCGGAACCGATGACGATGACGTCGTAACTGGCCATGAGCGTCTCCCTTGCGCGCCCGGCGCATATAGGCCGTGGGCGGGTCGAGATAAACCCGGAGCGGCGTCAGACCGCGATCTGGCGGCCGACCTCGACCGCGCGGTCGCGGGGCAGGGGGCAGAAGTTGGTCTTCTTGCCGTCGTCGCGGCGTCGGGGTCGCCGGTCGAGCGCGAGTGCCGGGAACGCGAGCGCGCGCGACGCGATGCGGATCGGCCGGCGTCCGCAGGAGGTCGGCATGGAGCGCTTCCGCCCCGGTGACGCAGCAAGGCGCGGATCGAGCGGGGCGAGGACGCGCGGAGCCTCGAAGCTGTGCCGCGCCCCGGTGATGCCGAGCACCAGGAGATCGCCGGGCTGATGATCGCGCCGCCGAAGAAGAGCGCCGCCCCTGCGACGCCGAGCGCGAACACCGCGTCCGACCGGCCCGGCGACGACCGCACGAGCGCGAAGAGCGACAGGATTTCGCCCTCGCCCCGATTGTCGGCGCGAAGACGACGTACTGCAGCGTCACGATGAGGACGAGCGCCCGGTTGGGGAGCGACACGACGCCGACGGTCCCGGTCGCGGTGAGGCCGTCGGCGGCCGCCGCGCAGAGCGCCTCGCGGAAGGCTTAGAGCGGGCTCGCGCCGATGTCCGCGCAGACCATCCCGACGGCCCGAGCGTGAGCGCGGCGTTGCGCTTGCCGGCCTCCGGCGCGGAGCACGCATCGAGCGAAGGGTTCGAGGAAAGGTCCGAGGGTCCGTCAGGGCTCGGTGCGGGCGTCGATGCGCCGCATCAGCCGCCCGTGCCGCGGTGTGGGCGTCAGAGCGTCGGGGTCACGAACCGCGCGGTCACGGCGGCGCCAAAGCCCGTCACCCGGTCGAGCCAGGCCTGCGCGCGGCCGCGATCGTGGGCCTCGAAGAGGCAGGTCACGGTCGCAGGCTCGTCGACCGCGCGCCACATCTGCATCAGCGTGAGCCCGGCGGCGTCACGCTCCTCCCCCTCGCCGTCGAACGCGGCCTTCCAGTCGTCGTAGCCCGATGTCGTGAACTCGGCGATGAGGTTCATGGCGCTTTCCCGGCTGCTTGCGGGCCCGTCTTACCCGAAGATCGTGTCGTAAAGGAGCTTGAAGTTGAGCACGAGGATCATTCCCGCAACGACCGAAGCGAGCGCCACGACGCCGCGCGGGATGGCGAGGCTTCCCATCAGCTTGCGGTCGGCGACGAACATCACGAGCGGCACCACCGCGAACGGAAGCTGCATCGACAGGATCACCTGGCTCAGGATCAAAAGCTCGCCCGTGCCGCGCTCGCCGTAGAGCGCGGTCACGAAGACGACGGGAATGATCGCGAGGCCGCGCGTGAGGAGCCGCCGCGCCCAGTTCGGGATCCGGAGGCGAAGGAACCCCTCCATCACGATCTGGCCCGCCAGCGTCGCCGTCACGGTCGAGTTGACCCCGGACGCGAGGAGCGCGACGGCGAAGAGCGTCGAGGCGATCCCGAGGCCGAGAAGCGGCGACAGGAGGCGGTAGGCGTCCCCGATCTCGGCGACGTCGCTGTGCCCGCTGCCGTGGAACGCGGCGGCCGCGACGATGAGGATCGCCGCGTTGACGAAGAGCGCCAGCATCAGCGCGATCGTGCTGTCCCAGGTGGCCCAGCGGATTGCGTCGCGGCGGCCGGGCTCGGTCCGCGGGTAGGCGCGGGTCTGCACGATCGACGAGTGCAGGTAGAGGTTGTGCGGCATCACGGTCGCTCCGATGATGCCGATGGCGATGTAGAGCATCGCGGGGTTGGTCGCGACCTCGGTCGTTGGGACGAAGCCGCCGAGCACGGCTGCGACCGGCGGTGCGGCGGCGATGATCTGCACGAGAAAGCAGCCCGCGATGATGACGAGGAGCGCCACGACGAACGCCTCCAGCAGCCGGAAGCCGCGGTTCATCAGCATGAGGACGAGGAACGCGTCGAGCGCCGTGATGATCGCGCCCGCGATGAGCGGGATGCCGAACAGGAGCTGCAGCGCGATCGCCGTGCCGATGACTTCGGCGAGGTCGCACGCGATGATGGCGAGTTCGCAGGCGATCCACAGCATGACGTTCACCGGCCGCGAATAGCGCGCGCGGCACGCCTGCGCGAGATCGAGCCCGGTGGCGATCCCGAGCCGCGCCGCGAGGGCCTGGAGCAGGATCGCCATCAGGTTGGAGAGCATGATGACGCTGAGGAGCGTGTAGCCGAACTGCGCGCCGCCCGCGAGGTCGGTCGCCCAGTTGCCGGGGTCCATGTAGCCGACCGAGACCATGTAGCCCGGACCCATGAACGCGAACAGGCGCCGCAGCCACGATCCGCGCGTCGGCACGCGAATGGACTCGTGAACCTCCGGGAGGCTGGGCCGTGCGTCGCCGGATCGGTCGAACTGCCAGTTGCGCGGCGACCGGGTCGTGGAGGACATGCTGGGGACTCGGATTGGGAGCGGGTGCCGGCAACATGACCCACGGCTTCAGATTATACAAGTTGCTATAAGGTAGGCCATGAGCGTTTGTCGCGATCGGCTGTGCGTGTTAAGACGTTGCGTGCAGGGCGGAGGGGCACATGGGACGCGCGAACCGACCTGGACGCGACGACACGTCGCTTCTCGACGCGGAGATTCACTCCGAGGGCTTTCGTGCCACGCGGGATGCCCGCCGCAGCGCGATCGTCGAGGACTATGTCGAGCTGATCGACGACCTGATCGCGGACGGCCGCGAGGCCCGGCAGGTCGATATCGCAGCACGGCTCGGCGTCGCGCAGCCGACGGTGGCGAAGATGCTCTCGCGGCTGACGGCGGACGGCCTGGTGACGCGGCGGCCCTATCGCGGCGTGTTTCTCACCGACGAGGGCCGGCGCGTCGCGGTTGACTGCCGCGAGCGGCACCGGATCGTGGAGACGTTCCTGCGCGTGCTCGGTGTCAGCGCGGAGACCGCCCGGATCGACGCCGAGGGCATCGAGCACCATGTCAGCCGTGAGACCGTCGCGGCGTTCGCGCGGGTCATCCGCGAGGCCGGCGAGGCGTAGGGCTCAGAAGAGCGCCGCGACCAGCATCAGCATCGTGGCGCCGAACCCCACGGCCCACACGACCGACCGCCACGGCACGAGCCCGAGCGCATAGGCCGGCACGTAGCAGACGCGGGCCGCAAGGTAGACCCAGGCTGAGCTGCGCGTGACCGGTGTCGAGGCGTCGCCCAGCGTGACGACGACGACGGCCAGCGTGAAGAGGACGAGCCCCTCGAAGTGGTTGGTCAGCGCCCGGTGCAGCCGCCCCGTCACGGGCGAGACCTGCTCCATCAGCGGCGTCCCCATGCGCTGCGGGTCACGGGGGGACATCGTCTTGGCGGTGCCGAGCTCGCGATTGGCCGGCACCGCCATCAGGACGAACTGCGCGCCCTGGAGAAGCCCCGCGAGGGCGAGGGCCGTGAGCTCGGGCGCCACCCGCCTGCCGACCGGCTAGAGATCCATCAGCAGCCGCCGCGGATCCTCCAGCGCTTCCTTGACGCGGACGAGGAACGTGACCGCGCCCTTGCCGTCGACGACGCGGTGGTCGTAGCTGAGCGCGAGGTACATCATCGGCCGGATCACGATCTGGCCCGCGACGACGACGGGGCGCTCCTCGATCTTGTGCATCCCGAGGATGCCCGACTGCGGCGGGTTCAGGATCGGCGAGGACATCAGCGAGCCGTAGACGCCGCCGTTCGAGATGGTGAAGCTGCCGCCCTGCATGTCGGCCATCGAGAGCTTGCCGTCGCGGGCCTTCACGCCCAGCGCCGCGATGGCCTTCTCGATCTCCGCGAACCCCATGCGGTCGGCGTCGCGCACCACGGGCACGACGAGGCCGGTCGGCGTGCCGACGGCGACGCCCATGTGGACGTAGTGCTTGTAGACGACGTCCGTGCCGTCGATCTCGGCGTTGACGTCGGGCACCTCCATCAGCGCATGGCAGCACGCCTTCACGAAGAACGACATGAAGCCGAGCTTCACGCTGTGCTTCTTCTCGAAGAGCTCCTTGTAGTCCGAGCGCAGCGCCATCACCGCCGACATGTCGACCTCGTTGTAGGTCGTCAGCATCGCGGCGGTGTTCTGCGCGTCCTTCAGCCGCCGCGCGATGGTCTGGCGGAGGCGGGTCATCTTTACCCGCTCCTCGCGTCCCGCGTCGTCGGCGGGGCGGGGCGGGGCCTTCGGCGCCGGCGCCTCGGGCTGGCGCGGCTGCGTCAGCGCGCGAAGCACGTCGCCCTTCATCACCCGCCCGTCGCGGCCGGTGCCCTCGACCTCGTCGTGCGCGAGCGCGTTCTCCGCCATGCGCTTCTTCGCCGACGGCGCGTCCTCGGGGTCGCGCTTCGGGGCGGCGGGCTCAGCGACAGGCCCGGTATCGGGGCCGCGGGCCTTGCCGTGCTCGACGCGCGCCTGCGGCTCGGGCTTGGCGGCCTCGGGCGGCGGCGCCTTCTCGTCGGCCTCGGCCGCGCCCGCGCCGGTCTCGATGACCGCGAGCCGCGCCGCGGCGGCAACGGTCTCGCCCTCGGCAGCGAGGATCTCGCGCAGGATGCCGCCGGCGGGCGAGGGCACCTCGACCGAAACCTTGTCGGTCTCGAGCTCGCACAGCATCTCGTCTACGGCCACGGCGTCGCCCGGCTTCTTGAACCAGGTGGCGACCGTGGCCTCGGTGACGCTCTCGCCGAGCGTCGGCACGGTCACGTCGACGGTCTCGCCGCCCTTCGCCGGCGCAGGCTTCGGCGCCTTCCCGGACTTCGGGTCGGGCTTGGCTCCGGGCTTGGCTTCGGGCGTTGCTTCGGGCGTGGGCTCCGGCTCCTCCCGCGCCGCGCTCGCCTTCGGCGTCATTTCCTCCGGCCCGGCGTTGCCGGCGTCGGCGATCTGCGCCAGGAGCGCGTCGACGCCCACGGTGGCGCCTGTCTCGGCCACGATCTCGGCGAGCGTGCCGGCGGCGGGCGAGGGCACCTCGACCGTCACCTTGTCGGTCTCGAGCTCGCAGAGCATCTCGTCGACCGCCACGTCGTCGCCGGGCTGCTTGAACCAGGTCGCGACCGTAGCCTCGGTGACGCTCTCGCCGAGCGTCGGCACGCGGACTTCAACGGACATCTACTTCCCTCCGACGGTGAGCGCTTCATCGACGAGCGCCGCCTGCTGCGCCTTGTGCTGGCTCGCGAGCCCGGTCGCGGGCGAGGCCGCGGCCTGTCGCCCGACATAGGCCGCGCGACCGCGTTCTGCGCTGATCCTGCCGAGCGCCCATTCGAGGTTCGGCTCCATGAACGTCCACGCTCCCTGGTTCTTGGGCTCTTCCTGGCACCACACCACCTCGGCGCCCTTGAAGCGCTCGAGTTCCCGCACGAGGCTCATGGCCGGAAACGGATAGAACTGCTCGACGCGGAGCAGGTACACGTCGTCGATGCCGCGTGCGTCGCGCTCTTCGAGCAGGTCGTAATAGACCCGGCCCGAACAGAGGACCACGCGCCGGATCCCTTCGTCGGGCTGCAACGTGGTCGCCGAATGGCCCTGCTGCGCGTCGTCCCAGAGCACGCGGTGGAACGACGAGCCGGTCGTGAAGTCGCTGGCGTCGCTGACCGCCAGCTTGTGCCGCAGCAAGTCCTTGGGCGTCATCAGCACCAGCGGCTTGCGGAAGCTGCGGTGGAGCTGACGGCGCAGGATGTGGAAGTAGTTCGCGGGCGTGGTGCAATTCGCCACGATCCAGTTGTCGTTCGCCGACATCTGCAGGAACCGCTCGAGCCGGGCGGAGGAATGTTCCGGCCCCTGGCCCATGTAGCCGTGCGGCAGCAGCATCACGAGGCCCGACATCCTGAGCCATTTCGCCTCGCCCGACGAGATGAACTGGTCGAACATGATCTGCGCGCCGTTGGCGAAGTCGCCGAACTGCGCCTCCCACATCACGAGCGCGTTCGGCTCGGCGAGCGTGTAGCCGTACTCGAAGCCGAGGACCGCATATTCCGACAGCATCGAGTCGATCGCCTCGAAGCGCGCCTGGCCCTCTCGGATGTCGTTGAGCGGGTAATGCCGCGCCTCGGTCTCCTGGTCGATGAAGGCCGAGTGGCGCTGGCTGAAGGTGCCGCGCGTGCTGTCCTGACCGGAGAGGCGCACCGGGTAGCCCTCGGTCACGAGGCTGCCGAACGCGAGCGCCTCCGCGGTCGCCCAGTCGAACCCGGTGCCGGTCTCGACCATCTTCACCTTGGCCTCGAGGAGCCGCCCGACGGTGCGGTGCAGGTGGAAGCCCTCCGGCACCCGCGTCAGCGCGGCACCCACCTCCGCCAGCGTCTCGGGCGCGATCGCCGTCTGCCCGCGCTGGTAGTCGCCGTCCTCGCGGTGCAGGTGCGACCAGCGCCCGTCGAGCCAGTCGGCCTTGTTGGGCTTGTACTCGCGCCCCGCCTCGAACTCCTCCGTGAGCCGGTCCTGGAAGCGCTGCTTGGTCGCCTCGATCTCCGCCTCGGGCACCAGCCCCTCGGATGCGAGCCGGTCCGCGTAGAGCTGCAGCGTCGTCTTCTGCGCCTTGATCCGCGCGTACATCTGCGGCTGGGTGAACATCGGCTCGTCGCCTTCGTTGTGTCCGAAGCGGCGGTAGCAGAAGATGTCGAGCACCACGTCCTTGGCGAACTTCTGGCGGAACTCGGTCGCGACCCGCGCGGCGTGGACCACCGCCTCCGGGTCGTCACCGTTGACGTGGAAGATCGGCGCCTCGACCATCAGCGCGATGTCCGTCGGGTAGGGCGAGGACCGCGAGAACGACGGCGCGGTGGTGAAGCCGATCTGGTTGTTGACGACGATGTGGATCGTCCCGCCGGTGCGGTGCCCGGTCAGTCCCGAGAGCCCGAAGCATTCCGCCACGACGCCCTGGCCCGCGAAGGCGGCGTCGCCGTGCAAGAGGATCGGCAGCACCGTATGCCGCTGGCGGTCGCCGTAGTGCTCCTGCTTGGCGCGGACCTTGCCGAGCACCACGGGATCGACCGCCTCGAGGTGCGAGGGGTTGGCGGTGAGGCTGAGGTGGACCGTGTTGCCGTCGAACTCGCGGTCCGACGAGGCGCCGAGGTGGTACTTCACGTCGCCCGAGCCGTCCACGTCCTCGGGCTTGAAGCTGCCGCCCTGGAATTCGTTGAAGATCGCGCGGAACGGCTTGCCGAGCACGTTGGCGAGCACCGACAGCCGGCCGCGGTGCGGCATCCCGATGGCGATCTCGCGGACGCCCAGCGCGCCGCCGCGCTTGATGATCTGCTCCATCGCGGGGATCAGGCTCTCGCCGCCGTCGAGCCCGAAGCGCTTCGTGCCCATGTACTTGACGTTGAGGAACTTCTCGAAGCCCTCCGCCTCGATGAGCTTGTTGAGGATCGCGCGGCGGCCCTGCTTGGTGAAGCTGATCTCCTTGCCGTAGCCCTCGATCCGCTCCTTCAGCCAGGCCGCCTGCTCGGGGTCGGAGATGTGCATGTACTGGAGCGCGAAGGTGCCGCAGTAGGTGCGCCGCACGATGTCGACGATCTGGCGCATCGAGGCGAGCTCGAGGCCGAGCACGTTGTCGATGAAGATCATGCGGTCCATGTCGGCCTCGGTGAAGCCGTAGGACGCGGGGTCGAGCTCGGGGTGGTTGCGGGTGTCGCGCATCCCGAGCGGGTCGAGGTCGGCGACGAGGTGGCCGCGGATGCGATAGGCGCGGATGATCATCAGCGCGCGCACCGAATCGAGCACGGCACGGCGGATCTGCGCGTCGGACACGGTGGTTCCGGCCTCGGCCGCCTTGGCGGCGATCCTGACGGCCGCGGGCGCCGCGTCGGGCCGTGCCTTCGCGTCGGGCCCAGCCTTCGCGTCCGGGCGGGCCTTCGCTTCAGGCCATTCGCCCGTGAGCGCCGCCGTCAGGTCGTCGGCCGGTGCCACGGGCCAGTCGGTGCGCGCCCAGGACGGGCCGGACGCCGCCCGCTCCGCGTCGCCGTCGTCGCCGAGCCCGCGGAAGAACTGCGCCCAGGCCGCGTCGACCGCACCCGGATCGCGCGCGTAGCGGGCATAGAGCGCGTCGATGTAGTCCGCGTTGCCGCCCTCCAGAAAGGATGAGGCATGGAAGATGTCGTTGGCGGACTGTTCGGTCATCGGGAGCCTCTCGGGGTGCAACGCGCGCGGGTGGCGCAGAGATGCGTCCGTTCTAGCGCATCCGCAACGGGAAAGGGCCGACTTTCGCGGCGACGGTGCGGGCCGCGCCCTAGCCGATCGCCGCCAGCACCGCCTCGCCGAGGCCCGCGGGGCTGTCGGCCACCACGATCCCCGCCGCTTTCATCGCCTCGATCTTGCTTTCCGCGTCGCCCTTGCCGCCCGCGACGATGGCGCCCGCATGGCCCATCCGGCGGCCCTTCGGCGCCGTGCGACCGGCGATGAACCCCGCGACCGGCTTCTTGCGCCCCGCCCGCGCCTCGTCGATGAGGAACTGCGCGGCCTCCTCCTCCGCCGCTCCGCCGATCTCGCCGATCATGATGATGCTCTGCGTCTCGGGGTCGGCGAGGAAGCGCTCGAGGATGTCGATGTGCTCGGTCCCCTTGATCGGGTCGCCGCCGATGCCCACCGCCGAGGACTGCCCGAGCCCCACGTCGGTCGTCTGCTTGACCGCCTCGTAGGTCAGCGTGCCCGAGCGCGACACCACGCCCACGGAGCCGCGCTTGAAGATGTTGCCGGGCATGATGCCGATCTTGCAGGCGCCGGGGGTCATCACGCCGGGGCAGTTCGGCCCGATGAGCATCGACCCCGAGCCGTCGAGCGCGCGCTTCACGCGCATCATGTCGAGCACCGGGATGCCTTCGGTGATGCAGACGATGAGCGGTATGCCCGCGTCGATCGCCTCGAGGATGCTGTCGGCGGCGAACGGGGGCGGCACGTAGATCACGCTCGCGTCGGCTCCCGTCGCCTCCCGCGCCTCGTGCACGCTGTCGAACACCGGCAGGTCGAGATGCGTCTGCCCGCCCTTCCCGGGCGTCACCCCGCCCACCATGCGCGTGCCGTACGCGATGGCCTGCTCGGAATGGAACGTCCCCTGGGAGCCGGTGAAGCCCTGGCAGATGACACGGGTGGTGGAGTCGACGAGGATGGACATGATGCCTAGGAACCTTCAAGGAGTGCGCGCAGATAAACGGACCCGTCCGGCGCGCGGAACGGGCCCACGGTCATGAACGTGCCGTCGGGCCCACGCGCTTGCGTCGTGCCAGCATCCGGGTCGACGCCCATGTCCGATCCGCCGGACGCGGCGAGCGTGGCGCCGGCGAAAGCGAAGCCGATGACGTTCGTGTCGTCGTCCGAACTGAACACCATCGAGCAGTCGCCCTCCACGTGGAACGAGAGGTCGAGCGTCGGGTGATAGTAAGTCCCGGTCTCGGGGTTGCGGGCGAGGCGGTCGGCCTCCAGGACCGCACGCGCGCCTCGGAAGGACGGCGCCGTGCGCAGGCACACCGCCTCGAAGAACTTGACGGCCGTGTCCACGGGCACGGGGCTGTCCCCGAGCGGCGGGATGCCCCCTTGGGCGTGGGCAGCGCCTGCGCCCAGCGCGAGAAGCGCCGCCGAGAGCCGGAGGCCGCGAACTGCGCTCACCCCCGCACCGCCTGCACGATCTTCTCCGCGCCGTCCTTGAGGTCGTCCGCGGCGATCACGTCGAGGCCGGAGGTGCGGATGATCTCCTTGCCCTTCTCGACGTTGGTGCCCTCGAGGCGGACCACCAAGGGCACCTTCAGGCCGACTTCCTTGACCGCGGCGATGACGCCCTCCGCGATCACGTCGCAGCGCATGATGCCGCCGAAGATGTTGACGAGGATGCCCTTCACCTGCGGGTCCGAGGTGATGATCTTGAACGCCTCCGTCACCTTCTCGCGGGTGGCGCCGCCGCCCACGTCGAGGAAGTTGGCGGGGGCCGCGCCGTAGAGCTTGATGATGTCCATCGTCGCCATCGCGAGGCCGGCGCCGTTGACCATGCAGCCGATCTCGCCGTCGAGCGCGATGTAGTTGAGGTCGAACTTGGAGGCGGCGAGCTCCTTGGCGTCCTCCTCGGTCTCGTCGCGCAGCGCCGCGATGTCGGGGTGGCGGTAGATCGCGTTGCCGTCGAAGCTCATCTTGGCGTCGAGGCACTTGATCTCGCCCGCCGTCGTGAGGACCAGCGGGTTGATCTCGAGCATCTCGCAGTCCTTCTCGGTGAAGAGCCGGTAGAGCGTCTCGATCAGCGCCACGCACTGCTTGACCTGCCGGCCCTCGAGGCCGAGCGCGAAGGCGACGCGGCGGCCGTGCCAGGGCTGGATGCCGGTCGCGGGATCGACGGAAAACGTCTCGATGCGCTCGGGGGTCGAGGCGGCGACCTCCTCGATGTCCATGCCGCCTTCGGTCGAGACCACGATGGAGATGCGGCTCGAGCCGCGGTCGACGAGGAACGCGAGGTAGAACTCGCGGTCAACGTCGGAGCCGTCCTCGATGTAGACGCGGTTGACCTGCTTGCCGGCGGGTCCGGTCTGGTGCGTCACGAGGGTACGGCCGAGCATCCGCTCCGCCTCCGCGGCCGCCTCGCCAACCGAGCGGGCAAGGCGCACCCCGCCCTTCTCGCCGGCGGCGGTCTCGAGGAAGTGGCCCTTGCCGCGCCCGCCCGCGTGGATCTGCGCCTTCACGACCCAGAGCGGCCCGTCCATCGCGCCGGCGGCGGTCTTGGCCTCCTCGGCACGCGTCACGGGGCCGCCATCGGACACCGGCGCGCCGTAGCTCCGCAGCAGCGCCTTCGCCTGGTATTCGTGAATGTTCATCGCCCGTCCGCTCCCTTGCCGCAAACCCGTCATGGCACGGTCCGCGCGCCGCGTTAAGCGGTTTTGGCTCGGACAGGAGCTCGGGGCGGGCTCGGACCGGGGCTCGGACCCGACATACGAGGTTGTGGACCGAAGTGGCGGCGCCGCTACACCCGTTCGACATCCTAAAATCCCGTTAACGAAGACTAGCGTTTACCTTTGTTAAACCCTGAAGATATGCTATATTTTTCTTCGGATTTGCACAATCGGCCGGACCTCAGGGAGGCACGGTGCGCTGAATGCGAGTCTTTCTACCCCGGCCCGCCAGCCGGTCATCAGTGCTCAACTTATGAGGTATCTACCCATGCGCTCGCTTCTGTTCTCCACGGCCCTCGCGGGTCTCTCGGTGGTCGGCGTCTCCGCCGCCGGCGCCGCCACGCTCGACTTCGTGTCCTACGCCGCCAGCAATGAGGGCGGCGTTCCGTCGGGGACGACCATCAACTTCGACGGCCTCGACGTCACCTTCACGTCGAACTTCAATCCCTACTTCGACGATCTGCTCGGCAAGAAACCGGCCGGTCTCGGGGTTTGCAAAAATCTCGCCTCCGACGGCGACTGCAAGCCTGACTCCGACGACAACATCTCGACGACCGAGTTCGTGACGCTTTCGTTCTCGAAGGCTCAGGACCTCAGCGGGTTCTCGTTCACCGACGATCTGCACAACAACCTCAACGCCACGTCGAAGTCGCTCCTGATCAGCCTGAACGGCGGCGACAGCATGAGCTACAAGTTCAAGAACGCCGTTGCCTCGACGTTCTCCAGCGTGTTCGACATCACCTTCGCGTACGGCGGTGACAAGCCGAACGACTTCTACGTCAACCTGCTGACGGCGACGCCGTCGGCCGTGCCGGTTCCGGCAGCGGCGCCGCTTCTCGCGCTCGCGCTCGGCGGCATCGGGGCGGTGCGTCTGCGCCGCCGGACGAAGGCTTCGGGCACGCAGGCCTGACAACCACGGGCGGCGGGTTGCCCCACCCGCCGCCCGATGGCGCCTCATGCAAGGGTCGCGTCGATCCCCTTGCAGGCCGCCACGAGGCCCTTCACCGCATCGACGGACTTCTCCATCATCGCCTGCTCGTCGCGGTTCAGCGTGATCGCCACCACCCGCTCGATCCCGCCCGCCCCGATGACCGCCGGCACGCCGACGTACATCCCGGAAAGACCGTAAGCGCCGTCGACCCAGGCGGCGCACGGCAGAACGCGCTTCTGATCCTTGAGGTACGCCTCCGCCATCTCGATGGCGCTCGTCGCCGGCGCGTAGAACGCCGAGCCGGTCTTCAGGAGGCCCACGATCTCGGCGCCGCCGTCGCGGGTCCGCTGCACGATGGCGTCCAGACGGTCCTGCGTCGTCCAGCCCATCGCCACCAGGTCCGGCAGCGGGATGCCCGCCACGGTCGAGTAGCGCACGAGCGGGACCATGCTGTCGCCGTGTCCGCCAAGGACGAACGCCGTCACGTCGCGCATGGAGACGCCGAACTCGAGGCTGAGGAAGTGCCGGAACCGCGCACTGTCGAGCACGCCCGCCATGCCGACGACCTTCTCGTGCGGCAGGCCGGAAAATTCTCGAAGCGCCCAGACCATCGCGTCGAGCGGATTGGTGATGCAGATGACGAAAGCGTCGGGCGCATGCGTGCGGATGCCCTCGCCCACGGACTTCATGACCTTGAGGTTGATGCCGAGGAGGTCGTCGCGGCTCATGCCCGGCTTCCGCGGCACGCCGGCGGTGACGATGCAGACGTCCGCACCGGCGATGTCGGCGTAGTCCGAAGTGCCGGCCATCTCGGCATCGAAGCGCGCGGCGGGCCCGGACTGCGCGATATCGAGCGCCTTGCCCTGCGGCGTGCCTTCGGCGATGTCGAAGAGCGTGACGTCGCCGAGCTCCTTGATCGCCGCGAGATGCGCGAGCGTGCCGCCGATCTGCCCGGCGCCGATCAGCGCGATCTTCGGTCTCGACATGGATGATCTCCGGATTGCTGAGGTGCGGCGATGCCTACCGGCTCGACCCCCTTCACGCAAGTCCGGCCCGGACGAGGACCCCCACCAGAGGCTTCAGACGTGATCGCCCTTTGCCGGGAGCTTGTCGCCGAGCGCCTCGAAACCGTCGCCCGACGCGACGAGGCAGCTCACGCCGGTCGGCAGCGTCATCAGCATCGACCAGGTGCCGGTCGCGTCGGAGGCAAAGACCTCCATGACCGTCCGGTTCGCCGCAAGCCCGATGCTGCGCCGCGTCTCGCCGTATTTGCTGGCAAGCTTGTCGAGCACCGCCGTGCGCGCGTCGCATTGCGCGCCGCGCGGCGGCGCCACGGGCTCGGCGCGGGCCGTGGCGGGGCACGCGAGGAACGGAAGCACGAGCGTCGTCATGGCAAGGAAGGAACGCATCCGAAGTCTCCCTGGCGGGCGGGTGTGAGGCCGGTCGTGCCGCGGCGCAGCCCGGAAGCGCCGCGGTTCGGTCGCGATCGCTGCGCCTGCCTCGGCCCGAAGCACCGGCCGGTCCTGTTGCCGCTTTCGCGGACTGAGGGTGGGCGCGCACGTGGTAAAGATCGATTAATCGCGCGCCCGCGGCCGGCGTTGCGGCGAAAGTGCCACGCTTCGCGCAGAGCGGCTGCGTAAAAATGTGACACCCTGCCCGAAGCACGGGCGGCGCCCGGAGCTGCGACACGGAAAGCGTAGCGCCGCCGGCGCTGACGCGGCATAGATCGTGTCGGGGAGCCGGGAAGGGATGTCGGGCATGCCGTTGCTGATCGTGGGCCTCGCCTTGTGGGTTCTGCCGCACCTCTTCAAGCGGTTCGCGCCGACGGCGAGGGCGCGGCTCGGCGACCCCGGCAAGGGGCTCGTCGCGCTCTGCATCGTGGCCGCCATCGCGCTGATGGCCTACGGCTACGCCCATGCGCCCTACGAGCCGCTCTACGATCCGCTGCCCGGCATCGGGCACCTCAACAACCTTCTGATGGTCTTCGCCGTCGTGATCTTCGGTGCCGGCATGTCAAAGGGCGTGCTCTGGACGCGCATCCGGCATCCGCAGCTCTGGGGCGTGACGATCTGGTCCGTGGCCCATCTCATCGTCAACGGCGACGTGGCTTCCGTCTGGCTGTTCGGAACGCTGGGAGTGTGGGCCGTCCTCGAGATGGCGCTTCTCAACCGCGCCGGTCCGTGGATCCGTCCTGCATCCGGCGGCTGGCGGCGCGACGCGGGACTCGTCGCGGTCGCGGCCGTCGCCTATGCGGTCATCGCGGCGATTCACATCTGGGCCGGCCACAACCCGTTCCTCGGCACCTACGCTTGAGGTAGGGGGGCGGCAATCGGCCCCTCCCGCTGGCGGGGTGACAACGCGGCAGAAGCGGTTATCTAGGTCACGAGATCAACCGCAAGCCAGGACAAGGACGCTCCACCCGATGCCCGACATCGCGCGCGGCAACCGCCCGCTCTCGCCGCACATCTCGATCTACCGCCCGCAGCTCACGTCGATCACGTCGATCCTGACGCGGATCACCGGCAACGCGCTGATCGTGGCGAGCCTCATGATCGTATGGTGGTTCGTCGCCGCGGCCTCGGGCCCGGATGCCTTCGCCGTCGCCGACGCCGTGCTGACCTCGTGGTTCGGCGACCTGGTGCTCTTCCTGTCGGTCTGGGCGCTCTGGTACCACACGCTCGCGGGTCTCCGGCATGTCTGGTGGGACGCGACCATCAGGGGCCTCGACATCCCGGAGGCCTACCGCATCGGCTACGCGGTCATCGCGGGGTCGTTCGTGCTCACGCTCCTCACCGCGGTGCTGCTGTGAAGCCGGACCTCGCCTTCTCGACGGACCGCAAGCGCGCCGTCGGCCTCGGCGCGGCGCATACCGGAACGGCGCATCACATCGGAATGCACGTCACCTCGGTCGCGCTGGTGATCCTGGTGCCGCTGTTCCTCGCGACCTTCGGGCGCATTCTCGGCGAGCCCTGGCCGGTGGTCGCGGCCTACTACGCGCGCCCGTTCCCGGCGATCGTCGCGGGGCTGACGCTGATCGTCGGGCTCAGGCACTTCCACAAGGGCGCGCAGGTGCTCGTCGAGGATTACTGGTCCGGCATCACCCGGCAGGCGCTCATCATGGCGGTCATCGTGCTGACCTACGGCGCGATGGCGACGGGGCTCTTCGCCATCGCCCGGCTCGCGCTCACGCCGTCGGTCGTGGCCGTCGTGGCACCGGCCTGACGAAGACAGGGAAAGACAATGGCAGCCTACGAGATCGAGACCCATGACTACGACGTCGTCGTCGTGGGCGCCGGCGGCTCCGGCCTCCGCGCGACGCTCGGGATGGCCGAGCGCGGGCTCCGCACCGCCTGCGTGACCAAGGTGTTCCCGACGCGCAGCCACACCGTCGCGGCGCAGGGCGGCATCGCGGCATCGCTGTCGAACATGGGGCCCGACCACTGGCAGTGGCACATGTACGACACCGTGAAGGGCTCGGACTGGCTCGGCGACACCGACGCGATGGAGTACCTCGCGCGCGAGGCCCCGAAGGCGGTCTACGAGCTCGAGCACTATGGCGTGCCGTTCAGCCGCACCGAGGAGGGCAAGATCTACCAGCGCCCGTTCGGCGGCCACACCACCGAGTTCGGCGAGGGCCCGCCGGTGCAGCGCACCTGCGCCGCCGCCGACCGCACCGGGCACGCGATCCTGCACACGCTCTACGGCCAGAGCCTGAAGCACAACGCCGAGTTCTTCATCGAGTACTTCGCCATCGACCTCGTGATGGGCGACGACGGCGACTGCCGCGGCGTGCTCGCCTGGAAGCTCGACGATGGCACGCTGCACCTTTTCGCCGCGAAGCTCACCGTCCTCGCGACGGGCGGCTACGGCCGCGCCTACTTCTCGGCGACCTCGGCGCACACCTGCACGGGCGACGGCGGCGGGATGGCGGCGCGGCAGGGGCTGCCGCTGCAGGACATGGAGTTCGTGCAGTTCCACCCCACGGGCATCTACGGCGCGGGCTGCCTCATCACCGAGGGCGCGCGCGGCGAGGGCGGCTACCTCACCAACTCCGAGGGCGAGCGCTTCATGGAGCGCTACGCGCCCACCTACAAGGATCTCGCCTCCCGCGACGTGGTCTCGCGCTGCATGACGATGGAGATCCGTGAGGGCAGGGGCGTCGGCCCGAAGAAGGACCACATTCACCTCAACCTCAGCCACCTGCCGCCCGAGACGCTGGCGCTGCGGCTCCCCGGCATCTCCGAGAGCGCGCGCATCTTCGCGGGCGTGGACCTCACCCGAGAGCCGATCCCGGTGCTGCCGACGGTGCATTACAACATGGGCGGCATCCCCACGAACTACTGGGGCGAGGTGCTGGCGCCGACGGAGGGCGACCCCGACCGCGTGGCGCCGGGCCTGATGGCGATCGGCGAGGCGGGCTGCCCGTCGGTCCACGGCGCGAACCGTCTCGGCTCCAACAGCCTCATCGACCTCGTGGTGTTCGGCCGCGCCGCCGCGATCCGGGCGGAGCAGATGCTCGACGCCGATGCGGACACGCCCGCGCCCGCCAAGGTATCGGTGGACGCGGCAATCGACCGCTTCGACCGCTTCCGCCACGCCTCGGGCGGCTCGCCGACGGCGGAGCTCCGCGCCCGGATGCAGGCGGCGATGCAGGCGGACGCGGCCGTGTTCCGCACCGACAAGACGCTCGCCGAGGGGGTCCGCAAGATGGAGGCCATCGCCGGGCTGATGGACGACGTGCGCGTCACCGACCGCAGCATGATCTGGAACACCGACCTCATGGAGACGCTCGAGCTCGACAACCTGATGCCCAACGCGCTGGCCACCGTGGTCGCCGCCGAGGCGCGCAAGGAGAGCCGCGGCGCCCACGCGCAGGAGGACTACCCCGAGCGCGACGACGCGAACTGGCGCCGGCACTCGCTCGCCTACGTGGATGGCGCGCAGGTGCGGATGGACTATCGGCCGGTGCATCTCGATCCGCTGACGGACGCGGCGCATGGCGGCATCGACATGAAGAAGATCGCGCCGAAGAAACGGGTCTACTGACCGGCGATCCCGAAGGAGGCTGACATGGTGCAACTGACGCTGCCGAAGAACTCGCGGATGCGGACCGGCAAGACCTGGCCGAAGCCGGAGGGCGCCACGCGGGTCAAGACGTTCCGGATCTACCGCTGGTCGCCCGACGACGCGGAGAACCCGCGCGTCGACACCTACCACGTCGATCTCGACGGCTGCGGGCCGATGGTCCTCGACGGGCTGATGAAGATCAAGGCCGAGATCGACCCGACGCTGACGTTCCGGCGGTCCTGTCGCGAGGGCATCTGCGGCTCGTGCGCGATGAACATCGACGGCATCAACACGCTCGCCTGCACCTACGGGATGGACGAGGTGAAGGGCGACGTGAAGATTTATCCTTTGCCGCACATGCCGGTCATCAAGGATCTCGTGCCGGACCTGTCGCATTTCTTCGCGCAGCACGCCTCGATCCAGCCCTGGCTCAAGACCGAGACGAGCGAGCCGCAGAAGGAATGGCGCCAGTCCATCGAGAGCCGCGAGAAGCTCGACGGGCTCTACGAGTGCATCATGTGCGCCTGCTGCTCGACCTCCTGCCCGTCGTACTGGTGGAACGCCGACCGCTACCTCGGCCCCGCGTCGCTCCTGCACGCCTATCGCTGGATCGCCGACAGCCGCGACGAGGCGACGGGCGAGCGGCTCGACGATCTCGAGGATCCGTTCAAGCTCTACCGGTGCCACACAATCATGAACTGCGCCAAGACCTGCCCGAAGGGCCTGAACCCCGCCAAGGCCATCGCGGAGATCAAGAAGCTGATGGTCGAGCGCGTCGTCTGACGCGCTCCCGCGCGCCGGACAGCACGCGGTGACCTTCGACCGGACCGTCAAGCGGCCTTCGGCGGCAACGGAAAGAGGCCGGCGAACCGGCGCGCCAGCGCGAGATCGCCGGTCACGACGACCGGCCCGCCGGCGCCCATCGGCGCGCCGCCGTAGACCACGGCCGCCACCGCCATCGCATCGGGTGCCGCAAGGAGCGCGTCTGCTCCCGCGGGGTTCGTTCGTGCGATCGCGAGATCGCCGTCGATCGTCGCGACGAAGCCCTCCTCGCCGATCCTGAAGCCGATCCGCGCCCGCAGTGCCGCCGCAGCAGGCGCATTGAACATGGTCCTGAATGAGATCATCAGCGACGCGGCCGACAGCGGCAGCGCTGGATCATGCGCCGGAGAGCGCACGGCCCAGCGGCCGAGCGCCTGCATCGCCGCCTCGCTCTCGTAGCCCCAGGGCGTCAGCTCGTAGACCTGAACCGACGCCGGTGATGGCAGCTTGCGGCGTTCGACGATGCCGGCCGCTTGGAGGTCGTCGAGCCGCTGCGCGAGGATCTTGTTGCTGATCCCGCGGAGGCTCGCGGCAAGCTCGCCGAACCGTCGCGGGCCGAACATGAGCTCGCGGACGACCAGGAGCGCCCAGCGGTCGCCGACGAGATCAAGCGCCAGTGCGGTGCCACAGGCATCGTCGTAGCGTCGGCTTTTGGTAACCTTTATATCCTTCATAGTTGATTTTCGTAACCTGATCCGCGACGATGTTCAAGCGGCGAATCGCGCCGCCCCTGACAAGGAGACGGACGATGCCCCAGATGATTTTCATCAACCTCCCCGTGACCGACCTCGACCGCTCGAAGACGTTCTACGAGGCCATCGGCGCGGCCAACAATCCACAGTTCACTGACGCATCCGCCGCCATGATGTCGTTCTCGACGGAGGTGAACGTGATGATCCTGACGCATGAACGCTTCATGAGCTTCACAAGCCGGAAGATCGTCGATGCCCATGCCGAGGCGCAGGTTCTGCTCGCGCTGAGCCGGGACAGCCGCGCTGCGGTCGATGCCATCGTCGCCACCGCGGTGTCCGCAGGCGGCGATCCCGATCCGACGCCGAAGCAGGAGATGGGCGACGTGATGTACGGCCGCAGCTTCGCGGACCCCGACGGGCATATCTGGGAAGTGATGTGGATGGACCTGGAAAAGATGATGGACGCCGGCACGACCGAACCCGCGCACGCCTGACGCTCAAGGAAGGAAGCATCATGAGCAAGATCACTCCCTGCCTCTGGTTCGATGGCGCTGCCGAGGACGCCGCGGCGTTCTACGTGACGCTGCTGCCCGACAGCCGGGTCGACCGGATCATGCGGTCTCCCGTCGATACCCCGAGCGGCCCCGCGGGGATGGTGCTCCTCGTCGAGTTCACGCTGGCGGGGCAGTCCTTCACGGGGCTGAACGGCGGTCCGCAGTTCACGTTCACCGAGGCCGTGTCCTTCCAGATCGACTGCGCCGATCAGGCCGAGGTCGATCGCCTCTGGGACGCGCTCTGCGCGGATGGCGGCGCGCCGGTCGCCTGCGGCTGGCTGAAGGACCGCTTCGGCCTGTCCTGGCAGATCGTGCCGCGGCGCCTGACCGAGCTCATCACCGACCCCGATCCAGAGCGCGCCCGGCGGTCGATGAGCGCCATGATGGAGATGACGAAGATCGACATCGCCACGCTCGAGGCGGCCGCGGACGGGACGCAGGCCACGGTCGCCTGACCGCCCTACGCGAAGCCCGCGGGGAGGGCCGCGACCCGCTCGAGGAGCGCCACGACCCCCGCGACCTGGTGCGCCGCCGTGGCGTGGCCCTTCTCGGCCGTCGCGGCGGCGGCATTGCCGACCGTACCCGCCGGATTGAGGTCGGTCGCGATCCAGCCGTAGGACAGCGGCCCGACGGGCGGGATCGGACCTTCTTCCGCCGTCGACCGAAAGTTCCGGGCGGCGGCGAGGTCCACGGTCTCGGGGCGGAACGCGAGCATTAGCGAGGTCTCCATGTCGCCGCCGTGGATGCCGTAGGCGAGTTCTTCCGCCGGATACATGCCGGGCGGGCTGCCGAAGCCCGCCCATTGGCACTTCACTGCCAGCATCCCCGCCTGCACCCTGAGTTCGCGCGAGAGGATCGACACGAGGTCGAGGTTGCCGCCGTGGCTGTTGACGATGACGATCTTCCGGATGCCCGCGCGCGCCACGGAGAGCCCGATCTCGGTCCAGGCGGCGAGCGCCGTCGCCGCCGTCAGCGTCAGCGTGCCAGGCGCGAAGAGGTGCTCGTTCGATTTGCCGATCGTCTGTACGGGCAGGATGCGGAGGTCGAGATGCGCGGGACAGGCCTCACGTAGCCGCGCCAGCATCCCCTCGGCGATCAGCGTGTCGGTGCCGACCGGAAGGTGCGGGCCGTGCTGCTCGATCGCGGCGGTCGGCAGGACCGCGATCGTGCGCGCGGGATCGAGGCCCGCGAACTCGCCCGCGCGGTAGTCCGCCCAGTCGAGGCGGCGGGTCATGCCGCAGACCGTCCCGCGAGCCCGCGCACCGACCGTCCGACGCGGGCAAGGTGCGCGGCCCGGTCCGCCGGGGTGACGGTATCCATGCGGTAGAGCGCCGCAAAGGCGGTCCGGCAGTCTCGCGCGCAGAGGAGCCGTACGCCGCGCAGGAGCGTGCGCCGGCCCGGCGCGCCGACGAACGCCGTCAGCCATCGGCTCGCGCCGCAGGTGGTAAACACCCCGAGCCGCCTTACGTGCCGCAGCCCCGGCCGGATCGAACGGTGCGTCGCGTCCGGCATAAGGAACGCGGTGCCGGGCAGGAGCACCCGGTCGAGCCAGCCTTTTGCCATCGCCGGCAGACCGTACCACCATGTCGGGTAGACGAAGAGGAGCGTGTCGCACCAGGCAAGGTCGGCGGTCTCGCGGGCGACGGGCGCGCAATTGGCCGGGGCATCGGCATAGTCACGATGTTCGGCGGCCGTCAGCACCGGCGCGAAAGCCTCGGCGTAGAGGTCGTGGACCCGGACCGCGGCGCCCGCCGCCCGAAGCTCGGCGAGCACGACGTCGAGCACGGCAGCGGTGAAGCTCGCGGGAGACGGATGGCAGTAGACGATGAGCGCGCGCGATGCGCCGGGGTCGGGAAGGTCAGCCATCGCGCGATCGGCGCACGAGGTGCGGCAGTGCGGCCGCGACAACGGGCTCGGTGCGGAGGGTCGCTAAGGCCGCCGCATTGGTGGTGAAGGTCAGTGTCGTCCGGGCATCGAGCATGAAGGACGACGGCACGCCGTCGCTGCCGCTGGCGTAGGCTTCGGCGCTTTCGCAACTGAACATCGGTGAGCTCACATCGGCGTCGAGGCAGGTGCAGGTGCCGTTGGTCGAGGCGAACGGGCCCGCGCCGCCGCCTTCATAGGCACCGGTGAGGAACGAGGTGCTGTCGTAGGACGCGGTCCGCAATGGGCCTCCAAAGTCGATCGTCGTGCTGGCGAAAGCGCCGGCAATGAATTCGATGAAGAGCGCGACCGCCCCGTCCGAGACGTTTCCGAGCGTGTACGTCGAGGTCGTGGACTTGCTCTTCGTCGCGTTGTCGCCGGCGACGGACGCGGACGTTTCGGTGAACGCCTGACCCGAGGCGAAGATGGCACCCGGGTCGGCGTACTCGACGTCGTGGCGGCTTGCGACGAGCCTTCCTGCGCCGGAAGTGGCCGCGGATGCCGGCATCGCGAGGACGGCTGCGGTTGCGCGAGCGTGACGGATCGGGCGCGGCATGTATCTCCATGTGGGCCGACTCGGGGCATCCGGTGGCGCGATCACGCCAGCGTGTCGCCGCCGGCCTGTCCGGGCGCTCATAGCGCGGCCATCGCGTCGCCGACGCGGGCGAGGAAGCGCGCGCGGCGCTCCGCCGTGGCGCGGTTCATGTCGTAGAGCGCGAGGTAGCGCAGCCGCTCGGGCCGGCAGACATGCGCCAGCGCCCGGCACACGACCCGGCGCGGCGGGTCGCCCGCCAGCGTGGCGCCTAACCGGTCGCCGCCGTAGGTCGCGACCGCCGCGAGCCGGCGCACATGCGTGAGGTTCGGCCGCACCCGGCCGCCCTCGAGCCGGAACGACACTCCGGGCAGGAATACGCGGTCGAAATAGCCCTTCAGAATCGCCGGATAGCCGAAGTTCCATACTGGGAACACCAGCACCAGCGCCTCCGCGCGCCGCAACCGCTCGACATGCGGCGCAACGGTCGCAAGGTTCGGCCCGACGTCGTGATAGCCGCGCCGCTCTGCCTCGCTCAGCACCGGGTCGAAGCGCTCGGCGTTGAGGTCGAAGTCGTCCACCTCCCAGCCGCGTCCCGTCAGCGTCTCGGTCACGCGGGCATGCAGCGCCGCCGCGAAGCTCTCGGCGCAGGGATGCGCGTAGAGGACGAGCGCGCGGGTCACTCGGCGGCGCGCATGCCGGGGTAGGCGTAGACCCGGTCGAAGCGCCAGTCGGGGTCGTCCCAGGCGATCATCTTGCCGGGGTTGAGGAGCCCTTTCGGGTCGGCCTCGCGCTTGAAGGCGAGCTGGCGGTCGTCCACGGTCTGCCGCCCGCCCTCCTCGAGCGTGAAGCGGTGCGGGTTGAACACCATGCAGCCCATCGCCTCGTGCCCCGCCACGATCGCATCGAGCCGCGCCTCGGAGGTGAAGCGCACCAGCGAGAGGCCCGCGAACATCACCCGTCCCCCCTCGCGCATCGCCTCGAGATGCTGCAGCACCTCCGCCCCGTACTCCGCCCGCACCGCCTCGACGCGGGCGAGCGCGTCCGGCCCGGCGTAGCGCACCTGCAGGTAGGTGATCGCGGGATCGACCTTGAGCGCGCGCAGCGTGGTGTGGTTCCAGCCGTACTCGAACACCGGCCCCGGCTCGCGCTCCCAGTCGGGCGCGTCGGAGCGCCAGATCACCCGCGCGCCCGGCTCCTGCGCCGTGAAGGCCTCGAAGGCGTCCATTGCGTGCGGCGCCACCATCAGGCCCACGAGGTGCTGCCCGCGCCCCATGTGGGGCGCCACGCGCGCGAAGTAGTCCTGCGCGATGGGGGCCTCGAAGACGGTGGCGAGCTTGATGAGGATGCCGTCCTCGGCGGCGAGCCCCGCCGCATAGATCGCGGCGTCGGCGAAGTCGTCGAAGGTCACGAAGAGGTCCACCCAGTCGTAGGCCGGCGCCAGCGGCAGCTCGATCCCGGTGATGACGCCGTTGGTGCCGTAGGCGTGGCTCACGCGCGCGAGGTCGGCGCCGCGGAACTCGAGGATGCGGGGCTCGGCCTCCATCGTCACCACCCGCAGCGCCAGGATGTTGCCGAGGTCGCGCAGCGCGCCCCAGGTGCAGGAGCCGACGCCGCCCGAGCCGCCGGCGATGAAGCCGCCGACGGTGGCGGTGGCCCAGGTCGAGGAGAACATGCGGATCTCCTGCCCCGAATGGGCCCGCGTCGCGGCGTCGAGATCCTTGAGGAGGCATCCGGGCTCCACCGTCACGCGGCCCGCGCCGATGTCGCGCACCGCCGCGAGGTTCTTCATGTGCAGGATACAGCCCCCGGCCAGCGGCATCGCCTGGCCGTAGTTGCCGGTGCCCGCGCCGCGTACCGTGACCGGCACGTCATGGCGGTAACATGCGGCGAGCACCTCGATCACCTCGGCTTCCGAGCGCGGCGCGACCGCGAAGTCCGCCGTCACGTGGTCGAGCCGCGCCTTCAGTACCGGCGAGTACCAGAAGAAGTCGCGGCTCTTGGCGCGGACCGAGACCGGGTTGTCGTCGATCTCGAGATGCGCGAGCGCGGCCTTGGCGGCGGTGACGTCGGGGGTCATGCGGGCTCCTCCATCAGGGCGTCGAGCTCGGCGTAGTCCGGTAGCGTGCGGTCGATGGCGCGCCCGGCGCGGAGCACGATGCGGTCGGACTGCGGGCGCGCGAAGAGCTCCGTCCAGGTTCGCGCGCGCAGGATCACGAGATCGGCGGGCGCGCCGGGGGCGAGGCTCGGGGCCGCGAAGCCGCAGGCGGCGGCGGGGCGGCCGAGGAACGCCTGCACCCAGTCGGCGCGCGAATGGTCGAGATGCGCGATCCGCGTCGCCTCGCGCATCACCTCCATCATGTCGAGGTCGCCGTAGGCGTAGAACGGGTCGCGCGTGTTGTCGGAGGCGAAGCTGACCGGGATGCCCCGCGCCGCCATCTCGTGCACGAGCGTGACCCCGCGCCAGCGCGGCGTGCGGCCTGCGTGCCGGTCCTGCAGGTAGAGGTTGCACATCGGCAGGCTCACGACATGCAGGCCGGCTTGCGCGACGAGATCGAGCGTCCGGTCGACCTCGGCGTCGGTCTGCCGTGCAAGCGAGCAGCAGTGCCCGACCGTGACGGGCGCGTCGAAGCCGGTGGCAAGCACGGTCTCGGCAATCACCCGCAGCGTCGCCGAGCCCGCGTCCGCCGTCTCGTCGACGTGAAAGTCCGCGGCGAGGCCCCGGTCCGCTGCGAGCCCGAAGAAGGCGCGCAGCCGCGGGGCGAGGTCGGGCACCGGATAGGTGACGCAACCGAGGACGCCGCCCGCCCCGGCCACGATGTCGGCGGTGCGGCGGAACGGACTGTCCGCCGTCACCTTGTCGATGCCGACGAGGCAGGACGCCTGCAGCTCGATCCGGCCGCGCCATGCCTCGCGGACCTCGGCGAACACCGGAAAGCTGATCCCGTCCTGCGGCGGGATTGCGTCGAGATGCGTGCGGATCGCGCGCGTCCCGTGCGCCCAGGCGCAGCGGAGCGCGAACTCCATGCGTGCCCGAACGTCGGCGGCCGTCCAGCGCCGCGCCCGGTCGGCGGCCACCGTCGCGAGCGCCGCGTCGAAGGTGCCGTCCAGGTTCGGTGCGCGGGGCGCGATGTGGCCCTTGTCGAGATGCGTGTGCATGTCGACGAAGCACGGCAGCAGCATCGCGCCTCCCATCTCGACGCGGGTGCCGCCGGGCGCCGCGATGCGCCCGCGCGCGATGCCGATGTCGGCCCGCACGAGGTCGCCGTCGCGCCCCATGAGGCAGGCGGGCACCGTCACGTCCGCGAGCGTGAGCGGGCCTTCCGGCAGGGTCAGGAAATCGGTCACGCCTCGCGCTTCACGGCGCTCTCGTGCCATTTCCGCAGGCTGAGGTGGCTGACGACCGCGAGCACCGCGTAGATCGCCACGCCCGTGACCGCGATGAGGAACAGCGCCGCGAACATGCGCGGGATGTTGAGCCGGTAGCCCGCCTCGAGGATGCGGAACGCGAGCCCCGAGCCGATACCGCCGGTGCCGGCCACGTATTCCGACACCACCGCGCCGATCAGCGACAGCCCGCCCGCGATGCGGAGCCCGCCAAGGAAGTAAGGCAGCGCGGACGGCAGCTGCAGGTAGCGCAGCCGCTGCCAGCGCGTCGCGCCGTAGATGCGGAACATGTCGCGGAGGTTGTGGTCGGCGGAGTTGAGGCCGAGCGTCGTGTTCGACAGCACCGGGAAGAACGCGACGAGCCAGGCGCAGAGGAGGAGCCCCACCGTCCGGTTCTCGACGTAGATGAAGATCAGCGGCGCGATGGCGACGACCGGCGTGACCTGCAGGATCACCGCATAGGGGAAGAACGACATCTCGATCCAGCGGCTCTGCGTGAAGAGGACCGCGAGCCCGACGCCGCCGACGACCGCGACCGCGAGCGCCATCAGCGTGATCGAGAGCGTCACGAGGAGCGCGGGCAGCAGGATCGCGCGGTCCTCCACCAGCGTCTCCGCAACGAGACCGGGACCGGGCAGGATGTAGTGCGGGATCGCGTACCACGCGACGACGCGGTCCCAGGCGAGGAGCGTCAGCGCGATGACGACGATGGGGAGCAGCCAGCGGCCGATCCGTTCGCGCTGCGCCGCGCGCGAACGACGCGTCTCGTCCGCGTCGACAGGCTCCGCAACATCGGCGACGTGGCGTGCGTCGGCGAGCGTCATGCGGCCTCTCCGATGGCCTCGAGGAGCGCCTCGGACGTAGCGCGCGCATGGGCGGCGTACTCGGGAGAGGTGCGGAACGCGAGATCGCGCGGGTAGGGGGCCTCGATGGCAAGCTCGCGGATCACCCGGCCGGGCCGCGCGGCCATCACGAGGATGCGGTCCGACAGGAACACGCTCTCGAACACCGAGTGCGTCACGAAGATGACGGTGCAGCCGATCTGCGCCTTCAGGGCCAGCAGGTCGCCGTTGAGCTTCTGCCGGGTGATCTCGTCGAGCGCGGCGAAGGGCTCGTCCATCAGGATCACCCGCGGGGTCGTCACCATCGCGCGCGCGATCGAGACGCGCATCTTCATGCCGCCAGAGAGCTCGCGCGGGTAGGCTTTCGCGAAGCCGTCGAGCCCGACGAGCGCCAGCGCCTCCTCTACCCGGTCCGCGACGGCGCGAAAGCCCTGCCCGCGCAGGCGGAACGGCAGCCACACGTTCTCGGCCACCGTCGCCCAGGGCATCAGCGTCGGCTCCTGGAACACGAGCCCGATGTCGCCGGTCCCGAGCCCGCCCTCCCAGGTGATCCGGCCGGCGGTCGGCCGCATCAGCCCCGCGATGAGACGCAGCGCCGTCGACTTGCCGCAGCCCGACGGGCCGAGGAGCGAGATGAAATCGCCCGCATGCGCCACGAGCGACATCCGCCGCAGCGCTGCGACCCCGCCGGCGAAGGTCTTGTCGACCTGCGCCATCTCGAGGACGCGGGGGCGTCCGGCGGGCGTCACTCGGCCTTCAGGTCCATGCCGACCTTCTGGTTCACGAAGTCCTTGGTGTAGGACGCCGTCCAGTCGATGCCGGCGTCGAGCACCTTCGCCTCCACCATCTTGTCGTAGAAGTCCTCGACCCGCGCGTCGGTCATGGCGCCGATCCCCATCGCCTCGGTGTCGCCCGAATCGACGATCCCCGCTTCCTTCATCTTTTCGATGCCGAAGGCGATCTGCTCGTCGGTCATGTCGGGGTTGTCGGCCTTGATCATCGCATTGGCCGCCGAAGGGTCGTTGTAGAGGTAGTTGTACCAGCCCTTGATCGAGCCTTCGACGAAACACTTCACCACCTCGGGCTGGTCGGCGACGGTGTCCTTCATCGTCTCGATCAGCGTCGAGTAGGTCGACCAGCCCTGGTCGGCGATGAGGAACACCTTCGGCGCGAAGCCGCCCTCCTTCTCGACCATGAGCGGCTCGGACGACAGGTAGCCCTGCATCCCGGAGTTCTCGTCGGCGATGAACGGCGCAGGATTGAAGGTGTAGACCACGCGCTGCTCCGGCGTGAAGCCGTAGGCCTTGATCATCCACTGGTAGTAGCTCGCATAGCCCTGGTCGCCGATCAGGAGCTTCAGCTTCTTCAGATCCTCGAATGTCTCCGCCTTGCCGGGATGCGCGAGGATCACCTGCGGCTCCTTCTGGAAGATCGCGGCGACGGCGACGATGGGGATGTCCTCCTGCACCGCCGAGAGCTCCTCGAGCATGTTGCCGCCCATGTTGAACTGGATGCGCCCCGCCAGCATCAGCGCGCGGTTGTTGACCTGCGGCCCGCCGGGCTGGATCGTGACGTCGAGCCCGCATGCCGCGTAGGTGCCGTCGGCGACCGCCTGGTAGAACCCGCCGTGCTCTGCCTGAGCGAGCCAGTTGGTGCCGAACACGACCTGTTCGGCAGCAGGCGCGGAGGTGGCTCCGAGGGCAACGGCGGCGAAACCGAGCAAATGGGTGCGGAACATTCGGTGACGTCTCCAATTGATTCTGGTGAGCCGAGTTTAGATGGTTCATGCAGCGGGGCGAGGGCGGTCGGTCGCGGCCCGCGTCCGGCTTCAAGTCTGCCCGGATTGTAGGCACGGTTCCGCACGATTGGCCAGCCAGGAGGCAGCGTTGCGCACCCTCAACCCTACGGGCATCCGCACGCCCTTCGGCCGGTATGCGCCGGGCGTCGAGATCCCGCCAGGCGCGCGAATGGTGCTCACATCGGGCCAGCTCGGCGTCGGGCCGGACGACACCGTCCCCGCAGGTGCGTCGGCGCAGGCCGCGCTTTGTTTCGCGAACTGCGGCGCGATCCTCGCCGAGGCCGGCATGGGGCCGGCCGACGTCGTCCGCATCGCGGCCTTCGTCACCGACCGCGCGCACTTCGCCCCCTACATGGCGGCCCGCGACGGCTGGCTCGGCGCGGGAACGCGGCTGCCGGTCTCCACGCTCGTCATCGTCGCGGGCTTCACGCGGCCGGAGTTCCTCGTCGAGGTCGAGGTGACGGCAGCGGCGTACTGACGCCCTTCCTGGCAGCGCGGGGCTGCGCTAGGGGAGCCCATGTCCATCGCCCTGACCACGATCGCGGACCTGGCGTCGCTCCCCTTCGACGAAGTCATCGACGTGCGCTCGCCCGCCGAGTGGGCCGAGGACCGGATGCCGGGGGCGGTCAACCTGCCCGTCCTCGACGATGCCGAGCGCGCCGAGATCGGCACCATCTATGTCCGCGAGAGCCGGTTTCGCGCCCGCAGGCTCGGGGCGGCACGCGTGGCACGCAACGCCGCGCGGCACCTCGAGGGCCATCTCGCGACGAAGCCGTCGGACTATCGCCCGCTGGTCTACTGCTGGCGCGGCGGGCAGCGCTCGGGTGCCTTTGCGTCGGTTCTGGCGCAGATCGGCTGGCGCGTCGAGACGGTCGAAGGCGGCTACCGGAGCTGGCGCAAGCTGGTGGCCACGGCGCTCTACGAGACGGGCGTCGCCCCGCCGGTCGTGATCCTCGATGGCAACACCGGGACCGCGAAGACCGAGCTTCTGGCGCTCCTCGCGCGACGGGGAGTGCAGACCGTCGATCTCGAGGGACTTGCCAACCACCGCGGCTCGCTGTTCGGCCACAGGCCAGGCGGACAGCCGTCGCAGAAGGGCTTCGAGAGCGCTCTGGCGGTGAAGCTGGCCGGGCTCGATCCGGCGCGACCCGTCCTGATGGAAGCCGAGAGCAGCAAGATCGGCGCGATCAACCTGCCCCCGCGCCTCTGGGAAGCGATGCGCGCCGCGCGCCGGATCCGCGTCGCCGCGCCGCTCGATGCCCGCGGGGCCTATCTCGCGCGCGCCTACGCCGACGTGACCGCGGACCCCGCGCGCCTCGCCGACGTGCTGCGGCGGCTGCGGCACCAGCAACCCGCCGAGCGCATCGCGGGCTGGCAGGCGCTGGCCGACGCGGGCGACTTCGAGCCGCTGGCGGTCCGGCTGATGGCCGAGCACTACGATCCCCGCTACGCCCGTCAGCGCGCCCGGCATCCCCGCGCGGAGACGGTGCTCGAGACCGCGTCGCTCGGGCCTGCTGCGCTAGACGAGCTCGCCGACCGGCTGGCGGAGGCTGTCACCGCACCTTGATGGAGGGCGGCCCGGCGACGACGCGCCCGACGATCGCCGCCGTCTCGCCCGCGTCGAGAAGCCGCGCGAGCAGCGCCGCGGCAGCCGCTGCCGGCACGGCCGCGAGCAGGCCGCCCGCAGTCTGCGGATCGAAGAGGAGCTGCCCGCGGGGCCCGTCCGGCAGCGCCATGCGCGGCGCGGCGGCGGCGGCGTTGGCGGCGTGCAGCGACGAGGGATGGCGGACGACGAGGTCGGCCGCGCCGGGGAGACACGGGACCGTGTCGAGGTCGAGCTCGGCCGCCACGCCGGAGGCGTCGAGCAGCTCCAGAAGATGCCCGGCGAGCCCGAACCCGGTCACGTCCGTCATCGCGTGCGCCTCGGGCGCGAGCACCGCCGCCGCCGCGCCGACGCCGTGCTGCATCGCGGCCCAGGCGCCCGCGATGACCGGGCCCGGCCCGGCCCGCGCCATCTCGGCCGCGAGGATCGTCCCCGTTCCGATCGCCTTGCTCAGGATCAGCGCGTCCCCCGGCCGCGCGCCCGACTTGCCGATCGTGCGCGCGGCGGTCCCCGTCACCGCGAAGCCGATGGCGAGCTCGGCGCCGACGCTCGTATGGCCGCCGACCACGTCCGCGCCCGCCAAGCGGAACGCCTCCGCAGCGGCGGCCATGATCTCGGCGATCGTCCGCGCTTGCAGACGCGGCGTCAGCGGCGGCAGCACGATCGTCGCGAGCGCCGCTTGCGGCGCCGCCCCCATCGCCCAGACGTCCCCCATCGCATGGACCGCCGCGACCCGCGCGAGGAGCCACGCATCCTCGGTGAACGCGCGCAGCAGGTCGACCGTGAGCACCTGCCGGCCCAACCCATGCGTGAGCACCGCCGCGTCGTCGCCCGGCCCCGAGATCACGTCCGCCCGCAGCGGCGCCGCGAGCCCGGTCAGACCCGCATCGAGCGCGCCGCGTCCGACCTTGGCCGCGCAGCCGCCGCAGGGCGCCGGCGCCCCCTGCACCGCCTCGAGAGCGCCGCTGGCCGCGAACCGCGGCAACGGCGCTGCCGGCATCGCCGGAAGCTCGCCCAGCCGGTCCATGAAGCGCCGGTCGATGCGGTCCTTCCACCGCCAAAGCCACCCCCCGTCGAGCGCGAGGCCGAAGCGATCGGCGACCGCACCCCTGCCGCCGGTCGAGACGAGCTTGAGATACCTTCGCTGCGGTCGGTAGCGCCTGAGCCGCCCGCCGCCCAGCGCCGCTCGAAGGTTGTGCGCGAGCACCGGCGCCTGCCGCACCGCGAAGACCCCCGCCTTCGGCCGCGATGCGAACCCCATGTGCGCGCAGTCGCCCGCCGCGAAGACGCGCGCGTCGCCGGTCGATTGCAGCGTCGGCCCCACGTCGAGGAACCCGTCCGTCAGCGGCAGCCCGGTCGTCTCCGCCAGACCGAGCGGGCGCGCGCCGGCGGCACCCACCGTGAGCGCCGAGGCGACGCGCCGCCCGTCGCCGAGCACCACCGCACCGGCCTCGACCCACGCCACGCTGGCGCCCGTGACGCAGGCGATCCCGAGCCGGTCCATGTGGCGCAGGAGCGCCGCGCGCGCCGGCCCGCCCGCGCCGCCGAGCAGCGTCTCCGACGCCTCGATCAGCGTCACGCGCGGCGAGCTGTCGCGCAGCCGGTGCGCCATCGCCATCGCGAGCTCCACCCCCGCGACCCCGCCGCCGATCACCGCGACCGTCGCATCCGCCTCCCCCGTCTCGACCTCATCGACGAAGCGGTCCCAGGCCGCCGCGTAGCGCCCGAGCGGCTTCGCCGGCACCGCGTGCTCCGCGAAGCCCGGCAGGTCTGGCATCGCCGAGGTGATGCCGACGTCGATCGAGAGAACATCCCACGCAATCGGCGGCCGCCCTGCGACCTCCACCGTCGCTGCCCCCACGTCGACCGCCGCGGCACGCCCGAGCACGATCCGAGCTCCGGCGTGCCGGGCCAGCCGCACCAGGTCGATCTCGAGCGCGCCGAGCGGATAGTGCCCGGCGACGTGCCCCGGAAGCATCCCCGTGTAGGGGGCCACCGGATGCGGATCGATCAGCGTCAGCCGCGCGCCGGGCAAGGGGCGCATCCCCCAGCGCCGCAGCACGAGCGCATGGGCATGGCCGCCCCCGATCAGGACAAGATCGCGTGCGTCGGGAAGGGCAGGGGTCATGCGCGAGGTCGGGCTCTTGACGGGAACGCTCCCGCTAGCCCAAGCCGCCCGGAAAGGCGAGCCCGGCACGACCCTTGACGCACCGCCCGCCTGCCCATACGACGATGCCCCGTGGCGGAGTAGCTCAGCTGGTTAGAGCAGCGGAATCATAATCCGCGTGTCGGGGGTTCAAGTCCCTCCTCCGCTACCATTTTTCCTCGGTTCACCAGATCGATGCGCTAGGCTCACGCGGCTCCTCCCCGCGGGTGGCTGGCCGGGACGGCACCCCGAGCGTCGTGATCCTTTTCGGCGAAGGCGCGATCGATGAGATCGAAGCGCCGATCTGTCGGAATGTGGGCGCGCTTTCCCTCACGTCGGGTCGAGGAAATGCTTTCGGTGAAGCGCTGCGGTTGACCCTGCCGGTGAAATCCCGGCAGCCGCACGATCCACTTCAGCTCCGGGACCGGAAAGCGGAAGCGGCGCGAGCCTCATGGAGCGCGTTGCGCCCGCTTGCGTCGGGCGTTCCTGCACAACACGCGACCCAGGAGCGGCATGACGGCGGTGGCCGACACCGGCGATCTGCCGCAGCTTGAGCACCCGGAGGTTCGAAGCACCCGGCCGAGTGTCGACTGGCCGATCGCCATTGTGGCAGGGGACGCCCCTCGTCGCGCTTACGCGGCTGGGCGCTGAGAACGCCTTCTCCGTCCGTCACCACGGTCAGCTTCGAACCGCTTCGAGATTGTTGCGTCAGGCAGGTCGCCGATGCCGACCGTGTCCGAGGCGTGGACAAGGGAAGAGTGGAGCCTGGCATCGGCTGACCGGGATGCGCCCGAACTGCACGCGTCGCTTCGATCCGAAGCTGGTGCGGACGGCGGGGGTCGAACCCGCACTCCCGAGGGATGCAGATTTTCGTACCACTTCGGCTTTCGCCGCCGCCCAAGGGCGTTCGTGGTCTGGACTGTCCCTTCACCCTAGCCGCGGGCACGTCCCGCGTCCTTAGGTGCCGCCCGTCCAGTCTCTACACCTTCCGCCGGAGAACCGGGGCTTGGCTCGGGATTGGCCTGGGCCTTGCGACCGTTAGCGTTCCCCGACTTTGAGCGGTTCTGCACCTCGGGTTTCCCCGCGGGCACTCCAATTGAAGTCTGCTGCGTCTACCGATTTCGCCACGTCCGCACGGCGATCGTCCTAGCAGATCGTGCGCCGAGAGAAACCCGTCTCACGCTCGACGAAGCCCCGCCTTGCCCGAATGCGCGGCGGGGCTTCGGTCTATTCCGCCGTCAGGAGAGGCGGCTTGTTGCCGGCGAGCCGCGGCTTCTGGGGCTCCTCGATCTCGAGGTCGATCTTGCCGTCTTTCATCCCGACCTTGACCAGACCGCCCTTCGCGAGGCGCCCGAAGAGCAACTCCTCCGCGAGCGGCTTCTTGATATGCTCCTGGATCACGCGACCGAGCGGGCGGGCGCCCATCTTGTCGTCGTACCCCTTCTCGCCGAGCCAGGCCGCGGCGTCCGTCGAGAGCTCGATGTGGACGTTGCGGTCGAGGAGCTGGGCCTCGAGCTGGAGGACGAACTTCTCGACGACCTGCATGATCGTCTCCTTCGCCAGCGGCGCGAAGGAGATCACCGCGTCGAGCCGGTTGCGGAACTCGGGCGTGAAGGTGCGCTCGATCGCGGCCGTGTCCTCGCCCTCGCGCCGGTCGCGCCCGAAGCCGATGGCGGACTTCGCCATCTCGGAGGCCCCGGCGTTCGAGGTCATGATGAGGATCACGTTGCGGAAGTCGACCTGCCGGCCGTTGTGGTCGGTGAGCTTGCCGTGGTCCATCACCTGCAGGAGGATGTTGTAGACGTCGGGGTGCGCCTTCTCCATCTCGTCGAGGAGCAGCACGCAGTGCGGGTGCTGGTCGATCCCGTCGGTCAGCATGCCGCCCTGGTCGAAGCCGACGTAGCCGGGAGGCGCGCCGATGAGGCGGCTGACGGCGTGCTTCTCCATGTACTCCGACATGTCGAACCGCAGGAGCTCCACCCCGAGCGTGCTCGCGAGCTGCTTGGCGACCTCGGTCTTGCCGACGCCGGTGGGGCCCGCGAAGAGGTAGTTCCCGATCGGCTTCTCGGGCTCGCGGAGGCCCGCGCGCGCGAGCTTGATCGCCGAGGACAGCGCCTCGATCGCCTTGTCCTGCCCGAACACCACGCGCTTCAGCGAGGTCTCGAGGTCGCGCAGAACCTCGCTATCGTCCTTCGACACGCTTTTCGGCGGAATGCGGGCGATCTTGGCGACGACCGCCTCGATCTCCTTGGCGCCGATCGTCTTGCGCCGCTTGCTCTCGGACAGGAGATGCTGCGCGGCCCCCGCCTCGTCGATCACGTCGATCGCCTTGTCGGGGAGCTTGCGGTCGTGGATGTACCGCGCCGCCAGTTCCACCGCCGTCTTGATCGCGTCGTTGGTGTAGCGGATGTCGTGGTGCTCCTCGAAGTAGGGCTTGATGCCCATGAGGATCTTCACCGCGTCCTCGACCGAAGGCTCGTTGACGTCGATCTTCTGGAACCGGCGGCTCAGCGCGCGGTCCTTCTCGAAGTGCTGGCGGAACTCCTTGTAGGTCGTCGAGCCCATGCAGCGCAGCTTGCCGCCCTGCAGCGCGGGCTTGAGGAGGTTCGAGGCGTCCATCGCGCCGCCCGAGGTAGCACCGGCGCCGATCACGGTGTGGATCTCGTCGATGAAGAGGATCGCGTCGGCATGGTCCTCCATCTCCTTCATCACCGACTTCAGCCGCTCCTCGAAGTCGCCGCGGTAGCGCGTGCCGGCGAGGAGCGCGCCCATGTCGAGCGAGTAGATGGTCGACTTGGCGAGGATGTCGGGCGTCTGGCCCTTGACGATCTTGAAGGCGAGGCCCTCGGCGATGGCGGTCTTGCCGACGCCGGGGTCCCCCACGAGGAGCGGGTTGTTCTTGCGCCGGCGGCAGAGCACCTGGATGCAGCGCTCGACCTCGGCATCGCGGCCGATGAGCGGATCGACGTCGCCCTTGCGGGCCTTGGCGTTGAGGTCGACGCAGTACTTGGCCAACGCGGACTCCTTCCCGTCGCCACCCTCGGAGGCATGGGCCTGGGTCTCCTCCTCGGCCGCGCCCGATACCGGACGGGCTTCGCCGAAGCTCGGATTCTTGGCCACGCCATGCGCGATGAAGTTCACCGCGTCGTAGCGTGTCATGTCCTGCTCCTGCAGGAAATAGGCGGCGTTGCTCTCGCGCTCGGCGAAGATCGCGACGAGCACGTTGGCGCCCGTCACCTCGTCGCGGCCCGAGGACTGCACATGGATCGCCGCGCGCTGGATGACGCGCTGGAAGGCGGCCGTGGGCACGGCCTCCGAGCCTTCCACATCGGTCACGAGCGTCGAGAGGTCGTCGTCGATGAAGTCGCCGAGGGTGCGCTTGAGATGGTCGAGGTCGACCGAGCAGGCGCGCATGACCTTCGAGGCGTCCGGTTCGTCGATAAGCGACAGCAGGAGGTGCTCCAGCGTCGCGAGCTCGTGGCGGCGAGCGTTGGCGAGCGCCAGCGCCCCGTGGATGGCCTGCTCGAGGGTGTTTGAGAATGACGGCACGACAGTGCTCCTATCCAGAAGGCCAGAGGGAAGGCGAGCCCGCCTCCGACCGTATCCACAGGCCCTTAAAGTTCGGTGTTATCTCGTTCACTTCAAGTTCTTTCTCGGAAGTTTTCCGGGCGCGCGCCCAAGCGCCGACGTTGCCGCCGCGATCAGCGGCGCCGCGCCGCGAAAACTGGTCAGAACTCGTCCTTCTTGCGGCGGAGGGCCGCGAAGACATCGCCGTCGGTCGCGTCCGGCAGTCCGAGCGTGGCCCGGATCTCGGCCGACGCGGGCCGCAGGAACGGGTTCGTCGCGCGTTCCTCGCCCATCGACGAGGGCACCGTCGGCTGGCCGTCGGCGCGCGCCGCATCGACGTCGGCCGCTCGCGCGACCAACGCGGCGTTGCCGGGCTCGACCGTCAGCGCGAAACGGGCGTTGGCCTGCGTGTACTCGTGCCCCGAGCAGACCAGCGTCTCGTCCGGCAGCGCCGCGAGCTTGCCGAGGCTCTCCCACATCATCGGCGCCGTGCCCTCGAAGAGCCGGCCGCAGCCGAGCGCCATGAGGCTGTCAGCGGTGAAGACGAGCAGTGCGGACGGGAAATGGAACGCGATGTGGCCGACGGTGTGGCCGGACACGTCGATGACCCGGCCGGCCGCATCGCCGAGCATGACCGTGTCGCCTTCGGTCAGCGCCACGTCGAGATGCGGCAGCCGGTGCGCGTCGCGTGCGGCGCCGTAGACCTGGGCGCCGGTCGCTTCGCGCACCTCGGCCACGCCGTCCACGTGGTCGCCGTGATGGTGGGTGACGAGAATGTGCGTAAGCCCCCAGCCCCTTGCATCGAGCGCCGCAAGCACAGGGGCCGCCGCCGGGATGTCGACGACGGCCGTCTCGCCCGACGCCGGGTCGTGCAGCAGATAGGCATAGTTGTCCTTCAGGCAGGGTACGGTCACGAGGTCGAGCGGCATGACGCGTCGTTCCTTTCGGTCTAGGGTCGCGCGCAGTGTTGGCTGCGAAGGAGCCTCGCGCAATGCACCTCGACGTGCTCGATCTTCGGAACTTCTACTACCGGACCGGGCTCGGGCGCACGGCGCAGCGCGCCGTCCGGGATCAGGTGGTGGCGCTCTGGCCCGAGGCCAAGGGGCAGACCGTGGCCGGCTACGGCTTCGCGGTGCCGCTGCTGCGCCCGTTCCTCGCCGATGCGCGGCGCGTCGTGGCGCTGATGCCCGCGCCGCAAGGGGTCATGGCCTGGCCGATGGCGCAGCCCAACGTATCGGTCTTGTGCGAGGAGACGCGCTGGCCGCTGCCGACAGGGATGGTCGACAAGCTCGTGCTGATGCACGGGCTCGAAACGAGCGAGCATCCGACGGTGCTCCTTGAGGAAGCCTGGCGCGTTCTCGGCCCCGGCGGGCGGGCGCTCTTCATCGTGCCGAACCGCTCGGGGCTCTGGTCGCGTGGCGACGGCACGCCGTTCGGCTACGGCCGTCCGTACTCTCTGCGCCAGCTCGAGGCGCAGCTCCGCCGTCACGCCTTCAGCCCCGAACGCACGCTGACGGCACTCTACGCGCCGCCGTCGCAGCGGCGCTTCTGGCTTCGGACAGCGCCGCTCTGGGAACGGTTCGGGCGGCGCTTCGGACCCTGGTTCGCGGGCGGCGTGTTGATGGTGGAGGCGACCAAGCAGGTTTATGCGCCGCGATCTCCCGGGCTCGGCGACGTGGTGCGCCGGCCGCTGAAGGCGCTCGAGGGCGTCGGCGTCGCAAGCCCGTCTCCGGGACCGAAACCGGCCTGAGTGCGACCCCTCCAGGCTCACGATCCCGTTCCCTTAACGGTTGCGGGGTTTGCGGTCGTCTGGTATCACCGCGCCGGCTTGACGATACCGGCAGGGCACCGTCCCCGGGACGCAGGACGTGGGGGTGGCCCCGGAACGCTGGTGGCTGCCGGTCCGGGTCTCAGAACGAAGAGGTGGCTGTGTCAGAACCGGTCTCGATATCGTCCGGCATCGCCGCGCGCTACGGCACCGCCGTGTTCGAACTGGCCCGCGACACCGATGCCCTCGCCGCTCTTGAAAGCGACGTCGACGCGCTTCGTCCGGCACTGGCCGAGAGCGCGGATCTTCGGGATCTGATCGTCTCGCCGATATACTCGCGGGCCGAGCAGGCCGACGCGATGGCGGCGGTCGCCGAGCGGATGGGGCTTTCGACGCTCGTCATCAACACGCTGCGGCTGATGGCCTCGAAGCGGCGGCTCTTCGTGCTGCCGCAGATGCTCGACATGCTCGACGCGCGCATCGCCGAGGAGAAGGGCGAAGTCACCGCCGACGTCACCGCGGCGAAGGAGCTCTCGCCGGCGCAGGCCGACCGGCTTGCGAGCGCGCTCAAGAAGTCCTTCGGCAAGGACGTGAAACTGAACATGGCGGTCGACGCCGCGCTGATCGGCGGGCTCGTGGTCCGTGTCGGCTCGAAGATGATCGACACCTCGATCCGCGCCAAGCTCGCGGGTCTCCAGAATGCAATGAAAGAGGTCGCGTAGATGGGTATTCAGGCAGCCGAAATTTCCGCGATCCTGAAGGAGCAGATCAAGAACTTCGGTCAGGAAGCCGAGGTCGCGGAAGTCGGGCGTGTCCTGAGCGTGGGTGACGGCATCGCGCGCGTCCACGGGCTCGACAACGTGCAGGCCGGCGAGATGATCGAGTTCCCGGGCGGCATCCGCGGCATGGCGCTCAACCTCGAGAGCGACAACGTGGGCGCCGTGATCTTCGGCGACGACCGCTCGATCAAGGAGGGCGATGTCGTCAAGCGCACGCGCTCGATCGTAGACGTGCCGGCCGGCGACGCGCTCCTCGGCCGCGTGGTCGACGGGCTCGGCCAGCCGATCGACGGCAAGGGCGAGATCGCCGCCGCCGAGCGCCGCGTCGCCGACGTGAAGGCGCCGGGCATCATCCCGCGGCAGTCGGTCCATGAACCGATGGCGACGGGGCTGAAGGCCATCGACGCGATGATCCCGATCGGCCGCGGCCAGCGCGAGCTCATCATCGGCGACCGCCAGACCGGCAAGACCGCCGTGGCGCTCGATGCGATCCTCAACCAGAAGAGCTACAACGAGGCCGCGGGCGACGACGAGGGCAAGAAGCTCTACTGCATCTACGTCGCCATCGGGCAGAAGCGCTCGACCGTCGCGCAGCTCGTCAAGAAGCTCGAGGAAACGGGCGCGATCAAGTACACGATCATCGTCGCCGCCACCGCCTCCGACCCCGCGCCGATGCAGTTCCTCGCGCCCTACGCCGCGACGGCGATGGCCGAATATTTCCGCGACAACGGCCGCCACGCGCTCATCATCTACGACGACCTCTCGAAGCAGGCCGTGGCCTACCGGCAGATGTCGCTCCTCTTGCGCCGCCCGCCCGGCCGCGAGGCCTATCCGGGCGACGTGTTCTTCCTGCACTCGCGCCTCCTCGAGCGGTCGGCGAAGCTGTCGCCGGACTTCGGCTCGGGCTCGCTGACGGCGCTTCCCATTATCGAGACGCAGGCGGGCGACGTGTCGGCGTACATCCCGACCAACGTGATCTCGATCACCGACGGGCAGATCTTCCTCGAGACCGAGCTCTTCTACCAGGGCGTCCGCCCGGCGGTGAATACAGGGCTCTCGGTGAGCCGCGTGGGGTCGGCGGCGCAGACCAAGGCGATGAAGTCCGTGGCGGGCCCCGTGAAGCTCGAGCTCGCGCAGTACCGCGAGATGGCGGCGTTCGCGCAGTTCGGCTCGGACCTCGACGCCTCGACGCAGCGGCTCCTCAACCGCGGCGCGCGGCTCACCGAGCTGATGAAGCAGCCGCAGTACTCGCCGCTCAGCAACGCCGAGATCGTCTGCGTGATCTATGCGGGCACCAAAGGCTATCTCGACAAGATCCCGGTCAAGGATGTCGGACGCTTCGAGTCGGGCCTGCTCCGGCATCTGCGGACCGAGAGCAAGGATCTGCTCGGCGACATCAGCGAGCACGACCGCAAGGTCGACGGCGACCTCGAGACCAAGCTCCGTGGCGCGCTCGACGCATTCGCCAAGGACTTTGCCTGACGGATGCCGAGCCTCAAGGACCTCAAGAACCGGATCAACAGCGTCCGGTCGACGCGCAAGATCACCAAGGCCATGCAGATGGTCGCCGCGGCGAAGCTGCGCCGGGCGCAGGAGGCGGCCGAGGCGGCGCGTCCCTATGCCGAGCGCATGACGGCGGTGATGAGCGGGCTTGCGGCCTCGGTCGGCCAAGCGGCGAACGCGCCGCGGCTGCTGGCCGGGACCGGCGAGGAGCGCACCCATCTGATCGTGGTGCTGACCTCCGAGCGCGGGCTCGCGGGCGGGTTCAATGCGTCCATCGTGCGGCTCGCGCGGGCGCGCGTCATGCGGCTGCGCGGCGAGGGCAAGACGGTCAAGATCCTCACCGTCGGCAAGAAGGGCCGCGAGATGATGCGGCGCGACCTGTCCGAGCTGTTCATCGACCATGTCGACCTCTCCGCGGTCAAGCGCCTGGGCTACGGCGAGGCCCGCGACATCGCGCAGGACATCGTGGCGCGCTACGCGGCGGGCGAGTTCGACGTGGCGACGATCTACTACGCGCGCTTCGAGTCGGTGATCTCGCAGGTGCCGACGGCGCAGCAGGTGGTCCCGGCGAGCTTCGACGAGAACGCCGGCAAGAGCGACGCGATCTACGACTACGAGCCCTCCGAGGAAGACATCCTCCGCGACCTGCTCCCGCGCGCGGTGGCGACGCAGGTCTTCGCGGCGCTCCTCGAGAACGCGGCGTCCGAGCAGGGCGCACGGATGAGTGCCATGGACAACGCCACGCGCAATGCGGGCGAGATGATCGACCGGCTCAACATCGTCTACAACCGCTCGCGCCAGGCGGCGATCACGAGCGAGCTCATCGAGATCATCTCGGGCGCCGAGGCGCTCTGATCGACTGACATTTCGGGCGCCTCGGGCGTCCGACCCGCAACGAACTGGAGGACGGTCATGGAAGATCAATCGGTCAGCGTCTCGGCCGGCCACGTCACGCAGGTGATCGGCGCGGTCGTCGACGTGCGGTTCGACGGCGAGCTGCCGGCGATCCTCAACGCGCTCGAGACCGAGAACAACGGTAAGCGCCTCGTCCTCGAAGTCGCGCAGCACCTTGGCGAGAGCTCCGTCCGCACCATCGCGATGGACGGCACCGACGGTCTCGTCCGCGGCGCCGCGGTCAGGGACACCGGCTCGCCGATCATGGTGCCGGTGGGCGAAGGCACGCTCGGACGCATCATCAACGTCATCGGCGAGCCGATCGACGAGAAGGGCGAGGTGCCCCACACCGAGACGCGCCCGATCCACCGCGCCGCGCCGGAGTTCGCCGAGCAGGCGACCGAGTCGCTGATCCTCGAGACCGGCATCAAGGTCATCGACCTCCTTGCGCCCTACGCCAAGGGCGGCAAGATCGGGCTCTTCGGCGGCGCGGGCGTCGGCAAGACCGTGCTGATCCAGGAGCTCATCAACAACATCGCCAAGGTCCACTCGGGCTATTCGGTGTTCGCAGGCGTCGGCGAGCGCACGCGCGAGGGCAACGACCTCTACCACGAGTTCATCGAGTCGGGCGTTATCAACATCGACGAGCTCGACAAGTCCAAGGTGGCGCTGGTCTACGGCCAGATGAACGAGCCGCCGGGAGCCCGCGCGCGCGTGGCACTTACCGGCCTCACGCTCGCCGAGCAGTTCCGCGACCAGTCGGGGACGGACGTGCTGTTCTTCGTGGACAACATCTTCCGCTTCACCCAGGCCGGGTCCGAGGTGTCGGCGCTCCTCGGCCGCATCCCGTCGGCCGTGGGCTACCAGCCCACGCTCGCGACCGACATGGGCGCGCTGCAGGAGCGGATCACGTCGACGAAGGCGGGCTCGATCACCTCGGTGCAGGCGATCTACGTGCCTGCCGACGACCTCACGGACCCCGCGCCCGCCACGTCGTTCGCGCACCTCGACGCGACGACGAACCTCAGCCGCGCAATCTCCGAGATCGGCATCTACCCGGCGGTGGACCCGCTCGACTCCACCTCGCGGCTGATGGACCCGCTCGTCCTCGGCGAGGAGCACTACCAGGTCGCGCGCGACGTCCAAGGCATCCTGCAGCGCTACAAGTCGCTGCAGGACATCATCGCGATCCTCGGGATGGACGAGCTGTCGGAGGAGGACAAGCTGACCGTCGCGCGGGCCCGCAAGATCCAGCGCTTCCTCAGCCAGCCCTTCGACGTGGCGCAGGTGTTCACCGGGTCGCCCGGCGTGCAGGTGCCGCTCGCGGAGACCATCGCCTCGTTCAAGGCGGTCGTCGCGGGCGAGTACGACCACCTGCCGGAGGCCGCGTTCTACATGGTCGGCGGCATCGAGGACGTGAAGGCGAAGGCCGAGCGGCTCGCCTCGGCGGCGGGCTGATGGCGGGCACGATGCAGTTCGACCTCGTGTCGCCGGAGCGGAGTCTCGTCTCCGTCGAGGCGACCGAGGTGCTGATCCCCGGCGCCGAGGGCGACATGACGGTGATGCCCGGCCATGCGCCTCTCATCACGACCCTCCGCCCCGGCGTGCTGACGGTCGTGACGGCGCAGGGCTCGACGGATTACGTCGTGACGGGCGGGTTCGCCGAGATCAACGCCGAGAGCGCGTCGGTGCTGGCCGAGCTCGCGCACTCGAAGGAGCACGTGACGCAGGAGATGGTGACGGAGATGGTCGCCGAGGCGCACCGCGCGCACCGCGAGGCCGAGCCCGACGTGGTCGAGGCGTCGGCGAAGCTCCTCAACGACATGGTCTCGATGGGCCGGAACCTCGGCTACACGGCCAACGTGCCCGAGTAGGGTGCCCGCGCAGGGTCAGCGCGAGTACATCCCTTCGTAGATCGGCACCAGCGAGTCGACCTCGAAGAGCGACGACACGCTCGTGCCATTCCAGATATTGAGGATCGCCTGCGCGAACATCGGGGCCAGTGGCACGATGCGGATGTTCGCTGTATCGCGCGCGGCGGCGGTGGGCTCGATGGAGTCCGTGGTGACGAGCGACTTCAGTACCGAGGCCCGAATGCGCTCGATCGCCGGGCCGGAGAGCACCCCATGCGTGATGTACGCATGGACCTCGCGCGCCCCGCTTTCCATCAGCACCTCGGCCGCCTTGCAGAGCGTGCCGGCGGTATCGCAGATGTCGTCGATGATGATGCAGGTCTGTCCCGCGACGTCGCCGATCACCGTCATCTCCGCGACCTCGCCCGCGCGCAGGCGGCGCTTGTCGACGATGGCGAGCCCGCAGTCGATGCGCTGCGCGAGCTCGCGTGCCCGTGCCACGCCACCCACGTCGGGCGAGACCACGGTGATGCCTCCGAGGCCGCCCTTGAAGTGGTGCTCGATGTCGAGCGCGAAGATCGGGGCCGCGTAGAGGTTGTCGACGGGGATGTCGAAGAACCCCTGGATCTGCGTCGCGTGGAGATCGAGCGTCAGCACCCGCTCGATGCCCGCCTGCGTCAGCAGGTTCGCCACCAGCTTCGCCGAGATCGGCGTGCGCGCCTTCGAGCGGCGGTCCTGCCGGGCATATCCGAAGTAGGGGATGACGGCGGTGATCCGCGACGCCGACGAGCGCCGCAGCGCATCCGAGATGATCAGGAGTTCCATGAGGTTGTCGTTGGCGGGGTTCGAGGTCGGCTGGATCACGAACATGTCCTCGCCGCGGACGTTCTCGAACACCTCGACGAAGATCTCCTGGTCGTTGAACCGCTCGACCCGCGCGTCGACCAGCGTGACCGACATGCCCCGGTGCATCGACATCCGGCGCGCGATGGCGTTCGCGAGCGGCCGGTTCGCGTTGCCCGCGATGAGCTTCGGTTCATGGAGAACAGGCATGAGGGCTCCCGGAGCGCGACGTTGACACTGCCTAGCACCGCCGTAGGGTCGGGCGAAAGCCGAAGGGTAGGGGACGCCGGCGAATGACCAGGATCGACTACTACTTCGCGACGATCTCGCCCTTCAGCTACATCGCCGGGCTGGGGCTGGAGGCCGTCGCGGCCCGGCATGGCGCCGAGATCGTCTACCGCCCGCTCGACATCATGGGGCTCTTCGCGCGCACCGGTGGCGTGCCGCCGCGCGACCGGCACCCGTCGCGCCAGGCCTACCGTTTGCTGGAGCTGCGCCGGCAGGCCGCGAAGGCGGACCTGCCGATCCATCCCAAACCCGCGTTCTGGCCGGCCAATCCCGCACCGTCGTCCTATGCGATCATCGCGGCGCAGGCGACCGGCGAGGGTGACGTCGGCGCGCTGGCCCACGCCTTTCTGCGCGCCTGCTGGGCGGAGGAGCGCGACATCGCGGACGCCGACGAGGTGGCACGCATCCTCGAAGGCACGGGCTTCGATCCGGCGCTCGGCGATCGCGGGATGATGGCCTCCGCCGACCAGTACGGGCGCAACCTCGAGGACGCCATTCTCGCCGGAGTGTTCGGCGCGCCGTTCTACGTGACCGGCGGTGAAGGCTTCTGGGGCCAGGACCGGCTCGGCGATCTCGATCTGCATCTCGCCGGAAAGCTGTGACGCCGGCCGGTATCGCCGTCACGCGCTGGGGCGAGGGCGACCGGCAGGCCCTCATGCTGCACTGCTCGCTCGCCCATGCCGGCGCTTGGTCCGGTGTTGCGGCACGGCTCGACGACCGGCTCTCGATGACGGCTCCGGACCTGCCCGGACATGGGCGCAGCGCCGACTGGGACGGCGTGACGGACTATCATTCTCTTGCGACCTCGACGGCCCGGAGCCTCGCGGGAGACGGCCCGGTCGACCTCGTGGGACATTCGCTCGGGGCGACGATCGCGCTGCGCCTCGCGCTGGAGGAGCCGGGCCTCGCCCGGACGCTGACCCTGATCGAACCGGTCCTCTTCGCGGCCGCGCGCGGCACGCCGGCCTTTGCTGACTATCTGGCGCGTCACGCACCCGTCGAGGCTGCCTTCGCCAGCGGCGATCCCCTGCTTGCCACCGCGCACTTCATGACCGACTGGGGCAACGGGACGCCTTGGGACGACGTGCCGCCCACGCAGCGCCAAGGCCTCGCCTCCCGCATCCACCTCGTCGCGGCCGTGGCGCCGGTCCTCGGCGACGACATGGCAGGTCTCCTGGCGCCGGGTCGGCTGGAGGCACTCGATGTGCCGGTCCTCCTGCTGCGCGGCGCGCGCTCGCCCGCCGTCATCGGGGCGATCGCGGCGACCCTTCTCGAGCGCCTTCCCGACGCGCGCGAGGTCGTCGTGCCGGATGCCGGCCATATGCTCCCGATCACCCATCCCGGCCCCGTCGCCGAGGCCATCGGCGCGCTCCTCAGCCGCGGATAGCGTCGAGGAACGCGTCCACCTCGGCGTCGGTGGTGCACCAGCTGCACACGAGCCGCGCGGTCAGCACCTCGTCGTCCGCCCCTTCGAGCGTCTGGTCGAACGGCCAGAGGTAGTAGTGCGCCCCCGCCGCCTGCGCCCGCCGATGGCCCTTGCGGGGCCAGCCGGCGAACACCGCGTTGGCGTCCGTCGGATGCGTCAGCGACGCCCCCGGCACCTCGCGCAGCCCCGCCGCGAGCCGCGTCGCGGCCGAGTTGGCCCGCCGCGCCAGCGTCATCCAGAGGTCGCCGTCGAGATAGGCCGCCATCTGCGCCGAAAGATAACGATGCTTGGAGAAGAGATGCCCGCCACGCTTGCGGCGCAGCTCGAACTCCCAGGCCTTCGCGGGATCGAAGAGCACCACCGCCTCGACGCCCAGCAGCCCGTTCTTGGTGCCGCCGAACGTCAGCACGTCGATCCCCGCCTGCCACGTCATCGCCGCGGGACTGGCGTTCGATGCGGCGAGCGCATTGGCGAAGCGCGCGCCGTCCATGTGGCAGGGCAGGCCCGCGTCATGCGCGACCGCGCACAGCGCCGCCACGTCGGAGGCCGAATAGACCGCGCCGTTCTCGGTCGAGTTGGTGATCGTCACCATGCCGCGCTGCACGTTGTGGACCCCGGCGCGGCCCGTGAAGCGGATCGTCTCCGCAAGACCGTCCGGTGTCATCTTCGCGTGCGCCCCATCGACGAGCACGAGCTTCGCGCCGCCGGTGTAGAACTCGGGCGCGCCGCACTCGTCCTCCTCGACATGCGCGTTGCGGTGGCAGAACACCGCGGCCCAGGGCGGGCAGTAGGTGGCGAGCGCCAGCGCGTTCGCCGCCGTGCCGGTCGCGACGAGGTAGACAGCGGCCTCGGGCGCCTCGAAGATCGCGCGGATGTGCGCCCGCACGTCGTCCATGATCGCGTCGGTCCCGTAGCCGGGCGCATAGCCCTCGTTGGCGCGCGCAAGGGCCGCCATCACCTCGGGCGGCACCGGCGACGTGTTGTCGGAGGCGAACTCCATCAGATCTCTCCCTCGATGACGTGGTCCTCCCAGTCCTCCTCGGCGACCTCGGTCTCGGGGACGCTCCATCCGCGCACCGACTGGCCGGCGTCATGGACGCTCTCGGGGTCGCCGGTCAGCAGCGGGTGCCACTCGGGCAGCGGCTTGCCCTCGTGGCGGAGGCGATAGGCGCAGGTCCGCGGCATGAAATAGGCGACCTTGCCGAGCGTGGCGGGGCTGAGGACCACGCAGTCGGGGACGAACTGGCGCCGGATCGGGTACTGCGCGCAGCGGCAGCTTTCGCCGTCGAGGAGGCGGCAGGCGACGCGGGTGAAGGCGATCTCGCCGGTGTCCTCGTCCTCGAGCTTGTTGAGGCAGCATTTGCCGCAGCCGTCGCAGAGCGCCTCCCATTCGGCAGCATTGAGCTTGCCGATCGGGCGCTCCCAGAAGCGGGTGCGGCGGGGATCGGGACGTCGCGTCATGACGCCGCCAGAATGTCTCGAGCCGTCTCGGCATCGGCGTCCATCTGCGCGACGAAGGCCGGCAGGTCGGGGAAGGTCATCTCCGGCCGCAGCCAGTCCACGAGCGCCACCGACAGATGCGCGCCGTAGAGGTCGCCCGCGAAGTCGAAGAGGAACGTCTCGAGGTTCGGCAGGTTCGAGCCGAACATCGGCCGCACGCCGAGCGAGGCGGCACCGCCGTAATCGCCGCGGTGCGGGCCGGTGAGGACACGCGCGCGGACGGCATAGACGCCGAAGCGCGGCGGGTGAAGGCCCGCAATCGACAAGTTCGCCGTCGGGTAGCCGAGCGTTCGGCCGCGCTTCTCGCCGTGGTCCACCGCGCCCTCGATGCGGTGCCAGTGGCCGAGCATCCGGGCCGCGTCGCGCGGGCGGCCATCGGTGAGGGCTTGACGGATGGCGGTCGAAGAGACTTCCGCACCATCGTCGTCGATCAATTCCGCCACCGTGACACCGAAGCCCAGCGTCGCGCCGAGTTCGGCGAGGACACCGGCGGTGCCGCCGCGCGCCTTGCCGAAACGGAAGTCGGCGCCGACGACGGCGTGCCGGATCCCGAGGCCCCGTGCCAGGATGTCACCGGCGAAGTCGGATGCCGTCAGCGAGGCGAGTGTCGCGTCGAAGGGAAGCTCGTAGAGCCGCTCGACGCCGAGCCGTCCCAGCCGGTTGGCTCGCGCCTCTGCGTTCATCAGCCGGAAGGGCGGCGCGTCGGGGGCGAAGAACTCGCGCGGATGCGGCTCGAACGTCACGACGCCGAGAGGGGTGTCAAGCCGCGCCGCCTCCGCCCGCGCGAGCCCGAGGACGGCTTGGTGCCCGAGATGCACGCCGTCAAAATTACCGATGGCGACGCTGGCGCCACGATCAGCCGGAGCCAATCCGGTTAAGGCGTGCAGGATCCGCATGGCGTGCAGGTAGCGCGCGGCCGGAGGCGGCGCAAGCTAGCGCAGCTGCCCGATGGCGTAGGCCGGGCTCTCGCCGGTGCCGGCGAGCCATGTCGCCAGGCGCTCGACGTCCGGCTGGCCTCCCTCGGGCGTACCGGTCTCGACGGCCGCGAGCCCGCCCGTCACCGCGAGCATGTCGAGCGACTCACTTCGCGCGCCCGCGATGTCGGTCGCGATGCCGTCGCCGATGGCGAGGATGCGGTCGTCGGGCACGTCGCGCCCCATTGCCTCGAGGCGTCGGCGGGCGAGGTCGTAGATCGGCGGGTGCGGCTTGCCGAAGTAGAGGCTCGTGCCGCCCATCGTCTCGTAGAGCGCCGCTATGGCGCCGGCGCAGAAGAGCCGGTGATGCCCGTAGTCGACCACGATGTCGGGGTTGGCGCAGAGGAGCTTCAGCCCGCGCGACTTCGCCGCGAGGAGAAGCGGGCGATAGTCCTCGGGCGTCTCCGTCAGGTCGTCGACGAGACCCGTGCAGACGATGCCCTCGGCCTCGGCGAGGCCGACGCGCGCGATGTCGCCGCCGGTCTGGTGCTCGGCCATGACGGTGAAGAACGTCTCGTCCTTGGCCGGCCCGAGGTGGTACACGCGGCGGCCCACGAGGCCGGCGAGGAGCCCCGCCTGCGCCGCGTCGCCGGAGGTCACGAGTTCGTCCCAGGCGTCGCGCGGCACCCCGAGCGTGTCGAGCTGCGCCGCGATCAGGGGCGCCGGGCGGGGCGCGTTGGTGACGAGGATCACCGCGCCGCCCCGCGCGCGGAACGCCTGCAGCGCCGCCACCGCGGACGGGAAGGGCGCGATCCCGTCGTGGAGGCACCCCCAGAGGTCACAGAGCACCGCGTCGTAGCGCCCGTCGAGCGCCGCCAGATCGCGCACGATCTCTGCCACGTCAGGCCTTGAGGACGGGGATGATCTGCAGCTTGCGGCTCACCACGCCCGGCAGGCGCACCGTGTCGCCCGTGACCTCGACGTTGAAGCTGTGCTCGGCGATGCGGCGGACGGTCTCGTTCGGCACGAGGAGCGTCGCCTCCTCCTCGAGGATGTCCACGACGAAGAGGAGCACCTCGTCGGCACCGTCGGCCGTCGCGATGGCGGGCATCGCCGCCATCAGCCCGGCCCGCCTGTCGATGAGCTGCGCGGGCGAGGTCGTCTCGAGCACCGAGATGCGGAGCCTGGTGTCCCCGACGGTGAACTCCTTGCTGTCCATCTTCAGAAGGTCGGTGTCGGACACCGCCGACAGGTCCGACTTCGCCGCGAACATCTCCGCCGTGTAGGACGCGATGTCGATGCCGAGGTGCTCGGCGAGCGAGGTCGCGAGCGCGCGGTCGATGTCGGTCGTCGTCGGCGAGCGGAAGCCGAGCGTGTCCGACAGGATGCACGTCAGCATCACGCCCTTGAGGTTGTCGGGCAGCCGACCGGCGTCCTCGGCCATCAGCTCGTGCATCAGCGTGACGGTCGCGGCCAGCGGCCGGATCGTGACGTTGATCGGCCCCAGCGTCTTCAGCCCGCCCTGCAGCCGGTGGTGGTCGATGACCTCGAGGATCCGCGCGTCGTTGATCGAGGGCGGCAGCTCGGCGACGTTGTTGGTGTCCACGATGACCACCTCGTCGGCGTGGAGCACGTCCTGGATGATCTCGGGCGTCTCGCAGCCCCAACGGCGCAGCATGAACGCCGCTTCAAGGTTCGGCTCGCCGAGGAGGTTCGCCTGCGCCGGCGTGCTGCGAACGTTGGTGAGATACCAAGCCCAGATCAGGGCCGCTCCGGTCGAATCGCTGTCGGGGGCCTTGTGGCCGAACACTTTGATCATCTGGGGTCCGTCGCGTGTGAGGTTGGCGGCTTATACGAGCGGTGCCGGGGGATGTCACGGGTGCTCCGGGACGCGCCGGGGACAACCGGAAGGGGCCATTGACACGGTAACCTGTCCTTCATAGACACGCGTCGTTAGCACTCCGGGCAACCGAGTGCCAACAGATCAACCTGGAACCTAGGGAGTGTTCTCAGATGGCATTCAAACCGCTGCACGACCGCGTGCTGGTCCGTCGCATCGAAGGCGACGAAAAGACCAAGGGCGGACTCATCATCCCCGATACCGCGAAGGAGAAGCCCGCCGAGGGCGAGGTCGTCGCGGTCGGCGAGGGCGCGCGCAAGGACTCGGGCGAGCTGATCGCGATGTCGATCAAGGCTGGCGACCGGGTGCTCTTCGGCAAGTGGTCCGGCACCGAGGTGACCCTCGAAGGCAAGGAAATGATGATCATGAAGGAAAGCGACATCCTCGGCGTCATCGCCTGAGGCTGCGCCTTCCTTTTTCCCGCAACTGACAGACAGGAGCACCATAATGGCTGCCAAGGACGTCAAATTCGAATCCGATGCCCGCAACCGCATGCTGCGCGGCGTCAACATTCTCGCCGACGCGGTGAAGGTCACGCTGGGCCCCAAAGGCCGCAACGTGATCCTCGACAAGTCGTTCGGCTCGCCCCGCATCACCAAGGACGGCGTCACCGTCGCCAAGGAGATCGAGCTCGACGACAAGTTCGAGAACATGGGCGCGCAGATGGTCAAGGAAGTGGCCAACCGCACCAATGACGAGGCCGGCGACGGCACCACGACGGCGACCGTGCTCGCGCAGGCCATCGTCAAGGAAGGCATGAAGGCGGTCGCCGCCGGCATGAACCCGATGGACCTCAAGCGCGGCATCGACATGGCGACGCTGAAGGTCGTGGCCGCGATCAAGGCCGCCGCGCGTCCGGTGAGCGACAGCGCCGAAGTCGCGCAGGTCGGCACCATCTCCGCCAACGGCGAGGCCGAGATCGGCCGCCAGATCGCCGACGCGATGCAGAAGGTCGGCAACGAGGGCGTCATCACCGTCGAGGAGAACAAGGGCCTCGAGACGGAGACCGAAGTCGTCGAGGGGATGCAGTTCGACCGCGGCTACCTCTCGCCCTACTTCGTGACCAACCCCGAGAAGATGGTGGCCGAGCTCGAGGACGTGCTCGTGCTCCTGCACGAGAAGAAGCTCTCGTCGCTGCAGCCGATGGTGCCGCTCCTCGAGGCGGTGATCCAGTCCGGCAAGCCGCTTCTCATCGTGTCGGAGGACGTCGAGGGCGAGGCGCTGGCGACGCTTGTCGTCAACAAGCTCCGCGGCGGGCTGAAGATCGCGGCCGTCAAGGCGCCGGGCTTCGGCGACCGCCGCAAGGCGATGCTGCAGGACATCGCGATCCTGACGGGCGGTCAGGTCATCTCGGACGATCTCGGGATGAAGCTCGAGAACGTCGGCATCGACATGCTCGGCAAGGCTAAGAAGATCTCGATCACCAAGGACGCGACCACCATCGTCGATGGTGGCGGCGACAAGGCGGAGATCCAGGCGCGCGTCGCCCAGATCCGCCAGCAGATCGAGGACACGACCTCGGACTACGACAAGGAGAAGCTGCAGGAGCGCGTCGCGAAGCTCGCGGGCGGGGTCGCGGTGATCCGCGTCGGCGGCATGACCGAGATCGAGGTCAAGGAGCGCAAGGACCGCGTCGATGACGCGCTGAACGCGACCCGCGCCGCGGTGCAGGAAGGCATCGTCGTCGGCGGCGGCGTGGCGCTCGTGCAGGCCGCGAAGGCGCTCGACGGCGTGACCGGCGAGAACTCGGACCAGAACGCGGGCATCGCCATCGTGCGGCGCGCGCTCGAAGCGCCGCTGCGGCAGATCGCGCAGAACGCGGGCGTCGACGGGGCCGTCGTGGCCGGCAAGGTCCGCGAGTCGAGCGACAAGACGTTCGGCTTCAACGCGCAGACCGAGGAGTACGGCGACATGTTCAAGTACGGCGTGATCGACCCCGCCAAGGTCGTCCGCACCGCGCTCGAGGATGCGGCGTCGGTCGCGGGCCTTCTCGTGACCACCGAGGCGATGATCGCCGACCGTCCGGCCGACAAGAACGCCGGCGCCGGCGGCGGCATGGGCGGCGGCATGGGCGGCATGGGCGGCATGGACGGGATGATGTGATCCTGCCCCGCCAGGGCTGACGGAGAAGGGGGCCCTCGCGGCCCCCTTTTTCATGCGCGCGGCCCGGGCTAGGCTGCGCCCGGGAGGACATGCCATGCCGAGGTCGCTCAAGGTCGGTTCCGCAGCGCTCGTCGCGGCCGCGGAGCGCGCCGTCGTCACCGTGCCCGCCGCCGACGCGCTCGGCCTCGACCCCGAGACCACGCTCTTCGTCGACCTGCGCGACATCCGCGAGCGGACGCGCGAAGGCTTCATCCCGGGCAGCTTCCACTGCCCGCGCGGCATGGCGGAGTTTTGGGTGGACCCGGCGAGCCCGTACTGGAAGCCCGCGTTCGAGCCCGAGCGCCGGTATCTGTTCTACTGCGCCTCCGGCTGGCGCTCGGCGCTGACGGTGCGGACGCTGGGCGAGATGGGCTTCGAGGGCGCCGAGAGCCTCGGCGGCGGGTTCAAGGCCTGGCGCGACGCGGGCGGTGCCGTGGAGCGGGTCACGCCCTAGACGCATAAGCCGGACCGCCCGCGTCAGCCTTCAGTCCGTGCGCGCCCGATACGTGGCGCCACGCTTGGCACGGAGCGGCTTGCACGTCAGGGTCGCGGGATGCGGACTGTCCTGTTTACCATCCTCGCCATGCTGGCCTTCGCCGCCAATTCGGTGCTGACCCGCCTCGCTCTTGCGGACGGCGCCATCGGACCAGCGGCCTTCGCGGCGATCCGGCTCGCGAGCGGGACGCTGGCGCTCGGCCTCCTGCTCGCGCGGCGTCGCGGCACCGAGGCGCCCGCTCCGGTCCCCTGGGCCGGTGCCGCCGCGCTTGCCGCCTACATGGTCGGCTTCTCGTTCGCCTACGTCTCGCTCGGCGCAGGAGCCGGTGCGCTCATCCTCTTCGGAGCGGTGCAGGTGACGATGTTCGCCGGCGCGCTCGCGCGGGGCGAAGCGGTCCCGCAGGCGCGCTGGATCGGCGCGCTCGTCGCGTTCGGCGGGCTCGCGGTGCTCCTCTGGCCCGCCGGGGCCGCATTCCCGGATCCGATCGGCGCGGGCCTGATGGTGACTGCCGCGGTTGGCTGGGGCGTCTACTCGCTCCTCGGCGCTCGCACCACCGATCCGCTGCGCGCCACGACGCTCAACTTCGTCCGCGCGCTTCCCGTAGGACTCGTGCTCGCGATGCTCGTCCCCGATCCGCGCGGCACGACGCTCTGGGGCGCGGGGCTCGCCATCTTTTCCGGCGCCGTCACCTCGGGCCTCGGCTACGCGCTCTGGTACCGGGTGCTGCCGCATCTGCCCGCAACCGTCGCTGCAATGGCGCAGCTCACCGTTCCGGTCCTGGCCCTCGTCGGCGGGATCGCCTTCATCGGCGAGGCGCCGACGCTGCGCTTCCTCGTGGCCTCGCTCATCGTCATCGGCGGGGTCGGGCTCGGCGTCGGCTGGCCTCAGCGCAGGATCGGCTCGAGCGGATCGTAGAGGAGGCCGTCCTCGCCCCAGGCCGCCGCGGGCAGGCTGTCGGGCTTGAAGCGGATGCCGGCGAGCGCGTCGCGGGCGAAGAACCGCCGCTCCGTCACCACGCCCTCGGGGTCGGTCCAGGCGGCGTCGAGCGCGCCGCCGCGGATGCGGGCATGGAAGTAGATGTCGACCTGATGAAAGCTCCCTGCCGGGTCATGGAACTCGTTGACGAGCGCGGGTGCGCCGACCTCGATGGCGAGTCCGGTCTCCTCAAGCACCTCGCGCACGAGGTTCTCGGGAAGCGAGCGGTGCGGCTCGACGCCGCCGCCCGGCACGGTCCAGAGATCCGACATGCCGCCGGGCCAGGCGTTCACCATGAGGAGCCGGCCCTCGTGAAGGATGAGCGCCCGCACTGCGAGCCGCACGCTCACCGGGCCGGACCGAGGCGCCGGTTGGCGTGGCCCATCTTGCGGCCCGGCCGGACCTCGGCCTTGCCGTAGAGGTGCAGCCCGAAGGCCGGGTCTGCGGCGAGCGCCAGCGCCGCGTCCGCCTCGTCGCCGATGAGGTTCCGCATCTCGATGTCGGAGTGCCGCGCGCCGTCGCCGATGGGCCAGCCGGCCACGCAGCGGATGTGCTGCTCGAACTGGTCGATCATCGTGCCGTCCTGCGTCCAGTGCCCGGAATTGTGGACGCGGGGCGCAATCTCGTTGACGACGAGGCCCGCGGCGCTGACGAAGAGCTCGACGCCGAGCACGCCCACGTAGTCGAGCGCCTCGAGGATGCGCGCGGCGATCAGCACCGCGTCGGTGCGCGCGGCGGGGGCGAGCCGCGCGGGCACGGTCGTGGTCCGCAGGATGCCGCCCTCGTGGACGTTCTCGCCGGGGTCGTAGCACGCGACGGCGCCGTCGAGGCTCCGCGCCGCGATCACCGAGACCTCGCGCGTGAAGCTCACGTGTCCTTCGAGGACCGCAGGCGCCCCGGCCATCGCCGCGAGGGCCGCGTCCGCGTCGGCCTTTGCCGCGAGCCGCATCTGTCCCTTGCCATCGTAGCCGAGGCGGCGCGTCTTCAGGATCGCCGGCACCCCGATCTGCGCGAGGGCGGCCGCGAGGCTCGCCGCATCGTCCACCGCCGCATGGGGCGCCACGGCGAGGCCGAGGCCCGCGAGGAACGCCTTCTCGGCGAGCCGGTCCTGCGACACGGCGAGCGCGCCCGCGCCCGGCCGAACGGGGACGGCCGCCGCGATCCGGTCGAGCGCTGCGGCGGGGACGTTCTCGAATTCGAAGGTCACGACATCGACCGCCGCGGCGAACCGGTCGAGCGCGGCCGCGTCGTCCCAGCCCGCGCGGACCGTCGCCGTCACGTCGGCCGCGGGCGGCGCCGCGCCCGGCTCGAAGACCAGGGTCCGGAGCCCGAGCCGCGCTGCCGCGAGTGCCAGCATCCGCCCGAGCTGCCCGCCGCCGAGGATCCCGACCGTGGCGCCGGGCAAAAGCGCGCTCACGCGCCCAGCGGGTCTTCGGGCACGGCGTCCGTCTCCGCGGCGCGCCATGCCGCCAGCCGCTCCGCGAGCGCCACGTCGCCGAGCGCCAGGATCGACGCCGCGAGGAGCCCCGCGTTGACGGCACCCGCCGGCCCGATCGCCATCGTCGCCACCGGCACGCCGCGCGGCATCTGGACGATGGAGAGCAGGCTGTCCAACCCGCTCAGAACCCGGCCCTCGACCGGCACGCCGACGACCGGAAGCGGCGTCTGTGCCGCGAGCATCCCCGGCAGATGCGCCGCCCCGCCCGCGCCCGCGACGATCACGCGGATGCCCCGTTCGGCGGCTCCGGCCGCATAGGTCCGCAGCCGTTCCGGTGTCCGGTGCGCCGAGACGATGCGCGCCTCGTAAGGTATGGCGAGCGCCTCGAGCATCTCGGCCGTCTCCTGCAGGACCGGCCAGTCCGACCGGCTGCCCATCACGATGCCCACGCGGGGCTGCGTCTCGGCCATCCCCTCGAGCAGCGCCTCGGGCAAGCTCTCCGGCAGATCCTGCGATGTCGCATCTGTCATCGTCACTTCCTGTCAGGCGATGATGTCCGGCGTCAGATCGTCCTCGATCCGCGTGATCCGGTCCTTCAGCCCCAGCTTCTGCTTCTTGAGCCGCCGGAGCGCAAGCTGGTCTGCCCGGCCGGACATCTCGAAGGCCTCGATGGCGTGGTCGAGGTCGCGGTGCTCGCGGCGCAGCACCTCGAGCTTGATACGCATCATGTCGTCGTGGCCGATCTCGCCGGCGGAATGGTGCGGGGGCTCGGGATCGTCGGGCGGCGCGGTCATGTGAGGTCCGTGAACGGCTTCGCGTCCAGACTAGACCACGGAGGGGCCAGCTGAAAGCGCCGCGCCTTGCGGGACCGCCCCGGCCTTCCCATATCGCTGTCACGGTCGCCGTCAGGGGCCGCACGCAGTGTCGCTTTCTTGAAGGGCATGCCGATGACGAAACTGACTTTTGCGGCGCATCCGTTCCTCCTCGGCTTCGAGGATCTGGAACGCCTCGTCGAGCGGTCCGCGAAGTCTGCGGACGGCTATCCTCCGTTCAACATCGAGCAGCGTGGCGAGAGCGACTATCGCATCACGCTGGCAGTCGCGGGATTTGCCGAGGCTGACCTCGCCGTCACGCTCGAGGACCGCCAGCTCGTGATCCGCGGCCGCCAGCCCGACGACGCGACCGGGAAGACCTACCTTCACCGGGGCATCGCCGCGCGGCAGTTCCAGCGCAGCTTCGTGCTCGCCGAGGCCATCGAGGTGTCGGGCGCCGCGCTCGGGAACGGGCTCCTCAATATCGACCTGCGCCGCGCGCCGCCGCCGGCGACCGTGCGAACCATCGTCATCGGACATTCGGCCCGGAAGGGTCGCGAAGAGAAAGGGCTTTGAGATGAACGCGAAGTACGAATTCGACGGCAGGGACGAGAACCGCATCGTCTACATCCGCCCCGTCGCCGTGGCGGACCTGCCGGAGGAGGTGCAGACGCAGGCCGGCGACATGGAGACGCTCTACGCCGTGCACGACGCGGCGGGCGAGCGGCTTGCGCTGGTCGCCGACCGGCGCATGGCGTTCGCGCTGGCGTTGCAGAACGATCTCGCCCCTGTCGGGGTGCACTGAGCGACGCTCGTACGGCGGTCCCGCGCAGGCGCCCTGGCGGCCCTCTGCGCGGTCCTTGCCGGCGTCTGAGTGACAGCCGAGGGGCTCGAAGTACCGTCCGGCAGCGGCACGATCCCGGCGCGTTACGTGCTGCTTTCGGTCGGCCCGGCGCGGGGGATTGCGTTCCTCGTCTCCGACATCGGCGGATGGACGCCGACGGACAGGGTGAACGCGGAGGCTTGCGAAGGCGCGGTGCCGCAGTGATCGGGGTCGACCTGTCGGACTTCCTGGCCGCCATCGAGCGGTCGGATGACGCGGGTGCCGATCTCGTCCCCGACACCGAGGGCTTGAGCAAGCGCGCGTTACAGGCAAGACACCGCCCGCCACCATAGGTCGGACCGTGGCGGTCGATCCGACCGCGACAGTCTTGCGTCGCAAGACGTTCAGCGAGGAACCGCAACCCAGACCGCCGGGCGCGACCGTTTACGGCCTCGCGCCGGGCCTGTGCCCGACCCCATCGAGGTGGTCCTGCCGTCGGCGGCCGATCCGGCGGGACGCAGACATGTCGAGGCGCCATGCGGCCGGCTTCGATCTGTCCGGGACCCTGGCCGCGGGCCCGTCGCAGGCCATGCTCACGGCCCGCCTCTCCGCGCGGCCTTTCGCTGGCGCGGACGATCCGGCGGTCGCGGGACCGCCGGTGAGCGAGGTGCCTGCAGTGCCCGGATTCGACACCGCCGCCGGCCGCGTCCTGACGGGCCAGCGCCTCGCCGAAGGCGTCGAGCTCGCGGGCTGACGCGGCTCAGGCCGCGATGAGCCCCATGCTCTCGAGCTTCAGGATCACCTGGTGCGCGCAGTTGTCGACCTCGAAGCCCTCGGTGTCGAGGCGCAGCTCGGGCGTCTCGGGCGCCTCGTAGGGGTCCGAGATGCCGGTGAACTCCTTGATCTTGCCCTCGCGCGCGAGCCGGTAGAGCCCCTTGCGGTCGCGCCGCTCGCATTCCTCGATCGAGGTCGCGACATGCACCTCGATGAACGCGCCGAAGCTCTCGATCATCTCGCGCACCGCCGTCCGCGTCGCGGCGTAGGGCGCGATCGGCGCGCAGATCGCGATGCCGCCGTTCTTGGTGATCTCGCTCGCGACGTAGCCGATGCGCCGGATGTTGAGGTCGCGGTGCTCCTTCGAGAAGCCGAGCTCCTGGCTGAGGTGCTTTCGCACGACGTCGCCGTCGAGGAGCGTCACCGGCCGGCCGCCCATCTCCATCAACTTGACCATGAGCGCGTTGGCGACGGTCGACTTGCCGGAGCCCGAGAAGCCCGTGAAGAACACCGTGAAACCCTGACGCGACCGCTGCGGGCGGTTGCGGCGCAGCTCGGTCACGACGGCGGGGAACGAGAACCAATCCGGGATCTCCAGCCCCTCGGCGAGGCGGCGGCGCAGCTCGGTCCCCGAGATGTCGAGGATCGTGACGCCCTCGCCCACCTCGTCGCGCGGCTCGTACTGCGCGCGCTCCTGCACGTAGACCATCTGCTTGAAGTCGACCATCTCGAGGCCGATCTCGCCCTGGTGCTCGGCGAAGAGCGCCTGCGCGTCGTAGGGGCCGTAGAAATCCTGCCCCGCCGAGTTCTTGCCCGGCCCCGCGTGGTCGCGCCCGACGATCATGTGCGTGCAGCCGTGGTTGCGGCGGATGATGCCGTGCCAGACCGCCTCGCGCGGCCCGGCCATCCGCATGGCGAGGTTCAGAAGGCTCATCGTCGTGGTGGAGGCCGGATACTGGTCGAGCACCGCCTCGTAGCAGCGCACGCGCGTGAAGTGGTCGATGTCGCCGGGCTTCGTCATGCCGACGACGGGGTGGATGAGCAGGTTCGCCTGCGCCTCGCGGGCGGCGCGGAACGTCAGCTCCTGGTGCGCGCGGTGCAGCGGGTTGCGCGTCTGGAACGCGACCACGCGGCGCCAGCCGAGCTTGCGAAAGAGCGCGCGGAGCTCGTTCGGCGTGTCGCGGCGGGCGCGGAAGTCGTAATGCACCGGCGGCTGGATGCCGATGACGCGGCCCCCGAGGTAGACCGGCCCCGCGACGTGGTGGAGGTAGCGGACGCTCGGATGCGCGATGTCGTCGGCGCCGAAGACGCCCCTGGCCTCGCGCGGCTTGTCCGGCGTCCAGCGGTCCGTGACGTTGAGGATCGCGAGGATCACGCCTTCCGCGTCGCGCAGCGCGATGTCGGTGCCGGGCTCGGCCTTGGCGGCGAAGGCTTCGCTCACGTCAAGCGTGATCGGCATCGGCCAGAGCGTGCCGTCGGCGAGCCGCATCCCGGCCACGACGCTGTCGTAATCCGCCTCGCCCATGAAGCCGGTCAGCGGGTGAAACCCGCCGTTCATCAGAAGCTCGAGGTCGCAGACCTGTCGCGCCGTCAGATCCCACGACGGCAAGTCGCCCGCGTCCGCCTTCAGCTTGCGTGCGGAATCGCCCGAGACGTAGAGCTCCGGGATCGGAGCGAGATTGGCGAGCGGTTGCGACATGAAGATCCCCGGAAAATGACAGGCGCTGCCTAGCCCGGCCCCGGAGCAGGTGCAACCGGCGCTCAGGGAATGGGCACCGCGGCCGAGACGATCTGCTCGCCGTGCCTCCCCGCGCCGTGGCCGAGGCCGCTGCCGGAGAGGAAGCGCTCGGCGTCGAGGGCCGCCATGCAGCCCATGCCCGCCGAGGTGACGGCCTGCCGGTACACGTGATCCGTGAGGTCGCCGGCGGCAAAGACGCCCGGGATCGAGGTCTCGGTGGTCCCCGGCTTCACCTTCACGTAACCGCCGTCATGGAGGTCGAGCTGCCCTTCCACGAGGCTCGACGCGGGCGAATGGCCGATGGCCACGAAGAAGCCCGCGCATGGGATGTCGGTCGTCTCGCCGGTCTCGAGGTTGCGTGCCCGCACCGCCGTCACGCCGAGCGGCGTGTCGTCGCCCAGCACCTCGGCGATCTCGTGGTTCCAGACCACCCTGACCTTGGGGTTCTTGAACAGCCGGTCCTGCAGGATCCGCTCCGCACGGAGCGTATCCCTGCGGTGGATCAGCGTGACGCGCGAGGCGAAGTTGGTGAGGAACAGCGCCTCCTCGACGGCGGTGTTGCCGCCCCCGATCACGACCACGTCCTTGCCGCGGTAGAAGAACCCGTCGCAGGTCGCGCAGGCCGAGACGCCGAAGCCCTTGAACTTCTCCTCCGACGCGATGCCGAGCCATTTCGCCTGCGCGCCGGTCGCGAGGATCACCGCGTCGGCGGTAAGCGTCGCGCCGCTGTCGAGCCGCGCGCTGAACGGCCGCTCGGACAGATCGAGCGCCTCGACGTGATCGTGGACGATGGTGGCCCCCATCTCGCGGGCATGATGCTCCATCCGGCTCATGAGGTCGGGACCCATCACGGAGGCATCGCCTGGCCAGTTCTCGACGTCGGTGGTGATGGTGAGCTGGCCGCCGGGCTGGATGCCCTGGATCAGCAGCGGCTCCAGCATCGCGCGCGCGGCGTAGACGGCGGCGGTGTAGCCCGCAGGCCCCGAGCCGATGATGAGGAGCCGAAGGTGGCGTTTGTCGTCCATGAGGCGGCTCCGTTCAGGCGGGGACCGCTGATATAGGCGCCTTGCCATCGCTCCGGAACCCCTTGGCCGGGAGGCGCGGGTCCATCCGTCGACGCCAGAGCGGCGGGCAGAGGGCAAGTGCCGCCATCGCCGGCAGCCCGTGCGGCAGGCGCGGGGCGTCTCCCGTGGCCAGCGCATGGAACTCCCGGCCGGGGTTGGCATGGTGGTCGCCATGCCGCGGCGCGTTGAGCATCAGGAGCGCCGAGAAGCCGCCGGGCGCGTCCCAGGCATGGGCGGCGGTCACGGGCTCGATCCGGCCGTCGGGAAGGGTGACGCGACTGAGGCCGTAGTGCTGGACGTAATCGGACATCAGGAGCTGCGCCTGCGCGTAGGCGGCGAGCCCGACGCAGGCCAGGGCGCCCGCTGGCCCGAAGGCGGCGGCACTGGCGCCGATCGCGACGAGGCCACCGCCGATGTAGAGCATGTAGGCGCGCGATCCGCGCCGGGCCTCGGCCCGCCGGCCCGCTCGGAATGACCCGATCGAGGCGCGGGCCGCGAAGCGGAAGAAGCCCTCGCCGCGCCGCGCGGTGTTGGGGTCTGCGTGCGTCGCGACGTGGACGTGGTGAACCAGCCGGTGCGCCGAGACATGGTGCCCGACGAGGAGGCTCGTGAAGACCGCGCGACCGAGCCTGAAACGTGCGCGGTCGGGGCGATGGATGAGCTCGTGCGCCGCGGGCACGCTGACCTGCCCGAGGTAGAGCCCGAACCCCGCGAACGCGGCGACACGGCCCCACGCGCCAAGCCCGGTCGCCCCGGCGACCGCGGCGACGCCGAGCGCCAGCACGGGCATGTGCGCGAGCCCGAGGACCACCGGCAGCCGCCGCCCGAGCCATGTCGGCGACGGCTGGGCGAAGACCTCGTCCGCTGCGCCGTCGAGCACCACCGCAAGCACCCCGAGATAGAGCGCCGCCGCCAGCGCGAACGGGCCCGACACCGCGCCGGCCGCCAGGAGCAGCACCGGCGCCAGCGTCGCCGCGACATGCCGATCGAGGATTGGCCGCATTTCGCCCTGCATCCGCGCTCCCATTCCCGACATGCCAGCCGCGCCCCTCGCGGTCGATGCCAATCTGCGCGCACCCTGCCGCATCCGCCCGTCGATCGGGTTAACGCCGGAGCCCCTGTTCGCGCCCGAAGGGCGCGCCCGGCCCAAGGCCAAGGGCCCGGCCACGGGCCCGCGGGTGCGGGAGGCCCCCGGCCGCTCTGGGCCTTTCCCTCGCGGGCGCGCTGGTTTAGCCACGGCGGGCAGCGGGGTCGCGATGTCGTTCTTCACCAAGCTCAAGGACCGGATGTTCAGGTCGTCCTCGAAGCTCGAGGACGGGCTCGCCGCCGTGGTCGCCGACGCGCCCGAAGCGCCAGCGCCCGGGCTGGTCGGACGGCTTCTCGGGCAGGGCGACGAGCGCCGGGTGCTCGACGACGCCATGCTCGAGAGCCTCGAGGACGTGCTCATCGCCGCCGACATGGGCGTCGACACCGCCGAGCGCGTCGCGGCCAACATCGGCGAGGGCCGCCTTGGCCGGCGCGTCTCGGTGCCCGAGGTGAAGCGCCTCCTCGCCAGCGAGATCGCCCGCATCCTCGAGCCTGTCGCGCGCCCGATGCCGCTCTACCCGCGCCGCCCGCAGGTGGTGCTCGTCGTCGGCGTCAACGGCTCGGGCAAGACCACGACCATCGGCAAGCTCGCGAGCCAGTTCCGCGCCGCCGGCAAGTCCGTCGTGATCGCGGCGGGCGACACGTTCCGCGCCGCGGCGGTCGAGCAGCTGCAGATCTGGGGCGACCGTGCGGGTGTGCCGGTGCTGACGGCCGCGCAGGGCTCGGACCCTGCGAGCCTCGCCTTCGACGCGATGGGCCGCGCCGAGGCCGACGGCGCGGACCTCCTCCTCATCGACACCGCGGGGCGGCTTCAGAACCGCGCCGACCTGATGGAGGAGCTCGCCAAGATCGTCCGCGTGATCCGCAAGAAGGATCCCACCGCGCCGCACAACACCCTGCTGGTGCTCGACGCCACCACGGGCCAGAACGCGCTCGCGCAGGTCGAGATCTTCGGCCGCCTCGCCGACGTGACCGGCCTCGTGATGACCAAGCTCGACGGCACCGCGAAAGGCGGGGTGCTCGTGGCGCTCGCCGACCGCTTCGGGCTGCCGATCCACGCCATCGGCGTCGGCGAGCAGATCGACGACCTCAGCGCCTTCGACCCCGACGACTTCGCCCGCGCGCTGACCGGCGCCGACGCCTGACGGGTGGCTGTCGGGGAGACCATCGTGGCGCTGGCCGGCACGCCCGCGGGCGCGCGCCTCGCGATGGGGCTGGCGCTCGTGTCGGCCGTCGCGCACGCCCTCTTCGGCGCGCTGCAGAAGGGCCGCCACGACCCCTGGCTCAGCCGCGGCGCGATCGACGCCTGGATCTTCGTGCTCGCCGCGCCGATGGCGCTCTTTCTCGTCGAATGGCCGCACCCGCCGCTTTGGGGGCTGCTCGCGGGCGCGCTCGCCGTCCATTTCGCCTACAAGATGACGATGGCGCTGGCCTACGAGCGCGCCGCCTACACCGTCGTCTACCCGGTCGTGCGCGGCTCGGGGCCGCTCGCCACCGTGACCTTCGCGGCGCTCTTCCTCGGCGAGCACTACACGGCCGCGCAGTGGTTCGGCGTCGGCTGCCTCTCGGCGGGGATCCTCGCGCTCGCCGTCCTCAACCTCCGCGGCGTCGTCGCGGGGCGCGCGGCGATCCGCGCGGGACTCGCATGGGCCGTCGCGGGCGGGCTCCTCGTCGCGGTCTACACCACCTACGACGCCTACAGCATCCGCCAGTCACGCGACCCGTTCACCTTCCTCGCCTGGTTCTTCTTCGTCACCGCGGTGGACTTCCCCGTCATCGCCGCCGTCCGCTACGCCCGCGGCCCCGCCCGCCCGGCGCCGGGGCCGCTCCTCGCGCGCGGGCTCGTCGGCGCGCTCGTCGCGTTCGTGAGCTTCGGCGGCGTGATGCTCGCGACGCGGCTCGGCCAGGTCGGCCAGGCGGCGGTGCTGCGCGAGACCTCGACCGTGTTCGCCGCCGGCATCGGCTGGCTCGTGCTGCGCGAGCGCGTCGGCCCGGCCCGGCTTGCGCTCATGGCCTTGATCGCGGCGGGCGCGGTGATAGTTCAGGTCGCGGCGAGGGGCACCTGATGGCGCAGCGCAAGATCAACCCGGTCCTGAAGCTCGTGCTCGAGCTCGGCCCCGTGCTTGCGTTCTTCGTGGCCTATGGGCGCGTCAAGGACCAGTCCTTCAGCCTCGCCGGCACCGATTACGACGGCTTCATCGTCGTCACCGCGGCGTTCATCCCCCTCATGCTCTTGTGCACCGGCGTCCTCTGGGCGCTGACCGGCCACCTCAGCCGGATGCAGCTCGCGACGGCGGTGATGGTCACGGTGTTCGGCGGGCTTTCGGTCTGGCTCAACGACGAGCGGTTCTTCAAGATGAAGCCCACGCTGATCTATGCGCTCTTCGCCGCGATCCTCGGGTTCGGGCTCCTGCGCGGGCGCTCCTACCTCGAGGCGCTGATGGGCGAGATGCTGCCCATGCGCGCCGAAGGCTGGCTGATCCTGACGCGGCGCATGGCCCTGTTCTTCGCGGGCCTCGCGGTCGCCAACGAGATCGTCTGGCGCACGATGTCCACCGACGCCTGGGTGACGTTCAAAACCTTCGTGCTCACCGCCGCCGTGTTCGCCTTCTTCGTCACCCAGAGCCGCCTCATGCAGCGCTTCGGCGTGGAGCGGCCCGATGACTGATGCCCGAGGACTTATGCCCGAGGACTGATGCCCGAGGACTGAATGCGCGAGGGCTAGGCGCGCTTGCCGAACAGCACCTGTTGCGCCTTCTTGTCGTCCTGCAGGTTCGAGCGGCGGTCCTCCGCGACCGCCTTGCCCGCGATGAACCCCGGACGGGCGGCCAGCGCGTCGAGCCAGCGCGCGAAGTTCGGCTTGTCGTCGAGCGTCTGCTCCTGACCCTTCCAGTTCTGCGCCCAGGGCCAGATCGCCATGTCGGCAATGGAGAGAAAATCTCCCGCGACGTGGCTCGCTTCCCCGAGCCGGCGGTCGAGCACGCCGTAGAGGCGGGCCACTTCGTTCCGATAGCGGTCCTTGGCATAGGGCAGGTCGTTCGGCGGCTCCATCGCGGGCGCGTAGCGCAGGAAGTGATGCGCCTGGCCCGCCATCGGGCCGACGCCGCCCATCTGCCACATCAGCCACTGCTCGACCGCCGCCTGCTCCCTCGCGTTCGACCCCGCGAACTTGCCGGACTTTCGGGCGAGGTACAGGAGGATCGCGCCCGACTCGAAGATCGAGATCGGCGCGCCGTCCGGGCCGTCGGGATCGGTGATCGCGGGCATCCGGTTGTTGGGCGCGATTTGCAGGAAATCCGGCTCGAACTGCTCCCCCGCGCCGATGTTGACGAGATGCACCTCGTAGGGGAGCCCCATCTCCTCGAGCGCGATGCTGACCTTCCAGCCGTTCGGGGTCGGCCAATAATAGAGGTCGATCGGTGCCATGCGCGTCTCCTGTAAGTGACCCGGCGCTACGATGCCGCGTTTTGCGCCGGAGGCAAGGGAAGCTCGAGCCAGGATCTCGCACGCCGCCGTGAGGTCTGCCGTGAAGTCTGCCGTGAGGTCTGCGGCAGCGCGGCGCGAATCCGCTCGAGGTCGAGGTCGTCGAGAAACGCGCGGTAAAGGCCGAAGAGACCCGGACGGATGTAGCCGCTCCAGTGGCACACGCGCCGTTCCGGCGGGGCGACAGGATGGCCGAGCCGCAGCAGCGCCGCGCGCACGGGGCCGTCGTCGACCGGAAGGTCGAGCCAGCGCGGGCCGAGGGCGGCGCCCGCGCCGAGCGCACGGTCGCCGCGCCGGGGTGGAGCGATGCAGGTTTCCAGGAGCCGGTCGAAGGGAATGTTGGAGCGCGCCGTGACGTTGAGGATTTCGACCGAATTGCCTGCAGGCGAGGCCATCGACGCCTCCGCGACCGAGATGTATTCGGCGCCGGCGATCAGCACGGCGCGACCGATGGCGCCCGCATCGAGGCACGGTAGTGCCGCAAGGACCACGCGCGCCCCGAGGCTGTGCGCCACGACGTCGACCGCCTGGCCCGGCCGTTGCAGCCGGATCCGCCCAACGAGCGCCGCCAGCGACGCCCCGGCCCGCGCGGCTTCGGCATGGGCGGTCCAGATGCTGCCGCGCCCATGCCATCCGAAGGCGATGCCGAGGCGGTCGTCGGCCCGGACCCCGAGCCGGTCGGGCCACGACACGGCCTTCCAGCAATCGGGATCGGGATCGAACGAGAGGATGTGGCGGTGCGGGTCGTTGGCCGCGTCGAACGGCGAGAACCGGTATCCGTGGATCATCACGACGATGCGCCCGGCCTGCGGCAGGCTCGCCAGAGCCACGTCCATCGCCGGGTCGTCCATCGCGTCGGCGCCGACATCCACCCTGACCAATGGCATGGTCCTGCCCCGCAACATCTTGTGGGGGACCGTTAGCCTCGCCCTACGACAGCCTGATGTAACCGGCATCACAGCTTGATGACGTTGCCGACTGGCCGCATTGACCGTCGTGCCCACCGCCTTTAGACGCCGCGAAGGAGGCCCGCCCATGCACGACGACCTGTCCCCGCCTGAGCGCGGCCGCGCCCGGCGCACCCAGCTCGTCCATGCCGGCAGCCGCAGGAGCCGCTACGGCGAGGTCGCCGAGGCGATCTATCTTACGCAGGGGTTCGTCTACGACAGCGCCGCGGCCGCCGAGGCACGCTTCCTCAAGTCGGGCGAGGACGAGTTCATCTACGCCCGCTACGGCAACCCGACCGTCCGCATGTTCGAGGAGCGCATCGCCGCGGTCGAGGGCACCGAGGACGCCTTCGCCACCGCGAGCGGCATGGCCGCCGTCAGCGGCGCGCTGACCGCGATGCTGCGCGCCGGCGATCACGTCGTCTCGGCGCGTGCGCTCTTCGGCTCCTGCCTCTACATCCTCGAAGAGGTGCTCACGCGCTACGGCGTCGAGGTCACGTTCGTGGACGGACTCGACCTCGAGGCCTGGGCCGACGCGATCCGCCCCGACACGAAGGCCGTGTTCTTCGAGAGCATCTCCAATCCCACGCTCGAGATCATCGACATCGCCGCGGTGGCCCGCATCGCGCACGGCGTGGGCGCGACCGTCATCGTCGACAACGTGTTCGCCACGCCGATCTTTTCGCGCGCCGTCGAGCTCGGGGCCGACGTGGTCGTCTACTCCGCGACCAAGCACATCGACGGGCAGGGCAGGGCGCTCGGCGGCGTGATCTGCGGCACCCGCGACTACGTGCGAAAGGTCGCCGAGCCCTACCTCAAGCACACCGGTGGCTCGATGAGCCCGTTCACCGCCTGGATCATGCTCAACGGCCTGCAGACGCTCGATCTCCGCGTGCGCGCGCAGGCCGCATCGGCGGAGCGCATCGCCGCCGCGCTGGAGGGACATCCGCGCCTGAGCCGCGTGCTCTTTCCATATCTTGCGAGCCATCCCCAGCACGCGCTCGCCCGCGCGCAGATGGAGGCCGGCGGCACCGTTCTCGCGATCGACCTCAAGGGCGGCCAGCCGGCCGCCTTCGCCATGCTCGACGCGCTCGAGATCTTCCTCATCTCGAACAACCTCGGCGACGCGAAGAGCATCGTCACCCACCCCGCGACGACGACGCACCAGCGTCTGCCCGCTTCCCAGAAAGCGGTCCTCGGCATCACGCCGGGCCTGGTCCGCATCAGCGTCGGCCTCGAGGATCCGGGCGATCTCTTGGCGGACCTGTCGAACGCGCTCGATCAGGTCGACTGATGCTGCGCCCGCGCGCCGCGACGACGGCCGTCGCCGCTCCCGTCCGGGCCCGCGGAAGGCTGGACATCCGCCCCGTCGGCTACGTCATCGGCCTCGTCGTTGCGGTGATGGGCGCGCTGATGCTCGTGCCCATGACGGTCGATTTCGTCGCCGGCAACGCCAACTGGACGGCGCTCCTCGAGTCCGCCATCATCACGGTCGCGGCGGGAGGGCTCACCGCCATCGGCTGCGCCAACGGCATCGGTCGCGGCCTGACGCTGCAGCAATCGTTCCTCCTCACCTCCGGCATCTGGCTCATCGCGCCGCTCTTCGGTGCGCTCCCGCTGATGCTCGGCGCGCCCTACGCGGGCTTCACCGACGCCTACTTCGAGGCCGTCTCCGGCATCACGACGACGGGCGCCACCGTCTTCACCGGTCTCGACGGCGAGCCGCCGGGGATGATCCTGTGGCGCAGCACGCTGCAATGGCTGGGCGGGCTCGGCATCGTGATCGTGGCGATGATCTTCCTGCCGGTGATGAAGGTGGGCGGGATGCAATTCTTCCGCACCGAGGGCTTCGACACGCTGGGCAAGATCCTGCCGCGCGCGCTCGACATCGCGAAGAGCCTGCTGTGGTTCTACATCCTGCTGACACTCGCGTGCATCATCGGCTACGCAGCCTTCGGGATGACGCTCTTCGAGGCGGTCGTGCATGCGTTCTCGACCGTCTCGACCGGCGGGTTCTCCTCGTCGGACGCCTCGTTCGGCAAGTTCCTCGGGCCGCTCGAGTGGGTGGCGACGTTCTTCATGTTCATCTCGAGCGTCCCCTACATCCGCTTCGTGCAGGCGCTGCGCGGATCGTTCACGCCGCTCTGGCGCGATCCGCAGACCCGGGCCTACGTGAGGTACCTCTTCTACGCCAACGCCGCGATCGTGGCGTGGCGCGCAGGCGGTGGGGAAGTCGGAATCGTCCAGAACGTCCGCGAGGCGCTCTTCAACACGATCTCGGTCATGTCCGGCACCGGGTTCAGCAGCGCCAGCGTCGCGGCCTGGGGGGCGTTTCCGCTGATCGTCGTGTTCATGCTCGGCTTCATCGGCGGCTGCACCGGCTCGAGTTCGGGCGGCTGCAGCGTGTTCCGGTTCCAGCTCCTCTTCGAGGCGATCCGCACCCAGATCCAGGCCATCCACTCGCCGCAGCGCGTGGTCCAGGTGCATTACGCCGACCGGCTGGTCGACGACGACGTGCTCTATCCCGTCGTCGCGTTCTTCTCGCTCTACTTCTGCGTCGCGCTGCTCTCCGCGGTGCTCATCGGCATGAGCGGGCTCGACGCGGAGTCCGCCGTGCTCGCCTCGTGGACGTCGATCGGCAACATCGGCGCCGCGTTCGGACCCGCCACCTTGCAGACGGGGACGATGATCGCGTTCCCCGATCTCGCGAAGTGGGTCATGCTGATCGAGATGCTGCTCGGTCGGCTCGGGCTCTTCTCGCTCTTCGTGCTGCTGATGCCGCGGTTCTGGCGCGGCTGATCACTCCCAGCACGACACCAGCACGGTCATCGCGGAGGCACGGCGCGACAGATCCTCCGGCGCCAGCGTGCCAGAGCTTTCCGGCGGGACGCCATCCGCCGGGACGATCGTGATGCCGGCGGAGGCCAGAGCCGTGCGTATCGCAGTCGCGTCGGCCGCGAGCGCCACGCTCGCCGGCAGCTGGCGCGCGCCATCCTCGCGCGGCAGGAGCATCCCGATCACGGCACCACGGTCGTCGAGCACCGGACCGCCGGTGTCGCCCGGCAGAGCCTCCAGCGACAGCCGCTGCACGTCCGTCTCGCCGGCGAGCCCGGTGAGGTCGCTGAGCGTGCCGAAGGTCACGGCGGGCTCGGGAAGCGCGCCACCGTAGGAATACCCGGCAACCGCCACCTCGGCGCCGATCGGAGGCACAGCGGTGCCGAATACGGCGGTCCCCGGAGGCGCGAGCTCCGTCGCCGGTGCCAGAACCGCGACGCCGCGCCCGGTGTCGGCGAGCTCGATGCGCGCGTCGGTCTCGCCGTCGAGCGTGATGCGGCCGCAGGCCCCGAGCGGCGCCGCCGCGGTGAGCACCCGACCGGACCCGTCCACGTAGAACCCCGAGAGCGTCGCCTTGGGCGCGCGGATCCTCAGCCCCGCGAGAAGCCCCTCGCGCTCGGCGGCGGACGGCGGAACCGTGCCCGGATCGAGCATGAGCCCCGGGATCGGCCGAAAGCTCGCCTTCATCGCGTCGAGCACGCGGGGCATGGTGTCCGCCTTTGCCGGATCCCAGACCAGCGTGAAGCCTTTCACCGCGCCGTCCGCGACCGCCGCATAGGTGTAGGAGGCGCGCGTGGCGCTGGCGCCGGACAGCACGAACGACGTGCGGTCGAGGTGCCGGTCGCCCGCTGCCGGCACGATCTCGAGCGTCTGCATCACGTCGTAGAGCCCCGCGAGCGTGGCGGCATCGCCCGCTTCGCTGATCAGGAGCACGCGCACGCCGCTGCCGTCCTTCGCCTCGTAGTGCGCGAAGGGCGGCTCGTAGCGATCGAAGGCCACCAGCGCGGTCGGCAGGTCGATCGCGATCCCCGCCGCCTCGTCCCGGACGGTCGACAGCCCGAGGCGGGCGAGATCGGCGCGGTAGGCGGCGACGAGCGTGGCGCGCTGACCCGTCGTGAGCACACCCGTCGGCGTCAGCCCCTGCGACTGCTGCCAGGACGCCATCGCGGTCCGCGTACCCGGCCCGATGGCGCCGTCGACCGTGCCGGAGTAGTCGCCGGTCCAGAGCATTGCCGTCTGGAGGAGCTCGCGCGCCTCCCGGTCAAGGCCGCTCTCGGAGCGACGCGCCTCGGTCGGCGTCTCGTCGGGGAGCCCGGCCGTCGCGTCGGGCGTCGGTTCGGAAGCGACCGGAGCCGGCGCGTCCGCGGCAAGGCGTCTGGCCAGATCCTCGACCGACCGCTGCGGTGCGCCCACCGGCCAGAAGCGCTGACGGAAGTTCCGCCCGTCGGCCACGTAGCTGTCGCCCGGTACACGCCCGGACGCGCGAAGGTCTTCGAGCCGGAAGTTCACGTCGGCGGCCGGGAACGGTCCGAGCACGATGGCGTACCAGCCCGACGCAAGCTGATAGCCCGACACGTCGGCGAAGCTCCCCCCATAGGAGCGCGCCCGCGCCTCGGCGTCACGCAGGTTCGGCTGCGCCTCGACTTGCACCCACGCCACATCTTGCGCCACAGCGACGGATCCGATCCCCCAAAGACCAAGCACGATCGCAACAATCATCCTCATCATCTGCTTCACGTCCACTCCGCCTTTCGTGCTCCGCGTGTGGGCGAGCCTACCAGCCGGGGGTTCCGGCGCATCCGCAATCTGCCCCCGCGCGCGCTGCAAGCGTCCGAGTGTGGCCACGGTGCCCGCGCTTGCCTAACGCGGCCCCGGTCCCTATCACGGCGCGACCGTCCGCGAGCCCCGATGACCGACCAAGCCCCCCGATCCTTTCAGGACGTCATCCTGCGGCTTCAGGCGTACTGGGCGGCGCAAGGCTGCGCGATCCTGCAGCCTTACGACATGGAGGTCGGCGCAGGGACGTTCCACCCGGCGACGACGCTGCGCGCGCTCGGGCCGAAGCCCTGGGCCGCCGCCTACGTGCAGGCCTCGCGCCGCCCCGCGGACGGGCGCTACGGCGAGAACCCGAACCGGCTGCAGCACTACTACCAGTTCCAGGTCATCATCAAACCCTCGCCGCCCGACCTGCAGGCGCTCTACCTCGGCAGCCTCGCGGCCATCGGCATCGACATGGGCCTGCACGACATCCGCTTCGTCGAGGACGACTGGGAAAGCCCGACGCTCGGCGCGTCCGGGCTCGGCTGGGAAGTCTGGTGCGACGGCATGGAGGTGAGCCAGTTCACCTATTTCCAGCGCGTCGGCGGGCATGACTGCCATCCGGTGCCGGGCGAGCTGACCTACGGGCTCGAGCGGCTCGCGATGTACGTGCTCGGCGTCGATCACGTGATGGCCATGCCGTTCAACGATCCCGCGGCGCCGATCCCGCTCAGCTACGGCGACGTGTTCCGCGACGCCGAGCGCCAGTACAGCCGCTGGAACTTCGACATCGCCGATACCGCGATGCTGCTGCGGCACTTCGAGGACGCCGAGGCGGAATGTGCGCGCATCCTCGCTGCACCCGAGGCGGACGCTGCCGGACGCGCGATCACGATGGTGCAGCCGGCCTACGATCAGTGCATCAAGGCGTCGCATCTCTTCAACGTGCTCGACGCCCGCGGCGTCATCTCCGCGACCGTGCGACAAGCCTACATCGGCCGCGTACGGAGCCTCGCGAAAGCCTGCGCGGATGCCTGGATCGCGGCGTGAGCGGCCGGCTCGTCGCTTTGGCGCTCATCGTGCCCGCGCTTCTGATCGGCGCCGCGATCTGGTACTTGCAGGTCTATGCATACTACAGCCCCGTGACGCTCGCCGATGCGCCGGTCACTCTGGTGCCGTTGGGCAAGCAGACGCCGGAGCGCATCGTCGCGGAGAACTTCGAGGCCATCGATGCCGCAAGCTCGCCACTGCGGTTTCGCAGCTGCTTCACGACTCCGCTGTCGCTCGGGCTCCTGACCGAGACGTACCGCGTCGTCGGGCGTCCGACGCCGCTGGTGGCGCCGGGCTGGTTCACGTGCTTCGATGCCGGCGCCATCGGGGCCGCGCTCGACACCGGCGAGGCCATCGCATTTCTCTCCGAGGCAAACCTCGCGCCGGGCGTCGACCGCGTGATCGCGGTATTCCCCGACGGCCGCGCCTACGGCTGGAACGAGCTCAACGGAAGCCTCGAAGAGTGACCGATGCCTGACCTCCTTCTCGAACTCGCATCCGAAGAGATCCCTGCACGGCTGCAGGCGCGTGCCGCCGAGGATCTGCGCCGGCTGGTGACGGGCGGGCTCGTAGAGGCCGGGCTGACCTACGCCCAGGCGAACGCGCATGCGACGCCGCGTCGGCTGGCGCTGGCGGTCGAGGGGCTCACCGCCGCGAGCGAGGCCACACGAGAGGAGCGCAAGGGACCACGCACCGACGCCCCGGACGCGGCGATCGAAGGTTTCCTGCGTTCGACCGGGCTCGCGCGCGGCGACCTCGAGGTGCGGACAGCCGGCAAGTCCGAAGCGTTCTTCGCCGTCACCATGCGCCCCGGACGCCCGGCCGCCGGAATCGTGGCGGAAGTCGTGCCAAGCGTGGTGCGTGCCTTCCCCTGGCCGGTCTCGATGCGGTGGGGGACCGGGTCGCTCGCCTGGATCCGGCCGCTGACGTCGATCCTGTGCGTCATGTCGGACGACGCAGGCGCCGAGGTGGTGCCGTTCGAGATCGAGGGCATCCGGTCGGGCGACCGGACCGCCGGTCACCCGTTCATGGCGCCCGAGCGCTTTTCCGTCGCGTCCTTCGACGATTACGAGGCGAAGCTCAGACGCGCCTTCGTCCTGCTCGACGCCGAGGAACGCCAAGAGCGCATCCGCGCGGACGCCGCGACCGCCGCCTTTGCCACCGGGCTCGAGGTCGTGCCGGACGAGGGGCTGCTGGCGGAGCTCGCGGGTCTCGTCGAATGGCCGGTGGTGCTCGCGGGCCCGATCGACGCCGCCTATCTCGAGCTGCCGGCGGAGGTGCTGCAGACCTCGATGCGGACGCACCAGAAGTTCCTCGCGCTGCGTCGGCCTGCGACGGGCAAGATCGAGCGCTTCGTGACCGTGGCCAACCGCGAGACCGCCGACGACGGGGCGACGATCCTTGCCGGCAACCGCCGCGTGCTGGCCGCGCGGCTCGCCGATGCCGCGTTCTTCTGGGAGAACGATCTTCGCGAGGTGGCGGCCCAAGGGCTCGAGGAGATGGCGGCGAAGCTGCTCGGCATGACGTTTCACGTCCGGCTCGGCGACCAGGGCGAGCGCACGCGTCGCATCGCCCTGCTGGCCGCTGCCATCGCCCCCGCCGCGGGCGCTGACCCGGAGCAGGTCGGGATCGCCGCAAAGCTCTGCAAGGCCGATCTCGTGTCGGCAATGGTCGGCGAGTTCCCGGAGCTGCAAGGCATCATGGGCGGCTACTACGCCGCAGCCGAAGGCCGCCCGCCGCCGGTCTGCCGTGCCATCGCCGAGCATTACCGCCCGCTCGGGCCCTCCGACAGGCTGCCCGAGGGCCCGGTCTCCGTCACCGTGGCGCTCGCCGACAAGCTCGACACGCTCGCGGCGTTCTGGGCCATCGGCGAGATGCCGACCGGCAGCCGCGATCCCTATGCGCTCCGCCGCGCGGGCCTCGGCGCGATCCGCATCCTCGCGGAGGCGAACCTGCGTCTGCCGCTGCGGGCGCTGCTCGCGGAGCACATCGAGGCTGCGCGTCTGGGCGATCCGGCCGTAGCGGAGGCGCTCGTCGGCTTCCTGCACGACCGCCTCAAGGTCTGGCTGCGCGAGCGCGGCATCCGGCACGATGTGATCGACGCCTGCCTCGCGCTGCCCGGCGCTGACGATCTCGCGCTCCTCGTGCGCCGCGCCGAGGCGCTGGCGGCGTTCCTCGCGACGCCGGACGGGACGAACCTGCTCATCGGCTTCCGCCGCGCCAACAACATCCTCACCGCCGAGGAGACGCGCGACGGCGTCGAGTATTCGCTCGATCCGAACCCGAAGTTCGCCGAGACCGACGCGGAGCGCGCGCTCTTCGCGGCGCTTGACGCAGCGGAGGCCGCGACCGGCCCGGCGCTTGCCGCCGACGACTTTGCCACCGCGATGACGGCGCTCGCGATCCTGCGTGCGCCGGTGGACGCGTTCTTCGAGACGGTTCAGGTCAACGCTCCCAGCCAGATCCTGCGGCGCAACAGGCTTTGCCTTCTTCACCGCATTCGCGCCGTCTGCCGCGAGGTGGCGGACCTGTCGTTGATCGAGGGCTGATCCGGGGCGCACTTGCCGCATGTCCCGATACGGCTATCCTTGGGATCGGAGGATGCCGCATTGCAGAAAATGAGCCCGCAAGCACCGTTCGCCGAGATCACGGCGTCGGCCGAGATCGCCACGTTGCGGCATGGCTGGCGCGCGAAGTGCCTGCAGCGGCTCATCCGTCTCGATCTGCCGGTGCCATGCGCCGTTGCCATCGCCTATCCCGCCGTCCAGGCGCTTGCCGTGGGTCGCGGGATCGACGCGGCGGGCGTGCTGGCGCCTTTCGGCCCGGCGCCGCTCCTCTCCGTGCGCCCGAGTCCTGCCGACCCGGACTGGGGCGGTCCCGAGACGATCTTCGACATCGGCATGAACGCGGCCCGTCGCGACGCTCTGGCGTCATCCGTCGGCGCTGAAGCGGCCGATCGCGCCTATGCAGGATTCGTGCAGAGATATGCCGTCAAGGTCGCCCGCATGGACCCCGATATGTTCGATGGGTGCGTGTCGCTGGAGGACGCGCTGGCGTGCTTCGAGGTCGAGAACGAGGCGGCGTTTCCGCAGGACCCCGCGATGCAACTCGCCGAGGTCTTGCGGTCGGTGGCGCGCGCTTGGGAGGGCACGAGCGCACGTCTGCTGCGGCAATCGCAAGGCGCGCCCGCGGAGGCCGGCTTCGGCATCGTCGTCCAGGCGATGTTGGCGCCGTCGGGAAGCCTGAGCGGGACCGGCCGGATGCGCTTCGTCGATCCCGTGACCGGCACCGGCAGCGTGACCGGCACGTTCGGCGAGACGGGGCTCGAGGCACTCCCGCAATCGGTGCGGGACAAGCTTCTGCACTGCGGCGAAATTTGCCGTCGCGGGCTCCGGGAGGAAATGGAGATCGAGTTCGCCGTCGCGGGCTCCGAGGTCGCGATCACCGACGCCGAGCGCGCGTCGCGAAGCGCGCGGGCCGCCGTTCGGATCGCCGTCGCGCTTGCCGAGGACGGCGTGATCGGCCGCGACGATGCCGTCTTGCGCGTCGAGCCCCGCGCCCTGACGGAGCTTCTGCATCGCCAGGTCGACCCACGCGGCCCGCGCGACCGCCTCGTCCGCGGCATCGCGGCAAGCCCGGGCGCTGCGGCAGGGCGTATCGTGTTCTCGGCCACCGCGGCGCAGGCCAGTGCGGCGCGCGGCGAGGCCTGCATCCTTGTGCGTCGCGAGACGTCGCCCGAGGACATCCGCGGGATGCATGCGGCGAGCGGCGTGCTCACCGAGCGCGGCGGCACCACCAGCCACGCCGCCGTCATCGCGCGCGGTCTCGGGTTGCCCTGCGTCGTCGGCGCGTCGGAGTTGCGCTTCAGCGCCCGGGATCGCACCCTCACGGCTCCCGACGGACGCGTCCTGTCGGAAGGCGACACGATCACGCTCGACGGCACGCGCGGCGAAGCGCTGGCGGGAACGGTGGCGATGCTCGAACCGGCGCTCGACGCACGCTTCCGCACGCTTCTCGCTTGGGCCGACGCGGTGCGCGACATCGGCGTCCGTGCCAATGCCGACACGCCGGAGGATGCCCGCATCGCGCGCGACTTCGAGGCGGAGGGGATCGGGCTCTGCCGGACCGAGCACATGTTCTTCGATGCCGACCGGCTTACGGTGATGCGCGAGATGATCTTCGCCGGCACCGGCGCCGAGCGGGCGGCGGCGCTCGAACGCCTGCTGCCGATGCAGCGCGCCGATTTCACGCGGCTTTTCGAGATCATGCACGGACGTCCGGTCTGCATCCGCCTGCTTGACCCTCCGCTGCACGAGTTCCTGCCGCAGTCGCGCGAGGGTCTTCGCGACCTCGCGGAGGCGCTCGGCAAGCCGGTGTCGGAGGTGACGCGGCGTGCCGAGGCCTTGGGCGAGTTCAACCCGATGCTCGGGATGCGCGGCGTCCGGCTCGGCATCACCCTGCCGGAGATCTACGAGATGCAGGCGCGGGCGATTCTCGAGGCCGCCGTCGAGGCTGACGCGAGCGGTTTCCCGGTGGTGCCGGAGATCATGATCCCGCTCGTATCCGCTATGCGCGAAGTCGAGCTTGTGAAGTCGCGCATCGAAGCCGTTGCGGCGAATATCCGCGCACCGGGTGGCGGAGCCCCGCACTACCGCCTCGGCGTCATGGTCGAAACACCGCGCGCCGCCTTGCGCGCCGGCGACATTGCCCAGCACGCCTCGTTTTTGAGTTTCGGGACCAACGACTTGACGCAGATGACATACGGGCTCTCGCGCGACGATGCGGGCCGCTTCATGGCCTCCTACGTGCAGCAGGGCGTATTCCCCGAAGACCCGTTCACGATGCTCGACCTGGAGGCCGTGGGCGAGTTGCTGCTCATCGGGACCGAGCGCGGCCGGAAAATGCGCCCCGAATTGACGGTGTCGCTCTGCGGCGAGCACGGCGGCAACACCGAGTCCATCGATTTTTGCCGCCGTGCGGGGTTCGACTACGTGTCCTGCTCGCCGTTTCGCGTACCGGTTGCAAGACTCGCGGCCGCCCATCTGGCGCTTCGCGAACGACCGCAGGCCGCCAAACCCTGACAGCAAAGGGCCTGCGCCGGCGGTAGGACCATCCCGGCGCATCAGGCACGCGGCGTTCGGCTTTCTGCCCGTTTGTCAACGGCTCTGCCCACTGCGGCATCCAGGTCACAGCCTTGGCCCGCATTGCCGAGCCGGGCTATCCCTCCGTTAACGAATACGGGGGACGGTGAATGATCGGACGGGGCTGGCATGTCATGGCCGTGGCGGCGGCATCGCTCGCCGCGGCAGTCGCCGGACCGGCCGCGGCACGCAGCGACGGGGCCAGTGACCGCGACGCCACTTCTGGCGCGGCGGCGCAGGTTTCCATCGAGTCCGGGCGCGTCTCCGTCACCGCAGTCTCGCCGCGACCGCGCGATCTTCGGACCGTGCGCGTCACCTACGACCGGAGCTGGCTCGCCCGTCAGCCGGCCGTCTCGGGCGACAGGGAGTGGGCGTGCCTTGCCGAGGCGCTCTACTTCGAGGCGCGTGGCGAAAGCGTCAAAGGGCAATTCGCCGTGGCCGAGGTGATCCTCAATCGCGTGACGTCCCGGGCCTACCCCAACACGATCTGCGGCGTCGTCAATCAGGGCGCCAGCACCCGGGGAAGCTGCCAGTTCTCGTTCGCCTGCGACGGGCGCTCGGATGCGATGACGGAGACCCGCGCGCGGGCGCGCGCCGGCAAGATCGCCGAACTGATGATCGACGGCGCGCCACGCTCCCTGACCGGCGGTGCCACCTACTTCCATACCCGCAGCGTCCGTCCCTCCTGGGCGCATCGCTTCGAGCGCACCGCGACCATCGGGGCGCATCTCTTCTACCGCGCGGACAGCGAGCTCGCGTCGAACTGACCCCGGCTTGCGGCCGCACCGTCGGGCAGGGTAGGCAGGGGCACGCTCCGGCGACGGACCCGGGCGGGCGCCGCGGGAGGACGGGCATGACGCGGAAGCTCTTCGGGACCGACGGTGTGCGCGGGCGGGCCAACAGCTACCCGATGACGGCCGAGATCGGGCTCGGGCTCGGCGCGGCGGCGGGCCGCTACTTCCGCCGCGACGGGCAGAACCGCCACCGCGTCGTGATCGGCAAGGACACGCGTCTGTCGGGTTACATGCTCGAGAACGCGTTGACGGCCGGGCTCACCTCGACGGGCATGAACGTGCTCCTCCTCGGCCCGGTGCCGACGCCGGCGGTGGGCTTCCTGACGCGTTCGCTGCGCGCCGACCTCGGGATCATGATCTCGGCGAGCCACAACCCGGCGGCGGACAACGGCATCAAGTTCTTCGGGCCCGACGGCTACAAGCTCTCCGACGAGGCGGAGGCGGAGATCGAGGCGATCCTCGCCAGCGCGGCGGAGCCGGTCCCGGCGGCCGAGATCGGGCGCGCGCGGCGGGTGGACGACGGCCTCTACCGCTACGTCGAGTACGCCAAGACCACCTTTCCGGGCCGGGGGCGGCTCGCGGGGCTGAAGGTCGTCGTCGACTGCGCGCACGGTGCGGCCTACCGCGCGGCGCCGGAGGTGCTCTGGGAACTCGGCGCCGAGGTGCTGGCCATCGGGGTCGCGCCGAACGGCTTCAACATCAACGACGGCTGCGGCTCGACCGACACCGCCGCCGCGGCGGAGATCGTGCGGTCCGAGGGCGCGCATCTCGGGATCTGCCTCGACGGCGACGCCGACCGGGTGATGATCCTCGACGAGACCGGCCGCGTCGCGGACGGCGATCAGATCATGGCGCTGATCGCCGGGCGCTGGGCGGAAGCAGGCCGCCTCGCGGGCGGCACGCTGGTCGCGACGGTGATGTCGAACCTCGGGCTCGAGCGATTCCTTACCGGGCGCGGCCTGCGGCTCGAGCGCACCGCCGTGGGCGACCGCTACGTTGTCGAGGCGATGCGGCGCGGCGGCTGGAACCTCGGCGGCGAGCAGTCGGGGCACATCGTGATGACCGACCATGCGACGACCGGCGACGGGCTCATCGCCGGGCTGCAGTTCCTCGCGGCGATGGTCGAGACCGGACTGCCCGCGAGCGCGCTCGTGCGGTCGTTCGAGCCGGTGCCGCAGATGCTGCGGAACGTGCGCTTCGCCGCCGGAGCGGAGCCGCTCGCCGACCCGGCGGTGGCGCGACGCATCGCGGATGCCGAGGCGCTGCTGAACGGCTCCGGGCGGCTCCTGATCCGCAAGTCGGGGACGGAGCCGCTGATCCGGGTGATGGCGGAATGCGAGGATGCGGACCTGCTGCGCGGCGTGGTCGACGGCATCGCCGAGGCCGTCGCGGCGGCGGCCTGAGCATGGCGGCCGGGAATGCCGCGCCGCCGGATGCGGGCGGGGCTTGACCGTTTATCGGACTTGATCCAGCATCCCGAGAATTGAACGGTCTTCAGCTCTCCGAATTGCAGTTCGTGCTTTTCAGAAAAAGGGTTTTCCCATGGCCTTTCCGGGGTGTTCCGCCATTGCGCTCGCAGCGATCGCCGGAGTCTGGACGCCGTCCGCCGCATGTGCCGAGGACAATCGCGTCGGGCATACGAGGGCCGGACTGCACGCGGAGGCGCGCTACCGCGTCGATCTGATCGAGGTCAAGGCGCGCGACGAGACCGGGATCGACGCCTTCGGTTCTGACGAGATCGTCATCTACGTCGAATCGAAGCATGGCGATCTCTTGATCCGCGGCTTCGACGACATGGACAGCGGCGAGACGGTCACGGTGCCTGCCGGACATTCCTGTCTCGTCAGCCCGCGGGATTCCGGCGCGCCCGACGGGGTCTGGGGGTGTTCGCCCGAGGGCGCCGCGCTGCCAATCTCGCTGGACCTGACGGTGTTCGAGAAGGACGGGGTGGGCCGGGCCGCCTGGGAGCTGTTCACCACTCTAGACTCCGATTTCTGCGTCTCCGGACGCCACACCGGGGACATCGGACCGGACTGCAACGCGGATCAGCACCTTCCCGACGACCGGAACGCCGTCGGCAGCGTGCGCTTCGCCCTTGCGGCGGACACCATCGGCACCCTCCTCGTCGGCGAGACGCGGCGGGACAACCTCGTGGTGGATGCCTGCAGCAAGACCACCACCATCGACCACGCCGTCTGCAGCCTCGGGCTCGGCACGAACGCCTGGAACGGCGTCTACCGGCTGAGCCTCGTCACGACGCGGCTGCCCGACGTGGCCGTCTCGGACCTGGTCGACCTCGACACCGTCAGGCACCCGCTGGCGCAGCCCTGACGCGGTCAGTTCGGGTGCGGTCAGTTCTGCGTGCGGTCAGTTTCGGGCGCGGTCGACCATCTTGCCCTTCGAGATCCACGGCATCATCGCACGGAGCTTCTCGCCGACCTGCTCGATCTGGTGCGCGTCGTTGTTGCGCCGGGTGCCACGGAAAAATGGCTGCCCGACGGCGTTCTCCTGCATGAAGTCGCGCACGAAGCGCCCCGACTGGATGTCGGCCAGCACCGACTTCATCCGTGCCTTGGTCTCGTCGTAGGGCAGGATGCGGGGCCCCGAGACGTACTCGCCGTACTCGGCGGTGTTGGAGATCGAGTAGTTCATGTTGGCGATCCCGCCCTCGTAAATGAGGTCGACGATCAGCTTCACCTCGTGCAGGCACTCGAAATACGCCATCTCGGGCGCGTAGCCTGCCTCCACCAGCGTCTCGAAGCCCATGCGGATCAGCTCGACGAGCCCGCCGCAGAGCACCGCCTGCTCGCCGAAGAGGTCGGTCTCGCATTCCTCGCGGAACGTCGTCTCGATGATGCCCGAGCGTCCGCCGCCGATCGCGGCGCAATAGGACAGGCCGAGCTCGAGCGCACGTCCGCTCGCGTCGCGGTCCACCGCGACGAGGCAGGGCACGCCGCCGCCCTTCTGATACTCGCCGCGCACGGTGTGGCCCGGCCCCTTCGGCGCCATCATGATGACATCGACGCCGGGCTTCGGCTCGATCAGCCCGAAGTGGATGTTGAGCCCGTGCGCGAAGGCGATGGCGCTGCCCTCGCGCAGGTGCTCGTGGACCTCCGCGCGGTAGGTCGCGGCCTGGAACTCGTCGGGCATGGTGAACATCACGAGGTCGGCCCAGGCGGCGGCCTCGGGGATCGCCATCACCGTCAGCCCCTCGCCTTCGGCCTTCTTCGCCGAGGCCGAGCCGGGCCGCAGCGCCACGGCAAGGTTGCGCGCGCCCGAGTCGCGCAGGTTCAGCGCATGGGCGTGGCCCTGGCTGCCGTAGCCGAGGATCGCGACCTTGCGGTCCTTGATGAGGTTGATGTCGCAATCCCGGTCATAGTAAACGCGCACGCCGAATGTCCTCCGCTTTCTGGTCGCGACGCGATAGCGCAGGCAGGGTCGGAGAACAATCGCGGCGGGGGAGACGGACGATGCGGGACGAACGGTCGGAGGTCGATCCCGGCGGCCTGATGGAGTTCTCCGTGGTGTTCACGGATCGCTCGCTCAACCACATGTCGGCCCGCTTCGGCGGCGTGATGCGCGACATCTCGGGCATGTTGCGCGAGGTCTATCAAGCGCACGCCGTGGCGCTGGTGCCGGGCGGCGGCACTTTCGCGATGGAGGCGGTCGCGCGGCAGTTCGCAAGCGGCAAGCGCGCGTTCGTGGTGCGGAACGGCTGGTTCTCGTACCGCTGGAGCCAGATCCTCGAGGCGGGCGGCTTCGCGGGCGAGGTGACGGTCGCGAAGGCGCGGCAGGCGGGCAACGGCGTCCGCGCGCCCTTCGCGCCGGTTCCGGTGGAGGAGGTCGCGGCGGCGATCGCGGCGGCGGCGCCCGACGTGGTGTTCGCCCCGCATGTCGAGACCTCCGCCGGGATCATCCTGCCCGACGCGTACCTCCGCGCGCTCGCCGACGCGGCGCATGGGGCAGGCGCGCTCCTCGTGCTCGACTGCGTGGCCTCGGGCGCCGTCTGGGTGGACATGGCCGCGACCGGCGTGGACGTGCTGATCTCGGCGCCGCAAAAGGGCTGGTCGGCGCCGCCCTCGACCGGCCTCGTGATGCTCTCCGAGCGGGCGGAGGCGGCGCTGACGGCGACGCGGTCCGACAGCTTCGCGCTCGACCTCGCGAAGTGGCGCGGCATCATGGCGGCCTACGAGACGGGCGGGCACGCCTATCATGCGACGCTGCCGACGGATGCGCTGGTCGCGTTCCGCGACGCGATGGCGGAGACGCGGGAGCACGGCTTCGCCCGCCTCGCCACGGCGCAATGGGCGCTCGGCGACGGCGTGCGCGCGATGCTGGCGGCCCGCGGCGTGGCGTCGGTCGCGGCGGCGGGCTTCGGCGCACCGGGCGTGGTGGTGAGCTACACCGACGATCCGGGCATCCAGAGCGGCGCGAAGTTCGCGGCCGCCGGGATGCAGATCGCGGCCGGGGTGCCGCTCATGTGCGACGAGCCCGCGGGCTTCCGCACCTTCCGGCTCGGGCTCTTCGGGCTCGACAAGCTGACCGACGTGCGAGGGACGCTTGCGCGGCTCGAGGGGGTGCTCGACCGGGTTCTTGCGGCACCGGATGCCGGCTAAGGTCTGCCCGAGCGAAGCATCGAGCCCGTCCGGTGCGACAATCGTGCCGCCTGAACTTTGGTCCGCCTCCGTGCAATCGGCACGCCAAAGGCACATATCCGGATGGACCGCGACGGCCCTGACCATCTCCCGACCAACCGAAGAGGACGACTGCGATGAAAGATACGGCAGACATCGAGGGCCAGTGCCCGTTCCGCGGCAGCCGCATCGGCGGCGCCATCGGCTCCGAGCCGACGATCGAGCACTGGTGGCCGAACCGGCTCAAGGTCGAGCTTCTGCATCGTGACCCGCCGCAAGCGAACCCTCTGGCCGGCTTCGACTATCGTCGCGCGTTCGAGGCCCTCGACCTTGCCGCGGTCAAGGCCGACATCAAGGCGTTCCTCACCACTTCGGTCGAATGGTGGCCGTCGGACTACGGCAACTACGGCCCGCAGGTGATCCGCACGGCCTGGCACTCGGCGGGCACCTACCGCATCGCGGACGGGCGCGGCGGCGCTGGCCAGGCGATGCAGCGCTTCGCGCCGATCAATTCGTGGTGGGACAATGGCAACACCGACAAGACACGGCGCCTGCTGTGGCCGATCAAGCAGAAGTACGGCGCGGCGCTGAGCTGGGCGGACCTGCTGATCCTCGCGGGCAACTGCTCGCTCGAGATCATGGGGTTCCGCACCTTCGGCTACGCCGGCGGACGCCGCGACGCCTGGGAAGCCGACACCGCGACCTACTGGGGCCCGGAGGGCTGGCACGAGGGCGACGGTGATCCCGACCGCATGGTCAACCTCGACGAGCGCTGGGAGGGCGACATCAACGGGCCGTACCACGACCTCGAGAACCCGCTCGCCGCGACGCACCAGGCGCTGATCTACGTCAACCCCGAAGGCCCCGGCGGCAACGGCGACCCGCTCGACTCCGCGCGCAACATCCGCGAATCCTTTGCGCGGATGGCGATGAACGACGAGGAGACCGTGGCGCTCGTCGCAGGCGGGCACGCGTTCGGCAAGTCGCACGGCCAGGTCGCCGCGTCCCGGATCGGACCCGCCCCCGAAGGCGCGCCGATGGAGGCGATGGGTCTCGGATGGCACAACCCCGAGGGCACCGGCAACGGCCGCTTCACCATGACGAACGGGATTGAGGGCTCGTGGACCCCGAATCCGACGCAGTGGGACAACGACTATCTCACGAACCTCTTCAAGTTCGACTGGGAGCGGACCACGAGCCCGGCGGGCTCGTTGCAGTGGACGCCGCGCGACCCCGGCGCGCCGAAGACGCCCGATGCCCATGTCGCCGGGCAGGAGGCGCCGCTGATGATGATGACCTCCGACATCGCGATGAAGGAAGACCCGGCCTACCGCGAGGTCTGCCTGCGTTTTCTGAACGATTTCGACGCCTTCTCGGATGCCTTCGCGCGCGCCTGGTACAAGCTCACGCACCGCGACATGGGGCCGAAGTCGCGCTACCTCGGCCCGGAGGTGGCGGCGGAAGATCTTGACTGGCAGGATCCGATCCCGCCGCTCGACCACGAGCTGATCGATGCTGCCGACATCGCCGACCTTGCGTCGCGCATCCTCGCCAGCGGCCTCACCGTGTCCGAGCTCGTCGGCGTGGCCTGGGCCGCCGCCTCGACGCACCGCGACAGCGACAAGCGGGGCGGCGCGAACGGCGGCCGGATCGCGCTCGCGCCGCAGAAGGACTGGGAGGTCAACAACCCCGCGCAGGTGCAAAAGGTCGTGGCGGCGCTGACCGGCATCCGGGACGGGTTCAACGACGGCCGCCACGGGGCGAAGAAGGTCTCGCTCGCCGACCTGATCGTGCTCGGCGGCTGCGCGGCGGTTCAAAAGGCGGCGGCGGATGCCGGGGTCGAGACGACGGTGCCGTTTCTGCCGGGCCGGATGGACACCACGCAGGCGCTGACCGATGTCCTGCAGTTCAACTGGCTGAAGCCGGTGTCGGACGGGTTTCGCAACTACCACGACGCGTCGGTCCGCTACAACGTCCCGCCCGAGCAGATCTTCCTCGACCGGGCGGACTTGCTGACGCTGACGGCACCCGAGTGGACCGCGCTCGTGGGCGGGCTGCGTGTGCTCGACACCAACTACGACGGCTCGAAGCACGGCGTCTTCACCGACCGTCCGGGGGTGCTGACGAACGACTTCTTCGTCACGCTCACCAGCATGGACTACGAATGGGTGAAGACCGACGAGGCGGGCATGGCGTTCGAGGTTCGCCGGCGGGGAACGGGTGAGGCGTCGTTCACGGCGACGCGCTGCGACCTCGTGTTCGGCTCCAACGCGCAGTTGCGCCAGATCGCCGAGGTCTACGCCGCCGCCGACGGGCACCAGCGGCTCGTCCACGACTTCGTCGCCGCCTGGAACAAGGTGATGATGCTCGACCGCTACGACGTCGCCGCCTGACCGGCGATGGTCGCTGCCGGCGGGAATCCCGCCGGCGGCCGCCGTTGCTCCGACGCGTCAGGCGGGACACCCGTCCGCGATCCAGCGTTCGAAGGTGTCGACCCGCACGGCATCCCACGCGCCGTCGCACGGCATCGTCCCTTCGCGCAGCCGCTGCAGGATCGCGTCGGCGTGACGTTGGACATCGGCGTGCGATCACAGATCGAACGTGAAGCGCATCGACGACCGGTCCCGCGCCCGGAATAGGGGTTGGACATGAGCGGCGAAGCTGACCCGTTGACGCGGGCCGGGAGCTTCGGCGATCACCGCGACGGGCGCCGTTGCCGGGTATGGCGCCGGCATCCGCGACCCGGGCGACGCGTTGCAGACCCACCACCAGCGCGGCACGGCCATGTTCGGCGGCGGCTTCGCATCCGACTGCGAGTTCTCGAGCGCGGTCCGCGTTCCCCATTCGATGTAGGCTGCGAATGCAGCCCGAAACTCGGCGAAGAGCGTCGGCTCGGCGGCGGGATCGGGTTCGGGATCCCTGAAGCCCGATGACCAATGCATCCCCGAGCAGAACGGCTTCCTCGGCGAGGCGCCGCAGCGGCAGAGGCTGCAGTGCTCGGCGCTGGCGCCTTCGGGACGATCGAGCGGGCGCCCGGTGTCGTCGGCGAGCGCGACGCCGCCGGTGATCCGGTAGGGCCCGTCTCGCGAGACCTCGATCGTCGCGGGGCGCGTCTGGTCGACGGCCGCACGGTCCTCGCGACCGTCCAGACCGAAGCTGAGCGCTCCCGACGGGCAGCGCCGCACCGCGGCGACGATCTCGTCCAGACGGGCGCCGCTCGATGTGACGAACGGCTCCGCATCGAGATGAAACACCGTCCGCAGCCGGTCCGTGCAGGACCCTGAATGGGCGCAGAGGCCACGAATGTCGCACGAGGGCGGCGGCGGCCTCGATCACGGCAGGGTTCGCCCCCTCGACGTGGGCCGCCGCGATGACCTCGGCTCGGACGTCATGCGGGGATGGCGCTCCCGGGGACGCCAGTTCGGTGATGCGGCAGGCGACCGGGTCCACCGGCCCCGCCATCGTCGTGCCGAGGAGCCCCGCCAGCGGCCGCAGCACCGAACGAAAGAGGCTCCGCGCCTCGGGCACGCTCGCGTCGGCCATCAGCGCAAGCATGGACGTGAGCCACCGCTCCAGAGGCAGGTCGACGGCGGCGGCTTGCGCTGGCGCGGCAATGCCGGCGACCGGATCGTCGTCGCCGATGTCGTAGAACGGGGCGCGCCGCATCGCGGCCGCCATCCGCGCCGACGCCGCCCGACCAGCGCCCGACGGCCCTCCGGATCGACGCGACCGGCGGCAAGGAGGGCCGCGAGCCCTGCGCTGATCCCCTCGGCATCGAGCATGGATGCCGGACGGTTCGATGGTGCCATGTTCTGCCGCGTTCGCTTCTCCGGCCCCGCGGTCTTGCCGCACGACCTGCCGGGTCCAAAGATGCAGCGTCGCTGCGGACCGATCAACGCACCGCCGGGTAAGTGGAATTGCCGGCAGGGAGGGCTTAGGTCTGCCCACAGCGGAAGTGGAAGCCCGATGCCGGCTCGAGACCGAACCTACGGATGCCCCGTCGAGGTGTCGCTCGATCTTCTCGGCGGCAAATGGAAGACCATCCTCCCCGCGCGCCTGAAGGAGAGGCCGCTCCGCTACGGCGAGCTTCGCGCCCTGAGTCCAGACCTGTCGGACAAGGTGCTGACGCAGCGTCTGCGCGATCTCGAGGCCGACGGGTTCGTCAGCCGGTCGCGGGGACCGCAGGTGCGGTACGCGCTGACCGACCTCGGCCGCTCGCTTCACCCTGCGCTCGAGGCGCTCTACGCCTGGGGCCAGGAGGCCGCGCGACGAACCGGAGCGAGGGTCCGGCCCGCGCCGCCTCCGCCGTAGCCGAGGACGCCAACGCTCGCGGGCCCGACGGCTCCCGGCGGCCCGCGCGCAACATATCCTGCTTTGGCGCGTTGACGCGGATGCAGACGGGAGAGGTTCGCGTCGGGATCGGTGGCTGGACCTACGCGCCTTGGCGCGGACCGTTCTATCCTGCCGGAACGCGGCAGAAGGACGAGCTCGCCTACGCGAGCCGTCACCTCGACGTCATCGAGATCAACGGCACGTTCTATCGCAGCCCGTCGCCGCGGATCTTCGACGGATGGGCGGCGGCGGTGCCCGAGGGCTTCGTCTTCACCGTCAAGGCGCCGCGCTACACGACGCACCGCAAGGTGCTCGGCGATGCCGGGGAGAGCGTGCGGCGCTTCACGGACGGTGGGGTCGCCGAGCTCGGTCCGTCGCTCGGGCCGATTTTGTGGCAGCTGCCGCCGACACGCGCCTTCGATCCCGCGGACTTCGAGGCGTTCCTCGCGCTCCTGCCGGCACGGGCCGGCGGCATCCGTTTGCGGCATGCGGTCGAGGTGCGCCACGCCAGCTTCCAGACCGCCGCCGCGGTGGCGCTCGCGCGGCGGCACGGCGTCGCGATCGTCCAAGCGCTGGACTCGCAGCACCCGGAGATCGCCGACGTGACGGCGGGGTTCGTCTACGCGCGCCTGATGGGGACGGTGCCCGGTATGGCGGAAGGCTACCCGGCCCCGGAGCTCGACCGGCGCGCGACGGCGCTGGCGGCACTGGCGCGCGGCGAGGCGGCCGCGGGCGCCGCGCTCCTCGACAGACCCGCGCCCCGCCGGCCCCGCGATGTGTTCGCCTTCGTCATCGGCGGGCACAAGGCGTCGAACCCGGCGGCGGCGATGGCGCTTGCCGGGCGGCTCCGTTGACCACCGCCGCCGGTTGCGGGGTCGAGCGAGCCTTCGCCGATCGGACGAGGCGCTCACGACAAATTGGCGAAGGATCGCCTGTACGCGGCGTTCGGCCTTGTTAACCTTTCCTCCACGCTACTATTTCTTGCAACGCCGGGCCGTGCGACAACGGCGGCGAACGCGCGCCCGTGAAGGCGCGAGACGGGACGAAAACATGACAGGTTCGATCAACCGCGGCCGAGCCGCACTCACCCTCGTTGCGGCGGCCCTGCTCGCACCCACCGCCGCGTCGGCCTATGTCGGCCCCGGCGCCGGGCTGACGGCCATCGGGACGCTCGTGGCCCTCGTCGCGGCGCTCGCCCTCGCGGTCGTGGGGTTCGTCTGGTATCCGATCAAGCGCCTCCTGCGCGGTCGCAGCCGCCCTGCTCCAGCCGCGCGCCCGACGGAGCCCGGAGAATGACGGTCGCGGCGCTCCTTCTCGGGATCGCCGCCTTCGTCGTCGTGTTGCGGATGCTCGGCGCGGCCGGGATCGCGACCTCGGTGATCTCGGTCTCGCAAACCGCGATCGCCACGATGGGCACGCCCGACCTTGACGACCTCGCGAAGGAAGCCGCCGTCCGGCGCGCGTCCCTCCAGCTCTTCGGCAGCTTCGCGGCCCTCCTCGGCGTGTCACTCGCAGCGCTCGGCGCGGCGGCGGCGGTCGTCTGGGGCGGCGCGGCGGCAGGCCTCTACCCGCTCGACCGAGCCATCGCCGTGGGCTCCGGCTGGCCGTTCATCCTCGTGTCGAGCGTCGGTTCGGTGGCACTCTGGCTCGCGCTCGAGCGCCGCGCGGCACCTCGGGCGGCGGCTCCGAAGGAAGTGCCCTATTCCGGCCTCGACCAGGCGCTTCACGACTACGCGCTGGGCTCCCTTGATCGCCAGCGCCGGCTCGCGGGCGTCGAGGACCGGCTCTTTGCCGCCCGCATCGCGCGGACCCGCATGGATGCGCCGGTGTTCGTCACCTCGCTGCCGCGCGCGGGCACCACGATGATGCTGGGCCTCCTCGCCGAGATGCCCGAGTTCGCCTCCGCCACCTACCGCCATATGCCCTTTCCGATGGCGCCGCTCCTCTGGGGCCGGTTCTCGCGACCGTTCCGCCGGGCGGGCGCGCCGGTGGAGCGCGCGCACGGAGACGGCATCGAGGTCGGGCTCGACAGCCCGGAAGCCTTCGAGGAAATGCTCTGGATGGCGTTCTGGCCGGGCCACTACGGCCCCGACCGGATCCGCCTCTGGGACGCCGACGCCGACGTTCCGGGGTTCCGCGACTTCCTGGCGCGCCACATGGCCAAGGTGGTGGCCGCCGAAGGCGGTCCCGCGCGCCGCTATGTCTCGAAGAACAACGCCAACATCGCGCGCCTGCCGCTCTTGGCGCGGCTTTTTCCGGAATCGCAGGTCGTCGTCCCGGTCCGCGATCCTTTCGCGCAGACGGCCTCGCTTCTGCGGCAGCACCGCCGCTTCACCGATCTTCACGCCCGCGAGCCCTTCGCCCGGCGGTACATGCAAGGCATCGGCCACCTCGAGTTCGGCGCCGCGCTGAAGCCGATCGCGTTCCCGGGCTTCGATACGGCGGCCACCCCGGACAGCCCCTCGTTCTGGCTCGCCTACTGGATCGCCGCCTACCGTACCGTGCTTGCCACCGCCGCCCACGGCACCCTCTTCGTCGACCATGACGCGCTCTCGGCCGCGCCCGAGAGGCTGCTCCCCGTCCTCGCCGACCGCATCGGGGTCGCCGACCCCGCGGCGTTCGCGGCCCTTGCGCCCCGCCTCCATCCGCAGCGTGCCGTCGCTCCCGCCGGACTGCCGGACGACCTCGTCGAAGCCGCGCGCGCCCTCCATCAAACCCTCGTCGCACGGTCCGCATGAAACGCTCGCTCTCCGACCGGCTCGGCCCGGTCATCTTCGCCGTCTCGCTCGGTGCCCTGTGCGTGAGCTACGGCGTGGTCGCCGCCTGGTGGGGCTGGTTTCCCGCGATCATGCTCGGCCATGCCAACGAGACGCTGAACAACATCCGCCAGAACTGGAAGAACGACCTCGAGCTCGAGCCGACGCGGCACCTCGTGGCGCCGGCCATCGCCTCCCGCAGCCTCGACAACGGCGGCTTCCAGATGCACATCCCCGGTGCCGCGGAGCCCGGCTACACGCTGATCTCCGGGCTCAATCCGGATCAGGACGTCTCGTTCCACGCGGTCTCGCTCTACGATGGCACGGGCCAGCTGGTGCATCGCTGGCCGATCCACTACGAGGCGCTCGATCCGAAGGGGCGGTCGCCCGCCAACGTGATGCTGCACGGGATGGAGGTTTTCCCGGACGGCAGCCTCGCCGTCACCTTTGACGGCGGCGCGGTGCTGGCGCGGCTCGATCCGTGCGGCAAGCCGATCTGGGCGCTCCAGCACGATTACCACCATTCGATCTCCGCCGACGGCGCCGGCGGGCTCTGGGCCTGGCGCGGCGAGGGCATCTGGCGCGTCGATGCGGTGACGGGCGAGGAGACCGAGGTGCTCGACCTCCGCCGCGACATCATCCCGGCGGGCGGCGACGTGCAGCGCGGGCTCTTCTTCGTCCGCACGGCGGTCCCGGAGAGCGATCCCGGCACCCGGCCGCTCATCGACGTCGACGATCCGTTCCACCCCAACGACGTCGAGGCGCTGCGGCCGGACATGGCGGCGGCGTTCCCGATGTTCCGCGCGGGCGATCTCCTGGTGAGCTTCCGCGAGCTCAATCTCATCGGGGTGCTCGACCCCAAGACCGGCCTCCTGAAATGGTCGCGGCAGGGCCCGTGGCTGAAGCAGCATGACCCCGACTTCGAGGCCGACGGCACGATCTCCGTCTACGACAACGCGCCGGGCACCGGCGTCAGTGCCATCCGCAGCGTCAATCCCGCGACGAACGAGGTCCGGACGCTCTTCGAGGGCAGTCCGGAGACGCCGTTCTACAGCTGGCGCCGCGGCAAGCACCAGACGCTCGGCAACGGCGACATCCTCGTCACCGAGGCCGAGCACGGCCGCGTGTTCGAGATCGACCCCGCCGGCCGGATCGTCTGGGAGCGCGACATGGCCTGGGACAAGGCGCGCAACATGATCGTCACCGAGGCCCGCCACGTGCCGGCGGACTTCTTCGCCGCCGGGGTGCCGTCATGCTCCGATGACGGCCCGAAGCAATCGGCGGCGCTCGTGCCCGATCTTCGCGGCGGCTGAGGCTTTCGCCCTACGGCGCGGGAGCGTATCCCAGCCGAATGCGCCCGTCCGGTGATCTCCGTCCCAGCCGCCTCTTCGATGGCCTGAACTGGCATACCAGTTCGATGGTCCGCATCGAGGATGGCCGGGTGGCGGGCATCGAGCACAGCGCCCGTGCCGACGCGCTGATCGTGCCGGGCTTCGTCGATCTTCAGGTCAACGGCGGCGGCGGCGTCCAGTTCAACGACGCACCGACGGCCGATGCGATCGCCGTCATCGCCGCCGCGCATCTCGCCGGCGGGACGACCGCGTTCCTCGTCACCCTCATCACCGACCGCGAGGAGGCCACCGACGCCGCCATCGCCGCGGTCACGGCGGCGCGCCGTGCCGGCCAGCCGGGGCTTGCGGGCCTGCACCTCGAAGGCCCGCACATCGCCGCGGCGCGCAAGGGCATCCACGATCCCGCGCTGATCCGGCCCATGACGGCCGCGGACGTGGCGCGGCTCATCGCCGGTGCGCCCGGCGTGGGCCGGCTCGTCGTGACGCTGGCACCCGAGGCGGCGACCCCGGCGCAGATCGCGGAGCTGACCGCGGCGGGCATCGTCGTGAGCCTCGGGCACAGCGATTGCGACGCCGCCGCGGCGCGCGCGGCCATCGCCGCGGGCGCGCGCATGGGCACGCATCTCTTCAACGCGATGAGCCAGATCGGCCACCGCAATCCCGGTCTCGCCGGCGCGCTCCTCGACGCGGGCGAGGTCTCGGCTGGGATCATCGCGGACGGCCACCATGTCGACCCGGCCGTGCTCCGTCTGGCGATCCGCGGCAAGGCGCCGCCGGGGCGGCTCTTCCTCGTCACCGACGCGATGGCGCCGACCGGGAGCGACCTCGACGCGTTCACCCTGGGCGGCCGCGAGATGCGGCGCGACGACGGGCGCCTGACGGGACCGGACGGCACGCTCGCGGGCGCCGATCTCACCATGCTCGGCGCCGTGCGGTTCGCGCATGGGTCGCTCGGGCTGCCGCTCGACGAGGCCCTGCGGATGGCATCGCTCTACCCGGCCGAGGCGGCGGGGCTCGGCCGCAAGGGACGGCTCGAGACGGGCTCGGATGCCGATTTCCTCGTCCTCGGGCCCGACCTCACGCTTCGCGAGACCTGGATCGGCGGGCGGCGGATGTGGCGCGCGGCGTGATCGTGGCCCTCGACATCGGCGGCACGCGCATCCGCTCCGCCTGCGCCGCCCCGCCGTATACGCTCAGCGCGCAAGTCTCGCAGCCGACGCCCGCGACCGATTTTCACGCTTTCATCGGCGCGCTGCGTGCCGCCGTCCGGGGCACGCCGGTTGCCGCGGGCATCTCCATCGCGGGCGCTGTCGATCCCGTGACCGGGCGCGCGCGCGTCGCCAACATCCCCTGCTTGGACGGCCGCCACGTCGCGGCCGACCTTGCGGCGGCGCTCGGCTTCCCGGTGATCGTCGCCAACGACGCGGATTGTTTCGCGCTCGCCGAAGCGGTCGCCGGCGCGGGTCGCGGGCATCGCACCGTGTTCGGCGCGATCCTCGGCACCGGCGTCGGCGGCGGGCTCGTCGTCGATGGCAAGCTCGTCGCGGGCGCGGGGGAATGGGGCCACGGCCCGGTCACGCAGCCGGCGTTCCCCTGTGGCTGCGGGCTCGCCGGATGCCTCGACGCGATCGGTTCGGCGCGCGGCATCGAGCGGCTGCACGTCCATCTCGGAGGCGCGCCCCTCGCGGCGCCCGACCTGCTCGCCCGCTGGACCGACGGCGATGCTCAGGCGGCGCGGACGGTCGCGGCCTGGCTCGACGTGCTTGCCGGCCCGTTGGCGATGGTCGTCAACGTCACCGGCGCCGACATCGTCCCGACCGGCGGCGGTCTGGCGGGCGCGCCGGGGCTTCTCGCGGCGCTCGACGCGGCCGTGCGGCCGCTGACGCTCGCGCGGCCCGATCGGCCGCTCGTGGTTCCCGCGACGAGCGGCCCCGAGCCCGGCCTGACCGGCGCGGCGATCCTGGCGCTGGAGCTCAGCCGGAGCTGAGGTCGTCCGCGCCGGTGTCGATCCACGGCGCCCAGAAGGCCACGCTCTCTGCGATGGCGGGGATCACGGCGCGGTCGTCGGGCTCCCGCTCCTTGAACGACAGCTCAAGGCAGATCTCGTTGTCCTGAGCCCCGCCCTCCGCGAGCGCCGCGAGCAGGGTCTCGGGCTGGATGCGCCCGCGGGCGTTATGCGCGGCGGTGAACGGTCGGTGGCCGCCCTTGTCCATCATGCTCTGCTTGATGTGGATGATCGGCGAGACCGGCGGCACCGCGCGCGCCCAGGCGTAGGGATCGGTGTCGGCGGGGTCGGGGCTCGTCACGTCGCCGTGGTCGATGTCGGCCATCATCCGCATCGGCACGGCCATGTCCGCCGCGTCGAGCCGCGCCTGCAGCGCGAGGCAGGCGGGGATCGTATGGCCGAACTCGCGGCCGACCGACATCGGCTCCCAGAACACGAAGCCGAGCCCCGCGCCGGCGGCGTGCTCCGCGACCTCGGCCCAGGCGTCGATGGCGGCTTCGGTCAGCGCCTCGCGGCGGGCGGGATCGTCGAAGTCGCGGTAGGTGAAGATCGCGAACTGCGTGCCGATGGAGGCCGCCCCGAGATCGGCGGCGATGTCGGCGAAGCCGCGGAACCAGTCGATGGTGTAGCGCCTGACACCCGCGTCGGGGTGGCCGAAGTGGTTGAGCCGCCCGTAGGGACCGGTCATCAGGCTCGTCACGCGCACGCCCGTGCGGTCCATCGCGGCGCGCATCCGCCGCAGGAGCGGACGCATCACCGGGGCGGGCCAGGATGGGTCGAGGAACTCGTGCGTAAGCTGGAGGTCGCGGACACGCAGGTCGCGCGCCACCGTCTCGACCAGATCCTCGGGCTCGGCGAAACGGTTGACGAGCGGGTTGGTGTTGAGCGACAGCGTGAGCGGCATCAGGCGGGCACGGCGGTCGCCGCTTCCGCGTCGAACCAGTCCGTCAGCTCTTGCTGCTCGGCCGGGGTCAGATGCACGCCGTGCTTGGTGCGCCGGTCGAGCACGTCGGCCGGCGTCTCGGCCCATTCGCGGGCGACGAGGTGGCGCACCTCGGCCTCGTAGAGCGTGCCGCCAAAATGCCGCCCGAGCCCCGCGAGCGAGGTCGCGCCGCCGATCACCGCTGCCGTGCGCGTGCCGTAGAGCCGGGCGTAGTGCTGCACGAGGGGCCGCGGCATCCACGGATGCGCCGCGCGCAGGCCTTCGGCGAAGGCCGGGTAGTCGGCGTCCGGCATGTCGCCGCCCGGCAGCGGCGCCTTGGCGGTCCAGGCCGGGCCCATCTTCGGAAACGTCGGCGCGAGCTTCTCGAGCGCGTGCTCGGAGAGGCGGCGGAAGGTGGTGATCTTGCCGCCGAACACGTTGAGGAGCGGCGCCCCACCGGTGTCGTCGAGGTCGAACGTATAGTCCCGCGTGACCGCCGAGGGGTTGCCGTGGCCGTCGTCGAAGAGCGGCCGCACACCGGAGAACGTCCTGAGCACGTCCTCGGGACGGAGCTTCTCCTTGAAGTAGCGGTTCACCGCCGCAATCAGGTAGTCGACCTCCGAGGCATCGGCGGTCACGCCCTCGGGCGCGCCATCGTAGGGGATGTCGGTCGTGCCGATGAGCGCGTGGTTGCCCTCGTAGGGGTTGATGAAGATCACCCGCTTGTCGTGGTTCTGCACGAGATACGCCTGCTGGCCCTCCCAGAACTTCGGCACGACGATGTGGCTGCCCTTGACGAGCCGCACGCCGCGGCTGGTGTTCGAGCCCGCGATGCGCCCGATCACGTCGGCGACCCAGGGGCCGGCGGCGTTGGCGACGGCCTTGGCGCGGATCGTGCGGGCGCGTCCGGTGCGGCGGTCGCGGACCTCGACGCGCCAGGCGCCGTCCTCGCGGCGGAGCGAGGTGCAGGCGGTGCGGGTCAGCACCTCGGCGCCGCGTTCGGCGGCGTCGATGGCGTTGAGCACGACGAGGCGGGCGTCGTCGACCCAGCAGTCGGAGTACTCGAAGCCGCGGGTGTAGCGGTCGAGGAGCGGCGCACCTTCCGGCGCGCGGCGGAGGTCGAGCGTGCGGGTGCCGGGAAGTTTCTTCCGGCCGCCGAGGTTGTCGTAGAGGAAAAGCCCCAGCCGGACGAGCCAGGCCGGGCGATCCTGCGGGCTGTGCGGCAGCACGAAGCGCATCGGCCAGATGATGTGCGGCGCGGCCGCCATCAGCACCTCGCGCTCGATCAGCGCCTCGCGGACGAGCCGGAACTCGTAGTATTCGAGATACCTGAGCCCGCCGTGGACGAGCTTGCCCGAGCGCGACGAGGTGCCCTCGGCGAGGTCGTCCTTCTCGCTCAGGACCACCGACAGCCCGCGCCCGGCCGCGTCGCGCGCGATGCCGGCGCCGTTGATGCCGCCGCCGACGACGAAGAGATCGACGCTATCCATCGGTGCCATCGCGGAGGTCTCCTTCAGCAGGGGTTTCGGCAAGCGCGGCCCACACCGGCGCCAGCGCCTCGCGCGCCGTGACGTAGGCCGGGAAGAGCCGCGCGTAGGTCGCGGCAAGAGCGGGGTCGGGCGGCTCCGGCGGGCCGAGGAGCGGCGTCACCCACTGCGCGATGCAGGTCTCCATGTCGGGCGTCGCGCCGACGGCGACGGCGGCGATCATCGCGGCCCCTGCGGCGCCCGCTTCGTCGCGCGCGGACACCCGGGTCGCGGCGCCGACCGCCGCCCCGAGGACGCCGCGCACCGCGCGCGAGCGCGCCGCCCCGCCGGTGAGGCGCAGTTCGCTCGGCAAGGGCCCCATCGCGGCATAGCAGTCGCGGGCCGCGAACCCGAGCCCCTCGACGACGGCGCGCACGAGGTCGGCGAAGCGGTGGCCGCTCGCGAGCCCGGCGAACGAGGCGCGGGCACGCGCGTCGACAAAGGGCCCGCGTTCGCCGGCCTCCGAGATGTAGGGGTGGTAGAGGAGCGTTCCCGGCCGGGCGGCGGCGAGCCAGCCGTCGATGCGCGCGACGAGGGCGGCGGGCGCGGGGGCCTCGCCGAAGCCCGCGAGCACGTCGGCGGCGAGCCCGAGCACCCAGTCGAGGTTGAGCGCGGCCGCCATGTTCGATTGCACCTGCGTGACGATGCCCGGAACCGGGAGCGGAATGACGTAGCCCGTGCCCGCCGCGTTGAGCGTCACGTCGGCCGCGCGGACGGCGCGCAGATGCACCCCCGTCGATCCGATGATCGAGCACGCGGCGCCGCGATCGCCGGTATGCACGCCCGCGCCGAGCGCGGTGCAGGCCATGTCGACGAAGCCGAGCGCGACCGGCGTGCCCTCGCGCAAGCCCGTCGCGCGGGCGGCGGCCGCGGTCAGCGGATGCGTCCCTTCGGTGCCGTCGAGGATGTCGGGGAGGAGGTGGCGGCGCGCGCCGAGCCCGAGCGCCTCGATCACGCCCGCGTCGTAGGCGCGGGTGCGGAAGTCCCCGAAGCTCCAGCTCGCTTCCGACGGATCGGTGGCCCGGACGCCCGTGAGGCGCAGGTAGAGCCAGTCCTTCGCGTGGAGCGCGGTCTCGGCACGGTCGAGGAGCTCCGGCGCGGTCGCGGCAAGGTGCGCGAGCTGCGGCCCCGCCTGGCACGCGCTGAGACCCGTGCCGGTCGCCTCGAACCGCGCACGCTCCCGCGGCCCGGCGGCGATGCGGCGCACCGCGGGGGCGGCGCGCGCGTCCATCCAGAGCCAGGCGTCGGTCACGGGCGCGTCGTCCGCGCCCACGAGCCAGGTGCCGTCGCCCTGTCCGGTCACCCCGACCGCGGCCGTCCGGCGTGCGAGGTCGGGCACCTTGTCGGCGAGGCCGCGCAGCACCTCCGCACAATCGTCCCAGGTCTGGTCGAGCGGCTGCGTCGCCGCGCCGCCCGGTCCCGTCCTGTAGCGGTTGGGCTTCGCCGCGGTCGCGAGCTGATGCCCGTCGAGCCCGAAGGCCACGGCCTTCACGACCGTCGTGCCGCAGTCGATGCCGATGAGGAGGTCCGCCTCCGTCACGCTGCCAGCGCCTCGGCGCTGCGCTCGTCGGTCACGAGGCCGGCGAGGCGGCCGCTTCGGAGGACCGCGCGGATCGCCGCGATCTTCTCCGCACCGCCCGCGATGGCGGTGACGCCGCGCGGGGGCAGGGCGGCGAGCGGCACCGACATGGTGCGCCCCGAGAGCGGCGTCTCGACGACGCCGCCGTCCGCGTCGAGGAAATGCCCGAGGATCTCGCCGACGCCGCCCGCCGCGCGCACGCCCGCCATCTCGTCCGCGTCGATCATCCGCGAGGCGACGAGCTGGCCGTCCGCGTCCGTGCTGCCGATGCCGACGATCATCGGATCGGCGCTGGCCGCAAGCGCGAACACGTCGCCGAGCCCGCGCTGCGCGAGGATCACCTCGCGGTCCTCGGCAGAGTTGGCGAAGCACGGCACCGGCATGACATAGGCCGCGGCCCCGGTGACGGCGGCGAGGCGGTGCATCACGTCGTAGGGGTTCGCGGCATAGCTCTGCGTGACGCCGCCGAGGAGCGAGACGAACCGCACGTCGCCCGCCGCCGCGCGCGGCATCGCCGCGACCGCCGCCGCGAGGGTGCGCCCGTGGCCGATGCCGATCACGCCGCCCTGCCGCGCCGCGATCTCGCGGCGCAGGTGCGCGGCGCCCGCAAGCCCGAGCGCGCGGAGCGGCAGGCCCGTCTCGCCGAGGTCGGGAACCACGGTGCAGTGCGCGAGCCCGAATTGCGCGGCAAGGGCCGCCTCGAGCGCCAGACATTCCGCGACCGCGCCGTCGACCGAGACCTTCACCGCCCCGCTGCGACTCGCCCAGGCCACCAGCCGATGCGCCTTCACGGGCGTCACGCCGAGCCGTGCGGCAACCTCGGTCTGCGTCAGCCCGGCGGCGTAATGCAGCCAGGCCGCGCGGATCGCGAGGCTTTCGTCGGGGTCGACGCGCAGGGGGGCTTGCAGAGTCATGACGAAATATGTTTCCTTCCGTGAAATTTCTTTCATACTGCGGCGAAGCGGTCAAGGAAGCGGATCGGCCGGCGTCGACGAGGCCGCACGGTCCGGAAGAACCGGAAAGCCGCGAAAGTGGTGCCGGGAACGGGGGGAACAGATGAACAGGCACCGAGCCCGGGGCGGAGCGTGAAGACCGGTACGCGCCTCGGCGTGGCGCTGGTTGCGGTCGTCGTCCTCGGTGCGATGGCCTGGGACACCCGCGTGGTGCGGATCGGGTCGGCCGATCACATGGTCTCCGACGTGTTCTCGCCCGAGACCTACGGCAAGGAGACCTTCCCGAAGGTCCGCGACGCGATCGAGGCGCGCGCCGTCGATGCCCCCACGCTCGCCGCCGCCATCGCCGCCGACAAGGCCGCGGCGACCAAAGAGTATGGCGTCGCGGCCGGCGTCGGGCCGGTCATGTCGGTGAAGTTCACCGGGGTCGCGGGCGAGGCGAAATCCGGCATCTACAGGGTCGCGGTCGACGGGCTCCCCGAGAAGCTCCTGATCCGCGTCCAGACCGGCCCCGCGATCAACGGCACGGACCTCCGCGACGCGACGGGCACCATCGCCTTCGGCCAGTTCAAGAACCAGATCGAGTACCAGGACGCGGGCTCGGCCATCAACGCCGAGATGAAGTCCGAGGTGCTGGCCTCCGTCGACACCGCAAGCCTCACCGGCAAGACCATCTCCGTCACGGGGGCGTTCAAGCTCGTCAATCCCAATAGCTGGCTCGTCACGCCGGTCCGGCTCGACGTGCAATGACCGCGCCGGCACCCAGGCCTGCAACCGATGGCGCCGTCGTGCTCGAAGCGCGCGACATCGCCAAGTCCTACGGCAGCATCCACGCGCTGAAGGGCGTCAACTTCGAGGTGCGTCGCGGCCGGGTCACGACGCTCTTCGGCGAGAACGGCGCGGGCAAGTCCACGCTGATGAAGATCCTTTCCGGGGTCGTCGCCCCCACCTCGGGCGAGATCGTGCTCGACGGCGCGCCGGTGCGCTTCGCCTCCGCCGCCGAGGCGCGCGACCGCGGTATCTCGATCATCCACCAGGAACTGAGCCTCGCGCCCAACCTGTCGGTCCGCGACAACATCTTCATGGGGCGCGAGATCCGCGGCGCCGCCGGCGTGGATTTCGCCGAGGAGGCGCGGCAGGCGCGCGCGCTGATGGCCGACCTCGAGGAGGCCATCGACCCGATGACGCCGGTGGAGAACCTGCGCCTCGGCCAGCAGCAGATCGTCGAGATCGCCCGCGCGCTCTCGGTCGACAGCCGCATCCTCATCATGGACGAGCCGACCTCCGCGCTGAGCGCCGCCGAGGTCGAGGTGCTCTTCAAGGTCATCCGCGACCTGACGGCGCGCGGCGTCGCCATCGTCTACATCTCGCACCATCTCGAGGAGGCGCTCGAGATCACCGACCTCGCGGTCGTGCTCCGCGACGGCGCGATGACCGCCCGGGCCGACGCCAGCGAGATCGACCTGCAATGGATCGTCCGCAACATGGTCGGCGAGAACTTCGACCTCGGGTCGCCGCCGACGGGCTACGACTTCGGCGAGGTCGCGCTCGCGATCGAGGACGTCAGCGTCGCCGACGCGGCGGGCTCGGGCTATTCGGTCGTGGACCGGCTTTCCCTCGACGTGCGCGCGGGCGAGATCGTGTGCATCTACGGGCTGATGGGCGCGGGCCGCACGGAGCTTCTCGAGGCCGTCGCCGGGCGGCTCGCGACGACCGGCGGGCGCGTGCTCCTCGAGGGCGCGGACGTGGCGCGGCTCGGCATCGCGGAGCGCATCGCGAAGGGGCTCTGCCTCGTCCCCGAGGACCGCCAGCGCGACGGGCTCGTGCAGACGATGAGCGTGGGGCGGAACCTCTCGCTCGCCAGCATCGCGAGCTTCGTGCGAGGGCTCCTGACCTCGCGGCCGGCCGAGCGCGCCCTCGTGGGCAGCGCCATCGAGCGCGTCCACATCAAGACCTCGGCCAGCGGCGGCGCGGCCATCGGGTCGCTCTCGGGCGGCAACCAGCAAAAGGTGGTCATCGGCAAGATGCTCGCCACCGAGCCGCGCGTGATGCTCCTCGACGAGCCGAGCCGCGGCATCGACGTCGGCGCCAAGGCCGAGGTGTTCCGGCTCCTCGCCGAGCGCGCGCGGCAGGGGCTGGCGGTGCTCTTCTCGACCTCCGAGGTGGCGGAGTGCCTCGGCATCCCGCACCGCATCGTGGTCATGCGCCGCGGCCGCATCTCGGCCGAGTTCGCCGCCGGCGCCGCCAAGGACGAGATCATGGCCGCCTCCGGCGAAGCGGTGGCGCCCTCCGGCAAGACCGTGGCGCCCTCCGGCGACGCCTTGGCGCCCTCCGGCGCGGCCGTGCAGCATTGAGGGGGACCGCATGACCGACACCGCCGCCACGGGCAAGCGCTCCGGGTTCGACCTCGGGCGCGCGCTCCTCGAGGGCCGCGCGTTCTTCGCGCTCATCGTCATCATCCTCGTGTTCTCGTTCCTGTCGCCCTACTACTTCTCGCTCTCGAACTTCCTCATCATGTCGTCGCATGTCGCGATCTTCGGCATCCTCGCGGTGGGAATGCTGCTCGTGATCCTCAACGGCGGCATCGACCTCTCGGTGGGCTCGACGCTCGGGCTCGCGGGCGTGGTCGCGGGCGCGCTGATGCAGGGCGTGACGCTGGCGCCGCTCGGCGTCGTGCTCTACCCGCCGGTCTGGGTCGTAGTGATCCTGACCTGCGGGCTCGGCGCGTTCGTCGGGCTCGTCAACGGTGTCCTCGTCGCTTGGTTCAAGGTGCCCGCCTTCGTGGCCACGCTCGGCGTCCTCTACGTCGCGCGCGGCGTGGCGCTTCTGATGACCAACGGGCTCACGTACAACGCCCTCGGCGGGCGTCCCGAGCTTGGCAACACCGGGTTCGACTGGCTTGGCTTCAACCGGATCTTCAATGTGCCGATCGGCGTGATCGTCCTCGTGGCCATCGCGCTCGCGGGCGGCCTCGTGCTGAGCCGGACTGCCTTCGGGCGCTGGCTCTACGCCTCGGGCGGCAACGAGCGCGCGGCGGAGCTCTCCGGCGTCCCGGTGCGCGGCGTAAAGATCTCCGTCTACGTGCTCTCGGGCATCTGCGCCGCCATAGCTGGTCTGATCCTGTCGTCGCAGCTCACCTCCGCCGGCCCGACCGCGGGCACCACCTACGAGCTGACCGCGATCGCCGCCGTCGTCATCGGCGGCGCCGCCCTCACCGGCGGGCGCGGCACGGTCCGGGGCACGCTCCTCGGCGCCTTCGTCATCGGCTTCCTGTCGGACGGGCTCGTCATCGTCGGCGTGTCCTCGTACTGGCAGACCGTCTTCACCGGCGCCGTCATCGTGCTCGCGGTCCTGCTCAACTCCATCCAATCCGGTGGCCGCAGGCGCGCCTCGTAGCCGCCCGACCGCCGACGAAAGTTCAACCAAGGGAGAGACACCATGCCGACACCGATCAAGGGCCTCGCGGTCGCCGCCTTCGCGACCGCGTTCGCCTCGCAGGCCTTCGCCGACGGGCTCATCTCGATCATCGTCAACGACCCCTCGAACCCGTACTGGTACACCGAGGGCCAGTCCGCCAAGGCGGAGGCCGAGAGCCTCGGCTACACCGCCACGGTCGGCGCCCACACCGGCGACACCAACAAGGAGAGCAACCTCGTCGACACCGCGATCACCAACAAGTCGGTCGCGATCATCCTCGATCCGGCCAACGCCTCGGGGTCGGTCGGCGCGGTCAAGAAGGCGATCGCGGCGAACATCCCGGTGTTCCTCGTCAACGCCGAGATCAACGAGGAGGGGCTCGCCAAGGCGCAGCTCGTGTCCAACAACGCGCAAGGTGCGGCGCTCGGCGCGCAGCAGTGGGTCGAGATGGTCGGCGACAGCGGCTCGTACGTGGAGCTCTTCGGCGCGCCTTCGGACAACAACGCGCAGACGCGCTCGAACGGCTACGAGACGGTGCTGAGCCAGTACCCGGACCTCGAGAAGGCGGGCTCGGAAGTCGCGAACTGGGACCGCACGCAGGGCTACAGCAAGATGCAGAGCCTCCTGCAGGCCAACCCTGACATCGTGGGCGTCATCAGCGGCAACGACGAGATGGCGCTCGGGGCCATCGCGGCGCTGAAGGAAGCGGGCAAGCTCGCCAACATCAAGGTCGGCGGCTTCGACGGTTCGCCCGACGCGGTGGACGCGGTGAAGGCCGGCGAGATGCAGTACACGGTGCTGCAGCCCGTCGCAGTGTTCTCGAAGGAAGCGGTCAAGCAGGCCGACGCGTTCATCAAGACCGGCGAGACCGGCGTGGCGTCCGAGAAGCAGCTCTTCGACTGCCTCCTCATCACGCCCGACAACACCGACAAGTACACCGGCCCGTTCACCCTGTCGGAGTGAGCGCATCTGCGACCACCGGGAGCGCCCCTGCGGCGCTTCCGGTACCTGACGCGACGCGGGCAATGCGGGCCGTCTTCGAGGCCGCGGCCCGGGCGTGCGAGAGCTGCGCGCCGCCGGCCGTCGTTCCGATCCGGCTTCTCTAGTGCCGAGCCTTCTTGGCATCGACAGCGGGCTCACCGTCACCAAGGCAGCGCTCTTCGACGTGGACGGCCGCGTGCTCGGCCTCGCCCGGCGCAGGGTGGCGCAGTCGAAGCCCCGGCCCCGTCACGTCGAGCGCGACCCGGATACGTTGTGGCGCGCCACGGCCGGGGCGGTGCGCGAGGCGTTGGAGCGCGGGGGCCGGCCCGCGAGCGATGTCGCGGCCGTCGCCGCGACCGCGCATGGCGACGGGCTCTACGTCCTCGACGCGCAGGGCCGCCCGCTCGGGCCCGGCATCCTGTCGCTCGACAGCCGGGCGGGCGGCATCGTCGCGGGCTGGCAGGCGGATGGCATCGCGGCGGACGCGCTGCCGCTGACCGGACAGGTGCCGCATGCCGCGTCCCCGGCGGCGCTCCTCGCCTGGCTCCGCGTCGAGGCGCCCGAGCGCTACGCGGGCATCGCGCATGTCATCGGCTGCAAGGACTGGCTCCGGTACTGCCTCACGGGCACGATCGGCACCGACCGGACCGAGGCAAGCGCCGCATTCTGCGATGTTCGCACCCAAGGCTGGTCCCGCGATGCGCTGGCGCTCTTCGGGCTCGGCGCGCTCGAAACGGCGCTGCCCGAGGTGGCACATCCCGCAGCGATCGTCGGCCATGTCACGCGCGAGGCGGCGGCGCTGACCGGGCTTCGCGCCGGCACGCCCGTGGCCGCGGGGCTCCACGACGTCACCGCCTCGGCGCTCGGGATCGGGGCGCATGTGCCGGGCGTGCTCGGGATCGTCGCGGGCACCTATTCGATCAACGAAGTCGTCTCCGACCGTCCCGTGACCGACCCGCGCTGGTTCTGCCGCAGCGGCATCGCGCCCGGCACCTCAAACGCGATGGCGATCTCGCCCGCCTCCACCGCCGCCTACGACTGGATGGTCGAGACGCTGACCTCGGGCGGACCGGGCATCCACGACGCGCTCGCCGGCGAGATCGACGCGGCGCTTGCCCGGCCGTCGGGGGCGCTCTTCCACCCCTACCTCTTCGGGTCGCCCTACGGTCCCGAAGCCAGCGGCGCGTTCTTCGGCCTGCGCGGCTGGCACGACCGGGGCGACGTGTTCCGTGCCGTGCTGGAAGGCATCGCCTTCAACCACCGCCATCACGCCGACGCGCTTCGCGAGGGTTTCGCCTTCACCGAGGCGCGGCTCACCGGCGGCGTGTCGCGCAACCCCGCCGTGGCGCAGATGTTCGCCGACGTGCTTGACCTGCCGGTGACGGTGGCCGCCGTCGAGGAGCCCGCTGCCTGGGGAGCGGCGCTCTGCGCGGGCGCCGCAGCCGGGCTCTATGCCTCGGTCCACGACGGACCGGCGCCGCCGCCGGGCACGCGCCATGAGCCCCGAGGCGACGCGGGGCTCGAGGCGCGCTATCGTCTCCACGGGCGGCTCGCCGAGGCGATGCGGCCGTTCTGGCCCGAGGTCGAGCGGCTGGCGGAGGGCGGATGACCGAGGCGTTCGACGTCGTGATCCTCGGCGCCGGCATCAACGGCGCCGGCCTCTTCCGCGAGCTCTGCGCGCAGGGCGTCCCCTGCCTGATCGTCGACCGCGCGGACTTCGGCTCCGGCACCAGCGCCGCGCCCTCGCGGCTGATCCACGGCGGGCTGAAGTACCTCGAGACCGGCGAGTTCCGCCTCGTCGCGCAATCGGCGCTCGAGCGGAACCTCCTGCTGCGGAACGCGCCGCACATGGTGGCGCCGCTGGCGACGCTGATCCCGCTCTTCTCCTGGACGCGCGGCATCGGCGCGGCGCTCCGCACGCTTCTCGGCGCCACCACCGCGCCGCGCAGCCGGGGCGCGCTCCTCGTCAAGGCGGGGCTGTCGCTTTACGACGTCTTTGGCCGCCGCGCCCGCGTGCTGCCGCGCCACCGTCTCCTCCGACGGGCGCAGGCGCTCCGCGAGATGCCCGCGCTGACCCCCGCCATCGTCGCCGCGGGCACCTACCACGACGCGCGCATCGCCTACCCCGAGCGTCTGGTGCTCGAGCTCGTCCTCGACGGACTGGCGCTCGAGCCGCGCTCGGAGGCGCTGAGCTACACCGAGCTCACCGGCACGGGCGATGGCGCATTGAGCTTCGGCGGCCGGACCGTCCGCCCGCGTGTCGTCGTCAACGCCGCCGGGCCCTGGATCGACCGCGTCAACGCCGCACTCGGCGCGCCGTCGCGGCTCATCGGCGGCACGCGGGGCTCGCACGTGCTCCTCGCCAACGACGCGCTGGTGGCGGCACTCGGCGGGCGGATGGTCTACTTCGAGGCCGACGACGGGCGCATCTGCCTCGTGTTCGAGCACCTCGGCCGCGCCCTCGTCGGCTCGACCGACATCCCCGATGCGGACCCCGACGGCGTGCGCGCGACCGAAGCCGAGATCGACTATCTCGTCGCCAGCGTCGCCGCACTGATGCCCGGCGTGGCGGTCTCGAAGGCCGACATCGTCTACGCCTACAGCGGCATCCGCCCGCTGCCCGCATCGGACGCGACCGCTCCCGGCCTCGTCAGCCGGGACCATTCGGCACCCGTCGCCGAGCCCGCGGCCGGCCGGTCCTTTCCCATCGTGTCGCTGGTGGGCGGCAAATGGACGACGTTCCGCGGCTTCGCGGAGGAGGTCGGCGACCTGGTATTAAGCCGGCTCGGCGCATCCCGAAGGGTCTCGACGCGCGGCATGGCCATCGGCGGTGGCGCGGGATACCCGGCGACGGAGGCGGCACGCGCAGCCTGGACCGAGGACGTGCGGCGCATCTCGGGGTTCGCGCCCGCCCGCATCGCCACGCTCCTCGCGCGCTACGGCACCCGCGCCCGCGGCGTCGCAGCCCACGCCGGCGCCTGGACGGACGCCGACCGGCTGCCCGATGCGTGCGAGACCAGCCGCGCGGAGATCGACTGGATCGTGCGGCACGAGCGCGTCGCGCGCCTCGAGGACGTGGTGCTGCGCCGCACGGCGCTCGCCATCACCGGCGCGCTGACGCTGCGCGACCTCGAGGCGGTCGCCGAGGTCACGGGCGCGGCGCTCGGCTGGACCGACGCGCGCCGCGACGCCGAGACCCGCGCGCTCGCGGCGCGTCTCCGCGAGCGCAACCTCATGCGCCTCTGATCAGCTCGGATGATACTTCGCGTCGAGCGCGTCGATGGCATCGACGTTGCCCGCCGACCGACCGTCGGGATCGAAGCTCGCCGCGAGATAGGCCTCCGCCACCGCCTTGGCGAGCTCGACCCCGATCACCCGCGACCCCATCGTGATGATCTGCGCGTTGTTCGACAGCGCCGCGCGCTCGGCCGAATAGGTGTCGTGCGTCTGCGCGGCCCGGATGCCCGGCACCTTGTTGGCCGAGAGCGCCACGCCGATGCCGGTGCCGCAGCAGAGGATCGCACGGTCGTAGGTGCCGTCGAGCACGCCCTGCGCCACCCGGTCGGCGAGGTTCGCGTAGTAGGGTTCGGCCCCCTCCGGCGGCGTGCTCACCTCGGCGACGTCGAGGCCGTCTTGGCCGGTCAGGTGCTCGGCCAGCGCGCGGGCCAGCGGTGCGCCGGCGCTGTCGCCGGCGATCGCGAGTTTCATGGGCTGCTCCCTTCGATGGCGCGGGCGGCCCGCGCGAGGATGTCGAGATAGCCGTCCGGCGACCAGGCCGAGCGGCCGATGAAGAGCCCGTCGACATGCGGCTCGGCGAGGAGGGCCGCGACGTTGCCGGGATTGACGCTGCCGCCGTAGAGGCACCGGAGCGGCTGGCCGAGGACCGTCCTGCTCGTGGCGACGATCGCCGCCTGCCGGGCGCTCGCGTAGTCCGGGCTCGCGGGCGTGCCGTGCTCGCCGATGGCCCAGACGGGCTCGTAGGCAAGGACCGTGGTGACATCGCCGTGGACGCGGCTCAGCGCCGCTTCGACCTGCGCGGCGAGCACAGCGTCGGCGCGGCCCGCGGCCTTGTCCTCCGCCGTCTCGCCGATGCAGACGAGCGGCACGAGCCCGTGCCGCCGCGCCGCCGCGACCTTGAGCCCGACCGTGTCGTCGGTCTCGCCGAAATGCGCGCGGCGCTCGGAATGGCCGATCTCCACGAGCTGCGCGCCGCAGTCGACGAGCATCGGCGCGGAGATCTCGCCGGTCCAGGCGCCCGCGTCCTCCCAGTGCATGTTCTGCGCGCCGACGAGCACGTCGGTGCCCGCAAGGATCGCCGCCACCTCGCGGAGCACGGTGAAGGGCGGGATCACGAAGCGCTGGATGCCTGCGGGCGCCGCCGCCGCGGCGATCGCCTCGGCGAAGGCGCGCGCGTCGGGCAGCGTCTTGTTCATCTTCCAGCTGGTGCCGATCCAGACCGTCATGCGTCCCCCGCGCGTCCGTGCCCGTACAGTGAAGCCGCGGGAGGTCGGGCGCAACCTAGCTCGTGTCGCCCGCCGTCAGCGCCTCCACCTTGGCCGTCAGCGCCGCAACGTAGGGGCCTGCGTCGAGCCCGCGGCCGGTCGCGGCCACCAGCGTCTCCTCGGGCGTCCGCGAGCGCCCGTGCCGCCAGACGGCGTCGCCGAGCCAGCCGTGAAGCGGCGCGTAGTCGCCCGCGGCGAGCCCCCCGGCCACGGCAGGCGCCGCGGTCGCGGCCTCGAAGAGCTGCGCGCCCATGATGTTGCCGAGCGTGTAGGTCGGGAACGACCCGAGGTAGCCGTGCGACCAGTGGACGTCCTGCAGCACGCCTGTGGTGTCGTCCGGCACCTCGACGCCGAGGAGGTCGCGCATCCGCTCCGCCCAGACCGCCGGCAGGTCGGCGACGGCGAGGTCGCCCGCGACGAGGCCGGCCTCGATCTCCGTCCGCAGGATGATGTGGAGGTCGTAGGTCAGCTCGTCCGCCTCGACGCGGATCGGCCCCGGCCGCACCGCGTTGACCGCGCGCCAGAACTCGGCGTCGGTCACGTCGGCGAGCTCTGCCGGGAAGGTGTCGCGCAGCGCGCCGAAATGCAGCGCCCAGAAGTCGCGCGCGCGCCCGACGCGGTTCTCCCAGAGCCGCGACTGCGCTTCGTGCATCCCGAAGCTCGCGCCGCCGACGGCATAGAGGTTCGCGAGGTCCGTCGCGAAGACGCCGCGCGCGAGCGCAGGGTCGAGGCCCTGCTCGTACATGCCGTGGCCCGCCTCGTGCCAGAGCGCGAAGAGCCCGGCCGGCAGCCAGGTCTCGCGGAAGCGGCTGGTGATCCGCACGTCGCCGGGGGTCATCGAGATCTCGAAGGGATGCACCGTGTCGTCGAGCCGCCCGCGCCCGAGGTCGTAGCCCATGCGCCGGGCGAGCTTGAGCGCGAACGCCTTCTGCGCCGCGACGGGGTAGCGGCGCTCGAGGAAGTCCATCCGCGGCGGCGCCTGCCGCGCGCGCTCGATGAGCGGTCCGAGCGCTGCCTTGAGCGGCGCGTAGATGTCCTGCAGCCTCGCGTGGGTCATGCCGGGCTCGAAGCGCCCGACCATCGCGTCGTAGGGATGCGCGCCGCCGATCGCCGCCGCGATCTCGCGCTGAAGCGCCATCATCCGCTCGAGGACCGGCGCGAAGGACGCGAAGTCGTTCGCCGCGCGCGCCGCGACCCAGGCCGCGTTGGCGGTGCTGGTGAGGCCCGCCATCTCGGCGATGACGCGGGGCGGGATGCGGGCGAGGACGCCGATCTCCGCCTCCGCCCGGTCGAGCGCGCGGCGGCGGAGGTCGGTCTCGGGCAGGTGCGCCGTCTCGGCCCGCGCGCCGTCGATGGCGCGCGCCATCGCGTCGCCGGTCGCGAGGTCGCGCGCGAGCCGCGTCAGCGTCGCGGTCTGGTGCCCGCGCCCCGCGACGCCCCCCGCGGGCATCGTCACCCGCGCGTCCCAGGCCATGAGGTTGAGCGCGCAGAGGATGTCGTTGACCTCCCCCATCAGGGTGCGGAACGCGGTCTCGGTCACGGCAGGGCTCCTTCGGCGGCGGGCAGGTGGCAGGCGGCGGCATGGTCCGGGCCGCGCGGGGTGAGGTGAGGCCGCTCGATGCGGCAGCGGTCGAAGACGTACGGACACCGGCCGGCGAAGAGACAGCCGGGCGGCAGCGCGACCGGGCTCGGGATTTCGCCGCGCGCGGCCGCGGCGCCGCGCCGCCGTGCGGGGTCGAGCTCGGGCGCCGCGTCGAGGAGCGCGCGCGTGTAGGGGTGCCGCGGCGCGCGGAAGATCGCCTCCGCGGGGCCCGTCTCCATCACCGCGCCGAGGTACATCACCATCACCCGGTGCGAGATGTGCCGCACCAACCGCAGGTCGTGCGCGACGAACACCACCGTGAGCCCGAGCCGCGCCTGCAGGTCGAGGAGGAGGTTCACCACCTGCGCCTGCACCGACACGTCGAGCGCGGAGACGAGCTCGTCCGCGACGAGCACCTCGGGCTCGACGGCGAGCGCGCGGGCGATGCCGATGCGCTGGCGCTGGCCGCCGGAGAAGGCGTGCGGGTAGCGTCCCGCCGCGTCCGCCGGCAGCCGCACGAGCGCCAGGAGCTCGCCGATGCGCGCCGCGATCCCCGCCCGCGGCCGCATCGCATGGACGCGCAGCGCCTCGCCGAGGATCGCGCCCACCGTCATGCGCGGATTGAGCGAGCCGTAGGGATCCTGGAACACCATCTGCATCCGGCGGTTGAACCCGCGCCTTGCGCTGCCGGAGAGCCCCGCGATGTCGGCGCCGTTGAAGTCGATCCGCCCGCCGTCGAGGTCGAGGAGCCGCACGAGGCAGCGCGCCAGCGTGGACTTGCCGCAGCCCGACTCGCCGACGATGCCGAGCGTCTCGCCGCGCCGCACCTCGAAGCTCACGCCGTTGAGCGCATGGACGGCTCGGGCCGGCTCTCCGGCGAGGCGGTTCGCGAGGCCGTAGGGGATGGCGAAGGTCTTCGTCAGTCCCGTTGCCTGGATCAGCGGCGGGGTCATGCGGCGCGCACCTCCGCCGCATGGTGGCATGCGGCGAGATGGCCCGGCGCCTGCGCCTCGAGCGCGGGCCGGTCGGTCCGGCAGAGCTCGGTCGCGAAGCCGCAGCGGGGGTGGAACGCGCAGCCCCGCGGCATGTCGCCGAGGCCCGGCGGCGCGCCTTCGATGGCGGTGAGCACGCTGCGCTCCGTCCCCGCCTGCGGCACCGAGCCCAGAAGCCCGCGCGTGTAGGCGTGGCAGGGGGACGCGAACACCGGCCCCACGGGCCCGGTCTCGACGATGCGGCCCGCGTACATCACCGCCATCCGGTCGCAGGTCGCGGCCACCACGCCGAGGTCGTGGGTGACGAGCACGACGCTCATCCCGAGCGCGTCGCGAAGGTCGAGGAGGAGGTGCAGGATCTGGTCCTGGATGGTCACATCGAGTGCTGTCGTCGGCTCGTCGGCGAGGAGGAGCTTCGGGTTGCCCGCGAGTGCTATGGCGATCATCGCACGCTGCCGCATGCCGCCCGAGAACTGGTGCGGGTACTCGCCGAGCCGGCGGGCGGCGTCGGGGATGCCCACGCGGTCCATCAGCTCGCGCGCCCGTGCCGTCCGGCCGCGGCGGTCGAGCGGGGTGTGCGCGCGGAGCGTCTCGTCGATCTGCCGGCCGACCGTCAGCACCGGGTTGAGCGCCGTCATCGGCTCCTGGAACACCGCCGCGATGGCGCCGCCGCGCACCCGGCGCAGCGCCGCGGGCGCCATCGTCACGAGGTCCGCGCCGTCCCAGAGCGCGCTCCCGGCCACCTCCGCGCCCGGCGGCAGGAGCCCGAGGATGGTCCGCAGCGTCAGGCTCTTGCCCGATCCGCTTTCGCCGACGAGCCCGAGGATTTCGCCCGGCCGCACGTCGAACGACACGCCATCGACCGCCGCGAGCCCGCCCGGCAGCACGGTCCTGAGGCCCCGCACCTCGAGCGCCGCTCGGCTCAACGCTTCGTCCTGAGCAGCTCGGCCAGCCCGTCGCCGAGGAGGCTGAAGCCGAGCCCTGTCAGCACGATGGCGAGGCCCGGGAACACCGAGATCCACCAGGCCGTCGCCATGAAGTTCTTGCCGTCGGCGATCTGCACGCCCCATTCCGCGGTCGGCGGCTGCGCCCCGAGCCCGAGGTAGCCGAGGCTCGAGCCGAGCAGGATCGCGAGCGCCATGTCGGTCATCCAGTAGACCACCGCGGGCGTGATCGCGTTGGGCAGGAGATGCCGGAAGATGATCCGCGCGTGGGTGTAGCCCATCGCGCGGCCCGCGTCGGCGTAGTCGAGCCGGTTCTGCACCCGGACCTCCGACGCCACGATGCGCGCGTAGAACACCCAGCCCACGATCCCGACCGCGATGTACATGTTGCCGAGCCCCGGCCCCAGCACCGACACGATGGCGATGACGAGGACGAGGAACGGGAAGGTGATGACCGCATCGACGACGCGCCCGAAGAGCGTCTCGGCAATGCCGCCGACATAGCCCACGAGCGCGCCGGTGAGGGTGCCGAAGACGAAGGGGAACACGGTCGCGAAGAGCGCGATCTGCATGTCCACCGTATAGGCATGGATCACGCGGGAGAGCACGTCGCGCCCGAAGTTGTCGGTCCCGAACCAGTGCGCGGCACTCGGCGGCGCCATCAGCGCGCCGTAGTCGAAGGCGATGGGATCGTAGGGCGCGAACGCGGCGGGGAACACCGCGACCACGAGGCTCGCGCCGAGGAGGGCGCCGCCCGCGACGAGCGCGCGCGGGAGACGCCGCGCGGGGCGGCGGGCGCGCGCGAGGACCGTCACCGGCGCACGCGGGGGTCGAGCCAGGTCTGCACGAGGTCGGTCGCGAGGAACGTCAGCGACACGATCACCGCGAGCGCGATCGTCAGCCCTTGGACGACCGGGTAGTCGCGCCCGTAGATGCTGTCGACCATCAGCCGCCCCGCGCCCGGGATCGCGAACACCGTCTCGGTGATGACCGCCCCGCCGAGGAGCGTGCCGACCGAGAGCCCGAAGAGCGCCACCGTCGAGATCAGCGCGTTCCGCAGCACGTGCCGCGCCAGCACCAGCCGGGGCCGGAGCCCCTTGGCGCGCGCGAAGGCGACGTACTCGGCATCGACGACGCCGACGATCGCGGCGCGCAGGTTCCGCATCAGGATCGCCGAGAGGCTCAGCGCCAGCGTCAGCGCGGGAAGGAAGAGGTGCCCGACATGGCCGAGGAACCCCTCGCCGTAGCCGCCGACCGGGAACCAGCCGAGCCGCGCACCGAAGATGTTGAGGAGGATGAGCCCAAGGTAGAACACCGGCATCGAGAGCCCGACCTGGAACGCGCCGCGGATCGCCTGGTCCTGCCAGCGGTCGCGCCGGAGCGCCGCGACGAAGGCCAGCGGCACCGCGAGCACCACCGCGATCAGCGCCGCCATCAGCGTGAGCAGCATGGTGATCGGCAGCCGCCGCGCGACGAGATCGGCGACCGGCACATGGAGGTGGATCGAGTCGCCGAGGTTCCCCGTCGCCACCGACCGCACGAAGACCGCGAACTGCACCCAGACCGGCCGGTCGAGGCCAAGCTCGCGGTTGATCCGCGCCACGTCGGCATCGAGCGCGCGGTCGCCGAGGATGGCGCTCGCGGGGCCGCCGGGCAGCAGCCGCACCAGGAAGAACACCGCGAGCAGGATGAACGCGAACGTGGGGATGAGCTGCAGGAGCCGGCGCGCGACGTGGACGAGCATCGGAGGCCTCGCGCGGGCGCCGCTACTTCTCGAGCCAGGCGCCGCGGAAGATGTTGTTGCCGAGCGGGATCTGCACGAACCCCTTCACCTTCGGCGACAGCGCCACCGGATAGGGCGTCTGGTAGAGCGGCACGATCGGTCCCTCGGCGTTGTAGATTTCCTGGATGCGCGCGTATTGCTCGGCGCGCTTGGCCTCGTCGGTCTCGCTCTGCGACGCCTCGAAGAGCTGGTCCACCTCGTCGCTCTTCCAGCCCGAGTGCTGCGACTCGATCGTCGGGGAATAGGCGAAGTACGAGGTGATCTCGTTCGGATCGGCGATGTCGTCCGTCCAGGCCCCGGCACGCATGGTGAACGTGCCGTCGCGGTACTTCTGCGTCCGCGTCGCGTTGTCGACCTGCTGGATCTCGAGCGTCACGCCGATCTGCGCCCACATCTGCTGCAGCGCCGTCGAGATCCCGATCTCGTCCTGGTTGCCCGCGAGCGTCAGGATCGAGGTCGAGAACCCGTCGGGGAAGCCCGCCTCCGCCATCAGCGCCTTGGCCTTCTCCACGTCGACCGGGAAGAGCGGCGCGTCGCCGGTGTGGAGCGGCGTCGCCGAGGACATGAACGAAGTCATCGGCGAGCCGACGCCCTGCGTGACGATCTGGATGATCGCCTCCTTGTTGGTCGCGTAGTTCAGCGCCTGCCGCACCTTGAGGTTCGACAGCGGGTTCGCCTTGCCCTCGATCTCGGGCCGGACGTTGAGCGTGACGTACTCGATCCGCGTCGAGGGGAAGAGCTCCATCTCGATGCCGTCCGCGCCTTTCAGCTCGGCGACGCGCGCGTAGGGGATGAACTCCGCCCCGTCGAGACCGCCCGACTGCAGGCGGAGGATGCGCGTCGCGTCGTCGGGGATCACCTCGAAGGTCACGCCGTCGAGATAGGGCAGGGGCTCCCCGTCCGCGCCCTTGTCCCAGTAGTGCGGGTTCTTGACGAGCTTCATCGTCGCGCCGCGCTCCCAGGAGGCGAGCATGAACGGCCCCGACCCGATCGGATGCGCCGAGAACGCCTGCGCTTTCTCCGCGTCGGTCGCCCCCGCCTCGGCCTCGAAGGCCGCCTCGGGCATGATCGCGGTGTTGAACACGGTGAGCGCCGGGATGATCGCGGGATCGGGGCGGTTGAGCTTGATCGTCACCATGCCGCCGTCGCCCGCCGTCACGTCTTCGATCGAGGAGATCAGGAAGCCCCAGATGCCGTTGTCGGGCGTCGCCGCGCGCTTCAGCGACCAGGCCACGTCCTTCGCGGTGATCGGCGAGCCGTCCGAGAACATGATCCCGTCGCGCAGCTTCACCATCACCGTCATGCCGTCGTCGGAGACGTTCCACTCCGTCGCGAGCCCGGCCTTGACGCCCTGCCCGTCGTCGGTCGGCAACAGGAGCGTGTCGTAGAGGTTCGACAGGATCCAGATGTCGACGTTGGCGTCGTTGAGCACCGGGTCGAGGAACAGGCTGTCGGCGTAGCGCCCGTAGGTCATCACGCCGCCGCGTTCCTGCGCCGCGGCGCCGCCCGAGCAGAGCATCGCCGCCGCCAGGGCCGCCGCCGAAACCGCCGACAAGATCCGCATGAGTGTCCCCTCTCTCGAAATGTTCCAGAACATCGGAACGCTTCGTCGCCCGTCATGCAAGGGAATATTGAGATTTGCAGCGAGGTGGGGCATCCGTTCTAGGGACAGCGCAATAATCTTGTGCCCGGTGGCCGAACCATGCTCATCCTGTGGCACAGCCGGAGCGGACACCCGATGCGGATCACGATCGACAGGACGCGCGCGATGCCGGTGCGCCAGCAGCTTCGCGCCGCCATCGAGCACGACATCGCCTTCGGGACGCTCGCCCCCGGTGCGGCGCTGCCTTCGGTGCGCGCGCTCGCGCGGGGCGCAGGCGTGGCGCCGATGACGGTCGCCGCGGTCTATGCGGGCCTGAAGGCGGCGGGTCTCGTGGCGTCGCGCGCCGGCGCCGGCACCTATGTGGCCGCGGGCGCGCGACCCGCGGCGGATGCGCTTCGCCTCGGCATCGACGCGGTCTACGACGCGGCCGTCGAGGCCGGCATGGCACCTCATGACGCCGCGGCGCTGATTGCTGCGCGCGCCGGCTGGCGGGCGGGCGAGGGCGCGCGGCCGGCGATCGTCATGGTCGGGCTCTTCGCCGAGGCGACGGCGCGCTATGCCTGCTGCGTCTCCGGGCAGGTCGCGCGCCGCGTCGAGCCGATCACGCTGGCGGCGCTGCAGGGTGACGCCGCGGTGCGCGCGCGCGTGACGTCGGCGGCGCTCGTGCTCAGCTTCGCCAACATCGGCGAGGATCTCGCGGCACTCCTGCCGGGGGTGCCGGTGCTGCTCCTCCGCTTCATTCCCGCCGAGGCGACGCGCCTGGCGCTCGCCTCGATCGATCCGCTGGCGCGCGTCGTGGCGGTGTCGCGGTTCGCCGACTTCCTGCCGATCCTGGCGCTGGGCCTGCGCCGGTTCGCGGCGCATGTCGGCGACGTCACCACGCTCTGCCTCGACGACCCTGCCCTCGCGGGGGCCCGCGCCCGCGCCGACGTGCTGGTGCTCTCGACCGGCGCCGAGACTGCGGCTGCGGGTGGCGGCGCCGAGGTCATCGAATACCGTCACATCCCCGATCCCGGCGACGTGGAACGCCTCGTGGCCCCGCGCCTCGGCGCAAGGCCGCAGATGCCCGAGCGAAAGGAAGCCTGATGAAAGTCTCCGAGATGAGCTGGTCTCGCGTCGAGGCATGGCTCAAGGACGACGACCGCGCCGTCCTGCCGCTCGGGAGCACCGAGCAGCACGCGGGCCTGTCGCTCGCGGTGGACACGATCCTGTCCGAGCGCGTCGCGGCCGAAGCCGCCGCGCCTCTCGGCGTGCCGGTGTTCCCGGTCGTGCCCTATGGGCTCACGCCCTACTTCCTCGCCTATCCCGGCACGGTCAGCCTGCGGCTCGAGACCTACGCGCGCCTCGTGCGCGACATCCTCGACAGCCTGGCGGCGCAGGGCTTCCGCCGCATTCTGATCGTCAACGGCCACGGCGGCAACGGCCCCGCGGCGACGCTTGCGACCGAGTGGATGGCCGACACGCCGGGCACCGCGGTGAAGTTCCACAACTGGTGGAACGCGCCCCAAACCTACGCCAAGGTGCAGGAGATCGACCCCGTCGCCTCGCATGCGTCCTGGATGGAGAACTTCCCCTGGACGCGGCTCGCGGACGAGGTGCTGCCCGAGCAGCGCAAGCCGATGATCGACTTCGAGCGGATGCGCGTGATGGGGCCGAAGGCCGTGCGCGCCTATCTCGGCGACGGCAACTTCGGCGGCTACTACCAGCGCGCCGACGCCGAGATGCAGGCGATCTGGGACGTCGCGGTGGCCGAGACGCGGGCGCTCCTCGAGGGCGGCTGGGAATGATCCTGGTCTGGGGTGCGGGCGCCATCGGCGGCACGCTCGGCGCGGCGTTCCTGCGGGCCGGACGCGAGGTGACGTTCGTTGACACGGCGGCGTACCATGTGGCGGCGATCCGGGCGGACGGGCTCCGCATCACCGGCCCGATCTTCGAGGATGTGATCGAGGCGCCCGCGTTCGTGCCCGAAGACCTCGCGGGCACGTTCGGCACGGTGTTCCTCTGCGTCAAGGCGCTCGCCACGGCGGCCGCCGCCGAGGCGCTGGCGCCGCACCTCGCACCGGACGGCGCGGTCGTCTCGGCGCAGAACGGGCTCAACGAAGCGGTGATCGCCCGCGTCGTGGGCCGAGAGCGGACCGTCGGCGCCTTCGTCAACTTCGGCGCGGACTACCTCGGGCCGGGCCATGTCACCTACGGCGGGCGCGGCGCCGTCGTGGTCGGCGAGATGGACGGCGCGCGCACGCCGCGCGTCGAGGCGCTGCACCGGCTCCTCCTCGCCTTCGAGCCCCGCGCCCGGCTCACGGACAACATCGCAGGCTTCCTCTGGGGCAAGCTCGTCTACGGCGCGCTCCTCTTCGCCACCGCGCTGACCGACGAAAGCATCGCCGACGTGCTCGACGATCCCGCCGCGCGCCCGGTCCTCGCGCGCCTCGGCAGCGAGGTCGGCGCGGTCGCCGCCGCCGAGGGCATCGCGACGGAGGCCTTCGACGGCTTCGACCCCGCCGCCTTCGCGCCCGGTGCCGGCGCCGCCGCCGTCGCGCGGTCGTTCGACGACATGGTGGCGCACAACCGCCGCTCCACCAAGACGCACTCCGGCATCTGGCGCGACCTCGCCGTGCGCCGCCGCAAGACCGAGGCCGAGCCGCAGCTCGGCGCCATCCTCGAGGCCGCAGCGCGCCACGCCCTGCCCGTGCCGCTGACCGCGCGGCTCCTCGCGATGATCGGCGAGATCGAGGCGGGCGCGCGGCCGCTGGCGCGCGGCAACGTCGCCGAGCTCGGCCGGGGCGTGCCCGCATGAGCTTCGCGGGCCATGTCGCCGTCGTCACCGGGGCCGCGCAGGGCATCGGGCGCGGCATCGCCGAGGCCTTTGCCGCCGAGGGCGCCGCCGTCATCGCCTGCGACATCGACGCGGCCGGCCTCGGCGCGCTCGGCTGCGAGACCCGCGCCTTCGACGTGGCCGACCGCGCCGCGGTGCAGGCCGCGATGGCGAACATCGACGCCGACATCCTCGTCAACTGCGCCGGCGGCGTGCGCGGCCAGGTCGGGCGCCCGCTCGAGGACATCGGGCCCGGCGACTGGCAGGCGATCTTCGACGCCAACCTCGCCGGTGCATTCTGGATGACGCAGGCGCTCGTGCCCGCGATGAAGGCCCGCGGCCGCGGCCGGGTCGTCAACATCTCCTCGGGCGCCGGCCGCACCATCAGCCTCACCGGCATCCAGGCCTACGCCAGCGCCAAGGCCGGGCAGATCGGGCTCACGCGCCAGCTCGCGCACGAGCTCGGGCCCCACGGCATCACGGTGAACTGCATCGCACCCGGCTTCGTGCTCTCGAACCCCACGACGGGGCGGCAATGGGAGGCGATGGGCCCGGCCGGGCAGGAGGCGCTCCTCGCGGGCATCGCGATGCGGCGGCTCGGCACGCCCGCCGACATCGCCCATGCGGCGCTGTTCTTCGCCTCGGGTGCCGCCTCCTGGATCACCGGCGAGACGCTCGGCGTGGACGGCGGCAAGTGACGGGTGCGGTCGAGGACTGGCTCGCCCGGCACGAGGCCGAGGCGGTCGAGGCCATCGCCGCGTTCTGCCGCATCCCGAGCGTCAGCACCGATCCCGCCTTCGCCCCCGAGGTCCGCCGCGCGGTGGCCTTCGCCGCCGATGCGCTCCGGGGCGCGGGCTTTCCGACGGTCGAGATCGTGGAGACCGGCGGGCATCCGGCCGTGGTCGCCGAATGGCTGGCGGCCCCCGGCGCACCGACCGTCCTCGTCTATGGCCACGCCGACGTGCAGCCGCCCGAGCCGATGGAAGCCTGGGCCTCGCCGCCGTTCGAGCCCGAGGTGCGCGACGACCGGCTCTACGCCCGGGGCGCCTCCGACGACAAGGGCCCGCTGATGGTCGCCATCTGGGCGATCCGGGCGCTGGCGGCGGTCGAGGGCGTGCCGCCGGTCAACCTCAAGGTGCTCATCGAGGCCGAGGAGGAGACCGGCAGCCCGCATCTCGACGCCACAGTGGCCCGGCTCCGCGACCGGCTCGCCTGCGACGTGGTGCTGTCGGCGGACGGCGCGATGTGGCGCGCGGACCTGCCCTCGGTCACGGTGGCGAGCCGCGGCCTCGTGGCGCTCGACGTGACCGTGACGGGGGCGGGCAAGGATCTGCATTCCGGGCGCCACGGCGGCAGCGCGCCCAACGCGGGCCAGGCGCTCGTGGCGATGCTGGCGCGGCTTCACGACGCGGACGGTCGTGTCGCCGTGCCCGGTTTCCACGACGGCACCCGTCCGCCCGATCCCGCCATCGCCGAGGCGATCCGAAGGGCGGGCTTCGACGCGGGCGGCTACTACGATGGCATCGGCGCCCCGCGCCCCACGCAGATGCCGACCGGCGCGGCGCTCCTGACCCGGCAGTGGCTCGAGCCGACGCTCGAGATCAACGGCCTCGCCGCGGGCTACCAGGGTGCCGGCACCAAGACCGTCATTCCGGCGCGCGCCACGGCCAAGCTCACCTGCCGCCTCGTCGCCGGGCAACGGCCCGAGGCTGTGCGGGACGCCATCGCGGCGCATCTCGCTGCCGTCCTGCCGCCCGGATGCCGGCTCGAGGTCACGCCGCACGGCCCCGGCACCCCGGCGTTCGCGCTCGACCCTGCCCTGCCCGCGCTCGCCCTGGCCGAGGACGTGCTCGAGGGCCTCCTCGGCGCGCGCCCGCTCCGCGTCGCGATGGGCGCCACGATCCCCGTCGGCGAGGTCTTCGCGCGGCACCTCGGCGCGGGGACGGTGTTCTTCTCGTTCTCGACCTCCGACGAGGATTATCACGCGCCCAACGAGTTCTTCCGCCTCGCAAGCCTCCGCACCGGTCTCGTCGCTTGGGCGCGGCTGCTGCAGGCTCTGGCGGGATAGCCGGCCTTAACGACCAAGTGAGACAGTCACCGCCATGACTTGTGGAGCTTGAAGCCTCTTGAAGTGACTAGAATCAGGACCCGTTAAACCGCTTTCATGCGCAGCGTTCTTCTGAATCTCTGTCGGCATCGTGGAGGTGCCGCATGAGCGATCTGTTCTGGCTGACGGAGGCTCAGATGGAGCGCCTCAAGCCGTTCTTCCCGCTGTCCCACGGCAAGCCAAGGGTCGATGACCGGCGGGTGCTGAGTGGGATTATCTTTATCCATCGCAATGGCTTGCGGTGGAGAGACGCGCCTGCCGCCTATGGCCCGCCGAAGACGCTCTACAATCGTTGGGTCCGCTGGAGCCGACTGGGAGTCTTCGCTCGCATCCTGACCGAACTGTCCGCAGAGGGCCGCGAGCGCGAGACCTTGATGGTCGATGCCACGCACCTCAAGGCACACCGAACCGCCTGCAGCCTGCAGGGCAAAAAGGGGGGGCCAGTCGGTTCATCGGGCGCAGCAAGGGCGGACTGAACTCGAAGTTGCACACCGTGACCGACGGCAGGGGACGACCGATCGGCATGTTCCTAAGCGCGGGTCAGACCAGCGACTATATCGGGGCGCGGGCGCTCCTGTCCTCGCTGCCGTCCGCCAGAGTTCTCCTGGCTGATCGGGGTTATGATGCCGATTGGTTCCGCAACGCCTTGATCGAACGAGATATTCAGCCATGCATTCCGTCCCGGAAATGCCGAAAGGTTCCGATCCCGCACGACACCGTCCTCTACCGCCAGCGCCATCTGATCGAAAACGCATTTGCCCGCCTCAAGGACTGGCGCAGGATCGCTACCCGTTACGACAGATGCGCCGACCTCTTCCTCTCAGCCTGCGCCCTCGCAGCCGTCGTCATGTTCTGGCTATGAGTCCTGACCCTAGTTCATAGCCAAAATTGAAGTAGACGGCGCGCCAGCGTGGAAGTTTGAGTCAAATCTTAAGCTAATTTCCATAATGCGAACATATGCTCCTGGGGTGCTGGAAGAACTCTATTTGGACGATCGCGGAACTATCGAGCTGGTAAACGTTAATGGACTTATCCGGCAAGTTCGCACGTCGCCGATGAATGGATATAATACTAAACGCAATCTAGATTTATTCTCAGCTAAGGTTGCATTGGCCACATACAATGCCATCCTTGGACGTCCTTTAAGACCAGAGGGTCTTCAGTTTCAGGAGTGGTCGACGCGTACCTCAATGGCGCCCGTTCGATACGAGTCGCTCTGTAACATGCTGCCGAACCGTGCTGAGTTGCAGCAAGGAAAAAAAGTTTCAGGAGAGCAGTACTCGCTACGATATCAATACGATAAAAATGGGTTCCTAGCTGCTTGCGTCTCGTTCCACTATACTCTGTTCGTGACCATAATTGCCGCCGACGATAAAGATATTTTGAGCCAATTGAGTAAAATCAACTCACAAAGCCGTGAATTGAATAAGGCTAGGTCTGGCATGAAACCGGCAGGTCTCCCCTGGCTTCTGATTTGAAAAAGTCATGTTTGTGTTAAGCACAATCTGTCTCTACCCCACCTCCCAAAACACCGCCCCCAGCGCCGCTTCCAGCTTGTCGAACATCTCGTCCGTCTGCGGCTCGGTCATGATGAAGGCGGGGCAGAGGACGATGGCCTGGCCGAGGGGGCGGCAGATCAGGCCGTGGTCGGTGCAGGCGTTGGCGATGCGCTCGGAGACGCTGAGGCGGCCCTCGAAGGGCGTCTTGGTCGCCTTGTCGCGGACGGCCTCGAGCGCGCCCATCAGGCCCTTGCCGCGCCATTCGCCGATGTTCGGGTGCTCGGCGAGGCGGGCCATGCCGGCCTCGAAGCGCGGCGTGAGCGCGCGCACGGCGTCGAGGAGCCCGCCCGTCACGAGGTCGATGGCGGCGAGCGCGATGGCGCAGCCGACGGGATGGCCCGAGGCGGTGAACCCGTGCGGGAACTCCTCGATGCGCTCGGCGGCGGCCTGCAGCCGGTCGCCGAGCCCCGGCCCGAGGATCACGGCGCCCATCGGGAAGAAGCCCGCGGTGATGTTCTTCGACGAGATGATCGCGTCGGGCACGAAGCCGTAGGTCTCGCAGCCCCAGAGGTTGCCGGTGCGCCCGAAGCCGGTGATGACCTCGTCGGCGATGAGCGGGATGCCGTGGCGCGCGAGGATCGGCTGCACGGTCTGGAAGTAGCCCTCGGGGGGCGGGATCACGCCGCCCGCGCCCATCACCGGTTCGGCGAAGAAGCCCGCGATGGTCTCGGGGCCCTCCGCGAGGATGGTGGCCTCGAGCTCGGCGCCGAGGCGGGCGGTGAACGCGGCCTCGGTCTCGCCCTCCGCGCCATAGCGCCAATAGTGCGGGCAGGTGAGGTGGATGAACCCCGGCAGCGGCAGGCCGAAGACGGCGTTGTAGGGCTTGCCGGTCATCGAGGCGGAGACGGCGGTGACGCCGTGGTAGGCGTTGACGCGGGTGAGGATCTTGCGGCGTTCCGGCGCGCCCTCGGAGGCGTGCAGGAACCACAGCATCTTCACCATCGTGTCGTTCGCCTCGGACCCCGAGTTGGTGAAGAACACCCGGCCGCGGTCGAACGGCGAGACCTCGACGAGCTTCTCGGACAGCATCACCGTCTGGTCCGACATCCGCCCGAAGAAGGCGTGGTAGCCCGGAAAGCGGTCGTACTGAGCTTTGGCGGCGGCGATCAGCCCCGGGTGGTCGAAGCCCGCGACCATGTTCCAGAGCCCCGAATTGGCGTCGAGGTAGCGCCGGCCGTGAACGTCGAACACGTACGGCCCCTCGCCGTGGGTGAGCACGGTAGCGCCCCTCGCCTCGACGGAGGGCAGGTCGGTGAAGCCGTAGAGCGACGCCGCGTCGGCGCGGGCTTCCCAGCTGTTCGGGGTCTCGTCGCGCATGGCGGGCATCCTTTCGGGGGCGGTGCCCGGAACCTAGTCGCGACGCCGCGGAGGTTCAATCGTGCGGTCGGGTGTCAGTTCGCGGGCGGCGCCGCGGGAGCGGGCACGGGAGCGGGCACGTTGGGGCTTACCGTCGCGCCGGGAGGAACGCCGTTCTGCCACTGCCCCGAGACGCGCTGGCCGGTGGCGTAGTCGAGCGTCCCGGCGCCGTCCTGCTTGCCGCCCGAGAAGCTGCCCTCGTAGACGTCGCCGCCGGGGTAGGTCGCGATGCCGGTCCCGTCGAACACGCCCGCCTTCCACTGGCCGTAGTACCTGAAGCCATCGGGCATGGTGATCGTGCCGAGCCCCTCGCGGCGGTCGTCGACGAACTCGCCGCGGTAGACGGTGCCGTCGGGATAGGTCGCGATGCCGGGCCCGTTGCGCTTGCCGCCGGACCACTGGCCCTCGTAGCGGCTGCCGTCGGGCTGCGTCATGGTGCCCTGGCCCTCGGGGCGGCTCGAGACGAGCTGACCCTCGTAGACCTGCCCGCCGGCGTAGGTCGCCCGGCCGCTTCCCGTGATGGCACCGGCCTGCCACTGGCCGGCGTAGCTGCTGCCGTCGGGGTAGCGGATCGTGCCGGTGCCGTCGGCCACGCCGTCGCGGAAGCCGCCCTCGTAGACCGAGCCGTCGGGATAGGCGATGCGGCCCTGGCCCGCGATCGCGTCGCCCGACCAGGCGCCGGTGTAGACGAGCTTCTCCGGCGTCGTGAGCGTGCCGGTGCCGTCGCGGCGGTCGGCGGTGAACCCGCCTTCGTAGACATCGCCGTTGGCGTAGGTCATGCGGCCCGAACCATCGCGAAGCCCGTTGGCGAAGCTGCCCTCGTAGTGCCCGCCGTCCGGCAGCTTCAGCGTGCCCTCGCCGGTGATCTGGCCCTTGTCCCATGGCCCGGCGTAGATGCGTCCGTCCGGCAGGGTGAGCGTGCCCTGGCCCTGCCGCTCGCCGTTCGCGAGCCCGCCCTCGTAGCGCGTGCCGTCGTCGTAGGCGACGGTGCCCTGACCCTCCTGCTGGCCACCCTTCCAGTCGCCGGCGTAGCTGTAGCCCGAGGGATCGGTCAGCGTGCCGCGGCCGTCGTGGACGGCGTTGGCAAAGCCGCCCTGGTAGACGACGCCGTTGGCGTAGCGCTGGGTGCCTTCGCCGGTCATCTCGCCGCCCTTCCAGGCGCCTTCGTAGGTGGCGCCGTCGGCAAAGGTCATCCGGCCGGTCCCGTCGGGCTGGCCGGCCGCGAAGCCGCCTTCGTAGACCGAGCCGTTGGGAAACACCGCGCGGCCCTGGCCCGAGATCTCGCCGGCCTTCCACTCGCCGGTATACTTGTAGCCGTTCGGCAGCTCGTAGCTGCCGGTGCCCTCGCGAAGCCCGTCGCGGAAGGTGCCCTGATAGATGCCGCCGTTCTCGTACTGCTTGGTCAGGACCGGGCCGTCGGCGGCCGGCGCCTCGGCCGCTGGCGTGGTGACGTCCTGCGCCGCGATGCCGCCCGCAACCGCGAACCCCGCCACCGCCAGCGCCAGAACGCGCCGGCGGCGGGCGCCCGCGTGCGGCTTCCCGAAGTTCAGTGCCATGCAGCCCCCCGTCGAAGATCGCCCGATGATACGAAAGCCGCGCCAACGTGACAACCGGCGCGTCCCTTTCCCTCCGCGTCCGGTCTGGTAAGAACCCGCATCACCCCGGAGGAGCCGATGGCCGCCCGTTTTCGCCTCACCCTCGCGCAGCTGAACCCGACCGTGGGCGACATCGCCGGCAACGCGGACCTCGCGCGACAGGCCTGGGCGGACGCGAAGACGGCGGGCGCCGACATGGTGGCGCTGCCGGAGATGTTCGTCACCGGCTACCAGACGCAGGATCTGATCCTTCGCCCGTCCTTCGCCGCGGAAGCGATGGCGGCGATCGAGGCGCTGGCGGCGGACTGCGCCGACGGCCCGGCGCTCGGCATCGGCGGGCCGTGGCGCGACGGTGACCGGCTCTACAACGCCTGGCACGTCCTCCACGAAGGCCGCGTTGCGGCGCGCGTGCTCAAGCACCACCGGCCGAACAAGGACGTGTTCGACGAGGTGCGCGTGTTCGACAGAGGCGCCGTCAGCGGACCCTACCGCATCGGCCCGCTCCGGATCGGCACGCCGATCTGCGAGGATGCCTGGTACGCCGACGTGGCGGAGACGCTGGCCGAGACGGGTGCCGAGATCCTCCTCGTGCCGAACGGGTCGCCCTATCACCGGGGCAAGTTCGACGTGCGGATGGGGCTGATGGTGGGCCGCGTGATCGAGACCGCGCTGCCGCTCGTCTACCTCAACATGGTGGGCGGGCAGGACGACCAGGTGTTCGACGGCGGCTCGTTCGTCCTCAACCCCGGCGGCGCGCTCGCGGTGCAGATGCCGGTGTTCGAGACGGGCCTCGCGCATGTCGACTTCGAGGACGGCCCGGACGGCTGGCGCGCGGCGCCGGGCGCGCGCGCCACGCTGCCGTCCGACTGGGAGCAGGACTACCGCGCGATGGTCACGGGCCTGCGCGACTACCTCGGCAAATCGGGCATCGCGCATGTGCTCCTGGGGCTCTCGGGCGGGATCGACAGCGCGCTCGTCGCCGCCATCGCGGCCGATGCGGTGGGGCCGGAGCACGTGCGCTGCGTGCTGCTGCCCTCGGAGTTCACCGCGCAATCCTCGCGCGAGGATGCCGAGGCCGCCGCCCGGGCCATCGGCTGCCGGCTCGACGAGATCGCGATCGACGGCCCGCGTGCCGCCGTGACCGAGGCGCTCGAGCCGCTCTTCAACGGCGGCGTGCCCGGCATCGCCGAGGAGAACATCCAGTCGCGCCTGCGCGGGCTTCTTCTGATGGCGCTGTCGAACCGGACGGGCGCGATGCTGCTCACGACCGGCAACAAGTCCGAGGTCGCGGTCGGCTACGCCACGATCTACGGCGACATGGCGGGCGGCTACAACCCGATCAAGGATCTCTACAAGACCCGCGTGTTCGAGACCTGCCGCTGGCGCAACGCCGCGCACCGGCCGTGGATGCGCGGCCCCGCGGGCGTGGTCGTGCCGCCGCGCATCATCGACAAGCCGCCCACGGCGGAGCTGCGCGCGAACCAGCGCGACGACGACAGCCTGCCGCCCTACGAGGTGCTCGACGCCGTGCTCGAGGGCCTCGTCGACCGTGACGCCTCGGTGGCCGACCTCGTGGCCGAGGGCTTCGACGCCGAGGTCGTCCGCCGCGTCGAATGGCTGGTCTACGCCTCCGAATGGAAGCGTCGCCAGTCCGCCCCCGGACCCCGCCTCACGTCGCGCGCGTTCTGGCTCGACCGCCGCTACCCGATCGTCAACCGCTGGCGCGACGCGACGGGGTGAGCCCGCACATCCGCTGTGCGACCCGTCGGCTGGCCTGCGGACGGGCGCCGCGCTAGGTGCTGCCCGAACGCAAGGGAGCATCGCAATGAGCGTCAGACTGGCCGTCATCTTCTATTCGTCCTACGGCACCAATCACGGCATGGCCGAGGTGGCCGCCGAGGCCGCGCGCGAGGCGGGCGCCGAGGTGCGCTTCCGTCGCGTCGCCGAAACCGCGCCGAAGGAAGCCATCGAGAGCCAGGACGGCTGGAAGGCCGAGGTCGAGAAGGCCGCCTCGATCCCGGTCGCCACGTCCGACGACATGGAATGGGCCAACGCCTACCTCTTCTCCGCGCCGACGCGCTTCGGCGGGATGCCGGCGCAGCTGCGCGCCTTCACCGATTCGCTGGGCCCGCTCTGGTTCGGCGGCAAGCTCGCCAACAAGGCGGTGAGCGCGATGACGAGCGCGCAGTCGACGCATGGCGGGCAGGAGGGCACGCTGCTGACGTTCTACAACATGGTCATGCACTGGGGCTCGATCATCGTGGCGCCGGGCTACACCGACGAGGCGATCATGAAGGCGGGCGGCAACCCCTACGGCTACAGCCACACGCAGGGCCCGATGACCGAAGAGGGCCGCGTCGCGATCCGCCATCAGGCGCAGCGGCTGGTCGACTTCGCCGGGCGCATCGCGGGCTAGGCGCGCGGCGGTCACTCCCACCACGGGTCGATCCGCGCGATGTCGGCGTCGGACCAGCCGAAGTGGTGCGCGAACTCGTGGACCGTCACATGCGTCACCATCCGGTCGAGCGGCACGTCGCCTCGCTCGACCCATTCGTCGAGGATGGCGCGGCGGAAAAGCCAGACCGTGTCCGGCCCCGAAGGCTGGTCCATGACCGACTTCTCGGTCATCGGCACCCCTTCGTAGAGGCCGGTGAGCTCGAACGGGTCGTCGGCGCCGACGGCGTCGAGCATGGCGTCGTCGGCCAGATCCTCGACGCGCAGCAGCACCTCCGCCGCCGCGCGCCGGAACGGGTCCGGCAGCGCCGCGACGGCGGCCTCGGCGAGCGCCTCGATCTCCGCGAGGCTCGGCGGCAGGGCAGGGTCGGGCACGAGGCGTCTCCGGGCGGCACCTGGGCGAATATGGACAAGCCCGCGCCCCTGTGAAAGACCGACCGCCATGCCGAGGCCCGAGACCACGACCCGCTTCGCGCCCTCTCCCACGGGCTATCTGCACGTCGGCAACCTGCGCGCGGCGCTCTTCAACTGGATGATCGCGCGCAAGGTGGGCGGCACCTTCATCCTGCGGCTCGACGACACCGACCCTGAGCGCTCGCGCCCCGAGTATGCCGACGCCATCCTCGCCGACCTCGAATGGCTCGGGCTGACCTGGGACCGGATCGAGCGGCAGTCGGCGCGGCTCGACCGCTACGAGGCGGCGGCGGAGCGGTTGCGCGAGGCGGGGCGGTTCTACGAGTGCTTCGAGACGCCAGTGGAGCTCGACCTCAAGCGAAAGAAGCAGCTCAACATGGGCCGTCCGCCGGTCTACGACCGCGCGGCGCTCGAGCTGACCGGGGCCGAGCGCGACGCGCGGCGCGCCGAGACGCCCGGCTACTGGCGGTTCCTCCTCGACCGCGCGCGCATCGAGTGGACCGACGGCATCCTCGGGCCGATCTCCATCGACGCGGCCTCGCTGTCGGACCCGGTGCTGATCCGCGCCGACGGGCAGGTGCTCTACACGCTGGCCTCGGTGGTGGACGACATCGAGATGGGCGTCACCGACATCGTGCGCGGCTCGGACCACGTGACCAACACCGCCACGCAGATCCAGATCATCCGCGCGCTCGGCGCGGAGCCGCCCGCGTTCGCGCATCATAGCCTTCTGACCGGCGCGGGAGGGGAGGCGCTCTCGAAACGGCTCGGCACGCTCTCGTTGCGCGACCTCCGCGCCGCAGGGTTCGAGCCCGCCGCGATCCTGAGCCTGATGGCGCGGCTCGGGTCGTCCGACCCGGTGGTGCTGCGCGCGACGCCCGAGGAGCTCGCGGCCGAGTTCGCGCTCGGCCATTTCGGCGCGGCGCCCACGAAGTTCGACGAGGCCGACCTCGGCCCGCTGACGCAGCACCACGTCGCGGGACTGCCCTACGGGGCGGTCGCGGACCGGATCGCGGCGCTGGGCGTGCCGGGGCCGCTGGCGGAGCCCTTCTGGGAGGTCACGCGCGGCAACGTCGCCACGCTCGGCGATCTCGGCGGCTGGTGGGAGGTCTTCTCGCAGGGCGCCGTTCCGCTGGTCGAGCCCGCCGACGCCGACTTCGTGGCGACCGCGCTCGGGATGCTGGCCGAACCGCCCTACGACGCGGGCACCTGGGGCGCCTGGACCGCCGCCGTGAAGGCCGCGACGGGGCGCAAGGGTCGCGCGCTCTTCCGTCCGCTGCGGCTGGCGCTCACCGGCCGCGAGAGCGGTCCCGAGATGGCCGATGTCATGCCGCTCCTCCAGCATCGGCCGACCGTGCGTTGAGCGCCGCCTCGACGGCCCCACGTTCGGTGGCGTCGAGGCGCTGGTGGCGCGCGGGTAGAGCGGTGCGGCGCGGTCGTCGAGGATCGTGCTCCAGCCGTCGGTCGTCGCCATGAACCGCGCGAGCCCGGCGGGTCCGAAGAGCCGCAGGAAGCCCTGCAGCACGCAATCGAGATAGCTTGCGAGGATCGGCAGCGGCGGACCTTCCGCGCCCGGTCGGAGCCTGTAGATCTCGACCGGATGGCGGGCCACGGCGCCGATCTCGAGCGGCGTCCGCCCATAGGAAGCCTCGCGCAGGTCGAGCGCCGGCCAGTCCGCCGCCGCCACCGCCGCGACCACCCCGTCGATCACCGAGCCGTCCGCCGGCGCCACGCTCAGGATCGCGCGCGCCGCCCCCGGCCGATGCACCCAGACGCGCCGCCAGCCCGGCAGCGTGGCAGGCGCGACCGGGTACCCATGCGTGCCCGTGTTGACGAGCGAGCCGTAACCGAACACATGACCGTCGCGCATGTCGCGAGCCTTGCCGTCCGGGCACGGCCGCCGCAACATCGGATTAGGCGCAGGACCGATCTGGCGCAGGACCGATCTGGCGCAGGACTGGTTTGGCGCAGGACTGGCGAGGCCCGCATGAAGTACACCGAAGACCACCTCTGGCTCCGCATCGAGGGCGATGGCGTCGTCCTCGGGATCACGCCGCACCTCGCCGCGGAGATCGGCGACGCGGAGTTCATCGAGCTGCCCGAGATCGAGACGATGGTGACGCGTGGCGACGAGATCATCCTCATCGAGAGCGGCCGGTCGGCGCACGAGATCGCCGTGCCGCTCGACGGCGAGGTGGTGGCGATCAACGGAGCCTTGGTCGAGGCGCCCGAGCTGCTCGCCGACGATCCGACCGGGGCCGCCTGGCTCGTCCGCTTCGCCGTCGACGACATATCGGTGCTCGACGAGTTCATGGACGAGGACGAATACCGCGAGAGCCTCGAGTGAGGGCGGTTTCTTGACACCGCTCCGGCGATCGGCCAGACACCGGCGGCATGGGGTCGTAGCTCAGTTGGTAGAGCGCGTCGTTCGCAATGACGAGGTCAGGGGTTCGATTCCCCTCGACTCCACCACATGACAGGCTTCACGCGGCTGTCGTTCGACCTTCTCGAAGGGCTCGCCGCGCACAACGACAAGGACTGGTACGAGGCCAACCGCGAGGCCTTCGACACCCATGTCCGCGTCCCCTTCGAGGCCGTGCTCGCGGCCGCGACCGACCTCATGGCGCAGGACGACCGGCCGCTGAAGGGCGGCGCCGGCACGATGTTCCGGCAGAACCGCGACATCCGGTTCTCGAAGGACAAGCGCCCCTACAAGACCCGCGTGGCCGGCATGTTGACGCCCTCGGGCGCCAAGGACGAGGACATGGGACTGGTCTACGGCCATGTCGATGCGGGCGGAGGATTGCTCGCGGCGGGCTACCACGCGCTCGACACCGCGACCTTGGGCCGCGTGCGCGACCGGATGCTGGCCAGGCCCGATGCCTTCGACGACGTGCTCGCGGCGCTCGATGCCGCGGGGTTCGCGCTCGACGAGGAGGATGCCCTGACGGCGATGCCGCGCGGCTACGCCGAGCACGCCCATCACCGCCATGCCGCGGCGCTCCGGCTGAAGGGCTACACAATCCGCGAGACCGAGCCGAAGCAGGCCTGGCTCGACGGCCGCATCCCGGAGCGCATGGCCACGCTCGCGCGCACCGCGGCGCCGCTCTTCGCCTTCGTCGAGGCGGCGCTCGGTCAGTAGTGCGGCGGAGGCCGGTCGGCGTGCGGGACGCCGGCGCCCGCATCCGCCTCGCGCTCGGCCTCGCGCGCCATCAGGAGCCCCAGGCGCCGCTCGAGCCGCGCGATCTCGCCCGCCTGCCGCGCCACCACGGCGGAGAGCTCCTCGACCGTCCGCTCCAGATGCGCCAGCGCCTCCTCCGTCTCCCGCTCCATCCTTGTCGCCTCCGGCTGCGTCGGCTAGGAACGCCCCGGCCCCGCGCGGGCTAGCACGGACCGGGGACCACCGACATGGCAAAGGACAAGGCCCGCCCCGCGCCGCGGCCGCGGGCGGAGACGCCGAAGGGCTTCCGCGACGCTTTCGGGCCCGAGGTTCTGGCGCGGCAGGAGATGCTGGCGCGCATCGCCGAGGTCTACCGCCGCTACGGCTTCGATCCGCTCGAGACCCCCGCCGTCGAGACCGTCGAGGCGCTGGGCAAGTTCCTCCCCGACGTGGACCGGCCCAACGACGGGGTGTTCGCGTGGCAGGAGGACGGCGACTGGCTGGCGTTGCGCTATGACCTGACGGCACCGCTCGCGCGCGTCGCGGCGCAGCACCGCGCCGACCTGCCGATGCCCTACCGCCGCTATGCGATGGGCCCGGTCTGGCGCAACGAGAAGCCGGGGCCGGGCCGCTTCCGCCAGTTCACCCAATGCGACGCCGACACCGTGGGCGCCGCCTCCGTCGCCGCCGACGCCGAGATCTGCGCGATGCTCTGCGACGCGCTGGAAGCCGCCGGCATCGCGCGCGGCGACTACGTGGTGAAGGTGAACAATCGGAAGATCCTCGACGGCGTGATGGAGATGGCGGGGCTCTCGGGCGAGGCCAACGCCGACCGGCGCGGCATCGTGCTCCGGGCCATCGACAAGATGGACCGGCTCGGTCGGTACGGCGTGGTGGCGTTGCTGGGAGAGGGACGGCGGGACGAGAGCGGGGACTTCACGCGCGGAGCATCACTCTCGCCGAATGATGCGTCGAAGGTATACGACCTTGCCGCTGCAGGATCGATCGTCGACGACGCGCTAGCTCGCCAGGCCTCTTCCTTGTCTGAGGCGGGAAAGCGTGGGGCCGCCGATACGCTCCATCAAGCGAGAGACTGGCACCGCCCAGGCGGACCCGAGTTTGAGCCCGAAACTGCGAAACGCGCGGCGAAGCTGTTCAATGACCGTCTTCTGGACCATCTCGAAGGGACGGTCGGGACGTCGCAGGTTGGAGCTGATGGCGTCTGGGAGCTTCGCCAGCTCTCTGACCTTCTGTACTCAATGTCGGACAAGTACAGTCGCATCGTCGTCTCTCCCGAGACCGTGCGTGGCCTCGGCTACTACACGGGGCCGGTGTTCGAGGCGGAGCTGACGTTCGAGACGCCGGGCGAGGACGGGGTGGCGCGACGCTTCGGATCGGTGGCGGGGGGCGGGCGCTACGACGACCTCGTGCGGCGGTTCACGGGCCAGGCGGTGCCGGCGACGGGCGTGTCGATCGGGGTGGACCGGCTCCTCGCCGCGCTGAGCGCGAGAGGGCAGGCGGCGGCCGCGGCGGGCCCCGTCGTCGTGACCGTGATGGACCGCGAGCGGATGGCGGACTACTTCGGCATGGCCGCGGAGCTCAGGGCGGCAGGCATCCGGGCGGAGGTGTACCTCGGCAACCCGAAGTCGTTCGGCAACCAGCTCAAGTACGCCGACCGCCGCCGCGCGCCCGTCGCCGTGATCCAGGGCGCCGACGAAGCCGCGCGGGGCGTGGTGCAGATCAAGGATCTGGTGGCAGGGGCCGCGATGGCGGCGGAGGCGAGCGTCGCGGAGTGGAAGGCGCAGCCGGCGCAGCGCGAGGTGGCGCGCGCCGACCTCGTGGCCGAAGTGCGCGGGATGCTGGGCTGACATGACGGCCCTGAAGGCGGCCGAGCGCGCGGAGGCCGCCCGCATCCTGCAGCGCTTCCTCGATGCCGGCGCGGTCGAGATCGAGGCCGACGTGCTCCTCCCCGCGAGCTCGCTCCTCGACCTCTATGGCGAGGACATCCGCGCGCGGGCCTATGTCACCCGCGATCCGGTCGAAGGCGAGATGATGTTGCGCCCCGACTTCACTTTGCCCGTGGTCGAGCGCCACATGGCGGGCGGCGCCGAGCCCGCGCGCTACGCCTACGCCGGCGAGGTGTTCCGCCGCCAGGACCGCCCCGGCGGGCGGCCGCGCGAGTACCTTCAGGCGGGCTTCGAGGTGTTCGCGCGCGGCGATCCGGCGGCGGCGGACGCCGAGGTCTTCGCGATCTTCGCCGCCGTGCTGGCGCCTCTCGACGTGGAGCCCGCGACCGGCGACGTCGGCCTTCTCGCCGCGGCCGTCGACGGGCTCCGCACGACTCCTCGGCGGAAGGCAGCGCTCCGGCGGCATATCTGGCGGCCGAAGCGGTTCCGTGCCCTTCTCGGGAGCTACGCCGAGCGCGTGCCGCCCCGTGCCGTCGTCGATCCGCATGCCTTTGCGGAGGTCGGCCTCCGAACCCTTGAGGAGGTCGAGGCGCGGCTCGCGGCGCTGGTCGACGAAGCAGCCGCGACGCCGCTCGGGGCGGAGGAAGTCGGGTTGATGGATGCGCTCCTCGCGGTCGCGCACCCTGGCGGCGCGGCGCTCGTGCGGTTGCGTGACCTCGCCGCCGATCTGCCCGCCATCGTGCCCGCCGTGGATGTCTTCGAGCGCAGGCTCGCGGCACTAGAGGCCCGCGGGGTCGATGCGGCATCGCTGCCGTTCGCGACCGGCCACGGGCGGTCGAGCCTCGAGTACTACGACGGCTTCGTGTTCAGCTTCGCGGCACCGGGGCAACCGCCGCTTGCGCTTGGCGGCCGCTACGACGCGCTCACGGCGGTGCTCGGCGCGGGCCGCGCGATCCCGGCCGTCGGCGGCGTGATCCGGCCCGCGCTGACGCTGGCGCTCGGTGGGGTCGGCGCATGAGCCTTCGGATCGGGGTGCCGTCGAAGGGCCGGCTGATGGACGAGACCTTCGCGTGGTTCGCGGCGCGCGGCGTGGCGATGGAGCGCGCCGAGGATGCGCGGTCCTACGCAGGCGCAATGTCGGGGGACGCCGGGGCCGCGCTCGTGCTGATGGCGGCGGGCGAGATTCCGCGCGCGCTGGCGACGGGGCGCATCCATCTCGGCGTGACCGGCTCGGACCTCGTTCGCGAGACGCTTCCCGACTGGCGCGCCGCGGTGGCCGAAGTGGCGCCGCTCGGCTTCGGCCACGCCGACCTCGTGATCGCGGTGCCGGAGTTCTGGGTCGACGTGACGAGCCTCGACGACCTCGACGCGGTGGCGGCGGCGTTCCGCGCCCGGCACGGCCACCGGCTCCGCATCGCGACGAAATACCACCGCCTCGTGCGCGATTACCTGCGCGAGGCGGGGGTGGCCGACTACGTGCTCGTCGACAGCCAGGGCGCCACCGAAGGCACTGTCCGCAACGGGGTCGCCGAGGCCATCGCCGACATCACCTCATCGGGGGCCACGCTTCGCGCCAACCATCTGCGCGCGCTCGACGGCGCGCTCGTCCACCGCAGCGAGGCCATGCTCTACGTCACGCGCGCGGCGCTTGCTGCGGCGGAGGCGGCGGCGCTCGCAGGCGTCCTCAGTCAGGCCGGCCTTGCGCCATCAGCGCCTCCGCCGCCGGGAGCCCGGTAAGCCCGCCGGTGCCACCCCGCGCGGTTGCGGTGAGCGCCCCGCAGGCATTGGCGAGGCGCAGCCGGTCGCAGGGCGCGCGGCCGTCGAGCCGGCCGAAGAGGTAGCCCGCGTTGAACGCATCGCCGGCGCCCGTCGTGTCGACAGGGGTAACGGCGAGGCCCGGCGCTGCAAGGACCTCGGCGCCGATGGCGAGCGCTGCCCCATTCGCGCCGCGCTTCACCGCGATCTCGCGGGCGCCCATCGCCTGCAGGCGCGCGATGCCGTCGTCGAGCGAGGCCGCGCCCGTTAGCCGCGCGACCTCGGTCTCGTTCGGGAGGAACACGTCCGTCAGCGGCAGCACCTCCGCGAGCATGTCGGTCCGCCAGGCGCCGCCCGGATCCCAGCCGGTGTCGAGCGAGGTCGTGAGCTTCGCCGCGCGCGCCCTCGCGAAGAGCCGCGGCAGGTCGGGCCGGAGCGCGTCCTGGAGGTAGAACGAGCCGACGTGGAGATGCCGCGCGCGCGTCAGGAGGCTCAGGTCGATGTCGGCGAAGCCGAAGCGCGCCATCGTGCCGGGGCGGGTGAGGAGAAGCCGGTCGGCCGGGTAGGCGACCGCGATGGTGAGGCCGGTCGGATGGACGGGATCGGTGCGGACGGCGCCGGTGTCGACGCCTTCCGTCGCAAGCGCGTCGCGGCAGAACCGGCCGTGGTCGTCGTCGCCGACGAGAGCTGCCATCGCGGTGCGGAGGCCAAGCCGGGCGAGGAGCACGCAGGTGATCGCGGTCGAGGAGCCGAGCGTCAGCATCATCTCGCCGAAGACCTGCTCGGTGCCGAGGACCGGCCCTCTATCCGCGAGCCCGGAGACGATCAGGTCGGGGTTCAGCTCGCCGACGGCGAGAACGTCGAGGTCCGGGCTCAGAGCGTCACGACCCGCGCGAGGTTGACCGGTGCATCGGGATCGGCGCCGCGGCGCAGCGCCGTCGCATGCGCGAAGACCTGCGCCGCCATCAGCCCCAGCGTGGCGCCCGCCTCGCGCCCGAGGGCGGCGGGCGTCGGGATGCGGAGATGCGCGTCCGGGTAGGCCCCGACGTCGGGCCCGACGACGATCACCGTCGCCCCGAGCGCCGCCACGTCGCGCGCCAGCGCCGCCCCGTGGGCTGCGTCCGGGAGTGCGAAGATCAGCACAGCGGTCTTCGCGTCGGCGCAGGCCTTCGGCCCGTGGCGGTAGTCGAGGCTGTGATAGGCCTCGCTCGTGGCAATCGCCATCTCCTGGATCTTCAACCCCGCCTCGCAGGCGAAGGCATGGGCGGGCCCGGAGCCGAGGAACACGAAGCGGTCGAAGGCGCGCGCGTTCGCCGCTTCCCGGAGCGGTGCCGCATGGTCGCGGAGGAATGCCTCGCCCGCTTCGGGGAGGCCCGCCAGCATCGCGCGATCCTCGCTGCCGCCGGTCAGCCACTGCAGCGCCAGAAGCATCCCGGTGAACGAGCGCAGCATCACGAGGCCATCCTCGCGGCCTTCGGGGACGACGAGCGTCGCGTCGGCGATGGCGGCGACCTCGGAGCCGTCCGTCGCTGTCACGCCGAGGAGCGCGGCGCCTGCGGCCTTGAGCGCCTTGCCCGCGAGGAGAAGCTCGCTCGACCGGCCGGACCGCGACAGGCCGATGGCGAGCCGGCGACGCTCGGATCGCCCGGTCTCGAAGGCGTCGAGGATCACTTCGCACGACGGCACCGCGCGGGCGTCGAGCCCGCGCCGGCGCATCCAGTCGGCCGCGGCGAGGGCGAGGTAGTACGAGCTTCCCGAGCCGAAGAGGAGCGTCGCGTCATGGGCGGCAGGATCGAGCGGCAGGGCCACGTCGCCTGCCTCGAGCCGGCCGAGAAGCCTGCGCCAGGCCTCGGGCTGCGAGACGAGTTCGGTCCAGGTGACGGTGCCGGTCATGCATGAACTCCGATCGGAACGAGGTTCGGCGGCACCCGCCCGGCGAGGACCGCGAGCGCGTTCTCGACCGCGAGCACCGCCGCGGCCGATTTCGCGCCGTGCGTGAGGCCGGCCATGTGCGGCGTGAGGATGACGTTCGGCAGCGCCATGAGCGGGCTTTCGGTGAGGGGCTCGGCCTCGAACACGTCGAGCGCCGCGCCCGCGATGCGCTTCTCGGCCAGCGCCGCATGGAGCGCCGCCTCGTCGACGAGCTCGCCCCGCGCGACATTGACGAGATAGGCTCCGGGCTTCATCCGGGCAATCTCGCGCGCGCCGATCATGCCGCGCGTTTCGGGCGTGAGCGCGGCGTAGAGGCTCACCACGTCGGACTCCGCCAACAGCGTGTCGAGGTCCGCGTAGTCGATCGCGTGCGCGGCGGCGAAGCCCGGGTCCGGCGTGCGCGTGGCGCAGAGGATCCGCATCCCGAAGGCCGCCGCCCGCCGCGCCGCTGCCCGGCCGATCTGCCCGAGACCCACGAGGCCGAGGGTGGCGCCCGCAAGGCCCATCGAGCCTTGCGTGTCGGCGGCCCAGCGCCCGGCACGGAGCGCCGCGTCGCCGCGCGGGATCTGGCGGACGAGCGCAAGCATGAGACCGATGGAGAACTCGGCGCAGGCCTCGCCATTGACGCCCTTCACGCATGTGACGGCGATGCCGCGGGCGGCGGCCGCGGCGAGGTCCACGTTGTCGGTGCCCGAGGTGTGGAGCGCAATTACGCGAGCGCGCGGCGCGAGATCGAGCGCCGCCGCGTCGATCCGCATCACGCGGCCGGTCAGGATGGCGTCGGCGGCAGCGAGGCGCGCGGGGTCGATCCGCGCGAAGGGCACGAGGCCGTCGATCCAGTCCACGGCGTGCCCCGAGCCCGCGAGCCGCGCCACGGCTTGCGGCAGGCTCGCGAGGCTGTCCGACACGACGAGGATGGTCAGAGCCGCCTCCCGTCGCCGCCGAAGAGATGCGCCGCTGCCATGTCGGGCCGGAGCCAGACCGGCACGCCCGTGGCGAGGTCGAGCCGCGCCTTCGTCACGACGGTGATCTCGCGGCCGGCGGCCTCGGCGAAGAGCATCGTCTCGGCGCCGGTCGCCTCGAAGGTCGCGACGCGCGCGGGGAACGCGCCGAGCGTGTCGGGCGCCACCACCTCGAACGCATCGGGGCGCACGCCGAGCGTCATCCGCGGCTCGGGCGCCACGCCCTCGGGCAGCGGCACCTCGAAGCCGCCGAGGATACGGAGCGCCTGGCCCTCGGTCTCGCCCTCGAAGAGGTTCATCGCCGGCGAGCCGATGAACGTCGCGACAAAGGTGTTGGCCGGCCGGTCGTAGAGCTCGAGCGGCGCGCCGATCTGCTCGACCGCGCCGCCGCGCAGCACGACGATGCGGTCGGCCATCGTCATCGCCTCGATCTGGTCGTGCGTCACGTAGACCGAGGTGACGCCGAGGCGCTTCTGCAGGTCGCGGATCTCGCTCCGCATCTGCACCCGGAGCTTGGCGTCGAGGTTGGAGAGCGGCTCGTCGAAGAGGAACACCTTCGGGTTGCGGACGATGGCCCGGCCGGTGGCGACACGCTGACGCTGGCCGCCGGAGAGTTCCTTCGGGTAGCGCCCGAGATAGTCGGTGAGCCCGAGCGGCGCCGCGGTCTCGGCCACGCGCCGCGCCCGCTCGGCCTTCTTCACGCCCGCGAGACGGAGCGAGAAGCCCATGTTCTCCTCGACGGTCATGTGCGGGTAGAGCGCGTAATTCTGAAAGACCATCGCGATGTCGCGGTCGCGGGGCGCGGTATGGGTGATGCGCTGGCCGTCGATGGCGACATCGCCGGAAGAAACCTCCTCGAGCCCCGCGATCATCCGCAGGAGCGTGGACTTGCCGCAGCCCGAGGGGCCGACGAGGATGACGAACTCGCCGTCGCCGATGTCGAAGGTGACGCCGCGGATGACCTCGACCTCGCCGAAGCGCTTGGTCACGTCGCGCAGCAGAAGGGTGCCCATCAGGCGGAATGCGGCAGCGATGCCGCGTGGTAGGGCGCGAGCGCACTTTGGACGGCGGCGGTGGCGGTGGCCGTGAGCGAGAACGGACCTTCGGGCGTGAAGTCGGGCATGTACTGGTGCAGCAGAGGGGCAGGGATGTCGCGCCCGTCGAGATTGGCGCCGAGACGGCGGACGGCTTCGATGACCGCCGGCACGGCCCAGTAATAGCGCACGCGGTCCGACAGCGCGAAATGGCGCAAGATCGTGTCCCCTGCCGGATAGTGGCTGCGCCAGTGCGACGGGTCCGCGTCCATCGCGGCGTCGATGGCGGAGCGCAGGCCGGCGCGGGGCCCGGGAGCGACGAGCTCCTGCTCGACGAGCTCCGCCGCGTAGAGCGCCTCGCGGAGCGCGAAGGTCAGAGCGGGGCCGACCTTGAGGATGCCGAAGCGCGCCGCGACAAGAGCCGGGTAGCTTGCGGCGGGCTGGAAATCGGTCGAATGCGCTTCGTAGACCGCGCCACCAAGGTCCGCGGCCACCGCGGTGAGTCCCGGGGCGGCGGTCGGATCGTAGCGCACGACATCGAGGTTGCCGAAGTCGAGCCCCGGCTGCACGACGATGGCGCGCACCCGGTCGAAGGCATCGCCGGTGCCATGCATCGCGGCGCGGTGCGCCTCCCAGGTCAGCGCGACGCGGGCGGGGTCGGTCGGGCGGATGGCGTGGCCTTCGCCCATGCCGCCCGGCGCGGGAACCTCGGTGCCGATGACGTAGATCGGCCGCGCGCCCGTGGCCTCGGCGGCCCGCATGAGGCGGCCCGCGCGCTCCGCGACGGTCGCCTCGTCGAGCGCCGCGGGGTCGTCCGCGCAGGGCATCGAGCAGTCGAGGTGCAGCTTCTGGAACCCCGCCGCCGCATAGGCCGCGACCAGCGCCTCGGCTTTCGCCATCGCCGCCTCGCTGCCCAGCTCCCGCCACGGCTGCGGGCCGAGATGGTCGCCGCCGAGCAGGACCGGCGTGCCCGCGGCTTCCGCCGCGTCGCGCACGAGGCGCGCGAACTCGGCGGGCCGCATCCCGGTATAGCCGCCGTCCTGATTGACCTGGTTGCACGTCGCCTCGATCAGCGGGAGCTGACCCGCGTCGCGCGCCGCCTCCAGCGCAGACCGGATGACGAGCGGATGCGCGCTGCAGACCGAGGTCAGGGCCACCCGATCGCCCCTGGCGTTGCAGGCGAGCACGTCGGCTGCGACGGAAGCGGCGTAGGTCGGTGCGTGGTCCTTCACGGCGTCCACGATAATCCCGGTGCCGGACTTGTAAACATGCCGTGGGTCCATGCGGCGAAGTTGCGACGCGCGGCCCGAAAAGCGACGGAAACCGATTGGCACCATTCGGCACCATGCTACGGTCGTGCGAATGCCGTGAACAAACGCCGGGGGGACACGATCATGCCGACGAACACGAGGGTTGCGACGGGGCTGGGGATGCTGCTGGCCGGAGCGGTGCCCGCGGCCTACGCGCAGGACGCCAAGACCATCACCATCGCCACGCACTACAGCCAGGAGCAGATGGCGCCGCTGCTGGCGTGCTTCGCAACCTATGAAAAGCAAAATCCCGGCATCAAGATCGAGTTCCAGCAGGCGTCCTACCGCGACTTCCTGCAAACGATCCTCACCGCGCGCGTCGGCGGCACCTCGCCCGACATCTACAACATCTACTCCGTCTGGGCGCCGCAGCTGGCCGACGCGGGCACGCTCGCCGAGCCGCCGGCGGAGATCCAGGATTTCGTGAAGCAGAGCTACGGCGCGGGCACGGTCGATGCCGCGACGATCGCCGGCACGCTCTGGGGCATCCCGACGGAGCTCTCGGTCTACGAGCTCGTCTACAACAAGAAGCTCCTCGCCGCCGCAGGCTTCGACGCGCCGCCCGTGACCTGGGACGAGCTCGCCAAGATCGCCGCCGCCACGACGAAGAAGAACGACCAGGGCAACCTCACCGTCGCGGGCTACACCTACGGCCCGTCGGTCGCCAACGCGGTCCACATCTTCTACGCGCAGATGTACGCCGAAGGCACGAGCCCCTATTCGGACGACCTGCGCTCGACCAACTTCACCAGCCCCGAGGCGATCCGCATCCTCGAGCGCCAGGCCAAGCTCTTCGCCGACGGCAGCACGTCGAACGCGGTCACGACCGACGATTTCCCGGCCGGCGGCGCGGCGATGGCGATCCTCGCCAACTGGAACAAGCAGAGCCTCGAGGATGCGTTCGGTGATGAGTTCGAGGCGACCGTCGGCGTCGCGCCGATCCCGGCGGACGGCGGCCCTCCGGGGACGATGCTCTACTCGTTCCTCTGGGCCGTCGATTCGGCCTCCAAGGTGCAGGACGAGAGCTGGGCGCTCCTGAAGTGGCTCGACACGGCGCAGGACGGGGCGGCGATGAGCTGCACCGGCCAGATGCTCGAGGATCTCGGCGCGCTGACCGGCAACCTCGCCGATCTCGCGGCGATGAAGACCGACGACCCGTTCACCGCGCCCTACGTCGAGGCGATCAAGTCGGGTGCCGCCAAGACCCAGCCGAACATCTGGCAGGCGGACGAGAACGACCGGACGCTCCGCGGCTACATCGACCAGGTCTGGTCGGGGCAGATGAGCGCCGCGGACGCGATGCAGGCGGCCGACGCCGAAGTGACCGAAGTGCTCGACGAACAGGAATGAACCCACGGGCGGCGGCGCCGTGTCGCCGCCCGACGAAAGGCCGACGCGCATGCCCGACAGCGCAGCCCCCGCGCGCCTCGCGCCGCCGCTCCAGCCCGGAGCGGCGGGGATGGCGCTTGTCGACGGGCCGGCGCCGACCTGGCGGCAACGCGCCGGCTCGAAGGCGGTGGCGCCGTGGATCTTCCTCGCGCCGGTCATAGCCTTCGGGCTCGTGTTCTTTCTGCTCCCGCTCGGCTATGCCGCCTACATATCGCTCACGAAGTGGAACAGCCTCACCCCGCCAAGCTGGGTCGGACTGAAGAACTACGCCTACCTTCTGACGGTCGACCCGCGGTTCTGGGGGACGTTCTTCAACACGCTCTATTTCGCTGCAGGAACGCTCGTCGTCGGCGTGCCGCTGGCGCTCGTGCTCGCTTACGCCTTCACGCGGGCCTGGGGGCAGGCGTTCTGGCGCTCGATCTACTGGCTGCCCTACATCACCAACGTCGTCGCGGTCGCCTACATCTGGCAGTTCATCCTCGACGACAGCTTCGGCCTCCTCAACCGCGCGCTCGGGTTCGTCGGGCTGCCCGGTCCCGGCTGGCTCACCGACCCCGCGCTGGCGATGACCTCGATCATCCTGATCTTCGTGTGGATGCAGCTCGGGCATAACCTGCTGCTGTTCTCCGCCGGGATCGCTGGCATCGACGAGAGCTACTACGAGGCGGCACGGCTCGACGGCGCGACCGAGACGCAGCTCTTCCGCCATGTCACGGTGCCGCTCCTCAAGCCCACGATCCTCTTCGTCCTCATCACCAACTTCATCACCGGGCTCAGCTACTTCGTGCTGATGCTGGTGATGGCCGACGTGGCGCCCTCGGGGCCGATCCGGGTGACGGGGCTCTACATGTACGAGATGGCGTTCGGCGACCTGCGGCTCGGGCGCGCGTCGGCGGCGGCCTATATCCTCTTCGCGCTCGTCCTCGTGGTGACGCTGGTGCAGCTGCGCGTGTTCCGCCGCGGCGGCGTGGACGCGCACTGATGGCGGTCGTGTCGCAGAAGACCCCGGCGGCGCTGATCTGGACGGTGGCGAAGTACGCGCTCCTCGCCGCGGGGGCCGTCCTGATGGTGGCGCCCTTCGCCGACATGTTCCTCGGCGCGCTCCGCACGCCTGCCGAGCGGCTCGCGCGGCCGCCCGCCTACTGGCCGCACGACCCGCAATGGGTGAACTTCGCCCGCGTGTTCACCGAGCTGCCGACGCTGCGCTGGCTCGGCAACTCGGTGTTCATCACGCTCACGGTCACGGCGCTGCAGCTCGGCACGAGCGCGATGGCGGGCTACGCGCTGGCGAAGTACCGCTTCCCCGGCGCGCGGCTTTTGTTCCGCACCGTGCTCGGCGCGCAGATGTTCCCGTTCTTCCTCTTCATCATCCCGATCTTCTTCATCCTGCGGTACTTCCCGCTCGCGGGCGGCAACGGCATCGCGGGGACGGGCGGGGCCGGGTTCCTCAACAGCTACACGGGGATTATCCTTCCGTTCACCGTCACCTGGTACGGCGTCTTCCTCATGCGGCAGTTCTTCATCGGCGTGCCTGACGAGCTCATCGACGCGGCCCGGCTCGACGGCGCGGGCGAACTCCGCATCTTCGTCTCGGTGGTCCTGCCGCTCGTGGTGCCGGGGCTCGCGACGCTCGGGATCTTCGTGTTCGTCTACCAGTGGAACGAGGTCGTCTGGACGATGACGATCACCCGGACGGCGCCCGACCTGCAGACGCTGCCGGTGGGCATCTACCTCATCCGCGGCGCCTTCGTCGACGAGGCGACGAAGTCGCTCCAGCAGGCCGCGGTCGCGGTGTCGATCGTGCCGGTGATGGCGACGTTTCTGATATTGCAGCGGTTTTACATCAAGGGTTTGACAGCGGGAGCGGTGAAGGGATGACCACGGATTTCGATGACGACGCGGCCTATGCGGCCGAACTGATGCAGGAGATGCAGCGCCTTGGTGCGCGGCCCTATGCGGAGATCGGCGTGCCGATGTTCCTCGTGCCCGAGGATCTGACCGCGCCTCCCGAGGCCGAAGACGCGCCGTGGAGGGTCAGCCGCCTCGGCGCCGAGATGGCGCGCGCCGTCGCCGCGGTGACGGCGGCCAAGGGCGCGCTTCTCGCGGCCGATATCGCCAGCATCGTCGAGTATCTCGCCGACCGGCTCTTCGACGACGAACCCGCCGAATCGGCCTAGGCCCATGCTGCACCTCGCCGAACCCGCGGAGCGTACCGCACGGCGGCTTTCGGCCGCCATGTCGGGCGGCCGCGCGCTGCGCGTGGTGAACTACCATTCGACGCCGCGGGGACGCGCGCCCGAGTACCGCGCGCAGGTCGCGGGCTTCGCGCGCAGCTTCGCGGGGCTCGGGCGGGCCGGGCTCGACGCGCTCGTCGACGGGCGGCTCGATGCGGTGCGGCCCGTGCTGCTGCCGTTCCTCTTCGAGGGCTTCCGCAACAACCGCGACGTGCTGCTGCCGATCCTCGAGGCGCACGGCTTCACCGCCTGGTTCTTCGTGCCGTCCGCGTTTCTCGCCGTGCCTGCCGGGGCGCAGCGCGCCTACGCCGCCCGCGCGCGGCTCCACCACCCGACCGACGACTACCCCGGCGAGCGCATCGCGCTGACCTGGGCCGAGGCGCGGGCGATCGCCGACCGCGGCCATGTCTTCGCGTGCCATTCGCAAAGCCACGCGGCGCTCGATCCCGACACGCCCGATGCAATCCTCCGCGCCGAGATCGTCGAGGCCAAGGCCGAGATGGAGGCAGGGCTCGGCCGGGCCGTCGAGATCTTCTGCTGGCTCCACGGCGCCGAGACCGGGGTGAACCCTCGCGCCGACGCGATGCTGCGCGCGGCGGGCTTTCGCTACCTCGTGTCCAACTTCCGGCTTCAGCGTCTCGCATGAGCCCCGACGCGCTTGCCCGGATCGCGCGCGCGCTTGCCGGTGGCGACGCCGTGCGCGTGGTCAACTACCACCTGACGCCCCGGCACCGCGCCGCCGAGTACGACGCCGAGTTCGCGGGCCTCGCGCGCCGCTTCGATCCCGTCGACGAGGACGGACTCGACCTCTACCTTCGCGGTCATCGCTGGCGGGGCGGGCGGCCCGGCGTGATCCCGGCGTTCTACAACGGCTACCGCGACAACTTCGACGTGGCGCTGCCCCTCCTCGAGAAGCACGGGCTCACCGGCTGGTTCTTCGCGGTGCCGGGCTACACGTCCTGCCCGGTCCCCGAGCAGCTCGCGTGGGGCGCCGCGCGGCGGCTTCGCACCCTTGACGCCGAGTACGCCGACGGCCGCTACGCGCTCTCGTGGGACGAGCTGCGCCGCATCGAGGCGCGCGGCCATGTCGTCGCCTCGCACACGCGAACGCACAGCCGCGTCGACATGGACGATCCCGCGGCCATCGAGGACGAGATCGTCGGCGCCCAGCGCGACTTCGCCGAAGGTCTCGGGCATCCCGTCCGCAGCTTCGCCTGGCTCCTCGGCGGGCGCTACGGCGAGAACCCCGACGCCGACGCCGCCGTGGACCGCGCGGGCTACGACTTCCTGTTCTCCAACCTCGCGCTGCAGCGCCTGCCCGGGCCGATGCGGCCCAAGGCTTGAGCCGGGCCGATGCGGCCCAAGGCTTGAGCCGGGCCGGTGCGCGCGGATCTTCAGGCGTGGAGCATCAGCACGCGCATCGGCGCCGTCGCCCGCAGCGTCGCCGTCTCGCCCGGCGCCAGCGCCAGCGTCGCGGCCTCCGGCAGCGCAATGCCGTCGGCGGAGCCGTGCCCCGATGCCGCATGCACCAGCCGCTCGCCAGTCCTGCCGAGCGCCAGCGTGCCGCCCTCGGGCAGCGTCTCGAGCGCGAACCCGAGCGCCTCGGCGAGCCCGTCGCTCCGCGCGCCTGCGACCTGTCGGGTCGGAACGCGCCCCGTCGCCGCGGCGCGGGCGTAGGCCACGACGGCATCCCCGTCCGGAACGAGCCGGTAGCCGTGCCCCGGCGGCATGTAGAGCCCGGGCCGGCCCGGGCCGAGCATGGCGTCGAGCGGATGCGCGCCCTCGACCGCCAGCGCGACGCGGCCCGCAAGGGCGATCACGAACACCTCGTCGCCCTCGCTCTCGCCATGCACCTCGACACCCGCCGCGAAGCGGTAGACCCGCAGCGTGGCGAGGCGGCGGAAGCCGGTCGCGGCGGCGTCGATGTCCACCGGGCGCGGGCAGGGGCCTACGCCCGGAAGCTCGACCGTGCGGCCGGGATCGGCAGGGATGACCCGCATCAGGCGGGCTCGCGGTGCGCCGCCAGGAGGTCGTCGGCGAGCGCCGCGGCGGCGGCGGTCTGCGTCACCGTGCCGTCCGCGAGGAGCGCCTCGACCATCAGGTCGCGCGAGCCCGCGACGGCGGCGTCCACGGTCCGCTCGACCGCCGCGATCTTGGCGCGAAGCTTCGCCACCAGCGGCTCCGGCAGCGCGTCGGCCTGAAGCGCCGCGAAGCCGCCGCCGACGGCCGCCGCGTTGCACTCGACGATGGCCTCCGCCGGCAGCCAGGGCGCCGTGCCGCCGTTCGGCAGGTTGACCGAGAACACGCCGCGCCGGTCGAACATCAGCGACTGCATGATGTCGAGGAGCTGCTCGCTCTCGCCCGGCACGTTCTCGTAGTAGGCGGGCGGCAGCGGGTCCGGCGAGCGGGCGATGGCCAGCATCTCGTCGAACCAGCGGTCGCCGAGCGCGATGCGGGCGTCGATCGGGAAGGCGTCGCGGCCGAGCACGTGGCCGTGGTACGCGCCGCCCGGGAACCGCTCGGGGTAGAACTCGACCGCGTGGCGGTCCATCGCGCAGGGGAACACGCCGTGCTCGCGGAAGAGCCCCCAGCTGAACGGATCGTCCGACCAGCGCGGCGCGCGGCCGGTGACGATGTTGTCCCAGGTCGCCTTCGCGGCAAGCTCCGGGCCGACCGCATCCGCCTGGGCGTCGAGCGCCGCCTGCAGCAGCGGCACCGCGTCGCGCCCGCCCGTGCGAAGCCGGGTGAGGTAGGTGAGGTGGTTGAGCCCGATGCCGAAGGACGTGATCTCGGGCACGCCGAGGAAGCGCGCGATCTGGCCCTCGACATGGTGGACGCCGTGGCAGAGCCCCACCACCGGCACGCCGGTCTCGCGCCGGATCGCCCGGCAGATCGCGGTCATCGGGTTCGAGTAGTTGAAGAAACACGCATCCGGGCAGAGGTCGGCCACGTCGCGCGCGATGGCGAGCATCTGCGGCACCATCCGCATCGCACGGCTGATCCCGCCCGGCATCGCGGTGTCGCCGACGGGCTGGAAGATGCCGTGGCGGCGCGGCACCTCGATGTCCTGCTGCCAGCCGCGCCGGCCGCCGACGGCGATGGTCGTGACCACGAAGTCCGCGCCCGGCAGCGCCTCGCGCCGGTCCACCGTCGCCATGACCGGGATCGCCGCGCCCTTCGCCGCGAGCATCTTGGCGACGAGCCGGTTCACCGCGTCGAGCGTCACCGGGTCGATGTCGACGAGCGCGAGCGCCCAGCGGTCCGCCTCGCCCGCGAGGATGATGTCGGCGACGAGGCGCTGCGTGAAGACCGTGCTGCCGGCGCCGATGAGGACGAGCTTGGTGCGGGACATGGGTGCGACGCTAGCAGCGCGCCGGGCGGTGTCCAGATGTGGCGCCGCGGCGCGGTGCCGTGGTAGCGTCGCGGCATGGTCGAAGCCGATGCAGCTCCCGATGCCGCCGAACGCGCGTCGCTTCTCGCGGCGCTCGCGTGGCAGATCGAGCTCGGCGCGGACGAGGCCATCGGGGACGCCCCCGTGGACCGCTTCGCCGCCGCGCCGCCGCTGCCCGAGCCCGCGGCCGTCGCCGCGTCCCCGGTGGACGCCCGCGATCTGCCGGCCCTGCGGCGGGCGCTCGAGAGCTTCGATGGCTGCGGCTTTCGTGCCGGCGCGCGGAGCCTCGTGTTCGCCGAGGGCCTGCCCGGCGCGCGCGTCATGGTCGTCGGCGGCGTGCCCGGCCGCGAGGAGGACCGCGCCGGCGCGCCGTTCCGGGGCGAGGCGGGCGCGCTCCTCGACGCCATGTTCGCGGCCATCGGCCTCGCCCGCACTGCCACCGAGCCCGCCGCCGCGCTCTACGTCGCAATGGCGCTGCCGTGGCGGACGCCGCAGGACCGCGCGCCCACGGCCGACGAATGCGCCTGCCTTGCGCCGTTCCTCCACCGCCATGTGGCGCTGGCCCGACCGCAGGTCGTCGTGACGCTCGGGAGCCTTGCCGCGCGGATGCTGACGGAGGGCGCGCCGCCGCGGGGGCAGTGGACCGAGGCGCTCGGGCGGCGGCTCTTGCCGCTCGCGGCACCCGCCGAGATGCTGCGTGACCCTGGCCTGAAGCGCCCGACCTGGGCCGGGCTCCTCGCGCTTCAGGCGCACCTCCGTAAAGGAACGACCCAATGACCGAGCGCGACTTCCTCTCCGTCCGCATCGCCGTGCTCACCGTCTCGGACACGCGCACGCCCGAGACCGACCGTTCGGGCGACACGCTCGCGGAGCGGCTGACGGGCGCGGGACACGTGCTCGCGGCCCGCGCGCTCCTCCCCGACGACCGCGACGCCATCGCGGCGCAGCTCCGCGCCTGGGTCGCCGACCCCGGCATCGACGTGGTGCTCTCCACCGGCGGCACCGGGCTCACCGGGCGCGACGTGACCGTGGAGGCGCACCGCGACGTGTACGAAAAGGAGATCGACGCCTTCGCCACGATGTTCACCATCGTGTCGATGGAGAAGATCGGCACGTCCGCCGTGCAGAGCCGCGCCTGCGGCGGCGTCGCGGGGGGCACGTATCTCTTCGCGCTGCCGGGGAGCCCCGGCGCCTGCCGCGACGCCTGGGACGGCATCCTCGGCCCGCAGTTCGACTACCGCCACGCGCCGTGCAACTTCGTCGAAATCCTGCCGCGGCTCAGCGAGCATCAGCGACGGAAGTGACGCAGCGCGCCCGTCGCGCGGGAGCTTGGCGCCGTCGCACGAGCGCTTATCTGACAGCCGTGTCGTTGCGAAGGAACCAACCCGCGTGCGATTCCTGCGCCGGAGCCTGACCGGCCTCTTTCTGATGGCGCTCGCGATCGGCGCGCTGACCCTCGCGGCGGGGACGCTCGTGGAGGCATTCCGCGCGCGCTACGCCGAAGGTGCGCCGACGCCGCCCGCGCCGGAGCGACGCATCACCACGGCCGTCGTGCCGGTCCGGGCGGAGACGGTGACGCCGGTGATCGCGGCCTTCGGTGCCGTCGTCAGTCGCCGGACGCTCGAGGTCCGGGCGCCTGCGTCGGGCGTGATCGCGGAGCTCGCACCGGATTTCGCCGACGGGGCCGCGGTCGCGGCGGGGCAGCTCCTCCTCCGCCTCGACCCGGCCGACGCGACGACCGCGCGCGACCTGGCCGCGAGCGCCGTCGCTGCGGCAGAGGCCGAGATCGCGCGGGCCGATCGCGCGGCGGCGCTCGCGCGCGACGTGGTGGCGGCGGCGGAGGTGCAGGCGGGGCTGCGGCAGAAGGCGCTCGAGCGGCAGCAGACGCTCGGGGAGCGCGGCGTCGGCACCGAAGCCGCGCTCGAGGAGGCCGAGCTCGCGGGTTCCGCGGCCGACCAGGCGGTGCTCGCCGCGCGTGCGGCGCTCGCCTCCGACGAGGCGGCGGCGACCTCGGCGCGCACGGCGCTCGCGGAGGCGAAGATCAACCTCGCCGAGGCCGGCCGGCGGCTCGCCGATACCGAGGTGCGCGCCGATTTCGCGGGCACGCTCGGCAATGTCGCGGTGGTCGCGGGCGGCCGCGTCGTCACCGCCGAGCGGCTCGCCGACATCGTCGACCCGGCCGACCTCGAGGTCTCGTTCCGGGTCTCGACGGCGGATTACGTGCATCTTCTGGATGCCTCGGGCCGGCTGGTCGCGGCACCCGTCGCCGTGGCGCTCGCCGAAGCGCCGCTCGGGCAGGGCTCATTGCCGCCCGCGGCGGAGGGCGTCGTGCGGGGAACGCTGGCGCGCGTGGGAGCCTCGGTCGGCGAGGGCCAGAGCGGGCGGCTCCTCTACGCCCGGCTCGACGATCCGCGCGGGCTCCGGCCCGGAGACTTCGTCGCCGTCCGCATCGCCGAGCCATCACTCGACGGCGTGGCGCGCGTTCCCGCGGCGGCGGTCGATGCGGGCGGAACCGTGCTGGTGCTCGGCCCGGACGACCGGCTCGGCAGCGTCCCCGTCGACGTGCTCCGCCGCGAGCGCGACGCCGTGATCGTGCGCGCGGGCGACCTCGCGGGCCGCGAGATCGTGGCCACGCGCGCGCCGCGCCTCGGCCCGGGCATCGCCGTCAACCCCACGCGCGACCCCTCCGACCGGGTGGCGCTCGCGCCCGATCGGCGCGCGGCGCTCCTCGCCTACGTCGAGCGGGCATCCTTCGAGCCGGCCGAGCGCGACCGCATCCGCGCCGATCTCGCGTCGGACCTCGTGCCGTCCGCGACCGTCGCCGAGCTCGACGCGCGGATGGGCGGCTGAGATGGCGCGGCGCGTCCCCGGGGAGCCACGCTGATGGCGCGGCTGCAGGACCGCCGGACGCGCGGCATCCTCGCCTATTTCGCGCGCCACCGGACCGCGCCGAACCTCGTCCTCGTCCTGATGGTCGCGGCGGGGCTTGCGGCCATCCCGAAGATGCGCGCGCAGTTCTTTCCCGACATCGTGATCCCGACCGCCCTCGTCACCGTCGCGTGGGACGGGGCCGGAGCGGAGGACGTCGATACCGGCATCGTCGAGGTGCTGGGCCCCGCGCTACAGGCGGTGCCGGGCGTCACCGATACCTCCGCCATCGCCCGCGAGGGACTGGCGACGATCAGCCTCGAGTTCGCGCCCGGCACCGACATGGGGCCCGCGACCGCCGACGTGCAGGCCGCGGTGGACACGGTGACGACGCTCCCCGAGGGCGCCGACCGGCCCGAGGTGCGGCGCCAGACCTGGGACGATCCGGTGACGGACGTGGTCGTGACTGGCCCGGTCGGCGTGGATCAGCTCGGCCGCATCGCCGATGACCTCGTGGCGCGGCTCTTCGCGGCCGGCGTGACGCGAACCTCCATCGAGGCGTTCCCGGAGCCGGGGCTTCGCGTCGAGGTCGCGCAGGCCGCGCTCGTGCGCCACGACGTGACGATGGAGGAGATCGCGACCGCCATCGGCGCCGAGGCCGCGACCCGCCCCGCCGGCGACCTTGCCGGCAACGGCGCGCGCGTCCGCACGGGAAGCGCGCGGCGCACGCCCGCCGAGATCATGGCGATCCCGCTGCGGACGGGTGCCGCCGCGGGCACGCTCCGGGTCGGCGACGTGGCGACAGTCTCCGCCGACCTCGATACCGGGCGGGCGGCCTTCGTCGGCGCCGACCCGGCGGTGACGGTCGACGTGGCGCGCTCGGACGGCGGCGACGCCATCGCGATCCAGCGCAAGGTCGGCGAGACGGTGGCGGCGCTCCGGGAGGGCCTGCCGCAGGGCGTCCGCCTCGACCTCGTGCGCCAGCGCGCCGACGAGATCACCGCGCGGCTCGACATTCTCTATTCCAACGGGCTGATGGGCCTCGGGCTGGTGCTCGTGCTCCTCTTCGTGTTCCTCAACGCGCGGACCGCGATCTGGGTGGCCGCGGGCATCCCGGTGTCGATGCTGGCGGCGCTGGCGGCGATGCACGCCTTCGGGGTGACGATCAACATGATCTCGCTCTTCGCGCTGATCCTGACGACCGGCATCATCGTCGACGACGCCATCGTCGTCGGCGAACACGCCGACTTCCGCGCCCGCATCCTGCGCGAGCCGCCAGGCACCGCGGCCGAGACCGCGGCGATCCGCATGGCGGCCCCGGTGTTCTCCTCGACGCTCACCACCGTCATCGCGTTCTACGGCCTCGTGATCGTGTCGGGCCCGTTCGGCTCGCTCATCGCCGACATCCCGTTCACCGTGGCCGCGGTGCTCCTCGCCTCGCTCGTCGAGTGCTTCCTCGTGCTCCCCGCCCACATGCGCGGCGCGCTCGTCCACGTCGACGGCCGCGCCTGGTACGACTGGCCGAGCCGTGCCTTCAACCGCGGCTTCGCGGCGTTCGTCCGCCGCGCGTTCCGGCCGGCGATGCGGCTCGTGGTGCGCGCGCGCTACACCGTCCTCGCGGGCACCGTGCTCCTCCTCGCGACCCAGGCGGCGCTCCTCGTCTCGGGCGAGGTGACGTGGCGGTTCTTCAACGCGCCCGAACGCAGCACGGTCGACGGCAACTTCTCGATGCTGCCGGGCGCGACCGAGGCCGACACGCTGGCGATGCTCCGCGAGGTGCAGCGCGCCACCGAGACGGTGGCGAAGGAGTACACGGCGACCTATGGCACGAGCCCGCTCGCCTATGTCGTGGCCGAGGCGGGAGGTGCCTCCGGGCGCGGGCTCTCCGGCGCGGACGCCAAGCCCGCCGATCTCCTCGGCTCGATCTCGATCGAGCTCATCGACCCCGACCGGCGGCCCTACTCGGCGTCGAAGTTCACCGCCGACGTCGAGGCGGCGGTGCAGCGCCCCGCGGCGCTCGAGGAGCTGTCGTTCCGCGGCGGGCACGCGGGGCCGGGCGGCGATTCGCTCTCGGTCGACCTCTCGGGCAGCGACGCCACGACGCAGAAGGCCGCGGCCGAGGCGCTCAAGACCGCGCTCGGCGCCTTCCCGGAGGTCTCGGGCCTCGAGGACAGCCTCGCCTACGACCGCGAGGATCTGGTGCTGGCCCTCACGCCGCAGGGCCAGGCGCTCGGCTTCGACGCGGGCGGGCTGGCGCGGGTGCTGCGCGACCGGCTGAACGGCATCGAGGCCGCGACCTTCCCGGACGGCCCGCGCTCGGCGACCATCCGCGTCGAGCTGCCCGACGCCGACCTCACCGCCGACTTCCTGGACCGCACCTATCTCAGGAGCGCCACCGGCCAGTACGTCCCCGTCGGCGATCTCGTGACTGCCACGCGCGGCGGCGGCTTCGCGACCGTGCGGCGCGAGAACGGCCTGCGCCTCGTCACCGTCAGCGGCGACGTGTCCGAGGACGACCCCGCCCGCGCCGCCGACATCGCCAAGCGCCTCGAGACCGAGATCCTGCCCCGCATCGAGGCCGACTACGGCGTCACCGCGACGGTGGGCGGGCTGCACCAGCAGGAGAACGAGTTCCTCCGCGACGCCGGCATCGGCTTCGCGTTCTGCCTCACCGGCATCTTCCTCGTCCTCGCCTGGATCTTCTCGTCCTGGACGCGGCCGCTCGTGGTGATGTCGGTGATCCCGTTCGGGCTCGTGGGCGCGATCTGGGGCCACTACCTCTGGGGCGTGCCGCTGTCGATGTTCTCGGTCGTGGGGCTGATCGGCATGGCGGGGATCATCATCAACGACTCGATCGTGCTCGTGACCACGATCGACGAATACGCCGCCACGCGCGGCCTCGTGCCCGCCATCGTCGACGGCACCTGCGACCGGCTGCGGCCGATCCTGCTCACCACGCTCACGACCGTGCTGGGGCTGGCGCCGCTCCTCTACGAGGGCTCGTCGCAGGCGGCGTTCCTGCAGCCGACGGTGCTCACGCTCGTCTACGGGCTCGGCTTCGGCGTCGTGCTGGTGCTCCTTGTCGTGCCGGCGCTGATGGCGATGCAGGCCGATGTCGCGCGCCAGCTCGCGGGCGTCCGGCGCGGCCTGCGGGCCCGAAGCCCGGTGCGCGGGCTGACCGGGGCGGCGGCGCTCTTCGCGGCGGCGGCCTTCGCGGCGGGGCCGGGGTTCGTGCTCGTGACGGGCGCGCTGCCGCCGCCGTTCGCGGGCGTCGCCCCTGCGCTGCCGGTGGCGGTCGCGGGGTTCGTCGCGGCGGCGGGGCTCGCCGCGGCGCTCGCCTACGGGATCGGCGCGCTCGCGCTCAGCCGGCGGGGCAGCCCCTGATCTCGACGGCACCGCCCCCGGCATCGGTCCCGAGCAGCGTCAACGTGATGCCGCTCCGGTCGAGCGCGAAGGGCGCGCCGCTCGCCGGCACGAGGTCGGCGGTCAGCGTCAGCTCGTTCCCCTGCCGTGCGAGGCTCGGCTCGGACGCCCAGACGGACGGATCGTCGGTCTCGACCGCGGCCACCTCATCGGCCGCGACCGGCGGCAGCGCCAGCCGCGCGGTGAGCCGCACCCCGTCGGCGATGGGGACCACGGTGCAGCGCGCCTCCGGTCCCCGTGCCGGACGCGCGGCCATCGCGGCGCGGATCACAGGGTCCGGCGCCATGCCGTCACCGAGCACGGTCTCGACATCGAGCGTCACGGGCACGCAGATGTCACGGCAGACCCCGATCTCGACCCGGCCCGTCAGCGCCACGGCCCCGCCACCGGCCGGCCTGACCGCCAGCGGCAGCACGAGGCGACCGTCGTAGCCGATCACGGTGAGCCCGCCGTCGCGGAACGCGCGCGGCGCGGGCCAGAGCACCTCGACCGACCGCGCGTTCTGTGAACCAGACCAGTCGAATCGCGGCGGGATCCCCGCATCCCCCGGCGCGCGCCAGTAGGTGTGCCAGCCCGGTGCCAGGTCGAGCGCGAGCGCCGCCATCCGGGTGCCGTCTCGGGTGCGCCAGCCGGGCAGCAGGTGTGCCGTCGCGATGTCGGCGGCCGGGACGGCCTCTGCCTGCGCGCCGCAGGGCAGGAGGAGGGCGCAGAGGACTGCGGAGCGGATCATCGCCGCGACTATAGGTGCGGCATGCCGCGGCGGAAATCACATAGTGGCGACCTCCTTCGCCTTCGGGCCTTGCGCGAAGGCGGGAGCCCGCCCCATCTTCGTCGCATGGCGGGCACGACGCATGCGATGGACCTGACCGGAAAGCTGCTGCTGGCGATGCCGGGAATGGGCGATCCGCGCTTCGACAAGAGCGTGATCTACCTCTGCGCCCATTCCGACGACGGCGCGATGGGGCTCATCGTCAACAAGCCCGCGCCCGACCTAGAGTTCGACCGGCTGCTGGAGCAGGTCAAGATCCGCCAGGAGCCGGGGCATCGCAGCATCCCGGTGCATTTCGGCGGTCCGATGGAGAACGGCCGCGGCTTCGTGCTGCACTCGACCGACTGGACGGGCTCCGGCTCCACGCTGCGCGTCGACGACCGCTTTGCGATGACCGCCACGCTCGACATCCTCGAGGACATCGCGCGCGGCTTCGGCCCGGACGCCTGCATGCTGGCGCTCGGCTACGCGGGCTGGGGCCCGGGGCAGATCGAGCGCGAGATCCTCGGCAACGGCTGGCTCACCTGCGACGCCGCCCCCGCAATCGTGTTCGCACGCGAGAATGCGCCGAAATGGGAACGCGCCCTCGGCACGCTGGGCATCGACCCCGTGGGCCTCTCGGCGGCCGCCGGCAGGGCCTAGCGCGGGGAGGCGGCGCGGCGGAGGCGCAGACCCGCGAGCCCGCCGGTCCCGGTGATGAGCGCGACCGCTGCGGCGGGAAGCAAGCACGACGGTCGACGCGAGCCGGTCGCCGTCCCGGTGAGCGGGACGCTGACGGTCTTGGCGAGCGCGGGCGTCGTCGCCGAGAACAGGACGACTTCGAGGGCTGCCGCGAGGAAGCGGTCGAGCATGATGCGGTCTCTTTTTCAAATGAGGGTGGTCGCCAGCGGCGTGATGCGACGTGAACGGCAGCAACGGCCCGATTGGGGTCGCCGGCGTCGCGCCTGAAAAATAAAATCTAAGGTCGGGGCGCCGCGGCGCGTCTTAGGCGGTCGTTGATCGCGCGGCCGAGGCCGCTGTCGGGGACTGGCGCCACGGCGATGCCCCGGCCGCCAGCGAGCCCGTCCGCCGCGCGGAGGACGGCGAAGAGGTTCCGCGCCGCCTCGGCGAGATCGCCCGCGGGCGACAGGCTCAGCGCGCCGCCCGTGCCGAAGGTCACATGCACCTCGCCGTCGCGCGGGGCTTCGGCATCGAGCCGGACGCGCGACACCGGAGCGTAATGTGACGCGGCCTCGCCGGGGCCTGCCGGGCCATCCTCCGAAGCCTTGGCCAGCGGCGTACCAAGGCATGCGGCCAGCGCCTCGACGGGGATGCCGCCGGGTCGCAGGAGCCGTGCCACCGGCTCCGCCAGCCCCACGATGGTCGATTCGACTCCCACGTCGCAGCGCCCGCCGTCGAGCACGGCCGCGATGCGCCCGCCGAGCTCGGCCAGCACGTCGTCGGCGGAGGTCGGGCTGAGCCGTCCCGAGCGGTTCGCCGACGGTGCCGCGACCGGGCCGCCGAACGCCGCGAGGAGCGCGCGGGCCACGGGATGCGCCGGCATCCGCACCGCGACCGTCGCCCGCCCCGCCGTGACGGCCGCCGCGAGCCCCGGCCGGGCGGGGAGCACCAGCGTCAGCGGGCCGGGCCAGAACGCCGCCGCGAGCGCATCGGCGCGGGCGTCGAACACCGCGACCCGTTCCGCCGCCTCGCGGTCCGCCACATGCACGATGAGCGGGTTCGTCGCGGGCCGGCCCTTGGCGGCGAACACCGCCTCTGCCGCGGCCTCGCGCGTCGCATCGGCGCCGAGGCCGTAGACCGTCTCGGTCGGGACCGCGACGAGCGCGCCTTGCGCCAGGAGGTCCGCCGCCCGCGCGATCCCTGCCGCGTCCGGCGTCAGTACGGGTGTCGTGGCGTCGATGTGAAGCCTCCGGGAGTGACGCCGCGGATGACGCTGCGTTTTGGCTTGCCGCACCGCCGCCGCCGGTTACGGTTCCGCTGCCCCTACAGCCCCGGCACGTCCGTGCCAAGCCGCGACCCCGGAGATGCCCCTTGCCCTATCGTTCGCCGGTCGATGAACTCCGTTTCCACCTCGAGCTCGCGGGCGCCCAGCGCCTTGCCGACACCGACCGCTTCGCCGAGGCCACGGACGATGTGACGGCGCAGATCCTGACCGAGGCCGCCCGGCTCTGCGACGACGTGCTGGCTCCCTTGCAGCGCGCCGGCGACCGGCATCCGGCACGGCTCGAGAACGGCGTGGTGCGGACCTCGCCGGGGTTCGCGGAGGGCTACCGCGCCATCGCCGAGGGTGGCTGGATCGGCATCGCGGCCGATCCCGCGCAGGGCGGCATGGGCCTGCCGATGGCGCTCGCCACGGCGGTCAACGACATGATGTCGGGCGCCTGCCTCGCGCTGCAGCTCAACCCCCTGATGACGCAGGGCCAGATCGAGGCGCTGTCGCACCACGGCAGCGACGCGATCCGGGCGGCCTATGTGCCGCATCTCGTCTCGGGCGACTGGTGCGGCACGATGAACCTCACCGAGCCGCAGGCGGGCTCGGACGTCGGCGCGCTCGCGACGCGCGCCGAGGACCGGGGCGACGGCACCTACGGTATCACCGGGCAGAAGATCTTCATCACCTGGGCCGACAACGACTTCGCCGCCAACGTCTGCCATCTGGTGCTCGCACGGCTGCCCGGCGCGCCGACGGGCACGCGCGGCATCAGCCTGTTCCTCGTCCCGAAGCTCGTGCCGCAGGCCGACGGCACGCTCGGGCCGCGGAACGCGCTCCGCGTCGTGAGCCTCGAGCACAAGCTCGGGCTGCACGGCTCGCCGACCGCCGTGATGGCCTACGAGGGCGCCACCGGCTTCATCGTCGGCGCGCCGGGGGAGGGGATGCGCGCGATGTTCACGATGATGAACAACGCCCGCCTCGGCGTCGGCGTGCAGGGCATCGGCGTCGCGGAGGCCGCCTTCCAGGCCGCGGAAGCCTACGCCGCCGAGCGCCGGCAGGGCAGCGTGCCGAGCATCGACCGGCACCCCGACGTGGCGCGGATGCTCGCGACGATGCGCGCCGAGACCTTCGCCGCGCGCGCCATCGCCATCCATTGCGCGGTCGCGACCGACATGGCGACGGCGACGGGCGCCGCCGACTGGGCCGCGCGCGCCGCGTTCCTCACGCCCATCGCCAAGGCCAGCGGCACCGACACCGGCATCCACGTCGCCGATCTCGGCGTCCAGGTGCATGGCGGGATGGGCTACGTCGAGGAGACGGGTGCGGCGCAGTTCTTCCGCGACGTCCGGGTGACGGCGATCTACGAAGGCACCAACGGCATCCAGGCGATGGATCTCGTCGGCCGCAAGATGGCCGACGGCGGCGACGTGGCGCTCCGGCTCGTCGAGGAGATCGAGGCCGGCGCGGAGGCCGCGCGCGGCCGCTTCCCGGACCTCGCGGAAGCGGTCTGGACGGCGGCGGAATCGCTCCGCGAGACGACCGAATGGCTGGTGCGCGCCGATCTCGCCGACCGGTTCGCGGGCGCCACCCCCTACCTCGCCGCCTTCGCACGCGTCCTCGGCGCGCACTACCATCTCGCGGCGGCGATGGCGGACGCGGACCGCGTGACCCAGGCGCGGTTCTACATCCGCCGGCTGCTCCCCGACCATGCCGCGAGCCTCGCCCATGCCCGCGAGGGCGTGGCGGACCTCGGCATCCCCGTGGTCGCCGTGCCTCCCGAGCGCGCCGCGATCCCGGCCTGATGGACGGCGATGCGCCGGCGCTGCGGTTCCCGCACCCGGACCCGCCCGCGACCGGCACCGCGGTGGAGGTGGCGCCCGGCGTCCTGTGGCTGCGCCTGCCGCTCCCGAAGCCGCTCGGGCACGTCAACGTCTACGCGCTCGACGACGGCGCCGGCTGGACGCTCGCCGACACCGGCCTCCTGAGCCACGTCGGGCTCTGGGAGACGCTCCTCGCCGGTCCGCTCCGGGGCCGCCCCGTCACCCGCGTGATCGCCACGCACCATCACCCGGACCACATCGGGCTCGCCGGCTGGTTCCAGGCGCGCGGCGCGGCGCTCGTGGCGACGCGCACCGCGTGGCTCACGGCGCGGATGCTCTGCCTCGACGTGCAGGACCGCCCGGTGCCGGAGACCGTGGCCTTCTGGCGCGCGGCTGGCCTCGACGCGGCGCGGATCGCCGAACGCGCAGCGACGCGCCCGTTCAACTTCGCCGACGTGGTGGCACCGCTGCCGCTCGGCTTCGCCCGGATCGCCGATGGCGATGAGCTCCGTGTCGGCGCGAGGACGTTCCGCGTGATGACGGGCGGCGGTCACGCGCCCGAGCAGGCGATGCTCTTCGACCATGAGGCGGGCCTCTGCATCGCGGGCGACCAGCTCCTGCCCGCGATCTCGCCCAACATCGGGGTCCACGCGACCGAGCCCGATGCCGATCCGCTCGCCGACTACCTCGCCTCCCTCGACCGCGTGGCGGAGGTGGCGACGCCCGACTTGCTGGTGCTGCCGGGCCACGGGCTGCCGTTTCGCGGGCTCCCGGTGCGGCTCAGGCAGCTCGTGCAGAACCACCGCACGGCGCTCGCCCGGCTCGAGGCGCATCTCGTGGTGCCCCGCACCGCAGTCGACTGCTTTCCCGCGATCTTTCGCCGCGCGATCGGGCCCGCCGACGAGGGGCTGGCGCTCGCCGAGGCGCTGGCGCATCTCAACCATCTCGCCGCACGGGGCCGCGTCCTGCGGCGGCGAAACGATGCCGCCGACCCGTGGCTGTGGCAAGCATGCGACCGTCCTGCGTCCGGGTCGTGACAAGCGCCGGCCGCTGGGCTAAGGCCAGCCGACGGACCCGAGACCGAGGTGAGACGATGGCCGAAGACCCGCACGACGCCGGCCCTGCCGTGGATGTCGAAGAGCACGAGCGCGTCTTCGAGAACTTCGTGCGGATGGCGACCTGGGTCGCGGGCTTCGTCGTCGTGGTGCTCGTGTTCCTCGCCCTCATCAACGCCTGAGGCCGGCGTGCTGGCCCGGCTCGCTCCCGTCGCGCTGGTGCTCCTCGCCGGGTGCGGCGCCGGCGCCCCCTACGCCTCCGACGAGACGGTCGCGCGCGTGGCCTACCATGACCCGGTCGGGCCGCCGTCGCTGACGCTCTACACCGTCCTCAACAACCGCTCGGGCGAGGGCGCGCACACGGCGCTCCTCGTCAACGCCTCCGAGCGCGTGCTCTTCGATCCGGCGGGGTCCTTCGAGACGCCGCGCGCGCCGGAGCGCAACGACGTGCTGCACGGCATGTCGCCCGCCGTGGTGACCGCCTACGAGGACTATCACGCCCGCGTGACGTACCATGCCGAGGTCCAGACCGTGGCGGTCTCCCCCGAGGTCGCCGAGATGGCGCTGCGCGCGGTCGAGGACCACGGCGCCGTGCCGCACGCCTTCTGCGCCCAGTCGACGAGCGGCATCCTGCAGTCGCTGCCGGGCTTCGAGAGCGTCGGCCGGACCTATTTTCCGAAGCGCCTGATGCGCGAGTTCGCGGCGATCCCCGGCGTCACGCAGCGCGCGGTCTACGACAACGATCCGGATGACCACCGCGCCAAGCTCGTCGGCAACTGAGCCCGCTCCGGTGGAGCGGCAGGCGGGCGTCGCGGGCGTGATCCTCGCGGGCGGGGAGGGCCGGCGCATGGGAGGTGCCGACAAGGCGATGCTCATGCTCGGCGGCGCGACCCTGCTGGCGCGGGCCGTGGCGCGGCTCGGGCCTCAGGTCGGCGATCTCGCGGTCTCGGCGAACGGCGACCCGTCGCGGTTCGCCGGGCTGAGAGTGCTCGCCGATCCGGTGCCGGGCCTGCCCGGCCCGCTCGCCGGGCTGCTCGCGGGCATGGACTGGGCCGCGGGGCTCGGGGCGGCGCGGCTCGCGACGGTGGCGGTCGACACGCCCTTCGTCCCGCGCGATCTCGTGGCCCGGCTCGGGGCGGTCGCGGCCCGGGTCGCCGTGGCGAGCGACGGCGCGCGGCTGCACCCGACGGCCGGGCTCTGGGACGTGGCGCTCCGCGACCGGCTCCGCGCCGATCTCGCGGCGGGCGCACGGCGTCTCGGCGACTGGGCGGTCGCGGCGGGCGCCGTGGCCGTCGCGTTCGACGCAAGGGATGCGTTCGCCAACATCAACACGCCGTCCGACCTCGCCGCCGCCGCGGCGATGCTCGACGCGGACGAGGGATGAGCTTCGCCGTGCAGGCCGGGTTCCCCGACGCCGCGCGCCCTGCGGTCGCGGCGCTCTACTGGGAGGCGTTCGGCGGCAAGCTCGGCCGGGTCATGCGCCCCGAGCCGCGCGCGCTCGCCTTCGTCGCGCGCGTCATGCGCCCCGACCACGCGCTCGCGGCGGTGACGCCGGACGGCGCGGTGATCGGCGTCGCGGGGTTCAAGACCGCCGAGGCCGCCTTCGTCGGCGGCGGGCTCGGCGATCTGGCGGCGGTCTACGGTCCGCTTGGCGCGGTCTGGCGCGCCGCACTCCTCGGGCTCCTCGCGCGCGACCGCGACAATCGCCGCTTTCTCGTCGACGGCATCTTCGTGCGCGCCGACGCGCGCGGCACCGGCGTCGGCGGCGCCCTCATCGACGCGGTCTGCGCCGAGGCGCGCGGGCGCGGCTACGGCGAGGTCCGGCTCGATGTGGTCGACGCCAATCCGCGCGCCCGTGCCCTCTACGAGCGGAAGGGCTTTGCCGCCATCGGCCGCGCGGAGGCGGGGCTCCTGCGCCATGTCTTCGATTTCCGCGGCGTCACCACGATGGTGCGCCGGGCGGGCTAGCCGCCGTCGAAGGTGCCCGCCGCACGGCCGAGGAGCATGAACGCGCGCGCGGTGCGGGTGTCGGCGAAGGCCGCGACCTCGGCGTCGCTGGCGGCGGGCTCGAAGGCGGCGAAGCGGTGGTCGAACTGGCGCAGGAAATGATGCGCCGCGTCGCGGAACACGGTGTCGCCACGCATCCGCTCGGCGGTCAGCGCCAGCGATGAGCGGTCGCGCACGCCGCCGAGACCCGCCACCGCGCGGCCGCGCTCGCCGCGCGCGAACCGGCGCCAGGTCTCGGGGCGGGCGCGCTCGGGCACGACGTCGTCCATGAAGATGCCGTCCTGCCCGAGGAGCGTCAGCACGTCCTGCGCCGCGCGCACCAGTTTCGCGGTGTCGCGGTCCGCGAGCGCCAACCGGAGCGCGCGGAACGCGGCCTCGTCGTCCGGGCCGTCGGGAAACTGCAGCGCGCGGACGAGGTCGGCGGCGGCGAGGGGCGGGCCTTCCGGCGAAGTGCCGAGCGCCAGCGACGGCTGCGCCTCGGGCTCGGCCGGCGCCGCTGCCCGTCGCGTCTCGCGGCGCGAGGCGAAGGTCGGCACCTGGCCCGGATCGCCCGCGGGCGGACGCAGCGGCCGCGCGCCGCCCTGCACCTGCGCCACGTAGGTCTGCCGCATCGCGTCGATCGCGCCCTGCAGCCGCGCCGCCTCGGCGCGCAGCTCGCGCGCGGTCGCCAGCGTCCGTACGGCGACCCAGATCATCGCCACCGGAACGACCGCCATCGTGAGCACGGTCAGCACGCCCGCAGGTCCGAGGGGGGCCGCACTGGTGCGCCCGAAGACGTAGATCGCCGTCGCCAGCACGATCCAGACGAGGCCCGCCACGATGCCCGCGATCTCGAGCGCGCTCGGCCCCGTGCGCGACCGGCGCGCGCCGAGCGCCATCCCCGCGCCCGGCCGCGCCCGCACCTCGGCGTCCCTCTCCGTCACGGCCGGTCCCTAGCGGTAGGCGATGCGGACGACCTCGTAGCTCTTCTGCCCGCCGGGTGTCTTGACATCGATGCTGTCGCCCTCGTCCTTGCCAATGAGCGCGCGCGCGAGCGGCGAGCGGATGTTGAGCCGCCCGGCCTCGATGTCGGCCTCGGGCTCGCCCACGATCTGATAGGTGCGCTCCTCCTCGGTCTCGTCGTCGAGGAGCGTCACGGTCGCGCCGAACTTGATCGGCCCGGAGAGCTTCGACGGGTCGATCACCTCGGCGCGCGACAGGATCGCCTCGATCTCCCGGATCCGGCCCTCGACGAAGCTCTGCCGCTCGCGCGCGGCATGGTACTCGGCGTTCTCCGACAGGTCGCCATGCTCGCGCGCCTCCGCGATCGAGCGGATGATCTCCGGGCGCTCGGACGACTTCAGCACCTTCAGCTCGTCGCCGAGCGCCGTGTGCCCGCCTCGGGTCATCGGTATCTTGTCCATCGGCCCCACCGCAACGAAACGGGCCGCGAAAGCCGTGCGGCCCCGCGACATCGCAGGCCAACAGACCCGAGCGCGCCCGCATTTGCAAGGCTGCCGCGGCGCCGCGTCACGATTGCCGGGACACGCCGCAATTGCTACGTCCCTGCGGACGCAAGGAGAAAGCCCGATGGCCGAGGTGACGCGCGAGGCGATGGAGTACGACGTGGTGATCGTGGGCGCCGGGCCCGCGGGGCTCGCCGCGGCGATCCGGCTGAAGCAGCGCGACCCCGACCTCGCCGTCGTCGTGATGGAGAAGGGCTCCGAGGTCGGCGCCCACATCCTGTCGGGCGCGGTGCTCGACGTCTCGGGCCTCGACGCGCTCTTGCCCGACTGGCGCTCGCGCGGCGCGCCGGTCACGGTGCCGGTGAAGCGCGACAGCTTCCACGTCCTCGGCGAGCGCGGCCAGGTCCGCATTCCGAACTGGGTGATGCCGCCCCTGATGTCGAACCACGGCGCCTACGTGGTCTCGATGGGCAACGTCTGCCGCTGGCTCGCGCGCGAGGCCGAGGCGCTGGGCGTCGAGGTGTTCCCCGGCATGTCCTGCTCGGAGCTTGTCATCGGGCCGGACGGCGCGCTGAAGGGCGTCGTCGCGGGCGAGTTCGGGCTCGGCCCCGACGGCACGCCGGGGCCCTCCTACGAGCCGGGGCTGGAACTCCACGGCCGCTACGTGTTCCTCGCCGAGGGCGTGCGCGGCTCGCTCTCGAAAGAGGCCATCGCCCGCTGGGGCCTCGCCGAGGGCCGCGAGCCGCAGAAGTACGGGCTCGGCATGAAGGAGCTGTGGCGCATCGACCCCGCGAAGCACGCGCCGGGCACCGTCATGCACACGATGGGCTGGCCGCTCGGGCGCGGCGCGGGCGGCGGGTCGTTCGTCTACCACCTTGACGACGACCAGGTCTACGTCGGCTTCGTGGTGCATCTGAACTACGCCAACCCGTACCTGAACCCCTATTCCGAGTTCCAGCGGCTGAAGCATCATCCGCTCTTCGCGGACCTCCTCGAGGGCGGCAAGCGCGTGGCCTACGGCGCGCGCGCCATCGCCGAAGGCGGCTGGCAGTCGCTGCCCACGCTCGCGTTCCCGGGCGGCGCGCTCCTCGGCTGCGCCGCGGGCATGGTCAACGTGCCGCGCATCAAGGGCAACCACAACGCGATGCTCTCGGGCATCGCCGCGGCCGACGCGGCGGCGGACGCTCTGGCGGCCGGGCGGTCCGGCGACACGCTCGAGCGCTACGAAACCGCGCTGCGCTCCGGCCCGGTGGCGCGCGACCTGCAAAAGGTCCGCAACGTCAAGCCGCTCTGGTCGCGCTACGGGCTCACCGCCTCGATGGTCGGCGGCGGCGCCGACATGTGGCTCCGCGACCTCGCGGGCTTCGGGCTCTTCGGCACGATGCGGCACGGCAAGACCGATGCCGCGGCGACCGGCAAGGCGCGCGACCACACGCCCATCGCCTACCCGAAGCCCGACGGCGTGCTGTCCTTCGACCGGCTCACCAACGTGGCCTTCTCGTTCACCAACCATGCCGAGGGCCAGCGGCCGCACCTGCGGCTGAAGGACGCCTCCGTGCCGATCGAGGTCAACCTGCCGGAATACGCCGAGCCCTCGGTGCGCTACTGCCCGGCCGGGGTCTACGAGGTGGTAGGGGAGGAGACGGGCGCGCCGCGGTTCCAGATCAACTACCAGAACTGCGTCCACTGCAAGACCTGCGACATCAAGGATCCGAGCCAGAACATCGTCTGGACCGTCCCGCAGGGCGGCGACGGGCCGAACTACCCCAACATGTGATCCCCGCCGATTGCGCCCGCTCCGGGGGCGCCCTACGTTCCGCCGAGACACCAAGCGACACACCAAGCGACACACCAAGCCAGGAGGCCGCCCTTCGTGACCCATGCCCGCCTGTCCCTCGCCGCTGCGCTCATCACGGCCCTCGGAGGCGCCGCTCCCGCGCAGGACGTGCCTGCGGGCGCCTACCTCGCGGGGCGCTACGCCAGCCTGACCTTCGATTTCGGGAGTGCCGCGACCTTCTACACGCAGGCGCTTCTCGCCGATGCGTCGAATCCGGAGCTCCTCGAGAACGCGCTGCAGGCCCAGGTGGCGCTCGGCGCCTTCGACAAGGCGCTGCCGATCGCCACGCGGATGCAGGCGGCCGGCCTGCAAAGCCAGGTCGCGAACCTCGTCGTCACCGCCGGCGCGATCAAGCGCGGCGCGTTCGACGCGGTCCAGAAGGACATCGCCGGCGGCAAGTCCGTGGGCGGGCTCGTCGACGGGCTCGTGATGTCGTGGACCGAGCTCGGCCTCGGGCGCATGTCGGAGGCGCAGTCTGGGTTCGACAAGCTCGCCCAGACCAAGGGGATCGAGGCGTTCGGGCTCTACCACAAGGCGCTGGCGCTCGCCTCCGCGGGCGACTTCGAGGGCGCCGACCAGATCCTCTCGGGCGACGCGGCCGGACCGCTCCGCCTGACCCGCCGCGGCGTGGTGGCGCGGGCCGAGATCCTGAGCCAGCTGGAGCGCGACCCGGATGCCGTGGCGCTCATCGACGCGGCCTTCGGCGGCGACCTCGATCCCGGCGTGGCGGCGCTGCGCGACCGGCTCGCGAAGGGCGAGGCGGTGCCCTTCGACGTCGTCCGCACCCCCGAGGAAGGGCTCGCGGAGGTGTTCTACACCGTCGCGACCGCGCTCAACGGCGAGGGCAACGACGGGCTGACGCTCCTCTATGTCCGCGTCGCGACCGAACTCCGCCCCGATTTCGTCGCGGCCACGCTGCTCACGGCAAGCCTCCTCGAGAGCCAGAAGCAATACGACCTCGCCACCGCGACCTATGCCCGCGTGCCGGCGTCGGATCCGTCGTTCTACGCCGCCGAGCTCGGCCGGTCGGACGCGCTCTTCGCCGCGGGCAAGGAGGATGCGGCGCTCGAAGTGATGCAGCAGCTCTCGCGCACCGAGCCCGACGTGCCGGTGGTCTGGACCTCGCTCGGCGACCTCTTCCGCCGGCTCGAGCGCTTCGCCGACGCCGAAGCCGCCTACGACAAGGCGGTGGACCTGCTGGGCGCGCCGCAGGCCGGCCAGTGGGTGGTCTACTACTCGCGGGGCATTGCCCGCGAGCGGCAACACGCGATGGACACGGGCGAGGCCGATTTCCGCGAGGCGCTGAAGCTCAGCCCTGACCAGCCGCAGGTGCTGAACTACCTCGGCTACGCCTTCGTCGAGGAAGGCCGCAACCTCGACGAGGCGCTCGGCATGATCGAGCGCGCGGTCGCGGCGCGGCCGGAGGACGGCTACGTGACCGACAGCCTCGGCTGGGCGCTCTTCACGCTCGGCCGCTATCAGGACGCGGTGGCCCCGATGGAGCGCGCGACGCTCCTCGAAGCGGTGGACCCGATCCTCAACGACCACCTCGGCGACGTCTACTGGGCGGTCGACCGCAAGCGCGAGGCGGAGTTCCAGTGGCGCCGCGCGCTGTCGTTCGACCCCGAGCCCGAGGATGCGGCACGGATCCGCCGCAAGCTCGAAGTGGGGCTCGACGCCGTGCGGCAGGAAGAGGGCGCAAAGCCCCTTCCGGTGGCGAATGGGAACTGACGAGCCGGCGCCCGCCAAGGTCAACCTCACGCTCCACGTCACCGGCCGACGGGCCGACGGCTACCACCTCCTCGACAGCCTCGTCGCCTTCGTGGAGGTCGGCGACCGCATCTCGCTGACGCCGGCGGAGACCCTGACGATGGAGGTGACGGGACCGGAGGCCACGCATGTGCCTGCGGGCGACGACAACCTCGTGCTGCGCGCGGCGGGGCTTGCGGGCTTCGTCGGCAGGATCGCGCTCGAGAAGCGGCTGCCGGTCGCGTCGGGGCTCGGCGGCGGGTCGGCGGATGCGGCGGCCGTCCTGCGGGCGGTCGCGCGGATGGGGCGGACCTCGCCGCCGGAGGCCGTCCTCTCCCTCGGCGCCGACGTTCCGGTGTGCCTCGCCGGGCGGCCCGCCCGGATGCGCGGGATCGGCGAGCGGCTCTCGGGCGTGCCGCCGCTGCCCGCCGCCGGGGTGCTCCTCGTCAATCCGCGCGTGCAGGTAGCGACCGCTGCGGTGTTCGCGGGGCTTGGCCGCCGGTCCAACGCGCCGATGCCGGAGGTGCTGCCCCCCTGGCGCGATGTCGCGGCCCTGGCCTCCTGGCTCGCCAGGCAGCGCAACGACCTCGAAGCGCCGGCGCGGGACGTGGCTCCCGCTATCGCCACGGTGTTAGCGGCGCTACGGGCCACCGATGGCTGCCGCCTCGCCCGGATGACCGGATCGGGTGCAACCTGCTTCGGTCTCTACGCGACGCGCGCCGAGGCCGAGATCGCCGCGACGCGCATGGACCGGGGCTGGTGGGTCGCCGCGACTCAGCTCGCCCGGGCGACCACGTAGTCGGCGAGATCGTCGAGGAGATCGCGGATCGGATCGTCGGGCAGCCGTGCGAGGGCATCCCGCGCGCGCGTTGCCCAGCCGACCGCCGCGGCGCGCGTCGCCTCGAGCGCGCCGGTCCGCTCCATCGCTGCGAGCGCCTCGTCGAAGTCACCCGGCCGCTGGTCGCCCTTCTCGATCGTCCGCACCCAGAACGCGCGCTCCGCGGCGTTGGCGCCCGCGACGGCGCGCACCACCGGCAGCGTCAGCTTCCGCTCGCGGAAATCGTCGCCGGGGTTCTTGCCGATGGCATCGGGGCTTCCCGTCACGTCGAGGAGGTCGTCGGCGATCTGGAACGCGACGCCGAGCGCGTCGCCGTAGGTCGCGAGCGCCGAGACCCAGGCCTCGTCAGCCCCCGCGATCACCGCACCGGCCTCGCAGGCCGCCGAGAAGAGCGCCGCCGTCTTGCCGCGCACGACGCGCAGGTACGTGGCCTCGGTGGTCGCGAGGTTCTGCGCGGCGGTCAGTTGCAGCACCTCGCCTTCCGCGATGGTCGCGGCCGCGTTCGACAGGATGCCGAGCACCCGGAGCGAGCCGGTCTCGACCATCAGCTGGAACGACCGCGCGAAGAGATAGTCGCCCACCAGCACCGACGACTTGTTGTCCCACAGGAGGTTCGCGGTCGGCCGCCCGCGCCGCTGCCCGCTCTCGTCCACCACGTCGTCGTGCAGCAGCGTCGCGGTGTGGATGAACTCCACCGTCGCCGCGAGATGGATGTGAAAGGGCCCGCCGTAGTCGCAGAGCCGCGCGGACGCGAGCGTCAGCATCGGCCGCAGACGCTTGCCGCCCGCCTCGATCAGATGCGCGGTGACTTCGGGGATGCGCGGCGCGTGCTCGGAGGCCATGCGCGCGCGGATCAGGGTGTTGACGGCGCCGAGATCGCTTGCGAGATGCGCCGCGAGCCGGTCGTGCGGTTTATGAACGGCCTCGTCCAGCGTCACGTCCAGCGCCTCACCCGGGATGGGCTCGACATCGGCATGAGGGGTGGCTTAACTCCGTGGCGATGGAAGAACTTCTTCGCACCACCGACCCCACGATCATCGCCTTTGCCAGCGCCCTGCTTGCGGGCGAGGGTATAGCCGTGTTTCCGGTGGACGTCCACATGAGCGTGCTCGAGGGCTCGATCGGCATATTGCCGCGCCGGCTGATGGTGCGTCCGGCGGACCTCCGCGCGGCGCGCATCGTGATGTCCGACAACGAGATCCCGCTCGGCATCTGATCGCCGTCCGGGCGCCGCAATTCCGCGCATTTGAATCATCTCGCAACCGTCAGTTGCGGCGCGCGCGTGACACGGCTCGGCGATTGTGATCGTCTCGTGACACGGACCCCATCGCACAGGAGGACGGGCATGAGCATGACGGCGCATATCGAGGAGCTTCGCAAGAAGCACGCGCACTTGTCGGAAGAGGTCGAGACGGCGCAACGCGCGTGCTCGGTCGACGCCCTGCAGATCGCGGAGCTGAAGAAGCGCAAGCTGCGCCTGAAGGAAGAGATCGTCCGCCTCTCGCAATAGCGGACCCTGCCGCGGGCGGTCGGGTCAGGCCGATCCCTCAGGCCGATCCCTCAGGCCATGTACTGCCCGCCGTTCGCCGTCAGCGTCGCCCCGGTGATGAACCCCGAGTCTTCGGCGGCGAGGAACGTCACGCAGCGTGCGATCTCCTCCGGCTCGCCGAGCCGGCCCACGGGGATGAGCGGCAGGATGCGCTCGGCGAGCACCTTCTCGTCGATCGCCCGCACCATCTCGGTGCCGATGTAGCCCGGGCAGATCGCGTTGACCGTGATCCCCGCCCGCGCGCCCTCGAGCGCCAGCGCCTTGGTGAAGCCGATGTCGCCCGCCTTCGCGGCGGCGTAGTTCGCCTGGCCCGCCTGGCCCTTCTGGCCGTTGATCGACGAGATGTTGATGACGCGGCCGAACTTCCGGCTCCGCATCCCCGGCCAGACGCCGTGCGTCATGTTGAAGAGCCCGTCGAGATTGGTGCCCATCACCTCGCGCCAGTGCTCGCGGGTCATCTTGTGGAACATCCCGTCGCGGGTGATGCCCGCGTTGTTGACGAGGATGTCCACCGGCCCGAGGTCGGCTTCGACCGCCGCGATGCCTGCCGCGCAGGCGTCGTAGTCGGCGACCGACCACTTGTGCGCCGCGATGCCGGTGGCGTCCGTGAAGGCCCGCGCCGCGTCGTCGTTGCCGGCGTAGTTGGCCGCGACCCGGTGCCCCGCCGCCTTCAGCGCCACCGCGATGGCCGCGCCGATGCCGCGCGTGCCCCCGGTCACGAGTGCCGTTCGTGTCATGCCGTCCCTCCCTGTCGCGGCCGCCTCTGCGAGCGACGCGCTTTCCATCCCATCTGCTCCCGCCCTTCCATGCGGCGCGCCCTCAGTCGCGCTCGCCTCCCTGGGCGGCGCGCCTTTCGGTCGCGCTCGCCTTTCCGGGCGGCGCGCCTTTCAGTCGCGCTCGACGCACATCGCGACGCCCATGCCGCCGCCGATGCAGAGCGTCGCGATGCCCTTCTTCGCGTCCCGCCGCGCCATCTCGAAGAGGAGCGTGTTGAGGATGCGCGCGCCCGAGGCGCCGATCGGATGGCCGATGGCGATGGCGCCGCCGTTCACGTTGACGATCTCGGGGTCCCAGCCCATCTCCTGGTTGACCGCGCAGGCCTGCGCCGCGAAGGCCTCGTTGGCCTCGACGAGATCGAGGTCCGCCGCCGTCCAGCCCGCTTTCTCGAGCGCGCGGCGGCTGGCGCTCACCGGCCCGATGCCCATGATCGAAGGATCGACGCCCGCCGTCGCGTAGCCTGCGATCCGCGCCATCGGCGCGATGCCGCGCCGTCCGGCCTCCTCCGCCGACATCAGGAGCACCGCCGCCGCGCCGTCGTTGATGCCCGAGGCGTTGCCGGCCGTGACCGTGCCGTCCTTGGTGAACGCGGGCCTGAGCTTCGCCATCGCCTCCATCGTCGACCCGGCGCGGATGTACTCGTCCTGGTCGACGACCGTGTCGCCCTTGCGGGTGCGGATCGTGAACGGCACGATCTCGTCCGCGAAGCGGCCGGCCTTCTGCGCGGCCTCGGCCTTGTTCTGGCTCGCGACCGCCAGCCGGTCCTGCGCCTCGCGGCTGATCTGCCACTTTTCGGCGACGTTCTCCGCGGTCTGGCCCATGTGGTAGCCGTTGAAGGCATCCCAGAGCCCGTCGCGGATCATCGAGTCGACGAACGCGACATCGCCCATCTTGTGGCCCGCGCGCAGGTTGGCGACATGCGGCGCGAGGCTCATGTTCTCCTGCCCGCCCGCGATCACGATGCCCGCGTCCCCGAGCTGGATGTGCTGCGCCCCGAGCGCCACCGTCCTGAGGCCCGAGCCGCAGACCTGGTTGATGCTCCACGCCGCCGCCTCGATCGGCAGGCCCGCGTTGACATGCGCCTGCCGGGCGGGGTTCTGGCCCTGGCCCGCCGTCAGCACCTGGCCGAGGATGGTTTCCGAGACCTCCGCCTTGTCGACGCCGGCACGCTCGACGACCGCCTCGATGGCGGCGCGGCCGAGCTCGTGCGCGGGGGTGGCGGCGAAGGCGCCGTTGAAGCTGCCGACGGGCGTGCGCGCGGCCGAGGCGATGACGACGTTGGTCATTGGGGCTCTCCCAGAGCGTCGGGCGGCCCGGTCCGCGCAGCGCGCGGGGCGTGGGCGGCCCTTCTGCGGTTGCCCCAGCCCTACGCGCCCGCGCCCGCGAGCGCAATCCGTTGACGGGGCGCCCGGCGATGATCCCCGCGTCGCGCGCAACGACCGCGTTGCGCGCACCGTGGCCGAGCCCGGCCCGCACGCGGCGGAGAACACGCGCCCCGGCGAGGCGGGGCGGGTCTTCGGCGAGTACTGCAACCGGGCGCGGACCCCTGAGTTCGAGGCCGTGGCGCGCGGCCTTCGGTCGGTCGCGCGCTCGCAGCTCTGGCCGAAGCCGGTCCCTTCGACGCGCTGGCGGTCGGAGGAGGACTTCCAGCCCGACGCGGAGGCCTACATGCCGGTGCCCGACCGGGATGCCGAGGGCTTGGACGCCGCGGACGGGCGATGGCGCCCGGCGCCTCGTCGGCTGTGAGGCGCGCGACGTCGAGCGCTGCGGACCGACCTTGCCGCCGATCGAAGGCCGCGGGATGCGCGCCGGCGAGAGGCTGCGCGAGGACTGGGTTCCGGTGCTGATCGGCTAGTATGTCAGATTGCGGGCAGCGCTTCGACGATGGCCGCGAGCACCTCGTCGCCGGGGCGCGCCCACCAGTCGAGGGCGGAGAAGATCTCGACCTCGACGAGCCCCGCGTAGCCCGCCGCCTCGACCTGCCCGCGGATGCCGGGGATGTCGACGACGCCCGCGCCCATCATGCCCCGGTCGGTCAGGAGATCGCGCGTCGGGTCGAGCCAGTCGCAGACGTGGAACGCGAGGAGCCGGTCGCCCGCGCGCGCGATCTGCGCCGCGAGCGCCGGGTCCCACCAGACATGATAGACGTCGAGCGCGACGCCGAGCCCGGGGCCGAGCCCGGGGCCGAGCGCGTCGCAGAGGTCGAGCGCCTGGCCCAGCGTGTTCACGCAGGCGCGGTCGGCGGCGTACATCGGGTGCAGCGGCTCGATCGCGACCGGCACGCCCGTGGCGCGCGCATGCTCGAGCGTGTCGGCGAGCCCTTCGGCGACGAGGGCACGGGCGCCCGCGAGGTCGCGCGAGTCCCGCGGCAGGCCGCCCACGACCATCACGAGGCAGTCGGCGCCGAGGGCCGCCGCCTCGTCGATCGCGCGCCGGTTGTCGTCGCGCACGGCTTGCGTCAGCGCACCCGCGGCGGTGTACCAGCCGCCGCGGCAGAGGCCCGAGACGCTCAGGCCGGCGTCGCGCACGTGGCGGGCCGCGGTCGCCACGCCGGTCTCGTGCAGCTTGTCGCGCCACGGCGAGACGCCGCCGAAGCCGTGCCGCGCCGCGCCCTCGATGGCCTCGGGCAGGCTCCACTGCCGCGACACGGTGGCGGTGTTGAGCGACAGGTCGCGCGTGGTCAGCGCCCTCACGCCGCCACGCCCCGTGCCGCGAAGACCGGCCGCGCCCGCGCCGCGACCGCGCCCGGATCGGCGAAGAGCCCCGCCGTGCTCGCGAGGCGCACGATGTCGGCAAGGTGCAGCGTGGAGCGCGCGCTCTCTTGCCCGCCGATCATGGTGAAGTGGTCCTGGTGGCCCATGAGGTAGGCGAGGAACACGACGCCCGTCTTGTAGAACCGCGTCGGCGCCCGGAAGACATGCCGCGCGAGCGGCACCGTGGGGTCGAACGCCGCCCGGTACTCCGCGTCGTCGCCGCGCGCCAGGGCGCCGAGCGCCCTTGCGGCGGCTCCGGCGATGGGATCGAAGATGCCGAGGAGTGCGTCGCTGTGGCCCGCCGCGTCGCCCGCGATAAGCGCCGGATAGTTGAAGTCGTCGCCGGTATACATCCGCACCCCCTGCGGCAGGCGGCGGCGCATCGCGATCTCCTTCTCGGCCGAAAGGAGGCTGATCTTGATCCCGTCGACCTGCGCGGCGTTGTCGCCGATCACCCCGAGGCAGGTCTCCATCGCCGCCGCGTGATCGGCGCTCCCCCAGTAGCCTGCCAAGGCGGGGTCGAACATCTCGCCGAGCCAATGCAGGATCGCGGGCCGCCGGAGCCCGCCGAGCACGCGGGCGTAGACCGCCGCGTAATCGTCCGGGCCCCGCGCCGCGCGCACCAGCGCCCGGCTCGCCATCAGGATCACCCGGCTCCCGGTCGCCTCGACCGCCTCGCACTGCGTCTCGTAGGCGCCCGCGATGGCGTCGAGCGTGTGCTGCGCGTCCGGCGCGAGGTGGTCGCTGCCCGCCCCGCTCGCGATCAGCGCGCCTCCGGGTGCCGCCGCCAAGCTGCGGCGGATGAGCTCGAGCGAGGCTGGCCAGTCGAGCCCCATGCCGCGCTGCGCGGTGTCCATCGCCTCGGCGACGCCGAACCCGAGCGACCAGAGATGCTGGCGGAACGCGAGGGTGCGGTCCCAGTCGATGGCGCCGCCCGCGCCGGGATCGACCGGCGAGGCGGGGTCGGCCACGACATGCGCCGCGGCATAGGCGACGCGCGTCCAGCCCGACGAGGGCACGGGCGCGGGGCCCGCGGCGAGCGTCACGCGCTCGGTGCCGCCGCCGGCCGCGGGCAGGGTCAGCGCCGCCATCTCAAAGCTCCAGCGCCGGCACGTCGAGCCAGCGCCGCTCGCGCCACGAGCGGTGCCCGAGCTCGGCGAGCTGCACCCCCTTCGCGCCCTCGGCGAGCGTGTAGGACCACGGCCCGTCCTCGGCGACGTGGCGCAGGAACGCCTCCCACTGCACCTTGAAGCCGTTGTCGAAGACCTGGTTGTCGGGCACCTCGGACCAGCCCTCGAAGAAGTCGAGCGTCTGCGGGACGTCGGGGTTCCAGACCGGCTTCGGCGTGGTGACGCGGGACTGGCTCCGGCAGCGGTGCAGCCCTGCCACGGCGCTGCCGAGCGTGCCGTCGACGTGGAAGGTCACGAGATCGTCGCGCCGGACCCGCGTGGCCCAGCTCGAGTTGATCTGCGCGACGATGCCGCCCTCGAGCTCGAAGGTCGCGTAGGCCGCGTCGTCGGCGTCGGCGTCGTACCGGCGGCCTGCTTCGTCCCAGCGTTCGGGAATGTGCGTGGCGCCGAGGCAGCTCACGGCCTTCACGGGTGCGATCACGTTGTCGAGCACGTAGCGCCAGTGGCAGAGCATGTCGGAGATGATGCCGCCGCCGTCGCGCCGGCGGTAGTTCCACGACGGGCGCTGGGCGGGCAGCCAGTCGCCCTCGAACACCCAGTAGCCGAACTCGCCCCGCACGCTGAGGATGCGCCCGAAGAAGCCCGCGTCGCGCAGGCGCTTCAGCTTTTGCAGGCCCGGCAGGTCGAGCTTGTCGTGGACGATGCCGTTCTTCACCCCGGCCGCGCGGGCGTGGCGCGCGATGGCGATGGCGTCCTCGAGGCTCTCGGAGACCGGCTTCTCGCAATAGACGTGCTTGCCCGCGTCGATGGCGCGGCGAAGGAGGCCCGGACGCATCGCGGTCGAGGCGGCGTCGAAGAACACCGTGTCGGCGGGATCGGCGAGGGCCGCGTCGAGGTCGGTCGTGTGGCGCTCGACGCCGTGGGCACGGGCGAGCTCTGCCACCCGGCCCGCGTCGCGGCCGACGAGGATCGGGTCGGGGACGAGGCGGCTGCCGTCGCGGAGGCGCAGCCCGCCCGCGTCGCGGATCGCGAGGACCGAGCGGACGAGGTGCTGGTTCATCCCCATGCGGCCGGTGACGCCGTGCATGATGATGCCGATGCGCGTGTCGGTCATGGATGTCCTTTCAGGCTGACGGGATGCGGTGAGGCCGGGGTCATGCGGATGCGCCCCAGCCGGCGCGGACGGTGGCCACGCCGATCTCGAAGGTCTGCCGCGCGGTGCCGGCGAGGACGAAGGGCTCGATCCCCATCGGATGCGGCCAGGCGGCCGCGCGGACCGCGCCGAGGATGTCGGGGAACGGGTCGTCGCCGGTGCCGGGCGCGCCGCGCGCGGTGTCGTTGAGGTGGACATGCGACACGAGGCCGGTCGGCAGCCAGCGTGCGACGAGATCGGCGACCGGCGGCTCGGTGCGGCCGGCGGCGGAGGTGTCGATCATGGTGCGGAACGCGGGGTGGCCGACCGCCTCGACCAGCGCCGCAGCTTCGGCCAGCGTGTTCACGAGCGGCGTCTCGCCGCGCGCGAGGGGCTCGATGCAGTAGGTGACGCCCGCGGCCCCCGCGGCCTCGGCGAGCGGCGCGAAGAACGCGGGGAGCCGCGCCGCGGCCGCCTCCGGGTCGGCCGCCTGGCGCTGCGCGGGCGAGCCGTGGACGAGGACGCGCGCGCCAAGCCCGGCGGCGAGGTCGATGAGGCCGCGCAGGACGTCCGCGGTCGCGGGCATCCGCGCGGGATCGGCGATGGAGGCCTCGGGATACGCGGTCAGGAGCCAGTGCAGGCCGGTGACGCGCATCCCCTCGTCCTCGATCTCGGCGCGGATCGCGGCCATCTCCCGCGCGCCGAGCCGGTGCGGCGCGTCGCCGAGCGTGCCCGGCGCGAGCTCGAGCCCGACGGCGCCAAGCTCGCGGGCAATGCGCGCCTGGTCGCCGAGGCGCGGATGCTCGACGGCGAGGAGCTCGTTGCAGAGCGTGACCTCGGGCCTCATGCGCGCGGGTCCGTGAGCCAGGCGAGGACCATGTCCGCCGCGACGCGCTTGCGGTCGGCGCGCCAGGCCGGATCGTCCACGCTGCGGTCGAAGACCGATCGCAACGTCCAGCGGTTCGAGACCGGGAAGTAGCACAGCGACGCGATGGTGATGTAGAGGTCGACCGGATCGACGCCGCGGCGGAACGCGCCCGCCGCCACGCCGCGCTCGAGGACGGAGCCGAGTTCGACGACGAGGTGCGACTGGATCTCCGCCACGTCGCCGATGCCAGCGATGGTCGAGCCGCCGCGCAGGTTCTCGGTGTTGAGCATCGACACGAACCACGGCTTCTCGATGAAATGGTCGAGCGTGAAGTCGATGAGCGCACGGATCGCCGCGGCGGGCGCGAGGTCGGCGAGGCGCAGCGTCCGCTCGGCCTCGCGGATCTGCACGTAGGCCTCGCGGAGGGCGGCGGCGTAGAGCCCGTCCTTGTCGCCGAAGTAGCTGTAGATCATCGGCTTCGACATGCCGGAGGCGAGCGCGATGCGGTCGATGCGCGCGCCGGCGTGGCCGTGCTCGGCGAACTCGTCGAGCGCCGCTGCCAGGATGTCGGCGCGCGCGGCCCCGGCGTCGTGGCGCCGGACGGAGGGGCGCGTGCTCACGAGCGGAACGGGCTCAGCCGCGCGAGGCCGCGGCGGACGGGCGGCACCGCCATCAGGACGGAGACCAGGATCAGCGCCGCGAACGCCGCCGAGATCGGGCGGGTGAAGAACGGCGCGAGGTCGCCGTCCGACAGGATGAGCCCGCGCCGGAGCGACTTGTCGAGGAGGTCGCCGAGGATGATGCCGAGGACGAGCGGCGCGACAGGATAGCGCATCTGCCGCATCGCGAAGCCGAGGAGCCCGAACGCCACCATCACCCAGATGTCGAAGATGCGCTGCGTGAGCGCATAGGGCCCGATGACGCAGAGCGTGAACACGACCGGCATGAGCCAGGCGCGGGGCACGCGGAGCACCTGGATGAAGAGCGGCGTCAGCGCGAGCCCGAACACGGCGATGGCGAGCGTGGCGAGGACAAGCATCGCGGCGACGGAGTAGATGAACGTCGGCGCCTCGATCATGATCATCGGGCCGGGGCGGACGCCGTGGATGAAGAGCGCCGCGATCAGCACCGCCGCGGGCGCCGAGCCCGGCACCGCGAGCGTCAGCGCCGGGATGAGCGCGCCCGGCACGACGGCGGAGTTGCCGGTCTCGGCGGCCGTCAGCCCCTCGGTGCTGCCCTTGCCGAAGCGGTCGCGCTCGGGCGAGCTGCGCCGGGCCGCGGCATAGCTTGCCCAGGCGCCGATGTCCTCGCCGACGCCGGGGATGATCCCGACGATGGTGCCGATGACGCCCGAGCGCAGGATGGTGACGCGGTAGCGCCAGAGCTCGGCGAGCCGCGGCAGCGTCCGCATGCCGTCGGTCGCGCCGCGCGCCATCACCGGCACCGGCCGCAGCATGACGCTCAGCACCTCGGCGAACCCGAACGCGCCGACCATCGCCGGAATGAGCCCGATGCCGCCGTTGAGCGCGTCCCAGCCGCCGGTCAGGCGGATGTGGGAATGGATGCCGTCGGAGCCGATCATCGCGACGGCAAGGCCGAGGATGCCCGCGATGTAGCCCTTCAGCGGCGCCGAGCCGCCGGTGAGCTGGCCCGAGATCACCACGCCGAAGAGCGCCAGCCAGAAGAACTCGTACGATCCGAAGCGCAGCGCCACCTCCGCGAGGGGCGGCGCGAGGAGGACGAGGAGCACGATGCCGACGAGCGTGCCGAGCGCGGAGCCCGCGGTCGCGAGGCCCATCGCCTGTCCCGCGCGGCCGGCCTGCGCGAGCGGGAAGCCGTCGAGCGCAGTGGCGGCGCTCGCGGGCGTGCCGGGGATGTTGAGCAGGATTGCGCTCCGCGATCCACCGTAGATCGCGCCCACGTACATGCAGAGGAGCACGAGCACCGCCGCGTCGCGGTCCATCGTGTAGGTCAACGTCGTCAGGAGCGCCACGCCCATCGTCGCGGTGAGGCCCGGCAGCGCGCCGACGAAGATGCCGAGCAGCGTCGCCCAGGTCACGTGAACGAACGTCATCGGCGTCATCAGCGCCCAGAGCGCGGCCCCGAACTCGGCGAGTGCCGTCACGGCAGGCGCACGAGGAAGGCGTAGCGGAAGAGCGCGCCGATCGCGGCGGCGGCGGCGATCCCGAACCCCACGGCGAAGAACGTTCGGCGGGGCAGGGGGCTGCGGTCGAACGCGAGGATGAAGCCCGCGACGTAGACGGCGGTCGCGGCATAGAACGGCACGCGGCCGACGAGGACGAGCGCGTAGACGGCGCTCCAGGCAAGGGCGACGCCCGCGTCGCGCCAGGAGCCGCGCTCGGCGGGCTCGTCGGGGTCGCGCGCGCCGAGGAAGAGCAGGAGGGCGCAGAGGGCGAGCACCGCGCCGAGGATCATCGGCAGGAGCCCGGGGATCGAGGCGGGATGGATGTGCCGCGCCTCGAGCCGGTCCATCGTGTAGCCCGCGCGCAGGAGTGCCAGGCCGAGTGCGGCGAGGGCCAGGGCCGTGACGCGGTCGGCGCGGGCGGTGTCCAGGCGCATCAGGGAGCCTCGAATAGGTGTCAGGGAGCGCGGCGCCGGGGGTGCGGCGCCGCGCGGAGGATCACGACTTCGGGCAGTCGATGCCGATGGTCGAGGGGGCGACGACGGCCTCGCCGCGGGTGACGCGGGCGCAGGCCTCGGCGATCACGACCGGCATCGCCTTCTCGAGCGCGGCCTGTCCCGCCGCGGGCGCGAAGACCGCGCCGCGGTCGGTGGCGTAGGTCTTGAGGTCGGTTGAGGTCGCCACGTCCTCGTTCCAGATCTTTTCCACCGTCGCGTAGACCTCCGGCGGCGCTCCGGTCGGGATCAGGATGCCGAAGTAGTCGGGTGCGACCTTGAAGTCCGGCAGCGTGTCGGTGATCGGCGGGATCGGGTCGATGCCCTCGATGACGAGCGGCTGGTCCGAAAGCACGGCAAGCGCGCGAAGCCGTCCGGCGCGGATCATCTCGCTCTGCTCGACCGCGAGCTGCGTCGTCGCCGCGACCTCGCCGCTCGCCGCCGCCATGACCGCGGGCGCGCCGCCGTCGTAGGTGACCATGCGGGCCGCGAGCGGTCCTTCGACGGCCTCGCCGATCGAGGCCAGCGCCATGCCGCCCGAGGAGTTGATCCCGGCCGTGCCGATCGTCACGCCTTCGGCTTGCATCGCCTGCAGCAGGCTCGCGAAGTCGGTGTAGGGGCTGTCGGCGTTGACGCTGACGACGGCGACGTTGGCCACGCTGAGGTAGATCGCGTAGTCCTCGATGGAGGTATCCTTGACGAGGCCCGTGACGGCGTAGGTCGCGTTGTTCGCGACCGCGTTGGCCGTCCATGTGTAGCCGTCGCGGGGCGCGTCGAGCGCCGCCTTGGTGCCGATCGAGCCCGAGGCGCCGGGCTGGTTCACCACCACGACGTCGGTCCCGAGCGCCTCAGCGAGGATCGGCGCCACGACGCGCGTCACCTGGTCGGTCGACCCGCCGGCCGACCACGGCACGATGATGTTGATCGGCCTGTCCGGCTGCCAGGCCAGATCGGCCGCGACGGCGAGCTTCGGCAGCGCCGCCGCCAGTCCGACGGCCGCCAGCCGCATGAGCATCGAAGTCATTTTGCGTCCTCCCATGTTTCCTACCATTCGGTAGTAATGGAAGGCCCGCGTCAAGTCCGATGTTTGTGGCCTTCTGCGCGCCGACGACCGCCGCGGCGGCTTTCGTCGCGGGCTGCGGAACCGCGAGCCCTGTGACAGCTTGTCTCGGCTGGAGCCGGGCCGTCTTTTCGGACCGGCGTGGCCAGTGGGGACATCATGGGCATCATCTGGACGATCATCATCGGGTTCGTCGCCGGCATCATCGCGAAGTTCGTGACGCCGGGTCGCAACGAGCCCTCGGGCTTCATCCTGACGACGATCCTCGGCATCGTCGGGGCGTTCGTCGCGACCTTCATCGGCCGAAGCCTCGGCTGGTACGGCCAGAACGACGGCGCGGGGCTGATCGGCGCGGTCGTGGGCGCGATCATCGTCCTCCTCATCTGGGGTGCCGTGGCACGCCGCCGCGGCGCCTGACGGCCTTTCTTGCAAGCAGTACAAAGGACAGTCTCATGGCTAGCGGATTTCCCTCGATGACGGCACTGCTCGGGCTACTCGCCGTGGCGGGCTACCAGAACCGCGACAAGCTTTCGGAAATGCTTCGGCGGCGGTGGCGGTGGCGCGGAGCCGCAGCCGGCGGGTGCGGGCGAGACCGGTCCGCGCGGCACCGGAGCCGGATCGGGCGGCGGCATCGGCAGCGCGCTCGGCGGGCTCTTCGGCGGGTCCGGGGGCTCGGGCGCCTCAGGTCTGGGCGGATCGTCGGGTCTGGGCGGATCGTCAGGTCTGGGCGGATTGCTGTCCGGCTTCGGTGGCGGCGCCGCGGGGGGAGGGCTCGGCGGGCTTCTCGGCGGCGGGTTGTCGGAGCTGACCGATCGCTTTCGCGCCAACGGGCACGCCGATACCGTGGACAGCTGGGTCGGCTCGGGGCCGAACCGCGAGGTCGCGCCGAACGATCTGGAGCAGGCCATCGGACCCGACGTGCTCGCCGACCTTCAGGAGCGCACGGGCCTGCCGCGGGACGAGCTCCTGAGCCGCTTGTCGCGCGAGTTGCCGCATGCGGTAGACCAGTACACCCCGGAAGGGCGCGTGCCGCAGGCTCACGAACTCGGCTGACGCCGGAAGGCGGTTCCCGGCGTTCCCGGGAGCGCGCGGCGGGTGGGCCGCGCGGCTTGGCGCTAGAAAGGCAGCGCTCGCCGGCCGAGGGCGGCGCCCGCTCAGGCGCGCCGCATCTCCGCGCGCTCGCGCCAGGCGGGGAGCGTGGTGGGAACCGCGAAGTGGTAGCCCTGCATGCAGTCGATCCCGAGCGTGGCGAGGTAGGCCGCATCCTCCTCGCTTTCGACCGCCTCGGCGACGGTGAACATCTCGAAGTGCCGCGCGATCGAGACGAGCGCGCTCGTCAGCACCTGGTTGTCGCGGTTGGTCGCGATCCCGGTGATGAACTGGCCGTCGATCTTGAGGATGTCGAAGTCGAAGTCGCGGAAGTGCCGGAACGCGGTGAAGCCCGCGCCGAAATCGTCGAGCGCGAAGGTCACGCCGTGGCGCTGCAGGCTTTCCATGAAGCCGGTCACGAGGTCCGGCATCAACATCGCCGAGCTCTCGGTGATCTCGAGGATCAGCCGCTCGCCCGCCGTGGGGTCGGCGGCAAGCCCGCGGTTGAGCGTCGCCGTCCAGGGCGCGTAGCCGATCGAACGTGCCGACATGTTGACGGCGAGCCGGAGCGACGGCTCCTCGGCCAGCGCCTCGAGGCCGAGCTCGAGCGCCGCGCAGTCGATCCGGCGGCCGAGCGCATCGGTTTCGACGGCGGGCATGAAATCGCCCGCCGGGATCACCCGGCCGGTCTCGTCGAGGACGCGGATCAGCCCCTCCTGGAACGCGGCCTTGTCGGGGCGACGGGTATGGACGACCGGCTGGAAGGCGAGGAGCACCTGCTTGCGGTCGAGCGCGCGGCGGACCATGCCGAGCGTGGCGCGCCGTTGCTCGCTCGCCGCGTAGTCGAGCGGGCTCGTCTCCAACGGCCCGAAATCCGCTCCACTGCCCGAACCGTCCGCCATCTTGCTCTCCATCCTCGGTCGAGCCACCTTGCGGGCGACCCTTTAACATCCCGTTAAAACGCTGGAGGGCCGGGCGATGGACGGACGTTGCGGCTGGTGCGGGACCGACCCGTTCTACGTCGCCTATCACGACACCGAATGGGGCGTACCCGAGCGCGACGGGCGGGCGCTCTGGGAAAAGCTCGTGCTCGACGGCTTCCAGGCGGGGCTCGCGTGGATCACCATCCTTCGCAAGCGCGACGCCTTCCGCGCGGCGTTCGCGGGCTTCGAGCCCCGCGTCATCGCGCGCTGGGGCGAGCCCGACATCCTGCGCCTCCTCGCCGATCCCGGCATCGTCCGGCACCGCGGCAAGATCGCCGCCGCCATCGCGGGCGCGCGCGCCTACGAGGCGATGGAGGACCGGGGCGGCTTCGCGGCCTTCGTCTGGGACCGGGTGGACGGGACGCCCATCGTCAACCGCCCCGCGACGCTCGCCGAGGTGCCCGCCGAGACGCCGCTCTCGCGGCAGCTCTCGCGCGACCTCAAGGCGGCGGGGTTCGCGTTCTGCGGCCCGACGATCGTCTACGCGTTCCTGCAGGCGTCGGGCATCGTCAGCGACCACGTCGTGACCTGCCCAAGCCACCCGGACAACCTTACTCCGCGATGACCGCGCGCAGCACCGCCTCGGCGTCCGGACCGTCCCAGGCCGCGTCCCCGGTGAGCCGCGCGACCTCGCGGCCCTCGCGGTCGAGGATGACGCTGATCGGCAGCGCCAGCACCGCCATCCGGCGCGCGAAGCCCTGGTTCGGGTCGCGCAGCACGGGCAGGTGCGTGACCCCCGCCGCGCCGAAGAAGCGCTCGATGGCGGGCACGGCGTTGCGGCCCGTGGCGATCGGCACCACGGCGAAGTCGGCCCCGCCGAGCCTCGCCTGCAGGCGGTCGAGCGCGCCCATCTCCTTGCGGCACGGCACGCACCAGGTCGCCCAGAAGTTCACCAGCGCGACCTTGCCGCGGTAGGGTTCGAGCGAGGCGGGCGCATCCGACCCGTCGAGGAGCGCAGCCTCCGGCACGGGCTTCGGCGCGTCGGCGAGCACCAGCTTCCGCATGTCGCCGGTCCTGAGCGCCTCGAGGTCGGCGGCGTTTGCGGCGAGCGCGCCTGCCATGTAGAGCATCAGCGCCAGCAAATTCCGCATGCGTCCTCCGAGGTCCGTCCATGTCCGATGCGCCCCCCGATCCCTCCGCCGCGAACGCCATGTGGGGCGGACGGTTCGCCGAGGCGCCCGACGTGCTGATGCGGGCGATCAACGCCTCCATCGGCTTCGACCGGCGGCTCGCGGCGCAGGACATCGCCGGGTCGCGCGCCCATGCCGCGATGCTCGCGGCCACAGGCATCATCGGGTCTAGCGACGCGGACGCCATCGGGGAAGGCCTGCTCACGGTGATGTCAGAGATCGAGGCCGGGACGTTCGCCTTCTCCGAGGCGCTCGAGGACATCCACATGAACGTCGAGGCGCGGCTCGGCGAGCTGATCGGCCCGGCGTCGGGGCGGCTCCACACCGCGCGGAGCCGCAACGACCAGGTCGCGACCGACTTCCGCCTCTGGGTGCGCGACCAGTGCGACCACGCCGCGGCCGGCATCGAGGCGCTGATCCGGGCGCTTCTGGCGCAGGCGCGGCTCGGGGCGGCCTGGGTGATGCCGGGGTTCACGCACCTGCAGTCGGCGCAGCCGGTGACGTGGGGGCATCACATGCTGGCCTATGTCGAGATGCTCGGCCGCGACCTCGGGCGCTTCGCCGACGCGCGGGCGCGGATGAACGAGTGCCCGCTCGGGGCGGCGGCGCTGGCGGGCACGTCGTTCCCGATCGACCGCGCGATGACCGCCGAGGCGCTGGGCTTCGACCGGCCGATGGCGAACTCGCTCGACGCGGTGAGCGACCGCGACTTCGCGCTCGAGTTCCTCGGGGCGGCCGCGATCGCCGCGGTGCATCTGTCGCGGCTCGCGGAGGAGCTGGTGATCTGGTCCTCGGCGCAGTTCCGCTTCGTCCGGCTCTCGGACCGCTTCGCGACCGGATCGTCGATCATGCCGCAGAAACGCAACCCCGACGCGGCGGAGCTGTTGCGCGCCAAGGTCGGGCGCATCCTCGGTGCGAGCGTCGCGCTCTTCACGGTGATGAAGGGCCTGCCGCTCGCCTATTCCAAGGACATGCAGGAGGACAAGGAGCAGGTCTTCGACGCCGCCGACACGCTCATGCTCTCGCTTGCCGCGATGGCGGGGATGGTGCGCGACATGGCCGCCGACCCCGCGGCGCTCGAGGCCGCGGCGAGCGCGGGCTTCGCGACGGCGACGGACCTCGCCGACTGGCTGGTGCAGCGGCTCGGGCTGCCGTTCCGCGAGGCGCACCACGCGACGGGCGCGCTCGTGAAGCTCGCCGAAGCCAAGGGCTGCGGGCTCGAGGACCTCACGCTCGCGGAGTTGCAGACCGGGCACGCAGGCATCACGCAGGAGGTCTATGCGGTGCTCGGCGTGCGGAACTCGGTGGCGAGCCGGGTCTCCTTTGGCGGCACCGCGCCGGAGCGGGTGCGGGCGGAGATCGCGCGCTGGACCGAACGGATGGGCGCTTGATCGCGGGCGCGGGGCAGGCGAGACAGTGCAATCGGTGCGGGAGGCGCGGATGATGCGGATCACCTTGGCGGCTCTGGCGCTCGTCGCCGCCTGTGGAGCGGACGGCGAGCCGCGCGCGCCGCAACCCGCGCCGCACTCCACGCCGGCGCAACCGGGGATCACCGTGTCGGGCGACGCGCGGCTTGGCGTGGTGGTGACACCATGAACGGCATCTCGCCGCTGCGCTGGGTCTACCTCGCGCTCGCGGTCGGCGGTGCCATCGTCCCGACGTACTTCTTCACCGAATGGTTCAATGCGAACGGCTGGAGCCTCGCGGGCCTGACGGCCGAGTGGCGCGCCAACGACGCCACACGCGGACTCCTGTGGGATCTCATGGGCGCCGTCACCGCGTTCTTCGTCTGGGTGATCGCCGAGACGCGGGTGCGGCGGAACTGGCTGGCGCTCGTGGTGCTGCCGGTCACGTTCCTCATCGGCTTCGCCTGCGCGCTGCCGCTCTACCTGTTCCTGCGGACGCGCCGGATCGCCTGATGGATCACTTCCTCTACCGCGGCGGCGTCCTCCATGCCGAGGACGTGCCCCTGCCGGCGATCGCGGCCGAGGTCGGCACGCCGTTCTACGTCTATGCCTCCGCGACGCTGACACGGCACTACCGGCTCGTCGACGCGGCGCTGGCCGCTCTGCCGCATCTCGTGTGCTACTCGATGAAGGTCAATTCCAACCTCGCGGTGGTCAAGCTCCTCGGCACTCTCGGCGCGGGCGTCGATGTCGTGTCGGAAGGCGAGTACCGCAAGGCGCGCGCGGCGGGCGTGCCGGGCGAGCGCATCGTGTTCTCGGGCGTCGGCAAGACGCGGGCCGAGATGCGGACCGCGCTCGCGGGCGGCGTGCGGCAGTTCAACGTGGAGAGCGAGCCCGAGCTTGCGGCGCTGGGCGAGGTCGCGGCGTCGATGGGGCTCCGCGCGCCGATGGCGCTGCGGGTGAACCCGGACGTGGACGCGGGCACGCTCGACCAGATCAGCACCGGCCGGCGCGGCGACAAGTTCGGCGTGCCGATCGGGCGGGCGCGCGACATCTACGCCGCCGCTGCCGCCATGCCGGGGATCGAGATCGTCGGGGTCGACATGCATATCGGCAGCCAGATCACCGATCTGGCACCCTTCGCCGCCGCCTACGGCAAGATCGCGGACCTCGTGGCGGCGTTGCGGACGGAGGGTCACGCGATCGGCCGGGTCGATCTCGGCGGCGGGCTTGGCGTCCCCTACGCAGCGACCAACGCCGCTCCGCCGCTCCCCGCCGAGCACGGCGCGCTCATCGCAAGCATCTTCGGGCCGCTCGAGGTCGAGGTCGAGGTCGAGCCCGGACGGATCATCGCGGGCAATGCGGGGCTCCTCGTCTCGCGGGTGATCTGGGTGAAGTCCGCCGAAGACCGCGATTTCCTGATCCTCGACGCCGCGATGAACGACCTCGTGCGGCCGGCGATGTACGGCGCGCGCCACGACCTCGTGCCGGTCGTGGAGCCTGCCCGCGACGCTCGGTCGCGGCTCTACGACGTGGCGGGGCCGGTCTGCGAGTCGACCGACATCTTCGGCCGCGGCTATGCCCTTCCGCCGCTTGAGGAAAACGACCTGGTGGCGTTCCGCACGGCGGGGGCCTACGGCGCCGTGATGGCGTCGGAGTACAACATGCGACCGCTGGTGCCCGAGGTGATGGTGCACGGGGATCACTTCGCCGTCATCCGGGCCCGGCCTTCGTTTGACGCGATGATAGATCGCGATACACTTCCACCGTGGCTTTAGCGCGCGATCTCGCATGCGCCATGCGGACGGGAGCATGACGGACAGGGACACGATCCCCCCACGCGACGCGACCGATCCGGCAGCCGCGGCTCTCGCCCGGCTTCGCCGGCCGTTACGGCTCACCCGGCTCGGCATGGGCGCCGAGCGGGTCGTGCAGGCCTTCTGGCCGGCCTGGAGCCTGCTCATCTTCGCCGCCGCGGTCCTCGCCTTCGGGGTGCAGGACATGGTGCCGATCGAGGTCGCCTGGTTCGGCCTCGTCCTCGGCGGACTCGGCTTTCTCTGGGCGCTCGTGGCAGGCATCCGGAGGTTCCGCTGGCCCAGCCCCGCCGAAGCGCTCGACCGGCTCGACCGCACGATGCCGGGGCGGCCGATCAGCGCACTTGGCGACAGCCAGGCGATCGGCGCCGCGGACGCCGCCTCGGTCGCTGTCTGGCGCGCGCATGTCGCACGGATGGCGCAGCGCGCAGCGGGCGCCCGCCCCGTGGAGCCGGATCTTCGCATCGCGCGCCGCGACCCCTACGCGCTGCGGTACGTCGCGCTGACGGCGCTCCTCATGGCGCTGACGTTCGGCTCGCTCTGGCGCGTGGCGAGCGTGGCCGAGATCGCCACCGGTGGCGGCGCCGCCGCGGCGGCGACCGGCCCGTCCTGGGAGGGCTGGATCACCCCGCCGGCCTACACCGGCAAGCCGGCGCTCTACCTCAACGACATCGCCGAGGGCCCGCTCGCCGTGCCCGCCGGCAGCCGCGTCTCGCTCCGCCTCTACGGCGAGGTGGGCGCGCTGACCCTCGCCGAGACCGTCTCCGCCCGGACCGAACTGACGAGCGCGACGGACCCGCAGCAGGACTTCGACATCGTGCAGCCCGGCCGGATCGCGGTCGAGGGTGCTGGCGGGCGGGCTTGGGACGTGACCCTCGCGCCGGATGCCGCTCCGGTCGTGGCCTTCGGAGGCTCGATCGGCCATGAGGCTGACGGGCAGATGAAGCAGCCCTTCACCGCCAAGGACGACTACGGCATCGTCAAGGGCCGCGCCGAGATCACGCTCGATGTCGCGGCACTCGACCGCCGCTTCGGGCTCGCCGCCGACCCCGAGCCGCGCGAGGCGCTGGTCCTCGACCTGCCGATGCCGATCTCGGGGAGCCGCGCCGAGTTCGCCGAAACCCTGATCGACAACCTGTCGCAGCATCCGTGGGCCAACCTGCCGGTGAAGATGACGCTCGTCGCCGAGGACGCCTCGGGGCAGGCGGGGCGCAGCGAGACGCGCGCGCTCATCCTGCCGGGGCGGCGGTTCTTCGAGCCGTTCGCGGCCTCGCTCATCGAGATGCGGCGCGATCTTCTGTGGACCGCCGCCAACGCGCCGCGGGTTTCGCAGATCTTGCGCGCCGTGACGTTCGAGCCGGAGGGCTTCATCCGCAACGAGCGCGCCTATCTTCTCCTCCGCGTCGTCAAGCTGCGGCTTTCGGCGGGCATCGCCGAGGGCCGCGCGCTCGACCCCGCGGCGCGCGACGAGGTGGCGGCGGCGCTCTGGGATATCGCCGTGATGGTCGAGGAGGGCGATCTCGCCGACGCTCTGAAGCGCCTTCAGCGGGCGCAGGACCGGCTCTCGGAAGCGATCCGCAACGGTGCGAACGACGAGGAGATCGCGAGCCTGATGCAGGAGATGCAGCAGGCGATGCAGGACTACATCCGCAAGCTCGCCGAGAACGCGGAGCGCAGCCCGGACGACCAGACCGCCGACGGCCAGCAGAGCCGCGAGGTCACGCCCGACCAGCTCCAGCAGATGCTCGACAAGCTGCAGCAGCTGATGCAGGAGGGCAAGCAGGCCGAGGCCGCGCAGCTGCTTCAACAGCTTCAGCAGCTGATGGAGAACCTCCAGGTCACGCAGGGCCAGAGCGGCCAGGGCGAGCAGTCGATGCAAGGGCTCGCCGACACGCTCCGCAAGCAGCAGGGGCTTTCGGACGAGGCGTTCAACGACCTGCAGAACCAGTTCGGCGAGCAGGGGCAGGACGGCCAGCAGGGACAACAGGGCCAGGACGGCCAGCAGGGCCAGGGCCAGATGCCCGGCATGGGCGAGGGCCAGTCCGGGCAGGGACGTGGCCAGCAGGGGCAGCAGCAGGGACAGGGCTCAGGGCAACAGGGCCAGCAGGGGCCGGGCGGGGCCGACGGTCAGATGGGTCTCGCCGACCGCCAGCAGGCGCTGCGGCGCGAGCTCGACCGGCAGAGCCGGGGCGCGCTGCCGGGCCAAGGCACGGCGGAGGGCCGAGCCGCGCGCGACGCGCTCGACCGGGCCGGGCGGGCGATGGACGGCGCGGAACAGGCGCTGCGCGATCAGGACACCTCGCGTGCGCTCGACCAGCAGGCGGACGCGATGGAGGCCCTGCGCGAGGGTCTGCGGAACCTCGGCGACGCGATGGCGCAGGAGCAGCAGCGCCAAGGCGGCCAGCAGGGCGAGGCCTACGGCCGCGCCGACCCGCAGGGGAGCCGCGACCCGCTCGGCCGTCAGTCCGGCCAGCAGGGCCGCATCGGGACCGACGAGCAGCTTCTCCAGGGCGAGGACGTGTACCGCCGCGCGCGCGAGATCCTGGACGAGCTCCGCCGCCGCTCGAGCGACCAGACCCGGCCCGATCTCGAGCGCGAGTACCTCCGGCGCCTCCTCGACCGGTTCTGAGGCGCTTCATACTTCGAAGTATGCGCGCTGATCGACCTGACCCGTTCGGGGTCGTCTGCGAAGACGTTCCAGGCGTCGCGGCATCGGGCGGGGATGTCCTCGCAGGTGCCGAGGACGGAGACTGCGAGGCGGGTCGCGCGCAGGTTGGCCGGAGGTTGTCGGGCACGACGAGGGCGCGGGCGCCGCGCCGGCCTGCGCCGTCGAGGACAACGATGCGATGCGCGCCCGGTGTCATGGTCCGGGCGAACTCGGCGAGATGAGCGCTCATGGCGAGCGTATCGGCTTGTGGCATGACCAGCGCAGCCGTGGCGGCGCGGTCGGGGCAGACGGCGACGGAGATGCAGGCGCACTGGCAGCGGGTGTCGCGCGGGCCGGGCGGACGCGCGGCGCTCGGACGCGGGTGGCCGGCCCGAGCCTCGTCCTGGAACCTCACGGGCTCGTCTCGCGCCTGCGCGGGCAGGCCCTCGCTCGCGATGGCGGCGGCGTTCTTTTGAACAACTCCTACGCGAACAGGTTCCGGCGCGGGCGGTGCGGGCGCACCGACGGACTGCGGAATAGCGGTGCGGCCACCTGCTTGCCCGCCGTCCGCTCGTGCATGGCGATCCCGAAGCGTCATGTGATCACCCGCTGCAGGCCAACCTGCGGAGCCGTCGCGCATGATCCGCGCCGGCTCGGCCTTCTGCCCGGCGCTCGGCCGCGGCGCGGGACCGGATGAACGGCGGTCCGGCAGGCCGTCTATCCCTTCGGCGTTGGAGCGGCGCAGGCGATCCCGCACCGTCTGACGGTCCATCCCGCAGGACTCCGCCGCCGCCGGCGGTCCGTGCCTTCGAGGACCAGCGCCAAGGCCAGCATCTGCCTCGCCGCACGGCGCTCCCCAGCCGACAAGCCCGTCCGCGTGATCGCCACCCCCTTCGCCTGCCTCCCTTCAAGCCCGCGTGACTCACAGCGCCGCGATGTACGCCCATCACAGTCGGGTCAGAGGTCGGGGCCGGGGGTCTCAGATGCCGGCGAGAAGGCTTCGGAGCGTGCCGTCGAGGGCGAGCCGAACTCGGTCCACGTAGGCGGTGAAGTCGGTGAGCGCCGGGGCGAGTGCCGGCACCTGCGCCGCGATGACGGGCGCGAAGCTGTAGACGAGCAGCAGGAGTGCCGCCGCGACAAGGACGATGCCGAAGCCGAACCGGAACGCGCCGCCGCGCCGTCGGCGTGGTGTGGGAAGCGGCTCGGAGGGCACCGAGCGCATCGGGTGGGTCTCCACCCCGTAGCGGCTGGCGGGCATATCGGCGGGCCGCGCGGAATAGGCGATCGCCGGCTGTCGCGCGGGCTCGGGCGGAGCGTCCGGCGGCGGCATTGCAGCGCTCGCGGCACGCACCGGTGACCTTGGTGGCGGCAGCGGGTCGTCCTCGTCGTCGAACTCCGGCGACGGCGTGGGCTGGCGCGGCAGATTGGTCAGGAGCCGCGCCATCCGCTCCTGCGCGCCGCTCGCCCGCGCGCCGGTCGCCGCCGCCGGAGCGCGCGGCGTCAGGACGCGCACCGGCTCATGGCGGGTGTCGGGGCGGGCGTCGGGGCGGGCGTCGGGGTTGGGCATGACGTCCGGCTCGGGATCGAGGCGTGCCTCGGCGGCAAGCTCGGGCCGCGCGTCGGGGACGCCGTCGCGGAGGTCGGCGCCGATCCCGGAGCTATCGTCGTCCTCAGCGCGCGGCTCGTGGACGTCGGCGGGTGCCGGTTCGGCGTCCTCGTCGCGGGACATCCCGGCGTAGCGCGGCACGTCCGGCGGCTCGGGCGCCGTCACGCCGAGCTCCGGCTCGGGTTCAGTCTCGGGCTCGGGTTCAGTCTCGGGCTCGGGTTCGGTCTCAGTCGCGGGCTCCGGCTCAGGCCGTGCCGCCTCGGCGCGACGTGCGGCGGCCTCGTAGGCGGCTTCCTCGCGCAGGATGTTGAGGACGTTCTCGTCCACCGGACGGCGGACCGGGGCGACCTCCTCCGGATGAGGCGCCGCTTCGGACTTGGGGTCCTCCGCCTGGCCGTATGCCGCGGCGTCATCGGTCTGCGGCGCCCGGACGGGGCTCGCGCGGCCGCGTCCGCGGGCGGGCAGTTGATACCACGTGTGGCTGCAGCTCGAGCATTGCACGTCGCGGCCGCTCTGCGGGATCGCGGTATCGGACACCTCGTAATGCGCTTCGCAATTCGGGCAGATCAGGCGCATGGGCAATACCGTCGGTCGAGGACCGGCACAGCGACCGGTCCGAACGGGTGTAGCAATTCGGGCCGCGATCTCCAAGCGCTCGTGTGCCGGCGAGGCCCGGGCCGCCTTGCCTTGGCGCCAACCCCGGACTAGGGCACGCGCATGGGCGTGATCGACTTCGCGGACGTGGGCTTCGACTATGGCGGTCCGCCGCTCTTCGCCGGCGTCAGCCTGTCGCTGGCGCCCGGGTCGTTCCATTTCCTGACCGGCCCCTCGGGGGCGGGCAAGTCAACCGTGGTGCGGCTCTGCACGGCTGCGATCCGCCCCTCCCTCGGTACCGTGCAGATCTTCGAGCGCGACGTGGCGGGGCTCTCGCGCGACGAGGCGGCGCGGCTCCGGCGCCGCATCGGCGCGGTGCATCAGGACTGCCGGTTCCTCGATCACCTGAGCGTTGCCGAGAACGTCGCGCTGCCGCTCGTCGTCTCGGGACAGGCGGAGGACGCGACGGCGCTCGGCGACCTCCTCGGCTGGGTCGGGCTGGCGCAGCGCCGCGAGGCGAAGCCCGCCGAACTCTCCGGCGGCGAGCGGCAGCGGGCGGCGCTGGCGCGCGCGGTGATCCTCGCGCCCGACCTCATCCTCGCCGACGAGCCGACCGGCAATCTCGACTGGGACATGTCGGTGCGGGTGATGTCGCTGCTCGTGGAGCTGAACCGGATGGGGCGCACCGTGCTCGTGGCCACGCACGACCTCGCGCTCATCCGCTGGGCCAAGGCGCAGACCGCGGTGCGCGTGCTCCGCATCAAGGACCGCGCGATCAAGCTCGCCGCGGCGGATCTGTGATGCGTCGCGACGTCTCGCCGACGCGGATGCCTGCCGGGCTCGACCGGGCGCTGGCGTCGCTTCGCGACAGCGCGGTCGGGCGGACGGTGCCGCAGACCGGGAGCGCGGCGCGGCTGACGGGACTCGGCGCGGCGGCGATGGCGTTCCTTGCGGTCTTCGCGCTGGCGTTCTCGCTGGCGACGGGTCGTCTCGCGGCACGCTGGTCGGTGGCGCTGGCAGAGACGGCGACATTGCAGGTCGCACCCGCCGACGTGGCGCGGGTGGAGACGATCCTTGGCCAGACGCCCGGCATCGCCGACGCGCGCGAGCTCACGTCCGAGGAAACGGAACGGCTCCTGGCACCCTGGCTCGGGCGCGACCTGCCGCTCGACGCGTTGCCGGTGCCGACGCTCTTCGACATCACCGAGAGCGCCGACGGGCTCGACGTGGAAGGGCTCAGGCTGCGGCTTGCGGCGGAGGTGCCGGGCGCCGTGCTCGACGATCACGGGCGCTGGCGGGCACCGCTGGCGGCGGCGGCGGGACGTCTGCGGGGGCTCGGGGTCGTCGCGGGGCTCCTCATCGCGGGGGCCACGGCGGCGATCCTGACGCTCGCCGCCGACGCCTCGCTCAGCGCCAACGGGCAGGTGATCGACGTGCTGCGCCTCGTGGGCGCGCGCGACGTGACGATCGCGAGCGCCTTCGTGCGGCGGTTCACGCGCCGCGCCGCGGCGGGTGCGCTCGCCGGCACGCTCCTCGGCATGGCGGCGCTCGCGGCGATCCCCGGCGCCGCCGAGCCGCCAGGTTTTCTCGCCGGGCTCGGGCTCTCGGGCGCGGGCTGGCTCTGGCCGCTCGGCATCCCGCCGCTGGTCGGGCTCCTCGCCTTCGTCGCGGTGCGCCGGACGGCGCTCAGAACGCTGCGCCGGACCGCCTGATGCGCTGGCTGGCGTCGCTTCTCTTCGTCGCGCAGATGTACCTCGCGATGGCGGTGCTCGCGGTCGTCTTCACGCCCTTCGCGCTCTTCACCCCGCGCGCCGCCTTCGCCGCGATGTACGCCTATTGCGCCTGGGTGCGCTGGTCGGCCCGCTGGATGATCGGGCTCGCCTCCGAGGTGCGCGGCCCGGTGCCGACGGGCGAGGTGCTGATCGCGGCCAAGCACCAGTCGTTCTTCGACATCCTCCTCCTCTTCAGCGTGCTGCCGCGGCCGAAGTTCATCATGAAGCGCGAGATCATCCGCACGCCGATCCTCGGCTGGTACGCGCTCCGCATCGGCTGCATCCCCGTCGACCGGGGCCGGCGGGGGGCGGCGATCCGGCAGATGGTCGAGGACGTGGCACGCGGCCGCGCCGAACCGGGCCAGCTCGTGATCTACCCGCAGGGCACGCGCGTCCCGCCAGGGGTCGCGGCGCCCTACAAGCCCGGGACGGGGGTGCTTTACGCCGAGCTCGGCCAGCCCTGCGTCCCCGTCGCCACCAACGTCGGCGCGTTCTGGCCGCGTCGTGGCATCCTGCGCCGGCCAGGGCTCGCGGTGGTGGAGTTCCTGCCCGCGATCGCTCCGGGCCAGCCGCAGGCGGCGTTCATGGCGGGGCTGGAAGCCGAGATCGAGACCGCATCGGACCGGCTTCTCGCCGAGACGCGTCCCCGGCAAGACTGAGCCGGCCGCCCGGATCGAGACCGCGGCCGGGGGGCTCGGGGCCTCCCGCCCCCGCGGCCCCTATCGGGTCCTTGGCGTTGGGCCGGGCGCGCCCTTCGGGCGCGAACAGGCGCGCGCGGCGCCGGCAGGCCCGGGCTTCGCGGGTCGGAACTCAAGACGACGGCGCCGGTTGTCGCCAAGGGAGGACCGAGCATGGCCACATCCGAGACGACGCGCGACCACGACACCATCCGCAAATGGGCGGAGGCACGCGGCGGGAAGCCCGCGAAGGTGCAGACAAAAGGGGAGGGCGGCATCCTCCGGATCGACTTCCAAGATCCCGACGACACGCTCACGCCGATCGAATGGGACGAGTTCTTCGAGATCTTCGACGCGAGCGACCTTGCGTTCCTCTACCAGGACAAGACCGCAAGCGGCGACGAGAGCCGGTTTAACAAGTTCGTCTCCGCGGACGGGTAAGCGGTCACGCCGCGAGACCTTTCGCCCCCATCGCCATGAACTTCGCGCGACGGTCCTTGACGAGCGTGTCGGGCTTCTTCGCGCCAAGATCCTTGAGCATCGTGTCGAGCGCCTTGCCGACCGCCTCCATCGTCTCGGCCGGGCCACGTTGCGCGCCGCCGACGGGCTCCTTCACGATGCGGTCGATGACGCCGAGCTTCAGGAGATCCTGCGCGGTGAGCCGCATGGCCTCCGCCGCCTCGCGCATCCGGTCCGCGTCCTTCCACAGGATCGACGCGCAGCCCTCCGGGCTGATGACCGAGTAGATGGCGTGCTCGAGCATCGCCACGCGGTTCGCGGTCGCGAAGGCCACGGCGCCGCCGGAGCCGCCCTCGCCGATCACAACGGTCACGAGCGGCACCGCAATCTCGAGGCACTTCATCGTCGCCCGCGCGATCGCCTCGGACTGGCCGCGTTCCTCGGCCCCCTTGCCGGGATAGGCGCCCGGAGTGTCGACCAGCGTGATGACCGGGAGCCCGAAGCGGTGCGCGAGGTCCATCAGCCGGATCGCCTTGCGGTAGCCCTCGGGCCGCGCCATGCCGAAGTTGTGCTCGATGCGGGTGCGGGTGTCGTGGCCCTTCTCGTGGCCGATCACCACCACCGGCGCGTCGCGGAACCGCGCGAGCCCGCCCATCACCGCCTCGTCGTCGGCAAAGTTTCGGTCGCCCGCAAGGGGCGTGTACTCGGTGAAGAGGGCGCCCACGTAATCCGAGCAGTGCGGCCGGTCCGGGTGCCGCGCGACCTGGCACTTCCGCCAGGGGTCGAGCGTCTTGTAGAGATCCTTCAGCATCCCCTCGGCCTTGCGGTCGAGCCCAGCGGCTTCCTTCTCCACGTCCATCTCGGCGTTCGAGCGCGCGAGCGCGCGCAGCTCCTCCGCCTTGCCCTCGATCTCGGCGAGCGGTTTCTCGAATTCCAGGTAGTGCATCTGCCGTCGGCTCACCGGGTGCGTCCCACGGGCGCACATATGGCCGGCGGGGCGCCGGTTTGCAATCCGGGGAGCCGCCGGCGCATAAGCCGCGGGACATTCCACGCGCGAGCGGGCAGACTTTCCCCCAACCGATCCGAGGCCTCCGATGATCCCTACGCCTTACCTCCTCTTCCTCGGCGACGCCGCCGATCCGCTCGCCGCGAAGGTCGCGCAGGGCATCCGCGACTGGCGGCCCGAGTACGCGCTCGGGCAGTTGCGGATGGAGGGCTGCAACGCCGACATGAAGCTGCCGGACATGACGCTCGCCGAAGCGCACGACGCGGGCGCGCGGACGCTCGTGGTGGGCGTCGCGAACCGCGGCGGGGTGATCTCCAAGGCCTGGGTCGCGGTGCTGGTCGAGGCGCTGGAGGCGGGCTTCGACGTGGCGAGCGGGCTCCACAACCTGCTGCGCGACGAGCCCGAGCTCGTCGCGGCGGCGGAGCGCTGCGGCCGGTCGCTCCACGACGTGCGCGTGCCCGCCGAGGATTATCCCATCGCCAACGGCAAGCGGCGCGCCGGCAAACGCTGCCTCGCCATCGGCACGGACTGCTCGGTCGGCAAGATGTACACCGCGATGGCGATGGACCGCGAGATGCGCGCGCGCGGCATGGCCTCCACGTTCCGCGCCACGGGGCAGACCGGCATCCTCATCACCGGGGACGGGGTGCCGCTCGACGCCGTGGTGGCCGACTTCATGGCGGGAGCGGTCGAATGGCTGACACCCGACAACGACCCCGAGCACTGGGATCTGATCGAGGGCCAGGGCTCGCTCTTCCACGTGAGCTACTCCGGCGTGACGCTGGCGCTGATCCACGGCGGCCAGCCCGACGCGCTGATCCTCTGCCACGAGCCGACGCGGCGGCACATGCGCGGGCTGCCGGACTACGAGTTGCCGACGCTGGCCGAGGTGCGCGACATGGGACTGGCGCTCGCGCACGTCGCGAACCCCGCCTGCGCGGTCGTCGGCATCTCGATCAACACGCAGCACCTGTCGGACGAGGAGGCCACCGAATACCTCGCCGAGGTCGAGGCGGAGATGGGGCTGCCGGCCGTGGATCCGTTCCGGCACGGCGCGGGCCGGCTGGTCGACGCGCTCATCGGCGAGCCGCATGGCGACGGCAACTGAGGTGCGCCTCGCCGTCACGCCCGACACGTTCCGCCTCCGCGAGGCGTTCACCATCAGCCGCGGCTCGCGCACCGAGGCGCGCGTGCTGACCGTGCGGATCGAGGACGGCGGCCACGAGGGGCGCGGCGAGTGCGTGCCCTACGCGCGCTACGGCGAGAGCCTCGAGAGCGTCACGGCCGCGATCGAGGGGCTGGTGCTGCCCTTGGACCGCGCGGCGCTGCAGGACGCGCTTCCGGCAGGGGCCGCGCGCAACGCGGTCGATTGCGCGCTCTGGGATCTCGAGGCCAAGCGCGCGGGCGTGCGTGCCTGGGAGCTCGCCGGCCGCGCCGCTCCGGGGCCGGTGGTGACGGCGTTCACGCTGTCGCTCGACACCGCCGAGTCGATGCGCGCGGCCGCCGCCCGCCACGCGCACCGCCCGATCCTGAAGATCAAGCTCGGCACGCCCGACGACATGGCGCGCCTCGCGGCGGTCCGTGCGGGCGCACCGAAGGCCCGCATCATCGTCGATGCCAACGAGGGCTGGACCGCCGACATCTACGCCGACCTCGCTCCGCATCTGCTGCGCCTCGACGTGGCGCTGGTCGAGCAGCCGCTCCCGGCGGGCGCGGACGAGATGCTGGCCGAGATCGCGCGCCCGGTGCCGGTCTGCGCCGACGAATCCTGCCACGACCGCGCGACGCTGGCGGACCTCGCAGGCAAGTACGACATGGTGAACGTCAAGCTCGACAAGACCGGGGGGCTCACCGAGGCCTTCGCGCTGCGCGACCTCGCGCACGCGCAGGGCTACGGCATCATGGTCGGCTGCATGGTCGGCTCGAGCCTCGCGATGGCGCCCGCGGTGCTGCTCGCGCAGGGCGCCGCCGTGACCGATCTCGACGGGCCGCTCCTCCTTGCCGAGGACCGCCCGACGCCGCTCCGCTACGACGACGCGGGCGCGCACCCGCCGGAGCCGGCGCTCTGGGGATGAGCGTGCGCGAGGCCCGCGTCCTGGCCGACGACTGGGCGGCGCTGACGAAGACGCGCGTCGCCTGGCGCCGGGGCGACGGCAGCTGGCGCGAGACCTAAGATCGGGGCGACGGTGCCACGATCTTTTCGTGCCGTCCTCCGGCAGGGTCGCGCGTGGCCGCGGCCGGACGGGTAACGCACGCTGGGCCGATCGGCGCTGCCCATCTGGCACGACTGCCGCTGGCTGATCCCGTAGGTCGACTGCAGGTACATCGCAGCCTCCCAATGGGCGGCCTCGAGGGGCGCAGTCCAGCTCCTGCGTGAAGATCGACCCATGTTGAGCGTTGCACTCTCACTGCAGCCGGCATCTCGGATGAGCCGACGACAGCTTTTCCGCGACCGATCGGGCGTGACCTGCCGTTGTTCAGCGGCCAAGCCTCTACGCGACAGGATCGCTCAGGCGTCGCGCAGGGCACGCCAGACACGTTCGGGCGTGGCGGGCATGTCGAGATGGCGGATCCCGCGCCGCGACAGCGCATCGATCACCGCATTTGCGACGGCTGGCAGGGCACCGACGCAGCCCCCCTCGCCGACCCCCTTGGCGCCCATCGGATTGGTCGCCGTCGGGACCGGGACGCTCACGATGTCCACCGGTGGGATCAGGGTCGCGCGCGGCATCGCGTAATCCATGAAGGATCCCGATGTCAGCTGACCGCTCTCCGCGTCGTAGGTGATCCGCTCCATCAAATATTGCCCGGCTCCCTGCGCGAAGCCGCCCAGAAGCTGTCCTTTGACGATCAGGGGATTCAGCACCGTGCCGACATCATCGGCAATGGTCACGCGCTCGATCGTGATCTCGCCGTTCTGTGGGTCGATCTCGACCTCGACGACCTGCGTGCCGTTCGGATAGTTCGACTGGGAGATTGCCACGCCGGTCTGGACGGAAAGACCGGCCTTCATGCCCTTCGGCAAGGACGACGGGGTGATGGCGGCCCGAGCGACGTCGGCCAGCGACAGGCGACGGTTGCGTCCGGGCGCGGAGAAGAACCCGTCTTCGAAGACGACATCGTCCGCTGCGACCTCCAGGACATGGGAACTGATCGCCCGAGCCTTGACGAGAAGCTCGCTCGCCGCCTCGGAAACAGCGGAGGCAACGATGGCAGACGTCCGGGATCCCCAGGATCCTTCGCTGAGGGCAACGGCGTCGGTGTCGCCCTGGAGGTAGAGGACGTCGTCAGGATCGACATCGAGCGTTCCCGAGACGATCTGCTTGAAGACTGTCTCGTGGCCCTGGCCTTGGCTGATCGCGCCGGAGACCAAGGTCACCGAACCGGACAGGTCGACGCGCAGCTCCGCGCTATCGGTTCCCGGCGCCGCGGCGCGCTCGATCGTGCTCGAGATGCCGATCCCGCGCAGCCTGCCGCGTCCTGCCGCCTCCTCCCGGCGCGTCTCGAACCCCGAATAGTCCGCTCGCTCCAGCGCCGCATCCATCAGCCGCTCGAACGCGCCGCAATCGTAGCGGAACGCCAGAGGCGTCTGGTAGGGCATTGCGTCCTCGGGGATCATGTTGCGGCGTCGAAGCTCGGCCGGATCGATCCCCGTCTCGTCCGCCGCGATATCGACCAACCGTTCGATGACATAGGACGATTCGGGCCTGCCATTGCCGCGATACGGCCGGATCGGATTGGTGTTCGTGTAATATCCCGTCGTCTCGACATGGATCGCCGGGGTCCGGTAGACGCCGACGAGCCCGCCGATGTTTCCCCAGAGCCCGATATCGGAGGAGGGCTGAGAATAGGCCCCAAGGTTGCCGAGGGTGCGTACGCGGAGGCCGGTAAAGCGGCCGTCCGCGTCCAAGGACAACGTGGCATCCGTCACGTTGTCGCGCCCATGAGTGTCGGACAGGAATGATTCCGACCGGGTCGCGACCCATTTCACAGGGCGCCCGGTGAGCCGTGCAGCCAGGAGCACCAAAGGCGCCTCGTTGTAGAGTGCGGCCTTCATGCCGAAGCTGCCGCCGATATCGTCGACGACGACCTGGATTCGGGACTCGGGCACGCCCATGACGCCAGCAAGTTCGTGGCGATAGTTCGTGCCACGCTGGTGCGGCGTATGAAGCCTGTAGCGCCCCGACGGCACATCGAACGCACCGACGGCGGCGCGCGGTTCTAGGGCGGCCGCCGTAGTCCGGGTGATGACGAAGCGCTGGCGCACGATCGTCGTCGCCTCGGCGAAAGCTGCATCCACTGCCGCGTCGTCGCCTTCCCGGTGCTGGAAGGCGACGTTTCCAGCGCAGTCGTCCCAGACCAGCGGCGCATTGGGTCCGGCAGCCTGCGTCAGGTCGGTCACCGAGGGAAGCGCCTCGTAATCCACCAGGACGGCCTCCGCCGCCTCTTCCGCCGCCTCCGCAGTCTCGGCGATCACCACGGCGACGGGATCGCCCAGATAGCGGACCCTGTCGCGACACAGCACGGGATAGTCAGGTCGATACATGGGACGGCCGTCCGGTCGCGTCCGAGGGCTCTTTGCGACCGGCAGGGGATCAAGGCCGGCCTCCTCGACGTCTTCGGCGGTCAACACCCTGAGCACGCCGGGCATGCCCCGCGCCTCGGCGACGTCGATGGACGATATATCCGCATGGGCGTGAACCGAGCGGACGACCACCGCGTAGGCAAGGTCTGGATAGATCACGTCGTCGGTGTAGCGCCCGTGGCCGCTCAACAGGCGACGATCCTCGATCCGAGAGATCGCCTGGCCGATCCGAACGGACGTCATGCGCCCGTCTCGGACAGGATGGCCCGAACGGCACGCTTGGCTTCCAGAACGACGAGATGCGCGCGGTACTCGGCGCTGGCATAGGTGTCGCCCGAAAGTCGGTCGGCGGAAATGGTCACGCCGTCGAGCGCCGCTTCCGAGAACTCTCGGTTCAGAACGTCCTCCAAGGGCTGCGCGCGGAACACGTGCGGACCCGCCCCCGTGACGGCGACCCGGATCGACCCGTCGGCAAGTTCCGCGATGAAGACGCCGACGATCGCGTAGCCGGAGGCCTGGCCACGAACCTTGCCGTAGGTGGCACGGTGCGGCTTTGGGAAGCGGATCGCCGTGATCATTTCCGCCTCCGCGAGCGCGGTCTCGAATATGCCTACAAAGAAAGCGTCTGCGGCGATCTCGCGCCTGTCGGTCACGATCACCGCATCCAGTCCGAGCACGGCGGCGGGATAATCGGCCGCCGGATCGGAATTGGCGACCGAGCCGCCGATCGTCCCGCGATGGCGGACGGCCGGGTCGCCAATGCCGCCGGCGAGTGCGGCGAGGGACGGGATGCGCCGACGTGCCAGCGGCGAGGCGGCGACGTCGACATGGCGCGTCATCGCGCCGATCTCCAGCCCGTCCCGCCATTCGCGGATACCGCTCAAACCGCCGATCCCGGCAAGGTCGATCAGGGCTCTCGGCGCGACGAGGCCGTTCTTCATGCTCGGGATGAGGGTCATCCCGCCAGCGAGGAACTTGGCCTCATCGTCGCGACCGACGATGCCCCCGGCTTCGGCCACGCCGTCGGGAAGGTGGTAGTCGAAGTCACGCATCCTGTCGGCTCCCGGTCCTCAGCTTTTGGGCTCCGTCGAGCACCGCGGCGACGATGCCGCGATAGCCGGTGCAGCGGCAGATGTTGCCGTCGAGTTGGTGCCGGACGGTCTCTTCGTCGAGGTCGGGCCACCGGCGGGCAATATCGCAGGCCATCATCACCATCCCCGGCGTACAGTACCCGCATTGAAGGCCGTGGTGATCCTGGAAGGCCTGCTGCATCGGATGCAACGTGCCGTCCTTTGCAGCGAGACCCTCGATCGTCGTCACTGTCCGTCCGCGCGCCTGCACGGCAAACATCGTGCATGCCTTGACCGCTTCGCCGTCGAGATGGATCGTGCAGCAGCCGCACTGGGTCGTGTCGCATCCGACATGAGTGCCGGTAAGGCGCAGATGCTCGCGCAGCAAGGTGACCAGCAGAGTGCGCGGCTCCACGTCCACCGAGACCGGCTGTCCGTTCACCTCAAGCTCGACATTGGTCTTCGATCCCATCGGTTCCATATCCAGAAGATCTCCCACACGCTAGCGAAGTGTCCAATATTCTCACCATACGGTAACTTGGGATAATTTCAAGCGCGTATTTGTATGAAATGCGCTGATTCGCATGGTCTGCGTGCATTTTTCTCCGGACGGTGAGCTTGGCACAATCCGCTTTGGAGAGACTGGTGGCTCGCTTGAGCTGTCAGACTTCCGCGTCATGCGGACGTCAGCCACGGAAGATCCTGCGCGAACGCTCTGGTTGCCCCGCATCTCAGTCCTGTCGCCGTCCGCGGAAACGATGTCAGACGGTGACGTCGAAATCGAACTCCGGGGGAAAAAGTTCATCGAGCGAGAGGTGGCGGCGTGTGACCCCTTGCTCGGAGCAATAGAGCAGGAAAGCCTCGAGCGTCGTGCGGTTGGGCTTAGCGCCGTACGGCCAGACATGCCCGTCCGGGAACATCAGGGCATTCATCCGCTTAGCGTAGTCCTGGCCCCACGGAACGGGCACGTAGGATGTGGTGATGTCTGCCATCCATTGCAGAGCCGACGCCTTCGCCGCCTCGAACGCGTCGAAGAGGTTGCGCATGATCCAGCGGTTGGCCTCGTAGACGTCGGCGCGCACGACGATGACGTGCATGATCGGAAAGATTCCGCTGCGCTTGAAATACGCCTCTTCGACGGCTTGGACGTTCGGAAAGAGGGGGCGCAGACCGGGCGTTCCGGCAAGGATCGAGTTGGGCGGCCGAGCGCTGATCGCGGCATCGATCTCGCCGCTTGCGAGGAGGTCGCTCAGGGTGGCGTCCGGCCGCGGCGTCACGCTGACGCCCGGCGGCAGATCGAGGGACACGGTCTCGGCGCGGCCGGGCGCATTCACGCCCGCCTGGACCCAGTCGATATCCGCCAGCGGGATGCCGACGTCGTGGACAAGATATCCGCGGGCATAGACGGTGGCGGTCTGAGACCATTGCGGCAGCCCGACGCGTTTTCCGCGCAGGTCCTCGACCGTCTCGATCCCGGATGCCGCGTTGACGTAGAAACCGCTCTGCCGGAACACGCGCGACGGAAAGACCGGCAGTCCCACCATGCTGCGAGGCGCGTCACTCGCGACATGGGCGCAGTACCCGGCCAGCGAGAACTCGGAAATGTCGAACTCCCGTCCCAAGGCGAACCTCAGGCCCACCTGTTCGAACGGATAGGAAAGGATGTTGAGATCGATCCCGACGGGCTGCACACGCTTGGTGACCAAATCCCGCGTGTGAACGTAGTCGCTGATCCCCATGGCCAGTTGCAACGCCATGTGCCCTCCAATGAAGCTCTTCAGACTGACTTTACCGTATGATGGAAAGATTGTAGTCGCAAGATTTCAAATTATTGCATGTCGATAAATCAGCGGCTCTGCATCATGGAGCGCTGTCCAGAGATGGCGCTCTTGCTCATGGAACGCCCGGACTACCCGCCGTCTTCGGCAAGCCGGTGAGTTGCCTGCACCTTCGCGCCGTGGGCGCCCTCTGTCGCGGTCCGCATCGATTTGCCGTAACTCCTTGTTCGGCGCCAGAAAAAGAATGTTTCGGCGCCAATGGCGGCGCGAACCAGCGGCCGTCGCGACGGCACGATCGAAGATCATGCAGGCGAGCCGGACACGATCGATCCGCCGCCGGCGATCTGCCCGCGACTGGCGTAAGCGCGAGGAGGACAGCCCATGACCTTCTTGAAGGCCGTGCTGAATGCACTGCCCGACTCGTAGCCGATCGACAGGGCGATTTCGGACAAAGACGTGTCGGACGCCACGAGCCGGTCGCCCGCCCGAAGCATTCGCCACCGCGCGAGGTAGTCCATCGGCGTCTGGCCCACGGCCTCCTTGAAGCGCCGGGCGAAGACCGAGCGAGACATGCCGATCGAGGAAGCCAGGCTCTCCAGCGTCCACTTGCGTGCCAGATCGGCGTGCATCGCACTCAGCGCGGTGCCGATGCGCCTGTCCTTCAGCGCAAAGAGCCATCCGACTTCGCCCGATCCCGCGGATTGGTACAGCCTCAGGGAGTGCATCAGAATGAGTTGACATAAGTGCTCGACCGCCAGCGCGCTCCCCGGCTGGCCAGTTCGTAGCTCCTCGACGATGAGCGTCACGAAGTGCCGCAGATGCAGGGCCGCGTCGGTCCCGCCCCGGATCAGGACGACGGGCGGCAGGAGGTCGAGGAGGAACGCGGCGGCGCCTTCGTCGAGCTCGAACCGCGTGCTGACGAGGAAGGCCGAGCCGCCGCCGTCCAAGGTGCAGATCGGGCCGACGCGGTTGGGAGGAATGATCTCTTCGGCCAAGTCAACGGGACGTGACAGGTCGCTCGCGATCCGGAACGGACGTCCGCTCGGCAGCAGGAAGACATCGCCCTCGCACGCCAGCACCGGCTCGGTTTCATCTACCGCCACCCAGCACTGCCCGGAGATCAGGGCGTTGCACTTGATGCCGTGGCCCTGATCGGGAAACCGGATCGACCACTCCGGCCCGAGATCGAGCGCCGCCGCGAGGTGGCTGCGTGGCTTCAGGAGCGAGAGGACGTCGGACAGGGGATCCATGACGAAGCCTTTTCATTTGAAATTCCGGACTTTGAAGCTCGCGGATCGCGGTCGGGATCATGAGAGTGACGATACGATCTCGAATGTAATCAAGACGAACACATATAGATCATACTTTGACAAGCCCAAACCGTGTTCATAATGTTGATCGCACGGTGGGGATCACAACGGAGCCGGGCCCCGCACCGGTCGGCGGAATGTCGGCCGCGACGCCTGACGGTCTTGTCCCGGCGCCGACCTAAAACTTGGATGACGTGCCGGGCGGGACCGAGCCGACGGGGAAGCACCTCTTCGGATTGCCACACCCTGACGGGGTTCTGAAGGCAGGCCGGACCCACGACTGCCGCGTGCCTTGCCCGGACGGACGAGGGAACGAAGACCGTAGCCGGCCTGATGCCATGCGTAGAAGGAACAAGCCATGTCCGATAAAGAACCTACCAAGCCGCGTGGCCTCAATCGTCGATCCTTCCTGTCCTCGGTGGCGGTGACCCCCGCCGTGGGCCTCTTGGGATCGGTGCCGGCCGCCGCCCAGACAGAGCCGGTCGTTCTGCCCGGCGGCGCGGTGCCGATGACGCTTGAGGTCAACGGGCGAACGCATCATTTCACGGCGGACCTTCGCACGACGCTCCTCGACGCGCTGCGCGAACGTATCGGCATGACCGGGTCGAAAAAGGGCTGCGACCACGGTCAATGCGGCGCCTGCACCGTCCATCTCGACGGGCGGAACGTGCTCGGCTGTCTGACGCTGGCAGTGTCGGCGCAGGGCCATGATGTCACCACCATCGAGGGCCTAGCGGCGGCGGACGGGACGCTGCACCCGATGCAGGCGGCCTTCGTCGAACACGACGCGTTCCAGTGCGGCTACTGCACACCCGGCCAGATCATGAGCGCCGTGGCCCTGGTTCAGGCCGGCCGAGCGGGAACGGACGGAGAGATCCGCGAAGGCATGAGCGGCAACCTGTGCCGCTGCGCCGCCTATCCCAACATCGTTGCCGCCGTGAACCAAGCCAAGACGCAGATGGAGGCCTGAGAATGCGCCCGTTCGCCTATGCCCGAAAGTCCGATGTCGCCGCCGCCGTCGAGACTGCGTCCGAGCGCCCCGGCGCCTCCGACAAGCGCGCCGACGGCGCGGCAGTCTACCTCGCTGGCGGCACGACGCTGCTCGACCTTATGAAACTCGATGTCATGCGGCCCGCGACGCTGGTTGACATCAACCCCATTCGGGCGGGCCAAACTGGAATCGAGGCGACCCCGCAAGGCTTGAGGCTCGGCGCGTTGGCGCACATGGCGGATGTCGGCCATCACCCAGATGTAATGCGAGACTATCCGGTTCTCTCGCAGAGCCTGTTGCTCGCCGCCAGCACGCAGCTGCGAAACATGGCGACGATCGGCGGCAACGTCCTGCAGCGGACCCGCTGCTCCTACTTTCGCGACACGAGCTATACGGCCTGCAACAAGCGTGAGCCCGGCAGCGGGTGTGCGGCGATGGAAGGCGTCAACCGGATCCATGCCGTGCTCGGCGTCACCGAAAAGTGCATCGCCAGCTATCCCGGCGATTTCGCGCAGGCCGTGATCGCCTTGGGCGGCAAGGTAGAGGTGCTGGGGCCCGCTGGCGCTCGCACCATCCCATTCGAGACGCTGCACCGGTCGACTGCCGACAAGCCGGAGATCGAAACTACGCTGAAACCGGGAGAAATGATCACCGCGCTAGTCGTTGCGGCCGGGCCGCATACGCGGCGGTCGGCCTACGTCAAGGTCCGCGACCGCGACTCCTATGCCTTCGCCCTCGCGTCGGCGGCCGTGGCGCTCGATCTCGCGGAAGATGGCACGGTGCGCGACGCGCGCATCGGCTTGGGAGGCATCCATTACGCCCCCTATCGCGCGACGGACGCCGAGGCTGTCCTGCGCGGCACAAAGCTCGAGGACGCGGATGCGGAGGCCGCTGCGGAGGCTGCTCTGCAAGGCGCGGTCACTCACGGCGAGAACGACTACAAGCCGGAGCTCGCCCGCCGCACCCTGGTGCGCGCGCTCCTGCAGGTCAGAGACATGGAGGTTCCGACATGACCACGGCTACCGTCCCGAACCCACCCGCCGTGCCCGGCGGCATCGGCGCCGCCACCCCCCGGATCGACGGCCCGCTCAAGGTGACGGGCATGGCCCGCTACGCGTCCGATATGGCCGTCGCCAATGCGGCCTACGCCTACTTCCACACCAGCGCCATCGCGCTCGGACGCATCACGGAGATCGACGAGGGCGAGGCGCGGGCACTTCCCGGCATCATTGATATCCTGACATGGCGGAACGCCGCGGGGCAGTTCGACCCGCTCAAGATCTTCAGCGCGGGCGGTACCGCATCGACCAGCATCATGCCGCTGCAATCGCCCGATATCCGCCATGATGGTGAGATAGTTGCCGTGATCCTTGCCGAAAGCCTTGATGCCGCTCGCGATGCGTCGCACCGGCTGCGCGTGAGGTATGACGCTCGGAGGCCGACCGCGACCTTCGACGACCCGGGCCTCGTCGCCTCGGACCCTCCGGTGGGCGATCCGCGGTTCGTGGACATCAATGTCGGCGACGCGGAGGGCGCCTTCGCAGCCGGCGTCGTCAGGGTGGACGCCCGCTATGCCACGCCGATCCAGCACCACAACCCGATGGAACTCTTCACCACCACCGCCCAATGGATGGGTGACGAGCTCGAGATCTACGAGCCGAGCCAGTACATCGTCGGGATGCAGCATGGCATCGCGACACAGATGCGGCACGATCCGGCCAAGACGCGCTTCGTCAGCCATTACGTCGGCGGGGCTTTCGGCTCGAAGGGTGCAATCACGCCGCGGACGGCCCTGATCGCCCTGGCGGCGCGGCGGCTGAACCGGCCGGTGAAGTTCGTCTCGACGCGCGACCAGGCCTTCACCATGGCCACCCACCGGGCCGAGACGCGTCACCGCGTGCGCCTCGCGGCCGACGCCGATGGCCGGTTCACCGCCCTGATCCACGAGGGCGAGGAGGTCACGAGCCGTCCCGACAACTACGTGGTCGCCGGAACGGACGTCACCACCCGAATGTACGCCGTGCCGAACATCGCCTCGCACGTCACGGTCCAGCATGCCGACCGCGATACGCCCGGCTTCATGCGCGCGCCGGCCGAGGTGCCCTACTTGTTCGCGCTCGAGAGTGCCGTCGACGAGCTTGCCCTCGCGCTCGACATGGACCCGGTGGAACTGCGACGGATCAACGACACCAAAACCGATCCTGTCGCGGGCCGCCCGTTCAGCAGCCGATCGCTGATGCAATGTTACGACGCCGCGGCGGCCGCCTTCGGGTGGCGCGGCCGCGATCCCCGGCCGATGTCGATGGCAGAGGGCGACTGGCAGATCGGCTGGGGCTGCGCCTCCGCCGTCTATCCCTCCTATATCGCGCCATCCTTCGCCCGGGTGACGCTCAGCCGCGACGGCGCCCGTGTCGACGTCGCCGGCCACGAGCTCGGCACCGGGGCCTATACCGTCTACGCCCAAATCGCGGCGGAGCGGCTTGGCCTGCCGCTCGACCGGGTCGAGGTCCGGATGGGTGACAGCCGGCTGCCCCCTGCGCCTGTGGCCGGTGGCAGCAACAACGCCGCCAGCATCGGCACTGCCGTGGCTCTGGGCTGCGCTATGGTCCGGGAGCGTCTGGCAACCGCCGCCGTCGCCGATGCGGCGAGCCCCTTGCATGGGCTCGACGCATCGGAGCTCCATCTGGAGGATGGTGTCCTCCGAGTGTCCGACGGTCCGAGCGAGCCCGTCTCGAAGGGTTTGTCCCGTCACGGCGGCATGATCGAGATGCTGGCCGGGAGCGAGCCCGCGAACCTGCAGCCGGGCTCGCTGGCGGCCTTGAGCACGGGCCAAGCGGCACTCGGCGGGGCGACCTTCGATCCGGGCTTTACTAAGATGGCCTTCGGCGCAGAGTTCGTCGAGGTCCGGGTGCATCGCCGGACCCGCGAGGTTCGCGTCGAGCGCATCGTCGGCGCGTTCGCCGGGGGCCGGATCCTCAACCCCATGACCGCGCGCAGCCAGCTGCTTGGCGGGATGATATGGGGCATCGGCTCGGCGCTGCACGAAGCCACCGAGATCGATCAACGGGTGGCGCGCTACACCAACGATAATCTCGCCGAATACCTCGTTCCGGTGAACGCCGATATCAAGAACGTCGAGGTGATCTTCGTTCCGGAGGTTGACCTGGAGGTCAACCCGCTCGGGGTCAAGGGTATCGGCGAGCTCGGCGGCGTCGGCACCAACGCGGCGATCTGCAACGCGATTTACCATGCGACGGGTGTGCGCATCCGGGATCTGCCCGTAAGGATCGAAAAGCTGCTCGGATGAGAGCAGAGTCCCTCGGTCTTCGGATCGGGCGGTCCCGATCCGAGCGGCGAGGCCGCCGTCGAGCGCAGGCGATCGGGCGAGGCGGGCGTCGGCGCTGCGCCAATCCTCTGCCGCGGCGCACGCGCGCGCTTGGAGCTTCGTGCACCGCTCTCGCCCCGAACCGCCGCCGGGCCACGATCGGATGGGCAAGGGACGCCTTGCGGCAACGACCATTTCGAGCACCCCGCGCAAGGCTCCCGTTTGGCTTCCCACCCGACCGACGGCATCCAGGCTCCTGCCAGCGGTTTCGTCGCTGCCCCGCGTGCCTGAACAGTGAGTTTCGGCGACATTGTCACGATCGGTAAGCAAATCAGGACGAGAGAGCATAGATCGTCCGGCCTGGGCGGCTATTTCCGGGGCTGAGCATCGCCGCATCGCCGGCGATCCACCATCGGAGGAGAACGACAAATGCGTGTTTTCGTCACCGGAGCCACCGGATTCATCGGTTCGTCGGTCGTGAGGGAACTTCTTGCGGGCGGTCACGACGTCCTCGGCCTCGCGCGATCCGAACATTCGGCCAGGGCGCTCGAAACGGTCGGCGCCGAGGCCCATTCCGGCAGCCTCGAAGATCTCGACAGCCTGCGCGAAGGCGCCTCGCGTGCGGACGCGGTGATCCATCTCGGTTTCAACCACGACTTCTCCAGGTTCGCCGAGTCCTGCGCCCACGATGCGCGCATCGTCGAGGCGTTGGGCTCGGCGCTGGAAGGGTCCGACCGCCTGCTTGTCGTGACCTCCGGCACGGCCATGCTGCCCCCGGGACAGGTCTCGACCGAGGCGACGCCGATGCCGTCCGGCCCGAATGCGCATCCCCGCGTCGCCACGGAACGCGCCTGCGACGCGGTTGCCGAGAGGGGTGTGAAGGTGGCCGTGATCCGACTTGCGCCGTCGGTGCATGCCGAGGGCGACAAGGGATTTGTCTCGTTCGTTGCGGACTTCGCTCGCAAGAATGGCGCCTCGGCGTACATCGGGGACGGCACGAACCGCTGGTGCGCGGTGAACCGAGACGACGCCGCGCGCCTCTACAGGCTGGCGCTCGAGCGGAACGCGGGCGACGTGCGCTATCACGGCGTCGCCGAGGAGGGCGTCGTCTTTCGGGACATCGCCGTCGCGCTCGGCCATGACCTCGATCTGCCGGTCGTCTCCAAGCCTGCCGATGAAGCCGAGGCTCATTTCGACTGGTTCGCGTTCCAGGCCGTCTCCGACGCGCCGGCCTCCAGCGCCCGGACCCGAGAGACGCTCGGATGGTCGCCGACCGGGGCGGGACTGATCGAGGATATCGGGCGGGGCATCTACAGCGCCGCGCGAACTCGGCGACCCAGCGAACAGAACCGGCGCGTGGCCCAGGGCGGATGATCCCGGAACCGGTGCTCGCCTTCGAGCGGCAGCGCCGTTCACGCCCGCCGGATGGTCCCCGGACACCCGGCCGATGAGAACGCGCCTTGACCGGGCCAATCATTGCAACAGAGCAGAAAGCAACGATCATGAACATCGATCTCCACGGACTGACGGCGCTCGTCACCGGGTCCTCGGCCGGGATCGGCCTTGGCGCCGCGACCGGGCTTGCCCGCGCGGGCGCGCATGTCGTCATCACGGGCCGGAACGCGGAGGGTCTTCACTCCGCGATCGAAAAGATCGGCGCGGCCGTGCCCGACGCCGAACTTTCGAGCGTCGCGTGCGACCTCGCCTTGGCCGAAGGCGTGGAGACGCTGACGGGCACCGTGCCACGCGTCGACATCCTTGTGAACAACCTCGGCATGTTCGACTCCAAGGACTTCTTCGACACCGGCGACGACGTGTGGGAGCGCTTTTTCCACACCAACATCATGTCCGGCATCCGCACGTCGCGTGCCTACATGCCCGAGATGATGCGGCGCGGCTGGGGACGCGTTGTTTTCGTGACCTCTGAATCCGGCGTGCAGGTTCCCGCGGACGCGATGCCCTACGCAATGACCAAGACGGCCGTCATCTCGCTGTCGCGGGGATTGGCGAAGGTGGGGTCGGGGTCCGGCGTGACGGTGAACGCGGTCATGCCCGGCCCGACGATGACCGAAGCCGTCGCCGGCTGGGTCGAGGCCCATGCGCGCGAGAATGAAATGCCGATGGACGAGGCGGGGCGCGACTTCGTGACCTCGTTCCGGCCATCCTCGATCATCAAGCGGCCGGCGTCGGTCGAAGAGGTCGCGAACATGATCGTCTATGCCTGCTCGAAGGAGGCCTCGGCCACCACGGGCGGCGTCCTCCGGGTCGACGGCGGCGTCGTCGACGCGATCCTTCCGTGACCGGACCCTTGCTGTCGGTCCGAGCCGTCAAGGCGCTGCCTAGCCAACCGGACATCCTCATCGGCCCTGAACAGGAGGCGATCATGCCGAAACCCATCTCTGAGGCACCGGGCCCGCGCATCGCGGCCCGCACGCTCCTCGCCGCCCTTTGCCTCTCGGCCGGTTTCGGCACTCCCGTCCCCGCTCAGCAGGACGGCTTCGCCGCGCGCGCGGCGGTGCTCGGGCCGGCCAATGCCGCGGCCGGCCCGCGGACGGTGCCCGGTCGATCCGTCCCGGTGCCGGGGACGGTGAGCCCCGCGGCGCAGGCGCAGATCGCGGCGCCCTACTCTCCGTTCTGGAACCTCGCGCCCGCGAGCGACGAGGAGTGGCGTGCCGTCATTCGGGAGGCGGCGGAAGCCACGCTACCGATGCTGGCGGAAGCCCGCGCATCGATGGGCGTGACGATGGAGCGCACGGAGATGGGCGGCGTCCCGGTCTTCGTCCTGCGGCCCGAGACGGTTCCTGACGCCCATGCAGGCCAGACCCTGATCAACCTTCATGGCGGCGGCTACGTCTTCTCGCCGGGCGAGTCGGGCACGGGCGAGGCGATGATGATGGCGACCTACGGCGGCTACGAGGTCATCGCCGTCGACTACCGGATGCCGCCGGATGCGCCGTTCCCGGCCGCCCTCGACGACGCCCTGGCCGTCTACAAGGCCGTCATCGAAACGGTGGATCCCACCCATGTCGCCGTCTTCGGAACGTCGGCCGGCGGCGGCCTCACTCTCGCGCTGATGCACCGCTTGCGGCAGGAAGGGTTGCCGATGCCCGCGGCGATCGCCCCCCTGACGCCTTGGGCCGACCTCACCGACACCGGCGACAGCTACCGGGCGAACGAATGGCTCGACAACGTCCTTGTCAGCTACGACGGCTATCTCGGACGCGCGGCGCAGCTCTACGCGAATGGCCATGACATGGCGGATCCCCTGCTCTCGCCGATCAACGGGTCCTTCGAAGGCTTTCCGCCGGCGATCCTGGTCGCCGGAACCCGCGATCTGTTTCTCAGCAACACCGTCCGGACGCACCGGGCTCTCCGGCGGGCCGGCATCGTAGCCGAACTTCAGGTCTACGAAGGCCTGTCCCACGCCCAGTACCTGTTCGACATGACCATGCCCGAGACCCGCGAGATCCATGAAGAGATCACGGGGTTCTTCGACGCCCATCTGCAGAAGTAGATTGGGAGCTTGCACCAGACTCCTTTGCACGGAGTGACCTGCAACACGAACGTCCCTCGCCGGACGCGATATGGACCGGGACGGACACATCGTGGCGGTCGATTCCCTCCTGGCGCGCCTGACCGGACACACCGGCGCGCGCCTCGCGTCGGAGGGACTGACGCTCGGCGACGCGCCTGATCGGCTGGCACGCGTTGTGGGCGACGGCGTCCTGCTCGCCTGGCCGCCTTCCTCTTCGTGCGGAGGCTGCCGAGCCCGATCCCCGCCAGACAGTTTCGCAGCGCGGTGCCGCTGCGGGTCCGGAGCGGCGAGACGGTCGAGGCGGTCCAGACCTTGCGAAGCGACACGATCTGCACGTATTTCGGGCTGGACCACCCCGGCCCGGCCCATGACGCTTGTGTCGATGCCGCGGGGGTCGCCATCGCCCTCGGCTTCCTGCCGAGCCACGGGCGCCTGAAGCCGGCCGACTTTACAATCGAAGTCCTGAGCGAGAAGAGAGTGTCATGCCCCGCACCGTCTACGTGAATGGCGATTACCTGCCCGAGGCCGAGGCGAAGGTCTCGGTGTTCGACCGCGGATTCCTGATGGCGGATGCCGTCTACGAGGTGACGGCGGTGCTCGGTGGCAAGCTCGTCGACTTCGCCGGCCACGCGAAGCGCCTCGCGCGCTCGCTCTCCGAGCTCGAGATGCCCGCGCCGGCGGACGACGCGGCCCTCCTCGGCATCCACCGCGAGATGGTGGCGCGCAACCGGGTGGACGAGGGCATGGTCTACCTGCAGATCACACGGGGCGCCGCGGACCGGAGCTTCCTCTATCCCGCCGAGCCGGAACCGACGCTGGTGCTCTTCACGCAGGAGGCTCGGCTGACGGACAACCCGGTCGCCGAGACCGGCATCCGCGTCATCTCGATCCCCGACGAGCGCTGGGGCCGTCGCGACATCAAGACGGTGCAGCTCCTCTACCCGTCGATGGGCAAGATGGCGGCGAAGAAGGCAGGCGCCGACGACGCCTGGATGATCGAGGACGGGTACGTCACCGAAGGCACCTCGAACAACGCCTGGATCGTGCGCGGCAACCTTTTGGTGACGCGGCAACTCGGTCACGAGATCCTCGCCGGCATCACCCGCGCGTCGGTCCTGCGCTTCGCCGCGGAGGCGCAGATGGAGGTCGAGGAGCGGCCGTTCACCATCGACGAGGCCCGGTCCGCCGACGAGGCGTTCATCACCTCGGCCACGCAGTTCGTGATGCCCGTCGTCGCCATCGACGGCACGACCCTCGGCGACGGCACCCCTGGCCGTGTCGCGCGACGGCTGCGCGAGATCTACTTCGACGAGAGCCGCAAGGCGGCGATCTGAGGTCGGATCGGCCGGTAGCACCGTCTCCACATCCTCGCGCGTATCCGCCTGCTGACCGCGGCCGAGGGCGGGCGATCCACGCCGGTCCGGCAGAGCTGCCGCCCGACCCACATTTCTACGGGCCCGGGGGCGCCGGCAAGGCCATCGGCGCGATCGACCTGGCCGACGGGAGGGAGCTTCACCCGTGCGACAGCACGGAGCTGCCGACGGTGCTCTGGCTCAGCTCCGCAACCGCTGGCCGGGCCGTCCCCGGTCGAGAGTGGGGCATCCGGGAAGACCGGCGGTGCGTCGGGACCGGCACCGTGCCAGGCTGCCTACCTGGCCCGCTTCGATGATTGCCGGCGTTCCGCTGTGGCAAGGAAGCACCGGCGCAAGAGCCTCGCGCCGGCTGGCCGATTGCGCCAGGGCGGAGGCCACCGTCAGCGCGGCCGCTGCCGCCGCATCGGGGTTCAGTCCATCCCGCGGGCTGCGGCGCGTCCTGGCAGGAGCCGCTCGGGCGTCGAGCGGCCGCAGCGTACCCGGCTCTGGCGATCATGCCCGGCCGCGTCCGGCCGCTGGCCGCGCAGAGCGTCTCCGTCGGCACCGAGCCACCCGCGTCGAGCTCGCGCGTATCGACGCTAGCCTCGTGGCGCAGCCCGAGCGTCACCGCCCGGACGAGGTCCGCGAGGTCGGTCTTGTCTGCATCGCGGCCGCGATGCGGTCCATGTCGTCCGCGCCGATCTCGAAGAGGCCGCGGCGCATCGCCATGCCCCAGTTCGGTTTGCCCCGGGTGAAGTCGAGCGCTTCGAGGAGGGGGCGGATCGGGGCGTCGCCGGTGGCCTCCCAGATCATCGCGCGGCGCCACGGCATGAAGCCCTCGTTCTGCCGCGCGCGCACGGGCTCGCCTTCGTCGACGGTTCCGAGCGCGGTGAAGGCCTGGAGCCGGTCCTTGCCGCCGAGCGTCCCCGACGGCGAGTAGCACGCCACGCGGTCGCCGGGTGCCAGCCGGCGCATCGGGGCGTCCTTGCCGTGCCCGGCCTGGATGAACCCGCCCGCGACGGCGCCGCGCACATGGGCGGCAGCGGCGACGACGATCCAGGCGCGGCTCATGCCACGGGCGCCTTCGCGCCGGTCTGGTGGCGCGCCTTCCACTCGGCGTAGGGCATGCCGTAGAACTCGGTGCGCGCGTCCTCGGGGGCGAGGGGGATGCCGCGGTCGGCGGCGGCTTCGGCGACCCAGCGGCCGAGGCAGTTGCGGCAGAAGCCCGCGAGCGTCATCAGGTCGAGGTTCTGCACCTCCGGATGCGCGCGGAGATGGTCGCGCAGGCGGCGGAACGCGGCCGCCTCGAGCTCGGTGCGGTCGGGGGCAGGCGTGGCCTCCCCCGCCTCGCCGAGTGCTGCCCCGAGGATCGGCGCCAGGCGGTCGGCCCAAGCGGCCTGCGCCTCGGGCGTGGCGCAGAGGTCGTTGCGGATCTCGAGGAGCGCGTTGAGCCTTCCGGATTGCAGCGCGTGGCGGTCCACCGCGTCGCCCGGCAGGTGGCCGTCGTAGGGCTCGTTGTCGCCGACGACGAGATCGGTCTCGGCCCGGAGACGCGCGATCAGCGGGAGCGCCAGCCGGTGATCGCCGGCGTGGAGCACCCCGATCGACCAGGGCCGCGGCGCGCCGCGCACGAGCGCGGGCGTGAAGCTGTGCACGGCGAGGATGACCGTGTCGGAGCGCCTCGCCGCGAGGCGGGCGATGGCGTCGTGGTAGGGCCGGTGGAAGCGCGCGAGCCGGTCCTCGATGCCTGCCGCGTCGATGCCGCGGTTTGCCGGGATCAGCGTGCCGTCGTAGAGCTGCATCACCAGCGTCGGGTCGTCCTCGCCGCGGTTGGGGTCGATCACCAGCCGCGAGAAGTTCGCCATCACGAGCGGCGCATCGAGCCGGTCCGCGAGCGCCCGCGCCACGCCTGCGGCGCCAACGTCGAACGCAATGTGCCGCGCCATGTCGGCGGGCGCGATCCCGAGGTCGCCGCCCGCGACCGACACCGGCACCCGGTTCGTCGCGTGGTCGCAGGTGACGAGCCAGCGCGCCGGCCGGTCCTCCCCCTCGACGACCACCGGTGCATCGTCCGTCATCATTCCGCGACCTTTCCTGAGCACAAGGTGGTGACGCTAACGGTCTATCGCCGCCAGCGGCGCCGCACCAGTTGCCGGGCGTCCGAATGTGTTCCATACCGCGGCCGTGCGGCGGACCGCCGACGGCAAAGGACGACCGCATGAGACGTTTCCGCAACGTGAAGATCGTGGCCACGCTCGGGCCCGCGTCGAACGACTACGACACGATCCGCGCGCTCTTCGAGACCGGTGCCGACGTGTTTCGGCTCAACATGAGCCACGGGGGGCATCCCGATATCGCGCAGCGTCACGCGGCGATCCGCAAGGTCGAGGCCGATACCGGCCGTCCCATCGCCATCCTCGCCGACCTGCAGGGCCCGAAACTGCGCTGCGGGGTGTTCACCAATGGCTCGGAGGATCTCGCCGAGGGCCAGGCCTTCCGCTTCGACCTCGACACTGCGCCCGGCGACGCGACCCGCGCGACGCTGCCGCACCGCGAGATCTTCGAGGCGCTCGAGCCCGGATCGTCGCTGCTCGTCAACGACGGCAAGATCCGTCTGCGTGTCGAGCGCTGCGGGCCGGACTTCGCGGACTGCACCGTCGTCGTCGGCGGCACGATCTCGAACCGCAAGGGCGTCAACGTGCCCGACGTGGTGCTGCCGCTCGCGGCGCTGTCGGAGAAGGACCGGGGCGACCTCGAGTTCGTGTGCGAGCTCGGCGTCGACTGGCTGGCGCTGTCGTTCGTGCAGCGCCCCGAGGACGTCACCGAGGCGCGCGCGCTCGCCAAGGGCCGTGCCGCGATCCTGTCGAAGATCGAGAAGCCCGCGGGCGTGAAGGCCTTCGCGGCGATCCTCGCGGTCTCGGACGGGGTGATGGTGGCGCGCGGCGACCTCGGCGTCGAGCTGCCGGTGCAGGACGTGCCGCCGATCCAGAAGCGGCTCATCCGCATGTGCCGCGCCGCCGCGAAGCCGGTGATCGTGGCGACGCAGATGCTCGAGAGCATGATCGAGGCGCCGGTGCCGACGCGCGCCGAGGTCTCGGACGTCGCGACCGCGATCTACGAGGGCGCCGACGCGGTGATGCTCTCGGCCGAGAGCGCCGCGGGCAAGTACCCGCTCGAGGCGGTGCGGACGATGCACAACGTCGCGATCTCGGTCGAGCAGGACCCGACCTACCGCGAGGTCATCGAGAGCTCGCGCCGCGCGAACCGTCAGACCGTCGCCGACGGCATCGTCGCCGCCGCCCGCGAGATCGCCGAGACCGCGGACATCAAGGCGATCTGCGTCTACAGCCAGTCCGGCACCACCGCCTCGCTCGTGGCGCGCGAGCGCCCGCGGGTGCCGATCCTGGCGCTGACGCCGCTCGAGAGCACGGCGCGGCGGCTCTGTCTCACCTGGGGCACGCATTGCGTGATGACCGCGAGCGTGGACCGTTTCAAGGGCGCGGTCCTCGGCGCGATCCGGGCGGCGGTGGCAGAGGGCTTCGCGGCCAAGACCGACCAGATCGTGCTGACCGCGGGCGTGCCCTTCAAGGTCGCGGGCACGACGAACATCCTGCGCGTGGCGCCCTGCGAGGAACGCCTCATCTCCGCCGCCGAGCCCGACGTCTAGGTTTCGCTTGCGGCGTGGCGCGCGCCGCCCTATGACGCGGCTTTCCGCGCGGCCGGCCGATGTGGCATGCCGAGTGCGCGCGCCGGACCCTCGAAGGAGCTGGAAATGCCCAAGATGAAGACGAAGTCGAGCGCCAAGAAGCGCTTCAGCATGACCGCCTCCGGGCTGGTGAAGTCGGGCGCCGCGGGCAAGCGGCACGGAATGATCAAGCGGACGACGAAGTTCATCCGCGACGCGCGCGGCACGATGGTCCTGTCGGACGCGGATGCGAAGATCGTCAAGAAATACATGCCCTACGACCGCTGAGGAGCCGAAATGTCCCGTGTCAAATCCGGCGTCGTCACGCACGCCGCGCACCGCAAGGTCATCAAGAAGGCCAAGGGCTACTATGGCGCCCGCGGCACCAACTTCCGCACCGCGACGCAGGCGGTGGACAAGGCGCAGCAATACGCCACCCGCGACCGCAAGACCCGCAAGCGCAACTTCCGCGCGCTCTGGATCCAGCGGATCAACGCGGGCGTCCGTGCCATCGACCCCGCGCTGACCTATTCGCGCTTCGTCAACGCGCTGGCGCTGGCGGGGATCGAGGTGGACCGCAAGGTGCTCGCCGACCTCGCGGTCAACGAGCCCGCGGCCTTCGAGGCCATCGTCACCCAGGCCCGCGCGGCGCTTCCCGCCGCCGCCTGACGCAGGCTGCGGCGGCCGACCGGCTTGCGTCCCGGAGCGGCCGAAGCTAGCACGGCGCCGGGTCAGGGAGACGCCGGGATGGACGGGTCGGACACGCTGCGGGAGAGGTATCTCGCCGACATCGCGGGTGCTGCCGACGAGGGCGCGCTCGAGGGGGTGCGGCTGGCGGCGCTCGGGAAGAAGGGCGAGATCAGCCTTCGGATGCGCGAGCTGGGCCGGATGACGCCCGAGCAGCGGCAGGCGAGCGGCGCCGCGCTGAACCGGCTCCGCGACGAGATCGACGCGGCGCTCCGCGCGAAGAAGGCCGCGCTCGGCGACGCGGCGCTCGACGCGCGGCTGGCGGAGGAATGGCTCGACGTGACGCTGCCGGCGCGGCCCTGGACGGGCGGCACGGGCACGCTGCACCCGGTCTCGCAGGTCGTGGACGAGCTGACCGCCATCTTCGCCGACATGGGCTTCGCGGTGGCCGAAGGCCCGCAGGTCGAGAGCGACTGGTACAACTTCGACGCGCTCAACATCGCGCCCGAGCATCCCGCACGGCAAGAGCACGACACCTTTTTCCTCGCGCGGGCCGACGGCGACGACCGCCCGCCGCACGTGCTCCGCACGCATACGAGCCCGGTGCAGATCCGTGCGCTCGAGGCGCGGGGCGCGCCCCTCCGGGTGATCGCGCCGGGCCGCGTCTACCGCATGGACATGGACCAGACGCACACGCCGATGTTCCACCAGGTCGAGGGGCTCGCCATCGACCGCGACCTCACGATGGCGAACCTGAAGTGGGTGCTCGAGGAGTTCTGCCGGGCGTTCTTCGAGGTGCCGTCGGTCGAGCTGCGCTTCCGCGCCTCGCACTTCCCGTTCACCGAGCCCTCGGCGGAGGTCGACATCCGCTGCTCGTGGGAGGGCGGCGCGCTGCGGATCGGCGAGGGCGAGGACTGGCTCGAGATCCTCGGCTCCGGCATGGTGCATCCGAAGGTGCTGCGCGCGGCGGGCGTCGATCCCGACGCCTGGCAGGGCTTCGCCTTCGGCATGGGCATCGACCGGATCGCGATGCTGAAGTACGGCATCCCGGACCTGCGCGCCTTCTTCGAGAGCGACGTCCGCTGGCTCCGGCACTACGGCTTCTCGCCCCTCGACCGGCCGACGCTCGCGGGCGGGCTCGGCGGATGAACGGCTTGACAGATGCATCGACGCGGGCATCGACGCGGGCTGGGGGGCTGGCATGAAGTTCACCCTCGGCTGGCTCAGGGACCATCTCGACACCGACGCGTCCGTGACCGAGATCGCCGACGCGCTGACCGACCTCGGGCTCGAGGTCGAGGCGGTGGTCGATCCCGGGGCCGCGCTGGCGCCGTTCCGCGTCGTGCGGGTGATCGAGGCGGTGCCGCATCCGAATGCCGACCGGCTGCGGCTCTGCCGCGTCGAGACCCGGCCCGGCGGGCCGGGGACGGCGCCCGAGGAGGTGCAGGTGGTGTGCGGCGCGCCGAACGCGCGGACGGGGATGGCGGCGGTCTTCGCGCCGGTGGGCGCGGTGGTGCCGGGGCTCGGGGTGACGCTGAAGGCCGGGACGATCCGCGGCGTCGAGAGCCGCGGGATGCTTTGCTCGGCGCGCGAGCTGCGGACCGGCGACGACCACGAGGGCATCATCGAGCTCGGCCCCGAGGCCGAGGTCGGCACGCCCTACGCGGCCTACGCCGGGCTCGACGATCCGATGATCCACATCAAGGTCACGCCGAACCGCCCCGATGCGCTCGGCGTTCGTGGGATCGCGCGCGACCTCGCGGCGCGGGGGCTGGGCACGCTGCGGCCGGAGTGGTTGCCCGCGGTCGCGGGGACGTACCCCTGCCCGGTGGCGGTGCGGGTGGACGACGACCTCCTCGGCGGCGGCTGCCCGGTGTTCGCGGGCCGGGTGATCCGCGGCGTGACGAACGGGGCCTCGCCCGAATGGATGCAGCGGCGGCTCCGCGCGATCGGTCTCCGGCCGATCTCGGCGCTCGTCGACATCACCAACTTCCTCACCTACGACCGCAACCGCCCGCTCCACGTCTTCGACGCGGGCGTCGTGCAGGGCGGGCTCCGCGTCCATGCGGCGGCGGGCGGCGAGAGCCTCCTCGCGCTCGACGGGCGAACCTACGCGCTGCGCCCCGGCATGATCCTCATCTCCGACGACGCCGGGCCCGAGAGCCTCGCGGGCGTCATGGGCGGCGAGGCCTCGGGCGTGACTGCGGCCACCCGCGACGTGTTCGTCGAGAGCGCGCTCTGGGATCCGCTCCGCATCGCTGCGACGGGCCGCGCGCTGCGGATCAGCACCGATGCCCGCTACCGCTTCGAGCGCGGCGTGGACCCGGCGTTCGCGCTGCCGGGGCTCGACGTGGCGACGGCGCTGATCCTCGAGATCTGTGGCGGCGAGGCGTCCGAGGTGGCAATCGAAGGTGCCGTGCCCGCCGTCACACGGAGCTACGCCTTCGACGCGGGGCGGGTCCGCCGCCTCGTCGGCATGGACATCCCCGAGGCCGATCAGCGCGCGACGCTGGAAGCGCTCGGGGTCACGCTGACCGGGACCGCCGCGACGCCGCCGTCGTGGCGGCCGGACATCCTGGGCGACGTCGATCTCGTCGAGGAGATCGCCCGCGTGGCTTCGCTGTCGCGGCTCGAGGGCCGGCCGATGCCCCGGCAGCACCCGAGCGTGCCCGCACCGGTGCTGACGCCCGAGCAACGCCGCGAGGGACGGGCGCGGCGCGCGCTGGCGGCGCTTGGGCTCGCGGAATGCGTGACCTATTCCTTCATCGGCATGGAGGCCGCCCGACAGTTCGGCGGCGGCGAGGACACGGTGCGGGTGGACAACCCGATCTCCTCCGAGATGACGCACCTGCGCCCGGACCTGCTGCCGGGCCTCCTGCAAGCCGCCGCGCGGAACGCGGCGCGCGGGGCCACGGACCTCGGGCTCTTCGAGGTCGGCCCGGTGTTTTCCGGCGGCGAGCCCGGAGAGCAGTCCGTGCAGGCGGCCGCCGTGATCACGGGCGCCACCGTGCCGCGGGGTCCGCACGGAGCGCGGCGCATGGCCGACCCGTTCGACGCCAAGGCGGCGGTCGAGGCGGTTCTGGCGGCGCTGGGCGCGCCGGCGAAGACGACCGTGCTGCGGGGTGCGGCGCCCTGGTGGCATCCGGCGCGGTCAGGGCGGATCGCGCTCGGGCTCCGCGCCATGGCGACGTTCGGCGAGGTGCATCCCCGCATCGTCCGCGCGATGGGCCTGAAGGGCGCGCCGGTCGGCTTCACGATCGACCTTGCCGCGGTGCCGATGCCCCGGTCGAAGGGCCCGGGCCGGCCGGCGCTGGCGTCGAGCGACCTCCAGCCGGTCGAGCGCGATTTCGCCTTCGTGCTCGACGCGCGCGTGGAGGCGCAGACGGTGGTGAACGCCGCCGCCGCGGCCGACAAGGCGCTCGTCGCGAGCGTCACGGTGTTCGACGTGTTCGGCGGTCCGTCGGCGGCGGCGCAGTTCGGCGAGGGCCGCAAGAGCCTCGCGATCACCGTGCGCCTCGCGCCGACGGTGGCGACACTGACGGATGCCGAGATCACCACCGTCTCCGAGCGTATCGTGGCCAAGGTCGCCGCCGCGACGGGCGGGGCGCTGCGAAGCTGACCGGACGCGCCGGCCGGCGAAGGGGAGGCCGGGGGCCTCCCGCACCCGCGCCGCCCTTGCGGGCGCTTGGCCTTGGGCCGGGCGCGCCCTGCGGGCGCGAACAGGGGCGGCCGCCCGGCGAAGGAGGCTACTCGCGCGGCGGAACCTCCATGCCGCGCTGCACCGCCGGGCGCGCGAGGAAGCGGTCGAGGTAGGCGGGCACCTGCGCGAGGTCGCCCCAGCCGACCGCATCCCCGGCCTTGTAGAACCTGCCGATCGCGTTGAGCCACGGGCAGATCGCGATGTCGGCGATCGAATAGGTGCCGGTCAGCCATTCGCGCCCGCCAAGCTGGCCGTCGAGCACGCGGAGGAGCCGCGCCGCCTCGGCGATGTAGCGCTCCACGGGCCGGCGATCCTCGATCTCCTTGCCCTTGAAGGCGTAGAAGAACCCGAGCTGGCCGAACATCGGGCCGACGCCGCCCATCTGGAACATCAGCCACTGGAGCGTCTCGTAGCGCGCCGCCCCGTCGCGCGGCAGCAGCTGGCCGGTCTTGTCGGCGAGATAGATCAGGATCGCGCCCGACTCGAAGAGCGCCAGAGGCTTCCCGTCCGGCCCCGCGGGATCGATGATCGCAGGGATCTTCGAGTTCGGATTGAGCGCCACGTACTCCGGCGCCGACTGGTCGCCCTTCATGATCGAGACCGCGTGGGCCTCGTAGGCAAGGCCGGTCTCCTCGAGCATGATCGAGGCCTTCACCCCGTTCGGCGTCGGGAACGAATAGAGCTGGATCGCGGCGGGATCGCGGGGCGGCAGCTTCCGGGCGATCGGGAAGTCGGAAAGGTCGGTCATCTGGTCCTCGCTGGCTTGCATTCCATGCCTGCCACGAATTGAAGCGAGACAACACCGGCGCCTCGGTGCTAGCCAATGTGCGCCAGCGAACGAACAATTGATGGGACGGGACAGACCATGCTTCAGGAATTCAAGGACTTCATCGCCAAGGGCAACGTGATGGACCTCGCGGTCGGCATCATCATCGGCGCCGCCTTCACTGCCATCGTGTCGAGCCTCGTCGGCGACCTTATCAACCCGATCATCGGCCTCTTGCTGGGCGGGATCGATTTCACCAACATGTACTTCGTGATGTCGGGCACCGTGCCGCCTGGTGCCGGTCTCGACGCCGCCCGAAACAGCGGCGCCGCGATCTTCGCCTACGGCTCGTTCGTGACGGCCTGCATCAACTTCCTCATCATCGCGTTCGTCGTGTTCCTGCTCGTCAAGGCCGTGAACCGGCTGAAGGACGCCGCTGTCCATCGCGGCGACCCTGTGCCCTCTGCGCCCGCCGGGCCGACGCAGGAGGAACTGCTGACCGACATCCGGGATGCGCTCAGGTCACGTCCGACGGTCTGAGCGGCACCGTGCGAGCCGGCGCACGGGTGCCGGCCGCGAGGTCGAGCCTGCGTCGGATATCGGTGGGGCGGAGAAAATGCGCCTGACCCAAGCGGTGTGCCCGGCCGGGCGGAGCCGGTTCAGAGACCGGCTTCGCGTTGCGCCTTCTTGCGCGCGAGCTTGCGGGCGCGGCGAATCGCTTCGGCCTTTTCGCGAGCGCGCTTCTCGGAAGGCTTCTCGAAATGCTGCTTGAGCTTCATCTCGCGGAACACACCTTCGCGCTGAAGCTTCTTCTTGAGCGCGCGGAGCGCCTGGTCGACGTTGTTGTCGCGGACACTGACCTGCATGTGGTTCTCACCACCTTTCCGGTTTAGGGTGCTGCGGACCGCGCACAGGGCGACCCGACGAACGGGCTCCTTAGCAGGGGGACCGCGTGCTGTCCACCATCGCGAGAGCCGAAGAGGAGCCGCCCATGCCCGATCCCCATACCCCGAAACCGGCTCTGGCGGCCGTTCCACCGGCTGAGCCCGGGTCCGAAGTGCCGCCCGATCCGGTCGCCCCCGACCTTGCGGGCCCCGCCGAGGGGCTGACCGATACCGCCGCCGCGACCGAGGCCCTTCTCGATGCGGCGCTGGTTCACGTGCCCTTCGATGGCTGGAGCGAGGCGACCTTCCGTGCGGCGGCATCGGACTGCGGGATGGCCCTCGGCCTCGCCCGCGCGGTGTGCCCGCGCGGCGCGCTCGATCTGGCGCTCGCCTTCCACCGGCGCGGCGACCTCGCGATGGTCGCCCGGATCAGGGCCGAGGATCTCGGCGGACTGAAGTTCCGCGACCGCATCGCCGCCGCCGTGCGCTTCCGCCTCGAGGCCGCGGGCGACCGCGAGGCGGTGCGCCGCGCGTCCTCGCTCTTCGCGCTGCCACAGCACGCGGCGGAAGGTGCCCGAGCGCTCTGGAGCACCGCAGACCTGATCTGGACCACGCTCGGCGACACGTCGGACGACCTCAACTGGTACACCAAGCGCGCGACCCTGGTGGGCGTCTATGCCGCGACGGTGCTCTTCTGGATCGGCGACGACAGCGCCGACCACCAGGCGACCTGGGCATTCCTCGACCGCCGCATCGGCGATGTGATGCGGATCGAGGAGGCCAAGGCTGCGGTCAACCGCAACCGCTTCCTCCGTGCGGCATTCGCCGGGCCGATCTGGCTTGCCGGCCGCGTGCGCCCTCCCTCCCGGATGCCGGAAGGCATGCCCGGAAGCTGGCAGGCCGGGTCGGGTACGGTGGGCGAGCCGACCGCATGACGCTGCCGCAGCGGATGCGCGCCGTCGAGATCGCCCGCCCGGGCGGTCCCGAGGTTCTGAAGGTGGCCGAGCGACAGGTGCCGTCGCCGCTGGCCGGGCAGGTCGTGATCCGCGTCGCCTATGCCGGGGTCAACCGTCCCGACGCGTTGCAACGGTCGGGCTCCTATGCGCCTCCTCCGGGCGCCTCCGACCTTCCGGGTCTGGAGGTCGCGGGCCATGTCGCGGCGGTGGGACCGGGGGACGGGCGCTGGGCGGTCGGCGACGCGGTCTGCGCCCTGACGCCAGGCGGCGGGTATGCGGAGTACGTGGCGACCGAGGCGTCGCATGCGCTCCCGGTGCCGGAGGGGAAGTCGCTCCGCGAGGCGGCGTGCCTGCCCGAAACCGTCTTCACCGTCTGGACCAACGTGTTCCAGCGCGGCCGGCTCGACGGTGGCGAGCGGTTTCTCGTCCACGGCGGCTCGTCCGGCATCGGCACCACGGCGATCCAGATCGCGGCCGCCCGCGGCGCGCGCGTCTTCGCGACCGCCGGTTCGGACGCCAAATGCGCCGCCTGCAGCAAGCTTGGCGCCGAGCGGACGATCAACTATCGCACCGAGGATTTCGCGGCGATCCTGCGGGCCGAGGGCGGCGCCGACGTGATCCTCGACATGGTCGGCGGCGAATACGTTGCGCGCAATCTCGGGGCCCTCGCCGACGACGGCCGGCTCGTGCAGATCGCGTTCCTCTCCGGGCCGGAGGTCACGCTCGATCTGGCGCCGCTCATGATCCGCCGCCTGACGCTCACCGGCAGCACGCTGCGCCCGCGCTCGGTCGCGGCGAAAGCGGCCATCGCGGCCGAGGTCGAGGCGGAGGTCTGGCCGCTCGTCGCCGCCGGTCGGATCGCGCCCGTGATCGACAGCGCGTATCCCCTCGCCGAGGCCGCGGCCGCGCACCGAAGGCTCGAGGCGCCCGAGCACATCGGCAAGATCGTTCTGGAGGTTTCCCATTACTGACATCCCGCGCTTCGGCTACGGCACCTGGCAGCGGCGCGAACGCGAGGCGCGCGAGTGCGTGGCCGCGGCGCTGCAGGCCGGCTATCGGCATATCGACACGGCCGAGATGTACGGCAACGAGGAAGAGGTCGGCTCGGCCATCGCGGAGAGCGGAGTGCCGCGCGCCGAGACCTTCGTGACGACAAAGGTCTGGCACGAGCACCTCGGCCCCGGCGAGGTGCGGCGCGCGGCCGAAGGCTCGCTCGGTCGGCTCGGGCTCGACCATGTCGATCTCCTCCTGATCCACTGGCCCTCGCCGGACGGACGGGTGCGCGTCGAGGACTACGCGACCGAGCTCGCCGAGGTCGCGGACGCCGGGCTCGCGCGGCAGATCGGGCTCTCGAACCATCCGATTGCGCTCGTCGACCGGGCAGCGGCTGCGGTGGGACAGGGATGGCTCGCGACGAACCAGGTCGAGGTGCATCCGTATCTCCAGAACGGCCGCCTCGCGAAGCATTGCAAGGCGATGGGGATGCCGCTGACGGCGTATCTCCCGCTCGCCAAGGGCCGCGTCGCCGGCGACCCGGTCCTCGCCCGCATCGGCGCGGCGCACGGAACGACGGCGGCGCTCGCGACGCTCGCGTTCCTGCTGGCCGAGGGGCATATCGTGATCCCGTCGTCGAGCAAGCCCGCGCGGATCGCGGAGAACTTCGCCGCGCGCGACATCGTGCTGACGGAGGGGGAGATTGCCGAGATCCGCGGCCTCGACCGCGGCGAACGCTTCACCGACGTCGGCTTCGCGCCCGACTGGGACTGACGGCGCGCGGCTGTCGCTGAAGTGTCATCGCCGGAGGCTAGGGTCAGGCGGCATCAGCCCCGGAGACCCCGCCATGCGCCTCGCCGCTTCGCTCGCCGCCCTGACCCTCGCGCTCACGCCCGTGGCGGCTGATGCCCAAGGCTTCAGCTTCGCGCTCTGGGGCGACATGCCCTACGCCAAGGCCGACGACGCCCCGGCGATCCCGGCGCTGATCGCCGACATGAACGCCGCCGACCTCGCCTTCTCGATCTACGACGGCGACATCAAGGACGGCTCTTCGCAATGCACCGCCGACATCTATGAGGACGCCGCGGCGATGTTCGACAGCCTGAAGGCGCCAGTGATCTACGTCCCCGGCGACAACGAATGGACCGACTGCCACCGCACCAACAACGGCGGCTACGACAACCTCGACCGGCTCGACCACATCCGCAAGACGATGTTCGCCACGCCCGAGAGCTTCGGCATGACGAAGCTGACGCCGGAGCATCAGGGCCTCCCCGGCGAGGCCTACGCGGAGAACGTGATGTTCGAGCGGGGTGGCGCGATGTTCGTCGGGCTGAACGTGCCGGGGAGCAACAACAACTACGTCGCCGATGCGGACTCCTGCACGAAGAAGAGCGCCCGCACACAGGCCCAGTGCGACGCCGACACCGCCGAGTACCGCGCGCGCGATGCCGCCAACATCGAGTGGATGAGCCGGGCGTTCGCAAAGGCCAAGGCCGCGGGCGACAAGGGCGTGATGATCGTGATCCAGGGCGACCCCGGCTTCGACGTGCCTGAAACCGAGGGGACCGACGAGCGCGCGGCGCCCGGCCACGAGGGCTACGCGGCCTTCCTCGCCGCGCTCACGGCCGAGACCGAAGCCTTCGGCGGGCAGGTGGTGCTGGTGCACGGGGACACGCATTACTTCAAGATCGACAAGCCGCTTCCCGACGCGACGCATCTTCTCGCGAACTTCACCCGCGTCGAGACCTTCGGCAGCCCGAACATCCACTGGGTGCAGGTGGACGTGGACCCTGCCTCGCGCGATGTCTTCACGTTCCGGCCGATGATCGTCGCCGCGAACGCGGGCAAGAGCCTCTCGAACTGATTTCGGCCGAATCCCCGCGGCTCTTAAGCCTGCGTTAAGCTCCCGGCCTCCAGTGTACAGCGGTCACGGGAGCGGGGTATTCCAATGAAGTACGATGTCGACGGGTTCGCTGACGCGGTTGCTGCGCGCGAGGCGGTGTCCGAGGTGCTGGAGCAGGATTTCGACCAGTCCACGCGCATGAGCTGGGTCTGGGCGCTCGCGTTCGGGCCGTTCTATTTCGCCGCACATGCGTTCTGGGTCCGGGCGGCGGTGGTGGCGGTGCTCTGTCTCGTGCTGGTGGGGTTCGTCGTCGCACCTTTCCTCGCCTATCCCGCCTGGCGCGCTCGTGCCGCCGAGGACGCGCGGCGGTGCTTCCTGCCGGTGCGCCCGCGCCGCGTCATGGGCTGACGGGCGAGAGCCGCGCGGCGCCGAGGCGGCAGTCGGTCACGGCATCGGCGCCGCAATCGCGCGGCGCCAGATCCTTTCCCATGCAGATGCGGACCTCGTCGATCCGGCCCGACTGGCAGGTGATCGTCACCATGTCGGGCCCGAGCGCGGGGTTCGCCTCGCGAAAGGCGTCCTCGATCACGCGGGGCGCCACGTTCACGTCGCGATCGAGCGCCGTGAGCACCGGCGGCATCCTGATGCTCCCGAAGGCCTGCCGGGACAGGGCGAAGTAGCGCCGCGCGTCGAGCCCCGAGCAGCGCCCGTGCGTCTTCCATTCGTGCCACGCGAGGCCCGCCGAGCCGGTGATGTCGGCCATCGCGGCGGTCTCGCGGCGCGATGGATCGCGCTCGGGCGTCGTGCAGTCCTTCGGGTAGCCGGTCTCGTTCTGCGGCCACAGGCCGTGCAGCGTGAAGCCGCGCGGCGTCCCGCATTGCGGATCGTGCCGATCGGCGCCCTCGAGCGCGCAGTAGGTTGGCTGCCACGAGAGGGCCAGCACGTAATAGTCGAACGCCGCGGCGGGGCGGGCCGCCAGCAGCAGCGCGAGACAGGCAGCGAGCAGGCGCAAAAGCACTTTCCTCCCGGACGGCGGACGCCTATATACCCCGTCACGTTCCCGAAAACGAGGCGCTAGCGGCGGATCGGCCGCATCCGGGCTCCGGGCGGGACGGCACACCCGCCCGGCGGCGGCGCAAGGAGACGCACATGACCAAGCCCCTGATGGCGAAGGCGACGGCCGTCTGGCTCGTGGACAACACGACGCTCAGCTTCCAGCAGGTCGCGGATTTCTGCGGGCTGCATCCGCTCGAGGTGCAGGGCATCGCCGACGGTGACGTGGCGGCGGGCGTGAAGGGGTTCGATCCGATCGCCAACAACCAGCTCGACCCCATCGAGATCGACCGCGCGCAGGCCGATCCCGCCTACCGGATGCGCCTGAAGTTCAACGCGGCGGCCGTCGGCGAGGAGGTCCGCCGCGGGCCGCGCTACACGCCGCTCTCGAAGCGCCAGGACCGGCCGGCCGCGATCCTGTGGCTCGTCAAGTTCCATCCCGAGCTCACCGACGGCCAGGTCGGCAAGCTCGTCGGCACGACGAAGCCCACGATCCAGTCGATCCGTGACCGTAGCCACTGGAACATCAGCCAGATCCAGCCCATCGACCCGGTGGCGCTCGGTCTCTGCCGCCAGACCGAGCTCGACGCGGCGGTGCAGGTGGCCGCACGCAAGAAGGCCGCGTCCGGCGCGGTGATGTCGGATGACGAGCGCCGCAAGCTCGTTTCGACCGAGCAATCGCTTGGCATGGGTGCCGATCCGAAGATCCCGTCCGCCATCGCGGGCCTCGAACGCTTCAGCCTCAGCGAGCGCGAGAAGAGCCCCGCCGACTTCAGCGATGCGGAGAGCTTCTTCAACCTGCCCCAGAGCGACGACGACGAGGACGCCGAGAAGGACTGACCGTCAGCGCCCGATGAGGTCGAGCGCCGCGGCGAGGCGCTCGGTCGAGAACTCGTGCCCGCCCGCGAAGAGGCAGAAATCGAGCGCATGGCCCTTCGCGTCAGCGCTCGTCTTGCAGGTCATGCCCGCCACGTCCTCGGGGGCGCCGGGCGGACCGAAGCCGTTGGTCTTGGCGTACATGGACAGCGCCGTCATCGCATCGCCCTGCCGCGTGGTGCTGATGGTGCGGCCGTGGATCGGCACGGTGGTGTCCGCGCTTCCGTGGATGTGGACGACGCTGGCGGCGGGGGCTGGGCACCCGGCGGGCGCCTCCTTCCAGAACGTGCCCGACATCGCGACGTAGCCCGCATAGCGGTCGCCCCGTTCGCAGACCGCGTTCCAGACGAACATGCCGCCCGCGGAGAAGCCGGTGACCGTGACGCGCGCCGGGTCGATGCCGAACCGCAGCACCGCGTCGGCGACCACCCGGTCGAGGTAGGCGATCTCGTCGCGGCCGTCGTCGATCAGGTTCGGTGCGTTCGGCAGATCCCAGTCCGCACCGATCGCCGCCAGCGCGATGAGGGCCGCTCCCCGGTCGGCGATCATCGCGCGCAACCCCTTGTCCTTCATCGTGCCGCCGGCCGTGCCCCTGTAGCCATGTGCATACACGATGGCCGGTATCGGCCCCGGCGCGTCGGGCAGGGCGATCCGGTAGGTTCCGCCCTCGACTTCGCAATCGGTCTCGGGCCCGCATGCGAGGGCCGCGGCAGGGAAGAGGCTGGCCAGCAGGATCATTCGGAGCATCGGCGAACCTTTCGATTTGCGCTTTGAGACCCGTCCGGGCTCAAAACGCTTTCCGCGCCCGGAGTGCGGCCGAGATCGTGCCATCGTCGAGGTAGTCGAGTTCGCCCCCCATCGGCACGCCCTGCGCCAGCGACGTGAGCGCAACGCCGGTGCCTTCGAGCGCGTCGGCGATGTAGTGCGCGGTGGTCTGCCCTTCGACCGTCGCGTTGAGCGCGAGGATCACCTCGGTGATTGCCTCGGCGCCGATGCGATCGACCAGCGCGGGGATGCGGAGCGCGTCGGGCCCCACCGCGTCGAGCGCCGAGAGCGTGCCGCCAAGCACGTGGTAGCGCCCCCGGAAGCCGCCCGCGCGTTCCATCGCCCAGAGGTCGGAGACCTCCTCGACCACGCAGATCTCGCCCGTCGCGCGGCGCTCGGAGGCGCAGATCGCGCAGATGTCCTCGGTGCCGATGTTGCCGCAGATGCGGCAGGGCCGCACCCGCGCCGCGACCGCCGCCATCGCCTCGGCGAGCGGCACCATCAGCGCCGTCCGCTTCTTCACGAGATGCAGCACCGCGCGGCGCGCCGACCGCGGCCCGAGGCCGGGGAGGCGCGCCATCAGCCCGAGAAGCGCCTCGATCTCGCGCGGGATCTCCGCCATCGGCTCAGAACGGCAGCTTGAAGCCCGGCGGCAGGCCGAGCCCTTCGGTGAACCGGCCCATCTCGGCCTTGGCGCGCTCGGTCGCCGCGGTCTGCGCCTCGCGCACGGCGGCGAGGATCAGATCCTCGACGACCTCCCTGGCTTCGGCGGAAAAGATCGACGGGTCGATCTCGAGCCCGGTGAGGTCGCCCTTCGCGGTGGCGGTGGCGCGCACGAGGCCGCCGCCGCTCTCGCCCCTGACGGTGATGGCGGCGAGCGCGTCCTGCATCTCGGCCATCTTGCCCTGCATGTCCTGCGCGGCCTTCATCATCTTGCCGATGTCGCCGAGCCCGCCAAGACCGCCGCCCAAACCCTTGAACATGATGCCGCTCCCTTGTCAGCCGTCCTCGACGGGGTCCCAGTCTTCCGCGACCGGGACCGCCGCCGGCACCGCCTCGCGGATTTCCGCGATCACCGATCCCGGGAATGCGGAAAGCACCGCCGCCACGATCGGGTTCCGCAGCGCTTCGGCCTCGCGGGTCGAGCGGGTCGCATGGGCCGCCTCGCGCAGCGTCGCGCCGCCGCCCGCGCTCACGAGGCTGACGGTCCAGCGCGTACCGGTCCAGTCCATCAGCCGCCGCGCGAGGCGAGGGGCGAGGTCGGGCGGCGCGTCTCCGGCGGGCTCGAACTCGATACGGCCGGGGCTCATCCGGACGAGGCGCACATGCGCCTCGACGGCCAGGAGCAGCGTCATGTCGCGCTCGTCGCGGATCCGGGCCACGAGATCGTCGAAGGTCGCCAAACCGGGAGGTGCCGGCAACGGTTCCGGCTCCGCAATCCGCGCCACGGCGGGGCCGCCGCGAGGTGCCGGCGTCGGGCGCGGCGCCGCCACCGCCACAGGCGCGCGCTCGGCCGGCGTCGTTGGCGGCGCTGACCCGAGCCGGCGCACGATCTCCTCCGGCGAGGGCAGGTCGGCCACATGCGTCAGGCGGATGACCGCCATCTCGGCCGCCATCATCGCGTTTGGCGCGCCCGCGACTTCCTCGAGCGCCTTCAGGAGCATCTGCCACATCCGCGTCAGCGCCCGGATCGGGAGGCGGCCGGCGAGGTCGAGACCCCGCGCACGCGCGTCGGGGCCCGCTGTCGCGTCGTCGGCGGCCTCCGGCGCGATCTTGATGAGCGACACCCAATGCGTGACCTCGGCCAAGCTCGCGCAGCACCGCCACCGGGTCGGCGCCGTCGGCGTACTGTGCGGCGAGTTCCTCGAGCGCCGCGCGCGCGTCCCCGGCCATGATCCGCTCGAAGAGGTCGAGAACGCGGCCGCGGTCGGCGAGGCCCAGCATCGCGCGCACGTCGGCGGCCGTGGTGTGCCCCGCGCCCTGCGCGATGGCCTGGTCGAGAAGGCTCGTCGCATCCCGCGCCGAGCCCTCCGCCGCACGCGTGATGAGCGCGAGCGCCGCGGGCTCGATCTCGGCACCCTCCGCGGCGGCGATGCGCGCGAGCAGCGCGATCATGGCCTCGGGCTCGATCCGGCGCAGGTCGAAGCGCTGGCAGCGCGACAGCACCGTGACGGGCACCTTGCGTATTTCCGTCGTGGCGAAGATGAACTTCACATGCGCGGGCGGTTCCTCGAGCGTCTTCAGGAGCGCGTTGAACGCGCTCGTCGAGAGCATGTGGACCTCGTCGATGATGAACACCTTGTAGCGCGCCGTCGCCGCCCGGTAGGCGACCGTGTCGATGATCGCGTCGCGGATGTTCTGCACGCCCGTGTTCGAGGCCGCGTCCATCTCCTGCACGTCGACGTGCCGGCCCTCGGCGATGGCCACGCAGGGCTCGCAGACGCCGCATGGCGCGGTCGTGGGCCCGCCCGTGCCGTCCGGGCCGACGCAATTCAGCCCCTTGGCGATGATGCGCGCGGTCGTCGTCTTGCCGGTGCCGCGGATGCCGGTGAGGATGAACGCCTGCGCGATCCGATCGACCCTGAAGGCGTTCGTCAGGATGCGGACCATCGCCTCCTGCCCGACGAGATCGGCGAAGGTGAGCGGCCGGTACTTCCGGGCGAGCACGCGGTAGGGGACGTCGGTCATCGTCAGCGAGAGTAGGCGCCGGGCGTTCGGGCGGCAAGCCGGTAACGAAGGCGTTTGCATCTCTGGATTAACGTGGTCATTGATCGCCCCAAGGCTTAAAATTCGCCAGGCCAGGGCGCTTTCAAATGGGCCTTTAAAACCACCATGGGGTTATTGACAAACCCGAACTGCCGATTCAAAGGCAGGCTTGGTTAGCCACTGAAGATTAAGCTAGTATACTGCAAACGTGGAAAGGACTATTATAATGAATGATGGTTTCAGGCAGGGCGCATAAACGAAATATTGAAAGGTAAACGCTTCCCGGGAAGCGAGGCCGCCGCTCGCTAGAACGAATGAGAACGTGAGGCGGCTTTTGCCGCCTTACTCCTTGCCAACCTTCTTCACCAACCGCTCAGGCGCCGTAGGGCACCCAGATCGTCTTGATCTCGGTGGCGGCGGCGCGGAAGGCGGGGCCCTCGCCGTCGGGGCCGAGCCAGTCGCGGGTGGCACGGTCAACCCAGGTGCGCTTGAGATTGCCGGCGGCGGCGGCCTCGACGGCGGCGCCGGTCTCGGGGCCGGCGAAGCACCACACGGCGTCCACCTCCATATGCGCGGCGAGCACCGGCGCGAGCGTCGCGGGATCGCCCGTGACGAGGTTCCACACGCCGCCCGGCACGTCGGAGGTGTCGACGACCTGCATGAGGTCGGCGGCGATCAGCGGATGCGCGGGAGAGGCCACCGCGACGACCGTGTTGCCGAGCGCCACGGCCGCGGCGGCGGTGGAGACGAGGCCGAGGAGCGGCGCCTCGGCGGGGCAGAGGATGCCGATGGTGCCGACGGGCTCGTGCATCGCCAGCGCCACCCCGCGGAGCGGCACGGACTTGATCGCGCCATCGTGCTTGTCGGCCCAGGCGGCCCAGGTGAAGAGCCGGTCGACCGACTTCGCCAGCTCCACGGTCCCGTCGCGGCCGGTCATCGCGGCGAGCCGGGCCGCGAACTCGGCCGCGCGGGCCTCGAGGTTCTCGGCGAGGAAGTAGAGGATCTGCGCGCGCGCGTGGCCCGTGGTGCGGCCCCAGGCGCGGCCGGCGGCGACCGCGGCCTCTACGGCGTTGCGGATGTCCTTGCGGTTGCCGACGGGCGCATGGCCGAGGACCGCGCCGCCGGCGCCGACGATCGCGCGCGAGTAGCCGCCGTCGGGCCGCACCTGCTTCCCGCCGATGTTGAGCTTCGCGGTCCGGTCGATGGCGGTGGTGTGGACCGCCGGCGCGGTGGCGGGCGGCTCGGCCCAAGGCGCGGGCGCCTCGGCGCGGAGGTACTCGGCGAGCCCCTCCCAGCCGCCCTCGCGGCCGAAGCCGCTCTCGCGCACGCCGCCGAAGCCCGCCGCCGCGTCGAAGAGGTTGGTCGCGTTGACCCAGACGATGCCGGCCAGCAGCCGGGGTGCCACGTCGAGCGCCACGTTGACGTTCTCGCTCCACACCGTCGCCGCGAGCCCGTAGCGCGTGTTGTTGGCGATCTCGACCGCCTCGGAGGGCGTGCGGAACGTCGTCGCGGCAAGCACCGGGCCGAACACCTCCTCCTGCATCAGGGGCGAGGCGGGCGAGAGGCCGGTCACGAGCGTGGGCGGATAGAAGCAGCCCTCTGCGGGCATCGCGAGGCGCGGCTGGTAGACCTCGCCCTCGGTCGCCTCGACCGCCGCCGCGATGGCGGTCCGCTGCACCGGGTCCACGATGGCGCCCACGTCGATGCTCTTGTCGAGCGGGTCGCCGACGCGCAGCCCGTCCATCCGCCGTTGGAGCCGCGCGTAAAAATCCTGTGCGATGCCCTCCTGCACGAGGAGCCGCGAGCCCGCGCAGCAGACCTGGCCCTGGTTGAACCAGATCGCGTCCACCAGCCCCTCGACGGCGCTGTCGAGGTCGGCGTCCTCGAAGACGATGTAGGGCGACTTGCCGCCGAGCTCGAGCGTCAGCGCGCGGCCCGTGCCGGCGGTGGCGACGCGGATGCGGCGGCCGACCTCGGTGGAGCCGGTGAAGGCGATCTTGTCCACGCCCCCCGCCACCACGAGCGCGGCCCCCGTCGCGCCGTCGCCGGTGACGACGTTGAGCACGCCCGGCGGCAGGCCGGTCTCGCGCGCAAGGTCGGCGAAGAGGAGCGCCGTGAGCGGCGTGTACTCGGCAGGCTTCAGCACTACCGTGTTGCCGGCGGCGAGCGCGGGCGCGATCTTCCAGGCGAGCATCAGGAGCGGGAAGTTCCACGGCACGATCGCGCCCGCGACGCCGTGCGGCCCCGCGCCGGGCCGCTCCGCGGGCAGGAGCTGCGCGAGCCCTGCGTGGTAGTAGAAGTGCCGCGCGACGAGCGGCACGTCGATGTCGCGGCTCTCGCGGATCGGCTTGCCGTTGTCGAGCGTCTCGAGCACCGCGAGGAGCCGCGCGTGCTTCTGCACCAGCCTCGCCAGCGCGTAGAGATGCCGCGCCCGCCCCGGCCCGCCCATCGCCTGCCACGCCGGCTGGGCGTCCCGCGCCGCGGCAACGGCGGCGGCCACGTCGGCCTCAGTGCCTTGCGTGACGGTGGCGAGCCGCGCGCCCGTCGCAGGGTTCGCGGTCTCGAAGCCGGGGCCGGGCGCGGCGAAGGCGCCGCCGATGAAATGCCCGAACCGTCCGCCGTGGCCCTCGATCCAGCCGAGCGCCTCGGCGGCGCTCTCGGGCGCGGGCCCGTAGGCCATGCTCTCGAAGATGTCGCGGACAGTCATGCCTCAGCCCATCGGATGCCGCCGGGCGGCGGAGTAGCTGCCGGTGACGTGGTGCTCGAGCTGGCGCTCGATGTCGCCGAGGAGCGAGGAGGCGCCGAAGCGCAGAAGGTCCGGCCGGAGCCAGGCGTCGCCGAGCTCGTCCTTGACGAGCGCGAGGTATGCGAGCGCGTCCTTGGCCTTGGAGATGCCGCCCGCGGGCTTGTAGCCGACGCGGACGCCGGTGCGGTCATGGTAGGCGCGGATCGCGCGCAGCATCACCAGCGTGACGGGGAGCGTCGCGTTCACGGGCTCCTTGCCGGTCGAGGTCTTGATGAAGTCGGCGCCGCCCATCATCGCGACGAGGCTCGCCTTCGCCACGTTGCGGAGCGTGCCGAGGTCGCCCGTCGCGAGGATCGCCTTCACGTGCGCGTCGCCGGCAGCCGCGCGGAAGGCGCGCATCTCGTCGTAGAGCGCCTGCCAGTCGCCGGTGAGCACGTGGCGGCGCGAGATCACGATGTCGATCTCGCGCGCCCCTGCCGCGACGCTCTCGCCGATCTCGGCTATGCGGAGGTGGAGCGGCGAGAGCCCGGCGGGAAAGCCCGTGGAGACGGCGGCGACGGGGATGCGGGAGCCTCGCAGCGCGGCGACCGCGGGCGCCACCATGTCGTGGTAGACGCAGACCGCGCCCACGGTCAGCCCCTCCATGCCGAGCGCCGCGAGGATGTCGGCGCGCACCGGCTGGCGGGCCTTGGCGCAGAGCCTGAGCACGCGCCCCGCGGTGTCGTCGCCCGCGAGCGTGGTGAGGTCGATGAGGCTGACGGCGCGGCAGAGCCAGGCGGCCTGCCAGTCCTTCTTGACGCTGCGGCGGCCCGCGAGCGTCACGGCGCGGCGCTCGATCGCCGAGGCGTTGGCCTGCGCCCGCGCCACCCAGCCGAGGTCGAGCGAAAGCCCGGGGTTCCGTGCGGGCGCGACCTGCCGGAGCATCGCGGGCTTCGTCTCAGCGGTCACGGCCGTCCCTCCCGGAGGCTCAGCGTCGCACGGCGGATGCCGTCAGGCAAGCTCACGTCCGGTCGGGGTCGCGCGCCGCCTCCTTGGCCTCGGCCGGCGTGACGAGGTTCTTCGCGTCGTCGACGTTGGGCTCGAAGGTCGCCCAGCCGCAGTGCCGCCCGGTCGGCGGCAGGTCGTCCGGGTCGATGTTGCGGTGCAGGTGCGCCTTGGCGATGAAATGCGCGGTGATCGGCGCGGTGAGGAAGAGGAAGGTCATGATCATCAGCTCGTGCAGCGACGGGCTGCCGGTCTTCAACCAGGTGTCCGCGATTGCGGCGAGGAGCGCCATGCCGACGCCGACCGTGGCCACGAGCGTAGGCGCATGGAGCCGCATCATCGGCGTCGGCAGCCGCATCAGCCCGAACGAGCCGATGAGGCCGAAGAGCCCGCTCAGCACCAGCATCAGCGCGACGAGCGCCTCGACGAGCGTGTGGGGCGTGACGCCGAGGACGGTCATTCGATGATGTCCCCGCGCAGGATGAACTTGCAGTAGGCGACCGTGGAGACGAACCCCACCATCGCGAAGAGCAGCGCCGCCTCGAAGTAGCTGCCGGTGCGATGTTGGACGCCGTAGAGCATCAGGAGGGCGATGGCGTTGATCGCCATGGTGTCGAGCGCGAGGACCCGGTCGATGACGCCGGGTGCGCGCGCGATCCGCCAGAGGTTGAAGAGGAGCGCGAGGCCATAGCAGCCGAAGGCGAAATGGAGGGCGGCGTCGATCATTGGAAGATCCTCATCAGGCGGCGTTCGTAGCGGGATTTGATCTCGTCGCGCACGGCGTCCGGGTCCGGCGCGTCGAGGCAGTGGACGAGAAGGGCGTGCCCGTCGGCCGAGACCTCGGCGCTGAGCGTGCCCGGCGTCAGCGTGATGGTCCCCGCGAGCACGGTGATCGCCTCGGGCTTGCGGAGCTCGAGCGGGATCGTGATCCAGGCGGGCGCCATGCGGTCCGGGCGCTTGAACGCGATGGCGAGGGCCACGGTGACGTTCGCGCGCAGGATGTCCCAGACGACGACGACGAAATAGGTCAGGAACAGGAACGGCCGCGGCAGCAGCGGTCGGTTCGTCCAGTACGGGGCCGTCAGGATCGGGATCGCGAGCCCGAGGAGCACCGCCATCGCCACGCCACCTCTGCTGACCTCGTTCTGCAAGAGCACCCAGACGAGTGCCAGCAATGCCGACAGGATGGGGTGCGGCAGGATGCGGCGGAGAAGGCGCGGCACCTCAGTGCTCCGCCGGCGGGCTGGCGGGTGCGGCGGGCGCGATCACCGACGCGACGTAGAGGTCGCGGTCGAAGAGCTGGCGCGCGGTCGCGTCGAGGTAGCGCGTGACCGGGCCGGCGAGCACGGCGAGGACCACCATTCCGGCGGCGAGGCTCGCGGTCGCGAAGAACGGCAGCGCCGGCGCCGCGGGCTCGGCCTCGGGCAGGGTGCGCCCGCTCGCGGCCACCTCGATCGGGGTCCAGAACAGCATCGAGCCTGCCCGCGCGAACCCCACGACCATCACCAGCGAGCCGCCGAGGATCGTGGCCCAGACGAGCGGCGATGCGCGCAGCGCGTCGAGGACGAGGAGCTTGCCGATGAAGCCCGAGAGCGGCGGCAGGCCCGCGAGCCCGATCGTGGCGGCGAAGTAGAGCCCGGCCACCATGCCCGCCTGCGCCATCGGCGCCCCGGCGACGAGCCGGCCGCTGAGCGCCCCGCGCCGTCCGGTCACGAGATCGGCGACGAGAAAGAGCGCCGCACTCGCGACGATGGAATGGAGCATGTAGTAGAGCCCCGCTGCGACGGCATCGGGCGTGAAGCGCGACAGCGCCGCCAGCAGCGTGCCGACCGACGAGATCGTCGCGAAGGCTGCCATGCGCGGCAGCGTCCCCGCCCCCATCACCCCGAGCGCACCGATGACGATGGTCGCCGCGGCGGCGGGGAGCAGCACCGCGCCCGCATCGCCGCCGATCCCCGGCTGGTCGGGGCCGAACACGAGCGTGAACATCCGCAGGATCGCGTAGCACCCCACCTTGGTCATGATCGCGAAGAGCGCCGCCACCGGCCCCGGCGCGTTGGCGTAGGTGCCGGGCAGCCAGAACTGCAGCGGCACCAGCGCCGCCTTGATCGCGAACACGAGGAAGAGGAGCGCCGCCCCCACGCGCACGAGCGCCATGTCGCCCGGCGGCATGAGCGCGAGCCGTGCGCCCATGTCGGCCATGTTGAGCGTCCCCGTCACGGCATAGAGCGTGCCGAGCCCGAAGAGGAAGAGCGCGGAGCCCACGAGGTTGAACACCACGTACTGCACGCCCGCCTTGAGCCGCGCGGGCCCGCCCGAATGGATCATCAGCCCGTAGCTCGCGATGAGCAGCACCTCGAAGAACACGAAGAGGTTGAAGGCGTCGCCGGTCAAGAACGCGCCGTTGAGGCCCATGAGCTGAAAGAGGAGGAGCGCGTGGAAATGCTGGCCCCGCGTGTCCCAGCCCGTGCCGATGGCGTAGAGCGCCACGACGAGGCCGAGGATCGCGGTCGCCAGCAGCATGATCGCGGCAAGCCGGTCGAGCACGAGCACGATGCCGAACGGTGCGGGCCAGTTGCCGAGACGGTAGACGTCGACAGCGCCCGCAGCCGCCTCCGCCACCATCCCGGCCGCGACGAGCACCAGGACGCCGAGGACCGCGAGCGAGACGACGCGCTGCAGGAAGAGGTCGTAGCGCATCGCGAGCACGACGAGCGGTGCGGCAAGCGCCGGCAGCACGACAGGCGCGATGATCCAGTGGTTCATCGTGCCGCCCCCGCACCCGCCGATGCCGGCTCCTGGGGGTCGTCCGTGTCGGGGAGCGGCTCGACCACGCTGTCCGCGTCGGGCGGCTGCGCGACGTCCGTCTCGCCCGCGTCCTCGCCCGCCTGCGCCGCGAGGTCGATGGCGTCGGTCCCGGTGGAGAGGAACGCGCCGAGCGCCATCACCACGACCACCGCGGTCATCCCGAACGAGATCACGATGGCGGTCAGCACCAGCGCCTGCGGCAAGGGATCGGTGTAGCGGGTGATGCCGTCGGTCAGGATCGGCGGCGCGTCGACCGCGAGCCGCCCCGTCGCGAAGAGAAAGAGGTTGACCCCGTAGGAGAGCATCGCCGTGCCGATGATGACCGGAAAGGTCCGCAGCCGCAGCAGGAGATAGATCCCCGCCGCTGCGAGCGCGCCGACCCCGATCGCGACGAGCGCCTCCATCAGCGCCGCACCCAGCTCGGCTCGAACCGCCCGGCGCCGGGCTGCATCCCGGTTTCAGCGTCCTCGCGGGCCGGGATCGCGGCTTGCGCCTTGCCTCGGGACGCTCGGTCGCCACCCGGTCCGCTCCGCGACGGGTCGATGTCCATCGCTTCGTCGTTGACCGTCTCGCCCGCGCGCCGGGCGATGCGGCTGAGGCTGCCGAGCGCCAGCATCACCGCGCCGAGCACGGTGAGGAACACCCCCGCGTCGAAGGCCATCGCGGTGGCGAGCTCGAACTTCTCGAGACCGGGCAGCTTCACGTAGCCGAACGCCGAGGTGAGGAACGGCCGCGACGCGACCCAGGCGCCGGCGCCGGTCAGTCCGGCGAGGAGCACGCCTGCCGCGATCAGCGAATGGTACTCGATCTTCTGCCGCTCGAAGGCCCAGCCGAAGCCCGAGGCCATGTACTGCATCAGGACCGCGATGGCGACGACGAGCCCCGCGATGAAGCCGCCGCCCGGCTCGTTGTGGCCGCGCAGGAAGATGAACACGCCAACGAGCAGCGCCACCGGAAAGACCACGCGCGTCGCCACGACGAGCATCAGGGGATGCCGGTCGCCGGCGCGGCCCTGGTCGTGCCGCCAGGCGCGCAGGCGCCGCGACACCGGGCCGGTCAGGAGCGCCTCGGCGATGGCGAAGATGGTGAGCGCCGCGATGCCGAGCACGGTGATCTCGCCGTAGGTGTCGTAGCCGCGGAAGTCGACGAGGATCACGTTGACGACGTTGTGCCCGCCGCCGCCGGTGTAGGAATTGGCGAGGTGGTAGCCGGCGATCGACGGCAACGCCATGTCGCGCGTCATCAGGAACCAGACAAGCGCGCCGAGCCCGCCGCCGCCGGCGATGGCGACCGCCCCGTCGCGGATGCGCCGGAGCGGCGCGCTCTCTCGCGGCGTCTGCTTGGGCAGGAAGTTGAGCGCGAGGAGGAGGAGGACGATCGTGACCACCTCGACGGAGATCTGCGTCAGCGCGAGGTCGGGCGCGGAGAGGTAGGCGAAGCCGAGCGACACGATGAGCCCGACCACGCCGACGAGCACGAGCGCCAGCAGGCGCTGGCGGTGGAAGACCACCGTGGCCCCCGTCGAGACCATCAGGAGGATCCAGCCGATCGCGGGCACCACCGTCACCGGGAGCAGGGTCCGCGCGCCCGGCGCGAAGTCTCCGGTGGCGAAGGCGGCGATGCCGGTGACGGCCGAGGCGAGCGCCAGGACCGCGAGGGACTTGTGCGAGGAGCCGTCGTGGAGCTCGTTCGAGACCCAGCCGCCCGCATACGCGAAAGCGGCGACCAACGCGTCGAACACAGGCTTCGCATGCGGCCGCGGCACCCGCGCCCAGACCCACGCCAGCGGCGCGTGAAGCGCGAGGAGGACGGCGCCGCCGAGGATCGCGGCGAGGCTGAGCCAGAATGCCGGCGTGAGCCCGTGCCAGATCTTCAGCGCGTGGTGCTCGGCCTCGGTGCCCGTGACGGACGCTGCGGCGGCATGGACGAGCGGCCCCGCGATCGCTTCGGGAAAGACGCCGATCGCCACCACGAGTGCCGTCAGCACCCCCGGCGCGAGCCAGAGCCCGAGGGCCGGATCGTGCGGCGCGTGGGTGAACTCGGTGCGGGCCTCGCCGAGGAACGTGTGCACGACGAGCCGGTAGGCATAGGCGACCGACAGAAGCGCGCCGAGCGTCGCGGCGGCCGCCATCGCCCATGCGCTGCCGCCCCAGGTGGTCTCGACTGCCGCCTCGAGCATCAGCTCCTTCGAGAGATAGCCGCTGAGGAGCGGGATCCCCGCCATCGACAGCGCCGCGAGCGTCGTCAGCACGAAGGTCAGCGGCATCAGCCGTGCGAGACCCCCGAGCCTCCGGACGTCGCGGGTGTGCGCGGCATGGTCCACGATCCCCGCGGTCATGAAGAGCGTGGCCTTGAACATCGCGTGGTTGAGAACGTGGAACACCGCGGCCAGCGCCGCGGCCTTGGTGCCGAAGCCGAGGAGCATGGCGATGAAGCCGAGGTGGCTCACCGTCGAATAGGCGAGGAGCGCCTTCAGGTCGTCCTTGAAGAACGCGACGAGCGCGCCGAGTATCATCGTTACCACACCTGTGGTAGCGACGATATAGAACCACGCCTCGGTCCCCGCCAGCACCGGCCAGAGCCGCGCGAGGAGGAACAGCCCTGCCTTCACCATCGTCGCGGAATGGAGGTACGCCGACACCGGCGTCGGCGCCGCCATCGCGTCGGGCAGCCAGAACTGGAACGGCACCTGCGCGCTCTTGGTGAACGCGCCGAGCACGATCAGGACGAGCGCCGGCACGTAGAGCGGCGAGGCCTGGACCACGTCCTTCGCGGCGAGGATGTCGGCCAGCTCGTAGCTGCCGACGATGTGGCCGAGCACCAGCATCCCCGCGATGAGGCAAAAGCCCCCCGCGCCGGTGACGGCGAGCGCCATCCGTGCGCCCTGCCGCGCGTCGGGCCGGTCGCGCCAGTAGCCGATGAGGAGGAACGACGCGAGCGAGGTCATCTCCCAGAAGACCAGGAGGAGGAGCACGTTGCCCGACAGCACGATGCCGAGCATGGCCCCCTGGAAGAGCATGAGATACGTCAGGAACCGCCCGAGGCTGTCGCGCCGGTCGAGGTAGTACCGCGCATAGAGCAGGATCAGCAGCCCGATCCCGAGGATCAGGAGGGCGAAGAGGAGCCCAAGCGCGTCGAGCCGGAACGTCGCCGAGAGGCCGATCTGCGGCAGCCATGCGTGCGCTTCGGTGATGGCCGCGCCGTGCAGCACCGCGGGCGCCCGCACGAGGACGAGGAGGAGCGCGAGCCCGGTCGCGGCGGCGGTGCTGAGCGTCGCGGCGTCCCGGCCCGCGCGGATCATCAGCGCCGGCAGGAGCGCGCCGAGGAACGGCAGGGCGGCGATCAGGGCGAGGGACATGGCGTCGGGCGGGCCTTGGGGCTGTGGCTCGCGCAGGGCAGGGGCACGAGCGGGTCCGGGGGACTCCTACGGGGTCGTGCGGTTCCGGTCGAGTCGTGTTGCGCGGCGCCGCGCCCTAGGCAGGACCGCCGGGCGACGCGGCGGCGGCGTCGGGCGCGTCGGCCTCGACGAGGTAGCGCCGGGTGAGCGGGATGGCGGCCGCGCCGAGCGAACGGGCCTGATGGCCGACGCTGCCCTCGACGATCCGCGGCGGGTCGATGCCGGCGGCGTCGAGGGTGGCGAGCGACCCGGCGGTGCGCCGCGCAAGGTCGGCCCGGATGGCGGGTGGCAGCCAGCCGTCGATCACCACGGCCTCGATGTCGATCACCGCCGCCGCCGCGAGCGCCGCCCGCGCGATGCCCGCCGCCGCCCCGTCGAGCCAGCGATCGGCGATCTCGACCGGGACGGCGTCCCACGTGTCGGTCCGCGGTGTCTCCCAGAGCATCTCGGACGGCACCGCGCGGGCGACGAGGTAGCCCTCGAGGACGGCCAGCGAGGCGACCGATATGAGCTGCCGGGCACCGTCCGGCATCGGTCCCGGGAGCGGCATCGAGCCGAGCGCCGCGGCGTTGCCGGTGCGGCCGGGGAACAGCCGTCCGCCGAGCACGAGCCCGCCGCCGACGAAATGGCTGACGAAGACGTAGAGGAAATCCTGCGGCCGCGGCCCGGTCCCGAAGATCAGCTCCGCGCCGCACGCGGCCGTGCCGTCGTTCTGCACGCGCACGTCGAGCCCGGTTTGCGCGGCGATCTCGACGCCGATGTCGCGGTCGCGCCAGGCGTCCATTTCTCCCTGCGGCGCGCGGACGAAGCTTGCCCAGTTCCAGAGCTGGAACGGCATCGCGACGCCGAGCCCGCCGACGCGCGCCGCCTCGGCCGGCGGCATCGCGGCGGTGATGTCGGTGAGCGCTTCGGCCGCGAAGCGGACCGCGGCATCGGGGGTCGGGTAGGGGTGCGTGCGGCGCCGTTCGGCGCGGATCCGGCCCAGCGCGTCCACCAGCACGAGATCGACGCTGCGGCGCCCGATCTTCAGCCCGAAGAAGAACGCGCCGTCCGGCGCGAGCCGCATCGGCACCGAAGGCTGACCGATGCGGCCCCGTACCGGCTCGTCGCGGAGCAGCAGACCGTCGGCCTCGAGCCTTCGCATGATCACCGAGACGGTTTGCGCCGAAAGCCCCGTCAGCCGCGCGATGTCGGACTTCGCAAGCGCGCCGCGGCGGCGGAGGTGCGTCAGCACGAGGCGTTCGTTGCGTGCCCGCAGGTCGGACTGCGACGTCCCGCGCAGCCCGCGGATCGGCGTCGGAGCGGATGCGACGCCCGTCGAGCCGCCGTCGCGCTCGTCCATGCTCCCCCCCTTGCTGCCCCGGTGGCCGCGAAGGCGTGAGCCTGCGACCCCGGCGCGCCCTCTGTCAATAATAAATCAGACTGAATTAATAACCTTGACCTGCGACCGGAATCAGGGTCTTTTCGCCGCAACGTCCCCGGCGGTCCGCCGTCGGACGCGCGATCTGCACGACAGGGAGGAACATCGTGACGACCATCCGCACACTGACCGCAACGCTTCTCGGGGCGACCGCACTCGGGCTCGCCGCCCCGGCATTGGCCGCCGACACCGGCGCGTGCCTGATCACCAAGACCGATACCAACCCGTTCTTCGTCAAGATGAAGGAAGGGGCGACCGCCGAGGCCCAGAAGCTCGGGATCGACCTCAAGACCTACGCCGGCAAGGTCGACGGCGACAACGAGAGCCAGGTGGCCGCGGTCGAGACCTGCATCGCCGACGGGGTGAAGGGCATCCTCATCACCGCGTCCGACACCAAGGCGATCACCGGCACGCTCCAGCAGGCGCGCGACAAGGGCATCCTCGTCATCGCGCTCGACACCGCGCTCGAGCCCGTCGATGCCGCCGACGCGACCTTCGCGACCGACAACTACAAGGCCGGCCAGCTCATCGGCATGTGGGCCAAGGGCGCGATGGGCGACGAGGCCGCGGACGCCAAGATCGCGATGCTCGACCTCGCGATCAGCCAGCCCTCGGTCGACTGGCAGCGCGACCAGGGCTTCCTCGACGGCTTCGGGATCGACCTCGGCGACGCCGGCAAGTGGGGCGACGAGACCGATCCGCGCATCGTCGGGCACGACGTGACCGCCGGCAACGAGGAGGGCGGCCGCAAGGCGATGGAGAACCTCCTCGCGACCGACCCGCTGGTCAATCTCGTCTACACGATCAACGAGCCGGCTGCGGCGGGCGCCTATGCGGCGCTGAAGTCGATCGGCCGCGAAGGCGACGTGATGATCGTGTCGATCGACGGCGGCTGCCCCGGCGTGAAGAACGTCGAGAGCGGCGTCATCGGCGCGACCTCGCAACAGTACCCGCTGAAGATGGCCTCGCTCGGCATCGAGGCGATCGCCGAGTTCGCAAAGACGGGAGAGAAGCCGTCGGCGACCGAGGGCAAGACCTTCACGGACACCGGCGTGGCGCTCGTCACCGACACGCCGGTCGAGGGCGTCGAGTCCATCGACACCAAGAAGGGCCTCGACCTCTGCTGGGGCTGACTTGACCCGGCGGGGCCCGCAAAGGGCCCCGCGCAGCGCACCGCAAGGGAGGGACGGTCGATGACCGACGAGGACTACAGCGCGAGCCTCACGCACGCACCGGGCGGCGTCGCGGAGTTCGCCGAGACGCCGGGCGCCCTCAAGGCGGTGCAGAACTGGCTGCACCAGACGCCCTCCGCGGTGCCGATGATCGTGCTCGTGATCTCGATCGCGGTCTTCGGCGTCATCCTGGGGGGAAAGTTCTTCTCGCCCTTCGCGCTGACGCTCATTCTCCAGCAGGTGGCGATCGTCGGCATCGTCGGCGCAGCGCAGTCGCTCGTCGTGCTCACCGCGGGCATCGACCTTTCCGTCGGCGCCATCATGGTGTTCTCGTCCGTCGTGATGGGGCAGTTCACCATCCGCTACGGCCTGCCGACGCCGATCGCGGTGCTCGCGGGGTTCGGCGTGGGCGGGCTCTGCGGGTTCTTCAACGGCGTGCTCGTGGCTCGGATGAAGCTGCCGCCCTTCATCGTCACGCTCGGCTCGTGGCAGATCATCCTCGCGATCAACTTCCTCTACGGCAACAACGAGACCATCGGCGCGCAGCAGGTCGAGGCCGAGGCGCCGCTTCTTCACTTCTTCGGCCGGACCATCAACATCGGCGGCGCGGTGTTCACCTACGGGGTGATCGGGCTCATCCTCCTCGTCGCGGTCCTCGGCTACGTCCTGCGCTACACGGCGTGGGGGCGGCACGTCTATGCGGTCGGCGACGATCCCGACGCGGCCGAGCTCGCCGGCGTTCGGGTCAACCGCATCCTGATCTCGGTCTACACCATCACCGGGTTCATCTGCGCCTTCGCGGGCTGGGCGCTGATCGGCCGGCTGCAATCGGTCTCGCCGACCTCCGGCCAGTTCTCCAACATCGAGAGCATCACCGCCGTCGTGATCGGCGGCATCTCGCTCTTCGGCGGTCGCGGATCGGTGCTCGGGATGCTCTTCGGCGCGCTGATCGTGGGGGTGTTCTCGCTCGGGCTGCGGCTCATCGGCACCGATCCGCAGTGGACCTACCTGCTCATCGGCGTGCTCATCATCACCGCGGTCGCCATCGACCAGTGGATCCGGAGGGCCGTCGCATGACCCCGCTTCTGACCGCGCGCAACCTCGTCAAGCGCTACGGGCGCGTCACGGCGCTCGACCACTGCGACTTCGACCTCTACCCCGGCGAGATCCTTGCCGTGATCGGTGACAACGGGGCGGGGAAGTCCACTCTCATCAAGGCGATTTCGGGCGCCGTGCGGCCCGACGAGGGCGAGATCACGATGGCGGGACAAAAGCTCGCCTTCACCTCCCCGCTCGACGCGCGCGAGGCCGGGATCGAGACGGTCTACCAGAACCTCGCCCTGTCACCGGCGCTGTCGATCGCCGACAACCTGTTCCTCGGCCGCGAGATCCGAAAGCCGGGCGTGATGGGCTCGGTGTTCCGGATGCTCGACCGCACCACGATGGAGCGGCGCGCGCGCGAGAAGCTGACCGAACTCGGGCTGATGACAATCCAGAACATCAACCAGCCGGTCGAGACGCTCTCGGGCGGCCAGCGGCAGGGCGTGGCGGTGGCGCGGGCGGCGGCGTTCGGCTCGAAGCTCGTCATCATGGACGAGCCGACTGCGGCGCTCGGCGTCAAGGAGAGCCGGCGCGTCCTCGAACTCATCCTCGACGTGAAGCGCCGCGGGCTCCCCATCGTGCTCATCAGCCACAACATGCCGCACGTGTTCGAGGTCGCCGACCGCATCCACATCCATCGGCTGGGGCGCCGGCTCTGCGTCATCAACCCGCGCGAGCACTCGATGTCGGACGCGGTGGCCTACATGACGGGCGCCAAGGTGCCGCCCGAGATGCAGGCCGCCTGACGGTGGACAATGCCGACCGGATCGCCGAACCTGACGCGACAGGGCGGAGGATACGATGCGCGAGACCGACCGGCGGCTGATCCGGCTGCACCCCGACGACAACGTGCTCGTCCTCGGCGCGGTGCTGCGGGCGGGCGAGGCCTTCGCGCTCGACGGCCGGGAGGCCCGCGCCGACGCGACCCTCGGGCTCGGCCACAAGATCGCCGCGCGGGCCATCGCGCCCGGTGAGAAGGTGCTGAAGTACGGCGCGCCCATCGGCTCGGCGACCGCCGCCATCGCCCCCGGCGCGCACGTTCACCTCCACAACCTCGCGAGTGACTACACGGCGAGCGTGGCGCTCGCCGAGGCGGCGGAGGAGGGCGCATGAAGGGCTGGCTCCGCTCCGACGGCCGCAAGGGCATCCGCAACGTGGTCGCCGTCGCCTACCTCGTCGAATGCGCCCACCACGTCGCGCGTGAGATCGTCTGGCCGCACCGGGGGGGCGCGCATCTCATCGGCTTCCCGGGCTGCTTCCCGAACCCCTACGCGCAGCGCATGATGGAGGCGCTCGGCACGCATCCGAACGTCGGCGCGGTGCTCCTGGTGAGCCTCGGCTGCGAGAGCTTCAACCGCTTCGCGCTCGCCGAGGCGATCCGCGCCACCGGGCGGCCCGTCGAGACGATCGTGATCCAGAAGACCGGCGGCACCGCGCGCTCGGTCGCCGAGGGCCAGGCCTGGGTCGCGGCGCAGGTCGCGGAGCTGGCGCGGGCGGAGACCGTGCCGATGGGCCTCGACGAGCTGGTCGTCGGCACCGTTTGCGGCGGCTCGGACGGGACGAGCGGCATCACCGGCAACCCCGCCGTCGGCCGCGCCTTCGACCGGCTCGTGGCGGAGGGCGCCGCCTGCATCTTCGAGGAGACGGGCGAGCTCATCGGCTGCGAGCACATCATGGCGGCCCGCGCTGCCACGCCGGCGCTCGGGGCCGAGCTCGTCGCCGCGGTCGCCAAGGCGGAGCGCTACTACGCCACGCTTGGCTTCGGCAGCTTCGCCGCGGGCAACGCCGAGGGCGGGCTCACCACCATCGAGGAGAAGTCGCTCGGCGCCTACGCGAAGTCCGGCGCCTCGACCATCGCGGGGCTCATCAAGCCCGGCGACCGGCCGCCGCACGGCGGGCTCTACCTCATGGACGTGGTGCCCGACGGCGAGGTCCGCTACGGCTTCCCGAACATCTCCGACAACGCCGAGATCGTGGAGATGATGGCCTCGGGCGCGCATCTCACGCTCTTCGTCACCGGGCGCGGCTCGGTCGTGGGCTCCGCCATCGCGCCCGTCATCAAGGTCTGCGCCAACCCCGAGACCTACCGCCGGCTCGAAGGCGACATGGACATCGACGCGGGCCGCATCCTCGAGGGCCGCGACGACCTCGAGGCCGTCGGCGCCGAGATCCACGCGGCCGTCGTCGCGGTCGCGGGCGGCGCGCGCACCAAGTCCGAGGGGCTGGGGCACGCGGAGTTCATCCTCACCTACAAGACGTTCGAGCCGATCGGCCCGTCCTGCCTGCCGGCCTGACGGATGGACCGGCTCCGCGGCAAGACCTGCCTCGTCACCGCCGCCGCGCAAGGCATCGGCCGCGCGAGCGCCGCGATGATGGCTGCCGAGGGCGCGCGCGTCATCGCGACCGACATCGACGAGGCGGCGCTCGGCGCGCTGCACGGCGTGGAGGCGCTGCGGCTCGACGTGCGCGACCCCGCCGCCGTCACGGCGCTCGCGGAGCGGCTCGGGGCGGTGGACGTGCTCTTCAATTGCGCGGGCTTCGTTCACAGCGGCACCATCCTCGACACGCCCGACGAGGACTGGGCCTTCGCGTTCGACCTCAACGTCACCGCCGCGTTCCGCATGATCCGCGCGTTCCTTCCCGCTATGCTGGGCGCGGGCGGCGGGTCGATCATTAACATGGCCTCCGCGGTCGGCTCGATCATCGGCGCGCCGAACCGCTTCGTCTACGGTGCGACCAAGGCCGCGGTCGTCGGCCTCACCAAGGCCGTCGCCGCCGACTACGTGACGCGCGGCATCCGCTGCAACGCGATCTGCCCCGGCACCGTGGACAGCCCCTCGCTGCAGGGCCGGATGCGCGCGCAGGGCGACTACGACACCGCGCGCGCGGCCTTCGTCGCGCGCCAGCCGATGGGCCGCCTCGGCACGCCCGAGGAGATCGCGGCGCTGGCGGTCTACCTCGCCAGCGACGAGTCGTCCTTCACCACGGGCGTCGCCCATGTCATCGACGGCGGCTGGTCGAACACCTGAGAACGCGAAAGGACAGGCGATGAAGCTCTTGCGCTGGGGGCCGATGGGCGCCGAGAAGCCGGGCATGGTCGATGCGGGAGGCGCGCTCCGCGACCTCTCGGGCGCGGTGCCCGACATCGGCGGCGAGACCCTCTCCGACGCCGGGATCGCCGCGATCCGCGCGCTCGACCCCGAGGCGCTGCCGCTCGTGCCGGAAGGCGCGCGCATTGGCTGCTGCGTCGCGGGGACCGGCAAGGTGGTCTGCATCGGGCTCAACTACTCCGACCACGCCGCCGAGACCGGGGCCACGGTGCCCTCCGAGCCCATCCTTTTCATGAAGGCCACGACCGCGCTCTGCGGGCCCGACGACGACCTCTGGATTCCGCGCGGCGCCGCGAAGACCGACTGGGAGGTCGAGCTCGGCGTCGTCATCGGCACCCGCGCCAAGCACGTCGCCGAGGCCGACGCGCTCGGCCACGTCGCCGGCTACTGCGTCGTCAACGACGTGAGCGAGCGCAGCTTCCAGACCGAGCGGCAGGGGCAGTGGACCAAGGGCAAGTCCGCCGACCGCTTCGGCCCGACCGGCCCCTGGCTCGTCACCCGCGACGAGGTGCCCGACCCGCAGGCGCTCAAGCTCTGGCTCACCGTCAACGGCGACATGCGGCAGAATGGGAGCACCGCCACGATGGTCTACGGCGTCGCGCATCTCGTGAGCTACATCTCGGAGTTCATGACGCTGATGCCCGGAGACATCATCTCCACCGGCACGCCCCCCGGCGTCGCGATGGGGATGAAGCCTCCCGTGTGGCTCAAGCCCGGCGACACGGTCGAGCTCGGCGTCGAGGGGCTGGGGCAGCAGCGGCAGGCGGTCGTGGACGATCCCGAGTGAGCGCATGATCCCGCTCATCGACACCCACCAGCACCTGATCTACCGCCAGAGCCTGTCCTACCCCTGGGCCGAGCGCGTCCCCGCGCTGGCCGGGCAGGCGTTCACGCTGCCGGACTACCAGGCGCTGACGGCGGACGCGGGCATCGCCGGCACCCTCGTGATGGAGGCCGACGTTGGCGGCGACTGGCGGGCGGAGGCGCGCTGGGTCGCGAGCCTCGCGGGCCAGCACGGCTCGGGCATCCTCGGCCAGATCGCGACCTGCCGGCCGGAGACGGACGAGGGCTTCGGCGACTGGCTCGACGAGGGCGCGGCCCTCGGCGTCGTCGGCTATCGCCGCATCCTCCACGAGGCGCCCGACGACGTGTCGCAGTCCGACACCTTCCGCGCCAATGTCCGCCGCATCGGCGCCGCGGGCAAGCCGTTCGACATGGTGCTCCGCGAGGCGCAGCTCGGCCTCGGCGTCGAGCTGGCGCGCGCCTGCCCGGACACGACGCTGGTGCTCGACCATTGCGGCGTGCCCGACATCGCGGGCGGCGCGACCGAAGGCTGGGCCGCGGCGATCGACGCGCTCGCCGCCTGCCCGAATGTCGTCGCCAAGGTCAGCGGCATCCTGGCCTACGCGGACGCGGGCGCCACGCGGCTGTCGCTCGGGCCCTGGATCGACCACGTGCTCGCCTCCTTCGGGCCTGCGCGCTGCCTCTGGGGCAGCGACTGGCCGGTGGTCAACGTCCGCGCGGACCTCCCCGTCTGGCTCGCGATCACGCGCGAGGTGCTCGCGGGCCTCTCGGAGGACGAGGCGCGCGCGGTGGCCTCGGGCACCGCCGAGCGCGTCTACGGCGTCAAGGCCCGCGAGGTGTGAGCCCGCGCTACGCGACGCGGCTCAACTCCTTCGCCTCGGCTGCCGCGGCCCGTTGGACCGATGGCAGAAAGCCCTCGGTGCCCGACCTCGTGGCGCGCGCCGCGACCGTGCCGGGCCTCACCGACGTGGACCTGAACTACCCCGATCACGCCTTCGCCCCGCCGCGCGAGATCGCCGCCCGGATCGCCGACGCGGGGCTCGCGATCAACGGCTTCGCGATGCGCTACTACACCGAGCCTGCGTTCAGGCGCGGCGCGTTCTGCAACCCCGACGCCGCCGTGCGCCGCGCCGCCATCGACCTCACCCGCGCCGGCATCGACGCCGCGCGCGCGGCCGGCACCGACCTCATGACGATATGGCCCGGGCAGGACGGCTTCGACACCGCGTTCCAGCTCGACTACGCCGCCGCCTGGGCGCATCTCGTGGAAGGGCTGGCCGAGGTCGCGGCGCACGATCCGGGCTGCCGGGTCAGCCTCGAGTACAAGCCCGACGAGCCCCGCGCGCGGGCGATGCTGCCCGACTGCGCGACGACGCTGCTGGCGCTCCGCGAGGCCGGCGCGCCCAACCTCGGCGTGACGCTCGACTTCGCGCATGTCCTCTACGCCGGCGAGCAGCCGGCCCGTGCGGCCGCCCTCGTCCACCGCTTCTCGCGGCTCATGGGCGTGCATCTCAACGACGGCTACGGCGCGCGCGACGACGGGCTGATGGTCGCGGCGGTGCATCCGAGGGAGACGCTCGAGCTCCTCGTCCAGATCGCCGCCGACGGCTACGACGGGGCGCTCTACTTCGACACCTTCCCGGACGCGAGCGGGCTCGACCCGGTCGCGGAATGTGCCCAGAACATCGCCACCGTCGAGCGCCTCCACGCCGCCGCAGCCCGCCTCGCCGCCGACGGCCGCCTCGCGCCCGCGCGCGCCGCGCAGGACGCGGTGGCGGTTCAGGCCATCGTCGATGCGGCGCTCTTCCGGTGACGGGCGTGCTCGTCGTGGGGTCGCTGCACCACGACATTCTCGTCGACGCGCCCGCCCTGCCGAGGCTCGGCGAGACGCTGGCGGGCAACGCCTGGGCGCCCAAGTTCGGCGGCAAGGGCGGCAACCAGGCGCTCGCGGCGGCCGCGGCGGGCGCGCGCGTGCGGATGCTGGGCGCCATAGGCGACGACGAGTTCGGCGCCTACCTGCGGGCGGGTCTCGAGGCGGGCAGGGTCGACCACGCGCATGTTCGCGCGCTGCCGGGCGCGGGTTCGGGCATGAGCGTGGCGATCCGCGAAGCGGGGGGCGACTACGGGGGCGTGATCGTCTCGGGCGCGAACCTGCATCTCGATCCGGGCTGGCTCGACGAGGTCGGGGTGTGGGACGGCGTGACGGTGCTCTTGCTGCAGAACGAGGTGCCCGAGGCGGCGAACAGTGCCGCGGCCCGCATCGGCCGCGCGCGCGGCGTCCGTGTCATCCTCAACGCGGCACCGTTCCGGCCGCTTGCGGCGTCGCTTCTTGCGCTGACCGACGTGCTCGTCGTCAACGCCATCGAGGCCGCGATGCTCGGCGCGGCGGGCATCACGACGCTCGCCGACGCGACAAGGGCGGCGGAAACGCTTCTGCCGCTCGCGCCGCGGGTCGTCGTGACCGCCGGCCCTGCCGGTGCCGCGCTGGCCGGCCGCGACGGAGCGCGAGCGGCCAGCGCGGCAGAAACCATCCGCGTGTCATCCACGCATGGTGCCGGCGATTGCTTCGCAGGGTGCCTCGGGGCGGCGTTGGCTCGTGCGGAGCCGGAGCCCGCGGCGCTGGCCGCCGCGGTCGCCGCCGCAACGCGCTTCGTCGCTAGCCCGTCGGCGCGTCGGCCCGGACGAGCCCCTCGGCCTTGAGGTCGGCCCAGAGCGCGGGCGGCACCGCCTCCGCCATCGCGTCGAGGTTCGCGCGCGTCTCAGCGGCGCTCTGCCCGCCCGGGATCACCGACAGCACCGCGGGATGGCCGAGCGGGAACTGCAGCGCCGCGGTCGCGAGCGGTACGCCGTGGCCGCGGCACACCGCCTCGATCGCCGCCACGCGGGCCCGGATCTCGGGCGGCGCGACCTCGTAGTTGTAGAACGCCCCCTCGACCGGGCCCGAGGCGAGGATGCCCGAGTTGTAGGGCCCGCCGAGCACGATGCCGATGCCGCGCGCCTCGCAGAGCGGCAGGAACGTCTCGAGCGCCGCCTGCTCGAGGAGCGTGTAGCGGCCCGCGAGCAGGAAAAGGTCGAAGTCGCCGCGCCGCGCCAGCGCCTCGCAGACCTCCCACTCGTTGATCCCCGCCCCGAAGGCCCGGATCGCGCCGCTGCGGCGCAGCTCGACGAGCGCGTCGTAGCCGCCGGCCATGAACTGGTCGACGCGCCGGTCGCTCTCCGCCTTCGAGCCATGCGTGAAGACGCAGAGGTCATGGACGTGGAGCACGTCGATCCGGTCCACGCCGAGGCGTTCCATCGAGTGCTCGACCGACCGCATCACGCCGTCGTAACCGTAGTCGTAGACCTCGCGCCGCGCCGGCACGTCGAAGAACTTGCCGATGCCCGTCCGCGTCTCGGGCGTCGCGGGCGCCATGATCCGCCCCACCTTCGTCGAGAGCACGTAGGCGTCCCGCGGCTTGCCGCGCAGGAAGCGGTTGAGCCGCGTCTCCGCGAGCCCGAGCCCGTAGAGCGGCGCGGTGTCGTAGACCCGCACGCCGCCCTCCCAGGCCGCCTCGAGCGCCGCCTGCGCCGCGTCCTCGGTGATCGCGCGGTAAAGGTTGCCGAGCGGCGCCGTCCCGAAGCCGAGCTCCGTCAGCGTGAGCCCGCCGTTCCCGAGCCTGTCCCAGTGCCGCGTCCGCATCGTGCGTGTGTGCCGGGAAAGCGCCGGGCGGTCAAAGGGATTTGCTGGCGTCGCCGGGACCGCGCCGGCCGGCCGGACGGCGAGGCGCGGTCCGCACGGCGGTCCGCGGCGACTCCCGCGGGACGTGCCCGCAGACGAGATTTCCATGCGACGGGAGTCCGAGATCGCCCGTCCCACCACGGGCTTCCTGCCCCACCTTCGCGTGCTAGGGTCGACGCGATCAGGGAGGACGGGATGGACGACGCAACGGAGGGCGTGCTGGCTGAGATCGGGGCGGCGGCGGGGGCGGTGGACCCGGCCGCGCGCGAGACGGCGTGCCGGATGATCGCGGAGGCGGGCGCGGTCGCGGTGATGGCCTGCGGGCGCGAGATGCTGGCGATGAAGGGGCTCGCGATGCGGCTCCATCACCTCGGGCTCCGCGTCGGGGTGGCGGGCGAGATGACCGCGCCGCCCATCGCGCACGGCGACCTCCTCGTCGCCTGCTCGGGGCCGGGCGGGCTCGGCACGGTGCTCGCGGTGATGCGCCGCGTGAAGGACGACGGCGGCCGCGTCCTCCTCGTCACCGCCGAGACGGGCACGCCGGAGGCGGCCTTCGCCGACCACGTGCTCGTGATGCCCGCGCGAACGATGGCGAGCGACGAGGCGGCGCCGGGCCTCCTGCCGATGGGCTCCGCCTTCGAGGGCGCGCTCTTCGTGCTCGCGGAGGTCATGGTGCTGCGCCTCTGCGAGCTGCTCGGCGCCGATTTCGTGGCCATGAAGTCGCGGCACACCAACATGGAGTAGGCGCAGTTGTCAAAGCCGTCTTGTTAGTAAAGCCTGTCAACTCTGAAGAGACTTTCATGAACAAGCTTGCATCTTTTACGTCAGAATTACTGAAGCCGGTCTTTGTCAGACTTTTCGGCGGCGTCATCGCCTTTCTTGCTATTTATGACACCGTTTCCAGTCAGTTTGGCCCGCCGCGCTTACTTGAGTTGTTCGGTTGGACAGGTAGGGCGCTTCCTCTGTGGGCGTGGCTCGTCGGCTTTCAGTTCATCCTGTTTGCTTCACTGGCTGGCTTCGTGGCGAGGGTAATTTCATTTCCGTTTCGGGGGCAAAATGACGCGATAGAGGATTTCAGCACCGACTTGCGAGCCTTAGAAAAGAATACGAGCGAACAGCTTGAACTTCTTTTCCAGAACTTCTCAGCTCATTTTGACTCCAAAGTCGATTGTGCGGATTTTTCTCTTTTCAAATCATAGCTCGCAAAATTGCACGCATCTGCGAACCAGAGATCAGATCAAGTGTCCTAGATATTACTGAAGATGACTTTGAGCGGACGTCTGCTTATCCGGACGATTGCTTTCCAAACGCAGAGTTTGTAAGAATCTATCGAATCCACAAGCTTCGCGTAAGAAAATGGATAAAGTGTAAGGATGCGCTCATCAGAAAAGTTGAGATGGCATTGCTTGTATGAGCTTTATCTTGGTCGTAATTTTATTGCGTCGCAAGCCCACCTCGCCCCACCCTACTTCACCGCCCCCGCCGCCATGCCCTTGATGATGAAGCGCTCGAGGGCGATGCCGACGGCGACGAGGGGGGCGATGGCGGCGGTGGAGAGGGCGGCCATTGCCCACCAGTTGATGCCCTGGCTGCCGGTCTGGCTCGCGACCATCACGGGCAGCGTGTTGGCGCGCGTCGAGGTGAGGAGGGCGGCGAAGAAGTACTCGTTCCAGGTCAGCACCAGGCTCAGGATGAACGCGGCCACCATCCCCGGCAGCGCAATCGGGAGCACGATCTGCAGGAACGCGCCCCAGATGCCGAGGCCGTCGACGAGCGCCGCCTCCTCGAGCTCGATCGGGATCGAGGTGAACTGGTCGCGCATGATCCACACCACGATCGGCAACACCGTCAGCGTGTAGATCATCACGAGCCCGACGCGGCTGTCGGTGAGGGCGAGCTCCTTGTAAAGGACGAGGAACGGCAGTGCCAGCACCACCGGCGGCAGGATGAGCTGGCTGAGGAAGAAGAACGAGATGTCCTTGTTCCGCATGAACCCGAAGCGGAACGAGAACCGCGAGAGCCCGTAGGCCGCGAGCGAGCCCAGCACCACCGCGAGCGCCGAGGCGGCGACCGACGTGACGACGGAGTTCCAGAACCGGCGCAGGAACTCGGCGCGGACGGTCGAGACCTGCCCGATGGTTTCGGGCGAGAGGCCGAGCGAGCGCCAGCCGATCCATTTCGGGGTGAAGTCCACCCAAGGCACGATGCGCCCCTGCGTGACGTCGGCGGCGGCCTTGAACGAGGTGGTGACGGACCAGTAGATCGGGAACAGGCAGATCACCGACCAGAGGACGAGCGCGCCGTAGATCGCGGCCCGGCCCGCGAGCGCGCGGCTCACTGGTCGATCCCGTGGCTGCGCCGCAGCGCGCGGTTGGCGAGGCCGAGGAGCAGCGTCACCACCACGACGATGAGCACGAGGTAGACCATCGCGAGGAGCGTGCCGTAGCCCACGTTGGAGCGGTCGCGGTACTCGCGGTAGATGAAGCTCGTGACGCTGTCGGTGGCGCCGCCGGGGCCGCCGGAGGTGACGGTGATGATGATGTCCGCGAGCTTCAGCTTGAAGATCAGCCGGATCGCGAGGACCGTGACGCTCACCGGCAGCATCAGCGGGAACACCACCTCGCGAAACGTCGTCCAGCCTCGCGCGCCGTCGACGCGGGCGGCCTCGAGCACCTCGCGCGGCAGGCTCTGCAGCCCCGCGAGCAGCATGATCATCATGAACGGGATGAAGGTCCAGGCGTCCATCGCCATGATGCTGAACCGCGCGAGCGCCGGCGAGGCGAAGAACGCGGGATCCTCCCAGCCGAGCGCGCGGGCGAGGTGCGCGATGGGACCGAAGCGCGGCTCGAGCATCGACTTGCCGATCATCCACGACACCGCGACCGGGCTCAGCATCAGCGGCAAGAGGAACGTCACGCGCCAGAACTTCCGCGCCCGGATCTCCGAGTTGAGGAGCAGCGCGAGCCCGAAGGCGATGGCGTATTCGACGGCGATGGCGAGCACGTACCACACCATGTTGCCGAGCGCGTTCCAGTAGAACGGGTCGCGCCACATCTGGACGAGGTTCGCGGTGCCGTTGAAGCGCGGGCCGTTCGGGTTCGACAGGTTCCAGTCCGAGAGCGCGATGAACACGCCCGCGATGAGCGGGAACACCACCATCGCGACGGTGAAGAGCACCGCCGGCAGCACGAAGAGCGCCCGCTTGCCGCGCTCGCCGTGGATCATCGGCTGCGCGGCCGTCACCGCGACGGCCCAGAGCACGTAGGCCCAGAGCACCGGCCGCCACGTCGGGAACGCGGGGCCGACGAGCCCGCGCGCCGCCGCCGCCTGCCAGGCGAAGACGCCGACGAGAAGCGCGCCCGTGCCCCAGGCGAGCGCGCGGCCCGCCCGCACGCGGCCCGGCGTCGGCGCGAGCGACGCGACGGTGTGGAGGCGGTCGTGGAGAAGGGCGGCCATGCCGTGGAGCCTAGCCGGGCGCTCGGCGGCTGTTAAGCCTTCGCGCGCCGGCCTCTCCGGGTCCGCTTCGCGCTGGCCCCGCATCCTTGGAACCGCGCGCGCCTCGCCGCCATTGAGCCGCGAGCCCCCAGAGGAGATCTTACATGGCGACCAGAGACGCAAAGACCGAGCGCACCGCGCCGCTCCGCACGCCGACGAAGCTCGGGCAGAATGCGCGGGAAGACATCTCGGGGGCGCTGACCGAGCTCCTGGCGGATGTCTTCGCGGCTTATTTCAAGACGAAGAACTTCCACTGGCACATGTCGGGCCCGCATTTCCGGGACTACCACCTGATGCTCGACGATCAGGCCACCGAGATCCTCGCCACCACCGACGCCATCGCCGAGCGCGCCCGCAAGCTCGGCGGCACCACGCTGCGCTCGATCGGACACGCCAACCGCCTCAAGCGCATGGCCGACAACGATGCGGATTACGTGACGCCGAAGGACATGCTGGCGGAGCTTCGCGACGACAACGAGCGGCTCACCGAGTGGATGCGCGGCGTCCACGAGCTCTGCGACGAGCACGAGGACGTGGCGACGGCGAGCCTCCTCGAGAACTGGATCGACGAGGCCGAGGAGCGCGTCTGGTTCCTCTTCGAGACGACGCGCGATCAGGTGGACGGGGCCTGAGCATGGCGCACATCACCTACCGTGTGATCGAGCACGACGGCGGCTGGGCCTACGAGGCGCGCGGCACGTTCTCTGAGCCCTATCCGACGCATGACGCCGCCCTCGAGGCGGCCCGCCGCGCCGCGGTGGAGCAGCAGCGCCCCGACGAGACGACCGGCATCTCGTGGGAGGACGACAAGGGCCTCTGGCACGACGAGGTTGCGTCCGGCGACGACCGCCCGGAGACCGAGGTTGAGGAGTAGTCTGCCGCCTCCGGCGCGTCCCGGCGGGCGGACCGGCCCGCGTCCCAAGCGCCGCGATCAGACCTGCGGCGACCCGGGCTCGGACCGTCCACCGTTGATCGGCGGCAAGTTGTCCATGACCCGTTTTGTGCGTGCGCACCCGCAAGCCTGAGATGCCGGCTTCAGCGTCGAAATGCTTCCGCACAACCCGTTGCGCCGACCGGGTGTCGCCCTCGACCGACGCGGGCTGGCGGCCCGGCCCCCGCGCGGGGACCGGGCGGAGCGGTTAGAGCCCGAGCGAGGCCTTGTAGAGCTTGATCTGGCTGTCGCGGCCGATCTGGTCGGTGATCTTCTCCCAGGCCGCGGCGATGTTGTCCGCACCCTCCTGCGCGCTGAACTGGCCCGCATAGACCTTCGCGAGCTCGTCCTCGGCGGTCGAGTAGTACTGGAAGATGCCGGGGATGCGCGGCTCGAGGGCGGCGTTCGGGTGGTTGTAGGAGTTCTGCTCCGAGTCGAGGTAGCTCTGGATGTACGTCGGGTCGTAGCCGGCCTCGGTCCATTCCTCGATGTTGAAGTGGCTGTTGCGGTAGGGCTGGAAGCCCGACGGATAGGCCGAGCACCAGAGCGACAGATCCTTGCCGCCCAGATGCGCCGCCGCCGACCACGCCGCGCGGTGCTTCTTCTCGTCGCCGTCGACGCGCGCCATCACGTAGACGCCCCAGCCGAGATAGGCCATGTTCGGCGCGAAGTTCGGCCCCGATGCCAGCGTCTCCCATGCGCCCTTGGCATGGTTCCACACGTCGTCCGATCCCGGCAGGATGTCGAAGCCCACCACCTCGCCGACGACCGACCCGTCCGAGGTCTGCGACGACGAGCCGACGTCGCCCCACCAGGCGCACATCGAGCCGGTGCCGGCGAGGAACTGCTGGAACGCGACCGTGCCCGGATCGGCGTTGAGCTGGTCCGCCGGCTGGTCCGCGAGCACGTCGAGCACGTCCTGGATCGCGCGCACGAAGGCCGGGTTGTTGACGCGCGGCTTCATCGTGTCGGGATCGAAGAGCCAGGCCTTGTCGTCGGGGTGCTTGGCGTAGGCGGTGGCGCGGCTCTCGAGGAAGTAGAACCCGAACCCGCCCCAGCCCTTCAGCGGGTCGAGGTAGCCGTAGGCCTGCCCGCCGAAGGGATCGTTCTTGCCCTTGAGGAACTTCGTGACCGCCTGCACCTGCTGCCAGGTCCGCGGCGCGGCCCAGGGCGTGTCGTTGCCCGCGGCCTTCCAGGCCTCCGCGAGCGCGTCGTCCGCGAAGTAGTCGGTGCGGTAGTTGAAGTTGTGGCAGTCGCCGTCGACCGACACGCGGTAGGTCTTGCCGTCCCAGGTGCCCACGGGCGCCTTGAGGTAGCCCACGTAGTCGTCCATCTCGATCTGCTGGGCGACCCAGTCCGGCATCACGCTCGCGAGGCCCTTGCCGCAGACGTCGCCCTCGAAGGGCGCCCCCATCTCGCAGAGGTCGAAGTCCACCGTGCCGGTGGCGATCGACTGCTGCAGGCGCGCGTTGTAGTCGGCCTGCGCGAGGTCGATCCACGCGATCTTGGCGCCGGTGTAGTCCTCCCAGGGCTTCAGGAAGCCGCGGAAGAGGAAGTTGTGCAGGTTCTGGTTGTTGAGCCCCATGAAGGTCAGCTCGACGCCCGCGAACTCGCCTTCCTTGACCGCGGCCTTGGTGGCGTCGAGGCACATCGCGCCCACCTTCTGCCAGTCGGCGTCCGTCGGCGATCCGGCGCCGACGCCGGGGATCTTCAGGATCTCCGCCCGGAGCGAGGACTGCGCCGCCGCCCGGCCCGCCAGCGCGCCCGTGAGCCCGCCCGACGCCGCGGCCAGTGCGCCGAGGCTCGCGGCCCCCTGCAGCATCCCGCGCCGCGTCATCCGCCCGGCGACGAGCGCCTCGTACAATCCGACCTTCATGCCGACCCTCCCAGATCCGGCGCGGCCCGGCGCGTCGCCGGCGCCCGCGTCCCGGCGCCGATGATGGCCGAACCGCGTACCCTGTCAACGGGGCGCTGGAGAGTAACGCCAAGCTCGTTCAGACCCTTGGCTGTCTAAGAAAGAATCGCGCGGCGCGATGCTCTGCTTCAACGTTTTACACGTTGCGTTACGCCAAACGTTTCGCCTATATAATAGGACGACTTAGACGGCCAGTTTTCACGGGTTACGAAAAACGCAACTGCCACGAATAAGAGTGAGATTATAATGCTATAAAACCTTGGCGAGCATCTTCGAGATAGCAGAATGTTAGATATTAATCCACGAGAAACAACTAAGTGGAGCTATAATGCAAACTGAGCGCTCCGGTGCCTTCACCGACAACATGAGGTTACCGGTGCATCGTTGGTTTCGGTATTCCGCTGGCTTCTCCGCGCAATGGGCGGAGTCAGTGCTTCGATCGAGTGGCGGAAATGAAGAGGACATCGTGTTTGATCCCTTTGCTGGATGCGGTACGACTTTGCTTGCAGCCCAGCGATGTAACAGACCAAATGTGGGGAGTGAAAACCATCCGTTTGTTGCGCGTATTGCGCGTGCAAAGCTTTGCTGGTCAGCAGACGAGCGTCATCTATTTGACGCTGGAGCTCGACTACTTTCTTCGGCAATTGCGCAAGTTGAAACAATTCGTGATCAGCCTCCACAACTCCTAGTAGATTGTTATACACCAGAAGTTTTGCGGCGGCTTGATGCTCTAAAGAGCGTATTAATTGAGCAACCTGAGAGTGATCCGGCCATTGCTAACCTTTTATGGCTAGTTATCACGGCATTACTTAGAAAATGTAGTGGCGTTGGAACGGCTCAATGGCAGTATGTACTTCCAAAAAGGTCTAAAGTAAGGGTTACTGACCCATTTAAAGGATTTCAAGAGACCTTAGAAATGTTTTGTCTCGATATGTGTGAGCTCAAGAAGGTCGGGTCGTCTTTTAATTCTGATTTACGTCTCGATGACTCGCGCACTTTACAAAGCTTCGGCGCGCTGAAAGGCAAGGTTGGTCAGGTTCTCACGTCTCCTCCATACCCTAATAACTACGATTACGCGGACGCAACTCGCCTTGAAATGACATTCTGGGGCGAAGTGAGTAGTTGGAGAGACCTGCAAGGTGCAGTAAGGCATCGCTTGGTGCGGTCATGCTCTCAGCATAGCGCTGCCGAGAAACTTGAGTTAGCTGACCTCTTAAAGGAGCCCGGGATCTCCTCAATTAGAGAAGACTTGACGGACGTCTGCTCAGAGCTTTCGCGTGTGCGTGAGACTAGGGCTGGAAGAAAAACTTATCACACAATGATAGCTGCCTATTTCGGAGATTTAGCTAAAACATTCAATGCGTTACGTCCTCTCTGTAAGCCCGGCGCAAGCTTGTGCTTTGTGATTGGGGACTCCGCTCCCTACGGGGTGCATGTTCCAGTCGAATCATGGCTGACACGGCTCGCAGTCGCATCAGGATTTACCTATAGTGGTTTTGAGAAGGTACGTGACCGAAACCTGAAGTGGAAGAACCGAAAGCACCGCGTTCCGCTTTTAGAGGGTAACCTTTGGCTGAGGAGCTAGGATCATGGCGGAGTCTCCCGCGCACCGCTTTGGACAAATTATTGGTGAGATGCTTGAAGAGATTTTACAACCTGTGTTGCAGGAGTTTTCTGATGGTCGAGGGTTATTTCTTGATAAGCACGGAATTCGTGCGGGTGTCCGTAAGGGTAAGAAACTTTCTTGGCAGGACTATTATGGTAATAGCCACGATCTGGATTTTGTCATAGAGAAGGCAGTGTCGCCCGGGGTTCAAGGACGGCCTGTTGCGTTTATCGAAGCCGCATGGAGGCGATATACTAAGCATTCGAAGAATAAGGTGCAGGAGATACAAGGTGCGATTTTACCGATTGCTGAGAAATATCGATACGATCGTCCTTTTTTAGGAGCAGTTTTGGCAGGTGAATTTACGCGCCCATCACTGAATCAACTTATCTCACATAATTTCTCGGTCGTTCACCTCCCTTATAATTCAATTGTGATGGCGTTTGCTGAAATTGGCATTGATGCACGTTTCGATGAGGGGACATCGGATGAGGAGTTCCGAAGTTGTAATGAGAAGATATCAGATTTGTCATTTGGTGACAGACAGCGCTTGAAAGGATTGCTTGTAGGCTCAAATCGACAAGCCTTCGACCTGTTCTTCCTTAAGCTCCGTGAGAAACTTGATCGAATAGTAGATCGTGTGGTTATACTACCTTTGTTTGGTTCCTCTTTTGAGTTCTCTAGCGTAGATTACGCCGCCAACTTTCTACGAGAATTTGATGCAAAGCTTCCAACTGGAGAATTTCAAAAATACGAAGTTATTATCAAATTCTCTAATGGAGACAAGGTCGATGGGCTTTTTTCACAGAAGAATCAGGTACTAAACTTTTTAGAGTATGTCTCAGCCTGAAGCAGAACTGCGTCGAATGGTTTCTTCTACCACGTCGACAAAGTTGGCAAGATGTCTCGGCATAGACAGCCCCCTTGGCAGCCGCTAGCGTCGCTTGGGAGCGCCGGGGAGGGCAGATGGCAGAGGTCACGGTCCGCGGGCTCCATAAGTCCTACGGCGCGGTCGAGGTGCTGCACGGCGTCGACATCGACATCGCCGACGGCGAGTTCGCGGTACTCGTCGGGCCCTCGGGCTGCGGCAAGTCCACGCTCCTGCGGATGATCGCGGGGCTCGAGAGCGTGACCGGCGGCGACATCCGCATCGGGGCGCGCACCGTCAACGACCTCACGCCCTCCGAGCGCGACATCGCGATGGTGTTCCAGTCCTACGCTCTCTACCCGCACAAGACGGTCGCCGCGAACATGGGCTTCGCGCTCAAGGTCGCGGGCGTCCGCAAGGCCGAGGTCGCCGAGCGGGTGCGCGCGGCGGCCGACATCCTCGGGCTCGCCGACTACCTCGACCGCTACCCGCGCCAGCTCTCGGGCGGCCAGCGCCAGCGCGTCGCGATGGGCCGCGCGATCGTGCGCGCACCGCAGGTGTTCCTCTTCGACGAGCCGCTCTCGAACCTCGACGCGAAGCTCCGGGTGCAGATGCGCGCCGAGATCAAGGAGCTGCACCAGCGCCTCGGCACCACGACGGTGTTCGTGACGCACGACCAGATCGAGGCGATGACGATGGCCGACAAGATCGTGGTGATGCAGGCCGGCCGGATCGAGCAGGTGGGCTCGCCGCTCGACCTCTACGACCGCCCGGCGAACCTCTTCGTCGCCGAGTTCATCGGCTCGCCCGCGATGAACCTCGTCGCGGGACGCACCGAGGCGGGCGGCGTCGCGGCCGGCGGCACCGTGCTCGCGGCGAACGGCGCCGAGCCCGGTCGCGCGGTCGTCTACGGCATCCGGCCCGAGCACCTCCGCCTCGACGCGGACGGCTTCCCGGCGCGCGTCCGCGTGATCGAGCCCACGGGCTCCGAGACGATGGTCTACCTCGAGTTCGCCGGCGCCGAGCTCGTCGCGGTGTTCCGCGAGCGCCACGCGTTCCGTCCCGGCGAGACGGTGCATCTCGCCCCCGATCCCGCGCAGGCGCACGTGTTCGACGCAGGCACGGGGCTGCGGCTGTGAGGACGGTCCTCCTCTACGGCGACAGCAACACGCACGGCACGCTGCCGATGACGAGCCTCGACGGCGCCCGCCGGCTCGGGCCGGAGGAACGCTGGCCGGGCGTTCTCGCCGCCGGGCTCGGGCCGGGCTGGCGGGTGATCGACGAGGGGCTCGGCGGCCGCACCACCGTCCACGACGACCCGGTCTCGGGCGCGCACAAGAACGGGCTCGCCGTGCTGCCCGCGGTGCTCGAGAGCCACCAGCCCATCGACCTCGTGGCGGTGATGCTCGGCACCAACGACCTCAAGGCGCAGTTCGCCATGCCCGCGGTGCAGATCGCGCGCGCCGTCGAGCGCCTCCTGCGCGCGGCCTTCGCGAGCGGCGCGGGCCCGGACGGCGGGCCGCCGCGGCTCCTCCTCATCGCGCCGCCGCCGGTCCTCGAGGCGGGCTGCCTCGCCGAGATCTATGCCGGCGGCGCGGCGAAGTCGCGTCAGCTGGCCGCCTTCTATGCCGCAGCCGCGCAACGCACCGGGGCCACGTACCTCGACGCAGGCACCGTCGTCGCGTCCTCCCCCGTCGACGGCGTGCATTTCGACGGCCCCGCGCACGCGGCGCTCGGCCGTGCCGTCGCCGACCTGATCCGCAGCCTCTGAAGGAGCCGACCATGCTGAAGGGCATCCCGCCCATCCTCAACGCCGAGGTGCTGCACGCGCTTCGCGCGATGGGCCACGGCGACGACCTCGTGATCTGCGACGCGAACTTCCCCGCGGCCTCGGTCGCCGAGGACACCGTGCGGGGCGAGCTCCTCCGCATCGACCGGCCCGTCGTCGAGGTCGTCCGCGCGGTGCTGGCGCTGCTGCCGCTCGACACCTTCGTCGAGGACGCGGTGGCGCGGATGCAGGTCGTCGGCGAGCCCGACACGATCCTGCCGGTGATGCAGGAGGTGCAGGCCGAGGTGGACGCCGCGGCGGGCGAGGCGATGCCGCTCTGTCCCATCGAGCGCTTCGCGTTCTACGATCGCGCGCGCGAGGCCTATGCGGTGATCCAGACCTCGGAGCGCCGCTTCTACGGCTGCTTCGCGTTCCGCAAGGGCGTGTTCGCCCCCGAGGTGCAGCTCGGCCCTGACGCATGAAGCCCGTCGTCATCCTCGGCGTCTTCGTCGCCGACACCGCCTACCGCGCCGCCCGCCAGCCCCGGATCGGCGAGACCATCCTCGGGCGCTCGTTCGTGCTCGGCCCCGGCGGCAAGGGCTCGAACCAGGCGGTCGCCGCGGGCCGGCTCGGCGCCGACGTGACGATCCTGACGCGGCTCGGCGCCGACGCCTTCGCCGGCATGGCGCGCGAGACCTGGGCCGCGGCGGGCGTGGCCTCCGCCGCCATCGAGACGCCCGAGAGCTACACCGGCGCGGCCTACATCTTCATCGAGGACGGCACCGGCGACAACGCGATCATCATCAGCCCCGGAGCCGCCAGCCTCATCACGCCCGCCGACATCGACGCGCAGAGCGCGCTCATCGAGGGCGCGGGCGTGTTCGTGACGCAGCTCGAGCAGCCGCTCGAGACCGCGCGGCGCGCGCTCGAGGTCGCGCGCGCGGCGCGCGTCACGACGATCCTCAACCCCGCCCCAGCGCAGCCGCTCGACGACGCGCTGCTCGCGCTCTGCGACTACGTGACCCCGAACGAGACCGAGGCGGCCGAGCTGACCGGCCTGCCGGTGTCGAGCGCCGACGAGGCGCGGCGCGCGGGCGACGCGTTCCTTGCCCGTGGCGTCGGCACGGCGATCATCACGCTCGGGGCCGCGGGCGCGCTCTACCACACCGCCGGGCGCTCGGAGGTGGTGCCCGCCATCGCCGCGGGGCCGGTCGTCGAGACCACGGGCGCGGGCGACGCCTTCAACGGGGGGCTCGCGGCGGGCCTCGCGCGCGGCATGGACCCGGTGGCGGCGGTGCGCTTCGGCGCGGCGGTCGCGGGGATCTCGGTGACGCGGGCGGGCACCGCGCCGTCGATGCCGAGCCTCGCCGAGGTCGAGGCGCTCCTCAGCGGTACGTCGTCGTGACCGACCCGAGCCCGTCGATGCTCACGCGGCACACGTCGCCCCGTACGAGCGCGCCCACGCCCGCGGGCGTGCCGGTGTAGATCAGGTCGCCGGGCGCCAGCGCCACCAGCCCCGAGAGCGCCGCGATCACGTCGGGCACGGGCCAGATCATCTCCGACAGCGCCGCCGTCTGCCGCACGCCGTCGTTGACCGCCAGCGTCAGCCGCGCGGCCTCGAGGTCGCCGGCGTCGCCAAGCGGCACCAGCGCGCCGCAGACCGCCGAGGCGTCGAACCCCTTCGCCATGTCCCAGGGCCGCCGCGCCGCCTTCGCCACCGCCTGCAGGTCGCGGCGCGTGAGGTCGTTGCCGGGCGCGCAGCCCCAGACGTGAGCCCAGCCGTCCGCCGCCGCGATGTCGCGCCCGCCGGTGCCGATGGCGACCACGAGCTCCCCCTCGAAGTGCAGCTCCGACGTCGCCGCCGGCCAGTCGAGCGTCGCGCCGTCGCCGACGAGCGCGTCCGCGGGCTTCGTGAAGAAGAACGGCGGCTCGCGGTCGGGGTCGTGGCCCATCTCGCGCGCGTGCTCGACGTAGTTCCGCCCGACGCAGAAGATCCGCCGCACCGCGAAACGGTCGTCCGACCCCGCGACGGCGACGCTCGGCACGGGCGGCGGCGGCAGAACGTAGCCGGGACCGGGGCTCACGGGCTCACCGTGAAGCACAGGATGCGCCGCGCCTGCAGGCGGCGGCAGGCGAGGTCGGCGCTGTCCTGGCTCAGGCCGACGAAATTGGCCTCCCAGCCGGTCTTGCGGCGCACCACCTTGCGAAGGCTCTCGCCGAGCACGCCCGACTCCGCGAGCGCGGTCTTCAGGAGCACGCGGTCGGCCTCGGCGGGGGAGGGGTACTTGCCGAGCGTGATCGACCAGAACCGACCGCCCGAGGTCGACATCCGGCTCACCACTTCGGGCGCCGCCTGCTGCGCCGCGGCGGCAACCGGCTCGGCGAGGAGTTTTAGCGGATCGGGCCGCCGGCGCGGCAGTATCGTGCCGGCGCTCGGGGCAAGCGCGGCCAGCTCGACGCTTTCCTCGACCGGCTCGGGGGCCGTCGCCTCGGTCACGTCCGAGACGATGGCGGAGGCGACCGTGCCCACGAGATCGGTCCCGTCGAGGCCGGCCGGACCTGCGTCGGCGGCGAGCACCGTCTGGCCTTCGGGGACCGGCAAGGCGGTCGGCTCGGCAACCTCGGGTGCCGCGACGAGAGCTTCGGGGCGACGCGCCGGCGCGGGATCTTCGGCGGTGGCGACCTGAACCTCGGCCGCGGCGACCGCGAGCGGCGTCGCGTCTGCGGTCACGTCCTCGAGAACCGAAGCGATCGTGTCGCGCATCGCCACCGTCGTGTCGGGCCGTGCCGATGGCCGCGGGCTCCGGGTGACGGCGAGCTGCAGGCGCAGGGTCTTGCCCGCCGCGCGGTTCTTGTCGCCCGCACCTGCCAGATCCTCCGGCCCGTCGTCACCCAAATCGGCGTCCGCCACGAGGTAGGTGGGGAGATCCGGCTTCCTGACCGGCGCGCCGCGGGGTGCCTTCTTGAAGCCGAGGTCGAGAAGCTGCGTCATCTTCGCGTTGCGCTGCGCCGTCGAGGTGCCGCCGAAGACCGCCGCGATGATCCGCACGCCGCCGCGGTCCGCCGAGGCCACGAGGTTGAAGCCCGCGGGGCCGGTGTAACCGGTCTTGATCCCGTCGGCGCCCGCGTAGCTGTCGAGGAAGCGGCGGTTGGTGCTGTAGACCTGGCTCACCCCGGCGTCCGTCGAGCGACGCGAAAAGATGTTGTAGAACTCTGGGTGGTCGTAAAAGAGGTGCCGCCCGAGGAGCGCCATGTCGTGCGCGGTCGAGCGGTGGCCGTCGGCGGTCAAACCGTTGGCGTTGCGGAACGTCGTGTTCTTCATGCCGAGCGCCGCGGCCGTACGGTTCATCCGGGCGGCGAACTTGGTCTCGCTGCCGCCGACCGCCTCGCCGATGGCCGTCGCGCAGTCGTTGGCCGACTTCACGGCGGCGGCCCGGATCAGGTAGCGCAGCGCGATCTTCTGGCCGGTACGGAGCCCGAGCTTGGACGGCGGTTCGGACGCCGCGTTGCGCGAGACCGTCACCATCGTGTCGAGCGAAATCTCGCCGCGCTTGATCGCCTCGAAGGTGATGTAGAGCGTCATCATCTTGGTCAGCGACGCCGGATGCAGGCGCGTATCGGCGTTTTCCGAATAGAGCACCTGGCCCGAACGCGCGTCCATCACGTAGGCCGCGAAGGGTGCCGCCACGGCGGCGAGCGCGGTCACGAACCAGACCCCCGCGGCAAGGGCCGCCGCCGGCCAGGCAGTCGTCATCCGCCCGTACCGGGCCGGCCGTCCGACACATGTCTGCACGCCGCCTGTCCTTCTGCTGCCCCGATCGCGCCCGGTTTTTTGGTGGGCGTCACTGCTCCCCTCGACGCCTAGCACAGGGCTGCCGGTCGGAATACCCCGGACTTTCCAAGCCCTAACGACTCGACGCTGATGCGGCGCGCGCGCAACGCTCAGGCGATGCCAAAGAGCAGCTCCGGCACCGCGCCGAGGTCCGCCGCGAAGAGGCCGCGGGGATGCGGCGGCCCCGGCTCGGCACGGTCGAGCGCCCATTCGGTCGCCGCGGGCACGTGGACGGCCCAGGCGCCCGCGGCGAGCGCCGGCAGCACGTCGGACGCCAGCGAATTGCCCACCATCGCCGCGCGCGCGGCGCCGTCGCCGTGCCGGTCGAACGCCCGCGTGTAGGTCTCCGGCGTCTTGTCGCTCACGATCTCGACCGCGGCGAAGAGCGGCCCGAGCCCCGAGGCGGCGAGCTTGCGCTCCTGGTCGAGAAGATCGCCCTTGGTCACGAGGATCACCCGCCAGCGCGCCGCGCAGGCCACGACGGCGGCGCGCGCATGCGGCAGCAGGCGCACCGGATGCGCGAGCATCTCATGGCCGAGCGCGATGATCGCGCCGACCGTCGTGCCCGGCACGCGGCCCTCGCTTGCCTCCACGGCCGTCTCGATCATCGACAGCAGGAACCCCTTGATGCCGAAGCCGTAGCGCCCGAGGTTGCGCCGCTCGGCGGCCAGGAGCCGCGCGCCGAGGTCGGTGCCCGGCACATGCGGCGCCATCAGGTCGAGAAAGCGCGCCTCGATGTCGCGGAAGAAGGTCTCGTTCTCCCACAGCGTATCATCGGCGTCGAAGGCGACGGTCGTGAGCGTCATGCCCCTGCCTAGCGCGGCGGCCGGGCCGGCGGCAATCCCTGCGATTCGGACATGCGACCCCTTTTCACGATGGGCCCGGAGGTTATATTCGCGATGTCCGACGCCATGACCCCGGAGCCGATCCGCCCGTGCCCCTGCCCGCCATCCGCCTTTCCGACGACCGCACGGACCGCGACGGCGAAGGCTCCGTCGTCACCAAGACGCGCCCCAAGACGCAGCGCCCGCCACTCTACAAGGTGCTCATCCTCAACGATGACTACACGCCGATGGAGTTCGTCGTGCATGTGCTCGAGCGGTTCTTCGGGCTGACGCACGCGCAGGCGTTCGAGCTGATGCTGACGGTCCACAAGAAGGGCCTCGCCGTCGTCGGCGTGTTCTCCTTCGAGGTCGCCGAGACCAAGGTGGCGCAGGTGATGGACTTCGCCCGCCGGCATCAGCATCCGCTCCAGTGCACGATGGAAAAGGAATAGCTCACGCGGCGGAGGTCTCGGGGCTCGACGCGCGGCTGGCGCTCGTCGAGCTGCCCGCCGAGGGACGCATCGCGGTGCTCGGTCCCCGCGCGGGGATGGACCTTGCAGCGATGCCGCGCGAGCGCACCGACATCGTGACGGGCTTTCGCCCGGATCACGACGCCTTCATCGCGGAGAACTGGCATACCAGTTTCGAGCGCGGGCCTCAGCCCTACGCCGCGGCCATCGTCGTGCTGCCGCGTGCCCGTGCCGCAGGCGAGGCGCTGGTGGCCGAAGCCGTTCGGGCGACGCGGGGCCCGGTGCTGGTGGACGGTCAGAAGACCGACGGGATCGAGGCCATGCTGCGCGCGCTGCGCGACCGTGGGGTGGCGCTCGACGTGATCTCCAAGGCGCATGGCAAGCTCGGGCGGTTCACGGCGGCGGATGTCGATCTGTCGGCTTGGTCGCACGCGCCGGTGACGCTGCCCGAAGGCTTCTCGACGGCGCCCGGCGCGTTCTCGTCCGATGGCATCGACCCCGGATCGGCGCTCTTGGCCGGGGCGCTCCCGACCTCGCTCCGGGGCCGGGTCGCCGACCTCGGCGCGGGCTGGGGGTTTCTCGCCCATGCCGTGCTGAGCCGCGCCGACGTCATCGAGGTGCATCTCATCGAGGCCGACCGCGCTGCGCTCGCGGCGGCGCGGCGCAACATCACCGACCCGCGCGCGCGGTTCCATTGGGCGGACGCCCTGGCGTTCGCCCCCGAGGAGCGCTTCGACGCGGTGGTGATGAACCCGCCGTTTCACCTCCGCCGTGCCGCCGATCCGGGGCTTGGGCTCGCCTTCATCGCGGCGGCGGCGCGGATGCTCGGCCCCTCGGGCGCGCTCTACCTGGTGGCGAACCGGCATCTGCCCTACGACCGCGCATTGGCCGGGGCCTTCCGCGAGGTGACGGAGATCGGCGCCACACGGTCGTTCCGGGCGATCCGTGCCGCGCATCCGGCGGCCCCGCCTCGCACTGCCGCGCGGACCCGGCTAAGGTCGCGGGCGGGGGTGCGAACGGAATGACCTATTCGATCGACGGCAGAACGGCGATCGTCACCGGCTCGGCGCATGGCGTGGGGCTCGCCATCGCGCGCCATTTCGTCGCCCGCGGCGCCAACGTGATGTTCGCCGATCTCGACGAGGACACGCTCGCCGCCGAGATCGGCAACACCGAAGGCACGGCGCGCTACTTCGCCGGCGACCTGCGCGAGCGGCTCTGCGTCGCGAACCTGCTGTCGGCGACCGTGGACGCCTTCGACCGCATCGACATCCTCGTCAACGCGAGCCGCCAGATCACGCTCTCCGACCCGCTCAACCCCGACGCGGACGGGGTCGAGCCGCTCCTGCAGCAGAACCTGCTGACGAGCCTCCGGCTGAGCCAGGGGGTCGCCAAGCGGATGATCGCGCAGGCCGAGCGCGACGGACGCGACGAGGGCACCATCGGCGCCATCGTCAACATCTCCGCCACCGCCGCCACCCGCACCCAGCCCGAGCTGATGGGCTACGCCATCGCGATGGCGGCGCTCGACCAGATGACGCGCGCGTTCGCGGTGGCGATGGCGCCGAAGCGCATCCGCGTCAACGCGGTCGCCTTCGGCAGCGTGATGAGCGCGAGCCTGAAGGCCGCCCTTCGCGAGACGCCCGACTGGCGCGAGACCATCATCGCCGCCACGCCGCTCGGCCGCATCGCTCCACCGTCCGACCTCGTCGAGGCCGTGCAGTTCCTCGCCTCCGAGGGGGCGGGCTTCATCACCGGCCAGGTGCTCACCGTCGACGGCGGGCGTGGGCTGGTCGACGCGGCGGCGGCGCCGGCGTTCTGAGGCGAGGGCCGCGCCGGACCTGGAGGAACGCCGAGATCACCGCCAGTGTCGAGAGGAGGAGCCCGACCTTGGCGCCGGTGGAACGGGACGTGACCCGCCCCGTGCGCGGATCGACCGGCCCCGATCGCATGATGCCCACGATGCAGATCGCCGCGCTCGCCATCGCAGGGACGCGACGGGCCAGAGGCAGGACGCCGGGGCCGTAGCCGATGCCGCCGAGGCGGGAGAGGACCGCGAGGTTGGCTGCCATCGGGATCGGCAGGACGACGAACGCCGCCAGGCTCGGGCCCCGACCTCGACGGGCCACGGTGCCACCTTTTATCTTTGCAGCGGGACGTCGCCGCTCGCGGAACGACTTTCCGGGGAAACCGAACTGTGGGATCGTCGGGTGGGAATTGGGCCTTTGCCCCTTTGGGCTTTTCAGGGCCGTAGCAGAGCCGGGTCGGTCCCTTTCACCCGGTCGGGAAGGCGCAGCCTGAGATTTGCCGACCGGCAGCCGCGGTCGTCGGCATCGACGCAAGCATAGGGTGGCTCGCCGTGAGCCAGCATGGTGGTCGAGACATCAAATCAGCGACGTCCAGAAGACGACCTTGTCGCCCCCCTGCTTCCGCCCTCGACGTATCGGCGATCAGGATGCGCCGGCGACGCTCCCGAAGCATCGCCTCCAGTTGCCCGACGCTTCTCGTCGCTCCGGTTCAAGCAATCAACATGCTCGACCGGTACGCATCCACGCGACCCGAGATGGTCGCGCGCGGCGAACTCAGCCCGCTGCGCGATCCCGGCGCGACGGATATCGACGACGCGTAACCCGAGCGGTATCCGTTTTCTCATGCAGTCAGATATTCTTTGTAGAACCCGTCCAACCGCTCGACCGCTTGGTCGACATACTGATCCTTGTCGTACAATTCGTAATGGCCCGCGCCCTCGATGACGAACAGGTCCTTCTTGTTCTTCGCCCGCTCGAACAGCAGTTTGCCGTCCTCGAACTGGAGCGTGGTCCCAAGCCTGCCACCCACGATGATCTGGATGGGTTGCGTGAGCAGTTCACCGACGAGGTGAAAGGCATCAAACGCCATGAGCGGCCCGAGGCTGCGGAAGTTGCGCCGGTTGGTCCGGGTCTCCGCCGGACGGCGTTCGCTGTAGAACTCGACGGCGTCGAGCACGTCGCGATCCGTGATCCCGGCCGCCTTGGCCTCCTCCATGTTGTCGGGGATCCAGAGATCACCTCGCGCCGCGCCGCCACGCGCCTCGAGGGTGCGCTGCTTGCCGACCGCTTCCAGCATCTCGGCAACAGCGGTCGCGGACAGCGAGCCCTGGCGTCGCGCTCTCCCAATATTGACGGCAACGACGGTCCCCACGGCCTTGAACCGGTGTTCGGTCAGAGCGGCGTTCACCGCGTAGCCACCGCCCGCGCAGATTCCGAGAACGCCAACCTGCTCCTCACCGACATAAGGAAGCGTCATCAGGTGGTCGACGGCGCAGCGCACGTCCTCGATCCGCGTGGCCGGATCCTCAAGGTCGCGAGGCTCGCCGCCGCTTTCCCCCTGATGTGAGGGGTCGAAAGCGAGAGCGACGAACCCGCGCTCGGCCAGTTTTCCGCCCCAAACCGCGCCGATCTGTTCCTTGACGCTGCTGCCGGGCGTCACGATCACGAGAGCAGCGTAGGTCCGCGCCTCGTCGAACCTGTCCGGGAGGTGCAGGATCCCACGGACATCGGTGCTTCCGTTCTTGAAGGAAACCGGTCTCCATCCGGTCGGCATTGTCGTGTTTCCCGGCATCATCGTGTCTCCCGGCATTGTCGTGTTTCCTCGCACTGCCCATTGAAATCGGCCCCATGATCGTCGCTCCTGGCAGTTCTGAAGCATCGGCACTTGGACGGAATGCTCGCGGCCATGCGGGGCCGAGCACGCCCAAGGGCGGCTCATTCCAGAGCGACCGAGCCCGAGCCGGAACGGGGCAGCGGGGCCACGGACCAGCTCGGCACGGTCTGATCGCTGCGGCGTCCACGAACGGCGGCTCCCGCCTCACGGCAAGTCGCCGGGGAAGGGGCATCCCGAGCATCGACGCCGCTGGACCGGATGTCCGATCATCGGAGGTCTCTACCCTCGCGCTCGACGAGATGCTCCGCACTCTTCGCGGCAGGTGACGCGCTCCGGATGGGGCGCCGGAATCAGGCGCCGTAGCGCGACGCGCAAGCGCGGATCGCGGCGTCGGTCCGGGCGCGGGTCTGGGCGCGCTTGGCGACAAGCGAGGCGAGCTTGCGCTCCTCGAGGCCCGGATCGATGGCGACCGCGCGCACCCGGACGGCCGCTTCGTTGGCCGAACAGAAGAACAACTCGTCTCCGGCGCAGAAGTTGAACGACGCCCGCGTCGTGGGCTCGCGCTCGAGCGCGTAGCCGCGCGCGAGGTTGATCCGGCTCTCGGCGATCAGGTCGTCGAGCACCGCGAGGTCGCGCGTGGCGTCGCGGCTGCAGCTTTCGCGCGGCGTGGCGCAGGCAGCCAGGAAAAGGAGAAGGAGGAGGGCGAACCGCATCGTGGTCCTCGGAGGGCGCGGGCGATCCCGCCTTGCGATCGGTGCCGGCATCCGGGATGGTCGCGCCGCGACATGCCGCCGGAGACGACGTTGACAGACCCTTTCGAGAGCCGCAAGGCGCGCGCCGCCGCCTGGTTCCGCGAGCTGCGCGACACGATCTGCGCGGCGATGGAGGCGATGGAGGCGGCGGCGGGCGGGCCGGGCCGGTTCGAGCTGCGCGAGACGCGCCGCGAGGAGGGTGGCGGCGGGCTGATGAGCGTCATGCGCGACGGCGCCATGTTCGAGAAGGTCGGCGTCAACGTCTCGACCGTGCATGGCACGCTCGGCGCGCGGGCGCAGGCGGCGATGGCGGCGCGGCCGAACCTCGCGGGCATCGCCGGCGATCCCCGGTTCTGGGCCTCGGGGATCAGCCTCGTCGCGCACCTGCGGAACCCCCATGCGCCCGCCGTCCACATGAACACGCGGATGTTCTGGACGCCCTCGGCCGCCTGGTTCGGCGGCGGCACCGACCTCAACCCCTGCCTGCCGCGCGCGGAGGACACGGCGCATTTCCACGCCGTGCTCGAGGCCGCCGTCGAGCCGCATGGAGCCGGGCTCTACGCACGCTACCGCGACTGGGCGGAGGACTACTTCTACATCCCGCACCGCAAGCGCACCCGCGGCGTCGGCGGCGTGTTCTACGACGACCGCGCGAGCGGCGACTGGGAGGCGGACTTCGCGCTCACCCGCGCCGTGGGGGCGGCGTTCCTGCCGGCCTGGCGGCCCCTGGCCGAGCGGCGGCACGGGGAGCCCTGGACGGAGGCCGACCGCGAGGCGCTGCTCGTGCATCGCGGGCTCTATGCCGAGTACAACCTCGTCTACGACCGCGGCACGAAGTTCGGGCTCGAGACCGGCCACGACCCCGACGCCGTGCTGATGAGCCTGCCGCCGCTCGCGAAATGGGTGTGAGGCTCAGCCCCGCACCGCCTCCAGCATCCGCGCCACGTTGTCGGGGTCGGCGTCGGGCGTGATGCCGTGGCCGAGGTTGAAGATGTGCGCGCCGCCCGCGAAGGTGCTGACGATGCGGCGCGTCTCCTGGGCGAGCGCGGGCCCGCCGGTGACGAGGTGGCGCGGCGCGAGGTTGCCCTGCACGCAGGTGCCGGGCTGGACGTGGCGGGCGGCCCAGGCGGCGTCGACGGCATCGTCGAGCGCCACGGCGTCGGCGCCCGTCGCCGCCGCGAAGCCCGCATAGAGCGGCCCCGCCTCGCGCGGGAAGGCGATGACCGGAACGCCCGGATGGAGCGCCTTCAGCGCCGCGATGATGCGGCGCGCGGGCTCGACCGCGTAGCGCGCGAAGGCGGGCGCGGGGAGCGAGCCCGCCCAGCTGTCGAAGAGCTTCACCACCTCCGCGCCCGCCTCGATCTGCGCCGAGAGGTAGGCGACGGTGGCCTCGGTGATCCGCTCGATCAGCGCGTCGAAGGTCGCGGGGTCCGCGGCCATCAGCGCGTGCGCGGGCCCCTGGTCGGGTGTGCCGCGCCCGGCGATCATGTAGGTCGCGACGGTCCAGGGGGCGCCCGCGAAGCCGATGAGCGTGGTCTCGGCCGGCAGCGCGCGGGCGAGGATGCGGACGGTCTCGTAGACCGGCGCCAGCGTGTCGTGGACCGCGTCGGCGGGCCGCAGCCGCGCGAGGTCGGCGGGCGTCGTGACGGTGGAGAGCCGCGGTCCCTCGCCGGCCACGAAGCTCAGGTCGGCGCCGAGCGCCTGCGGCACGAGGAGGATGTCGGCGAAGAGGATCGCCGCGTCGAAGCCGTAGCGCCGGATCGGCTGCAGCGTGACCTCCGCGGCGAGGTCGGGGGTGTAGCAGAGCGCGAGGAAGTCCCCCGCCTGCTCGCGGGTGGCGCGGTACTCGGGGAGGTAGCGCCCCGCCTGGCGCATCATCCATACCGGCGGCGGCGAGAGGGCGGTGCCGCCAAGGGCCGCGAGGATGGGCTTCGTCATGCCGCCTCTGGTCGCAAGGGGGCGCGCGGATGTCAACGCGCCCGCTTGCCAAGCCGCCGCCCGGCCCGGTAAGCCCGGCGGCATGGACCTCCCCGACATCTCCCGGCCCTTCAGCATCGGCACCCGCGGCTCGGCGCTGGCGCTGGCGCAGGCGCACGAGACGCGGACACGGTTGATGGCGGCGTTCGGGCTTCCCGAGCCTGCGTTCCGCATCGAGGTGATCGAGACCTCCGGCGACCGCATCCAGGACCGGCCGCTGAAGGAGGCGGGCGGCAAGGGGCTCTTCACCCGAGAGATCGAGGCGGCGCTCCTGGCGGGCCGCATCGACGTGGCGGTCCATTCGATGAAGGACATGCCGACGCTGCAGCCCGAGGGGCTCGTGATCGACGCCTGGCTGCCGCGCGAGGACGTGCGCGACGCCTTCGTCTCGCCCGGGGCCGCGCGGATCGCGGACCTGCCGGCGGGCGCGCGCGTCGGCACGTCGAGCCTCCGGCGGCGGGCGCAGCTCCTCTACCGCCGGCCGGACCTCGAGGTGGTGGAGTTCCGCGGCACGGTGCAGACGCGCCTGCGGAAGCTCGCCGAGGGGGTGGCGCACGCGACGTTCCTCGCGATGGCGGGGCTGAACCGGCTCGGCACCGCGCATGTGGCGCGCGGGCCGGTCGAGCCCGACGAGATGCTGCCGGCGGTGGCGCAGGGCGCGATCGGCATCGAGCGGCGCGCGGGCGACGACCGCGTCGAGGCGATGCTCGACACGATCCGCGACGCGGCCACGGGGACGCGCCTTGCCGCCGAGCGGGCGTTCCTCGCGGCGCTCGACGGCTCCTGCGAGACGCCCATCGCGGCGCTGGCCGAGCTCGACGGCGGCACGCTGCGGCTCCGCGGCGAGATCCTGCGGCCGGACGGCTCGGCGGCCTACGCGGGCGAGTGCCGCGGGCCCGTGGCCGACGGCCCCGCGATGGGCCGCGACCTCGCCGCCGATCTCCTCGGCCAGGCGCCGCCGGGGTTCTTCGACTGGCGCGACTGACCTGCGCGATCGGGCCCGCTCGATTGGGGCCGCCCGATCAGGGCCCGCTCCATCATGGCCCGCTCCATCAGGTATCGGGCAGCACCTTGCCCGGGTTGAGGATGCCCTCGGGGTCGAGCGCCGCCTTGATCGCGCGCATCGCGGCGAGGGCGGCGGGATCCTTGCGCCGCGCCATCGTGGGCTTCTTCGCGAGCCCGATGCCGTGCTCGGCGGAGAAGCTGCCGCGCAGGCCCGCCACCACGTCCTCCACCGCCTCGCGGATGCGGTCCTTGAGCACCGGATCGTCCGAGCCGGGCCAGACGGTGAAGTGCAGGTTGCCGTCGCCGAGATGCGCGACGGTGATGGTCTCGGCGACCGGGTCGAGGCCGGGGAGCGCCGCGTGGATGCGCTCGAGAAAGGCCGCGACGCCGTCGAGCGGCACCGCCACGTCGCTGTCGACGAGCGGATGGCGGCCGAGCACGATCTCGGCGGCGGCCTCGCGGCGGGCCCACATCTCGGTGCGCTGCGCTTCCGACGCGGCGACCACGGCGTCGATCACGAGCCCCGCCTCGACCATGCCGGCGAGCGCATCCTCGAGCTCGGCCGCAAGCGGCACCCGCCCGTCGGGACCGGGTGCGGCGCGGCGCTCCGACGCGGTCGCGACCTCGATGAGCACGTTGGTGTCGTGGGTCTCGGCGAAGGGCGGGCGCAGGTCGGGGCGGACGAGGGCCAGACGGTCCATGTAGGTGCGCGGCATGAACTCGAAGGCCTCTACCGCGCCGTCGGTCGACGCCTGCACGCGGTTGAGGAGGTCGAGCGCCGCGCCGAGCCCCGGAACCGCGACCATCGCGGTCGCCCGTGCGCGCGGCGCCGGGACGAGGCGCATCACCGCGGCGGTGACGACGGCGAGCGTACCTTCCGCGCCGATGATGAGGTCGCGAAGCGCGTAGCCCGAATTGTCCTTGGCGAGTTCGGTCATCAGGTCGAGCACGGTGCCGTCGGCGAGCACCGCCTCGATGCCGATGCAGAGCCCGCGCGTGCTGCCGTAGCGCACCACGTTCGAGCCGCCCGCGTTGGTCGAGAGCGCGCCGCCGATGGTGGCCGAGCCGCGCGCGCCGAAGATGAGCGGGAACATCAGCCTTTCGGCCGCGGCCGCTTCGTGGAGGGCGGCGAGCACGACGCCGGCCTCCACCACGGCGACGCGCGACGCGGGCCGGATCGCCCGGATGGCGCGCAGCCGCTCGAGCGAGAGCATCAGCGCGCCGTCGTTGGCGGTGCCGCCGACGAGCCCGGTGTTGCCGCCGATCGGCACCACCGGCTGGCGGCGATCATGGGCGAGGCGCATCACGGCCGCGACCTCGGCCGTGTGGGCCGGCCGGACCACCGCGCGGGGCCGCGACGGCCAGCCGCCGGTCCAGTCCCGCGCGTAGCGCGCGGTGTCGGCGCCGGTCAGGACGTGATCCGGCCCGACGATGCGCGCGAGCGCGGTCACGAGGTCGTCGTCGGTGTCGAGCATGTGGGTTCCCTTCCGCCCGATCCTGCGCCCGATCGGCTCAGCCGTCCACCCGCGCGAGGAGCGCCTCGACGGCGGGGCCGATGCGCTCGACCACGATCTTCACGCCCGCCGCGTTGGGATGGATGCCGTCGGCCTGCATGTAGCGCTGCATGTTCGCCGCCCGGTCGGGGCCGTCGTCGATGCCGGCGAAGAAGTCGGGCACGACGGCCGCGCCGTACTTCTTCCCGAGTGCCGGGAAGATCGCGTCGAAGGCGCGCTGGTAGTCCGGGCCGTAGTTGCCAGGCGCCGAGATGCCGACGACGAGCGCGGGCAAGCGCTTGGCGTCGATGGCGGCGAGGATGCCGTCGAGGTTGGCGCGCGTCGTCGCGGGGTCGAGGCCGCGGAGGAGGTCGTTGCCGCCGAGCTCGACGATCACGGCATCCACGTCGTCGGTCAGCGTCCAGCCGACGCGCGAGAGCCCGCCTGCGGAGGTGTCGCCCGAGACGCCCGCGTTGACGATGCTCACGTCATGGCCGCGGGCGTTGAGCCAGCCCTCGAGCTGCGGCACGAAGCCCGCGCCGTCGGGAAGGCCGTAGCCTTGCGTCAGGCTGTCGCCGAGGGCGGCGATGGTCTCGGCCGCGGCGGCGGGGAGGACCGTCAGCGCGAGCGCGAGGGCGGAGTTGCGAAGCCCCCGCGCGGCCCCATATCCCGAAACGACGCCGAAGCCGAGGATGCCCCGCATGACCGACCCCGCCCCGATCCTGAGCCTGCGCGATGTCGGGCTGACGCTCGCGGGCAACGCGGGCGACGTCGAGATCCTGCGCGGCGTCACGCTCGACATCGCACGGGGCGAGACGCTGGGCCTCGTCGGGCCTTCGGGTTCGGGCAAATCGTCGCTCCTCATGATCATGGGCGGGCTCGAGCGCGCCACGGCGGGGTCGGTCGCGGCGCTCGGGCAGGATCTGACCCCGATGAACGAGGACGCTCTGGCGCGGTTCCGCAGGGGCAACATGGGGATCGTGTTCCAGTCCTTCCACCTCATCCCGACGATGACCGCGCTCGAGAACGTGGCGACGCCGCTCGAGCTCGCGGGCGTCAAGGGGGCTTTCGCGCGGGCGCGTGACGAGCTGGAGGCGGTCGGGCTCGGGCCGCGGGCGGGGCACTACCCGAGCCAGATGTCGGGCGGCGAGCAGCAGCGCGTGGCGCTCGCGCGCGCGGCGGCGCCGCGGCCGGCGCTCCTCCTCGCCGACGAGCCGACCGGCAACCTCGACACCGCCAACGGTGCTGCGATCATGGACCTCCTCTTCGGGCTGCGCGACCGCCACGGCGCGACGCTGGTGCTCGTCACGCACGCCGCCGACCTCGCCGCGCGCTGCGACCGCGTGGTCCGGCTCGCCGACGGGCGGGTCGCGGGCGAGGACCGGCGGGCGGCGAAGCGGGCCGCCGAATGAGCCCGGCAGCATGAGCGTCGCCGTCGCCGCCCGGATCGCGCGGCGCGAGCTCCGGGGCGGGCTCGCGGGGTTCCGCATCTTTCTTCTGTGCCTGGCGCTCGGCGTCGGCGCCATCGCGGCGGTGGGCTCGGTGCGCGCCGCGATCGAGGCGGGGCTCGCCGAGCAGGGCGCGGTGATCCTCGGCGGCGACGCCGAGCTCGAGTTCACCTACCGCTATGCAAGCGACGCCGAGCGGGCGTGGATGGCGAGCCGTTCCGAGGCGGTCTCGGAGATCGTCGACTTCAACTCGATGGCGGTGGTGGGCGAGGGCGACGCCGCGCAGCGCGCGCTGACGCAGGTGAAGGGCGTCGACGGGGCGTATCCGCTGACGGGTGCGGTCGGGCTCGATCCTGCGGTGCCGCTCGCCGACGCGCTCGCCGTGACGGACGGCCGGCCGGGCGCGGTGGTCGACCGGGTGCTCGTGGACCGGCTCGGGCTCGGGGTGGGCGACACGCTGCGGCTCGGCACGCAGGACTTCCGCCTCGCCGCGGTGCTGACGCGCGAGCCCGACAGCGCCACGGGCGGCTTCGCGCTCGGCCCGCGCACCATCGTGGCGGCGCCGGCGCTGGCCGACTCGGGGCTCCTGGCGCCGGGCTCGCTCTTTCGCTCGAAGTACCGTCTCCGCGTCGCGCCCGGCACCGACCTCGGCGCGCTCGAGGCGGAGGCCGAGGCGCGCTTCAGGGACGCGGGGATGCGCTGGACCGACCGGCGCAAGGGCGCGCCGGGGCTCGGCGCCTTCGTGGACCGGATCGGGTCGTTCCTCGTCCTCGTCGGGCTCGCGGGGCTCGCCGTCGGCGGCGTCGGCGTGTCGGCGGCGGTGCGCGCCTACCTCGACGCCAAGACCGGCACGATCGCGACGCTGAAGGTGCTCGGCGCCGAGGGGCGGACGATCTTCCTCGTCTACCTGATGCAGGTCGGGCTGCTGACGCTCCTCGGCATCGCGGCGGGGCTGGTGCTCGGGGCGCTGGCGCCGCTCGCCGTCGCGCCGCTGGTGCAGGCGCAGCTTCCGGTGCCGGTCGACTTCGGCCTCCGCGCGGGGCCGCTCGCGGAGGCCGCGCTCTACGGCGTCCTGACGGCGCTCCTCTTCACGCTCTGGCCGCTCGCGCGGACCGAGGGGGTGCGGGCGGGCGCGCTCTTCCGCGATGCGGCGGGGCGCACGCGGGGGCGGCCGCGGGCGGTCTACGTCGCGGTGCTCGTCCTTCTCCTCGCGGGCCTCGTCGGCGCGGCGGCGCTGTTTTCGGGCCTGCCGAAGCTGGCGCTCTGGGCCGCGGCGGGGATCGCCGGCGCGCTCGGGGTGCTGGTGCTGGCGGCGATGGCGGTCCGGGCGCTGGCGCGGCTCGGGTCGCGCGGCACCTGGACGCACGGGCGCACGGCGCTCAGGCTGGCGCTCGGCGCCGTCGGCGGGCCGCGCGAGGAGGCGGCCTCGGTGATCCTGGCGCTCGGCCTCGGACTCGCGGTGCTGGCGGCGGTGGGGCAGATCGACGGCAACCTGCGCGCCGCCATCGACCGTGACCTGCCGAAGGTCGCGCCGAGCTACTTCTTCGTCGACATCCAGAAGGACCAGATCGCGGGCTACCGCAAACGGCTCGAGGACGACCCGGGCGTCAGCCGCGTCGAGACCGCGCCGATGCTGCGCGGCGTCATCACGCAAATCAACGGCCGGCCGGCGGCGGAGGTCGCGGGCGACCACTGGGTGCTCCGGGGCGACCGCGGCGTGACCTATGCCGCGACGCCGCCCGACGGCACCACCCTCACGGCGGGGAAGTGGTGGCCGGCGGACTACGCGGGGCCGCCGGAGATGAGCTTCTCGGCCGAGGAGGGCGCGGAGATGAACCTCCATCTCGGCGATGCGCTCACGGTCAACATCCTCGGGCGCGACATCACGGCGACCATCGCGAGCTTCCGCAAGGTGAACTTCGAGACCGCGGGCATCGGCTTCGTGATGGCGATGGACCCCGCGGCGCTCGAGGCCGCGCCGCACACGTTCATCTCGACCGTCTACGCCGACGAGGCCGCCGAGCCCGCGATCCTGCGCGACCTCGCGACGGCCTACCCCAACATCACCGCGATCCGGGTGCGCGACGCGCTGGCGCGGGTGGCCGAGGCGCTGGGCGGCATCGCGGCGGCGACGCGCTACGCCGCGGCGGCGACGCTCGCGACCGGGTTCGTGGTGCTCATCGGCGCGGCGGCGGCGGGAGAGCGGGCGCGGGTGTTCGAGGCGGCGGTGCTGAAGACGCTGGGCGCGAGCCGTGCGCGCATCCTTGCGAGCTTCGCGCTCCGTTCGGCGATCCTCGGCGCCGCGGCGGGGATCGTCGCGGTCGCGGCGGGCGGGCTCGCGGGCTGGGCGGTGCTGCGCTTCGTGATGGAGGCACCCTACCGCTTCGACGCGGGCTCGGCGGCGGCGATCGTGGCGGGCGGCGTGGCGGCGGTGCTGGTGACGGGGCTCGCCTTCGCCTGGCGCCCGCTCGCCGCGCGCCCGGCGCAGGTGCTCCGCGCGCGGGAGTAGGTCAGGCCTCGAAGGCGGCGGCGAGCGCGATCTCCACCATGTCGGCGAAGCTCTGCTCGCGGTCCGCCGCCGGCAGCGCCTCGCCGGTCAGGAGGTGGTCGCTGATCGTGAGCACCGCGAGCGCGCGCCGGCCGTGCCGGAGCGCCAGCGCGTAAAGCTCGGCCGCCTCCATCTCGACGGCGAGCACGCCGTGCCGCCGCATCACCTCGTCGAGGTCGGGCCGCTCGTCGTAGAACGTGTCGGACGAATAGACGCCGCCCACATGCACCGGCACGCCGTGCGCGCCCGCGGCCCGGTGCGCCGCCGCGAGGAGCCCGAAGTCGGCGGGCGCCGCGAAGTTCAGCTCCCGGAAGATGCCGCGCGAGGGGCTGGAGACGGTGGTGCAGGTCTGCGCCAGCACGATGTCGCGAAGGCCGACGTGCGCCTGCATCGCGCCGGCAGAGCCGATGCGGATCAGCGTTTCGGCGCCGTAGTCCCGGATGAGTTCGTTCGCGTAGATCGACAGCGACGGCATCCCCATGCCCGAGCCCTGGATCGTCACGGGATGGCCGGCCCATGTCCCGGTGTAGCCGAGCATCCCGCGCACTTCGTTGACGAGCCGCGGCGCCTCGAGGAACCGCTCGGCGGCCCAGCGGGCGCGGTAGGGATCGCCCGGCATCAGCACCGTGGGCGCGACATCTTGGGGCGCCGCGCCGATATGAATGGTCAAGGGCAAACTCCGCTGAGATTGTGGCAATTCGGCAGCGATCTAACACTGACTTCCAACGGTCGCGCCGGCAAGCGGGAGCGCGCATCTGCCAGAATCGGCCGAGATCGACCTCCCATGACGCGCGTCGACATGAAATCAATGACTTGCCCGTAGCTGTCCCCGCAGATCGGGGGGGGTCTGTATCAGCGAATTTCGCCCTCACGACTCGCGTGCTACGGTAGTTTTCATACTTCGTTAACCACATCACCCGAGAGTTGCCATGCAGCATGACTGGATCATCGACGTCCTGATCGACCTTCGGACATTTGCGCGTAACAACGGCATGGCCGCGCTCGCCGAGCAGCTCGACGACACGCGCCTTGTGGCGGCGAGCGACATCGCCGCAAGATTGGAGGCTGGGCCCTCAGGGGTCGCGGGGCATGAAGCGGCTGGAAGGGTTCATCGAGCGTGTGCAGCAGGCGACGTCGCTTGACGAGCTGCGCGAGATCATCCTCGCGCTTCGTGACACGTTCGAGGTCGAGCACCTCGTCTATCATTCGCTCAACAGCACCGGGCGCCCCTACGCGGCCCTGACCTACGCCGACGACTGGGTCGCGCGCTATCTCGAGCGGGAATACGCGCGCGTCGACCCGGTGGTGCTCGGCTGCCTTCGTCGCTTCCATCCGGTCGACTGGAAGCGGCTCGACTGGTCGGGCAAGGCGTCGAAGCTCTTTCTCGGCGAGGCGATCGAGATGGGCGTCGGCAACCAGGGGCTGTCGGTGCCGATCCGCGGGCCGAACGGGCAGTTCGCGCTCTTCTCGCTCAACCATCGCGCCACCGACGCGGCATGGGCACGGCAATCCGATGACCTGCTGCGCGACCTCATCCTCGCCGCGCATTTCGTCAACCAGAAGGCGCTCGAACTGGAGCGGGGCACCGACGAGCGCCCGCAGGCCGCACTGTCGCCGCGCGAGACCGACGTGCTGACGCTGCTCGCGATGGGCATGAGCCGGGCGCAGGTGGCCGAGAGCCTGTCGATCTCCGAGCACACGCTGCGCGCCTATGTCGAAAGCGCGCGCTTCAAGCTCGGCGCGCAGAACACCACGCACGCGGTCGCGCGCGCGCTGGCCAGAGGCTTGCTCGTTGTTTAACGCGCCGCGCGCCGCGGCACCGCTCCCGTAACCTCCCGGCCCCAAGCATCCGTCCCCTCACGACCGGGGGACGACGATGCTTCATTTCCTGCAGGGCGCCACGCTCGACGCGCATCCCGAGCTTGCCGGGGCGATGTTCCGTGACCGTGCGGCGCAGTTCTGCGACCGTCTCGGCTGGGCCGTCACGGTCGATGCGCGCGGCTTCGAGCGCGACCAGTACGACGTGCTCGAGCCGCTCTACGTCATCGCCGCCGATGCCTCGGGCCGCCACGCGGGCTCGCTCCGGCTGATGCCGACGACCGGCCGCACGATGCTCGCCGAGCACTTCGCGCATCTCGCGCCGGGCGTCGCAGCACGGCGTGACACCTGGGAATGCACCCGGTTCTGCGTCGCCGAAGGGGCCGCACCCGGAACGGCGGCGGCGCTGATGTTCGGCGCCTCGGAGGCGGGCCGGCAGGCGGGGCTGACCCACGCGCTCGGCGTCTTCGACGCGCGCATGATCCGCATCTACGCGCGGCTCGGCTGGCGGCCCGAGCTGCTCGGCACCGAAGGCACCGGCCGCGACGCGATCAGCGCCGGGCGCTGGCGGTTTGGCGCCGACATCCACGCGCGCCTCGGCGTCAGCGCCGGGATCGCGCCGGCCACGGTCGCGGCCTGGTACGACCGCTCGATGCGCCGGATGGCCCTCGCCGCCTGACCGATGGTGCGCCACCGCCCGGCCCTCTATGGTCCGGGCGATGACCGCGCTCGCCCTCTCCGACGACCAGGCGGCCGCCTATGCCGCGGTCGCGCGCATCCTCGCACGCGCCGGGATCGACCTCGCCGACGCGAAGCTGCGCCCGGACACGACCGGCACGCCCGAAGTGCTCGCGATCACCGGCAAGGCGGGCTCTGGCAAGACGATGCTGCTGGCGTCCCTCGCGCGGGCGCTCACGGCGGCAGGGGTCGAGACGGTCTCGGGCGACTGGGAGGGCCGGCGGCGGCGCGATAGGCGCACGCTCGCCATCCTCGCGCCGACCAACAAGGCCGCGAGCGTGCTCCGCTCCCGCGGCGTCGCCGCCACGACGATCCACCGCATCCTCTACACCCCCGTCTACGACCCCGACTACGAGCGCATCGCGGACTGGCTCGCGGGCTCGGGCGCGCGGCCAGAGATCGAGGGCATGACCGAGACGGCGCTCGACCGCGCGCACGCCTTCTACGCCACCGTGCCCTCGATCCCGGGCGCGCTCGCGGCGGCGGGGCTGCGCGGCTCGGACTTCATCAAGGGCTGGAAGCGGCGCGACGATCCGCTCGACGTGGGCTTCGTCGACGAGTCCTCGATGCTCGACGAGCGCCAGCTCGACGACCTGCGCGAGATCTTCCCGACGCTGGTGCTCTTCGGCGACCCGGCACAGCTCGCGCCCGTCAACCAGTCGGGCCGCATGGTCTTCGACACGCTCGACGGCGGCCACCGGCTCGACCTCAGCCGGGTCCACCGCCAGGCCGAGGACAACCCCATCCTCGACCTCGCCCATGCGCTCGGCGATCCCGGCATCGATTTCGCGGCCTTCGAGGCGATGGTCGAGGCGGCGGCGGCACGCGACGACCGCGTGGTGCTCGGGGCCCGCGTCGAGGCCGACCTGATGGCGCGCTCGCCGGTGCTCGTCTGGCGCAACGCGACGCGGATCCGGCTGATCCAGGCGTTCCGCGCGGCGTTCGGCGCGCCCGAGGACGCGCTCCTGCCGGGCGAGCCCCTGATCTGCGACGGCATCGAGCTGCCGCTCAAGCACCGCAAGAAGCGCATCGACCTCGAGGCGCGCGGGCTCGTGAAGGGCGCGCAGGTGATCTACCTCGGCCCCGGCCGCAACCCCGGCTTCTCGCGGCTCCACGTCATCGGCGCGGAGGAGCCGCAGGTCTCGGCGGCGTCGATCGTCAAGATCGAGCATCCGGGCGAGGCGGAGCCGTTCATCCCCTATGCCGCGCGCATGGGGGCGGTGTTCCTGCACGGCGCCGCGGTGACGATCCACAAGGCGCAGGGCTCGCAGTGGCCCGTGGTGCAGGTGTTCGCGCCCGACCTCTGGGCCGCGGCGGGCGCGGGGCGGATGGAAGCGGGCGTGCCGCTCTGGCGGCGTCTCGCCTACGTCGCGATCACGCGCGCCGAGCACCGGCTCGTCTGGGTCACGCGCAACCGCCTGGCCCTCCCCTCGGCGCCGCTCGGGGTCGCCGACCTCGCCAAGGCGCCGGCGGCGCTGGAGCTTGGCGAAGGCGCCTAGGGCGCGACGAGGTGCCCGCCGCCGACGTCGCGAAGGCGCGCTGGCTCCGGGGCTGCGCCAATCGGGAGGCGGGCGCTCGGGAGCGGGGCGGCGTCGCGCGGGGCGGGGGCGCGGACGTGGGCGCGGACGTGGGCGGGGTCGGGCACCGGCACGGCATCGATGAGGCGGCGGGTGTAGGGGTGGCGCGGGTCGCCGAAGACCTGCGCGCGGGTGCCGGTCTCGACGATCCGGCCGAGGCGCATCACCGCGACTCGATGGGCGATATTCTCGACCACCGCCATGTCGTGGCTGATGAAGAGATAGGCCATGCCGAACTCCGCCTGCAGCGCGCGCAGGAGGTCGAGCACGCGCGCCTGCACCGACACGTCGAGCGCCGAGACGCTCTCGTCGGCGACGATGAGCGCCGGGCGCAGCGCAAGCGCGCGGGCGATCGAGATGCGCTGGCGCTGGCCGCCGGAGAACTCGTGCGGGTAGCGCTCGGCGTGGCCGGGCTCGAGGCCGACGCGGGCGAAAAGGTCGCGCACGCGGGCGCGCCGCTCGGCGGGCGTGCCGACGCGGTGGATGGCAAGCGGCTCGGCCACGAGGTCGCCCGCGCGCATCCTGGGATCGAGCGAGGCCATCGGGTCCTGGAACACCATCTGCACCGCGCGCGGACGCGGGCCGGGGCCGGCGAACGCGATGCGGCCCCGGTGCGGGACCAGCCCGACGAGCGCCTTCGCCACGGTGGACTTGCCGCAGCCCGACTCGCCCACGAGCGCGAGGGTCTCGCCCGCGCGGATCTCGAAGTCGACGCCCGCGACCGCGTGGAGGCGGTGCGTGACGCGGCGCAGCGCGCCGCCGCGGATGTCGTAGGCGACCGCGAGGCCGTCCACCCGCACCACTGTTTCGCCCGCAGCGGCGGGGACGGCCGGCCCGCCGCGTCCCATGCGCGGCACCGCGGCGAGGAGGTCGCGGGTGTAGCGCGCGCGGGGGGCGGCGAAGATGCGCCGGACCTCGCCCTCCTCGACCGTGCGGCCCCGCGCCATCACGAGCACGCGGTCGGCCATTTCGGCCACCACGCCCATGTCGTGCGTGATGAGGACGAGCGCGGTGCCGGTCGCGCGCTGCAGGTCGCGCAAGAGGTCGAGCACCTCGCGCTGCACCGTCACGTCGAGCGCGGTCGTCGGCTCGTCGGCGATGAGCACGTCGGGCCGGAGCGCCAGCGCCATCGCGATCATCACGCGCTGCCGCATCCCCCCCGAGAGCTCGTGCGGGTACTCCCGGAGGTGCCGCTCGGGGTCGGGGAGGCGCACCGCGCCGAGGGCGGCGGCGGCTTCCGCGCGGGCCGCGGCGCGGGGCAGGGACGTATGCGCCTCGATGGCCTCGACGAGCTGCCGCCCGACGGTGAGGACCGGGTTCAGCGAGGTCATCGGCTCCTGGAAGATCATCGCGATCCGGTCGCCGCGGAGGCGCCGAAGCCGCCGCTCGGGGAGCGCCAGCAGGTCGGTGCCGCCGAGCCGCACCGCGCCCGCGGTCACGCGCACCGCGGGCTGCGGCAGGAGGCCCATGACGGCGAGCGCGGTGATCGACTTGCCGGACCCGCTCTCGCCCGCGATGGCGAGCGTCTCGCCGCGCCCGAGGCGGAACGACACGTCCTCGACGAGCGGCGCGAGCCCGGCTTCGGTGCGGACCGAGACGCTCAAGCCCTCGACGGCGAGCGCCGTGCCGGCGACCGCCTGCGCGACGTTCACTCGAACACGGCGCGCGGGAAGTAGAAGCTCACCACCCAGTTCGGCGCGTCGACGATCTCGGAGATGCGGAGGTCGCCGCAGGTCGAGACGAGCATGTAGGCGTCGACCGCCGCCATGCCGCGGGTGGCGCAGAGGTGGTCGATCATCGCCGCCACCGCGTCGCGCGCCGCCGTCATCAGGTCGGGCCCGATGCCGGTCGTGGCCTCGTAGCCCCTGGCGTCGAGGTGCCGCGTCACCGGCCCCGGCGTGGTGAAGCGGGGCGTGCGAAGGTTCGCGCCCTTCTCCAGATCGAGCGTCAGCACCGCGTCCATCGGCGACTCGATGGCCGTGCCGCAGACCTCGCCGTCGCCCTGCGCCGCGTGGGTGTCGCCGACGCTGAAGAGCGCGCCCGCCACCTCGACGGGGAGCCAGAGCACGGTACCGGCCGCGAGGTCGCGGATGTCGAGATTGCCGCCCACGCGCCGCGGTGGAACGATGCTGTGGAGCCCCGGTTCGGCGGGCGCGCAGCCGATGGTGCCGGCGAAGGGCTTCAGGGGAACGCGCGCCTCGGCGCCGAAGAGCGCGGGCGCCAGCGTCTCCGCATCGTAGCTCCAGAGCGCCAGAGCGGGCTCGGCGAACTGGTCCGCGAGGAGCCCGAAGCCGGGGATGTTGGCGGTCCAGCCGAAGCCGCGCCCCGCCTCGGGTCGGGGCGCGAAGCTCCCGATCGTGACGACCAGCGCGTCGCCGGGCTCCGCGCCTTCGACGAAGATCGGCCCAGAGACGGGGTTGATGCGCCCGAAGTCGAGCGTGGCCACGTCGGCGACGGTCGCGCCGGGGCCGAGTTGGCCCGCGGAGCTGTCGTGGCAGTGAAACAGGATCGTCGCTCCCGGCTCGACCCGTGCGGCCGGGGGAAGGGCGTTGTCCCAGCCGAAGTGGTGCCGGGCGCCGTGGATGGTGTGGTCGCAGGTCGGGTGCATCGGATCACTCGGTCACGTAGACGTAATCGTAGTTCACCGGGATCGACACCGGATCGACGTAGAGCGCGTCCGCCCCGCCCATCCGCGGCGACCGCATCGTGAAGCGCTGCTCGTTGAAGACGGGCACCCAGGGCGCGTCGTCCATCACCTTCATGTAGATGTCGGACCACGCCTTCATCCGCTCGGCCTCCTTCGCCGGATCGACGATGCTGTCGGCCTTCGCGGCCGCCGCGTCGAGGTCGGCGTTGCAGTACCACGACCAGTTCCAGCCGCCGGGCACCGCGCCCGCGCAGCCGAGGATCGGGCCGTAGAAGTTCGACGGGTCCGGGAAGTCGGCGATCCAGGCCATGCCGCCCGACCAGATCATCGGCGCCTGATCCTTCTCGCCGCCCGCCGCGATGACGTTGGCCTGCGCGAGGCTGCGGATCGCGGCCTTGATGCCGACCTGCGCGAGATCCTGCTGGATCGCCTGCGCGATGCGGGGGTTCGGGTCGGTGTTCATCACGTAGAGCTCGGTCTCGAACCCGTCGGGGAAGCCCGCGTCGGCCAGCAGTGCCTTGGCCTTGGCGGGGTCGTAGGGATAGCCCGCGTAGCCCTTGGTGTAGCCCGGCATCGACGGCGGCAGGGGCTGCGTCGCGGGCACCGCGCGGCCGTTGATGACCTGCACGATGCGGTCCTTGTTGATCGCCATGTTGACCGCCTGGCGCACCTCCTTCTGGTCGAAGGGCTTCATCGTGACGTTCATCGTGATGTAGCCGGTCTGAAGCTGGCCGCCCTCGACCACCCGCGCGGCCTCGGCGGGGTTCGACATGACCTCGGTGAACTTCGCCGGCGGGATGCCGTCGCCGGGCACGTCCACCTCGCCGCTCTGCAGCCGCAGCAGCGCCACGATGGGCTCCTGCCCGACCTCGAACGTCACCTCGTCGAGATGCGGCAGGCCCGCGCGCCAGTAGTCGGGGTTCTTCGCGAGGACGAGCCGCTGCCCGATGGTCCAGTCGGCGAGCTTGAAGGCGCCGGTGCCCACGGGATGCTTGCCGAAGTCCGCGCCCGCCGCATCCACCGCCTCGCGCGGCACCACGGAGGCGAAGTTGAGCGCCATCACGTGCAGGAACGTGGCATCCGGGCGCGAGAGCGTGATCTGGACAGTGGCGGGATCCTTCACCACGACGCCCGAGAGATCGACCGAGGTGCCGTCGGCGACCGTGTCGTAGCCCGCGATGGAGCCGAAGAAGCCGGCGCCTGGGCTCTGTGTTCGGGGGTTGGTCACGCGGTCGAGCGAGTACTTCACGTCCGTCGCGGTCATCTCGCGGCCGTTGTGGAACGTGACGCCGGGGCGCAGGTGGAAGGTGTAGACGAGCCCGTCGGGGGAGATCTCGTAGCTCTCCGCGAGGCCGGGGCGCAGCTCGGTGGTGCCGGGCACGTAGTCCATCAACCCGTCGAAGATCGACTTGATCATCGACCAGTTCTGCCAGTCGTAGCCGATGGCGGGGTCGAGCGTCGCCACGTCGTCCTTGTAGGTGATCGTGATGCTGCCGCCGTCGCGTGCGGCGGGGTCGCGCGGGTCGTCCTGCGCTTGGACGGGCTGCGCTTGGGCGGGCAGGGCGAGCGACAGGGCGAGTGACGTGGTGGCCATCAGGGTCCGCATGGTGGTCTCCTTGGTCAAGGGGTCAGCGCAGCTTGATGCGCGGGTCGATGAACGGGGTCACGAGGTCGGCGAGGAGGTTGCCCGCGACGATGAACGCGGCCGACACCAGCGTCACGCCCATGATGATCGGGATGTCGATGCGCTGGATCGCCTGCCAGGCGAGCTGTCCGATGCCGGGCCAGCCGAACACGCTCTCCACCACGACGATGCCGCCCATGAACACGCCGATGTCGATGCCGATCATCGCGACGATGGGCAGGATCGCGTTCGGGAGCGCGTGGCCGAGCACGATGCGGCTCCGCGCGAGGCCCTTGGCGCGGGCGGTGCGGATGTAGTCCTGGGCCAGCACGTCGATCATCGAGGAGCGCATCATCCGCCCGTACCAGCCCGCGCCGAGGATGCCGAGCGTGACGGCGGGGAGCACGAGGTGGCGCGCCGTGCCGTAGCCGCCGATCGGGAACCAGCCGAGCCGCACCGCGAACACGTAAAGGAGGAGGAGCCCGACGACGAACTGCGGCGCCGAGACGCCGACGAAGGACGCGATCATCAGCGTCTGGTCGGTGGCGGTGCCGCGCCGGAGCGCCGCGGCGATGCCCATCGTGAGCCCGAGGGCGAGCTCGCAGGCGATGGCTCCGGCCATCAGGAGGAGCGTCGCGGGGAGCCGTGCCGCGATCAGCGTCGAGACCTCCGAGCGCTGCAGGTACGACCGGCCGAGGTCGCCGTGCGCGAGGCCCGCGAGGTAGCGGCCGTACTGCACCGCGAGCGGCTGGTCGAGGCCGAGCTGCGCGCGGATGTTGGCGACGGTCTCGGGCGTCGCCGAGCGGCCCGCGATCTGGCGCACCGGGTCGGCGGGGAGGGCGTAGAGGAGCACGAAGGTGACGGCCGACACGCCGAGGAGGATGAGGAGCGCGGCGCCGAGCCGGCGCGCGAGGTAGGCCGCCGCCATCAGCCGCGCCCCCTCTGCGTCGGGTCGAGCACGTCGCGGAGGGCGTCGCCGACGAGGTTGAACGCGAGCGCGAGGAGCAGGATCGCGGCGCCGGGGAAGAACACGAGCCACGGCGCGGCCTGGAAGTAGGTCTGGTTCTCGAAGATGATGTTGCCCCACGACGGCACCGGCGGCTGCACGCCGACGCCGAGATAGCTCAGCGTCGCCTCGAGGAGCACCGTCGTCGAGATGCCGAGCGTGCCCCAGACGATGATCGTGGGCAGAAGGTGCGGCAGGACGTGGCGCCAGAGGATGCGGCCGTGCCCGGCCCCGAGCGTGCGCTCGGCGGCGATGAACTCGCGCTCGGCGAGCGCGGTCGTCTCGGTGTAGAGGACGCGCGCCGTCTGCACCCAGTTCACGATGGCGATGACGAGCGCCACGATCCAGAGCGACGGGCGGAAGATCGCCGCGAGGCAGATCGCGAGGAGGAGCGCGGGGAACGCCATCATCAGGTCGGTGAAGCGCATCAGGATCGCGCCGGTCCAGCCGCGCAGGTAGCCCGCGGTGACGCCCACGAGCGTGCCGATGAGGAGCGCCACCCCGTTCGCCGCGACGCCGATGACGAGCGAGGTGCGCGCGCCGTAGAGGATGCGCGTCAGCAGGTCGCGCCCGAGAAGGTCGGTGCCGAGCGGGAACGCGCCGCCCGGCGGCATCGGCGCGCCCTCGATCGTGAGCCCGTCGAACATCTGCGTGTCGGGGTCGTAGGGCGTAAGCCACGGCGCGAGCGCCGCGCCCGCGACCGTCGCCGCGATCAGCGCGAGGCCAAGGAGCGCTGGCTTGCGCCGGGCCAGGCGCCGCCAGACGGAAGCGGGCCTTCGGGCCGCATGGATGCCGATTTCGACGATGCCCTGGTCTCCCCGCCGTCCGCCGTCGACGTTCGGCGACGCACGGTCGGGGGTCAAGACGGCTCCGACGTCGATGTGCCCAAGACGGCGCCGCTGCCTCTTCTTCGGGCAGGGTCGGCGTTCGACAAGCCCGCGCTCGCGACAGCCAACGGCGCCACGCTCGGGAAAGGGTGTCGCCGATGGACGGATGCCTGCTTGAGGTCGAGGGCCTCGGGAAGTCGTGCGGCGGCACCGCTTCGGGCTCGAGCGCGGGTCGGTCCACGCGCTCAGCGGCGGCAACGGCGCGGGCAAGTCCACCTTCCTCGAGATCGTCATGGGCATCGGGCGGCGCGACGGCGGCACGGTCATCCATCTCGGCCGCGAGCCGCTCCGCCGCTCGGGCGGGTCGACTTCCGCCGCATGAATTAAGGCGCGGAGGCGCTCGTCGGCCAGCTCGGCTTCGCCATCGCACCGACGGCGAAGATGATGGACCTCACCGTCGCCAAGACGCAGCTCGTCGGAATCGCCAAGGCGCTCGGCACCGGCGCCGAGGTCATCATCATGGACGAGCCCACCTCGGCGCTGGGCGAGAGCGAGGCCGACCAGCTCTTCGCCGCCATTGCGCGGCTGAAGGCGGCGGGGAAGGGCGTGATCTGCGTCAGCCACCGCCTGAGCGAGCTCTTCGAGGTCGCCGACCGCTCCACGGCGTTCCGCGACGGCGCCTTCGTCGAGGCGGGCGCGATGGCGGACGTCGCCAAATGCGACCTCGTGCGGCTCATCGTCTCGGGTGCCAAGCCCGACAGCTTCGCCATCGCCGGGGTCGCCGGGGTGACGGACGCGTTCACCGCGGTCAAGGAGGGCGAGATGACCTCGATCCTGCAGGATGCGCGGGCGCAGGCGCAGGGCGCGCTCGACCTCGCCGTCGCGCAGGTCGAGGACGGCCACGAGCCGCAGTCGCCGATCTGGCAGCAGACCCCGGAAATGAAGTGGGGCGGCGGCAAGGACGCGGAATAGGGCGTGCCCTGGACCCCGGTGACGAGCGGCAACGTCGACGAGCTGCCGCAGATGCGTCAATAAGGGTTTGCGCCGGCCGTGTGGGGCCGGCCGACCTGCCGGGAGAGGCACATGGACTTCGACTTTCCGCTCGCGGGCCGGGTGGCGCTCGTCACCGGCGCGGGCTCGGGCATTGGTGCCGCCATCGCGGAGGCCTATGCCGCGAAGGGCGTGACGCTGGCGCTCTGCGACCTCGACGAAGGCCGCGCGGAGGCCGCGGCCGGGCGGCTCGGCGGCCGGGCGTTCCATCTCGACGTCTCCGACCCCGCGAGCGTGGAGGCGACGGTGGCCGCGGTGACCGACGCCTGCGGGCGCATCGACGTCCTCGTCAACAGCGCGGGCATCGTCGATCTGGCGCCGGCGGCGGAGCTCGCGCTCGCCGCCTGGCAGCGCACGCTCGACGTGAACCTCACGGGCACGTTCCTGATGGCGCAGGCGGTCGCGCGCGGCATGATCGCCGACGGCCGCGGCGGGCGCATCCTCAACCTCGCGAGCCAGGCGGGCTCCATCGCGCTCGACGGCCACGTCGCCTATTGCGCGTCGAAGTTCGCGGTGATCGGCATCACCAAGGTGATGGCGCTCGAATGGGGGCGGCACGGCATCCGCGTGAACTCGATCTCGCCGACGGTCGTGCTGACCGAGCTCGGTCGCAAGGCCTGGGCCGGGCCGAAGGGCGAGGCGATGATCGCGGAGATCCCCGCGGGCCGCTTCGCCGAGCCCGAGGAGATCGCCGCGGCGGCGGTGTTCCTCGCCTCGGACGGCGCCGCGATGATCCACGGCGCCGACCTCCTCGTCGACGGCGGCTACACGGTGAAATGAGGCGGAGACCCGGATGCAGCGCTTCCTGAACGACCCCGACGACATCGTGGACGAGACCGTCCGCGGCTTCCTCGCGGCGCACCGCGACCTCGTGCGCGCCGATCCCGCGAATCCGCGCGTCGTCGTGGCGCAGGGGGTGCCGGTGGCCGGCAAGGTGGGCATCGTGACGGGCGGCGGCTCGGGGCACGAGCCTGCGTTCGCAGGCTATTGCGGGCCCGGCATGATCGACGCGGTGGCGGTGGGCGAGCTCTTCTCCTCGCCGACCGCCCGGACGTTCCTCGACGCGATCAAGGCCGCGGACGGCGGCGCGGGCGTGGTCGTGCTCTACGGCAACTACGCGGGCGACACGATGAACGTTCGGATGGCGGCGCGGATGGCCGCCAAGGAGGGGATCGAGGTGCTCACCGTCGTCGCCAACGACGACGTGAGCTCGGCACCCGCGGCGGAGCGCGAGAAGCGCCGCGGCGTCGCGGGCGAGATCCTGATGTGGAAGGTCGGCGCCGCCAAGGCCGCCGCGGGAGGGACGGCCGCCGAGGTGCAGGCGGCGGCGCAGAAGGCCATCGACGCCACGCGCTCGGTCGGCGTCGGGCTCGCGCCCTGCACGCTGCCCGCCAACGGCGCGCCGAACTTCGAGATCGCGCCCGGCACGATGGAGATGGGCATCGGCCACCACGGCGAGCCCGGCGTCCGCGTCGAGCCCCTGGGCACCGCCGACGCCATCGCCGACGCGATGCTGGCGATCGTGCTCGACGACCACGACCTCGGCCGCGGCGACGAGGTCTGCGTGCTCGTGTCCGGGCTCGGCGCCACGCCGGTCAACGAGCTCTACGTCCTCTTCGCCCGCATCGAGGCCGAGCTCGGCACGCGCGGCATCGGCGTCGACCGCGCGTTCGTCGGCAACTACTTCACCTCGCTCGAGATGATGGGCGCCAGCCTCACCGTGATGAAGCTCGACGCCGAGCTGAAGGCGCTCCTCGACCGCGAGGCGGCGTGCCCCGCGCTCCGGGTCGGCGCGTGAGCGCGCTGCCGAACGCGGGCGCGGGCGCCATCGTGCGCGAGATCGCCGCGGTGATCGTCGCCAACCGCGAGCACCTGTCGCAGATCGACGGGCTGATCGGCGACGGCGACCACGGCAACAACATGTCGAAGGGCTTCGGCCGCGCCGCCGAGCGCATCACGGCTGCCGATACGCTCGACCAGGGCTTCGCGCATGTCTCGGGCGTGCTCATGGACGAGATCGGCGGCTCGACGGGGCCGCTCTATGGCATGATGTTCGCCGACATGGCGGAAGCGGTGGCGGGCTGCGAGACCATCGACGCCGCGCGCTTCGGCGCCATGCTCGAGGCCGGGCGCGACGCCGTGGTGGCGATCGGGGGCGCGTCGGTCGGCGACAAGACGCTCCTCGACGCGCTGGCGCCCGCGGTGGCGGCGTTCGCGGCCGAGCCCGACTTCGCCACGGCGCTCGCCGCGATGACGGCGGCGGCGGAAGCGGGGTGCTACGCCACGCGCGACATGGTGGCGAGGCTCGGCCGCTCGTCCCGGCTCGGCGAGCGCTCGCGGGGCGTGCTCGACGCGGGTGCGACGTCCTGCGCGCTCATTCTCCGGACGCTGGCGGAGGGCACGGCGAAGCGGCTGGCGTGAGCCCTGCCGCCGCGCTAGGGTCGCGGCAATGCGCTGCGTCTTCGTCCAGTTCCGCTGCACCCCCGGCCAGACCTACGCGGTCGCCAGCGCCATCTACGACCGCGAGGTGGTCTCCGAGCTGTTTTCCACCTCGGGCGAATACGACCTCATCGCCAAGATCTACATCCCCGAGGAGACCGACGTGGGCCATTACCTCAGCGAGACGCTGTTCGACATCCCGGGCATCGTCCGCACCCTGACCACCATCACGTTCAAGGCGTTCTGATGCCGGTCGTCGTCGTCACCGGCGCGTCCTCGGGCATCGGCCGGGCCACCGCCGCGGCGTTCCTCGACGCGGGCTGGCAGGTGGCGCTCCTCGCGCGCCGCAAGGACGCGCTCGACGACCTCGCCGCCGGCCGGGAGCTGGCACTCGCCCTCGCCTGCGACGTGCGCGACGAGGCCTCCGTCGACGCCGCCTTCGCCGCCACCGTGGAGCGCTTCGGGCGCATCGACGCGCTCTTCAACAACGCCGGCATCTCGAAACCCGCGATGACCATCGACGAGATCCCGCTCGCCGACTGGGACGACATGATCGCGGTCAACCTCACGGGCATGTTCCTCTGCGCCCGCGCCGCGTTCCGCGCGATGCGGGCGCAGTCGCCGCAGGGCGGGCGGATCATCAACAACGGCTCGATCTCGGCCCATGCGCCGCGGCCGGGCTCGATCATCTACACCGCGACGAAGCACGGCGTGACGGGGCTGACCAAGACGCTCTCGCTCGACGGCCGCCCTTACGACATCGCCGCGGGCCAGATCGACATCGGCAACGCGCGCACCGAGATGGCCGCGAAGATGGCGACGGGCGTGCCGCAGGCGGACCTCTCGATCCGCGTCGAGCCGATGATGGAGCTCTCCGAGGTCGCCGCAACGGTCCTCCACATGGCCACGCTGCCCGCGTCGGCCAACATCCCGTTCGTGACCGTGATGGCGACCAAGATGCCGATGGCGGGGCGGGGGTAGGGGCCTCAGGCGGCCGTCACCGCGAAGGCGGGGCTGCCGGTCCAGGACAGGCGCCAGCGGGCGCCGGGGCGGACGTTCTGTACGATTTGCGGCTCGAAGGCCACGAAGCAGGTGCCGCCCTGCCGTCGCACGGACGGATAGGCGAGCCCCGCGTGCCCCGCGCCGCGCAGGTCCGCCGCGAGCCGCTGCCCGGCGGGGTAGCCGATGGCCGGATCGGCATCGAGGCACGCGGGCGGCGGCTCAACGCCGCGCAGGTCGGGGACGTCGCCGATGAAGTCCGCGAGGCAGGCCTGGTAGGTCGTCTCGTCGTGGTACGTGCCGGCGTAGCCGAGCTCGCGCGCCTTGTGGAACGCGACCTCCTCGATGGCCGTGAGGTCGTCGAAGGCGCAGTACCACGCTCCGCGCGCGTGGTCGTTGAAGCGGTTGCCGCCGGGCCGGGTGTAGGCGAAGGCCGCGTTGACGAAGGTCGCACCCCAGCGCCTCAGGTCCGCCGCCTTCGAGCGGTACGCAAGCTCGCGCGGGTCGAGGTCGGGCAGCCCGTGGCGTTCCGCGAGAAGCCGCCCGTTCGTCAGGCCTTCGAGCGCCGCGAGCGCCTCGGCCTCCGCGTCGGTGTCGACGAGCGCGCGCAGGACAGGGGGCCTGAACGCGGCGGTCGGGACGAGGCGGACCGTCGCACGCTCTGCCAGCTCCACGACCGGCGGCGTCATGTGCCGCCGCGCACCGCATCGACGTAGGCCCGCGTCGCGATGATCGCCGGCAGCCCGCCCGCGCGCATGAACGCGAGCGGGGATTCCCCGCGGAAGAGCGGCCCCGCGTTGGCCCGCTTCACCCAAGTGTCGGCGAGCTCGTCCGAGAAGTAGAGGTGCAGCCCCTTGTAGAGCCCGACGAGCGCGCTGAGGCGCAGCCGCTGGTCCTGGCCGAGGCGGCCCTTCCAGTCGCCCTGCCGGACTCGCGCCCAGGTGCGGGGCGCGACATCGGCGAGCGCCGCCGCCTCGTCGCTGCCGAGCGCCCAGGCCTCCGCGAGGCGCCGGAACGCCTTCACGGCCACGGGATCGAGCCCACCGCTCGCGGCGGCACCGTTGTCCGGCACCGGGAGGTTAGCGCGAAGTGATGCAACGTCTGCCATATGGCAACGCTATACATGACATCTGGCCAAAGTCAAGCATTTCGGTTGCTACGTCCGAAGCCCTCGGAACACCATCGACGCGGCCCAGCCGGCGGCGACGGCGATGACGAGCGACAGCGCGCCGTAGACGATCGGCTGAGCGTGGGCGAGCTGGTAGAGCCAGCGCTCGAGCCCGACGAGGCCGACGTAGATCACCGCGTCGCGCTGGTCGATCGACACGCCGCCGCGCATCAGGAAGAACCGCACCGTGTAGTTGCCCTCGACGAGGTTGGCGGGGAGCGCGATGCGGGTGCGAAAGAGCGTGCCTTCGTCGATCTGCACCGCGCCTTCGAGGAGCTGGTAGACCTCCTGCGCCTTGCGGACCCGGATCAGCGCTTCGCTGAAGTCCTTGGGGTTGCCGACGTCGGCAGGGGCTCCGACCGAGCGGATCATCTGCGGGATCGAGATGTGCCGGCGAAGGTCCTCGGTGTGGGTCAGGAGCGCGCCGAGCGGAGCGCTCGTCGCGACCGCGTAGAAGCTCGGCGCGCGGTCCACGTCGACGGCGGCGGTGTTGATCCAGATGCCGAAGCTGCGCGACTTCCGCCGGACCATGACGCTCGAGGTCGGACCCTCCACGGTGACGATGACGCCGAGCGGCCCCGACGGTTCGGGCGCGTCGCGCTTGACGGCACCATAGACGAGGATTTCCGTGCCCTCGAAGTTGGCGGTGATCGCCACCTGGTCCTGGCTCACGGCGGCGACCACGCTCTCCGCCGCGGCCGGGGTGGCGAGGGCGGCGAGGAGCGCCAGCGCCCGGATCATCTCGTGCGGTCGCTGGCGACGGTGTAGAGGTCGTCGGGGCGGACCAGCAGGTCGAGCGCGATCTTGCCGCTGACGGCGATGACGAGAAGCGCCAGCAGGATGCGGAGCTGCTCCGCGCGGAGCCGCACGCCGATCAGCGCACCGACCTGCGCGCCCACGACGCCGCCGACGATGAGGAGCGTGGCGAGCAGGATGTCGACCGAGTTCGAGATCACGGCGTGCATCATCGTGGTGAACGCGGTGACGAAGATGATCTGGAAGAGCGAGGTGCCGATCACGACCTTGGTGGGCATCCCGAGCAGGTAGATCATCGCGGGCACCATGATGAACCCGCCGCCGACGCCCATGATGGCGGAGAGAAACCCCACGAAGATGCCGACGGCGACGGGCGGGATGATGCTGATGTGCAGTCCCGAGGTGCGGAACGTCACCTTGAACGGCAACCGCTCGGCGGAGGCGCGACGCGGCCGCCGCGGGACCGGGGGACGCGACGAGCGACGCAGCGCGCGGACGCTTTCGAGGAACATGAGCGTGCCGACGAGCCCGAGGAAGAGCACGTAGGTGAGCTGCACGAAGAGGTCGATCTGGCCCGCGGCGCTCAGCCGGTTGAACATCCAGATGCCGCCGAGCGACCCCGCGAGACCGCCGCCGAGGAGCACGGAGCCCATCCTGAGATCGACCGTCCGGCGGCGCAGATGCGCGAGCACGCCCGAGACCGACGACGCGACGACCTGGTTCGCGCCCGTCGCGACCGCGACCGCCGGCGGGATGCCGATGAAGAACAAGAGGGGCGTGATGAGGAACCCGCCGCCGACGCCGAAGAGGCCCGAGAGCATCCCCACGACGCCGCCGAGAAAGAACAGGACGAAGGCGTTGACCGAGACCTCGGCGATGGGGAGGTAGATCTGCACGCTTGCCTCCCCGCTAGCGCTCCTTGACGTAGGCCTCGCCGCCCGCGCGGGGCGGGATCGCCTTGCCGACGAAGCCCGCGAGGATCACCACGGTCAGGATGTAGGGCAGCGCCTGCATGACCTGCACGGGCACGGGCAGGCCCGCGATCTCGAGGTTCTGATAGCGGTTGGCGATGCTCTCGAGAAGCCCGAAGAGGAACGTCGTGCCGAGAGCGTACCACGGGCGCCACTTGGCGAAGATGAGCGCCGCGAGCGCGATGTAGCCGCGCCCCGCGGTCATCTCCTTGCCGAAGCCCGCCGAGAGCCCCGTCGCGAGGTAGGCGCCCGCGAAGCCGCAGAGGAGCCCGCAGATCATCACCGCCGCGTAGCGCGTGCCGGTCACCGAGACGCCCGCCGTGTCGACCGCGGCGGGGTTCTCGCCAACCGCCCGAAGCCGCAGCCCGAAGCGGGTGCGCGCGAGGATCCACCACGTCAGCGGCACCGTCAGGATGCCGGCGTAGACGAGGATCGAATGGCCGGAGATGAGCTCGTAGTAGATCGGCCCGAGCACCGGGACACCGCGCAGCGTCTCGGCGAAGGGCAGCGTCAGCTCCTGGAACCGCGCGGCGCCCTCGAGCGGCGGCGTGCGCCCGCCGAGCCGGAACCACGTCTGCCCGACGAGGACGGTGAGCCCCGAGGCGAGGAAGTTGATCGCGACGCCGGAGATGAGCTGGTTGCCGCGGAAGGTGATCGATGCGAGCCCGTGCAGCGCCGAGAGCGCCATCGACGCGCCGATGCCCGCCAGAAGCCCGAGCCAGACCGAGCCGGAGACGTAGGCGATCGCGCCCGACAGGAACGCGGCCGCGAGCATCTTGCCCTCGAGCCCGATGTCGAAGATGCCCGCACGCTCGGAGAAGAGCCCCGCGAGGCAGGCGAAGAGGAGCGGCGTCGCGAGCCGCACGCCGCTGTCGAGCACCTGGAGCGCGGCGAGGAAGTCCATCAGGTCACTCGGCCGGCTCGGGCTTCGCGACGGGCTTCGCCGTCCGGTCCCGCGTCGCGAGGTGGAACACGCGGCCGAGGCCCATGCGGATCATGTTGTCGAGCGCGCCGGTGAAGATGATGACGAGCGCCTGGATGACGATGATGAGCTCGCGCGGGATCGTGGTCCAGAGCGCGAGCTCGCCGCCGCCCTGGTAGAGGAAGCCGAAGAGGATCGCCGCGAGAAAGACGCCGAAGGGATGCGACCGGCCCATCAGGCACACCGCGATGCCGATGAAGCCCGCCCCCTCGACCGAGTTCAGCACCAGCCGCTGGGCCTCGCCCATCACGTTGTTGACCGCCATCATGCCGCAGAGCCCACCCGAGATGAGCATCGCGTACATGGTGATGCGCGTCGGCGAGATGCCGGCGTAGCGCGCCGCGGGCTCCGAGCGGCCGAAGGCGCGGATCTGATAGCCGAGCCGGGTGCGCCAGAGGAGCACCCAGACGCCGATGCAGGCGGCGACGGCGATGAGGAGCGCCACGTTGGCGGGGGTCTTGTCGCTGAACGGGATGCCGACCGCGCCGAGGATGTCGCCGAGGCGCGGCAGCTTCGTCCCCGGCGGGAACCGTGCCGAGGCGGGGTCCATCGAGCCCTGCGGGCGCAGCACGTTGACGAGGAGGTAGTTCAGGATCGCGGCGGCGATGAAGTTGAACATGATCGTCGTGATGACGATGTGGCTGCCCCGGCGCGCCTGCAGCCAGGCCGGGATAGCGGCCCAGGCGGCGCCGAAGGCCGCCCCCGCGAGCGACGCCGCGACGAGCGCGACGGACCAGTGCGGCCAGGGCACCATCAGGCACACGAGCGCCACGCCGAGCCCGCCGAGCGTCGCCTGCCCCTCGCCGCCGATGTTGAAGAGCCCGGCGTGGAACGCCACCGCGACTCCGAGGCCGGTGAAGACGAAGTTCGTCGCGTAGTAGAGCGTGTAGCCCCAGCCGTAGGTCGAGCCGAGCGCGCCGTCGACCATGATGCCGAGCGCCGCGACCGGATCCTCGCCGATGGCGAGGATGACGAGCCCCGAGAGCGCGAAGGCGACGATCAGGCTGACGAGCGGCACCAGCACCGCGTCGGCGAGGGGCGGCAGGCGCGTCACGCCGCCTCCGCCACGCCGGCCATCAGGAGGCCGAGCGCGCCTTCGGTGGTGGCCTCCGGCTCGCGCTCGCCCATGATGCGGCCGTCGAACATCACCGCGATGCGGTCCGAGAGCGCCAGGACCTCGTCGAGCTCGACGCTGACGAGCAGGATCGCCTTGCCCGCGTCGCGCAGCGCGACGATCTGGCGGTGGATGAACTCGATCGCGCCGATGTCGACCCCCCGCGTCGGCTGGCCGACGAGGAGGAGGTCGGGGTTGCGCTCGATCTCGCGGGCGAGGACGAGCTTCTGCTGGTTGCCGCCGGAGAAGTTGCGCGCCGTGAGCCAGCAGTTCTGCGGCCGCACGTCGAAGCGCTCCATCTTGCCGCGCGCGTCCTCGCGCAGCGCCCGGTTGTCCATCAGGATCGGCCCGCGGTTGTAGGCGGCGTCGTGCTGGTAGCCGAAGGCGACGTTCTCCCAGGCCGTGAAGTCCATCACCAGCCCGAGCCGCTGGCGGTCCTCGGGCACATGCGCCACGCCGCGCGCGCGCCGGCTCTGGCCGTCCGAGTGCGCGCCGGTGAGGTCGAGCGGCGCGCCGTTCAGCGTCGCGCGCCCCGCCGCGGTGCGGATGCCGCCCAGCACCTCCAGAAGCTCCGACTGCCCGTTGCCCGCCACCCCGGCGATGCCCAGGATCTCGCCCGCCCGCACCTCGAACGACACGTCCTTGAGCCGCGCCACCCCCTTGCCGTCGGTCAGCGACAGCCCCTCGACGGCGAGCACCACGGGCCCCGGCCGCGCGGGGCGCTTCTCGACCTTGAGGAGCACCTTGCGCCCCACCATCAGCTCGGCGAGCGCCGCGGGCGTGGTCTCCGCGGTGCGGACCGTCGCGGTCATCTCGCCGCGCCGCATCACGCTCACCGTGTCCGTCACCTCCATGATCTCGCGCAGCTTGTGCGTGATGAGGAGGATCGTCTTGCCCTCGCGCGCGAGGTTCCGAAGGATGCGGAACAGATGGTCGGCCTCGGCGGGGGTCAGCACGCCCGTCGGCTCGTCGAGGATCAGGATATCGGCCTGGCGGTAGAGCGCCTTCAGGATCTCGACGCGCTGCTGATGCCCGACGCTCAGCGTCTCGACCCGCGCGTCGGGATCGACGGCGAGCTCGTAGTCGGCGGCGAGCTCGGTCAGGAGCTTGCGCGCCTTGGCGAGGCTCGGGCGCAGGAGCCGGCCGTCCTCCGCGCCGAGGATGACGTTCTCGAGCACGGTGAAGTTCTCGACGAGCTTGAAGTGCTGGAACACCATGCCGATCCCGGCGCGGATCGCGGCCTGGCTGTCGGGGATCGCGACGGGCCGGCCGCCGATGCGGATCTCGCCCGCGTCGGCGCGGTAGAAGCCGTAGAGGATCGACATCAGCGTGGACTTGCCCGCGCCGTTCTCGCCGATGATGCCGTGGATCGAGCCCTTCGCGACCCGGATCGAGATGTCGCGGTTGGCCTGCACCGGCCCGAAGGCCTTCGAGATGCCGACGAGCTCGAGGGCGGGCACGTCAGCCTCCGCCGTGCCCGCCGTCAGGGTCTTGCCCACCGGCGCCGCCCGCTCAGAAGTACGGGCAGCTGCCGTCGGTCGTGTAGTCGTGCACCTCGACCTCGCCCGACTTGATCGCCGCCGCCGCCGCCTCGACCATCGCCTTCATCTCCGGCGTCACGAGATCCTTGTTGTTCTCGTCGAGCGCGAAGTCGACGCCGCCGGACTGGAGGTCCATCACGTTGGTGCCCGTCGCGAGGTCCGTACCCGACTTGAAGGCGTCGTAGACCGCGTTGTCGACGCGCTTCGTCATCGAGGTCAGCACCTTGCCGGGGTGGAGGTAGTTCTGGTTGCTGTCGACGCCGATCGAGAGCACGCCGCCGTCAGCCGCCGCCTGCAGCACGCCGATGCCGGTTGCGCCCGCCGCGGCGTAGATCACGTCGGCGCCCTGGCTGATCTCGGCCTTGGCGATCTCGCCGCCCTTCACCGGGTCGTTCCAGGCCGCGGGCGTGGTGCCGGTGTAGCTCGAGATCACCGTCGCGGTCGGCTTCGCCGCCTTCACGCCCTGCGCGTAGCCGCACTCGAAGCGGCGGATCAGCGGGATGTCCATGCCGCCGACGAAGCCCACCTTGTCCGACTTCGACGCCATCGCGGCCATCATCCCGACGAGGTAGCTGCCCTCCTGCTCGGTGAACACGACGGAGCGCACGTTCGGCTGCTCCACGACCGCGTCGATGATGGCGAACTTGGTGTCGGGATAGTCGGGTGCCACCTGGCTCAGCACGTCGCCGAAGGCGAAGCCGGTCATCACGATGGGGTTGGCGCCCGATTCCGCGAGCCGCCGCAGCGCCTGCTCGCGCTGCGCCTCGGACGACATCTCGAGCTCCTTGTAGCTGCCGCCCGTCTCCTTCTTCCAGCGCTCGGCGCCGTTGAAGGCCGCCTCGTTGAAGGACTTGTCGAACTTGCCGCCGAGATCGTAGATGATCGCGGGGTCGCCGAGGGCGGCGCCGGCCGTCAGGGCGAGCGCGGCCGCTGCGCCGAGGAGTTTCCGCGTCAAGGTCATCAGGGCCTCCGGTTGGGACGGGGTGAACGGGATCGCCGACGATTAGGGCCGACCCCGCCCGAGGGGTCAAGGCCCGATTGCGTGAAGCGACCGGGCGAGGACGAGCGCGTCGTGCCGCGCGCCGTGGCGGAGGTAGTAGCCGCGCCGGACGCCCGCTTCGTGCCACCCGGCGCTCAAGTAGAGAGCACGCGCGGCATGATTGTCGGCGGCGACCTCGAGGAACGCGGACGCAGCACCTTGGGTGCGCGCCGCGGCCTCGAAGCGCGCGAGGAGCCGGCGCCCCACGCCGCGGCGGCGCGCTTCGGGGGCCACGGCGAGCGTCAGGATCTCGGCCTCGTCCGCGGCGATGCGGCCGAGGAGAAAGCCCTCGGGCTCCGTCAGCACGAGCCCCTCGTGCGCGAGGGCAGCGATTTCGCCGGCCGACCACGACCGCTCGGCCGGAAACGACACCGCGTGAAGGGCCGCCATCGCCTCCGGGGTCACGCGACGATCGGCGGCGGCGACACCCCCGGCATCGCGTCGGGCGGCCGGACGTAGAGCGGCGCCGGGCGGGGTGCCACGGTCCCGAGCGCGGCGCGGGCGATCCGTGCCACGTTGGCGATGACGTCCTCCGCCGGCAGGTCCGCCTGCCGGACGACCGCGCCGTCAAAGGCGGTGTCATCCGGCACGAGGCGCGCGGCACCTCCCGACCGGGCGGCGTGGACCATCCCGCGCCGTGCCGGGATCACCGCCCAGACCGGAAGCGGTCGCTGGTATGCCAGTGCCTCGAAGCCGGTGACGCCGATCGCCGGCACCCCGAGCCCGAGCGCCAGCCCGCGGGCGGCGGACACGGAGATGCGGATGCCGGTGAAGTTTCCCGGCCCGGTGCCGACGCCGATGCCAGCGAGATCGCGCCACGCGAGCCCCGCCTCGGCGAGCATGGCCTCGAGCATCCCGATCAGATGCTCGGCCTGGCCCGTCGCCATCGGGTCGACGCGCACCCAGAGCCGATCGCCCCAGACGACCGCGGCCGCGCAGTGCGCGGCCGCGGTATCGAACGCGAGGAGCGGGCCGTCGCCCAAGGCGTCAGGCGGCGACGGGGCGCACTTCGAGCACGTCGGGAATGTAGTGCCGGAGCAGGTTCTCGATGCCCATCTTCAGCGTCAGCGTCGAGGACGGGCAGCCCGCGCAGGCGCCCTGCATGTGCAGGTACACGACGCCGCGGTCGAAGCCGTGGAAGGTGATGTCGCCGCCGTCCTGCGCCACCGCGGGGCGCACGCGGGTGTCGAGCAGCTCCTTGATCTGGCGCACCACGTCCGAGTCCGGCCCGTCGTGCGCGGCGTGCCCGGTGTCGGCCTGCGCGCCCTGCAGCACCGGGTCGCCGGACTGGTAGTGCGACATGATCGCGCCGAGAATCGCGGGCTTGGCGTGCTCCCACGCGACGTCCGCCGCTTTCGTCACCGTCACGAAGTCGAGCCCGAGGAACACGCCCGTCACGCTGCCCGCCTCGAAGATGCGCCGCGCCAGCGGCGAGGCGGCGGCCGCCTCGGCGTTCGGGAAGTCCGCCGTGCCGGCGTCGAGCACCGCCTCGCCGGGCAGGAACTTCAGCGTGGCGGGGTTCGGCGTGGATTCGGTCTGGATGAACATCGGCGCACCTCCGGGGTTGCCCTGCAGATGCGCTCGGGCTTCTCTTCTGTCAAGGACGCGGGAACCCCGAGGCGGAGGCGCCGCTTTGCCGGGGGCACCCGAAGCCGCGAAGGAAGCCCAGCATGTCACTCCGCCTCACTCTCGCCGCCGCCGCGCTCGCGCTGCCCGCGGCCGCCCCCGCGCAGACGACGGCCTACGCCGCGGCGACGGCAGCGCTTGTCGATGCGACCGGTGCCGACGCAGGCACGGTCACGCTCACCGGCACCGCATCGGGGCAGACCATCGTGCATGTCGTCCTGAAGGGCCTTCCGCCCGGCGTCCATGCGATCCACATTCACGAGACCGGCGCCTGCGACGCGCCCGACTTCGAGTCCGCCGGCGGTCATCTTGCCGGGCAGGCCGAGCACGGCGTGCTGTCGCCCAACGGCCCGCATCCCGGCGATCTGCCCAACGTCACGGTCGCCGCCGACGGCACCGCCGACGTGACCTACTTCAACGCCATCCTCGCCATCGCCACGCAGGTGCTCGACACCGACGGCTCGGCCTTCATCGTCCACTCCGGCGAGGACGACTACACCAGCCAGCCCTCCGGCGATGCCGGCAACCGGATCGTCTGCGGCGTCTTCACGGCGGACGAGTAGGCGCGCCCGTCCGCACCTTCAGGGGCAGCATCGATGTGACGTCGGCGTCGGATGGTCCGGGGCCAGCTTCGGACACGTCGCCGGTCGAGGCCGCCGCGCGTCAGGCCGGAACGATGGCCTTGCGGTAGAGGTGCCAGGTCGCGTGGCCGAGGATCGGCAGCACCACGACGAGCCCGAGGAGCGCCGGGGCGGAGCCGAGCGCGAGACCGACCGCGATGATGAAGCCCCAGACGGCGATCGGCGCGGGGTTCGCGAGCGCCACCTTGGCCGAGGTCACGATGGCCTTCGGCACGCCCACGTCGCGGTCGAGAAGCAGCGGAAACGACACCACGCTCACGCCGAGCACCACGAGCGCGAAGCCGAACCCGACGAGACAGCCGATCACGATCATCGTCCAGCCTGCGGGCGTCGCCAGCAGCGTTCTGACGAACGTGCTGGCCGTGATCGTCGCTTCGGGGCCGAGCGTGGCGTCGAAGATGATGTTGGCGACCATCAGCCAGGCGGCGAAGATCGCGATGTGGAAGAGCCCGAGCACGAACACGGCGCCGAACGCCGGCGAGCGGATGACGTCGAGCGCGGCCAGCCAGTTCGTCTCGATGCCGCGCTCGCGCCGACGGCTCATCTCGTAGAGCCCGACCGCGGCGAACGGGCCAAGCAGCGCGAAGCCCGACAGGATCGGGAACACCAGTTGCAGGAGGTTGCCCTGGAACGCGACGAGGAACAGGCACACGCCCATCAGCGGATAGAGCAGGCACGCGAACATGACGTCCGTCCGGAGCGCCACGAAGTCGGCGGCGCCCTCACGGAGCGCATCCCTGAGGTCGGACATGCGGAGCGTGCGGATCACCGGCGGGGCGTAGCTCACGGGGCCCGCAGAGTTGATCCCCGCCTGCTCCGTTGCGGTGGCCGCCGCGCCGAAGACGGACCTGACCGCGTTCGCGAACCACGAGAGCGGATTGCCGATGGTATCGGTCATGGACTGTCCTCGCGCCAGGGGCCTTCAAGGTAGCATAGGCCGCGCACGCCCCGGCGCAAACGTTTCGTGCGCGACGTGGGGCTCAGGTGATCGCCTCGAGCCGCTCCTTCGAGATGTCGCCGGGCACGATGGTGATCGGGATCGGCAGGCTGCCGGAGGATTTCGAGAGCTGCGCCACCAGCGGGCCGGGGCCGGACTTGTCGGAGCCCGCGCCGAGGACCAGCACGCCGATCGAGGCGTCCTCGCGGATCTGGGCCAGGATCTCGGGGACGGGCTCGCCCTCGCGGATGACAAGCTCGGGATCGACGCCCTGGCGGTCGCGCATCCATTTGGCGAAGACCTCGAAATGCGCCACGATCCGCTCGCGGGCCTCCTCGCGCATCAGGTCCGCAACGCCCATCCAGTGCTGGAACTCGTCGGGCGGGATGACCGACAGGATCTGCACCCCGGCGCCGGTGTGGTTGGCGCGAAGCGCCGCGAAGCGCATGGCGTTCAGGCACTCGCGGCTGTCGTCGAGGACGACCAGAAACTTTCGCATGGGCGCTCCCCTCCCGACCCCCGGATCATGCCGGGCGGCGCTTGGGCGCGCAACGGGGCTGCGCCGCGCGGTCAGCCGGCATCGGCCAGGAGCGCGTCGAGGTCGAGCGGCGCGTTGACCATGCGAAGCGCCCCCGCCGCATCCCGCGGCCAGTCGGCGGGGTCGCGGTCGCGCGTCAGCTCGAGCCCGTTGCCGTCGGGGTCGCGGAGGTAGAGCGCCTCGCTGACCCCGTGGTCGGCCGCGCCGTCGAGCGCGATCCCCGCCGCGACGAGCCGGCGGAGCGCGTCGCCGAGCGTGGCGCGGTCGGGATAGAGGATCGCTGCATGGTAGAGCCCCGTCGTCCCTGCCGCCGCCGGAGGCCCGCCGCGGCTTTCCCAGGTGTTGAGCCCGATATGGTGATGGTAGCCGCCCGCCGACAGGAACGCCGCCTGCCGCCCGTAGCGCTGCACGACCTCGAAGCCGAGCACGCCCGCGTAGAACGCGATGGCGCGGTCGAGGTCGGCGACCTTGAGGTGGACGTGCCCGATCCGGGCATGAGGGGTGATCGCGGTCATGGCTGCCTCCGTGCTTCGAGGCACGTAGCACTGCGGTCCGGCCGACGGGAGACGCATCAGGGCACAGCGGCTGCGCGCTACCGCCGGGACCGGATCAGTCCCACGATGTCGAAGGTGCGCGCGAGGATCGGCTCGGCGATGGCCGCGGCGCGGTCGGCCCCGGCGCCGAGGATGCGGTCGATCTCGGCGGGGTCGTCCATCAGCCGCTGCATCTCGCCCGCCATCGGCCCGAGCTTCGCCACCGCGAGGTCGGCGAGCGCGGGCTTGAAGTCCGAGAACGGTCTGCCGGCGAACTCGGCGATCACGGACGCCGTCGAGGTGTCGGCAAGCGCCGCGTAGATGTTGACGAGGTTCGCGGCCTCCGCCCGTCCGGCAAGGCCCGCAACCGTCTCGGGCAGCGGCGCGGGGTCGGTCCGAGCCTTGCGGAACTTCCGCGCGATGGTGTCCGCGTCGTCGGTCATGTTGATCCGGCTCATGTCCGAGGCATCGGACTTCGACATCTTCTGCGTGCCGTCGCGCAGCCCCATCACCCGCGTCGCGGGGCCCTCGATCACCGGCTCGACGAGCGGGAAGAAATCCACGCCGAAGTCCGAGTTGAACTTCTGCGCGATGTCGCGGGTCAGCTCGAGATGCTGCTTCTGGTCGTCGCCGACGGGCACCTCGGTAGCGTGGTATGCTAGGATGTCAGCTGCCATCAGGGTCGGGTAGGCGAAGAGGCCGAGGCTCTGCGCCTCGGCGTTGCGGCCCGCCTTGTCCTTCCACTGCGTCATCCGGCTCATCCAGCCCATGCGCGCGACGCAGTTGAAGATCCAGCCGAGCTCGGCATGGGCGCTGACCTGGCTCTGGTTGAAGAGGATCGAGCGCGCGGGGTCGATGCCCGCCGCGATGAAGCCCGCGGTGAGCTCGCGCGTGGCCCGGCGCAGGTCGGCCGGATCCTGCCAGACCGTGATCGCATGCATGTCGACGATGCAGTAGACCGTCTCGATCCCGGCGTCCTGCTTGGCCACGAACGGCTTCAGGGCGCCGAGGTAGTTGCCGAGCGTCAGCCCGCCCGAGGGCTTGATCCCCGAGAACACCCGCGGCGTGAACGGCTGTGGCGCCTTCGCATCGGAACCCGTCATCTCGTCCTCCCGGCGGCGTCGTGCCGGCTGGCGTTCGCCGGATGGGTCGCTTACCGCTCGGGCTCCGCAGCGTCAACCGAAGGCCCCATGCACCCCGACCGCAACGCCTCGCCGCTCAATCCGCTGCCGCCCGTCGTCTGGGCGCTCGTGCTGCCCATCGCCGGGATCGAGCTCGCCTTCGAGGCCGGCGCGAAGGGCTACGTCGGCGGCCGCGCGGCGGCGGGCTGGCGGCTCGGCGCGCGCGAGGACTGGGGCTTCTCGGGCACCGTGCTCGACTGGATGCTGGTCCACCGCGACGCGCCGTTGCCCTACCTCGCGCGCTTCGTGACCTATCCCTTCATCCACGACGGCTTCGGGCACGCGCTCTGGGCCTGCGTGCTGATCCTGGCGCTCGGCAAGATGGTGGGCGAGGTGTTCTCGGCCGCCGCGGTTCTCGCCGTGTTCTTCGGCGCAGCGGTGCTCGGCGCGCTCGCCTACGGGCTCGCGGTGCCCGCGGCGCCGATCCTCGCGGGCGCCTATCCGGCCGCCTACGGGCTCGTGGGTGCTGTGACGTTCCTGATCTGGACACGGCTCGCGGGGAGCGGCACGACGCGGCTCCGGGCGTTCTCGCTCATCGGCTTCCTGATGGGCTTCAGGCTCGTCTTCGGGCTCCTCTTCGGCGGCGGGCCGGACTGGATCGCCGACCTCGCGGGCTTCGCCGCGGGGTTCGCGCTGTCGTTCGTCGTGGCGCCGGGCGGCTTCGCGCGCGCGATGGACCGCATCCGCCAGCGCTAGCGCCGGACCGCGCCCCGCAGGTCCGCCACGCGGAACGCGCCGAGGGCGAGGCCGAGGGCCGCGTAGCTCGCGATGCCGAGACTGACGAGAAGCACGAGTGCGAGGTAGCGCAGGCGGCCCATCTCGAGGAGCGGCTCGAGCGCCTGCGCCGCGCCCCACAGGCACGCGCCCATCCCGAGGGCGGCGGCGGCGATGCGCCAGGCGCGGTCGCGCAGGCGCGCGTCGAGGACCACCGCGTCGCCCATCGCGCGGCTGCCGAACCAGAGCTGGAGCACCATCGACCAGCCGGCGAGCGTGGTTCCGAGCGCCGCCGCCGCGAAGCCGATGACGGGCGAGAGCGCCACCGCCATGCCGCCGTTCACCACGAGCGAGACGAGCGCGTAACGGAAGGGGCTGCGGGTGTTCTCGCGCGCGAAGAACAGGGGCTGCATCACCTTCTGCAGCACGAACCCCGGCAGGCCGACCCCGTAGACCGCCACGGCGATGGCGGTCGCGGCGGTGTCGGAGGCGTCGAACGCGCCCCGCTGGTAGAGCACGCGCACCAAGGGTTCGGCGATGACGACGAGCGCCACGGCGGAGGGGAGCGCCAGGGCCAGCGCGAACTCGGCGGCGCGGTTGAACGACGCCTGCCCGCCGGCGTGGTCGCCCGCGCGGATGCGCCGCGACAGGTCCGGCAGGAGCACGATGCCGATGGCGATGCCGACGACGCCGAGGGGGAGCTGGTAGAGCCGGTCGGCGAAGCTGAGCCAGGCGATGGCGCCGTCGAAGACGCTCGCAACCTGGCGCCCGACGAGGAGGTTGATCTGCACCACCCCGCCCGCCAGCACCGCCGGCAGCGCGATCCGCGCGAGGCGGCGCAGGTCCGGCGTGAGGCGCGGGCGGCGGGGCACGAGCACGAAGCCCGCGCGCGCCGCGGTGATCCACACGAGCGCGAGCTGCGCCACGCCCGCGACCGGCACCGTCCAGGCGAGCGCGCGGCCGAAGTCCCAGCCGAGGCGGTCGGCGGCGAGCATGCTCGCGATGAAGAGGAGGTTCATCAGGAGCGGTGCCGCGGCGGTCGCGGTGAAGCGCCCCGCGGCGTTGAGAACGCCCGAGACGAGGGCGGCGAGCGAGATGAACACGATATAGACGAAGGTGATGCGCCCGTAATGCACCGCGAGCCCGAAGCGCTCGTCGCCGTCGAAGCCCGCGGCCATCGCGAGCACGAGCCAGGGCATCAGCGCCTGCGCCACCAGCGTGAGGCCGATGAGCACCGCCGCGAGCCCCGAGAAGGCGTCGCGCGCGAAGGCCTGGGCGCCCTCGTCGCCTTCGAGCTTCTTCGCGAACATCGGCACGAAGGCCATGTTGAAGGCGCCCTCGGCGAAGAAGTTGCGGAACATGTTGGGCAGCGTCAGCGCCACGAGGAACGCCTCGGCGATGGGGCCGGAGCCGAGGTAGGCGGCGATCAGGATGTCGCGCATGAAGCCGAACACGCGGCTCCCGAGCGTCCACGCGCCGACGGTGACGAAGCCCGAGACGAGCCGGATGTCGGCCATCAGGGGCGCGTCACTGGCCGCGCGCCCGCTCGGCGCCCTCGGCGATCGCCTCGCGCAGCCGTCGCTCGAGCGTCTCCTGCTTGGCGCGGGTATGCAGCTTCAGCCCGAACATGTCCTTCACGTAGAACGTGTCCACCACCTGCGCGCCGTAGGTCGCGATGACCGCGGAGGCGATGTAGATGCTGTTGGCGGCGAGCGTGCGCGCGAGGTCGAAGAGGAGCGCGGGGCGGTCGCGCGTGTCGACCTCGATGAGCGTGTAGATCTCCGAGCCTTCGTTGTCGAAGGTGATCGAGGTCGGGAAGCGGAACTGCCGGTCGCGCTTCCTGAGCTTGTCGCGGTCGCGCAGCGCCTCGCGCGCGACGACCTCGCCGCGGAAGGTGCGCGCGATCATGCGCCGGAGCCGCGGCAGCCGCTCGTCCTCGTAGGGCGAGCCCTCGGCGTCCTGCAGCCAGAACACCGCCGTCGCGTAGCCGTCCTTCGAGGTGTAGGTGCGCGCGTCCACCACGTTGGCGCCGACGAGCGCCAGCGCGCCCGCGAGCCGCGAGAAGATGCCCGGATGGTCGACGAGCGCGAAGCAGGCGCGCGTCGCGTCGCGGTCGGGGTCGGGCTCGAGGTCGATGCGGATCTCGTCGTCGGGGAGGTCGCGCAGGAGCCGCGCGAAGATCACGTGCGTCTCGGTCGGCAGCCCCTGCCAGTAGGGGCCGTAGTGCCGCCCCGCCTCGGCGCGGAAGGCGCGGCGGTCCCAGGCCGGATCGCCCGCGAGCGCCGTGCGGAGGCCGCGCTTCGCCTCCGCCTCGCGCTTGTCGCGGTTGAGGTCCTCGAGCCCGGTCTCGAGCGCCCGCGCGGTCTCGCGGTAGAGCTGCCGCAGCAGCATGGCCTTCCAGTTGTTCCACGTCCCCGGGCCCACGCCGCGGATGTCGCAGACGGTGAGCACGGTCAGGAGGTCGAGCCGGCGGCGCGACTTCACCGCCTTGGCGAAGTCGCGGATCGTGCGCGGGTCCGCGAGGTCGCGCTTCTGCGCCATGTCGGACATCAGGAGATGCGTCCGCACCAGCCATTCGACCGTCTCGGCCTCGTCGGGCGGCAGCCCGAGCCGCGGCGCCACGCGCCGGGCGATCTGCGCGCCGAGCACCGAATGGTCCTCGGCGCGGCCCTTGCCGATGTCGTGCAGGAGCGTCGCCACGTAGAGCACGCGCCGGTTGACGCCCGCCTTCAGGATGCGGCTCGCGATCGGCAGCTCCTCGACGAGCTCGCCCCGCTCGATCTGCGCCAGCGTCGAGATGCACTGGATGATGTGCTCGTCCACCGTGAAGTGGTGGTAGTGGTTGAACTGCATCATCGCGACGATCGGCTGGAACTCCGGGATGAACGCGCCGAGAAGCCCGAGCTCGTTCATCCGCCTCAGCGCCCGCTCGGGGTTGCCGCGGTTGAGGAGGAGGTCGAGGAAGATCCGCCCCGCCTCGCGGTCGGTCTGCATCCCCTCGTCGATGGCGCCGAGGTTGGCCGCGAGGAGCCGCATCGCGTCGGGGTGAAGGAGGAGCCCGGTCCGCATCGCCTCGTCGAACACGCGCAGGAGGTTCAGCTTGTCGGCGAGGAACGCCGCCGGGTCGGCGACGGCGAGCCGGTTTTGCCGCATCGCGTAGCCGGGCTTCAGCCGGCGGCCGCGCACCGGCTCGACGAGCGGCGGCACCCGGACGTGCTGCGCCTCGAGCGCGGTGAGGAACACCCGCGTCAGCTCGCCCACGCGCGTCGCCTGCAGGAAGTAGTCCTGCATGAAGTGTTCGACGCCGCGGCGCCCGCCGTGGTCCTCGTAGCCCATGCGCTCGGCGACCTCGACCTGAAGGTCGAACGTCAGGAGGTCCATCTCGCGGCGGGTGATGTAGTGCAGATGGCAGCGCACCGCCCAGAGGAAGGTCTCGGCCGCGTTGAAGCGCGCGTATTCCTCGGGCAGGAACATGCCCGCGGCCACGAGGTCCGCGGCGTGCTCGACGCGGTGCAGGTACTTCGCGATCCAGTAGAGCGTCTGCAGGTCGCGCAGGCCGCCCTTGCCCTCCTTGACGTTCGGCTCGAGGACGTAGCGCTGGCCGTGGCGGCGGTGGCGTTGCGCGCGCTCGGCGAGCTTCGCCTCGATGAAGGCGGCGCCGGTGCCGGCGAACACCTCCGTCCAGAGCCGCCGGTCGAGGTCGGCGGCGAGCGCCGCGTGGCCGGCGAGAAAGCGATGCTCGAGGAGCGCCGTGCGAACGGTGAAGTCGGCCCGCGCGAGGCGCACGCAATCGGTGACGGTGCGCGTCGCGTGGCCGACGTGCAGCGCGATGTCCCACAGGATGTAGAGCATGCTCTCGATCACGCTCTCGGCCCAGGGCGTGAGCTTCCACGGGGTCAGGAACATCAGGTCCACGTCCGAGTGCGGCGCCATCTCGGCGCGTCCGTAGCCGCCGACGGCGATGACCGCGAGCCGTTCGCCTTCGGTCGGGGTCGCGACCGGGTGCAGGTGGCGCCGCGCGACCTCGAGCGTGGCGGCGATCAGCGCGTCGGTGAGGTTGGACTGCGCGCGCACGAGGCCGCGCGCGTTGAGCGGGTCATCGCGGAACGACGCCTCGAGGGCGCGGTTGGCGGCCTGCCGCGCCGTCCCGAGATGGCGCACGGCGATGGCACGCACGGCGCGCGCGTCCGTCGGGCGGATCGCGGCGAGGTCTGCCTCGATGGCGGCGACAAGGGCGGACGCGTCGAGACGGGCCGCCCTCGGAACGACGAACGCGCCGCGAAATGCCGGACCCCGTTCGGCGAGGCCCTCCGCGCCCGGGTCAGAGGCCTGGGCCGCCGAAACTTCTGGGAGCAGGATCAATCACGACCACCTCGTTGTTGCGGATCTGCGCGACCGCGAGACCGCGCTCGTTGGTGCCATCGGGCAAAAGCCTGAACACACCGTTGACGCCCGCGTATCCCGAGCCCTGCGTCAGCGACGCCTGCGACAGCGCATCGGCGTTGCCTTGGCCCACGAGCGCGCCGATCGCGGCGATGCCGTCGTACGCCAGCGAGGCGATCGGCACCGGCGGCGCGCCGTAGGCTTGCTGGTAGCGTTGCGCGAACTGCGCCGTGAGGCCGGGATCGGGGAGCGCGAACCAGCCGCCCTGCACCCCCGGCAGCGCCAGCGTGCCCGGCGGCACGTCCCAGCGCGTCAGGCCGATGTACTGCACCGACGCGGGATCGACGCCGTTCTCCTTGAGGAGTTGCGTCAGCAACGGCAGCGCGCCCGCGGTGTCGGCGGTCAGCATCAGCGCATCGGCGCCGGAGGATTTGACCGTCGAGGCGATCCCGGACGCGGCCCCGATGACGCCCTCCTGCGAGAAGTCGTAGTCGCTGGTGCCCGCGAGGTTGGCGCCGTTCGCCGCGATGGCGCGCTCGATCGCCTGCCGGCCGGCGGCACCCGCCGCGTTGCGGTCGGCGACGATGGCGATGCGGGTGCGGCCCTGCGAGGCGGCGTAGCTCACGAGCCGGTTGGCGGTGTTCTGGAACGTCGGCCCGAGCACGAATACGTTGCCGCCCGCGATGGCCGCGTTGTTGGAGAAGCTGAGCACGCTGATCCCGCGCCCCGCCGCGACCTGCCCGACGGCGGAGGCCTCGGACGCGAAGACCGGGCCGAGGATCACCTTGGCGCCCTCGGTGATCGCCTGCTCGGCGGCGGCGGCCGCCTGGTCGGGCTGGCCGTAGGTCGGGTAGACGCGGAGATCGACCTGGACCCCGCCGAGATCGGCGATGGCAAGGCGGGCGCCGTTCTCGAGGCTCTGCGCGAGGAGTACGTCGCTGGCCTGGCCCGAGCCCGCCGGGACGAGGAGCGCCACCGGGACGGGCGCGCTCGCGTTGATGCGCGGACCGCCGCCGCCGGTCGGGCCGCCTTCGCAGCCCGCGAGGACGAACGCGCCTGCGGCGAGAAGCCCGAGGGCGGCGCGGCGGGGGAGCATGGAGGCTCGCGACATGGGTTTCCTCGCCTCGGGGAAGGGATTAGCGGGGAGACCGTATGGGGTTCCGCGTGCGAAGTAAACTTGGGCTGCGGGCGGGAGGAGCGGGATGACGCTGGCGCCGGGGCTCTACTTCGTCGCGACCCCGATCGGTGCGGCACGCGACGTGACGCTGCGCGCGCTCGACGTGCTGGGGGCTGCCGACGTGCTCGCCGCCGAGGACACGCGGACGCTCAGGCGGCTGATGGAGATCCACGGCGTCTCCCTCGGCGACCGGCACGTGCTGGCCTACCACGACCACAACGGCGCGGCCGTGCGCCCCCGGCTGCTGGCGGCGCTCGCCGAGGGGCGGACGGTCGCCTATGCCTCCGAGGCCGGCACGCCGCTCGTCGCCGATCCCGGGTATCAGCTCGGCCGCGCGGCGGCGGCGGCGGGGCACGCGGTGTTCGCCGCTCCCGGCGCCTCGGCGGTCCTGGCGGCGCTCACGGTGTCGGGGCTGCCGACGGACCGCTTCATGTTCGCGGGCTTCCCGCCGGTCGCCGCAGGGGCGCGCGCGCGCTTTCTCGCCGAGCTTTCGCCCGTGCCCGCGACGCTGGTGCTCTTCGAGTCGCCGAAGCGGATTCAGCGGCTGTTGAGGGATCTCTGCGAGGCTCTCGGCGCGGCGCGCGAGGCGGCGGTCTGCCGCGAGCTCACGAAGCGCTTCGAGGAGGTCTCGCGCGGCGCTCTCGGTGTCTTGGCGGACGCCTATGCGGACCGCGCGGTGAAGGGCGAGATCGTCGTGGTGATCGACCGCGCGGCGCCCGCCGAGGTCGGGGAGGACCGGATGGAGGCGGCACTCGAGGCGGCGCTGGCGCGCGCGTCGGTGAAGGAGGCGGCCGCCGAGGTCGCGGCGGCGCTCGGCCTGCCGCGCCGCACGGTCTACCAGGCCGCGCTGCGGCTCGCGACGGACCGGTGAGCGGGCTTCGATCGCATCTCGCGGGCCTCTCCGCGGAGGCCGCCGTCGAGCGGGCCTATGCCGCCGAAGGCTACGCCGTCGCCGCCCGGCGCTGGCGCGGCACGGCGGGGGAGATCGACCTCGTCCTGCGCGGACCCGACGGGCTCGTCTTCGTCGAGATCAAGCACTCCCGGAGCTTCGCGGCCGCGGCGGCGCGCATCTCGCCCGCCCAGTCCGCCCGCATCGCCTCGGCCGCGTGCGAGTTCGTGGCCGGCGAGCCCGGCGGCCAGGACACCGGGATGCGCTTCGACGCGGCCCTCGTCGATGGCCGGGGCGCCATCCGCATCGTGCCGGGAGCGCTCGCGGTCTGACGCCGCCGATTGCCATGCCCGCCGCGAGCGGCCATCAAGGCGGCGGTCAACCGGAGCCGCCCATGCCCCTCGACGTCGCCTTCCAGATGGACCCGATCGGCGCGGTCAACATCGACGCCGACAGCAGCTTCCGCCTCGCCGAGGAAGCGCAGGCGCGCGGCCACCGGCTCTGGGTCTACACGCCCGACCGGCTCGCCTACACCGACGGCCGCATCGTCGCGCGGGCGGCGCCGCTGACGGTGCGGCGGGTCCGCGGCGACCACTTCACGCTCGGCGAGGAGGCGGCGCTCGACCTCGGCAGCCTCGACGTGGTGTGGCTGCGCCAGGACCCGCCCTTCGACATGGGCTACATCACCACGACGCACCTTCTCGACCGCATCCACCCCCGCACGCTGGTGGTCAACGACCCGTTCTGGGTCAGGAACGCGCCCGAGAAGCTGATGGTGCTCGACTTCCCCGACCTGATCCCGCCGACCGCGATCACCCGCGACCTCGCGGCGCTGCGCGCGTTCAAGGCGCGGCACGGCGACATCATCGTGAAGCCGCTCTACGGCAACGGCGGCGCGGGCGTGTTCCGGCTCGGGCCCGACGACCGCAACCTCGGCGCGCTGCACGAGCTCTTCGCGCTCACGAGCCGCGAGCCGCTGATCGCGCAGCAGTTCCTGCCCGCGGTGGCGCAGGGCGACAAGCGCATCATCCTCGTCGACGGCGAGGCCGTGGGCGCGATCAACCGGATGCCGGCGGAGGGCGAGACGCGCTCGAACCTGCACGTCGGCGGCCGTGCCGAGGCGGTGGCGCTCACCGCACGCGACGCCGAGATCTGCGCCGCGCTCGGCCCGGTGCTGCGCGAGAAGGGGCTCATCTTCACCGGCATCGACGTGATCGGCGAGTGGCTGACGGAGATCAACGTGACCTCGCCGACCGGCATCCAGGAGCTCGAGCGCTTCGAGGGCCGCAACGTCGCGGGCCTGATCTGGGACGCCATCGAGCGCCGCCGGGGCGCCAGCCCGGCCTGACGACACGCAGCGGGTCCGGCGCTGCCGGCGGGAAGCGCGGCACGCCACGCACGGACCGGGCCGCTGCCGCTGCCGCAAGCGCATCATGGCGGCGCCGGCGCCCCGCATCGCCGCATCCCCCTGCGCGCCGCCTGCCGTAGCGGCCCCCGGACGGCCGTCGCTGCCCTGCCGCCCGCCAGGAGGCGGCCGCCCCCCACGCCCGCCGGATCGGCGCGCCGGTCTCCCGAGGCGGCCGCAAATCCAGCCGCCCCCGGCACCGTGTCCGTGGCGGCCGGCGCGGACGCCGACCTGCGCGACCGGTCTCCGCGGTCCTATCGGGTGCTGCCGACCGTGAGGCAAGCTCTCCCCAAATCCAGCCGCCCCGGCACCGTGTCCGGGGCGGCCGGCGCGCGGAGGCCGACCGGCGCGACCGGCCTCCGCGGCCCTCAGCCGTTGCCGCCGACCGCGAGGCGGTAGCTCACCGCCTCCGCGACGTGGGGCTGGCGGACGTCGGCGGCGCCGTCGAGGTCGGCGATGGTGCGGGCGACGCGCAGGACGCGGTGATAGCCGCGCGCGGTGAGGCCGAAGCGCTCGGCGACGCGGGTGAGGAGCGCGCGGCCGGCCGCGTCGGGGCGGGCCACCTCGTCGAGGAGCGCGCCCTCCGCGTCGGCGTTGACGCGGACGCCCGCGTGGCCGTCGTAGCGCTGCGCCTGCACCGCGCGGGCGGCGGCCACGCGCGCGGCGACGGTCGCCGAGGCGTCGCCGGTGTCGGGGAGGTCGAGGTCGGCGAAGGCGACGGGCGGCACCTCGATGCGGAGGTCGAAGCGGTCCATCAGCGGCCCCGAGATGCGCCCGAGGTAGTCCTCGCCGCAGAGCGGCACGCGGGCGCAGGCGCGCGCGGGATCGGCGAGATGGCCGCACTTGCACGGGTTCGCGGCGGCGACGAGGAGGAAGCGGCAGGGGTAGCGCACGTGCGCGTTGGCGCGCGCCACGACGACTTCGCCGGCCTCGACGGGCTGGCGCAGCGTCTCGAGAACGGTGCGCGAGAACTCGGGGAACTCGTCCATGAAGAGGACGCCGTTGTGCGCGAGGCTGATCTCGCCCGGCTGCGCGGTGCGTCCGCCGCCGACGATGGCCGCCATCGACGCGGTGTGATGCGGCTCGCGGAACGGCCGCTGGCGGCTGATCCCGCCCTCGTCGAGCAGCCCCGAGAGCGAGTGGATCATCGAGGTCTCGAGCGCCTCGGCGGCCGAGAGCGGCGGCAGGATGCCCGGCAGCCGCGCGGCGAGCATCGACTTGCCCGCCCCCGGCGCGCCGATCATCAGCATGTGATGCCGTCCGGCGGCGGCGATCTCGAGCGCGCGCTTGGCCCGCTCCTGGCCCTTCACGTCGCGCAGATCCCGCGCCGTAGGGTCGCCCGCGACCTCGCCGGGACCGGCGGGCGACAGCACGCCCTGGCCGGTGAAATGCCGGATCGCCTCGGCGAGCGTCGCGGGCGCGATGACTTCGGCGGCGCCGACCCAGGCGGCCTCGGCCCCGCAGGCGCGCGGGCATACCAGCGTGCAGTCGTTCGCCGCCGCCGTCATCGCCGCGGGCAGCGCGCCGACGACGGCGATCAGCCGGCCGTCGAGGCTGAGCTCGCCCAGCGAGACCGTCTCCGCGATGACGTCGCGCGGCACGATCTCGAGCGCGGCGAGCAGCGCCAGCGCGATCGGCAGGTCGAAGTGCGAGCCCTCCTTCGGCAGGTCCGCGGGCGAGAGGTTGACGGTGATGCGCTTCGACGGCAGCGCGATCGACATCGCGGTCAGCGCGGAGCGCACCCGATCGCGCGCCTCGGACACGGCCTTGTCGGGGAGCCCCACGATCGAGAACGACGGCAGGCCCGGCGAGACGGCGCATTGCACCTCGACGAGGCGCGCCTCGATGCCCTGAAAGGCGACCGTGTAGGCGCGTGTGACCATTCTGCCCTCCGCCTGCGGTCTACGCCGGTCGGGGTTCACGCATGGTAAATGGCCATGAACGCGGGCCACGCTTCGGGGTCGGCCACGGTCTTGTCGCGGCAGAACGCGTTGCAAAAGCCGAAGGTGCGGCCTTCGAGGCGGAGGAAGTGCGTCACCGGCTTGCCGGAATAGGGGCAAGCGTCGTTCTCGGCCGGGCCGCTGTCCACGGGCGCGGCGACGAGCGGCACGGGACCGGGCCAGTCAGCCCGCGCGTAGGGCCGCGCGTAGATCTCCTGGTCGGGTCCGTCGACGAGGCCCATCGCGCGCCAGCGCCGGAACGGCCCGTGCGCGAGATGGGCCGCAACGTAGGCCTGCGCCGCATCGCCGACCTCGAGCCCGTAGCCCGCGATCCGTGCGGCGACGGGAGCGAAGAACGCATCGGCCGCCGAATAGCCGCCGCAGAGCCACGGGCCGTCGGGCCGGGCCAGCGCGCGCGCGGCGGCCCAGATCACCTCCAGCCGGTCGAGGTCGGTGCGGACCTCGGGCGCCACCTCGACGCCCTGGTAGGCGACCCGCAGGTTCATCGGGCAGGCCCGGCGAAGCGCGGCGAAGCCCGCGTGCATCTCCGCCGCGAGCGAGCGCGCCGTCCCGCGCATGGCCGGATCCTGCGGCCAGTGGCCCGCGCCCGGGTGCCGCGACGCCAGTTCCTCCGCGATGGCGATGGTCTCGCCGACCACGGCGCCGTCGGGCGTCCGCATCGCCGGGACGAGGCGGGCAGGCGCGAACCGGGCCATCATCTCGCCGAACCCGTCCGAGTAGAGCCGCGCCACCCGCGTCCTGACGGGAATGTGAAACGCGTCGAAAAGGAGCCAGCCGCGCAGCGACCAGGATGAATACGCGCGGTCAGCGATCGCAAGTTCGTAGTCCACGGCGAAAGTCCCCTTGTTTTCCGGCTGTGAGGCTATCCATCGCGGGGGCGGGCCGGCAAATCAGATTGCATGATGCGTGCCAGCACACAGGCTTATGTGCGGACCGGACGGTCGACAAAAAGTCGCACGCCGTTGAATGAACCAATCGGTTCGACGACAGTTTCCGCCAAGCTCCAAGCGATCGGAATTCAAGGAACCATTGATTCGACGGGAAAGGGAAAGCGATGGCACTCGATGCATTGACCGACCAGACGCTGTCGCGGCGCGCGATGAAGGCCGAGCTTCTTGACGCCGAGACCGAGCTTCGCCTCGCATATGCCTGGCGCGACCAGCGCGACGAGGCGGCGCTGCACCGCCTCATCACGGCCTACATGCGCCTTGCGATCTCGATGGCGGCGAAGTTCCGCCGCTACGGCGCGCCGATGAACGACCTCATCCAGGAGGCGGGGCTCGGCCTGATGAAGGCCGCCGACAAGTTCGACCCTGATCGCGGGGTGCGCTTCTCGACCTACGCGGTCTGGTGGATCAAGGCGTCGATCCAGGATTACGTGATGCGGAACTGGTCGATGGTCCGCACCGGGTCCACGTCGAGCCAGAAGTCGCTCTTCTTCAACATGCGCCGGGTGCAGGCGAAGCTGGAGCGCGAGGCGGCCGCGCGCGGCGAGACGCTCGACGGCTTCCAGCTCCGCGAGCGGCTGGCGCACGAGGTGGGCGTCCCCTTGCACGACGTCGAGATGATGGAGGGCAGGCTCTCGGGCTCGGACTTCTCGCTCAATGCCACGCAGTCGAGCGACGAGGATGGCCGCGAGTGGATCGACGCGCTCGAGGACGACACCAACCAGGCGGCGGAGATCGTGCAGGGTCGGCATGACTCGGAGCAGCTCCGGAACTGGCTCATCACGGCGCTCCATTCGCTCAACGACCGCGAGCGGTTCATCGTGCGGGAACGCAAGCTCCGCGAGGATCCCCGCACGCTCGAGAGCCTCGGTGCCGAGCTCGGGCTCTCCAAGGAGCGGGTGCGCCAGCTCGAAGCGGCGGCGTTCGGCAAGATGCGTCGCAATCTCGAGAACCAGTCGAACGAGGTGATGCAATTCTTCGCCTGATCGCGAGTTGCCTCGTCGTCGCGGGCGCGGCGTCGGCCGGCGAAATCTCGGCGGACGGCCTCGACCATCTGCCAGCGGCCGACGTGGTGATCCTCGGCGAGATCCATGACAACCCGCTGCACCATGTCAACCAGGCCCGTGGCGTGGCGGCGCTGCGTCCCGGGGCGCTGGTCTTCGAGATGCTGACGCCGGCGCAGGCCGCGCTCGCCGACACCGGTACGCGGAGTTCGGCCGCGGACCTCGATGCGGTGCTCCATTGGGAGGAGGGCGGCTGGCCCGACTTCGCGATGTACTACCCGATCATCGCCGCAGCGCCCCGCGCCAAGATCTTCGGCGCGGCGCAGCCCGATGGCGACGTGCGGCGCGCGGTCAGCGACGGAGCGGCGGAGGTGTTCGGGCCGGGGGCGGAGGACTACGGCCTCACGGTGGCGCTCGCGCCCGCCGATGCGGCCGAGCGCGAGGCGGAACAGGCCGAGGTGCATTGCGGCGCGATGCCGAAGGCGATGCTCGGCGGCATGGTCGAGGCGCAGCGGCTGCGCGACGCGGCCTTCGCGCGGGTCGTCGCGGCCGCGGCGGCCGTCACCGACGGGCCGGTCGCGGTCATCACCGGCAGCGGCCACGCGAGGACGGATCGCGGCATCCCGGTCGCGCTTGGACATGCGATGCCGGGGCTCAAGGTGCTTTCCGTCGGCCAGATCGAGGGGCCCTCGCCGGACGCCGCTCCCTATGACCTCTGGATCGCCACGCCTGCCGCGCCGCGCGAGGATCCCTGCCTGGCGTTCCGGAAGGGCTGACGGGTTGTGCGGCTTCGGGGCCGGGCCTAGAACCGTCGGATGCTCGCGGACCGCACCATCCTCGTCGTCGTCGGTGGCGGCATCGCGGCCTTCAAGGCCATCGACCTCATCCGGCGCCTGCGCGAACGGGGCGCGCGCGTGAGTCCGGTGATGACGGCGGCGGCGGAGGCCTTCGTGACGCCGCTCTCCGTCGGCGCGCTGAGCGGGGCGCCGGTCCATCGGGCGCTCTTCGATCTCACCGAGGAAGCGGAGATGGGGCATATCGAGCTGTCGCGCAGCGCCGACCTCATCGTCGTGGTTCCCGCCACGGCGCACCTCCTGGCGCGGATGGCAGCGGGGCTCGCCGACGATCTCGCGACGACGCTCCTTCTCGCGACCGACACGGAGGTGCTCGCGGCGCCGGCGATGAACGTGCGGATGTGGGAGCATCCGGCGACGCGCCGCAACCTGGCCACGCTGATGGCCGACGGGGTGCGGTTCGTGGGGCCGGACGCGGGTCCGATGGCGTGCGGCGAGTTCGGGCCGGGGCGGCTCGCCGAGACGCCCGCGATCCTCGATGCCATCGAGGCGATGCTGGCGCCGAAGCCGCTCGCGGGGCGGCACGCGCTCGTCACTTCGGGGCCGACGCACGAGCCGATCGACCCCGTGCGCTACATCGCGAACCGCTCGTCGGGGCGGCAGGGGGCCGCGGTCGCGGCGGCGCTCGCGGGGCTCGGCGCGCGCGTGACCTTCGTGACCGGGCCCGCCGCCGTGCCGCCGCCGCCCGGCGTGACGGCGGTTCCCGTGGCGACAGCGGCGGAGATGCTGGCGGCGGTGCTCGCGGCGCTTCCGGCCGACGTGGCGGTCTTCGCGGCGGCGGTCGCGGACTGGCGCGTCGCGGAGCCTTCGGGCGCCAAGCTGAAGAAGGGCGCGGGCGCGCCCGTGCTGGCGTTCGCCGAGAACCCCGACATCCTCGCCACCGTGTCGCATCACGCGCAGCGGCCACGCCTCGTGGTGGGCTTCGCCGCCGAGACCGGCGACATGCTCGCGAACGCCGCGGCGAAGCGCGCGCGGAAGGGCTGCGACTGGATCGTCGCGAACGGTGCCGAGGCGCTCGGCGCCGCCGACAACGCCGTCACGCTCGTGACCGAGGCGGGCGCCGAGCCCTGGCCGCGGCTCCCGAAGGCCGAGGTCGCGGCGCGGCTCGCCGCCCGCATCGCCGCGGCGCTCGCATGACGCCGACGGTCGAGATCGCCGTCGAGCCCTGGGCCGACCCCGCCGTGCCGCTGCCGCGCTACGCGACCGCCCACGCGGCAGGGGCGGACATCGCCGCGAACTTCCCCGAGGCGGCCCGCGCGGAGGGCATGACGCTGGCGCCGATGGAGCGTCGCGTGGTGCCGACCGGGCTGCGGATCGCGCTTCCGGCAGGCTGGGAGGCGCAGATCCGGCCGCGCTCCGGGCTGGCGCTCAGGCACGGGATCACGCTCCCGAACACGCCCGGCACCATCGACGCGGATTATCGCGGGCCGCTCGGCGTGCTTCTCGTCAACCTCGGGCCCGCGCCCTACCGCATCGCGCATGGCGACCGCATCGCGCAAATGATCGTGGCGCCCGTCGCCACGGCGCGTTTCGCGCGCGTCGCCGCACTCGGGGACACGGCGCGCGGCGCAGCGGGCTTCGGCTCCACCGGGCGCGCCTGATGCCGCTGGTGTTCGGCATCGCGGGCATTCTCTGGGGTCTCGGGGCTGCGCTCGGCACGCCGCGGCAGGCGCGCTGGCTGACGATCGGGCTCCTCTATATCGCCGTCCTCGCGGTCCATGTCGTCCTGCCCGACGGCAACGCGCTTCGCGCCGCGACGGGCACTTCGGCGGCTCCGTGGCTCATCCTCGGCGCAGGGCTCGTGGTCGTGCTCGCCTACCGCGCCGGCTTGTCGCGCGTGCGGGCCCGCGTGGTGCCGCCCGAAGCCCCGCGGACGGGTGCCTTCTCGGCGGCCGAGCTCGAGCGCTACGCCCGCCACATCACGCTGCGCGAGATCGGCGGGCCGGGCCAGCGCGCGCTGAAGGAGGCGCGCGTGCTCGTCGTGGGCGCAGGCGGGCTCGGCGCGCCGGTGCTCCTCTACCTCGGCGCGGCGGGCGTCGGCACCATCGGCGTCATCGACGACGACCGCGTCGAGGCCGCCAACCTGCAGCGCCAGATCGTCCACGCCGACGCGCGCATCGGGATGCCGAAGGTGTTCTCCGCCGAGGCCGCGATCCGCGCGCTCAACCCGTTCGTGACGGTGCGCCCCTACAACCGCCGCCTGACCGCGGAGATCGCGCCGGGGCTCATGGCGGACTACGACCTCGTGATCGACGGCTCCGACAGCTTCGCCACGCGCGACCTCGTGAACCGGGCCGCCGTCGCGGCGGGCAAGCCGCTCCTCGCGGCGGCGATCACGCAATGGGAGGGGCAGATCGGGCTCTTCGACCCATGCTCGGGCGGGCCCTGCTACGCCTGCGTCTTTCCGCACGCGCCGGCGCCCGGCATGGCGCCGACCTGCGCGGAAGCCGGCGTCGCGGGGCCGCTGCCGGGGATCCTCGGCGCGATGCTGGCGCTCGAGGCGGTGAAGGTCATCACCGGGGCGGGCACGCCGCTCCTCGGCCGGCTCGTGCTCTATGACGCGCTCGACGCCGAGACGCGCACGATCCGCGCCGCCCGGCGGCCCGACTGCCCCGTCTGCGGTCCCGTGTGCGGCGCTGGACACGCGGGCAAGGCCGCCGCTAACGTCGCCGCAACCAGGGAGCCGCCGCGATGACGCTGAAGCCATTCCTCGCCAGCCTGCTCATCGCCGCGGGGCCTGCGCTCGCCGCCGACCTGCCGGACCTCGGCGGCCGCGCGGTCACGGTCGTGACCGAGAACGCCTATCCGCCCTTGCAGTACATCGAGCCCGGCGGCAGCACGCCCATCGGCTGGGAGTACGACGCGATGGCGGAGATCGCGCGCCGCATCGACATGCGCGTCAGCTACGAGAACAGCTCCTGGGACGCGATGATCCCGGCGGTCTCGGAAGGCCAGTACGACATCGGCATGACCGGCATCACCATCCGCGACGACCGCAAGGAAAAGGTCGATTTCTCCGAGCCCTACATGCGATCCCAGATGGTGATGATGGTGCGCGCGGACGAGACGCGGTTCGCCGATGCCAAGGGCTTCGCCGCCGACCCGGACCTCCTGATGGCCGCGCAGCCGGGCACGACGCCGTTCTACGTCGGCGTCTACGACGTGCTCGACGGCGACGAGGCGAACCCGCGGATCAAGACGTTCGAGACCTTCGGCGCCGGCGTGCAGGCGCTGCGGACGGGCGACGTGGACCTCGTGCTCACCGACGGGACGGCGGGCGAAGGCTACGTCGCGGCGAACCCCGACGCCTTCAAGATCGTGGGCCAGCCGCTCGGCACCGAGGACTTCGGGTTCATCTTCCCCAAGGGCTCGGACCTGGTGGCGCCGGTCAACGCCGCCATCGCGGCGATGCGCGCGGACGGCACGCTCGACGCGCTCGACAAGAAGTGGTTCCTCGACACCAAGCTCGGCGGCTGACGGCCCGGTGCGGCCCGAGCCGCGCGACTTCCCCTGGTGGCTCGTCGTCGTCGGGGGCGCGCTCGCCTGGCTCTTCTGGCGCGTCGCGGCGGACGATCTCTACGCGCAGGTGCTGGGCACGCTCGCGCGGGGCATCTCCATCACCGTCCTCGTCACCGTCGTCGCGTTCGGATCGGCCGCGCTCATGGGGCTCGGCCTCGCGCTCGCCGGACGGTCGCGGTTCCTCGTCGTGCGGCAGGCGGCGCGGGTCTGGGTCGAGGTGATCCGCGGCATCCCGATCCTGGTGCTCCTCCTCTACGTCGCCTTCGTGCTGGTGCCGGGTGCTGTGGGCCTCTGGAACGCCGCCGCCCCGGCGCTCGGGCTGCCGGGGCTCGGCATGCGCGACGTGACGCTCCTCGCCCGCGCGGTGATCGCGCTCGCCATCGCCTATTCCGCGTTTCTCGCGGAAGTGTTCCGCGCCGGGCTCGCGGCGGTGGACCAAGGCCAGACCGAGGCCGCCGCGGCGCTCGGGCTCGGGCCGTGGGCGCGGTTCCGGCATGTCGTGTTCCCGCAGGCGTTCCGGCTCATCCTGCCGCCGCTCGGCAACGACTTCGTCGCGATGGTGAAGGACAGCTCGCTCGTCTCGGTGCTCGGCGTCACCGACATCGCGCAGCTCGGCAAGGTCACGGCCGCGGGCAACTTCCGCTACTTCGAGACCTACAACGTCGTGGCGCTCCTCTACCTCGCGATGACGCTCGGGCTCTCGCTCGGGCTCCGGCGGATCGAGGCGCGGCTCGGGCGGCGCTAGCGCCCGCTCCGCCGATGGGGCAGTCTCGCCCCAAAGGAGACGCCGATGAACGCCCTGACCGAGCCCTGGGACACGCCCTTCGCGCTGCCGCCCTTCGAGCGCTTCGCCGACGCTGATTTCGCGCCCGCCTTCGATGAGGCGCTCGCCGAGGCGCGCGCCGCGGTGGAGGCCATCGCCGCCGACCCCGCGGCCCCGACGTTCGCCAACACGATCGGGGCGCTCGAGCAGTCCGACGCGCTCCTCGACCGCGTGGCGGGGGTGTTCTTCAACCTCTCGGGCGCCGACAGCAACCCCGCGCGCGAGGCCCTGCAGCGCGACCTCGCGCCGAAGCTCTCCGCCCACGCCTCGTGGATCACCGGCAACCAGGCGCTCTTCGCGCGCGTCGCGGCGCTGGAGGGGCAGGGCGGGCTCGCGGGCGAGGAGGCGCGGGTGCTCGAACTCTACCACCGCATGTTCGTGCGCGCGGGCGCCCGGCTCGACGAGACGGGCCGGGCGCGGATGGCGGAGGTGAAGTCGCGGCTCGCCGTCCTCGGCACCCGCTTCTCGCAGAACCTGCTGGCCGACGAGCGCGACTGGGCGATGGACCTCGCCGAGGCGGACATGGAGGGCCTGCCGGGCTTCGTGATCGAGGGGCTGCGCGCCGCGGGGGCCGAGCGCGGGCGGCCGGGCCCCTGCCTCACGCTCAACCGCTCGCTGATCGTGCCCTTCCTGCAGTATGCGCCCCGCCGCGACCTCCGCGAGCGCGCCTTCCGGGCCTGGGTGGCACGCGGCGCCACCGGCGGCGAGACCGACAACCGCGCCATCGCCGCCGAGACGCTTGCGCTCCGCGAGGAGCGGGCGCAGCTCCTCGGCTACCCCGACTTCGCGCACTTCAAGCTCGAGCCCGAGATGGCCAGGACGCCTGAAGCGGTACGCGACCTCCTGATGCAGGTCTGGGCGCCCGCGCGCGAGACCGCGATGGACGACGCGCTGGTGCTCGCATCGATGATGCACGCCGACGGCGTGAACGGCGACCTTGAGCCCTGGGACTGGCGCTACTACGCGGAGAAGCGGCGGCGGACCGAGCACGATCTCGACGAGGCCGAGCTGAAGTCCTACTTGCCGCTCGACGGCATGATCGAGGCCGCGTTCGACTGCGCGCACCGCCTCTTCGGGCTCGAGTTCCGGACCCTCGACGTTCCCCTCTATCACCCCGACGTGCGCGCCTGGGAGGTCACGCGCGGCGGTCGCCACATGGCGGTGTTCCTTGGCGACTACTTCGCGCGCGCCTCGAAGCGGTCGGGCGCCTGGTGCTCGACGCTGCGGGGGCAGAGGAAGCTCGGGGGTGAGGTGCGGCCCGTCGTCGTCAACGTGTGCAACTTCGCGAAGCCGCCCGAGGGCGGGCGCGCCGAGCTCGGCTGGGACGACGCGCGCACGCTCTTTCACGAGTTCGGCCACGCGCTGCACCAGATGCTGTCGGACGTGACGCATCCTTTCATCTCCGGGACATCGGTGGCGCGCGACTTCGTGGAGCTGCCGAGCCAGCTCTTCGAGCACTGGCTCGAGGTGCCCGAGGTGCTCGAGGCGCATGCCCAGAACGCCGCCGGTGCGCCGATGCCCGCGGCGCTGCGCGACAGGCTCCTCGCCGCGCGCACCTACGGCATGGGCTTCGCGACGGTGGAGTTCGTGGCCTCGGCGCTGGTGGATCTCGGGCTCCACGAGGGCGCGCCGCCCGCCGACCCGATGGCGCGGCAGGCGGAGATCCTGGCGGGCCTCGGGATGCCGCCCGCCATCGTGATGCGCCATGCCACGCCGAACTTCGCGCACGTGTTCTCGGGCGACGGCTATTCCAGCGGCTACTACAGCTACATGTGGTCCGAGGTGATGGACGCCGACGCCTTCGCGGCCTTCGAGGAGGCGGGGAGCGCGTTCGACCCCGAGACGGCGCGCAAGCTCGAGGCGCACATCCTCGCGGCAGGCGGCTCCGAGGAGGCCGAGGCGCTCTACACCGCCTTCCGCGGCCGGATGCCGGGCGTCGAGGCGCTACTCCGCGGGCGGGGTCTCGCCGCCGCCTAGGTAGGGCTGGCGCACCGGATCCTTGTGGATGATGACGTCGGTCTGGGGCCAGGCGGCGAGGATCGCGTGCCGCAGACCCGCGCCGATGTCGTGCGCCTGCGTCAGCGATTGCCCGCCGTCGAGCTCGATGTGGAGGTTCACGAACACCTTCGATCCCGCGGTCCGCGTCTTGAGGTCGTGGTAGCCCTGCACGCCCGGCCATTCGGCGGCCATCCGCCCGATGGCCGCGACGAGGGCGGGATCGGCGCGGCGGTCCATCAGCGCGTCCCATGCGCCGCGGCCGATGTGCAGCGCGCTCAAGCCGAGAAAGGCCGCGGCGCCGAGGGCCACCACGGTGTCGATGCCCGCGAGCCCGAGATGCGCCGAGGCCCAGAGCGCCACGATGGCGCCGACCGACGGGATGAGGTCGCCGACGTAGTGCAGGCTGTCGGCGGCGACGACGCGGTTGCCGGTGCGCGCCGCGACGCGGCGCTGCCACGCGACGAGGCCGAGGGTCAGCACGATCGAGCCCGCCATCACCGCGATGCCGGCGTTTTCCGCGCCGAGCGCGTCGGGCGTCCCGCCAGCGAGCCGTTCCACGACCGCCCAGACGATGGCGGCGGCCGAGACGAGGATGAAGACCGCCTGCCCCAGCGCCGCGAGATCCTCGGCAGAGCTGTGTCCGAAGGCGTGGTCCTCGTCGGGCGGGCGGGCGGCGTAGAGGATCGCCGCGAGCCCGCCGAGCGAGACGATGAGGTCGAGCGCGCTGTCGGCGAGCGAGGCCGCGACCGAGAGCGCGCCGGTGGCCGCGAACGTCCAGAGCTTACCCGCGACAAGGATCAGCGCCACCGACACCGAAGCGAGGCTTGCCGACAGGTCGAGCCGGCGGCGCTCGCGGCTGCCGGGGATCATTCTAGGATCTCGTCCGGCTCGACGCCCCAGAGCGCGGTCTTGCGCGTCCAGCCCGAAGTCCCGCCCGCGCCGATCCGGCACCAGTCCCGCGTGCAGCGCGAGATGCGTCCGACCACGCCTGCCTCGAGCCGCGCCTCGATTTCGGCGGTGTCGTCGGGGCGCTGGCGCAGCGGCGCGAGGTCGGTCTCGACGATCACGGTCCGGGTGCCCGACAGGAGCGTGTAGTGGATCCAGCCGCCGGCGCCGTCGCGGTCCTCGACGCGGCGCCAGTTCTCGTATTCGCCGGTGATCCGCAGCGGCATGTCGCGCCGGGTGAAGAGCCAGTCGATGCGGTTCTGCAGGCCGGGGCCCCGCCGCGCGTTGCCTTCCTTGCCTTTCAGCGACACGAAGCGGGGCAGAGGCAGGTTGGTCACGGGGCCGCGGGCACCCGTCTTTGCCACCGCGACCTCCTGCGCCGACCGGCGTCCGCCGCTCATGTCGACGAGCGCCACCGCGCCGAGTGCGGCCGCCGCGGCCATCCCGATGATCCAGCGTCGTCTCATGCGCCCCGCCAGCGGTTTCGGGCGCACCTACACCCGCGTGGCCGGAAAACCAAGGCGCGAGGCGCTTGTGGAAGCACGGGCGCTTCGTCAGGCTGCACGGGTCGGCGGAGAGGATGGCGGTTGGCGCGCGGACGGCTCAGGGTCATCGTGTCGCGGCGGCTGCCGGCGGAGGTCGAGGCGCGGCTCGCCGACCTCTTCGACGTGACGCTGGGCCACCCCGACGCCGCGATGTCGCCGGACGAGCTCGCCGCGGCGATCCAAGGGGCGGACGTCCTGGTGCCGACCGTGACCGACCGCATCGACGCGGAGCTTCTGGCCCGCGCCGGTCCGCGCCTGAAGCTCATCGCGAACTACGGCGCGGGGGTGGACCACATCGACGTGGCTGCCGCCCGCGCGCGCGGCATCCTCGTGTCGAACACGCCCGGCGCCGTCACCGAGGACACCGCCGACGTGACGATGGCGCTCGTTCTCGCGGTGACGCGGCGGCTCCCCGAGGGCATGGCGCTGATGCAGGCCGATGCATGGGAGGGCTGGGCGCCGATGGCGCTCCTCGGCGGGCGGCTCGGCGGGCGGCGGCTCGGCATCCTCGGCATGGGCCGGATCGGGCAGGCGGTGGCGCGGCGGGCGCGCGCCTTCGGGCTCACGGTCGACTACCACAACCGGAGCCGGCTGCATCCCGAGATCGAGGCGCGCGCCGAGGCGACGTACTGGGAGAGCCTCGACCAGATGGTCTCGCGCATCGACATCCTGTCGATCAACTGCCCGCACACGCCCGCGACCTATCACCTGATGAACGCGCGGCGGCTCAAGCTGATGAAGCCCTCGGCGGTGATCGTCAACACGTCGCGCGGCGAGGTGATCGACGAGAACGCGCTGACGCGGAGCTTGCGCGCGGGCGAGCTCGCGGGCGCGGGGCTCGACGTGTTCGAGCGCCGCCACGAGACCAACCCGCGGCTCCGCGCGCTGCCGAACGTGGTGCTCTTGCCGCACATGGGCTCGGCGACCGTCGAGGCGCGGCTCGAGATGGGCCGGCGCGTGATCCTCAACGTCCGCACCTTCGCCGACGGCCACCGCCCGCCCGACGTGGTGCTGCCGTGAGGAACCGCCGCTCGCGCGCCGGCGTTCGGGCGGGCATCGAAGGGGGAACAGCCATGACGCTCATCGACCAGGTGAACACCGATCCGATCGACGCCATCTACGACGAGCTCGGCCGCGTCCACGCGGGCATGCTCGGCGTCGTAGGCTCCGACCAGCACGCGCAGCCGATGTCGCATCATCTCGACAAGCCCGAGCGCGCGCTCTGGTTCATCGGCTCGTCGGACACCGACCTCGTGCGCTCGATCGAGGTCAGCGCCGTCGGCACCTACATCGTCATCGGCAAGGACCAGACGTTCCACGCCAGCATGACCGGGCCGCTCACCATCGTCGACGATCCCGCGAAGCTCGACGAGGTATGGTCGGTCTATTCGGCCGCGTGGTTCGACAAGGGCAAGCGCGACCCGAAGGTGACGCTGATCCGCTTCAGCCCGACCGAGGCCGCGGTCTGGGCCTCGACCGGCTCGGCGGTGAAGTTCGGCTTCGAGCTCGCCCGCTCGCTCGTCTCCGAGGAGGCCAAGCCCGACGTCGGCACGCACCGCGTGGTGTCCTTCGCCTGACACGATGTCGCTATCCGCCCCCATTCGGTCGGGCGGGCTGGACCATCCGGCCCGCGCTCTGGCATGACTTCTCGCGTTCGCGCGGGAGATCGGGATGGGGATGCACGTCAGGGCGCTGGTGGTGGGCGGCGGCGCGGTCGGCGCGGGGATCGCGTATCACCTCGCCAAGGCCGGCTGGGATCCCCTCCTCATCGAGCGTGACGACCTGACGGCGGGCTCGACCTGGCACGCCGCGGGGCTCCTGCCGCTCTTCAACATGGGCTATGCCACGAGCCACATCCACGACGTCTCGCTCCGGCTCTACAAGGGGCTCGAGGCCGAGACCGGGCTCAACCCCGGCTTCAGCGGCGTCGGCAACCTGCGGATGGCGCAGACCGACGCCCGGATGGACGAGTACCGGCTCTACGCTTCGATGGCCGAGAGCGCCGGGATCGAGCACGAGTTCCTCGGCCAGAACGAGATCGCCGCGCGCTGGCCGCTGGTGCGCGCCGACGACCTGAAGGGCGCGCTCTTCCATCCGGGCGACGGCTACATCAACCCTGCCGACGTGACGCAGGCGCTGGCCAAGGGCGCGCGCGACCGCGGCGCCCGGATCGAGCGCCGCGTCGAGGCCACGGGCTACCGCTGGACCGGGGCCGAATGGGTCGTGACCTGCCAGCGGCTCGAGGACCGCGGCGGCCACCTCGTGCCGGTGGGCGACCCCTACGAGATCACCGCCGAACACGTCGTCACCGCGACCGGCAACCACGCGCAGCGCACCGCACGGCTTCTGGGCATCCGCATCCCCGCGATCCCCGTCGAGCACCAGTACGTCGTGACCGAGCCCGACCCCGCGCTGGTGGACTGGCGCCGGTCGAACCCGCAGCACCCGGTGCTGCGCGACGCCGACGCGAAGTGGTACGTCCGCGAGGAGCGCGGCGGCTGGATCCTCGGGCCCTACGAGGCGGGTGCCCCGGCGCGGTTCCTCCACGACGTGCCCGAGGGCTTCCGCGCCGACCTCTTCCCGCTCGACCTCGAGCGGATCGAGGCGGAGTACATGAGCATGATCCACCGCATCCCGTCCGCCGAGACCGTGGGCCTCAAGGACGACTTCAACGGCCCGATCTGCTACACGCCCGACGGCAACCCGCTCCTCGGCCCCGCGCCGGGACTGCGTAACATGTGGCTCGCGGAGGGCTTCTCCTTCGGCATCACCGCGGCGGGCGGCACCGGGCACTACCTCGCGCAGGTGATGACCGAAGGCGAGGCGGAGATCGACATGGCCTCGCTCGACCCGCGCCGCTTCGGCTGCTGGATGACGACCGCCTATGCGGCGAGGAAGAACGAGGAGGCCTACGAGCACGTCTTCGTGCTGCACCATCCCGACGAGGAGCGCCCCGCCTGCCGGCCGCTGCGGACCTCGCCCGCCTACGACCGCCAGCGCGCGCGCGGCGCGCAGTTCGGCCAGGTCAACGGCTGGGAGCGGCCGAACTACTTCGCGCCCGAGGGCTTCGACGACCACGCCGCGCGCTCGTTCCGCCGCGGCGGCTGGTGGCCCCATGCCGAGGCCGAGGCGCGCGCGGTCCGCGAGCGCGCGGGGCTCATCGACGCCACCGCCTTCGCCAAGCACCGTGTCCGCGGGCCGGGCGCGACCGCGTTCCTCGACTGGCTCACGACCAACAGGCTCCCCCGCACGGGCCGCATCGCGCTCACCTACGCGCTGACGCCCGCGGGCACGGTGCGGAGCGAGTACACCATCATCCGCACCGCCGAGGACGACTACACGCTGATCTCGGCGGGAGCCTGGGCCGCCTACGACGGCGACTGGCTCACGCAGTGCGCCGAGGACCGGCGTGGCGAGCTCGGCTGGATCGAGGTGCAGGACGTGACGACGCAGTGGGGCGTGTTCGCGCTCGCGGGCCCCGCGAGCCGCGCCGTCCTGCAAGGCCTCGTCGTCGACAGGGCACCCGACACCGTGCTCGGGAACGCGCGCTTCCCCTGGCTCTCGGTGCGCGACATCGAGCTCGGCATGGTCCCGGTGCGCGCGGTGCGGGTCGCCTACACGGGCGAGCTCGGCTGGGAGCTGCACCACCCGATCGAGATGCAGAACCGCCTCTTCGACGCGCTCATGGAGGCGGGGGCGCCGCATGGCATGGCGCTCGTCGGCGCGCGGGCGCAGAACTGGCTGCGCCAGGAGAAGTCCTACCGCGCGTTTGGCACCGAGCTCGGCCGCGACGCGACGCCGCTCGAGGCCGGGCTCGACCGCTTCGTGGACCTCGACAAGGAGTTCCTCGGCAAGCCGCGGATGCTGGAGACCGGCCTCCGCGCCGCCTGCGTGACGCTCCTCATCGACGGTCCCGGCGACGCCGATCCCTGGGGCCGCGAGGCGCTCTACGACGGCAACGCCCGGGTCGGCCGCCTCACCTCCGGCGGCTGGTCGGTGGCGCACGGCCGCCAGATCGGCATGGGCTACGTCCGCCCCGACCTCGCGCTGCCGGGGCAGCGCCTGCAGGTCAGGATGCTCGGCGCCCTCTACGCCGCGGTGGTCGCGCCGGAGAGCCCCTACGACCCCGCGAACGCGCGCATCCGCGCCGACGGCTAGGTCAGTCCGGCCGCCCGGCGAACCCCGCCCGCTCCGGTCCGATGGCGACCCAGCCGATGCGGTGCGACAGCCAGGTCTCCCGCGTGGGCACGAGCGCGCCCGGATCGTCGAGCGTGGCGAGCGTGACATCCAGCGTCGCCGCGTCGTCGGCGTAGGTGATCGTGGTCCCGCAGGCCGTGCAGAACCCCCAGACCGCCCCGCCGGGTGACGTGTGGAACCCGCGGGCATCCGCGGCGAAGCGCACGTCGGCCGTGGGATAGGTCGCCCACCCGACCGGCGTGGCCCCCGTCGCGCGCCGACAGCTTCGGCAATGGCAGAGCCCGACCGAGAGCGGGGCGGACACGAGCGCATACCGGCTGCGGCCGCAGAAGCACCCGCCGGCGAGCGCCGCCACCGTCACGCCGCCCCATCCGTGGCCGGGGCCGCCCCGAGGCAGCGCCGGCCGCGCGCGGCTGGGTGAAGGACGTCAGCCATGAAGTCTCGTCAGGACAGACCTTGAGGCGCAACTATAGCGAAACGCTGGCCAAAACGACATCGAGCTTCCGACGAACGTCGAGCCGACCAATTCAGTCGTCGAGATGGCGCTACGCCCAGCCAAGGGAGTCGATCTCGTACGTCCCTGCTTGGCAGTTTGACGTGAAGAACCCCATACCTGAATCCGATCAGTTTCCTGGAGCTCCAGAGGTGTTCCGAACTCGCTCGCAGCATCGGCCCTGTAGCTGCATCCTGAACCTATTAAGGGAGCCTTTGCTTCGTGGGCTTGCCAAGGCGATGATCGCCCAGTTCCAGCACCGGATGTCGCCGGCATCAGACGTCGTATCGCGTGTCGGTGGACAGGCAGGCGGCCTTCCGACATATCGACGTCAGACGAACCGCCCCGGGCTCAGCGCCGCGACGGTCGCGGGGGCGAGCTCGGGCGGCCGGGCAAGCAGGAGGTCGGCGGCGAGGCGGGCGGCGGCGAGGGAGGTCTGGTAGCCGTAGCCGCCCTGGCCCGCGAGCCAGAAGAAGCCGGGCGCGGCCGGGTCGCGTCCGATCACCAGCACGCGGTCCGGCGCGAAGGTCCTGAGGCCCGCCCACGAGGCGAGGAGGCGCGTGACGGGGGCGTCGAGTGCGGCCTCGTAGCGGGCGATGCCCTCCGCCAGCGTCTCGTCCTCCGCCCAGGCGTCGTGCGGCTCGACCGGGTGCTCGTCGGCGGGCGAGACGATCATCGCGCCGGCGTCGGGCTTGGCGTACCAGCCCTCGCCCGGCCCCATCAGCATCGGCCAGCCGCGCACGTCGTGGCCCGCGGGCGCCGGCACGCGCGCGACGGACCGGCGCAGCGGCGTGAGGCCGAGGGGCGCCACACCGGCCATCGTGGCGATCCCGTCGGCCCAGGCGCCGGCGGCGTTCACGACCACACGCGCGGTCATCGAGCCGGCCGGCGCTTCGACGCGCCAGCCCGTGTCCGTCCGCGCGATGGCGGAGACGGGCGCGCCCGTGCGGAGGTCCGCGCCGTGCTCCCGCGCCGCCTTGCGGCAGCTCGCGAGCAGCGCATCGGTGTCGATGTCCTGCGCCGCGCCGTTGTGCGCCGCATGGGAAACGCGCGCCGACAGCGCCGGCACGCGCGCGCGGGCGTCCTCCAGCGGAAGCCGCGCCAGACCCATCTGCCTCACGTCGCGTTCGAAGATGTCGCGCTCGTCCGCCAGTCCGACGAGCATCATCCCGCGCGGCGACAGCACGCCGCGTGCGGCGAGCCCGGGGCCGGTCGCCTCGTTGAGCGCGCGAACCACCGGCGCGCCGTAGCGCGGCTCGAAGAGCGCCGCCGAGCGGCCGGAGGCGTGGTGCCCGAAGGACGCCTCCGCCTCGAGAAGCACCACGGACGCATGGGCCGCAAGCTCCGCCGCGACTGACAGGCCGGCGACGCCGCCGCCGACCACGAGGATGTCCGCGTCCATGTCAGCTCGGGATGTCGCCCGTCAGCCCTTCGACATAGAAGCTCATGCCTGCCAGCGTGGCATCGTCCGCCGTCTCGCTCTCGGCGAGCCAGGCGCTGCCGTCCTGCTTGTTGAGGGGCCCGGTGAACGGCTTCACGGCACTCGATCCGATCTCGGTGACGAGCTTGTGCCCGGCCATCGCGACGGGCTCGGGCATGCGCGCGTTGAAGTCCGCGAACTCGACCATCCCGGCGGCGATGCCGTCCCAGGTGTCGGTCGAAGTCCAGCTCCCGTCCATCAGCGCCTTCACGCGGGCGGTGTAGTACGGGCCCCAGTTGTCGATGATCGCGGTCATCTGCGCGGTGGGCCCGAATGCCGCCATGTCCGAGGCCTGCCCGAACGCGATGATGCCCTTCTTCTCGGCGATGGTCATCGGCGCGGTGGAATCGGTGTGCTGCATGATGACGTCGCAGCCCTGCTCGATGAGCGCGTTGGCGGCATCGGCTTCCTTGGCCGGATCGAACCAGGTGTACGCCCAGACCACGCGGAACTCGACGTCCTTGTTGACCTTCCGCGCGCTGACGAAGGCGGAGTTGATCCCGCGGATGACCTCCGGGATCGGGTAGGAGGCGATGTAGCCGACCTTGTTGGCCTTGGTCATCATCCCCGCGATGGTGCCGATGACCGCGCGGCCCTCGTAGAAGCGGGCGGAATAGGTCGCGACGTTGTCGGCGCGCTTGTAGCCCGTCGCGTGCTCGAACTTCACCTTCGGGAACTTGGCGGCGACGTTGATCACCGCGTCCATGTAGCCGAACGACGTGGCGAAGATGATGTTGGTCCCGGCGAGCGCCATCTGCGTCAGCACCCGCTCGGCGTCCGCTCCCTCGGGAACGCTCTCGACGTAGGTCGTCTCGACCTGGCCCGGCATCGCCGCCTCGAGCGCCAGCCGCCCGAGGTTGTGCTGGTGCGAATAGCCGTAGTCGCCGATCGGGCCGACGTAGATGAAGCCGGCCTTGACCTTGTCGACCTGTGCTGCGGCGCGGCCCAGCCCGAACCCGAGAGCGGTCCCCGCCGCGGCTCCGGCCAGAAGGGTTCTGCGTTTCATGGTCAATCCCCCGATCCATGCGCCGGGCCCGCGGGCTTCAGCGCGACGCGTGAAAAACCTGGCCCAGAGCCGCCGGAGCGTTCGCCGCCAGTCGGCTGCGGTTGGCCGACATGACCACCAGCACGAGGATCGTGACAAGATACGGGCTCATCGACAAGTACTCGACCGGAACCTTGAGGCCGGCCGCCTGGAGGTTCAGTTGCAGCACGGTGATTCCGCCGAAAAGATAGGCGCCGAGCACCACGCGCCACGGCCGCCACGCCGCGAAGACGACGAGCGCGAGCGCAATCCAGCCCGCACCCGCGGTCATCCCTTCGGTCCACTGCGGCACCCGCACGAGGCTCAGCGTGGCGCCGCCGAGCCCGGCCGAGGCGCCGCCGAAGGCGATGGCCGCGGTGCGGATGCGGACCACCTTGAAGCCGAGCGCGTGCGCCGCATCATGGTTCTCGCCGACCGCCCGCAGCACCAGCCCCGCGCGCGTCCGCGTCAGCACGAGCCAGACGGCGAGCACGAGGAGGAGGGCCGCGTAGACGGTGATGTCCTGGCGGAACAGCATCGGGCCGAGCACGGGGATGTCCGCGAGCACCGGGATCTCGAGCCGCACCTCGGGCGGGGCGCGGACGCCGACGTAGCCCTGGCCGATCAGCGCCGAGAACCCCAGCCCGAAGAGCGTGAGCGCGAGCCCCGTCGCGACCTGGTTGGCGAGGAGCACCTGCGTGAGGAGCGCGAACACGAGTGCCAGCGCCGCCCCGCCGCCCGCGCCCGCGAGGAAGCCCACGCCCGGGCTGCCGCTCTCGACCGCCGCCGCGAAGCCGCACACGGCCCCCACGATCATCATGCCCTCGACCCCGAGGTTGAGCACCCCCGAGCGCTCGACGACGAGCTCGCCGATGGCCGCGAAGAGCACGGGCGTCGCCGCGAGCAGCAGCGAGGCCACCAGCGCCACCGGGCTGATCGACGCGAGGAGGCTCATGCGCGGGCCGGGCGGGTGCGGCGGATGCGGTAGGTCGCGAGAAGGTCGAGCGCGAGGAGGAAGAAGAGGAGCATCCCCTGGAACGCCTGGATCGCCGCCGAGGGCAGTCCGAGGGTGAACTGCGCGAGCTCGCCGCCGATGTAGGTGAGCGCCATCAGCAGGCCCGCGAGCACGATGCCGACGGGCTCGAGCCGTCCGAGGAAGGCCACGATGATCGCGGTGAAGCCGTAGCCCGAGCCGAAGTCGATGCTGATCTTGCCGGCGGGGCCCGTCACCTCGAACACCCCCGCGAGCCCCGCGAGCGCGCCCGAGAGCCCGAGGCACACCACCACGAGCCGCCCCGGTGCGACGCCCGCGAAGCGCGCGGCACGCGGCGCCTGGCCCATGAGCCGGATGCGAAAGCCAAGGACGTGCCGGCGCAGCAAAACGTGCGCGAGCACGGCCGCGACGATCGCGGCGACGACGCCCCAGTGGAGCCCGGTGCCCGGCACGAGCTCGGGGTTGGCGGCGGCGGGATACTGCGCGAGGTTGCGCGAGCCCGGGAAGCCGCCGCCCGCGGGGTCGCGCAGCCGCCCGAGCGCCATCGCGGCGAGGAGCTGCTCGGCGACGTAGACGAGGAGCAGCGACACCAGGATCTCGCTCGTCTGGAACCGCACCTTGAGGACCGCGGGGATCATTGCCCAGAGGAAGCCGCCGAGCGCGCCCGCGAGAACCGCGGCCGGGAACACCAGTGGGCTCGGCGCCGGATAGACGGCGAGCGCCACCGCCGCGCCGCAGATCGCGCCGACGATGTACTGCCCCTCGGCGCCAATGTTCCACACGCCCGCCCGGAACCCGAGCGCCAGCCCGGTCGCGATCAGGATGAGCGGCGCCGCCTTCACCAGAAGCTGCGGGCGAGAGTAGTCGGCGTATTGCGGATCGAAGAGCGGGCTCCAGAAGATCGTGCGGATCGCCGCCACGGGATCCTTGCCGAGCGCTGCGAAGAGGAGCCCGCCCGCCAGCATGGTCACGACGACGGCGAGCGCCGGCGTCAGCGTGGTCCAGAGCCGCGAGGGAGCGGCGCGGCGCTCAAGCCGGAACATCGAGCGCCTCGGGTGCAAGGTCGTGCGCGCCGCCGAGCATCAGCCCGATCGCCTCGGCGGTGAGGCCGCCGGCCTCGCGCGGCGGCGAGAGGCGTCCGGCGTTGAGCGCCACGAAGCGGTCGGAGAGCTCGAGAAGCTCGTCGAGATCCTGGCTGATGACGATCACCGCCGCGCCGCCCGCCGCGAGGTCGAGGAGCGCCTGCCGGATCGCCGCCGCTGCCGCCGCGTCGACGCCCCATGTCGGTTGGTTGACGACGAAGGCGCGCGGGCGTTGCAGGATCTCGCGCCCGATGACGAACTTCTGCAGGTTGCCGCCCGAGAGCGCCCTCGCCGCCGTTCCCGCGCCCGGTGTCCGCACGTCGTAGTCCGCGATGACGCCCCTGGCGAAGTGCCGCGCCCCGCTCCAGTCGACCATGCCGTGCCGGACCACGTCGGCGGTCAGCGCCGCGTTCTCCGTCAGGGTCATGTCCGGCGCCGCGGCATGGCCGAGCCGCTCCTCGGGCGCCGCATGGAGGCCGTGCCGCCGCCGCGCCGCCGGCCCGAGAGCCCCCACAGGCTTGCCCTCGAGGATGACGGTCGCCGGCGCCGTGCGGACTTCGCCCGAGAGCGCCGCCAAGAGCTCGCTCTGCCCGCTTCCCGCCACCCCGCCGACGCCGAGGATCTCGCCCGCACGCACGGTCACGGAGATGCCGTGCAAGCTCGGGCCGAAGGGGCTCTGCGGCGGCAGGGTCAGCCCCGCCACCTCGAGCACCGCCGCGCCCGGCGTGGCGCCGGTCCGCCGCACCTCGGTGAGCGCGGTCCCGATCATCGCCTCGGCGAGGCTCCGCGCCGTCTCGTCGCGGGGCACGCTGCGGCCGACCACGCGACCGCGACGCAGGATCGTCGCCCGATCGCACACCGCGCGGATCTCCTCGAGCTTGTGGCTGATGTAGAGCACCGCACGGCCCTCGGACGCGATCTGGCGCAACGTGCCGAACAGGATCGCGACCTCCTGCGGCGTCAGCACGGAGGTTGGCTCGTCCATGACGAGGAGCGCGGGATCCTGCAGCAGGCAGCGCACGATCTCGACGCGCTGCCGCTCGCCCGCGCTGAGGTCGCCGACGGTGCGGCCTGGATCGAGCGGCAGCCCGTAGGCCGTCGACACGTCGCGGATGCGTCTCGCGAGCGTCCGCATCCCGGGCGGGGTCTCCATCCCGAGCGCCACGTTCTCGCCGACGCTGAGCGCATCGAAGAGCGAGAAATGCTGGAACACCATGCCCACGCCCGCCGCCCGCGCCGCCCGCGGATCGGCGGGGGCATAGGGCCTGCCACCGATCCGCATGATCCCGGCATCGGGCCGGACGAGGCCGTAGATCGACTTCACGAGCGTTGACTTGCCCGCGCCGTTCTCGCCAAGGAGCGCGTGGATCTCGCCCGGTGCGATGTCGAACGACACGTCGGCGTTGGCCACGACGCCCGGATAGGCCTTGGTCAGTCCCTCGACCTCGAGAAGCGGCGCTGCCGTCACCCCGTTCCTTCCGCCTGCCGCGCGACGTCCTTGCGCGACAGTAGGGCGGCGGCGACGCCTACGGCAATGGCTTGCGGGTGCTTGCCGAGGGCGGGGTCGCCGATCGGGCAGCGGATGCGGCCGATCGCGGCGGGTGCATGGCCGAGGCCCGCGAGCCGCGCGCGGAACCGGGCGCGCTTGGTGAGCGATCCGATCAAGCCGATGCGACCGCCGTGGCCGAGCACCGCGTGGCAGATCGCGAGGTCGAGCGCGTGGCTGAATGTCATCACGAGATGCTCGGCGTCGGTCGGGGCGGCGGCGACGAGCGCCGCCGGATCGGCGGCGACATGCGCCGCGACGCCCTCGGGCAGCGTGTCCGGGAAGCGGTCGGCGGCGGTGTCGATCCAGGTCAGCGCAAGGCCGGGAAGGGGGGCGAGCACCGCCGCCACCGCGCGCCCGACGTGTCCCGCGCCCCAGAGCCAGACCGGCGCGCGCGGGGTCTCCACGGGCTCGACGAGCCATCCGCCCGCGAGCCGGTGCGGCACATGCGCCCCGGTCCGCGCCGCCGCGACGCTGCGCCGGACCGCGAGCGGCATCTCGCCCGCCGGACTGACCGCGCGCGCGAAAGCGCCGTCCTCGGGCACCGCCGCCAGCCCGTCGGCGTCGAAGCGCTCGTAGGCGAGCGTGACCGCCCCGCCGCAGCACTGGCCCATCGCGGGCCCGAGCGCGACGCGCTCGAGCTTCGCTCGACCGTCCGCCAGCACCCCCCGCGCGCGCGCCAGCGCCGCCCATTCGAGCGCGCCGCCGCCGATGGTGCCGGCGCTCCCGCCCTCCCACACCAGCATCGCCGCCCCGTCCTCGCGCGGGCTCGAGCCCTGGTGGCCCGCCACGACGACGCGCACGACAGCACCTTGCGCCGCCACCGCGGCGGCGAGTGCCGCGCGGTCGAGGCTCATGCCGCGCGCTGCCGGTTGACGGCGGCGAGGAGCCGCTCGGGCGTGGCGGGCGCGTCGAGATGCGGGTAGACCGAGCCGTCGCCGCAGGCCGCCACCGCGTCCGACAGCGCGAGGAAGGCCGAGATGCCGAGCATCAGCGGCGGCTCGCCGACCGCCTTCGAGCGGTAGATCGTCTCCGCGGGGTTGCGCCCGTCCCAGAGCGCCACGTTAAACACCCGTGGCCGGTCCGAGCAGGCGGGAATCTTGTAGGTCGAGGGCGCGTGCGTCCGAAGCCGCCCAGCCGCGTCCCAGACGAGCTCCTCCGTCGTCAGCCAGCCCGCGCCCTGCACGTAGCCGCCCTCGACCTGGCCCACGTCGAGCGCGGGGTTGAGCGAGGCGCCGGCGTCCGCGAGGAGGTCCGCGCGCAGGATGCGGTTCTCGCCGGTCAGCGTGTCGAGCACGACCTCCGTCACGCCGACGCCATAGGCGAAGTAGTAGAACGGCCGGCCCTTGCCGCGGATGCGGTCCCAGACGACCTCGGGCGTGCGGTAGAACCCGGTGGCCGACAGCGACACGCGGGCCTGATAGGCGCGCGCCACCACCTCCGCGAAGGCGTAGGTCTCGCCGCCGACGCGAACCTCGCCGCCCGCGAAGCGCACCGTCTCCGGCGGCGCCTGGTGCTCGGCCGCGATGAACGCGGCGAGCCGCTCGCGCAGCGTCGTGACGGCGGCGTCGACGGCCATGCCGTTGAGGTCCGATCCCGAGGACGCGGCCGTCGCGGAGGTGTTGGGCACCTTGCCGGTATCGGTCGGCGTGATCCTGATGGCGTCGGGCGGCACGCCGAAGCCCTCCGCCGCCACCTGTGCCACCTTGCGGAAGAGCCCCTGGCCCATCTCGGTGCCGCCGTGGTTGAGATGCACCGAGCCGTCCTGGTAGACATGCACGAGCGCGCCGGCCTGGTTCAGGTGCGTCAGCGTGAAGCTGATCCCGAACTTCACCGGCGTCAGCGCGAGCCCGCGCTTCAAGATCGGGTTTGTGCTGTTCCACGCCGCCACGGCTGCCCGGCGGGCGGCGTAGTCGCTCGATGCGTGCAAGGCGTCCGTCATCTCGCGAAGCACGAAATCGGTCACGGGCATCGCGTAGTGCGTGGTCTCGACACCCGGCTCCGGCACTGCGACGCGGGTGCGGACCGTCTCCGAGGCGCCGCGCGAGGCGAGGTCGTCGGCCGGTCCGGCCGCCACCGTCTCGCGGACGGGCTCCGGCTCCGGCACGGGGCGCGCGGTCGCGGCGGCGTAGTAGTTGCGCCGCCGCACCGCCGCCGGGTCCAGCCCTAGCACATGCGCCACGTGGTCCATCACCCGCTCGATGCCGAGCATCCCCTGCGGCCCGCCGAAGCCGCGAAAGGCGGTCGCGGACTGGGTGTTGGTGCGGAGCCGGTGGCTCGTCACCGTCGCGTCGGTGAGATGGTAGGCGTTGTCGGCGTGCAGCATCGCGCGATCCGCCACGGGGAGCGAGAGATCGTGCCCCCAGCCGCAGCGGACGTAGTGCGTGAACTCCACACCGGCGAGTCGCCCGTCGTCCGCGAATCCCGCGCGGTAGAGGATGCGGAAGTCGTGGCGCTTGCCGGTGATCGTCATGTCGTCGTCGCGGTCGTAGCGCATCCGCACCGCCCGCCCGGTGCGCGCCGCGGCGATCGCGCAGGCGACCGCGAGCGCGTTGCCCTGGCTCTCCTTGCCGCCGAAGCCGCCGCCCATGCGCCGCACCTCGACGCGCACCGCGCTCATCGGCAGGCCCGTCGCCTCGGCGACCTTGTGCTGGATCTCGGTCGGGTGCTGCGTCGACGAATGGACGTGCATCCCGCCGTCCTCCTGCGGCAGCGCCAGCGCCGCCTGGCCCTCGAGGTAGAAGTGCTCCTGCCCGCCGATCTCGAGCCGCCCCTCGACACGGTGCGGGGCGGCGGCGATGGCGGCGGCGGCGTCGCCCTTGGCATAGACGCGCGGGCCCTCCTCGAAGCGGCTCCCGGCCGCCAGCGCGTCGTCGATGGTCAGGATCGCGGTCAGCGGGTCGATGACGGCCCGCCCCAGCCGCGCCGCGCGGCGCGCCGCGAGATGGCTCGTCGCGGCGACGACGAAGATCGGCTGGCCGACGTGATGCACGATGCCGTCCGCCAGCAGCGGCTCGTCATGGGCCGAGGGCGACACGTCGTTGGCGAAGGGCAGATCCGCGGCCGTCAGCACGAGGACGACGCCGGGTGCTGCGCGAACCGCACCGAGGTCCAGGCTGCGAAGATGGCCATGCGCGACGGCGGAGAGGCCGAAGGCGAGGTGCAGCGTTCCCGTCGGCGCGGGGATGTCGTCGACGTAGCGCGCCGCGCCGGTCACGTGCAGGGCGGCCGCATCGTGCGGAAGAGGGGCGCCGACGCTCATGGCACCACGTCGAGCACCCGCGTCGCGGTCCCATTCGAGGCCATCCAGACCCGGACCAGCATGTTGGCGGCCGCGTCGAGGCGGTAGGCCGCGGAGGCGCGCATGTCGTCGAGCGGGGTGAAGTCGACGGCAAAGGCGGCGCGTGCGTCGCGGACGGTGGCCTCGGTCCAGGGCGCGCCCGCGAGCATCGCCTCGACGTGCCGCGCGCGCTGGGGAGTCCCCGCCATGCCGCCGAACGCGATCCGGGCGGCTTGCACTTTTCCGTTCGAAACGGTGACGCTGAAGCAGCCGCAGACGGCCGAGATGTCCTGATCGAACCTTTTCGACAGTTTCATGCAGGTGAGCGCGTCGGGCTGGTCGGGGATCGTCACCGCCTCCACGACCTCGCCCGGCCGCAGATCCTGCCGGCCGTAGGAGAGGAAGAAGTCCTCGAGCGCGAGGGTCCGGCGCCCGTCCGCGCTCGCGAGGTGCAACGCCGCACCGAGTGCGATCAGCGCCGGGGCGGCGTCGCCGATGGGCGAGCCGTTGGCGATGTTGCCGCCGATCGTCGCCGCCGCGCGGACCTGATCGGAGCCGAACCGGCGCAGGAGTTCCGCGAAGGACGGGTGCCGGGGCGCCATCGCGCGCCGCAGCGCCTCGACCGTGACGCCCGCGCCGACGCGCAGGCCACCCGGCACCGCCTCGATCCGCCCGAGCTCCGCGATGCCGGCGAGGAACGCCACCGGCCCGAGGTCGCGGAGCCCCTTCGTCACCCAGAGCCCCACGTCGGTCGCGCCCGCGACGACCGTGCCCTCGGGGTGCCGCGCGCGCCAGGCGGTAAGCTCGGACAGCGTCGCGGGCAGGAACGCCGCGTCGTCGGAGGCGGCCGTCACGTCGATCTCGGGCTCGGCCATCCAGGCGGGCACCGGCTCCGCCGCCGCGGCCTCCGCCGCGCGCACGATCGGCGCGTAGCCGGTGCAGCGGCAGAGGTTGCCCGCGAGCGCGTCGTCCCAGTCGCGGCGGCCCTCGCGATGGGCCGCGGCCATCGCCACGACGAAGCCCGGCGTGCAGAACCCGCACTGCGAGCCGTGGTGCTCGACCATCGCGCGCTGCACCGGGTGGAGCGCGCGCTCCGGTCCGGCGATGCCCTCCACCGTGCGGACCGCGCGGCCGTCGAGTTGCGGCAGAAAAAGAATGCAGGCGTTGAGCGCCCGCGCCTTGCCGCCCGCCGTCACGAGCACCGTGCAGGCGCCGCAATCGCCCTCGTTGCAGCCTTCCTTGGTGCCCCTCAGCCCCCGCTCCTCGCGCAGCCAGTCGAGGAGCGTGCGCGTCGGCGCCACGTCCGCGATGCGGACGAGATCACCGTTGAGGGCGAAGGTGATGGCGGTCATCGGCTCTCCTTGCGGGCGCCAGCAAACCGAAGCAGGGACGCGATTGCAAGCCGGCCCGGGCCTTTCGCCGGGCCTGACGCCGCGCTACTCTGCCGCGATGACCGGTTTCATCCATCTGCGCTGCCACAGCGATCACTCGCTGCTCGAAGGTGCCGTGGGCGTGCCCGAGCTCGTCGGGCTCTGCGTCGCCGGTGGGTTCCCGGCCGTCGCGGTCACGGACAGCAACAACATGTTCGCCGCGCTCGAGTTCTCCGTCGCGGCAAGGGCGCGGGGCGTGCAGCCGATCGTCGGGTGCCAGCTCGACCTGGCCGTCGGTGCGACGGACCCGCGAGACCGCGCCGCGCGGCCGACGCCGGTGGTGCTGCTGGCGCAGTCCGAGGCGGGCTACCGGAACCTGATGAAGCTCAACTCCTGCCTCTATCTCGGGGCGGAGGCGCGCGAGGGGGTGACGCTCGAGGAGCTCTCGCGACACGCGGAGGGCCTGATCTGCCTTGGCGGCGGTCCCGGTGGCCCGCTCGGCGCGCTGATCGCCGCGGGACAGCGCGCGCGGGCTTCGGCACTGGCGGATGCCCTCGGAGCGGCGTTTCCCGGGCGGCTCTACGTCGAGCTGCACCGTCATCCCGACCCGGCGGGGCGCCTGATGCCCGCCGAACGCGCCACCGAGCGGGGGCTCGTCGAGCTCGCCTACGCGCATCGCCTGCCGCTCGTCGCGACGAACGACGTGCATTTCGCGGCGCCCGCGATGTTCGAGGCGCACGACGCGCTCCTCTGCATCGCCGACGGCACCTACGTCGACCAGCGCGATGCGAGGCGGCGGTTGACGCCCGCGCATCATTTCCGCTCCGCGGCCGAGATGACGGCGCTCTTCGCCGACCTGCCGGAAGCGGTGGAGAACACCGTCGAGATCGCCCGGCGGTGCGCCTTCGCGGTCGCCAAGCGCGAGCCGATCCTGCCGCGCTTCGCCGACGACGAGGTTGAGGAGCTGCGCGCCGAGGCCCGCGCCGGCCTCGACGCCCGCCTCGCCGCGATCCCGCTCGCGGCGTCCGTCGAGGAGTACCGCGCCCGGCTCGAGTTCGAGCTCGGCGTCATCGAGCAGATGGGGTTCCCGGGCTACTTCCTCATCGTCGCCGACTTCATCCAGTGGGCGAAGCAGGCCGGCATCCCCGTCGGCCCGGGCCGCGGCTCGGGCGCGGGCTCGCTCGTCGCCTACGCGCTCACCATCACCGACCTCGATCCGCTGCGCTACAAGCTCCTCTTCGAGCGCTTCCTCAACCCCGAGCGGGTGTCGATGCCGGACTTCGACATCGACTTCTGCATGGACCGGCGCGAGGAGGTGATCCGCTACGTGCAGGGCCGCTACGGCGCCGACCGGGTGGGCCAGATCATCACCTTCGGCGCGATGCTCTCGAAGGCCGCGGTGCGCGACGTCGGGCGCGTGCTGCAGATGCCCTACGGACAGGTGGACCGGATCGCGAAGATGATCCCGGTGGAAGGCGTGAAGCCGGTCTCGATCGGCAAGGCGCTGGCCGGCGAGCCGCGGCTCCGCGAGGCGGCGGCGCAGGAGGAGGTGGTGGCGCGGCTCCTCGACCATGCGGGCCGGCTCGAGGGGCTCCTCCGCAACGCCTCCACCCATGCCGCGGGGGTGGTGATCGGCGACCGGCCGCTCGACGAGCTGGTGCCGCTCTACCGCGACCCGCGCGCCGAGATGCCGGCGACGCAGTTCAACATGAAATGGGTCGAGGCCGCGGGGCTCGTGAAGTTCGATTTCCTGGGGCTGAAGACGCTCACGGTGCTGCACCAGGCGGTCGAATTGCTGCAAAAGTCCAACGTGACGGTCGATCTCGCGGCGCTGCCCCTCGACGATCCGGCGACCTACGCGCTCTACGCGAGCGCCCGGACGGTGGCGGTGTTCCAGGTCGAGAGCGCGGGCATGATGGACGCGCTGCGGCAGATGCGGCCGACGTGCATCGAGGACATCGTGGCGCTCGTCGCGCTCTACCGGCCGGGGCCGATGGAGAACATCCCCGCCTACTGCGACGTGAAGAACGGCCGCCGGCCGCTCGCATCGATCCATCCGCTCATCGACCACATCCTCGCCGAGACGCAGGGCATCATCGTCTACCAGGAGCAGGTGATGGAGATCGCGCAGGTCATGGGCGGCTACAGCCTCGGCGGCGCGGACCTGCTGCGCCGCGCGATGGGCAAGAAGATCCCCGCCGAGATGGCCCGCGAGCGGCCGAAGTTCGAGGCGGGCGCGCGGGCGAACGGCGTCGACGCGAAGAAGGCCGCGGAAGTCTTTGATCTTCTGGAAAAGTTCGCGAACTACGGGTTCAACAAGTCGCACGCCGCGGCGTATGGCGTGCTCAGCTACCAGACGGCGTGGCTGAAGGCGAACCATCCCGCCGAGTTCATGGCCGCGGTGATGACCTGCGACCTGCACCTCACCGACAAGCTCGCCGTCTACCGCCGCGAGGTGGACCGGCTCGGGATCGGGATCGTGCCGCCTTGCGTCAACCGCTCGGACGCGGTGTTCGGCGTGAGCGAGGGGCGGCTCGTCTACGCGCTCGGCGCGCTGAAGAACGTGGGGCCAGAGGCGATGCGGCTCATCGTGGCGGCGCGGGGGGCGCGGCCGTTCCGGTCGCTCTTCGATCTCGCGCGCCGGGTGGACCTGCGGCGCGTCGGCAAGCGGCCCCTCGAGATGCTGGCGCGGGCGGGGGCGTTCGACGTGCTCGACGCCAACCGGCGGCGGGTGTTCGACGGGCTCGACGCGCTCCTCGCCTGGTCGGGTGCAGTCCACGACGCGCGGGCGTCGTCGCAGGTGTCGCTCTTCGGCGAGGCGGGCGACGACCTCCCCGAGCCGCGGCTCGGCGGCGGCGACGACTGGCCCGGCCCCGAGCGGCTCGGCGCCGAGCACCAGGCGATCGGGTTCTATCTCTCCGGCCATCCGCTCGACGCCTGCGCCGCGCCGCTCCGCCGCAAGGGCGTGCGGACGCTGGCCGAGGTCGCGGCGCTGGCGGAGGCGGGGCCGCTCGTGGCGAAGCTCGCGGGCTCGGTCTCGGCGCGCCAGGAGCGCAAGTCCGCGCGCGGCAATCGCTTCGCGTTCGTGAGCCTGTCGGACCCGACGGGGCTCTACGAGGTCACGGTGTTCGCCGATGCCCTCGAGGCCGGGCGCGCGCTCCTCGAGCCCGGCCAGTCGGTCGTGCTCACCGTCGAGGCGACGCGCGAGGGCGACACGCTGAAGCTCCTTGCGCGCGGCGTCGAGGCGGTGGACGACGTGGTGGCCGACGCGGGCGCGAACGGGCTCCGCATCCATGTCGCGGCGGAAAGCGCCATCGCCTCGGTCGCGGGGCTCTTCGCGCGCCTCGCGGAAGCGCCGCCTCCTGCGCGCCGGGTGGCTGCGGGGCCGGTGGTGTTCTGCGTCTACGATGCCGCGACGGGCCGCGAGGTCGACGTGCGGATCCCCGGCGAGCGCCCGCTCAGCCCGCAGATCCGCGCCGCCGTCCGCAGCCTCGGCGGCGTCGTCACCGTCGAGGAGATGTAGCGCCGGCGAGGAACGCCTCCGGGCTCGCGTTCCCCTCCATCGGCCCGAGCCGCGTGACGGCATGGGCGCCGGCGGCGTTGGCGTCCCCCGTCGCGTCGCCGAGGCTGCGGCCCTGAAGGAGGCGCACGAGGAACGTGGCGCAGAAGCAGTCGCCCGCGCCGGTGGGGTCCGTGACCGCGACCGGCAGGCCGGGGCGCGCCACGCTGCCGTCCCGGTCCATCGCGACCGCCCCCGCCGCGCCGCGCTTCAGCGCCACGGCGCGCGCGCCCGCGGCGACGAGCGGGCCCGCCCAGTCGGCGAACGCGGCACCGGGATAGAGGAGCGCCGCGTCGGCCTCGCTCGGGAGGACGAAGGCCGCGCGCGCGACGAGGCCCCTGAGCGCCGCGAGGTAGCCCGCATCGGCGCCGAGCTCGGGCCGCACGTTGGGGTCGACCGAGAGCGCCACGCCCGCGCCGTGGAGGCGCTCCGCCAGCGCCACGATCCGCGCCCGCATGGCGGGATCGCCGAGCGTCGAGCCGGAGACGTGGAACACCTCCGTCCTCGCCGCGAGGAAGCCAGCCGCGTCGTCCGGGAACCATGCCGCCGCGCCGAGCGCGAACACGAACGCGCGGCTCCCTGCGTCGTCGTAGGCGACGAACGCGGTGCCGGTCGGCCGGTCCGGCACCGTGGCGATGAGGTCCGGCGCCACGCCCGCGCCGAGGAGCCGGTCGCGCACCACGGCGCCGAAGGCATCCGCGCCGACGGCGCCCGCGAAGACCGTGCGCGCGCCCATCCGCGCGGCCTGGTCGATGAAGATGCCGGGCGCGCCGCTGGGGAAGGGCCCCGCGTAGCGGCCGGGCGTGCTGTGCCCCGCGGTCCCCTCGCGTACGAACTCGACGAGAAGCTCCCCCGCCGATCCGATCACCGGCACTCAGCCGCCCACCATGAGCCGCACCACCTCGTCGTGCGAGGTCTCCGCGATCGCGCGCGAGCCCGCCTCGACGCCGCGGCGGAGCACGATGATGCGGTCCGACACGGCGAAGATGTCCTGGAGGTTGTGCGAGATGAAGATCACGCCGCGCCCCTGCGCCTTCAGCTGGTGGATGAGCGCCACGACCTTGCGCTGCTCGGGCACGCCGAGCGCCGCGGTGGGCTCGTCCATGATGAGGATGCGCGCGTCCCAGTAGACCGCGCGGCCGATGGCGACCGCCTGGCGCTGGCCGCCCGAGAAGTTCGACACCGGCGCGTCGAGCCGGCTCACGTGGAAGTCGAGCCGCGCCATCGTGTCGCGCGCGGCCTCCGCCATGCGCCGGCGGTCGAGCACCGGCAGGAACCCCCAGGCGCGCCGCATCGGCTCGCGGCCGAGGAAGATGTTGGCGCCGATGGAGAGGTTGTCGGCGAGCGCGAGATCTTGGTAGATCGTCTCGATCCCCGCCGCGCGCGCCTCCTGCGGCGAGCCGAAGCTCACCTCGCGCCCCGCGAGCCGGATCGTCCCCGCGGTGGGCCGGAACACGCCCGAGATCGCCTTGATGAGCGTCGTCTTGCCCGCGCCGTTATCGCCCGCGACGGCGACGACCTCGCCCGGATGCACCGCCATCGAGAAGTCGCGCAGCGCCTCGACGGGGCCGAAGCTCTTGCCGAGATGCGCGACCTCGAGGAGCGGCTCACTCAACCTCGCGCCCTCCGGTGAAGCGGCGCTGCGCCTGGTCGATCAGCACCGAGATGATGATGACGACGCCGACGGAGATGAACTGCCAGAACGGCGCCACGTTGACGAACACGAGCCCGTACTGGATCACCGCGATCACGAGCGCGCCCGCGACGGTGCCGAGGATGGTGCCCGAGCCGCCGAAGAGGCTCGCGCCGCCGATCACCACCGCCGCCACGCAGTCGAGGAGCAAGGGCTCGCCCGCCTGCGCCGCCCCCGCGCTGAAGCGCGCGGCGTAGAGCACGCCCGCGAGCCCGGCGCAGAGGCTCGAGAGCACGTAGAGCCGCAGGATGTGGCTGCGGATGCCGATGCCCGCCCGCCGCGCCGCCTGCTCGCTGGCGCCGATGGCGTAGTTGTGCTGGCCGAACCGCGTCTGGCTGAGGAGGTAGTGCATCCCCACGACGAACACCGCCGCCACGATGACGATCCAGGGCACGCCGCCGATCCGGCCGTTGCCGAGCGCCGCGAGGAAGCTGTTGGAGACCGGCACCGTGGTGCCGCCCGCGAGCAGGAACGCCACCCCGCGCGCCACGCCGAACATGCCGAGCGTGCCGATGAACGGCGGCACCCGGAGCCGCGACACCAGAAGCCCGTTGACGAGCCCCGGCAGCCCGGCGACCCCGACCGCGACGAGGGTGCCCACGAGCACCGCGAGCGGCAGCGCCATGTGTGCTCCCGCCCAGCCGATCACATGCGCCGCGACGACCGCCGCGAGCCCCATGATGAAGCCGATCGACAGGTCGATGCCGCCCGAGATGATGACGAAGGTCTGCCCCGTCGCGAGGAGGAGCGGCGCCACCGCGAAGATCGCGACGGACTGGATGTTGTAGGGGTTGAGCGCGAAGGTCGCGCCGAAGTCGAGCCGCGACCAGACCTCGAAGCCCACGACGAGCGCCACGAGAAAGAGCCAGGCGCGCAGCTCGGCGATCCGCACGAGGATCGTGCGCGCGCCCGCCGCGTGGTCGGCCTGCGGCGCGACCGAGGTCATGCGGCCCCTGCCCGCCGGACAGGGGCCTGCTGGAGAGGCTGCGGCATCAGTTCGAGTAGATGTACTTCGCCACCTCGGGATCGGAGACGTTGGACTTGTCGATCTCGGTGAAGCCGGTGCCGATCGTCGTCGGGATCGAGTTGCCGGTGAGGTGCGCGTAGGCGGCCATCACGCCGAAGTAGCCGATCTCGGCGGGGTGCTGCGCGATGGCGAAGTCGACGAGCCCGGAGTTGATGTTGTCGACGATGGAGGTCGGCGCGTCGAAGGCCACGACCTTGATCTCGCCCGACTTCCCCGCCTGCTGCACGCCGTTGGCCGCGCCGAGCGCGGAGAAGAGGTTGGCGCCGAACACGCCCTTGAGGTCGGGGTTGCGCGCGAACACGGCCTGCAGCTGCGAGGCCGCCTTGTTGGCGTCGTCCTCGTTGAACTGCGTCTCGAGCACGGTGACGCCGGGGTAGTTCTGCTCGATCTCGGCCTTGAAGCCCTCCTCGCGCTGGTCCGTCGTGGAGATGCCGGGCTTCACGTTCGAGACGTAGACCTTGCCCTCGCCGCCGATCGCCTCGCCCAAGGCATGCGCCGCCATCCGGCCGCCGAGGATGTTGTCCGACGCGATGTACGACAGCGGGAAATCGGCGTCGCCGGAGCCGGTCTGGTAGACGCCCGAGCCGATGAACGTGTCAACGGTGATGACCGGGATGCCCGCCTCGTCGGCCTTGCGGAGCGGCTCGACGAGCTGCGTCTTGTCGGTGGGCGCGATCAGGATCGCGTCGGGCTTCCGCGCGATCACCGCGTCGAGGACGGGCACCTGCGTCACCGGGTTGAAGTCGGGCGCGCCCTGGAACACGAGATCGGCGCCCACCGCGTCGGCGGCCGCCTGCGCGCCCTTCCGCATGGTGATGTAGAAGGCGTCGGTGGTCAGGCCCGGGATCAGCGCGATGGTGAACTTCTTGCCGTCCTGCGCGGCGGCGGGGGCGAGCCCGAGGCCGAGGGCGAGCGTGGACGCGGCGGCGAGGCCGATGAGCGAGCGGCGGTACATTGTGGGTCCTCCCTTGCGGACGCGCCCGGCCGCTGCGGGCCGGTGCCGGCGTCCCGGTTCGTTGTGCCGGGCAGTTACGCGCGCCGTCCTGTCCGTCGTCAAGGGGGTGCGGAGCCCCGGCCGGCAATTGCCAATGGCCCTGGCCGGGGCCTAGATGGCGCGCGCATCGGAGGGGAGCGGCATGGGCATGACGACGGCGGAGCGGCGCGCGTACCGCCAGATCTGCGGCGAGGAGGGCGCGATCCTCGTCGTCGCCGCGGACCAGCGTGGCGGCATGCGCGAGGTGCTGGGCGCCACGCCCGAGGCGCGCGCGGCGATCGACGAGGCGGCGCTCGGCCGGGTCAAGATGGACATCGCGGCCTATCTCGCCGTCCACGCCGGAGCGATCCTGGTCGATCCGGTCTGCGCGCTGCCGGAGATGGTCGACCGCGACGTGCTGCCGCGCGCAACGGCGCTCGTGGTCGGGCTCGACGCCTCGGGCTACGACGTGACGGAGGCGGGCGGGCGACGCTCGCGGATGGTGCCGGGAATGACCGCGCGGCGGGTGCGCGCGCTCGGCGGGACGGCGGCGAAGATCATGGTCTACCTGCGCGGCGACTGCCCGGAGGCAGATGCGTACAACCTCGGCCTCCTGCGCGACGCCATCGCCGACTTCGCCGCCGAGGACGTGCTCCTCGTGACCGAGTTCCTGACCTACCGCCTGCCGGACGAAACGGCGGAGGCGTATCGCGCCGCCATGCCGGGGATGATCGTCGCGGGCTGCCGGACCTGCCTCCGGATGGGCGCGAAGGTGCTGAAGATCGCCTATCCGGGCTCGCCCGAGGCCTGCGCCGAGGTCACGGCGGCGGCGGGCGAGGTGCCTTGGGCGCTGCTCTCGGCGGGGGTGGACCATGCCGCGTTCCTGCCGCAGGTCGAGATCGCGATGGCAGCGGGCGCGTCGGGGGTCATCGCCGGGCGGGCGCTCTGGAAGGACTGCATCGCGCTCGATCGTGCGGAGACGCGGGCGCGGCTGGAGGCGGTGGCGGTGCCGCGGCTGCGGGAGATCCGCTCGGTGATCGCGCGACATTTCCCGAAGTGAGCCGCGAGGCCATCGGCGTCGACATCGGCGGCACGCATCTGCGCGCCGCGCGCGTGGCCCCGGATGGCCGCATCCTGGCGCGCGCGCTCCGTCCGAGCAGCGCCGACCCTGAGACCGTCCTGACACAGGTGCTGGGGCTCGTCGGCGCGGTCGGCGGACCGCAGGTCGCGGCGATCGGCGTCGGCGTGCCGGGACAGGTCCGGCGCGGCCGGGTGCTCTCGGGCGGCTACGTGGACCTCTCGAGCGTCGATCTCGCAGGCGCGATCGGCGCCGCGACCGGGCTGCCGGTGACGCTCGACAACGACGGCAACATGGCGCTCGCCGGCGAGGCGGCATTCGGCGCGGCGCGCGGGCTCGGGAGCGCGGTGCTGCTGACCATCGGCACGGGGATCGGCGGCGGCATCCTCGATGGCGGTCGCGTGCTGCACGGTGCCGGCGTCGCGGGGCAGCTCGGCCATGTCGTCGTGGTGCCGGGCGGGCGCGCCTGCGTCTGCGGCCGGAGGGGGTGCGTCGAGACGGAAAGCTCGGGCACGGCTCTCGGACGGCATGTCGCGGAGGCAGGCCTTGGCATCGGAACCGGCGCCGAGGCGCTGCTTGCAGGAGGTGCGCGGGAGGCCGCGGTGCTCGAGGCCTGGGTGGCGCCGCTCCGCGCGGCCATCGAGACGCTGGCGGCGGCGCTGAACCCCGATGCGGTGATCCTCGGCGGCGGCCTGGGCGGCGCCGCGGTGAAGGCGTTGGCGCGACGGCCTTTCGCCGCGTCGTGGTTCGCGGCGTCCGTGGTCGCGGCGGCGCTCGGTGCCGATGCGGGGCTCGTGGGCGCTGCGGTCTCCGCGCTGCCGGCGCCGAAGCGCGCGATCCTCGTGAACGGCGTGCCCGCGAGCGGCAAGAGCACCGTCGCGCGCGCCCTCGGGCAGGCGCTCGGGGCGCCCGTGCTGGCGCTCGACACGGTGAAGGCGCCGTTCCTCGCCGCCCTCGGGCCCGCCGACCGCGCCTTCAACCGCCGTCTCGGGCTCGCGAGCTACGACGCGATGTTCGCGCTCCTCGCCGAGGCGCCGGCGCGCAGCACGACGATCCTCGACGCCTGGTTCGGCTTTGCGGCGCCCGAGATCCTCGCGGATGGCCTTGCGCGGGCCGGGGTGACGGAGACCGTCGAGCTCTGGTGCGAGGCCGCGCCCGACGTCATCGGCGCACGCTACGGCGCCCGCAGCCGGCCCGAGGGCCATCCGGGCGCCGAGTACGTGCCGGAGCTCGTCGCACTTGCGGCCCGGGCCGCGCCGACGGGTCAGGGTCGCTTGCGGCGCGTGGACACGACGCAGCCTCTGGACGTTCAGGCCCTCGCGGGTTGGGTCGGGATCACGTGAGCGCGCGCCAGCCGATGTCGCGGCGAAAGAAGCCGCCGTCCCAGTCGATGGCGTCCGCGAGCGCATAGGCGCGGTCGCGGGCCTCGGCGAGCGTGGCGCCGCGCGCGGTGGCGGTGAGCGCACGCCCCCCGGTCGCCACCGTGGCACCGTCGCGGCGGGCGGTGGCCGCGTGGAACGTCATGCGGAAGCTGTCCTCGGGGAGCGCGTCGAGGCCGCCGATGGCAGTGCCGGTGACGGGCGAGCCCGGATAGCCGTCGGCCGCCAGCACGACGCCGAGCGCGTGGTCGGGAGCGAAGGCGACCTCGTAGCCCGCGAGCCGGCGCTCGGCGCAGGCGATCATCAGGTCGAGGATCTGGCCGCCGAGGCGCAGCATCAGCACCTGTGCCTCGGGATCGCCGAAGCGGACGTTGAACTCGACGAGCGCGGGCTCGCCATCGTCGATCATCAGCCCGGCGTAGAGGACGCCGCGGAACGGCGCGCCGCGGCGGGCCATCTCGGCGAGGACGGGGCGAACGATCCGGTCCATCGCGCGCTCGGCCACGGCGTCGGTCAGGACCGGCGCGGGGGAGTAGGCGCCCATGCCGCCGGTCATCGGGCCGGCGTCGCCGTCGAGCGCGCGCTTGTGGTCCTGCGCGGTGCCGACGGGAAGCGCCGTCTCGCCGTCCGAAAGGACGAAGAAGCTCGCCTCCTCGCCGTCGAGGAAGTCCTCGACGAGGATCTCGGGCGAGACGGCGAGGAGGGCCGCCACGGCGGCTCGGGCCTCGGCGCGGGTCTCGGCGACGATCACGCCCTTGCCGGCGGCGAGCCCGTCGGCCTTCACGACCGCGGGGAGCGGGCAGGCCGCGACATGCGCCTCCGCCGCCGCGGCGTCGGTGAAGCGGCGCGCGGCGGCGGTCGGCGCGCCCGCGGCGGCGCAGACCTCCTTGGCGAAGGCCTTCGACGCCTCGAGCCGGGCGGCCGCGGCGGACGGGCCGAACGCGCGGATGCCGGCGGCCTCGACCGCGTCGGCGATGCCCGCGGCGAGCGGCGCCTCGGGGCCGATCACCACGAGGCCGATGGCATGGGTCTCGGCGAGCGCCAGCACGGCCTCGGCATCGAGGATGTCGATCGCGGCACATTCGGCGAGCCGCGCGATCCCGGCGTTGCCGGGCGCGACGATCAGCCGGTCGCATTTCGGGTTCTGCCGGACCGCCCAGGCGAGCGCGTGCTCGCGGGCGCCGCCGCCGAGGATGAGGATGTTCATGCGGCCCTGATAGCGCGCGGGGCGGGGCGATGTATATTGGTCCCGAGAGGCAAGGGGGAACGCCGATGTCCGATCTCTTCGAGGATCCCGCGCCGGGCCCGGCGACGAATGCGCCCGAGCTCACGGTGTCGGAGGTGTCGGGCATGGTCCGGCGCGTCGTCGAGGGCGAGTTCGGCCATGTGCGGGTGCGCGGCGAGATCGGCCGGGTGGCGCGGCCGCGGACGGGGCACGTCTACTTCGACCTCAAGGACGACCGTTCGGTACTTGCGGCGATCGCCTGGAAGGGCCAGGCCGCACGGCTCGGCGTCGAGCCCGAGGAGGGGCTCGAGGTGATCGCGACGGGGCGGCTCACGACCTTCGCGGGGCAGTCGAAGTACCAGATGATCGTCGAGGCGCTCGTGGTCGCGGGGGCGGGCGCGCTGATGGCGATGCTCGACCGGCGGCGGCGGGCGCTCGCGGCGGAGGGGCTCTTCGACGAGGCGAGAAAGCGTGCGCTGCCGTTCCTGCCCGAGGTGATCGGCGTCGTGACCTCGCCCTCGGGCGCGGTGATCCGCGACATCCTGCACCGTCTGCGCGACCGCTTCCCGCGGCAGGTGGTGATCTGGCCGGTGGCGGTGCAGGGCGAGCGCTGCGCCGGCGAGGTCGCCGCCGCCATCGCGGGGTTCAACGCGCTCGGGCCGGGCGGGCCGGTGCCGCGGCCCGACCTCATCATCGTGGCGCGCGGCGGCGGGTCGATCGAGGATCTGTGGGGGTTCAACGAGGAGATCGTGGTACGCGCCGCGGCGGCGAGCGCGATCCCGCTCATCAGCGCGGTGGGGCACGAGACCGACACGACGCTCCTCGACCTCGTGGCCGACCGCCGCGCGCCGACGCCGACGGCCGCGGCCGAGATGGCGGTGCCGGTGCGGCTCGACCTCATGTCGCACCTTGCGACGCAGGAGGGCCGGCTTGCGCGCGGGGCGTCGAAAGGCGCGGCGCAGCGCCGGCAGCGGCTGCGCGACGTGGCCCGAGGGCTGCCGCGCCCCGAGGCGCTGCTGGCGCCGCTCCGGCAGCGGCTCGACCTCGCGGGCGAACGGCTGCCGCGGGCGCTGGCGCAGGACACCGCGGCGCGGCGCGCGCGCTTCGGCGAAGTGGCGACGCGGGCGCGGCCGGAGCTGCTTGCGCGTGGCATACTAGCATATCAGACGCGGCTGGCGGATTGGGGTGGGCGGCTTCAGCCGGCGCTGGCCCGGCGCGTGGCACGGGCGCGGCAGGGCCTGCTGGGACCGTCGGCGCGGCTGCGGCCGGAGGCGCTCGGGCGCGAGGCGGCGCGACGGCGGCTGGCGGATTGGGGCGGACGGCTCCAGCCGGCGCTGGCGCGGCGGGTGGCACGGGCGCGGCAGGCGGTGGCGCCCGCTGCGGGGCGGCTCCGACCCGAGGCGCTCGGCCGCGAGGCGGTGCGGCGGCGGCTCGCGCTCGACGTGGCGGTGCGGCGGCTCGGCGCTCGGGCGGGGGCGCAGGTGGCGGCGTGGCAGGGGCGGCTCGCGGCGGCGGAGCGGCTGCGGCAGTCGCTCGGCTACGAGGAGACGCTGCGGCGCGGCTATGCGGTGGTGCGCGGCGACGGGGCGGTGGTGACGGGGGTGGCGGCGGCGGAGGCGGCGCGGGCGCTCGAGGTGCAGTTCGCCGACGGGCGGCTGGCGCTGCCGACGCGCAGCGGGCGGCGCCGGGACGCCGCCGCGCCCGAGAGCCAGGGCAGCCTCTTCTGAGGCGTCAGACGCCGACCTGCGGTCCGGGGCAGACCAGCGGCTCGGGGCTCTGGTTGACCTCGACGAGCTCGCTGCCGGGCGCGTCGCCCTGGAACCGCGCCGAGAGTCCGCCGGCGCCCTGGTAGAACGTCCAGCACTGCGGGGCGTCGGGCGTGTCGTCGTAGACGAAGCAGATGTTCTCGCCGGTCTCATACCAGGTGCCGCGGCGGCACTCGTCGCCGAGGAAGGCCCAGACGACGCGGTGGTCGGGCAGGTACTGCTCGGCGCCGTAGGACTGGCCGCCGGTGGCATAGAACAGCGTCTTGCCCTGCGAGTAGGCGTCGAACTCGGCGCCGGTCATGGCCTGCTCGGCGAGCGCGGGCAGTGGCAGAAGCGCGAGGATCAGGGCAGTGGCGCGCATGGCGTCGTCCTTGTTGGCATGTCGCGACGAGCCTCGCAGAAAGTCGTTCGCGTCGCCAGTGGGGCCACCGTGCGGCGGGCGGTCACGCTTCGGTGTTGCGCGGAGCGTGCGCTGCTGTGAACGCGCCTTAACCCCGCCGCCTTAGCCATCCCGCCGCCGGGGCAGCACCCCCGCTGCCATCTCGGACGGGTGCGCGCGCGCCCTCCCGGACGCTCAACCCGAGGCGAGGACCGATCTGATGAACAAGGCGATTACCGACGGGCTGGTGTTCATGCCGACCCCCTTCAAGACCGGCCTCGACCGCTGGTCGAGCGGCGACGGCCTGCCGGGATCGGCCAGCTACGCGAATGTCTCGAACGCGGCCTTCGTGCCGGCGGATGCGGACTTCGGCGGCTGCATGGAGATGCTGAAGACGCAAGCCACGCAGAAGCTGCGCTACTTCGGCGAGACGGTGGTGCTGCCGGGCTGCTACCTGCGCGTGACGGCACGGGTGAAGGCGGTGTCGGGCAACCTGCCGTCGGTGCGGATCGCGGCTTGGGCGGGGGGCGCGGGCGGCGGCAACGTCGCGAGCGTGCCGCAGACGGGCCCGAGCACCGCGCTCACGGCCTACGGCGAGGTCGTCACGGTGAGCGCCATCGTCGGCAGCGGCGCGCGCACGGGGGTGGACCTCGTCTGGGGCACGGTGCCGACCTTCGGGCATTTCGGGCTCGACCTCACGGGGGCCAACGGCGGCGTGGTCCGCATCGACGACATCGAGATCGAGGACATCACGCAGGCGTTCTACCGCACCCTTCTCGACGTGGTGGACGTGCGCGACTACGGGGCCATCGGCAACGGCGCGGCCGACGACCGGGCGGCCTTCCAGGCCGCCGACGACGCAGCGGCGGGGCGCACCGTGCTCGTGTCGAAGGGCACCTACCGGCTCGGCGACAACGTGACCTTCGCCTCGCCGGTGCGCTTCGAGGGCACGGTGACGATGCCTGCCGACAAGCGGCTGGCGCTCACGCGCAACTTCGACCTCGCGAGCTACACCTTCGCGTTCGGCGACGAGCAGCTCGGCTTCCGCAAGGCGCTGCAGGCGCTCTTCGCGTTCACCGACCACGTGACGCTCGACCTCAACGGGCGGCGGCTCGAGATCGACGCGCCCATCGACGTGCGCGCGGTGGCGGGCGACCTCGACACATTCTCGCAGCGCCGCGGCCTCCGCAACGGGCAGCTCAACGTGCAGCCGAGCACCGCCTGGAACACCGAGACCGTGACCTCGCAGGCGACCTACGCGATCGCCACGCCGACGACGCTGAAGGGCGTGACCAACGTCGCCAACGTCAAGGTGGGCTCGCTCGTCACCGGCGTGGGCGTAGGCCGCGAGGTCTACGTGCGCGCGAGAAACGTGGGCGCGGGCACGCTGACGCTGAGCCAGCCGCTCGTCGGCGCGGTCGGCACGCAGGTCTATACGTTCCGGCGCTTCAAGTACGTGCTCGACTTCTCGGGCATGAGCTCGCTCGACAAGTTCGAGATGGCCGACATCGACTTTCAGCTCGCGGGCGAGTGCTCGGGCATCCTGCTGCCGCCGTCGGGGCAGGCGTTCGTGCTACGCGACTGCGTGGTGAACCGCCCGAAGGACCGCGCGATCTCGTCGCCGGGGACGGGCTGCCAGGGGATGCAGATCGACGGCTGCCAGTTCCTGTCGAACGAGCAGTCGGTGCGGACGCAGGACCGCACGACGATCGTGCTCAACGTGAACGGCAACGACACCAAGCTCCGGACCAACCGCGTCGTGCGGTTCGCGCATTTCGCGGTGATGGCGGGGAGCGGGCACATCATCCTCGGCAACCACCTCTTTCACGGCGACGACGAGACGGCGGGCATCCGGCGGGCGGGGATCGTGCTCACGGACACCAGCCTGCACACGACGGTGACGGCGAACTACATCGACAACGCCTTTCTCGAATGGACCAACGAGCACGACGCGCGGCCGGAGTTCTCGTCGGAGTTCTCGTTCGGCGGGCTGACGATCACGGGCAACATCTTCCTCGCCTCGAACGTGGCGCCCTGGTTCAAGTGGATCGTCATCACGCCGCGGGGGCCGGGGCACTACCTGCAGGGCTTCAACATGACGGGCAACGTGTTCAAGTCGTCGTCGGGCACGGTGGACCGGCCCGACACCATCGACACGACCTACGCGTCGCTCGACGCGGGCCGGACGCGCAACGTGATCGTCGGCGGCAACAGCTTCAACGGCGTGACGCAGCCGATCGCGAGCCCGGTGCTGATCGAGCACAACCAGGGGACGGCCGCGGTGACCTGGACGGTCGATCCGGCGGGCTACCTGCCGTTCGGCTTCTGGGCCCGCAACGTGGCGGGCGTGGTGCCGGAGGGGCCGATCACCGGGCCGGGCGGCGAGGCGCGGACGGACCTGCCCTACGTCACGGTCGAGCAGGGGCCGGCGAAGGGCTTCGTGCGGCTCAACTGGGCGGCCGCGGCGAAGGGCCGGGCGCATGTGACGGTCCGCTGCGACAACCCGGTGTGAGGCTGGCGCCGCGGGGGCCCGCGCCGACGCGCCATTGACGATTGCGCCTGCCTGCGGTGCTATCCCCGGAAAAGGACCGGGGAGGCGTGCGATGGACGACGCGAAGAAGACGGTGAAGACGATCGAGCCCGCGCCGGAGTTCGTGGCCAAGGCGCGGGTCGACCGGGCGCGTTACGACGAGATGTACGCGGCCTCGCTCGCCGATCCGGATGCGTTCTGGGGGCGCGAGGGGCAACGGCTCGACTGGATTGCGCCCTACACGAAGGTGTGCGACGCGGACTTCACGCCGGGGCAGGTGAGCATCCGCTGGTTCGAGGACGGCACGCTCAACGTCGCGGCGAACTGCATCGACCGGCATCTCGCGACGCGGGGCGCGCAGACGGCGATCCTGTGGGAGCCCGACGACCCCGAGACGCCCGCGCGCGCGATCACCTATGCGGAGCTCCACGAAGCGGTTTGCCGCATGGCGAACGTCCTGCGCGCGCACGGCGTGGCGCGGGGCGACCGGGTGGTGATCTACCTGCCGATGATCCCCGAGGCGGCTACCGCGATGCTCGCCTGCGCGCGGATCGGGGCGGTTCATTCGGTGGTGTTCGCGGGCTTCTCGCCCGACGCGCTGGCGAACCGGATCAACGACTGCGGCGCGAAGGTGCTCGTGACCGCCGACGAGGCGCCGCGGGGCGGCCGGCGGACGCCGCTCAAGGCCAACGCCGATGCGGCGCTCGCGCAGTGCGGCGAGGTCGCCTGCCTCGTGGTGCGCCACACCGGCGGGTCGATCGCGTGGACGGAGGGGCGCGACGTGGACCTGCGCGCGCAGATGGCGGCGGCGGAGCCGGACTGCGCGCCCGCGGCGATGGGGGCGGAGGATCCGCTCTTCATCCTCTACACCTCGGGCTCGACGGGCCGGCCGAAGGGGGTGGTGCACACGACGGGCGGCTACCTCGTCTACGCCGCGATGACGCAGGAGCTGGTGTTCGACGTCCACGACGGCGACGTGTTCTGGTGCACCGCGGACGTGGGCTGGGTCACGGGGCACAGCTACATCGTCTACGGGCCCCTCGCGAACGGCGGCACGACGGTGATGTACGAGGGCACGCCGACCTGGCCCGACGCGAGCCGGCTGTGGCAGGTCTGCGACAAGCACCGCGTCACCCAGTTCTACACTGCCCCGACGGCGATCCGGGCGCTGATGGGGCTTGGGCGCGACTGGGTGGCGGGCGCAGATCTCTCGACGCTGCGCGTCCTCGGCACGGTGGGCGAGCCGATCAACCCCGAGGCCTGGGCCTGGTACGACCGCGAGGTCGGCCGCGGCCGCTGCCCGATCGTCGACACCTGGTGGCAGACCGAGACCGGCGGGCACATGATCACGCCGCTGCCGGGGGCGGTGCCGACGAAGCCCGGCTCCTCGACGCTGCCATTTTTCGGCGTGGCGCCCGTGATCCTCGACGCCGAGACCGGCCGACGGATCGAGGCCACCGAGGCCGACGGCGTGCTCTGCATCGCGCGAAGCTGGCCCGGGCAGGCGCGCACCGTCTGGGGCGACCATGCGCGCTTCGAGGAGACCTACTTCGCGCCCTATCCCGGACTGTACTTCAGCGGCGACGGCTGCCGGCGGGACGCGGACGGCTACTACTGGATCACCGGCCGGGTGGACGACGTGATCAACGTCTCGGGCCACCGCATGGGCACCGCCGAGATCGAGAGCGCGCTCGCCGCCCACGACGCCGTCGCCGAAGCCGCGGTGGTGGGCTACCCGCACGAGGTGAAGGGGCAGGGCATCTACGCCTACGTCACGCTGATGCAGGGTGCCGAGCCCTCGGACGACCTCCGCCGCGAGCTCGAGGCCTGGGTCCGCGCCGAGATCGGCCCGTTCGCCAAGCCCGACCTCGTGCAATGGGCCCCCGGCCTGCCGAAGACCCGCTCGGGCAAGATCATGCGCCGCATCCTCCGCAAGATCGCCGAGGACGACGCGGGCACGCTCGGCGACACCTCGACGCTGGCGGACCCGGAGGTGGTGGACGACCTGGTGGCGAATAGGGTGAACAGGCGGTAGGGGGCGGGGCGCAGGACGTGGCGCTCGCCGCGCCGCTGCAAACTTCGTCCACAGATGCGCTTGTTTCGAATGTTTCGGTTGCGAAGCTTTGAAAAATGACAATATGTCATTCATGACCGCTTTCCTCAACACCGCGGCAACCGGAGGCACCCCGTGAACGCATTGCATCAGGCCGCGTTCGGCGACCGTTTGCCTACGCCCGACGAAGTGAGCAGCGCCGCGGATGCGATGACTGCCGTAGAGAACGCACGGGCGCAGGATCGCACGTTGAAGATTGGGGACGTCAAGGTTTCGGCTCACCTGGTCGACCTGATCTCCGACCTGTTCAGCATCGTCGCCCGCGGCGAGACGGCGACGCTGGTTCCGCTGTCTCGGAAGCTGACGACGCAGGAGGCAGCGAACCTCTTGAACGTATCGAGACCTTACTTGATCAAGCTGATCGAACAGCGAGTGCTGGGCCACGAGATGGTCGGCACGCACCGGCGGCTCGCGCTTGCAGATGTGCTTGCCTACAAGTCCGCGCGGTCCGAACGCCGGCATGCGGCCCTCAAGGAGATGCAGGACATCGCGGAAGACCTTGACGCTTCGTGATTCCTCTCGCCAACCGCTACACCGTCGTCCTCGACGCCAACGTCCTGTTTCCGCAACTCAAGCGTGACCTGCTGCTACGCTTCCACGAGGCAGACCTGTATCGAGCGAGATGGACCGAAGCGATTCAACAGGAGTGGCTCCGCGCTGCCACCAAGAGCTATCCGGCAGGACGGGAGCGGCTCGCGAGGACTGACCGGCTGATGCGCGAAAACTTCGGCGACGCATGGGTAGAGGGGTACGAGCGCCTGATCGAAGCCGTCGACCTGCCCGACCCCGATGACCGGCACGTCGTTGCGGCCGCGATCAAGTGTGGCGCGCAGTATATCGTCACGGACAACATCCGGGACTTTCCCGAGGAGGCGCTGGGCAGACTGGACCTTGAACGCGGCACTGCAGACACGTTCCTGGCCGGCACGTTCGAGCACTATGAGGCTCAGGCTCTCGGCGTCATGCGAGAGCACAGGGCGAATTCGAGATCGAAGCCGGACGTGCCTTCGTACCTCTCTCATCTGATCTCGAAACGTCTGCCCCTGCTCGCCGCGCGTCTGAAGCCGTATCGGGATGCCATCTAGGGCCTTACGCCGGTCTCCCCTTTACCCGAACACCCCCGCCCCGTACCCTACCCCCTCCAGCACCAGGCCGTCCGGGGGGGCGACGGGGCCGCAGGCGGAACGGTCGCGGGCGGACAGGGCGGCCGCGACGGCGTCGGGGGGTGAGGCGCCCGCGCCGACGCGCTCGAGTGTGCCGACGATGCTGCGGACCTGGTGGTGCAGGAAGCTCCGTGCCCGAAGGCGGAAGCGGACCTCGGTGCCGCCGGGCATCGGGTCGGCGTCGATGGCGATGGCGTCGAGCGTGCGGACGGGCGAGCGCGCCTGGCAGGCCGCGGCGCGGAACGTGGTGAAGTCGTGCCGGCCGAGGAGCGCCGCCGCGGCCGCGCGCATCGGCTCGAGCGCCAGCGGCCCCGGCACGCGCCAGAGCCGTCCCGCGTCGAGCGCGAGCGGCGCGCGGCGCACCGCGACGCGGTAGAGATAGCGCCGCTCCACCGCGTCGAAGCGCGCGTGAAAGCCGTCCGCGACGCGCGCCGCGGCGAGCACGGCGACCGGCGCGGGGCGGAGATGCGCGTTGAGCGCGGCGACGAGGCGGAACGGCTCCCAGCCGCGCGCGAGGTCGACATGCGCGACCTGGCCCGCCGCATGGACGCCCGCATCGGTGCGGCCCGCGCCGGTGACGGACGGCGCGCCGGGGTCGAACGCCGCCAGCGCCGTCTCGAGTGCTGCCTGCACCGAGGGCGCGTTCGCCTGCCGCTGCCAGCCCGCGAAGGGCGCGCCGTCGTATTCGATGAGGAGCGCGTAGCGGGGCACGGGCCGGCCCTAGCCCGCGCCGCGCCGCAAGGCAACGCCGGCCGCTTTTCCGCTGGCACCCCTGCCGTCCGTCCCTATCCTGCGCGGACCTGGAGGAGCGCGCGTTTGCGGATCGGCGGTTTGGCGGACGGGCTGGCGGCAGGCCTCGAGGCGGGGTTCGGCGCGGTGTCGGAGGCGCTCTTCGAGCCGGTGGTGCGGCTCGGCGTGACCGGTCTCTCGCGTGCGGGGAAGACGGTGTTCATCACCTCGGTCGTCGCGAACCTCCTCGACCGGGAGCGGATGCCGCAGCTTCAGGGCGTCGCCAAGGATGCCATCCGCAGCGTCTGGCTGCAGCCGCAGCCCGACATGACCGTGCCGCGCTTCGACTACGAGGCGCATCTCGCGGCGATGACCGGCGCCGCGCCGCACTGGCCGGAGTCGACGCGCGCGGTGTCGGAGCTGCGCCTGTCGTTCCGCGTGCAGCGGCAGGGGCTGCGCGGCGTGCTGCCGGGGCTCGCGACGCTGCATCTCGACATCGTGGACTACCCCGGCGAGTGGCTCCTCGACCTCAGCCTGATGCAGAAGCCCTATGCCGACTGGGCGGACGACGTGCTCGCCCGGCTCCGGCTGCGCCCCGCGACGGCGGCCTACCTCGCCGAGGTCGCGGCGACCGACGCCGCGCGGCCGCTCGACGAGGCCGTGGCGCGGGGGCTCGCGGAGCGCTTCACCGCGACGCTCCATGCCGCCCGCGCGGCGGGGTTCTCGGACTGCACGCCGGGGCGGTTCCTGCTGCCGGGCGAGCTCGCGGGCTCCCCCGCGCTGACCTTCGCGCCGCTGCCGCGCCCGGACAGCACTCCCCGCGCGAGCCTCTGGCGCGAGATGGAGCGGCGCTACGAGGCCTACAAGCGCGAGGTCGCGGGGCCGTTCTTCCGCGACCACTTCGCGCGCATCGACCGGCAGGTGGTGCTGGTGGACGCGCTGGGCGCGATCCATGCGGGGCCGCGTGCGGTCGAGGATCTGCGCCGCGCGTTGGCGGACATCCTCGGCGCGTTCCGCCCCGGGCCGAACGCCTGGCTCGCGCCGTTCCTCTTCGGGCGACGGGTGGAGCGCATCCTCTTCGCGGCGACGAAGGCGGACCACCTCCACCACACGCAGCACGCGCGGCTCACCGCCATCGTCGAGGCGCTGCTGCGCGACGCGCGGGCGCGGGCGGACTTCGCGGGGGCCACGACGGCGGCGATGTCGATCGCGTCGCTCCGGGCGACGGTGGAGGAGACGCGGACCGTCGAGGGCGAGACGGTGGACTGCGTGAGGGGCACGCTCCTCGGCTCGGGGCGGCCCGCGGCGCTCTATCCGGGCGAGCTCCCCGACGATCCCGGGCGCCTCCTCGCGCCGGCGCGGGAGGGCCAGGAGCGCTGGCTCGACGCGGACTACCGGGTGATGGACTTCGCGCCCGCGGTGATCGCGCTGAAGGCCGGCGAGGGGCCGCCGCACATCCGGCTCGACCGGGCGGCGGAGTTCCTCTTCGGCGACCGGCTGGTCTGAGCTTGCCGGGCGCGGCATGACGCCCCATCTGCGACGCGAAAGGATGCCGATGCCCGCCCGCGCGCCCCTGCTGATCGACCTCGACGAGACGCCGCCCGAGGTGACGCCCGCGACCGCCCCGCCCATCGAGGATGCGGCCGGCGCGCGCGCGCTCCGCACCGTGGCGGTCATCGCGGCCCGCCCGCGGTCGCGCGCGGCGCGCTTCTTCTGGGCGGCGCTCGGGGCGTTCCTCACCTTCGCGCTCTCGGTCGGCGCCTGGGCCTTCGTCGCCGACCTCCTCGCGCGGAACCCGGTCCTCGGCACCATCGCGGCGGTGCTGACGGGCGTGCTCGTCCTCGCGACGCTGATCCTCGGGCTCCGCGAGGTCGCGGCCTACACGCGGCTCGGGCGGCTCGACGCGCTCCGGCGGCGCGCGGAGGCGGCGCACGACGCGGCCGACCTCGTCGCGGCACGGCGCTCGGTGGCCGAGGTGGCGGCGCTCTATGCAGGTCGGCCCGACCTCGCCTGGGGCCGCGCGCGCCTCGCGGAGCGGGCGGCGGACCAGTTCGACGCCGACGGGGTGCTCGCCCAGGCCGAGGCCGAGCTGATGGCGCCCCTCGACGCCGCCGCGCGGCGCGAGATCGAGGGGGCCGCGCGGCGCGTCGCGACCGTCACCGCCTTCGTGCCCCTCGCGCTCGCCGACGTGGCGACGGCGCTCTGGGCCAACCTCGCGATGATCCGGCGGATCGCCGAGATCTACGGCGGCCGCGGCGGCGCGCTCGGCGCCTGGCGGCTGACGCGGATGGTGCTCGCGCATCTCGTCGGCACCGGCGTCGTGGCCGTCGGCGACGACCTCGTCCATTCGGTCGCGGGCGGCGGGCTTCTCGCCAAGCTCTCGCGGCGCTTCGGCGAGGGTGTGGTCAACGCGTCGCTGACCGCGCGCGTGGGCGTGGCCGCGATGGACGTGTGCCGCCCGCTGCCGTTCCGCGCGCTGCCGCGCCCGCGCGTCACGGCGCTCGTGCAGCGCGCGCTCACCGGCGCCTTCGCCGCCGCCGCCGAGACCGCGGCGGCCAAGTTTCCGCGCAAAGAGGGATAGCCGATGGAAAGCCTCGCCGAGGATCTCGCGACGATGGTGCGCCGCTCGCTCACCGATCACCACGTCGCGCTGATGCGCGGCATCGGCTCCGAACGCGCCTACGCCGACCGTGAGGTGGTGATCGACGCGGGCGTGCCGGTCGAGCACTTCTTCTACGTGCTCGAGGGCCATGTCGAGATCTTCGACGCCAAGCGCGACGCGCGCATCGGCGAGGCGATGCTGTCGCCGGGCCAGTTCGTCGGCGGCATCGGCTTCCTCAACGGGGCGGCGAACCTCGTGGCCACGCGCGCCACCGGGCCGGCGCGGCTCCTCCTCGTGCCGCGGCAGGCGATGCTCGACCTGATGGCGGCCACGCCCGAGATGTCGGACATCGTGGTGTCGGTGTTCGCCGCCCGGCACCGCGCGGCGCTGGAGGCGGGGCGGTCGAGCCTCACGGTCGTCGGGCCCGGGACCGACCGGCGGGTGCGCGAGGTGGTGGCGTTCGCGGGCCGCAACCGCATCCCCCTGGTGCTGCACGACCCCGCGACGGAAGCGGCGGCGGCGGTCGCCGAGACCTGTGCCTTCGGCGGCGGCGACGTGCATGTCGTGCTCGGGGGGCACGAGGTGCTCCCGGAGCCCACGCCCGCCGCGATCGCGGCGCGGCTCGGGCTCGGGCTCCCGGTCGGCGCGGCGCGGACCTACGACGTTGCCATCGTCGGCGGCGGCCCCGCGGGCATCGCGGCGGCGGTCTACGCGGGCGCCGAAGGGCTCTGCGCCATCGTCGTCGAGGATCTCGCGGTCGGCGGCCAGGCCGGCACCTCGTCGCGGATCGAGAACTACATGGGCTTCCCGACCGGCATCTCGGGGGGCGACCTCTGCTGGCGCGGCGAGGTGCAGGCGATGAAGTTCGGCACCCGCTTCGCGATCCCGCACCGCGTCGAGCGGCTCGCGGACCGTGACGGCATGTTCGAGCTCACGCTCGCGGGCGGCGGCTCGGTCAGCGCGCGCGCCATCGTGGTGGCGACGGGGGTGCAGTACGTCCGGCTCGACATCCCGCGGCTCCCGCACTTCGAGGGCGCGGGCATCTACTACGCCGCGACCGACGTGGAGGCGCGCTACTGCCGCGACACGGACGCGGTGGTGATCGGCGGCGGCAACTCGGCGGGGCAGGCGGCGATGTTCCTCTGCCGCTCGGCGGGCCACGTGCATCTTCTGGTGCGCGGCTCGAGCCTCGCCGCGTCGATGTCGAGCTACCTCCGCGACCGGCTCGAGCGCGATCCCGCGATCACCATCCACTACGACACCGCGATGACCGCGCTCCACGGTGACGACGCGCTCGACGGCATCACCGTCCGGAACCGGGAGACCGGCGCCGACGCCCGCATCGACACCCGTGCCGTGTTCGTGATGGTCGGCGCCGCGCCCAACACCGGCTGGCTCCGCGACTGCGTGGCGCTCGACGGCAAGGGCTTTGTGCTGACCGGCACCGACGCGGGCGCCGAGGACCAGTTCGCGACCTCGCGGCCCGGCGTCTTCGCGGTCGGCGACGTGCGCGCGGGATCGGTGAAGCGCGTGGCCTCCTCGGTCGGCGAGGGCTCGGTCGTGATCGCCCAGGTCTGGCAGCACGTGCTGGGGCAGGACCGCGCCGCGCCTGCGGCTGGACGGGAGAAGGTGGCGGCCGTATAAGCCCCGGCGATGCGCGGCGAGGCGAAGCTCACGGGGCGAATTAGTTAGCCGGCGGCCCCGATCCGGCCGCCGGTTCGCCCCATGCCATGCACCGCCCCGAGGACCGCCATGCCCGCCGACACCGTACCCGACGCCGCCCCCGACTACCGCGAGACGCTGTTCCTGCCCGAGACCGACTTCCCGATGCGCGCGGGCCTGCCGCAGCGCGAGCCCGGATGGCTCGCGCGCTGGGAGGCGATGGGCATCTATGACCGGCTCCGCGAGAAGCCGGGGCGCACTCCCTTCGTGCTCCACGACGGGCCGCCCTATGCCAACGGGCACCTTCACATCGGCCACGCGCTCAACAAGATCCTGAAGGACATGGTGGTGCGCTCGCGGCAGATGATGGGCTTTGATGCCCGCTACGTGCCGGGCTGGGACTGCCACGGCCTGCCGATCGAGTGGAAGATCGAGGAGGCCTACCGCGCGAAGGGTCTCGACAAGGACGCGGTGCCGGTCGTCGAGTTCCGCCAGGAATGCCGTCGCTTCGCCGCGGGCTGGGTCGACGTGCAGCGCGACGAGTTCCGCCGCCTCGGCGTCACCGGCGCGTGGGACCGGCCGTACCTGACGATGGACCACGCCGCCGAGGCGACCATCGCGGCGGAGTTCCAGACCTTCCTGATGAACGGCGCGCTCTACCAGGGCTCGAAGCCGGTGATGTGGTCCCCCGTCGAGCGCACCGCGCTCGCCGAGGCCGAGGTCGAGTACCACGACACCACGAGTCATCAGGTGTGGGTCGTTTTCGGGGTAGCGGCGGGCGCGCCGCGGCATCTTGAAGGCGCGCGCGTGGTGATCTGGACGACGACGCCGTGGACGATCCCGCAGAACCGTGCAGTCGCGTTCAACCCCGCGATCTCCTACGGCGTCTACGAGGTCACGGGGCGGCCCGAGGGCAGCGCCGCGCGGATCGGCGCGCGCTATCTCCTCGCCGACGCGCGGGCCGACGACGCCCTCGCGCGGCGAAGCTCGACGTCTCGATGGTGCGGCGACTGGGAGACGTGCCGGCCAGCGACCTTGAGAAGCTCAATCTGGCCCACCCCTTCCGCGGCCTCGACGGCGCGGGCGGCGAATGGGACTACGACGTCCCCCTCCTCCCCGGCGCGCACGTCACCGACGACGCGGGCACCGGGTTCGTGCATACCGCGCCGAGCCACGGCGACGACGACTATGCGCTGGGCGTGAAGCACGGGCTCGCGATGACCTACAACGTCGGGCCGGACGGCGCCTACCGCGCGGACCTGCCGCTCTTCGGCGGGCAGGCCATCGTCGCGGCGGACGGCGCGGAGGGCCCGGCCAACGTCAGCGTGATCCGTGCGTTGGCCGGCGCGGGCGCGCTCTTCGCGAAGGGCAAGCTCCGGCACTCCTACCCCCATTCCTGGCGCTCGAAGGCGCCGCTCATCTACCGCAACACGCCGCAGTGGTTCGCCGCCATCGACCGCCCGCTCGGCGACGGGCGGGACGCCTACGGCACCACGATCCGCACCCGCGCGCTGACCTCGATCGACGCGCTCGTCGAGTGGACGCCGCGGTCGGGGCGCAACCGGCTCCACGCGATGATCGCCGCGCGCCCCGACTGGGTGCTGTCGCGGCAGCGCGCCTGGGGCGTGCCGCTCACCTGCTTCACGCGGCGCGGCGCCCGGCCCGACGACGACGGGTTCCTCCTCCGCGACGAGGCCGTCAACGCGCGCATCCTCGAGGCCTTCCGCGCCGAGGGCGCCGACGCCTGGTACGCGCCGGGCGCCAAGGCGCGCTTCCTCGCGCCCGAGCACGACCCCGAGGCCTGGGACCAGGTCACGGACATCCTCGACGTGTGGTTCGACAGCGGCTCGACGCACGCCTTCGTGCTCCGCGACCGGCCCGACGGCGCGCCCGAGGGCATCGCCGACCTCTACCTCGAGGGCACCGACCAGCACCGCGGCTGGTTCCACTCGTCGCTGCTGGAGGCCTGCGGCACCACGGGCCGCGCGCCCTACCGGGGCGTGCTCACGCACGGCTTCACGCTCGACGAGAAGGGCCTGAAGATGTCGAAATCCGTCGGCAACACCGTCGCCCCCGCGACGGTGGTGGCCGAGTACGGCGCCGACATCCTGCGGCTCTGGGTGGCGCAGTCGGACTACACGGCGGACCTCCGGATCGGGAAGGAGATTTTGAAGGGCGTCGCCGACGGCTATCGGCGGCTCCGGAACGCGCTGCGTTTCGTGCTCGGCAACCTTGCGGGCTTCGCCGACGCCGAGCGGCTCCCCGTGGCGGAGATGCCCGAGCTCGAGGCTTGGGTGCTGCACCGGCTCGCCGTCCTCGACGGCGAGGTGCGCGCGGGCTACGCGGCCTATGACTTCCAGGGCGTGTTCCAGCGCGTATTCGCCTTCGCGACCTCGGACCTGTCGGCGTTCTGGTTCGACGTGCGGAAGGACGCGCTCTACTGCGATGCGGCGGGTAGCCTGCGCCGCCGGGCGGTGCGGACGGTGCTCGACCACCTCTGGGCGCGGCTCGCGACCTGGCTCGCGCCGGTGCTGCCGTTCACGATGGAGGACGTGTGGCTCGCGCGCCGCGACGGCTCGGTGCATCTCGAGGACTTCCCCGCCACGCCGCCCGAGTGGCGCTCCGATGCGCTCGGCGCGCGCTGGGCGCGGCTCCGCGACGCGCGGCGCGTGGTGACGGCGGCGCTCGAGGTCGAGCGCGCGGCCAAGGTCATCGGCGCGAGCCTCGAAGCGCGGCCCGAGGTCTGGTTCGACGACGCGGCGCTCCTCGCCGAGGCCGGGGCCGCCGCCTTCGACGACCTCTGCATCACCTCGGGCATCGCGCTCGCGGCGGGCCCTGGCCCCGCGTCTGCGTTCCGCCTCGCCGACGTGCCGGGCGTCGCGGTCGCGTTCCATCCCGCGACGGGCGAGAAGTGCCTGCGCTGCTGGAAGATCCTCCCCGACGTCGGCACCCACGCCCACCCCGGCACCTGCGCCCGCTGCGACGCGGCGCTGGGCTAGCGCAGACGCGCGCCCACGCGGCCCTCGGGGACGACCTGCTGCGCGATGCCGGCGCCCACGAGGTAGAGGCTGGTGACGACCAGGCCCCAGTGCGCCCAGCTCGCCGCGTCGAACTGCACCAGCGCCGCCCAGCCGGCGAAGAACGTCCACGCCGCGGCCATCGGCAGCGACAGCCCGCGCCAGCGCTCGGTGCGGACGGGGTGGATGAACTTCAGCCGCGTGAACATCGCGCCCGCGAGCACGACGACGATGGCAAGCACGATCCAGAAGTCGGGCTTCAGCGAGAAGAGCACGATCACCACCATGTTCCAGCACGCCGGGAAGCCCGCGAAGGAGTTGTCCTTCGTCTTCATGCGGGTGTCGGCGAAGTAGAGGACCGAGGCGAAGGTGATGACGATGATCGCGATCCACCCCGTCCAGCCCGGCAGCAGCCCCGAACTGAAGAGCGCGTAGGCGGGGATGAACACGTAGGTAAGATAGTCGATGATGAGGTCGAGGAGCACGCCGTCGATCTGGGCCGCGTAGCGGCGCACGTCGTAGCGGCGCGCGAGCGGGCCGTCGACGCCATCGACGAGGAACGCGACGACGAGCCAGAAGAACATCAGGCTCCACTTCGCCTCGACCGCGGCGAGCATCGCGAGCATGGCCACGACCGCGCCGGTCGCGGTCAGGAGGTGGACGAGGTAGGCGCGCCAGGCTTGGGTCATCCGACCGTCTTGTCGGAATTGGCCCGTCCGCGCAATCACGCGCGCGGATGGGCCGCCGCGTAGGCCGCCATCAGATGCGCGGTGCTGACCGCGGTGTAGCCCTGCGTGGTCGAGAGCGAGGCATGGCCGAGGAGCTCCTGGATCGTCCGGAGGTCGCCGCCCGCCTCGAGGAGATGCGTCGCGAACGAGTGCCGGAGCGCATGTGGCGTGGCGGTCGCGGGCAGGCCGAGCCGGCCGCGGGCGTTCTCCATCGCGAGGGCGACGATGCGCGGCGAAAGCGGGCCGCCACGGGCGCCGCGAAAGAGCGCGCCGTCGCGCGGGATCGGATGCGGGCAGATCGCCGCGTAGGCCGTGACCGCCTGCGCGACGACGGGAAGCACCGGAACGAGACGGGTGCGCCCGCCCTTGCCGGTGATGCGGAGCGTGGCGGGAAGCGGCACCGCGGCGCCCGTCAGCGCCAGCGCCTCGGAGATGCGGAGCCCGGCGCCCCAGAGGAGCGTCAGCACGGCCGTATCGCGCGCCTTTATCCACGGCGCGCGCGGGGTCGCGCCGACGGTCGCGATGGTCGCGGCGGCGGCGTCCGGGCTCAGCGGGCGCGGCAGGCTGCGGCGGTAGCGCGGGTGCCGCGTGGCAAGGAGCGCCGTGGGGTCGCCGCCGGTGCGCTCGGCTTGCCAGCGCACGAAGCTCTTCACCGCCGAGAGCGCGCGCGACAACGACCGTGGCGCGAGCCCGCGGGCGTGCTCGGCGGCCATCCAGGCGCGCAGATCCTGGCGCGTGATTGCCGCCGTCTCGCCGCCGTGGTGGCGGTTCCGGAACGCGAGGAAGCCGCCGACATCGCGCGCATAGGCGGTGACGGTGTGCGCCGCCGCCCCTTCGACGCCGCTCAGACCGTCGAGCCAGGCGGCAAGGTCGTCCGCGCTCACGCGAGCCAGCGCCGGACGGTCCGTTCGAACACGCCGGCGAAGAACGCCAGCAGATCGGTGCCCTGGCCGGGGCGGAAGCTCGCAGGGTCGCACGAGCCCATCGCGAGCAGCGCCGAGAGCCGGTCGCCGCCGAGGTCGAGCGGCATCAACGCCTCGGAGGCGATGCGGAGGCCAGGGGTGCCCATCAGCGCCGCGGTCGCGGGCACCGCCCGGCGGAGGCCCACGGGCCGGCGGATGCGCCCCGGTCCGGCGTAGCGGGTCACGAAGCCCTCCGGCGCGATGTGCAGGACGCTGCCGCCGAGGTGGGCGATGCGGCTGTCGCCTTCCTCGACGACGAGGCGGATCGCGTCGAGCCGGAGCACGTCGGCCACCGTTCCGCCGAGCGTGGCGAGGAAGCCCGCGAAGTCCGCCGGCGCCATCAGCTCGAGGATCGCGCGATGCACCTGGCTCGTCCCCGCGATGGTGTCGTAGGCCGCGGCGATCACCGTGCGGTGGGTGTCCTCGAGCTGCCCGAGCCGCGACTCGAGCCGGTCCATCGCGACGCCGCGCAGATCGACGACGTTGCCGCCCTTCCGGCGGTCGTCCGCGGCGACGAGCGCGCGCATCACCTCCGCGTCCGCCAGGATCGCCTCGGGGTCCGCGATGATGCGCTCGCGGACCGCGTCGCGCGCGAAGTTCGTGTCTGCCATGCCCTGTCCTCTGCTCGCCTCGATCCGGGTCTTTTGCCCGGCAGGAGGGTGGGTTACGCCGCGAAGCTCATGCCTCGCGTCGCGACCCTAGCGCGGGCTCAGAGGATTTTCTGCCCCGTCTTTTCCCAATCTTTCAGGAATGTGGCAATTCCGGCATCCGTGAGCGGGTGGTGCGCCAGCTTGCGGATCACGTCGGGCGGCGCGGTCATCACGTCGGCGCCGATGCGGGCGGCCTCGGCGACGTGGTTCGCGGTGCGGATCGAGGCCGCGAGGATCTGCGTCTTGAAGTCGTAGTTGTCGTAGATCGTGCGGATGTCGGAGATCAGCTCCATGCCGTCGACGTTGATGTCGTCGAGCCGGCCGATGAAGGGCGAGATGAACGTGGCCCCTGCCTTCGCCGCGAGAAGCGCCTGGTTCGCCGCGAAGCAGAGCGTCACGTTGACCATCGTGCCCTCGTCGGTGAGCACCTTGCAGGCCTTGAGCCCGGCCCAGGTCAGCGGCACCTTGACGGCGACGTTGGGCGCGATCTTGGCGAGCTTGCGGCCCTCGGCGAGCATGTCGTCGGCTTCGAGCGCCGTCACCTCGGCGGAGACCGGTCCGGGCACCACGCCGCAGATCTCCTCGACCACTTCGAGGAAGTTGCCGCCCGACTTCATGATGAGCGACGGGTTGGTGGTCACGCCGTCGACCATGCCAAGCTCGTGAAGCTCGCGGATCGCGCCGATGTCGGCGGTATCGACGAAGAATTTCATGTCCGGGATCCTTTCGGAGGGGGCGGGCCGGGTTGCAGGCCGGGAGCGGCGCCGTCATATCGGGCGCAGTCATATCGCAGGTCGGCGGGGGGATGAACCCGCAAAGCGGAGGCCGCGGTGGAGGATCGCGACAATTTCAGCCAGCCGGAGCTGCCGCTCGACGCGGCACCCGCGGCGACGGGTCCGCTCGTGGCCGTGCTGACCGCGGAGCCGCTCGGCCGGCTCCTCGACTACCGCGCGCCCGAGGGCGGCCTTGCCGCGGGCGCGTTCGTCGAGGTGCCGCTCGGACCGCGGCGCGTGCTCGGCGTCGTCTGGGGTCCGGGCGAGGGCGGCTTCGAGCCCGCCAAGATCCGTGCCGTCGCCCGCGTGCTCGACGTGGCCCCGATGACCGCCGAGATGCGCGCCTTCTTGCAGCGCGCCGCCGAGTATACGCTGACGCCGCTCTCGGCGATGCTGCGCCTTGCCACCCGCGCGCCGGGCCTCGGCGACGCTCCGCCCGCCCGCAGGGTCTACCGCCGGGGTGACGCGGAGCCCGATCGGATGACCGCGGCGCGCGCCCGCGTGCTGGCGGCGCTCGAGGAGTACCGCGGGCTCGCGTTCAGCCCGGCCGAGCTCGCAGCCGCGGCCGCCACCGGCGCGTCGGTGATCCGGGGGCTGGTGGCGCAAGGCGCGGTGATCGAGGCCGAGGCGCCGCGCGATCCGCCCTTCCCCGCGCTCGACCCGACGCGTCCCGGCCATGCGCTGACCGGGGCGCAGCAGGCGGCGGCCGACGCGCTCCGTGCGGCCGTCGCGGCCGGCGGCTACGGCACGACGCTCCTCAAGGGGGTGACCGGCTCGGGCAAGACGGAGGTGTATCTCGAGGCGGTCGCGGCCTGCCTCGCGGCAGGGCGGCAGGCGCTCGTGCTCCTGCCGGAGATCGCCCTCACGGCGGGGTTCCTCACCCGCGTCGAGGCGCGCTTCGGCGGGCTGCCGGCGGAGTGGCACTCGGGGATCACGCCTGCCGAGCGCCGCCGGGTCTGGGCGCGGGTCGCCGACGGCACGGCGCGGCTCGTCGTCGGCGCGCGCTCGGCGCTCTTCCTGCCCTTCGCCGACCTCGGCCTCGTCGTCGTCGACGAGGAGCACGACACGTCCTACAAGCAGGAGGACGGCGCGCTCTATCACGCCCGCGACATGGCGGTGCTGCGCGCCTCGGGCGCGGGCGCGCAGGTGGTGCTCGCCTCGGCGACCCCGAGCCTCGAGACCTGGGCCAACGCGGAGGCCGGCAAGTACGCGCGCCTCGACCTCGGAGCGCGGTTCGGTGCCGCGGCGATGCCGCGCATGAGCGCGATCGACCTGCGCGACGCGGGCCTGGCCCCCGGGCGCTGGATCTCGGACCCGCTCGCCGCCGCCGTGGCCGAGCACGTGGGCCGCGGCGAGCAGGCGCTCCTCTTCCTCAACCGCCGCGGCTATGCGCCCGTCACGCTCTGCCGCGCTTGCGGGCACCAGCTCGGCTGCCATGCCTGCGACGCGCGACTCGTCGAGCACCGCTTCCAGCACCGCCTCGTCTGCCACCAGTGCGGCGCGGCCGAGCCGGTCCCCGAGGCCTGCCCGTCGTGCGGCGAGGCGGGCCGGCTCGCGGCCATCGGACCCGGCGTCGAGCGGCTCGCGGAGGAGGTCGCGGCGCGCTTCCCGGACGCCCGCACGGCGGTGCTGTCGTCCGACCTCTTCGGGTCGGCGGGCGCGCTCAAGGCCGCCATCGAGGACATCGCGGCGGGCGGCGCTGACATCGTCATCGGCACGCAGCTCGTCGCCAAGGGGCACAACTTCCCGCTCCTCACCCTCGTCGGCGTGATCGACGCCGACCTCGCGCTGCAGGGCTCGGATCTGCGCGCCGCCGAGCGCACCTTCGCGCTGATGCGCCAGGTCGCAGGCCGCGCGGGGCGCGCGGACCGTCCGGGAACAGCACTTCTGCAGACCCACCAGCCGAGGCATGCCGTGATCGAAGCGATCCTCGGCGGCGACGAGGAGCGGTTCTGGCGCGCCGAGGCCGCCGAGCGGCGCGCCATGCGGATGCCGCCCTACGGCCGCCTCGCGGGGGTGATCGTGTCGTCGCCGCGCCTCGAGGACGTGTTCGCCTTCGGCACCGCGCTCGCCCGCAGCGCGGACCCGCTCCGCGCCCTCGGGGCCGACGTCTGGGGACCGGCGCCCGCCCCCGTCGCGCGGATCCGCGGCCGGCACCGCGCCCGGCTCCTCGTCCGCGCCGAGCGCGCGGCGCCGCTGCAGCCGGCGCTCGCCGCCTGGATCGGGGCGCTGAAGCCGCCCGCTGGGCTTCGCATCGCGATCGACATCGACCCGCAAAGCTTCTTCTGACCTCGACGCCGCGGGTCACGGGTCTCGGCGAAGGTTCCCGGCCCGGCCACGCGTCGGCGCTTGTCGGCGCTCCGAAGCTGGCCTAGCGTCCGCCCGCATCCAGCGAGGCGGGCATGGCCGAAATCTCCCCTGACTCCGGCCAGACCAGCGCCGCCCTCCGTGCCCTTGGCGGCGGACGGTTTCTTCTCGACGGCATGTGGGTGATCGACGTCAGCCCCGGCGCCCCGGTCTATACGCCCGAGCTCGCGGCCGAGCGCGAGCGGCTCCGCGCCGCGGGCCTGGCGGACGCCGAGATCGCGCTCCGCCTCGCCGCCGTCGTGCGCGCGGCGCTCAGCCCGCGATCTTGAGACGCCCGGTCACGCTCGCGGAGGCCGCACGGCTGCCGCGCTGGCAGCGGCCGGAGGCGCTCTTGCTCCTCGTCGCCATCGCCATGCCCATCGCCTTCGCGACCTGGTCGGCGCTGCTGAACAACTTCGTGGTCGAACGGGCGGGCTTCACCGGTGTCGGCATCGGCTGGCTGCACACGGTGCGCGAGATCCCCGGCCTTCTCGCCGTCGGCGTGATCGCCCTCGTCCTCGTCGTGGCCGAACAGGCGCTCGGCCTCGTGATGCTGGCGCTCCTCGGCGTCGCGACGGCGATCACCTGGATGCTGCCGAGCTTCGGCGGGCTCCTCTTCGTCACGCTGCTGTCGTCGTTCGGGTTCCATTACTTCGAGACCGTCAACCAGTCGCTGCAGCTGCAATGGATCCCCAAGGCCGACGCACCACGCAGGCTCGGCTGGCTGGTCGCCGCGGGCTCGGCGGCCTCGCTCGTGGCCTACGCCCTCCTCGTCGTGACCTGGAAGACGTTCGCGCTCTCCTACGCGTTCGTCTACATGGCCTCCGGCGGGATCACCTTCGTCATCGCGGTGTTCTGCCTTGTCGCCTACCCGCGGTTCGCCGCGCCGCATCCGCAGGGCCGCCGCATGGTGCTGCGGCGCCGCTACTGGCTCTACTACGCGCTCCAGTTCATGTCGGGCGCGCGGCGGCAGATCTTCGTCGTCTTCGCGGCCTTCATGATGGTCGAGCGCTTCGGCTTCCGGGTCGACGAGGTGACGGCGCTCTTCCTGATCAACTTCCTCGTCAACATGGTCGCGGCACCCTACATGGGCCGCGCGCTCGAGCGCTTCGGCGAGCGCTCGATGCTCGCCTTCGAATACGCGGGGCTGATGCTGGTGTTCCTCGCCTATGGCGGCATCTACGCCTTCGACTGGGGCGTCGTCGTGGCGGCATCGCTCTACGTCGTCGACCATCTCTTCTTCGCGCTGTCGTTCGCGCTGAAGACCTACATCCAGAAGATCGCCGACCCCGCCGACATCGGCCCGACCGCCGCGGTGTCGAACACGATCAACCACATCGCCGCGGTGTTCCTGCCCGCGGCGCTCGGCTACGTCTGGATCGCGGCGCCGCGCGCGGTGTTCGACCTCGCCGCGGGCCTCGCCGCGGTCTCGCTCGGGCTCGCCCTTCTCGTGCCGCGCCATCCGGCGCCGGGCCGCGAGACGCGCCTCTCGGGCCGCGCGGTGCCAACGCCGGCCGAGTGAGGCCACTGGCGGCCGGATGGCCGGCACCCTACATCTTGGCGCGAAACGCCAGCATGGAGGCACCGATGTTCGGTCTTACCCGCCGCAAATCCGAGATGGTCGCGCCCGAGGAGGCCCTTCCGGGCCGCGATGCGCCGATCGCCACCGCCGAGACGCACTTCCTGTCCGGCCGACCGTTGAAGGCGCCGGTGCCCGATGGCATGGCCGAGGCGGTGTTCGGCATGGGCTGCTTCTGGGGCGTCGAGCGCATCTTCTGGAACCTGCCCGGCGTCTGGTTGACGATGGTCGGCTACGCCGGCGGCGCTACGCCGAACCCGACCTACCAGGAGGTCTGCTCGGGCCGGACCGGGCACAACGAGGTCGTGCGGGTGATCTACGATCCCGCGGTCGTCAGCTACGAAGAGCTCCTTGCGACCTTCTGGGAAGGCCACGACCCGACGCAAGGCATGCGGCAGGGCAACGACGCGGGCACCCAGTACCGCTCCGGCGTCTACTCGTATTCGCCCGCGCAGAAGGCGGCCGCCGAGGCCTCGCGGGATGCCTATGCCGCGCGTCTCAAGGCCGCGGGCTACGGCGCCATCACCACCGAGATCGAGGAAGCCGGGCCGTTCTACTATGCGGAAGACTACCACCAGCAGTACCTCGCGAAGAACCCGCGCGGCTATTGCGGCATCGGCGGCACCGGCGTGACCTGCCCGATCGGGACGGCCGCCTGAGCATGACGACCTTCACGGCGCTGACGACGCTGCCGGGCCCCGGTCCGGCGGAGGCGCTCGGCGCGGCGCTCGAGGCGCTGGAGCCCGCGGGCGTCGGCGTGTTCGAGATCGAGGACGGCTCGGGGCTCTGGGAGGTCGGCGCGTATTTCGAGACGGCCCCCGACGGGCCTTCGCTCGCGATCCTCAGCGCGGCCTTCGGGGCCGCGGATTTCGCGGTGTCGGAGGTGCCGGAGATCGACTGGGTGGCGAAGGTGCGCCGCGACCTCTCGCCGGTGGTGGCGGGGCGGTTCTACGTTCACGGCAGCCACGACGCCGACCGCGTGCCACCGGGCGTCGAAGCGCTCCTCATCGAGGCCGCGATGGCATTCGGGACGGGGCACCACGCGACGACGAAGGGGTGTCTCGTCGCCATCGACGCGCTCGCGGCGGAAGGGTTCGTGCCGGCGCGCGTGGCCGACATCGGCTGCGGCACGGCGGTGCTCGCGATGGCCGCGGCGCGGGTCTGGCCGGTGGCGGAGGTGATCGCGGCCGACATCGATGCCGTCGCGGTCGAGGTCGCCGTGGCCAACGTCGCGGCGAACGGGTTCGCCGGACGCGTCCCGGTGATGGAGGCGGCGGGCTTCGACCATGAGGCTCTCGCCGGCCCGTTCGATCTCGTCTGTGCCAACATCCTGATGGGGCCGCTGATCGACCTCGCGCCGGCGCTCGCCGGAGCACTGGCGCCGGGGGGGCGGGCGATCCTGTCGGGACTGCTCGACGCGCAGGCGGATGCGGTCGCAGCGGCCTATGCGCGGGCCGGATGCGAGGTGGTCGCGGCCCGTCCGCTCGACGGCTGGACGACGCTGCTGCTCGCGCGCAACTGACGCTTCATTTGCGGCAAATCTTACGCGGATGCCGCAATCGCGCCTCAATCGCCCCCCATCCTGCCCAAAGACCCGCAAGGAGCAGGACCATGCACGACGCCAATCTCGAGGATTTCCGCCAGCGGACCCGTCGGATCGCCGAGAGCCGCCGGGCAGGGCCGGGCTTCGCGGCGTATGGCATGTCGTCCTGCCTGCGCGCCGCGCCGCGCCCGATCCCGACGCTGCGGGTGCTCCTCGTGGTGCTGGTGGCCGTGACCGTCCTCAAGGGTGCGGTCCTGCTCGCGGTCGGCGCGCCGACCTATGCCGACCGGGTCGCCATGCTCGGCACCGGGCCGATGCCCGCGCGGGCGCTGGCCGGCGCGATGACGGCGGGGCCGCTCACGATCCTCGTCGCGGACGGGCTGCGCGCGCTCGTGCGTTGAGTGGAAGGTCCATGAGCCGCGCAGAGGGGCCAAGCAAAAGGCCGCGCCCGGATGACCGGCGCGGCCTCTCGGGCAAGCCCACGCGCCTCAGCGATGCGGGGCGGCGAACATCGCGGTGATGTCGCTGCGGCAAAGGCCGATGTCGTCGAGCTCTCGGTCGGTCAGCTTGCCGAGCGCATTGCGCGTCACGCGCGCGTCGTTCCAGGTGAGGAGGCTCGAAAACACGCCCATCAGCGCGCTCCCGTTCCGGCGCGCGTGCAGGCGGCCGGTGTCCGTCGCGGTCATTGTACTAGTCCTTCAAAAATTGCTGAATCTGCGGGCATCTTGCCTGCAGGGCAGCAGATACTCGCGCCGCTCCATGAAAACAACATCCCGGCGCGCAATCCCCCAATGCGAAAAACGCATGACTTCCCGCGGCTTTGAACACCGTTCCTTAACCGCAAGCCCGGCAGCGTTCGTCGGTTGCGGACAGGAGGCGCAGTGCCCGGTACACGGTGAGCTGCACCGCCAGCCCGCGCCTTGGCTCTGGCCAGGCGGCGGGCTGTCGCCGCCGAACCCGGTCATCGCCGCCGCGCTCCTCGCGGAGGGCCGCCACGCGGCCGTCGCGGCCCCTGCATCGGCGCGATCGTCCTCGCCGCGACCCTCGCGCGCCTCTGGTGCGCGAAGCCAGGGCCGCGCGCCGGGCTGCGGCACCTCGTGCCGCCGGCCGCGCCCGTCGATCCGGCGGCGCCTGCGGCGTCTGGCGCTGCGCCGCGCCGACCGCGATGTGGTGGGCCGAGGACGAGGTCCGGCCCGTAGCCTTTGGCAACGTCCCGCGCGCGCTGTGGCGGTCGGCCGTGACCCTCACGACGATCGGCTACGGCGACGCGAAGCCGATGGTCGCAGGCCGGGTCATTTGGCGACGCGATGCGGCGCGAGGACGGCGGGCACCGCCAGGCTGGCGGTTGTTCGCGGTTCGTGCTAGTCCGGCACCCGGAGCAAGGGGAGCGGACAGGGATGCGTGTGCTCGGCATCGACCCCGGCTTGCGCGTCCTCGGCTGGGGACTGGTGGAGGCGTCCGGCGCCCGGCTCGTCCACGTCGCCAACGGTGCGTGCCGGTCCGAGGGCGTCAGTCTCGCCGACCGGCTGGCGTCGCTCTTCCGCCAGCTCGGCGCGGTGATCGCCGCGCATGCGCCCGACGCGGCGGCGGTCGAGGAGACCTTCGTCAACCGCGATGCCGCGGGCACGCTGAAGCTCGGGCAGGCGCGGGGCGTCGCCCTGCTGGCGCCCGCTCTGGCGGGGCTTGCGGTCGGTGAATACGCGCCGAACGCGATCAAGAAGGCGGTGACGGGCGTAGGCCACGCCGACAAGGCGCAGGTCGGCTACATGGTGCGTCTGCAGTTTCCGCAGGCGGTGCTCGCGGGGCCCGATGCGGCGGACGCGCTCGCGGTCGCGATCTGCCACGCGCATCACCTGCAAACTGCGCGCGGGCTCGCGGCGGCGCTGGCGCGCGCGCGATGATCGGGCGGCTCGTGGGGAAGATCGGCTACCGGGCGGCGGACCATGTGCTCCTCGACGTGGGCGGCGTGGGCTACGTCGTCCACGTCTCCGAGCGCACGCTGGCCGCGCTGCCGGGCGAGGGCGAGGCGGCCACGCTCTTCACGGAACTCGTCGTGCGCGAGGATCTGATGCAGCTCTTCGGCTTCCCGACGCGGGCCGAAAAGGAGTGGCACCGTCTCCTCGCGACGGTGCAAGGCATCGGGCCGCGCGCGGCGCTCGCCATCCTCGGTGCGATCGGGACCGACGGGGTCGCGCAGGCGATCGCGGCGGGTGACTGGGCCGCGATGCGGCGCGCGCCGGGGATCGGGCCGAAGCTCGCGCAGCGGATCGTGCTCGAACTGAAGGCCAAGGGACCGGCGTTCGACGGGCCGCTCCCGGCGTCGGTGCTTGCCCGCGGCCCGACGGCCGAGGCGCTGTCCGCCCTCGGCAACCTCGGCTACGCGCCCGGCGAGGCCGCCGCCGCCGTGGCGCAGGCGGCAGGCGCAGCACCCGACGCCGACACCGGCGGGCTGATCCGGGCCGCGCTCCGCCTTCTCGCGCCGCAGGCGTCCGCATGAGCCCCGAGACGGTCCTCTCCGCGGAAGCCCTTCCCGAGGACACCGACCGTGCGCTGCGCCCGCAGGCGCTCGCGGACTTCGTCGGCCAGGCGGAGACGCGCGCCAACCTCGCGGTGTTCGTGGCCTCCGCCCGGATGCGCGGCGAGGCGATGGACCACACGCTCTTTCACGGTCCGCCGGGACTCGGCAAGACCACGCTCGCGCAGATCGTGGCGCGCGAGCTCGGCGTCGGCTTCCGCATGACCTCGGGGCCGGTCCTCGCGCGGCCGGGCGACCTCGCGGCGATCCTGACCAACCTCGAGCCGCGCGACGTGCTCTTCATCGACGAGATCCACCGGCTCGGGCCCGTCGTCGAGGAGGTGCTCTACCCGGCGCTCGAGGACTTCGCGCTCGACCTCGTGATCGGCGAGGGGCCGGCTGCGCGCACGGTGCGGATCGACCTGCCGCCGTTCACGCTCGTCGGCGCGACGACGCGGCTCGGGCTTCTGACCACGCCGCTCCGAGACCGCTTCGGCATCCCGCTGCGGCTCGTGTTCTACACCGAGGCCGAGCTCTGCGAGATCGTCGGCCGCGGCGCGCGGCTCCTCGGCGTCGCGACGGAGCCGGACGGGGTGGCCGAGATCGCGCGGCGCGCGCGCGGCACGCCGCGGATCGCAGGAAGGCTCCTGCGCCGCGTCATCGACTTCGCGCTCGTCGAGGGCGACGGGCGGCTGAGCCGCGCGGTTGCGGACGATGCGCTGACGCGGCTCGGCGTCGATCACCTCGGCCTCGACGGGGCCGACCGGCGCTACCTCGGCATCATCGCCGAGCACTACGGCGGCGGCCCGGTCGGCGCCGAGACGCTGGCGGCGGCGCTGTCGGAGAGCCGCGACGCGATCGAGGAGGTCATCGAGCCCTACCTCCTGCAGCAGGGCCTGATCCAGCGCACGCCGCGCGGCCGGATGCTCGGGCCCCGCGCCTGGGCGCATCTCGGCCTCGAGCCGCCACGAAGCGGGACGGAGCCGGATCTCTTTGGCTAGCGCGGCCCTGCACCGCTTCGCGCTTCGCGTCTGGCACGAGGACGTCGACATGGGCGGCGTGGTCTACTACGCGAACTACCTGCGCTTCATCGAGCGGGCGCGGAGCGACTGGGTGGCGTCGCTCGGGCTCGACCAGCGCACGATGGCGGCGGACGGGCGGTTCTTCGTCGTCGCCCGCATCGTCGCGGACTACGCGGCACCCGCGCGCTTCGGCGATGCGCTGGAGGTGGTCACGCGCGCGCTGTCCGCGACGGGCGCGCGGCTCGTGCTCGGCCAGGAGGTTCGGCGCGACGGCGGGCTCCTGTTCGCGGCGGAGGTCACGCTGGCCGCCACCGGCCCCGGCGGGCGCCCGACGCGGTTGCCCGATCTTTTGCGCGGCTCGCCTGCAGGTTGATCGTCGCGGCAGTTGGCAAGCGCCGCACGCCACGATAGAATCGCGCGCAATCGGAGCCGCCTCAAGCGGCCCGGCATCAGCGGGCAGGCATCATGGGCACGGACACACTCGCGGCGGCGCCGCAGATCGACTTTTCGTTGCTGGCGCTTTTCGCGCGGGCGACGTTGACGGTGAAGATCGTGATGCTGCTCCTGATCGCGGCATCGTTCTGGTCGTGGTCGATCATCATCCAGAAGTTCATCGCCTATCGGGCAGCGAAGCGCGAGGCAGGGCGCTTCGACACGGCGTTCTGGTCCGGCGAGCCGCTCGACGCGCTCTTCGAGCGCATGGGGCCGCAGCCCGACGGCCCGCCCGAGAAGATCTTCGCGGCAGGGATGCTCGAATGGCGCCGCAGCCACCGCGACGACGGCGGGCTCATCGCGGGGGCGCAGGCGCGCATCGACCGCTCGATGGACGTGGCGATCGCGAAGGAGGCCGAAGGGCTCAACGGCGGGCTGCCGTTCCTCGCGACGGTGGGCTCGACGGGGCCGTTCGTCGGGCTCTTCGGCACCGTCTGGGGGATCAAGCACGCCTTCGAGCAGATCGCGATCAGCCAGAACACCAACCTCGCGGTGGTCGCCCCCGGCATCGCCGAGGCGCTGCTCGCGACCGGGCTCGGGCTTCTCGCGGCGATCCCGGCGGTGATCTTCTACAACAAGCTCAGCGCCGACAGCGACCGCATCGTCGGCGGCTACGAGGCCTTCGCCGACGAGTTCTCGACCATCCTCTCGCGCCAGCTGGACGCCTGACATGGCCGCTGGCGTCATCGGGCGCGGCGCTGGCGGCCGACGGCGCGGCCGCCGCCGGGTCGGCCGCGCCAAGGCGATGTCGGAGATCAACGTCACGCCGTTCGTCGACGTGATGCTGGTGCTCCTCATCATCTTCATGGTGGCGGCGCCGCTCCTCACCGTGGGCGTGCCGGTGGAGCTGCCGAAGACCGCCGCGAGCGCGCTCCCGACCGAGCCCGAGGAGCCCCTGACGATCACGCTCACGGCGGACGGCGGCACGCTCATCCAGACCACCGAGACGGCCGAGGACGAGCTCATCCCGAAGCTCGCCGCCATCGCCGCCGAGCGCGCCAACCGCAAGGTGTTCCTGCGCGCCGACGGGGCGATCCCCTATGCGCGCGTGGCCGCGGTGATGGGGGCGCTCAACGCGGGCGGGTTCAATGACATCGGCCTCGTGACCGACACCGGCGGGCCGCGCTTCGGCGCCGCGAGCGGCAGCGGCGGATAGGCATGCGCGGGCTCGGCTGGATCGGAGGGCTCGACCGGGGGGTGCAGGTCTCCGGCGCGGGGCATCTCGCCCTGGTGGTCTGGATCCTCTTCGGCGGACTCTTCTCGGGCAGCCGCGCGCCGTCGGACGTGCCGGTGACGGAGGTGTCGCTGCTGACCGGCGCCGAGTTCGCCAGGCTGTCGGCCGCGGCGGAGAAGCCCGCACCGCCGGAACCGGCCGCGAAGCCCACGCCCGAGCCCGCGCCCGAACCCACGCCCGAACCCACGCCCGCGAGCTTGCCGCCGCCCGCCGCCCCGCCGCCGCGGCCGGTCGATGCGCCGCGCGTGGCGCCGGTCGCCGCCCCGAAGCCGCCCGAGGCCGCGATCCCCGATGCCGTCGCGCGCCCGGCCGAGGAGGCGGCGCCGTCGCCGACGCCGGCGCCGCCGAAGCCGCCCGCCGCGGCGACGGCGCCGAAGGCCGCGACCACCGAGATCGTCACCGAGGCCACCAGGACCGCCGAGACGCCGCGCCCCGACCCCGACCCGCTCGCGCCCGAGACGAGCGAGCGTCCCCGCGCCCGGCCCGCGCCGAAGCCGGTCGAGGTCGCGGCGGCGGAGCCTCCGAAGGCCGACGCGCCGAAGCCCGAGACGCCGAAGCCCGAGACGCAGAAGCCCGAGACGCCGAAGCCCGCGCCCGACGTGTCGAAGGACGCGGTGAACGATGCGCTGGCCGCCGCGCTCGCCGGCACCGCCGACGACGGCGGCACCGAGACCGAGACGGCGGAAGCCGCACCCGTCGCCGGCCCGCCGATGACGCAGGGCGAGAAGGCGGGGCTGCTCGCGGCCGTCGCGCGGTGCTGGAACGTCGGCGCGCTCACGTCGGACACGCCCACGGTCGTCGTCGCCTTCGACATCGACCGCGGCGGCGTGCCCGAGGCCGCGACGATCCGGCTCGCGGGCGCGACGGGCGGCAGCGACGCCACCGCGCAGCAGGCCTACGAGGTCGCGCGCCGCGCGATCATCCGCTGCGGCGCGACGGGCTATCCGCTGCCGCCCGAGAAGTACGATACGTGGAAGAGCGTGGAGCTGACGTTCAATCCCGAGAAGATGAACCTCAAATGAGCGCATCCCGGCGCATGCGCGGCGTCGCCCTTGCAGGCTCCGCGCAAACGCGACACACGGGCCGCGCCCCCTTCCAACGAGGCATCCCATGACGCTGCTCCGTCTCCTCGCGGTCCTCCTCGCAGCCGCCGGGCCCGTCGCCGTCCCCGCCGCGGCGCAGCAGGGCCCGCTCCGGCTCGAGATCACCGAGGGCGTCATCGAGCCGCTGCCGTTCGCGGTGCCGGGCTTCATCCCCGAGACGAGCGCCGCGGAGGGCTACGCGCGCGACGTGGCCCGCGTCGTCGCACAGGATCTCGCCGGCACCGGGCTCTTCCGCGAGATCCCCGCCGAGGCCTACATCGCCCGCGTCAGCGCCTTCGACGCGCCGGTGTCCTACCCCGACTGGCGGGCGATCAACGCGCAGGCGCTGGTCACGGGCGCGGTCGGCGTCGCCGCGAACGGCCGGCTCACGGTGAAGTTCCGGCTCTTCGACGTGTTCTCCGGCCAGCCGCTCGGCGAGGGGCTGCAGTTCGCCGGCACCACGGCGAGCTGGCGGCGCATGGCGCACAAGGTCGCCGACGCGGTCTATTCGCGCATCACCGGCGAGACCGGCTACTTCGACAGCCGCGTCGTCTACGTCGCCGAGACCGGGCCCAAGGACGCGCGCCAGAAGCGGCTCGCGATCATGGACTACGACGGCGCCAACGTGCAGGCGCTGACCGACGCGAGCGCCATCGTGCTCGCTCCCCGGTTCTCGCCCTCGGGCACGCAGGTGCTCTACACGAGCTACGCGTCGGGCTTTCCGCGCATCTACGTGCTCGACGTGGCGACCGGCGCGCGCCGCGTGCTCGACGACCAGCCGGGCACGATGACCTTCGCGCCGCGGTTCGCGCCGAACGGCCGCACGGTCGCGTTCTCGCTCGCGCAGGGCGGCAACACCGACCTCTACACGCTCGACATGGGCTCGGGGGCCACGCAGCGGCTGACGAGCGCGCCCTCGATCGAGACCGCGCCGTCGTGGTCGCCCGACGGCCGCAGCCTCGTCTTCGAGAGCGACCGCTCGGGCACGCAGCAGCTCTACGTGATGGCCGCGGGCGGCGGCGAGGCGAAGCGGATCAGCTTCGGCGACGGGCGCTACGGCACGCCCGTCTGGTCGCCGCGCGGCGACACCATCGCCTTCACCAACCAGACGCCGGGCGCCTTCCACATCGGCGTGATGCGCGTCGACGGCAGCCAGGAGAGGCTCCTCACCTCGTCGTTCCTCGACGAGGGCCCGACCTGGGCGCCGAACGGCCGCGTCATCATGTTCACCCGCGAGAGCGCCGGAAACGCCGGAGCGCCGGCGCTCTACTCCGTGGACATCACCGGGCGCAACCTCCACCGCGTGCCGACCGAGGGTGCTGCGTCCGACCCCGCGTGGTCGCCGCTTCTCCCCTGACGTGCAAGCTGATAGAGACGTGTCAACGGCCGCGAACAGGCCCGTGTGAACAGAGGGATCGAGCCGATGACCATCCTGCCCAAAGCGCTCATGGTGCTGGCGCTCCTCGCCACCGCCGGGTGCAACAACCCCGACCGCTTCGGGGCTCGGACCGGACCGGGCGGGGTCGCCGGCGACGGGTTCGGCGCCGGGGCCGGCGGCATCGACAGTTCGGCCCTGGGCTCGGCCGACGACCCCGCGTCCGCCGCCTACTTCAACCAGACCATCGGCGACCGGGTGCTTTTCGTCGTCGACCAGAGCACGCTCACCGACGAGGCGCGCGCGACGCTCGACGGGCAGGCGACGTGGCTGCAGTCCAACCCGTCCTACAACGTCATCGTCGAGGGCCACGCCGACGAGCAGGGCACGCGCGAGTACAACCTCGCCCTCGGCGCCCGCCGTGCGGCGTCGGTGCAGGACTACCTCGTCAGCCGCGGCGTCTCGACCGCGCGCCTCCGCACCGTGAGCTACGGCAAGGAGCGCCCCGTGGCGGTCTGCTCGTCGGAGGAGTGCTACGCGCGCAACCGCCGGGCCGTGACCGTCATCCAGGCGCTCGGCGTCTGAGCCGAGCGATGCGGCGGCTCCTCGGGATCGCGCTTCTGGTCGCCCTGCCCGTTGCGATGCCGGGCACGATGGGCATGGCGATGGCGCAGGCCAAGCCCGCGTCGCTCGCCGACATCAGGGCCGAGGTCGCGTCGCTCAGCACCGAGCTCGAGAACCTGCGGGGCGAGCTCACGTCGTCGGGTGCGGCGCTTGAGCGGGCCGGCGGCGACACGGCGCTCCGGCGCATGGACGCGATGGAAGCGGCGCTGCAACGCCTGACCGGTCGTACCGAGGAGCTCGGCAACCGCATCGACCGCGTCGTCGCGGACGGCACGAACCGGATCGGCGATCTCGAGTTCCGCATCACCGAGCTCGAGGGTGGCACGCCCTCGGCGACCCCCACGCCGCCTCTGGGCGGCACCGCAGCCGGGGGGGCTCCGCGCCCCGCATCCGGCACCTTGGCGGTCGGCGAACAGGCGGACTTCGACCGGGCGAAGGCGGCGCTCGACACCGGCAGCTTTCAAGGCGCCGCTGACCTCTTTGCGACCTTTGCCGCGACCTACACGGGCGGTACGCTGACTGGCGAGGCACAGTACTACCGCGGCGAGGCGCTGGCCGCGCTCGGCGACACGTCCGGTGCCGCGAAGGCCTATCTCGAGAGCTTCTCCGGCGCGCCATCGGGTCCGAAGGCCCCGGCGGCGCTCGCCCGGCTCGGCGCCAGCCTCGGCGCGCTCGGCCAGACCGAAGACGCCTGCCTCACGCTCGGCGAGGTCGGGGTGCGCTATCCCGGCGCGCCGGAGATCGCCGACGCCGAGGCCGAGCGCGGCGAGCTGGGGTGCCGCTGAGCGCCGAGCGGGCGGTCGCAGCAGCTCTGGCGCCCTTCGCGGGACGGCCCGTCGGGCTCGCGGTCTCCGGCGGGTCCGACAGCGTGGCGCTCCTCCATCTCGCCGCCGCCGTCGGGGTCGCGCCGCTGGCGGTGGTGACGGTGGACCACGGCCTGCGCCCCGAAGCGCGCGCCGAGGCGGAGGCGGTCGGCCGCGCGGCCGCGGCGCTGGGGCTCCCGCACGACGTGCGGTCCTGGGAGCACCGCGCGGGCGGCAACCTCCAGGACAGCGCGCGGCGGGCGCGGATGACGCTCATCGCCGACTGGGCGGCGGCGAAGGGGATCGCCGCCGTGGCGCTCGGGCACACGCTCGACGATCAGGCCGAGACGCTGCTCATGCGGCTCGCGCGCGGCTCGGGGGTGGACGGGCTCGCCGGCATGGCGGCGCGGCGCGAGGCGCTGGGCGTGACGTGGCTGCGCCCGCTTCTCGGCGAACGGCGCGCGGCGCTCCGCGCGTGGCTCGCGGCGCGCGGGATCGGCTGGGTGGAGGATCCGAGCAACGACGACACGCGCTTCGAGCGCGTGAAGGCGCGCCGGGCGCTGGCGGTGCTCGCGCCGCTGGGGATCGACGCCGCGCGGCTCGCCGAAACCGCAGCGCGGCTCGGAGCCGCCCGGGCCGCCCTCGGGCGGATCGCGGCCGACGTCGCGCGGGCCGCGATCACGGTCGAGGCCGGCGACGTGGTGGTCGCGGGCGGTGTCTGGGAAGCGGCGTCGGGCGAAACCCGCCACCGCCTCCTCGCGCACGCGATCCGCTGGATCGGACGCGGCGACTATCCGCCGCGCCGCGCCGGTCTCGACCGGGTCGAAGCGGCGCTCGCCTCCGGCCGCGCGTCGACCTGCGCCGGCACCCGCGTCGCACCCACCGACGCGGGTTTCCGCATTGGCCGGGAGCTGCGCGCCGTGGCAGGCCTCAGCGCTCCGCCCGGCGCGCTCTGGGACGGCCGCTGGCGCGTCACGGGGCCTTTCCCGTCAGAGGCTTGCGTGGCGGCGCTCGGGCCGGCAGGGCTCGCGGGCTGCCCCGGCTGGCGCGCGACCGGGCTGCCGCGCGCGACCCTCCTCGCCGGCCCCGCGGCGTGGCACGGCGACACCCTCCTCGCCGCGCCGCTTGCCGGCCTGCCGAACGGTTACGCGGCGGAACTCGCCGGCGGCCGCGGTGGCTTTCTCGCGGGCCTTCTCGCGCATTGAACCGTGGCGCATAATCTCTATCTTGTGCCGGGAGCGAAGGCAGACGTGGGCACTTTGAGTGCTTCCGGCTGCGATCGGCGCCTTTCAGGGAGACGGGTCTTTGGGCAACGCGCGAAACATCGCATTCTGGGTGGTGCTGTTCCTTCTGGTGCTTGCCCTCTTCAACCTGTTCAGCGGCGGACAGAGCACCATGTCGGCCCGCACGATCAGCTATTCCGACTTCGTCGACCGCGTCGACAGCGGCAAGGTGCAGAGCGTGACGCTCGACGGCGAGCGCGTGCAGGTGCGCGGCTCGGACGGCACGCAGTACATGACCATCAAGCCCGATGGCGTCGACGCGACGCGGATGCTCCTCGACAAGAACGTCTCCTTCGAGGCGAAGCCGCAGCAGCAGTCGGGCTTCCAGAGCCTCCTCATCTCGTTCCTCCCGTTCATCCTGCTGATCGGCGTCTGGATCTTCTTCATGAACCGGATGCAGGGCGGCGGTCGCGGCGGCGCGATGGGCTTCGGCAAGAGCCGCGCGAAGCTCCTGACCGAGAAGCACGGCCGCGTCACCTTCGACGACGTGGCGGGCATCGACGAGGCCAAGGACGAGCTCGAGGAGATCGTCGAGTTCCTCCGCAACCCCCAGAAGTTCTCGCGCCTCGGCGGCAAGATCCCGAAGGGCGCGCTCCTCGTGGGCCCGCCGGGCACCGGCAAGACGCTCCTCGCGCGCGCCATCGCGGGCGAGGCGGGCGTGCCGTTCTTCACCATCTCGGGCTCGGACTTCGTGGAGATGTTCGTGGGCGTGGGCGCGAGCCGGGTGCGCGACATGTTCGAGCAGGCGAAGAAATCCGCGCCCTGCATCGTGTTCATCGACGAGATCGACGCCGTGGGCCGGTCGCGCGGCGTGGGCTACGGCGGCGGCAACGACGAGCGCGAGCAGACGCTGAACCAGCTCCTCGTCGAGATGGACGGCTTCGAGGCCAACGAGGGCATCATCATCGTCGCCGCGACGAACCGCCCCGACGTGCTCGATCCGGCCCTCCTGCGCCCCGGCCGCTTCGACCGCCAGGTCCAGGTGCCGAACCCCGACATCAAGGGCCGCGAGAAGATCCTCGGCGTCCATGCCCGCAAGACCCCGCTCGCGCCCGACGTGGACCTGCGGATCATCGCGCGCGGCACGCCCGGCTTTTCCGGCGCGGACCTCGCCAACCTCGTCAACGAGGCGGCGCTGACGGCGGCCCGGATCGGTCGGCGCGCGGTCTCGATGGACGATTTCGAGAACGCCAAGGACAAGGTGATGATGGGCGCCGAGCGCCGCTCGATGGTGATGACCGAGGATGAGAAGAAGCTCACCGCCTATCACGAGGCCGGCCACGCGATCGTCGGGCTGAACGTCCCGCAGCACGACCCGATCCACAAGGCGACGATCATTCCGCGGGGCCGCGCCCTCGGCCTGGTCCTCAGCCTGCCGGAGCGCGACCAGCTCAGCGTGACCTACACGAAGTACACCTCGAAGATCGCGATGGCGATGGGCGGCAAGGTTGCCGAGGAGATGATCTTCGGCAAGGAGAACGTGACTTCGGGCGCGACCTCCGACATCCAGCAGGTCTCCAAGATCGCGCGCGCGATGGTCACGCAGTTCGGCATGTCCGAGGGGCTCGGCAACATCGACTACGCCAACGAGCAGCAGAGCTATCTCGGCGCCTACGGCGGCGGGACGTCGCATTCGGGAACGACGCAGAAGCTGATCGACGACGAGGTCAGGAAGCTCGTCGACGAGGGCTACGACACCGCGCGGCGGATCCTCTCGGAGAAGGCCGACGACCTGAAGCGGCTGGCCGAGGGGCTCCTCGAGTACGAGACGCTGACCGGCCCGGAGATCCTGCGCGTCATCAACGGCGAGCCGCCGAAGCGCGGCGACGACCGCGACGACATGCCGAAGGGCGGGAACATGCCGAGCGTCACCGCGATCCCGAAGACCAACCGGCCGAAGCAGCCCCCGCATGACGGCGGCATGGAGCCCGAGCCGCTGGCCTGACCGCCCGCGACGACCTCGAGAACGCCCCGCGGCATCCCCGCGGGCGTTTTTTTGCCGGTTCCCGCCGCGTGCAAAGCATGGTTATTGCTGCGCGAGGCAACGGGGCGCGGGCGATGTTGACGGCCTACAGGCTCGAGGACGACAGGCTCGTCGAGGTCGGGAGCGGGGATTTTTCCGGCGTGCTCTGGATCGACATGATGAGCCCGACGGCGGAGGAGGAGCGCGCCGTCGAGGCCGCGCTTCGCATCGACGTGCCGACGCGCGAGGACATGGGCGAGATCGAGGCCTCCTCGCGGCACTACATGGAGGCCGACGTGGCCTTTCTGACCGCCAACGTGATGTCGCGGTCGCAGACCTCCGGCGCTACGCTCGCACCCGTCACGTTCATCCTCACGGACGACCGTCTGGTGACGGTGCGCTACCACGACCCGCAGCCGTTCGCGAGCTTCCGTGCGCGGGCGCTCAAGCCCGACGCGGGGCTCCATTCGGCCGAGAGCGTGCTCATCGGGCTCTTCGAGACGGTGACGGACCGGCTCGCCGACATCCTCGAAGGCACCGCGAAGCTCAACGAGGACATCTCGACCACGATCTTCAGCTATCGCCACACGCGCACCGGCAAGGGGTCCACCCTCGCCGACGTGCTCACCCGCATCGGGGTGGCGGAGGATCTCAACGGCAAGGTCCGAACCAGCGTCTCGAACCTCGGCCGCCTCGTCGGCTATCTCGGCCAGTTGCCGAAAGCCGGCGGCTGGAGCAAGAGCTGCAAGACGCGCATGAAGGTGCTGTCGCACGACCTGCACTCCATCGCCGACTATGCCGAGACGCAGACGCAGAAGATCACCTTCCTGCTCGACGCGAGCCTCGGGATGATCTCGATCGAACAGTCCGAGATCACCAAGCTCTTCTCGGTCGTGGCCTTCGTGTTCCTTCCCCCGACGCTGATCGCCTCGATCTACGGCATGAACTTCCGCGTCATGCCCGAGCTGCACTGGGTCGCGGGCTACCCGATGGCGCTCGGGCTGATGCTCGTCTCGGCGATCCTGCCGTACCTCTTCTTCAAGCGGCGCGGGTGGTTGTGACGGTGCGGGACTGGAGCCCGGCGGAGTATGGCGCCTTCGCCGACCTGCGCCTGCGTCCGGCGCTCGATCTGCTGGAAGCGGTCGGGCCGATCCCGGACGGACCGGTGATCGATCTCGGCTGCGGCGCGGGAGCGGCGGGTCCGGCGCTCCGGGCGCGGTTCGGCGACCGCATCGAGGGGCTCGACACGTCGCCTGCGATGCTCGCCGAGGCCCGCGCGACAGGCGCCTATGCGGCGCTGGCGCAGGCCGACATCGCCGCTTGGGCGCCGGATGCGCCGCCGGCGCTGATCTTCTCCAACGCGGTGCTGCACTGGCTGGCCGATCACGCGACGCTGGTGCCGCGCCTGGTGCGGCGCCTCGTCCCCGGCGGGACGCTGGCGGTGCAGATGCCCGACCAGTTCGACGAGCCCTCGCACCGGCTCATCCGCGAGACCGCCGCCGCGCTCTTCCCGGACCGCTTCGACCTCGACGGCTGGCACGCGCCTGTTGCGGGGGCATGCGACTATCACCGGCTCGTGGCGCCGCTCGGCTCGGTGAAAGTATGGCGGACGGCCTACCTTCAGCGCCTCGGACCGGACCCGGACGCGCATCCGGTACGCCGCTTCACGCAATCGACGGCGTGCCGGCCAGTCCTCGCGCGACTGACCGCGGCCGAGGCCGCGGCGTTCCTCGGCGCCTACGACGCGGCGCTGGCCGCGGCCTATCCTGCCGAGCCGGATGGCGCCGTGCTGATGCCGTTCCACCGCCTGTTCCTGACCTGCGCCCCGTGAGGAGACCGCCATGCCCGCGCTGATCCCGACCGCCTTCGCCGCCAAGGTCATCTGGGCCGGCCGCGTCGCCGACTGCGACGCCGGGATCGCCTCGGCGCCCGAGGCGGCGCTGGTGCTCACGTTCGCGGGCCCCGTCGGCGAGGCGCACAGCGGTGCCACCCGGCCCTCGTGCAGCCGGACGACGGCGCAGCACCCGCGCGGGACGGAAATCCGGAACGTCCGGCAGCTGTCGATCGTCTCGGCGGAAGAGCTCGCGGCGATCGCGGCGGAGATGGGGCTCGACGCGGTCGATCCCCGCTGGCTCGGCGCGTCGCTGGTGATCGAGGGGATCCCGGAGTTCACGCTGGTGCCGCCCTCGTCGCGGCTGCAGGGCCCGGACGGTGCGACGCTGGTCGTCGACATGGAGAACCGGCCCTGCCAGCTGCCCGCGAGGGTGATCGAGACGGCGCGTCCCGGCCACGGCGCGGCGTTCAAGCGCGCGGCGAAGCACCGGCGGGGCGTGACCGCCTGGGTGGAGCGCGAGGGCCGCCTCGCCCTCGGCGACGTGCTCGTGCTGCATGTTCCAGAACAACCCGCCTGGCCGCATCTGGGCGATGCCCGGCGTGCGGAGGCCGCCGAGTGATCATCGACGGCAAGGCCGAGGCGGCCGAGCTCCGCGCGCGGATCGGGGACGCGGTGGCGGGACTCGGTTTTCAGCCGGGCCTCGCGGTGGTGCTCGTCGGCGACGATCCGGCGAGCGCGGTCTACGTCCGCAACAAGGGCATCGCCACGCGCGCGGCGGGCTTGGCGAGCACCGAGCACCGGCTGCCGGCGAGCGCGAGCGAAGCCGAGATCCTCGCCGTGGTGGCGGCGCTCAACGCCGATGCGGCCGTGGACGGCATCCTGGTGCAGCTCCCGCTGCCCCGCGGGATCGACAGCGCGCGGGTGCTCGCCACGGTCGCGCCGGAGAAGGACGTGGACGGCTTCCACGTCGAGAACGTCGGCCGGCTCTGGTCGGGGCAGGCGGCGATGGTGCCCTGCACGCCGCTCGGGTGCCTGCGGCTGCTGCGGGGCGTCCACGCCTCGCTGGCAGGGATGGCGGCGGTGGTCGTCGGCCGCTCGAACATCGTCGGCAAGCCGATGGCCGCGCTCCTTCTCGGCGCGGACTGCACCGTCACGCTCGCGCACAGCCGCACGCGCGACCTTGGCGCGGTGTGCCGGGGCGCGGACATCCTCGTCGCGGCGGTGGGCCGGCCGGGGATGATCGGCGCGGACTGGGTGCGCCCCGGCGCCACGGTGATCGACGTGGGCATCAACCGCGTCGCCGGGCCGGACGGCACCTCGCGGCTCGTCGGCGACGTGGACTTCGCGGCGGTCGAGCCCGTCGCGGGCGCGATCACGCCGGTGCCGGGCGGCGTCGGGCCGATGACGATCGCCTGCCTCCTCGCCAACACCGTCGCCGCCGCCTGCCGGGCGCGCGGCATCGCTCCGCCTGAGGTCTAGCGGGGCATCGCTCCGGCGGAGCGTCGGCGGGGCATCGCTCCGGCGGAGCGTCAGCGGGGCATCGCTCCGGCGGAGCGTCGGCGGGGCATCGCTCCGGCGGAGCGTCGGCGGGGCATCGCTCCAGTGGAGCGTCGGCGGGGCATCGCTCCAGTGGAGCGTCAGCGTGGCATCGGGATGGCGCGCGGCGTCTCGCCCGTGAGCACGGCGCGGGCCCGCGGCGCCATCAGGCTCGCGAGCGGGGCGGCGTGGCAATGGAGCCCGCCGGTGAAGGTGCCGTAGGCGGGCAGGATCACGCGCGCCTCGTCGACGAGGAAGCACGGCCGCACGATCGCCTGGCCGCGCGCGGCGAGGCGCGCCTTGGGGTGGAAGTGCCCCGAGACCTCGCCCGAGACCTCGCTCGCGGCGCCGGCTTGCGCGATGTGGCGGAACGTCAGCGGGCCGTGCCTAAGCGTGCCCGCATGGGTGCCGCCGAGCGACAGGGGGGCGGGATCGTGGTTGCCCGCGATCCAGATCCAGCGCCGCCCGGCCTGCAGGCTCAGGATCGCGCGCGCCGCGGCGGGTGCGAGGTCGTCGGCGGCGGGGCCGTCGTCGAAGCTGTCGCCGAGGCAGACGACCGTGCGCGCGCCCGTCCGCTCGATGTCGGCGGCGAGGCGGGCCAGCGTGTCGGCGGTCTCGAACGGCGGCAGGAGCGGGCCGCCGCGGCGCGCGATGCGTTCGGACTTGCCGAGATGCAGGTCGCTCGCGACGAGCAGCGCCTCCTCGGGCCACCAGAGCGCGCCGGAGCCGAGCGCCGCGAGCCCTGCGCCGGCGAGGGTGAAGTCGTAGTGGTTCATGCTTCGTTCGTGACGCATCGCGCGGACCTCGGCAAGGCCCGCCGTCCGCAAGGGCGGCTACACAAGACCCGCCGTCCGCAAGGGCGGCTACACAAGACCCGCCGCGGCCATCAGGCGCTCGGCGGTCTCGGCGACGATGCGCTCGCGGCCGGTGCCGTGGATCGGCACGCGGCCCTGTTCGAGGAACATCGGCAGCGCCAGCGGCGTCACCCGGTCGAGCCGGAGATGGTCGATCCGCCCGCCGACGCGGGCGAGCATGTCCTCGATGCGGCCGAAGTCCACCATGCCGCGGTCGGCCTCCTCGCGGGTGATCTTGAGCATCAGGTGCCCGGGGTCGTGGCGGCGCAGGGTGTCGTAGAGGATGTCGGTCGAGAACGTCGCCTGCCGGCCGGACTTCCTCTGGCCGGGCAGGTTGCGCTCGATGAGCCCCGCGATCAGCGCCGCGTTGCGGAAGGTGCGCTTCATCACCGCGTTGCCCGCGAGCCAGGTCTCGAGGCCCTCGCGCAGGGCGCCGCGGCGTCGAAGAGGGGGGCCGCGTCGGCGAGCGGGTCGAGCCCCCAGATCAGCGTCGCGTAGTCCGTGGCGACGAAGCCCAGGGGGTTCAGCCCCAGCTCCTCCATCCGCTTCGTCACGAGAAGCCCCAGCGTCTGCTGGCCGTTGCGGCCCGCGAAGCCGTAGATGCAGACGTGCTCGCGGCTCTCGTGCGGGAAGCTCTCGACGAGGAGCCGGCCCACTTCGGGGAGCCGCGACACGCGCCGCTGCAGCGCCAGCCACTCGGCGACGGGGGGCGGCAGGTCGGGCCAGGCGGGGGCGCGGAACATCTCGAGGATGCGGTGCGTGAGGAGCGTCGAGGTCGCGAACTTGGTGCCGTTGAAGACCGCCACCCGCGGGTCGCGGCCGGGCTGGCGCGTGACCTCGACGGTCATCTCGCGCAGGCCCTCGTAGCGCACCACCTCGCCGCCGATGAGGAAGGTGTCGCCGGGGGTGAGCGTGGCGGCGAAGCCCTCCTCGACCTCGCCGAGCGGCATGCCCCCGCCGCGGTTCTTCAGCCGCACCTTCAGCGTCTCGATGTCGATGATGGTGCCGATGTTCATGCGGATGCCGCGCGCGGCGCGCGGGTCGCGCAGGGACCAGCGGCCGTCCACGAGGCGGAGCCGCTGCCAGCGGTCGTAGGCGCGCAGCGCGTAGCCGCCGGTGGCCGCGAAGTCGAGGCAGGCGTCGAAGTCGGGGCGGGCGAGGCCGGCGTAGCTCCCCGCGGTGGTGACCTCGGCATAGAGCGCGTCCGCGTCGAAGGGCCCTGCGGCGGCGGTGACGAGGATGTGCTGGCAGAGCACGTCGCGCGGTCCCGGCCCGCGCGGCTCGCCGTCGAGGTCGCGCGCGCGCACCGCCTGCAGCGCGGCCTGGCACTCCACCACCTCGAAGCGGTTCGCGGGCACGAGGAGCGCCTTCGAGGGCGCGTTGTAGCGGTGGTTGGCGCGGCCGATGCGCTGCACGAGGCGCTTGACGTTCTTCGGCGCGCCGACCTGGATCACGAGGTCCACGTCGCCCCAGTCGATGCCGAGGTCGAGGCTGCCGGTGCAGACGATGGCGCGAAGCTCCCCCGCCACCATCGCCGCCTCGACGCGGGTGCGCTGCTCGCGCGACAGCGAGCCGTGGTGGATGCCGATGGGGAGCTGGCCCTCGTTGGCCATCCAGAGGTCGCGGAAGAAGAGCTCGGCCTGCGCGCGGGTGTTGTGGAACACGAGCGTGGTGCGGTGGCGCGCGATCTCGGCGAGCACGTCCGGGATCGCGTAGCGCCCGCCGCCGCCGGCCCAGGGCGGGGGGGCCGCGGTCGCGAGCATGGCGATGTCGGGGTCGGGGCCGGGGTCGGCCACCACGATCTGCGCGCGGTCCGGGTGGCGCGCGAGGAAGCGGCCGATGGCGGCGGGATCCTCCACCGTCGCCGAGAGCCCGACGCGCGCGAGGCCGGGGCAGAGGGTGCCGAGCCGCGCGAGGCAGAGCATGAGCTGGTCGCCGCGCTTGCTCTCGGCGAGCGCGTGGATCTCGTCCACGACGACGCGCCGGAGGCCCGCGAACATGCGGCTCGCGTCCTCGTAGCTGAGGAGGAGCGCGAGGCTCTCGGGCGTCGTCAGCAGGATGTGCGGCGGGTCGGCGCGCTGCGCCTTGCGGCGGGTCTGGCTGGTGTCGCCGGTGCGGTCCTCGATGCGGACGGGGAGGCCCATCTCGGCGACCGGGCGGCGGAGGTTGCGCCCGATGTCGGCGGCGAGCGCCTTCAGGGGCGAGATGTAGAGCGTGTGGAGGCCAGGGTGCCCGACATCCGCGAGTTCGATCAGCGTCGGGAGGAACCCGGCGAGGGTCTTGCCGCCGCCCGTCGGCGCGATGAGGAGGAGCGCCGGCGCGCCCGCACGATCGAGCATCGCCTGCTGATGCGGGTGGAGGCTCCAGCCATGTGCCGCGAACCAGTCCTGGAAGCGGAGGGGCAGGGGGGCCATGCGCCTGACTACGCGATCGCGCCGGCGGACGGAACCGCAGCCGTGGCCCGACGCTTCGCCCCGGCACGCGCGGCAGGAAAGGGGCGGAATGTTCTTCGATGGCTGGGGCGACCTTCTGCGGCTCGCCGTCGTGGGCACCCTCTCCTACGCAGCGCTCGTCGCGATGCTCAGGACCACCGGCAAGCGCACGCTCGCCAAGATGAACGCTTTCGACCTCGTGGTCACGGTGGCGCTCGGCTCGACCTTCGCCTCGGCGCTCCTGACGAGCTCGGTATCGCTCGCCGAGGCGATCGGGGCGTTTGCGCTTCTTGGCGGTCTGCAATATGCCGTGGCCATGCTCTCCGTGCGCTCCGAACGGTTCCAGCGCTTCGTCAAGGCGCAGCCCACGCTCCTCTACCGCCGCGGCTTCCTAGAGCCCGCGATGCGGCGCGAGCGCGTGACACGCGAGGAGATCTTCGCCGCGATCCGCGCGAGCGGCGCCGTCGAGCTCGGATCGGTCGCGGCGGTGGTCCTTGAGACCGACGGGTCGTTCAGCGTGCTGACGGGTGCGGCACCCGACGGGCCCGCGACGCTCGCCCACGTCTCGGGCGCCCCGCCGGGCGCGTCTTGACCGCCCGCGCCGCCTCGGCCCTGCCGTGCTCCTGATCGCCCTCGGCGCGCTCTGGCTTGCGGCTGCGATCGTCGTCGCGGCGACGGTGCTGCCGCTGTCGCGGACGAACGCGTGGTGGGTGCGGGCCTGCGATTTCCCGCGGCCGCAGATCGCGCTCGGCGGCGCCCTGGTGTTCGTGCTGGCATTCGTGCTGCCGGGCCCCGCGCCGCTCGCGGTGCCCGCCCTGATGCTCTTCGCCTGCGGCTACCAGCTCTGGCGCATCGTGCCCTGGACGCCGCTTGCCGCGACGGACCTGCGGTTCGCGCCGTCGGGGCCGGACGATGTCCAGATCCTGTCGGTCAACGTGCTGATGGAGAACGAGCGGACCGATCTCGTGCGCGACCTCATCGAGCGCGAGGATCCCGACATCCTGCTCCTGATGGAGCCCGACGCGCGGTGGCACGCGGCGCTCGAACCGGTGCTGGCGCGCTATCCGACCGTGCTCGCCCGCCCGCTCGACAACCACTACGGGATGATCTTCGCGACCCGGTTCGACACGCGGAAGGCCGAGTTCGTCGATCTGGCGAAGGACGACGCACCCTCGGTCTTCGCCGAGCTCCTCGACCGCAAGAAGACGGTCTTCCGCTTCGTCGGCCTCCATCCGCGCCCCCCCACGCTCGGCTTCGACACCGACGACCGCGACGCGCAGATCCACGCCGCGGCGCGTTTCGCGCGCAAGGACGGCGTGCCCCTGATCGCGGCGGGCGACTTCAACGACGTCGCCTGGTCCGATACGTCGCGCAGCTTCAAGCATGTCGGCGAGTATCTCGATCCCCGCCGCGGGCGCGGCTTCTTCGCGAGCTTCGATGCGCGGCGCTGGTGGCTCCGGCTGCCGATCGACCAGATCTTCGTCACCGAGGAGGTGGCGGTCGTCGCGCTCGAGCGGCGGCCGAGGGTCGGGTCCGACCATTTCCCGATGGCCGCGACGGTGCGGATCGATCCCGACCTCGCCGCCCGCCTGAACGACCGGCCGACCGCGCTCTCCGAGGCCGAGCGGGCCATCGCCGCGCGCTCCGACGCCGAGACGGAGGAGCGGTTCCGCAAGATCTGAGGTCAGCGCGCGATGTCCTCGTCGCGTACGAACATGTTGGCCCAGGCGCGGTCGACGAGCTCGGGGGACATGCGGTTCGGGATGCCCTCGAAGGCGCAGATCGCGAGCATCTGGTCGACGAGATACCCCGGCTGGTAGTTCGCGTAGACGTTGCCGATGGCGGGGTACTTGACCTGCATCAGATGAAGGAGCGCCGCCTCGTCGAGCGGCATCCCGCGCTTCTTCGCGACCATCGCGAAGATCTTCAGGAACGTCTCCTGGTCGGGCCCGTCGATCTTGATCTTGAAGAAGATCCGCCGGAGCGCCGCGCCGTCGAAGATGCGGTTGGGGTGGAAGTTCGTCGAGAAGATCACCAGCGTGTCGAAGGGCACGGTGAACTTCTCGCCCGACTGCAACGCCAGGATGTCGCGGTTCTCCTCCAGGGGCACGATCCAGCGGTTGATGAGCGCCTGCGGGCTCTCGGCCTGGCGCCCGAGGTCGTCGACGATGAACACGCCGCCGGTGGCCTTCATCTGCAACGGCGCCTGGTAGGTCCGAGCCGTCGGATTGTACGTGAGGTCGAGCATCGAGAGGCTGAGCTCGCCCCCCGTGATGACCGAGGGCCGCTCGCAATGCACGTAGCGCGTGTCGAAGCGGTTCGCGCTGCGGCGGAGCACCGAGGGCAGCTCCGGCAGGTCGACCGCCCGCGCGTGCACGATCGGATCGTAGACGGTGATGACCTGGCCCGCGTAGGCGATGGCGCGCGGCACGTAGATCTTGTCGCCGAGCGCGTCGCGGATGCCGTTCGAGATCGACGACTTGCCGTTGCCGGGCGGCCCGTACATCAGGATCGAGCGACCGGAGCTGACCGCGGGCCCGAGCTGGCCGAGGAGGCCCGGCGGCAGGATGAGATGGCCCATCGCACCGGTGAGCTGGCCGCGGGTGAGCGCGAGGTTGCGGATCGACTGGCGGCGGACCTGGCTCTCGTACTCCTCGAGCGGGACCGGGACCGCGCCGTAGTACTCGGACTGCGCCAGCGCGTCGAGCGCGCGCGCCCGGCCCGCGTCGGTGAGCCGGTAGCCCATCTCGGAGCCGGAACCGGCGTGGAGCGTGCCCGTGGCCTCGACGAGCCGCTGGGTCCGGGTGGCGTCGATGAGGTCTTGGGCCACCTGCACCGGCAGGCACAGGGCCTTGGCGAGGTCGCTCGCAAGCTCGTGGTTGCTGCGGAACATCGTCTTCAGGAGGAGGTCGCGCAGCATCACCAGGCTGATCCCGGTGTCGGCGAGGCTCTTCGGCGGCACCGGCGCGAGCACGCCCGAGACTTGCATGTTCATCGGCCGCGCCCTCCGAAGCGTCCCGTCCCGGCGGGCCCTCCCTTGATGCCTCGGGCGCGTGGCGAAACTGTGGCGGTGCCGCGTCGGATCAGCGATGCGCGCCCCTCAACGCCACGAGCGCGAGGTAGAAGACGAGGATGCCCCCGAGCGCCAGGCCCATCGGGAAGTCCGTGCGCTGCCACGACACCCAGTCGGACGTCGCGCGGCGGAAGACGGGGATCCGCTTCAGGCCGCGGTGGCTCGCGAAGGCGGCCAGGAGCACGGTCGCGGCGAGCGGCAGCACGAGGCCGAGGTCGGAGGCCGCGACGTAGGGCGCCATCGCGGCGGCGAACTTTGCGTCGCCGGCGCCCACGGCGCGCGCAAGGCTGAGCACGAACCCGATCACGAGCACGAGTACGAGCTGGCCGAGGTGCCACGCGAAGGTCTCGAGCGGCAGGACGAACGGCGCGACGACGACGAAGCCGAGCGCCAGCGCCAGCACCGCCATGTTCGGGATCCGCATGTACCGCAGGTCGCTCCATGCCGCCCAGAGCGCCACGGGCAGCGCCGGCACGAGGAGTGCAAGCGCCGCCGCGGGGGTCATTCAGCCCTGCGTGATGTTGGCGTCGAGCGCGCGGAGCGAGCGCACGGCGGCCTCGAAATACTGCGGATTGGTGTCGATCGCCTCCTGCAGGAGCCCCTTTCCGATCGCGACGTCGCCCTGCTTGATCGCCGAGAGCGCCATCGTGTAGAGGAGCTGCGCCCGCTCGGTCTGCGTCATCTCGACCACGGGGAGGTCGTACTTGCGCTCGGCCGCCCGCGCGATGGCGAGGTTGTTCTTGGCGGTGAAGAGGCCGGGATCGTAGGTCAGCGCCTCGGTGAAGAGCTTCTCCGCGCCCGGATAGTCGCCGCGCGTCAGCTTCGAGTAGCCCCAGTTGTTGAGCACGCCCGAGGGTTTGGTCGTCAGTCCCGCGGCGGTCTCGTAGTAGCTGTCGGCCTTTTGCCAGTTCTGCCGGCTGTCGGCGACCATCGCTTCGAGCCGGTAGCGTTCGTAGGTCTCGTAGGTTGGCGGCACCTCGGCCAGCACGGTCTCGGCCTTGCTCCATTCGTTGCCGCGAATGAGCGCGCTCGCGTAGTTCACGCGGTCCTCGCTGGTGGCCTCGGGGCCCGCCGCGACCTCGCGCCAGATCGCAGCCGCCGCCTCGGGCTTCTTCGCGCGCACCAGCGACACCGCGAGGCCGCGCTTGAGGTCGGTGCGCGCGGGCGCCTTGGCGGAGGCGTTCTGGAAGTAGGTGACCGCCTCGTTCGGGTCCGCGACCGTGAGCATGATGTCGTTGAGGTTGGCCGCGTCGATGACGCTGACGCTCTTGATCGCGCGGGCGGCCTCGGCGTCGGTGGTGCCGTGCCGGGTGCAGGCGGTCAGCGCCGCCATGCCAAGGAGGCACAGCGCGGGAAGGGGCTGGCGCATTTCGCGTCCTTTTTTGTGCTCGGCCTCAAGGCTCCGCCGCGCCCGGGATGGCGCCGGTCGGGAGCAGCAGGTAGGCGCCGTTCCCGCGCCGGACGAGCCTGAAGGCCGCGGCATCCGTCGTAGGATACCGGGGTTCGGGGCTTTGCGCGATGGCCAGCGCGAGATTTTCGCGGATCACGTCCGAACGGCCACTATCGAGCGCGAAGGCCTGGCGGAAGACCGCGCGCGCCTCGCCGGTCTGGCCCTCCTCCATCAGCACGACGCCGAGGTTGTTGATCGCCGGCACGAAGGTCTCGTCGGCCTCGATGGCGCGGCGCAGGAGCCGCTCGGCCTGCCCGAGGCGCCCGAGCTTGAGGTTCGCCGAGCCGAGCGCGGACAGCACGTCGACCGTCGCCCCATCCTCGGCCGCGGCGCGGAGATAGGCGCGAAGCGCCAGCTCGTACTCGCCCGCCGCCATCAGCCGGTGCCCGACGAGGAGCCCGTCCACCGCCTGCGCGACCTCGGGCGTGCCCGGCGGCGGCGGCGGCCCGTTTCCAATGGGCCCGAGCCGCGTGGGCCCGAGCCGCATGGGCCCGAGCGCCCGCGGCCCGCACCCCGCCAGCACCGCCAGAAGAAGGACGACATGGCGCCGCCCCATCGGCGGCCGGGTCGGGATGGGCTGGGCCGGGCGAACGGTGCGGAGCATGGCGCGACGTTGGCGGCATCCGTGCTGACCGGCAAGCGGCAAGAGGGCCGCGGCGCGGCGTCAGAAGTTCATCTTCGACACGAGCTGGCTGATGCCGTAGACCGACGGGCCGATCAGGATGATGAGGAGCGGCGGCAGCGTGAACATCATCGTCCCGAGCGTGAGCTTCGTCGGCAGGACGTTCGCCTTTTCCTCGGCGCGCATCACCCGCTTGTCGCGCATCTCGAACCCGTAGACCCTGAGCGCGTCGGCGATCGAGGTGCCGAAGGTCGCCGACTGGATCAGCACGGTCACGAACGACGCGACATCGGGCACGCCGGCGCGCTCGGACATGTCGCGCAGCACGCTGATCCGGTCCTTGCCCGCCTTCATCTCCTGGCTGACGATCTCGTACTCCTCGGCGAGGGCCGGGTAGCCCGCGCGGATCTCCTTGGCGACCCGGATGATCGACTGGTCGAGCGACTGGCCCGCCTCGACGCAGACGAGCATCATGTCGAGCGCGTCCGGGAAGCCGTTGATGATCTCCTGCTGGCGCGATTGCCGCCGCCGCTCGACCCAGTAGGTCGGCAGGTAGTAGCCCGCGCCCGCGGGAAGGATCACGGTGAGCGCCATCTGCAGCGGGCTCGGCTCGCCGCCCGCGCCGACGATGGCGAAGAGCACGCCGAGGACGAGCGCGCCGATCCCGAGCGCGAACTGCATGGCATGGAACGTGCGGACCGCGTTCTTCGAGCGGTAGCCCGCCTGCAGCATCTTCAGCCGCGCGCTCGTCATCGCCTCGGCGTCCTGCGGCTCGAGGAAGGAGGCGTAGCGCTCCAGCTTGTCGGTCTTGGCGCCGAGCCGCAGCCGTTCGGCCTGGGGCTCGGCGGCGGGCAGTGCAGCCCCCCGCCGCGCGGCCTCGTGGAACTTGTCCATCGGATCGCGGCGGCGCACGAGGAACGGGACCACGCCCACCGCCGCGAGCAGGACGCCCGCAAGGCCCAGGGCCGCGACAGGTCCGAGCGGGCCGATGACGCCGACGAGGAAGGTGTTGATCTGGCTCATGTGCGTTCCTCAGACCTTGATGTTGACCATGATCCGCATGAAGATCACGTTGAGTCCGAGGAACGCGAACACCACGAGCGCGGCCGGGATGAAGACCGAGGTCGTCTTGACCTCGTCGTAGTAGTCGGGCTTCAGCACCGTCACCATGATCAGCGCCACGATCGGGAAGGCCGACAGGAACATCCCCGACCACTTCGCCTCCGCGGTGATCGCCTTGACGCGGCGGAAGAGCTTGAAGCGCGAGCGGATCACCTTGGCGAGCCCTTCGAGGATCTCCGCGAGGTTGCCGCCCGACTGCGCCTGGATCGTCACCGCGACCGCGAGGAACCGCATGTCCTGCATGTCGACGCGCTCGGCCAGCGCCTTCAGCGAGGTGGAGATGTCGCCGCCGTAGGCCGCCTCGTCGGCGATGATGCCGAACTCGGTGCCGAGCGGGTCCGGCACCTCCTTCGCGACGATGCCGATCGCGGACGAGAACGGATGCCCGACCCGGAGCGAGCGGACCATCAGCTCGACCGCGTCGGGAAGCTGCTCCTCGATCAGCGCAAGCCGCTTCTTGGCCTTCTTGTTCACCCACATGTAGACCGCACCGATCCCCATCGCGACCGCGAGCGCGATGCGGGCCGGGAGTGCCGCGCTCGTGCCGAGGGAGAGCCCGACGAAGCTCACGCCCGCGAGGAGCACCATCACGAGCACGAGCTGGCGCGGCGTGAAGGCGATGTTGGCCTTCTGCGCCTTGGTGGCGAGGATCGAGTAGAGCGGGATCGAGCGCGCGCGGACGTGCTGGCTCATTTCCTTGCGGAGTTGTTCCAGCACCGCTTCGCGCGGGCCGCCGCGCTCGAGGAGGTCGAGCCGGCGGTTGACGCGGCTGTTGAGGCTGATCGACTTGCCGAACATCGTGAGATAGATGCCCTCGACGAGCGCCAGCACGCCGACGAAGATCAGGATGTAGATGACGGGTGCGATACCGAGGCTCATCGCTCAGACTCCCAGCGGTTCGTAGATCGCGGCGGGCAGGTCGTAGCCCCAGGCCCGGAAGCGCTCGGAGTAGTGCGAGCGCACGCCAGTCGCGTTGAAGCGGCCGATGATCGTGCCGTCGGAGGCCATGCCCTGGCGCTCGTAGCGGAAGACTTCCTGCATCGAGATGATCTCGCCCTCCATGCCGGTGATCTCGGTGATCGAGACCATGCGGCGCGAGCCGTCCTGCAGCCGGCTCGCCTGCACGATCAGGTTCACCGCCGCCGCGATCTGCGCGCGCACGGCCTTGAGCGGCATCTCGATTCCAGCCATCGCGACCATGTTTTCCAGGCGGGACACGCCGTCGCGCGCGGAGTTGGCGTGGATCGTCGTCATCGAGCCGTCGTGGCCGGTGTTCATCGCCTGCAGCATGTCGATGACCTCCTCGCCGCGGGTCTCGCCGACGATGATGCGGTCGGGGCGCATCCGGAGCGCGTTCCTGAGGCAATCGCGCTGCGTGACCGCGCCCTTGCCCTCGACGTTGGCGGGGCGGCTCTCCATCCGGCCGACATGGACCTGCTGGAGCTGGAGTTCCGCCGTGTCCTCGATCGTGAGGATGCGCTCGTCGCCCGCGATGAACGACGACAGCGCGTTGAGCGTCGTCGTCTTGCCGGAGCCGGTGCCGCCCGACACGATGATGTTGAGCCGCGTCGCGACCGCCGCCTGCAGGTAGGCCGCCATCTCCTCGGTGAAGGCGCCGAAGCGCACGAGGTCGGGGATGCCGAGCTTCTCCTTCTTGAACTTGCGGATCGAGACGAGGCTGCCGTCGACGGCGATCGGCGGCACCATCGCGTTGAACCGCGAGCCGTCCGAGAGCCGCGCGTCGACGTAGGGGTTGCTCTCGTCGACGCGGCGGCCGACGGCGGAGACGATCTTGTCGATGATCCGGAGGAGGTGCTTCTCGTTCTTGAAGCTGATGTCGGTCAGCTCGAGCTTGCCGTTCCGCTCGACGAAGATGCGCTGCGGGCCGTTCACCAGGATGTCGTTGACGCTCTCGTCCTTGAGGAGCGGCTCGAGCGGCCCGAGGCCCATCACCTCGTCGTAGAGCTCCTGGTAGAGCGCGATGCGGTCGTCCTTGTTGAGGACGATCGCCATCTCCTCGAGCGCCTCCGACGAGATCGCCACGATCTCCGAACGGAGATCGGCCTCGGTCGCGGTCTCGAGCGCGCCGAGGTTCAGCGTGTCGAGAAGCCGCTTGTGGAGTTCGACCTTGATGTCGCCGAGGCGCTCCTTTCGCTTCTTCTCCTTGTCGACGGGCGCCGCCTGGACGGCGGGCCGCGGCGTCGGGACCGGCTTCGGCGCGACCTTGGGACGCGCCTCGACGGGGGTGGCGGCAAGCGACGTGCCGGGATCGCCGGGCTTCTTGTAGCGCGCGAACATGACTGCCCCCTCAGGCCGGTTTCGCCACGACGGCGCGGTTGTGCTCGATCAGCGAGCGGGCGAGGCCGCGGATCTCGCGGCGGACGGGGTTCTTGGGCGCGGCCTTGGCAAGCGGCAGGCCCTGGTCGTTGCCGCGCGAGACGTCCGCGCCGCCGTCCGGAAGGGACACCTCGATCGCGATCCCGAGGCTTTCGGCGAGGCGCTTGACGCGGCTCTTGCCCGCGAGGTCGGTGAAGCGCGGCGCGCGGTTGAGCACGTAGCGCAGCTTCTCGACGGGGAGCTCCTCCGCCCGGAGCGCGCGCAGGAGCCGGAGCGCGTTCTGCGCCGACCGCATGTCGGTCTCGAAGAGCGCAAAATAGACATGCGCCTGCTGCAGCACGGTCTCGGTCCAGGCGGTGACGGTGCGCGGCATGTCGATGACCACGAAATCGAAGTTCGCGCGTGCGATGTCGATGAGGCGGCCGATGTCGTCGGGGGTCACGAGGTCGAGCGGCAGCATGTCGATGGGCGCGGTGAGCACATGCAGCCGGTCGCCGTAGGGCTGCATCGCCGCGAGCACCGCGTCCCGGTCGGCCGAAGCGGTGTCGGCGAGGAGCTCGTAGACGGCCTCCCGGCGCTCGAGGTCGAGGTAGGTCGACGCCGAGCCGAATTGCAGGTCGAGATCGAGCACGCAGACGCGCGGCCCGCCGGTCTTCGCGGCGGTCGCGAGCTCCCAGGCGAGGTTGATCGCGAAGGTCGAGGCGCCGCAGCCGCCGGACAGCCCGTGGACCGGCAGCACCACGCCGTCGTGATCGCTGAGCGGGCGCAAGAGCGGTGCTGCCACGGAGGGACTTGGCGCGCGGAGCCGGTCGATCGCCTCGTGGAGCGCGCCCTCGGGAAGCGGGTAGGGCACGAAGTCGTCCGCCCCGAGGCGCAGGAGCTGGTGCAGCGCGATCGGGCTCACCTCCTCGGCGATGAGGATGACCTTGATCTTGCGCTCCTTGGCGGAGCGGATGAGGTCGGTGATGCGCGCGAGGTTCGACTCGTCCTCGTCGTCGACGGCGATGGCCACGAATTCGAGCGCGCGGCTGTCGGGCTGGCGCAGAAACGCGGCAGCGTCCTCGAACGAGAGATCGCCCCAGCTCTCGCCGAGCGCGGACTCCATGTCCTCGATCAGAAGCTCGAAGTTCTGCACGTCCCGCGAGATCGTGCAGGCCGTCACGAGCGCGGGCTCGGGCTGCAGGGCAGCGGTACTCGTCATCGGCGCATCCTCGGGTGACACGCGTCGACCTTAACCCTCTGGCGTTTCAGAAGTCTGAAGATCGGGCGAAGCGGGCGCGCGCCGCCGCCGCCGCCGACGCTGACGTCAGGGCGAGGCCGCCGATGTCGAGCTGAGCGTGACCGAAGGATGCGCCGCGGTGGCGCTCTCGACATACTCGCGCGCGATCACGGCGGCATACTTGCCGTCGAGGCGCTGGCCGCGGGCATGCACGAAGCCCGAGACCTCGGTGACGGTGCGGCGGTTGCGGCGCTCCTCGGCGCCCGTCGGGATGAGCGGCCGGGTCTCGCCGTAGGAGACCACCGCTTCGAGACGCGACGTGCTCACGCCGCGCGCGGCGAGAAAAGCCACCACGGCGCGCGCGCGGCTAAGGCCGAGGGCACGGTTGTAGGCCGCGGAGCCGACGAGGTCGGTGTGCCCGTAGACGCGGAAGCGCGCCTCGGGAAAGGCGCGGATGAAGCCCGCCTGCGCGTCGAGCGCGGCGGCGGCCGCGGGCTCGATGCGGGCGCTGTCGAAGGCGAAGGTGATCGTCGAGGGCGTCTCGGCGGCGAAGCGGCGGCCGAGCGCGACGGTGGCGCCGGCCTCGCCGGACATCAGCGCGGCGTTCAACCGCGTCGGCGCGCCGAAGCCGCCCTCGTCGAGGCCCGCGCCGATCTCGCCCGGCGCGCAGGCGGCGAGCCCGAGCGCGGCGGCGAGCCCGAGTGCGGCGGCAGGGCCGGCTGCGGCGAGGCGCGCGGTCATTCCATCACGTAGCCGTAGGGCCCCGAGAAATCCTGCTTGGCGACCTCGCCCGCAGCACCCTTCGGCCCCGCCACGCGGCCGCGCAGGAAGAGGTCGCGCTCGCTCGGGAGCCGCACCCGGTCCGTCGGCAGCGCCAGCGCCTCGCCGCGCGTCGGCGAGACGAGATGCGGCGTCACGATGATGACAAGCTCGCTCTGGCGGCGGTTGTAGTCGGCGCTGCGGAAGAGCGCCCCGAGGATCGGGATGTTGCCGAGGAACGGCACCTGGCTCGCGCTGTCGCGGAAGTCGTCCTGCAGCAGCCCCGCGATCGCGAAGCTCTCGCCGTCGCGCATCTCGACGGTCGTGGAGGTCTCGCGGCGGCTGAAGGCGTTGACCGAGAAGCCGCCGTTCTGCACCGTGATCGAGCTGTCGATGCCGCTCACGGCGGCGTTGATCGTGAGGTTGATGAGGTCGCCGTCGACCACCCGCGGCGTGAAGTTCATCTCGACGCCGAAGGGCTTGTACTCGATCGTGACGTTGTTGTCGTTGTCGACCACCGGGATCGGGTATTCTCCGCCGGCAAGGAACTTCGCCTCCTGGCCCGACAGCGCCGAGAGGTTCGGTTCGGCCAGCGTGCGGACGAGCCCCTTGGTCTCGAGCGCCTCGAGGAGCACCGCGAACTGCAGGCTGCCCGCCGAGAAGCCGAGCGTGAGCTGGCCCTGCCGCGGCGTCGCCGAGGTCACGTTGCCGCCGTTGAAGACGCTCGTCAGGTTGGCGTTGTTGGTGAAGGCGCCGTTGCCGCCGCGCACGCCGACGTTCTCGCCGCCGCCGGTGCCGTTGATGCCGAGGCTCGCGGAGAGGTTCTTCGCGACCGAGCGCTGCATCTCGGCGAACCGGACCTTCAGCATCACCTGCTGCGTGCCGCCGACCGACATCAGGTTCGAGATCCGTTCGGGGGCGTAGCGCTGCGCGAGGTCGAGCGCGCGGTCGAGCGACTGGGTGCTCGAGACGGTGCCGGAGAGCACGATCCCGTCGTTCGCGGTCCGCACGTCGATGGGCTCGCCGGGCAGGATCTGCTTCAGCCGCTCCTTGAACTCGGCGATGTCGGGGGTGACGGCGACTTCGACGTTGGTGATGAGCGTGCCGTCGGGGCCGAGGAGCGTGAGCGTGGTGCGGCCCGGCGTCTTGCCGAGCACGTAGATCGAGCGGTCGGAGAGCGTCGAGATGTCGGCGATCGCGGGATTGGCGATGGAGAGCTCGGCGAAGGGCGTGTCGCTCTCGAGGACGACCGCGCGGTTCATCGCGACGTTGAGCTGCGACGAGGCGGTGCCGTTCTGCACCCGGAGCGTTTCGGCGGGGAGCGGTGCGGGGGCGCCGGCGAGGAGGGCGAGCACGATCGTCCGGCGCAGCCAGCGCTGGCCCGTGCGCGCCACGACGTCTCCGCGCGCCGTCGCCATGAAGCCCATGCGTCCCTGCCTCTCTGCCTGCCGTGCGGGTCGTCAGGCGCCCACGCCTCCCGACCATGCGCGGCCGGGGCTTCTTAGGCAACAACAGGCGCTTGTGGTGCGGAGTTTATGTGGATTAACGGCAACAGGCGCGGGGAGGCGTCAGCGTGTGCAGGGGATCGGCGTCTCGATGATCTCGGAGCCTTTCCGCATCCGGACGGTGCAGACGCGTGCCTCGGCCACCGCGACGGGGGCCTGGCGCTCGATGCCGAGAAGGCGGTTCTGGTCGACCTCGACGGCTTCCGCGGTGGTGTCGTCGCCGGTGCCGACGAGCGAGAGCGCCAGCCGGCCCGTCGCCTGCGCCTGGGCGAAGGCCGCGACCTGGCCCGGCGTCGCCTCGACGGTGACGGTGCGGGCGATGACGTTGGGGTTCGAGGGATCGAAGTCGGCGCTCTGGTCGACGGCGATGAGCGACACGCCGGTCTCGATGAGCTTGGTGATCTCGGCGTCGCCGCGGGTGCCCGACCAGTAGACGTCGACGCGGTCGCCGGGGCGCAGGAAGCCCGAGACGCCGGAGGCGACGTCGACGGTGATGGCGAAGGCGCGCATCCCCTTGGCCAGGCGCGAGGTGAGGCCCGCGTCCTCGCCGGGCCCGGTCACCTTGTCGGCGAGGAGGGGCTCGAACTTCGCCAGCGCCCGGATCACGGTGCGCGGGCGGGTGCCGTCGCCGGGGAAGAGGGCGGCGGCGTCGCGGAACGCGGTCTCGGGCACCGCGTCGGCGGGCCAGGCGATGGCGACGACGTCGGCGGCGGCGAGCGCCTCGCCGTAGGCGATGTCGCGGGCCGCGACGTAGACGGGGACGGTGGGCTTCGCTTCCTGCGCCGCGGCGGCGTCGCGGGCGGCGGCGAGGGCGTCCTGCGAGGAGCTGATGTAGCCCTGCGCCATCCAGACGGCGGCGCCGGCGAGCCCGAGGCCCGCGACGAGGACGAAGACGAAGATGAGGCGCATGGGGCGGGCTCCGGGGTCGCGATGCGGGAGGTCTAGGCGAAAGGCGTGAGCATCCGGTGAACGGGCGTCAGGGGCCGACCTTGGTGGTGGCGACGCTCGCGGCCACGCGGTCGGTCGCGTTGCCGGCGCCGGTGTAGACCGAGGCCACGACGCCGATCCCGAGCCCGACGATGGCGGCGGTCAGGACCACCCAGTCGACGGTGACGGCGCCGTCTTCGGCGCGGAGGAAGCTGGGCCGGGTGCATCGCGACTCTCCAAGAGGTGCAGTTGACGGAGCCGCATCGCGGCGACGCGGCTCCGTGTCTTGCAGAGTCGAGTTCTTACTCGGTCTTCGCCGGCCCGACTTCGTACCCGACACCGAGGTCGCGATGTTGGTGCCGAGCGTGCCGATCGACTTGCTGACGGTCGCGACGACCGCGAGGCCGAGGCCGACGATGGCGGCGGTGAGGACGACCCAGTCGACCGTCACGGCGCCCGACTCGTCGTCGTTGAAGGTCTTGAACAGCTTGAAGAGTTTCATCGTGTGCGCTCCTTGGCGTGCGTTGCGGCGCCGCGACAGGTCTCGTCCCGGCATGTCGAGCAGTAAGCACCCCAAACATGGCCACAGTTTGGCGAGACTCCGGCGCGGGCCTCCGCGCGCGCTTTTCTCGAAAACGACGTGCAAACCCCTGCCGCAAAACGGAAAACGCGCCGCCGCCCGAAAACCCTAGGTCCGGATCGTGGCGCAAACGCCCCGCCCTCGGCGCAATCCTCGCGAGCGGACGTGCGGGCTCTGGCGCCGGTCCGCGCGATGCGCCCCACTCGGCGGCAACGAGAACCGGGGCGGGCAGCACCCATGACAGGACGATTCGCGGCCCTCCTGGCGGCGCTGACGGCCTTCGCGCCGGACGCACTTCGTGCCGACGATCTCGTGCCCGCGGGGTTCCGCCGCGTCCTGCCGCCGGCGGCCGGGGCGCAAAGACGCATCCTGGTGCAGATCGACCCCGTCGAGCAGGCGCGCGTCCTCGCCGTCGGGATGGCGCGGCCGAGGGCCCCGGTCGACGTGCCCGCGCCGCCGCCCTCCGGGGCCGCGGGGCCGCTCGACTGGTTCTGGACCGCCGTGCCGCCCGGCCGCGGGCTCGGGGCGGGGCGCTTCGAGGGCGCGCTCGTGGCCCTCGGGCGCGGGCCCGGGGGCGCCGCCGTGCCCGCGCCGCGGCTCGAGGCGCTCGCCGCCATCGCGCGGGCCCACGGGCCCGAGATCCTGCGCGCCACGGTCGGCACGCGGGTGTCGCCCGCGCTCGTCGTGGCACTGATCGGCGTCGAATCCGGCGGGCGCGCCGACGCGGTGAGCCCGAAGGGCGCGACGGGGCTGATGCAGCTCATGCCCGCGACCGCCGCGCGCTTCAAGGTGCGCGACGCGGCCGATCCCGGCCAGAACATTGCAGGCGGCGTGGCCTATCTCGACTGGCTGATGGCCGCGTTCGACGGCGATCCCCTGATGGTGCTCGCGGGCTACAACGCGGGCGAGGGCGCGGTGCAAACCTCTGACGGCGTGCCGGACTACGCCGAGACGCGCGCCTATGTGCCGCGCGTGCTCGCCGCCTGGACCGTGGCGCGCGGCCTCTGCCTGACGCCGCCGGTCCTCGTCAGCGACGGCTGCGTGTTCCGCGCGGGCGCCCTCTAGACGAAGAGCGCCGCCCATTCGGGATGCCGCCGCGCCGCGGCCGCGACGTAGGAGCAGGCGGGCCGGATGCGGAAGCCTTCGGCGCGGGCATCCGCCACCAGCCGCTCGACGAGCGCGTGCCCCGCGCCGGCGCCGCGTGCCGCGACCGGGACGAAGGTGTGGTCGGCGGTCACGATGTCGCCCGCGCGGCGGAAGGTCAGCTCGGCCTCGGCACCGCCCGCTTCCATGACGTAGCGGCCGCCCGTCGCCGTGGTCTCGCGCCGGACCTGCGGCATCAGCCCGCCGCCCGCTGCGACGCCTTGGGCTTCGGCTTGGCCTTGGCTTTCGCGGCTCCAGGGTTCGCGGCCTTGGGCTTCGCAGCCTTGGGCTTCGCAGCCTTGGGCTTCGGCGTTGCGGCCGCCTTCGGCTTGATCGTCCGCTTCGGGCCCGACTTTGCGGCCTTCGCGCTCACGAGCTCGGCCGCGGCCTCGGGCGTCAGCGTCGCGGGGTCGGCCTCCTTCGGCAGCGTCGCGTTGACCTTGCCCCAGCGCACGTAGGGACCGTAGCGCCCGGCCATGACCTCCATCGCGCCGCCGTCGGGGTGCTCGCCGAGCGCGCGCAACGCGGTCGCCGCCGGCCGGCCGCCGCGGACCTGCTTCTGCGCCAGCACCTCCACGGCGCGGTTCATGCCGATCGTGAACACCTCGTCCACCTCGGCGAGGTTCGCGTACTTCTTGCCGTGCTTCACGAACGGCCCGAAGCGGCCGATCCCGGCCTCGATCATCTCGCCGTCGTCGGGATGCGGGCCCACGGGACGCGGCAGCGCGAGGAGCTTCAGCGCCGCCTCGAGGTCCACCGCCGCGGGCTCCCAGCCCTTCGGGATCGACGCGCGCGGCGGCTTCGGCGCCTCCTCGCTGGGCTCGCCGGCCTGCACGTAGGGCCCGAACCGCCCGACCCGCAGCGTGACGGGCGTGCCCCTGTCGTCGTGCCCGAGGAGCTTGCCGTCGAGCGCCTGCGTGCCGTCGTCGTCGCCGGGCGCCGAGAGCGGGCGGGTATAGCGGCACTCGGGATAGTTCGAGCAGCCGATGAAGGCGCCGCCCGAGCGCGCCGTCTTGAGGTTGAGGTGCCCGGTGCCGCAGACCGCGCAGATGCGCGGGTCGGACCCGTCGGCGCGCGGCGGGTAGAGATGCGGCGCGAGCACGTCGTTGATCTTCTGCAGCACCTCGCCGATCCTGAGCTCCGAGGTCTCCGCCACCGCCGCCGAGAAGTCGCGCCAGAACCGTGCCAGCACGTCCTTCCAGTCGCGCGTCCCCGCCGACACGTCGTCGAGCTCCTCCTCGAGGTCGGCGGTGAAGTCGTATTCGACGTATCGGTGGAAATAATTCGACAGGAACGCCGTTACCAGCCGGCCCTTGTCCTCGGGGATCAGCCGGTTGCGGTCCTTGCGGACGTACTCGCGGTCCTGGATGGTCGTCACGATCGAGGCGTAGGTCGAGGGCCGGCCGATGCCGAGCTCTTCCATGCGCTTCACGAGCGTGGCCTCGGTGTAGCGCGGCGGCGGCTGGGTGAAGCTCTGCGTCGCGATGACCGTGTGCCGCCCGTCCGCCACCGCCGCGGCCGCCCGGTGCATCCCGTCCGCGGTGGGCTTCTCGCCGTCGGCCACCCGCGCCGCGAACGCCTCCCGATAGGCCTCGCGCCGCCCGAGCGCGTCGCCCGCCGCCATCTGCGGCAGCCGCGCGTCGTCGTCGCCGGCGGGCTCGTCGCGGCCCTCCTCGTAGACGCGCAGGAAGCCGTCGAAGAGCACGACCTGCCCCGTGGCGCGCAGCTCGACCTCGCCGTCCGGGCTCGCGATCTCGATCGTGGTGCGCTCGAGCCGCGCCGCCGCCATCTGGCTCGCGAGCGTGCGCTTCCAGATCAGCTCGTAGAGCTTGCGCTGGTCGCCGTCGGCGATGCGGAGGCTGTCGGGGTCCGCCGCCATGTCGGTCGGGCGGATGCACTCGTGCGCCTCCTGCGCGTTCTTGGCCTTGTTCTTGTAGATCCGCGGCGCATCGGGAACGTAGGCCGCCCCGAAGCGCGTGCCGATCTCCGCGCGCGCCGCCGTCACCGCCTCGGGCGCCATGTCGATGCCGTCGGTCCGCATGTAGGTGATGGTCCCCGCCTCGTAGAGCCGCTGCGCCGCGCTCATCGCCTGCCGCGCGCCCATGCCGAACTTGCGGCTCGCCTCCTGCTGCAGCGTCGAGGTCATGAACGGCGCCGACGGGTTGCGTTGCGCGGGCTTGGCCTCGACCGAGCGCACGGCGAGGTCGCGCGCGGCCACCGCCTCGACGGCGAGCTCGGCCGCGGCCGCGTTGGCGAGGTCGAAGCGCTCGATCCGCCGCCCGCCGAGCCCGGTCAGCCGCGCCTCGAAGGGCTCGCCGCCGGGGGTCGCGAGCGCCGCCGTCACGCCCCAGTACTCGCGCGGGCGGAACGCCTCGATCTCCATCTCGCGCTCGACGATGAGCCGCAGGCACACCGATTGCACCCGGCCCGCCGACTTCGCGCCGGGGAGCTTGCGCCAGAGCACCGGGCTCAGCGTGAAGCCGACGAGGTAGTCGAGCGCGCGCCGCGCGAGATAGGCGTCGACGAGCTCCATGTCGACGTCGCGCGGCGCCTTCATCGCTTCGGTCACGGCGGACCGGGTGATCGCGTTGAAGACGACGCGGCTCACCTTGGTGTCGGTGCCGATGGCCTTCGCGAGCGCTTCCTGGAGGTGCCACGAGATCGCCTCGCCCTCGCGGTCGGGGTCGGTGGCGAGGATGAGCTCGCGGTCGGTCTTGAGCGCATCGGTGATGGCGCGGATGTGCTTCTTGCTGTCCGCGGCGACCTCCCAGGTCATCGCGAAGCCGTGCTCGGGATCGACCGAGCCATCCTTCGGCGGCAGGTCGCGAACATGGCCAAAGGAGGCGAGGACGGTGTAGCTGTCGCCGAGATACTTGTTGATCGTCTTGGCCTTGGCGGGCGATTCTACGACGACGACGGCCATGTTCTTCCTCTCGCTGGACCCGCGGATATCGGTCGGCGCGAGGCGCGGCTAGATGTGGGCGGTGCTCCGCGATTGTCAATGCGCGGGCCGATCCCCGGAATCCGACCCCCTGACCTGCCGTCACATCACCCGCGCGAGCAGCCCCCCCGGCTGGCGGCGGATGCGGCCGTCGAGCTCGAGCGTCAGGATTTCGGGTGCCACGCGCGACGCGGGCAGCGCCAGGTCGCGGATGAGCTGGTCCTCGGCGATCGGGCTCGGGCCGAGCTGCTCGAGGATGCGCGCGGCGAGGCGGTCGCCGTGGAGCGCCGCGATCGGGCGCGGCGCTGAGGCGGGCGCGGGCGCGCGCGGGGCCGGCCGGGCGCGCCGGACCGGCACCGTCATCGGCCCCAGCGCCTCGAGGATGTCGGCCACGTCGCGCACCAGCGTGGCGCCCTCGCGGATCAGCATGTTCGAGCCCCAGGCGCGCGCGTCGAACGGATGGCCTGGCACCGCGAGGATGTCGCGGCCCTGTTCGGTCGCGTCGCGCGCGGTGATGAGGCTCCCGGACTTCGCCGCGGCCTCGACGACGACCACGGCGCGCGCCATGCCCGAGATGATCCGGTTGCGGAGCGGGAAGTGCTTGGCGTGCGGCGTGAGCCCCGGCGGCTGCTCGGCGAGGCGGAGCCCGTCGCGCGCGATGGCCGCGGCGAGGTCGGCGTGCTCGGGCGGATAGACCACCTCGATCCCGCCCGCCTGCACCGCGATGGTGCCGCCGCCAAGCGCCGCGTGATGCGCCGCGGCGTCGATCCCGCGCGCGAGCCCCGAGACGACCGCGTACCCCGCCTCGGCGAGCCCCGCCGCGAGCCGGGCCGCCACCCGCGTGCCGAGGCTCGAGGCGTTGCGCGCGCCCACGATGGCGACGGCGGGGCGTGCGAGGAGCCCGAGGTCGCCCATCGCCCAGAGCACCGGCGGCGGGTCGGCGATGGCGGCGAGCATGGCGGGATAGGCGGGCGTGCCGTAGGCCACGGGCACCGCGCCGAGCGCCCGCCCGGCGCGCAGCTCGGCGCGCGCGACCGGCTCGGGGCAGGGCACGTAGCCCTCCGCAGACCCGAGGGCGGCGAGCACTTCGGCGGCGCTGCCATGCCGGGCCATCAGGTCGAAGAATGTCCGCGGCCCGACCCCGCGCGACCGGATCAGCCGCAGCCAGTCGACGAGCCCCGCCTCGCCCGGCTCCGGCGCCGCCGGATGATATGCCGTCGCATCGAGTTCGGCCATCGCGCTCCCCTTCGGACCGCAGGATCGCCGCACACCGTTAACGGGCGCTGAACGGGCGCAGGGTCCGCGCCGAAGGCTCAGCCGGCGGAGCCGCCGACCGTCAGCCCGCCGATGAGGAGCGTCGGCTGGCCGACGCCGACGGGCACCCACTGGCCCGCCTTGCCGCAGTTGCCGATGCCGGGGTCGAGGGCGAGGTCGGTGCCGATCGCCCGGATCTGGCGCAGCGCCGTCGCCCCGTCGCCGATCAGCGTGGCCCCCTTCACCGGCGCGCCGACGATGCCGTTCCGGACCCGGTAGGCCTCGGTGCAGGAGAACACGAACTTGCCGCTCGTGATGTCGACCTGGCCCCCGCCGAAGCCCACCGCGTAGATGCCGTCCTTCACCTCCGCCACGATGGCGCCCGGCTCGGCATCGCCCGCGAGCATGTAGGTGTTGGTCATCCGCGGCATCGGGATGTGCGCGTAGCTCTCGCGCCGCCCGTTGCCCGTCGGCGCCACCCCCATCAGCCGCGCGTTCTGGCGGTCCTGCATGTAGCCGACGAGGATGCCGTCCTCGATGAGCACGTTCTTCCCCGACGGCGTGCCCTCGTCGTCCACCGTGATCGAGCCGCGGCGGTCGGGGATCGTGCCGTCGTCGAGCACCGTGACGCCGGGCGCGGCGACGCGCTGGCCCATCAGCCCCGCGAAGGCCGAGGTCTCGCGGCGGTTGAAGTCGCCCTCGAGCCCGTGCCCCACCGCCTCATGGAGCAGGATCCCCGGCCAGCCCGCGCCCAGCGCCACGTCCATCACGCCGGCGGGCGCAGGCCTCGGCGGCGAGGTTGACGAGCGCGATCCTCAGTGCCTCGCGCGCGGCCACCCTCCCAAGCCCCGACCGCCCGATCAGCCCCTCGATGCCGGTGCGCCCGCCCATGCCCGTGGAGCCGGTCTCGCGCCGCCCGTGCTCCTCGACGATCACCGACACGTTGAGCCGCGCCATCGGGCGCACGTCGCGAAGGGTACCGCCTTCGGGGCGCAGGATCTCGACCTCCTGCAGCGAGGCCGCGAGCGTCGCCGAGACCTGCACGACGCGGGGATCGAGCGCACGCGCGAAGGCGTCGATCTCGCGCAGCGTCTCCACCTTCGCCCCGAACGTCGCCCCGAGGAGCGGGTCGGCGTCGGTGTAGAGCCGCCGGTTGGTGCCGGGGGGCGGCGCCGCGAGCACCCCGCCGCCGTCGCCGACGGCGAGCCGCGCGGTCTCCGCGGCGCGGCGCAGCGCGGCCTCGGTGATCTGCGTCGAATGGGCGTAGCCCGCGACCGGGCCCTTCACCGCGCGGAGCCCGAAACCCTCGGCGGCGTCGTAGCTCGCGGTGCGGAGCCGCCCGTCGTCGAACACCAGCGCCTCGGCGCGGCGGCGCTCGAGAAAGAGCTCGCCATCCTCCGCGCCCGCCACGGCGGCGCGCAGGATGCCGAGCGCCGCCGCCTCGTCGATCAGCGTCTCGAACGGGCGGAACGGGGTCGTGTCGGTCATGCTCTGGCCTTTTGGGGTTCGCCGGGCGTCTCTTTGCCGCAACGGTTGCGCTTGTTCCGAAGGGCTCAATATGGTTTCAGACATCCGGCAAGACAACGGGCCACCCCCGCCTGCGCCGAGACCTCGAGGAGCTGCCGATGCCCAGACCGATCCGAGCCGCCATCGCCCTTACCGCGGCGCTTCTGGCCGCACCGGTGGCCTGGGCGCAGGACGGCGCCGACGCGGCGCTGCCGCAGCTCCCGATCGTCGGCGCGCCGATCCCCGGCGGCATGGGCTTCCAGCCCGCGTCGAGTTCGATCGCCCGCGAGACCTTCTGGCTCGATGGCATGATGTCGTGGATCATGCTCGCCATCGTCGTGCTCGTCACCGCGGCACTGATCTTCTGCATTGTGGTCTACAACCGCCGCGCGCACCCGACGCCCGGCCGGTTCACGCACAACTCGCCGCTCGAGATCACCTGGACGCTGGTGCCGATCGTGATCCTCGTCTTCATCGGCGCGTTCTCGCTGCCGATCCTCTTCGACCAGCAGGAGATCCCCGAGGCCGACGTGACCATCAAGGCGACCGGGCACCAGTGGTACTGGTCCTACGCCTATCCCGACCAGGATTTCGAGTTCGACAGCTTCATGCTGGCCGCCGAAGACCTGCCGAAGTACGGCTACGACCCCAGCCTCTACAAGCTCGCGACCGACACCGCGATGGTGGTCCCCGTGGGCAAGGTCATCGTCGTGCAGGACACCGGCGCCGACGTGACCCATTCATGGACCGTGCCCGCCTTCGGCGTGAAGCAGGACGCCGTTCCGGGCCGCCTCGGACAGCTCTGGTTCCGCGCCGACAAGGAGGGCGTGTACTTCGGCCAGTGCTCGTTCCTCTGCGGCAAGGACCACGCCTTCATGCCGATCCAGGTGAAGGTGGTGAGCCAGGAGGCCTACGACGCCTGGCTGACGTCGGCCAAGGCGGAATACGCGAGCATCTCCGGCGCGCCGCGCGCCGTGGAGACCGCCGAGAAGTGACGCGCCTGCGCTGAGGCAGGGACCAGCGCGACCGCCGGGGAGACCGACATGCAGACGACCGAACTGGCGGGCGACATCGCGGGCCTGCCCGCCGACCACGAGCCGTCGTTCGGCGACTACGCGGCGCTGATGAAGCCGCGCGTAATGTCCCTCGTGGTGTTCACCGCCCTCGTCGGGATGGTCGCGGCGCCCGTGCCCGTGCATCCCTTCGTCGGCTTCGCCGCGATCCTCTTCATCGCGCTCGGCGCGGGCGCCTCGGGCGCGCTCAACATGTGGTGGGACGCCGACATCGACGCGGTGATGCGCCGCACCGCCTCGCGTCCGGTGCCCTCGGGCCGCGTCGCGGCGCACGAGGCGCGGGCCATCGGCATCGCCTTCGCGGGGCTGTCGGTGATGATGCTCGGGCTCGCCGCGAACTGGGTCGCGGCCGGGCTCCTCGCGTTCACCATCTTCTTCTACGCGGTGATCTACTCGATGTGGCTGAAGCGCGCGACGCCGCAGAACATCGTCATCGGCGGTGCCGCCGGAGCCTTCCCGCCGATGATCGGCTGGGCGGTCGCGACGGGCGGGTTCGAGCCCGCGAGCCTCCTGATGTTCGCGCTCATCTTCCTCTGGACGCCGCCGCACTTCTGGGCGCTGGCGCTCTTCATGAAGGAGGACTACGCGCGTGCCGGGGTGCCGATGCTGACCGTGACGCACGGGCGGCCCGCCACGCGGCGGCACATCATCGCCTACGCGCTCGTGCTCGCGCCCTTCGCCGTCGGGCTCGGCTTCACCTCCGTCGGCGGGCCGGTCTACACCGCGGCGGCGCTGGTGCTCAACGCGCTCTTCGTCCGTGGCGCCTGGGCGATCGCGTGGCGCGACGAGGCGGCCGCGGAAGCGGACCGCTACGCCGTCGAGAAGCGCTTCTTCCGCTATTCGCTGTACTACATGTTCCTGTCGTTCGGCGCGGTCGCGGCGCAGGTGGCGGCGCTCCGGCTCGGGTTCGGAGGCTGGTGATGGGCATCGCGCACGAGCACGAGATCCATCGCCGCCGCTTCGGCCGCAATCTCGGCGTGGGGCTGCTTCTCGGCCTGTTCGTGGCGCTGATCTTCGGGCTGACGCTGGTGAAGATCTCCGACCTGCCGCCGCCCGACGCCGTCCATCCGCAGACGCAAGGCGGGGTGCTGCCGTGAGGGGGCCCGCGCGCACCGCGCTCCTTCTCGTCGGCGTGCCCCTCGTCATGGGCGCGCTGACCTTCGCGGCCGTGCCGATGTACAGCTGGTTCTGCCGCACGACGGGCTTCGCGGGCACCACGCTCCGCGCCGAGACGGCGCCGGGCGAGGTGCTCGACCGCACGGTCACCGTCCGCTTCGACGCCAACACCGAGGCCGGGATGCCGTGGCACTTCCGCGCCCGGCAGACCTCGATGACGCTCAGGATCGGCGAGACCGGGCTTGCGTTCTTCGAGGCGACGAACCCGACCGACCGCCCGACCGCGGGCCAGGCGAGCTACAACGTCGCCCCCGACCGCGACGGCGCGTACTTCACCAAGATCGCCTGCTTCTGCTTCGACATGCAGGTACTCGGCCCGGGCGAGACCGCCGAGATGCCGGTGACGTTCTTCGTCGACCCCGACATCGTGAAGGATGCCGAGGCCCGCGGCGACCGCGTCATCACGCTCTCCTACACGTTCCATTCCGCGCCCGTGCCCGACGACTACGCCGCCGCCATCCCTGCCAAGGCGCTGCGCTGAAGGGCGCGCTTGCCGCACGGCGCGCGGCATGGCAGAGACCACCCGATCCCGGAGGACCAAGATGGCGCACGAGAAGAACCACCCCTACCACATCATCGCGCCGTCGCTCTGGCCGTTCCTCGGCGCCGTCGGCGGCTTCACGATGCTCTTCGGCGCGGTGCTGTGGATGCACGACAGCGGCCCGTGGATGTTCCTCATCGGCGCCGCGGTCGTGGCCTACGTCATGTACGGCTGGTGGGCGGAAGTGATCGCCGAAGGCAACGCCGGCGACCACACCCCCGTCGTCCGCATCGGGCTCCGCTACGGCTTCATCATGTTCATCATGTCCGAGGTCATGTTCTTCGCGGCATGGTTCTGGAGCTTCTTCAAGCATGCCATGTACCCGATGACGGAGGGCGCCGGCGGGGTCTGGCCGCCCGAGGGGATCGAGCCTTTCGACCCCTGGCACCTGCCGCTCATCAACACGATGGTGCTCCTCTGCTCCGGGGCGGCTGCGACCTGGGCGCACCACGCGCTCGTCCATGACGAGAACCGCCGCGACATGGTGCAGGGGCTGGCGCTCGCGATCGGGCTCGGGATGCTCTTCACCGTGTTCCAGGCCTACGAGTACAGCCACGCGGCCTTCGGCTTCGCGGGCAACATCTACGGCGCCAACTTCTTCATGGCGACGGGCTTCCACGGCGCGCACGTCATCATCGGCACGATCTTCCTCGCCGTGTGCATGTTCCGCGCCATGCAGGGCCAGTTCACCCAGCGCCAGCACGTCGGCTTCGAGGCCGCGGCCTGGTACTGGCACTTCGTCGACGTGGTGTGGCTCTTCCTCTTCGTGTCGATCTACGTCTGGGGCAGCTGACGCCCGCATGACCGCCCGCATGACCGAGCGCGTGCGTGCGCCGGTTGCGATCGGGCTCGCGGGCGCGGCGCTCCTGATCGCGCTCGGCGTCTGGCAGCTTGAGCGGCGGGCCTGGAAGGCCGGCATCCTCGCCGACATCGACGCCCGCCTCGCCGCGGCCCCGGTGCCGCTTCCGGCCGACCCCGATCCCGCGCGGGACCGCTACCTCGCGGTCAGGCTCGCCGGCCGCACGCTCGGCCGCGAGATCCACGTGCTCGCGAGCGACGCCGTCGCCGGTCCGGGCTACCGCATCGTGGCTCCCTTCGAGACCGACACGGGGCGCGCGATCCTCGTCGACCTCGGCTTCGTGCCCGACGCGGCCGTGGCGCTGCCCCGCCCGCCCGAGCCCCTCGATCTGACCGGCAACCTCGCCTGGCCCGACGACGCCGACAGCTTCACCCCCGCGCCCGACCTCGCGCGGAACGTCTGGTTCTCGCGCGACGTGCCGGCGATGGCGAAGGCGCTCGGCACCGAGCCCGTCCTCGTGCAGGTCGCGACCACCTCTGCGGCCTTCGCCGCGCCGCGCCCGGCCCCGCTCGGCACCGAAGGCATCCCGAACAACCATCTTGAGTACGCGCTCACCTGGTTTTCCCTCGCCGCGGTCTGGCTGGGGATGACAGCCCTCTGGGTCTGGCGTATCAGGCAGCGTTCCGCGTGAGGGCCATGAGGATGCAGTACGTCTCGACCCGCGGCGCCGCGCCCGTGCTCGGCTTCGAGGGCGCGATGCGCGCGGGCCTCGCGCGCGACGGCGGGCTCTACGTGCCGGACGTGGTGCCGGTGCTGAGCCCGGACGCCATCGCGGCGCTCGCGGGCCTCTCCTACGAGGATACCGCGTTCCGCATCCTCGCCCCGTTCGCCGGCGACGCCTTCGCGCCCGAGACGCTGGCGCGGCTCATCCGCGACGCCTATGCGGGCTTCGGCCACCCCGCGCGCGCGCCCTTGCGCCAGATCGCGCCCGGCCACCACCTCCTCGAACTCTTCCACGGCCCGACGCTCGCCTTCAAGGACTTCGCGATGCAGCTCATCGGCGCGATGTTCGCCGAGGTGCTGGGCCGCACCGGCGACCGCGTGACCATCGTCGGCGCGACCTCGGGCGACACCGGCTCCGCGGCCATCGAGGCGTTCCGCGGCCGGCCCGGAACCGACGTGTTCATCCTCTACCCGCACGGGCGCATCAGCGAGGTGCAGCGCCGGCAGATGACCACGCCCGCCGAGGCCAACGTCCATGCGCTGGCGCTCGACGGCGATTTCGACGACGCGCAGGCGCTCGTGAAGGCGCTCTTCAACGACCATGCCTTCCGCGACGCCGTGGCGCTCGCGGGCGTGAACTCGATCAACTGGGCGCGGGTGATGGCGCAGGTCGTGTATTATTTCGCCGCCGCCGTGGCGCTCGGCGCGCCGCATCGCGCGGTCTCGTTCACCGTGCCCACCGGCAACTTCGGCGACGCCTACGCGGCCCGGATCGCGCGGCGCATGGGGCTGCCGATCGCCCGGATCGTCATCGCGACCAACCGCAACGACATCGTCCACCGCACGCTCGAGACCGGCGCCTACACGCGGGCCGGCGTCGCGCCGACGATCTCGCCCTCGATGGACATCGAGGTCGCCTCCAACTTCGAGCGCGCGCTCTTCGACGCCTACGGCCGCGACGGCGGCGCGGTCGGGCGGGCGATGGGCGAATTGCGCGCGACCGGCGGCTTCGCGGTCGGGCAGGGGGCGCTCGGCACCCTCCGCGACAGCTTCGCGTCCGGCATGGCGACCGAGGCCGAGACCTCCGCCACGATCGCGCGGGTCCACCGCGAGGCGGGCGAGACGGTCTGCCCGCACACCGCCGTCGGCGTCACCGTCGCCGAACGAAACCTCTCCGACACGCCGATGGTCACGCTCGCGACCGCGCATCCGGCGAAGTTCCCCGACGCCGTCGAGGCCGCGACCGGACAGCGGCCCGCGCTGCCACGGCGCCTCGCCGACCTCTTCGACCGCCCCGAGCGGCTCACCCGCGTGCCGAACGACCTCGGCACGATCCAATCCCTGATCCATGAAAGGATCGCGCCTTGACGCATCGCCTCACCACGCTCCCGAACGGGTTTCGCATCGTCACCGAGGCGATGCCGGGGCTGAAGTCCGCGGCGGTCGGCGTCTGGGTCGACGCCGGCGGGCGGCACGAGCGCGCCGAGGAGAACGGCATCGCGCATTTCCTCGAGCACATGGCGTTCAAGGGCACGGCGCGGCGCTCGGCCTTGCAGATCGCCGAGGCGATCGAGGACGTGGGCGGCTACATCAACGCCTACACCAGCCGCGAGATGACCGCGTACTACGCGCGCGTGCTCGACGGCGACGTGCCGCTGGCGCTCGACGTGATCGCCGACATCGTGCTCAACCCGGCGTTCGACGAGAAGGAGATCGAGGTCGAGCGCCACGTGATCCTGCAGGAGATCGGCCAGGCGCTCGACACGCCCGACGACGTGATCTTCGACTGGCTGCAGGAGGCGGCCTATCCCGGCCAGCCGCTCGGGCGCACGATCCTCGGGCCGGCCGAGCGCGTCGGGGCCTTCGGGCGCGACGACCTCGCGCGGTTCACGGACGCGCACTACGGGCCGGGGCGGCTCATCCTGTCGGCGGCGGGCGCGGTCGATCACGATGCCATCGTCGACATCGCCGGCGATCTCTTCGGCCATCTGGCACCGGGCGGCGCCGCCCCGGTCGAGCCGGGCGCCTTTCGCGGCGGCGAGCGGCGCGAGACCAAGGATCTCGAGCAGGCCCATTTCGCGCTCGCCTTCGAGGCCCCGAACCACCGCAGCGATGCGGTCTACACCGCGCAGGTCTACGCGACCGCGATGGGCGGCGGCATGTCCTCGCGGCTCTTCCAGAAGATCCGCGAGGAGCGGGGGCTCTGCTACTCGATCTTCGCGCAGGCCGGATCGTTCGACGATACCGGGATGATGACGATCTACGCCGGCACCTCGGCCGAGGAGCTCGCCGGCCTCGCGCACCTGACCATCGACGAGCTGAAGCGCTCCGCCGAGGACATGACCGACGCCGAGGTCGCTCGCGCCCGCGCGCAGATGAAGGCGGGGATCCTGATGGGGCTCGAGAGCCCGTCGGGACGCAGCGAACGGCTGGCGCGGCTGCTGTCGATCTGGGGCCGGGTGCCCGACATCGAGGAGGCCATCACCCGGATCGAGGCCGTCACCACGGCGGACGTGCGCGCCCATGCGGCGGGCCTCGGCGCGCAGGCGCCCGCGGCGCTGGCGCTCTACGGGCCGGTCGACGAAGCCCCCGGTCTCGACGCGCTGCGCGACCGGCTCGCGGCCTGATGCTCGCGATCCGGCGGCGGCTCCGGATCGAGACCGACCGGCTGACGCTGCGGCTCCCCGCGCATACCGACTACCGCGCCTGGACCGAGCTGCGGCGCGCGAGCCGCGCGTTCCTGGCGCCCTGGGAGCCGACCTGGGCGCCCGACCACCTGTCGCGCCGCGCCTTCGTCAACCGCGTGACCTGGGCCGCGCGCGCCGAGGCCGACGGCTCGGCGCTGCCGCTCTTCCTTGCGGCGCGGGAAGATGGCCGCCTCCTCGGCGCCATCACGCTCGACAACGTGCGGCGCGGGCCGGCGCAGGCGGGGACGCTCGGGTACTGGATCGGAGCGCCCTTCGCGCGGCGGGGCTTCATGACGGAGGCGATCCGTGCGGTGGTGCATCATGCCTTCGCGACGATCGACATCAGCCGCATCGAGGCCGCCTGCCTGCCCGAGAACGCGGCCTCGCGGGGCGTGCTCGAAAAGGTCGGCTTCAAGTACGAGGGGGTGGCGCAGGCCTATCTCCAGATCGACGGCCGCTGGCGCAACCACGTGCTCTATGCCAACCTCCGCCACGACCGGCGCGGCCGCACCGACGCGGGCTAGACGGGGCCGGGCCGCCGGGCGCGGGTGCCTCTCCGCACCGCGCGCCCGGAGCCTTGGCCGGCGTCCCGGAACCCCGCCCGGCCCCGCTGTCGCGGGAGGGCGCCCGGCGCCGCGAGGTGACGCAGGCGGAAAGCGTGCTAGGTTCGCTGCAAACCGGAGGACCGCCATGATCCGTCTCGCCGCCATCCTCGCGCTCGTCGCCGCGCCCGCGCTGGCGCAGGACCGCGTGCCTTCGAACTGCATCGCGCTCGCGTCCGTGCCGGGCGTGACGGTGATCCCCGCCGCCTGGACCGATCCCGTTGCGGCCGACGACGTGCGGCTCACCTACGTAGGCCACTCGACGTTCGTCTTGCAGACCGCAGGCGGGCTCGCGGCAGCGACCGACTATGCGGGGTACCTCGGGTCCGCCGACCTCGTGCCGGACGTGGTGACGATGAACAACGCCCACTCCTCGCATTACACCAACACGCCCGATCCCCGCATCGGCCACGTGCTGCGCGGCTGGGGGACGGACGGCGCGCCCGCGGAGATCGCGCTCGACCTCGGCGAGATGCTCGTCCGCAACGTCACCACCGACGCGCGGGGGTATGGCGGGCTGACGCGCGAGAACCAGAACTCGATCTTCGTCTTCGAGGTCGCGGGTCTCTGCATCGGGCATCTGGGGCACCTGCACCAGGAGCCCTCGCCGCAGCAGTACGGCGCCATCGGGCGGCTCGACGTGGTGATGGTGCCGGTCGACGGCACCTACACGATGGACGTGGTGACGATGGGCCGCGTGGTGCAGCGGCTGCGGTCCTCGGTGGTGATCCCGATGCACTGGTTCGGCGGCGCGTCGCTCGAGCGCTTCCTCGACACGATGCGCGGGGCCTGGCCGGTGGAGCGAACCGGCGCCAACGAACTCACGGTGTCGCGGCACGCGCTGCCGTCGCAGCCCACGATCGTGGTCCTCGAGCCCGCAGGGCTGCGGTGAACGAGGCCCGGCCCCCGCGCGACCGCCTCCGGCCCGCGGACACCGGCTTTGCCGAGGCGCTGGCGCGCCAGCTTCCCGCGGGGACGCTCAGGCCCGCCGAGGCGCGCCATCTCGAGGAGCCGCGCGGGCGCTACCGGGGTACGGCGGGCCTCGTCGCCGCGCCGCGCACGGTGGACGAGGTGGCGGCGGTGGTGCGCGCCTGCGCCGCGGCCCGCATCGGCATCGTGCCCTGGGGCGGCGGCACCGGGCTCGTCGGCGGACAGGTGATGCCGGACGGTCCCGCGCCGGTCATCCTGACGCTCGAGCGGATGGCGCGGATCCGGGCGGTCCACGCGGACGAGAACGTGCTCGTGGCCGAGGCGGGCTCTGTGCTCGCCGACGTGCAGGCGGCGGCGACCGGGGCGGGACGGATGTTCGCGCTCTCGCTGGCCTCCGAGGGCTCGGCGCGGATCGGAGGGCTCCTTGCGACCAACGCGGGCGGCGTCCACGTGATCCGCTACGGCTCGGCGCGCGCGCTCTGCCTCGGGCTCGAGGCGGTGCTGCCGGACGGCTCGGTCTGGCACGGGCTGAAGCGGCTCAGGAAGGACAACGCCGGCTACGACCTGCGCGATCTTCTCATCGGCGCGGAGGGCACGCTTGGCGTCATCACGGCGGCGTCGCTGCGGCTCGACCCGGTGCCCGCCGCCGAGGGCGCGGCGCTCTTCGTCGTCGAGAGCCCCGCCGCGGCGCTGGGTCTCCTCGCGCTCGCGCAGGCCCGGATGGGCGGCGGCGTGTCCGCCTTCGAGCTCATCGGCCGCATGGGGCTCGACTTCCTCGCCGAGACCATGCCGGAGGTGCGCCAGCCGTTCGACGCCCATCCGGACTGGACGGTGCTCGTCGACGTCGGCCTGCCTGCAGGCCTCGACCCCGCCACGGCGCTCGAGGGGCTCTTCGAGGCGGCGGTCGCGGCGGGCCTCGTCACGGACGGGGCGATCGCGCAATCGGAGGCGCAGCGGGCCGAGTTCTGGCGCGTCCGCGAGGCGATCCCGGAGGCGAACCGTCGCGTGGGCTCGATCTCCTCGCACGACATCTCCGTCCCGCTCGGCGCCATCCCGGAGTTCATCGCCCGCGGCACGCCGGCGCTCGCCGCGCTCGGGGATTTCCGCATCAACTGCTTCGGCCATGTCGGCGACGGCAACCTGCACTACAACGTGTTCCCCGCGCCGGGCCGCAGCCGCGCCGACGACGAGGATCTTCGCGGCGCCATCAAGACCTGCGTCCACGACCTCGCCGACAGCCTCGGCGGCTCGGTCAGCGCCGAGCACGGCATCGGCCGCCTCAAGGTCGCCGACCTCGAGCGCTATGGCGACCCCGCGAAGCTCGCGGCGATGCGCGCGATCAAGGCAGCGCTCGATCCGAGGGGCATCATGAACCCCGGCGCGGTGCTGCGGTGAGGCTTGCGCTCGCCTTCGTGCTCGTCGCGACCGCGGCGGGGGCCCAGGGCTACCGCGTCTCGGAGGACGAGATCGTGTTCGCCCCCGAGGACTTCACCGGCTTCACCTCCGAGGTCTGGGGCCTCGGCGCGCCGCAGGACCGCAGCCCCGGCCCGTTCCTCGGCTTCCGCGGCGTGCCGGTCGCGATCGACGGCCGGTCCTGCGCGGTCGCGGCCTGCGACAGCGCCACGGGGGCCGCCTGCACCGACCAGATCCATGCGGGCGACCAGAGCCTGCCTGCGGCGTTCAGCAGCGCCAAGACCGGCCTCGCCGCCTGGGCCGACGACGTCACCATGCCGCGCTGCCCCGACGGACCGGCCTTCCGCGGCGACACCTTCGGCGCATGGTCGGGCACGCCGGACGGCGGCATCGCGCTCTACAGCGCCACCGGCCTCTCCAGCACCGGCAACCGCCCCGCCTGGCTGCAGACGGCCGGCGGCAAAACCACCTCCAACATCCAAGGCACCTTCGCCACCTTCTCGCCGCTCTACGCGCGGCCGTGGTTCCGCCCCTTCGCGGGCGCCGCCGACTGCGCCGACGCCGACTGCCGCCGCCGCTACGCGATGGAGATCAGCACCACGCAGGCCGTGGCCGCGCACACCGACAACGGCTGCGCCGACAGCTTCCAGAACTTCCAGCTCGTTCTTCGCAACACGGCCGGCACCGACGCGCTCGCCGACGACGGGCTCCTGCAGCTGCAGATGACCACGTTCTGCGATTTCCGCCGCGGCTGCCGCACCAACTCGCGCAACGATCCCAACCAGGGGGGATTGCGCTGGATCGCGGGCAACTTCGGCGCGGCGGGCGACAGCACCCGCTACACGGTCAAGCGCCCGGAGAAGTTCGGCGGCGGCAAGATGGCCGTCGAGCTCTGGCGCTCGCAGAAGGGCGAGATGGGCGGCGGCGCGTCGATGCCCTCGCGCGACTTCGAGGCGGTGATGACCTGGGACGATCTCGTCGGGATGCTGCGCGCCACCACCTTCGCGAGCAGCCGCGACGGCGGCGCCGACGCCGCGGTGGCCGAGCTCTACCGGCCGGGCTGGGACGATCCCGCGAACTGGATCGTCAGCCGCGTCCGCTTCGGCCAGGAGATCAGCGACGAGAACTGGCGCGGCGACAAGCCGGAGTGCGGCCCGCGCGTCACCCTCGGCGGCTCGATGAGCCGCTTCCGGCTGGCCCGGACGCAGCGCTGACGACTGGTGTCGCGGTGCCGTCACGTCGTAGCGCAGGTCCAACGCCGGGCCGGCCGAGCGTATGCGGCGCCTTTGACGACGGATGGATAGGCAGGGTTACGGCTTGCCGGCATCATACCAAGCTTGGGCCATGATCTGTACTTGCAGAGCGTTCTCCAGAAGCCCGTTCGCTTCGGCAACGTAATACCTTATGTCCTGCATCGTTAGGACATGCGGTATTTGGCAAAAGGACCCGTCTCGTTTCCGGTATTCGTGTACTACGAAGGCAGCCTCGGGTAGCTCATTACGCATGAAGGCACCATGTGCGACGATATTGCGCGTAGTGATTCCATCCTCGACATCTCTTGAGACTGCATTGATGCGGAGGGATATGAACGGCGGTGCTCGCTCGGCTGACGACTTAAACGCGCCTATGAGTTTCTCGGTGTTGCGCTTGATTGCCGCAAATCCCTTGTATCGGTTTGCAACCTCAGAGTTGTCGCCATCGATTAAGATCACGGTATGCCAAAGTGCGCTTTCTATATGCGCCGCGGTCTGCATGTACAGTCCGACCTGAAGCAACAAGTCGCTTGGAAGCCATCCCTCCACTATCGTTGCTTGCGCCGTTTCGGCGTTTCGCTCGCCCTCGCTCACCCCAGAATACCCGGCAGCCGCAGACCGTGCTCGTGCGCCGCCGCGAGGGCGTCGGGGTAGCCGGCGTCGGCGTGGCGCATCACGCCGGTGGCGGGGTCGTTCCAGAGCACGCGGGCAATCCGGGCAGCGGCGGCCTCGGTGCCGTCGGCGACGATCACCATGCCGGCGTGCTGCGAGAAGCCCATGCCGACGCCGCCGCCGTGGTGCAGCGACACCCAGGTCGCGCCCGAGGCGGTGTTGAGGAGCGCGTTGAGGAGCGGCCAGTCCGATACCGCGTCCGAGCCGTCGCGCATGGCTTCCGTCTCGCGGTTCGGGCTCGCGACGGAGCCCGCGTCGAGGTGGTCGCGCCCGATCACGATGGGCGCCTTCACCTCGCCGGATGCCACCATCTCGTTGAACGCGAGCCCGAGCCGGTGCCGCTGGCCGAGCCCGACCCAGCAGATCCGCGCGGGCAGGCCCTGGAAGGCGATGCGCTCGGCGGCCATGTCGAGCCAGTGGTGCAGGTGCGCGTCGTCGGGGATGAGCGCCTTCACCCGCGCGTCGGTGGCGGCGATGTCCGCGGGGTCGCCGGAGAGCGCGCACCAGCGGAACGGCCCGATGCCGCGGCAGAAGAGCGGCCGGATGTAGGCCGGCACGAAGCCCGGGAACGCAAAGGCATCCGCCAAACCTTCGTCGCGCGCGACCTGGCGGATGTTGTTGCCGTAGTCGAGCGTCGGCACGCCCGCGCGCCAGAACGCCACCATCGCCTCGACATGCGCGCGCATCGAGGCCCGCGCCGCGCGCTCGACCGCGGCGGGCTCGGTCTCGCGCCGGGCGCGCGCTTCCGCCACGCTCCAGCCCGCGGGCAGGTAGCCGTTCAGGGGATCGTGCGCCGAGGTCTGGTCGGTCACGATGTCGGGCCGCGGCCCGCCCGCCTGCATCCGCCGCACGAGCTCGGGGAACACCTCGGCCGCGTTGCCGACGACGCCCACGGAGCGCGCCTCGCGCGCGTCGGTCCAGCGCGCGAGCATCGACAGCGCTTCATCCAATGTCTGAGCTTTGGCGTCGAGGTACTTGGTGCGGATACGAAAATCGATCCGGCTCTCGTCACATTCGACGGCCAGGCAGCAGGCGCCCGCCATCACCGCCGCGAGGGGTTGCGCGCCGCCCATGCCGCCGAGACCCGCGGTCAGGATCCAGCGCCCGCCGAGGTCGCCGCCGTAGTGCTGCCGCCCGGCCTCGGCGAAGGTCTCGTAGGTGCCCTGCACGATGCCCTGCGTGCCGATGTAGATCCACGAGCCCGCCGTCATCTGGCCGTACATCATCAGCCCCTTGCGATCGAGCTCGTTGAAATGCGCCCAGGTCGCCCAGTGCGGCACGAGGTTCGAGTTCGCGATGAGCACGCGCGGCGCGTCCGGGTGGGTGCGGAACACGCCCACGGGCTTGCCGGACTGCACGAGCAGCGTCTCGTCGGCCTCGAGGTCGCGGAGTGCCGCACAGATGCGGTCGAAGTCCTCCCAGGTCCGCGCCGCCCGCCCGATGCCGCCGTAGACGACGAGCTCGTGCGGGTTCTCGGCCACGTCGGGGTGGAGGTTGTTCATCAGCATCCGCAAGGGCGCCTCGGTGAGCCAGCTCTTCGCGCTGAGCGCGGTGCCCGTCGCGGGGTAGATGTCGCGCGTGTTCGTCCGGGTCATCGGACGGCCTCCATCAGGGCCGCGAGGCAGGCGCCGAGGATCGGGCGGAGCCGGGCGGCGGCGTCGGTGTCGTAGGTCCAGGGCGGGCTCTCGGCCATGTAGGTGCGCTGCGCCACCTCCATCTGGAGCGCGTGGACGCCGGCGCCCGGCGTGCCGGTGTGCCGCGTGGTCCAGCCGCCGCGGAAGCGGCCGTTCGTCGTCGTGGTAAATCCCTTGGCTTCATGGCACACGCGCTCGACCGCCGCCTGCAGCCCGGGCGCGCAGGTCCGCCCGCCGTCGGTGCCGATGTTGAGATCGGGAAGGCGCCCCGGAAAGAGCCGCGGGATCACGCTCCGGATCGAGTGGCAGTCCCAGAGCACCGCCACCCCGTGCGCCGCCCGCACGCGCGCGAGCTCGGCCTGCAGGGCGGCATGGTAAGGCACATGCCAAAGCGTCACCCGCCGCGCCACCTCGGCGGCGTCGGGGGGCGTGTCCCAGATCGGCGTCCCGTCGAAGTCGGTCTCGGGCACGAGGCCGGTCGTCGCCTGGCCGGGGTAGAGGCTCGCGCCCGCGGGATCGCGGTTGGCGTCGACGCCGTAGCGGTGGACGGTCGCCCGCACCACCGACGCGCCCGGCGCCAGCCCCTCGTAGAGCCGGGCGATGTGCCAGTCCGTGTCGCTCAGCATCCGCCCGGTGGCGTTGAGCGCGCCCGCCACGTCGTCCGGCAGCCACGTCCCGCCGTGCGGCATCGCCAGCACCAGCGGCGTCGTGCCCTCGACCACCTCCACCGGCGTCACAGCGGCGCCAGCCGATCGGGGCCGAGGAGCGCGCCGGTCGCGACCATCTCCGCCGCCGCCGCGATGTCGGGCGCCATCGCGCGATCGTCGCCCAAGGGCGCGATGCGCTCCCGGATCGCCGCCACCACCGCCTGCAGCGCGGGGCTCGTCAGCAGCGGCGCGCGGAACCCGATGCCCTGCGCCGCCGCCATCGCCTCGACGCCGAGGATCACGTTGAGGTTCGCGGTCATCGCGCGGAGCCGCCGCGCGCCGTGCGCGGCCATGCTCACGTGGTCCTCCTGGTTGGCCGAGGTCGGCGTGCTGTCGGTCGAGCAGGGGGTGGCGAGGTGCTTGTTCTCGCTCATCAGCGCCGCCGTCGTGACCTCCGCGATCATCAGCCCCGAGTTCAGCCCCGGCGCGGGCGTCAGGAACGGCGGCAGGTCGTGGCTCAGCACCGGGTCCACCATCAGCGCCACGCGGCGCTGCGCGATGGCGCCGATCTCGGCCACCGCGAGCGCCAGGATGTCGGCGGCGAAGGCCACGGGCTCGGCGTGGAAGTTGCCGCCAGAGACGATGGCGTCCGCGAGCACGATCGGGTTGTCGGTGACGCCGTTGGCCTCGATCGCGAGCGTGCGCGCGGCGAAGCGCAGAAGGTCGAGCGCGGCCCCCGTCACCTGCGCCTGGCAGCGGATGCAGTAGGGGTCCTGCACGCGGGCGTCGCCGGTCCGGTGGCTCTCGCGGATCGCGCTGCCCTCGAGGAGCCCGCGCATCGCCGCCGCGACCTCGATCTGCCCCGGATGGCCGCGCAGCGCATGGATGCCGGGCTCGAGCGGTGCCGTCGAGCCCATGATCGCGTCCGTCGAGAGCGCGCCCGTGACCACCGCGGCCTCCGCGCAGGCGAAGGCCTCGAAGAGGCCGGCGAGCGCGTGCGCGGTCGAGAACTGCGTGCCGTTGATGAGTGCCAGCCCCTCCTTGGCGCCGAGCACCACCGGCGCGAGGCCCGCCCGCGCCAGCGCCTCCGCCGCGGGCAGCCGTGCGCCCGCATGGTCCGCGAGCCCCTCGCCCAGCATGGCGCACGCCATGTGCGCCAGCGGTGCCAGATCGCCCGAGGCGCCGACCGAGCCCTGCGCCGGGATCACCGGCAGCACGTCCGCCGCGAGCATCGCTTGCAGCAGCGCCAGCGTTCCGGGCCGCACGCCCGAGGCGCCGCGCCCGAGCGAGACGAGCTTCAGCGCCAGCATCAGCCGCACCGTGGCGGCATCGGTGTCGGGCCCGACGCCCGCGGCGTGCGACAGGATCAGGTTGCGCTGCAGCCGCGCGGTGTCGGCATGCGCGATGCGGACGGAGGCGAGCTTGCCGAAGCCGGTGTTGACGCCGTAGACCGCCGCTTCCCCCGCGGCGACCTCGGCCACCCGCGCCGCCGATGCCGCCACGCCAGGCCCGCACGCCGGATCGAGCGCAGCACCCGCGCCGCGCCAGACCTGCGCCCATTCGCCGAGCGTCACCGCGCCGGGAACGAGCGTCACCGTCATGCGGCACCGCCGAAGATGCGCCGCCGGAGCGGGTTGAAGCCGATGCGGTAGCTGAGTTCGGCCGGGTCGTCCGCGTCCCAGACCGCGAGGTCGGCGCGCAGGCCCGGCGCGATGCGGCCCCGGTCGGCGAGCCCGAGGGCCGTGGCCGCATGGCGCGTGACGCCGGCCAGCGCCTCGTCGGGCGTCAGGCGGAAGAGCGTCGCGGCCATGTTCATCGCCAGCAGGATCGAGGCCATCGGCGACGAGCCGGGGTTGCAGTCGGTCGCCACCGCCATCGCCGTGCCCGCCGCGCGGAACGCGGCCACGGGCGGCATCGGGCCCTGGCCGAGCGTGTAGTAGGCGCCGGGCAGCAGCACCGCGACGGTGCCCGCGGCGGCCAGCAGCGCCGCGTCGGCGGCCGTCGCGTGCTCGAGATGGTCCGCCGAGAGCGCGCCTACGCTCGCCGCGAGCGCCGCTCCCCCGGTATGCGCGAGCTGTTCGGCATGGAGCTTCACCGGCAGCCCGCGGGCCGTCGCGGCGGCGAACACGCGGGCGATCTCGGCGGGCGCGAAGGCGATGCCCTCGCAGAAAGCGTCCACCGCGTCGGCAAGGCCCGCGTCGGCGGCGGCGTGGAGCGCGGGGAGGCAGACCGCGTCGAGCCAGGCGCTGCGATCGCCCCGCCAGCCCTGCGGCACCGCATGGGCGCCGAGAAAGCTCGTGCGGACGCCGAGGGGCCGCACCTCGCCGATCCGGCGCGCGACGCGCAGCATCCGGAGCTCGGTCTCCGCGTCGAGCCCGTAGCCGGACTTCACCTCGAGCGTCGTCACGCCCTCGGCGATGAGCGCGTCGACGCGCGGGAGCGCCGCGGCGAGGAGCTCGGCCTCCGACGCCGCGCGCGTCGCCGCGACCGTGGCCGCGATGCCGCCGCCCGAGCGCGCGATGTCGGCGTAGCTCTCGCCGCCAAGCCGGCGCGCGAACTCGCCCGCGCGGTGTCCGGCATGGACGATGTGGGTGTGGCAATCGATGAGCCCCGGCGTCACCAGCCGGCCGCCGAGGTCGTCGGGCTCGATGCGGCGGAAGGCGTCGGGCAGGGCGTCCGTCGGTCCGAGCCAGGCGATGCGGGTGCCCTCGGTGACGATCGCGGCATCACGGAGCGGTCCCTCCGGCGTCGCGGCGGTGGCGTGGGTCAGGAGCATCCGCTTGCCAAATGACTGCACATATCGCCAATATGTTCGCGCATATTCGGACCTGTCAAGCGAGGGCGGAATGGCGGCGATCTGGGCGGCGACGGCGCTCCTGCCGGCGGGCTGGGCGGCGGATGTCCGCATCGACATCGACGCGGGGCGCATCGCGGCCGTGACCCCGGGTGCTGCGCCCGAAGGCCTCCGCGCCGCGATCCTGCTCCCCGCGCCCGCGAACCTGCACAGCCACGCCTTCCAGCGCGCGATGGCGGGGCTCGCCGAGGCGCGCGGTCCGGCCCTGCGCGACACGTTCTGGACCTGGCGCGAGACCATGTACCGCTTCCTCGAGCGGCTGACGCCCGACGACATCGAGGCCATCGCCGCCTTCGCGCAGATGGAGATGCTGGAGGCTGGCTACGCCGCGGTCGCCGAGTTCCACTACCTGCACCACGCCGCCGGCGGCGCGCCCTACGCGGACCCCGCCGAGATGGCGCTCAGGGTTCTCGCGGCGGCAGAAGAGACCGGCATCGGGCTCACGCTGCTCCCGGTGCTCTACCGGCAGGGCGGGCTCGACGGGCGGGCGCTGGCGGGCGGGCAGCTTCGCTTCGGCACCGACCGCGATCAGTTCGCGCGCATCGTCGAGGGAGCGGAGGCGGCGGCCACGGCGACGCGCGCGTCGGGGTCGCGGCGCACTCGCTGCGCGCGGTCACGGCGGGCGACCTCGCCTTCGCAGCGGCCCTCCGGCCCGGCGCGCCGATGCACATCCACGTCGCCGAGCAGGCGGCGGAGGTGGACGAGGTACGCGCCGCGACGGGCGCGCGGCCGGTCGAGTGGCTCCTTGATGCTGCGGACGTGGGGCCGCGCTGGTGCCTCGTCCACGCGACGCAGATGGTGCCCGCGGAGACCGAAGCGCTCGCCCGGACCGGCGCCGTCACGGGCCTCTGTCCGGTCACGGAGGCCAACCTCGGCGACGGCATCTTCGACGGCGCGCGCTACCTCGAGGCCGGCGGGCGGTTCGGCATCGGAACCGACAGCAACGTCCGCATCGGGCTCGCGGAGGAGCTCCGCACGCTCGAATACGGCCAGCGCCTGCGCGACCGCGCGCGGACCGTGCTGGCGGCCCCTTCCACCGGGCGGACGCTCTTCGACGCGGCCTCTGCCGGGGGCGCGCGGGCCGCGGGCCGCGACGGGGGCCGGATCGCGCCTGGGGCCTCGGCCGATCTCGTGGCGCTCGACGCGGACGCTCCCGATCTGGCGGGGCTTGCCGGCGACGCGATCCTCGATGCGTGGGTGTTCGCGACGCCGGGCTCGGCGGTCCGCGACGTGTGGTCCGCCGGGCGGCACGTCGTCACGGAGGGGCGCCATGTCGCCCGCGACGCGCTCGCCGCGCGCTACGCCGCCGTGGCGCGGCGGCTGCGGGCATGAGCGCGCGGCGCTGGCCCGAGGTCCGGGCGCATGTGCTCGAGCGCATCGCCGCGGGGGAGTGGCCGGCCGGGGCGCGGCTGCCGACGGAGGCCGAGATGGCGGCCGAGCTCGGCTGCGCGCGCGGGACGGTGGCCCGCGCGCTCGGCGACCTCGCGGCGGCGGGGCTCCTCGAGCGCCGGCGCCGGGCCGGCACGCGGGTCGCGGCAGCGCCCGTCGCCCGCGCGATCCTGCACATTCCCGTCACCCGCCACGAGGTCGAGGCGCGCGGCGCGCGTCACGCCCACCGGCTGCTCGAACGCGCCCGCTCGACGGTGCCGACGGCGCTCGCCGAGACGCTCGGCACGGCGGCGGGCGTGCGGTTCTGGCATCTCCGCACGCTGCACTTCGCCGATGCGCGGCCGTTCGCCTACGAGGACCGCTGGCTCAACCCCGACGTGTTGACCGACGATCCGCCGGACTTCGCGGCCGTCAGCCCGAACGAATGGCTGGTGGCCACGGTGCCCTACGACACCGGCACGCTCGGGATGGCGGCCGCGGGGGCGAGCGACATCGAGGCGGCGCTCCTCGGCGTCGCTCCCGGCGCGCCGATCCTCGTCGTCGAGCGCCGCACCCGGCGGGGGGCCGCGACCGTCACCGCGGCGCGGATCGCCTACGCGCCGGGCTACCGGGTCGAGACGGCGCTGTGAGGCCATGCCCTAGGGTCGGTCCTTCCGCCGCACCTTGCGCGGGCGGCTCCGGCGGGGATCATTGAGGGACAAAGACGGGGCAGGGCGGCGTGGGTCAGCCGAGCCGGCTTCGGCCGACGTCGATGCGGTAGCGATCCGTCGCGGCAACGCGGGCGAAGGAGAAGCCGGCGGCGAGGATGCCGGTGAGCACCTCGAGCGTCGCCTCGCCGGTCAGCGCGTAGCCGGTCGCGCCGAGCCAGGTGACGCAGAGGACGTCGGCGGCCGGCGGGATCTGGCGGGCGAGGTCGGCGATGCCGGCCGGATCGAGGAAGTAGAGGATCTCCGACAGCACGACGAGGTCGTAGGTCACCGGCGGCGGCAGCGGGCAGGGCAGGAACGCCCGCACGAACCGCGCGCCGGGGACGGCGAGCCGGGCCTCGGCGAGCGCGGTCTCGACGGCGTCGAGCCCGGTGTAGGCGTCGCACAGGGGCGCCAGACGGCGGGCGAGCTCGCCGTTGCCGCAGCCGATCTCGAGCCCGGAGCGGTAGCGGGCGCGGGGCAGGGCCGCGCGGGTGGCCGCGAACTTCGCGGCTTCGTAGGCGCTGGTGCGGAAGCCCCAGGGGTCCGGCCCGTCCGCATAGGTTGCGGCGAGATCGGCCTCGGTGGCGCTCATGCGGAGACGGCGGCGGCCGGCGCCGCCTCGCAAAACGCCTCGTCCCGGTCGGCGAAGAGCGCGACGAACGCGTCGGTCATGGCGAAGCCCGGGCTGTCGGCGACGACCCGCCCGCGCTGGCTGGCGTGGGCCTCGATGGCGGCCCGCTTGGCGTGGCGCCAGGGCGCGGTGTCGAGGCGGCGCCAGGGCGTGGTGTCGAGGCGGGCGTCGAAGAGGGGGTCGTCGGCGCGTCCCCAGACCGGATAGGTGAAGAGCCGCTGGCCGGGGTGGAGTGCCGCGCGCGCGATGGCGAGGGTGGCGCGGTGGTCGCGGTGGCCGTCCTCGGCCGCGGGCGCGAAGAGGTGGCGCGCGCCGAGCCGCGTGGCGAGGGCGGCGATGCGCGCGACGAGCGCCGGCGTGGCCTCGAGCGCGCCGTCGGGGCCGCCGCACCAGGTCACGTCGGCGGGCGTGCCGCCGAGGCAGGCGATGGCGGCATCGAGCTCGGCGCGGCGAAGGCAGGCAAGCCGCGCGGGCGGCCAGAGGGTGGAGCCCGGATGCGACGCCGCGCCGTCGGTGAGGCAGGCGACGTGCGCGCCCGTCGCGGCGAAGGCGGCGGCGAGGAGGGCGCCGCAGCCGAGGCTCTCGTCGTCGGGATGCGGCGCGAGGACGAGGATCGGCGCGCCGCCGGTGAGGGCCGCGATCACGGCACGAGATCCCAGGCCGAGCGGCCCTCGCCGAAGGCCCGCGCGCTCATGCGGAGGAGGAGCGCGTCACGGGCCGCCTGGCGCATGTAGACGGCGAGGTCGCGCGCCATGCGGTGGGTCTCGGAGCCGGGCGCGAAATGCTGGAGCCCGAGGCTCTGCTCGACGGCGGCGATGGCGGCGAGCCCGGCGGCCTCGGTCTCGAGGCGCGCGGCGATGGCGCGGGCGACGGCGGCCTCGGGGTCGGCGTCGTCCGGGGCGGGGGTCGCGAGCGCGAGGCCCGCGAGCGCGCGGGCGAGCGCGGTGCCGAGCCGCGCGGCCTGCGCCTCCGCCCCCATCCGGCCGGCGGCGCCGAGGGCCTCTGCGGCGGCATCGAGGAGGCCGAGCGTCGCGCCCGCCTGCAGCGCCGCGATGCGCCAGACCCCGCCGACGAAGTGCGGCTCGATGAAATAGTCGCCGGGACCGCCGAGCCAGTCGCCGTCGGCGAGCGCTACGCCGGTGAAGTCGTAGGCGCCCGAGCGGGTGGCGCGCATCCCCGGCATGTCCCATCGCGCGGCGTCCTGGCGCTCGGGATCGCCCGCGGCCACGAGCGCGAGCCGGGTGGCCGCGCCGCCGCCGACGGAGACGACGGCATGGGTGACGGTGCCGAGGCCGGACGCGAAGATCTTGCCCCCGGAGAGCCGGTCCGCCGCGACGCGGAGCGGCTCGTGGCCGTCGACGCCCCACACGCCGAGGCGGGCTCCTTCGGCGACGAGCGCGCGCACGCGGGCGCGACGTGCCGGCAGGCCGTAGAGCTCGACGAGGCGGAGCGCGTTCGCGTGGCCTTCGAGGAGCCGCGCCGCGGAGAGGTTCGCGCCCGCGACGCGCGCGAGCGTGCGCGCATCGGGTGGGGCATCGAAGAGCCCGCGCGCCGCGAGAACGGCCACGGACGCCGAGATCGGCGCGCCCGCGTCTTCCTCGCGCGCCAGCCGGCGGAGCCGCGCAAGCGCGGGTGCGTCGAGACCGGCGGGCCGTGGCGCCTCCGCGCGGAGCATGGGCCTCAGGGTCATGCGTCACCTCGCGCGATGGAGCGTCAACCCGGCGCGACGGCCAGGGTTCCGCGCCCTCAGAGCGCGGTGCGGAGGTGCCAGAGCTCGGGGAAGAGCTCGACCTCGAGCATCCGGCGCAGGTAGGCCACCCCTGCGGTGCCGCCGGTGCCGCGCTTGAAGCCGATCACGCGCTCCACGGTGGTGACGTGGTTGAAGCGCCAGCGCCGAAAATAGTCCTCGAAATCGACGAGCTTCTCGGCGAGCTCGTAGAGCTCCCAGAGCGCCTCGGGGGCGCGGTACACTGCCGTCCAGGCGGCCGCCACGCCCGGGTCGGCAGTGTAGGGCGTCGCGAGATCGCGCGCGAGGACGGCCTCCGGCACCGCGAGACCGGCGGACGCGAGATGGCGCAGCGCGGCGTCGTAGAGGCTCGGGCGGGTGAGCTCGGCGGCCAGGAGAGCCGTGAGGTCGGGCCGGTGCGCGTGCGCCTCGAGCATCGCGGCGCGGCGGTTGCCGGCGGTGAACTCGATGAGCCGGTACTGCCAGGACTGGAACCCCGAGGATTGCCCGAGCTCGTCGCGGAAGCGGGTGTATTCCGAGGGCGTCATCGTGCGGAGCACGTCCCAGGCGTTGGTCAGCTGCTCGAAGATGCGGGCGACGCGGGTGAGCATCTTGAACGCGGGCCGCAGCGCGCCGCCGAGGATCGCGCCCCGCGCCGCGCCGAGCTCGTGGAGGGCGAGCCGCATCCAGAGCTCGCTCACCTGGTGCTGGACGATGAACAGCATCTCGTCATGCGCCGAGGTCCGGAGGTGCTGCGCGCCCAGAACGGCGTCGAGCCCGAGGTAGTCGGTGTAGGACATCCGGCCGGCGAAGTCCGTCTCGGCCTTCGCCCTATCGCCGTCGGTCACGTCACCGCCGCCCGGACGCGGTGCTGCGGCCGGTCCCAGAGCGCGCCCGCCATGACCTCGGCGAGCACGTCGACCGCGCGGTCGATCTCGGCCTCCCCGATGTAGAGCGGCGTGATCCCGAAGCGCAGGATGTCGGGCGCGCGGAAGTCGCCGATGACGCCGCGCGCGATCAGCGCCTGCATGATCGCGTAGCCCTCGGGGTGACGGAAGCTCACCTGGCTGCCGCGCGCGCGGGGGTCGCGCGGCGAGGCGAGCGTGAGGTCCGGGCAGCGGTCGAGCGCGGCCGCGATGAAGCGCTCCGAGAGCGCCATCGACGCGGCGTGGAGGTCGTCCATCGACACGTCGTCCCAGATGTCGAGCGCCGCCTCGAGCGCCGCCATCTGCAGGACCGGCGGCGTGCCGACGCGCATCCGCTCGATGCCGCGGCCGGGGCGGTACGTCGCATCGAAGGCGAAGGGCGCCTCGTGCCCGAGCCAGCCCGCGAGCGCCGGGCGCGCGCGCTCGGCATGGCGGGGGGCCACGTAGATGAACGCAGGACCGCCCGGCCCGGCGTTCAGGTACTTGTAGGTGCACCCCGCGGCGAAGTCCGCGCCGGCGCGGGAGACATGGACCGGGAGCGCGCCGGCGGAGTGCGCGAGATCCCAGAGCGCGAGCGCGCCGGCCCCGTGCGCCCGGGCGGTGAGGCCGGCCATGTCGTGCCGCCGCCCGGTGCGGTAGTCGACCTCCGTCAGCATCAGGACCGCCACGCTGTCGTCGATGGCGCCCGCCACGGCCTCGGGCGCCACGGTCCTGAGTTCGGCGCGGCCGCCGAGGAGGTCCGCAAGTCCCTCGGCCATGTAGAGGTCGGAGGGGAAGTTGCCGGTGTCCGACAGGATCACCCGGCGGCCGGGGCGCATCTCGAGCGCCGCCGCGAGCGCCTGGAACACCTTGATCGAGAGCGTGTCGCCGAGCACCACCGTCCCCGGCTCGGCGCCGACGAGCCGCCCCACGCGGTCGCCGAGCCGCGCCGGCTGCTCCATCCAGCCCGCGCGGTTCCACGCGGTGATGAGCATCGCGCCCCATTCCTCGGTCATCGTGGCCGCGACGCGGGCCGCGGCGGCCTTCGGCAGGGCCCCGAGCGAGTTGCCGTCGAGATAGACGATCCCCTCGGGCAGGGCGAAGCGCGCACGGGTGGCGGTGAAATCGGTCATGGGGCCTCCTGTCCTCCGGCCGATCCTAAGCCCGCGGCGCCTCTCGCAAAAGGGCCTCCGTGCTTGGCATCGCGACACGCGCGGTGCTAGACACGCAGGCGAGCGAGTGGAGGTCCAGCGATGAAGATCGGCGCCCCGAAGGAGAGCTTTCCCGGCGAGGCGCGCGTGGCGATGACGCCGCAGAGCGCCGTCGACCTGAAGAAGCTCGGCCATGCCTGCGTCGTCGAGACCGGAGCGGGTGCCGCCGCGGGCTTCTCGGACGATGCCTACGCAGCCGCGGGCGTCGAGGTTCTCCCCACGGCCGAGGCGCTCTGGCAGGCCGCCGACGTCGTCGTCAAGGTGCGCGCGCCCGATGCCGCCGAGGCCGGACGGCTCCGCACCGGCCAGGTGCTGATCGCGTTCCTCGCGCCCGCGCAGAACGCGGACCTCCTCGAGACGCTGCGCGACCGCGGTGCCACGGCGCTCGCGATGGACATGGTGCCGCGGATCAGCCGGGCGCAGAAGATGGACGCGCTGTCGTCGATGGCCAACATCGCGGGCTACCGCGCGGTGATCGAGGCCTCCGCCAACTTCGGGCGCTTCTTCACCGGTCAGGTCACGGCGGCGGGCAAGGTGCCGCCCGCGCGCGTCCTCGTGATCGGCGCGGGCGTCGCGGGGCTCGCCGCCATCGGCACCGCGGCGAGCCTCGGCGCGCAGGTCCGCGCCTTCGACGTGCGCCCCGAGGTCGCCGAGCAGATCGAGAGCATGGGCGCCACGTTCCTGATGCTCGACTTCCCCGAGGCGGCGGACGGCGCGGCCACGGGCGGCTATGCCGCGCCCTCGAGCCCGGAGTTCCGCGACAAGCAGCTCGAGCTCTTCCGCGCGCAGGCGCCCGAGGTCGACATCGTCATCACCACGGCGCTGATCCCCGGCCGCGACGCGCCGAAGCTCTGGACCGCCGACATGGTCGCCGCGATGAAGCCGGGCTCGGTGATCTGCGACCTCGCCGCCGAGCGCGGCGGGAATTGCGAGCTGACGGTGCCGGACGAGAAGATCGTCACCGACACCGGCGTCACGATCGTCGGCTACACCGACTATCCGAGCCGCATGGCCGCGCAGGCCTCGACGCTCTACGCCACCAACATCCGCCACATGATCGCCGACCTCACGCCGAAGAAGGACGGCGTCCTCGCGGTGAACATGGAGGACGACGTGATCCGCGGCGCCGCCGTCACCCACGACGGCGCCGTCACCTACCCGCCGCCGCCGCCCAAGGTCGCGGCCATCGGGCGCGTCGCGCCGAAGCCGAAGGAGAAGCCGCTGACGCCGGCCGAGACCCGCGCGCGCGAGGTGGCGGCGTTCAGGGCCGAGACGCGCACCCAGGTCGCGCTCCTCGCGGCCGGGGCGGCGGTCCTCTTCCTCGTCGGCATCTGGGCGCCCGAGAGCTTCATGCAGCACTTCATCGTGTTCGCGCTCGCGTGCTTCATCGGCTTCCAGGTGATCTGGGGCGTGAGCCACGCGCTCCACACGCCGCTGATGGCGGTGACGAACGCGATCTCGGGGATCATCATCCTCGGCGCGCTCCTGCAGATCGGCTCGGGCAACTGGCTCGTGGTGCTGCTCGCGGCGGTGTCGGTGCTGATCGCGTCGATCAACATCGTCGGCGGCTTCCTCGTCACCCGGCGGATGCTCGCCATGTTCCAGAAGAGCTGAGGGGAAGCGGATGCCCATCGGGATCGTCTCGGCCGCCTACATCGCGGCGGCCATCCTCTTCATCCTGTCGCTCGGCGGGCTGTCGGGGCAGGAGAGCGCCAAGCGCGCGGTGCTCTACGGCATCGCCGGGATGGCGCTCGCGGTCCTGGCCACGATCTTCGGGCCGGGCGTGGGGCATCATGTCATCCTCGTGGTGATGATCGCCATCGGCGCGGTCCTCGGCTGGATCGCCGCCACCCGCGTCGAGATGACCGAGATGCCGCAGCTCGTGGCGGCGCTCCATTCCTTCGTCGGCCTCGCGGCGGTGTTCATCGGGCTCAACGCCGACCTCGAGCTCGGGCACGTGCTGGCGCTGAAGGCGGCCGGCGGCGACCCGACGACGCTCGGGGGCTTCGCGCTCAAGCTCTACTTCAAGGACGAGGTCGAGATCGCGATCCTGAAGGTCGAGGAGTTCCTCGGCGTGTTCATCGGAGCGGTGACGTTCACGGGCTCGGTGGTCGCGTTCGGCAAGCTCGCCGGGCGCATCGACGGCACGCCCGTGAAGCTGCCGGGCGGGCACTGGCTCAACGTCGGCGCGGTCGCGCTCTGCCTCGTGCTGGGGCTGATCTACTTCGGCGGCGCGGGGATCTGGACGATGCTCCTCGTGGTCATCGTCGCGGGCTTCGTCGGCTACAACCTCATCATGGGGATCGGCGGCGCGGACATGCCCGTGGTCGTGTCGATGCTCAACAGCTACTCGGGCTGGGCCGCGGCGGCGATCGGCTTCACGCTCGGCAACGACCTCCTCATCGTGACGGGCGCGCTCGTCGGCTCCTCGGGGGCGATCCTGAGCTACATCATGTGCCGCGCGATGAACCGCTCGTTCGTCTCGGTGATCCTCGGCGGCTGGGGCGGCACCACGGGGCCGGCGCAGGCCATCGAGGGCGAGCAGGTCGCGATCGACGCCGACGGCGTGGCGGCCGCCCTCAACGAGGCCGACAGCGTGATCATCGTGCCGGGCTACGGCATGGCGGTGGCGCAGGCGCAGCAGGCGGTGAGCGAGCTCACCCGCAAGCTCCGCGCCGCCGGCAAGACCGTGCGCTTCGCGATCCACCCGGTCGCGGGGCGGCTCCCCGGCCACATGAACGTGCTCCTCGCCGAGGCGCGGGTGCCTTACGACATCGTGATGGAGATGGACGAGATCAACGACGACTTCCCCACGACCGACGTGGCCATCGTGATCGGCTCCAACGACATCGTGAACCCCGCCGCCGAGGACGACCCGAACTCGCCCATCGCCGGGATGCCGGTGCTGCAGGTCTGGAAGGCCAAGCAGGTCTTCGTCTCGAAGCGCGGGCAGGGGACCGGCTATTCCGGGATCGAGAACCCGCTCTTCTTCAAGGAGAACACCCGCATGTTCTACGGCGACGCGAAGAAGTCGCTCGACGAGCTCCTGCCGAAGATCGAGTAGGCGGTCAGGCGGTGATCTCCCGCATGGTGTCCCAGTCGGGAAGGGCGACGAGGGCGCGGCGCTGCAAGATGGCGACGAACCGTTCGTCGATCGTCGCCTCGACCTCGAAATCGTCCGCGTCCTGGTAAAGCAAGACCCTGTCGCCCGGCTTGACGAGGTCAGGCGTCACGTCTGACCCGTCATGCACGAGGATCCAGCACTCATCGTCCGGGGTGATCGCGTTGAAGTCGGTGAAGAGCCGCAGCATGGGTCGCGTCCTTTTCTCGTGAGGAACCATACGCGCGTCGAGGGCCATGTCCATCCGGGCCGGGCTCCGGGCCTCCAGGGCGGCTCGCGACGCCGCTACGGTCGGCACGCGCCGTTGCCCGACGGAGCCGCCCGCGGCGTGCGTCGGCCTCGCCGGCGTCGAGGGGCTCACCAGCGCCAGGCCCAGGACAGCAAGGGGACGACGAGGAGCGCGAAGGTGATCGCGACGCGGGGGATCGAGCGTTCCCGCGCGCTGGTGATGGCTGCGCCGTAGAGTCGGTCGAGGCGCGCGTTGCGGGCGCGGCGGACGCGCGCGGCAAGCGACGGGCGGCGCAGGAGGCCGATGACGAAGCGTTCGGCACGGTCTAGGCCGTTGACGGCGTATCGGAACGAGGCCACGCCCACGACGAGCATCACGGCCCGGGCGTCGGGCGTTCTCGGCACCACGCAGAAAGCGATGCCGCAGAGGACCGACGCGATGACGAGGACCCAACCGTAGGCCCGGCTCGCGGCCGGCGGGGCCTCGTGGTCCACGGGATCGACGAGGTGGGCGATCTCGCAGCTGATATCCGCGAACGCTGGCAGGCGCGCGAGGCGGTGCTTCGCGACGATGGCGTCCTGCGACCAGCCGAAGGTGTCGTCGAGGAAGATCGCAAGGTCGGCGTCGAGGCGGTCTTTCCGCTCCTCGCCGAGGCACGCGAGGTAGGCGAGGATGCGGCGCTCGAGGCCGGCGCGGACGTCGCGGTCGGTCGCGATGGCGGCGGAGGCCAGCGCTGCGAGGTCCGGCACCGCGAGGCGCGGCAGCCGGTCGGCGACGAGGATGTCGAAGCGCCGCCGGGCCTCGGCGAACGCGGCGGGGGGCAGCGCGTCGATGGCGGCGAGCGCATCCGCAAGGGGCTGCGCGAGGGGATCGTGCGCGGGGACCGCGGAGGGCGGGAGCATGACCTGCGCCGCAGGCGGGCCGGGCGGGAGGAGGGCAGGGTCGCCGACGAGGCTGGCGATCGAGGGGCGCGCGGCGCCGGGCGCCGCGCGCGCACGATCGAGCGCCGCTTCGTAGGCATCGCGGAGCGCCTGAAAGGCTGCGGGGTCGGCGCGGTCGATGGCCTTGAGGCGTGCCGCATAGGCGCGGCGCACGGCGGCGGCGCCCGCGCCCGCGGTGAGGCCGAGCGGCGCCCAGGGCCAGCGGTCAGCTGCCATAGACGTCGTCGATGCGGTCGAGCGCCCGGCCGGTCTCGCCCCGGAGCGCCTCGATGCGGGCGGGGTCCTGGTCCTCCACGGCGGCCTCGAACTCCGCCATCATCGTCACGACCCGCTCGCGGTCCGCGCCCGCGGTCATCTGGCAGAGCCGCCCGAGGCGCGCGAGGAGCGCCACGTTCTCCTCGGCCTCGCGGGGATGCAGCTTCAGCCGGGCCATCGCCCTGAGCCGGGCGGGGAGCTCGGCCTCGGCGAGGCCCGTCGCGGTGCCGCGGATCACGAGGCCGGAGGTGCGCCCGGTCGAGAGCACGCGGGCGTCGGCCTCGATCAGCCCCGAGGTGTCGCTGGTGAGCCGGATCGCGACGCTTTCCTCGCCCGTAGGGGCCGGCGGCACGGCGACCTCGAAGCGGCCGAGCGCCACGTTGTCGGCCACCTTGGCGGCCTCGCCCTGGAAGACCTCGACGGTGATCTGGCGCTGGCCGTCCTCGATGGTGGCGAAGATCTCCTCGCGGCTGGCGGGCAGCGGCGTGTTGCGCTCGATGATGGGCCGGAAGTACCCCGTGAGCCGACGGCCCTCGCGGGTCGTGCGCGCGACGGCGATGCCGATGGAGAACGGGCTCACGTCGGTCATCACCAGGTCGCCGAGCCCGCGGTCCTCGGCCACGAGCGCCGCCTGCACCGCCGCGCCGAGCGCGACGGCGTGGTCGGGGTCGATCGACATCTCGGGAAGCACCCGGAACTGGCGCGCGACGAACGCCCGGATGAACGGCACCCGCGTCGCGCCGCCCACGAGGATGACGCGGTCGAGCCGCAGCGCGTCGCCCTGGCGGCCGTAGAGGCAGCGCTCGATGGGCCTGAGGAGGCGCTTCACGAGCGGCGCCGCGGCGGCCTCGAAGGCGGCGCGGTCCACGGCGAGCGTCCGGGCCTCGCCGCGCAGCGTCAGCGTCACCTCCGCGGTGTCGGTGGCGGTGAGGCGGCGCTTCAGCGCCTCGGCCTGGAGCCGGAGCACCGCTTGGTCGGCCCGCGGCAGCGACGGCCAGTCCTCTCCGAGCCGGTCCGCCACGACGCGCGCGAGCGCCTCGGTGAAGTCCTCGCCGCCGAGGAAGGCGTCGCCCGACGAAGCGCGGACCTCCATCACGCCCTCGAAATGGTCGAGCACGGTCACGTCGAAGGTGCCGCCGCCGAGGTCGAAGACGAGGAACTGGCTCTCGCCGCCGCGGTCCTCGAGGCCGTAGGCGAGCGCCGCTGCGGTCGGCTCGTTGACGAGGCGGACCGCGCTGAGCCCGGCGAGCGCGCAGGCCCGCGCCGTGGCCTCACGCTGCGGCTGGTTGAAATAGGCGGGCGCCGAGACCACCACGTCGCGCACCGGCGTGCCGAGGTCGGCCTCGGCGTCGGCCTTGAGGCGGCCGAGGACGAGCGCCGCGAGGTCCTCCGGGCGGAACCGCCGTGTGCCGCAGCGGATCTCGGCGTCGGTGCCCATGCGGCGCTTGAACGCCGCCGCGGTGGCCTCGGGATGCGTCGCGAGCCGGTCGCGCGCGGCCTCGCCGACGAGGAGGCCGCCGCGTGCCTCGGAGACGACCGACGGCGTGAGCACGACCCCGCGCGCGTCGCCGATGAGCCGCGGCGCGCCGTCCTCGAAGCACGCGACGAAAGAATTCGTGGTGCCGAGGTCGATCCCGATCGGAGGCTGCGGCCGGTCTTGCGCCACGGTCTGCTCCGCGGGGGCTCGCGGCAGGCATAGGGCGCCTGCCGCGCACCGGTCAAGCGGCGCGGTGAGGCAAAAGCGACACGTCGGGCGAAACCGCCGCGGTCCGCTTCCGCCACGCGGGCATCTCCTCTAGGCTTCCGCGACGCCCCCGCGAAAGACGCCATGCCGCCCATTCCCGACCATCCGCTGCGCTATGCGATGGCCAACGAGCTCCATGCGCGTCCGTTTCCGGCGCTGACGGCGCCCTGCCATGCGGTCTACCTCGCGGTGAAGCAGCCGCAGGACGCCGCCAACCGCGACCGAGCGGCGGACCGGACGCATCTGCTGGCGCTCCTCGAGCGCTTCGGCGGCGCGCATCCCAAGGACGGGGCCACGCATTTCTTCGGCGCCCTCGGGCGGCACACGCTGAAATGGGAGAGCCACACCGAGTTCGTCACCTACACCGTGTTCAGCGACGACATCGGCGACCGGCCGTTCGACCCGCGCATGTTCGACGTCTTCCCGACGGATTGGCTGGGCCACGCGCCGGGCACGCGGCTCACCTCGGCGCTGATCCGGGTCGAGCTGATGCCCGAAGACCCGCACGCCATCGCGGGCCGGCTCGCCGAATGGTTCGTGCCCGAGAGCCTGGCCTGCGCGGAGGTGCTCGACGGCACGGCCATCGTCGCGGGCGACTTCCGCATCGACGCGGCGGGGCACATGCGCTTCGCGGTGTTCGTCCATCCCGACACCGGCGAGCGGCGGGTGGGGCGGATCGTGCAGCGGCTCTGCGAGATCGAGACCTACAAGTCGATGTCGATGCTGGGGCTGGCGCGCGCGCGCGACCTCGGGCCGAAGATGGCGGAGATCGACGCGCAGCTCTCGGAGATCGTGGGCGACCTCACGCACCACACGCGGGGCGCCGAGGCGACGCTCGACGTGCTCCTCGCGATCTCGTCCGAGCTCGAGAACCTGCTGGTGAAGTCCACCTTCCGCTTCGGCGCGACGGGGGCCTACGAGGCGCTCGTGACGCAGCGCATCGGCGCGCTGCGCGAGGCGCGCTGGCGCGGGCGGCAGACCTTCGCCGAGTTCATGATGCGCCGCTTCGATCCCGCGATGCGGACGGTGAAGTCCGCGGAGGCGCGCCTGCGGAGCATGGCCGAGCGGGCGGTGCGCGTGGGCGACCTTCTGCGGACGCGTCTCGACGTGGACCGCTCGGCGGAGAACGCGGCACTTCTGGCCAGCATGGACCGGCGCGCGGACCTGCAGCTGCGGCTCCAGCGCACGGTCGAGGGGCTGTCGGTGGTGGCGATCAGCTACTACGCCGTCAACCTCGCGAGCTACGTCGTGCTCGCGGTCGCCGAGCCGATGGGCATCTCGAAGCTCGCGGTCACGGCCGTGCTGACGCCGATCGTGGTGATCGGCGTGTGGCTCGCGGTGCGGCGCATCCGGCGCGAAGTCACGTAGCGGCGGCAAGCTCGCGGACCGCCCGCTCGGTCGCCGCCGCGATCTCGAGGGCACCCGCGCGGTCGTTCGCGACCTCCCCGAACGTCATCGGCGGGCCGATCCGGAGGCGGAGCCTGCCCGGCCGCGGCCAGGCGCGCGACGCCGGCCAGCAGGCGAACGCGCCCTCGAGATGGCACGGCACGACCGGCACCGGAGTGCCCGCCACGAAGGCGCCGAGGCCGGGGCGGAACCGCGCCATCACGCCGTCGCGCGCGCGGGTGCCTTCGGGGAAGAGGACGAACACCAACGCGTCCTCCACGAGCCGTGTCCTGAGGAGCGCAAGGTCTTCGGGCGAGGTGCGGCCGCGCCAGATCGGCAGGGCGTTGAGCGCGGTCGCGGCGAAGGCCGCGCCGGCGGCCGTGCCGAAGAACACGTCGCCGTCCGCGAGCGCCACGGCGCGCCGCGCGAGCCGCCCCGGAAGCGCGGCGCCGAGGCAGAGCGCGTCGAGGTGGCTCGTGTGATTGGCGACGAGCACACAGGGCGGCTCGGGCGGCAGGTGCTCGCGCCCGGTGATTTCGAGCCGGTGCGCGAGCGCGAGGTAGCCGCGCGTCGCGGCCCGCCAGAGCGTCCCCGCCGCCACGCCCGCGAGCCCGGTCTCGCGCAGGTGCGAGCGCAGCCGCGCGCCGGGCGCAAGGTGCAGGTCGCGGGCCGGACGGAGCTTCCAGCCGGTCATCCGGTCATCAGCCGCACCGGCTGGTCGAGCCCGAAGCCGACGTAGTAGCCGATCAGGTGGAACGTCGCGGGGGCGACGAGGAGGAGGCTGTTGTAGCGGTCGAGCACGCCGCCGTGGCCCGGCAGCACGACGCCCATGTCCTTGATCCCGAGGTCGCGCTTGATCGACGAGACCATGAGGTCGCCCGCCTGCGCCGCCACGCTCACCAGAGCGCCCAAGGCAAGGAGAAGCCAGAGCCGGTCCATCGGCGTGCCCGCGAAGATGCCGTGCCCGAGCCAGGCGACGAGGGGCGCGATGAGGACGAGCGCGCCCACCGCGCCGGAGCGGGTCTTGCCGGGGCTGGTGGCGGGCAGGAGCTTCGGCCCGCCCGCGAGCTTGCCGACGGTGAAGGCCGCGACGTCGTTGAGCGCCACGGTTAGGAGCAGCATGAGCACGATGGGCCGGTAGTTCGCGTCGTTGGCCATGTAGCCCAGATGCGCGAGCCCGGAGCCGAAGAGCATGAACCCGAACACGCCGAGCCCGGTGCGCTGGATGTAGCCCCCGGGCCGGTCGGACGGGATCGAGACGACGGCGATGAGCGCGATCGTCAGCGACGGGATCGCGACGAAGAAGCCGTACCAGTGGTCGAGCGCCGCGAAGGTCTCGGCGAAGAGCCCGAGGAGGGCCGTCGCCTGTACCGCGGGCTCGCGGAAGAGCCCGGTCGCGCGGCAGTACTCGCGGAGGCAGAGCGCGCCGAGGAGCGCCACCGCAACGATCGTCCAGGCGCGGCCCGCGAGCACCGGGCCGATCATCAGGGGCAGCAGCACGAGCCAGGAGCCGAGGCGGAGCCAGAGCTCGCGCCGGAGCGCCGGCGGGGCGGCGCCGGTCAGCGAGAGCGCCGCGATGACGACGAGCGCGGCGGCGAGCGCTGCGCCGACCGCGGCGACGAGGAGCACCGTCACGCCGTTCGCGAACACGACGGGCCAGGGCTGCAGGGCGAACATCAGGCCCGGAGCGCGCGCGCGAGCCGGCGCAAGCGGCGAGCGGCGGTGAGGCAGGCGAGAACGAGCACGAGCCAGAGCGCGCCCGCCGGGACGGGCTCCGCGATGCGGTCCGGCGCCGCGAGGCAGACCAGCGCCGCGACGGTGACGATCGCCATGCGGTGCTGCTTGGCGCCGGGGCCGCAGTAGTCGCTCCGCCCCGTGAGCGCCTTGCCGGTGGCGCGGACGTAGGCGGTCGCCATCGCCGCGAGGGCGGCGGCGAGCCCGAGCGCGGGCGACCCCGCCGCGACCCCAAGCCCCGCGAGCACGGCGGTGTCGGACACCCGGTCGGGGATCTCGTTGAAGATCTCGCCCGTAGGGGACGCCACGCCGCGCCCGAGCGCCACCATGCCGTCGAGAAGGTTCGCCGCGAGCCGCAGTTGCACCAGTACCGCAGCGGCGAGCCAGAGCGCGGGCCAGCGCGGTGCGGCGGCGAACGCGGCGCCTGCGACAAGGGCCGCCGCCATGCCCGCCAGCGAGATCGCGTCGGGCGACGCACCGCGGCGGATCAGGACCCCGGCCGCGGCCCCGGCCAGGCGCGACCCCCGCGCGGCGATGGGACGGCGGTCGGCTCCGGGGTCTGCGGGTTGGCCCATCATCACGCGCGGAGATTGCCCGGCGGCGTCGACGCCGTAAAGCGCCGCGTCGCTAGCGGCCGCGGATGCGCGGATCGAGCGCGTCGCGCAGGCCGTCGCCGATGTAGTTCACCGACAGCACCGAGAGCGAGATCGCGATGCCGGGCCAGATCACGCGCTCGGGGTAGAGCTGCAGGTAGTCCACGCCGTCGTAGAGCAGCCGGCCCCAGGTCGGGAAGTCGGGCGGGAAGCCGAGGCCGAGGAACGACAGCGCGCTCTCGGTGATGATCGCGGTGGCGATGCCGAGCGTCGCCGACACCATGATCGGCGAGAGCACGTTCGGCAGCACGTGCCGCAGGATCATCCGCCGCGCGGGCGTGCCGATCGAGCGCGCGGCGAGCACGAACTCGCGCTCCTTCAGCGCCAGCACCTCGCCGCGCACGATCCGCGCGGTCTGCATCCACGAGGTGATGCCGATGGCGCCGACGATCAGGATGAACGTCCCCGCCTCGGGCCCGAACCGCGTCGCGAGCGGCTGGCGGAAGAGCGTGACCATGACGAGGAGGAGCGGCAGCAGCGGCAGCGCGAGGAAGAGGTCGGTGAAGCGCATGAGCGCGCCGTCGAGCCGGCGGAAGAAGCCCGCGAGGAGGCCGACGGTGGTGCCGAGCGAGACCGCGATCAGCATCGCCGTGGCGCCGACCGCGAGCGAGACCTTGCCGCCCGCCATCATGCGCGCGAGCATGTCGCGGCCGAGCTGGTCGGTGCCGAGCGGATGCGCGAGCGTGAGCCCCTGGTTGCGCTGGCGGATCTGGTTGAGCGTCGGGTCGATGGTCCAGAGGTAGGGCCCGACGACCACGAAGAGCACGATGGCCACGAACACCGCCGCCCCGAGGAGCGCGCCGCGGTGGGTGCGGAACTGGTCCCACACGTCCCACCACTGGTTGCGCGGCGGCCGCATCGCGCGCTCGAGCGTGGCGGGCGGGGCGGCGTCGGTGGCGGCGTCAGTCATAGCGGATCCTCGGGTCGAGCACGCCGTAGAGCACGTCGGCGACGAGGTTGAAGAAGACGATCAGGATCGCGAAGATGAACGTCAGCGTCTGCACCATCGGCAGGTCGTTGGCGTAGATCGCGGTGATGAGGAGCTGCCCGAGCCCGTTCACCTTGAACACCTGCTCGGTGATGATCGCGCCGCCGAAGATCGTGGGCACCCCGAGCGCGATCACCGTCACGACCGGGATGAGCGAGTTCCGGAGCACGTGGACGAGGACCACCACGCGCTCCGAGAGCCCCTTCGCGCGGGCGGTCCGCACGTAGTCCTGCCCGAGGTTGTCGAGCATCGAGGCGCGCATGAAGCGGCTGATCTGCGCCGCGTTGTAGAGCGCCAGCACCGCCACGGGCATCACCATCTGGCGCACCTGCAGCCCGAACGTATGCCAGTCCGTCACCCTGAGCGTGGTGTCGTAGATCGACGGGAACCAGTGCAGCTGGACCGAGAAGATCACGATGAGGAGCACGCCGGTGAAGAACGTCGGCACCGAGAAGCCGATCATCGACACGAAGGTGCCGATCTGGTCGAACCAGGAATACTGCCGGTAGGCGGAGATCACCCCGATCGGCACCGCGATGAGGATGCCGACGAGGTAGGACATGCCGACGACGGTGAGCGTCTGCGGCAGGCGCTGGGCGATGATGTCGGCGACGGGGCTGCGGGTCTGCCAGGAGATCACGCGCTGCGCCTTGCCGGCGAGATCGACGCCGGTGAAGCTGCCGATGATGTGCAGGGGCTCGACGACGAAGAACTGCTTCAGCCAGAGCCCGTAGCGCACGATCATCGGCTGGTCGGCGCCGAGCGCCTCGCGCATCTTGGCCTTGACCTCGGGCGGCACCGTGAGGGGCACCTGCGACATCGGATCGCCGGGCGCGAGGTCGAGGAGGAGGAAGATCACGAGGCTGATGAAGAGGAGCGTCGGGATCGCGACGAGGAGGCGACGGAACGCGAAGGTCAGCATGGGCGCGCCCTTTCGAGGAGGTGCGGCCGCCCGGTGACGGGCGGCCGCGGATGGCTCAGTTCTTGACGCGGTACCAGTCGGCCGCGTTCCAGAGCTCGCTGTCCCAGGTGTTGAGGACGACCCCGCCGAGGCTGTTGGAATGCGCCGAGACGCGGCCACGGTCGACGAGGCCCACGATGGTGAAGCTGTCCTTCGTCAGCATGTCGTTGAGCTTCTTGGCGATCTCCTCGCGCTGGGCGAGCTCGCCCGTCCGCCCGAGCTCGGCCACGAGCTTGTCGTACTCGGGATCGCAGTAGCGGTTGATGTTCTCGCCCTGCCATTGCGTCTCGGGGCGCGGCGCCTTGTTGCAGGTGTAGGACGCGAGGTAGTTCTCGGGGTCGGTCCCGTCGAAGTTGTTGGCGTACATCTCCACGTCCGCGTAGAACTTCTGGAACGTGTCGGGCGAGCCCGGATCGCCGCCGAAGAACACCGAGGAGTCGACGGTCTTCAGCTCGACCTTGGCGCCGAGCTCCTCCCACCACTGCTTGATGAGCGCCTGGAAGTCCTGCCGCACGGCGTTGACCGACGACTGGTAGAGGATCTCGAGCGGCTTGCCGTCCTTCATCCGCACGCCGCCCGGTCCCACCGTCCAGCCCGCGTCGTCGAGGAGCTTCTTCGCGCCCTCCATGTCCTGCGGGATGCAGCCGGTGTTGTCGGAGGCGTAGTTCGCCGGGGCGGGCACGAGGTTGCACGTCGGCCGCCCGGCCTGGCCGTAGCCGATCTCGACGAGGAGCTCGCGGTCGATCGCCTTCGAGAGCGCCTCGCGGACGCGCACGTCGGTGAGGAACGGATGCGGGTGCTTGGCGGTCGAGCGCTCGCCCTCGGGGAGCGACGGCGAGGGGTCGGTCATGTTCATCTCGATGCGCTCGACGAGCGTGCCGAAGGCCGAGATCGGCACGCCCTTGCCGGCGGCCGCCATGCCCTGCAGCACCTCGGGCGAGAGCTGCAGGTTCCAGGCGTAGTCGTACTCGCCCGTCTCCATCACCGACCGGCCCGCCGCGGCCGCGTCGCCGCCGCCCTTGAAGGTCAGCGTCGCGAACGCGGGCTTCGCCGGGTCGCGGTAGTTCTCGTTGGCCTTCATCTGGATCACGTCGTTCGGCCGGAAGTCCGTGACGGCGAACGGCCCGGTGCCGATCGGGTTGAAGTTCGCCTCGGTGCATTCGGGCGCCTTGGCCCCGAGGCAATCGGCGAACTGCGCGGCCTGGATGATCGGCGCCTGGTAGCCCACGAACGGGCCGTACGGGAACGGCTTCGGCTCCTTGAACGTGACCTTGACGGTCAGGTCGTCCAGCGCCTCGACCTTGTCCACGCCCTCGAACTTCGCGCCCTGCGCGCAGCCGCCCGCGGGATCCATGCAGTACTGCGCCGTGAACACCACGTCCTTGGCGGTGAACGGGGTGCCGTCGGACCACTTCAGGTCCGGCTTGATCTTCCAGGTGATCGTGGTGAGGTCCTCGCTCACGCCGCCGTTGTCGAGCGTCGGGATCTCGGTGGCGAGGTAGGGCACGGGGGTGCCCTTGTCGTCGTAGCGGGCGAGCGGCTCGAGAACGAGCGCCGCCGCCTCGAGCTCCTTGGTTCCGCCCGACAGATACGGGTTCATGATCGAGGGCGCCTGCCAGTAGATGAGCTTGACCTCGCCGTCCGAGCCGCGTTCGGCGAAGGCGGCGGGGGCGAGCGCCACCGCGGCGGTGGCGCTGAGTAGGGCCGTTCTGAAGTTCATGCATCCTCTCCTTGCTGCATTTCCACTGTGTCGGGTGCCACGCCGGACGCCGTCGCGGAGGCCGCGTAGAGGTGGCACGCGGCGAACCGCGCCGGTGCCACCTCGGCCATCACGGGATCGACGGTGCGGCAGATGTCCATGACGCGCGGGCAGCGCGTCGAGAAGTTGCAGCCCGCGGGCGGGTTCGCGGGCGAGGGCACGTCGCCCTGCAGGATCACGCGGGTCCGCGCGCCCTCCACGTCGGGATCGGGCTCGGGCACCGCCGACAGCAGCGCCTGCGTGTAGGGGTGCAGCGGGTCGGCGTAGAGGGCCTCGCGGTGGCCGATCTCGACGATCCGCCCGAGGTACATCACCGCCACGCGGTCGGCGATGTGGCGCACCATGCTGAGGTCGTGGCTGATGAAGAGGTAGGTCAGCCCGAAGCGGTCCTGCAGCTCCTCGAGCAGGTTCACCACCTGCGCCTGGATCGACACGTCGAGCGCCGCGATGGGCTCGTCGCAGACGATGAACTTCGGGTTGAGCGCCAGCGCCCGCGCGATGCCGATGCGCTGCCGCTGGCCGCCCGAGAAGGCGTGCGGATAGCGGTTGGCGAAGGTCCGGTTGAGGCCCACCGCGTCCATCAGCTCGTAGATCTTCGCCAGCTTCTCCGCGCGGCCCATCCGGGTGTGCTCGTCGAGCGGCTCGCCGATGATCGCGGCCACCGTCATGCGCGGATTGAGTGACGCCTGCGGGTCCTGGAACACCATCTGCATCGCCGGGCGCAGCGGGCGCAGCTCGGACTGCGGCACGTCGCCGATCTCGCGCCCGGCGATGCGGATCGAGCCCGCGGTGATGTCGTAGAGCCGCAGCAGCGCCCGCCCGCAGGTGGACTTGCCGCAGCCCGACTCGCCCACGAGCCCGAGCGTCTCGCCCTCGGCGATGTCGAAGCTCACGCCGTCCACCGCCTTCACGTCGCCGACGTGGCGCTTCAGGAGCCCCGCATGGATCGGAAAGTACATCTTGAGGTCGCGAACCTCCACGAGGGCGGGGGCCTCAGACATGGCGCGGCGCCCCGGTCGCGGGATCCCAGAAGCACGCGGCATCGTGCCCGTGGCCCACGTCGTAGCGTGGCGGGTTCTCGCGCGCGCAGCGGTCGAAGGCGTGCGCGCAGCGGTCGCGGAACGGGCAGGCGCCGGGCGGCGCGAAGAGGATCGGCGGCTGGCCTTCGATGACGTTGAGCTTGGCGGTGCGGGGGCCGCGGATCGACGGCACCGTGGTCAGGAGCGCGCGCGTGTAGGGATGCTGGGGGTCGTCGAACACGGTGGCGGACGGCCCGTGCTCGACCACCTGGCCGCCGTACATCACCATCACCCGGTCGGCGATGCCCGCGATGACGCCGAGATCGTGCGTGATCCAGATGATCGCCATGCCGAGCTTGTGGCGGAGGTCGCTAACGAGCTCAATGATCTGCGCCTGGATCGTCACGTCGAGCGCGGTCGTCGGCTCGTCGGCGATGAGCACCTTCGGGTCGCAGGCAAGCGCTATGGCGATCATCACGCGCTGCCGCATCCCGCCCGAGAACTGGTGCGGGTAGTCGCCGAGCCGGCGCTTCGCGTCCGGGATGCCGACGAGGTTCATCAGCTCGAGCGCGCGACCCGACGCCTGCGCCTTGGTCATCCCGAGGTGCCGGCGCAAGGGCTCGCGGATCTGGTAGCCCACGGTGAACACGGGGTTCAGCGAGGTCATCGGATCCTGGAAGATGAAGCCGATGTCGGCGCCGCGGATCCGGCGCAGGTCGGCTTCCGGGGTGGCGAGGAGGTCGCGCCCGCCGAACGCCACGCGGCCGCCGCAGATGTCGGCGGGCGGCTGCGGCAGGAGGCCGATGAGCGACATCATCGTCACCGACTTCCCCGAGCCGCTCTCGCCGACGACGCCGAGAAGCTCGCCCGGGCGCAGCGAGAAGCTGACCGAATTGACCGCATGAACGTCGCCCGCGCGGGTGCGGAACACGGTTCGGAGGTCCGTCACGTCGAGGATGGGCTGCGCCCCATCGGGCATCGGCGGTTCCCTGTTGCAGTCGGCATGTCGATGAAGGGGAATAGCGGGATCGGAACGGGTCCGTGAAGGGTTGTGAAAGTGTTAGCAAGTTTTCGGCACCGGGCAACCGACTTTCGCGCCGCTTGTGCCCGGTGAAAAGGCGGATGGCGCGAAAGAGGGCGCCTGCGCTTGACGCGGCCTTCCCGCGGCCGCACCGTCGGGCGTCACTTGCCCGGAGGCTCCCATGACCGACAGCGCGCGCGCCATCCTCGAGCGGCTCGTGGCCTTCCCGACCGTGAGCCGCGACAGCAACCTCGATCTCGTGGCCTGGGTCGAGGACTATCTCGCAGGGCACGGCGTCGCGTCCACGCGGGTATGGAACGCCGAGCGCACCAAGGCGAGCCTCTATGCCAACGTCGGCCCCGAGGTCGCGGGCGGCGTCGTGCTCTCGGGGCACACCGACGTGGTGCCGGTCGACGGGCAGGCCTGGACCGGCGACCCCTGGACCGTGACCGAGCGCGACGGCCGGCTCTACGGCCGCGGCACCTGCGACATGAAGGGCTTCCTCGCGCTCGCCCTCGCCGCCGTGCCGCAGGCGCTCGGGGCCCGCGTGCAGCGGCCCCTGCAACTGGCGCTGAGCTTCGACGAGGAGGTCGGCTGCCTCGGCGCGCCCGCGATGATCGCCGAGATGGCGCGCCACCTGCCGCGCGCCGCGGGCGTGATCGTCGGCGAGCCCTCGACGATGCAGGTCGTGACCGGCCACAAGGGCGGCACCGGGTTCCGCGTGCATGTCGAGGGCTTCGAGGTCCATTCCTCGATCCTGCACCGCGGCGTCAACGCGATCATGGAGGCCGCGAAGCTCATCGACTGGGCGAACGCGCGCAACGCCGAGAACTTCGCCGCCGCGCCGGGCGAGCTTGCGGCACTCTTCGACCCGCCCTGCACGACGCTCCACGTCGGCACCATCGCGGGCGGCACGGCGCAGAACATCACCGCGAAGGACTGCCGCTTCGGGCTCGATTTCCGCGTCGTGCCGGGCGACGACTTCGCGCGCTGGGAGGCGCTCTGGACCGCGCGCGTGGCGGAGGCCGAGGCGGCGATGCAGGCGGTGCGCCCCGAGGCGCGCATCACCTCGGAGCGCCGCATGACCGTGCCCGCGCTCCGCCCCGAGCCCGAGGGCCTGGCCGAGGCGCTGGCACGGCAGCTCACGGGCGACAACGGCACCCATGTCGTGAGCTACGGCACCGAGGCGGGGCAGTTCCAGGAGGGCGGCTACTCGGCGATCGTGTGCGGGCCGGGCGACATCGCGCAGGCGCACCAGCCCGACGAGTACATCGCGCTCTCCGAGTTCGCCGCCGGCGCGGCGATGCTCGACCGCCTCGTCGAGCGCCTCGCCGCCTGATGGCGGCGGAGCCAAGGCGCCCCGCGGCGCCGCCCACCCGCCCGGCGGCCTGACGATGGCCTCTGAGGCGCCGATCACTTCCCTGACCCCGCGCGCGTTCGAGGCGCGGCTGCCGCCCCGCGCCGACGCGGTGGTGATCGGCGGCGGCATCGCGGGGGTGATGGCGGCCTGGCACCTGCGCCGACGGGGGCTCGCCGTGGTGCTGGCCGAGAAGGGGCGCATCGCGGGCGAGCAGTCCTCGCGGAACTGGGGCTGGGTGCGCCAGCAGGGCCGGGACCCCGTGGAGCTTCCGGTGATGGTCGAGGCGGCGGGCGCCTGGGCGGGGCTCGGCGCGGCGGCGGGCGCGGACCTCGGCTACCGCCGCGAGGGCGTGCTCTACCTCGCGCGGGACGCCAAGACGATGGCACGATACGAACGCTGGCTCGAGCATGCCCGCACCCATCAGCTCGGCTCCCGGCTTCTCGCGCGCCGCGAGGTGCGCGCGCTGATGCCTGAGGCGGGCGAGGGCTGGCTCGGCGGCCTCGCGGGCGGGCTCTGGACGCCCGGAGACGGGCGCGCGGAGCCGGGCGTCGCGGTGCCGGCGCTTGCCCGCGCGCTCGTCCGTGACGGCGTGGCGGTCGCCGAGGACTGCGCCGTGCGCGCGCTCGACCTCGCGGGCGGCCGCGTCGCGGGCGTCGTGACCGAGCGCGGGCGCATCGCCTGCGACGCCGTGGTGCTCGCGGGCGGGGCCTGGTCGGCGCTCTTCCTCGGCAGCCTCGGGATCGCGCTGCCGCAACTCGCGGTCCGCGCCACCGTCGCCGCCACCCTGCCGATGCCGGACATCTTTCCCGGCAATGCCGCCGACGACGCCTTCGCCTTCCGCCGCCGCGCCGACGGCGGCTACACGCTGGCGCCGGGCGCGTTCCACGAGCTCTTCCTCGGCCCGGACGCGCTCCGCCACGCCCGCGCGTTCTGGCCCGAGCTGCGCGCCAACCCCTTCGGCACGCGCTTCCTCCCCGCCGCCCCCGCGGGCTACCCCGACGCCTGGCGCACGCCGCGGGCCTGGGACGCCGACGCCCCGAGCCCGTTCGAGGCCGCCCGCGTGCTCGACCCCGCGCCGAACCGCGGCGCGGTGCGCGCATTCCTCCGCCGCTTCGCGCGCGCCTTCCCGGGCCAGACGCCCCGCATCCGCGCCGCCTGGGCCGGCATGATCGACACCATGCCCGACGTGCTCCCGGTGCTCGACCACGCGCCGGGCGTGCCCGGCCTCGTCATCGCGACCGGCCTCTCCGGCCACGGCTTCGGCATCGGCCCCGCCATCGGCCGCATCGCCGCCGACCTCGCCACCGGCCACCCGGCGGGCCACGACCTCCGCCCCTTCCGCGCCACCCGCTTCACCGACGGCTCGCCCCGCCACGCGAGCGGCGCGCTGTGACCCCGTTCGCCTCCGCTGCCCACGCGCGGCACGACCTCCGCGCCACCCGCCCTGCCGACGGCTCGCCCCGCCCTGCGAGCGGCGTGCCGACTCCTTTGGCTCGACGCGCCGGACCCGGGCATCCTGCGACTCCGGCCGCGGTCCGCGCGTCAGGACTGCCGCGCGTAGCCTGCCGCGTGCCGATGATCTTCGCCGCAGCGGCGCATGTCCGCGCCCATGCGGCGCGGGGCGCCGGTCCCCGCGGCACGCCACTCCGGCGCCACCGCGCCCGAGCCCATCGTGGCCGCGATGCGCGCGCAGGGTTGAGCCCGGCGGCGTTCGGCGCGACACTTGCGCGAACCCCGAAAGGAGCCCCGCCATGCCCGTCAAGAACCGCTTCGCCGAGCTGCTGCCCGAGATCACCGAATGGCGGCGCGACCTGCACGCCAACCCGGAGCTCCTCTTCGACACCCACCGCACCGCGGCGATGGTCGCCGAGAAGCTGCGCGCGTTCGGCTGCGACGAGGTGGTGGAGGGCATCGGGCGCACCGGCGTCGTCGGCGTGATCCGCGGCAAGACCGACAGCAAGGGCCGCGTGATCGGCCTCCGGGCCGACATGGACGCGCTGCCGATCTTCGAGGCGACGGGGCTCTCCTACGCCTCGACCGTGCCCGGCCGGATGCACGCCTGCGGCCACGACGGGCACACCGCGATGCTGCTCGGCGCGGCGAAGTACCTCGCCGAGACGCGGCAGTTCGACGGCACCGCGGTGGTGATCTTCCAGCCCGCGGAAGAAGGCGGCGGCGGCGGCGCGGAGATGGTCAACGACGGCATGATGGACCGCTGGAACATCCAGGAGGTCTACGGGATGCACAACATGCCCGGCCTGCCCGTGGGGCAGTTCGCGATCCGCCCCGGCGCGTTCTTCGCCGCGACCGACCAGTTCGACATCCGGCTCGAGGGCCGCGGCGGCCATGCCGCGAAGCCGCACGAGACCGTGGACACGACCGTGGTGGCGGCGCATGTGGTGCTGGCGCTGCAGACGATCGCGGCGCGCAACACCGATCCGCAGAAGGCCATCGTGGTGTCGGTCACGAGCTTTCGCACCGAGAGCGAGGCCTACAACGTGATCCCCTCGCACGTCCACCTGAAGGGCACCGTCCGCACCCACGACGCGGGCCTGCGCGAGATGGCCGAGGCCGCCATCGCGCGCATCGCCGCGCACACCGCGGCGGCGTTCGGGGCCACCGCGCGCGCGGAGTACCACCGCGGCTATCCCGTGATGGTCAACGCCGAGACCGAGACCGGCTACGCCGCCGAGGTGGCGCGGAGCGTCGCGGGCGACGTCGTGACGGACACGCCGCCGATCATGGGCGGCGAGGACTTCGCCTACATGCTCGAGGCGCGGCCGGGCTCGTACATCCTGATCGGCAACGGCGACACCGCGGGCGTCCACAACCCCGGCTACAACTTCGACGACGACGCGATCCCCGCGGGCTGCTCCTGGTGGGCCGGCATGGTCGAGACCCGGATGCCCGCGGCCTGAGCCCGGCGGTGGTACCCGGCGCGACCGCCCGCCTCGGGCACACGGCGCTCCCGTGACGGCGCCTGCCCGAGGCGTGGGCGTTCTACGGGGACATGCTCGGGCTCGCGCGGGCGGTTGGCCCCGGTGAGCTTGGGGCCCGGGGGCGATCTTCGTGTCGCCCGAGCCGCGCGCTCCCCGTGCCCCCGGACGCCGCGATAAAGCTCGCTTCCCGGAGGCCGCCGGGGGATGTCGCCGCCTGGCACGAGGCGCTCGCCGCGGCGGAGGCGCCGGTCGCGCGGGGCCCGCCGAAGCCGGTGCCTTGGGCCTGGCTCGGCGTGGCCGCCCGGCCCGCGCGCGCCGGAACGTCGCCGGAGGCGTCCGTTGCCCCGATGCGCCGGCCGGGCCGGCAGACGGCATCGAGGCCACTTCCATGAGCATCTCCACGCTCCTCTACATCACCCTCTTCGGGATGGCGGCCGGCTCGGCCCTGATCTTCCCCACCGGGAAGAAGCGCACGCCCGACGCGGAGACCGACGGCATCCTGCACGGCATCGTGCCGATCATCGCGACCTGCTCGTACTTCGCGATGCCCACGCACCAGGGCGCGCTGCCGGTGCCGCAGGCGCTGGGGTCGGCGCTCACCCGCGACTGCTACTTCGCGCGCTGCATCGACTGGCTCTTCACCACGCCGATCCTCCAGTTCGCGCTCGCGTCCACCGCGACCCATTCCGGGCGCCGGCGCTGGGGGGCGATCTTCGGGCTCACGTGCTGATGATCGCGACCGCGCTCTTCGGCGCCTCGGTCGCGCTCTACATCAAGTCGACCTGGTACGTCGGCCTCCTGCGGCGCGTTCCTCGCCGTCCACTACGTGATCTATGAGCCGCTGCGCGAGCGCGCCGAGGTGGGTGCCACGTTCACGAAGAACGCGACCATCCCGTCGGTGCTGTGGCTGATCTATCCGCTCGTGCTCGCGTGAGGGGGGCGACCCGCTTGCGACTGGCTGAGGACGTACCCGTCGAAGTTTCGATCCACGCCCCCCGTGAGGGGGGCGACCCGTTCGTGGTGGAACCTTGGCAGGACCGCCCGGTGTTCGATCCACGCCCCCGTGAGGGGCGGCGACGCCCGGCGATGCGGCGATGTTTCGATCCACGCCCCCGCGAGGGGGGCGACGGTCGCGCGAGGCTCGACCCGGCGCCGCGCCTCCGGCGTTTCGATCCACGCCCCCGCGAGGGGGTGTTTCGATCCACGTGGCACAGGCGGTTGTGGGGGCCTTCGCTCAAGTTTCGATCCACGCCCCCGCGAGGGGTGGCGACGCAAGACCTTGTTTCGATCCCGCCCCCGCGAGGGGGGCGACGATCTGGACTCGGTTTCGATCCACGCCCCCGCGAGGGGGGCGGACGAGTTCGTTTCGATCCACGCCCCCGCGAGGGGGGCGACGCAAGGCTACTTGTTTCGATCCACGCCCCCGCGAGGGGGGCGAATCCTCGATTACCAGTTTCGATCCACGCCCCCGCGAGGGGGGCGACTCGACTTGTGGACGCCGCCAGCACCAATTCTCCCGGCGTCACGCGTTTCTCTTCCGGGTTTCGATCCACGCCCCCGCGAGGGGGGCACGTTTCGATCCACGCCCCCGCGAGGGGGGCGACATGCCCTCGGGGCCGGTCAAGCCCCGCCCGATGGTTTCGATCCACGCCCCCGCGAGGGGGGCGACGGGCGGGTTTTAACGGTTTGAAAGAGCAACGGGAATGGCCCACGATCTGCGAACCTGTTCACGATGGAGTATGGGGGAGAACCGCGCACATCCCAAGGTAGCGGCAAACCCTTGCTCCGTGGAAGTGCGAAGCCGGCGGGGTTCGACCGTGCGCTCGGGGTTCGCAGCCCGGCGGTCAGACGATTAGGGGGCCGTCCATGTCCGTCGATGGTTTGGCGCCGACGTGCTCGACCTTGCGGCGCCATTCGCGGCCGAGCATGTAGAACCGAAGGCTGTCCGTCGAGGGCTCGATGACCCCTACAAGGCGGGCGCGCAGCGCCGTCCACTGCGCGGGATCGAGGTCGCATTCGAAGACCGAGAACTGCACGCGCTGACCCCAGTCCTCGCAGGCCCGCGCCACGGCGCGCAGACGTCGGCGGCCCTCGCGCGTGTCGGTCGTCACATCGTAGGTCACGAGGACCATCATCGCGTCAACTCCATAGCCAGCCGACATAATCCGACACGTCGCCCCGCAGGTGACGCGCGAGGATCTGCGCCTGAATCTGAAGGACGAGGCCCAGGGGCAGGCGCTCGTCCAGCCAGGGATGGCGCAGTTCGGAGCGCTTGCGCTCTTGCCAGGCGGTGAGGACCAGCTTGCGGCCTTCGTCGGTCAAGAGCACCGCGCCGGTCTCCTCGAGCCGCAGGTGTCGCGGACTCAACTGCCGCCGGTTGATCAGGCTGAGCGCGACGCGGTCGCAGAGCGGTGCGCGAACCTCCTCAATCAGGTCGAGGGCAAGCGACATGCGCCCGGGCCGGTCGCGGTGCAGGAACCCCATCTGCGGGTCGAGCCCATGAACCTCGCAGGCGGCGCGGGCATCCAGCGCGGCCAGCGCGTAGAGGAAGGACAGGACGCGCTGACCGGATCCCGCGGCGGGCGCGTGAACGCGAAGACCGGATCGTCGTTGCGGATCAGATGGGAGAAGACGGACCAGTAGGCGTGACCCGCCTCGCCCTCTTGGCCACGAAGCGCGTCTAGGTCAGGGGCGGAGAGCGCATGTCGGGCCGCGTCCATCAGGCGACGCTGCGCGGCATCGACGGCCTCGGTGCCGGGTGCATCCGGATAATCGCGCAGATGACGGCGCAAGAGCGCGCGCTGGTTGGCGACCTTGGCTGCGACGACGGCGCGGGCGACCGTCAACGCGGCGGCAGGATCATCCGTTATGCGGTGCTGGGCCCGGCGCAGCAGGACATTGCCTTTCTGCGGTCCCTCCAGACGCCCGGCAAGCTTGCCGGAGTAGCTCAGCCAGGCGACTGACAACCCGGTCTCGGCTGCATGGGTCATGAGGCTGGGCGACATGGCCGTCTCGCCGAACATTACGATCTGGTCGAGGAGATGTGCAGGTATCCGCGCACGCACCGCGCCGTCGATCTCCACGGCTACCGTCTCGCCATCCTTGTGCAGATAGGCTCCCTCGGTGGTAACGTAGAGCGTGTTGAGAAGCTTCTTCACCGGCCTAATCGGGCACGCCTGCGCGGGCCACGCGGCGGTCCATCCACTCGGCCCCCGGATCGCGCGGCGCCTCGGGACGGCAAAGATCGATCAAGGAGCAGGCCATGCAGCGCTTCGCATCGAAGACGGGCGGGGGCAGGACGCCGTCGCCGATGGCGGCTCGTGCCTCAGCGGCGACCTCCAGCGTGAGACCGCGCAGCGCGTCGTCCATCGCCACGATCTTGCGGCGACGGTTCTTGCCATAGAACAGCGCGCCCTCGGGCACGTCCGCACCAGTCATCTCCTCGAGGCAGATCGCCTGCCCGCAAAGCTGCGCCTCGTCGGCCCGGTGTGCCTTGGGGCGACCGCGCTTATACTCGACGGGGTAGGGGACACGTCCGTGCATCTCGACCACGTCCGCCACCCCGTGGATGCCGTGCGTCTCGGACGCTTTCTGGACCGCGCGCAGCACCCGCAGGCCATCCCGACTTTCGTGATGGCCTGCATCGGCCCGCTCGTGCAGCACCCGCCCCTCCGCCGTCAGACGGTTTTCCGCCCAGAGCCGATCGACATGGATCAGAGCGCATTGTCGCGGGCAGAAGAGCCAGTGCTGGAGGGCGGAGAGGGGGAGGGACATCGTCACAGAATGAATCCGCCCTCCGTTTTCAATTTGCCGCGTTCGATCACGCCCTGCATGTAGCCGAGGAAGGTCGGGTCGTAGCTCATGGTCCAGTCGTAGAGGCCGAGGCGCAGTTCGGGCAAGGTCAAGGCATGGATTTTGTAAGGCCAGAGCCGGACCGTCCCCAGGACAAGATCCCCGAACGTCGGCCTCTCGCGGCGGCGGAAACGCTCTCGAAGCGTTGCACCGACGATAACCATAAGGGTTTCGTCCGGGATCGGATCCCCCACGGCGGCGACGCAGGGAAAGGCAGAGCTTTCTTCGGCGCACGTGAGATCTTTGTAGGAACAGTATTCTCCCTTTCGCCAGCAGCGACACGGGAAGATCCCGCCCGTCGTTTGCCGTACCTCTTCGACCAGTGCCTCGGTCACAAGAGCGGCCGGATCGAAACCCGGATCGGCGAAGCGATGCCGCCCTAGCAAGTTTCCCAGCACCGTTGCTGCCGGGTCCGCACCGGGATGCGACGGCACCGATCCGTCCTCCATCAGCACGTCGTGAACGATGCCCTCGGACCAGAGCGCGTTGCGGTTCGCGCGACCGCCGATCTGGATGAGGCTGGAAGCCGACCACCGCTCCCGGAAAGCGGTGCGGAAGGAGAAGTCCACCCCCGCCTCGACCCAGGACGTAGCGACGAGCGTCCAGTCGGCCGAGCTCGCGCCGACCGCTGTAGCCGCCAGGCGTTCATGGATCGCATCGATGATCGGTTCGCGATCGCCGGGGGCCAGCGCAGTCGAGAGGTGATAGGTCTCGTGCTTCCGTTCGCGCATCTCGTGTGCGACCCGGCCGGCCGCCTCGACTGTGTTGAGGATGACCAATCGGGGGCCAGTCCGCACCTGCCACCCGGTCGCAGAGCGAGGCGATCGTGTCCCGGCGCGTTTCGGCCGAAACATAGCGCACACGCCTGCGCTCCGACGCGAGGAGGCAGTCGCGCAGCGGATTGCCGACGAGGTCGGGGATGGGCGCGGGATCGTCCACGACGCCGTCCTTCTCCCAGAAGCGGGCGAGCGACCCGCTGGCAAGGACGAAGCGACACGACCAGCGGTCCGCGAGGTCGCGTATCCACGTCCAGTTCTGACGCCAGAGATGGGCGGGCAGGGCGGCATGGGCCTCGTCGAGGAACACGGCCGATCCGGGTAGGGCGTGCAGCTTGCGCAACTGTCCGGGGTGACGGGCCGAAAGCGTTCCGAAGAACTGCACCGCAGTCGTCACCACGATTGGCGCGCGCCAGGTCGCGGCGAGGTCGCGCAGTCCGCGCTCCGAGAAGTCCGCCCGGTGGTGATGTTCGGCAACGACCGCCTCCGAGTCCTCTGCATCGAGCACGAGCGCACGGCGCAGCACGCGAACGGTCTGTGTGATGACGCTGGTCCACGGAGCGACGACGATCAGCCGTCGCAGTTCTTCGTCTCTAGCCCGTCGCAGCAGATAGGCTGCGACGGCGGTGGTCTTGCCGATCCCGACAGGACCATCACAGGCGATGATGGGGCCGTCCGGACTGGCTACCTTGCAGGCGTGATAGAAGTCCCGGCGATTTCGGTCCCGCTCGGCGTTCCCGCTTGGAGAAAGGTCATTGATGTAGGTCTCGAGCGCGGCGATCCGTTCTGCCCAACGGGGTTCTGGGGCAGGCATTGGCTCGTGGCCGTCGGCCCGCGCGGTGTCCTCGTGATCGGCATCGACGAGGCAGGACAGCGCGTGGCGCATGTCGAGCGGCGGGAGGCGGTCGCGTTCGACTGCTGGGATCGGACTAACCCATCGTTTGTGCGAGGCGATCATCCGCGCGAGGTTGCCATCGGTCCGCCGCAACAGGTCGGCGGAGGCCTCGGCATCGGTGCCTTTCTGCGACTTGCCCTCGCGATACCGGCCTCCGCGCAGCTTCGGGGCGCCTGTGCCGGCAAAATGCTCCTTGCGGTCCGGCAATCCCGGTGCGTGATGCGCCCGCATTAGCCAGGCGGCGGCCGCGTCACCCTGCGCCATCAGATGTGCCACGCCCGCATCGACGTGGTCGCAGGCCGGCGTAGCCTGGCGGCCCTTTGCGTAGGTGTCCTGGTTGCCTGCGTCGAGCTTGCCGAGGTCGTGCGCGGACGCCGCCGCCTCTACAACGGACCGCAGAGGCACGGCCTCAGGCGGCGCGAAGGCGAGCATCGCATCGGCGTTGGCGAGGGCGCCCGCAACGACAGCGCGGACGTGGTCGGGATAGGTCTGCGGCGCACCGCCCGGCGGTGCGGAATGCGCGAGCGGCGGACGGTCCGTCATCCTGCGGGCCAGTCCCTCTCGCAGAGATCCTCGAACGTCTCCAGTCGGTCGGTGATCTCCTCGGGCAAGGCGTCGGGAATGTCGTATTCGGTCCGCGACGAGGACGGCTTGTCGGGATCGGCCGATTTCGTCGGGCGCAGGGCGTCGAGGATGCGCCAGTCCGGGCAAGAGCCGAGCGGCGAGCGATGGGTCGCATACCAGGCGTGCAACACATCGACGTCCGGCCGGGCGACCGAGGCCGTAGCGCGGTAGATATGGGGCAGCAGGAACCGCATCAGATCGACGTCCGCCTTGGTGCAGCCCGCCTTGCCTGCCACTATCGGGTTCACGAAGAACGGCATCGCGTAGATCGCATGGGGCACGAACTGCCAGGCGAGCGGGGCCATGCCGCGGTCCTTGTCGCCCTCGACGCCGGCCTTGTTGGTCAGCGTCCCGCGCTCGATGTCGATGGGTGCGACGGAAATGCCGGGGCCGATCTGCACGGCGCCGGTGGAGATGAAGTGGCTGCGGTCGGGGACGGGATCGTTCTTGCCCCGCGTCTTTTCGGCCTTATCCTGCAGCTTTTCGAGGAACGTGTTTCCGAACAGCCGCGCGTCCCAGTAGGTGTCAACAAACTGGTCGCGCCGCATGGCAGCGATCTCGTCGCGACGGCGTCCACGGCTTTCGAGGATGCCATAGTCGTGCGCAGTGGCGCTTAGCCCCAATGCATCGCGTGCAGCCTGCATGGCCGGACCGTCGGCGTCTGCAACCAGGTCGCGCAACTTGCGCTTGACCGAGACCGGCGAGATCAGCCTCTTCTGGTCGGCCCCGATGGTCCGTGGCGCGCCATCGAGGTCGGGGTCGCCATTCGGGTTCGACCCCGTCACCTCAACGATGAGCAGGCCCGTGCCCCGGTTGAAGTCCGGCTTTGTCATGCGTCGTCCCTCTCTATCCCGTCCTTGCTCGGTGCCTCGTACGATCCTGCGAGATAGCCGAGGATCATCTCGGCCCGCGCGCGGTCATCGGGTATCTTCCCCAATCGCTCTCGGTCGATGCTTCGAGACAGCCGTTCCATGTCGCGGAATCCCCAGAACGCACGCTTGAGAAATCGCTCGCGAGATGACGGCTCCTTTCCGTCCACCATCGGCTTTGGCGGCAATTGGCGACGGGCCCAAGCGTGATAGGGCCTGATCCTCAGCGCCATGAGATCGAGACCCTTCACCGCGCTCCGCTGCGCGATGCCGAGCACCTCGTTGCCGAGCAGCGTTGGAGGCATCGACCCGTTGCGTACATCGGCGCAATAGCCCGCATGGACCGCGTCAGCAGCCGCGAAGAGCTGGCCCAGACGGTAAGCGTTCCCGGTCATGTAGTTCTCCTTGTCTCGCCCCAACTTCGCCAGCAGCAACGCAAGCGCGCCCGTGGCGCTCAGAGCCGCCGCATTGTCGGCGCCGAAGAGGCCAACGCGATAAATCTCATGGGCCGTCGAGATCAGCAGATCTCCCTGCCGGCGCAGGATCGTCGACAGGGCGGCGGCCGCGATGCGGGCCGCGTCGCCGTCGTTCAGGAACAGCGCCAGCGCGTCCTGCGGCCGGAGCGCCGGCGCGGGCCTGGGCGCACGCTCGGTCCCGCCGCGCACGAAGGTCGCGCGGGTGACGGCGGGCAGTTGCAACGGGGCGGGCGCGTAAGGACCATGCGTGCGCTCGCCGTCCTTGGTCTTCACCTTCAGCCTGATCGGCGGCGCATGCTTCAGCGCCGCAACCCAGGACTGCGCCGCATTGCGCAGCGCCTCGGCCGACAGGCGGCGACTCAACACCGCCTTGACGTTCCCGGGGTCGATCTTGCGCAGCAGCAGCAGCGTCGCTTTCGGCGGCTCCTCGCCTTCGCCGAGCGATGCGAGTTCCGCATCAAGCGCCGCGATCACCTGCTCGACATCTGCCGCGCCGTCTTCGGCCTCGTCCCGACGGATCGTCCCGCCACCGGCCAAGGCATCGGCGAGGGCGATAGGTGCCTCCACCTCGACCGCGGCGATCAGTAGGTCGCTCTCTTTGGCGCGCTCCGACGGGACGGAGCGCCAGGACCGTCCCTTGCGCCCAGCCACCGTCAGCGCCTCGACCGCACCGGCCAGCTCTGGCGGCAGGTCGCCCCGCACCGGGTAGGGGGCCTTGCTGCCGTAGCGCAGGCTCGCGCGGGTGGCCTCGACGTTGCGGGCATAGATGTAGGCCCCGCCGACAACCGGAAGCGTTGGCTTGGGAAACGGCCCTTCGTGCAGCGACGCCGTCGCCCCGGTCAGGCCGCAGGTGCCCTCGCCAGTGCCATCCGCCGACCGCGACAACGCGGCGGCGACGTTGGACGCGTGGACGCTTCGTCCTTCCTGGGTCACATCCGCAGTCGACTGGCCACGGCGCTCGCCGCCACCGAAGCCCGCGGCGACGTCGAAATAGAGCCCTACACTCTTGCCGTTCGTGTCGCCGACGAGCGCAGCCCTTGCCAGGGCGAACCCGTCCGACCCGAGGCGCCCATCCGCCTCGTGATCGAGGATCGCGCTGGCCAGCCTGCGCGAGAAGCCCGCGTCGCGCATCGCCGCCACCCCCCGCTCCAGGACGGCGGGGACGCAGGCGGAGGCAGGATCGATGTCCGCTACGGCGGCGTGACGCGCTTCGCAGCGCTCGATCAGCTTGGGCGGAAAGAGCCCCGGCCAATTGGTCTTGGTCTCGGTCCGAGACGCGAGCGCGGTCCTTACCGCTTCCGGATCGTCACCTTCGATCGTCACACCGTCTCCGAGCAGGGGCGTCTTGACCTGCACAAAGGGGAAGGCGTTGTGATTGCCGTCTCGAAAGGTCCAGAGCTGGGCCATCCGCTCCGGCGGCAACACGTGCAGAGCCTCGATCCCACCATCCTGGTCCAGACACACCCGAAGCGCCGTCACCCGGCCCGGTGCCTGCACCTGCGGATGCCCGGCAGCCAGCGCGATACCCATCCGGTTCGCGCCGGTCATCAGGAGGAAGAGATCGTTGAGCATGACGCAACCTTCGCAACTAAATTACGATCCACACCCGCATTCGGGTGTGATCGGGTACGGTGTGGGACTTGAACCCACATCTTCTAGGCGAATGCGGGTGCATTCTCGAAACCATGGCGATTTATCCTTTTGAGCCAACCGCAACCCAGTCGTAGATCCCCAGAAGATCTTCCTGCGCTTCCGGGGAGAGAGCGACCTCCCAGGTCTTCACGCCTTTCCCATACTGGACCCCTTCCTCGTGCCGGGGTCGCCGTCCTGGCCTCCGGCCACGCTCGCCGCATGTCGCGCGCGCACCGCAGCCATTGCCGCCTCCAGCGGCACGCCCGTTCAGCAGCGAGACAGAGAACCGACCTCCACGAACCGTCTGCTTTGCAATGACCGGCAGCGATCGGCCGGCGCGGGCGCTGGCCCGGACTTTCCGCATCTTCTCTCACGTTCTCCTCACGCCTGCGTGAACACTTTGCTTGCGTGGATCACGCGCCCGTACGGATGTTTCAGCGAGGCAGTGTTGGGGTGAGTGCGGATGCGCGTCAGGGTGCTTGGGGTCTCGGCGCTTCTGGCGCTGTCGGTGAACTGGTGCGGTGCGCAGACGGTCGACGCGGAGGCCGAGGCGGCGGCCCAGGCGACGGCACCGGCCAGCACTGCGGGCGATGACGGGGTTCAGGTTTACCCGACGTTCCCCGCGCCGGGTCTTGCGCCCGAGACGGCGCCGCCGCCCGACACGTTCGATCCCGACGCGATCTTCACCGGAGACAGTTCGACCCTCACGCCCACCGACGTGCCGGCGAACACGTCCGGCAAGCCGGCGACGTCGCCGGCCGGGGGCCCGCAGGCGTCGTCGGTTAGTGATGACGGTACTGGACCCGAAGACACCGTGGCCAACGAGTCCTCGCTCTACGCCGACCTCGGAACGCCGCACGAGATCGAGCAGGACGGCGGGTTCCGGTACTCCTACCCGAACAAATTGCCCGAGTTTCGCGGGCTCGAGCCGCATCTGTCGCTCGACTACACGTCGCTTGGCTGGTCCTACGACAGCGTCGACAACGTCCTGGCCAGGGGCTGGCTGATCGGCGGACTGTCCGTTTCCGCCTTGGCGGCGGCACCCAAGGCAACCCGGAAGGAGAAGAGATGAGCACCTTTGGCACGATCTGATCCGGGCAATGACCGAGGCCCTCGCCCGTGCGAAGGGCGAAGTCCCCGCCATCGTCCATGACCCCCTTTCCCTGCGGGAAGTGCGGGAACAGGCCCACCTTACGCAAGCCCAGCTGGCTCCGCTGATGGGCATGAGCCTGTCGGGCTACCGGAAATGGGAACAGGGCCAGCGCCGGATGAGCGGGCCAGCGGCAACCTTGCTGAGGCTGATCCAGCGAGAGCCGGACGCGGTGAAACGCGCACTGCTGTCCTGAGCGGCCTGCCATGTTCCACAGCCCCTGCCTGATCGCCCTTGCCATTGTCTGCGCCTGCAACTCTGCCGCCTCAGCCGACGTTCGTTCCGATGTGAAGGCGGTCTTCGCGCAGGACATGGAGACCATCGACCTGGCACAGGCCAAGCTGGAGCTGGACCGCCTGGTCATGCCCTCGGTCGATGTGGAGGCCGAGCTGGCACAGATCGACGCCATGACGGCGGAGATTGCGGCGATGATCCCGGCAGGGGCTGATTCCTGGGCGAAGGTCGAAGTCCTGCGGCGTTACCTCTTTGAAGCTGGGCCATGGAACGACAACCGGCCCTTCGCCTATGACATGGCCGATCCCTACGGCCAGATTCCCGGCAACAAGCTGCTCGCCGACGACCTGGATGACCGGTAGGGCAACTGCGTGACCATGCCGATCCTGATGATCATCCTCGGCCAGCGGATCGGGCTGGACACCACCGCCGCCAGCGCGCCGATCCATGTCCTGATCAAGTTCCGCGATGACGAAGGCAAGCTCTGGAACCTTGGGGCCACCAGCGGCGGCTTTCCAGCCCGTGATCAGCATTACCGCGACCTCCTGCCGATCTCAGATCGCGCAATGGAAACCGGCATTTACCTGCAACCGCTGACAAAGGCCGAGACTGTCGCCGTGATGGCGGAAGTGGTCATGGAGGATCAGATCGGCAAGGGCCGCTACATGGATGGCATGGCCGTCGCCGATATTGCCCTCGATCACTACCCGCTGTTCGTTAAGGCCATGGTGCGCCGGGGAAGTGCGGCCTTCCTGATCCTGAAGCAGGACTTTGAGGCCAAGTATCCGAGCCTCGACGCAGTTCCCGAGGCTGAACGCCCCCGGCTGGACTACCTCCTGCGGGTCAATCAGACCATGTTCGACAAGGCCGAAGGTTTGGGTTGGCAGCCTTTCAATCCCTGATGTAGCATCTCGCCCATAGCTTCTATCTGCGGGGCCGGTTCCGATGTTCAAATTTCTGCGCAAAACCCTTCTGACGGCTCTGCTGGCAACCTTCGCCTCGCAGGCCAGCGCCATGTTCATACAGCCGGATTGGCTCGACCCGACGATGCAGGGTGTGGGGACCAATCGGTACGCTTACAGCTTTAACGATCCAATCAATAATATGGATCCGGGCGGAAACCAATGCATTGGAGGCTATTGCGGACCAACTGATCTGACTGGTTGGTTTGAGCAAGGCTTCGGTGGCGGTCCGATTCTTGGATATCAGAATAACGCCCAAGCTGTCACTAAATCATTGGGAAAAACGATAGAGGATACCGCTCTAACAGGTCTTTCTCTTGTGCCTGGGGCTGGCGCCATCGCTTCAATCGCAATGGGTGAGAATGCTGCTGTCGCGATTGGGATGGAACTTACAGGACCTGCAGGAGACGCGTTAAAGCTCGGCGGTAAGCTCGCCAAGGCGGGGATAACAAAGATTGGCTATATGCAGAAGACATACAGGGAGAGCTTCAGCCAAGTCGGAAAAGAGGTCTTGAGTGATATCGCTGGCATGCCAATCAAAACCGTTGATGACCTTGCTGGAGCAATTAAGAGCGGAAAATTTTATGTATCAGATATTTAGTAGGATACGTGGATAAAGATGGGGTCAGAGTGGTCACAGACACTCGAACATCAGTCGCACTTAAGAGGGCTGGAATTGACCCCAAAGACTGGAAATGGGTCGACAAAAATGGAGATGAGGTTACTGAAAAGCGCGTTAGGGACGCAATGGATAGAAACGACCTAGACAAACCAGCAGACGATCTAGAGTAAGGCATGATGAATTGCGTCGTTTTATATACCTTCACTGGCAATCAAGTAGATCGATCAACATTTGATGTTGAGTTCGACGGCGCGAATCTTTCTATCTCTGTTGATGATCAAAGCAGAGATGGCGGAATTATTAGGTTAAAGTTTTCTTGGGCGTGTAATTTTTGCGTGGAGGGCATTTCTTCTTTGCTATCTACACCAGATAATTCATATGAGAAACTCATCCAAGAGGACGCCGACGAGTTTCTTCGTGCTAGGAAGGCTTTATTTGGTAGATTTATGGACGAAAGGACAAAAAATTCTCTGTCTTTTTTACTGATATTGGAAGTGTTTTAGTTTATGCACGAGAAGTTGAGATAACTCATCTATAGGATACTTTCTCTGCACCCCAAACAACGAATACCCAGATAATGAGAGCGGTAATGAGTTCACAACTCATGCCCTGGCCCCCGGTCACGCTGAACCTCCGCCTCGCGTTCCTGCTCCAGCTCTTTGGCATGCAGCCGCTCAAGCCTCTGAGCTATGTCCTGCTCTTCCACTTCCCGGCCCTGCCGGATCGCCGCCAGCCGGGCGGCGATTTCGTCGTGATCCAGCGCCTTCGACCCGGCGCGCAGGCGGTCAGCCAGGCTCTGCGGGGCGGAAGGTTTGTCTGATGTCTTTTCGCTGATCGCTGAACGCTGATCACCGATATCTGACTGCGCATCGCGCGATGCCCAAGCCTCGCGCATCCTGGCGGCAAGATCCTGCGGGCGGTCGCGGTCATGCCCGCCGCCTTCATAGGCAAATCCGACCTCGGGCGGCTGCAACCTGTCCAGGACGTGGTCCGCTGCCCGCTCAAGCCAGGATCTCACCTGGCCTGCCAGAGCCTGGGCAATACGCGCCACCTCGGCGGCATAGGCCTTGACCTCATGCCAGACGCGGACGGCGGCAACCTCTTGCCCGCGCTCCTTCAACTGCCACGCCCCCGCCGATAGTTGCGGCAACGGCGGGCGGTCCAGCGCCACAGCCCGAACGGTTTGGTGCAGCGCCTCGGCCTCGTCGCCGCGCACCTCGGCGGCACTGGACAGCTCCAGCGCCTCGATTCGCTGCGCCTCAAGGGTCCGATGGTCGATCCGCTCACCGTGGCCGGCCAGCTCCAGGGCAAGGTTGGCATCCTGCGCCCATGCCTCGCGCCACCCCTCCAGAACCTCGACGGCCTTTCCAGTCGCGGTTCTTGGTGGTGAAGCCCTCGGCGGCGATCTCGCGGGTGGTCAGCAGGATATGGGCGTGGTGGTTGCGGTCATCGCCTTCGCGCCCTGGCGCATGAAGGGCGATGTCGGCCACCATGCCCCGGTCCACGAACTGGCGCTGACAGAAGTCGCGCACCAGCAGGGCGCGCTGCGCGTGGTCCAGTTCAGCAGGCAAGGCCACCCGGATTTCGCGGGCCATCTGCGAATTCTTCCGGGTCTCGGCCGCCTCGACTGCGTTCCACAGCGCCGCCCGATCCTGCGCCCAGGCGGTGTCCGGGAGCGCCACCGAGAGCTCGCGCAGCCCGAGCGAAAGCCGCGGCGCGAGGAACAGGGCGAGGAACGCGGTGCGGTCTTGGTCGGCCAGCCGGTCGTGGTCAAGCGCCGTGCGCATCCCGACGGCCTCGCCGCGGAGCTGCTCGGTCTCCGCCCGGACAGTGTCGACCGTCCGCGCCGCTTGCCAGGAGGACGAGGACAGCGCGCCGACATGGAGACCTATGGCCGTGCCGAGAAGGACGAGGTTCAGCCGCGGCCACCAGCGCGCGCGCCGGGAGCTCTCGGCCTCGAAGCGGGCGACGGGACCGAGCCCGGTCTCTCCCGCGACATGGACACGGCGCAGGAGATAGCCCTGCCGACGAAGCCGCGCCCGGATCCGCTCGAGATCCTCGCGGGTGATCACCCACTGGTCTGCCACCCACTGGTCCGCCACCCGCTGGTCTGCTCCCACGGCGTCGCCGGCCGGTCGCGGGCGGGAGAGCACGGTGTGGACGTCGCGCGCCTCGAAGGGCGCGCGCCGCACGAGATCGAGGGCGGCGATCTGCGCGAGCTTGCCGCGTGCCGCCCGCGGGGCGCGGGTGCGCCGCTTGAGGAACATCGCCGCCGGCAGATACGCATCCGCACGCCGCGGCCGGGCGCCGGCGAGCGGGACGGGGCTCGCGTCGGGCGCGGCATCCTCCGCGAGCACGCTCTCGGGCAGGACGGCACCGGCCGCGCGGGGACCGGCCCTGCGCGGACCGGCGATGCTTGAACCGGCCCTGTCAGGTACGGTCATGGCAGGCACTGCACCCGCAGGCACGGTACCGGGCGGCAAGAAGGTGAGTGGCACGGCCGTTGTCCAGCCGAGGAACATGACCCCGAACCATTCGGGAAAGATCTCGGCGACGCCGAGGTCGGCACGCAGGCGTGAGAGCATCTCGGGCCAACCGCAGGTCGAAGGGTACAGAAGTGAAGAAGGGAAAACGAAGGGAACGGAAAGTAAGCTGCCGGCCCCGAGCATGCCAGCCACCCCCCGCCCCGTCACTCGAATTGTCGCAGGAGCAGGCGGCTTCCCGGATGCCCCGTGGCGCCATAGGCTCACGACCGGGCACGTCCGCCCCGGCGCCGCGAGGGCCCCCGATGAACGTGCAGCTGCCGGCGGAGATCGACGACACGGGCCTGATGGCAGCGCTCCTGGAGGCAGGGCTCCTCGCCCCCGACACCGGCCGGCGCGCCGCCGCCGCCGCGCGGCAGGCCGGCGCCAGCGTCGACCGCACGCTCCTCGAGCTCGGGCTCGTCCCCGAGGACCGGCTCTACAGGGCGCTCGCTGCGCATCTCGGGCTCCCCTTCGTGGAGGCCGCAGCCCTGGCCCCGGCCGAGGTGGCGCGGCTCGCGGGCGAGTTGATGCTGCAGCGCGCCTATCTCGCCCGGGTCGGCATCGCCCCGATCGCACGGAGCGATGACGAGGTGACCTTCGCGACCGGCGACCTCGGGGCCGCGGAGGTGCTGGCGGGCGTCGCCTACCGGCTGAAGCTGCGGGTACGCACCGCGATCGCGACGCCGTCAGCCGTCCGCGGCGCGCTCGAGGCCATGGCCGTGCCGGGTGCGCCCGTCCCCGCCGCCGCGGAGATCGCCGCTGGGACCGACGTCGAGCGGCTGCGTGCGCTCGCCAACGACGGACCCATCGTCACGCTCGTCAACGACCTCGTCGCCGCCGCGGCCGAGGCCGGTGCCTCGGACATCCATGTCGAGGCGGGCGAGGCCGAGGTCCGGGTGCGCCTCAGGATCGACGGCAGCCTCGTCACGCTGCGCACCATCCCGGATGCGGACCGCGCCGCCATCGCCTCGCGGCTGAAGGTGATGGCCAACCTCAACATCGCCGAGCGCCGCCGGCCGCAGGACGGGCGCGCGCAGGTCTCGGTCCGTGGCCGGACGATCGACCTGCGCCTCTCCACGCTGCCGACGCAGTTCGGCGAGAGCCTCGTGCTCCGGCTTCTCGACCGCGACCGCGTCGCCCTTACCTGGCCGGCGCTCGGGTTCGCGCCGGAGCGGGTGGCCGAAATCGAGGCGATCATCCGCCGGCCGCACGGGATCTTCCTCGTCGCGGGCCCGACGGGGAGCGGCAAGACGACAACGCTCTACACCGCGCTGAGCGCGATCAACGCCGCCGAGCGCAAGCTCGTCACCGTCGAGGACCCGATCGAATACGCGCTCGCCGGCGTCAGCCAGGTGCAGGTCGAGCCCGCCATCGACATGACCTTCGCGCGAGCGTTACGCGCGATCCTGCGCCAAGATCCGGACGTGGTGATGGTGGGCGAGATCCGCGACCCGAAGACCGCCGAGACCGCGGTCCGCGCCGCCCTCGTCGGCCGGCTCGTGCTCTCGACGATCCACACCAACGACGCCATCGCCGCCGTCGACCGGCCCGTCGATCTCGGCGTGCCGCGCTACCTCGTCGCCGCCACGCTCAGGGGCGTGCTCTCGCAGCGGCTCGTCCAGAAGATCTGCACGGGCTGCCGCGGCGCCGGATGCGCCGCGTGCGCCCAGACCGGGCGCAAGGGACGGCAGGTCGTGTCGGAGTTCCTGGTGCTGGACGACGCGATGGCGGACCTCGTCAGCAAGGGCGGGCTGCGGTCGGCGCTGGAGGCGGCGGCCATCGCGAAGGGTTTCGTGGCGCTGCGGCAGGATGCGTAGGCTCCGAGCGTAGTCTGGGACGTGACAGGATTCTGATGCCTGTTCAGGTATGACTACGCATCGTAGCAAATTGTATTGCTGTAGCTGCGGACGATATCGAGAAGAAAAGATAGTCTAATGCATACTGAAGACATTTTCTTAGGAACACCCCATTCGAAGTTGTTTTTGGTCAGAAGAATATCAAACTTCAGCACGCCATCGTTACTTGAAGCATTTACCAGCTTATCACGATAAAACTCAAACGAAAGATAGCTGTTGCCGAGGTCATCGTAAGCTTCTGCGTAAAAAGTATAATAGCCCTTGGATAGCAGCTCGCGAAACCCTTCTTCTTTCACGGCAACCTGTACGCGGAGGCCGTCTCGATTGCCCACTACGGACTTCTGGGTAACACCAACCAAGATGTCATTCTAAAATATGCCGCAGGAGGACACCAGCAGAACGAGTGCTTTGAGTGCATGCTTGAAAGCAACATTCATCTCCCCAGCATCCCCCGAAAGTTGCCATGGTGCAACGGGCTTATAATGTGTACATCTGCATTGCGATATCGCGCTTCTCGTGCAGCGTAGCTCGCTCCGATTTGAGCGATATAGTCGCTCTGATCCAGATGCCCTGGACGCGCCCGGATGTCGATCCAGTGTCCTGCGACGCCAGACCGGATCGAGCCCCGGGATCTGGACTCAGTTGTTTCATCCCGCGCCTGCGCGATCGCCGGAGAGATACCGGCGAAATAGTCCAAGAACTCTGATGCTTTCGTGTTCATCTTACCACCCGATGGCATTGCGAGTATCCTTGATCACGTTCTCCGCAGCCGCCCGATCGCCAGGGCGCGCTGTTGGATTCCGCTCCAACCACTTCTCAAGTGCTGTAATCGAACGTGCGGCCTTCTGGGAATGCATTTTACCGCCGACGGAAGCGCCCGTAGCAAGCTCTTGCCTCACCGCAGTGTTCTCGAAGCGCTTGGAGAAGGGTCGGTTCGCCCGGTCCTCGGCGAAGGAGGGCAAGATCTCCCTGACGGACGCACAGCTGGCGATGCTGCTGGAAGGGATCGACGGGCGGGCTCCGCAGCGCAGTTGGAAGCCGCTCAAGGCGGGATGACCCGGCACGGCGCGCGCATCGAGGATTTTCGTCAGGCCCATGTTTTGCTATGGTCTGACATGCTCGAAACCGCCCAATCGCTGCCGGAAGACCCCGACGATCTATGGCGGTTCACGGCTTTCCTGCTGGCGGAGGTGAGGTCGCAGGCGATGCTGATTGAGAAGCTGCGGCATCAGTCGGCGGGCCACCGCGGCCATCGGTTCGGCACCTCGTTGGAGACCATCGAGCAGCTTTAGCTGGCGCTCGAGACCGCCCCGCAGAGCCTGGCCGACCGCTTGCGCGCCGGGTCGAAGGCGCTGGTCCACGATGAAATCGCCGCCCGTCTGGCGGCGATCCGGCAGAGTCGGGAAGTGGAGAAGGAACAGGTGGCCCGGGAGGCCGAACGAGTGAAGACCGAAGAGTCTGAGCAGAAACGCGAGGCGGAGGTTTAGCGCAAGCGGGGGCCGGGGCATGAGTTATAGGTCCATCAGATCAGGGTGAAGCGGAACAGTAGGGCTTATTCGCTTCACCAATTCTTCCTTCTTAGCATATAGCGTTTGAGTCTCATCGGAATTAGGAATGAATAGTACGAGCTTTACGGCGATCTCTTGCTCTAACCACTCACCGGAAAAACAGCACATTACCATTTCAATACAATCCGTAATTCCTGGCGAGCCTGTCAAAACTCTTCTGCGATAATTTCTCGAATGTAGTTATCACCCCACGCTGACCATGGACAACTACATCGAAGCGGCCAGCGTTTTCCACATAGCTAACGGTCGCACCATTTGACTGAGTTAAGGTTTTCCCTTTCTTAATAACTTCAGCAGCTCGTTCAGCGGTGACAACGCCACCTCTTGTTGCTGCAGGCCCCGCAAGCCTTTCAGCCCCATGAACAGTTGTTTGTACGCCTCCGATCTCGTTTGCAACATCGCCCACCCCCTTTGCGGCAACAAATCAGATCATTTTAGCACTAATCAAGCGGGTGATTTGATGAACTGCCTGTTGAACAGCAGTGTCGAGCTGACGCTTCTCGACGTCATTTGCCGGGTGAAACGTCGATGCTGAGTCCAGCGTTGCCACATGCTGCGTAAGCTCGTGATACCAATCGGTATCCTGGAACTTGAGCCCGTCGCGGAGCCGAAGCAATCGTTCGGCCACCTGAGCCAAGTCATAGGCCGAATGAGTTCCGATTTCCTGCTGGATCTTTTTCAGCGTCGTGAGATCACTTTGTTCCATCAACGTTTGCCCGTTATCACCGTTACGACCCTACCATTCGATTCCGTTATCACGGTCAATTTATTCGTTTGGTCGTAATAGTGGATACGCCCCGGGATGGGGTCAGGTGAAGCCCTACCTACCCGAACCGTGTTCTCGACAACGGAAGGCATAACCCCGCGACCTGCATCTGGTCAAGAGCATGTCCGCCGAACTCACGACCTCTGATGACCGCCTCAGCATTCGTGCCGGGTTTTACGTTGATCGGATTACCCAACCGTCCGATTGGCGTTGAAGCAGGCACACTCTCTGCGGCAATATTTCTAGAGGCTTTAGCCGCAATGGTGGCAGAAGCTTTCGCAAGTGCCCCTTTTACTGACTGCTTAAGAATTAGCCCCATCGGAATGACTTCAGCGACTATCTCAATTACGGCGTCAACTTTCAAAGACCTATTTGTAATTCCTATCTTTTCTCTCTCTGCTTTTGCTAGGTTGCGGAGGGTAATAACTGCGAGGCTTGTCTCCGCATAGCCGTCTGCAATTCTCTCTTCGGCTTTGCGATCTTGCGCTTCCGCATTAAGTTCGTGAATCTTATCTCGTTCACTGGGGTCGTTTCCGGTCAGGAGCTCGGAAAATGCTTCCTGATTCCCCCCCGGATCCCGTCCGTTGACGGGGTCTCCTCCGGCGTAGGCGTAGCGGTTGGTGCCGACGCCGGGCATGGCGACGTCGAACCAGTCGGGGGAGAGGAAGATGCCGAGGGTGAGGTCCATGTACCGGGCGTTGACGTACATGAGTTTGGGCCCGGCGTCGTAGCGCTCGCCGATCCAGGCGTGGTCCTCCTGCGGCAGCGTGCTGGACGCGGGCGGCTCGTTCGGCGCGCCGTAGGGGCGGTAGGCGCGCAACTCCACCCGGGCGCCGGTGGCGTCGGTGACGGCGCGCAGCGAGCCGAGCTCATCGGTGTGCAGGTCGTAGGCCTTCGGGCCCTCGATGCGGACCGATGGGTCGGGATAGACCACGAGCGTCTCGCGCGGGCCCTTCCAGTTGCGCACTTCCAAGAGCATGGCGAGCTGCGCCGGCGTCATCGCCACCTTGCCCCCGCTGGCCGCCGGCCAGACGAAGCGGCCCTTCTCCAGCCTCTTGGCAAACAGGCACGACCCCTGGCCGTCGAACCAGATCACCTTGATCAGGTCGCCCTGCCGGCCCCGGAAGACGAACAGATGCCCGGCATAAGGATCGAGCCCCAGTGCCGTCTCGGCCTGCGCCGCCAACGAGCTGAAGCCGCGGCGCATGTCCGTCACCCCCAGCCGCTAGCCACGCCCGCGTGCCCACGGGCAGCGGGATCACGACGCAAGGCCGCGGATGAGACGCGCCAGCGCCTCGGGGTCGTAGCTCCCCACGATCCGCAGCCGGTGCCCGCCGGCCAGCTCCAGCTCGATCCGGCCCTCCGAAGCTAGGACGGGAGCGCCGACGTGGCAACGGGCCTCCCGGTCCTCCGCAATGACTTCCACAGGCAGGAAGGCCACCTGCTTTGCGACCGCCGCCTCGTCGAGCGCGAACCGCGGATCCCTCAGCCAAGCAAAGACCAGGTTGGCGTTCACGTCGTACCGCCGCGCCACCTGGCTCACCGACACGCCCGGCACTCGCGTCTGAGCGCAGATCATCCGCTTCTCGGCGTCCGACCAGATCCTGCGCCTGCGTGCCGCTGCCACCCTATCGTCCCGATCGTGTCCATCATCGCTAATGGACACTATCTCACCGTAGCCACCCCCCGGCAGAGCAGGCAGCCCGGACGCTTACGACGTAGGCGTCCACCTCCGACATGAGCGTTCTCCCATCCAAACGCTCGAAACTTCGCACCGCCCCTCACGTCTGCGAAACGATTATCCCATCTACCTCTTCGTAAGATCTCTCACCGGCGGCCGCGCCGCGGCCATTGCCTACACCCTCATCGAGACCGCCAAGCTTAACGGCGTCGACCCGAAGGCCTGGTCTTCGATACCGTCGCCGGTGACTTCCTGCCGTGGAATAGAGCGAAGTAAAGCAGTTAGCCCGGACGGTTACCGGCCGAAAGCTCCCGATACCGCACGGCGCGGATCTCTACTGGCAAACGCCACAAGATCGAGACCCTGTTCGCGCGCCTCAAGGACCGGCGCCGCATCGCAACCCGCTATGACCGGTGCCCGATCCTGTTTCTCTCGGCCTGCGCCCTCGCCGCGACCGTCATCCATTGGTTGCGAGTCCTGACTCTAAGAAGAATTTGGATTTGGGAAGAAGCGTTTACGACTATAAGAATGTAACGTTGATATCCGGCTGAATTCTCTAAAGGCTATATCATCGATATGATGAACACGGGTAAGAAAGTCAGCCACACCTATTATTTCAAGTTTAACAAGTTTTATGTTATTTATAATGCTATAGATCGATTGAGGAAGATTGTTAGATGATGAGATAAATATATGCAACTCTGCAATAGGGCGGCCTAGAAGCCATATCATAATGTAGCGCTGAATGAATTCATCCGGAACTGAAATTAGCTCGCGTACTCGCTGACAAGATTGCTCAGTAAAGTAGTTAAAATCACCTATTAAGCTCATACATATTCCGGAAATAATTAAGTCATTTCGTTCGAATAAAGGATCTATATAACGATAGATCTTAGATAGTCCGTGAACTTTCCCCGAGTCAATCAGAATTCGATTTGCGGCATTGATATCATAGGTATCTTCAGACTCGATTAAACATCTTAGCTCAGTCACATTAGAGTCTGAGATTATTCGACGAATACTTGTTTCTATTACAAGCGCTTCATCTAGGTTCTCTGACTCAAGGAGTAGCTTACAGAGCCCCGAGATGGAATACTCTGCGAGATCACTTTCGATGAAGCCTCGACCCGAACTACCTTTTTTCCACCTCATCGTGATTGTCCTCTTCATCACCAATATTTTTATCCGACGTCCCTTCGATGTCCTTCTTTTTCTAACTTCTTCTTCCTCACGAATTCTTAGCTCTTGCTCTGCCTGTACCTTACTTTTCGTCTCAACATTAAGTCTATCTCGATGTCCCTTTTTTTCATAATGGTTATGACCTTGTTTATTAGTTTTAAGGTCAAGTTTCCGTATTTATATACTATCTTTAAACATGTCAACATACTGTTCTAGATCTTCTGTAGGCATATTTAGGATATCATCAATCATTGGCAAGTCGCCGCCAAGTTTACCAGGGAGCGAGCCGAGCTCATCGGTGTGCAGGTCATAGGTCTTCGGGCCCTCGATGCGGACCCTATAAATTTCTTGTCAACATCAAAGTGCTTCATAAGAAAGTTTAGCTCTCACGTCTCATGTAACCCAGCTGGCATGAATTCGCGGGATGCGGGTGCGATCTCACCGAACTTCTCGATGATGAAGATGTCCCGGTCAGGCGGGCAGTAGAAGGACTCGTCGAACATGTCGATGCCCAGGTTCGCCAGGTAGCGCTCGAGCATCTGCCCCGTGAACCGGTCCTTGCGCCGCCTCTTAGTGTAACTCTCCGTCTCCTCGAACGGTAGCTCCTCGCCAGAAGTATCGAATACCCATTTGCTGCCATCGTATGACAGGGATACAGTTCGCTTATAGCCAAAAGGCCTCGCCGTATCAGGACCGAAGAGTTCAAAGATAGTGGCTGGATAATTCGTAGCATCCTCTTTTGCTTGATACACAGCGCGCACTGCCTCGCACGAGAAATCCCAGATGAGCAGCGCGAGATACGCGAAGACATCGGTGCCAAGGTGTCCGTTGGCCAGAAACGCCGTCCACCTCGATCTCGTGGGGATAAAGAGGAACCTCCGACCTTCGACGCTCGTCAGAGGCAGAAGACGCATCAAGGTCGACGGAAAATCCGCACGAAAACTGCTCTTGACCACTTCGACGTTGCGCGGCTCTTGAATGATGACCTGCCTCTGAAAAAAGGCTTCGGCCGCCTCTTCCGGGTCGAGCGATATAAAACCAAATTCACTTGTAATTGGCTTAAACTTCTCACCAAGAATATTATTCATTCTAATCTACTACCTTAAGTTCAACGTCTCCATCTGGGTCATTTGCTCTTATTCTGTCTTCATGGTCCAGCCCCCGTTTTGACTTTTTGGCCGGCCTCTTAGACGAAGGAAGGCGACGCATGTCGCGGCACACCTTTCTCAGCATCCTCTCGATTGCCGCGTGCTCATGGGAGTTTGCCCCCCACGACCGCACTTCGCCGCCTCGACCTGCCTCGGCGACGGCGACCGTGATCGTATCCTTGTGCATGTCAAGACCGACTTAGGCGTCCACTTGCGACATGAGCGTCTCCCATCCAAACGCTCGAAGCTTCGCACCGCCCTTCACGTCTGCGAAACGGTCATCCTATCTACCTCTTCGTGGGCTCCGAGGCCGGCGGCCGCGCCGCCGCCACAGCCTATACCCTGATCGAGACGGCCAATACCCTGATCGAGACGGCCAAGCTCAACGGCGTCGACCCGCAGGCCTGGCTCGCCGATACCCTTGCCCGTATCCACGACTACAAGATCACCCGCGTCGATGACTTCCTGCCGTGGAATAGAGCGAAGTAAAACAGTCAGCCCGGACGTTTACTCCCCTCAACGGCCACCAAAATGCAGCCTGCGCCAGATCCCTGCATTTCGCAGCGTACATGAGCGCCTGGCTGGAACTCCCATGTTTCGTAATCTGAATCAAAGTCATCTGGCATTTCCAGGCGATAGACATCGCCGGAGATCAGAACCGCCGAAGCCGGTCTCATTACGTCAGTGCCCTCGTCAAGAAGCCTGACATAGACAGTCTTAATATTTGAATCCATCACCACCGACGTGGATTACCTGTCCAGTCTTATTGTCGACTACAACTGAGCGTCCGGTACTCGGGTTTACATAGCGAGTAGCGCCATTGCTCGGATTTATGTTGTTAGGTACGCGTACCCCCGGCCAGACGCCGCCACCTCGTCAATTTGACCTAAGTTCCAACCACGGCGTTTCATCTGCCCAGCCCACTTGGCCGCCGACTTTCCTTCTCCCAGCGTCACTGTTTTCGGCGACAGCTTCGAATTTCCGTGGATGACGGCCTGCTCGATCGTCTCCGCGCCGCCAATGCCTGCCGTCTCTGCGGCAACGCTATTCTACATAGCCGTTAAATTCCCACTTGCCGAACCGGCCAAGTTTCTCAGCCACTTCTTTCCAGTCAGCGCCTGAACTATCTGACGCCGCCCTGCGCAGATATTCCTCAATCTCGCTCGCATCGAACCGTTCGACGACGAGTTGATGCGGGTCAGGATTTTCACCCCGCGCACGCTGTTGCTCAACCCACAAGTTGTTGCTAACAAGCAAGTCAATTGATTCTTCACCCTCGGCATTCTGAGGCCCAAACATCGCTTGGATCAACACGCAGTATGGTTTTCTTTCATCAATTAATGGCTTGCACAAGTCATACACGTCAGGGCTGTGCATTCTCTTTAATTCTGGTTGAACTGTGTTCATGGCACAATATCCAAATGTCCGTTGCCTTCCCATCTACCGGAGGGCCTTCCGCCTGGCCGCCCCCCGGAAGGCTCCGACCAGGCCTCAAGATTCGCTTGGACTCTACCCAGATTCGGCTTCATTGAGGGCGGTCGAAACTGCCGAAGGCCATCCGCACTTAACAGCGTCTTCCCATCGCTCGCAACGGTGAAGCCCTTGCCGACCCATGCATCGCCTAAGCGGGCGGCATTCTGTGCATTAGGTTCAGGACCCATTAACTACATTGCGACTGCAGGGACGCGTTGGTTCACTTGCGGCATCAAGGGGGTGCCGTCATGACCGAGATGTTCCTGCTGTCCGAGGCCCAGATGGCGCGGATGTCGCCCTTTCTTTCCGCGCTCTCACGGGGTCCCGCGTGTGGATGACCGCCGGGTGATCAGCGGCATCGTGTTCGTGATCCGGAACGGTCTGCGCTGGCGCGACCTGCCGCCGGGCTACGGGCCGCACAAGACGATCTACAACCGCTTCGTCCGCTGGAGCGGGACGGGCGTGTTCGGGCGCATCTTCGTCGAGCTTGCGAAGGTGGCGACACGGACGAGACCATGATCGACGCGACCCACCTCAAGGCCCATCGGACTGCGGCCAGCCTGCTCAGAAGGGGGCTCTTCCCCGGTTCATCGGGCGAACGAAAGGCGGCTTGACCTCGAAGCTGCGCGCGGTTTGCGACAGCGAGGGAAGGCCGCGCGCCCTGTTTCCGACTGCAGGCCAGGGCAGCGATTTCATCGGGGCCAGGGCGCTCCTGTCGACGCTGCCTCCGGCGAAGGCGCTGGTGGGGGACGGGGCTACGGTGCCGACCGGTTCCGCGACGCCCTTGCCGAGCGTGACATCGAGACCTGCATCCCGTCGAAATCGAACAGAAGGATCCAGATCCCCCACGACAGGATGCTCTACCGCAAGCGCCACAGGATCGAGAACATGTTCGGCAAGCTCAAAGACTGGCGCCGCGTCCACACCCGCTACGATCGCTGCGCCCACACCTCCATGTCCGCCATCGCCATCGCCATCGCCGCCATCGTCATATCCCGGAACTGATCAATGAGTCCTGAGGCTAGCAGTCAGGCGGCCCCTCGAGGCGCTGGTGCGCGGCGGGTTGCCCGTGGCCGCGCCGGTGCTCCTGCAGCCGCAGGGGGGCGGCGGCGGTCCTCGGCGCCGTCGCGGGGGTGCCTTTGCCGCACCTGCCCCAGGGGCTCGTCGCGTCCGCCTGGGGTTGGGCCGCCGTCGCCTGGGCGGCCTTCGGCCGGCCCCGGCGCGCGGCGCTCGCCGAGGCGGCGGCGCTCGGGCTCGCCTTCGCGCTCTACTTCACGTGCCTGCACGCGCCGCGCCACCTTGCGGCGCTGGCGCGCGATCCCGCTCGCGCTGTCGCTGCCGGTGACGGGCCTCACGCTCCTCCTCGGCGCGGCGCTCTGGCCGCTCTGCGCCGGCCCGCCGCCCGAGCGGCTTTTGCGCTTCGCGCTGCAGGGCCTCGCCGCGCTGACGCTGCCGCACATGATCCTCGACGCGATCGCCGCGCGCTACGCCAGCGCGCCCTCCGCCGTCAGCCGCCCCGCGCCGCCGAGCCAGGGGCCGAGCGCGGGCGGCAGCGTCACCGAGCCGTCCGCCTCCTGGCCGTTCTCCAGCACCGCGATCAGCGTGCGCCCCACGGCGAGGCCGGAGCCGTTGAGCGTGTGGACGAACCGAGGGCGGCCCCCGTCGGTCCGGACGCGGGCGTTCATCCGGCGCGCCTGGAACGCGCCGCAGGTCGAGACCGAGGAGATCTCGCGGTAGGCGTCCTGGCCCGGCAGCCAGACCTCGATGTCGTGCGTGGCCTCCGCGCCGAACCCCATGTCGCCCGTCGACAGGATCACCGTGCGGTAGGGCAGGCCCAGCCGCTCGAGCACCGCCTCGGCGCAGCGCGTCATCCGCGCGTGCTCGACGAGGCTGTCCTCGGGTGCCGTGACCGACACCATCTCGACCTTCTCGAACTGGTGCTGGCGCAGCATCCCCGCGGTGTCGCGCCCCGCCGAGCCCGCCTCGGAGCGGAAGCAGAGCGTGTGCGCGGTCATGCGGAGCGGCAGCGCGGCGGGCTCAAGCACCGCACCCGCGACGGTGTTGGTCAGCGTCACCTCCGAGGTCGGGATCAGCCAGCGCCCGTCGGTGGTGCGGTAGCTGTCCTCGGCGAACTTCGGGAGCTGCCCGGTGCCGAGCATCGCCGCGTCCTGCACCAGCACGGGCGTGCTCATCTCCGTGAGCCCGTGCTCGGTGGTGTGGAGGTCGAGCATGAACTGCGCGAGCCCGCGGTGGAGGCGCGCGACGGCGCCGCGGAGCACGACGAAGCGCGCGCCCGCGAGCTTCGCCGCCGTCTCGAAGTCCATGCCGCCCCGGACGGCGGCGAGCGCGTAGTGCTCGAGCGGCGGGAAGGGAAACGCGCGCGGGCTGCCCCAGCGGCGGATCTCGACGTTGGCGTCGGCGTCGGCGCCGTCCGGCACGAGGCCGAGCGGCAGGTTCGGGATGCCGAGGAGGAGGTCGCGCAGGCCCGCGTCCGCGGCGGCGGCCTCGGCCTCGAGCGCCGCGATGGCGTCGCGCCCGGCGGCGGCTTCGGCGCGCAGGCGCTCGAACCCCGCGGCGTCGCCCGCGGCGCGGGCGGCGCCGGCGGCGCGGGCGGCCTCCTTCGCGGCGGCCTGCGCCGTCTCGGCGGCATGGATCGCCTCGCGGCGGCGGGCGTCATGCGCCAATGCGACGCCCGACATCGGTGCCAGGCCCCGGCGCGCCAGCCCGGCGTCGAAGAGGGCGGGATCGTCACGGATGGCGCGGATGTCGTGCATGGCTGGTCCTTCGAGCGCGGCGGTTGAACCCCGCCGGACGGCTCCCATATGCCGGATCGACGCCGGCACGCAAACCCTGTCGGGCGGTCGCCTTGCCATCCCGAGGGGCCGCGGATAGGGTTCGCGCCAATCCGACGGGAGGCCCGCCGCGCCGCCGCCCGCGAAACCCCGAAGGACGCTCCCTGCATGTTCGTGACTGCCGCCTACGCCCAGACGGTCGGTGCCGCCCCCGGCGGGGCGGCCGCGCTCCTGACCAACGTCGCGCCGCTGATCCTCATCTTCGGCATCATGTACTTCCTCCTGATCCGCCCGCAGCAGAAGAAGCTGAAGGACCACAAGGCGATGGTCGCGGCGGTCCGGCGCGGCGACCAGGTGGTCACGCAGGGCGGCATCATCGGCAAGGTCTCGAAGGTCAAGGAGGACGGCGAGCTCGAGGTCGAGGTCGCCGAGGGCGTGCGCGTGCGCGTGATCAAGGGCACCATCGCGTCGGTCATCAGCAAGACCGAACCCGCGTCCTGAGGGCGGTCCGATGCTGACGTTCTCCCTCTGGAAGCGCATTCTCGTCTGGGGGCTCGTGCTCGCGGGCGTGCTCCTCGCCGCGCCGAACCTGTTCTATTCCCGCGTCGAGCAGCACAACGACGCCGCGCTCGCGATCGGCACGGCGGGGATCGGCACGCCAGAGGAGGACGCGGCGCGGGCCGGCTGGCCGGACTGGCTGCCGTCGGGCATCGTCAACCTCGGGCTCGACCTCCGGGGCGGGGCGCAGCTTCTGGCCGAGGTGCAGGTGGCCGACGTCTACGCCGCGCGGATCGACGCGCTCTGGCCCGACGTGCGCGACCGGCTGCGCGACGCCCGCGCCGAGGTCGGCAACATCCGCCGCCAGCCGGGGCCGCCGGGCCAGCTCCGCGTCGAGATCGGCGAGGCGTCGGGCATGGCGCGCGCCATCGAGATCGTGCGCGGCCTCGCGCGCCCGGTGGCCTCGCTCACCGGCGTCGGCCAGACCGACTTCGCGGTGACGGGGCAGGGCACCGTCCTCACCGTCGGTCTCTCGGACGCCGAGCGCGCCGCGACCGACGACCGCACGATCCAGCAGTCGCTCGAGATCATCCGCCGCCGCGTCGACGCCTCGGGCACCCGCGAGCCGACGATCCAGCGCGAGGGCGACGACCGCATCCTGATCCAGGTGCCGGGCATCGGCAGCGCGGACGAGCTGAAGGCGCTCATCGGCACCACGGCGCAGCTCACCTTCCACGCCGTCGTGAACCGCGGCACGCAAAAGGTGGAGCCGGGGTCGGGCGAGGTGGTCTACCCGGCGCAGGACGAGGCGGGCGTGTACTACACGCTCGACCGCTCCTCGGTCGTGAGCGGCGAGGATCTCGTCGACGCGCAGCCCTCGTTCGACCAGAACGGCCGCCCCGCGGTCAGCTTCCGCTTCAACGCGAGCGGGGGGCGGCGCTTCGGCGACTTCACCGCCGCCAACATCGGCGCCCCCTTCGCGATCGTGCTCGACGAAAAGGTGATCTCCGCTCCGGTGATCCAGACCCACATCGCGGGCGGTTCGGGCATCATCACCGGCAACTTCACCGTCGAGAGCGCGACCGACCTCGCGATCCTCCTCCGCGCCGGCGCGCTGCCCGCGAAGATGACCTTCCTCGAGGAACGCACCATCGGCCCCGAGCTCGGGGCCGACAGCATCGAGGCGGGCCGCGTCGCGAGCCTCGTCGGCTTCGTCGCGGTCGTGGTGCTGATGATCGCCACCTACGGCTGGTTCGGCGTCGTGGCCTCGGTGGCGCTCGTGCTCAACGTGGCGATGATCTTCGGCGCGCTGTCGCTCCTCGGCGCGACGCTGACGCTGCCGGGCATCGCCGGCATCGTGCTCACCATCGGCACCGCGGTCGACGCCAACGTGCTCGTGTTCGAGCGCATCCGCGAGGAGCTGAAGACCGCGCGCGGCCCCGCCCGCGCCATCGAGCTCGGCTACGAGCGCGCGCTCTCGGCGATCATCGACGCCAACATCACCACGTTCATCACCGGCGTGATCCTGTTCTTCCTCGGCTCGGGGCCGGTGCAGGGCTTCGCGGTGACGCTGGTGATCGGCCTTGCCACCTCGGTCTTCACCGCGATCTGGGTCACGCGGCTCATCATCGTGATGTGGTTCGAGCGCGCGCGCCCCCGCGCCATCACCGTCTGACCGGAGCCCCCGATGCGCCTCAAGCTCGTGCCCGACCAAACCGCCTGGGACTTCTTCCGGTTCTCGAAGATCACCTTCGGGGTCTCGTCGGCGCTGGTCGTCGCCTCCATCGTGGCGTTCTTCGCAGTGGGGCTCAACTTCGGCATCGACTTCCGCGGCGGCACCTCGCTCAGGACCGACAGCACGACGGCGGTCGACGTGGGCGCCTACCGGGGCGCGATCACCCCGCTCGGGCTCGGCGACGTGACGGTGACGGAGGTGTTCGACCCCGGCTTCCGCGCCGACCAGCACGTCTCGATGATCCGCATCCAGGCGCAGGAGGGCCAGGAGAGCGTCACCCCCGAGACGGTCGGCCGGGTGGAGGCGGCGCTGACGTCGGTCGATCCGTCGATCACCTTCACCTCGGTCGAATCCGTCGGCCCCAAGGTCTCGGGCGAGCTCGTCCGCACCGCCGTCATCGCGGTGCTCCTCGCCTGCGTCGCGATCATGGTCTACGTCTGGCTGCGCTTCGAGTGGCAGTTCGCCATCGGCGCGTTCATCTCGCTCGTCCATGACGTGTTCCTGACGATCGGGCTCTTCGTGCTCTTCCAGATCCGCTTCGACCTCTCGACCATCGCGGCGCTCCTCACCATCGTCGGCTATTCGATCAACGACACCGTGGTGGTGTTCGACCGCGAGCGCGAGAACCTCATCAAGTACAAGACGAAGCCCTTGAAGGACGTGCTCAACCTCTCGATCAACGAGACCATGAGCCGGACGGTGATGACCTCCGGCACCACGCTCATCGCGCTCATCGCGCTCATCGCGCTCGGCGGCGACGTGATCCGGGGCTTCGTGTTCGCGATGACCTGGGGCATCCTTGTCGGCACCTATTCGTCGGTCTACGTGGCGTCGAACTACGTGCTCTACCTCGGCGTCAAGCGCGACTGGACCAAGCCCTCGGGCGAGGCCGGCACGCGGTTCGCCAAGGCCGAGCGCTGAGGCCGGCGGCCGGGGGAGGGATGCGATGAAGCTCAACGAGGTCCGCTTCCCGGACGTGGACCCGATCGACGGCTACGGGCCGGGGTTCTTCCGCGTCGGCGGCAAGGTTCTGCAGGGCTCGGTGCTGGTTCGCCCGGAGACCGGCGCGGCGGTCTGGGGCGGCCTCGACGACGTGGCTCCGCTCCTGGCGCTGCGCGGCGACGTCGATGTCCTCATCGTCGGCACCGGCCCCGAGATCGCGCATCTGCCGCCCGCGCTGCAGCGGGCGCTCGACGACGCCGGCATCGGCGCCGAGGTGATGGCGAGCCCCACCGCCGCGCGCACCTACAACGTGCTCCTCTCCGAGGGCCGCAGGATCGCCGCGGCGCTCCTGCCGGTGTGACGGCGCTCCTCCGGCTCGAGGGCGTCGCCTGCGCGCGGGGCGGGGCGGCGGTGCTGGCGGGCGTGTCGCTGGCGCTCGGGGCGGGGGAGATGCTGGTCCTGCGCGGCCCGAACGGCGCCGGCAAGACGACGCTTCTCAGGACCGTCGCCGGGCTGCAGCCGCCGCTTGCGGGGACCATCGAGACCGAGCCCGACAGCCTCGCCTACGCCGCCCATGCCGACGGGCTGAAGGGCGCGCTCACGGTGGCGGAGAACCTCGCGTTCTGGGCGCGGATCTTCGGCGCGCCCGGCATCGGCCCGGCGCTGACCGCGTACGAGCTCGACGGGCTCGCCGACCGCCCCGCGCAGAACCTCTCCGCCGGCCAGAAGCGCCGCCTCGGGCTCGCGCGGCTCCTCGTCGCCGCGCGCCCCGTCTGGCTTCTCGACGAGCCCACGGTCTCGCTCGACGCCGCCGCTCTCGGCCTCTTCGCCGCGGCGCTGCGCGCGCATCTCGGCTCCGGCGGCGCCGCGCTCGTCGCGACCCACGCCGACCTCGGGATCGAGGCCCCCGTGCTCGATGTGACGCCCTACCGCGCCCGGCCCGAAGCGCATGCCGACGCCTTCGCCGAGGCCGTCGAGTGACCGCGCCCGCACCGGCCCCGGCACGCCGCCCGCCCGCGCCGCCCGTTCGGCCCGCCCGCTGGCCCCGCGCCGCCCTCCGGCGCGCTCGCGGCGGCGGCGTGACCGCGCCGTCGCCAGCACGGCTCCGCGGCGCGCCGACGATCGCGCGAACCGCGGCGGCGCTCGTCGCGGTGCAGGCGGCACCTCGGGCCGGCCGCGGCCGCGCGCGAGACTGCGCCCCTACGCGGCCCCGCGCCGCCCCCCGGCGCGCACGTGGCGGCGGCGTGACCGCGCCGTCGCCAGCGCGGCTCCGCGGCAAGGGGCTGTCGCGCGGCGCAGCGCGGCGGGCGCGGCACGGTTCGGTCCGGGCCGGCGGTCGCGCGCGATGACCGCGCTCCTCCTGCGCGACCTCGCGCTCGGGGTGCGCGCGGGGGGCGGCTTCGGGCTCGGGCTCGCGTTCTTCCTCATCCTCGCCGTGCTGGTGCCGCTCGGCGTCGGGCCGGAGCCCGCGCTTCTCGGCCGCATCGCGCCCGGCATCCTCTGGGTCGGCGCGCTCCTCGCCTGCCTCCTCTCGCTCGACCGGATCTTCGCGCTCGACCGCGAGGACGGCTCGCTCGACCTCCTCGCCACCGCCCCGGTGCCGCTCGAGGCGGTCTGCGCGATCAAGGCGCTCGCGCATTGGGTGCTCACCGGCCTGCCGCTCGCGCTCGCCGCCCCGGTGATGGCGCTGCTGCTCAACCTGCCGCCCGCGGCCTGGCCCTGGCTCGTGGCCTCGCTCGTCTCGGGCACGCCGGCGCTCTCGGTCATCGGCACGTTCGGCGCAGCCCTCACGGTGGGGCTGAAGCGCGGCGGGCTCCTCCTGTCGCTCCTGGTGCTGCCGCTCTACATGCCGACGCTGGTGTTCGGCGCCGAGACCGTGCGCCGCGCCGCGACGGGCCTCGCCCCCGGCACGCCGTTCCTCCTCCTCGCGGGCATCACGCTCGCGTCGGCCGCACTCCTGCCGTTCGCCGCCGCCGCCGCCCTCCGCGTCAACTTGCGCTGAGCCGGACCTTGGCGCGGGAGGCGCGGGTGCTTAGAGTCCCGGCCATGACAGCGCATCCGTTCTCGATCTGGGACTACGCGAACCCCCGGCGGTTCATGGACGTCTCGGCCGCCGTGCTCCCCTGGATCGCCGGGGCCGCCGCCGTGACCCTGGTGACGGGGCTGACCTGGGGCTTCTTCTTCACGCCCGACGACTACAAGCAGGGCTCGACCGTCAAGATCATCTACCTCCACGTGCCCTCGGCGCTGATCGCGATCAACGCCTGGTTCATGATGCTCGCCGCCTCGCTGATCTGGCTCGTGCGACGCCACCACGTCTCCGCGCTCGCCGCGCGCGCCGCGGCCCCCGTCGGCATGGTGATGACGCTCATCGCGCTCATCACCGGCGCGGTCTGGGGCGAGCCGATGTGGGGCACCTGGTGGGCCTGGGACCCGCGGCTCACGTCGTTCCTCATCCTCTTCCTCTTCTACCTCGGCTACATCGCGCTCTGGGCGGCCATCGACGACCCCGACACGGCGGCCGACCTCACCTCGGTGCTCTGCCTCGTCGGTTCGGTGTTCGCGGTGCTGAGCCGCTATGCCGTCAACTTCTGGAACCAGGGGCTGCACCAGGGCGCGTCGCTCTCGGTCGACAAGGCCGACCACGTGTCGAACGTCTTCTACGTGCCGCTCCTGATCTCGATGGGCGGCTTCGGGCTCCTGTTCCTCACGCTCGTCCTCGTGCGGACGCGCACCGAGATCCGGCTCCGGCGCATCCGCGCGCTGATCGCCCGCGAGCGGCTCGAATGATCCCCGACCTCGGCAAGTATGCCAGCGCCGTGCTGTCGGCCTACGGGGTCGCCATCGCGCTCCTCGTGGCGCTGGTCGCCGTGTCGCTCTGGCGCGGCGCGGCGGTGCGGCGGAGCCTCCGCGCCGTCGAGGACCGGCAGGGGGCGCGGCGTGGTTAAGCCGCTCGTCCTCGTGCCGCCCGTCCTCTTCGCGGCCTTCGCGGGGCTCTTTCTCGGCGGCATGTTCCGCCAGGATCCCGATGCGCTCCCGTCCGCGCGCATGGGGCAGGAGGCGCCCGCGCTGGCGCTGACGCCGCTCGGCGACAAGCCCGGCTTCACCGACGCGACGCTCGATGCGGGCGGCGTCAAGCTCGTGAACTTCTGGGCGTCCTGGTGCGCGCCCTGCCGCGCCGAGCATCCGGTCCTCGAGAGGATGGCCGCCGAAGGCATCCCGATCTACGGCGTCAACTACAAGGACGATCCCGAAAAGGCGCTGGGCTTCCTCGCGGAGCTCGGCAGCCCCTACCGCGCCATCGGCGCCGACGCCGGCCGCTCGGCGATCGACTGGGGCGTCTACGGCGTCCCCGAGACCTTCGTGATCGACGGCAGGGGCAAGATCCTGATGCGCTTTCCCGGCCCGATCACCCCCGAGATCCTCGACGGCACGATCCGTCCCGCGATGGCGAAGGCAGCCCAAGGCGGTTGACGCACGGCCCGCCGGGGCCCTAGCGTGAGGGGCGGTTGCAGCGTGGCACGAGACCTCGCGCGGCCCGGGTATCCCGCTCACGAGTTCCACCGGGCGCAGTGCCCCGACGAACCCACGGGAGGGACGACATGACGACTGCACGGCTGATGGCCACGCTCTGCGCCGCGGCGCTGATGGCGGGGGCGACCGGCGCCCGCGCCGAGGACGCGAACCTCAAGAAGCTCTCCAACTTCCAGAAGACCGCCGGCACCAGCGAGGCGACGTTCACCACGGTCCCGCAGGACGGCGCCTATGCCGACGGGATCCGAAAGACGCTGGAGCGCGTCACCCTGCCGGCCGGGTTCAGGATCGGGCTCTACGCGGTCGTGCCCGACGCGCGGCACATGGCGGTCGGCCCGCAGGGCGTCGTCACCTTCGTCGGCACCCGCAAGGACAAGGTCTGGGCCGTCACCGACCGCAACAAGGACCGCGTCGCCGACGAGGTGAAGGACTTCGCGCCGACGCTCGCGTTCACGATCCCGAACGGCGTGTGCTTCTCGCCCGACGGCTTTCTCTACGTCGCCGAGCAGAACCGCGTCCTCGGCTTTCCCGCGGCGGAGTTCTTCTACGAGAGCCCGGATGTCGCGGCGGCGCCCGTGGTGCCGCAGGGCGAGCTCATCCCCGTCGCGCAGGAGAGCTTCAACCATACCGCGCGGGTCTGCAAGGTCGGGCCCGACGGCAAGCTCTACATCACCCTCGGGCAGCCGTTCAACGTGACGCCGAAGGAGATGCAGGCCAACAACGACGAGACCGGCATGGGCGGCATCATCCGCATCAAGACCGACGGCACCGAGCGCGAGGTGTTCGCGCGCGGCATCCGCAACTCGGTCGGCGCGGCGTTCGACCCCGCGACGGGCGACCTGTGGTTCACCGACAACCAGGTCGACGGCATGGGCGACGAGATCCCGCCGGGCGAGCTCAACCACGCGACGAAGGCGGGCGAGAACTTCGGCTTCCCGTTTTATGGCGGCGGCGACACCCGGACCAACGAATACGCCGATGATGCGCCGCCCGAGGGCACGGTGATGCCGGTCGTCGAGATGACCGCCCATGCGGCCGACCTCGGGATGACCTTCTACACGGGCGCGATGTTCCCGGCCGCGTACAAGGGCGCGATCTTCTCGGCGCAGCACGGCTCGTGGAACCGTACCACGCCCTCGGGCGCGCGGGTGATGGTCACGACCGTCGCCGCGGACGGCACCGCGACGACGAAGCCCTTCGCGGAAGGCTGGATCGACGAGAACGGCGAGTTCCTCGGCCGTCCCGTCGACGTGGCCGAGCTCCGCGACGGCTCGCTCCTTGTGTCGGACGACCTCGCGGGCGCGATCTACCGCATCTGGTACGAGGGGAGCTGATGCGCCTCGGGCTGCTCGCCGGCGGGCTCGCGCTCGCCGGGGGGCTCGCGGCGGTGGCGGCGGCGGATGGGGCGGGCGATGCCGCGGCGGGCAAGGCGCTCGCGCGGCAGTGCCGGACCTGCCACGGCGCGACCGGCATCGCCGTCAACCCCGCGGCGCCCAACATCGCAGGCGAGGACGCGGGCTACCTCGCGCGCCAGCTCGCCGCGTTCCACGACGGGACGCGCGTCAACGAGATGATGACGGTGGTGGCGCGGGGGCTGTCGGTCGAGGACATGGCGGACCTCGCGGCCTGGTACGCGGGGCAGCGCGCGGCGGCGACGCTGCCGCCCGGACGCAGCGCCGAGGACGCGCCCGAGGTCTGCGCCGCGTGCCACGGCGCGGACGGCATCGCCGTGGTGCCCGACGCGCCGAACCTCGCGGGGGAGAACGGGATCTACCTCGCGAGCCAATGGAAGGCGTTCGCGACCGGCGCGCGGAGGAGCGAGGTGATGAGCCCCGTCGTCGCCGCGACCGACCCCGCCGACGCCAAGGCCGCGCTCGCATGGTACGCCGCGACCGGCCTCCGCGTGGAGAAGTAGAGGCGCAGGCGCCGCGCGCATCGGCGGCGCGGCGCAAGGATGGCGCGAACGCAACCTCGGCCCGACGTTGGCCCCTAAGCCCGGCCGGGCGGGACGGCAGCCTTGACCGGCCCGCGCGCGGAGCCAGGCCCATCGACGTCGCAGGGCGGGAACGGTTAGACGTACCCAGGCCCGAAGTTCGCTGCTAGCCACGAAGGGCGGCGCCGGCCTCAGCGGGCGCGAAGCGCTTGGCCGGGCCAGGGCAGCGCCGCACGGCCTGGCGGCCGGGTAAGACCGATGGTGGCGCATGAGGCCGATCGGCCGCGACGGACGGGATGCGGCGCATTTGAGTTAAATGGGACCGAATGTTTCGCGCGCGAAACACCTCGCGCGGGCCGCGTCCCCTGAAGCTCCCGCGCGCCGTCGACCGCCGCCGTGCTCTGCCCGGCAGGCGCGCTCAGGTCTCGGCGAACTGGAGCCGGTAGAGGTCCGCGTAGATGCCGCCTCGCGCGATCAGCTCGGCGTGGGTGCCCTCGTCGATCACCCGGCCGTGGTCCATCACCACGATCCGGTCGGCGTCGCGCACCGTCGCGAGCCGGTGCGCGATCACCAGCGTCGTGCGCCCCGCGGCGAGCCGCGCGAGCGCGCGCTGCACCAGCGCCTCGGAGGTCGCGTCGAGCGCGCTCGTGGCCTCGTCGAGGAGGAGCACCGGCGCGTCGCGCAGGAGCGCCCGCGCGATGGCGATGCGCTGGCGCTGGCCGCCCGAGAGCCCCGAGCCGCGCGGCCCCGCGGGCGTCTCGAGCCCGAGCGGCAGCGCGTCCACGAACTCCGCCACATGCGCGTCCGCGAGCACCTCGGCGAGCCGCGCTTCGCTCACGTCGGTGCGGCCGAGAAGGATGTTCTCGCGGATCGTCTCGTCGAAGAGCGCGGCCTCCTGCGTGACGACCGAGTAGAGCCCGCGCAGGTCCGCCACCGTCATCTCGGCGATGTCCACGCCGCCGATCCGCACCCTGCCCGCGGCGGGCTCGGCGAGCCGCGTCAGCACGTTGAAGACCGTGCTCTTGCCCGCGCCCGACGGGCCCACGAGCGCCGTCGTCCGCCCAGCCTCGGCGGTGAAGCTCGCCCCCCTGAGCACCGCGTGATCGCCGTAGGCGAGCTCGACGCCGGCGAGCTCGATCCCGACCGGACCGGGCGCCGCGCGCCGCGGCGACGCGGGCGGCCGGACCGCCGAGCGGGTGTCGAAGAGCGCGTAGATGCGCTCGAGGCTCGCCGCGGCCACCTGCCAGATCCCGGTCAGCTCGCCGAGCCGGCGCAGCGGCTGGAACGTCAGCGCCATCGCGGTGAAGAACGACATGAATTCGCCGACGGTGCGCTGGCCCTCGAGGATCTCGCCGCCGCCGAGGATCAGCACCGCGAAGAAGCCGATCCCCGTCACCACGTCGATGAGCGCGGGGATCGTCGCGCGGCCGACCGCGATGCGGACCTCGGCGCGCACGATCACGTCGACGATGCGCTCGAAGCGCCCGCTCTGGTAGGCCTCCATCGCGTTGAGCTTGATCGGTGCGATGCCGTGGAACACCTCGTCGAGCCGCGTCGCGCGCAAGCCCGCCTGCACCCGCATGGCGCGGGTCTTCTTCCGCACGTAGCGCTGCACCAGCACCGTCGGCAGGATCAGGAGCGGCGCGCCCGCGAGTGCCGCGAGCGTCCATACCGGGTCGATCGAGACCGCCACCGCCATCAGCGACACCAGCGCCACGAGGTCGCGCCCGACGCCCGCGATCAGCACCTGCCAGACGCCCTGCACCGCCACCGTGTCGCCCTGCACGCGCTCGATCAGGCTGCCGGGCGCGTTGGTCTGGTAGAAGCCCGCGTCGAGCGCCAGGAGGTGGCGGAGGAGGTCGACCTGCATCGCCGTCGAGGTGCGCTGCGCGATGCGCGTGAGGATCGAGGCGGTCGCGACCGAGGTCACGCCGCGCGTGGCGAAGAGGACGAGGATCACCGAGCCGACCCACCACACCGCGCCCGCGTCGCCGCCGACGAACACCCGGTCGAAGAGCGGCTTCAGCACCCACGACAGGATGCCGAGCGTGCTGCCGCCGATCGTCATCAGCACGAGCGCCAGCAGCATCATCCCGGTGTGCTGGCGGAGGTAGCCGCGCCACAGCCGGCCGAAGAGCGCGCGCGACCGGACGGGATCGGCCGGCGCCGCGGCGACGGGCTCGGGCCCGGGATCGCTCGCGAGCACCGCGTCGGTCAGGACCGCGTCGGGCACCGCCGCCGCGTCCCTGTCGCTCCGGGCCCGCGCCGGCCTCGTCGTGCCGGTTCGCATGGAGCCTCACCTCATCCGCGCGGCGCCTCGTTAGCGCGAAACCGGCCGCGCTGGCAAGGCGGGGCCGCATTGACCCGGCTGCGCGGTGCCCATAGTCACCCCCTGCATCGCCAGCGAAGGAACCACCGATGAGCCTCGGGAACGGACGCCAGTACCTCGCCATCCCCGGCCCCTCGACGATCCCCGACCGGGTGCTCGCCGCGATGCACCGCCCGGCGCCCAACATCTATGCGGGCGATCTCATCGACATGGTGGCGGGGCTCTGGCCGGACCTGCGGGCGGTGGCGCGGACCTCGCAGCACGTGGCGCTCTACATCGGCAACGGCCATGCCGCCTGGGAGGCGGCCAACGTCAACATGTTCGCGCGCGGCGACCGCGCGCTCGTGCTGGTCACGGGCAGCTTCGGGGTCGGCTGGGCGAACTCGGTCCGGCCGCTCGGCGTCGAGGTCGAGACCATCGACTTCGGCGGCGCCGCCCCCGCCGATCCGGGCCGCCTCGAGGCGGCCCTGCGCGCCGATACGGGACACCTGATCCGCGCCGTGCTGGTGACGCATGTCGACACCGGCACCTCGGTCCTCAACGACATCGCGTCCCTGCGCGCCGCCATCGACGCGGCGGGCCATCCGGCGCTGCTCGCGGTCGATGCCATCGCGTCCCTCGCCTGCGACCCCTTCGAGTTTGACGCCTGGGGCGTCGACGTGCTCGTCGCGGCCTGCCAGAAGGGGCTGATGACGCCGCCGGGGCTCGGCTTCGTGTGGTTCTCCGACCGCGCGCGCGAGGCGGCAAACCGCTCGGACCTGCGGACGCCCTACTGGAACTGGGAGCCGCGGGTGTTCGGCGGCGAGTTCTTCCAGCACTTCGGCGGCACGGCGCCGACGCATCATCTCTTCGGCCTGCGCGAGGCGCTCGACATGATCGCCGAGGAGGGCCTCGAAGCGGTCTGGGCGCGGCACCACCGGCTCGCCCGCGCGGTCTGGGCGGCGGTGGACGCCTGGGGAGAGGGCGGCCCGATGGCGCTCAACGTGCCGGATGCGGGCGCGCGCGGATGGTCGGTGACGGGCGTCAACATCGGCGCCCCGCATGCCGAGGCGCTGCGGGCCTGGGTCGAGACGCGCGCGGGCGTCATCCTGGGGCTCGGCCTCCGCCCCGGCGGCCGCGCGACCGACCGCTTCCGCATCGCGCACATGGGCCACGTCAACGCGCACATGACGCTCGGGATGCTCGGCAGCATCGAGGCGGCGCTGACGGCGCTCGGCATCCCGCACGGGACCGGCGCGCTCGAAGCCGCGGCGGCGGTGGTGGCGGAAGCCTGACCGGCCGTCAGCCGTCCGCCCTGCCGCGCGCGACCTCGGCGGCCGCGAAGTGCCGCATCTGGTCGGCATGGGCCTTGCGAAAGGCGGGACGCGCGGTGATGCGGGTGACGTAGGCCTCGGTCGCCGGACGGTCGCCGAAGGCGCGCACGTCCGGGACCCGCAGCACGTCCGCCATCAGGAGGTCCGCGACGGTGAAGCGGCCCGCCGCGAGCCAGTCCCGGCGGGCGAGGACGGCTTCGACATGGCCGAGGCGTTGCTGCATCCAGCCCGCGAGCCCGGTGTCGGCGTCGCCCGACATCTGCAGGAACCACCACGGCACCGTGACCATCTCGACCGAGTTGAGCGCGGCGAGCATCCATTGCAGCGTCTCCGCCCGCCCTCCGCGGTCGGACGGCATCAGCGCGTCGCTCTGGTCGGCGAGGTGCAGGAGCCCGGCGCCGCTTTCGAAGAGCTCCACGTCCCCGTCGCCGAGCCAGGGCACCTGCCCGAAGGGCTGGCGGTCGAGGTGGTTCGTCTCGCGGCCGTCGAACGCGACCGTCCGGACCTCGTAGGGGAGGCCCGCCTCCTCGCAGGCCCAGCGGAGCCGCAGGTCGCGGACGAAGCCGCGCGGGCCGGGCGGAACCCAATCCAGCGTCCAGATGACGAGGGCGCCGGCCACGGCTCAGCGCGTTCCGAGCGCAGGCCCGAGCGCTTCGGCGAAGCGGTCGAGGTCTGCGTCGGTGCCGCAGCCGATGCGGATGCAGCGGTCGCCCGGCGCCGCGAAGGGTTTTCGCGCGAAGATGCCGCGCTCGAGGAGCCCGGCCAGGACGGCGGCGGCGAAGGCGGCATCGCCGCCGCAATCGAGGGCGACGAAGTTGGTGGCCGACGGCAGCGCGCGAAGCCCGTGATCCGCGGCGATGTCGCCGAGCCGCGCGCGCGCGGCGGCGGTGCGCGCGACGACCTCCCCGAGCCAGCCCGTGTCGCCAAGCGCCGCCAGCGCCCCGGCCTGCGCGATCCGGCCGACGCCGAAATGGTTCCGCACCCGGTCGAAGGCGCCGATCAGCGGCGCGGCCCCGAGCGCGTAGCCGACGCGCAGACCCGCGAGACCGTGCGCCTTCGAGAACGTCCTGAGCCGGATCACGCGGGGATCGTCGGGTGCGACGCGCGGCGCGGTGCCTTCGGGCGCGAACTCGACGTAGGCCTCGTCGAGGATCAGGAGCACCCCGTCCGGCAGCGCCTCGACCATCTCCTCGACGGCTACGCTCGTATGCCAGCTTCCCATCGGGTTGTCCGGGTTGGCGAGGTAGACGAGCCGCGCGCCCGTCGTCCGCGCGGCGTCCAGGAGCGCGCCGATGTCTTCCGCGTCGTCCGAATAGGGCACCCGAAGGATGCGCCCGCCGTGACCCGTGACGTGATAGGCGAACGTCGGGTAGGCCCCGTCCGCCATCACGGCGGTCTCGCCGGGGGCCAGGATCAGCCGGACGACGTGGCCGAGAAGCCCGTCGATGCCCTCGCCGACGGCGACATGGCGGGGCGCCACGCGATGCCGTGCGGCGATGGCGGCGCGGAGGTCGTGCGCCTCCGGGTCGCCGTACATCCATGCGTCGCGCGCCGCGGTCGCCATCGCGGCGACGGCCCGCGGCGACGGCCCGAAGGCGCTTTCGTTGGCGCCGAGCCGGGCCCGGAAGCGCATCCCGCGCTGCCGTTCGAGGGCCTCGGGCCCGACGAACGGCACGCTTGCCGGCAGCGCCGCGGCGAGCGGCGCGAGACGCGGACCGCTCACGCGGTGCCGAGCGCCTCGCTGAGTTCGGGATGCATCACCCAGAGCCATGTGCCATCGTCCTGCTCCGCGCCCGCCGCCATCAGGGCCGCACCCGCACGATCCCCCTTGCCGGCAGGGGGCGGCATCTCGATCCCGAGATGCTCCGCGATCAGCCGTCCGAGCTTGCCGTACTGCAGCATCGCCGTGTCGCCGCCGGCATAGCCCGCGGCATCGGCGAGGTCGGGCGCCCGGAGGCCCGCTTCGCCCGCCGCCGCATGGGCGCGCAGCATCGCGCGCTGCTTGTCGGTCACCGGCACGGCGGCCAGCGCCTGCGCGAACTCGCGCGGCGTCGCCACCGCCGTGGCGCTGCCCGCGACGCCGCGGCGGTCCGAGACGCTTTGCGCGTCGGTCTCGCCGAGATGCTCGATCAGCGCCTCGATCGCCGCCTCGGGATCGGCGCCGGTCGTCTCGTCGATGATGGCGCTTCCCGGCTTCGCGCCCGTGAGGAACGCCCGCGCCGCATAGGTGCCGCCGAGCTTGCCCGCCACGAGCGTGTAGCGCCCGTGCTCGCGCCGGATGCGCTGCGGGGCCGGTGCCGTTGTCGTGCGTGCCATCATCCCACCTCTTCCAAACGTTTCAGCGCGCCGCGGAGGCGGAGCGCCTCGTCCTCCCCGAGCGTCAGCTTCTCGCGTGTCTCTCCGACGACCGCCTCGCCTGCCTTGGCGACGAAGTTGGGGTTGCCGAGACGCCCGCGGAGCCCCCCCATGTCGCGCTCGAGCTTGTCGAGCGATTTCGTTAACCGCGCCTTTTCGGCGGCAATGTCAATGATCCCGGCCAGCGGCAGCGCGAAGGTGCCGCCCTCGACGGTCACGACGATGGCGCCCTTGGGGACCGCCGGCGCCGTCTCGAGCCGCTCGATCCGCGCCAGCCGGAGCACCAGCGCCTCGTTCCGCGCGAGCGCCGCCGCGCCGGCATCGTCGAGCGCCACGGTGAGCATCGCGAGCTTCAGCCCCGCCGGCACGTGCATCTGCGCCCGCGCCGAGCGGATCTCCTCCACGAGCGCGATCACCCAGGCCATCTCGCGGTCGGCATCCGCGTCGGCGAGCGCCTCCGGCGCATCCTCGGGCCAGGGCGCGTGGCAGAGGAGCCCGTCGCGGGGCCGCGTGCCCGACCAGAGCGCCTCGGTGACGAAGGGCATGAACGGGTGCAGCATCAGGATCGCGCGGTCGAGCACGAACGCCATCACGTCGCGCGTCTCGTCGGCCGTCGCGGGGTCGGCGAGGAGGGGTTTCGCGACCTCGACGTACCAGTCGCAGACCTGCCCCCAGACAAAGGCGTAGAGCCCGCTCGCCGCGTCGTTGAAGCGGTAGCCCGCGAGCGCCGCATCGGTCGCGGCCCGCGCGCGCGCCGTCTCGCCGAGGATCCAGCGGTTGGCGGTGGCGGTGGCGGGCGGCGGCGCATCGGCGGCGGGCCGCTCCCAGACGCCGTTCAGCTCGGCGAACCGGCAGGCGTTCCAGAGCTTGGTGCCGAAGTTGCGGTAGCCCGCGACGCGCTCCTCCGAGAGGCGCAGGTCGCGCCCCATCGCCGCCATCGCGGCGAGCGTGAAGCGCACCGCGTCGGCGCCGTAGCCGTCCACGAGCGCGATGGGGTCGATGACGTTGCCGAGGCTCTTCGACATCTTCTTGCCGTCGGCGTCGCGCACGAGGGCGTGGACATAGACGTCGCGGAACGGCACCTCGCCGGTGGTCTCGAGCTCCATCATCATCATCCGCGCGACCCAGAAGAACACGATGTCGAACCCGGTCACGAGCACGGAGGTGGGGAAGTACTTTCGCGAGCTCCGGCGTGTCCTCGGGCCACCCGAGCGTCCCGATCGGCCAGAGGCCGGAGGAGAACCAGGTGTCGAGGACGTCGGGGTCGCGCCAGACGGGAGCGATCGACCGGCCCTGTGCAAGGCCCGAAAGAAACGCTTCTGCCGCCGCGTCAGCGGACTCGACCTCGATGACCTCCCACCCCGAGCCACCGAACGGCGTCCGTTCGCGAGAATAATCCTCAGACAGCATGGCGCGAGCCGCGTCGAAGTCCTCCGCGCAGCGAACGACAGATGCGACGGGCTCAAAATCGAAGGTATCCGCGTAAACGCGAAGCAGTCCGGGGTCGCCTTTGACCACATCCGACGACACGAGCGCATCTGCGATGTCGGCGACCGGCAGACCATACCACACCGGGATTCGGTGCCCCCACCAGAGCTGGCGGGAGATGCACCAGGGCTGGATGGTCTCGAGCCAGGAGAAGTAGGTCTTCTCATGCTGTTCCGGCACGATCCTCGTGCGGCCGTCGCGCACGGCGTCGATGGCGGGCTGGACGATCTGCGCGGTGTCGACGAACCACTGGTCGGTCAGCATGGGCTCGATCACCACCTTCGAGCGGTCGCCGAAGGGCTGCATGATGCGGCGCGGCTCGACGAGCGGGACGAGGGCCAGCTCGGGCGGGACGGAGCCCTCCTCGTAGCTGTCGCCGGGGGCGCCGGCCTGCGCGGGGCCCGCCGAGGCGGCCGAGGCGCGGCCGAGGCGCGGGTCGCTCTCGGGGACCATCACGGCGAGGCCCTCGGCGGTGATGTCGGCCACGATCCGCGCGCGCGCCGCGAAGCGGTCGAGCCCGCGGTAGGCGTCGGGGACGAGGTTCAGCGCGTCGATCTCCTCCCCGGTCCCGCCCTCCCATTTTCGTGCCTGCGCGCTCGACTCGGCATAGGGCGCGCCGTCGGTCCGGAGCGCGGCCCTGGTGTCCATCAGGCGGTACTTCGGGATGCCGTGGCGCTCGGCGACGGCGTAGTCGTTGAAGTCGTGCGCGCCGGTGATCTTGACCGCGCCCGAGCCGAAGGCGGGGTCGGGGTAGGGGTCGGCGATGATCGGGATGAGGCGGCGCTGCGCCTTCGGGCCCACGGGGATTTCGCAGCGTTTCCCGACGATTGGCGCGTAGCGTTCATCCGATGGATGAACCGCGATGGCGCCGTCGCCGAGCATCGTCTCGGGGCGCGTGGTGGCAATGGAGATGTAGTCGCGGGTCTCGCGCAGGGTCTCGCGGCCGTCGGCGTCGCGCTCCACGTAGTCGTAGGTCGCGCCGCCCTCGAGCGGGTAGCGGAAGTGCCACATCAAGCCGTCGACCTCGACGGTTTCGACCTCGAGGTCGCTGATCGCGGTCTCGAACTGCGGATCCCAGTTCACCAGGCGCTTGCCGCGGTAGATCTTGCCGGCGTCGTAGAGGTCCACGAACACCTTCATCACGGCGCGCTGGAAGCCCTCGTCCATCGTGAAGGCGGTGCGGTCCCAGTCGCAGGACGCGCCGAGGCGCTTCAGCTGGCCGAGGATGGCGCCCTCCGAGCGCGCCTTCTGCTCCCAGACGCGCGCGGTGAACGCCTCGCGGCCGAGCTCGACGCGGCTCGTCCCTTCCTTGGCAAGCTCGCGCTCGACGACCATCTGCGTGGCGATCCCGGCATGGTCGGTGCCCGCCTGCCAGAGCGTGTCGAAGCCGCGCATCCGGTGCCAGCGCACGAGGATGTCCTGCAGCGTGGCGTTGAAGGCGTGGCCCATGTGCAAGGCACCCGTGACGTTGGGCGGCGGCAGGACGATGGAGAACGCCTCGTCGCGGCGCTTGCCGGCGCCGGCCGCGAAGGCGTGCGCCGCGTCCCAGCGGGCGGCGACCTCGGGCTCCCCGGTGGCGGCGTCGAAGGTCTTTTCCATCGGCATGGCGGGCGTCCTCGCGGCGTTCGCACCGCATGTACCGAACGCGCGCCGCGAGTGAAAGGCCGGGGCTTGCGGCCCGGCCCGGCGGTTTCGCTTGACCGCCGGGGGGCGTCCGCGGTCATGCTCGCGCATAGGTTGCACGGAGGGGGGCGCATGGGGCTCACGGTCGGCAAGGCGGCGCTGCTGTGGCTGGCGGCAGGGCAGGCGGGAGCGGGGCCCGCGGTGGACGCCTGTCACGCCTTCACGCCGGGCGCGGACTATGCCGAGACGACGGTGATCCGGACGGAAGAAGGCGGCGAGGTCACGCTGCGGGTGCCGCGGCAGTATTTCGAGGACTTGTGGGACCGTGCGGGCGGCTACCGCGACACGGCGCAGCTCTTCACGGTGGAGATCGGGACGTTCGAGCCCGTCACGCGGTACGAGACAGCCCAGCGCAATCGCCGCGATATCTGGAACTGGATGACCTTCCTCGTCGGTGACAAGGTTCCTCTGCCGCAGATGGCCGCCATCGAGGCCGACCTCTTCGCAGACCCGAGACCCCCCGTCACCGCCTATGCGCTGCGCCCCGGCGAGCAGGGGCTCACCTGGCTCGCCACGCCGTATGCGAGCGACACGGCCGAGCCTTCGAAGGACGTGTTCATCGATCCCGCCGACGTCTCGGCCCTGACCACCGTGATCGCCTGCAGGTCGCCGCTCGACCCGGCGCTGAAGAGCCCGAGCTGCCAGCAGAGCTTCCGGGCCGCGGGGCTCGACGTGGGGCTCGACTACCGCCGCACCGAGCTGCCGCACTGGCGCGAATTCCAGGCAGAGGTGACGGCGTTCCTGACCTGCGCCACGTCGGACCCCTCGTGAGGGCTCACACCGCGCGGTCGAGGCGGGTGGAGAGGTGGATCAGGCTCTCGGAGGACTTGATGCCGGTGATGGCGCCGACCTGGTCGAGCACGTCGTCGAGCGTCGCGGTGGTCTCGGCGGCGATCTGAAGGAGGAGGTCGACGCGGCCCGAGGTGGTGCGGATGCTCTCGACCTCGGGGATCGCGCGGAGCCGCGTCAGCACGTTCGGCTGCGCGCGGGGCTCGACGGTGAGGAGCACGGTGGCGCGGATGCGGCCCTGCCGCGCGGCCTCGCCGAGCTTGACGGTGTAGCCCGCAATGACGTGGCTGCCCTCGAGCCGCTCGAGCCGGGCCTGCACGGTGGAGCGCGCCACCTTCAACTTCCGCGCGAGCACGGCCACCGAGGTGCGCGCGTCGGCGCCGAGGATCGCGAGGATGCCGCGGTCGAGCTCGTCCACTGCGATATGCCTTCCGTTTTTGGCAGTATGACTGGCCTGCGGTACAAATCAACTCTTTCCGTCGGTGACTTTGTGCCCCATATCCGGCATCCTCGTTTTCAGGACAAGGGCGGCCGAGCCGCACCTGGCCTGGTTTGGTTGAACGCGCAAGCGGCTCCAAGACCGGCGTCCCCGGGGTAGGGAGGTGGCTGCGCTCTGTTGGCACGAAAGGGATGACGCCGATGGGGCTCTCGAAGACGATCTGGTCGGACCCGGCCGAATACATGCGCGTGGTGCAGCCCGACGCACCGGTGCTCCTCTTCGCGCCGGCCGTGCTGCAGGCGACCGCGCGGCGCTTCATCGACGGCTTTCCGGGGCTCGTGACCTATGCGGTCAAGTCGAACCCCGACGAGATGGTGGTCCAGAACCTCGCGGCGGCGGGCATCCGCGGCTACGACGTGGCCTCGCCCGCCGAGATGCGGATGATCCGCCGGCTCGCGCCCGATGCGGCGATGCACTACAACAACCCGGTGCGCTCGCGGGCGGAGATCGCGGTCGCGGCGAGCCTCGGGGTGCGGAGCTACTCGGTCGACAGCCTGTCGGAGCTCGGCAAGCTCGCCGACGGGGTGCCGGTGGAGGGCACCGAGATCGCGGTGCGCTTCAAGCTGCCGGTGAAGGGCGCGGCCTACGACTTCGGCGCGAAGTTCGGCGCGACGGCGGACGTCGCGACCGAGGTGCTGCGCGCGGCGGCGGCCTTGGGCTTCGTGCCGTCGATCACCTTCCATCCCGGCACGCAGTGCACCGATCCCGCGGCCTGGGAGAGCTACATCCGCACCGCGGCCGAGATCGCGCGCAACGCGGGCGTGACCATCGCGCGGCTCAACGTCGGCGGCGGCTTCCCGTCGCACCGGCTCGCGGGCGCGGCCCCGGACCTCGACGCGATCTTCGCGCTCATCGACCGGGTGACGGGGGAGGCCTTCGGCGAGGCGCGGCCGGGGCTCGTGTGCGAGCCGGGGCGCGGCATCTGCGCGGACGCCTTCGCGCTCGTGACGCAGGTGAAGGCGATCCGCGACGGCGAGCACGTGTTCCTCAACGACGGCGTCTACGGCGCGCTGGCGGAGCTGCCGCTCATCGGCGTGATCGACCGCATCGAGGTGGTCGCGCCCGAGGGCCCGCGCCGCGAGGGACCGCCGCGCGACCGCATCGTGTTCGGCCCGACCTGCGACAGCGTGGACCGGCTTCCGGGCACGCTCGGGCTGCCGGGCGACATGGCGGAGGGCGACTTCGTGGTGTTCCGCGGCATGGGCGCCTATTCGACCGTGACGAACACGCGCTTCAACGGCTTCGGCGCGCTCTCCATCGCGACGGTCCTGTCGCTGAAGGCCTGACCCGCTGGACACCGCGACCCCGCAGGCTATCGTCGCGCCGCTGCAACCTGCGGGGTCATCCATGCTGAAGTTCGGGGCGAGCCAGACGGTCAGCCGGGTCGAGGACGTCCGGCTCCTCACCGGCCACGGGCGCTACATCGACGACACGGCGCCCGATGGGGCGCTGCACGCGCTCTTCCTGCGCGCGCCGGTCGCGCACGCCGACATCGTGGCGCTCGACCTCGGCGCGGCGCGGGGGGCGCCGGGCGTGCGGGCGGTCTACGCGGTCGCGGACCTCGAGGCGATGGGCGTGGACGTGACCATGCGCGCGGTCGTGGCGAAGAACCGCGACGGCTCGAACGGGGTCGATCCGTTCCGCCCGGTGCTGGCCAAGGACCGCGTGCGCTTCGTGGGCGAGCCGGTCGCGGTGGTGATCGCGGAGACCGTGGAGGCCGCGCAGGACGCGCTCGAGCTGATCGTGGCCGACTATGCCGACCTGCCCGTGCATCTCGACCTCGCGGTCGGCGGCGCGGCGATCCACCCGGCGGCGCCGGGCAACCTCGCGTTCGACTGGGCCATCGGCGACGAGGGCGCGACGGACGCGGCCTTCGCCGCGGCGGCGCACGTGGTGCGGCTCGAGGTGGCGCACAACCGGGTCATCGTCAACGCGATGGAGCCGCGCGGCGCCTGGGCCGCGTTCGAGGACGGGCGCGTGCATCTCGCGTTCAACGGGCAGGGGGTCTGGCCGCAGAAGACCGCGATCGCCACCGCGCTCGGGCTCGACGAAGCGGCGGTCCGCGTGACCACGCCCGACGTCGGCGGCGGCTTCGGGATGAAGGGCGCGCCCTACCCCGAGTACGTGGTGATCGCGGCGGCGGCGCGCGCGCTCGGGGCGCCGGTGCGGTGGATGTCGGAGCGGACGGAGGCGATGCTCTCGGACCACGCGGGGCGCGACCTCGCCGCGACGGCGGCGCTCGCCTTCGACGCGGACCACCGCATCACGGCCTACCGCGTCGACATCCTGTCGAACCTCGGCGCCTACAACTCGCAGTTCGGCCAGCTCATCCAGTCCGACATCGCCTCGAAGGTGCTGACCGGCACCTACGACATCGGCACGGTGTTCGTGACCTGCCGCGGCATCTTCACCAACACGACGCAGGTGGACGCCTACCGCGGCGCGGGGCGGCCCGAGGCGATCACCACGCTCGAGCGGACGGTGGACCATGCGGCACGGGTGCTGGGGGTCGATCCCTGGGAGCTCCGGGCGAAGAACTTCGTGCGGACCTTTCCCTACCGCTCGGCGACGGGGGAGAGCTACGACGTCGGCGACTTCGGCCGGGTGCTGGCGCGCGCGCGGCTCGAGGCGGACGCGGGCGGGTTCGGCGCGCGGCGGGCGGCGTCGGAGGCGCGGGGGCGGCTCCGGGGGCTCGGCGTCGCGAGCTACATCGAGGCGATCCTCGGCAGCCCGGTCGAGGGCGCGGAGGTGGTGTTCGAGGCCGACGGCACGGTGTCGCTCCTCGTCGGCACGCAGTCGAACGGGCAGGGGCACGAGACCGTGTTCGCGCAGTTCCTCGCCGACACGAGCGGCATCCCGATGGCGCGCATCCGCGTGGTGCAGGGCGACAGCGACCGCATCCGGGACGGCGGCGGCACCGGCGGCTCGCGCTCGGTCACGGTGCAGACCACGGCGACGATCGCGGCGGTCGAGGCGATGGTGGCGGCGTTCGCGCCCTTCGTCGCGGCGGAGCTGGGCGCCGAGGCGGCGTTCGACGACGGCGCGTTCCGGGCGCCGGGCTCGAACCGGGTGCTGACGCTGATCGAGGCCGCCGACCTCGCGCGCGAGCGGGGCCGCGACGATCTCTTGCGCCACAGCGCACGGACCCGGCTGCCGGGGCGGTCCTACCCCAACGGCGCGCATGTCGCCGAGGTCGAGGTCGATCCCGAGACCGGGCAGGTCGCGATCCTGCGCTACACCGTCGCCGACGACTTCGGGCGGCTCCTGCACCCGATGCTCGCCGAGGGGCAGGTCCACGGCGGCGTGGCGCAGGGCATCGGGCAGGCGCTCCGCGAGCGCGCGGTGTTCGACGCCGCGGGGCAGCTCCTGACCGCGACGTTCATGGACTACGCGATGCCGCGGGCCGACGACGTGCCGATGATCGCGTTCCATTCCGAGCCCGTGCCCTCGACGATGAACCCCCTCGGCATGAAGGGCTGCGGCGAGGCGGGCACGGTCGGCGCGCTCGCGGCGGTGTCGAACGCGGTGCTCGACGCGCTCTGGTCGCGCGGGGTGCGGCAGGTGGACATGCCGTTCACGCCCGAGCGCGTCTGGGGCTGGCTCGAGGCCGCGCGGGACAGGACGCTTGTGGCTTCTTGACCGCATCCCCGGCTGGCGCCGCCCGAAGGGCGCCGCCGTCGCGGCGCCTCTACGCCCGGTCCGCGGCCGGGTCGATCACGTCGTCATCCTCGACGGCACGCTCTCGAGCCTCGAGCCCGGTCAGGAGACCAACGCCGGGCTGGCGTGGCGGCTGCTGACCCGCGCGCCGGACCGCGCGCACCTTACGGTGTTCTACGAGTCGGGCATCCAGTGGGAGGGCTGGCGGCAGGCCGGCGACGTGATCGCGGGGCGTGGCATCAACCGGCAGATTCAGCGCGCCTACGGCCATCTCGCCTCGCGCTACCGGCCGGGCGACCGCATCTTCCTCTTCGGCTACTCGCGGGGCGCCTACGCGGCGCGCTCGCTCGGCGGCGTGATCGACCGGGTGGGGCTGGTGCGCGCGCAGGACGCGACCGCGCGGACGGTGCTGACGGCCTACCGGCATTACCAGGCGGGGGCCACGTCCGCGGCGGCGGCGGCGTTCTCGCGCGCGCATTGCCATCCGGGCGTCGAGATCGAGCTCATCGCCGTGTGGGACACGGTGAAGGCGCTGGGGCTCCGGCTGCCGTTCCTGTGGAAGCTCACGGAGCCCGCGCATTCGTTCCACGACCACGGCCTCGGGCCGTCGATCCGGGCCGGACGGCAGGCGCTCGCGCTGCACGAGACGCGGGTGGCTTTCGCGCCGGTGATGTGGACCGACGCCGACGGCGCGGACGGGCGTGTGGTGCAGATGTGGTTCCGCGGCGCGCACGGCGACATCGGCGGCCATCTCGGCGGCTTCGACGCCGCGCGGCCGCTCAGCAACGTGCCCTTCGTGTGGATGCTCGAAGAGGCGGCGCGGGCGGGTCTGGTGCTCCCCGACGGCTGGCGCGCGGCGTTCCCGTGCGACGCGACGGTGCCGATGGTCGGCACCAACCGAAGCTGGGGAAAGTATTTCGTCTACCGCCGCCGCCGCCGCGTCGGGCGCTATGCCTCGGAGGCCGTGCATCCGACGGCCAAGGCGGTCCTGAAGCGCGGCCGCCGCACCCGCCGCGCGGCGGAGACCGCCGCGCCGTAACGGGCGCGGCGGGCGGGCAGGGCTCAATCGTTGGCGACGACGACCGCCTGGCCGAGATGGGCGTTGCTCGTGAGCTGGTCGACGAGGAACCTCGCGAGATCCGCGCGGCGGGTGTGGTGCGCCTTGTCGGAGGCCGGCACGACGCGCAGGGTGCCGTCCGAGGGGTCGTCCGACAGCACCGCGGGGCGGGCGATCACGAAGTCGAGCCCGCTCGCATCGACTTCCGCCTCCATGCGCGTCTTGTCCTTGACGGTGCCGCGCAGCATCGTCGGCATCAGGAGGTGCGCGTAGGCGAACGGGGCCTGGTCCGCGCTGTCGCCGAGCCCGAGCGCCGAGACGACGACGAGCCGGCGGATGCCTTCCGCCTTCATGCCCGCGACGATGGCCTGCGCGGTGTCGGTCTCGATACCGCTGTCCTTGTAGGGCGTGGAGCCGCCGATGGTGTCGATGACGGCTTCCTGGCCCGCGAGCGCGCGGCGGACGGTGCTGGCGTCGGCGGCGTCGCCCGCGACGGCCCGGACGCCCGCGGGCGTTGCCGCGTCGCTGTGCGAGAACGCGGTGACCTCGTGCCCGGCGGCGTGCGCTCTCTCGACCACGAGCTTGCCGGTCTTGCCCGAGGCGCCGAAGACGATGACCTTCATGCCGTTTCTCCCTGTGCGGTGGTGCAGGGAGGCAACCGCGGAGGCCCGGCTTCGTTCCGGCTTCAGGCGACCTCGCGCAGCGCCGTCCGCGGGACCATGCCGAGCGCCTCGCACACGTCGCGGGTGAGGCCGGGGCGGTTCAGCGTATAGAAGTGCAGCGCATCGACGCCGCCGGTGCGGAGCCGGTCGCAGAGCTCGGTCGCGAGCGCCGTCGCGAGGAGATCCTCGCGCCCGTCGCGCATGGCCTTGTCGAAGGCATCGTCGAGCCAGCCGGGGATGACGGTGCCGCAGCGCTGCGCGAACCGCCGCGCCTTCGGCCAGTTCTCGATCGGCAGGATGCCGGGCACGACGGGCGCGGCGATGCCGGCGGCGGCGCAGCGGTCGCGGAAGCGGAAGAACGTGTCGGCCTCGAAGAAGAACTGCGTGATCGCGGAGGAGGCGCCCGCATCGAGCTTGCGCTTCAGCCAGTCGATGTCGGCGTCGGGCGAGGCGGCCTCGGGGTGCGGGTCGGGGTAGGCGCCGACGCGGATGTCGAAGAGCCCGGTGCCCGCGAGCGCCGCGATGAGCGCGGGGCTGTCGGCGAAGCCGCCCGGATGCGGCTCGAAGCCCGCCGCTCCCTTCGGCGCGTCGCCGCGAAGCGCCACGATGTCGCGGACCCCGGCGGCGGCGTAATCGGCGGCGATGGCCATCGTCTCGGCCCGGCTGGCGTCCACGCAGGTGAGATGCGCCGCGACGCGCAGCCCGGTGAGCCGGCCGATGGTCGTGACCGCCTCGTGCGTGAGCCCGCGCGTGGTGCCGCCGGCGCCGTAGGTCACGGAGACATACTCGGGTGCCAGCGGCGCCAGCACCTGCACCGCGTCCCAGAGCCGGAAGCTCGCCTCGAGCGATTGCGGCGGGAAGAACTCGAACGAGACGCGGGGTGTCGGCATGGCGGTGCTCCGAGAAGGGTCGGTGGGCAGGGTCGGCCCCTTGTCGCAGGTCGGGGGGCGTGAGACAAACTCATAACCTGCATGACGATCATGAGGCGAACCGCAAGATGCACCTCGAGTTCCGCCACCTCCGCACCATCCGCGCGATCCATGCGGCGGGCGGGCTCGCGCGCGCGGCGGACGTGCTTCACACCACGCAGTCGGCGCTGTCGCACCAGGTGAAGGGGCTCGAGGACCAGGCGGGGGTGGAGCTCTTCGTGCGCCGCTCGAAGCCCCTCAAGCTCTCGGCGGCGGGGCTGCGGCTTCTGCGGCTCGCCGAGCGGGTGCTGCCGGAGGTCGAGGCGCTGGAGGAGGACTTCCGCGCGCTGCTGTCGGGACGGACGGGGCGGCTTCACATCGCCATCGAGTGCCATGCCTGCTTCGAGTGGCTCTTCCCGGTGCTCGAGGCGTTCCGCCGCGCCTGGCCCGACGTGGACGTGGACATCCGCCCCGGCCTCGCGTTCGGCGCGCTGCCGGCGCTCATGCGCGAGGAGGTCGACGTCGTGGTGTCCTCGGACCCCGAGGCGCTGCCGGGCGTAACCTTCGCGCCGCTCTTCGACTATGCGCCGACGTTCGTCGCGGCCGCGTCGCATCCGTTGGCCGCGAAGCCCCATGTCGAGGCGGAGGACTTCCGCGGCGAGACGCTCATCACCTATCCGGTGGACCGCAGCCGGCTCGACGCGTTCACCTGCCTGCTGGCGCCCGCGCGGGTCGAGCCCCGCGCGATCCGGCAGGTCGAGCTGACGGCGGTGATCCTGATGCTGGTGGCCTCGGGGCGCGGCGTGGCGGTGCTGCCGGACTGGGTGGTGCGCGAGGTGCGCTCCAATGCCGACTACGTGACGCGGCCGCTGACGGCGGGGGGGATGACGCGGCGGCTCTATGCGGCGACGCGCGACGAGGACCGCGCGAAGCCGTTCATGGCGCTCTTCCTGCGGCTGGCGCGGACGGAGCCGCTGAAGCTCCAGCGCTGACCGCCGCCGCGGCGCGGAGGACTTCGGGCACAGCACCCGCGCGAGCCGCCGAGGCGAGGCCGCGCATCAGCACGATCGTCACCGCCGCCTCGAACGCCGCGTCGCCGGCCGGGAGCCCGAGGGTCGTCAGCCGCGCCGTGATCGCGGCCTCCGTGGCCGCCGCATGGCCTTGCAGTACCGCGCGGACGGCGGGATCGGACGCGAGGTGCATCCCGTCGAGGACCATGCAGCCACGGCCCGCCGCGACATAGGCCTGCGGCGGCGGCCGCGAGGAGACAGGGGCGGACCTCGGCCGGCGAGGCGGCCCGCGCGAGCGCCGCGGCAAAGGCGGCGGCGGTCTCGGCGGCGTAGCCCGCGACGCAGGCGGCGTGGAGCCCGGCCTTGCTGCCCCAGGCGGCATAGAGGCTCGTCGGCGTGATGCCGAGCGCGGCGCAGAGCTCCGCGACGCCCACGCCGTCGTAGCCCCGTGCGGCGAAGAGCTCGCGCGCCGCGGCCACGCCCGCCTCGGCATCGAAGCGCCGCGGCCGTCCGCGCGGGCGGCGCGGCGTCACGGGATCATCGCTTGACCTCTCGTTCATCGCATGAATATGTAGCGCTCACTGCGGAAATACAACCGATCCCGGGAGGCTGCCATGCTCACGTTCTACTTCCACCCCACGCCGAACCCCTTCAAGGTGGCGCTGATGCTCGAGGAGCTGGGCCTCGACTACGAGGTGCATCCCGTCGACACCCGGAAGGGCGAACAGCACGAGCCCGGCTTCCTCGCGGTTAATCCCAACGCGAAGGTGCCCGCGATCGACGACGACGGCACGGTGGTGTTCGATTCGAACGCGATCCTCCTCTACCTCGCGCAGAAGCACGGGCGGTTCATCCCGTCGGGGGGCGCGGCGCTCGGCGCGGTCCTGAGCTGGCACTTCTTCGTGGCGACGGGCCTCGGGCCGTTCTCGGGGCAGGCGGTCCACTTCAAGCTGATGGCGCCGGAGGACGTGCCCTACGCGAAGAACCGCTACGGCAAGGAGATCGAGCGGCACTACCGCGTGCTCGACGGCCGGCTCGGCGAGGCGCGCTACCTCGGCGGCGACGCCTATTCCATCGCCGACATCGCGGCCTGGGGCTGGATGCGCGCCGGCGATCGCGTGCTCGACGGCGGGCTCGCCGCCTATCCGAACGCGAAGCGGCTCTTCGACGAGATCAGCGCCCGCGACGCCGCCAAGCGCGCCGCGGCGCTGCCCGAACGCTTCACGTTCAAGCAGGACATGGACGAGGTGGCGCTCCGCGCGATGTTCCCGTCGAACTACTGACCGGACGGGGCCGCGGCGAGCGGGCACATTCCCCCCGGGCGGCGTGATGCGCTAGGGGAGGGCATGACCCGGCGGCGCGGCCTCCCGATCCTGACCTTCCTCGCGGCGCTCCTCGTCGCGGTGGCGAGCGTGGTGTCGGCGGCGCGGATGGCGCCCGCCGCGCCCGAGCCGCCCGAGGTGGTGGCCTACCTCGCCGCCGGGGGGCAGCTTGCGGACCTCTGCGGCGGCACGCCTGGCCACGACGACCATCCCTGCCCGTTCTGCCGGCTCCTCGGCGACCCGCCGCGGGTGCGACTCGACCCGCCCGCGACGCGGCTGACGCCGATACTCGCCTGGCAGGCGCTCGGCCATCTCACGGCGGGGCCAGAGCGCGGCAACCCGCGCGTCTCCGCCCGCGCGCCTCCGGCGCGGGCCTGAGCCGAAGCGCTCCCCGCCTTTCAAGCCCGCGGCCTGCCTCGCGCAGGCCCACACGTCCTGCGCTGGCAGCGGTGCGTCCGCGCGCGCGACCCCACGGAGATACCATGCTCAAGGCTCTCTTCCCCGCCCTCGGGCTCGCCGGTCTGGCGACCGCCGCCGGCGCCCATGTCACGCTCGAGCAATCGGAGGCCACGATCGGCAGCACGATGAAGATCACCCTGCGCGTCCCGCACGGCTGCGATGGCGCCGCGACCAACGGGCTTACCGTCACGCTCCCCGACGGGGTCTACGACGCGAAACCGATGCCGAAGCCCGGCTGGACGCTCGCGACCGTCACCGGCGCCTACGCCACGCCCTTCACGTCGCACGGCACCACGGTTACGGAGGGCGTGCGCGAGATCGCCTGGACCGGCGGCGCGCTCGACGCCGCCTGGTACGACGAGTTCACCTTCCGCGCGACCCTTGGCACGGGCCTCGTCGCGGGGGACGCGCTGTCGTTCCCGACCGTGCAGGATTGCACGACCGCCACCACGGACTGGACCGATACGTCGGGCGCGCCCGACGTGCCCAACCCGGCGCCGAGCCTGACGCTCGTGGCGGGCGGAGCGGGCCATGACGACCATGCCGCGGCGGCGCCGGGCACCGAGGTCGGCGCGCTCAGGATCACCGCGCCGTTCTCGCGCGCGACGCTGCCGAACGCGCCGGTGGCGGGGGGCTTTCTCACGATCACCAACACCGGCACCACCGACGACCGGCTGATCGCGGCGGCGTCCGAGGCGGCGGGCCGGATCGAGGTCCACGAGATGGAGATGAAGGGCGACGTGATGCGGATGCGCGAGCTGAAGGGCGGGCTGCCGATCCCGGCGGGCGCGACGGTCAGCCTCGATCCCGGCGGCTACCACATCATGTTCATGGACCTGGCGCATCCGTTCGCGCGCGGCACCAGCGTGCCCGTCACGCTGACCTTCGAGAAGGCGGGCAGCGTGGACGTGGCGCTCCCCATCGGCGCGCCGAACGCGCGGGGTCCCGCGGACGCGGTGGCCTCGCAATGAGCGGGCTCCTCAAGGGCGGCCGGTGGGCACTCTGGGCGGTGGCGCTCGTCGCCCTCGCGGGGTTCCTCTGGCTGCGCGTGATCGAGCCGCGGCGGACCCAGACGCCGAACGACACGCTGGGGCAGGGGAGCTATGCGCTCACCGCCACCGACGGATCGGCGTTTACCGAGGCCACGCTGAAGGGCGCGCCCTCGGCGGTGTTCTTCGGCTTCACGCACTGCCCCGATGTCTGCCCGACGACGCTCGGCGACATCGCGACCTGGCAGGAGGCGCTCGGGAAGGACGGCGAGCAGCTCCGCGTCTTCTTCGTGACCGTCGACCCCGAGCGCGACACCACCGACGCGCTGCGCGACTACGTGTCGTGGGTGCCGGGCGTCACCGGCGTCTCCGGGTCGCGCGCGGAGATCGACAAGGCGATCGCGGCGTTCCACATCTACGCGCAGAAGGTGCCGCTCGACGGCGGCGGCTATACGATGGACCATTCCGCCTTCGTGCTCCTCTTCGACCGCACCGGCCACGTGTTCGAGCCGATCGGCTACCAGGAGGGCGACGAGCGCGCGCTCGGCAAGATCCGGCGCCTCCTCGCGAGCTGACGCCTGCGCGGCGCGGGCCTGCCGAGGCCCGCGCCCCTTTTGGGGCGATTGCGGACTTTGTCCATCGGTTGTCTATGAGGTTAGACCGGAAACAAGCTGGTAGACGGGCGCATTTCCATTTGATTGTTCAAGCGAGGAACAGCAGGCCTTGAAGCTCGCAATAACTGGCATTGAGCTGCACACGCAAAGGTGACAGCCACTTATCATTATAGGTTCAAAGGTAAGGGATGAACTTGGAATGAAGAAGGTTCACATCTTTTGGGACAATTCAAACATCTTCCTTGGGGCAAAAAAACCTTTCGTAGTCTCTCCCGATCGTTTCCTCATTCGGCCAGAATCGATTTCTCAAACCTATACTCTCTTGCCGTAGTTGGCCGCAACGTTGGAGGTGCGTTTTGCGTCGGTAGTGTACCGCCGGAATTGGCCGCTGTTTGGAAAAGTCTGACGAGGGCGACCGGATCCTCTGCAGAATTGTATGAGCGCGGAGCTGCCTCATGAAAGGAGCAAGCGGTGGACCAAGCGCTACAAGTTCATATGCTTCGAGCAATGGCCGACGTGCTGGAACCAGGCATTGCTGTGTTGCTTACCGGAGATGGCGCGGGCTATGCCAACGGAGTAGGATTCCATGCAGATCTTGAGCGCATGTATGAAAAGGGCTGGGGCATTGAAGCGATTTTCATGGGAGACTTGTTGCAATGCAAGAATGCAAAGATGGGCTGAGCAGGTAGGTGTATTCATCAAGCTCGAGGACTACATCGACCAAATTGTCTTCGAGCAAAGTGTCACCAACGTCGCGAAGATCAACTTGACAAGGCGGAGCGTCGTTTCGCCGTAACGATACTGTTGCCGCGCCCCTTTCGCCCTCCCCGCATCCTCCCTATACCCCGCGCGACCGAACGGAGGGCCCGATGCCGGGAAGCGCCAACCTGAACCTGATGCTGAAGGCCGCGCGGCGGGCGGGGCGCAGCCTCGTGAAGGATTTCCGCGAGGTCGAGAACCTGCAGGTGTCGGCCAAGGGGCCCGGCGACTTCGTGAGCCGCGCCGACATCGCCTCGGAGCGCATCATCCGCGAGGAGCTGATGGGCGGGCGGCCGACCTACGGCTGGGTCGGCGAGGAGAGCGCGCCCGAGGCGGGCGCCGACCCGACGCGGCGCTGGATCGTCGATCCGCTCGACGGCACGACGAACTTCCTCCACGGCCTGCCGCACTGGGCGGTGTCGATCGCGCTCGAGCACAAGGGCGAGATCGTGGCGGCGGTGGTCTACGACCCCGCCAAGGACGAGATGTTCCGCGCCGAGAAGGGCACCGGCGCCTGGCTCAACGAGAGCCGCCTGCGCGTCTCGGGGCGGCGGCACCTCATCGAGTGCATCTTCGCGACCGGCATCCCCTTCGCGAGCCAGCCGGACCTTCCGGCGGCGCTGCAGGATCTCGCGCGGCTGATGCCCGCGACCGCCGGGGTGCGCCGCCTCGGGGCCGCGGCGCTCGATCTCGCCTACGTCGCCGCGGGCCGCTTCGACGGCTACTGGGAGCGGCGCATCAACGTCTGGGACATCGCCGCGGGGCTCCTCGTCGTGCGCGAGGCGGGCGGCTTCAGCGAGAGCTTCCGCCCGGGCGGCGACATGCTCGCCGGCGGCGGCGTGATCGCGGCCAACACCGAGGTGTTCGCGCCGTTCGCGCGGATCGTGCGGGGGGAGTAGCGTGGCGTCTTCTGCGAACCGAGGTCGCTCGATGACCTTCGTCTGACGTCGGGCTAAGCAGGACTCGCGGGCCGTGAAGATCCTGTTCGGTCGTCATGAGCGCTAAACTGAACGGTCGATGACCTCGGCATCGCCGGTGGCGACGCCCGTGCCGGCAGGGTCGCGGCCGGGATTTCGGTGTGCGGGGCGGGCGGGCTGACCGCTAGGGACGGGCCGGGAGCGGACCATGCGCGGGCGGACGTCGAACCCGGACCGCGGGCGGAACCCGCGATCGCTGCCCCGGCTTGGCCTTCGCTTGAACGGGGACGAGGCATGATTGAACCGATCCGTCGCGCCGCGGTCGTGCGCGCCTTGCCGGGACTTGGCGACATGCTCTGCGCCGGTCCGGCGCTGCGGTCGCTGCGCGCAGGCATGGAGCCCAACGGAACGCTCGCGCTCGTGGCGCTTGCCGGGATGGCTCCGCTCGCGCGCCGGGTGCTGCCCGAGGTCGACGAGGTGATCGCGTTTCCGGGCTGTCCCGGCATCCCCGAGCGGCCCGAGGCGGATCCGCCCTGGCCGGAGTACGCGGCGACGATGCGGACGCATCGGTTCGACCTCGCGCTCCAGATGCAGGGCGATGGCAGCCATATCGATGCGTTCATGCCGCAGATGTCGGCACGGCGGACCGCGGGCTATCTGCCGGGCCGGACGCTTCCGCCGGACTGGCTGCGTTACCCCGACGAGGGCCACGAGATCCTGCGCTGGACCGGGCTGCTGCAGGCGCTGGGCTTCCCCGACCGTGGCACCGAGATGACCTTCGCGGAGCACCCGGGCGACGCTGCGGCGCTCGGCGCCGTGTTCGATGCGGCCGCGCCCTATGCCTGCCTCCATCCGGGCGCCAGCACTCCGCCGCGGCGCTGGCCCTCGGCGCACTTCGCGGCCATCGGCGACATGCTGGCGGCGACGGGCCTTCGCGTCGTGCTGACCGGCACGGCCGCCGAGGCCGGCGTCACGCGCGATGTCGCGGCGAGGATGTGCGCGCCCGCGATCGACCTTGCCGGCGGCACGCCGCTCGGGCCCCTCGGCTGCCTCCTCCGCGGCGCGCGGCTTCTCGTCACCAACGACACCGGCGTGGCGCATCTCGGCGCGGCGACGCACACGCCGTCGGTGATCGTCTTTCTTGCGGCCGATCCGCTCCGGTGGGCGCCGCTCGACCGGGAGCGGCACCGGGCGGTCATCGCCCGAGGGCTCTGGACCGCGACGGTTCCGCCCGCCGACATGCGCCTGTCGTCCGACCTCCCCGGGCTCGACGATGTGCGCGCCGAAGCGCTGGCGCTCCTCTGATGGGCTGGCCGGAGGCCCCGTCGCTCCTCGTGACCTATGCGGGCAGCCCGGCCGGCCGCGCCGCTCTCGCACCCGCGCTCCGGCGCCTGCGTCGCCTGGCCAATGCCACGCTCCTGGGGCCGGAACCGGAGCGCCCGATCCCGCCCGGCGTCTGGGGCGCGATCATCTTCACCGAACCGGGGTGGTCCGCGCTCGAGATCGGCTACGCCCTCTTCTGCGCCGGCGTGCCGCGCCGCGCAGGCTACGCCACGGAGTTCGGCGGCGGCGTGCTGACGACCAAGGTAAAGCTCATCCCGGGCCTGACGCCGGCGGCGCATCACGACGCGCTCCTGAGCGCGCTCGGGTTCGGGACGGCGACACGGTACAAAAGCGTACACGAAAACATTCTTCGTGACGGCGTCGAAACTTAAGAGGCGGAGGGTGGTTGCAGGACTGTTCCATTAACCTTTGGCACATCCGATGACGCGACCGCTTCGCATCCTCACCTGGCACGTTCACGGCAGCTACCTGTGGTATCTCGCGCACATCCCGCACGAGATCTTTCTGCCGGTGCGCGCGGGCCGGCCCGAAGGCTACGGTGGCCGCTTGCCCGGATTTGCCTGGCCTGACACTCTTCACGAACTCGCGGCCGAGGACGTGCGGGGCACGGACTTCGACGTGGTCCTCACCCAGTCGCGACGGAACTGGTGCGTCGATCGCGAGGCGCTTCTGACGCCCGCTCAGCGCCGGCTGCCGCGGCTGCACATCGAGCACGACCCGCCGCTCGCGCATCCGACCGAAGAGCCGCATCCGGTCGACGATCCCGGCGCGCTCCTCGTGCATGTGACCGGCTTCAACGCGCTCATGTGGGACGCGCGGCGGACGCCCACGCGCATCATCGAGCATGGCGTGACCGTGCCGCGGGGCGTGCGCTGGACCGGGACGACGGCGCGCGGGATCACCGTGGTGAACGACCTTGGCACCCGCGGCCGCCGCATCGGGCGCGACGTCTTCGAGCGGGCGCGCGACGCGGTGCCGCTCGATCTCGTCGGCATGGGGTCGTCGGCGCTGGGCGGGCTGGGCGAGTTGCCGCTCGCGAAGTTGCCCGATCTTGCCGCGCGCTACCGGTTCTTCTTCAACCCGATCCGCTACACGAGCCTCGGGCTCGCCGTATGCGAGGCGATGATGACCGGCCTGCCGATCATCGGGCTCGCCACGACCGAGATGGCGACCGCCGTCGAGAACGGCGTCTCCGGCTACGTCGACACGCGCGAGGCCGTGCTCCACGACCACATGCGCCGGCTCCTGGCCGACCCCGAAGAGGCGCGGCACCTGTCAGCGGGCGCCCGGCGGATCGCGGCGCGGCGCTTCGGCATCGACCGCTTCGTGGCCGACTGGAACGACGCGCTGGCGGCCGTCACCGGGATCCCGGCGCAGAGCGCCGCTCCGGTTCAAGCGCATGCGTGACCTCGCGCCAGGCGGCCCGGCGGATGGATCGGCCGCACCCGTCCACGTGGTGATGATCTCCGAGCATGCCTCGCCCCTCGCCGCGATCGGCGGAACCGATACCGGCGGTCAGAACGTCTACGTCGCCGAAGTGGCGCGGCACCTCGCGCGCCGGGGCTGGCGGGTCGACGTGCTGACGCGGCGCGATGCGGCGGGCCTCCCCGACAGCGTCGCCTGGCGCGATGGCGTGAGCGTGCATCACGTGCCGGCCGGACCCCCCGAGACCATCCCGAAGGAAGACCTTCTCGGCCACATGCCGGAGTTCACCACCTGGACGGAGAGCTTCTGCCGCAGGGTGCGGCCCGATCTCGTCCACGCCAACTTCTTCATGTCGGGCCTCGTGGCCGCCGACATCCGGGCGTCGCTCGGCATTCCGTTCGCCGTGACGTTCCATGCCCTCGGCCGCGTCCGCCGCGAGCACCAGGGCAGCGCCGACCGCTTCCCGGCGGCGCGTCTCGGCATCGAGGAGCGCGTCGCGCGCGAGGCCGCGGTGGTGATCGCCGAGTGCCCGCAGGATCGCGACGACCTCGAGCGCCTCTACGGCGTCGATCCGGCGCGCATCCGCGAGGTGCCGTGCGGCGTCGATCCGGCCAGCTTCGCGCCGATCGCGCGCCAAACGGCGCGCGAGGTTCTCGGTCTGCCCGCCGACGCCTTCGTGGCGCTGCAGCTCGGGCGGATGGTGCCGCGGAAGGGCGTCGACGACGCGCTTCGGGGTTTCGCGCGCTTTCGCCGTCACGCCGACATGGGTGCCCGGATGCTCGTGGTCGGCGGCGAGAGCGAGGACACCGAGGGCCCGGAACTCGTCCGGCTCAAGGGGATCGCGCGCGAGGAGGATGCGGCCCAGGCCGTGCGGTTCACGGGCCGGCGCGACCGCGATGTGCTGCGCTACTACTATGGCGCGGCCGACGTCTTCGTCACGGTCCCGTGGTACGAGCCTTTTGGCATCACGCCGCTCGAGGCGATGGCGTCGGGCCTGCCCGTCGTCGGAAGCGGCGTGGGCGGGATCAAGCATACCGTGCTCGACGGCGAGACCGGCATCCTCGTCCCCTCCCATGCGCCCGCACGCGTCGCGGAGGCCTTGGGGCGGCTCCATGCCGATCCGGGGCTCCGCGCCCGCATGGGGGCGGCCGGGCGCAAGCGCGTGGCGACGCACTTCACGTGGGACATCGTGGCGGACGCGCTCGGGGCCGTGTTCGGCGAGGTCGCCCGGCCGAGTGGCGTGGGTCCGCGCCCGACCGGCGGCTTCGACGAACTTGCCGGCCTCCTGCAGCGCTGCGGCATGGTGCTCGCCCCCGAGGCGGAGGTCATGGCGGGCGAGATCGTCCGGTGCATCCTCGGCGGCGGCAAGCTCCTCATCTGCGGCAACGGCGGAAGTGCGGCCGACGCGCAGCACATGGCGTGCGAACTCGTCGGGCGCTTCCTCGTGCCGGGCCGCCGCGCGCTTCCCGCCATTGCGCTTGGCACCGACGCCGCGGTCGTCTCGGCCTGGTCCAACGACATCGGCTACGACGACGCGCTCGCCCGCGAGGTGCGTGCCTTCGGCAAGGCCGGCGACGCCATCCTGGGCTTCAGCACGTCGGGCCGGTCGGCGAACCTCTTGCGCGCGTTCGAGGTGGCGGGGGAGATCGGCCTCCGGCGCCTGGCGATCCTCGGGCGCGACGGCGGTCCGCTCCTCGGTCTCGCCGACCGTGCCATCGTGGTGCCGTCCTCGAGCACGCCGCGGATCCAGGAAGTCCACACCCTTCTCCTCCACGAGATCTGCACCGCGGTCGAGACCGACCCGCGCATCGCCCCGGCCGCACCGCTCCGCGCCAAGGCGGTCGCGTGACGCGCGCGGTGCTCGTCGACAAGGACGGCACGCTCGTCGACGACGTTCCCTACAACGTCGATCCGTCGCTGGTCCGCCTGGCGCCGGGCGCGGGCGCGGGCCTCGCGCGGCTGGCGGACGCGGGCTTCCGCATCGCCGTCGTCAGCAACCAGTCCGGCGTCGCGCGCGGGCTCTTCCCGGAGACGGCGCTGGCGCCGGTCTGGGCGCGCATCGCGGCGCTTCTGGCGCCGTTCGGCGTTCATGTGGATGCGTTTCACTGGTGCCCCCATCATCCCGACGGGACGGTCGCGGCTCTTGCGGTGGACTGCGCCTGCCGCAAGCCCGCGCCGGGGATGCTGCACGCCGCGATGAGCGGCCTCCACGCCGATCCTGCCCGGTCGTGGATGATCGGCGATATCCTCGACGACATCGAGGCGGGACGCAGCGCGGGGTGCCGGACGGTCCTCATCGACAACGGCAACGAGACCGAGTGGGCGCTCGGACGTCACCGGTTGCCGCATGTCGTCGCCGCCGACCTCGATACGGCCGCGCGGATGATCCTCGCGTCGGACGCGGGCACCGCAGCCGGACGACGCGCGGCATGACGGGCGCGGCATCGCTCGGCGATGGCCGGATGCGCCGGCTCGTCGCGTCCTTCGCCGGGCTCCGCGTGGTGGTCATCGGCGACGCGATGCTCGACCGCTGGGGTCGGGGGGTCGCGAGACGTCTCGCGGCCGAGGCCCCGGCACCCATCGTGTCGGAGATCGTGTGGGAAGACCGTGCGGGCGGGGCTGCGAATACCGCCGCGAGCGCCGCGGCGCTGGGCGCCGATGTGACGCTCGTGTCGCTCGTGGGCGACGACGCGACCGGCGCCGCGCTCGCGGAGGCGGTCGCCGCGGCCGGGGTCAACGTCGGGGGGCTCCTGCGTGTCGCCGGGCGACCGACGCTCGCCAAGACGCGCCTGATGGCGGGTGGCCAGCTTGTCGCGCGCTACGACGAGGGCGTCACCGGCGCCTGCCCGGACGGATGCGCCACCCTGGCCGCGGGTCTGCCGTCGTTCCTCGATGGCGCTCATGCCGTCATCGTCTCGGACTACGCCTACGGCACCGTCGGTCCGGCCGTCATCGCGGCGCTCGCGGCGTGGCGCGCGCTCGGCAAGGGCCGGCTTGTCGCCGATGCGCGCGACCTCGGGAGCCTCGCGCTGCTGCGGCCCTGCGCCGTGACGCCGAACCACGGCGAGGCCGTGACCATCGTCGGCGCGTGCGCTCTGCCCGGTCCGGCAGCGGCGCGGATCGCGCAGCTCCATGACTTCGGCGCGGCGCTCCTCGCGCATACCGGTGCCGAGGCGGTCGTCACGACCCTCGACCGCGACGGCGCGGCGATCCTGCGTGCCGGTGCCGCCGCGGTGCATATCCCCGGAGGCGCCCCGGTCGAGACCGCGGGCGTGACCGGGGGCGGCGATACCTTCGCGGCGGCGCTGGCGCTCGGCCTTGGTGCCGGCGCGGACATCGAGTTGGCGGCGCGCCTCGCCTGCCGAGCCGCCAGCGTCGCGGTCGCCAAGCCCGGCACCGCGGTCTGCCGCGCCGCGGAACTCCGCGCGGCCTTACCCGCGCCCCGCATGGTCGTCCCCGCGATCCTGCCCTCCCTCCGCGCGTTGGCCGCGCTTGGCGTGGATCTGCGGGAAGAGAACCGTCGCGTCGTCTTCACCAACGGCTGCTTCGACATCCTGCACGATGGCCATCTCGGGTGCCTCGAGGAGGCAAGAAGCCTCGGCGACGTGCTCATCGTCGGCGTCAATTCGGACGCTTCGGTCCGCCGCCTCAAGGGACCGTCCCGGCCGGTCAATTCCTGCGCCGCCCGGCTTCGGATGCTCGCGGCGCTGTCGTACGTCGACCATGCCATCGCCTTCGAGGAAGACACGCCTGCCGAGCTGATCCGCGCGCTCAGGCCGCACGTCTTTGCCAAGGGCGGCGACTACGACCGCGCGCGTCTGCCCGAAGCGGCCATCGTCGAGGCGGCCGGTGGCGAGATCCGGCTCCTGCGCTACCGCCCCGAGCATTCGACGACCGGCATCATCCACCGCATCCGCGCGGCTCCGACCGGCCTCAAGGCGCAGGGATGATCGAACGCTGGAGCGGCGTGCGCCGCATCCTGGCGGTGCGGCTCGATGCCATGGGCGATGTCGTGATGACGGGCCCCGCGCTTGCCGCCATGCAGGCGAGCGGAGCGGACGTGACGCTTCTTACGTCGCCTGCGGGCGCGGGGGTCGCCGCGTTGATGCCGGCGGTCGGGCGCGTGATCGCGGCGGATGTGCCGTGGATGAAGGCGCCGCTCAGCGTCGATCTTGCGGCGTTGGCGGCGCGCCTCGGCAAGGAACGGTTCGACGCCGCGGTGATCTTCACCGTCCATAGCCAAAGTGCGCTTCCCGCGGCGCTCCTTTGCCATCTCGCGGGCATTCCCCGCGTGCTGGCGCATTGCCGGGAGAATCCCTACGGGCTCCTCAGCGACTGGGTGCCCGAGACCGAGCCCGCGCGGCTGCGCCACGAGGTGCGCCGGCAGATCGACCTCGTGGCGGCCGTCGGCTTCGAGGCGTCCGATGCCCCGGTGCTTGCGGTGCCCCCGGAGGCCGCTGCCGCCATCGACGCGCGCCTCGCGGGGCTCGGCGTCGACGCGCCCTGGGCCGTGGTGCATCCCGGCGCGAGTGCCGCGTCCCGCCGCTATCCGGCCGAAGCGCTGGCGCGTGCGGTCAGGACGCTGGCAGCGCGGCACGGCTGGCGGATCCTCGTGACCGGGTCCGCCGCCGAGACGACGCTCGCCGCTCGCGTGGCCGGCGTGCCGGGGGCGCACTCGCTGGCGGGCGCGCTCTGCGTGGCCGATCTCGCCGCCCTCATCGCACGCGCGCCCGTCCTCGTGACGGGCAACACCGGCCCCGCGCATCTCGCCGCGGCGCTCGGCACGCCCGTGGTCGATCTCTACGCCCTGACCAACCTCCAGCACGCGCCCTGGCATGGCCGCGGCCGCGTCCTCTTCCGCGACGTGCCGTGTCGCGGCTGCCTCAAGAGCGTCTGCCCCGAAGGCCACCACCTCTGCCTGCGCGGCGTGTCGCCCGAGGCGATCGTCGCGGCGGCACGCGAGGCGGCGGCGGGACGGTCGCCCGCGATCCCCGAAGAGCCCGCGGCGGTGTTCGGCCGCGCCCAGCCGCGCCCGGCCGCCGCCTCGTGACGCAGCTGCGCCGCATCCTCTTCGTCGAGCTGCTGGGCGGTCTCGGCGACGTCGTGCTGGCCCTGCCCGCGATCCAGGCGCTGGCACGGTCAGAGCCGCACGCCACGCTCGAGGTGGCGACGTTCGCGCCGGGTGCCGAGCTCCTCGCCCACGATCCGCACGTGGACGCGGTGCATGTCGTGCCGCGAAGCGCACCCCGTGCAGGGATCGCGACGCTGCTCGCGGCGGAGGGCTACGACCTCGTCGTCTCGACCACCGACTACGACGGCATCGGCGCCCTGATCGCGGCGGCGGCGCCGCGCGCCGTCATCGACCTCTGGCGCGATCCGCCGGCGGGGGCGCGCGTGACGGACCGCTTCGTGGCGCTTCTTGCCGCGGACCGGCTCATCGATGCGGACGTCATCGCGCCGGCCGAGCTGTTTCTCACCGCCGCCGAACACGCGCTTGGCCGTGCGACGGTCGGCCGAGCACCCGTGGCCGCGCTCCTGATCGACGCCGGCATGGCGATCAAGCGCTGGCCGGAAGCGCGCTTTGCGGACGTCGGCCGGATGCTTTCCGACCGGCATGGGCTCGCCCCTCTCGTCATCGGCGGCGCGGATGCCGCCGCGGCGGCGCGGGTGGCCGATGCGGCCGGAGGGCGCGCGCTTCCGTCGATGCCGCTCCGCGATCTCGCGGCGGTTCTCGCCCATGTCCGCGTCGCGGTCGGCGCCGATACCGGGCCCCTGCGCGTCGCGGCGCTCGCCGGCACGCCGTCCGTCATGCTCTTCGGCCCGTCCTCGAGCGCCCGCTTCGGTCTCGGAGCGCCGCACCGCGACGTGCAGGCCCGCGCCGACTGCCCGGAGAAGCGTACCGACTTCACGCAGCAGCGGTGCTGGTACGCGGGTGACTGCCCGCTTCCGACCGGTCCCGCGAGCTGCGTCACCGACATCGACGCGGCGACCGTGGCCGAGGCGGTCGCGTCCGTGCTGCCCCGGCACGCGGAGCCGGAGCCGTGTCACGGGACAGCCGACTGGGCCGCCGACTGGGCCGCCGACTGGGCCGCCGACTGGGCCGACGCGCGCCGGATCCTCGTCCTCCGGCTCGACAACATCGGCGACGTGCTGATGACCGCGCCCGCGCTTCGGGCCATTCGCCTCGGGCGGCCCGAGGCGTGCATCGGCCTCCTCGCGAGCCCGTCCGGCGTCGAGGCAGCCGCGCTCCTCCCCTGGCTCGACCGGACCGAGGCCGCGCGGACGATCTGGCAAGAGCTCGACCCCGGAGCTTTCGATCGAGGCGCCGAGACTGCGCTGGTGGCGCGGCTTCGGGCCGGAGCCTGGGACGGCGCGATCGTCCTCACGAGCTTCGCGCAAAGCCCGCACGCCGCCGCCGAGGCCTGTCGCGCGGCGGGGATCGCGCGCATCGCCGGCGCGTCGGACGAGAGCGGCCGGGCGCTGACGCACCGGCTTCCGAAAGGCGACCGGACCCTGCACCAGACCACGCGCAACCTCGCGCTCGTGCGTGCGCTGGGGTTTGCCGGCGGTGACGACGCGCCCTCGCTCACGGTGCCCGCGGCACCGAGGCTGCGCCACCTTCGGGGCCATCTCCTCGTGAGCCCCTGGGCCAGCGCCTCCGCGCGGCAGTACGATCCGGCGCGGATGGCCGAAGCGGCGACGCGCGTAGCCCGTGCGCGCGGGCTCCCGGTCGTGGTGACGGGCGGGCCGTCCGACCGGGTGCGGGGTGCGGCGCTGGCCGCCCGCATCCCCGGAGCGCGCGACCTGACGGGCGAAACCAGCGTCGCGGAGGCCGCCGCGCTCGTCGCGCAGGCGGCGCTCGTGCTCTGCTGCAACAGTTCGGCGATGCACATGGCGGAGGCGCTGGGCGTGCCGTCCATCGTGCTGTTCGCCGGGACCGAGCTCGCGCGGCAATGGGCGCCGCGCCGCGCTCCGCACCGGCTCGTCCGGCGGTCGGTGCCCTGCGCGCCCTGCCATGCCATGACCTGCCCTCTCGGGCATCACGCCTGTCTCGACATCGAAGCCGCCGACGTCGCCGCGGCCGCCGCCGACCTTCTCACCTCCGCGCGGGCCGTCTCATGACGCCGCCGGACCGCGCAACCGTCGCGGCCCTTGCAGGTGCGGCGCTCGATGGCGACGATGCCGCGACGGCGACGCTCTTCGGCGATGTCATCGAGCCCCTTTGCGACGCCTTCACCGCTGCGGGTGCCGCGTCCGCCGCACGGATCCTCGCGCAGGTGATCGACATCGCCCGCCGCCACCCTGCGTGCGGGGCCCTCGCGGACGGGCTCGATGCCGAGGGCATCGCCTCCGAGGCCGACCTCCTTGCCCGCGAGCGCTGGGGCCTCGCCCCGAGCTCGCATCCGGTCCGCGTCGCGCGCGTGCTCGTCCTGTCCCGCGTCACGCTCGGCGCCGACGTGGCGATCGTCGGCCGCCTCCTCGCCGACCTTGCACGGCGTTTCCCGGATGCCGAGCGCGTGCTTGTCGGTCCCGACCTCGCGCGCCCCCTGGCCGAAGCGCTGGGCGCGCGGATGGTGCCCTTCAGCTACGCTCGGCGCGGCGGGCTCGCGGGCCGGCTCAACGGTTGGGACGCTTTGCGCCGGATCATCGCGGCCGAGCGTGAGGGCGCGACCCTGCTCGTCGATCCCGACACGCGGCTGACCCAGACCGGGCTCATGGTGCCCGGACCGGCGGCGCTCTACCGGCGCTTTCCGAGCCGGGAGATGCGCGGGCCGGGGACGCTCGGCGATCTCGCAGCGGAATGGTCTGCCGACACCTTCGGCGGACCCGTGGCGGCACCGGCGCGCCTGCCGCTCCGACCCGATGACGCGCGCTTCGCCGCAGAGCTTCGCAGCGCGCTGTCCGGAGACGGTCGGCCGCTCGTCGCGGCCGGCTTCGGAACCGGTGGCAACGATGTGAAGCGCGTGGGCCCCGCGTTCGAGGCCGGGGTTCTGCGAACATTGCGGGCAAGCGGCGCGCGCGTCCTTCTGGCGCGCGGCGTGGGCGCGGCGGAGGTCGCCGTGACCCGCGGCATCTCGGCGGCGCTCGCCAGCGACGGCGCTTCGGTCGTGCATCTCCCCGAAGGGCGCCACCGACCGGACCACGTGGCCGACGTCGTCACCTGGTCGGCCGATACGGGGGCCTTCTTCGCCGCGATCGCCGCGGCCGACCTCCATGTCGGCTACGACAGCGCCGGCCAGCACATCGCATCGGCGCTGGGCGTGCCGGGCCTGACCGCGTTCGTCGCCGCCGCCGGACCCCGGCACGCCGACCGCTGGGCGCCATCGGGTCCGGGGCAGGCCGTCGTGGTGCGCCTCGATCCCGGCACGACGGAGGATGCCGCACTCGCAGCCTGCAGATGTGCGCTCGTAAGGCTCTGCGCGCCGCAGGCGATGGCACGCGCGCGCGGCTGAAACTTGACCGTGGCACCGGGCCCGGTGACCGCACGGCCCGCGCGCAGGGGACGCCGAAGGCCGGGGCGTGGGGATCGACCAAAGAAAAACCCCGCCGAAGCGGGGTCCACGAGTGGTCGGTAGCTGATGTGATCAGGCGAGCGACAGGTTGGTCGCAGATTGGCGGCCGTCGCGGCTCGTCTCGAGGTCGAACGTGACCTTCTGGCCATCGTCGAGACCCCGCAGGCCTGCCCGCTCGAGCGCGGTGATGTGGACGAAGACGTCCTTCGATCCGCCGTCAGGCTGGATGAAGCCGAAGCCCTTGGTAGCGTTGAACCATTTCACGGTGCCGGTGGCCATCGCGATCTCTCCCTTCAATGCATGCCCGCGTCAGTGCGGCAGCCCGGCTCAGTCAGTGCAAGATCGAGACACTGTGCCGGTGAGGGAGACAGATGGTCGATAGAGATAACTAGCATCGTTAATATGGATGAAAACGCGCTTGGATGCAAGACCGGAGGCGTAGGCGCCTTGACCGGCCAATTGAATCGCGGATGCGCCGATGACCGCTCGCTTAAAATCCGGATCGAAAGGCGGCGCAATGCAGGATGAGCCGCTAAGCGACCGTCGGCGCTCAAGCTTTTTCGATCGGGCCTGCGCTGGCGGGCGCCCGTGTGCCGGGCGCCCCGTGTGATCGTTTCAGGCCTTGCGGCGCCGCAGCCCGAGCGCGCCCAGAGCCCCGACGAGCAGGAAGCCCGCCGCGGGAACCGGAACCGGCGCTACGCTGACCGAATCGATATCGAAACCGTCGCGACCCTTCTTGTCGACCGACGTGTCGACAAAGCGAAGCACGCTGTAGATGCCCGATGCGGAGAACGGCACGGCAAGCTGATTGCCCTCGGGCCCCTGGTTCGAGACCGAGGCAAGGAACGTGAACGTGCCCATGCCGTCGCCACCGAAGATGTCGGCGGACTCGAAGTAGCCCGTCCGCTTGTAGGTAACCTCGACGACCTGCCCCATCGCCCGGAACGCCGAGCCGAAAACGAAGTCGACGACGCCGCCGAGGCCGATCGAGTAGAAAGAACCGTCCGCGGCGCCGAGCGCGTTGCCGGGCGTCTTGCGCGAGGCCGACGCCGTCATGGTCGTCGTGCTTTCACCGTTCGCCGTGATCCCGGTGGCGTTCAGCATCGTCGCCGCAGTTGCGTGCCCTGCGAAAAGGCCGGCGGCGGCAGTCAGCGCAAGAGCGGTCGTCGTAATCCGTTTCATTCGTACATTCCTCGACAGCGGCCACGATGACCCCGTTCCGGGCTTCAAGTGACATGTCGCCCGGCCATGCGAAAGCCCGTTCTATTATCGCGTGTGCAGTTCTCGGAGTGGACGTCTGCGGCTGCCTAGAAAAGCATCGTTCGATATCGCTTGGGTTCATCGAGTTTGGACATTTACAATCTATAAGAGTGCCCTAACGGCGGGCTGTTCGTTGCCGAAAGCGCATCAATGTCAGAGATTCGTTTCCCGGCAGCCGCGACGACGCCTAGCGCGTGAACTTCTTGTATTTCACCCGCTTGGGCTCGACCGAGTCCGGGCCGAGGCGGCGGATCTTGTCGGCCTCGTAGGCCTCGAAGTTGCCCTCGAACCATTCGACATGCGCGTCGCCCTCGAAGGCGAGGATGTGGGTGCAGAGCCGGTCGAGGAAGAACCGGTCGTGGCTGATGATGACCGCGCATCCGGCAAAGTCGTCGAGCGCGTCCTCGAGCGCGCGCAGCGTCTCGACGTCGAGGTCGTTCGTCGGCTCGTCGAGGAGGAGCACGTTGCCGCCCGAGCGCAGGAGCTTGGCCATGTGGACCCGGTTGCGCTCGCCGCCCGACAGGAGCCCCACCTTCTTCTGCTGGTCGGACCCCTTGAAGTTGAACGCGCCCACGTAGGAGCGGCTGTTGACCTCCGCGTCGCCGAGCATGACGATCTCGAGGCCGTCGGAGATCTCCTCCCAGACCGTCTTGCCGGCGTCGAGCGCGTCGCGCGACTGGTCGACGTAGCTCAGGTGCACCGTGTCGCCGTAGCTGATCTCGCCCGCGTCGGGCTGTTCCTGCCCGGTCAGCATCTGGAACAGCGTCGATTTCCCGGCGCCGTTCGGGCCGATCACGCCGACGATGCCGCCCGGGGGAAGCGCGAACGACAAGTTCTCGATCAGGAGCTTGTCGCCCATCGCCTTGCGGAGCCCTTCGACCTCGATCACCCGGGTGCCGAGCCGCTCGCCGTTCGGGATGATGATCTGCGCCTGCCCGACGCGCTCGCGCTCGGACTGGCCGGCGAGCTCGTTGTACTTGGTGATCCGCGCCTTCTGCTTGGTCTGCCGCGCGCGGGTGCCCTGGCGGATCCAGTCGAGCTCCTTCTCGAGCATCTTCTGGCGGGCCTTGTCCTCCTTGGCGTCCTGCGCGAGGCGCTTCGCCTTCTGCTCGAGCCAGGCGGAGTAGTTGCCCTCGTAGGGGATGCCGCGGCCGCGCTCGAGCTCGAGGATCCACGACGTGATGTCGTCGAGGAAGTAGCGGTCGTGCGTGACGATGAGGATCGTGCCGGCGTATTCGATGAGGTGCTTCTGCAGCCATGCGATCGTCTCGGCGTCGAGGTGGTTCGTCGGCTCGTCGAGGAGCAGCATGTCCGGCGCCTCGAGGAGGAGCTTGCAGAGCGCCACGCGGCGCTTCTCGCCGCCCGAGAGCGAGGTCACGTCGGCGTCGTCGGGCGGGCAGCGCAGCGCCTCGAGCGCCACGTCGACCTGGCTGTCGAGATCCCACAGGTTGCCCGCGTCGATCTGGTCCTGGAGGGCGGCCATCTCCTCGGCGGTCTCGTCGGTGTAGTTCATCGCGAGGTCGTTGTAGCGGTCAAGGAGCGCCTGCTTCGGCGCGACGCCCTGCATGACGTTGCCGCGGACGGTGAGGCTCGCGTCGAGCTCGGGCTCCTGCGCGAGGTAGCCCACGCGGGCGCCCTTGGCCGCCCATGCCTCGCCCTGGAAGTCCTTGTCCATGCCCGCCATGATCCGCATCAGGGTGGACTTCCCCGAGCCGTTGACGCCCACGACGCCGATCTTCACGCCGGGCAGGAAGTTCAGCTTGATGTTCTCGAAGCACTTCTTGCCGCCGGGGTAGGTCTTGGACACGCCATCCATGTGATAGACGTACTGATAGGATGCCATTCAGCTTCACCTCGGGCCGGACGTGACGGATGCGGGGCATCTAGCCTCTGGCACCCGCCGCCGCAATGCCGCAGGGCGGGCCTGCGCCGCCGTATCCCTCCCCCAAGTCACCTCCGGCGGCGGGCGAGCCCGAGGAACGCCGCGCCGCCCGCGAGGAGCGGAAGCGAAGCGGGCAGCGGCACCGGTTCGACATCGATCTCCTCGGCCTCGAGCGGCGCATCGGCGAGATCGACGCCGACGATGTCGAATGCGTAGCGCGCCGTGCGGTTGTTGCCGAAGTAGTCGCAGAACCGGCCGTTGGAGCAGCCCTGCGCCGCGGTGAAGGTGGCGTCGGCGTCGCGATAGAAGCCGTCCTGAAGTCGTTCGTTGGCGAAGTTGTCGTATTGTGCGAGGGCGAGCGCGTAGAAGCCGGCGCCGAGGGTCAGAGCGAACTTCGCGTCGCTGGCGACGCCGGTCGCGGGGTCGGCCGGCACGTCGGCACCGTCGTCGTTCTGCCCGAGCTCGAAGCCGTCGGCGTCGAAGAGCGCGAGGATCGTGTCAAAGCCGCCTGCCGCGACTTCGGTGCCATCCGCCTGCACGCCACCGGCATACCCAAAGGAGATGAATGACACCTTCGCCGCGGCGAGGAGCGAGAAGCGCACGAGGACGGTGTCGTTGTCCTTCGCAAAGCTCCCCGAATAGGAATAGCTCGCACCCATCGCCTGCGTGGCACACATCAGGACCGCAGCAGCGATCGAACCCAATCCGCAATACATTGCCAACCTCGTCATTTGACCCATGAGCCCCGTTTCGGAGCCAACGCGGCCAATTGACCGGAAAACGGGAAACAAAGACTTGCGCGCTCGCGGCAATTCGCGCGGACAATCGCGACAATTGGACTATCTGGAATTGGCCAAGAAATTGCCGCGAATTATCGGCGAAGCGGACACACATCTGTCACGCCCAGACGCCAAGTCCTTGCCTTCGCGCGCGATTTCGCGATGCTCCCGGACATGCGGCAAGGCTATCCCATCGCCCGTACCGGAATGCGGATCGGCCTTCTCGGCGGGTCGTTCGACCCGGTCCACGCAGGCCACGTGCATCTCACGCTCGAGGCGCTGAAGCGTTTCCGGCTCGACCGGATCTGGTGGCTCGTCAGCCCCGGCAATCCGCTGAAGCCGCATGGCCCGGCGCCGCTCGCGGCGCGCATCGGGGCGGCGCGGCACGCGATGCGGCATCCGCGGGTCGTGGTGACGGACCTCGAGACCCGGCTCGGGACGCGCTTCACCGCGCAAACGATCGACCGTCTCGTCCGGCTTTATCCCGGCGTGCTCTTCGTGTGGCTGATGGGGGCGGACAACCTCGCGAGCTTCCATCGCTGGGACCGTTGGCCGGACATCTTCGCCCGCGTCCCCATCGGCGTGGTGACACGGCCCGGCAGCGTGCTTCCGGGGCGGCTTTCGCCCGCGGCACAGCGGTTTCGTGCGGCGCGGCTGCCGTCGGGCGAGGCGGGGCTCCTTGCGACGGCGCGGCCCCCCGCGTGGGCCTTCGTCGACATGCCGAAGCGCGCGATCTCCTCGACCGCGCTCCGGCTCGCCGCGGCAGCAGGCGCATGAGGCGGCGTGAGGTTCTCGCGGGCCTTCTTGCGGGCATCGCGAGCCCCGCCTGGAGCAAGACCAGACCCATGCCGCGCCCCGGTGCGGCGCTCCCCGAGGACGCAAGCGCCCTGGTCGCGGCCGCGCGCCTCGGCGGCACGGTCGGGTTCGTCCTCGCCGATGCCGCGACCGGACGCATCCTCGAAAGCGCCGACGCCGACCAGGGGCTGCCCCCGGCCAGCACCGCCAAGACCGTCACCACGCTCTATGCGCTCGACGCCCTCGGCCCGGGCCACCGGTTCGCCACCCGCCTCGTGGCGACCGGCCCGATCTCTGGCGGGCGGATCGCGGGCGATCTCGTCCTCGCCGGGGGCGGCGACCCGACGCTCGCCACGGACGACCTCGCCGGCATGGCGGCAGACCTCGCCGCGGCAGGGGTTCGTGGCGTCACGGGGCGGTTCCTCGTCTGGGACGGCGCGCTGCCGCGCATCGCGACGCTCGATCCCGACCAGCCGGTCCATGTCGGCTACAGTCCCGGGCTCTCCGGCCTCAACCTCAACTTCAACCGCGTCTATTTCGACTGGACGCGCACCAAGGCCGGCTATGCGGTCCGCATGGACGCGCGCAGCGAGCGCATCCGCCCGCTCGTGTCGGTCGCGTCGATGGCCGTCGTCGACCGTGCGGCGCCGCTCTTCACCTGGAGCGACGCGGGCGGCAGCGAGACCTGGACGGTCGCGCGCGCCGCGCTCGGCAAGGCCGGAGGGCGCTGGCTCCCGGTGCGCGATCCCGCGCTCTATGCCGGCGACGTCTTCCGCGCGCTCGCGGCCGCGGCCGGGACCGCGCTTCCCGCCGCCGTCCGGTCGCGCGAGCCGGTCGCGGGCGCGGCGGTCGTCACGCACGAGAGCGCGCCGCTGACCGACGTGCTGCGCGACATGCTGAAGTTCTCCACCAACGTGACCGCCGAAGCCGTCGGCCTCGCCGCCAGCATCGCCCGCGGCGGCACGCCCGCGACGCTCGCCCAGTCGGCGGCGCAGATGAACGCCTGGGCCGAGGCGGCGCTCGGGGCGAAGATCGCCATGCAGGACCATTCCGGGCTCGGCGACGGGTCGCGGATCGCCCCCGCCGAGATGGCGCGCGTGCTGGTGGCGGCGGCGTCTCCGGGCGTGCTCCGCGGCCTCTTCCGCGTCGTGGCGCTCCCCGACGAGAAGGGCCGTCCGCTCGCCCGCCAGCCCGCCGCCATCGCGGCCAAGACCGGCACGCTCAATTTCGTCAGCGGCCTCACGGGATATCTTACGCCGAACGGCGGTCCGGACCTCGTGTTCGCGATCTACGCCGCGGACGTCCCGCGCCACGACGCGGTGCCGCTTGCCGCCCGCGAGCGCCCCGACGGCCTCCCCGGCTGGCTCGCGAGCGCCCGCCGGCTGCAGCAGCGGCTTCTCGGGCGCTGGGCGGTCGTCTACCGGTGAGTCACAGGCGCATGTGCCGCGCCCGCGCGCCGCGCTCGATGGCGGCCCCGTGCAGGCGGTCGATGTTCAGCTCGTACCGGATCTCCTCGAGAAGCCGGAGCTCGGCCTCGCGGAGCGCGCCGTCCGAGGCCGCCACGTCGCAGGCGAGCGCGTAGGCGGTTTCGTGCAGCCGCTCGGGCAGGCTCTCGCGCACGAGGCCGAAGAGCGCGTCGAGCCCGTCCTCTTCCTCGAAGAGGTCGAACACCGTCTGCGCCACCGTCTTGATCCGGTCGATGTCGTAGTCGGCGAACACCGGCAGGTGGTTCACGATGTCCTCGATCGCCACCAGTTCGGCGGTTCGGATCGCGGCATCGGAGGCCGAGATCGCGATCATGATCGCGACGAGCGCGTCCTGCGGTGTCAGCGTCGGGTCGGTGCCGGCGGGCATCGCAGTTCCTTTCGGGCTCGGCGCCAGATTATTGACCAGGCGCCCCCCGGGCAATAGGAACCGCCGGTCCCCGTTGCCGAAAGCTCGCCCCATGACCGACTTCCGCGATGCCGCCATGAGCTCGAAGGCCTGGCCGTTCGAGGAGGCGCGGAAGCTTCTCGCGCGGTACAAGGACGGCCCGCCCGAGAAGGGCCATGTGCTCTTCGAGACCGGCTACGGCCCCTCGGGCCTGCCGCATATCGGCACCTTCGGCGAGGTCGCGCGGACCTCGATGGTGCGACGTGCCTTCGAGACGCTCTCCGACATCCCGACGCGGCTGCTGGTGTTCTCCGACGACATGGACGGGATGCGGAAGGTGCCCGACAACGTGCCCAATGCCGCGATGCTGCGCGACAACCTGCAGCGCCCGCTGACTTCGGTGCCCGACCCGTTCGGCGCGTACGAGAGCTTCGGCGCGCACAACAACGCGATGCTGCGGCGCTTCCTCGACACCTTCGGCTTCGACTACGAGTTCGCGAGTGCCACGGACTGGTACCGCTCGGGCCGGCTCGACGCGATCCTGCTGCGCGCCGCCGAGCGCTACGACGCCCTCATGGAGGTGATGCTGGGGTCGCTGCGCGACGAGCGGCAGGCGACCTACTCGATCTTCCTGCCGATCCATCCCGAGACCGGGCGCGTGCTCTACGTGCCGATCAAGGCGGTCGATGCCGCCGCGGGCACGATCACCTTCGACGACGAGACCGGCGCCGAGATGACGCTGCCGGTCACGGGCGGCCACGTGAAGCTGCAATGGAAGCCCGACTTCGGCGCGCGCTGGGCCGCGCTCGGGGTGGACTTCGAGATGTACGGCAAGGACCACCGCTCCAACACGGTGATCTACGACCGCATCTGCGCCATCCTCGGCGGCCGCCCGCCCGAGCACATGACCTACGAGCTCTTCCTCGACGACGCCGGCGGCAAGATCTCGAAGTCGAAGGGCAACGGGCTCACCATCGACGACTGGCTGACCTACGCCAGCGCCGAAAGCCTGTCGTACTTCATGTACCAAAAGCCGAAGACCGCGAAGCGGATGCACCTCGACGTGATCCCGCGGGCGGTCGACGAGTACCATCAGCAGCTCGCGGCCTACCCCGGCCAGGACGACGCGGGCCGGGCCGCGAACCCGGTCTGGCACATCCACGGCGGCCGGCCGCCCGCCTCCACGATGGTGGTGCCCTTCGCGATGCTTCGCAACCTCGCCAGCGTGTCCTCCGCCGAGGACAAGGAAACGCTCTGGGGCTTCCTGCGCCGATATGCGCCCGAGGCGAGCCCCGAGACGCACCCCGACCTCGATGCCGCCGCGGGCTACGCGGTGCGCTACTTCCGCGACGTGGAGGCGGGGCAGCGCCGCTTCCGCGCGCCCGACGCGAAGGAGCGCGCGGCGCTCGCCGACCTTGCCGAACGCCTCGCGGCCTGGGACGGCCCGGCGGACGCGGAGGCGCTGCAGACGATGGTGTTCGCCGTCGGCACCGAGCACGGGTTCGAGCCGCTGCGCGCCTGGTTCGGCGCGCTCTACGAGGTGCTCCTCGGCGCGGCGCAGGGCCCCCGCTTCGGCGGCTTCGTCGCACTCTACGGCATTGCCGAGACGAGACGGCTCATCGAGCGTGCGCTTGCGGGCGAGCTCACACCCGCGGAGGTGGATTGACGCAAACGCCGGCTGGCCTAATCTTTCGCCGGGGACTTCAGGAGGTCAGGCAATGCGATTTCGTCTCTTCGGTCTCGTGATGGCCGTTCTCGTCGCGTTGGGCGGTGCCGCCGCCGCGCAGGAAGCCCCGAACCCGGCGATCGAGGGCGTCATCTCCGACCAGCTCCACGCCTTCGAGGCCAACGACGAGGACAAGGCGTTCAGCTACGCCGCGCCCAACATCCGCGACATCTTCGGCACGCCCTCGCGGTTTGGCGAGATGGTGCGGCAGGGCTATCCGATGGTCTGGCGGCCGGGATCGGTGAAGTTCCTCGATCTGCGCCAGGTCGCGGGCGCGCTGTGGCAGAAGGTGGTCATCACCGATGCGGCGGGCGCGGTCCATGTGCTCGACTACGAGATGGTCCCCGCCGGCGACGGCTGGCAGATCGGCGGCGTGCAGCTTCTCAAGGCGGCAGCGGTCGGGGCCTGATCTCATCCCAGCCGGCGCAGCAGGTCGCGCGGCTCGGGGCCGAGCCAGGCCTGGAGCGCGTGGGTGAAGGGCTCGGCGAAATCCGGTGCCTTCGCGAGACGGGGCGAAAAGATCGAGGCCAGCGCGAGGATGCGCCGCGCGATGTCGTCCGCCGTGCCGCCGCGCGCGACACATTCGGCCACCGTCTCCGCAGCCGGGTCCGCCGGCGTCCAGCGCGCGCCGAAGCGGGGCGTGGCGGCACAGAGATAGGCCGCCCAGCCCGCCGCCGCGCCGGCAAGCCGGGCGCAGGCCCGGCCGTCCTCGACGCGCATCAGCGCGGGCCCGAGCAGCCGCTGGCCGATCTTCTGGCTGCCGTCGGTGGCGATCTGGTGACAGGCGTGGCGGATCGCGGCGTTGTCGAGCCGCGCGAACGTGGTCGCGATGTAGGAGGCGACCGGCATCGCATGGAGGTCGGGGAGCGTGCTCGCCGTCTCGTCGACGAGCATGGCCTGGACGTAGGCGCGAAGCTCGGGGTCCGCCGCGGCCGAACGGGTGGTGACGAGGCCGAGCAGGCAGCCGAGATGCGCGAAGGTTGTCTGCGCGGCGTTCAGAACCCGCATCTTGATCCGCTCGTAGGGCTCGGCATCGGCGACGAACTCGACCCCTGCGTCCTGCCAGCGCGGCAGCCGCGGATCGGCGATGCCTCCGATGACCCATTGCCGGAACGGCTCGCCCCTGACCGCCGCCATGTCCTCGAGCCCGAGCGCCGCGCTCGCGTCGGCGCGCGTCCCGTCGGTCGCAGCGGGCACGATCCGGTCGACCATGCTCGAGGGAAAGAGGCAGGTCTCCGCAATCCAGTCGGCGAGGTTCGCGTCACGCATCCTCGCCACCGCGGTCACCACGCATCCCAGCAGGCGCCCGTTGGCCGGGATGTTGTCGCAGCTGAGGAGCGGCAGCCCGCCCAGCCCCGCCGCCCGTCGCCGCGCCAGCGCCGCGACGAGGAGCCCCGGCAGCGTTACCGGTGCCCGGGGCTGCGTGAGATCGGCGCGGATGCCGGGATGACGGTCGTCGAGCATGCCCGTCGCGGGGACGTGGCAGTAGCCTTTCTCGGTCACGGTCATCGTCACCACCTCGGTCTCCGGCGCTGCAAGGAGCGCGACGGCGGCGTCCGTGTCCTCGACGATCCGCCCGAGGCCACCGAGGACGCGGATGTCGCGCACCGCGCCATCGGCGAGCGTCCGGCTCCAGAGCCCGTCCTGCGCCGCAAGCGCGCCGGCCACCGAGGGGGGCGCGAGGTTGATGCCATCCGTCCGCCGCGTCTCCGCGCCCGCGTCGCGAAGGTCGTCGGTGTAGTCGGCCTGGTGGCACCGATGGAACGCGCCGACACCGATATGGACAAGGCCGGGACGCAGCGCCTCAGGGTCGTAGGTGGGAACCCGGATGCCGCGCGCCGCGATCCCGGCGAGGGCGGCGCGGGCAAGCCTCACCCGTCGATCCCGCCCGAAACCCATTGTTCCTGGTCGATGATCGCGCCGGTCATCGGCTCGGAGGCCGGGCTCGCGAGATAGACCGCGAGGCGCGCGATGTCGGTGGTCTTCAGGAGCCGGCCGGAGGGCTGGGCGGCTTCGGCCTCGGCGAGCCAGCCTTCTCCCTTGCCGAGATCCTCCGCCTGCATCTTGCGCTCGCCGGGCGTGTCGGCCCAGCCCACCGCGATGCCGTTCGCGCGAACCCGGTCGAAGCGGTAATGCTGGGCCGCATCCTTCGTGGCGAGCCCCAGGGCCGCCTTGGTGGCCGCATAGACCGCGAGATCCTTGTGTCCGCCGTGCATGTTCATCGACAGCATGTTGACGATCGCGCCCGGTGCCTTGCGCGCCCGGGCGTCGGTCACCATGCGCTGCATCAGGAAGAACGGCGCCTCTGCGTTGACGCGGAAGAGAAAGCGCCAGAGGTCCGGCTCGGCGTCGAGAAGCGTCGCCCGCGTCGAGATGCCCGCCGAGTTGACGAGCACGTCGACGCCGCCCATCGCCCGGGTGGCGGCATCCCAGAGCGTGCCGACGGCGCCGTCCGCCGCGAGATCGGCGCGCACGAAGGTGGCACCGAGCTCGGACGCCACGGCCTCGCCGCGCTCGACGTCGCGCCCGGTGACGACGACAGCCGCGGCGCCCGAGGCAAGCGCCGCCTCGGCCACGGCGCGGCCGACGCCCTGGGTCGAGCCCGTCACGAGGACGCGCAGGCCGTCCATCCGAGCTTCCATGACGTACCCTTCCGAGGATGCCTGGCCACTAAAAACGCGTTCCGGCGCATTGACAAGGCCTGCTCCGGCACGCCCAGAATGGCCGGAGCACGAGCACGCAGCCCCCGGTTCGGGAGGATCGAGATGACGCATCCGGAATGCAGCGAAGCCAAGCGGCGACCCTTCGGGAGGACGTGCTGATGGTCAGCGCATCCGCCACATCCGCGCGCACCGAACGCCTCCGCATGGGCATGGTCGGCGGCGGTCAGGGCGCGTTCATCGGCGCGGTGCACCGCATGGGGATGCGTCTCGACGACCGCATCGCGCTCGTCGCGGGAGCGCTCTCGGCCGATGCCGAGAACGCGCGTGCCTCCGGGGCTGCCCTCGGGCTCGACGCCGACCGCTGCTATGCCGACTGGCGCGAGATGGCGCGCGCCGAGGCGGCGCGGCCCGACGGCATCGAGGCGGTCGCGATCACCACGCCGAACCATCTCCACGCCCCTGTCGCGACCGCCTTCCTCGAGGCCGGGATCGACGTCGTCTGCGACAAGCCGCTGACGGCGACGCTCGCCGATGCCGAGGCGCTGGTGCGGCTCACCGACGCGACGGGGCGGGTGTTCGTCGTGACGCTCAACAACACGGCCTACGCAATGGTCCGACAGGCGCGCGAGATGATCGCCGCGGGCGAGCTCGGCCGCATCCGGACGGTCCACGCCGAGTACATCCAGGACTGGCTGACGATGCCGGTCGACGCCGAGGGCCAGAAGCAGGCCGACTGGCGCACCGATCCCGCCCGCGCCGGCGGCTCCGCCGCGCTGGCCGACATCGGCGTCCACGCCTTCAACCTCGCGGCCTACGTCACCGGGCTGCGCGCCGAGGCGGTCGCGGCGGACCTGATGACCGCGGTGCCCGGCCGCCGGCTCGACGACAACGCGCATGTCCTCGTGCGCTGGCAGGGCGGCGCGCGCGGCACGGTGATCGCAAGCCAGACCTCGGTCGGGCATTTCAACGATCTCACGCTCCGTGTCTACGGCGAGAAGGCGGGGCTCGTCTGGACCAACCAGGCGACCGACGAGATGACCTTCGCACCCTATGGCGAGCCTCCGCGCAAGATCTGGCGCGGCGGGCCGGGCAGCTTCGGCGAGGGGGCGCGCATCTCGCGGCTGCCGCCGGCGCATGGCGAAGGCTTCATCGAAAGCTTCGGGACGTTCTATGCCGACGCCGCCGACCTGATCCGGGCGCACCGCTCGGGAACCGGGGCCGAGCACGCCGCGGCACTGCCCGACGTGCGCGACGGCGCGCGCGGGGTGAAGTTCGTCGACGCGGCGGTCGCGTCCAACGCCGCCAACGGCGCCTGGACGGAAGCGGACCTGTCGCTCTGACGGTTAGGTGATGACCAAACCGTCAGGCATACTCAGGTAAACGCCACACCGTTGCCGTCCGAACCCTTGAGCCAGCCGTAGCCGTTCGGCTCGAAGGTCAGCGCCGTCCCGTCGAGGCTCATCCCGCCGTGCGGACCGACCAGGGTCGCGGGCCCGGCGAGTGTCAGGCGCGCGGGCTCCGGGCCGAGGTTGAACACGCAGGTCAGCCCGTCGCCGTCGACCGCCCGGTCGAACGCCAGCAGCGGCTCGGCAAGCGCGTGGAACCGCGTCCGGCCTTCCCGGAGCGGTGCTTGCGTGCGCCGCCACTTGAGGAGGCCACGGTACGCGCTCATGACCGCATCCGGACCCTTCTGCTCGGACACCGCATTGGCGAGCTGCGGGCCCTTGACCGGCAGCCACGGTCTCGCGGTCGAGAAGCCGCCGTTGAGCACGCCCGCCTCCCAGACCATCGGCGTGCGGCAGCCGTCGCGGCCCTTGTCGTCGGGCCAGAACACGAACCCGGGCGGGTCGGTCAGCTCGTGGTACTCGATGTCGGTCTCGGTCTGGCCGAGCTCCTCGCCCTGATAGAGGCAGAGCGTGCCCTCGAAGGACGTCAGGAGCGCCGCGCAGACCTTGGCGAAGGGCGCGCGGCCCGCGCCGTGGGCTTCCCAGCGGGTGACGTGCCGCTTCACGTCGTGGTTGGAGAAGCTCCAGCACGGCCAGCCGTCGGGCGCCGCCTCGAAGAAACCCGCGATCCTGGAGGCGACGTACTCCGCCCCGAAGCGCGTCTTCAAGAGGTCGAACGAATAGGCCATGTGCAGCCGGTCGGACCCTTGCGTATATTCGCCCATCAGCCGCGTCGAGTGCAGCGCCTCGCCGATCTCGCCCACCATCATGCGCGCGTCGTAGTCGTCGAGCAGCGCGCGCATCCGGTTCAGGAACGCGATGTTCTGCGGCTGGTTTTTCGAGAAGCGGTGGTCCTGCATGTCATAGGGATTGACCGGCGGCCCCTCGTTGCCGACCGGCGCGGGCGGGTTGTCGCGGAGCTGGTCGTCGTGGAAGTAGAAGTTCACGGTGTCGAGCCTGAAGCCGTCGACGCCGCGGTCGAGCCAGAAGCGCATCGCGGCGAGCAGCGCGTCCTGTACCGCGGGCTGGTGGAAGTTGAGGTCGGGCTGGGCGGCGAGGAAGTTGTGGAGATAGTACTGCCGGCGCCGCGGCTCCCACATCCAGGCGCTGCCCCCGAAGGTGGAGAGCCAGTTGTTGGGCGGCGTGCCATCGGCGCGCGGATCGGTCCAGACGTACCAGTCCGCCCGCGCGCCCTCGCGCGACCGGCGGCTCTCGACGAACCACGGGTGCTCATCCGACGTGTGGCTCAGAACCTGGTCGATGATGACGCGCAGCCCGAGCTCGTGGGCGCGGGCGACGAGCGCGTCGAAGTCCGCCATCGTGCCGAAGAGCGGGTCGACAGCCTCGTAGTCCGACACGTCGTAGCCCATGTCGGCCATCGGCGAGGGAAAGATCGGCGAGAGCCAGATCGCGTCGGCTCCGAGGCCGGCCACATGGTCGAGCCTGCGGATGATGCCGGGCAGGTCGCCCACGCCGTCGCCGCTGTCGTCCTGAAACGATCGCGGATAGATCTGGTAGATCACCGCGCCACGCCACCATTCCCGCATCGTCCGCTCCTTGCCGCAACGGCGCGGACCCTAGACCGGGCATGCGCGGACTGCGAGTGGGGCGGGCGGCAAAACGTTTGCGAACTTGAAACTTGCGTTCGCTACTGTACCTAGGCGCGCGACGATCCCGCGAAGCGCATCGCCGACGCTCCAACCGGAGAGACCCTGATGTCCGAAGCGATTCTCGCCCAGTCCACCGCCCTCCTGCGTGCCCATCCCGTCTCGGAGGCCGAGCTGCGCGAGTCGATCCTGCGCCACCTCAAGTTCACGACCGGCAAGGACGGCCCCCATTCGAGCCCCTATGACTGGCGCATGGCGGTGTCGTTCGCGCTCCGGGACGTGATCGTCGAGCCCTGGTTCGCCTCGACCCGGCGTGTCTATGCCGAGGACCGAAAGCGCATCTACTACCTGTCGATGGAGTTCCTGATCGGCCGGCTCCTCGAGGATGCCGCGATCAACCTCGGGCTGCGCGACATGGTGGTGCGGATCCTTGACGTCTACGATGTGGACTTCGTGTCGCTGGTGCAGGACGAGCCCGACGCGGCGCTCGGCAACGGCGGGCTCGGGCGGCTCGCGGCGTGCTTCATGGATTCGATGTCCACCGTCGGCTGTCCCGCCTACGGCTACGGCATCCGCTACGAGCACGGGCTCTTTCGGCAGCGCTTCGAGCAGGGCCAGCAGGTCGAGACGCCCGAGGACTGGCTCCGCCACGTCGATCCGTGGGAGTTCGACCGGCCGGAAAGCGCCTACATCGTCGCCTTCAAGGGGCATGTCGAGACGCACGACGGCCGCGAGACCTGGGCGCCGGGCGAGAGCGTGATCGCCTCGGCGCACGACCAGCCGGTGATCGGCTGGAAGGGCCGCTGGGCCAACACGCTCCGGCTCTGGGCGGCGAAACCGACGACGCTCTTCGATCTCGAACGCTTCAACCGCGGCGACTTCACGGCCGCCGCCGAGCCCGAGACGCTGGCGCGCACGATCAGCCGGGTGCTCTACCCCGACGACACGACGTACCAGGGCAAGGAGCTGCGGCTGAAGCAGGAGTACTTCCTGACCTCGGCGGCGCTGCAGGACATCCTGCGGCGCTATCTCAAGCATCACGACGATCTTCACGCCCTGCCGACGAAGGTCGCGATCCAGCTCAACGACACCCATCCGGCCATCGCGGGGCCGGAGCTGGTGCGGCTCCTCGTCGACTACCACGACATGAGCTTCGACGCCGCGGTGCCGATCGCGCAGGCGTGCCTTGGCTACACCAACCATACGCTCCTGCCCGAGGCGCTCGAACGCTGGTCGACGACGATGATGGGCACGGTCCTGCCGCGCCACATGCAGCTCATCGAGCGCATCGATGCCTGGCACGCGCGCGAGAACCCGACACGGCCGTCGAATGTCGCGATCGTGCGCGGCAACGAGGTCCACATGGGCGAGCTCGCATTCGTCATGGCGCACAAGGTCAACGGCGTCTCGGCGCTCCATTCCGACCTCGTCAAGCAGACCGTCTTCGCCGATCTCGCGAAGCTCCACCCCGACCGGATCGTCAACCAGACCAACGGGGTGACGCCGCGGCGCTGGCTGAAGCTCGCGAACCCGGCGCTCGCGGGGCTCGTCACCGAGACGATCGGCGACGGCTGGGTCGGCAACCTCGACGAGCTGCGCGGGCTCGAGCCGCACGTCGAGGACGCCGGGTTCCGCGACGCCTTCGCCGCCGCCAAGCGGCGCAACAAGGCCGGTCTGGCGGACTGGATCGCGGTGCAGACCGGCATCCTCGTCGATCCGGACGCGATGTTCGACGTGCAGATCAAGCGGCTGCACGAGTACAAGCGCCAGCTGATGAACATCCTGCAGACGATCTCGCAATGGCACGACATCCGCGAGACGCCGAACGGCAACTGGGTGCCGCGGGTCCGCATCTTCGGCGGCAAGTCCGCGCCGGGCTATGCGGTGGCCAAGGAGATCATCCACCTCATCAACGACGTGGCGCGGACGATCAACGCCGACCCTGCGGTGAAGGGCCTGCTGAAGGTCGTCTATCCGGCCAACTACAACGTCTCGATGGCGGAACGGCTCATTCCGGCCGCCGACCTCTCGGAGCAGATCTCGACGGCCGGGAAGGAGGCTTCGGGCACCGGCAACATGAAGTTCGCGCTGAACGGCGCGCCGACCATCGGCACGCTCGACGGCGCCAACGTGGAGATCCGCGAGGAGGTCGGGGCGGAGAACTTCTTCCTTTTCGGCATGACCGCCGACGAAGTCGCCGAGCGCCGCAAGGACGTGACGCAGGCACGCCAGGCCATCGAGGCAAGCCAGGCGCTGCGCGACGTGCTCCAGATGATCGCGGAGGGCCGGTTCTCGCCCGAGGCGCCGGACCGGTACCACGGCCTCGTCAACCGGCTCTGGAACTTCGACGAGTTCATGGTGGCGGCCGACTTCGGGAGCTACGCCGAGGCGCAGGCCCGCGTCGACGCGGCCTACCGCGATCCCGCGCGCTGGACGCGGATCGCCGCGATCAACACGGCGCGGATGGGCAATTTCTCGTCGGACCGCACGATCCGCGGCTACATGAAGGACATCTGGTCGATGGAACCGGCCTTCTGACTTCCCGCTTGAGTCGCCGAAGCGCCCCACATCGCGCATTGCAGCGCCGGCCCTGACGGACAAGACTGCCCGACGGACCATGCCGCCGAACCACGACGTCGGACAACGACGGGGCGCCGGGCGATCACAAGGGGGACGATGATGACACCGAGACAGAACACGCGCCTTTCGGCGCAGTCGATGGCGTTCGTGCTCGCCGGCGGGCGCGGCAGCCGGCTGAAGGAGCTGACCGACAAGCGCGCCAAGCCGGCGGTCTACTTCGGCGGCAAGGCGCGGATCATCGACTTCGCGCTCTCGAACGCGCTCAATTCCGGCATCCGCAAGATGGCGATCGCGACGCAGTACAAGGCGCACAGCCTGATCCGCCACATGCAGCGGGGCTGGAGCTTCTTCCGCGCCGAGCGCAACGAGTACCTCGACATCCTGCCCGCCTCGCAGCGCGTGGCCGAGAACAAGTGGTACCTCGGCACCGCCGACGCGGTGACGCAGAACATCGACATCGTGGATGCCTACGGGGTCGACTACATCGTCGTGCTGGCGGGCGACCACGTCTACAAGATGGACTACGAGATCATGCTGCGCCAGCACGTGGACAGCGGCGCCGACGTGACGGTGGGCTGCCTCACCGTACCGCGGATGGAGGCGGTCGCGTTCGGCGTGATGCACGTCGACGCGGAGATGAACATCACCGACTTCCTCGAGAAGCCCGCCGACCCGCCGTCGATCCCCGGCGATCCCGAGCACGCTCTGGCGTCGATGGGCATCTACGTGTTCTCCTGGCCGTTCCTGCGCGATCTCCTGATCCGCGACGCCGAGGACAGCCATTCGAGCCACGACTTCGGCACCGATCTGATCCCGCACATCGTGAAGCACGGCAAGGCCGTCGCGCACCGCTTCTCGGAAAGCTGCGTCACCAGCGGACAGGAGCGCGCGCCCTACTGGCGCGACGTCGGCACCATCGACGCGTTCTGGCGCGCCAACATCGACCTCACGGACTTCGTGCCCGAGCTCGATCTCTTCGACCGGTCCTGGCCGATCTGGACCTATGCCGAAGCCGTGCCGCCCGCGAAGTTCATCCACGACGAGGACGGCCGGCGCGGCTCCGCGGTGTCCTCGCTGATCTCGGGCGGCTGCATCGTCTCGGGCTCCGAGGTCCGCAACTCGCTCCTCTTCACGGGCGTGAAGGCACATTCCTTCTCCGGGCTCGAGGCGGTCGTGGCATTGCCCTACGCGACGGTCGGACGGCACGCGCAGCTCGTCAATTGCGTGCTCGACCGTGGCGTGACGATCCCCGAGGGGCTGCACATCGGCCACGATCCCGAAGAGGACAGCCGCTGGTTCCGCCGCAGCGAGAACGGGATCGTCCTTGTCACGCAGCCGATGCTCGATGCCCGCGAGGCCGGCATCTCGGCGCATGGGGTCCGGGCCGCCGGCGCGCGCTGACGCATGGCCCGCCGGGTTCTGTCCGTGGCGTCGGAATGCGTGCCACTCGTCAAGACGGGCGGGCTTGCCGACGTGACCGGAGCCTTGCCGGGAGCGCTGGCACCGCTCGGCTGGGACATGCGGGTGCTCATCCCGGCCTATCCGGGGCTGCTCGCGCGCATCGGCACGCCACGAGAGGTCTGGGCGGACAGCGACCTCTTCGGCGGTCCCGCACGGGTCGTCGCCGGCTCCGGCGCCTTCGCGGCGATCCTCCTCCTCGACGCCCCGCATCTCTACGACCGAACGGGGGGTCCGTATCTCGATCCGACGGGCCGTGACTACCGGGACAATCCAGAGCGCTTCGCGGCCTTGTCCTGGGCCGCGGCGGCACTCGCACGCACGGGGCTGGCGGACGGGTGGCGACCGGAGGTGCTCCACGCGCACGACTGGCAGGGGGCGCTCGCGCCGGCCTACCTGCGCTACGCTCCGGCCGATGCCCTGCGGACGGTGCTCACCGTCCACAACATCGCGTTCCAGGGCCTCGCGCCGAGCGACCGGATCGGCGCGCTGCGGCTGCCCTACGCCGGCTACACGGCCGAAGGCTTCGAGTACTGGGACCAGATCAACGTGCTGAAGGCGGGGCTGGTGACCGCCGACGCGATCACCACGGTGAGCCCGCGCTATGCCGAGGAGCTGATGCGCCCGGCGTTCGGGATGGGGCTCGAGGGGGTCATCGCGGGCCGCGCGGCGGACCTCGTCGGCATCCTCAACGGCGTCGATACGGACGTGTGGTCGCCCGAGGCCGACCCTGCGGTCACCGCCTACGGCGCCCGGACTCTCGCGCGGAAACGTCTCAACCGGCGCGATCTGATGTCCGTGTTCGATCTCGCGGGCGACGGGCCGCTGGCCATCGTCGTCAGTCGGCTGACGGAGCAGAAGGGGATCGACCTCATCCCCGAGGTGCTGCCGGACTACGTGCGGGCGGGCGGGCTCCTCGCCGTGCTCGGCACCGGTGCGCCGGATCTCGAGCGTGCGATGGTGGACGCGGCGGCGCGCTTTCCCGGCCGCGTCGGCGTGCAGATCGGCTACGACGAAGCGCTCTCGCACCGCATGTTCGCGGGCGGCGACGCGGTGCTGGTGCCGTCGCGCTTCGAGCCCTGCGGGCTCACGCAGATGTACGGGCTGCGCTACGGCACCGTGCCGGTGGTGGCAGCGACGGGCGGGCTCGCGGATACCGTCATCGACGCGAACCCCGCGGCCTGCGCGGCCCGCGTGGCGACGGGCATCACCTTTGCCCCGACCGATGCGATCGGGCTTGCCCAGGCGCTGCGGCGGCTGGTGACGCTCTACGCCGATCGTGCCGGCTGGACCGCGATGCAGCGGCAGGGCATGAAGCAGCCTGTCGGCTGGGCGACATCGGCGGCCGCCTATGCGGCGCTCTATGCCGGCCTCGGCGGGTGAGCGTCTCCGGCCTGCCACGGAGCCTCCGCAACCACCCGACCTCCGCCGGGCGCCCGTGGCCGATGGGCGCGACCTTCGACGGTGCGGGCGTCAACTTCGCCGTGTTCTCCGCCCACGCCGAGGCGCTCGAACTCTGCCTCTTCTCCGACGACGGGCGCCGCGAGCTCGCACGGCTGCCGTTCCGCGACCGCGACGGCGACACCTGGCACGCGCGCGTCGAGGGTCTGACGCCCGGCACGCTCTACGGGCTTCGGGCGCATGGCCCCTACGCCCCCGAGCACGGCCACCGCTTCAACCCGCACAAGCTGCTGATCGACCCTTACGCCAAACGGCTCGAAGGCCGGCTGCGCTGGTCGGACGCCGTGCTCGGCTACCGCGCGGGCTCGCCGCGCGGCGACCTCTCGTTCGACAACCGCGACAGCGCCTTCGCGGTGCCGAAGTCGGTGGTGGTCGATCCGACGTTCGAGTGGGGCGACGACCGCCCGCCGCGCGTGCCGATGGCCGAGACGGTGATCTACGAGGCCCATCCCAAGGGGCTGACCTGCGCGCATCCCCGCGTCGACCCGAACCTGCGCGGCACCTACCTCGGGCTCTGCGCCGAGCCGATGCTCGAGCACTACGCCCGCCTCGGGATCACCACGCTGGAGCTCCTGCCCTGCCAGGCATTCCTCGACGACCGGGCGCTGATCAACGCGGGGCTCAAGAACTACTGGGGCTACCAGACCATCGGCTTCTTCGCTCCCGAGCCGCGCTACATGGCGAAGAACGCGCTCTGGGAGTTCCAGACGATGGTTCGCAGGCTCCATGCCGCGGGGGTCGAAGTGATCCTCGACGTGGTCTACAACCACACCGGCGAGGGCAGCGAACTCGGCCCGACGCTCTGTTTCCGCGGGCTCGACAACGCGGCCTACTACCGGCTCGCCGATGGCGGCCGGCGCTCGATCAACGACACCGGCACCGGCAACACGCTCGCGACCGCGCATCCGATGGTTTTGCGGATGGTGCTCGATTCGCTGCGCTACTGGATCGAGGTCATGCATGTCGACGGCTTCCGGTTCGACCTCGCGACGGCGCTCGCGCGCGAGCCGCAGGGGTTCGACGCCGACGGCGGCTTCCTCGACGCGCTGCGGCAGGATCCGGTGATCGGGCGCGTCAAGCTCATCGCCGAGCCCTGGGATCTGGGGCCGGGCGGCTACCAGCTCGGCAGCTGGCCGCATCCGTTCCTCGAATGGAACGACCGCTTCCGCGACGGCGTTCGAAAGTTTTGGCGCGGGGATCGTGGCATGGTGGCGGACCTCTCGAAACGGCTCCTCGGCTCCGCCGAGCTGTTCGATCGAGGCAATCGCGCCGCCACGGCGTCGCTGAATTTCGTCAGCGCGCACGACGGGTTCACGCTCGCCGACGTCGTGAGCTACGCGGTGAAGAACAACCTCGCCAACGGCGAGGACAACCGCGACGGCCACAACGACAACCATTCCGACAACATGGGCGCAGAGGGCCAGACCGCGAACCCGGTGATCCGCGCCGGACGGGCGCGGCGGGTCCGCAACATCCTCACGACGCTCTTTCTCTCGCAGGGCACGCCGATGCTGCTCGCGGGCGACGAGCTCGGCAACTCGCAGGGCGGCAACAACAACGGCTACGCCCAGGACAACGCGACGAGCTGGATCGACTGGCGCACTGCGGACCGCGACCTCATCGCCTTCACCGCGCGGCTGATCGCACTCCGGCGGGCGCATCCGGTGCTGCGCCAGACGCGGTTCCTGCATGGCCGCCCGCGCAGGTTCGACGGCCGCGCCGACGTGGAATGGCGGCTCCCGGACGGCAGCGCTCCCGGACCGAACGACTGGCAGAACCCCGACCTCAGGGCGCTCTGCGTGCGGATGCGGATGGCGGCGGGGCGGGGCGATGCGGGCGGCCCGGACGACGACACGCTCTTTCTCGTGTTCAACGCGGGGCCCGAAGTCACCGTGACGCTGCCGGAAGCGCCCGCCGGCTGGGTGTGCCTTCTCGATACCGCGCGCCTCGGTGCGCCGTCAGACCTTGCGGATGCGACCGTTCCGGTTGCCGCGGCCAGCGTGCTCGTGTTCGCCTTTGCTTCCACAGGAGATCCCCGATGACCCTCACCGTGCCCGTGACCCCGTTCGACGACCAGAAACCCGGTACGTCGGGCCTGCGGAAGAAGACGCGCGTCTTCATGCAGACGCACTACCTCGAATGCTTCGTGCAGGCGGTCTTCGACGCCATCGGGGGGGCGACGGGAAAGGTGTTCGTGCTCGGTGGCGACGGGCGGTTCTTCAATGAGCGCGCGATCCAGGTCATCCTTCGGATGGCCGCGGCGAACGGTGCGGACCGCGTCATCGTGGGGCAGGGCGGGATCCTCTCGACGCCCGCCGCCTCGCACCTGATCCGCTCGGAGCCGATGGCGGGCGGGCTCATCCTCTCGGCGAGCCACAATCCCGGCGGGCACGACGAGGACTTCGGCATCAAGTTCAACGCCCCGAACGGCGGCCCCGCGCCCGAGAGCGTGACGGACGCCATCTACGCCGCCACGACGGCGATCCGCGAGTACCGCATCCTCGAGGCGGACGACATCGACCTTTCGGTGCAGGGTTCTCTGGCGCTCGACACGCTCCGCATCGATGTCGTGGACCCGGTCAGCCATTACGCGGCGCTGATGGAGAAGCTCTTCGATTTCGATGCGATCGGGGAGATGTTCGCGGGGGGCTTCACGATGCGCTTCGACGCGATGAACGCGGTCACGGGGCCCTACGCCACGCAGATCCTCGAGCACCGGCTGGGGCTCGCCGCGGGCTCCGTCGTCAACGCGGCGCCGCTGCCGGACTTCGGCGGCATCCATCCCGACCCGAACCCGACCTGGGCCAAGGGGCTGATGGAGGAGATGATGGGCGACGGCGCGCCCGACTTCGGGGCCGCCTCCGATGGCGACGGAGACCGCAACATGATCCTCGGGCGCGGCATCTACGTCAGCCCCTCGGACAGCCTCGCGGTGCTCGCGGCCAACGCGCATCTGGCGCCGGGCTATGCGGGCGGTCTGAAAGGGGTGGCGCGCTCGATGCCGACCTCGGCGGCGGTGGACCGGGTCGCCGAAAAGCTCGGCATCCCGGCCTTCGAGACGCCGACGGGGTGGAAGTTCTTCGGCACGCTCCTCGACGCGGGCCGCGCGACGCTCTGCGGCGAGGAGAGCTTCGGCACCGGCTCGGACCACGTGCGCGAGAAGGACGGCCTCTGGGCGGTGCTCCTGTGGCTCAACATCCTCGCCAAGCGCGGCGAGAGCGTGGCGGAGGTCCTTCGCGCGCATTGGGCGGAGTACGGGCGCAACTACTACTCGCGGCACGATTTCGAGGGCTGCGAGAGCGCCGGGGCGGCGCAGATGATGGACAAGCTGAGGGGCACGCTCGACGGGCTTGGCGGTACGGAGGTCGAGGGCATGACGGTCGCCAAGGCCGACGACTTCGCCTACGAGGATCCGATCGACCATTCGGTGACGGAGCATCAGGGCGTGCGGATCGTGTTCGAGGACGGCGCGCGGATCGTGCTTCGGCTCTCGGGGACCGGCACCTCGGGCGCCACGCTCCGGCTCTATGTCGAGCGCTACGTGCCGGGGCCGGACGGGCTCGATGCCGATCCGCAGGACGCGCTCGCCCCGGTGATCCGGGCGGCCCACGCGCTCGCGGGGATCGGGGCGCACATTGGCCGCGACGCGCCGGATGTCGTGACCTAACCCCTGCGCGGGCCTGCGAAGAAGTCCCATGCGATGAGGGCGACCGTCACCGCGGTGACGATGCCGAGGTCGAGCCTCGGGACGTAGAACGGGATCGTGACCACGAAGACGGTCACGACGGCGAAGGCCACGACCTTCAGCACGATGTCAGGCATCGGCGGTCTCCTCGGTGCGGGCGAGCTGGCCCGCGAGCCACGTGGCAGTGCGAAGGAGCCGCGCATCGCCGCCGCGGGGGCCGACGAGTTGCACCCCCATCGGCAGGCCGTCCTCGGTCACGAGGAGCGGCAGGCTGATCGCAGGCGTGCGCGCGAGCGTCCAGAGGCCGGCGAAGACGCCCGAGCCGGTGCTCGCGAGCCCTTCCGGCGCGGGGCCGAGCGCGGCGGGGGTCAGGATCGCGTCGCAGCGGGCGAAGATCTCCTCGAGGCCCGCGTAGAGCACGTCCGGCCAGTCGAGCGCGGCGATGTAGTCGCGCGCGAGAATGGCGCGGCCGGTCGCCATCGCGGCGGCGAGGACGGGCGAGAAGCGCTCGCCGCCGCGCCGCTCGTGCGCGAAGTAGCACTTCGCCATCTCCGCGTGGTTGATGCGCTCGCGGACCTCGGCGGCGCTGTCGAACGCGGTCGGCAGCGCCGCGACGAACGCGCGCTCGCCGAGGTGCCGGACGAGCTCGGCGAAGGCGTCGCGGGTGGCGGGGTCCGCGCCGTCGAAGCCCGGAGGCGGCACGAAGGCGAGGAGCGGCGGCACCGGGGGCAGGGCGCTCGCCGTCTCGAGCAGCCGCGGCGCGGGGCGCGGGCTCGTGGCCGGGTCGCCCGGATCGTCGCCGAAGAGCGCCTCCGCGAGGAGCGCCGCCCCGGTCACGTCGCGCGCGAACACACCCACCGTGTCGAGGCTCGGCGACTGCGAGAGGATGCCGGTGCGGGGGATGGCGCCGAACGTGGGCTTGAACCCGATGACGCCGCAGAACGCCGCGGGCCGGATCACCGAGCCGCCGGTCTGCGTGCCGACGGCGAGCGGCACCATGCCGGCCGCGACCGCAGCGGCCGAGCCCTGCGACGAGCCGCCGGGCGTGCGGCCCGGCGCCGCGGGGTTCGCGGTCGGGCCGGGGTGCAGGTAGGCCATCTCGGCCGTCGCGGTCTTGCCGAAGATCACCGCCCCGGCGGCGCGCAAACGCCGGACGACATGGGCATCGTCGACGGGCACGCGGCCCGCGTCGATCGGCGTGCCGTTCTCGGTCGGGATGCCGGCGGTGTCGATGATGTCCTTGACCGCGACGGGCACGCCGTGGAGGGGCCCGATCGCGGCGCCCGTCGCGCGCCAGGCGTCGAGCCTCCGGGCCTGCGCGCGCACGTGCTCGGGGTCGAACCAGGCGAAGGCGCGGACCTCGGGGTCAAGCGCTGCGACGCGCGCGATGGCGGCCTCGGCGACCTCGAGCGCCCGAAGCGCGCCCGTGGCCAGGCGGTCGCGCATCTCGACCGCGCCGAGGGCGAGCGGATCACTTGCCATAGAAGTAGTTCGGCAGCCCGAAGACGAGCGACGGGAACACGTAGACCAGCGACATCGCCACGAAAACCATCAGGAGAAAGGGCATCACGCCCGCGAAGATCTGCGTCAGCCGCACCTCCGGCGGAGCGATGCCCTTGAGGTAATAGGCCGACATCGCCATCGGGGGCGTCAGGAACGACGTCTGGAGGTTGAGCGCCACGAGGATGCCGAAGAACAGCGGGTCCACCCCGAACTGCGGCAGCAGCGGCAGGAAGATGGGCACGAAGATGATGATGATCTCCGACCACTCGAGCGGCCAGCCGAGCAGGAAGATGATGAGCTGCGCGAGGAGCAGGAACTGCAGCGGCGAGAGGTTGAAGCCGGTCACGAAGTCCGAGACCAGCCGCTCGCCGCCGAGGTAGGAGAACACCGCCGAGAAGGTGTAGGAGCCGACGAAGAGCCAGCACACCATCGCGGTCGTCCGCACGGTGAGGTACACGCTCTCGCGCAGCCGTCCGAAGGTCATCGCGCGATAGGCGACCGCGAGCACGATGCCGCCGAGCGCGCCGATGGAGGCGGCCTCGGTCGGCGTCGCGAGGCCGAAGAGGATCGAGCCCAGCACGGCGAAGATCAGGACCGCGAGCGGGAAGAACGAGGTCGCGAGCATCACCGCGAGCTCGCCCCGCGGCACGTCGGGCACCTCGTCGCGCGTCGGGCGGGGAGCCACCGCGGGCTGCAGGACGGCGCGGCCGACGACGTAGACGAGGTAGAGCCCGACGAGCGTGAAGCCCGGCAGCAGCGCCGCCTGGTAGAGCCGCACGACGGAGACGCCCGACGCCGCGGCGTAGACGATGAGCATGATCGACGGCGGGATCAGGATGCCGAGCGTGCCGCCGGCGCAGATGATCCCCGAGGCGAAGGAATGGTCGTAGCGCGCCTTCATCATCGCGGGGAGCGCCAGAAGCCCCATCAGCGTGACCACGGCGCCGACGATGCCGGTGGCGGTCGCGAAGAGGGCGCAGGTCACGAGCGCCGCGACCCCCATCGAGCCCGGGATGTTCTTCGCCGCGATGTTGAGCGTGGTGAAGAGCCGGCTGACGATGTTCGCGCGCTCGACGATGTAGCCCATGAAGAGGAAGAGCGGCACCGCGGTCAGCGTGTCGTTCGACATCACCGTGTAGGTCTGGTTGATGAAGAGGTCGAAGATGCGGTTGTTGAAGAACCCGTCGATCCAGTTCGACGTGCTGTCCCACCACGAGGCGTCCTCGGTCAGTCGGTTGAAGGCGCGCCACATCCGGTCGGGGTCGAAGTACGCGAAGTAGCCGAAGCCGATGCCGAGCGCCATCAGCGTGAAGGCGATGGGGAAGCCGAGAAAGACGAACACGATGAACACGGCGAGCATCGTGAGGGCAACCTCGGGGTTCGTCACGCGCGGCGCTCCGCCGAGGCCGCGGCCTCGCGGATGAGGAGCGCCTCGGTCTCCTCGACGTCCTCGTCCGCCGCGAGCCAGGTGCCGGTGCGGACCGCGAGGATGCAGCGGCAGACCTGCGCCAGCCCCTGCACGAAGAGAAGGAGCCCTGCCGCCACGAGCACGGTCTTGAACTGGAAGATCGGGATCCCCGCGGGCGAGTTCACGCTGACCTCGCCATAGCGCCACGAGCGCGCGGCGTACTTCCAGCCCGAGAAGATCAGCGCTGTGATGCCGGGAAAGAAGAACACGAGATAGAGCACGAGGTCGATCGAGCCCTGCACCCGCACCGGCCAGAGCCGGTAGAGGAAATCGCCCCGCACGTGGCCCCCGCGCGACAGCGTGTAGGCGCCGCCCATCATGAAGAGCGTGCCGTACATGATGAACGACACGTCGAGCGACCACGGCGTCGGCGAGTTCAGCACGTAGCGCACGAAGACCTCGTAGCTCATGCCGAAGGTCATCATCACCACGAGCCAGGCGAAGGCCTTGCCGAACCACGCCGAAAGCCGGTCGGCAAAGCGGATGAACGGAATCATGCGGTCCCTTTCCATGCGGACGGCCCCGGCGAACCGGGGCCGCGGCAAGCCCTCGAACGGCTCAGAGCTTCAGCTTGCCGGGGAAGTAGTGCTCGTAGGCGAGCACGTAGTCGGGCGCGTTCATCAATTCGTAGTACGTCACCTGCTCGACCCAGGCGCGCTGGCTGTCGAGGATGCGCTTCATCATCTCGTCCTCCTCGAGCTCGGGGATGAGCTTGTCCCAGCTCTCGATCTGCGCGGCGAGGATGTCCTTGGCGGTGCGCCCGACGGTGATGCCGCCGTCCTGCAGCTTCTTCAGGTCGGAGGAGTATTCCTTCAGCGCCAGCGCGGTGTTGGAGGTCGAGGCCGCCTCGACCGAGTGCTGCAGGATCGCCTGCAGGTCGGGGTCGAGGCCCTCGAAAAAGTCCCGGTTGAAGAGGAACTCGAAGCTCTCCGACGCCTGATGGTAGGACGAGAGATAGTAGTACTTCGCCACGTCCTGCGCGCCGAAGCGGCTGTCGGACGAGGGGTTGTTGAACTCGAACGCGTCGAGCACGCCGCGCTCCATCGCGGGCACGATCTCGCCGCCGGGAAGCTGCGCCACGCTCATGCCGATGTTCTGCAGAAGATCGGCTGCGAGCCGGCAATGACCCTTCGCCGCCGAAGGAAGCTGTTGCTGGCCAACTCGCCGGCATGAAACGAGATTGGGTTGCGGCATGATCTTCACCGTCCGGCAAGTCTTGAGGTACACCGGTCTCTCGGCCGGGCGGCTGGCGAAAGTCAGGTAACGGCGCCCGCCGACATTCGCCTGCGAAATCTGGCCAACCGCACCTAGTCTGATGCAGTCGCTCGGTCGCTAAAGTCGAACGCCAACTCCTGGCCGATAGCGTGCCGACTACGTGCCGTTAGGCCGACATCGCCCCACACCGGCAACTGCCAGAACTTCGACCGCCCCACACTGGCGCCGTCGCAGCCGAGGAACGCGACCGTCGCCAGGGCGGATGAAACGTCGCGGTATGGTTGACTTGCCCCCTCGAACACAACGGAGACCTTCATGAGCACCCCACGCGAACAACGGCCCGCCCGCCGCGCCGCCCTCGGCTTTCTGACCGCATCGCTGGTCGCGCTGGCGCTGCCGGCCGCCGCGCAGGACTACCCGAACAAGCCGGTGCGCATCGTCGTGCCGTTCGCGGCGGGCGGTTCTGCCGACGTGTTCGGCCGCCAGGTAGCGCAGCGCCTGCAGGAAGCGCTGGGCCAGAGCTTCGTGATCGAGAACAAGCCCGGCGCCGGCTCGGTGATCGGCACCGATGCCGTGGCCCGCAGCGCGCCCGACGGCTACACCTTGCTGCTGATGTCGAACACGCACACCGTGAACGAATCGCTCATCACCAAGAAGACCTTCAAGCTGATGAAGGACTTCGTTCCGATCGCCCCGCTCAACTACTCCGACCTGGTGCTGGTGGCGCGCGAGAAGCTGCCTGCCAACACGCTGCCCGAGCTGCTGAAGGAAGCCAAGGCCAAGCCCGACGCGCTGACCTATGCGTCGTCGGGCCCGGGAACGCCGTACCACATGGCCGGCGAGCTCTTCAAGGTGATGGCCGACGTGAAGATCCTGCACGTGCCCTACAAGGGCAGCTCGCAGGCGCGTGCCGACGTGCTGGGCGGCCAGGTCGACATGATGTTCGACGCCATCCCGACGATGAGCGAATACATCAAGTCGGGCAAGGTCAAGGCGCTGGCCACCACCGGCAAGACACGCTCGGCGACGCTGCCCAACGTGCCGACGGTCGACGAAGCCGGCGTGCCCGGCTACGAAGCGACGATCTGGCTCGGCCTGATGGCGCCGGCCGGCACGCCCAAGGCGATCGTCGACAAGCTCAACGCCGAGGTCGGCAAGATCACCGGCAGCCCCGAAGTTCGCAAGCTCTGGACCGCGCAGGGCACGACAGCCATGACGATGGGCGTCGACGAGTTCAGCCGCTATGTGGACGACGACATCACGAAGTGGGCGAAGATCGTCAAGCTGTCGGGCGCCAAGGTCGAGTAGGGCGCGCGAAAGCGAAGCGGGCGGGGAAGGCGGGCGAAAAGCGGTGACGATGGCGACGCAGCGCATCACCTTCGAGGTCAACGGCCGGCAACACGCGCTCGATGTCGACGCGGCCGATGCGAAGACGCCGCTCATCGACGTGCTGCGCGACGAGCTGCAGCTCAAGGGCACGCGCTTCGGCTGCGGCACCGGTTCGTGCGGTGCTTGCCAGGTGCTGATCGACGGCGTCGCTCAAGCCTCGTGCAACCTGCCGCTGTGGGCCGTCGAAGGGCACGAGGTGACGACCGTCGAGGCGCTGCCGGCGGCGCTGCACCAAGCTTTCATCGCCGAGCAGGCGGCGCAGTGCGCCTACTGCAGCTCGGGCATGCTGGTGGCAGCCGCGTCGCTGCTGCGCCGCAACCCGCAGCCGAGCGACGCCGAGGTGCGCGCCGCGCTCGACGGCAACCTGTGCCGCTGCGGCGCGCACAACCGCATCGTCCGCGCCGTGCTGCGCGCGGCGGGGAACGCGGTGTGAGACTTACGTTTCTGAGCGACGGCCGGGTGCAGGTGCGCACCGGCAAGGTCGAGTTGGGGCAGGGCATCCGCACGGCGCTGACGCAGATCGCCGCCGACGCGCTCGGCATCGCGTCGCATCGCATCGACGTGCTGGCCGCCGACACGATGTTCGGCCCCGATGAAGGCGTCACCTCGGGGAGCCTCTCGGTGCAGGACGCCGGCAGCGCGTTGCGACGCGAATGCGTCGAAGCGCGGGCCCGGCTCGATGCCGGCGCGGGCCCGTGCCTGCGCAACGACGCGGCTTCGCCATTCGAGGGAAGCACCGAACCGTCGCTCGAACAGGATCAACGCCAGCCGCTCGCTAACGGCGATGCGGAGCGGCAGGTCAGCGTCTCGCTGCGGCGCCTCGACCTGCCGGCCAAGCTCTCGGGCCAGCCGGTCTTCATTCACGACCTCGTGCTCGACGGCATGCTTTACGGCCGCGTGCTGCATCCGCCGCAAGACGACGCCGAACTGGCGCATGCCGACCTCGACGCGGCGCGGCAAGCGCCGGGCATCGTCGCCGTGCACCGCGATGGCCGGCTGCTCGGCGTGCTCGCCGAGCGCAGCCGCGACGCCGATCGCGCGGTCGTCGCCCTCGATGCGACATGGCGCAGCACGAAGCCCTGGCTGCCTGACGCCGATGTCCTCGCCACGTTGACCGATCGGCCGACCGGCTCGCATCTCGTCGGCGAAAAGGGCGGGCGGCCGCAAGACGGTGTCGACCGAACGCTGAAGGCACGCTTTCGCAAGCCGGCGATCGCCCATGCCTCGATCGGCCCGTCGTGCGCCCTGGCCTTGTGGGAAGCCAACGACAACGACGGCCCGGGCGACGGCGCTGGCAAACACAGGCCGCGCCTTCGCGTCTGGAGCCACACGCAGGCGGTCTTCAACCTGCGCCGCGATCTGGCGCTGGCCTTCGATGTTCCGGAAGATGCCGTGCGCGTCCAGCATGTCGATGGTGCCGGCTGCTACGGCCACAACGGCGCCGACGACGTCGCCTTCGACGCCGCCTGGCTGGCCCGGCAGGCACCCGGCCGGCCGGTGCGCGTGCAGTGGAGCCGCGCCGACGAGCTGGGGCTGGCGCCGTTCGGCCCGGCCATGGTCGTCGAACTCGAAGCCGACCTCGACGCCGAAGGCGAGGTGCTGCACTGGCGTCACGACGTGTGGAGTGACGGGCACAGCTCGCGGCCGGGGCGCGCCAATGCGCCTTCGCTGCTCGGTGCCTGGCAGACGCGGCAGCCTTTCGAACGACCGCCTTCGATCAACGTGCCGATGCCGATGGGCGGCGGCGCCGATCGCAACGCGCTGCCCGGCTATGCGTTTGCCGCCTGGCGGGTCACGCACCACGCGGTGCAGCCGGCGGCGCCGCGCAGCTCGGCGCTGCGCTCGCTGGGCGGCTTCGCCAACGTGTTCGCGGCCGAGAGCTTCGTCGACGAGATCGCCCGTGCGGCGGGCGCCGATCCGCTGCTGTGGCGGCGCCGCCATCTAGGGCACGACCCGCGCGGCCTTGTCGTGCTCGAACTCGCTGCCGAGCGGGCGGGATGGGCAGGCCGATCGCGCCGTGACGGCGCAGGCCACGGCATCGGTTTGGCGCGCTACAAGGGCACGGGCGCCTGGTGTGCGGTGGTCGCCGAGGTCGAGGCCGGTGCTGAGCTGCGCGTCGTGCGGTTGACGATCGCCGTCGATGTCGGGGTTGCCGTCAACCCCGACGGCGTGACCGCGCAGATCGAAGGCGGCGCGATCCAGGCGACGAGCTGGGCCTTGAAGGAAGCCGTTCGCCATGACGCCGAGCGCGTCACCAGCGACTCATGGGAAAGCTATCCGATCCTCCGTTTCAGCGAGGTGCCGGCGGTCGACGTGCATATCGTGGCGTCGGCCGAGCCGTCGCTCGGCGCCGGCGAAGCGTCGCTCGGGCCGACCGCAGCGGCCATCGGCAACGCCTTGTTCGACGCCTTGGGCGTTCGCGTGCGCGAGCTCCCGTTCACGGCCGACGCGATCGTCGCTGCCATGGACGATGAACCTTGAAGCGGCCGTCGCGGCGCCTTCTTCACAACCCTGGACGATCATGACCGTGCTGACCTTGAACCTGCTGTGCGCCGGCGCAGCCAAAGGCCTCGTCAACGCCTTGGCGCCACGCTTGCAAGCCGAAGCCAACGCCGCGATCGGCGGCCGCTTCGGCGCTGTCGGTGCCATGAAGGAAGCGCTGCTCGCCGGCGAGCCCTGCGACCTGATGGTCGTGACCGACAAGATGATCGACGAGCTCGCCGCCGCCGGGGCCTTGCGCGGCGACACGAAGGCCGCACTCGGCCGCGTGCGCACCGGCATCGCCGTGCGCGCCGGCGAGCCCCGCCCCGACATCTCCAGCGCCGATGCGCTGAAAGCCGCCTTGCTCGCCGCCGCGGCCATCCACTTCCCCGACCCCGAGCGCGCCACGGCCGGCATCCACTTCGCGGACGTGATGCGCCGGCTCGGCATCCACGATGAACTGAAGAGTCGCTTTCGCACGCACCCGAACGGCGCGACGGCGATGCGCGAGATGGCCGCGCTCGACGCACCGGCGCAGATCGGCTGCACCCAGGTCACCGAGATCAACGACACCGAAGGCGTCGATCTGGTCGGGCCCTTGCCGCAGCGCTTCGAGCTCGCAACCGTCTACAGCGGGGCCGTCAGTGCTTCAGCGGCATCGCCCGAGCTGGCGCAGATGTTCCTGGCGATGCTGTGCGGCAGCGATGCGCTGGCGTTGCGCGAGGCGGGAGGCTTCGAGACGGTTGAGTAGCTGCTTTGCAGGAATGCAGATTTACTGTATTCTGTTGCCATGAAAGCAACCGTATCCATCAACGACCGTGGCGTCATTACCCTGCCCGTCAAGCTGCGCCGGGTTCTCGGCCTCAAGGCCGATGACCATCTCATCGCGGAAACGGTGCCCGAGGGGCTCTTGCTCCGGCCAGCCGTGATGTTGCCGGTCGAGTTGTACACGCCGGAGCGCGAACGCGAGTTCGACGCTGCCGAGGCCGAGTTGGCGGCGGCCCTGGCACCGCCCGCAACGCCAGCGAAGCAAGGCCGCCGCCCCTCGCGCGAGCCGGCACGTGGGCGCAAGGCCTGACCCGCGCATGCGGGTCTTCCTCGACGCCAACGTTCTCTTTTCGGCCGCCAAGTCCGACGGTGCGGTTCGTCGACTGATGCGCATGCTCGTCGAGAACGGGCATGCGTGTTGCGCTGACGCCTATGTCAATGGGCGAGGCGGAGCGAAACCTCCTGGCGAAGGGGCCGGAAGCGTTGGAAGTGTTTGGCGCGCTGGCCGCGCTGTTGCAGGTGGGTGCCGCCACAGCGCCGTCCGATCTGCCGCCCGAAACCCACGGGCTCCCGGAGAAGGACAGGCCGGTGCTCGCCGCCGCCATGCGCATGCGTTGCGACGTGCTCGTCACCGGCGACCGCACGCATTTCGGCGCCGGTTGCGGCAAGGTGTTCGGCGGCGTCTTCATCCACTCGCCGGCATCGCTCGCCGCCCAAGCGCTCGCCCAAGCGCCACGTTGAGCGGCGCGACCTATCCGGCGCCGACGATCGCCTCGTCCAGAAAGTCGAGCCGGTCCTGGCCGAAGAAGAGCTCTCCCGCATGGATGTACGAGGGCGACCCGAACACGCCACGCGCCACCGCGTCCTGGCTGTTCTGCCGGAACTCGCCTTGCACGCCGTCCGACAGGGCCTCGGTCGTGAACTCGACCGGGTCCGCGTCGATGCCGACCGCAGCCATGAGTGCGGCGATCACCGCCGGGTCGGCGATGTCGCGGTCGTCGCGCCACAAGGCCTCGAGGATCGCGTGGCTCAGTGCATTCGCGTTCAGCCCGCGCCGCTGCGCGACGATCACGGCACCCGAGGGCAGCTCGCGCGCCCCGTAGTGATGGCTCGGGTCGACATTGATCGCGATGCCCAGCCGTTTGCTCCAGCGCCGGTACTCGCTGCGCGTGTAGCTCTCGCGAACGGGCGACTGCTCGTAGACGCGCGCGCCGGCGTACGGGCGGTCGGCAGACTGCTGGCCTTCGATGCGGTCGAAGGCAGAGATCACGACACCGAGGTCGATCGGGTGGTGGCGGATCGTCAGACCATGCCGCGCGGCCAGCGCGTTGAGCCGGGCCGCGCCGAGGTAGGTGAACGACGAGCGAACGGAGTAGAAGTACTCGATGGTGTTGTCAGGCATGGCTCGGGCGACTCCGGCGGTGGCGCTTGGGTTCAGAACGACAGCAGACCTTTCTGCAGGTCTTCGTTCAACCATTTGCGGTGCAGTTTCTGCAGGTTGCCGTTGATCTTGTTGTAGTAGGCGAAGGTGTCGAGCCAGCGCAGCGAGCAGAAGGTCGGCGCTGCGAAAGACGGGCGTGAAGTTGGAGCTGTGGTTCACGCCTCGCGAACGACCGGGAACAGCTCGCAGTCGAGCGGGCCGCCTGTGGCGATGCCGGGGTCGTGCAGCATCGGTTGCAGGTTGGGCCGCGGGTTGTAGGTCACGTCTTCGCCCATCCAGCGAACGATGTAGGCGCGGCGCTTCACCGACGTGCTCGAGTTGCCCGGCGCGCCATGCAGCGTGCGGCCGTGGTGCACCGTGCAATCGCCCGGTTCGAGCTCGAACTGCACGAACTTCAATTCGTCGCGCATCGCCTCGATGTCGGGAACCGGCGGCAGGTCTTCCTTGTAGAGGTTCTGGTCCTTGAACGAAACGGCCTTGAAACGCTTGCCCCAGCGGTGCGAGCCGCACACGTACTCGACCGCGCCGCTGGCCTTGGTGACCGGGTCGAGCGCGAGCCATACGGTGCAGATCTGCGTTCCCGCAACCGGCCAGTAAGGCTCGTCGTGGTGCCACAGGGTCGGCGTGCTCGTACCGGGCATCTTGATCAGGAACTGGTCGAACAGCAGGTTCACCTTGCGCGAGCCGAGCAAAGCGCTGGCGATGTCGGCCGAGGGCGACTCGAAGACGAACTTTCGCAGCTCGTCGAAGTGCTTCCAGATGAAGGTGTCGCCGAAGAATCGCCCGGCGCCGTCGCGCGTTGCGTCGATGGCCATCGGGCTCGGCTCGGCCATGTCGCGCTCGGCTACGTCGCGAATCAATTCCACCGAGCCGGCGTCGAAAAGCTGACGCAGGCAGACGATGCCGTCTTCCTGGTAGGTGCGGATCTCGTCTTCGGTGATGGCCCTGACCGGCTGCGGCTTCACGCTTCGGCTCCTTGCCTGCCCTCACAGTTGACCTGGCCTTGCTCACGCCGCCAGATCACGGGCCAGAGATCGCTGTCGAGCGGGCCGCCGGCGGCGATGTCGGGGTCCCACATCATCTTCTGGATGTCGGGCAGCGGGTGGTAGACGGCGTCGTTGCCAGCCCATCGTGACACGACGGCACGGCGCCTGCGGTCGCTCCTGGCGTTGCCGGGCGCGCCGTGCACCAGCAAGCCGTGGTGCACCGTGCAATCGCCGGGCTCGAGCTCGAACTGGCGGAACTCGTAGCGGTCGCGTTCGGCTTCGATGTCGGGCACTGCCGGCAGGTCGATCTTGTAGCGGTTGTCGCCGGCGAAGGCAGGCGGCCGGAACGACTTGCCCCACTTGTGCGAGCCCTTGACGTATTCCACGGCTCCGCTCTCGTTCGTCACCGGGTCGAGCGCGAGCCAGACGGAGCAGATGTCGTTGCCGCGCACCGGCCAGTACGGCATGTCGTGGTGCCAGGGCGTTCGCTCTTCGGTTCCCGGCTCCTTGATGAGCAACTGGTCGAAGAACACGTTGACCTTGTCGGCGCGCATCATGCTGCCGGCGAGGGCTGCGGCGGGCGACTCGTGCACGAAGCGCTTGAAGCCGTCGTGATACGTCCACATGAAGGTATCGAAGAAGAAGCGACCCGGCTTGCCTTCCTTGGTGAGGTTCTGGTGCAGCTTGCCGGGGGCCGCCATGTCTTCATCGGCCCATTGGCGAAGATGCTCGATCCAGTCGCGGTCGAACATCTGGCGCAGCGCGACGACGCCGTCTTCCTCGAAGGTCCGGATCTCGGCCTCGGTCACGGAGCGCAGGGGTTTCGTATTCATCATGCACCTTTCGTTTGCAGATGGATGGGGTTGGCGACAGCGGGCCGCACGGCAGGCTTGCCGTAATAGAGCTCAAGCACGGCGAGCGGCGCGGGCCGCGTCGCCATGCTCACCGCCCACATCAGCAGAGCCGATGCGCCGAGCCCCCACAGGTACGAGAGGATGCCGAGCGGATTCTTGAAATAGATGTCGATCAACAGGAACACGGCGATGCCGCCGTAGACCGACGCGATCGCGCCCCAGGTCGTGGCGCGCGGCCAGAACAGCATGGCGAGCAGCGGCACGACGAACGCCGACGCCACGCCGCCCGCGAAATAGATGACGACCGTGGCGATCAGCTTGGGCGGCGTGAGCGCGAGCAGCAGGATGCCGACGCCGATGACGGCAGACAGCAGGTACGACCACATCGACAGGTGCTTCGGATCGGCCTTGGGGTTGATGTAGGCCTGGTAGATGTCGCGCACCAGCGCCGATGTCGACGTGAGGAGCAGCGAATCGACAGTCGACATCACGGCGGCGAACGGCGCCGCCAGGCAGATGCCGGCCAGCCAGCCGGGCAGGCTGGCGATGTAGGCGCGCGGCACGGCGACGTCGGGCGCCAGATCGGGCAGCACCGTGAAGATGCCGGCGCCGAAATAGAACATCGGCACATAGAAGATCGTGCCGACGACGGCCGCGATGATCAGCGCGCGGTGCACGGTGCGGGTGTCGCGCGCCGCCATGAAGCGCATCGAGAGTGACGGATTGCCGACAGCCAGCAACACCCAGAGCATCCAGAAGCCGATCAACGTTGCAGGGCTGGCCCAGCCGCCGGGCCCGGGCCCGAAGACCCGCGCCGGGTCGGCTTCCATCAGGCGGCTGGTGACGAGCTCGATGCCACCCGCGAAGACGAAGAAGGCGGGGACCACGATCAGCACGCCGAGCAACATGACGAAGCCTTGCAAGGTGTCCGTCCAAGCCACCGCGCGGAAGCCGCCGATCACGACCGTGAGCGCCACCGCGCCGCCGAACAGCAGCACCCCGGCGCCGTACGGCACGCCGGCGATGCTTTGCAGGATGCGCGCCGCGCCCGCGAACTGCGCCACCATGAAAGCGCCGAAGAACAAGATGATGGCGGCGGTGATGCCGATCACCAGCAGGGGGTGGTCGAAGCGTCGGCGCATCACTTCCGTGAAGGTGAGCGCGCCGGTGCGGTGGCCGAGGATGCACATGCGCTTGCCGATGATCGCGAAGGCGACGTAGGCGATCGTGATCTGGCTGATACCGGTCATCACGACCGTCAGGCCGTTGCGATAGGCAAGGCCGGGATAGCCGATGAAGGTGCCTGCCGATGCGAACGTGGCGACGAAGGTGAACGCCAGCACCACCGGGCCCATGGTGCGGCCGCCGAGGTAGTACTCGGACATGAAGCTCTTGCCCGATGCGACCAGCGAGGTCATGGCTTTGCGCGCGGCCAGCGCCACCACCAGGGTCAGCACCAGGTAGATCCCGAAGGGGCCGACGAGGTCCCAGCGCAGTGTTTCGGCGCTCATGACAGGGGCACCTCTTGCATGCGCAGCGCCATGACGATGCTCACCACCAGGAACACGAGCGAGGGCACGACGACACCCAGCACGAACCAACTCGGCATGCCGAACGGGAAGCCGAGCGGATCGTCTTTTCGCCAGTAGCCGAGCGCAAGGAAGATGCCGATCATCACCACGGTCTGGATGACGAACAGCAGCGCGAAGTTGCGCGCTTCTCGTTTGCAGAGGGCGAAATCGTCGGTAGCGACGAACCCTGGAACCTGTTCAATCGAAGCCATGGCGATCTCCGTGGGGAGCCGGCGTCTCCCGCAATTCGAAAAGGTTAGCAGAGGCAACGGGCGAATGAATATGATCAATCTTGATCCAGAACATCAGAAAAACCGATATGAACTTTCAGCAGCTCGAGACCTTCCGCTGGATCGCGCGGCTCAACTCGTTCGGCCGGGCGGCGCACAAGGTCAATGCAACGCAGTCGACCGTCTCGATGCGCCTGGCCGAGCTGGAAAAGGAGCTCGGCATCGTCTTGCTCGACCGCACGCGCCGCAGCGTCAGGGTCACGCCGAAAGGGCGCGACCTGCTTCGCTACGCCGAGGAGGTTGCGCAGCTCGTGTCGGAGATCAGGCACTACGTCGGCAACGCGGATTCGATCAGCGGCACCTTGCGGGTCGGCGCCGCCGAGCTCGTCGCCTTGACCTGGCTGCCCGAGCTCGTTCGAGCTGTCAAGGAACGCTATCCGCGCGTCGACGTGGAGCTGCAGGTCGGGCTGAGCGGCGGCATCCTCGCCCTGCTCGCGGCCGGCGAGCTCGATCTCGTCCTCATGCCCACCGACGATCAGCTCCCGTCGGGATTGCGCATCGAATCGCTGGGCAAGGTGCGCTTCGGCTTCTTCGCCTCGAGTGACTTGGGCGTTCCGCCGAGCCCCCAGACGCCGGCGGCGCTCCTGAAGTGGCCGATCATCACGCATGGCCCCGAATCGGTCCTGCATGCGATGTTGGTCAGGTGGTTCGGCCAGAGCGGCGCGCAGCTCGGGCACGTCGTCACGTCCAACAGCATGGGAGCCGCGGCCATGCTGGCAGCCGCCGGGCTGGGCATCACGTTCCTGCCGCTCTTCTATTACGAGTCGTGGATCGCGGAAGGAAAGATGATGCGCGTTCGCATACGCCCCGCGATCGCGCCGATACGCTTCAGCGCCATCTTTCCGCAAGGCCGCGCGATGCCTTTGGTCGAGGCCGTCGTCCAGCTCGCAGCGCAGCACAGCTCGTTCGGCAAGTAGACGCCTGGAAGAGACGCGGGAGGAGCGCCGTGCCGACAGACCCATCGCTGAGCGCGTTCCTTGCCGACGCCGTGCTCGTCCTGCACGTGGCCATCGCGGCTTTCGTCGTGGCAGGCTTGGTATTCGTACTGGTCGGAAACCTCTTGCACTGGCGCTGGGTGAACAACCTCGGGTTCAGGCTGGCGCATCTCGCCGCCATCGGCGTCGTCGTCGCCGAAGCGTGGTTTGGCGTCGCGTGCCCGTTGACGACGCTCGAAATGCGGCTGCGTGCAGATGCCGGCGGGCCGACCTACGACGGCGGGTTCATGGCGCACTGGCTGCATCGGCTCCTCTACTACGACGCACCCGCGTGGCTGTTCGTCCTCGCCTATTCGGTGTTCGGCTTGCTCGTGCTCGCCGTCTGGTGGTACTTTCCGCCGCGTCGATGGCCGCGACGCGGCCATGACAAAGGCACGTGATCCGTTTTTGGCGTTGTCGAAATACTTGTCGAACAAGGGAGCACTTCATGGTTCGCATCGAACGCGACGGCCCGGTTTGGACCGTCATCCACAGTCGCTTCGACGTCGCCCGCAACGCGATGGACCCCGAAAGCGCCGAAGCGCTGACCTCGGCCATGCTCGAATTCGACCGAGACGAAGACGCACACGTTGCCGTGCTCTGGGGCGAGGGTGGCGCCTTCTGCGCCGGATGGGATCTCAAATACGCAGCCGAACTGTCCGATCGCGATCGCTTCCGGCGCGACATCGTCGAAGGCCTCGCGTTCCCGGAAGGTCCGGCGCCGACGCCGACGCCGGCGCCGCGCGGGCCGCTCGGGCCGACCCGGCTCGCATTGGGCAAACCCGTCATCGCTGCCGTCGAGGGCCCGGCCGTGGCCGGCGGCATGGAGCTCGCCATGTGGTGCGACGTTCGCGTGATGGCCGAGACCGCCTACTTCGGCGTCTATTGCCGGCGCTGGGGCATTCCGCTGCTCGACGGCGGCACGGTGCGCCTGCCGAGGCTCGTGGGCCAAGGCCGGGCGCTCGAGATCATCATGACCGGGCGCAAGGTGCCGGCCGAAGAAGCGTTGCGAATCGGTCTGTGCGAGCAGGTGGTGCCCGAAGGCCAGGCACGCGAAGCGGCCGAGCGAATGGCCGGACAGATCGCTCGCTTTCCGCAAGCCGCCGTCCGTGCCGACCGCCGCTCGGCGATCGACAGCCATGGTGCGCCGGTTGGCGAGGGCTTGCGCCGCGAGTGGCGAAACGGAGTCGAAGCGCACTTCGCGGAAGGTGCCGCGGGGGCGGCGCGTTTTGCAGCCGGGCGCGGCCGGCACGGCGGGTTTTCCGACATCTGACGCTGCGGCGGGCGAACGCCGCGAGCGACGAAGCAGTCGTCGTAGCCGCCGGCTGTGACAAGCGCCGTGAGCGCGTGCTTGCAGGTGTGAAACAAGCGTGCACATTGACCTTCAAGGTCTGCTCGAAGGCCGCAGTCTCGATGTCGACAGGGCCGCCGAGCGGGCCCGGCACGCCGGCGCAGTTGACGAGCCTATGGATGCGCCGCAGCCTTCAGCGCGGCAGCGATCGTGGCCAGCGGCAGCAGCAGCGAGAGCGGTGCGTCCAGAAGCGGAAGCGCCCCGTAGGTCTTGTACCAGTTGGCGACCCGGTCGTCTTTCGCGTCGATCAGCAGCGCAACGCCGCCGACCTGTGCGGCCGCCTGAATACAGCGTCGGCCTGCGGCCAGGAGAAGTTGTCCGCCGATGCCATGACCCTGCATTCGCCGATCCACGGCCAGGCGACCCAGGCGAAAGACCGGAACTTCGTATCTGGCCAAGCCTTTGCCAACCAACGCCGGCGTACGCGCGTAGTCGACGGAGGCCGGGCTCAAGCTGTAAAAGCCGAGGACGAATTCCTCGTCGGTAACGGTTGTCGCGACAAAGGTCTTCGCTCCGCCTCTTTCATGGCTCTGCCGCGCATGGCGGCGCAGAAACTCGTTCAACCGGTCGTCGCCGCAATCGAAGGCATCGCGGTTGTGCGCCTTCGCGATCGGCGCCTCACGCCAGTCCGGAAGTTTCACCTGCGCTTGGGCAAGCGCCGTGCTGCGGCGACGAGTTTGGCATTCGGCGCAGGCGGGTTCTCCAGCGCGTCGAGCACGAGCAAGCTGTTTCGCTCCGACAGCGTCAGCCGCTCGGCTCGCTCAATGACCTTTCGGGCAGCGTTCAGCGCATGGCGAAGAATGAAGTCGGTCATGTCGGTGCGCTCGAGCGCCACCGCCCGCATCAGCGTCGCCTTGTCGTCTGCAAGAACGCGAAGGGCAACGCGGCTGTTGTCTTGAACGATGGCGCGCGGCATGGCATTCTCCTTGTGTACACATTGAAAGTGTACAACTGCCAGACGCACGGCTCGTAGCCAAAGCCGCCTTGCAGCCTCTTCAACGCGCGAAAGGGCAAGCCTTCATGAACTGCCCCTGCCCGGGGCTTTCGCCACCGATGCCAGGGCAGTCTTCATCGGCAGGTAGAGAGTGTGCGGACGGCTGTTGAGCGGTTGAAAGCGGTGTTCACGGTAAAAGGCCGCCGCCGCGTCGTCGATGGCGTCGGCGCAGATCGCGTGAACGCCGATCGGCGCTGCCACGATGCGCGTGATCGCTTCGGCAAGAAGCATGGCGCCGACTTGCTGCCCGCGAAATCGGGTGTCTCGACCGAGCCAGCCGATGAGCACTGCCGGGACGCTGGGATAGCGGGGCAACTTGCGGGCCAGCTCGGCCGCGAGTTCCATGAGCGGGATGCCGTACGAAGACAAGGTGTAGAGCCCGGCGATCTCGGCACTCGCCTTCTCGACGAGTACATAGCAGGCGGCATAACCGCGCTTCACGTCCTGCGAAACCGTTCGGCGAAAGTAGCTGTCGATGCGCTCGTTGCCGCTTGTGAAAGCGGAGCGCTCGTGTCTATCGAGCGCCTCGGAAAGGAAGGCCGTCACCGCATGTCGACGTTCTTGACATGACGCCGCATGGCGCGCTTGAGGGCCGTGTTGGGCGCGGGCGGATCGATGAGCCCTCTAGCGAAACGCACCTGATCGTCGGCGAATGACTGCAAACGATGGGACCAGTCGCTCAGAACACTCGAATGGCAGGCTGGTGGCGACCCGTAACAGTCAGCCAAGCTGGAAGGAAGCCGACAGTGAGACCCAGGGTCAGTTCCTGATGTCGCTTGGCACGCTCGACGCCGATGATGCAGCTGCAACTTCTGCGCCACTTTTCCCTCTAGGGCGTGTTAACACAAACGTAGCCAGTCGGCGATCAGGGCGAAGCTGATGAAGCCGATGAACATGACGTCGAGTTTCTCGAAGCGGGAGAAGATTAGCCGATAGCCTTTGAGCCGTCTGAACAAGCGCTCGACTTCGTTTCGGCGCTTGTACATCTCGCGGTCGTATTCCCAGGGCTCGATGCGATTCGTCTTCGGCGGCACGACTGGGATGAAGCCCAGATCGAGTGCGAGTTGGCGTGTCTCGTTGCCCTCATAGGCGCGATCCATGATCAGATGCAGTGGTCGATTCGGTGCACCAAGGCGGCTGAGCAACGCGCGACCCTCCGGCGCATCGTGCGCGTGGCCCGGGGAAAGAGAAAACGTTATGGCCGTTCGAGCATCCGCGGCAACCATATGAACCTTGGTGTTCCATCCACCGCGGGACTTGCCAATGGCTTGCGGGCCGTTTTTTTTAGCGCTCCAGTGCCGTCGGGATGCACCTTGATGCTGGTGGAGTCCAGCGACACGGCCTCGATCTTGATGCGCACCACCTGCGTTTGCTGCAACTGCTCAAACAACCGATCGAGCACGCCGGCCTTGGACCAGCGGTTCATGCGCGTATAGATGGTGTGCCAGTTGCCAAAGCGCTTGGGCAGGCCGCGCCACTTGCAGCCGTGCTCTGCGACGTACAAGATCGCATTGAGCACCTGTAGGTTCGAAAGACTGACGTTGCCCCGCTGGATGGGCAAACAGTGCTCGACCTGCAAAAACTGAGCAGCCGTGATCTCCATTCGCGTACTGTCGATCAACAAGCATGTTCATTGCAATTAGTGTGAACACGACCTAAATACTCCAAGCCGGGCTTGCCCAGCTTCGCCATGATGACTTGCACGATGTTCGGAACGGATTCTTCCACACTGAACTTCGCTTCTGTTCCGCCGAGGTCGGTGCGAATCCAGCCTGGAGCCATCAACAACAGCGCACGCGGCTTGCCGGCGCATCGGGCTGCATAGCTGCGCATGTATTGATTCAAGGCGGATTTGCTGCCGCGATAGACCTCATGCCCACCGTTTTCGTTGTTGCCGATGCTCCCCTGCCCGGACGACATGACCCCGATCAACCCGCGACCGTTTACCAGATTTTCCAGTGACTCGATGACGCGCATCGGACTGAGCGCATTGGTCACCATCACGTCGATGAACTCTTTGGTTGAAAGCTCGGCAATCGTCTCTTCCTGGTTTTTGTTAGCCGTACCGGCATTCACGAACAAGATGTCGAAGCGCCGAGCACTGAAGCGGTCATGCAACACCGCAATCTGATCCGGTTCGGTTATGTCGAGGCGGGCAATCTCGAGCTGATCCCCAAACTCGTCCGCCAGGTCGTCCAGCGATGTCCGGCTTGTTTGACGGACAGTGGCAACGACGTGCCACCCTTTTTCAAGAAACTCGGCAGCCATCGCGCGGCCCAATCCGCGCGATGCACCAATGAGAAGGACGGCGCCGTTGCCGTTGGTGGAGCTTGGTGGCATGTGCATTCTTCCCTGTACAGAATCAGCCGATTTCACCGTGGGCGCAAATGCTGCAGGCCTGCAGCTCAAGCGGCGGCAGACGCAGTAAAAGCAGCCAGGCCTTTGATTCGCGATGTCCGCCCGACGTAGCCCAGTGAACGGCGCGCAGCTGCATCGTCGACGGTAAATTCGCGGCCGATCATTCGCACCAGCGTGCGAGACAGAGGTGAATCCTTTTGCGAGCGGGTCAGAGCGGCACCCATCTCCATCAACCGACCCAGCCCAAACGCCAGCCGATACGGCATCGAGCCCAGTTCCTTGATCGACAACCCCTGTAGCTTGGCCAGCATTGCAACGAAGTCACGGAACGTTGTCGGCTCCTGGTCGGCGACGAAATAGGCACGACCACCTTCGCCACCTGCAAGCGCACACTGGATGGCTTCGATGACGTTGTCGACATGACACGTCGAGAAGGCATAGTCGCCGCGGTCGATGAACATGAACTTTCTAGAACCGATCGCCTCGGGAATTGCAAGGCTGAAAGCATCGCCGGGGCCCCAGATGGCCGGCGGGCGTATGGCTATCGTCCGAAATCCCGGTTGGTTGGCGGCCAGCACCGAAATTTCAGCGCGCGTCTTGCTCGCGATATAGCCCGAGAAACTGTTCGGGAATGTCGGAGCGGACTCGTTGGCGTCGCAAATCGGCAAACCCTTGCCGTCCATGATCACGCCGGCCGCACTGACGTGGACGAAGCTCTGGGCACCAGCGCGCCTGGTTGAAGCTAAAAGCGCCTTCGTACCCTCCACGTTCAGGCGAAGAAACAGATTTTTAGGGCCAACGAATCGAAAATGCGCTGCCGTGTGGACCACGGCATCGAGTGCGGGCAGTCGAAGGCCCTCAAGTGCTTAGATATCGCCAGCCAGAGGCGTCGCGCCAAGGCTGTCGACCCGCGCCGCCGAAACCGGCGATCGCGCGAGTGCGATTACTTCATGCCCTTCCGCTACGAGTTTCGAGAGCAAGCGGCTGCCCAAGAACCCAGAGCCGCCGGTGACAAGAACTCTCACGTCTCTTTCTCCTATAAAATTCTGTTGTGCTGCGACTGCCGCCGGCAACCTTGAGAATGGGCCGGCGCTCGATCGGATATTTGGCGACCTGCCGGCAACCAGCCGGCAACCAGCCGGCAACCAGCCACACGCAATTCTGCAATCACCGTTAGTGCGGATTGATCAGCGACAAGGCAGGATAAGCCTGGGCAACAACGACGTAAACGTCATCTTTCCCTCGAATTCAGCCATGATCTTCACTCGGCGAAACCGCCACAGTTAAAGTCCTGTTTTTAGTTTTTAGAGATCAAGACCTCAGTGGATCGACTTCATAATTCTTCGCCCAGGCGTTGAGTTCGCCGGGCAGAATATCGGTCACGAAAAAGAATCGATCCCAAAACGGTGTCTCTCTTAACTTTTCACAGAAGAGTTGATAGCTGCGATGGTCATTGGCCTCGATCATCCATACATCCGTGGCGCGGGCGGTGTAGAACTCGACGTCGTACCATTTCAGGCGCACGCGACCGTTGTACTCGTCAAACAGGGGTTGTAGAAGATCCCTGGCATGAGTCACTCGGGTTTCAAATGGAAAGCTCAACCATTCGGGGGACGTCTTCACGAGAAAGAAGACAGTCAGATTGATTTTGAAAGGCGGACGTTCGTCGGGCATTTGTTGTGCAAGTTGGTTAATCCAGGCTTACAACTGTGATCGTGTCGGCTTCAGTTGACTACTCGCATTGGCTGCCATGCTTCTAGACCCTGATCAACAGCGCAAACGCCCGAGAAAGCAGCCATCGCAAGCGCGCTCGCGAGCGGCGGTGGACGCCATCGTGGAAGCAGCTGCTCGCATTTTGGAAGACCACGGACATGCCGGTTTCAACACCAATGCCGTTGCAGAGCGGGCCGGCGTCAGCATCGGCACGCTGTACCAGTACTTTCCCGACAGCGATGCCGTGCTCGGAGCCTTGATTTCCAGGGAGGCTTCATCATTGGTCGAGGCGGCGGAGCGCGCTGCAACTGCTTCGGACGGGAAGGCAGCGCTGCTCGGTTTGATCGATGCCGCGGTCGCTCATCAAACGGGCCGCTCACGTCTGGCACGATTGCTGGACTTTGAAGAGGGTCACTTCCCCCGTGATCAAGGCACGCAGCAGGTCCGCAGTCAATTCAGCGACATCGTCAGACGCGTTCTGCGGCGCATGCCGCGGCGTTCAAAGACCAATCTGAATACCGAGGCAATGGATGTTGCCGTTATTGTCCGCGCGCTCGTGGATGGAGCGGGTGAACGTGGCGAAGATGATGTCGCCGGACTTGTCAGCAGGGTTCAGCGCGCGGTGTACGGTTATCTGCAAGCATCGGGATTCGAATTTCGCGATGAAGCGGTCCTGCAAGTCAGCGGCGTTCAGACTCCGTAATCAGAAGCTGAAGGGCGGCCCCTGGCGAGCCGCGGCCTCGTTCACATTCGACAACGATGCGTCCGCCGAGGGGCTCTGACCCGTCGCTCTCAGCTTGAAAGGTGGGATGAGGGCGCGGTCAGCGGCTTCACATCGGGTACAGCGCACGTGAGCTTTGCCAGCAGCGCCGCTTCGACCCACCTGGCGTAGAAGCGGCCCAGCAAGGTTTCGCTCGATGCCGGCTGCTTCGGGGCTTCGCTGACCTGCGAGATGACCTGCCCACTGACCTGATCACTGACCGCCGAAGTTTCGGATGGCACGGCGAACGATGTGGCATCGATCCGGTCGACTGCGATGCCGAACCCATCCGGATGGCGAGGCAGGCTCGGCTGGAGGTTCCATTCGTGCAGCAAGACGGCCTGGATCTGCAAATCGTCGATTCGGCCTCGCAGGCCGTGCGAGTTCTGCAGGCTCCCCCACGACCCCATCACGTCGGTACCCGGCCCCTGGTCGAACGGTTCGGCCAGTGCCGAGACCTGTTCTGTCACGGCGCCAGTGGCCGCCTGGCCCACCACTTTCGCGACGCCTGCACCCTGGAGACCGGTGTCGTTTGTGGAAGTGACTGGCGCGCCGGCGGGAAGAGCGGAAGAGCCATGACGGTTGCGGGCTAACCTGAATGCAACCCTTGTCAGAGGCCCCCAGCCATTGCCGCAAACCTAGGGTACACCTTGTCCTGGCTCGTCATGAAGCCGCCGTCGACCGTCATCACATCGGCGCTGACGAACGCGGCGTCGCTGCTGGCGAGGAAGGCCACGCAGGCCGCGACTTCGTCGGCGCTGCCCCAGCGGCCGAGCGGTGTCGCTTCCGACACGGCATCGACATAGCCTCGCGACTGCATGAGCGGCGAGGTCATGCCGGTGACGATCGACCCCGGGCAGACGGCGTTGGCGCGAACGCCATCGGCGCCGTACTGGTAGGCGATCGATCGCGTCAGGCCGATCACCGCGTGCTTGCTCGTCGTGTAGGCGACCAGCGGGCCGATCAGCGGCGGGCCGCCGCCGCTCAAGCCTGCCACGGAAGCGATGTTGACGATGTTGCCCCGGCTCGCCACCAGATGCGGCAGCGCATGCTTGCAGGTGAGGAACAAGCCGTGCACGTTGACCTTCAAGGTCTGCTCGAACGCGGCGGTCTCGATGTCGACGGGGCCGCCGAGCGGGCCCGGCACGCCGGCGCAATTGACGAGCACGTCGATGCCGCCGAGTTCGCGTACCGAGCGCTCGATCGCCGCTTCGACAGCGGCTTCGTCGGTCGTGTCGAGCGCGAGCGAAAGGCTACGGCCGCCGTCGGCCAGCACGGCTTCGGCGGTCTTGTTCGCAGACCCAGCGTCGACATCGCTGACGACGACGGCAGCGCCCTCGGCCGCCAGGCGCAGCGCCACCGCGCGGCCGATGCCCGAGCCGGCGCCGGTGATGAACGCGACCTTGGCGGCGAAGCGCCCGCCCGTCATGTCCGCGTGCCGCCTTCCAGATGCGAGAAGGCATTGTTCGCCTTGGCCTGCTCGATGTACCAGTCGACGTCGACGACGCCGGCCAGTGCGCCGTCGGGCGCGTAGCCGGGGGCGTTCGTCGATGACGTGCGCAAGCGCAAGGTTCGCGTTCGCCCGTCGCGGCGGTCGTGAGCGCGGCCTGGAGGCCGCGTTGAAGGCGTGTGGCGCGGATCGCTCGTACCAGCGTCGGCTGACCTGAGGCGCTTTTCAGCGCGGCCTGAGCAAGGGCTTGAGGCACAGCACGCCGATGGCGGGCCCGACCGCAAGCCACGGCAGCACCTGCGCCAGCGGCCATGCTGCGGCCAGCGCGGCGAACGCGGTGATCGTCACCACCGACACCGCGAAACCGATGCTGTTGACGAGCGTGAGCACGCTGCCCACCAGTGCGCGCGGCGCATTGCTTGCCGTGAGCGCGCTGAACTGCGGCGAATCGCCCGACACCGTGGCGCCCCACAGCAGCAGCCACGCCGCCCACAGCCAGAGCGGTGCGTCCAGCAGCCACGGCGCGACCAGCCCGCAAGCACCGCTGCACAGCAGTTGGGCGCCGGCGACCCGGGCGCCGCCGACGCGCCGTGCCAGCACACCGCCGCCGATGCAACTGAAGAGGCCGATGCCGATGGCGCCGAACACCCACCACGACGCGCTGGCACCTTGCCAGCGCAAGGCGACGATCACCGGCAGGAGCACGTAGAAGGCATAGAGCTCCCACATGTGGCCGAAGTAGCCGAGCACGGAGGCGCGCAGCTTCGGGTCGGTCCAGATGACCGTGAGCGCACGCGGCGAGAGACCGGTGCCGGGCCCGCTGCGTGCCAGATGCGGCCCATCGGGAACGGCAAGCGCCATCAGCACGCCGCCCGCAGCGGCAAAGACAGCGATGACGATCATCACGCTCTGCCAGGCCCATGCCGCGCCGAGCGCGCGCAGGCCGAACGGCAGGGCAGTGCCCAGCACCAGCGCGCCGACCAGCACGCCGAGGGCCAGGCCCAGACCCTCGGCATACCAGCCGGCGGCGATCTTCATGCCCACCGGATAGATGCCGGCCAGGCAGACGCCGGTGGCCACCCGAAACGCAATCAGCGAAGCGATCGTCGGCGGCAGCAGCGCGGTCGCCAGCGCGAGCAGGGCACCCGCCAGCGAACAGGCGACGAAGACAAGGCGCGGCGAGAAGCGGTCGGCCACCGCCAACAGCGCGAACACCAGCGTGCCGGCGATGAAGCCGAGCTGCACCGCCGCCGTGAGCCAGCCGGCGGCGCCGGGCGGCAGACCGGCATTCGCCTGCAGCTCGGGCAGCACCGCATTGATCGCGAACCAGAGCGAGGTGCCCGCGAATTGCGAGACCGCGACGGCGGGCAGGATGCGGCGCGGAACCTTCAACCGAGGAAGTAAGCGAGCGCCCGCTGGAACGCGGCAGAGTCGGTGATGGCAACGAAGGCCACACCCGCCAAGGCCCCCGACAGATGCGCGTCGTGGTTGACGCGGCCGCGCGACTGTCGCGAGGCATACCAGGTGTAGGCGAGATAGGCGAGGGCGAACAGCGGTGACGGGATCGGAACGGGTATCGGCAGGATGAAGATCGAGCCGGAAGGGAAGTAGAGGATCGATGCGAACAGCACCGCCAGGATCGCACCCGAGGCGCCGAGCGTGCGGTATTCAGGGTCGTGGCGGTGCTTGATCCAGGTGCCGGCATCGCTGGCCAGCAAGCCGACGGCGTAGAGGGCGACGAAGCGCCCGGTGCCGATGTCGCGTTCCAGCGAGAACGCGAAGGCCCAGAAGGTGAAGCCGTTGAAGAACAGATGCGCCAGATCGGCGTGGATGAAGCCGCTGGTGATGGGCGTCCACCATTCGCCACGCGACACCAACCAATGCGGCCTGAACAGCCCGCGCTCGATGACCGCCGGCGCGATGTAGAGGCCGACCAGGCTGGCGATGACGATGGCGGCGAGCAGCAGCGCCGAAGCCGGTGCGCCGTTGGCGAGCATCGAGAGGCGATCCATGCAGGAAGTCTAGGGTCGGGCCTTTGCCGGGCCTGTGCCTGGCCTGTGCCGAGCTGGTGCCGGGCTGGAGCCGGGTTGGCCACGGGCAGTGATACTTTCGAAGATGGACATCGACGTTCTGGTGCTGGGAGCCGGGCCAGCCGGCCTTGCCGTCGCCGCAGCACTCGCCGGCCGTGGCCGGCGTGCCCACATCCTAGAGAAGGCCCAGCACGCCGGAGCCTCGTGGCGCGAGCACTACGAGCGGTTGCGGCTGCACACGGTGAAGTCGCACAGCGCCCTGCCGGGGCTTCCGTTTGCCGATCATCTGCCGCGTTATGTTCCACGCCGCGAGGTGGCCGAGTACCTGGTGCGTTATGCCGAGCACTTCGACCTGCACCCGCAGTTCGGCGAAGAAGCGGTGAGCGTGATCCGGCAGGGCGACGGCTGGCTCACGACGACGGCATCCGGCCTGCACTTCGAGTCGAATGCCGTGGTCGTCGCCACCGGCGCCAATCGGGTGCCGTTGATGCCGCTGTTCGAGGGCCAGGAAGGCTTTGCAGGGCGCATCCTGCACAGCCGCGACTACCGCAACGCCACGCCCTTCGCCGGGCAGCGCGTGCTCGTGGTCGGCATGGGCAACACCGGCGCCGAGATCGCCCTCGACCTCGTCGAACACGGTGTATCGACGGCGCTGTCGGTGCGCTCGCCGATCAGCGTCGTCTACCGCGATGTGCTGGGCCGGCCGACGCAGTTGAGCGCGATCGCGCTTGCCCGCTTGCCTCACGTCTTCGGCGACGCCATCGCCCTCTGGATGCGCCGGCTGACCGTCGGCGACACGGGCCGCTACGGCCTGCTCCTGCGCGACAGCTCGCCGCTGTACGACCTGCGCGAACTCGGCAAGACACCGGTCATCGACGTCGGCACGCTGGCCCGAATCGAGTCGGGCGAGATCCGGATGCACCCAGGCATCGAGCGTCTCACGACGCACTGTGCTCGGTTCGTCGACGGCAGCGAGGCCTCGTTCGATGCCCTGATCGCCGCCACCGGCTATCGGTCGAACGTCCAGGCGCTGTTCCCGAACCACGCGATCGACCTCGACGCCAACGGTCTGCCGACACGGCTTGCGGGCGCGGGCGATCTCGCCGGCGTGTATTTCGTCGGCTTCGACACGCGTCAGGCGGGCGGATTGCTGCGTACGATCGGCACGCAGGCACACGCCGTATCCGACGCCCTCTGCGCGGCCTCCACCACCACCGCCTGACGAGAGGAACTTTGATGCTCGACCGAACCCTCGCCGCCCCGTCGCTGGGCGATCTGATCGACACCGCCGCCGACGCCGTCGAGCCACGCGTCGTCGCCTGGCGCCGCGATTTCCACGAGCATCCGGAGCTCGGCAACCGCGAAGTGCGAACCGCCGGGATCGTCGCCGAACACCTGCGCGCACTCGGCCTCGACGAGGTTCGAACCGGCGTCGCCCACACGGGCGTGGTCGGCCTGCTCAAGGGCGCTTTGCCCGGCCCGGTGGTCGCCTTGCGCGCCGACATGGACGCGTTGCCGGTGGCCGAGGAGGTCGACCTGCCGTTCGCGTCGAAGGTGCGCGCCGTCTGGAACGGCGAGGACGTGGGCGTCATGCATGCCTGCGGCCACGACGCGCACACCGCCATTCTGATGGGCGTGGCCGAGGTGCTGGCCGGCCTGCGCGACCGGCTGCCCGGCTCGGTCAAGTTCATCTTCCAGCCGGCCGAGGAGTTGCCGCCCGAAGGCGAGGACGGCGGCGCCAAGATGATGATCGCCGAGGGCGCCATGGAGCGGCCGTTGCCGCAGGCGGTGTTCGGCCTGCATGTCACCTCGCGACTGCCGACCGGCGTGATCGGTTATCGGCCGGGGCCGACGATGGCCAGCGCCGACAACCTCTCGATCACCGTCAAAGGCCGGCAGACGCACGGCGCCATGCCCTGGTACGGCGTCGATCCCATCGTCACCGCGGCGCAGGTGGTGCTGGGCCTGCAGACGGTGGTGAGCCGGCAGCTCGACTTGACGCAGGAGCCGGCCGTGGTGACGATCGGCGTCATCAAGGGCGGCGTACGCGAGAACATCATTCCCGATTCGGTCGAGATGCGCGGCACGATCCGCAGTTTCGACGAAGTGATGCGCGACGACATCCACGAACGCGTGACCACGCTTGCCGAAGCCGTCGCCCGGGGCTCGCGTGCCGAGTGCACGGTGTGCATCCGCAAGAACTATCCGGTGACGGTGAACGACCCGGCGCTCACCGCGCAGATGCTGCCGACCTTGCAGCGCGTGGCCGGTGCCGAGCATGTGATGCTGGTGCCCAAGGTGATGGGCTCGGAAGACTTCTCGTTCTTTGCGCGCGTGGTGCCGGGGGTGTTCTTCTTCGTCGGCGTGACACCGAACGATCGAGACCCGACCACCGTGGCTCCCAACCATTCGCCGCGCTTTTTCGTCGACGAGCAAGGTCTGCGGCTCGGCGTGCGGGCGCTGGCGCAGATGAGCGTCGACTATCTGGAAGCGACGGCCCAGCCGTCTTGAAAGGCCCCGCGCTGCGTATCGATCAGGGCGCGATCACGTCCAGCGTCGGAAAGTAGGTTCTGAACCGTCTGGCGTCGCGTGTGAGCAGGCTCCAGCCTTGCACCGCTGCATGGGCGCCAATGAAAAAGTCGGGCAGCACCTGCGGCTTGCTGCCGCCGCGTCGGCGATAGCGCGAAAAGGCTTGGCCGGCGAGGAACAGTGCCGGGCGCGGAATCTCGTGCCAGGCGAGCCGAAGCCCTGCGATCGTCCTGTCCAGGGCTTCCAGCGTTGAAAACGACAGGGACAACTCGGCGTAGATCACCGGGTTGATCGCCAAGGCGTTGATCGCTGCCTGTGCGCTCAGTTGAGCGATCGACCAGTCGGCCCACTGCGGGTCGTCTTGCACGACATCGATCAGGACATTCGTGTCGACCAGCAACATCAATCGTCGTCGCTGCGCAGCAACTTCATCAGGTCGTCGGTGCGCCATTGCACATCGGCCTTGCCACGAGCGGCCTCGAAGCGATTCTTCGGTGCAAGGCGTTTGCCCCTGACTGCAGACGCATGTCGCAGAAGAACCGCGTTGCCGTCATGAACCAGAAATTCGACCGGCATGCCCGGCAGCAAGCCGAGTGCATCACGAACATGCTTTGGGATCGTGACTTGGCCCTTGCTCGTCAGGGTGGTCGGCATCACCGCCTCCGATAGTATTACCTGGCATTGTAGTAGTAATACTCGAATCGCGTTGCGGCGACGCCGCGATCTGCAACCAGCCGCCTACCTGCACCGCAATGCCATGCATTGCATGGCAACGGTGATCCCGATCAGCCGCAGCCAGCGGCGACCGGTATGCCGGCCATCTGCAAGGCGCTCGCCATCATGTCCCGATGCTCGGGATGCTTGTGCGGGAAGCTGCGCTCGAACACGCGGACGGAATAACCGGGATGGTCGTTGCAGGCGCGCAAGGCGAAGCCCTTCGACTCGGCCTCGCGGCCGGCGAGCGCCAGGCAGGCAGCGGCGATGGCGTGGATGTGGAAGTGCGCATTCGGCTCGCGGGTGGCGCGCACGCTCCACTGCGCCGCATCGGCGTAGTGACCGCCGATCGCGAGCGAAATGGCCCGCGACGATTCCATCGCGAACAAGAGCGGATCGTAGGGACTCAAGCGTTCCGCGGCGGCCAGCTCGGGCAGCGCCTGCAGGCCGGCGCCGACATGGGCGCGGATGAAGCCGAGCGCGTAGTGGCCTTGCGCGAAGTTGGGGTTGGCGAGCAGCGACCGGTCGATCGCCTGCAGCGCCGGGTCGTGCTGGCGGGCGAGGAACAGTGCGCAGTGGCCGACCGTCCAGTGGCCCATCTGCTCGATCGCGCGGATCGAGGCGCGTGCCGTGACGAACAGGCCGCGCAGCCGGCCGAGCATGGCGGTGAGGTCGGCGGCCAGGCCTTCGGCCAGCACCGGGTCGAGCGCTCTCGTGTGGCGAGCGCCGAGGTCGGCGAAGCCGAGCACGGCCACCGACGGCTTGTCGGGCAGCACGAGCGGCGAGTCGTCGTCGAGGCGGCGCCAGGCCGCGACGAGGGCGTGATCGGAGACGCCTTCTGCGCGGTAGCGGGCACGCATCGCGTCGAATGCGGTCCTGGCATGGCGATGGCCGTCGACCTCGGCCGAGCGGGCCAGCAGGTGGGCGTTGGCGACGGTATCCAGCGGATCGTGCGCGGCACGCTTGCGCGCCCGCGCCAGCGCCTCGTCGCCTTGTGAAGCGCGGGCCGCCTGCTCGTCGAGCACGCGGCGGTGCAGGCTGCGCGCGACCTCGCGTTCGCCTTCGATCCAGAGTTGATAGCGGTCGCTGGCCGCAAGGTCGAGGTCGTGCGGAAAGCCGGCCGCGAGGGCCGTCTCGATGCTGCCGAGCTGCGCATCGGACAGGCCCTCGGGCGCTTGCTCCAGCAGCGCCCTGGCCTGCAGCACATCCACGGCGATGAGCTGCCGGTCGAGCCCGATCGAGCCTGCATCGGCTTGCAAGGCCTGACCAGTCGGCGCCTCGAGCAACGGTCGCAGCTTGGCGAGGCTCCAGCGCAAAGCAGCGCGCGGGTCGGCCGCCGACTGCCACAGCAGCTCGCACAGCTTGTCGCGACGGTGCGGGCCGGCCTCGACGGCCAGATAGGCGAGCAGGGCGCGGGTCTTGCGCGATTTCGGCAACGCACGCGGCGCTTCGCCGCAGGTGATCGACACGTCTCCCAGCAGGCGAATCGTCAAGGGTGGCGCGTCGGCGGAAGGCTTCTGGTCTTCCATGCGGGCTGAAGTGTTCGGTAAACGGCGAATGTGGCGCATAAGGCGCTGCGACGCAAATCACGACGGCCATTCACACGCCCATGCCAACGATCCTGCAAACGCCTGCTCGCGACCATCGACGGGTCGAACCATCGACGCACCGTCACCCACCGCAAGGAGCAAAGTCATGAACGAAGCCGTCACCAGACCCGCCAACAGCGCCCCGCCATCGGCACCCGCCGCTTCGCTCGAGGCCATCAAGACCAAGCAGCAGGCGATGTGGTCGTCGGGCGACTACGCCGTGGTCGGCACCACGCTGCAGATCATCGGCGAGACGCTCTGCGAAGCGCTCGATGTGCGTGCCGGCGAGCGGGTGCTCGACGTCGCCGCCGGCAACGGCAACGCGACGCTCGCCGCGGCCCGACGCTTCGCCGACGTGACCTCGACCGACTATGTGCAGGCCCTGCTCGACAAGGGCGCGCAGCGTGCCAAGGCCGATCAGCTCGAGGTGGCCTTTCGCGTCGCCGATGTCGAGAACCTGCCGTTCGCGGCGGCCAGCTTCGATGTCGTGCTCTCGAGCTTCGGTGTGATGTTCGCGCCCGACCACGAACGAGCCGCCGCACAGATGCTTCGCGTCACGCGGTCGGGCGGCCGCATCGGCCTGGCGAACTGGACACCCGATGGCTTCATCGGCCAGTTGTTCAAGACCGTCGGCAAGCACGTGCCGCCGCCGCCCGGTGTGCAGTCGCCGGCGCTGTGGGGCATCGAAGCGCACCTGCGCAAGCTGTTCGGCGCGCAAGCATCGAGCCTCGGCATCGCGCGCCGGACCTTCGCGTTCCGCTACCGGTCGGCCGAGCATTTCATCGAGGTCTTCCGTTCACTCTACGGGCCGGTTCTGAAGGCTTTCGAGACGCTGGACGGCAAAGGGCAGAAGTCGCTGGACGACGACCTCCACACATTGCTCGCCGGATCGAACCGGGACGGCGAAAAGTCGCTCATCGTCGACGGCGAATACCTCGAAGCGGTGGTCGTCAAGCGCTGAGCCGCAAGGCGCCACGCATGAAGTCGGCCGTTCGAGTAAAACGCTTCTTCCGTCACCAGCAGGAAGAACGATGACCACGACCAAGATGGCAGCAGGCGAGAAGTTTCCGGCGATGCAATGGCAGGCCGTCTCCGGCGAGCCGATCGATCCGGCAAGCGGCAAGGGTTGGCGTGCGCTGATCGTCTATCGCGGCAAGCACTGCCCGTTGTGCAAGAACTACCTCGGCACCCTGAACGAGATGCTCGACGAGTTCAAGGCGGCAAACATCGAGGTCGCGGCGATCTCGGCCGACCCGAAGGACAAGGCCGAGACCGAAGCCGCCGAATGCGGCTGGAAGTTTCCGGTCGGCTACGACCTGTCGCCCGCGCAGATGCGAAAGCTGGGTCTTTACATCTCGGATCCGCGCTCGCCTCAGGAAACCGACCGGCCGTTCTCGGAGCCGGGACTGTTCGTGCTCAACCCCGACGGCAACGTGCAGATCATCGACATCTCCAACGCGCCCTTTGCGCGCCCCGATCTGAAGTCGCTCCTGAAGGGCGTTCAGTTCGTGATGAGCAAGGACTATCCGATTCGCGGTCGGGCCTGAGACACGATCCGGGGCAAGACAAGCCGCGATGACTTCGCAGAGTTGACCATGAGCCAACGGGTCCACGCGAATACGTCGAAACCGCGCCGCATAACCGCGACGCGCTTTACATCACCGCGCCCACCTGCCACGGCACGAACTCGTTCTGCCCGTAGCCATGCCGCTCGCTCTTCGATCGCTCGCCCGAAGCCGTGGCGATCACGAGGTCGAAGATGCGCTGGCCCATTTGCTGGACCGACGCGGTGCCGTCGACGATCTCGCCGCAGTTGATGTCCATGTCGTCTTCCTGGCGCCGCCAGAGCGCGGAGTTGGTGGCGAGCTTGAGGGAAGGCGAGGGCGCGCAGCCGTAGGCCGAACCGCGGCCGGTGGTGAAGCAGATCATGTTGGCGCCACCCGCCACCTGGCCGGTCGCGCTCACCGGGTCGTAGCCGGGCGTGTCCATGTAGACGAAGCCGTGCGCCGTCACCGGCTCGGCGTATTCGTACACCGCTTCGAGGTTGCTGGTGCCGCCCTTGGCCACCGCGCCGAGCGACTTCTCGAGGATGGTCGTCAGGCCGCCGGCCTTGTTGCCGGGCGACGGGTTGTTGTTCATCTCGCCTTCGTTGATGGCGGTGTAGTGCTCCCACCACTTGATGCGTGCCACCAGCTTCTCGCCGATGTCGCGCTGCACCGCGCGCCGCGTCAGCAGATGCTCGGCACCATAGATCTCGGGCGTTTCGGAGAGCACGGCCGTGCCGCCGTGTGCGACCAGCAGGTCGACCGCCGCGCCCAGCGCCGGGTTGGCGCTGATGCCCGAATAGCCGTCGGAGCCGCCGCACTGCAGGCCGATCGTGATGTGCGCGGCGCTGCACGGCTCGCGTGTCACGGCATTGGCGCGCGGCAGCATGTCGTTGATAAGGGCGATGCCCTTGGCGACCGTCTTCGTCGTGCCGCCCGTGTCCTGGATGTTGAAGACGCGGAAGTTATCGCCTTCGGTCAGGTTGCCGGTGGCGAGCCAGGCGTTGATCTGGTTGGCTTCGCAGCCGAGGCCCACCACCAGCACGGCAGCGAAATTGGCATGCGTCGCATAGCCGGTGAGCGTGCGTTCTAGGATGCGCATACCGAAGCCGGAGGTGTCCATGCCGCAGCCGGTGCCGTGCGTGAGGGCGACCACGCCGTCGACGTTCGGATACTCGGCCAGCGCGCGCGGGTTGGTCGTTCGCGAGAAGTGGTCGGCGATGGCGCGCGCCGCCGTCGCTGAGCAGTTCACGCTGGTCAGCACGCCGATGTAGTTGCGCGTGGCGACGCGGCCGTCGGCACGCTTGATGCCCATGAAGCTGGCTTCGCGCGGCGCCGGCTGCGGCTTCACGTCGGCGCCGAACGCGTAGTCGCGCTCGAAGTCGCCCTTGTCGGGGCCCATGTCGAGGTTGTGCGTGTGCACGTGCTCGCCACGACCGATCGGCCTCGTCGCGAAGCCGATGATCTGGTCGTAGCGGCGCACGGCCTCGCCTGCGGCGATATCGCGGGCGGCGACCTTGTGGCCGGCCGGAACGAGGCCGCGCACCGCGAAGCCTTCGACGCTCGTGCCGCCGACGAGCTGGCTGCGGGCGATGACGACATCGTCGGCGGGGTGGAGGCGGATGAAGGGGCTCATGGCGTCAGAAGAACTGCTTCGGCAACCACAGCACCAACTGCGGCATGTAGGTGATGATGGCCAGGCTCAGCAGCAGCGGCACCAGCCACGGCAGTATCGCCATCGTCGTGCGCTCGAACGAAAGGCCGGCCACGCGCGCCAGCACGAACAGCACCAGGCCCATCGGCGGATGCAGCAGGCCGATCATCAGGTTGAGCACCATCACGAGGCCGAAGTGAACCGGGTCGATGCCGAGTTGCACGGCGATCGGCAGCAGGATCGGCACCAGGATCGTGATGGCGGCGGTGGGCTCCAAAAAGCAGCCGACGAACAGCATCAGCAGGTTGGCGAGCAAGAGGAAGACCCAGGCCTCCTTGGTGAAGCCGAGCACCCAGGTGGCGATGTCGGTGGTGACGCCGGTGGCCGTGAGCATCCAGCCGAAGATCGACGCGGCGGCGACGATGAAGAGCACCGTGCTCGTGGTCTCGACCGTGTCGAGACAAACCTTGACGAACATCTTCCACGACAGCGTGCGATACCACGCCAGGCCGAGCACCATCGCCCACACGCAAGCGGCGATGGCGCCTTCGGTGGGTGTGAACAGGCCCGTCGTCATGCCGCCGATCAGCAGCACGGGGGTCATGATCGGCAGCACCGCCTCGAAAGCGAAGATCTTGTCGAGCACGAACAGCAACGCGAAGCCGACAAAGACCGTGATCTGCGCCGGCGCGCCGAGCTTGGCGACCGCCACCCACAGCAGCAGTGGCCAGCCGATCACGACCGCGAGTTCGATCATCGCCTTCATGAAGCGCGAGCCCGAGAAGCCGATGTCGCCGCCCCAGCCGTTTTTCTTGGCGTAGTAGGCCACCGTCAGCATCATCAGCACGGTGAGCAGCAGGCCGGGCAGGATGCCGGCCAGGAACAGCGCGCCCACCGAGGCGTTGGCCATCATCCCGTAGATGACGAACGGCAGGCTCGGCGGGATGATGGGCCCGAGCGTCGCCGATGCCGCCGTCACGCCGACCGCGAACTCGGTCGGGTAGCCGTGCTCCTGCATCGCCTTGATCTCGATCGTGCCGAGCCCGGCGGCATCGGCGATCGCCGTACCGCTCATACCGGCGAAGATCACCGAAGCCAGCACGTTGACATGGCCGAGCCCGCCCTTCAGCCAGCCCACCAGGGCCAGCGCGAAGTTGAAGATGCGCGTGGTGATGCCGGCGTTGTTCATCAGGTTGCCGGCGAGGATGAAGAACGGCACGGCGAGCAGCGGAAAGCTGTCGATGCCGCTGACCATGCGATGCACCACCACGAACGGCGGCAGGTTGCCCGAGACCAGGATGTAGGCGAGCGAGGCGCCGGCCATGGCGATGGCCACCGGGATGCCGCCGGCCATGAAGAGCAGGAAGAAGATCTTCAGCATGGGAGGGGGTCGTCGCGCTTTGTGGCAACGTTGGTCGAGGCGTTTGTCGGAGAGTTCACAGGCGTCTCGGACGCCGCGGCCATCGGGCGGCCGATTGCGCTCATGCCCCCCACTTTCGGCCGTGGGCCGAAAGCTCCTCCTTTACTTCGCTCCATCGGCCGCCCAATGCCCGCGGCTGCACGGTGGTGCACCTTTGCCAGCAAGCGCGGCGGTGGTGAATGGGGAGGGTGGGGCTCTGCCAAGAGACGCGGCGGTGGTGGATCGGGACGGTGGGGCGCTCTGCGGAGCGAAGTAAAGGAGGAGGCGGCGGCCGTAGGCCGTCGCCGGGGGACATGAGCGCAGCAGAGTGCCCCGGCGGCCCGATCCTGCCCGGACGGGCCAGCCGTCTTGCTTGGTTCGCGAGCGCCATGGCCGGCAAGCGCCGGTTGTAACGAGCCGCATCAGGCTCCCGTCCGTGCGCTCGCCGAAGCACCGTCGGCAAGCGTCGTCTCGGGCCGCTCGAGCACGCTGTAGCCACGCCGCCAGTGGATGAGGGCCACCTGGATCGAGCGCCAGGTCATCGCTGCGAAGCCGAACAGGCAGAGCGCATAGACGATGTTCATCGGCGCATCGACGATCGTCATGCGCGTCTGGTTGCCGATCTTCAGCATCATCTGCACCGTCATCACCACGGTGGCGGCGAAAAAGGCGATGCGCAGCACGTCGACCGCGCGCGAAAGCCAGCGCCCGAGCGGTGCAGGCAGGTAGCGATAGAAGAAGTCGACCTGGATCTGGTTGTTGCGCGCGACGCCGATCGCCGCGCCGATGAAGACGACGCCGATCAGCATGTAGCGCGCCACCTCCTCGGTCCACGCCGCCGAGTCGTTGAGCACGTAGCGCGTCAGGAATTGCCAGCCGACCGTGAGACCGAGCAGCCAGAAGACTGCCAGGGCGATCCAGCCCTCGGTGATCGTGGCCGAGAGATCGACCACCTCGTCTTCGATTTGCAGGTGACCTTCGTCGTCGAGTACCCTGCGCTCAGCCATGATGGCGGATCCCGCCTATTTCAGGTTGACGATGCGGTCGTAGTCCTGCTGGCGATAGCCTTGGTCGGTGGGCTTGGTGTTCTTCAGCACGGCTTCGCGGAAAGCGTTCTTGTCGACGGTGATGACATTGATGCCGCGCTTCTTGAACTCGCCGACCAGCCGCTCTTCGGAAGCGATGATGTCGCGGCCGGCTTTCTCGGCCGCTTCCTGCATCACCTCGGTGAGCATCTTCTTGTCGTCGGCCGAGAGCTTGCTCCAGACCTGCCCCGACACGACGGTAAGCAGCGAATCGACGATGTGGCCGGTCAGCGAGATGTTCTTCTGCACTTCGTAGAACTTCTTCGCCTCGATCGTGGGCAGCGGGTTCTCCTGCGCATCGACCGTGCCGTTCTGCAGCGCCAGGTAGACCTCGGCGAAGGCGATCGGCGTCGGGTTCGCACCCAGCGCTCTGGGGAACGCGAGGTAGGCCGGCGCATCGGGCACACGGATCTTCAGGTCCTTCATGTCGGCCGGCTTGGTGACGGGGTGCGCAGCGTTCGACGTGACATCGCGGGCGCCGTAGTAGGTGAGCGCGGTGATGTGGTTGCCGGTCTTGTCGTCGTAGCCTTTGGACAGCTCCTTGAAGACATCGCTCTTCGCATACTTGAGCTGGTGCTCGGCGTCGCGGAAGATGAACGGAAAGTACGACACGGCCAGCGGCGGGTAGCTGCGGCCGGCGAAGCTGGCGCCGGTGAGGATGATGTCCACCGTGCCCAGGGTCAGGCCCTGGTTGATGTCGGACTCCTTGCCCAGGCTGGAGGCCGGAAACACCTGCACCTCGTAGCGGCCGTTGCTGCGCTTCTTGATCTCGTCGCCGGCCCACACCGACCATTTGTGAAACGGCTCGGAGGTTTCGTAGACATGCGCCCACTTGAGCTTGGTCTGGGCCTGTGCGGGCAAGGCGACGAGCGCCGTGCCGAGCACGGTGCCGAGGGCGAGCGCAGCGGCTGCAATTTTCTTGAGGGCATGGCGCTTGCAAATCATGGCGTTGTCTCCGCGTTGTCTTGGGGTCTTGTAAGGAAGGGGGATGGCCCAGCCTGATGCAGCTTAGTGACAGGCTCGGAGGCTGGCATCGGGCCTAACCCGAGCGATCGAGAGCCCGACCGCTCGCGTTCCATTTGCCCGATCACCATGGCGTTCCGGTTCCCATGCGCCGCTTCTTCGCGGCACTGCTCAGCGGCGTGTTCCTGTGGCAGGTTCGCGGCGCTGCGACGGTTCCGGCTCGGGGTGGCTGGCGATGACGTCGAGCAGGCCGAGGTACTTGGGCGCGGCAGCCGGGTCCTGCGTCACGTATTCGAGTGCGCCCCAGAAGCCCCATTTCGACCACGCGCCGATGCCGGAATACTGCAGCATCAGGCCGCCGCCGTTGGCAGCCCAGGTCGAATAGAACGCCTTGTAGACCTCGCGCATCACCGGGCTGCGGTTGGCCGCGGCGAGGGCGTTCGTCATCGCGTCCTGTTGCTCCTGCGGGAAATAGAAGGTGGTGTTGCCCGAGCCGCCCTCGTAGGCCTCGAGCCTGACCTTGTGCTTGCGTGCCAGGGTGGCGTTGCTGCGTATCTGAGCGGTCAATTTGGCGCCGATGTCGTCGAACATCTGGCGGGCGATGTCGTCGGCGGGTGTCGCCAGCGTCTCGGCGGCGTTGGTCTTGTCGGCTGCGGCTGCGGCCTCGAAGTACGGCGCGATGGCCAGCACGTCGGTATGGGCGGCGGTGTCTTTCCAGGCCAGCGCGGTTTCGGCGAAGTTCGTCCAGGCCGACTGGCCGGCGATCACCCGAACCAAGCGCCGGCGATCGGCCGGCCCGAACACGTCCTCGAAGATCTTGAAGATTTGCACGGAGCGCTGCGCATAGAACGCCCCGGGCTGGCCATTCGGCGCGGGCAGGCCGAGCTTCTTCGACTGCTCGAGCGCCCATTTGCTCTGCGCGAAGCCGCCGTTCCAGACCTCGTTCGAATACTCGATGTGCAGGTTCAGGTCAGGGGCGAGCCGATCGTGCACGAGCTGCGCCATGCGGCGGACGAAATCGTCGTTGGCCAAGTGCGGCACGCACAGCCAGGGATCGGCATGCAAGGTGTTCGCCAGGTCGATCATCCGCTCGAAGGGAACGCCGGCGCCGTCCGTGTAGGTCGCGTCGCCGAGGTGCGCGCGGTTCGCCCACTGCCCGAGCGGCGGCCGGTTGTCGTTGGTGCGCGCCCAGTCCATGAAGCGCAGCACCTTGAACGGCGCGATCTTCTTCAGGTACTCGGGGTTGAACGGTTGCGTGGTGTACGTCGCTTCGGTGCCGGGCCAGAGCACGCGGACGTTGCGAACCGGATCGGCCGGGTCGGTCCGCTCGATGCCGACCCAGAAACCTTCGCTGTTGTCGACCTCCGCGACGATGCGATGCGCCTGCCGTTCGGCGACCTTCACCCGGCTCAGCGGGAAGCCGATGTCGCCGTCGCCGTCCCACAGCACCACATAGCGCCCGGCCGGATAGTGCGTGCCCGGCCAGCCCATCACGGCGACGGCATGCTGGCCCGGATGCAGCGCCGTCGGCAAGCCGTCGCGCACGGCCGGAAATTCGCCGCGGAACGCGCCGTCGCTGTAGCGCGACGACCAGCCGCCGCTCGACTTGGTGAGGTCGGCGAACGGGAACTGCGCGCCGAAATAGGCGATGCCGCTCAGGTTGATGCCGACGAGGGGCGATCGCGTAGGGATGGCGACGGGGTCGGAAGGCGTCGTATGCGCAGCGGCCGGGCGCGCCGGCGGCTTTTCGTCGGCCGCGCCTGCGGCGGAAAAGGCGAGCGAAAGAACGGCTGCAAAGGAACAACCGTACGTGAACCCGCGCCTTCCTGTGAGCGACCGCGACCGCGACCGCAACGGAACGGGCATCTGCATCGTCATCACCACCCCTCGCTGCCGCGTTCGCCCTTGAACGGGCCTACCAGTTCCGGTGTGATCCAGCCGCCATAGAAGCCGCCCGGCTGCGCCAGCACCGGCTCGCCGCCCACGCTGCAGTCGAGCGCCGCGGGATAGAACGACACGCACTCGGCCAGGGCTTCGGCACCGGCCAGCGGCTGCGGATAGCTCCAGGCGACGGACTTCAGCACGCGCTCGCCATCGACCAGCGACCAGTACGTCGCCGGGCCTTTCCATTCGCACATCGACGAGCCGGCCGCCGGCTGCAACAAGCGCTTGTCGACATCGCCCCACGGCAGGTAGAAGCTCGGCGGATGCGAGGTTTCGAGCGCGCGAATGGCGTGGCGCGTGCGTGCCACCTCGGCGCCACCCCAGCGCACGATGACTTCGCGATCGTCGGGCGCGAGACGCGGCGGTCGCGGGAAGTCCCACACCGAGGTCTGGCCAGGCTTCGGTTCGACAGCGAACGGCGGTCGCTTGTCGCCGCGCCATTGCCAGTGCGCGCGCGCGGCGGCCAGCCAGTCGGGAACCGGTTTCGTCATGCGGCGATGGCTCCGCTCGACACGCCGGTCGCAACGGCGCAAGCAACGATCGAGACGGCGGCAATCAAGCCACGGGCTCCGATTCCGGGCGGTTGCGCCGGGCCACCCAATAGGTCGCGCCCTCGCTGCCGTAGCGCTCCGAATGCGGCGTGCCGTGCTCGAGCTCGAACCGGTCGCCGGGGAGCAGATGCTGCGTCTGGTCGTCGACGGTGAGCCACATCTCGCCTTACACCACCAGCGCCTTGGCGGCGAACGGGTGCTCGTGGCGGTCGAGTTCCAGGCCCGCTTGCCATTGGCGTTCGAGCACGTTGTCGAAGCCTTCCTGTCTTGCCTGCGTCTCGAACTGCTGAAAGCTCGGCCGGATCATGGCGCTCTCCTGCTGGATGCTGTTTGACGACTTGTCGGACCCCCATTCTTGCAGCCGGCGCCCCGCCCAGTCGGCAGGTCGGCGCGACAATGCAGCCGGCTCCATGGTCTCCTTCGACACCCCGACATCCCCCGCCCCGCCGCCCGCGCTGCGCGACCACGAAACCGCCACCGTGGCGACGCTCGACAACGGCGTGCGCGTCGTGGCCATCCGCCTCTCCTGGCTCGAAACGGCCAGCGTCAGCGTCTTCGTTCGCAGCGGCAGCAGCCACGAGAGCCGGCGCCTCAACGGCATCAGCCATATGGTCGAGCACATGGCCTTCAAGGGCACGCACACGCGGAGCTGCCAGCAGATCAACCTCGACGCCGAGCGGCTCGGCGCCGACGTCAACGCGCACACCGACAAGGACCACACGGCCTATCACATGCGCGGCCTGGACAGCGATGCCGAGCCCTTCATCCGCATGCTGGGCGACATCGTTCAGGGCAGCACTTTTCCCGAGGCCGAGCTCGAGCGCGAGCGCCAGGTGCTGCTGCAGGAGTTCATCGAAGACGAGGAAGAGCCACTCTCGACCGCCTTCAAGCTGTTCGACAAGCTCTGCTTCGGCTCGCACCCGCTGGCGCAACCGGTGATCGGCTTGCGCGGCAACCTCTTGCGTCTGACCCGCGACGACCTGCTCGGCTACGTGCAGGCGCAATACACCGGCGCCAACGTCGTTGTCGGCGTGGCGGGCAACGTCGATGTCGACCGCATGGTTCGCGTCGCCGACGAGGTGTTCGGTGCGCTGCGCCGCGGCGCCGAGAACGTCGTCGAGCGGCCGGTCTACACGGGCGGCATCGCCTCTCGCGCGCTGGCCGGCTCCGGCCAGACCCATGTCGTCTTCGGCCTGCCGCTGCCGGCACTGCACAACGACGCGCATCACGCTGCCGTGGTCGCCGCCGCCGTATTCGGCGAGGGCATGAGCTCGCCCCTGCTCGACCAGATTCGCGAGCGCCGCGGCCTGGCTTACTTCCTGTCGTGCTCGGCCGACATCTCGCCGCTGGCGGGGCAGTTCGTGATCGAGGCATCGACGGCGCCCGAACAGGCGCTGCCGTTTCTGGTCGAGCTCAAGCGCTTGCTGGCCGAGCAGGCGCACGAGGTGTCGGCTGCCGACCTGGCGCGCGCGCGCAAGCAGATCGCCGTGCGCCGCTTGCAGGCAGCCGAGCGGCCCTCGCATCGGCTCGAGGACGCCGCGCTCGACGTGCTGGCGTTCGGCCGCGTTCGCTCGCGCGCCGAGCTGGCCGAGCATGTGGACGCGGTCAGCGCCGACGCGGTGCGCGATGCTTTCGTGAGCATGCTCGCCCAACGCGAAGCGGTGGCCATCGCCGGCACGATCAGGAAGGGCACGCCCGAGCGGCTGCGCGAGTTGTTCGGGCGCGGCTGACGACCGGCTGTTGAGGCCAAGCCGCGCCGGCCAAGGCGCCGATCGGCGCGGCCGCTTCAGGCCGCCGTCACCTCGTCGGTCCACACTTTGAAGCTGTCGAGCGTGTTGGAGCCGAAGGCGCAGGTCAAGGGCACGTCGCAGGCATCGCGGCCGCGCGCCATCAGCACGCGGCCGATGCGCGGCATGTTGTTGCGCGCATCGAAGGTGTACCAGCGGTCGCCCAGCCAGACCTCGAACCAGGCGGCGAAGTCCATCGGCCCGTAGGGCGGCGGCATGCCGATGTCGCCGAGGTAGCCTGTGCAGTAGCGCGCCGGGATGTTCATGCAGCGGCACAAGGCGATCGCCAGGTGCGCATAGTCGCGGCAGACGCCGCGCCGGTCGTTGTAGGCGTCGAACGCGGTGCGCGTGCGGCTGGCGTGCTGGTAGTTGAAGACGATGCGTTCGTGCGTGAAATCGCAGATCGCCTGCACCCGCGCCCAGCCGGTCGGGCCCGAACCGAACTGCTGCCAGGCGATGTCGACGAGCTGATCGGTGTCGCAGTAGCGGCTGCCGAGCAGGTAGACCAGCGTGTCGTCGGGCAGCCGCTCGACGGGTGTCTGCGCAGCCTCGGGAACGAACGCGTCGACCAGGCCGCTGTCGTTGACGACCGCATCGGCGCTGATGACGATGCGGCCTGCGGGCGCGACGATTCGGCTGCACCAGTTGCCGTACAGGTCGCGGTAGGCGGTGAGCGGTACGGCGGGCTCGGTGACCACGTGATCGGGCTGCACAAGATCGCCGGCGCGCGAGTGGTGGATGTTGAGCGTGAGCAGCATCGGCGTCGGCTGCGGGCAGTGGTACGCCATTTCGAAACCGACCCGGATCTGCATGGCGGCGTCCCTTCGTGCACGTGTTTGCAGGAGACGCAATTGGCGCGCCGAGGCGCCGAGTATGGGCGTGAAGCGGCGGCGCCGAGTGTGGGCGTCGAGGCGTCAGCGCCGGGTATCGGCGTGGAGGCGTCAGCGCCGGTTATCGGCGCTGAGTTTGAAGATGCAGCCCGGGCGCCGAGAAGCCTTGTCGCCGCGGTTCAGTCGCCGACGTTCAGCTCGACGCGGTGCATGTCCTCGGCCACCAGCTCGGGCGACTTGGCGCGCAGCGTGTCGTCGAGGCTCAGTTCGTTGGCCATGTCGAACGCCTGCATGGCCGTGAGCCCGGGATTCAATCCCACGAGGCGCTTCGAGCAGCGCGCGCACCAGTCGATGTTCGAGCGAACGTACTCGGCGCCGTCCTGGTCCCATCGCGATTGGAAAGGCAGGGTCTGATCGAACGAATGGTTCATCGGTTGTCTCACGAATTTGAGCAGAGCCGGAAGTCTCGCCTCGATCGGCAGGGCCCGAAAGTACACGCGCTGCCGCCCGTCCAGCCCGGCTTGTAACGTCGCGGCAATCCGTGATGGGGTGGACATGCCAACCAGGCCGGGTGGTGCCTGCCGAAGTGTGTTCCTGCGCCGCGCGACGAAGCCGATCCACCCGAGCCCGGCCAGGATCAGCTCATGGCTTTCCGGCTCGGGCACGGCCGGCAACGTGTGTCAGGGCGAGCGTCGGATCGACGGTGTGGTCGTGGCCGCGCCGCCCGAACCGCTGGCTTCGGCGTGCCCTGCCGAATCGTTGCGCGTTACGCCGATAGGCGTTCGTTCAGCTTCGGCGATCGGCCCGTTGCGGATCGCGATGAAGCCGCTGACGTTGACGCTCAGGCTCGGCGCCTACGCTGCCGCGAAGGGGGAAGAAGCGGCCCGCCACACGAGCGCCAGAAGGCTGCGAGTCTTCGACATGCTTTTCTCCCTGAAGTGCTTCAGGGCCTTGGGGTGAACGGTCATGGGTCATGCCGGTGCGGTCGCAGCGCAGAGCAGAAGCCGGTTCGGCCCGACCCAGCCTTCGCTGGTCGTGAACGCGCCGAGCTGCCGCTCGATGTCGTCCCAGGCAGCGCGCCGCGCGGGTGCCGTCAGGTTCGCGAGGATCTGCCGGATCGGCGTGCCCGAGTCGCGCACAAAGGCCACGTAATCGCAGCTCGCCGGCAGGCGAAACGGCGCCGCCAGCGCATCCATTTCGATGTCGACGAAGCCCGCCGACTGCAGCAGCGACAGCAAGAGGCCGGGCTTGCCCAGGCTCGTCAACGTGCCGGGCCTGTCCGGCGACCGCGCCGCGAGGCCGGCATGCCGCAGCGCCGTGTCCGTCATGATGCCGAGGCAGGGGTTGTCTTCGGCCTGCGCGAAGACCAGCGCGCTCAACCGCCCACCCGGCCTGAGCGCGGCGCGGAACGCTTTCAACGCGTCGATCGGGGCCTCGCAGAACATCAATCCGAGCCGGCAGACGGCGGCGTCGAATCCGGCGCCGTCGAGGCCGAGCGCCTGGGCATCGGCGACCTGCGTGTCGACGTTCTTCAGGCCGGCGGCGCGCGCGTTGTCGGCGGCCAGCGCGAGGATGGCGGCCGAGATGTCGGTGGCCATCACGCGACCGTGCGGGCCGACGCGGTGCGCGATGTCCAGCGTCTGATCGCCTGCCCCGGCGGCGATATCGAGCACACGATCCCCGGGGCCGATGCGCGCCGCTTGCAGCATCGCCTCGGTGGCACCGCCGAGCCAGGCGCGAATGCTTGCCGCGTGACGGTTCCAGCCCTGCGCTGCCTCGTCCCACGCGCGTTCAACGCTGGCCGAGGCGCCGTCGGGCCGGATGCGGGAGGCACCGACGGTGGTCATTCGGCCCGGATGCCGGCGGCGCTGATGAGGGGTTGCCAATACCGCTGCTCCGCCGCGATGCGCGCCGCCAGCGCCTGCGGCGTGCTCGACGCGGCCAGCATGCCCGCATCGGCGAACGCGCCGACCAACTCCGGCTGCGCGATGGCCGCCCGCAGTGCCTGCGAGGCGGCTTCGATCGTTGCCGCAGGCACGCGCGCGGCCATGAAAAAGGCGAACCATTCGCGCACCACCAGGTTCGGAAAACCTTGCTCGACGAGCGACGCCACGTCGGGGAAGTAGCTGCTGCGCGTCGCGCCCGACGTGGCGAGCACCCGCAGCCTGCCTGCCGCCTTGTACTGCCGGAACAGACCCTCGGGCAGGGCCAGCACCGCGATCCGCCCGCCCAGCAGATCGTTGAGCGCCGGTGGCCCGCCCGCATAGACGATGTGCTGCCATGGCACTTCGGCCTCGCGGAACAGCATGGCCTCGAGCAGATGCGGCAGGGTGCCCGTCCCTGGCGACCCGCCATTGGCGAGCTTCGGGTTGCGCCGCATCCAGTCGACCAGCTCGCCGATGCTGTGCACGGGCTCCGGCACGGCAGGGCCGACGGCGATGGCGATCGGCATCTCGCTGGCCAGAGAAACCGGCTGCAGGTCGAGCACCGGGTCGTAGCGCAGCTTGGCATAGAGGTACGGGTAGACCGTGGCGACCGCGCCTTGCGCAAGCAGCACCGTCGAGCCGTCCGGCGGGGCCGATCCCAGCGCGTTGACGGCGATCTGCCCCGCCGCGCCGGGCCGGTTTTCCACCGTCAGCCGCTGCGCGTAGCGGCCGTCCATCTGCTCGGCGATGCGACGCGCCACGATGTCGGGGATGCTGCCGCCCGGGCCGCTGCACAGCATGTGCAGGTGCCCGATGCGCGTTTGCGCCAGGCTGTCTCGGCCGATGCCCGCGCCGGTCAGTGCGCCGAGGGCCGCGCAGCCTCGCCGCAGGAAGGCTCGCCTCGAAGCCTGCTGTTCCGTGCGCATGAGCGAGACCCTCGGAAGTCGTGGGGTGTAGAGGTTGGCCATGACCACGGCTCAGTTGCGACGCCGGAAGTGGCGCTGGCCCACCCACTGCGCCACCTGCTTGCCGAGCTCGACGCCGTCGAGGGTCGAAAAGTGGAAGTGCATGCCGCCGTAGACGCGCGCGACCTGGCTTTCTTCGTTCAGCGCTTCGGTGCTGGCGTAGGTCCGCGTCGTGCCGGTCACCATGCTGTCGAAGCGGTAGACGACGTTGCGCGTGCCGTAGTGGAGGCGAAGCGTCTCGCCGAGGCCGCCCGAGGTGCAGGAATGCGCGGCGGGGTACTCGGGGTGGTTCGGCGTCGCCAGCACTGGCGTCCAGGCGCCGTCGCTCTGGGTCGCGGCGTTGCCATCGGTGTCGGCCAGCGGGATCGCGCTGCGCGGGCGCCAGGCTTCGTGGAAGTACTTGGCCTCGAAGCAGGCGGTGATCGTGTCGGCGTGCACGACGTAGATGAAAGCCATCAGTCGTGCCGCTTCGGCGACATCGTCCGTGCTGGCAGCGAAGCGACCGAAGTTGCGTGTCAGGTAGGGCGAGGGCGTTTCGGTGTGGAAGCGCGCGATCTCGAGTTGCTCGGCAGTTCGTGCCGTGCTCGCCGTGCCGCCGCCGGCCTTGCTCTCGTTGTAGTCGGTGGCATAGGTCGCGCTGTCGAGCGCCGGCGGCCCGGCCGGGCGGAACTGGTCGACGCGGTTCAACGAGAACGGCCGGATGTAGGGAACGAAGCGATTGAACGGCGTCGCATTGGCGCTCCTGAACCTGCCCGGTGCCGTGCTCGACACGTAGGGCGCGAGCACGACGGCCCGGCCGTCGTTGGCGCGCAGGGCGACCACGCCGGCTGCGACCTCGCTGCCAAGCGCGAGGCCTCGGGTCTTGGCATCGCCGGCCGGGATCGCTGCCACATGGCCGTCGTAGGCGGCCTGGTACTCGGCCGCCCGGTTCGGGAACAGCGCCTGCAACACGCCGTATGCCGCCGCGCTCGCCGCCGCATCCATCGATGCGCCGGCCGACGCGGCTTTCGGCGTGATCGCGAACGGCTCGTAGCGGCCATCGATCGCGCTCACGGCGTCGTAGATCGCCACATGCACGCTCGCCAGATCGACGTGGTAGCTCGGGCGCTGTTCCTCGGGCGTGGTGGCGACGCTCGACACGGCGTTGACGGTCTTGTTGGCGACGTCGTTCCAGTAGGCGACGGCGTTCGTCGCCACCGGCATCACCGTGACGACGCGGTCCGCGTCGTCCGATGAGCCGCCGCATGCGGCAAGGCCGAGGCCGCCGCTTAGAGCGAGAGCAAGGATGCCGAGCTTCGACGAAAAGTGCCGGCGGTCGGTAAGCATGAAGACTCTCCTGAAAGTGCGCCCTCGGCTCCGTCGGGCCGTCGGCAGGCGGTATCAGGAAGAGTAGGCGGACCCTTCCTAGAGATGCCTTAGCGATTGCGAATCGGGCCGGGCCATCACAGGTTGCGCAGCGACGCGACCAGAGCTTCCGTCTCGGCGGCGGGTCGCAGTCCGAGCACGACCGACAGGTGCTGCCGGCAGCGCCGAAACGCTTCGTACGCCTCGGCGCGCCGCTCCAAGGCGATCAGGCAGACGATCAGCCGGCGAAACACATCCTCGGCAAGCGGCTGCTGCTCGACGATGCGCCCGTATAGCGACGCCGCCTGTGCGGGCTCGCCGATCGCCTCGAGCCTTGCGCCCAGGTCCAGCATCCGGCGCGTGAATTGCGACTGGATGCGGGCGCGCGCCACGAGCACATCGGGCAGATCGTCTTCGCCGGCGAGGAAGTCGCCGCGATACAAGCTCAAGGCCCGCTCGGCCCACGTCGACAGTTGTGAAAGGTCGGCGTCGGCCAGGCGATGCTCGACCTCGAGCAGGCAGGCCTCCAGCGCGGCGACGTCGCTCCAGCAGGTCGTGGCATTCAGGCTCAAGCCGCCGCTGCGCAAAGGCACGTGCTGCTCGGCACCGAGCAACTTGCGCAGCCGGTGCAGCGCGTTGTCGAACGAGTTGCGCGCCGCGTCGCCCTCGGCGTCGGGCCAGAGCGCGGCGCACAGCCGCGCCACCGGAACGCCGTCGCCGCCCAACGCGACGAGTAGCTTCAGCAGGTCGAGCGGCTTCCGGCTTTCCTTGCGTGAAGCGGGCGCCGGCAGGGCGTCGCGTTCGACGCCGAATCGGCCCAGGCTGCGGATCCGGATCGGCCAGGGCCAGCGTTCACCCGCGTCGACAGGGGCGGGCAGGGCGTAGCGCTGCACGATGCCGCGGGCGAACGCGGCATCGACGTCGTTCTCGATGGCGAGCAGCGCAAGGCGCGACATCATGTCGCCGCAGCAGTACGGCATCGGCCCGAAGTCGTAGCCGTGCTCGCGGCCGATCGCGAAAGCCCCGGCCAGCGCGGCCAGGCAGCGCGGCCGGTCGCCGCAGCGTTCGGCCAGGTGCGCCTCGATCAGGCCGCCGATCCAGTGGTGCCAGCGGCAGACGCTGCGAAACGGATGCGCCAGCGAGGCCTGCAGCGACAGCTGCGCTTCTTCGAGCGCGCCGGCCTGGGTGGCGGCGAGCGTGTGGCCGAGCATGGCGATGTGTTCACGCAGGGGCCAGCCACTGGCCTTGCCGCTGGCGACGGCTGCGCGCATCAGCTTGGCGGCGTTGTTCCATTCGCCGTCGAGCAGCATCAGCAGGCCGCGCTGGTACTCGTAGACAGTGGTGTCGGTGGCGTTGTCGGACTCGATGACATCGGCTGCCAAGGCGAGGTGGCTGCGGGCCCGTTCGGCATCGCGCGCTGCGACGGCAGCCAGCACCATGGCCAGGTGCGCTTTCGCGCGCAGCGCCGCAGGCCCCTGGCTCGCCAGGGCCAGCGCCTTGTCGGCATGGGCCAGCGCTTCGTCGACGCGGCCGAGCAGCGAGCGGATCAGCACGCCGACGCCGTACCAGCGCATGAGCGTGGCCGGCGCCGCATCGGACTCGGCGCAGGCCCGGTCGACCTTGACGATGATCCTGTCCAGCCGTTCCAGTTGGCCCGTCCAGAGCAGGTAGTAGGCCAGCGTGCCGAGCAGGATGCGCTGGCTCGTGCCGAGCGGCAGGTCGAGCATGCGTTCGGCCAGATCGGCGAGCGGCGCCGTCAGCGGATGACCGGCTTCGCGATAGACGAACGCCGCCAACAAGCCGGGCAGGACGCGCAGGTCGCTCGCGGCGTCGCGTTCGGCGAGGTATGCCGGCGTATGAGCCTTCAGCACCGGCATCCATTCCTCGATGGCGCCGAGGCCGGCACCGAGATAGACGATCGCGTCGGCGGCCGCGGCCGCGGCATAGAACGAGCCGCGTGGGTCGCCGGTCCGCACGAACATCGCATGGGCGAGCGACAGGTGTCGCAAGGCATCGGCGGGGCGCGTGGCCAGCTCGCAGTAGCCGAGCCAGTACGCCACGCGGGCGTCGTCGCGCGCCGTGCTCGGCAACGCCAGGATCCAGTCGCGGACCATCGCCGTGCGGGTCTGCGCCACGAACGTCGCGGCATGCGTCAGCAACAAGCGCAAGGCTTCGTCCCAGGCGCCAGCCGCGACGAGTTGCTCGATGGCCGCATCGGCCTGGCCATGCCGGGCGAGGACGGCCGCAGCGCTCGAGCGCAGCTCGCCGAGTGCCGGCGCGTCGAGCGTGGTGCTGGCGCGTTCGCGCAGGAACTCGCTGAACAGGGCGTGGAAGGTGTAGACCTCGGGCGTAGCTTCGCGGCGCTCGGTGAAGAGGCTGCGCCGTGCCAGATTGGCCAGCAGCTTGGCTGCCCGCGCGTCGCCGCTGATGGCCACCGCCATCGCCGCCGTGGCGCTCGGCAGGAAGGCGATGCGCATCAGCGTGAGCGCGTCGGCAGGCGCGAACTGTTCCATGACCTCGGCGGCGAAGAGGGCGAATAGGCGGTCGCGCGCGGTGCCGCTGCGCAGGGCGTCTTCCGGGCTCAGATCGGTGCGTGTGGCCAGCAGCAGGATCATGGCCGCAGCCCAGCCGTCGGTGAGTTGCTGCAGCTCGGCCGCGTGCCAGTCGCGCCCGTGCAGGTCGACCAGTTGCCGCGTGTCGCCGACGGTGAAGCGCAAGGCCTGCTCGTCGATGGTCGCGAGCTGCTGGTTGGCGAGCACCCGAGCGTAAGCAGGCGGCGGTGGTTCGCGGCTGATCGCGATCACGCGCACACGATCGGGCAGCTCGGTGAGGGCCGTCGCGATGCCGGCGTGCAGCGCAGCGGCGGCGCCCGCTTCCTGTGCGTTGTCGAGCACCAGCACCCAGGGAGGTTCCAGCACGAGCGCGAGGCGCCGAAAGAAGCGCCTGACAAAGGCAGTGGGGTCGCGCAGATCGTCGGCGCCCGGCGCCGGAAGACGCAGCTTCCTTCGCGGCGCGAGCGAGGCCGCGGCTTCGCCCAGGAAGTGCAGGAAGCTTGCGGGGTCGGCGTCGCCCGAATCGAGCTGCAACCAGATGCATGGCGTGGCGCGCGCCGCCAGATAGGTGGCGACCAGGGTCGTCTTGCCCATCCCCGGCGGCCCTGCGATCCACAGGCCCGGCGCGCCAGCGCATGCATCGAGTTGCGCGAACAACGGCTCTCGACCGAACACCCGCCCGAGGCGCGGTGGGCGCAACTTGCCCAGCGTCGAGGGGCGATCGCGGCGCGGTGTCGGCATCGACGGATGTTAGAAGGCAAGCACTGAACAAGCGCGCTTCCTGCGCGGCTAGGCAGACATTGCCCTGCGGCGGTCGAGCCAAAGCCAGCGGTCGCCCACCCCACTGCTTCGCTGATGTCACGTGCGCGTCGACGCGCATCGGTTCGGCGCCGCGTCGGTCCATGCCGGCCGACTCAGCGGCTTGCCGTCGCTGCCGCCTGTCGAGAGGAATGCGCGCCGCGGCTCAGCCGCCGAAGGCGAACCCGCGCCCCGGCGCCGCCGCGAACAGGGCCTGCGTATAGGCGTGCTGCGGCGCGCTGAACACGCGATGCGCCGGGCCCGCCTCGACGATGCGGCCCTCGGACATGACCGCAAGGTGGTCGCAGACCTGGCTCGCCACGCGCAGGTCGTGGGTGATGAACAGCATGGCGAGGTTGAGGCGGCCGCGAATCTCCTCGAACAGCTCGAGCACCTGCGCCTGCACCGAAACGTCGAGGGCAGAGACCGCTTCGTCGGCGATCAGCAACTCGGGTTCCATCATCAGCGCCCGGGCGATGCAGATGCGCTGGCGCTGGCCGCCGGAGAACTGGTGCGGAAAGCGTTGCAGGGCGCTGTCGTCCATGCGCACCAGGGCGAGCAGGCCGCTGGCCCGCTGCAGCGCGCTGGCCGTCGACAGGCCGTAGTTCACCGGCCCTTCGATCAGCGCCTGCGCCACCGTGCGGCGCGGGTTGAGCGATCGGTACGGGTCCTGGAAGACGATCTGCACGCGCTTGCGCAGCGGCCGCAACTGCGCGGCACCCATCATGGCGATGTCGGTGACGCCGGCCTCGGTGTCGTTGCCGAAACCGGCACCCTGGCCGTTGCCGTTGCCGTCGGCGACCCTGCGCTCCGTGTCGCCGCTGCCACCAGCCTCGGCGAAAGCACCACCGCCACCGCCGTCATCGCCACCGCCGAGCAGCACGCGGCCACCGCTCGGATCGATCAGGCGCACGATGCAGCGCGCCACCGTGCTCTTGCCCGAGCCCGACTCGCCGACGATGCCCAAGGTCTGGCCGCGGCGGATCTCGAGGTCGATGTCGCGTGCCGCATGCACCGTGCGGTCGGGGCCGAACCAGCGCCGGTCGGCGTAGGTCTTCTGCAGGCCGACGACGCGCAGCACGCGCGGCGCGGCGGCATCGACCGGGCGCTCGCGCAACTGCAAGGTCGGCACGGCGCCCATCAGCATACGCGTGTAGTCGTGGCGCGGCCGCTGCAGCACGTCGGCCTTGGGTCCGATCTCGACCAGATCACCGAGGCGCAGCACGGCGACGCGGTGCGCCACTTCGGCCACCACGCCGAAGTCGTGGGTGATGAAGAGAACGCCGGCGCCGTGGCGGTGCTGCAGGTCGATCACCAGCTTGAGGATCTGCGCCTGGGTGGTGACGTCGAGCGCCGTGGTCGGCTCGTCGGCGATCAGCAGCACCGGGTCGAGCACCAGCGCCATGGCGATCATGATGCGCTGGCGCTGGCCCCCGCTCAGTTGGTGCGGGTAGCTGGCGACCATGCGCTGGGGATCGGGCAGCAGCACCTCGCCGACGATGCCGAGCACCTTGGCCCGCCGCTCGGCCGGCGACATCCGGGTGTGCTCCTGCAGCACCTCGTCGATCTGCGCGCCGCAGGTCATGACCGGGTTGAGCGCGGTCATCGGCTCCTGGAAGATCATCGACATGCGGGTGGCGCGCAGCTCGCGCAGCCGTGCCAGCGGCGCGTGCGTGATGTCCTCGCCCTGCAGGCGGATGCGCCCGGCGGTCACCGGCAGCGCCTTCGGCAGCAGCCCCATCACGCCCTGGGCGATGACGCTCTTGCCCGAGCCCGATTCGCCGACCAGGCAGAGCGTCTCGCCACGACCGACGCTGAACGAGACATCGCGAACGGCGGTGGCGCGGTCGCCACCCGGCGGCAGGGCGATGGTCAGCCCCTCGACCTCGAGGATCGACGCCTCGGCGTTCATCCGCGCTTGGCCATCTTCGGGTCGAGGGTGTCGCGCAGGCCGTCGCCGAGCACATTGACGGCCAGCACCGTCACCGCCAGGAAGATGCCGGGGAAGAAGATGTTGTGCGGATAGGCGTTGAACTGGGCGCGGCCTTCGGCCATCACGTTGCCCCAGGTCGGGATGTCCGGCGGCAGGCCGACGCCGAGGAACGACAGGATGGCCTCGGTGAGGATGCCCGAGGCGCAGATGAAGGTGCCTTGCACGACCAGCGGCGCCACGCAGTTGGGCAGGATGTGGCGCAGCATCAGCCGCCAGGTGGGCGTGCCGACCGAGATCGCCGCCTCGACGTAGGGCTCTTCGCGAATGGTCAGTACCAGCGAGCGCACCAGCCGGGTCACCCGCGGGATTTCGGGAATGGCGATGGCGATCACCACCGTCAGCAAGGTGCCGCGCCACATCGCCACCAGGGCGATGGCGATGAGGATGGCCGGGATCGCCATGATGCCGTCCATCACCCGCATCAGAGGGCCGTCGAGCCAGCGCAGGTAGCCTGCGGTGAGCCCGAAGGCAATGCCGAAGACGAGCGCCACCACGGCCGTGAACAGGCCGACGACGAGCGAGACCTGGGTGCCGTAGACGACCCGGCTGTAGATGTCGCGGCCGAAGCTGTCCGAGCCCATCCAGAAGCGGTGCTTCAGGATCTCGCCGTCGAGGGTGGTGATCTCGCCGCGCTGCCCGGGCAGCAGGTCGCGGCTGGCCGGGTCGAACAGGGAAGGATCGACGGTGCCCAGCCACGGCGCCGCCAGCGCCACCGCGACCAGCAGCAGCAGCACGACGCCGCCGATGCGCACCGAGACGCTGCCGCGCACCCGCGACCAAACGCTCGGCTGGCGGATCACGGTCGCCGATTCGACCGACAGGGACTCGATGCGCGCGCGGTCGCCCATCGCCGTCAGTAGCGGATGCGCGGATCGAGCGCCACGTACGACAGGTCGACCAGCAGGTTGATCATCACGTAGACGAAGGAGAACAGCAGGATCACGCCCTGGATGGTCGGGAAGTCGCGCGCCAAGCACGGCGTCGACCGTGAGCCGGCCGAGGCCGGGGATGGCGTAGACCGACTCGGTGACGACGACGCCGCCGATCAGGAGGGCGATGCCGATGCCGATGACGGTGATGATGGGCACCGCCGCGTTGGCCAGCGCATGGCGCAGCAGCACCGTCTTCTCGGGCAGGCCCTTGGCGCGCGCGGTGCGGATGTAGTCCTCGCCCAGCGTCTCGATCACCGAGGCGCGCGTCACCCGGGCGATCAGTGCGATGTAGATCACCGACAGGGTGATCGACGGCAGCGCCAGGTGGTAGAGCCAGGGGCCGAAGCCTTGCGAGAGCCGCCGGTAGCCCTGCACAGGCAGCCAGCCGAGCTGCAGCGAGACCAGCCAGATCAAGGCATAGGCGAGGACGAAGATCGGGATCGAGAAGCCGAGCACCGAAAAGCCCATCAAGCTGCGGTCGAACCAGCCGCCTGACCGCCACGCCGCCAGCACGCCGAGCGGCACGGCGACGGCGACGGCGATGAGGATGGTGATGAGCGCCAGCGACAGCGTCGGCTCGAGCCGCTGGCCGATCAGCGTGGCGACGTCCGTCTTGTAATAGAAGCTCTCGCCCAGGTCGCCGCTCAGCACCCGCCCGATCCAGAGGCCGAACTGCTCGGGGATCGACCGGTCGAGCCCCAGCCCGGTGCGAATCTGCGCGATCTGCTCGGTGGTCGCCGCGTCGCCGGCCATCACCGCCGCCGGGTCGCCCGGCGTCAGCCGCAGCACCAGGAACACCAGCACCGCGACCACCAGCAAGACCGGTAGGGTCGAGACCAGCCGGCGCACTAGGAAGTTCAGCATCGGGGAAGGTCCGCTGCTCGGCGCCCCGAGACGCCGGGGCGGGCCGAGGCGCCGGGGCGGGGAGAAAAGAGCGGACCGTGGACACGGCGCAGACCGGGACGACGCAGCAGACCGTGGACACGAGGCGGCGAGCGCGAACGGTCACCGGCCGCGGCTCAGTTCTTCTTCAGGTTCCAGTAGAGGTTGCCGTTGGTGATGAAAAAGCCGCTGATGTTCTTGCGCGCGGCCATCGGCTGCATGTATTCGCCCAGCGGTGCGTGCGTGCCGATCTCGTAGGCGCGGGCGTGCATCTGGTCGGCCAGCTTCTTCTTCTCGGCTTCGTCCGTCGCGCGCATGAACTTGGCCCGGATCTCGGACAGCTTCTCGTCCTTGGCCCAGCCGAACCAGCCCGAAGCTTCGCCGCGGGTGTCCATGGTCGGGTTGGCGATCGGGCTCCACACGTCGAACACGTTCCACGAGGTCAGGAACATGCTCCAGCCGCCCTTGTCGATCGGGTCCTTCTTGGCCCGCCGCCCGACCAGCGTCTGCCAGTCCATCGCCTGCAGGTCGACCTTGAAGCCGGCCTGGCGCAGTAACTGCGCGGCCACGTCGGGCAGCTTCTGGATGGCGGCCAGGTCGGTCGGCTTCATCAGCAGCACCGGCGTTCCGTCGTAGCCCGACGCTTTCAGCAGCTCCTGGGCCTTGCGCATGCTGCTCTTGGCCTGCACCTCGTTGCCGGCGGTGCTGCCGTAGGGCGTGCCGCAGACGAACATCGAGTAGCAGGTCTTGTACAGCTCCTTGACGCCGACCTGGGCGCGTAGGAACGGCTCTTCGGAGAAGGCGGCGAGCGCCGCCAGCCGCACCTTCTCGTTGTCGAACGGCTTGGTCAGGTGGTTGAAGCGGGCCATGTACTGCAGGCCGAGGTTGGCGTACTTCGGCAGCTGGATGTTCGGATCGTTCTTGGCGGCTTCGTAGAAGTCGAAGCCGAGCGACTCGATGATGTCGAGCTCGCCGTTCTGCAGCGCGCTCATCTGCGCCTGCGCATCGCGCAGCGCCAGGTTCCACTCGACCCGGTCGATGTAGACGTTCTTGCCGCCGGCGGTGCCGGACGGCGGCTCGCTGCGCGGCACGTACTTGGCGTTCTTCAGGTACACGGCGCGGTCGCCGGGCTTGAACTCGTCCTTCTTGAAGACATAGGGGCCCGAGCCGGTGTAGTCGTCGATCTGCTTGAAGGCGTCGGTCTCGGCGACCCGCTTGGGCATGATGAAGGGCACGTTGGACGACGGCTTGCCCAGCGCCTCGAGGACGAAGCCGCAGGCCTCGCCGAGGAAGATACGGAAGGTGTCGGGTGTCGGCGAATCCATGCGCTGCACGAAGGTCATGAGCGCGTTGCCCATGGCATCGCGTTTGCCCCAGCGCTGCAGCGAGGCGATGACGTCCTCGCCGGTGACCGGCGCGCCGTCGTGGAACGCGAGGCCCTTGCGCAGCTTGAAGGCCCACAGGCGGTGGTCGCCGCTCTCGGTCCAGCTCTCGACCATCTGCGGCTTGATCTTGGCGTTCTCGTCGGTGCCGAACAGCGTGTCGTAAATCATGTAGCCGTGGTTGCGGCTCATGTAGGCGGTGGTCCAGATCGGATCGAGGATGGCCAGGTTGCTGTGCGGCACGATGCGCAGCACGTTCGCCTGCGCCCAAGCCTGGCCAGCGAAAAGGGTGCCGGCGGCGAGCGTCAGCGATACGAGAAGTCGGCGATGGATGTTCATGGGCACCTTTGCGTGGTTGACCGGACTCACGCACGACCCGTGCCTGCGTGGCGCGTGCCTGCGTCGATGAGCGATCATGGTGCAGGGTGTTTCATGCCGCGACCATCCGGGCAACCACCCTCGCCCGACGCTGGCCTCTTCAGTCGAAGCCCGGGGGAGCGACGAAACCGCGCCAGGACGTCTCCAGCCATTGCGCGAAGCGCAGGCAGACCGGGTCGGCGAAAGCCGGGCCGACGATCTGGGCGCCGATCGGCAGTCCGCTCGCGCTGGTGGCCAGCGGGATCGCCGTCGCCGGCAGGCCGACGATGCCGGGGTAGCCGGCCCAGAACAGCGCATCGGTGCTCGGCTGGGGGCGGCCGTTCACCGGGATCATGCGCTCCCAGCGCTCGCCGCTCTGCATCTGCGTGAAGGCCGGCGTGGTCGCCACCGGACAGATCAGCATGTCGAAGCGCTCGAAGAACGCCGCCCACTGGCCACGCAACTGCTCGCGGCGCTCGTCGACACGGACCCACTCGCGGTGCGAGCTGACGTTGCCGCGGAAGTGGCGTGCCGGATAACTGTCGTCGCCCTCTGCATAGCCGGCGGCCCGCTCGCCCGCGGCGGCGTAGCCGGCGTCGTCGTAGTGGCTGCCGGTGGCGGCGCGCAGCAGGTGGATGTAGACCGCGTGGCTTTCGGCGCTGTCGACCGGGCGGGCATCCTCGCTCACCGCGACCCCCTGGTCGCGCAGGAAGCGCACCAGATCGCGCAGCGCCGCCTGCACGCTGGCGTCGACCTCGGCTTCGTCGTCGTCGAACAGCACCGCCACCCGGCACCGGCGCGGCAGCGTGCCGGGGTCGCGCCAGGCCAGCGGCACCCGGCCCATCGCGGTCAGCATCTGCAGCGGGGCAGCCAGGACGTCCATCGCCAGCGACAGGTCGAAGGCGCTGCGCGCCAGCGGCCCGACGGCGCAGATGTCGAAGGCATCGGCGGTGGCCCACGGGGTCAGCTCGTGGCCGGTTTGCGGCAGCACGCCCCAGGTCGGCTTGTGACCCCAAACGCCACAGTAGTGCGCCGGATTGCGGATCGAGGCGCCGATGTCGCTGCCGAGCTCGAGCGCCGTGAAGCCGGCCGCCAGCGCCGCCGCCGACCCCCCGGACGAGCCGCCGGGCGTTCGCGTCAGGTCCCACGGATTGCTGGTGGTGCCGTAGACCGGGTTGAAGCTCTGCCAGTCGGCCAGCGACTCCGGGACGTTGGTCTTGCCGAAGATCACCGCGCCGGCCGCGGCCAGCCGCTGCACCGTCACGGCATCGGTGGCGGCGACGTTGTCGCGGTAGGCAGTGTGGCCCCAGGTGGTCGGCAGGCCGGCGACGTTGAACGACTCCTTGACCGTCATCGGCACGCCGTGCAGCACGCCCCAGGGCTCGCCGCGCGCCAGCGCCGCATCGGCGGCGCGTGCCCTCGTGCGCGCCCGCTCGGTGTCGAGCACGATCACGGCGTTGACCGGGCCGCCGAGGCGGCCGATGCGCTCGAGATACAGGTCGAGCAGCTCGAGCGCCGAAACCTCCTTGCGCCGGATGCAACGGGCCAGCGCGTGCGCCGGCAGGAAAGCGAGTTCGGACATCTGCACCTTTCGACGCCGGCACGCCGCCGGCGGGGCTTCGCGCTTCGGTTGTCCGGTGCGACCCCGGGCCCGCGGCTTGCGTCATCATCGCATCGCCTTCGCGACCCTCAGGACTCCGCCATGAAGCTCGTCATCGCCCAGATGAAGCACGAGACCAACACCTTCTCGCCCGTGCCGACACCGCTGTCGCGCTTCGCCACCGGCGCGGCGTTGCCGCCCGAAGGGGCCGCGGCGGTCGCCGCCTACCGCGGCACGGGCTCGGCGATCGCCGCCTTCATCGACCTCGCCGAGGCCGCGGGCGCCGACTACACCGTCCCGGTCGCGGCCTCGGCGAACCCGAGCGGCGCGGTCGAGGACGACGCCTTCGAGCACGTCGCCGGTCGCATCTGCGACGCGGTCGCCGCGGGCTGCGACGGCGTGCTGCTCGACCTGCACGGCGCGATGGTGACGCGCAGCCACGAGGACGGCGAGGGCGAGCTGCTGCGCCGCATCCGCGCCATCGCACCCGACGTGCCGATCGGCGTCGCCCTCGACATGCATGCCAACGTGTACGACGCGATGGGCGCCGGCTGCACGGCGATCGCCGGCTACCACACCTACCCGCACGTCGACGTCTACGAGACCGGCCAGCGCGTCGGCAGCGCGGTGCTAGGCCTGCTCGCCGGCAAGGTGAAGCCGACCATGGCCTGGGGCCGCAAGCCGATGCTGCCGCACGTCATGCGGCAGGGCACCGACGACCTGCCGAACCGGGCGATCCAGGCGCGTTGCCGCGAGATCGAGGCGGCCGGCGCGCTCTGCGCCAGCGTCTTCGTCGGCTTTCCGAACGCCGACATCGCGTTCGCCGGTCTCTCGGCGGTGGTCGTCACCGATGGCGACCGCGGCCAGGCCGAACGCTGGCGTGACGAGCTGCTGGCGCTGGCCTGGGAGCACCGCCGCGGCTTCGTCTACACGGTCGAGCCGCTGGCCGAGTCGATGGCCGAGGCCCGGGCGCTCGCGGACGCCAAGCCCGCCGGCAGCGGCCCGGTGGTGCTGCTCGACCACAGCGACAACTGCGCCTCGGGCGGCACCATGGACACGATGACGGTGATCGGCGCGATGCTCGACGCCGGCCTCGAGAACGCCGCCGCCTTCGCCGTCTTCGACCCGGCGGCGGTGCAGCAGATGATCGCTGCCGGCGTCGGCCAGGATGTGACGCTGTCGCTCGGCGGCAAGCTCGCGATGCCGTCGATCGGCTTGCAGGGCACGCCGCGCACCGTCGAGGGACGGGTGCGGCTGATCTGCGACGGGCGCTACCGCAACCGCGGGCCGATGTTCGGCGGCGAGCTGAACGACATGGGCCCGACCGCGGTGCTCGACACCGGCGGCTTGCAGATCGTCGTCGTCAGCAACCATGTCGAGCCGCACGATCTGGCGGCCTTCACCGCGGTCGGCATCGCCCCCGAGCGCTGCCGCTTCCTGATGCTGAAGAGCCGGGTGCACTGGCGCGCCGGCCTGCGCTCGCTGGCGCATGCGGTGGTGGAATGCGCCGGCACCGGCGTCTGCACCTCCGATTACGCCATGCTCGGCCTGCGCCACGTGCGCCGGCCGATCTTTCCGCTGGATGCGATGTGACCGGCGATGGCCGACTCTGCGCGGACTGCACGGCCACCGGCGATGACGGACGGCACGAGCACGGACTTCGGCAGCGACGCGGCCACCGCCACGCCGGCCGCGTCGGCCACGTCGGCGGCGTCGGCCACTTCGGCGGCACCGGCGGCATCGGCAGTGCCGGCAGCACCGGCGCACATCGACTACCGCTTGTTCGAAGCGGGCGACGTCGTGCTGCAGTCCGGTCGCACCTTCCGCCGGATGCGGCTGGCCTACAAGACCTTCGGCACGCTCAATGCCGACCGTTCCAACGCCATCCTCTATCCCACCTCGTACAGCGCCCAGCACCACGACACGCAGTTCATGGTCGGCGAAGGCGGCGCCCTCGATCCCTCGCGCTGGTTCATCGTCATCGCCAACCTGTTCGGCAACGGCCTCTCGAGCTCGCCGTCGAACACGCCCTGGCCCGATGTCGGCAGCCGCTACCCCGACGTCACGGTCTTCGACGCGGTGCACGTGCAGCGCCGCATGCTCGCCGAGGTGTGGGGCGTCACGAAGCTGGCGATGGTCTACGGCTGGTCGATGGGCGCCATGCAGGCCTACCACTGGGGCGCGCTCTTCCCCGATGCGGTCGAGCGCGTCGCCGTGGTCTGTGGCGCCGCGCGCTGCGCGCCGCACAACCAGGTGTTCATCGAGGGCGTGCGCGCGGCCCTGACCGCCGATCCGGCGTTCAGCGACGGCGTCTTCAACGCCCGACCGGTGCGCGGCTTTCGCGCCATGGGCCGGGTCTACGCCGGCTGGGCGCTGTCGCAGACCTTCTACCGCGAGGAGCTCTGGCGCACGCTCGGTGCGTCGTCACTGGAGGACTACCTGATCACCTTCTGGGAAGCGAACTTCGCCCGCCGCGACCCCGCCGATCTGCTGGCCCAACTGTGGACCTGGCAGCACGGCGACATCAGCGCCAACGCGCTCTATGGCGGCGACCTGCCGAAGGCGCTGGCGGCGATCCGCGCCCGCACCCTGCTCATGCCGGGCGACCACGACCTCTACTTCCAGGTCGACGACAACCGCCTGGAGATGGCGCACCTGCGCCACGCCGAGTTGAAGCCCATCCCTTCGGTGTGGGGCCATCGCGCCGGCAGCCCGCTCAACCAGCCCGACGACCGGGCTTTCATTGACACCCACGTGAAGGCGCTGCTGGCCGCCTGAAGGCGGCGGCATGAAGCAGACCATGCACACGATGGCGACCTCCGAACCCTTTCGTCTCAAGGCCCATGTGCTGCTGCCGCTGTCGATGCGCCCCGACGGCCCCGCGGCGCGCGCACAGCGGCGACATGCCCGAAAACACGCGCACCCCATGCACCCAGGCCCTCGTCAGGCGACACGGAGCCAGCACCTCGCGAATCGGTCTTGTGCCCTTGGAGCCAGGGGCGGGCGTCTCGTCGCGCATCTCGAACGGAGGACACCATGGGACTCTTGACCTTCAGCATCAACGTCACCCTGGACGGCTGCGTCGACCACCAGGAAGGAATCGCCGACGACGAGACACACGCCTTCTTCACCCACCTCATGGACGAGGGCGGGGCGATGCTGTGGGGCCGCGTCACCTACGAGATGATGGAGAGCTACTGGCCGGCGGTCGCCCGCGGCGACGCCGAGGCGCCGCCGGCGATGCGCGAGTGGGCGCTCAAGTTGGAGGCCAAGCCGAAGTACGTGGTGTCTTCGACGCGACATGACTTCCCTTGGACCAACAGCCACCCCATCGCCGGCGACCTGCGCACTGGCGTACAGAAGCTCAAGGACGCGACCCCGGACGGCTTGCTTCTCGGCAGCGGCAAGCTCGCGACCGAGCTGGACCGGCTGGATCTGATCGACGAGTACAAGTTGCTCGTTCACCCCAGGATCGCCGGCCACGGCCCGACGCTGTACGAGAGCGGGCTGCCCGGCACGCGACGTCTCGAGCTGGTCTCGGCGAAGCCGCTGCGCAGCGGCGCGGTCGCCATGCACTACCGGCGCGCGCGCTGACTCGGAGCCGGGTCATGTCGCCTAACAGTTCGTTCAAGCCGACGCCGCTTCGCGGCGCGGCTCGATTCAAACGTTCGCTTTCTCGTCTGGAACAGGCCGCCCCACGCCGAGCACCACCCCTACCCGGCCGTGCCGTTCCACGCTCTGCCGGCGCTGCACCTGCAATTGCGCGACCGAATCGTGCACATCGAGCACGGCTGCCCGGCGTCGATCGCTGCGCTGCTGCGCCACCTCGCGCGCCTGACGCCGGCCGAGCCGGTCTCGGCGAACGCGCAGCGGTCGCCATGAGCCGGCCCGTCGCCCTCGCCACGGTGCAGCGGGGCGCCGCATGACGGTCCTGGTCGCCGGCTACCAGCACGAGACCAACACCTTCGCGCCGTCGAAGGCCGACTGGGCGGCGTTCAACCGTGGCGATTCGTTCCCGGCCTTCGTCCACGGCCAGGCGATGCTCGACCGCATGCGCGGCGTCAACCTACCGATGGGCGGCTTCATCGACGCCGCGCGCACGCTCGGCTGGCAGCTCGTGCCGAGCAGTTGGTGCGGCGCCATCCCGTCGGCGCATGTCACCGAAGACGCCTTCGAGCGGATCAGCGCGTCGATCCTCGACGACGTCGGCCGCGGCGGCTTCGAGGCGGTCTACCTCGACCTGCACGGCGCTGCCGTCGCCGAGCACGTCGACGACAGCGAGGGCGAGCTGATCGCCCGCATCCGAGCCGCCGTCGGCCCGGCGCTGCCCATCGTCGCCAGCCTCGACCTGCATGCCAACGTCACCGAGCGGATGCTCGCCGAGGCCGACGCCCTGGTCTCGTACCGCAGCTATCCGCATGTCGACATGGCCGCCACCGGCGAGCTCGCCGCGCAGTTGCTGGCGCGTCGGCTGGCGCTCGGCCGGCGCGAATCGATGGCGCACCGGCGTCTGCCGTTCCTGATCCCGCTCAACGCCCAGAGCACCTGGATGGAGCCGGCACGCTCGCTGTACGACGAGCTGCTCGAGATCGATCGGCACTACGGCACGGTGGCGAGCTTCTGCATGGCCTTTCCGGCCGCCGACTTCGAAGAATGCGCGCCGATGGTGTGGGCCCATGGCGAACGCGCCGAGGCGACGGTCGAGCGGCTGTTCGAGCGTGTCGCGGCGCCGGCGCAGTGGCGCCTCGACATCCTCGACGCACCCGAGGCGGTGACCAAGGCGCTGGCTTTGGCCGCTCGCCACGAGCGCCCGGTGGTCATCGCCGACACCCAGGACAACCCCGGCGCCGGCGGCGACAGCAACACCACCGGCCTGCTGCGCGCGCTGCTGCAGCAAGGCGCCGGAAAGGCCTACCCCGGTCGCGTCGCGCTCGGCCTGTTGTTCGACCCCGACGCCGCCGCGCGAGCCGGCGCCGCCGGCGTCGGCGCCACCTTGCCGCTGGCCATCGGCAAAGCCGTGCCGACCTTCACCGGTCAGGCCAGCGATCCGCCGCTGCAGGGCCAGTTCAAGGTGCGGGCCGTGAGCGATGGCACGGTCACGCTCAAGGGGCCGATGATGACCGGACTGACCGTCCACCTCGGCCCCTGCGCCTGTCTGGAGATCGACGGCATCCTGGTGGTCATGGCGAGCGGCAAGAAGCAGATGCTCGATCGCGAGTTGTTCCGCATGGTCGGCATCGTGCCCGAGGCGATGAAGATCCTCGCCGTCAAAAGCTCGAACCATTTCCGCGCCGACTTCACCCCCTTCGCCTCGGAGATCATCGTCGCCAAGGCCGCCGGGCCGATGGCCGCCGACCCCGCCGACCTGCCGTGGCAGCGGCTGTCGCCGCGGACGCGGACCCGGCCGTAGGCCGCGGGTGACACGGTCGAGCCGTGAGGTCTCGATACGCACCAAGTCAGCGCGACAGAACTGTCGATCACCAGGCTCAAAGACGGCTCTCGTCGACCAGATCCTTGATCTTGAGCCCGCCCAGCGAGAGCCCGCGGCTGGTATCGAGCAGGCCGCGCACCGCCTGAGAGGCTTTGGCGCGATCGAACGTGGGAGGAGCCGAAACCAGGCGAGCGGCGGCCTTGCCGTGTCGGGTGATCAGCACCTCGTCGCCACTTGCCACCCAATCGAGCAGCGTGCCCAGTTTGTTCTTGGCCTCCAAAGCTCCCACCTCGCGCACGGCCATGAACATTCCTCAGAAGCCAGCCTGTGTCCAGCTTATTGCCGCGCTTTTGAGCCGTCAAGGTACCCAAGCCAGCCGACCCAATGACGTCGAATGGGTGGCTTCCAGTCGGCTGGTTGCACTGGCAAAGACTGCCAATAGCATCACCGCCTCCTTGGAGCCATCCATGACGATGAACATCAACCTCACCCCGCAACTCGAGGGTCTCGTGCGCGGCAAGGTCGCCTCGGGCCTCTACAACTCCGCCAGCGAGGTGGTCCGCGAAGCGTTGCGCCTGAAGGAGCGCGAAGACCAGGTGCGAGCTGCAACGCTCGAACAGCTACGCGGCGACATCCAGCAAGGCCTGCAAAGCGGCTCGGCAGGCGAGCTCGACATCGAGGCCATCGAGCGCCGCGGCCGCGACCGCCTGGCTGCTCTCAAGCAGGCCTGAAAGCCGGCCTTGTTCGGCGTTTCCAAGACCGTTCAAGCCGAGCGGGACCTCGATGAGATCTGGCTCTACATCGCGCTCGACAACCCGACTGCCGCCGATGCGAAGCTTGACACCATCGACCGGCGCTGCCGCATGCTGGCCCGGGAACCCTGATGGGGCGGGCTCGGCCCGAGCTGGCGGCTGGCCTGCGAAGCTTTGCGGTTGCGCGCTATGTGATTTTCTACGCCCCCTCGGATGACGGCATCTTGCTCGTTCCGTCCTGCCTGGCGCGCGAGACCTGCCCACGTTGGCCGACGAGGGAGGGTTCGGGTCATGAGCGAGACCGGCGAGTCGTCGGTCATCCTCTCCTGCGCTGTCGGCCCCGATGGCGTCCCTGCATCCACATCGAAGCGCGCCCAGACCCGACCGCTTCAGCCGGCCGAAGGCGTGCGCGCAGGCTGCGCTGCGTGGAGCGCCCGCACCTCGCGCCGCAGTGCCGCGATCTCCTCGGCGAGACGCGCGACCGATCCGGCGCCGGCGAGGTCGCCGCTTTCGTCCCTGGCCTCGCGACCGACGAAGAACGAGGCGAGCGCCGCGGTCACGTAGCCGAACACGGCGAATGCATACATGGCGATCAGCAGGCACAGCACCCGGCCTTCGGCGCTGCGCGGCCAGTAGTCGGAGCCCAGGGTCGTGAGCAGCATCGCCGTCCACCACAGCGCGGCGCCATAGCTGTCGAGGCCGGCGCGCCCGGAAGCATCGGCTTCGAAGGCATAGATCCCGGCGCTGCCGGCCACGAGCACGAGCAGGGTCAAGGCCAGCACATAACCGATGCCTCGCCGCGACATGTGCGCGCCGAGCGAGCCGAGGCCGCGGTTGACCGATGTGACGAGCCTGAACAGGCGCAGGCCACGCGTGACGCGCACGGCGCGAAAGGCGCGGGCGAAGCGGAAGACCCGGAAGATGCGCAGCGCCGGCGCCAGCAGGCTCAGCGCCGTGAGCCAGTTCGACCGCAGATAGGCCAGCTTGTCCGGTGCCAGCAGCAAGGCGAGCAGGAAGTCGGCGATGAAGACGATCCAGATCACCGTGCCCACCGCCTCGAGCAACGGGCTCAGGCCGCGCACCAGCTCGATCACCAGCAAGGCCAGCCAGGCGAAGCCCAGCACCATCATCGGCAACTCGAGCCAGCGCTCGATGCGCGACAGCAACTGCAGGCGCTGGCGATCAGTGGCGCGGGCGCGACGCTCTTCGACGGTGGTGGTCATGGCGGATACGCGCTCCGGGTCGAGGGGCTGGGGCCGATGGCCGACAAGCCCTACAGCAAGGAACTTAAGGCCTTTGCCGCGCGATCGACCGCTTCGCTCGACACATCGAGGTGCGTCACCGCGCGAACCGTACGCGGGCCGAAGGCGCCGACCAGCACGCCTTGCTCGCGCGCCTTGGCCACGAAGCTCAGCGCATCCATGGCGCCGGGCGCGAGGTGGAAGACGACGATGTTGGTCTGCACCGAGCCGAGGTCGAGTTGCACGCCGGGGCGATCCGCCAGCGCTGCGGCCAGCCGCCGCGCGTGCGTGTGATCGTCGGCGAGGCGCAGGCGGTGGTGCTCGACGGCATGCAGCGCCGCTGCCGCGAAAGAGCCGATCTGCCGCATCGCACCGCCCAAGACGCGCCGCTGCCGCGTCGCCTTGGCGATGAGTTCGCGCGAGCCGGCGAGCAGTGAGCCGCCGGGGGCGCCGAGCCCCTTCGAAAACGACACCGCCACCAGATCGAAGGGCGACGCGAGCTCGGCTTCCGGCCGGCCGCTGGCGACGCTGGCGTTCCAGAGCCGGGCGCCGTCGAGAAAGGTGGCGAGCCCGCGCGAGCGCGCCAGCGCGCAGCAGCGCTCGACCTCGTCTTGCGCGAAGACGATGCCGCCGGATCGGTTGTGCGTGTTCTCGATCTCGAGCAAGGTCGTGTCGGCATAGACCGGCAGGCTGCCGGGCTTGATCGCCGCATCGACCTCTTCGGCGGTGAACACGCCGCGTGTGCCGATCTCGACGAGCTGCACGCCGGCGTTGGCCGCGGCGCCGCCGGCCTCGTGCCAGCCGGCATGGCTCTCGCGGCTGGTGATCACCTCGTCGCCGGGCCGCGTGAGCACGCGCAAGGCCACCTGGTTGGCCATCGTGCCTGAAGGCATCCAAAGCGCGGCTTGCTTGCCCAGCAGTTCGGCGAGCTGCACTTGCAGCCGGTTGGCGGTCGGGTCTTCGCCGTACTGGTCGTCGCCGACCGGCGCATCGGCCATCGCCGCACGCATGGCGGCGGTGGGCCGGGTGACAGTGTCGGAGCGCAGGTCGATCGGTGTCGGGGTCATGGCGTTCATGGCAGGGTTACAGGTCTGCTGCCGATCGCTCGAACGGCAGCCGCAGGCGATCGGCCGGTGTCACGTCAGACCGGTGCCGCAGCGGCCGGCGCAGGCCGAGCGGCAGCGCGCTGCCGCTGCCGTTGCAGCAGCATGACCAGGCCGAGCAGGAGCAGCGCCGGCACGAAGAGCCACTCCTTGGCCAGGCGGCTGCGTTCCGTTTCCACGCCGGTAATCATGAAGCCCTGCTCGAAGCCGGCCTTGTCGGCCGGGCTGTTCAGCGCCACCGACATCACCTGCGTGCCGGTCGGCAGCGCCATCACGCGCAGGCCCGAGCCGGCCATGCGCTTGGCACCGTTTTCGTCGTCGGCGAGCGGCAGCCGCACGGTCTTCTTGACTTCCTTGCCTTCGAGCGTGGTGCCTTCGATGCGAACGCGCAGCGCATCGCCCGGCCCCGCGTCGGCGGCCCGCTCGACGATCGTCTGCCCGCCGGCCAGCTCGTAGCGCGGCTGCACGAGATCGATCCAGAAGCCGGGCCGCAGCAAGGTGAAGGTGACGAGCAGCAAGACGGCCGATTCCCACCAGCGGCTCCTCGTGATGAACCAGCCTTGCGAGCCGGCGGCGAAGGCCAGCATGGCGGCGATGGCGGCACCCACCACGAGCACGAACTGCCAGGCGTTGTCGACGCCGATCATCAGCAGTTGCGGGTTGAAGATGAACATGAACGGCAGGATGGCGGTGCGGCTCGAATACCAGAACGCGGTGACGCCCGTCTTGATCGGGTCGGCGCGCGAGATGGCCGCCGCCGCGAACGAAGCCAGGCCCACCGGCGGCGTCACGTCGGCCATCAGGCCGAAGTAGAAGACGAACATGTGCACCGCAACCAGCGGCACGACCAGCCCCGACTGCGCACCGAGCTCGACGACCACCGGCGCCATCAGGGTCGAGACGACGATGTAGCTCGCTGTGGTGGGCATGCCCATGCCGAGCACCAGGCAGATGAAGGCCACGAGCAGCAGCATGGCAATGATGTTGCCGCCCGAGACCGTCTCGACGAAGTCGGTCATCACCAGGCCGAGGCCGGTCACCGACACCGTGCCGACGATGATGCCGGCCGCGGCGGTGGCCAGGGCGATGCCGATCATGTTGCGGGCGCCGCGCTCGAGGCCGTCGACCAGGTCGTCGAAGCTGCTGCGTAACAGCGAGAAGGTCGCCGGCCGATGGCGGAACAAGGCGAGCAGCGGCTTCTGCGTGAGCAGGATGACGATCAGGAACACCGTGGCGTAAAAAGCGGAGAGTCCCGGCGAGAGCTCTTCGACCAGCAGCGCCCACACCAGCACGCCGATCGGCAGCACGTAGTGCAGGCCGGCGAGCACCGTCTCCTTGAGCGGCGGCAGGGTGAGCACCGGCGCGTTCGGGTCGTCGACCGTGAGGTCGGGCTCGCTCGCCACCTTGCGAACCACGAGCACGTAGACGATGGCGATCAGGGCGAGCAGGAACCACGACGCGCCGGCGCCGAGCAGCGGCTTCAGCCAGCCGAGGCCGTAGAAGACGAGGTTGCCGACGATGACGATGCCGGCCAGGGTCATCAGCACGCCGACCCAGCGCTTCCACGGCGTGTAGGTGCCGCGCGACGGGATGCCGGCGATGCCGGCCTTGCAGGCCTCGAGGTGGACGATGTAGAAAAGCGCGATGTAGGAAATGATCGCCGGCAGGAAAGCGTTCTTGACGATTTCCGAGTACGGCACGCCGACGTACTCGGCCATCAGGAACGCCGCCGCACCCATCACCGGCGGCATGATCTGACCGTCGACGCTGGCCGCGACCTCGATCGCGCCGGCCTTCTCCGCCGAGTAGCCGACGCGCTTCATGAGCGGAATGGTGAAGGTGCCGCTGGTGACCACGTTGGCCACCGACGAACCCGAGATCGCCCCCATCAGCCCCGACGAGACGACCGCCGCCTTGGCCGGCCCGCCGCGCATGTGGCCGAGCAAGGCAAACGCCACCTTGATGAAGTAGTTGCCGGCACCGGCTTTTTCGAGCAGCGCGCCGAACAGCACGAACAAGAAGATGTAGCTCGCCGAGACGCCGAGCGCGACGCCGAACACGCCTTCGGTGGTGAGCCAGTAGTGCGACACCGCCTTGACGAGCGACACGCCCTTGTGCGCGATCACGTCGGGCATCCACGGCCCGGCGAACGCGTAAGCGAGCATGACGATGGCGATGATCGCCAGCGGCGGCCCCACCACACGCCGCGTCGCCTCGAGCAGCAGCACCATGCCGACGATGGCGGCGGCGATGTCGAGCGTGGTCGGCAGGCCGGGCCGCGCCGAGACCTCGCGGTAGAAGATGAAGAGGTAGGCGCCGCAGAAGGCGGCGATCGCGGCGAGCACCCAGTCCTGCAGCGGAATGCGGTCGCGCGGCGAGCGCTTGGCAAACGGAAAGACGAGGAAGGCGAGGAAGAGGCCGATGCCGAGATGCAGCGAGCGCATCTCGGTCGAGTTGAGAACGAAGACGTTGAAGGTGAAGGGCAGCGGCGACGCGTACCAGAGCTGCAGCAGCGACCAGGCCAGGCAGGTCAGCGCGACGATGCGTGCGGCGAGCCCGGAGGGCTCCCGGCCGCCGAGGTCGGACTCCTGAACGAGCGCCGCTGCCCGGGCGTCGGCCTCAGAGCTGGCGGCGTCGCGTGCCACTGGCTGGCTCCGGCCCTGCCGGCTCTACTTCATCCAGCCCTTTTCCTTGTAATAGCGCATGGCGCCTTCGTGGATGGGTGCCGACAGGCCGTCCTTGATCATGTTTTTCGCCTCCAGGCTGGCGAATGCGGGGTGCAGCTTCTTGAACTCGTCGAGGTTCTCGAACACCGCCTTGGTGATGACGTAGACCGTGTCGGCCGGCACCTTGGCCGAGGTGACCATCGTCGCCAGCACGCCGTATGTCGGCGTCGGCTGCGGGTTGCCCGTGTAGATGCCGCCGGGAATGTTCACCTTCGCGTAGTAGGGGAACTTGGCGACGAGGCCGTCGATCGCCGGATCGGTGAGCGGCACGAGCTTGGCGCCGCAGGTGGTGGTCGGGTCCTGGATGTTGGCCGAGGGGTGGCCCACGCCGTAGAAGAAGGCGTCGATCTTGTTGTCGCAGAGCGCCGGGCCGTGCTCGTCGGCTTTCAGCTCGGAGACGAGCGCGAAGTCGCCGTCTTTCATGTTCTCGGCGCCGAGCAGCTCGTCCATTGCCGAGCGCGTTCCCGAGCCCGGGTTGCCGACGTTGACGCGCTTGCCTTTCAGGTCGCTGAACTTGGTGATGTTGGCTTCCTTGCGCGCCACCATCGTGAACGGTTCGGGGTGCACCGAGAACACGGCGCGCAGGTCCTTGTCGGCTTCCTTGAAGCGGCCCGTGCCGTTGTAGTCCTGGTACTGCACGTCGGACTGCGCCATGCCGAAATCGAGCTCGCCGGCCTTGATGGTGTTGACGTTGTAGACCGAGCCGCCGGTCGATTCCACCGAGCAGCGCAGGCCCGTCTTGGCGCGGTCTTTGTTGACGAGGCGGCAGATCGCGCCGCCGACCGCGTAGTACACGCCGGTGACGCCGCCGGTGCCGATGGTGACGAACTTCTGCTGCGCTGCCGCGGGCAAGGGCGCAAGCGCGGTGAACGCGAGCGCGACGCCCGAAGCGAGCGAGGCAAGACGGGTCGGACGCAGATGTCGTGGGTTCATGCAAGTTCTCCTGTGTGAATCGATTCGAAAGGGCGAGCCCGTGGGCCGGAGCGACGCATCGGGCGATCGGCCGACGCGTCAAGGCCATCGGCAACCGGGCGTGTGAAGCAGCACGACAAGGCCACCTGAAACACCTTGCTCGCAAACGGAAAGTTGGCCGGCAAGGTGGCCAGACCGAAGAGCAGATCGATGGCCAGACCGAACGCCGGACCGAGAAAGGCAAACCGCTCGACGGCCCAACGCGTTAGGCCCCGCGGATGGGGCACAGCCGCAAGATCGCGGCCTTGCGCCATTGTGTTCGTAGGCCTCCCGGGCCGGCAATAGGTAGATGCTCTAGAACGGCATCGGCTCGGCGACGCCGGCTGTCGCATCGGCTGTCATGCAGGCACGCCGATCGCCGCATCGACCGCATCGCCCAGACGCTCGACGATGGTGTCGATGTCGTGCGGCGTGCTGACGAAGGGCGGTGCCAGCAGAACATGATCGCCGTGCACGCCGTCGATGGTGCCGCCCATCGGGTAGACCATCAGCCCGCGTTGCATCGCCGCGGCCTTGATGCGCGTGTGCAACGACCGGGCCGGGTCGAACGGCTGTTTGCCGGCGCGCTCGGCGACCAGCTCGATCGCCATGAAGAGGCCACGGCCGCGGATATCGCCGACGTGCGGATGCGCATCGAATCGTTCGTGCAAGCGCGCGTCGAGCTGTGCGCCGAGCGAACGCACCGCGTCGAGCAGGTGGTCGCGTTCGATCACCCGTTGCACGGCAAGCGCCGCAGCACAGGCGACCGGATGCCCGATGTAGGTGTGGCCGTGCTGAAAGCGGCCGCTGCCGCGCGCCAGCGCAGCGACGACTTTGTGCTGCACCAGCACGGCGCCGATCGGCTGGTAGCCGCCGCCCAGGCCTTTGGCGATGGCCACGAGGTCGGGCACCACGCCCTCCTGCTCGGTCGCGTAGAGCGTGCCGGTGCGGCCCATGCCGCACATCACCTCGTCGGCGATGAAGAGAATGCCGTGCCGGTCGCAGACTTCGCGAATGCGCCGGAAGTAGCCGGGCACGGCCGGGATGACGCCGGCGGTCGCGCCGCCGATCGTCTCGGCGCAGAAGGCGATCACGGTGGCCGGGCCGAGGCGCTGCACGGCGTCTTCGAGCTCGCGCGCCAGGCGCTCGCCATAGGCAGCCGGCGTCTCGTCGTCGCGCCGGTCCCGGTATTCGTAGCAAGGTGACACATGGGTCACGTCGATCAGCAGCGGTGCGAACTGGCGCCGCCGCCAGGCGTTGCCGCCGACGGCCAGCGCGCCCAGCGTGTTGCCGTGGTAGCTCTGGCGCCGGGCGATGAAGTGGTGGCGCTCGGGCTGGCCGATCTCGACGAAGTATTGCCGCGCCAGTTTCAGCGCCGCTTCCATCGCCTCCGACCCGCCCGAGACCAGGTAGACATGCGACATGCCCGCCGGCGCGCGCGTCAGCAGATGGTCGGCGAGCGCTTCGGCGACCTCGGTCGTGAAGAAGCCGGTGTGCGCGTAGGCGATGCGGTCGATCTGCTCGTGCATGGCGGCGAGCACGTCGGGGTGGCTGTGGCCGAGGCACGAAACGGCCGCGCCGCCGGAGGCGTCGATGTATTCGCGGCCTTCGGCGTCGACGATCGTCACGCCGCGCGCCGACACGGCGACCGGCGGCGTGGCTTGCAACTGGCGGTGCAGGATGCGGGTCATGCGGCAAGCTTAGCAAGAGCGTGGCGCCGCGATTTGCGGCTCGACTCGGCACTGCTCGACGCATCGCACAGTCTGGGCCGGCGCGTGGCTGACGTGTCGCCGCGTCAACCCGCAGCCGATCGGCAGGGGCATCGCCGCCGGCCGATCTGCTCGCTTGGCAGATGTGCCGACGAGCCCGCCATACCGCGTCGTGCCGTGTTCAGGAAAAAGCGCTACGGTCGCGTCATGCAACGACGTTCATTGCTTTCGCTGGCCGGTGCCGTCGCGCTGCCTTGGCCGGCCCATCCAGCGCTGGCCGCAACGGCAGCCGAGGCGACCGGCGACCCCGCGGCGATCCTGCGTGGCGGCAACGGCCTGGTCGTCGTCATGCGCCACGCGCTGGCGCCCGGCACCTATGACCCGCCGGGTTTGCGCGCCCACGACTGCAGCACGCAGCGCAACCTGAGCGACGAAGGCCGGGCGCAGGCGCGCCGAATCGGCGCCTGGTACCGCGATCGCGGCTTGGCGCCGTCTAACGTGCGCTCGAGTTCGCGCTGCCGCTGCCTGGACACGGCGCGCCTGGCCTTCGGCAGCGTGCAGCACTGGGCGCCGCTCGACTCGTTCATCGACGACCGCTCGCGCGAGCCGGCGCAGACGGCGGCGCTGCGTGCCGAGTTGGCCAAGCTCGCCGACGAAAAAGCACCCGGCTTCCAGGTGTGGGTGACGCATCAGGTCAACGTCGCCGCGTTGGCCGGCCACTACGCGCGATCGGGCGAGGCTTTGCTGGTGCAGCGCGACAAGACCAGCGTCGTGCCGCGGGTGTTGGCGACACTGCGCATCGATTGAACGCGTGCGTCGACGATCGGTCGCGCCCGCGGTGTCGCTCGCATGCGCCGCTCCCGCCGCGCGCGCTGCCCTGATCGCCGGCTTTACCAGCCGATCGCCTTCGGCAGCCAGGTGGCGATCTTCGGGAAGCTGAACAGCAGCACGATGCCCAGAATCTGCAGCGCCACGAACGGCACGACGCCGCGATAGATGTGCCGCGTGGTGATCTGCGGCGGTGCCACGCCGCGCAGGAAGAACAGCGCCCAGCCGAACGGCGGCGTCAGGAACGAGGTCTGCAGGTTGACGGTGATGAGCATCGCCAGCCAGACCGGATCGACCCCGGCGTTGCGAAAGATCGGCAGGAACAGCGGCACGGCGATGTAGCTGATCTCGATCCATTCGAGGAAGAAGCCGAGCACGAAGATCAGCGCCATCAGGAACCAGATGCCGGCGTTGACGCCGCCGGGCAGCAAGGCGAACAGGTCTTCGATGAGCTGGTCGCCGCGCAGGCCACGAAAGGCCAGGCTGAAGACCTGCGAGCAGATCAGGATGAACAGCACCATCGCCGAGATGCGCGTCGTCGAGCGCATCACCTCGCGCAGCACGCCGAGCGACAACCGGCGCGCCAGCGCTACCACCAGGATCGAGCCGAGCGCGCCCATCGAAGCCGCTTCGGTCGGCGCGGCGATGCCGGCGATGATCGAACCGAGCACCGAGAACACCAGGGCCAGCGGCGGCAGCGCCACCTTCAGCACACGCAGCCAGAGCTCGCGCCGCGACAGGGCCTGGCGCTCGGCCAGCGGCAGCGGCGGCATCGCGTTCGGCCGCAGCACGCCGTTCACGACGATCCACGCGGCATAGAGGCCGGCCAGCATGACGCCCGGCAGCATGGCAGCGGCGAACAGCGTGCCGACCGAGAGCTGCATGATGTCCGAGAGCAGGATCAGCACCAGGCTCGGCGGGATGATCTGGCCGAGCGTTCCCGAGGCGCAGATGGCGCCGCACGAAATGGCCGGGTCGTAGCCGCGGCGCAGCAGCGTCGGCAGGGTGAGCAGGCCGAGCGTGATGACGGTGGCGCCGACGATGCCGGTGGTGGCGCCCATCAGCACGCCGACGCCGATGATGCCCAGCGCCATGCCGCCGCGCATGCCGCCGGCCAGGTGGCCGATCACGTCGAGCAGGTCTTCGGCGAGGCGCGACTTCTCGAGCATCACGCCCATGAAGACGAAGAGCGGAATGGCCAGCCACTGGTAGTTGGCGACCACGCCGTAGATGCGCGCCGGCAGCAAGTTGAAGAGCGACTCGCCGAAGCCCATGAAGCCGAACACGAAGCCGCTCGCCGCCAAGGTGATGCCGACCGGAACGCCCGCGATCAGCAGCACGAAGAAGCCGATCAGCAGGCCGATCGCCAGCCATTCCTGAAGGCTCATGGATGCAGCCTGCGGCTTTCGGCCCGACTCGCGCAGCGCCGATGACCCGCTTCGATCGGCCGGGCGAATCTCATGCGTCGTGTCGCTTCTTCAGCCGCAACGCAGCGTCCACACCTTGGGCCGCAGCCTGCACGGCGAAGACGGCGAAGCCGACGGGGATCAGCGCCTTGAGCATCCAGCGATGCGTGAGGCCGCCGGGGTCGGCCGAGACCTCGTCGATGCTGTAGGACTGCTGCACGTAGTGGATCGAATAGCGGACCACGAGCCCGGCCATCGCCACGGCGAGCAGCGCGGCGAGCAGGTCGATCGCGGCCTGGCCGCGTGGCGAGTAGCGCGCATAGAGCACGTCGACGCGAACATGGTCGCCCTTCTGCAGCGCATACGTCATGCCGAACAGCACCAGCGGCGACAACAGGTGCCACTCGAGTTCCTGCGACCAGACCGAGCCGATGCTGAAGCCATAGCGCAGCAGCACGTCGACGGCCATCAGCACGACGACGGCGAGCGTGAGCCACGACGCGGCCCGGCCGATCGCGTCGACGCCGCGCTCGATACCGGCCACCAGCGACCGCGTCCGCGACGGCGTGTTGCCGCCACCCGGCTCTGCACCGGCCGGCGCAGAGCCGGCCGGGCCGGAGGTGCCCACGGGTGTCTAAGCCCGCAGGATCTTGTCGTGGTAGGGCTTCTCGCTGTAGCCCGACCAGTCGGCGAATTTCTTCAAGTACGCCATGTACGACTCGTGCACCTTCTTCGTCGTCGCGTCCTTGGCCGCCGCATCGGTGAGCACCTGGTGCGTCACCTCGCGCAGCTTGGCCACCACCTCGTCGGGCAGCGGCCGCGCCATCACGCCCTGGTTCTTGATCAGGTCTTCCATCGCCTCGGCATTGGTGCGCTGGCACCAGGCCTCGCTGATGACGTTGCAGGCCGCTGCCGCGTTCTCCACCATCGCCTGCAGGTCCTTGGGCAGCTTGTCCCAGGCCGCCTTGTTGACGAGCAGCTCGGAGACGGTGGCCGTCTCGTGCCAGCCGGTGGTGTAGTAGTTCTTGGCCGCCTTGTGCAGGCCGAGCTTCCGGTCCTGGAAGGGGCCGACGAACTCGGCAGCGTCGATCACGCCGCGTTCGAGCGCCGGGAAGATCTCGCCGCCCGGCAGCAGCTTCACGTCGACGCCGAGCGCCGCGTAGACCTTGCCGGCCAGCCCGGGGATGCGCATCTTCAGGCCCTTCAGGTCGGCCACCGAATTGATCTCCTTCTTGAACCAGCCGGTCATCTGCACGCCGGTGTTGCCGCACGGCATGGCGACCATGCCGAACGGCTTGTAGACCTCGTTCCACAGGTCGATGCCGCCGCCGTCGTAGAGCCAGCCGTTCATGCCCTGGAAGTTGAGGCCGAACGGCACGGCGCAGAAATACTGCGCGGCGAAGGTCTTGCCGGTCCAGAAGTAGCTGTTGGCATGGTTCATCTCGATCGTGCCGGCGCGCACCGCGTCGAAGCCTTCGAGCGCCGGGATCAGCTCGCCGGCACCGAACACCTGGATCTTCAGCCGCCCGCCCGACATCGCTTCGACGCGCTTGGCCAGGTCGGTGGCGCTGCCCGGGCCTTCCATGTAGAAGGGCGAGCCCTTGCCGTAGGCGCTCGTCATCTTCCAGTTGAAGGTCTGCTGCGCCTTGGCGATCATCGGCAAGGCGAGGGCGGTGCCGGCGACGGCGGCGGCCGAGCCTTGTTGCAGCAACGCGCGTCGGGTCGGGGTCATGGGTTCTCCTGTTTGGGATGGACGGGTCACCCGCAAGCGCAAGGGCCGTGCCACCCGCCAGCGCGGCAGGGTCGTGTGGCGGGCGCGAAAGGTCGTGCGGCGTGCCCCAGCGCCGTGCGCTCGACGGCGTTCGGCCGGCAAGATCGGGTCGGCGGAATCGGTTTGCCGCAATCGATTTCGGGGATCGGCTCGGCGGGATCGGTTCGATGGCGCTGCAGCGGCGTGGCCAGAATCGCGCCATGGCATCGCGTCGCGCAGCGCATCGCTACAACGTCTACGTGGTCGAGCTCGACGACCTGGTCTGGAACGAGCGGCGCTTTCGCATGGCCAACCCCGAGCATCGGCTCGGCCAACCGCTCGTCTACGTCGGCATGACGGGGCTCGATCCCGACACGCGTTTCGACAAGCACAAGGCCGGCGTGCGCGCCAACCGTTACGTGCGCGACTACGGCGTGCGCCTGCTGCCGCAGCTCTACGAGGTCTACAACCCGATGCCCTACGAAGGCGCGCGCGAGATGGAAGTGGAGCTCGCGATCGGCCTGCGAGAGCTTGGTTTCGGCGTCTGGCAGGCTTGAGCAAGCGCCGTGCGCTCGCCTCGGCCGCGCCGGGGTGCTGCAAAGAACGCAACGAAGCTGCGGCGACCGGCAAGGCCATGCCAAACTCGGCACCCGACGCGCACCTGCGCATCCATCACGGAGCAAGCCCATGAACAGCATGACAAGACTCGCAATCGCCTCGTCGATCTTGGCCATCAGCGCCGGCGCTGCCGCGCAGCCCTACAGCCAGGCCGACCAGGAACGGCGCGCACGCAACCGCGAAGACGTGCTGGCCAAGCACCCCGAGGCGCAGCGTCAGGTGAGCGCCTCGGCGGGGCCGGATGCAGGCCAGCCGCGGCTGCGCGATCCGATCGCCCCGGTCGGCCGTAAGGCCATGCGGGCATCGAACAATTTCGCCGAGCGTCAGGCGGCCAAGGTGCGGCGCGTGGGCAAGCGCGTGGAAAACGCATTGCCCCCGAAGCCGAAGAAGAACCAGTAGGTTTCCTAGGAAAGAACCAGCAGGTTCGCTAGGAAAGAACCAGTAGGTTCTCGCTAGCCCAGCCCGACCCAGGCCGGCGCATGGTCGCTCGGCTTTTCACGGCCGCGAACGGACTTGTCGACACCGGCGGCTTCGAGCCGCCGCGCCGCCGGCGCGTTGAGCAGCAGGTGGTCGATGCGCAGTCCCGAGTCGCGCTCGAAACGGTTGCGGAAGTAGTCCCAGTAGGTGTAGAGCCGCTCGCCGGGGTGCAAGGTGTGGATGGCATCGGTCCAGCCCTGTGCCAGCAGGCGGCCGTAGGCATCGCGGCTTTCGGGTTGCAGCAAGGCATCGCTCTTCCATGACTTGGGCGAATAGATGTCGCCCACGCCATCGCTCGGTACGACGTTGTAGTCGCCCACCAGCAGCACCGGCTCTGCGCTGCGCGCGAGCGCCTCGGCATGCTCGATCAGCCGCTCGAACCACTTCAGCTTGTAGTCGAACTTCGGCCCCGGTTGCGGGTTGCCGTTGGGCAGGTAGATCGACGCCACGACGACGCCGTGCACCGCCGCTTCGAGGTAGCGGCTGTGCGCATCGTCGGGGTCGCCCGGCAGGCCGCGTAGCCGTTCGACGAGCTTGCCGCCACGGGCCAGTACGGCAACGCCGTTGAAGCCTTTCTGGCCATGCCAGAGCGCGCTGTAGCCGGCCGCCTCGATCTCGACGTTCGGGAAGGTTTCGTTCGATGTCTTCAGCTCTTGCAGGCAGGCGATGTCGGGTGCGGTTTCCTCGAGCCACTCGAGCAGCCGCGGCAGGCGGCTGTTGATGCCGTTGACGTTGAAGGTGGCGATTCGCACGGTGGCGACGGCCGCGTCGATCGAGGGCGCGAACGGATCTGGCCGACGCTCAGGCGGTAGCCCGCGCGTCGACCTGGGTCAATCCCGAGACGATCGCATCGGCGCTGCGGGGTCGCGACAGGCGCGACACTTCCTTGCCGTTTTTCAGGAACACCAGGGTCGGCCAGAGCTTGACGTGGAACGAGCGGCCGAGTCGCCGCCCGCTGCCGTCCTCGACCTTGATGTGGTGCACCCGCGGATGCTCGGCCAGCGCCTCGCCGATCAGGGGCTGGGCCGCTCGACAGTAGCCGCACCAAGGCGTGCCGAACTCGAGCAGCACCGGGCCGAGCAAGGCATCGACCTCCGCCCGGGTCGGCTCCGGCTTGGCGTAGTGGCCCGACAGGTTCATGACACTGTCAGGGGCGACTTCTTGTTGTTCTTCCTGGATCGTCATTCGAGAGGTCTCATCCAATTCGTCGTCGGGCAACGGAGATCACCCAGTGGGCATCGGGCATCGGGCATCGACCAACGAAACCGGCCGGCGTTCGCCGACGCCTTGCGCGTCACTTGCGCGGCTTGTCGGGCGATCCGCCCGATCCGCCGGTGATCGCTTCGGTGACCGAGCGGCCGAGCGACTCGACCGGATTCTCGTCGTTCGGCTCGACCGGTTCATGGCGCCACTCGTCTTCGTCGTCCCAGCCGGCGCCGGCGCTCGCCGATTTCGATGTCGCATCACCGTTTTCGGCTGGAAGGCCCGGCCGGGCCGCCGCGTCCTTGCCCGGGCTGGAAGCGCGAACCTCGGACGCCGGTCGTTGCGACGCCGCCGAGGTGCCCGCCGCCGATCCCGGTTCATTCTTGCCGCCCATGTCGAGGCGTGGCTCCGGCGCAGCGGTGGCACCGACGCCCTCGCCCGTGGCGGCGCGGCCGCGCGAGGTGTCGTCCTGCCGTTCGGTCTTCTGCTGCATCGCATCGCGGATGCCGGCGTCGGCGGATGCGGCCATGCCGCCGACGCTGGCGCCGGACGGCTGCTTGCCGGGCTCGGCCATGGGGCGGTTCTTGTCTTCGGGCTTCGTCATGTCATGGACTCCATGTGTGGGTGGCGCTCGGATCGTGGTGCTTCGATGCTCGCATCGCTATCGACCTTGGCGCCTCCCGGGCGTTTCGCAACATGCTAAGGCGACCGGGCGATGCAGACCGTGGTGCGGGGGCATTGCTCACCTTCGCCTCGGCCCGGACGCTCGTTCCAGCCGCCACCGGCAGCCGTCCTGGCCTGGTCCTACCGCCGCATCAACGTGCTCTTGCCGAACAGGCTCTCGATCAGATCCACCGCGAGCTCGGCCGTCCGGTTCTTGACGTCGAGCGCCGGGTTCAGCTCCATCACGTCGAGCGAGCCGAGGGCGCCCGAGTCGGCGATCATTTCCATGCAGAGCTGCGCTTCGCGGTAGGTCGGGCCGCCCTTGACCGTGGTGCCGACGCCGGGGGCGATGTCGGCGTCGAGAAAATCGACGTCGAAGCTCACGTGCAGATGCGTGTTGGCGTCGATGGTGGCGAGCGCGAGCTCCATCGTGTGGCGCATGCCCATCTCGTCTATGTAGCGCATGTCGAAGACCTCGAGGCCGGCTTCGTGCACCAGGCGCTTCTCGCCCGGGTCGACGCTGCGAATGCCGATCTGCCGAATCCATTTCGGGTTGACGGCCGGCACATGGCCGCCAATCTCGATCAAGGCCTGCGGGCCGATGCCGCACAGGCACGCCACCGGCATGCCGTGCAGGTTGCCGCTGGGCGTGAGCTCGCTGGTGTTGAAGTCGGCATGGGCGTCGAGCCAGAGCACGCGCAGCTTCCTGCCGGCTTCGCGGCAATGCCGCCCCACGGCGCTGATCGAGCCGATGCCGAGGCAGTGGTCGCCGCCGAGCAGGATCGGCAGGCGGCCAACGACGAGCTCGCCGTACACCGCGTCGTGCACCGTGCGGTTCCACTCGACGACGGCGTCGAGATGCCGATAACCCTGCTCGGGCACCTGCCACGGGTTGGCCGGACCGGCGAGGTTGCCGCGATCCTGCACGTCGAGGCCGTGGCTGGCCAGCACCGGGCCGATGTCGGCCACGCGCAGCGCCTCGGGCCCCATGCTGGCGCCGCGGCTGCCGGCGCCGATGTCGGTGGGCGCGCCGATCAGGCTGACGAGTCGGTTCATTCCAGGCGGGTCACGCGGGCCGGTTCAAGCCAGCCGATTCATCCGAGCGGGTTCATCCGGCATTCGTCCGGCCGGCCGTCAGGCGGGTGCTTCGTAGCCGTACTGCTCGGCCAGCAAGTCCCAGGCTTGCTCGGCGGTCTCGACAAAGTGGAACAGGTTCACGTCTTCGGGCGAGATCATGCCGGTCTCGACGAGCAGATCGAAGTCGATCAGGCGGGTCCAGAAGTCGCGGCCGAACAGCAGGATCGGCCGCATCCGCGACTTGCCGGTCTGCACCAGGGTCAGCACCTCGAACAGTTCGTCGAGCGTGCCGAAGCCGCCGGGAAAGCACACCAGCGCCACCGCACGCATCAGGAAGTGCATCTTGCGGATCGCGAAGTAGTGGAACTGGAAGCACAGCTCGGGCGTGATGAAGCGGTTCGGCACCTGCTCGTGCGACAGCACGATGTTGAGCCCGACGGTCTTGCCGCCCGTCTCGAAGGCGCCGCGGTTGCCGGCTTCCATGATGCCGGGGCCGCCGCCGGTGACGACGAAGATGGGTTTGTCGAACGACGCCGAGCGCTCGGTGACGAGCGCGGCGAAGCGGCGCGCCTGCTCGTAGTAGGCCGACATCGCCGCGCGCGTTTCGGCGCGCTTCTGTGCCTGGGCGTCGTCTGCCGTGCGCGCGGCCTCGAGCTCCCGAGCCGCCACGTCCGGCGCGACGATGCGGGCGCTGCCGAAGATGACGATGGTCGCCTCGACGCCTTGCTCGTCCTGCACGAGTTGCGGCTTCAGCAATTCGAGCTGCAGGCGAACCGGGCGCAGTTCTTCGCGCAGCAGGAAATCGGTGTCGGTGAAAGCGAGCCGGTAGGAGCTCTCCGGGCCTTCGTAGCGGGTGCTGGCGCCGACCGTTTCCTTCTTCGCATCGTCCTGAGCCGAAGGGAAGGTGCGTACCGGCTTGGCGCTGCGTTTGCTCATCGAGACAAGGCTAACAGGACGATCTGCGGCGGCAGGCTTCAGGCGCGCTCCGCCGAGGCCGCTCGCGACAACACGTTCACGTAGTCGTGACGCGAGGTGTCGACCAGCGACACGCGGTATTCGACCGGCCGGTCGTTGAAGCTGAGCGCCGTGCGCCGCACTTCGACGAGCGGTGTGGCGACGCCGACGCCCAACACCCTTGCGGCAGCGCGGTCGGCCGCAACGGCGCGGGCGCGTTCCAGGGCGCGCAGCACCGTGATGCCGAATTCGGCCTGATAAAACTGATAGATCGTGCCCGGCCGGTCGCGCAGCCGCCTCTCGCTCAGGCCGCGGAACAGGGCGGCGGGCAGAAACAGACGGTCGTGGATGACGGCGCGCCCCTGCAGCCTGAGCGCGTTCTCCACTTCGATCACCGGTTCGCCCCCATGCAGGCCGAGCGCCTGCGCCGCGTCTTCGCCGGCACGGGCGCGCTGGAACGACAGCAGATCGACCTCGGGCAGCTCGCGCAGGCCGTCGCTTCGTTCCACGTGGAAGAACTGAAACATCAGCCGGCCGGCATTGTGCGTGGCGACGAAGGTGCCGCGGCCCTGTCGGCGCACCACCACGTGCTCGGCGGTGAGTTCGTCGACGGCCTTGCGCACGGTGCCCACCGAGACGCCGAAGGCCGCGCCGAGCTCGGCCTCGCTCGGCAGCGCGTCGCCCGGCTTGAAGCGCGCCTGCTCGATGGCGGACAGCAACGATCGCTTCACCGCGCGATAGAGCGGCATGCCGGCGGCGTCCGGGGCGATCGGCGCGAACACGGCATGGCCCAACGATCTCTGCGGCACGGCTCGAACTCGCGACATGGCAGCGATGATAAGGTGCTGCACTGTATCATTCACGTCATATGGATGACTTGCTTGACACACCACCCGCGGCCGCTAGCATGGCCTCATCGAACGAACCTCCAGGGAGCCAACGCATGTCGACTGTCGCAAGGAACACACCATGATTCATTTCGTATTGCACGACGCCGAAGACAAGGTGGCTGTCGTCGTCGTCGAGGGCGTGACCGCCGGCACGGCGATGACCGGCTGGATCATGGACGAAGACAAGACGATCGATGTCAAGGCCACGCAGGACATCCCGATCGGCCACAAGGTGGCGCTTGTCGACATGAAGCCGGGCGACACGGTCGTCAAGTACGGCATCGACATGGGCAAGGTCGTGGCGCCCATCAAGAAGGGCGAGCACGCCCACGTTCACAACATCAAGACGAAGCGGTGGTAGGCATGAGCATCATTTCCAAAGACACCACGTTCCTCGGCTACCGGCGCGAGAACGGCCGCGTCGGCGTTCGCAACCACGTCATCATCCTGCCGCTCGACGACCTGTCGAACGCAGCAGCCGAAGCGGTGGCCTACAACATCAAGGGCGCGCTGGCCATTCCCCACCCCTACGGCCGGCTGCAGTTCGGCGCCGACCTCGACCTGCACTTTCGCACCCTGATCGGCGCCGGTTGCAACCCCAACGTGGCCGCGGTCGTCGTCATCGGCATCGAAGAAGGCTGGACCAAGAAGGTGGTCGACGGCATCGCCGCCACCGGCAAGCCCGTGGTCGGCTTCGGCATCGAGGGCCATGGCGACCACGAAACCATCATGCGCGCCTCCAAGGCGGCGCGAGACTTCGTGCAGAACGCCAGCGAGAAGCAGCGCGAGGAATGCCCGATCTCCGAGCTCTGGGTCTCCACCAAGTGCGGCGAGAGCGACACCACCTCGGGCTGCGGCTCGAACCCGACGGTGGGCAATGCCTTCGACAAGCTGCACCCGCTCGGCAACACGCTGTGCTTCGGCGAGACCACCGAGCTCACGGGCGGCGAAAAGATCGTCGCCGACCGCTGCGCCAACGACGAGGTGAAGAAGCAGTTCATGTTCATGTTCGACCGCTACCAGGAAGTGATCGACCGGCACAAGACCAGCGACCTGTCGGACTCGCAGCCGACCAAGGGCAACATCGCCGGCGGCCTGACCACCATCGAGGAGAAGGCGCTCGGCAACATCCAGAAGATCGGCAAGAAGTGCACCGTCGACGGCGTGATCGACAAGGCCGAGATGCCCACGCATCCGGGCCTGTGGTTCATGGACTCGTCGAGCGCGGCGGCCGAGATGGTGACCCTGTGCGCGGCTTCGGGCTATGCGGTGCATTTCTTCCCCACGGGGCAGGGCAACGTCATCGGCAACCCGATCCTGCCGGTCATCAAGATCTGCGCCAACCCGCGCACTGTGCGCTTGATGAGTGAGCACGTCGATGTCGACACCTCGGGCCTGCTGCAGCGCGAGATGAACCTCGACGAAGCGGGCGACAAGCTGCTCGAGTGCATGCTGCGCACGGCCAACGGCCGGCTCACGGCGGCCGAGGCCCTGGGCCATCGCGAGTTCGTGATGACGCGTCTCTACGAGAGCGCATAGCCCTTTCCGATGCGCATGACGGTTGGTTCGACCTGGCAATGGGCAGCACGTCGATGAGGGTCGTCATCAGCGAGTTCATGGACGATGCCGCGGTCGCGCGGCTCGCCGATGTGCATGACGTGTTCTACGACGCCAAGCTGGTTGACGATGCGGCACGGCTGCAAGCCGAAGCCGGCCGGGCCGACGCGCTGATCGTTCGCAACCGCACGCAGGTGCGTGGCGCGTTGCTCGATGTGATGGCTCGCTGCAAGGTCGTCGGCCGGCTCGGTGTTGGCCTCGACAACATCGATGTCGACACCTGCACGGCGCGCGGCATGCAGGTGATTCCGGCCACCGGCGCCAACGCGTTGTCGGTGGCCGAGTACGTGATCGGCACGGCCATGCTGCTGCTGCGCGGCGCCTACCGCTCGACTGCCGAGGTCGCGGCCGGCGGCTGGCCGCGCAATGCCCTGTCGAACGGCCGCGAGATCGGCGGCAAGACGCTGGGCCTCGTCGGCTTTGGCTCGATCGGCCAGCTCACCGCCAAGCTGGCCCGCGGCGTCGGCATGCGGGTGCTGGCGTTCGACCCGGTGCTCGGTGCGCGCAATGCCATCTACGCCGAGGCCGGCGTCGAGCCGATGGGCCTCGACGAGGTGACCCGGATGGCCGATGTGATGAGCCTGCACGTGCCGTTGACGGAGTCGACGCGGGGCCTGTTCGACACCGCCCGCATCGCTGCCATGAAGCCGGGCGCGGTGCTGATCAACACGGCGCGTGGCGGCATCGTCGACGAAGCCGCACTGGTCGCCGCGCTGAAGAGCGGCCAGCTCGGCGGCGCCGCCCTCGATGTGTTCGCCGACGAGCCGGTGGTCGCAGCCAATACTTTTGCCGACTGCCCGAACCTGCTGCTGACGCCGCACATCGCCGGCGTGTCGGCCGAGTCGAACGATCGCGTCTCGTCGCTGATCGCCGACAAGGTCCTGGAGGCGCTGCGCTGATGGCGACGTTGACGCTCGCCGACGCCAGACAACGCGTTGCCGCTGCTCTGCAGGCCGCAGGCGCCAATCCGGCCATGGCCGAAGCCACCGCCAAGGCGCTGGTGCTCGCCGAAGCCCAGGGGCTCGCGTCGCACGGCCTGAGCCGGGTGGCGCAGTACGCCACGCATCTGCGCAACGGCCGCGTCGACGGTGCCGCCGTCGCATGCATCGGCAAGGAGAAGGGCGCGGTGGCCATCGTCGATGCCGGCGATGGGCTGGCCTTTCCGGCCTGCGAGCTCGCCGTCGCCGAGGCCTGCAACCGGGCGCGCGCATTCGGCCTCGGCTTCGCCGGCGTCGTGCGCAGCCATCACGCCGGCGTGATCGTCGACCATCTGCGCAGCGCTGCGGCCGAAAGCCTGGTCGGCCTCGGCTTCGCCAACTCGCCGGCGGCGATGCCCGCGGCCGGCGGCAAGCACCCGATCTTCGGCACCAACCCGGTCGCGGCAATCTTTCCGCGTCGGGGTGAAGCGCCGCTCCTGATCGACCTCAGCCTGAGCGAGGTGGCGCGCGGCAAGCTCATGGTCGCAGCGAAGAAGGGCGAAGCGATTCCGCTCGGCTGGGCGCTCGATGCCCAGGGCGAACCCACCACCGACCCGCAGGCCGGCCTGGCCGGCTCGATGCTGCCGATCGGTGCGGTGTCGAGCCCGAAAGGCGCGATGCTTGCGCTCGTGGTCGAGCTGCTGGTCACGGCCTTGATCGGTGCCCGCTTCGGCTTCGAGGCATCGAGCTTCTTCGTCGACGAAGGCAACCGGCCCGGCATCGGTCAGGCCTTTCTCGTCATCGACCCGGGCGCGCTCGCCGGCACCGAGGCTTATCTCGACCGGCTCGAAGTGCTGGTGCGCGAGATACTCGTCGACGACGGCGTCCGGCTGCCGGGCGCCCGCCGTGAAGCCTTGCTGAAACACGCCGAGCGCGACGGCATCGAGGTCAGCGAGGCGCTGCTCGCCGGCCTGCCTGCTGCCTGACGCCGGCACGCTGCTCCGCGCCCCCGCTGGCCTGCTGCAGCGCCCGCCCGACGCACGATGAAGCTTGACCGCCTGATGGCCAAGCCGTCGCCGGTGCCGGAGATCAATCTTCGAGCCGCTCGCCGTCGACCTCGACCCGAACCTTGCCCGAATAGAAGCACACGTAGTCGACGATGCTCTGCGTCTCGCCGATGGGCCTCGGCAGGCTCCACGCAGCGTCTTCAATGCGGCTCTCGCCCACTTTCAAATGCCAGTGCTGGCCGTCGCCTTTGTACGGACACTGCGACACGTTGTCGCTGCGTTCCAGCAGATCGATGCGCACGTCGTCGGGCGGCAGGTAGAAGCGCGGCGGCAGGCCGGTCTCGAACAACATGCGCGGCCGGGTCGATGTGGCCACGACGGTATCGCCGCAGCGAACCGTCACGGTGCGCGACGTCGTGTGGATGTCGCAGCGGTGATAGGGGTCGCGCGGGTGGGCGTAGACCTTCTCGTCTTCCTGATACCAGGCGTCCATCTTGTCGTAGACGAAGGCGATGTGCCCGGCCAGCCACGGCGCCGAATCGATCGGCGTTTTGTAGGCCCAGGCCGCGTTCTCGACGATCTGGCACCCCGTCTGCACCGACCAGTACGAGGCGTCGCCCTTGATCGGACAGGTCGTGCGATGGTCGGTCGGCGCCAGCCACTCCATGTCGACATCCTCGGTCGGGAAGTAGAAGACCATCAGGTGATCGGTCTCGTGCAGCGCCATGACGCGGCGGCTGTCGGCGATCGTCGCACCGCCGAACTCGATGCGCACGCGCTTGGCGAACGGCTCCCAGTACAAGACCCGGTCGGGCCCTTGCCGCGAAAAATTGAATACGCCTCGGGACTTGCTGCCGAAGGGGGTCTGGCCGTAGGTCAAGGTCATGGTTGTTTCCGGAGGGTGGTGCGCGAAACGAGCAACCTGTATGCCCGACGTCCGATGAGCGCTCGTTCACCATCACCGCCCCGCCCCCTCGCCCCGCCATGAGAAGACTCGCCGAACGTCTCTGGTCGTCCGCCTGGACCTTGCTCGCGCTCGTCAACCTGTTCTGGGCGGGCAACATCGTCATCGGCCGCGCCGTGGCCGGGCAGGTGCCGCCGATCACCCTGGCGTTCTGGCGCTGGACGGGCGCGTTCGCGCTGGCGATCGGCTTTGCCTGGCCTTACCTCAAGCGCGACTGGCCCGTCATGCGCCGCCACTGGCCGGTCATGCTGATGCTCGCGGCGACCGGCATCGCCTCGTACAACACGCTGTCGTACATCGGCCTGCAGACGACCCCGGCGCTCAACGCGCTGTTGCTGCAGTCGGCCGCACCCATCATGGTGCTGCTGTGGGCCTTCGCGTTGTTCGGCGACCGGCCGGGCATCGGTCAGGCGCTCGGCGTGCTGGTTTCGTTGCTCGGCGTCGCCGTGATCGCGGGCCACGGGTCGATCGAGGCGCTGCGGCAGTTGACCTTCAATGCCGGCGATCTCTGGATCCTCGCCGCGGTGGCCATCTACGGGGGCTACTCGCCGCTGCTGCGGCGACGGCCGGCCGTGCACCCGCTTGCTTTCGTGGCCGTGACGATCGGCATCGGCGTCTTGATGATCCTGCCGTTCTATCTGTGGGAGCTGAGCACCGGCGCGCGCATTCGCGGCGGCGCGAGCTCGTACGCGGCGATGGCCTATACGGCCGTCCTGCCTTCCCTCGTGGCCTATCTGTTCTTCAACCGCGGCATCGAGTTGATCGGCGCGGCACGGGCCGGCCAGTCGGCGCATCTCATGCCGGTGTTCGGCGCCGTGCTGGCGCTCGTTTTTCTGGGCGAACGCTTGCACCTGTATCACGCGGCGGGCGCGCTGCTGATCGCCGGTGGCCTTGTGCTGGCGTCGCTGCGCAGCGGCGGCAAGGGCCGGGCGGACGCGAACCCCCGGGTCGAGAGCGTCGACACCCACTGACCCTTTCGGCGGCGAGGATCGGACTCGAACGACCGGCACGGCCGGCCGAGTTGACAAGGCGCTCGCAGTTCCGGCAACATACCGACCAGTTGGTACCAACACGACGGTCGATTCCGGCCATGCCAACGACTTCTTCCATCCGAAACCCGAGGAGTAGAAATCATGCCGAGCCTTACAGGATCGTTCGTCTGGTACGACGTGATGACCACCGACACCGATGCCGCCGAGGCCTTCTACCCCGCCGTGTTCGGCTGGCACGCCCGCGATTCCGGCGCAACCGATCGCTCCTACACGCTGTTCTCGAACGGCCCGGCGATGGTGGCCGGGCTGATGCCGGTTCCGGAGCATGCGCGTGGCATGCCGCCGATGTGGATGGGCTACATCGGCGTCGACGATGTCGATGCCTATGCCGAGCGTGTCGAGGCCGCCGGTGGCACCGTGTTCAGAGCCCCGGAAGACATTCCGGAGGTCGGCCGCTTTGCCGTCGTGGCCGATCCGGGCGGCGCCGGCTTCATCCTTTTCAAGGGATCGAACGACGACGCGCCGCCAACCGCACCCCCCATGAAGCCCGGCCACGTCGGCTGGCACGAACTGCACGCCCGTGACGGCGAGCAAGCCTTCAACTTCTATTCGCGCTTGTTCGGCTGGACCAAGGCCGAAGCCATCGACATGGGGCCGATGGGCACCTACCAGACCTTCGCCGTCGGCGGTGCAACGATCGGCGGCATGATGACGAAGACGGCCGACACGCCGCAGCCGACCTGGCTCTACTATTTCGCCGTCGACGCGCTCGACGCGGCCATCGAGCGGGTGAAGCGTGGCGGCGGCACCTTGTGCCAGGAGCCCCAACAAGTGCCTGGTGACGCCTGGATCGCCCAATGCACCGACCCGCAGGGCGCCGCCTTCGCCATGGTCGCCGGCAAGCGCTGACCCGCTTCACGCAACAGCTTCAAAGAACAAGACCATGCAGAAGATCACCCCCTTCCTCTGGTACGCCGAGCAAGCCGAAGAAGCGGCTGCTTTCTACGCCGCCACCTTCCCCGATTCGCGTGTCGTCCGCACCACGGCCATGCCGAGCGAGTCGCCGAGCGGCCCGCCGGGCTCGGTGAAGATCGTCGAGTTCGAGTTGTTCGGCCAGCCTTTCACCGCCTTCACGGCGGCTGGCGCCGCCGCCTTCACCCAAGCCGTGTCGTTCGTCGTTCCATGCGACGACCAGGCCGAGCTCGATCGCTACTGGAACGCCTTGCTCGAGGGCGGAACGCCGGAGGCCTGCGGCTGGCTGAAAGACCGCTTCGGCCTGTCGTGGCAGATCGTGCCGAAGGTCTTCTTCGACATGCTGCGCGACGCCGACCGGGCCAAGGCCAAGCGCGCGACCGATGCGATGATGACGATGGTCAAGTTCGACATCGCCGCGCTCGAAGCCGCGTATGCCGGCGAGGCGTGACGCGTCGAAACGACGACGAAACAAGCATTCAACGAATGGAGCATGGCATGAAAGAAACGCGGCACTCAAGCCCGCGACCGAACTCGCGGCGACCAATGAGACCCACAAGCCCAACGAGAGCAAGGCCTATCGCCAAGCGCGCAACGCGCTGTTGGCCGAAGAGATCGAGCTGCGCCGCCACATCGCCCGCGTGGCCGCGCAGCGCCGCGCCTTGCCGCCCGGCGGCGAGGTGAAGCAGCACTATCGGTTCGACAGCGCCGACGGCCCGGTCTCGTTCGCCGACCTGTTCGGCGACAAGGACACCTTGATCGTCTACAGCTTCATGTACGGCCCCGAGCGGAAACAAGGCTGCCCCATGTGCACCTCGCAGATGAGCGCCTGGGACGGCATCGCGCCGCATGCTCGGCACCGCGCCGCCTTCGCCATGGTGGCGCGTTCGCCGATCGAGCGCATCGCCGCTTACGGCACCGAGCGCGGCTGGCGCAACCTGCCGCTCTTTGCGGACACCAGCGGCGACTTCACGCGCGACTACGTGAGCGCCGACGACGCCGACATGCCCGGCTACAACGTCTTCACCCGGGCGGGCGGCACGATCCGCCACTTCTGGAGTGGCGAGGGCAGCATGGAAATGGCCGACCCCGGACAAGACCCGCACGATGCCCCCGACATGTCGGCGCTCTGGACGCTGCTCGACACCACGCCGCAGGGGCGCGGGACGGACTGGTATCCGAAGCTGAAGTACGCGTGACAAGGTAACGCGGCCCGCCGAGAGGTTGCCACGCTGATGACTCTCAGGGCTGTGCACTTGCACAACCCGTCTTCACGCAGCCATCGGCTCGATCTCGACCCCCATCGTGTTCAGGAACCGGCTCACCATCAGGTAGAAGCCGACCACGAGCGTCAACTCGGTCACGCCCCGCTCACCGAGCTGCACCAGCGCTCGCTGGAACAGCGCGTCGTCTGCCTGTCCTGCTCTGACAACCGCGTCGGTGAACGCAAGCACGGTCTGTTCTTCCGGGCTCAGCCGATCCGAGCCAGCAGGATCGATGGCGGCATCGATCTTCCATGGGGGCACGTCGGCGGCCAGGGCCAAGCGGCGATGCTGATGAATCTCGTAGGGCGCGTTGCACAGGCTTCCGACCCGTAGCGTTGCCATTTCACTGAGCGTTCGCGACAGGGAAAGCTCGTGATAGACCGCGCGCGCCATCGCCA
>CBDCNH010000006.1:0-2580 GCA_965219015.1 Paracoccaceae bacterium
GCGCGAGGAGCTGGTAGAGGTCGCTGCCGATCAGCCCGTCGTCGCGGCTCGCGTCGAACTCGCGCTCCTCGAGCCGGAGCACCGCCTTGCGGATGAAGCGGCGCTCCACCTCGTCGGCGTGGCCGGGGTATTGCAGCCGGAGCCCGTCGAGCTCGCGGTCCACGTCCTCCTCGCGGCGCCCCAGCACCTCGTGCATGAGATCGGCCACGCGCCGGCCGTGGATCCGTACGATCTTGGTGTCCACGAAGCCGTGCAGGTCACGCAGGATCATCCGCAGGATGATGAGGATCTCGAACCGGTCGGCGGCGATGCGCGCGAGCGGCCCCGAGATGTGAAGCCGTCGGTGCAGCGCGTAGGCAAAGGCATGGAGCCGCCCGTAGGCGATGTTCTCGCGACCCGTGCGGCGGTACTCGATGCGGCCGCCCGCGCGGGTGCGCTCGATGAGGCGCGCGGCGTCCGCGAGCATCCGCTCGACGAGCCCCGGCGAGATGTCGCCGGCGCGGAAGCCCTCGAGGATCGCCTCGCGCTCGGCGCCCGCGAGCGTGACGAGCCCGAGCGTGATGCGGTCGCGGTCGAGGATCTCGGCGCCCTCCTCGGCGGCCGCCACCGCCGCGTCGAGCCGCACCGCGAAGGCCTTCGCCTCCGAGCGCACGATGTCGCGCGTGAGCTGGTGGCGCTTCGTCGCGTCCGCCACCTCCTCGCGCACGCTCTGCAGCGCCACGGCGACGATCTGGTTCTGCAGCGCCGCCTCGAGCGGCGACAGCCGGTCGAGCCGGACGCGGTGGATCACGGCGCGGAGCGTGGTGCCCTGCACGAGGAGCGTGAACATGGTGAACCCGGTCGCGAGCACCGCCACGAGCCGCTGCGCGTCGGCCGGCAGCGCCGCGTTCTCCGACACCGCCAGCACGAGAGCCAGTGTGACCGCGCCGCGCAGCCCGCCCCAGAGGATGACGAGCTTGTAGGGCCGGCTCACCGGCGGCGAGAGGCGCAGCGCGGCGAGGAGCGGCAGCACGCCGAAGAGGATGATCGCCCGCGCCGCGAAGGCCGCCACCACCACCACGCCGACGAGCCCGACCTCGCCCCAGGTCACGCCGCGCAGGAGCCGCGGCACGAGGAGGGCCGCGAGGAGGAACACGATCGACCCCGCCCAGTGCGCCAGCAGCTCCCACGTCTCGCGGAGATACGCCCAGTGGTTCGGCGGCAGCCGCGACGGGCCGGCGAAGTTCATCACCATGCCCGCGACCACGACCGCCACGACGCCCGAGACCTCGAGCGCCTGCTCGGAGACGATGTAGGTGACGTAGGGCAGCGCCACGCTGACCGAGACCTGCGCCAACCGGTGCCCGCGGAGCCGCTCCATCAGCCAGACCGTCGCCCCCGCGATGGCAAAGCCCGTCGCGGTGCCGCCGAGGAGAAGGACGGCGAAGCGCGCGAGCTGCGCGTCGAGCGAGATCGCCGCGGCGCCAGGCAGCACCAGCGCCGCGAAGAAGCCGAAGAGCGCGATGGCGGCGGCGTCGTTCAGGAGGCTCTCGCCCTCGATGAGCCGCGCCAGCCGCTGCGGCGCGCCCATCTCGCGGAAGATGCCGACGACGGCGGAAGGGTCCGTGGTCGCCACCACCGCGCCGACGAGGAGGCACACGACGAGCGGCTGGCCCGCGAACGGCAGGAGCGCCGTGCCGATCACCAGCGTGGCGAGCACCACGGCGAGGACGGCGAGCACGAGCACCGGCACCCAGTCGTCGAGCATCCGGCGCAGGTCGAGCGTCAGCGCCACCTGGAAGAGCAGCGTCGGCAGGAACACGTAGAGGAAGAGCTTGCTGCTGATCGGCAGCGTCAGGATCGAGAGCGCCACCGGGTTGAGCGCGTCGGTGATGTCGGTCCGCAGCAGGAACCCCGCGCCTGCGCCCACGACGATGCCCATGAGCGCAAGGAGAACGGAAAACGGCAGCCGCAACCTCTGCGCGAGCGGCTCGGCGATGCCCACGAGCCCGAAGAGGCCCGCGAGAATGCTGAGGAACACGATCAGATCCATGCCGGAGTGTCCTCCGTCCTCATGCCGCCCGCAATGCCTGCCGCTTTCCGCGCCGCGCGGTTTCGCCGTTAGCGGTCACATCGGGCACCGGCGCCCAAAGCGCTTGCAATGAGGCCGCGCCTCGCTGACTGTCGGTGGTTAGACAGGCCGGGGAGGCCGCCCACAGCGCGCAGCAAGCGCGGGACCGTTCTGGGAGGAACAGCATGACGAACACCCCCAAGCAGGCGCTTTCGCGCCGCAGCTTCCTGCGCTCGGGCGCGCTCGCCGGCGGCGTCGCCGGCGCCGGCGCGCTCGCGGCGCCCGCCGTGCTGGCGCAGGCGCCGATGGTGATGAAGATGCAGACCTCGTGGCCCGCGTCCGACATCTGGATGGACTTCGCGCGCGAATACACTGCCCGCGTCGAGGCGATGTCAGGCGGCCGGATGCGGGTGGACCTTCTGCCCGCGGGCGCGGTCGTAGGGGCCTTCCAGGTGCTCGACGCGACGAACGACGGCGTGATCGACGCGGCCCACTCGGTATCGGCCTACTGGTACGGAAAGAACAAGGCC
>CBDCNH010000007.1:0-8404 GCA_965219015.1 Paracoccaceae bacterium
CCTCGGCGCGCTCGGGGCGTGGGTGCGGCTGCACTACGTCTACCCCTACCCCCATGTCCGCGATCTGGTGCCGCTGATGGCCGAGGGGCTGGTCCTGCCCTATCTCGACATCCCGTTCCAGCACGCCGATCCGGGCGTGTTGCGGCGGATGGCGCGGCCCGCGGCGGCGGCGCGGACGCTCGACGAGATCGCCGCCTGGCGCGCGGTCTGCCCCGAGATCGCGCTCCGCTCGACGTTCATCGTGGGCTATCCCGGGGAGACGGAAGCCGAGTTCGAGGTGCTCCTCGACTGGCTCGGCGAGGCGCAGCTCGACCGCGTGGGGTGCTTTCGCTACGAGAACGTCGCCGGCGCGCGGTCGAACGCGCTGCCGGGCCAGGTGCCCGAAGCGGTCAAGGAGGAGCGCTGGCAGCGCTTCATGGCGCGCGCGCAGGAAATCTCCGCGGGCAAGCTCGCCGCCCGAGTCGGCACGAGAATGCGCGCCATCGTGGACGCGGTCGATGCCGAGGGCGCGACCTGCCGCACCACCGCCGACGCGCCCGAGATCGACGGGGCGCTCTACATCGACTGGGGCCACGAGGCGCTCGCTCCCGGCGACATCGTGACCGCCGAGATCGAGGAGGCGGGCGACTACGACCTCTGGGGCCGGCTCTGAGCGCTCAGGCGGCGCGGACGGAGGCCCGCGCCATGAACGCGCGCGTCTCCGCCATCGAGACGATGCCAGCCTGGCTCCCAAGGCCGGTGGCGTTGAGCGCCGAGCAGGCCTGCGCGAGCCGCACGGTCTCCTCGATCCCGAGCCCGGTCACGAGGCCCGCGGCGAGGCCCGCGTTGAACGTGTCGCCGCAGCCGCAGGTGCAGCGCACCGCTACGTCGAACGCGGGCTGCCGGAACGTGAGCCCGGCGCGGTCGTGGTAATAGGCGCCGCCCGCGCCGAGCGTGAACACGCAGGCCCCCGCACCGCGGTCGAGAAAGAAGCGCGCCATCTCGCCGAGGTCGGTGGCGCCCGTCAGCGCGGCGGCCTCCTCCACCGAGGGCATGAAGTAGTCCGTCCACGGCAGCACCGCCTCGACGTCGGGCAGGTCCGCGGGCGAGCTTGCGAAGATGTCGACCGTGGTGATCGCGCCGCGTGCCTTCGCGTGCCGGATCAGGGCCGCATTGCGCGCGCCGTCCATCGCGTCCATCAGCCCGACGCCGCCGAGGTGGAACACGGTCGCGTCGGTCACGGCGTCGAAGTCCCGCTCCTCGACCACGAAATGCCCCGTCGCGCCCTTGAGGTGCAGCGCGGGGCGCGAGCCGTCCGCGCGCGTGAGCACGATCGAGCTCGAGGTCGGCACGCCGTCGAGGCGCTGCATCGCCGAGGTGCCGATGCCGAAGTCCTCGAGCCGCCGGAACGCCCAGTCGCCGAGCATGTCGCGGCCCATGCCGCCGACCGCGAGCGTGCGGAGCCCGAGCTTCGCGCCGACGATGGCGGCCGTGCCGGCGGCGCCCGAGACGGCGAGGGTGATCTCGTCGATCATGTGCGTGCCCCCGCCTTCCGGCACCGCGGAGAACGGCCAGCCGAGGCAGTCGAACGTGTAGAACCCCATCGAGGCGTAGTCGTGGCGCACGGCGCTACGGCACCGCGGCCGCGAGGCTGGCGCCGAGCTCGCGCCGGAGCCGCGCGGGGAACAGGCCGGGCGTCATCCAGTCGGGCTCGTGCCCGGTGAACATGTCGAGGAACGCGACGGCCATCGCGGGATCCTCGGCGGCGTTCTCGCGGAACGACCACCACTGGCGCACGTCGTCCATCTCCGGCGCGACCGCGAAGTCGGCGTCGAACTCCTGCCGCAGGGCCGCTGCGGTCACGGCCATGCAGAACGTCGTCGCGGCGTAGCCTTCGGGCCAGAACCGGGCTGCGGAGTCCGGCGCGGCGCGGTCCGGCGCGCGCGTGGCGCGGATCGGCATGTCGCGGACCAGCTCGCGCAGCATCAGCCCGGCGGCGAACTCGAAGTAGGCGCGACGCGCGCCGGGGTCGTGGGGCTTCTGCGCCGCGACGGCGCGCAACCACGAGACGAAGGCCGCCGCGAGCCTTGGCTCGTCGACCTCGAAGTCGCAGCCGATCTCGCCGCCGAGCCGGTCGAGGAAGCGCGCGAGCGCCGCGCGGAACCAGCGCAGGCGCCGCGCCGCGACCCGCACCGGCTCGACCGTCGCCGGAAGCGCCTCGGCGCTTGCACGGCGGTCAGACATGCTCGGCGAAATCCATAAGGAGCGTGACGAGGCGATCGCGGTCCCGCGCCGCGGCGATCGACGCGATCTCGCCCGCGAGCACGACGGCGATGTCGGTCGCCGCATCGAGCGCGCTACCCGCGTCGGCGGCGCAACGGTCGGACATCAGCCACAGGAGTGCCGCGACCACCGCCACGGAGAGGATCCGGGCGCTGTCCACGCGGGTCTCGCGGTCGGCTGCGATATCGCGGACCACCTCGGCCACGATGAGCCGCAGCCCGAGGTCCGCCGCGACGGCGGCCGGAGCCGGCATGGGCACACGGCGGCTCACGACCTCGGAGAAGGCACGGCGCGCGGCGGCTTCGCTCACGAAGGCGTCGCCGTCGCCCATCCGCCGCAGCGCGCCGCGGAGCGCGCCGTAGATGGCGGCGGCGAAAAGCTCGTCGCACCGAGGGTCGGAGGCCAGCACCTCGAAGGGCGGAACCCGGTCCGCATCGGCGCCGAGAAGCCGCTTGGCAAGGTCGGTCACGGCGGCGTCCATGCCGCCCGCGAGCGTGTCGAGCCCGTCGAGCACGGGCCCCGCGATCCGTGCCGCAGGACGCGGCAGCACGTCCTTCGCCGAAGGCAGCGCCTTCCGGCTTCGGCGCAGTCCGTGCCGGAGGCCGCGCAGAACCTCGCGCAGCGGCATCGGATCGGGATGGAGGAGCGAGAACGACATGGACTTCAACCCCCCTGGACCCCTCGACGATAGCCGAACTCCGGCCACCACCGGAAGCGGAACTTCAGTCGCACGGCCATCACACGCCCGCGCGGACGCGCGAGCCGGTGGCCGCGTCGAAGAAGTAGAGCCGGCTCGCGTCGAAGCCGAGCGTCACCTCGCTGTCGAGCGCGGCGCGAAACCCCCGCGGCGCCTTGACCTCGAACTGGCGCTTGCCCGCGGTCACGGTGAGGTAGGTCATGTCGCCCGTGGGCTCGACGCCGTAGACGGTGCCCGTGAGGTGCCCCCCGCCGATCGAGCAGTCCTCCGGCCGCACCCCGAGCGTGACCGGCCCCGCGAGCCCCGCCGGACAGGGCACCGCGACGCCGGGCGCGCTGAACGTGCCGCCCGCCGCCGCGCCCGCGACGAGGTTCATCGGCGGCGCCCCGATGAAGCCCGCCACGAAGGCGTTGACGGGGTCGGAGTAGATCTCGTCGGGCGTGCCGACCTGCTGGATCGCGCCGCCGTCCATGATGACGATCCGGTCGGCGAGCGTCATCGCCTCGATCTGGTCGTGCGTGACGTAGACCGTGGTGATGCGGAGCTGGCGCTGCAGGTGCTTGATCTGCACCCGCATCGAGGCGCGGAGCTTGGCGTCGAGGTTCGACAGCGGCTCGTCCATCAGGAACACCTGCGGCTCGCGGACGATCGCGCGCGCCAGCGCCGCGCGCTGCCGCTGGCCGCCCGACAGCGCACCGGGCTTGCGGTCGAGGTAGTCGCCGAGCTCGACCATGCCGGCGGCGGTGCGGATCAGCCGGTCCTGCTCGCCCCGCGCGATGCCGCGCATCCGCAGCGGAAAGCGGATGTTCTCGTAGATCGACATGTTGGGGTAGAGCGCATAGCCCTGGAACACCATCGCCACGTCGCGGTCGCGGGCGTCCACGTCGTTCACCTCGTCGCCGCCGATGACGACGTGGCCCTCCGTCGGGGTCTCCAGCCCCGCGATCATCCGCATCGTCGTCGTCTTGCCGCAGCCCGAGGGCCCGAGGAGCACCAGGAACTCCTCGTCGGCGATCTCGAGGTTCATCTCGCGCACGCCGGTGAAGCCGCCGTAGCGCTTGACGAGGTTGCGGAGCTCGATGCGTGCCATGCGCTACCCCTTTACCGCGCCCATCGTCAGCCCGCGCGACAGGTGCTTCTGGATCAGGACCACGAGGATCAGGATCGGCACGAAGGCGATGAACGAGACGAGGGCGATGGCGTTGTAGATGATGCCGTCCGATCCGCCGGTGAAGTTCGCGAGCGCCACCGACATGGTGTAGGCGCGCTCCGTCGACGCGATCAGCAGCGTGAACAGGAACTCGTTGATCGCGAAGATCGCCGCGATCACGGCGGCGGTGATGATCCCCGGCAGGCAGGCAGGCAGCACGATCTCCCACAGGATCCTGAGGTCGCCGGCGCCGTCGGTGCGCGCGGCGTCCTCGAGCTCCTTCGGGATGTCGAGCATGTACGACCGGATGATCCAGGTGGTGATCGACAGGTTGATCGCCGCGTAGACCAGCATCAGCGCCCAGACCGTGTCGAGGAGCCCCGCGGACTTGAAGAGGAAGAAGATCGGCACCGCGACGATGGCGGGCGCCATCATCCGCGTGGACAGGATGTAGAAGCCGATGTCCTCGCGGCCGCGGAACTCGTAGCGCGCAAGCGCGAAGGCGGCGGGGATCGCGAGGCAGAGGTCGAGCACGACCGACCCCGCCACCGCGAGGAGCGAATTCCGGAGGTACTTCGCGATCGGCCAGTCGCTGACGAGGAGGTGCCAGGCGTCGAGCGACCAGGTGGGCCAGTAGATCGGCGCGGGCGTGATGATCTCGGTCCGCGGCCGGAAGCCGACGGTGAGGAACCACAGGATCGGCACCAGGCAGACGAGCGCCCAGGCGCCGAGCACGGCGTAGCGCAGCACCCGGCTCTCGCCGCGGCGGCGGGCCGCCATCAGGCCGCCCTCGCCGAGCGGAAGGCGCGCTTCACGATCGACTGCGCGAGCACGACGGTGACGACGAGCATCAGCACCGACGCCGCGGAGGCGTAGCCGAAATTGAACTTCCGGAAGCCCTCGCGGTAGATGAAGAAGCTCATCGTCTCGGTGGCGCCGCCGGGCGAGCCCTGCGTCATGATGTAGACGTTGGTGAACATCGTGGTGATGTCGATGCCGCGCAGCACCACCGCCACCACGAGCACCGGGCGCAGCATCGGCAGCGACACGTTCCAGAAAATCGCGGGCCAGGACGCGCCGTCGAGCCGCGCCGCCTCCTCGATCTCCTGGTCCTGCCCCTGCAGGCCCGCGACGAGGATGATGAAGAGGAACGGCGTCCACTGCCAGGTGTCCGCGACGATCAGCTCGAGCCGCGCGAGCCAGATCGAGGCGAGCCAGTCGACGTTGCCCTCGACGAGCCCGAGCCGCCCGAGGAGGTCGGAGATCACCCGGCCGTCGTTGAACGCGAGCTTCCAGATATAGGCCACCGCCGAAGGCATGAAGAGCATCGGCATCAGGAACACGATGCGCCAGCCGCGGATGAACGGGTCGCGGTAGGCGAAGTACGCCAGCGTCAGCGCGAGACCGGTCTGCACCGCGAGAGAGATCGCGCCGATCACGGCGGTGTTGCCGAGCGCGCGCCAGAAGTCCGCGTCGCGCGCGAGGTCGGCGTAGTTGTCGATCCCGGCGAAGCGCCAGCCCTGGAAGCGGACGACGAAGAGGCTCTGGTAGATCGCGAAGGCGCCCGGGTAGAGCGTGATCCCGAGGAGCAGGAGCACGGCGGGCGCGAGGAGCAGGTACGGGAACGCGCGGCGCAGCGCGGGGCTGCGCCGCCGCAGCGCCGGGCGCGCGCGGGAGCCGGCCCGAGCCGTCTCGCCGGGGCGCCCGAGCGACTGCAGCGTCACGTCAGAACGGCAGCGGCTTGCCGGCACCCTGGTAGAGGCCGGGCGCGACGTCCGCGTACTGCACGGGCTGGTCGGCGGAGAAGAAGCCGTTCTTCTCCATGATCTGCTTCCAGGCCGCGTTGCCGTTCTTCAGCGCCTCGGCGGCGGTGATCTGGCCCGTGACGGCCTTGTTGATCTCGTCGCCGAGCGTCTGCTCCATCTCGAACATGCCGGGGATGCGCGGCGCGCACCAGGCGTAGTCGAGCGAGGTCGCCCACGGCTCGGCGGGCTGGCTGACCTTCCGGAGGTCCGGGTTCGCCAGCACCGAGCGGTAGCCCGGCGCCACGCCGTTGGCGTTGGCCTCGTTCATCGCCATGATCGACGAGGTGGTGAGGAACGCGAGCATCAGGAACGCGCCCTCGGGGTTCTGCGAGGTCGCCGCGACGCAGGACGTGGAGCCCGCGATGTTGGGCGGCGCGAACCGGCCGCCCTCGACGCGCGGCTCGTAGATGGTGAGCGCGTCGCCGACGATCTGGCTCTGGTCGGGCCGCGTCGCCTGCGTGCCGCTGTCCTGCCAGGAGATGTTGGTCGCGACCTGCCCGCCGAGCCAGGCGGCGCGGTTCTCGCCCCAGCCCGCCCCCGAGATGCCCTCGATGGCGTTCTTCGACAGCGCCAGCATGGTCTCGAGCCCCTTGACGCCCGCGTCGCTGTCGAGGATCGGGTTGAAGTCCTCGTCGAAGAGCATCATCCCGTGCTGCGCCGCGATGTGCTCCCAGGTGTAGGTCGACCAGAAGCCGCGCGCCGCGAGCATCCCGACCCCCGCCACGCCGCCGCCGAGCTTGTTGGCCTCCGCCGACACCCGGATCAGCTCGTCATAGGTCGGGATCGTCGACCAGCGGTCGATCTTGTCGGTGCCGAGCAGCTTTTCCATCACCGACGGCCGCAGGTGCGTCATCTGCACGTCGCAGTCGAACGGGATGCCGAACATCTTGCCGCCGAAGAAGCCGTAGTTGATGCGGTAGGTGTCGTAGAAGTCGTCGAGCGGCAGCGCCCATTTCGCGGCGTAGTCGTCGAGCGGGGCGAGGAAGCCCGGCGCCGCGAAGTCGCCGAGCCAGGGCGAGAAGAACTGCAGCGCGTCGAACGAGGCGTTGCCGGAGATGAACTCGGCGACGGCCTTGTCGTAGAAGCTGTCGTCGGGGATCGGGACGAGCTCGACCTTGAGGCCCGAGAGCTGCTCGAAGGGCTTCAGCCCGTCGGCGGCCGATTCCGCGTCGGCGGCGCCGATGGCGAAGCGCACGGTCTTGCCGGCCTGATCGGCGCGCACCTTCTCCCAGTCGACGGTTCGGATCCAGTCCTTGGCCGGATCCCAGAGCGGCGCGTCCGTCATGTTGTAGAGCTTGCGATAGTCGGCGCGGACGTAGCCCTCGACCGAGATGCCGTCGAGGATCGTCTGCGGGTCGGGCAGCCCGGACTGCGCCAGCGCCGGGCGCCCGAGCCCGAGCCCTCCGATGCCCGTGGCGAGCCCCGCGGCGGCGGTGCGCTGCAAGAGCGCCCTCCGGGACAGAATGTGACTGGACATTGCGCGCTCCTCCCTTGAGCTGTTCGCGTCGGCCCAACCCTCTTCGGGGCTGCCGACGCCTCTCCTCATCCCTCGACCGGCGCGGCGCTGACCGCCGCTTTTGAACTTGTGTCGATCTTCGCCACTATCTGTTCACGCAGCACAGCGTGTCAACGCTCTTGTGTGGTAGCCGGACGGGCAACAGCTTGCACCTTGGTATTGACTTTCGCACATAAGTTCGTCGATGGTGATGGCCGTCCGGAGGAAATCGTCCATGCCCACCAACGTCGCCCTGACCGGCCTCGCCCGCGACCTCGCCGCCCGCGGCGAGACCGGCCGCCCGATCCGCATCGGCCTCGTGGGTGCCGGCGAGATGGGCACCGACATCGTCAGCCGCGTGGCGCACATGCCCGGCATCGAGATCGGCGCCATCGCGGAGATCAACCTCGAAGGCGCCCACGCCGCCGTCCGCATCGCTCACGGCGACGAGGGCCGTGCGCGCGACGCGGCCACAGCGGACGCGCTCGACGCCGCCATCGAGGCGGGCCGGATCGCGGTGACGCAGGACGTGGCGGCGCTCATCGCGTCCGGCCATATCGACGTGGTGGTGGACGCGACCGGCGTGCCCGCGGTCGGCGCCGAGATCGGCCTCTCGGCGATGGAGCACGGCAAGCACCTCGTGATGATGAACGTCGAGGCCGACGTGACCATCGGCGCGTACCTGCGCGCCGAGGCCGAGCGGCTCGGCGTGGTCTATTCCCTCGGCGCGGGCGACGAGCCGTCGTCGTGCATGGAGCTGATCGAGTTCGTCAGCGCGATGGGGCACCGCGTGGTCTCGGCCGGCAAGGGTAAGAACAACCCCCTCAACATCGACGCCATGCCCGAGGACTACACCGAGGAAGCGGTGCGGCGGCACATGAACCCGCGGATGCTCGTCGAGTTCGTCGACGGCTCGAAGACGATGGTGGAGATGGCCGCCATCGCCAACGCGACCGGCCTCGTCCCCGACAAGCCCGGCATGCACGGGCCCGCCT
>CBDCNH010000008.1:0-38568 GCA_965219015.1 Paracoccaceae bacterium
CGTGACGCCGAACGCCGATCAGCAGCCCGTCGCCCGCCAGCAGGTCAACCTCGCGCTCGGGCTCGACCGGATGGGCTTCACCGAAGCCACCACGGACGCCGACGGGCTGGCGAGTCTTGGCGAGCTCGTGAAGGGCGGGCTCAGAGCGCGCGTGTCGAGCACGGGCATCCTCGGGCAGTCGCTCATCATCGAGCTCGTCGAAATCCCCGACGTGCCGCCCGGCGTGATCGACACCGCCGCAAAGCCGTTTCCCCTCCTGCCGAGCGCGCCATCGGCGGTCAAGGACGCCAACGCCACCGCCGAGGGGGTGTTCGCGCGGATCAACGCGCTGCCGGTCGAGGATCTGATGCAGAGCGCCATCAACCTCCTCGACACGATCAACGGCTTCGTCGCCAAGGACGGCACGCAGCGTCTGCCGGACGAAGCGGCGGGGCTCATCGCAGATGCGCGCCGCTTCGTGGGCTCGGACGGCGTGCAGAAGGTGCCGCAGCAGCTCACCGACACGCTCGCGGAGCTGCAAGGCGTGCTCGGCGACCTGCGCGACGGGGGCGCCGTCACCAACGTCAACGGGGCGCTCGCGTCGGCAAACCGCGCGGCCGGCGCCGTCGAGGACGCGACCAACCGGCTGCCGGACGTCATCCGCCGGGTCGATGCGGCGGTGGCCACGCTCAACGACACGCTCGCGTCCTACGGCAACCGGTCGCCGTTCAACGACGAAACGCTCGCCACGCTGCGCGAAGTGCGTAAGGCTGCGGAGTCGATCGGGTCGCTTTCGAAAACGATCGAGCGCAACCCGCAAGCCTTCATCCTCGGCCGCTAGGAGTTTTCATGCGCCTGTCCCTTCTCCTCGCGTCCGGGCTCGTTCTCGCGGGATGCTCCAACCCCGAGAAGACCGCGCGCTTCCTGCTCGACCCGCCGCCGGTGTCGGCGAAGCAGAAAAACCGCCTTGGCCGCGTCGAGGTCGCCGAGGTGGTGCTGCCGACCTACGCCTCGAGCCAGGAGATCTCCTACCAGGGCGAGGACGGCGCGCTCCATTCGAGCCCGGACATGCTCTGGGCCGACGACCCGTCCGCCGCCGTCACCCGTACGCTGGCGGCGCAGATCTCGCGCATCTCGGGCGCCACGGCGGTCGCGGAGCCCTGGCCGCTCGCGGAGCAGCCCGACCGCAAGCTCGAGGTCCGGATCGACCAGATGCTCGCGGGCATGGACGGCGTGTTCCGCCTCAACGGCCAGTACTTCGTCTCCCCCGTCACCGGCGAGGAGGGCGACGTCTCCCGCCGCTTCGAGATCGCGCTCCCCCTCCCCGGTGCCGGCCCGGGCGCCACCGCCGCCGCGCAGAGCCGCGCGCTGCAGATGCTGGCGGAGCGCATCGCGCGGCTGGGGTGAACCCTCACGCAGGTGCCCGGTGGACACGGAGGTCATACATGCTGCGGGTGTACACGGACTTCAATGAAGAGACGGCAGGAGGTTTGTGCTGGCTGCTCCTTCACCGTGGATCGGATCTGACCACCGACCTCGTCAAGCCCGGAGACCGGGTCGTGCTCTTTCAGGACGAGGACGACTTCGAGGTCGAAGCCGTGATCGACATTCTGTTCGTGGACATGCTCGAGCGAGAGGCACTCGTCGCGATTCCCGATTGGGACACGCTCGTCAGATTAACTCCCTAGCGGCTTTGCCGGAGTGACGGCGTGTCCGGCGACCGCCTCACACGCTCCAGCCCGCGAGCGCGAGCCCGGTGCGGCGCCGCAGGCCGTCGGCTTCCGCGGCGAGTGCGTCCACGAGCGCCGCGCGGGTCTCGGGGCGCAGGGTCTGCTTCGGCATCGGCGCGCTGAACGGGCGCAGCACCGCGCGCTCGAGATGGCTGCGGATCGACCAGGGCACATGGGCCAGCGCGGGGGCGAGGCGGCGCTTCAGGGCCACGCCGCGGTCGCTCGGCAGCCGCTTCGTCATGTCCGAGACGTGGCGGTCGCGCCGTTGCCAGACGGCGCCCGCCGCCGGATCGACGCCGAGAAACGCGAGGACGCCCGCGACGGTCTCGGCGCGGTGGGTCCGCATCGCCTCGGACTGGACGACATGGATGCGCGCCTCGGGCCAGCCGGCCTCGAGGTAGCGCAGCATCTGGGTGTCGTAGCGGCTCTGCCGCAGGAACGGCTCGCGCAGGATGCCTTCGTCGATGGGCCGGCGTTCGCGGCCGGCGTCGAGCGCGTGGCGGTACTGCGACAGCGCCCGGTCGATCGGGTCGCGGACGCAGTAGATGAGCCGCGCCTCGGGGATGAGCGCCCGCATCCGCTCCGCCACGCCGGCGTGCCTCGGCCAGGCGGAGTAGGTCGGCGAGGCCTCGCCGCAGAGCCGCGCGCGCGTGCGGAACTGCCGCCGGTACCAGGCCTCGCCGCGGCCGAGGTTCATCGCCTCGGTGAAGAAGTGCAGCTCCTTCTCGCGCGACACGAAGATGTCCGGATGGGCGCCCAGCATCGCCTGCAGCGACGTGGTGCCGCCCTTCATCGCGCCGATGATGATGAAATCGGGGAGCCGTCCCTGATCCATGTTGCTGCCGCTCCAACCCTTTCAGAGGGCGCACACTATGGATCCGGAGCGCAGGCGCAACGGGCGTGTCCGCGGCATGAGCCCCTTCCGAGCGGCCGGCACCGAAGGGCACGTCGAAGCGGCCTGCCGCTTCAGAACCGCCGTTCCCGGCCCCCGATGCCACCGCCCGAGGGCGGGCGCCGGCGGCCGCGCTTGCGCGGCGGGGATGGCGCCGGGCATCGTCTCGGCGCGACGGCGGAGACCGCGACTGCCGTTTCACGACACTATGGCCCACGACGCCATGCACTTCGCCGCAGGCCCGATGCAAGCCGAGCAGAGGCGCTTAAGCACCGACCGCTTCCAGGGCGTTCCATGCCTGCGGAACGAGCAGCTTCCGGTTCGACGCTTACGGCCACGACGAAGCCATCGTCATGTTGGGCGACGGCGACGACGCCCCGGCCCTCATCCGTGGCATCGGCCGGCTCAAGGGAACGACCTGCCCTTGGGACTCACCATCCGGTTGCGCGGCGACCGATAGCCCGGGCGCTTCCGCAGCGGACACACCAATTCGGGGTAGCCGGGGCGGAGCAGGTTCAGCCCTGCGTACCGCCCCAAGCCTTCAGCTGCATCCGCTCGTTCCGCCGCAGGTGTTGCACTTCATGCAGGTGCCGTTGCGGACCAGGGTGAAGTTGCCGCATTCGCCGCAGGCTTCGCCCTCGTAGCCCTTCAGGCGGGCGGTGGTGCGGAGGTCGATCGCGATGGAGCCCGCGGTGATGGCGGTGCTGCCGGGCTCGAGCGTGGCCACGAGCCCGGCGCCGCCCTGCAGGACGACGAGTTCCTGCGGCAGGCGCTTGCGAAGATACCCTGTCGAGCTGATCTGGCGCAGCACCTCGAGGCTGTGCGAGGCGGCAGGTTCGGTGCGGGTGGCGCGGCCCTCCTCCTCGCCGCGGCCGATGGCGTCGAAGGTGGCGCCCTCGGGCTGGACATGCGCGAGGTCGGTGCGGTCGAGATAGCTCACGGCGAGCTCGCGGAAGATGTAGTCGAGGATCGAGGTCGCGTTCTTGATCGTCTCGTTGCCCTGCACCATGCCCGCGGGCTCGAACTTCGTGAAGGTGAACGCCTCCACGAACTCCTCCAGGGGCACGCCGTACTGCAGCCCCACGCTGACCGCGATGGCGAAGTTGTTCATCATCGCGCGGAAGCCGGCGCCCTCCTTGTGCATGTCGATGAAGATCTCGCCCAGCTGGCCGTCGCGGTACTCGCCGGTGCGGAGGTACACCTTGTGGCCGCCGACGATGGCCTTCTGGGTGTAGCCCTTGCGGCGCTCGGGGAGCTTCTCGCGGTGGCTTCGCACGATCTCGCGCACGATCACCTTCTCGACGATCTTCTCGGCGATCACCTGCGCGCGGGCCATCGGCGTGCCCGTGGCCAGCACGTCCTCGGCCGCCTCGTCGTCCTCGATGAGCGCCGCGGCGAGCGGCTGGCTCAGCTTCGAGCCGTCGCGGTAGAGCGCGTTGGCCTTGATCCCGAGGCTCCACGACAGCGCATAGGCGCGCTGGCACTCGGCGATGGTGGCCCCGTTCTCCATGTTGATCGTCTTCGAGATGGCGCCCGAGATGAACGACTGCGCCGCCGCCATCATCAGGATGTGGCTGTCGACGCCGAGCATCCGCCGGCCGGTCTTGCCGCAGCGGTTGGCGCAGTCGAAGACCGCGAGGTGCGCGGGCTTCAGGTGCGGCGCGCCCTCGAGGGTCATCGCGCCGCAGACGTGGACGTTGGCGGCGTCGATCTCGGCGCGCGTGAAGCCGAGATGGCGCAGGAGGTCGAACGTGGGGTCGGCGAGCCTCTCGGCCGGGATGCCGAGCGTGCCCGCGCAGAACGCCTCCCCGAGGGTCCATTGGTTGAACACGAAGCGGATGTCGAACGCCTGCGGCAGCGCGGCCTCGACGCGGGCGATCTCGGCCGGCCCGAAGCCGTGCCCGAGGAGCGAGGCGGTGTTGATGCCGGGGCAGTTCCCGAGCGTGCCGTGGCCAAGCGCGTAGGCGATGACCTCGGCGCTCTCGGCCGGCGTGTAGCCCAGCGTCTCGAGCGCCCCCGGCACGGCGCGGTTGATGATCTTGAAGTAGCCCCCGCCCGCGAGCTTCTTGAACTTCACGAGCGCGAAGTCGGGCTCGATGCCGGTGGTGTCGCAGTCCATCACGAGCCCGATCGTGCCCGTGGGCGCGAGGACCGTCGCCTGCGCGTTGCGGTAGCCGTGCGCCGCGCCGAGGCTGAGCGCCTCGTCCCAGGCGGTGCGCGCGAGCATCACGAGGCGCGGCTCGGGGCAATGCGCGGCGTCGAGCGGCACCGGGCGGACGGCGAGGCCCTCGTAGCCCTCGGTCTCGCCCATCGCGGCGCGGCGGTGGTTGCGGATGACGCGCAGCATCGCGTCCGCGTTCCGCGCATGGCCCGGGAAGGCGCCGAGCTCGGCCGCCATCTCGGCGGAGGTCGCGTAGGCCACGCCGGTCATCAGCGCCGTCAGCGCGCCGCAGAGCGCCCGGCCCTCGGCGCTGTCGTAGCCGAGGCCCATCGTCATCAGGAGCCCGCCGATGTTGGCGTAGCCGAGGCCGAGGGTGCGGAAGTCGTAGGACCGCTGCGCGATCTCGCGCGACGGGAACTGCGCCATCATCACCGAGACCTCGAGCGTCAGCGTCCAGAGCCGCGCCGCCGCCATGTAGCCCGCGGCGTCGAAGCCGCCGTCGCGGTGGAACTGCAGCAGGTTCAGCGAGGCGAGGTTGCAGGCGGTGTCGTCGAGGAACATGTACTCCGAGCACGGGTTCGAGGCGCGGATCGGGCCGTCGGCCGGGCAGGTGTGCCAGGCGTTGACGGTGTCGTGGAACTGGATGCCGGGGTCGGCGCAGGCCCAGGCGGCGTGGCCGACCTGGTCCCAGAGCTCGCGCGCCTTCACGGTCTTCGCGACCTTGCCGTCGGTGCGGCGCACGAGCGCCCAGTCGGCATCGGCCTCGACCGCGGCGAGGAAGGCGTCGGTCACGCGCACCGAGTTGTTGGAGTTCTGCCCCGCGACGGTGACGTAGGCCTCGCTGTCCCAGTCGGTGTCGTAGGTCGGGAACTCGATCGAGGTGAAGCCCTGCCGCGCGTAGTGCAGGATGCGCCCCACGTAGGTCTCGGGGATCATCGCCTTCTTCGCGGCGCGGATCGCGGCGCGCAGGCCCGCGTTGGCGGCGGGATCGGTGGCGCCCTCGGGCGAGCCGTCCCAGGCAGCGACGGCGGCGAAGATCGCGTTGAGGTGCTCCGCGTGCGCCTTCGAGCCCGCGACGAGGGAGGCGACCTTCTGCTCCTCGATCACCTTCCAGTTCACGAAGGCCTCGATGTCGGGGTGGTCCATGTCGCAGATCACCATCTTGGCCGCCCGCCGCGTGGTGCCGCCCGACTTGATCGCCCCCGCCGCGCGGTCGCCGATCTTCAGGAACCCCATCAGCCCCGAGGAGCGCCCGCCGCCCGACAGCGCCTCGCCCTCGCCGCGGAGCGACGAGAAGTTGGTGCCGGTGCCCGAGCCGTACTTGAAGAGCCGCGCCTCGCGGACCCAGAGGTCCATGATGCCGCCGTCGTTCACGAGGTCGTCGGCGACGGACTGGATGAAGCAGGCGTGCGGCTGCGGATGCTCGTAGGCGGTCTCGGACCGCGTGAGCGTGCCGGTGCGGTGGTCCACGTAGAAATGGCCCTGGCTGGGCCCGTCGATGCCGTAGGCCCAGTGCAGCCCGGTGTTGAACCACTGCGGGCTGTTGGGCGCCGCCATCTGCCGCGCGAGCATCACGCGCATCTCGTCGTGGTAGGCGCGCGCATCGTCCTCGGCGGAGAAGTAGCCGCCCTTCCAGCCCCAGTACGCCCATGCGCCCGCGAGCCGGTCGAAGACCTGCCGCGCGCTCGTCTCGCCGCCGAAGCGCTCGGCCTCGGGGAGCTTCGCGAGCGCGGCCTCGTCGGGGACATGGCGCCAGAGGAACGCCGGCACGCCCTTTTCGCGCACCGGCCGCAAGGCCGCGGCGACGCCCGCCTTGCGGAAGTATTTCTGCGCCAGCACGTCCGCCGCGACCTGGCTCCAGCGCGCCGGCACCTCGACGGCATCGTTGCGGAAGACCACCGTGCCGTCGGGATTGCGGATCTCGGAGACCGTCGTCGTGAAGGCGATCCCGTCGTAGGCGTCGCGGCCGGCTTCGGTGAACGTGCGCTCGATCTTCATGTCTGTGCCTTTCCTGTCCTGCCTTGCGACGCGCCGCAGCCGGTCGTACGCCCGCCGCGATGTGCGGGCGTTGTCCCTCGAGGGACCGCCAGACCTTGTGACCGTCGCTGCCGGACTAGATATGGTGTCTCGCGTCGCGGCTCACACAAGCTGCATGGCCCCAACTGAGTCGTCAACGGAAAAACGACTCCAAGCACCGTTTGCCGCGGACCTGTCATTTCAATCACAGGTTGCGGTGGTCGGGCAGTGGGATAGTCGGGCAGCGGTATGGTCGGGGCGATAGGATTCGAACCTACGGCCTACGGTTCCCAAAACCGTCGCGCTACCAAGCTGCGCTACGCCCCGACTGCCGCGGTCCTACCGCACCGGGTCGGGCGCGGGAAGCCCTCAAGGGGCGGCGCATGGCCAGGCGGCGCCCGCTTGCGGGAAGGCCGGGTGGCGCATCTCGCTGCCTTCCGTGATGCCGAGGCGCCGGGCGAGCCCGCCGTTGATCTCGAGCACGGCGAACACGTCGTCGCCGCCGGGGATCGGCGTCAAATCCTTCGGGCGCGCGTCCGACGCGATGTGCTCCACCCTGCCGCCCGCGCCGAGGAACAGCATGTCGAGCGGGATCAGCGTGTTCTTCATCCAGAACGCGGCGGGCTGCGGATGCTCGTAGACGAAGAGCATCCCCGCCGATCGCGGCAGGACGTCACGGAACATCAGACCCTGCGCGCGTGCCGCGGGCGTGTCGGCGATCTCGACGGTGAAGCGCGCCTGCCCCCAGGGGCCGCGGAGGTCGACCGCATCCTCGGTGCAGGCCGCGTGCGACGCCCCGGCCGCCAGGGCGCCCAGCAGGGCAAGCCGCAGCATCACTGCTCCTCGCGGGCCGCGAGATCCCACGCCGCCACCTGCGTCGCCATGCGCCCGCGCTTGCCCTCGGCGATCCGAAGGCACACCGCCTCGCCCGGCTGCAGGTCCGCGAAGCCGGAGCGGCGCAGCACCTCGACATGGACGAACACGTCCTCCGAGCGCCCGAAGACGTTGGCGAAGCCGAAGCCCTTCGTCTTGTCGAACCACTTGATCCGCGCCGGCTCGAGCGGCAGGTCGGCGTTGGCCGGATCGTCGTCGGGCTCGCTCCCCGGACCCGGCTCCGGCGGCACGATGGCGATGACCTCGACCGCCTGGCTGCCGCGCGCGGTCTCCTGCACGATCACGTCGATGCCCGCGCCGTCCGCGACCGAGCTCTGGCCGAAGTTCCGCAGCACGTTGGCGTGAAGCAGGATGTCGGGGCCGCCGCCATCGGCCACGATGAACCCGAAGCCCTTGCCCGGATCGAACCATTTCACCTGACCTTGCACCCGGTGCCCGGCCTTCTCCTCGTCTGTCATCGCGACCGCTTATTCCCACCCCACGGTTCGGCGCGCCGACCGTGCAACCATCCAGACCCGATGTGTGCCCATCGGCCCGAGTGTTTCAAGTGTAAACGACCTTCGTGATGTCGCCGGGCCGCGGATGCTCAGGGATTGAGACGTGCGACCTCCCAGTTCGCCGTGCCGCCCGGCGGATTTCCGCCGCGCCGCCAGCGGAAGCGGTCGTGGAGCCGCGCCGGACCGTCCGCCCAGAACTCGATCTCGACCGGCCGGATGCGGATGCCGCCCCAGAACGGCGGCCGCGCGGGATCCTCGCCCTGCTCGGCCTTCGCGCGCTCCACCGCCGCCTCCAGAACCTCGCGCGAGGCGACGGGCTCGGACTGCCGCGAGGCCCAGGCGCCGATCCGGCTCGCCGGCGAGCGGGAGGCATAATACGCATCGGCCTGCGGCCCGTCCTCGTGGGAGACCGTGCCGCGTACCCGGATCTGGCGGCGCAGCGACTTCCAGTGCATGACGAACGCGACCTTGCCGCCGACGTCGAGCTCCCGCGCCTTGGCGCTGCCGAGGTTGGTGTAGAACACGAAGGCGTCGTCCTCGATCTCCTTCAGGAGCACCATCCGCGCGTTCGGCATCCCCTCCGCATCGACCGTCGCGAGCGCGATCGCGTTGGGGTCGTTGGGCTCGCTCGCCTCCGCCTCCGCGAGCCATGACCGCACCATCGCCACCGGATCGTCGCCGGCAAAAATCCCGTTCCTGTCCGGCATGTTGCGCCCTTCTCCCTTAGCGTGTGCCCGGCGCCCGACGTGGCCGGCCGCCTGCTCTTGATGCAGTCCCGGCAATCGCCTAAGCAAGGCGCCACGCGAAAGGTGGACGAGGAACCCCGGATGTCAACGGAGCGGACAGGCGGGGATCTGATGGCCGGCAAGCGCGGCCTCATCATGGGCCTCGCCAACGACAAGTCGATCGCCTGGGGCATCGCGCGGGCCTGCGCGCGGCACGGCGCCGAGCTCGCGTTCTCCTATCAGGGCGAGGCGTTCCTGAAGCGCGTGGCGCCGCTCGCGGCCTCCATCGGCGCGACCGAGCTCGTCGAGTGCGACGCCGCGGACGCCGCCTCGCTCGACGGGCTCTTCGCGCATCTCGACCGGGTCTGGGGCGGGCTCGACTTCGTAGTCCACGCCATCGGCTTCTCCGACAAGACCGAGCTTCGCGGGCGCTACGTCGATACCTCGGCCGCGAACTTCCGCACCTCGATGGACGTGTCGGTCTATTCGTTCACTGCCGTCGCGCGCCGCGCCGAGGCGCTGATGCCCAACGGCGGCTCGCTCCTGACGCTGACCTATTACGGCGCCGAGAAGGTGATGCCGCACTACAACGTGATGGGCGTCGCGAAAGCGGCGCTCGAGGCGTCGGTGCGCTACCTCGCGGTCGATCTCGGGCGCGCCGGCATCCGGGTCAACGCGATCTCGGCGGGAACGATCAAGACGCTCGCGGCCTCCGGCATCGGCGATTTCCGGGAGATCCTGAAGTGGAACGAGCAGAACGCCCCGCTCGGCCGCTCGGTCAGCCAGGAGGAGGTCGGCAACTCGGCGCTCTACCTCTTGTCGGACCTCGGGTCGGCGGTGACGGGCGAGGTGCATCACGTCGACGCGGGCTATCACATCGTGGGCATGAAGGCGCTCGAAGCGCATGTCGCTCCGCTGCCTGCGGCGGAGAAGGAAACGCTCTGACGTGACCGACAGGCTGCCGCACGAGAAGGGCTTCCACGTCAGCTGGGACCAGCTCCACCGCGACAGCCGCGCGCTCGCCTGGCGGCTCGACCGCCGGGGCCCGGACGCAGGCGCGTGGCGCGCGGTGGTGGCGATCACGCGCGGGGGCATGGCGCCCGCGATGATCGTCGCGCGCGAGCTCGACATCCGCGCGGTCGATACGGTGTCGGTGAAGTCCTACAACCACCAGGCCCAGACCGCGCCGAGCATCCTCAAGGCGCCGCAGGACGGGACGATGGGCGACGGCACGGGCGTGCTCATCGTCGACGACCTCGTCGATACCGGCAAGACGCTCGAGCTCGTGCGCTCGCTCTACCCGGCCGCGCATTTCGCGACCGTCTACGCCAAGCCGATGGGCAAGGCGCTGGTTGATACCTATGTGACCGAGGTCAGTCAGGACACCTGGATCTTCTTTCCGTGGGACATGGCGCTGCAATATGTCGAGCCCTACCGCGGCACCGATTGATCCCGTGAGCGTCGCCTACGGCGCGCCGATCCGCCGCTCCGGCGTGGCGGCGCTGCTGCACCGCATCTTCGGCGCCTCGCTCCTCCTGAAGGGGCTCTATGCCGCCGCCGAGGTCGGCGCGGGTCTGGCGCTCTGGGCCATCGGCTCGGCCCGCATCCTCGCCTTCGTCACCGGCCTCACGACGCGCGGCGCGGCGGAAGACCCGCAGGGGCCGCTCGCGCACGCGGCGCTCTGGATCGCGCGGATGCTGCCGCTCGACACCCACCATTTCGTCGAGATTTACCTGGTGGCGCACGGCGCGGTGAAGATCGCCATCGTCGTCGGGCTGATGCGGCGGATCCCTTGGGTCTATCCGACGGGCATGGCCGTGATCGGCGCCTTCGTCGCCTACCAGATGTGGTATTTCGTCGTGGCGCCCTCGGCCGGGCTCCTGCTGCTGTCGGGGCTCGACGCGCTCATCGTGGCGCTGATCTGGCGCGAGTGGCGCGAGATGTCCGCGTGAGGCCGCTCAACCCCGCGATGGCCGCGACCGAGCCGCCGCCGGTGATGGAGGCGCGGCGCTGGCTCGACGGGGCCACCTTCCCGCCCGGCCGCCCGCTCCTCAACGTGAGCCAGGCCGCCCCCGTCGAGCCGCCGCCGCTGCCGCTCCGCGAGGCGATGGCGGCAGCCGTGCTCGACGATCCGGGCGCGCATCTCTACGGCCCCGTCCTCGGCCTGCCGGACCTGCGGGCCGAGGTGGCGGCGCAATGGTCCGCGGCCTACGGCGGCGACATCGCGCGCGACGAGGTCGCGATCACCGCGGGCTGCAACCAGGCGTTCGTCGCGGTGATGGCGAGCCTTGCGGGAACCGGCGACGCCGTGATCCTGCCCGTACCGTGGTACTTCAACCACAAGATGTGGCTCGACCTGCAGGGGATCGCCACGATCCCGCTCCCCTGCGGGCCGGGGCTCGTGCCCGACGCCGAAACCGCCGCGGGGCTCGTGACGCCCGAGACCCGCGCCATCGTGCTCGTCAGCCCGAACAACCCGACGGGCGCGGAATATCCCGCCGCCACCCTCGCTGCGTTCCGCGACCTCGCCCGCAAGCACGGTCTCGCGCTCATCGTGGACGAGACCTACCGCGACTTCGACAGCCGCGCGGGCGCCGCCCACGACCTCTTCGCCGACCCCGCGTGGCAGGACACGCTGATCCACCTCTACTCGTTCTCGAAGGCATACCGACTGACCGGGCACCGCGTCGGCGCCATCGTGGCGGGACGCGACCGCCTGGCCGAGGTCGAGAAGTTCCAGGACACCGTGGCGATCTGCGCGCCCTCGCTCGGGCAGCGCGGCGCGCTCTGGGGGATGCGGAACCTCGCGCAGTGGCGCGCCGGCGAGCGCGCCGAGATCCTCGACCGCCGCGCCGCCGCGACCGACGCCTTCGCCGCCCTTCCCGGCTGGCGCGTCCACGGGGCCGGCGCCTATTTCGCCTATGTCGAGCATCCGTTCGATGAGCCGTCCGACGCGCTGGCGCAGCGGCTCGTGACCGACGCCGGCGTCCTGATGCTCCCCGGCACGATGTTCACCCCGCCGGGCGACGATTTCGGGGCGCGCACGCTTCGCGTCGCCTTCGCCAACATCGACCGCGCGGGCATCGGCGAGCTCGCCCGGCGGCTGCGCGACCTCTAGGCGGGTTGCCGCCGAGGGCGGACGAAGCTACCACGGCGGCCACACTTCGGGAGAGCATCATGGCGCGGTTCTTCGGCATCAGCGGCCGCAAGCGCGACGGCAAGAAGCCCGGCGCGCCGAAGCCCAAGGGCGGCTCGCTCGGCTCGACGCTGGTGTGGGTGCTGATGGCGCTCCTCGTCTTCGGCCTCGGCGGCTTCGGGGTGCGGAACTTCGGCGGCGGGGTGCAGACGCTGGGTTCGGTCGGCGACCGGACGATCGCTGTGAACACCTACGCCCGCACGCTCCAGGTGCAGTTGCGCCGCCTCGGCGAAGAGGTCGGCCAGACCGTGACCTTCGCGCAGGCCGAGGCCCTCGGGCTCGATCAGGCGGTGCGGGCCCGCGTGGTGTCGGACGCCGCGATCGACAACGAGGCCGACCGGCTCGGCATCTCGATCGGCGACGCGCGCGTCTACGAGAGCGTCGCCGCGATCCCGCAGTTCCGCGGCCTCGACGGCAAGCTCGACCGCGACGCCTACCGCCAGGTGCTGCGCCAGGAGGGCATGACCGAGGCGTCCTTCGAGCGCGACGTGCGCGACCAGGCCGCGCGCGGCATCGTCGAGAGCGCGGTCGTGGGCGGCGTCGCGGCGCCGCAGGGCTACATCGACGCCGTCTTCGCCTACGTCGGCGAAAAGCGCGGCTTCACGCGCACCGTGCTGACCGCCGCCGATCTCGCCGAGCCCGTACCGGCGCCGACCGACGCGGAGGTGAAATCCTACTACGACACGCACATCGCCGATTTCACCCAGCCGGAAGCCAAGAAGCTGACCTACGCGTGGCTGTCGCCCGACATGCTCGCCGACAAGGTGGACATCTCCGACGAAGACCTGCGGGCGCTCTACGACAAGCGCCGCGACGAGTTCGTCCAGCCCGAGAAGCGGCTCGTCGAGCGGCTCGCGTTCGGCACCGAGGCCGAGGCCACGGCGGCCAGGGCCCGCCTCGACAGCGGCGGGGCGACCTTCGACGCGCTCGTCACCGAACGCGGTCTGAAACTTGCGGACGTGGACATGGGCGACGTGACGCGGGCGAGCCTCGGGGCCGCCGGCGACGCCGTCTTCGGGCTCGGCGCTCCCGGCATCGTCGGGCCGTTCCCCTCCACCATCGGCCCCGCGCTCTATCGGATGAACGGGGTGATCGCGGCGCAGGACATCCCCTTCGAGGCGGCGAAGGCGGAGCTTCGGCCCGACCTCGCGCTCGACCGCGCGCGTGGCGAGATCGGCGACCGCACCTCGGACATCGAGGACCGGCTCGCGGGCGGCGCGACGCTCGAGGATCTCGCGAAGGAGACCGACATGACGCTCGGCTCGATGGACTACTACGCGGGCACCGAGGCCCCCCTCGCCGCCTACAAGGCGTTCCGCGCCGCCGCCGACACGGTCAAGGACGGCGACTACCCGGAGGTGATCCGGCTCGACGACGGCGGCATCGCGGCGCTGCGCCTCGACGCCCTGGCGCCGCCCGCGCCGAAGCCGCTCGACCGGGTGCGCGACGCCGTGGCTGCGGCCTGGGTCGCGGGCGAGACGCGCACCCGCCTGATGGCCGAGGCCGAGGCCATCGCGAACGGCGGGGCGGCGAAGGCGACCCCCGCAGCCGTGGCGCCGGTGACGCGCGACGGCTTCATCGAGGGCGCGCCGCAAGGACTGGTGGCGGCCGTCTTCGAGATGTCGGCCGGCGAGACGCGGGTGGTCGCCGGCGACGCCGAGGTGGACGTGGTGACGCTGACCGACGTGATCCCGGCCGCGCAGGACGCCGGGACGGAGGACGGCGAGCGCATCCGCACCGCGATCCGCACGCAGGCCGCGCAGGGCATGGCGTCCGACATCTACGCGCTCTTCACCGACGCCGCCGAGGCCAGCGCGGGCGTCACGCTCGACGAGGCGGCGATCCGCGCGGTCCACGCGCAGTTCCAGTGACGGCCCTCGCGCCGGACTTCGAGACCTTCCGGCGCGGCTGGGAGGCAGGCCGCAACCAGCTCCTGCACGCGCGGCTCCCCGCCGACCTCGACACGCCGGTGTCGCTGATGCTGAAGCTCGGGGGCCCGGGCCGCGCGGGCTGCCTCCTCGAGAGCGTCACCGGCGGCGAGGTCCGCGGCCGCTATTCCGCCGTCGGCATCAAGCCCGACCTCGTATGGCGCTGCGCCGGCCCCCGTGCCGAGATCAACCGCCGCGCGCGCTACGAGGAGGCCTTCGCGGACGCGGGCGACGCGCTCGCCTCGCTGCGCGCGCTGATCGCCGAATGCCGCATCGACATGCCCGCGGGGCTCCCGCCGATCGCGGCGGGTCTCTTCGGCTACCTCGGCTACGACATGGTCCGGCTGGTGGAGCACCTGCCGCACGTCAATCCCGATCCGCTCGGCCTCCCCGACGCGGTGCTGATGCGCCCCACGGTCGTCGCGGTGCTCGACGGCGTGCGCGGCGAGGTCGCGGTCGTGGCGCCGGCCTGGACCGGCTCCGGGCTCGACGCGCGCGCCGCCTACGCGCAGGCGGCCGAGCGCGTGATGGACGCGGTTCGCGACCTCGACCGCGACGCGCCGGGCGGGCGGCAGGGGCTCGCCAGCGCCGCACCCCTGCCCGAGCCCGTGTCGAACTTCTCGCACGACGCCTATCTCGCGGCGGTCGAGACGGCGCGCGGCTACATCCGCGCCGGCGACATCTTCCAGGTGGTGCCGTCGCAGCGCTGGCGGCGGCCGTTCCCGCTGCCGCCCTTCGCGCTCTATCGCAGCCTGCGGCGCACCAACCCGTCGCCGTTCCTGTTCTACTTCGACCTCGGCGGCTTCCAGATCGTCGGCGCCAGCCCCGAGATCCTCGTGCGCCTGCGCGGCGGCGAGGTCACGATCCGGCCCATCGCGGGGACGCGGCCCCGCGGCGCCACGCCCGAGGCCGACCGCGCGCTCGAGGCCGAGCTCCTCGCCGACCCCAAGGAACGTGCCGAGCACCTGATGCTGCTCGATCTCGGCCGCAACGACGTCGGCCGCGTCGCGCGGGTCGGCACCGTGCGGCCGACGGAGACCTTCGCCGTCGAGCGCTACAGCCACGTCATGCACATCGTCTCGAACGTCGTGGGCGAGATCGCCCCCGGCGAGGACGCGCTGTCGGCGCTCCTCGCGGGGATGCCCGCGGGCACCGTCTCGGGGGCGCCGAAGGTGCGCGCGATGGAGATCATCGACGAGCTCGAGCCCGAGAAGCGCGGCGTCTACGGCGGCGGCGTGGGCTATTTCGCGGCGAACGGCGAGATGGACTTCTGCATCGCGCTCCGCACCGCCGTGGTGCAGGACGAAGTGCTCTACGTCCAGGCCGGCGGCGGCGTCGTGGCCGACAGCGACCCCGAGGCCGAGTGGCAGGAGACGGTCGCCAAGGCCCGCGCGCTGATGCGCGCCGCCGAGGACGCGGCGGGGCCGGCCCCCGGCAACCGCTGAGCCTCAGCGCATCGCGTCGGTGACCGCGATCAGCGGGTCCGTCCGCAGGCCCGACCGCCACGCCGCGATGGCCGCGAGCGTGCCCGCGTCGCCGCTGCCCACGAAGGCCGTGCTGGCGGGACGGGCCGCCGCGCGGTCGAGGGCGCGCGCGATCCGGCCCGGCGCGGGGAGCCGTTCGGCGGCGACCGCGGCGACGCCCCGCTGGCGCGCGAGCCCGCTCACCGCGTCGAGCTCGCGGTCGTAGGTCACGACGCCCTGCCCGCCGTCGGCAAGATAGGGCAGCACCAGCTGCCCGAGCGCGCGGTTGCGCTGGAACCCGCCGCCCGGCACGTCGACGAGGCCGTGGGACTGCGGCAGGATCTCCTGCAGCGCGTTGAACATCTGCGCCACGTCGCTCGCGGTGGCGCCGGCCGGGATCGCGCTCGCGAGCGTCAGGACCGCATGGCCCGCGGCGGCATAGGAGGAGGCCCGCACGGCGGCATCGGGGCGGAGCGGGTCGACCGCGATGGCGATGGCGGGGTCGCTCGCGGCGAGCGCGCCCGCGTCGCCGCCCGGATCGACGAGGATGAGCGCGAGCCCGACCGCCGGCGAGCGCGGAGCAGGCTCCACGGGGTCGGTCGCCGGCGCCGGCGCCACGCCGACCTGCGGCAGACGGCCGACGCGCACGCCTGGGACGTCGCGCCCGAGACCCGTCCCGAGCACCAGCCGTCGCGGCACGAGACGCGGCACGACCCTGCCGGGCGCCGGGGCCGCGATGCGGAGGACGTCCTCGTCCGGCACCGCTGCCAGCGCACTCGGCCCGAGCGGCTTGGCGGGGCGCGCGCCTGCCCCCCGCGCGAGCGGGAGCGACGGCTTCGCCGCCACCGCCATCGGCGCCGCGGCGGCCGCCGGCAGCTCCGGCCGGGCATCCTCGGCGCCCTGGGCCCCGAGCGGCGCCGGCGCGGCGGGCGCCGCGCCCGGCTGCGGCGCCACCGGCGCGGTCGCCGCGGTCCGCTCGGGCGTGCCCGCGGTCGGGATGGTCGGCGGGACCGCCGGAACCCGGACCGCCTTGGTCCCGCTCGGGGGCACGCGGGCCGCGCGCGGCGCGGCCGACGGCACCAGCGCGGCAAGCTCGCCCGCCGGCCGGAACGCCGGACGTGTGCCGCTCTCGGCGAGCCGCGAGACCGGCGTGCTCGCAGGCGCCGCGACGGTCTCGCGCGGCGGTGCCGGCACGGGGGTGTCGGGGAGCGCCGGCCCCTCCGCCGGTCCCGGCCGGACGAGCGCCGAGCCCGAAGCGATCCGGTGCGGCCCCGCGCCGGCGCCCGTCTCTACCGGCGTCGCCCGCAGGCGCTGCGCCGCGGGCTCGGGGATCGCCGCGCGGTCGGCGACGCGCGGCGCAGGATCCCTGCCGGGGTAGGGACGCGGCCGGGGCAGCGCCGCCGCCGCCGTCTCGAGCGCCGCCGGCGGCGCCGGCGCCGCGCCCGGCAGCGGCACTCGTGGCGGGGTGCCCGGTCCCGCCGGGAGCGCGACCGGCGCCGGTGCCGCAGCAGGCACGCCCTGCGCCGCGATCTCGCGGGTCACGCCCGGTCCCGGCCCGGACCCCGGTGGCGCCGACAAAATCGAGAGCACCGCCAGCCCCGCCGCCGAAACCGCGAGCCCGAGCGCCGCGCCGCTCACGAGTTCCCGCATGACCTGCCCTCCGTCTCCTGACCGCGCGGTCCCGCGCGCCGACCTTGACCGCGCGGTCCCGCGCGGGCCATCGTCGCGCTTTGCCGCGAAAGTGCCCGCGATGCTGCTCCTTGTCGACAACTACGACAGCTTTACCTGGAACCTCGTGCATCTTGTGGGCGAGCTCGGAGTCGCCGCCAAGGTGATCCGCAACGATGCGCTCGACGTGGCGGGCGCGATGGCGCTCGGGCCGGACGCGATCCTCCTCTCGCCCGGCCCCTGCGACCCCGACCGTGCCGGCATCTGCCTCGGCCTCGTCGCCGCCGCGGCGCAGGCGCGGGTGCCGCTCCTCGGCGTCTGCCTCGGCCACCAGGCGATCGGCCAGGCCTTCGGTGGCCGCGTGGTCCGCGCGCCCGAGCTCGTCCACGGCAAGACCTCGCCGATCCGCCACGCGGGCGCGGGCGTGTTCGCGGGCCTGCCCGACCCCTTCGCGGCCACGCGCTACCATTCGCTGATCGTCGCGCGCGAGGGGCTGCCGGACGCGCTCGAGGTCACGGCGTGGACGGAGGACGGCACGGTCATGGGGCTGCGCCACCGCGCCCTGCCGATCGAGGGCGTGCAGTTCCACCCCGAAAGCATCGCCTCCGAAGGCGGCGCCGCGCTGATGGCGAACTTCCTCGACCGCGCGCGCCTCCGGCGGGCCGCATGACGCGCCGCAGGCGGCGCCAGCCGGCATGAGCGATCGTCTGCGCCCGCTCATCGCGCTCGCTGCCGAGCGCCCGCTCGCGCCCGCCGAGGCCGAGACGGCGTTCGCGGCGCTCTTCGACGGCGAGGCGACGCCGGCGCAGATGGGCGGCTTCCTGATGGCGCTGCGGACGCGCGGCGAGACCGTCGCCGAATACGCCGCCGCGGCGCGGGCGATGCGGGCGCGCTGCGTGGCGGTGCAGGCGCCGGCGGACGCCATCGACATCGTCGGCACCGGCGGCGACGGGCGCGGCACGCTCAACATCTCCACCGCCGCGGCCTTCGTCGTGGCGGGCGCGGGCGTGCCGGTCGCGAAGCACGGCAACCGCAACCTCTCGTCGCGCTCGGGTGCGGCCGACGCGCTGACCGAGCTCGGCATCGGCGTCATGGTCGGCCCCGCGGTGGTCGAGGCCGCGCTCGCCGCGGCGGGCATCGGCTTCATGATGGCGCCGATGCACCACCCCGCGATGCGCCACGTCGCCCCCGTCCGCGCTGAACTCGGCACGCGCACGATCTTCAACATCCTCGGTCCGCTGACCAATCCGGCCGGCGTGCGGCGCCAGCTCACCGGCGCCTTCGCGCCCGAGCTGCTGCGTCCGATGGCCGAGACGCTGGCGGCGCTCGGCTCCGAGGCGGCCTGGCTCGTCCACGGCGGCGACGGCACGGACGAGTTGTCCATCGCGGGTCCGAGCCGGGTGGTGACGCTGCACGCGGGCCGCATCGCCGAGATGGAGGTGCATCCCGAGACGGCGGGGCTCCCCGTGCATCCCTTCGAGGCGATCCTTGGCGGCAGCCCGGCGGAGAACGCCCGCGCGCTCCGGGCGCTCCTCGGCGGGGCAGCGGGCGCCTACCGCGACGCGGTGCTCCTCAACGCGGCGGGCGCGCTCGTGGTGGCGGGTCGGGCCGCGGACCTCGCCGAAGGGGTCGCGATGGGACGCGCGAGCCTCGACAGCGGGGCCGCGGCGGCGCGGCTCGCGGCGCTCGCGCGCATCAGCCCGGCCGCGCCGCGATGATCGCCGCGACCCGCGGCGCATCGGCGGGCAGCGTGAGCCAGCGCCCGCGCTCGAGGATCTCGAGCGTGTACTCGCGGTAGCTGAGCCCGCAGGCCGCGGCCAGCGCGAGCCGCCGCCGCACGACCTCCACGGGCGCACCCTTCCAGGCCGCCGCGTGCGCTTTCTGCCAGGCGATGACCGCGCCGCGCCCCTCGAGCGGCGGGCCGAGGTTGTGGCCGATCCCGAACCGCGGCCGCGCCTCGGCGGCAGGCGGCGCGAAGGCGGCCCGCCAGGCCGCGCTGCGGAATTCGGAGCCTCGCATCACGGGACTCTACCGCGCACGCGCAGGGCGCGCGACCCTGCCCCCGCACGCGCTGGGCGCGCGACCCTGCCGCGCACCGCTTGGCGGGAAGCGGTCCGCTTCCCATCGCGCGGCGTCCGCGCTACGGTCCCGCGCATGAGCATCCTCGACGACATCCGCGCCTACAAGCTCGACGAGATCGCCGCCGGCAAGGCAGCACGGCCGCTGGCCGAGGTCGAGGCCGCGGCGCGCGAGGCGAGCCCGCCGCGCGGCTTCGCGGCGGCGCTCGCGCGCGCCACCCGCGAGGGCTACGGGCTCGTCGCCGAGATCAAGAAGGCGTCGCCCTCGCGCGGCCTGATCCGCGCCGACTTCGACCCCGCCGCGCACGCCCGCGCCTTTGAGGCGGGCGGTGCGGCGTGCCTGTCGGTGCTGACCGACGGGCCGTCGTTCGAGGGCGCGCCCGCGTTCCTCGCCGCCGCCCGCGCCGCCTGCGGCCTGCCGGTGCTCCGCAAGGACTTCCTCTTCGACCCCTGGCAGGTGGCCGAGGCCCGCGCGATGGGCGCCGACGCGGTGCTCGTGATCCTCGCGGCGGTGAGCGACGCCGAGGCCGCCGAGCTCGAGGCGGCGGCGGGGGACTGGGGCATGGACGTGCTCGTCGAGGTCCACGACGAGGCCGAGATCGCGCGCGCCGAAGCCCTCGCCTCGCCGCTCGTCGGCATCAACAACCGCGACCTTGGCACCTTCGCGACCGACCTCGGCACCACGCGCCGCCTCGCCCGCCGCGTGCCCGAAGGCCGGCTCATCGTGGCCGAGAGCGGGCTCGGGTCGCCGGCCGACCTCGCCGACCTCGCGCGCTACGGCGTCCGCGCGTTCCTCGTCGGCGAGAGCCTGATGCGCGCGCCCGACATCGCCGCCGCCACCCGCGCGCTCCTCGCGCAACCCGCGATGCAGGGCGGGCTCTGATGGCGGAGCTCACGCATTTCGATGCTGCCGGCGCGGCGCGCATGGTCGATGTCTCCGCGAAGGAACCCACGCTGCGCGAGGCGGTCGCCCGCGGCACCGTGACGATGGCGGCGGCGACGCTCGCCCATGTCACCGCCGGCACCGCGCAAAAGGGCGACGTGCTCGGCACCGCCCGGCTCGCGGGCATCATGGCCGCCAAGCGCACCGCGGACCTGATCCCGCTCTGCCACCCGCTCAGCCTCTCCGGCGTCGAGGTGGCGCTCACGGCCGACGCGGGCCTCCCCGGCGTCGCGATCGAGGCGCGGGTGCGGACCACCGGCCCCACCGGCGTCGAGATGGAGGCGCTGACCGCCGTGAGCGTCGCCGCCCTGACCGTCTACGACATGCTCAAGGCCGTCGACCGCGGCATGGTGATCGGCGCCGTCCGCGTGGTGCTGAAGGACGGAGGCCGCAGCGGCCGCTTCGAGGCGCGCTGATGCCCGACACGTCGAAGCCCGCCCTCCTGAGCGTGGCCGACGCGCAGGCCCGCGTGCTCGCGCTGATGGCGCCCGTCGGCACCGAGACCATCGCGCTTCGGGACGCGCGCGGCCGGGTGCTCGCCGCCCCTGCCACGGCCGCGCGCGACCAGCCGCCGTTCGCGGCCTCGGCGATGGACGGCTACGCGGTGCGGGCGAGCGATGCGTCGCCCGGCGCGCGGCTCCGGGTCATCGGCGAGGCGGGCGCGGGGCACGCCTTCGCGGGCACGCTCGGCCCCGGCGAGGCGGCGCGGATCTTCACCGGCGCGCCGATGCCCGACGGCGCCGACGCGGTGGTGATCCAGGAGGACACCGCCCGCGACGGCGATACCGTGGTCCTCGGCGACGCGCTGTCCGGCGGTTCCAACGTGCGCGCGCGGGGCGGCGACTTCGGCGCGGGCTTCGCCTTTGCGCCCCAACAGCCGCTCCGCCCGCACGACCTCGCGCTCCTCGCCGCGATGAACGCAGGGATCCTCCACGTCCGCCGCCGCCCCGTCGTCGCGATCCTCGCCACCGGCGACGAGCTCGTGGCGCCCGGCGAGACCCCGCGCGCGGACCAGATCACCGCGTCGAACACCTATGCGCTCGCCGCGATGGCCGAGGCCGCGGGCGCCGAGGCGCGGCTCCTCCCCATCGCGCGCGACACCGCCGCGGCGCTGGCGCAGGCGTTCGACCTCGCCGCGGGCGCGGACCTCCTCGTCACCGTCGGCGGCGCTTCGGTCGGCGAGCATGACCTCGTGGCCTCCGCCGCCGGCGCGCGCGGGCTCGACCTCGCGTTCCACCGCATCGCGATGCGCCCCGGCAAGCCGCTCCTCGCCGGGCGGCTCGGCGCGATGCCGATGCTCGGGCTTCCCGGCAACCCGGTCTCGGCCATCGTCTGCGGGCACCTCTTCCTGCTGCCCGCCGTCCGCGCGCTCCTCGGTCAGCCGGACCCCCTGCCCCGCACCCGCGAGGCCGCGCTCGCGAGCCCGGTCGAGGCCAACGGCCCGCGCGCCCACTACATGCGCGCCGAGCTCGCCGGCGACCGGATCCGGCCCTTCGCGAAACAGGACAGCGCGCTCCTCGGCGTCCTCGCCCACGCCTCCGCGCTTCTCGTGCGCCCTCCGGGAGACCCCGCGCGCGCGCCGGGCGAGATCGCGGCCTACCTGCCACTCGACGTGCAGGGTTGACACAAAGCGTGAACGTGCATAGAACGCTTCCGATCCCGCGGGAGACCCCGATGCTGACGCGCAAGCAACTCGAGCTTCTCGACTTCATCCACGGCCGCGTGCAGCGCGACGGCGTGCCGCCCTCCTTCGACGAGATGAAGGACGCGCTCGAGCTGAAGTCGAAGTCCGGCATTCACCGGCTCATCACGGCGCTCGAGGAGCGCGGCTTCATCCGGCGGCTCGCGCACCGCGCCCGCGCCATCGAGATCGTCCGTCTCCCCGACGCGATGGCGAGGCCCGCCTTCAAGCCTCGCCTCATCGCGGGCGACCGCCCGGCGCAGCCGAAGGCGGCGCTCCCCGTCGTCGTCGACACGCCGTCGGTCGAGATCCCGGTCATGGGCCGCATCGCCGCCGGCACGCCGATCGAGGCCATCGCGGAGGTCTCGCACCACGTCTCGGTGCCGGGCTCGATGCTCTCGGGCCGCGGCCAGCACTACGCGCTCGAGGTCAAGGGCGACTCGATGATCGACGCCGGGATCAACGACGGCGACGTTGTGGTGATCCGCGAGCAGGTGACGGCGGAGAACGGCGACATCGTGGTGGCGCTCGTCGAGGATCACGAGGCGACGCTGAAGCGCTTCCGCCGCCGGGGTGCGATGATCGCGCTCGAGGCCGCCAACCCCGCCTACGAGACCCGCATCTACCGCGGCGACCAGGTGAAGGTGCAGGGCAAGCTCGTCGGGCTGATCCGCAACTACTGAGCCCGCCGCTTCGCCGCGGCGCGGGCAAGCGCAGATCCGCCGGGCCGGGCCGCAAGCCTGCCGCCTCGCCGAAGCGCGGGCCGGCGACACCGATCCGCCGCATCGGGCCGATCCGCAACTTCTGAGCCCGCCGCTTCGCGAGGTTAGCCCGACACCGATCCACACCTACCGCGGCGACCAGGTCAAGGTGCCGAGCTCGTCGGGCTGCCGCAACTGAACCTGCCGCTTCGCCAAGACGCGGGCTGGTGCACTGAGCCGCAGCGCCGGGCCGAGCCGCAAGCCGGCCGCCTCGCAGGGGTGCGCGCCGACGACACCGATCCGCATCTACCTAGGCGACCAGGCGAAGGTGCAGGGCAAGCTCGTCAGGCTGATCCGCGACCACTGATCCCGCCGCTTCGCCGAGACGCGGGCTAGCGCCGATCGGCCGGGCCGAGCCGCAAGCCGGCCGCTTCGCAGGGGTGCGCGCCGGCGACACCGATCCGCCGCGTCGGGCTGATCCGCGACCACTGATCCCGCCGCTTCGCCGAGACGCGGCCTGGCGCGCACCCGCCGCGTCGTGCCAGCCGCAAGCCGGCCGCTTCGCCGAGGCGCGGGCTGGCCGCACCGATCCGCCGGGCCGGGCCGAGCCGCAAGCCTGCCGCTTCGCCGAAGCGCGGGCCGGCGCGTCGATCCGCCGCGTCGGGCCCATCCGCAACCACCGATCCGGGCTCGAACCGATCCGCCGCGCCGATCCGCAACCACTGAGCCCACCGCTTCGCAGGGGTTCGCGCCGACGACACGGGTGCGCTGCGTCGGGCCGAGCCGTAACCACTGATCCCGCTGCGTAGCCAAGGCGCGGGCTGGCGCCGATCCGCCGCGCCGATCCGCAACCACTGAGCCCACCGCTTCGCAGGGATGCGCGCCGACGACACCGATGCGCCGCGTCGGGCCGAGCCGTAACCACTGATCCCGCTGCGTAGCCAAGGCGCGGGCTGGCGCCGAGCCGCCGGGCCGAGCCGCGCCTGCTGGGCCCGCCGCTTCGCCGAGGCGCGAGACGGCACCGGTCCGCTGCGTCGGGCCGGTCCGCGGCTGCTGGGCCCGCCGCTTCGCAGGGGTGCGGGCGCCTCGCGGTGCGGACCCTTTCACAGTTGCGACAGAACCCGCGCCTTGCCTTCGTCGGGGGCCGGCGCCTTCGGGGCGGGGCGCGGCCGGCGGGTCCAGAGGCGGGTGCCGCGGCTGTCGTTGACGCCCGCGACATGGATGCCGCGGTGGTCCGCGGTGATCGCGAGCGCGCCGCTGCGGGCGAGCGAGGCCGGGTCGATGAGCGTGCAGCGGGGTTCGGGCGGACCCTCGACGGAGGTGACGACGATGCGGCCGCGGGTGCAGGCCTTGGCGGCGGCATCGGCGGCGCCACGGCCGGTGACGACCACTCCGGGGGTTGCCCCGACCAGGAAACGGCGCGCGCCCGGCGGGCCGGTGAAACCGGGACGGAGGGCCGCGTCGGCGGCGATCCCGAGGTCGCCGTCGTTCTCGAGCCAGGTCGAGGCGGCGAAGCCGTCGCCCTTCGGCTTCGAAAGCGCCCGTCCCTCGGGGCCGAGGACGCCGACGAGCCCGCCGCTCTCGGCCACGAGCACGAGCGGCCGGGTGCCGCCGGACCAGAGCACGAACGCCGCGAGCACGCCCGCCGCCCCGGCCCAGCGGGCGGGGCCACGCCAGAGGAGGAGCCAGAGCCCGGCGCCCGCGAAGACGGCGAGCACCCCCGGCGGCGGCGAGGGCACCGGCGTCACCGCGCCCGGCAGCGACCCCACGAGATGCGCGACGAAGAGGATCCAGCGCACGCCAAGCTCCATCACCGCGAGCGCCCAGCCTTCGAGGCCCACGACCGACAGCACGCCCGCGGCGATCGCGGCGGGCATCACGACCGTCCCCATCAGGGGCACGCTCGCGAGGTTGGCGCCAAGCCCGTAGTCCGCGAGCCGGTTGAAATGCGCCGCCGCCACAGGTGCGGTCGCGGCGCCCGCGACGGCGGAGGAGACGACGAGCGTGAAGAGGCCCGCCGCCCAGCGCGGCATCGGCGCGCGGTCGCGCTGCCAGCGGGTGATGCCGGTGAAGGTCGCGACGAGCGCGGTGGTGGCGGCGAAGGACATCTGGAAGCCGGGCTCGACGAGGCACTCGGGCAGCCAGGCGAGGAGGATCAGCGCCGCGATGGCGACCGAGCGCAGGCTGATCGCCCGCCGGTCGGCGAGGACGGCGACGAGCATCACCGCGACCATCACGAAGGCGCGTTCGGTGGCGACGTTGCCGCCCGAGAGCGCGAGGTAGAAGGCGGCCGCCCCGAGCGCCACCCCGGCCGCGATCTTCTTCACCGGCAGCCGCAGCGCCACCGCGGGGATGAACGCGAGGCCGGAGCGCACGGCGGCGAAGATGAGCCCGGTGAGCAGTCCCATGTGCAGGCCGGAGATGGCGAGGAGATGCGCGGTGTTGGCGTTGCGGAGGTCGGTCAGCGCCTGCCGGCTCAGCGCCGAGCGGTCGCCGGTCAGGATCGCGGCGGCAAAGGCTCCGGGGTCGCCGGGGATGCGCGCGGTCACGGCCCGGGTGATGCGCGCGCGGAGCCGGTCCACGGCGAGGCCGGCGGTCTCGGCGGCGGGCTCCACCACCAGCACGGGCGTGCGGGTGTAGCCGAGCGCGCCCAGCCGATCGAACCAGGCCATGCGCTGGAAGTCGAAGCCGCCGGGCTCGACCGGGCCTTCGGGAGGCCCGAGGTTCGCCGTCGCCATGATCCGCAGTCCCGGCTCGGGCGCGACCCACGGCTGGTCCCCGTGCAGCGCCACGCGCACCCGCGCCGGCGTGCCGCCGCGCGGCCGGTCCATCCGCACCTCGTCGAGCGTGAGGCGCACGTGGTCGCTCTGCGAGCGGTCGATGGCGACGATGCGGCCCTCCACGGGCCCGTAGTAGCGCCCCGCGAGCACCGGGGACGCGACGAGATGCGCGCGCAGCCCCGCCGCCGGCACGCCCGCCGCCACCAGCATCGCCGCCGCGGCGATCGGCTGCCAGCGCTCGGGACCGCGGAGCCAGAGGCCCGCCAGCACCAGCGCCGCGGCCACGAGCGCCGCGTAGGTTCCCGGCCCCGGCTCGTGCCGCAGCCCGAAATAGATCCCGATGCCCGCGCCGAAGAACACCGGCGCGAAGGGGAAGAGATGCCCGCGGTGCGCGCCGATGGCGTCGAGCGGGGCCCCGAGGTCGCGCACCCTTGTCCGCCTCCGCCCGATTGCCTACACGGCGCGGGTGCCGCGCGCGTTTCGCGTCCGACGCTAGCGCCGCTTGCTTTCGGGGAGGTTAACGGTTGAGCGATCCAATCGTCACCCGCTTCGCGCCCTCGCCGACCGGCTACCTCCACATCGGCGGCGCGCGCACCGCGCTCTTCAACTGGCTCTACGCCCGCGGCCGGGCGGGGCGGTTCCTCCTTCGGATCGAGGACACCGACCGCGCGCGCTCGACGCCCGAGGCCACGGCGGCGATCCTCGACGGGCTGACCTGGCTCGGCCTCGACTGGGACGGCGAGGCCGAGAGCCAGTCCGCCCGCGCCGAGCGCCACGCCGAGGTCGCGCGCAGCCTCGTCGCGCGCGGCACGGGCTACCGCTGCTTCTCGACGCCCGAGGAGATCGAGGCCGCCCGCGCGATCGCCCGCGCCGAAGGCCGCCCCACGCTCTTCCGCTCGCCCTGGCGCGACGCCGACCCCGCGACCTGGCCCGATGCGCCCTCCGTGATCCGCCTGCGCGCGCCCCGCGAGGGCGAGACCGTGATCGACGACGCCGTGCAGGGCCGCGTGACGTTCCGCAACGAGACGCTCGACGACATGGTGTGCCTGCGCTCGGACGGGACGCCCACCTACATGCTGGCGGTGGTGGTGGACGACCACGACGCGGGCGTGACGCATGTGATCCGCGGCGACGACCACCTCAACAACGCGCCCCGGCAGGCGCTCCTCTATGCGGCGATGGGCTGGCCGGAGCCCGTCTGGGCGCATATCCCGCTGATCCACGGGCCGGACGGCAAGAAGCTCTCGAAGCGGCACGGCGCGATCGGGCTCGAGGAGTACCGTGCGGCGGGCTATCCGCCCGAAGCGGTGCGGAACTACCTCTCGCGGCTTGGCTGGAGCCACGGCGACGACGAGATCTTCACCGACGCGGAGGCGCGCGCCTGGTTCGACCTCGCGGGCATCGGGCGCGCGCCGGCGCGGCTCGACCCGAAGAAGCTGGAGTTCACCTCCGGGCGGCACATCGCCACGATGCCCGATGCTGCGCTGCTGCATGACGTGGCGCTGTGGCGGGCGGCGACGGGCCAGCCCGCGCTCGATGCGGCGGCCGTGGCGGCGCTCGGACGCGCGCTGCCCTTCGCCCGCGAGCGGGCGAAAACGCTCGGCGAACTCCTTGAAATGGCCCGTTTTGCGCTTGTCGCCCGGCCGATCGAGCCCGACGAGACCGCAGCCAAGGGGCTCGACCCGGCGTCGCGCGCGATGCTGTCCGAGCTCGTGCCGCACCTGCGAGACGGGGACTGGACTCGCGACCGTCTGGAAGCGATTGTGGCCAGAGCGGCCGAGGCGCACGGGGTCGGGGCGGGCAGGATCGCCCAGGGCCTGCGCGCGGCCCTGGCCGGGCGGAAGGTTTCGCCTAGTGTCTACGACATGATGCTCGTCCTCGGGCCGGACGAGACGTCGGCACGGATCGCCGACGCCGCCCGCTGACGCCGACCTCGGCTCTCATCGAAGGGACCACAGATGGCTGACACGATAGACGGCACCACGAAGACGGCGAAGCTCACGTTCGGGAACACGGTGGTCGACCTGCCGATGCACTCGCCGAGCGTCGGCCCGGACGTGATCGACATCCGCAAGCTCTACGCGCAGGGCGACGTGTTCACCTACGACCCGGGCTTCACCTCGACCGCCGCCTGCGACTCGACCATCACCTACATCGACGGCGACAAGGGCGAGCTCCTCTACCGCGGCTACCCGATCGAGCAGCTCGCGGCGAAGTCGAACTTCATCGAGGTGTGCTACCTCCTCCTCTACGGCAACCTGCCGTCCGCGGCCGAGCTCGAGGACTTCCACTACCGCGTGACGCGGCACACGATGGTCCACGAGCAGCTGCACTACTTCTTCCGCGGCTTCCGGCGCGACGCGCCGCCGATGGCGACGATGGTGGGCGTGGTCGGCGCGATGTCGGCGTTCTACCACGACAGCACCGACATCACCGACGGGTGGCAGCGCGAGGTGGCGGCGATCCGGCTCATCGCCAAGATGCCGACGATCGCGGCGATGGCCTACAAGTACGCGGTCGGCCAGCCGTTCGTCTATCCGCGGAACGACCTCGACTACGCGTCGAACTTCCTCCGCATGTGCTTCTCGGTGCCGGCGGAGGAATACGTCGTCAACCCGATCCTCGCCCGCGCGATGGACCGCATCTTCACGCTGCACGCCGACCACGAGCAGAACGCCTCGACCTCGACGGTGCGGCTCGCGGGCTCCTCGGGCGCCAACCCCTTCGCCTGCATCGCCGCCGGCATCGCCTGCCTCTGGGGACCGGCGCATGGCGGCGCGAACCAGGCGGCGCTCGAGATGCTGCGCGAGGTCGGCTCGGTGGACCGCATCCCCGAGTACATCGCGCGCGCCAAGGACCGGGACGACCCGTTCCGCCTGATGGGCTTCGGGCACCGCGTCTACAAGAACTTCGATCCCCGCGCGAAGGTGATGAAGGAGAGCGCCGACGAGGTGCTCGACCTCCTCGGCGTCCACAACAACCCGACGCTGCAGGTCGCGAAGGAGCTGGAGCGGATCGCGCTCGAGGACGACTACTTCATCTCGAAGAAGCTCTACCCCAACGTCGATTTCTACTCCGGCATCATCCTCGACGCGATCGGCTTCCCGACAGGCATGTTCACGCCGATCTTCGCGATGAGCCGCACGGTCGGGTGGATCTCGCAGTGGAAGGAGATGATCGCCGATCCCACGCAGAAGATCGGCCGCCCGCGCCAGCTCTACGTCGGCGAGACGCGATTACGGCGCGATCTACGTGGAGGTCGAGAACCGCTAGCGGCCCTCGAGCTCCGCGAGCCGGCTCTGCTCGGCGTCGCTCAATGCGGCGTCGGACGGGTCGGCCTCGCGGCTGCGGCGCGCGAGGTAGGCCGCCGAGAGCCCGCCCGCCGCGAGGAGCATGGCGGGGCCCGCGATCCACAGGATCAGGTTCGCACCGCGCGCGTCGGGGCGGAGGAGCACGAACTCGCCGTAGCGGTCGGTCACGAAACGCACGACGGCGGCGTCGCTGTCGCCCGCGGTCAGCCGCTCGCGGACGAGGAGGCGGAGGTCGCGCGCGAGGTCGGCGTTCGATTCGTCGATGCTCTCGTTGCGGCACACGAGACAGCGGAGGCCGCGCGAGATGTCGCGCGCGCGCGCCTCGAGGGCGGGGTCGGGCAGCATCTCGTCGGGTTGCACCGCAAGGACGGGCCCGGCCACGAGCCAGGCGAGCGCCGCGAGCCGCCAGATCATTCCGCCGGAACCTGCGGCCGCACCGTGGCCCGTGCGCGCGCGCCCGCGGCGATCCGGTAGCGCCGGTCCGAGAGGCTGAGCGCCCCGCCGAGCCCCATCACCAGCGCACCGAGCCAGATCCAGCTCGCGAACGGCTTGATGTAGGTTCTGACCGCATAGCCGCCCGCCGCCTGCGGGTCGCCGATGACGAGGTAGAGGTCGCGCGTGAACCCGTTCTGGATCGCGGCCTCGGTGGTCGTCATGCCCGCGACGGGATAGGTGCGCTTCTCGGGAAACATCGTGGCGACACGGGTGCCGCCGCGGTCCACGTCCATCTCGGCGATGGTCGCGTGGTAGTTCGGGCCGTCGGCCTTTCGCACGTCCTTCAAGGTCACGTCGTAGCCCGACACGGCGAACGTCTCGCCCACCTGCGCGACGCGGATGTCCTCGGACTGCCAGGCCGTCACCGCCGCGACGCCGAAGATGGTGAGCCCGAAGCCCGCATGGGCCACCGTCTTGCCCCAGTCGGCACGCGGCAGCCGCGCGAGCCGCCCGACCCGCTGGCCCATGCCGCCGCGCCCGCCGCGCTGCCAGAGGTCGACCGCGGCGCTCCCGACGAGCCAGGCCGCGAGGAGCACGCCCATCGGCCCGAGCGCCGAGCGCCCGGTCTGCACCGCATAGGCGAGCGCGCCGAGCGCCACCGCGAGCACCGCGACCGGCAGGAGCGCGCGCGCCGAGCGCCGGAGACCGCCGCGCTTCCACGGCATCATCGCGCCGAACGGCAGGATCACCGCGAGCGCCACCATGAAGGGCGTGAACGCCATGTCGAAGAACGGCGGCCCGACCGAGAGCTTGCGCCCGAAGGCGAGCTCGGCCACCAGCGGCCAGATCGTGCCGACGAACACGACAAAAGCGGAGACCGCCAGAAGGATGTTGTTGGCGATGAGCGCCGACTCGCGGCTCAGCGTGCCGAACACCCCCTTCGCCTCCATCGCCCCCGCCCGGAACGCATAGAGCGTCAGCGCGCCGCCCATCGTGACCGCGAGGATGACGAGGATGAAGATGCCGCGCTGCGGGTCGGTCGCGAACGCGTGGACGCTCGTGAGCACGCCCGAGCGCACGATGAACGCGCCCACCATCGAGAACCCGAAGGCGAGGATCGCGAGGAGCACGGTCCAGCTCTTCAGCGCCTCGCGCTTCTCGACGACGATGGCGGAATGGAGGAGCGCGCCGGCGATGAGCCAGGGCATGAAGCTCGCGTTCTCGACCGGGTCCCAGAACCAGAACCCGCCCCAGCCAAGCTCGTAGTACGCCCACCACGAGCCCATCGCGATGCCGATGGTGAGGAAGATCCAGGCCGCGAGCGTCCAGGGCCGGACCCAGCGCGCCCAGGCGGCGTCGACGCGGCCCTCGATCAGCGCCGCGACCGCAAAGGAGAACGCCATCGAGAGCCCGACGTAGCCGAGGTAGAGGAACGGCGGATGGAACGCGAGCCCGGGATCCTGCAGGAGCGGGTTCATGTCGTGCCCGTCGAAGGGCGGCACCGCGAGGCGGACGAACGGGTTCGAGGTGAAGAGGATGAAGCCGAAGAACGCCGCCGCGAGCCCCGACTGCACCGCGAGCACGCGCGCTTGCAGGGGCCGCGGCAGGTTGCCGCCGAACCAGGCGGCACAGGCGCCGAAGAGCGTCAGGATCAGCATCCACAGGAGCATCGAGCCCTCGTGGTTCCCCCAGACGCCGGAGATCTTGTAGATCATCGGCTTCAGCGTGTGCGAGTTGTCGGTCACGAGCTTCAGCGAGAAGTCCGACACGACGAAGGCGTAGGTCAGCGCGGCGAAGGCCATCGCGGTCAGGATGAACTGCGCCGTGGCCGCCGGGGCCGCGACCGCCATCCACGACGCCCAGCCCTTCTCAGCCCCGACGAGCGGCACGACCGCCTGCACGATCGAGACCGCGAAGGCGAGGATCAGCGCGAAATGCCCGAGCTCTGCGTACATGGCGGCAATCTACGCCGCCCGGCGCGCGCCGCCAATGGCCGCGATGTCGCGGTCAGGCCGGCCGGTGGCTCGCGCGCCAGTCGTCGAGCGCCGCGTTGCCGTCCTCGAGAGGCGCGCTCGCCGGGACCGCGGCCGCGACGGCGACGCCGGCGTTCTGCGCGCGGAAATAATGCGCCTCGCGCGCGCCGAAGTAGAACGACACGATCGCGCCCAAGAGCCACCAGAGCGGCTCGGGCACGAACGCGAGGCCCTGCATCCGCGTGGCGAAGCCTGCGGGATCGGCCATCGCGTAGACGAAAAGCCCGAGCGTGCCGAGCGCCAGCATCGGCCGCGGCAGGCGGTTGAGGCCATTGACGAAGCCCCCGAACCAGCCATCGCGCTCGGAGGTAAACTCCGCCGATTGCGCGGTGACGGCCGCGATGTAGGCCGCCTGGTCGCCCTCCATCCGCTTCGTCGCGTTGGGCGTGAAGACTTCCGCGAGCCCCGTGGCCGCGTTCCCGAGCGCCGTCGCCCCGCCCGCGCCGATGACCTTGCCGATCAGGCCCATGCCTTCGTCCTTTCCTTGTGCTGCGCGTCGGTCAGGCGGTAGCGGGGCGCCATGAAGGTCTCGGCGCGCGTGATCCAGCCGCCCTTGCCGCCGTCGCGCCGCCGCGCAAACTTCCGCAAGCCGGGCTTGGCATCGCCGAGCGCATAGTAGTAGTTGCGCCGCGCGATGCCATAGGCGTCGGCGATATGACCCGGCGCCGCGCGCGCCGCCGCCTGCGCCGTGCGCGCGGTCGCGGGGCCGATGGCGCCGTCCGCGGTGCAGGCGAACCCCATTGCGGTCAGCATCCGTTGCAGGATCGTGACCGCGTTGGTCCCCGCGTTCACGTGCATGTCGAACACCGATGCCTGCAGCACCGGCGGCAGGCTCGCGATGCGCGGCGCCTTGAAATGGTCCTCGATGAAGATCGCGACGGCCTGCGCCTTGGTCAGCCGCCGCACGTCCTCGGCGGTGACGCGGCCGTCGCCGGTGAGGTCGGACTTCCGACGCGACAGCGTGGCGAGCGTGACGCCGTACTTCGTCGGCCCGCCCGGATCGGCGGGATCGTTCACGTAGCCGCCTTCGCGCGTCACGATCTCCTCGGCGATGTCCTCGACCGTTGCCATGTGCCCCCCGCTCCGCTGCCGCGCGGGGGTATGGCGCGCGGGGGGTTAACGCAGGCTCTAGCTGCCGTTCGGCGCCACGTAGACGCCTTGCGCCTTGAGGCTGTCGATGACCTCCTTCGGCATGTAGGTCTCGTCGTGCTTGGCGAGGATCTGCGAGGCGACGAACACGCCGTCCTCGTAGCGCCCGGTGCCGACCATGCCCTCGCCCTCGGAGAAGAGGTCCGGCAGCACGCCGGTGTAGCGGACGGGCACGCTCGCGGCCGTGTCGGTCACGCGGAACGTCACCGTGCTCCCCGCCCCGCGCGTGAGGCTCCCCGCCTCGACGAGCCCGCCGATGCGGAATGTCTCCGCCGGGCTCGGCGGACCGGCGACCACCTGGCTCGGGGTGCGGAAGAAGTTGATCCCGTCGCGCATCGCATAACCGATGAGCCCCGTCGAGAGCACCAGCGCCGCCGCGGCGACCGCGATGATCTGGATCCGCCGCTGCTTCTTCAGCCCCCGCACGCGAGCCTCCTCATGGAAACACCGGAACCAGCATCAGCCCGGCGGTTTCCTCGGCGCCGAGCATCAGGTTGGCGTTCTGCACCGCCTGCCCCGACGAGCCCTTGGTCAGGTTGTCGAGTGCGGCGACCACGATGGCGCGCCCCGCGATGCGGTCGGCCACCACGCCGATATGGACGAAATTGGACCCGCGCACGTCGTGAGTCGAGGGGAGTGCGCCGAATGGCAGCACGTGCAGGAACACTTCGTCGTCATAGCGCGCGGCAAGGGCCGCATGGATGTCGTGCGCGTCGCCACGGACATAGACGGTCGCGAGGATGCCGCGGTTCATCGGCAGGAGATGCGGCGTGAACTGCACCCGCACGGGGCGTCCGGCGACGGCGGAGAACTCCTGGTCGAACTCGCCCAGGTGCCGGTGCGTGCCGCCCGCGGCATAGGCCTGCGCGCCCTCCGAGAGCTCGGCGTGGAGGAGGGTCTCGCGGAGCGCCCGGCCCGCGCCCGAGACGCCCGCAAGGAGGTCGATCACGATCTCGTCGAGGTCGATCAGCCCCGCCTCGATCAGCGGCCGGAGCGCGTACTGGCCCGTCGCCGCATTGCACCCCGTCCCCGCCACCAGCCGCGCGGCCTCGATGGCCTCGCGGTAGAACTCCGTGAGCCCGTAGACCGCCTCGGCCTGCAGGTCCGGCGCGCCGTGCGGCTTGCCGTACCAGCGCTCGTAGGCGGCGGGATCGCGGAGACGGAAGTCGGCGGAGAGGTCCACCACCTTGAGGTCGCGCGGCAGCTCGCGGATCACCGCCTGGCTCGTCGCATGCGGCAGCGCGCAGAACAGAAGGTCGAGCCCGTCGAGCGCGATGTCCTCGATGCGCTCGAGCTCCGGGAGCGCCAGGTGGCGCAGGTGCGGGAACACCTCGCCCATCGCCATCCCGGCCTTGCGGTCGCCCGAGAGCGCCGCGATCTCCATCGTCGGATGCGTAGCGATCAGGCGCACGAGCTCGGCGCCGGTGTAGCCGCTGGCACCGAGGATGGCGACGCGGTGGATCATGGCGCGGCCTTTCGTTGCCATCAGGCGGCCCCGAACGCGACGGGGCGGCCGAGGAACAGCGAGGCCCGCTCCGAGACGCGGGCCGGATCGCCGGTGGTGAGGTGCCGCGAGACGCTGCCCTGCCCGGCGAACCCGGGCCTCCGGCGGAGGTAGTCCGCCAGGCTCTCGGCCACAAGGCCGGGCTGCGCGTAGACCGCCACCCCGTCCCCGAGCGCGCGGCGGAACGCGAGTTCGACGAGCGGGTAGTGCGTGCAGCCGAGGATCGCGGCCTCGGGCGCCGGCATCCGCCGCAGGAGCGCTTCGACATGGCTCGCGACGAGCGCCTCGGCGAGGATGAGGTCGCCCGCCTCGATCGCGTCCACCACACCGCCGCAGGGCTGCGCCTCGACGTCGACGCCGATGGCGCGGAACGCAAGCTCGCGCTGGAACGCCCGGCTCGCCACGGTGGCGGGCGTGGCGAAGAGCGCCACGTGCCGCACCGCGACCTCGCGCGGCGGGCTCGCGTCGCCCCAGTTCCGCTCGGTCAGCGCCTCGATCAGCGGCACGAACACGCCGAGCACGCGCTTGCCCTCCGGCACCGAGGTCTCCTGGATGCGCTTGAGCGCCGCGGCGGAGGCGGTGTTGCACGCGATCACCACGAGATCGCAGCCCTCGTCCCAGAGCCTCCGCACCCCCGCCAGCGTCAGCGCGAAGATCGCCTCGGGCGTCCGCGTGCCATAGGGCGCGTTGGCGTTGTCGCCGAGGTAGACGAACGCCACATCGGGGAGCCGCCGCGCCGCCGCGTCGAGCACGGTGAGCCCACCGAGCCCGCTGTCGAAGACGCCGACGGCCATCAGGCGCGCTGCCGCTCGCGGTGCCGGGCCTCGAACTCGAAGCCGTAGGCAAACGACGCGAGGGGCTTCGGCGAGAGCGCATAGGTCTCGCGGCGCAGGAACTCCATCATCGCCCGCGGGTCCGAGCGCATCCCCGCGAGCCGTGCCGCAGGGATCGGCGCGCCGATCACCACCGGCACCGCGCCGCCCACGCGGCTTCCGAACTCCTTGATGAGAAGCGCCAGCCGCAGCGTGGTGTGCAGGTGGCTTGCGAGCTGGAAGAGCCGCGAGTTGTGCCCGTCGTAGAAGAGCGGCACGACCGTCGCCCCCGACTTCGCGATCATCTTCGCCGTGAACGACCGCCATCCGGGGTCCATCGGATGCGCGAAGGGCTTGGCCGCGGTCGAGACCGTGCCGCCCGGAAACACGCCGATCGCCCCTCCGGCCGCCAGGAAGTTGAGCGCCGTCGCGCGCGTCTCGATATTCTGCGCGAGCGCCGCCCGAGTGTCCTCGAACGAGATCGGCAGCACCACGCGGTTCAGCTCCTCCGCGCGCCTGAACACCGAGTTGGCGAGGATACGGAAGTCGCCCCGGACCCGCGACAGGATGTGCCCCATCATCATGCCGTCAAGGATTCCGAACGGATGGTTGGCGATGACGATCAGCGGGCCGTTGGCCGGGATGTTGGCAAGGCTGCCGCCCACCACGTCGAGACTGAGGCCGTAGCGCTCGACGATCACGTCCCAGAAGCTGCGCCCGCCCGCCACCTCGGTCTCGTAGCCTGCCGCGCGGCGGATGAGCCCGAGCCGGCCGGTCGCGTTCTCGAGCACGCGGATCATCACCCGCCCGGACCGCGAGCGCGCCGATCCGGCGTAGCTGATCTCGCGCGTGACCCGACCCGTCTTCGGCCCGCCGCCTGTCGATCTCGCGCCCATGTGCCTTCCCCGCAGCGAGCGTCCCCTGGCACGGAAGATAGGGCGCTTCTCCCTCCAGCGCCAATGAAGTTCATGCAACCGAAGCGCGACTGGCCTCCGGCGTTGCTTGATGGCCGCGATCTGCTAGGTAGCGCCCGACAAGGATTTCGCGAAAGCCGTTCAATGGATTGGGACAAGCTGCGGATTTTCCACGCGGTTGCCGACGCCGGCAGCCTCACCCATGCCGGTGAGACGCTGCACCTGTCGCAGTCGGCCGTGAGCCGCCAGATCCGCGCCCTCGAGGACAGCCTCAACACCACGCTCTTTCACCGCCACGCGCGCGGCCTGATCCTGACCGAGCAGGGCGAGCTCCTGTTCGACGCGACGAACTCGATGGTGAAGCGCCTCGACGCGGCCTCCGCGCGCATCCGCGACAGCAAGGACGAGGTGTTCGGCGAGCTGCGCGTCACCACGACGACCGCCTTCGGCACGCTCTGGCTCGCGCCCCGGTTGCAGGCGCTCTACGCGCGCTACCCCGACCTCAAGATCGACCTGATGCTCGAGGAGCGCGTGCTCGACCTGCCGATGCGCGAGGCCGACGTGGCGATCCGCATGAAGGAACCGAGCCAGGCCGACCTCATCCGCAAGCGGCTGATGAACATCCGGATGCGCCTTTACGCCTCGCCGGATTATCTCGCGGCATCGGGCACGCCCACGACGCTCGAGGAACTCGGCCGGCACCGGCTGATCAGCCAGAGCATGACCGCGCCGCAGGTCGCCGCCGGCGCCACGCTGGTGCATCACCTCCTGATGCACGAGATCCCCGCGACGCTGACGGTGAACAACTACTTCGGCGTCCTCCAGGCGGTGCTAAGCAATCTCGGCGTCGGCGTTTTGCCGGACTACCTGACCGAGGACTTCCCGCAGCTCGTGCGCGTGCTGCCGGACATCGAGAGCGGCGAGGTGCCGGTGTTCCTCGCCTACCCCGAGGAGCTCCGGCACTCGAAGCGCGTGATGGCATTCCGCGACTTCGTGACCGAGGAGATCTTCGCGCACCGCAAGCGCCAGGCGGCCGAACGGCCCGAGCCCGCTCCTGCCAGGTGACCGATCCCGCGATCACCCCCGAGCTCGTCGCCGCGCACGGGCTCACGCCCGACGAGTACGATCGCGCCGTGGCGCTCCTTGGCCGCACGCCGAGCTACACCGAGCTCGGCATCGTCTCGGCGATGTGGAACGAGCACTGCTCCTACAAGTCCACCAAGCGCCACCTCCGCACCCTGCCGACGACCGGCCCGCAGGTGATCTGCGGGCCCGGCGAGAACGCGGGCGTCGTCGACATCGGCGACGGCCAGGCGCTCGTGTTCAAGATGGAGAGCCACAACCACCCGAGCTTCATCGAGCCCACGCAAGGGGCCGCGACCGGGATGGGCGGCATCCTGCGCGACGTGTTCACGATGGGCGCGCGGCCGGTGGCGGCGATGAACGCGCTGTCGTTCGGCGCGCCGGGGCATCCCGCGACGCGCCGGCTCGTCGCGGGCGTGGTGGCGGGGATTGGCGGCTACGCCAACGCTTTCGGCGTGCCGACCGTCGGCGGCGAGGTGCGCTTCGATCCGTCCTACGACGGCAACTGCCTCGTCAACGCCTTCGCCGCCGGCATCGCCGACCGGGACGCGATCTTCTATTCGGCGGCCTCCGGCGTGGGCATGCCGGTCGTGTACCTCGGCGCGCGCACCGGGCGGGACGGCGTCGGCGGCGCCACGATGGCCTCGGCGGGCTTCGGCGACGACGTGGACGAGAAGCGCCCGACGGTGCAGGTCGGCGACCCGTTCACCGAGAAGCGGCTGCTCGAAGCCTGCCTCGAGCTGATGGGCTCGGGCGCCGTCGTTGCGATCCAGGACATGGGCGCGGCAGGCCTCACCTGCTCGGCGGTCGAGATGGGCGACAAGGGCGGGCTCGGCATCCGGCTCGACCTCGACGCCGTGCCGGTGCGCGAGGCGGGGATGACCGCCTACGAGATGATGCTGTCGGAAAGCCAGGAGCGTATGCTGATGGTGCTCCGCCCCGAGCGCGAGGCGGCGGCGCGGGCGATTTTCGAGAAGTGGGATCTCGACTTCGCCGTCGTCGGCGAGACCATCGTCGAGGACCGCTTCGTGGTCCTGCACGCGGGCCGCGTCATGGCCGACATGCCGCTCGCCGCGTTGTCGGGCAACGCTCCCGAATACGACCGCCCCTCATCCCCGACCCCGCCGCCGCCGCCGCTCGGCTCCGTCCCGGACATCGCCCCGCTCGATGGCCTTCGCAGCCTCCTCGCGAGCCCGAACCACGCCTCGAAGGCCTGGGTCTGGGAGCAGTACGACAGCTCGGTGATGGGTGACACCGCGCGCGGGCCGGGGCACGGCGCCGGCATCGTGCGCGTCCACGGCACCGGGAAGGCGCTCGCCTTCACGTCCGACGTGACGCCGCGCTACTGCGCCGCGAACCCGCATGAGGGCGGCCGGCAGGCGGTCGCCGAGGCGTGGCGCAACCTCGTCGCCGTCGGGGCGACGCCGCTCGCCGCAACCGACAACCTCAACTTCGGGAGCCCCGAGGATCCGGTCGTGATGGGACAGCTCGTCGGCTGCCTCGCGGGCATCGCCGAGGCCTGCCGCGCGCTCGACATGCCGATCGTGTCGGGCAACGTGTCGCTCTACAACGAGACCGCCGGCGCGCCGATCCTGCCGACGCCGACCATCGGCGCCGTGGGGCTGATCGCCGATGTCGCCGACGCGATCACCGGCCGCGCGGAGGCCGGCGACGTGGCGCTCCTCATCGGCGCGCCGGGCCGCCACCTCGGGCAGTCCGCGCTCCTCGCCGAGCATCTCGGTCGCCGTGAGGGCGATGCCCCGCCCGTCGATCTCGACGCCGAGCGTCGGCACGGCGCATTCGTCCTCGCACACCGCGCGCGCATCCGCGCGGCGACCGACCTCTCCGACGGCGGCCTCGCGCTCGCCGCGTTCGAGCTTGCCGAGGCCGCGGGGTTCGGCATCGCGCTCGACGGCGGCACCACGGCGGAGCTCTTCGGCGAGGACCAGGCACGCTACCTCGTCGCATCCGGGCCCGCCGACGCCGAGGCGCTGA
>CBDCNH010000009.1:0-3473 GCA_965219015.1 Paracoccaceae bacterium
GCCCGTGCCGTGACCTCGTCGGTCACCAGCACCGTCGGGTCGAGCGCCGCGATCGCGCCGCGGAGGACGCGCACCTTCTCCGGTCCGCCGGAGATCAGCACCCGCTGCGGCGCGCGGCGCAGGCGCGCGAGGTCGGCCGCCATGACGCGGGCGTCGATCCGCGGATCGACCACGCGCCCGGACTCGTCGATGAAATGGTAAAGCACGTCGCCCACGGCGCCCGCGTCCGCGAGGCCGCGCCGCTCGGCTTCGGTGAAATGCCCGAACCGGTAGCTCGTCGTCAGCGCCTCCACCCCGCCCGCGGAGAGGAGCACCATGTCGAGGCGGTCGGCGAGCTCGAAGACCGCCGAGAGGCCGCAGCGCTCGAGGAGCGCGTGGCGGGTGTCGGGGCTGTCGACGAGGGCCGGCGCGGGGATGAGGAAGCCCTCGCCCTGGAAGAGCTCGGCGAACTGCCAGGCGAACTCCGCGGGGTTGAACCGCCGCGCCGCCGCGATGCCGCCGAGGAGCGACACGACGCGGAAGTCCTCGAGCGTGCGGCCCTCGATGAACGGCAACGCCGCGTGAAGCGTGCGACCCCACCCGACGCCGACCGACATGCCGGACTGCACGGCGCCCGCGACGAAGGCGCCCGCGGCGGCGGCGATGACCTGCATCGGGTCGCCCGCGGGGTCGGCCCAAGGTGCGGCGATGACCCGGCCGATGCCGAAGCGCGCCTCCACGGCGTGCTCGACGCCGGCGAGCTCGGCCATTGGCGCCGAGACGGTGATGCGGACCTCGTTGCGGCGCCGCGCGTCGGCGAGGAGCCGGATCACGGCGACGCGGTTGATCCCGAGACGCTGGGCGATCTCGCTCTGCGTGCGGTTCTCGACGAAGTAGAGCCAGGTCGCGCGGCCGCGCAGCCGGTCGAGGCTCGTCTCGGCCACGACCGCCGGTGCGCCGGCCTCCGGCTCGGAGGCCGTCCGTGCCGTCCCGTCCGCGCGCGCGCCGGTCAGCACCGCGGCGTCCTCCCGATGTGTCGCGCCACGATCCCCGCAAGCCGGTCGGGGCACTCGACGTGGGGGAGGTGTCCGATGCCGTGCAGCAGGTGGAGCGCCGACTCTCCCGGTGCCGCGAGCGCCTGCCGCCACGGCAGGATGGCGTCGTCGCGGCCCCAGACGATCGCGGTCGGCGCGTCGACGCGGGCGAGGGCGGCTCGGAGATCGAACGCCTGCGTGCCATCCGGGAAGAGCGCGCCCGCCAGCGCGACCTGCGCGTCCCGGAGCTCGGGATCGGTGCGCGCGCGCATGGCGGCCCGGACGAAGTCCCACGAGACGCCGTCCGGCGTCGCGGTCAGGCGCTTCAGCCACGGCGCCAGGCTCTCTGCCTGCGTCGCGCGCGCGATCCCCGCGAGCGCGGCCCCGTCGATCTCGGGGCCGAGGCCGGCGGGGGCGAGGAGCGTGAGCGAGGCGATCCGGCGCGGCCGGATGTCGGCAAGCCCGAGCGCGAGGCCTCCGCCGAGCGAATGGCCGAGGAGATGCACCGGCCCGTCGGTCGCGTCGTCGAAGGCACGGGTCAGCGCTCGGAGGAGATCCGGAAAGCCGCGCAGAGGCGTGCGGGGCGAGTTCCCATGCGCGGGCAGGTCGATGCGGAGGAGCGGCAGGTCGGGCGGCAAGGCGCGCTCGAAGGGCGCCCAGCCGGCGCTGTCGGCGGCGAAGCCGTGCAGGAGCAGGAGCGGGGCGCCGGTGCCCGCGCGGCGGGAGACGTGGAGGCCGAGAGCCGGTACCGCGGGGCGGTCCGGGGCGATGTCGCGGGCCTGGAGGCGGCCGCGCGGGCCGCTGCCGGTCCTGCCGTCGAGCGCGAACCCGGCCTCGCGCGCCAGTCGCCGCGCCGCGGGGGTGGCGCGCAGCTTGTCCGGTTCGGCTTCCTCTGGGCGCTCGTAGCGGGCACCGGTGGGTTCCGCTGGCCCAGCCCCGCCGAAGCGCTCGACCGGCTCGACCGTCCGACGCCGGGGCGGCCGATCAGCGTCCTTGGATGCCGCCTCGGGCGCGGGCTGGGGCGGCTGCGTCTCGACCGGCTTCGCGGCGGGGAGCGGCACGACCTCGATCCCCGGCCGGTCGCCCACGGCCTCGTCCTCGCCGTAGATCCATGCGACCGGCGCGCCCACGTCGATGCGGGCGCCGGGTGCGGCGATGACATGGAGGAGCCGGCCGGTGGCGGGGGCCTCGACCTCCATCGCGGCCTTCTCGGTCTCGATGTCGAAAAGCGGTGCGCCGGCGACGACAGTCTCGCCCTCCGCGACATGCCAGACCGCGAGCGTGCCCGCGGCCATGTCCATGTCGACCTTTGGCATGATGACCTCGACCGGCACTCAGACCTCGCGGCGCGCGAGCCGGCGCGCGGCGGCCTCGATGCCGCCCGCCTGCGGCACGGCGGCGCGCTCCATCTCGGGGTTGTAGGGGATCGGCGCCTCGGCGCCCCCGAGCCGGAGGATCGGCGCGTCGAGGTAGTCGAACGCCTCGGACTCCGCGACCATCGCGCTCACCTCCGCGCCCACGCCCATCGTGCGGACGCCCTCGTGGACGCAGAGGAGCCGGCCGGTCTTGCGGACCGAGGCCACGATGGTGTCGCGGTCGATCGGCCGGACCGAGCGCAGGTCGATGACCTCGGCCTCGATGCCCTCCGCCGCGAGCCGCCCGGCCGCCTCGAGCGCGCGGTGGACCATGATCGCCGAGGCCACCACGGTCACGTCGGTGCCCGCCCGGACCACGGCGGCCGTGCCGATGGGCGTGGTGTACCAGCCCTCGGGCACCGGGCCCTTCATCTTGTAGAGGAGCTTGTGCTCGAACACGATCACCGGGTCGGGATCCTCGAGCGCCGCGAGGAGGAGGCCCTTGGCGTCGGCGGGCGTGGCGGGCTGGACGACCTTCAGTCCCGGCACGTGGCCGAACCAGGCCTCGAACGACTGCGAATGCTGCGCCGCCGCCCCGGTGCCCGAGCCCGAGGGCATCCGGAACACGACGGGCACTTCGGCCTCGCCGCCGAGCATGTAGCGCATCTTCGCGGCCTGGTTGACGATCTGCTCCATCGCCAGCGCCGCGAAATCGGAGAACTGGAACTCGTAGACCGGCCGGAGCCCGGTCATCGCCGCGCCCACCGCGACGCCGGCGCCGCCGAGCTCGGAGATCGGCGTGTCCATCACGCGGTCGGGCCCGAAGCGCTCCACGAGGTCGCCGGTGACGCCGAACGCGCCGCCGTAGACGCCGATGTCCTCGCCCATGAGGATGACCCGTGGGTCGCGCTCGAGGGCGAGGCCGAGCGCGTCGCGGATCGCCTCGGCGAAGCTCATCTCGCGGCTGCCGACCTCGGCGGGCGCGTTCACGGGCAGGCCTCCGCATGGACGTAACGGGTGAGCTCCGACGGGTCGGGCGCGGGGCTCGCCTTGGCGAAGGCGATGCCGTCGGCGACCGCCTGGCGCGCGGCGTCGGCGATGGCGT
>CBDCNH010000010.1:0-2769 GCA_965219015.1 Paracoccaceae bacterium
CACGTCCGCGCCGCGTGCGTGTGGCGTTCGGGCAGACCACGGGAGACCACGATGTCCTGGACCGACGAGCGTGTCGAGACGCTCAGGCGGATGTGGAGCGAAGGTCAGAGCGCCAGCCAGATCGCCCGCGAACTCGGCGGCGTGACGCGTAACGCGGTGATCGGCAAGGTCCATCGGCTCGGGCTTTCGAACCGGACGGGAGCGCCCGGCGTCTCTGAGCCCGGCGTCCCCGAGCCCGGCACGTTCGAGCCCGAGGCGTCCGGGCTGGGCGCGACCGAGACCGAGACCCTTTCCGGCCCGTCCGACGACGTGCCCGATGATGTGATGGAAGAGACCGTAGCGATGAGCCACTCCTCGGAAGACCGCGCGGAAAGCGCCAGTCCCGCTGCAGAGCCGGAGCGCGCCGAACCGGCCCACGCACCGATGCCTGCCCGCAGGGCGATCATTCCCGCGGGCCAGCCGCTGCCACCGCAGCCCTCGGCCAACGAGATCAGCCCCGAGGCGCTCGCGAGCGTCCGGGAGGTCGAGAAGAAGGCGCGCCGGCTCACGTTGATGGAATTGACCGAGCGGACCTGCAAATGGCCGATCGGCGACCCCGCGACGCCCGAGTTCTGGTTTTGCGGCCTCGGAACGCAGGCCGGCAAGCCCTACTGCGAGGCCCATGTCGGCGTCGCGTTCCAGCCGATGTCGTCGCGGCGCGACCGGCGCCGCTGAGGCGCCGGACACCCGATGCCGTCGGCGATCTCGATCACCGCGCTCTCGAAGCGCTACGACGGCGGCGCGGTGGCGCTCGACGACGTGAGCCTCGAGATCGAGGCGGGCGAGATCCTGGCGCTGCTCGGTCCGAACGGCGCCGGCAAGACGACGCTCATCTCCTGCGTCTGCGGCCTCGTCACGCCGTCCTCGGGGCGCGTCACCGTGGGCGGGCACGACATCCAGCGCGACTACCGCGCCGCCCGCGCGATGGTCGGGCTCGTGCCGCAGGAGATCTCGGTCGCGCCCTTCGAGACGGTGGCGGGCGGCGTGCGCTTCACCCGCGGCCTCTTCGGCAAGCCGCGCGACGACGCCTACATCGAGAAGGTGCTGCGCTCGCTGTCGCTCTGGGACAAGCGCGACGCGATGAACAACGCGCTCTCGGGCGGGATGCGCCGGCGCGTGCTGATCGCCAAGGCGCTGAGCCACGGCCCGCGCGTGCTCTTCCTCGACGAGCCGAGCGCCGGCGTCGACGTGGAGCTGCGCCGCGACATGTGGGAGCTCGTGCGCGGGCTGCGCGAGGACGGTGTGACGATCATCCTGACCACGCACTACATCGAGGAGGCGGAGGAGCTCGCCGACCGGATCGGGGTCATCGACAAGGGTCGGCTCCTCCTCGTGGAGGACAAGCACCGGCTGATGCAGCGGATGGGCGGCAAGTCGCTGACGGTGCGGCTGCGCGCGCCGCTCGCCGCGGTCCCGGACGCCCTCGCGGAGTTCGCGCTCGAGCGCGGCGAGGACGGCACGAGCCTGCGCTACGCCTACGACACGCGCTCCGGGCGGACCGGGATCACGGCGCTCCTGACCGGGCTCGCCGATGCCGGCATCGCCATCGCCGACATCGAGACGCACGAGGCGTCGCTCGAGGACGTGTTCCTGCGCCTCGTGAAGGAGAACGCATGAACGTCCACGCCATCGCCGCGATCTACCGGGTGGAGATGTCGCGCTTCTTCCGCACCGCGTGGCAGTCGCTCGCCTCGCCGGTGCTCTCGACCGTGCTCTACTTCGTCGTGTTCGGCGCCGCGATCGGCGGCCGGATCGAGACCGTCGAGGGCGTGTCCTACGGCGCCTTCATCGTGCCGGGGCTCATCATGCTGACGGTGCTGCAGCAGTCGGTGTCGAACGCCTCGTTCGGCATCTACTTCCCGAAGTTCATCGGCACGATCTACGAGCTGCTGTCGGCGCCGGCGTCGTTTCTCGAGATCGTCATCGGCTACGTCGGCGCCGCGGCCACCAAGACGCTCCTGATCGCGCTCATCATCCTGGTGACGTCGTTTTTCTTCGTCGGCGTCCACATCGCGCATCCGGTCTGGATGGTGACGTTCCTTCTCCTCACCGCGGTCAGCTTCTCGCTCCTCGGCTTCATCATCGGCATCTGGGCGAAGAACTTCGAGCAGCTGCAGATCGTGCCCCTGATGGTCATCACGCCGCTCGTGTTCCTCGGCGGCGCGTTCTACTCGGCCGCGATGCTGCCGCCGTTCTGGGAGGCCGTGGCGCGGGTGAACCCGGTGCTCTATCTCATCTCGGGCTTCCGCTGGGCGTTCTTCGACCTTGCGGACGTGCCGGTCGCGGCGTCGCTCGGGGCGGTCGCGATCTTCCTCGCGCTGACGCTCGGGGTGATCTGGTTCATCTTCCGCACCGGCTGGCGGCTCCGGCCGTGAGCGCCGCGCGCCCCGACCTCGCGCAGGCCCGCGTGCCCGACCTCGCACGCGCGGGCCAGCCCGCCATCGGCATGGTCTCGCTCGGCTGCCCGAAGGCGCTGGTGGACGCCGAGCGCATCCTCACGCGGCTGCGCGCGGAGGGCTACGCGATCAGCGCGGACTATGCGGGCGCCGACGCGGTGATCGTCAACACCTGCGGCTTTCTCGACAGCGCCAAGGCCGAGAGCCTCGAGGCCATCGGCGAGGCGCTCGCGAAGAACGGCCGGGTGATCGTGACGGGCTGCCTCGGCGCCGACGCCGCCTATGTCACCGGCGCGCATCCGAAGGTGCTCGCGGTCACCGGCCCGCACCAGTA
>CBDCNH010000011.1:0-1152485 GCA_965219015.1 Paracoccaceae bacterium
CCTTGTCGGAGGCGGCGCCGGGGTCGATCTTGTTGAGGATGCCGTCGAGCCCCGCCATCAGGAGCGCCGAGAAACGCGAGGTAGGGGTTCGCCGAGGGGTCCGGGAAGCGGGCCTCGACGCGCTTCGACTTCGGGCTCTCGGTCCAGGGGATGCGGACGCAGCCCGAGCGGTTGCGCGCGGAATAGGCCCGCAGCACCGGCGCCTCGAAGCCGGGGATCAGGCGCTTGTAGCTGTTGGTGCCGGGATTGGTGATCGCGTTCAACGCCTTGGCGTGCTTCAGGATGCCGCCGATGTACCACAGCGCCTCCTGGCTCAGGTCGGCGTATCGGTCGCCCGCGAAGAGCGGCTGGCCGCCCTTCCAGACCGACATGTTGACGTGCATCCCCGAGCCGTTGTCGCCCTTGATCGGCTTCGGCATGAACGTGACCGACTTGCCGTAGGCGTGCGCGACGTTCTGGATCACGTACTTGTACTTCTGGATGTTGTCGGCCTGCACCGTGAGCGTGTCGAAGATGAGGCCGAGCTCGTGCTGGTTCGAGGCGACCTCGTGGTGGTGCTTGTCGACCTTCATGCCCATTCGCTTCATCGTCGAGAGCATCTCGCCGCGCAGATCCTGCGCGTCGTCGACCGGGTTGACCGGGAAGTAGCCGCCCTTGACGCCGGGCCGGTGGCCCATGTTGCCCATCTCGTACTTGGTGTCGGAATTCCATGCCCCGTCCGTGGCATCGACCTCGAAGCTCACCTTGTTCATGGTGACCGCGAAGCGCACGTCGTCGAACACGAAGAACTCCGCCTCGGGGCCCATGTAGGCCGCATCGCCGACGCCCGAGGACTTGAGGTACGCCTCGGCCTTGAGCGCGGTCGAGCGGGGGTCGCGGCTGTAGGGCTCGTTGGTGTCGGGCTCGACCACGTTGCAATGGAGGCAAAGCGTCTTTTCCGCGTAGAACGGGTCGATGTAGGCGCTCTCGGTGTCGGGCATGAGCTTCATGTCGGACTGGTCGATGGACTTCCAGCCGGCGATCGAGGAGCCGTCGAACATGAAGCCCTCGTCGAGGAAGTCCTCGTCGACGAGGTCGGCCACCACGGTGACGTGCTGCAGCTTGCCGCGCGGGTCGGTGAAGCGGACGTCGACGTACTCGACCTCCTCGTCCTTCATGGTGGCGAGAACCGTGTCGTTGCTCATGCGTGCCTCATTGCGGATGGGTTCATCATGTCAGATCGCGTCCTCGCCGGCCTCGCCGGTGCGGATGCGGACCGCCTGCTCGACAGTGGAGACGAAGATCTTGCCGTCGCCGATCTTGTCGGTGCGCGCGGCGGCCACGATGGCTGCGATGGCCCCGTCGACCTGATCGTCGGGCAGCACCACCTCGATCTTCACCTTGGGCAGGAAATCCACGACGTACTCGGCGCCGCGGTAGAGCTCGGTATGGCCCTTCTGGCGCCCGAAGCCCTTCACCTCGACGACCGACAGACCCTGGATGCCGACCTCCTGGAGCGCTTCCTTCACGTCATCGAGCTTGAACGGCTTGATGATCGCCTCGATCTTTTTCATCGTTCGCCCCATTGGGTTGCGTCGCGACCCGGTCAGACCATGTCTCCCCGGAGGCGGCAACCGGGGCTCCGGGGCGCGTCCTGCGCCGCCCGGGCAATCGTGAAGGCGCGATCAATTTCGGGGCGACGTGCCGCTTCGGCAGGCAGTCCGCGAACGAGAGAGGGTGCGACACCTTGGCAGTCCTGCTGACCGCGGCGGAGATGCGCGCCATCGAGGCCCGCGCGATGGCGAGCGGCGTTTCGGGCCGCGGGCTGATGGAGCGCGCGGGCGCCGGCGTCGTCGCCGCCATGCTCGCGCACTGGCCGGAGCTGGCGGCGGGCGCGCACCGCGCGGCGGTCCTCTGCGGCCCCGGCAACAACGGCGGCGACGGCTTCGTCGTGGCGCGGCTGCTCGCACGCCGCGGCTGGCGGGTGGAGGTGCTCATCTTGGGCGATCCGGACCGCCTGCCGCCCAACGCGAAAGCGAACGCCGACCGCTGGCGCAAGATGGGCGAGATATCGCCCGTGCCCCGCGGCTTCTCCCCCGACTTCCAGTGGAAGGCCGCGGTCATCGTGGACGCGGTGTTCGGCACCGGGCTCACGCGGCCGATCGGATTCGAGCTCGGCCTCGGCAACATGCTTCCCGAATGGGACCTGCGCGACGAGCCCGGGCGGCCGCGGGTGGTGGCGGTCGATGTCCCGTCGGGCCTCTGCAGCGACAGCGGACGGCATCTCGACGGCGACTTGCTCTGGGCCGACCTGACGGTGGCGTTCCACGCGGCGAAGGTCGGCCACTATCTCGCCGAGGGTCCGGACCATTGCGGCCACATCCGCGTGGTCGATATCGGCCTGCCGCACCCGTCGGCCTGGTCGACTCTGATCCGGTCGCCCGACCCAGCGGAGCCCCATCGCGGCTGGATCCTGTCGCCGTCGGACGGCCGCACGCCGCGCGATGTCCATCTGGTCGAGGCGCCTCCGCACGGCCGGCTCGGCAAGTGGAGCGGGCACAAGTTCGACTACGGCTCGGCGCTGGTGCTGGCGGGCGGGGTCGGGCGGGGCGGGGCGGCGCGGATGGCGGCGCACGGCGCGCTCAGGATCGGCGCGGGGCTGGTGACGCTCGCGCCGCCCCCCGCGGCGCTGATCGAGAACGCGAGCCGGCTCGACGCGGTGATGCTGCGCGCCGTGAAGGACGCAGGAGACCTTGCGGCGCTTCTCGACGGCGACGCGCGGCTGAACGCGGTCTGCGCCGGGCCGGGGCTCGGGACCGGGCCGCGCGAGGCGGCGCTGGTGGGCGCGGCGCTGGCGAGCGGCCGGGCCCTGGTGCTCGACGGCGACGCGCTGACGCTCCTTGCGCGCGACGCGGGCCTGATGGCGCGGCTCCACGGCGCCTGCGTGCTGACCCCGCACGAGGGCGAGTTCGCGCGGCTCTTCCCGGACCTCGCCGCGCGGCTCGAGGGCACGCCCGAGGCGGCCCCCGCGGTCTCGAAGCTCGACGTGACGCGCGAGGCGGCGGCACGGGCGCGTTGCACCGTGGTCCACAAGGGCCCCGACACGGTGATCGCGGGGCCTCACGGCGAGGCGGCGATCGCGTCCGCGGCCTACGACCGGAGCGCGCCCTGGCTCGCGACGGCGGGCTCGGGCGACACGCTCGCGGGGTTCATCACCGGGCTGCTCGCACGGGGGGCCGCGCCGCTGGAGGCGGCCTCGGCGGCGGCGTGGCTCCATGTCGAGTGCGCGCGCGCCTTCGGGCCTGGGCTCACGGCGGAGGACCTGCCGGGGATGCTGCCGGGCGTCTTGCGCGACCTTGGGCTCTGAGCCTACACAGCATCCCGGCGGGTGTGGCGGAACTGGCAGACGCACCAGATTTAGGTTCTGGCGCCGCGAGGCGTGGGGGTTCGAGTCCCTTCACCCGCACCACGAAACGCCTCTGCGCGGCCATCATTTCGGCGCATTCGCCGGCTATCCCTCGACCGTCAAAAACCGCAGCGGAAAGGGACTGTCGATGATCAAGGCCTGCCGCAAGTGCGGCGAGATCTTCATGTCGGGCGCGGAGGACTGCCCCAGCTGCGGCAGCTCGACCCGGCCCGACTGGTCGCTCTCGACCAATCTCGTCGTCTACATGAACCTCTCGATCCTGCTTGCCGGGGCCGTGCTCTACGTCGTGCTGCCGCTCCTCGAATGACGCCGCGCGCCGGGGTTTCGCTTGCGAAGCCCGCCCCGGTTTCCTAGAACGTCGGCCTGACGAAAACGGCGTCCCGTGCGGCGCGCAAGGATGGCGGGCGACATGCAGGTGACCGAGACCCTCAACGACGGGCTGAAGCGCGGCTACACGATCACGGTGCCGGCGGCCGAGCTCGAGGCGAAGGTCCGCGAGAAGCTCGCCGAGGCGCAGCCCGGGATCGAGATGAAGGGCTTCCGCAAGGGCCGCGTGCCGATGACGCTTCTGCGCCGCCAGTACGGTCCGCGGCTGATGGGCGACGCGATGCAGGAGAGCATCGACGGCGCGATGAAGGCGCATTTCGACGAGACGGGCGTGCGCCCCGCGGTCCAGCCGGAGGTCAAGATGACCCGCGAGGACTGGAAGGAAGGCGACGACATCGTGGTCGAGATGGCCTACGAGGCGCTCCCCGAGGTGCCCGAGCTCGACCTCTCGACGATCGAGCTGGAGCGGCTGGTGGTCAAGGCCGACGACGCCGAGGTCGACGACGCGATGGCGCGGCTCGCCGACACCGCCAAGACCTATGCCGACCGCGACGCGGGCGCGGCGGCCGCGACGGGCGACCAGGTGACGATCGACTTTCTGGGCCGCATCGACGGCGAGCCCTTCGAGGGCGGCGCCGCGGAGGACTTCCCGCTGGTGCTCGGCTCGGGGTCGTTCATCCCGGGCTTCGAGGACCAGCTCGTCGGCGTCGCGGTGGGCGACGAAAAGGCGGTCGAGGTCGCCTTCCCGGACGATTACCAGGCGGCGGCGCTGGCCGGGAAGGCCGCGACCTTCGACGTGACGGTGAAGGCGGTGAAGGCGCCGGAGGCCGCGGCGCTCGACGATGCGCTGGCGAAACAGTTCGGCGCCGACGACCTCGTGGCCTTGCGCGCGCAGGTCGCCGAGCGGCTCGAGGCGGAGTACGCGGGTGCGGCGCGGCAGGTGATGAAGCGCGCGCTCCTCGACCGGCTCGACGGCATGGTGAGCTTCGAGCTGCCGCCGAGCCTCCTTGACGCCGAGGCCGGCCAGATCGCGCACCAGCTCTGGCACGAGGACCACCCCGACGAGCACGGCCACGAGCACGGCGAGACCCCGGTGACGGACGAGCACCGCAGCCTCGCCGAGCGCCGCGTCCGGCTGGGGCTGCTGCTGGCGGAGATCGGGCGCGCGAACGACATCGCCGTCACCGACGCCGAGATGACGAGCGCGGTGATGGCGCAGGCGCGCCAGTACCCCGGCCAGGAGCGCGCGTTCTTCGACTTCGTGCAGAAGAACGCGGCGATGCAGCAGCAGCTCCGCGCCCCGATCTTCGAGGACAAGGTGGTCGACCACGTCTTCGCCGCCGCCACCGTCACCGACCGCGACGCGACGAAGGACGACCTCCAGGCCGCGGTGAGCGCCCTCGACGAGGGGTGAGGCGCGCGGTCTGCGGACAGAGCGCGTGACGATGAAGGCCACCTTCGGACCTCGGTGAGCGTGCGCGACCGTGCGCGCGTTTCGCTTCGGGTGCCGTCGGAGCGCGAGGCGACGAAGGACGACTTTAGAGCCCCGTTAGGTGGGCGCGATGCGAAGAGGAGCGCGGTCCGCTTTGCTGCCGGGATCAGACGGACCGCGGGGCAACGCACGCCGATCTGCAGGCCGCGGGGAGCGCGCGCGACGGGGCGAGGCGCGGTCCGCGTCTCCGCCGAAGTCAGACGGAGCGCAAGGCGACGAAGGATGACTTTCGGGCCCCGTTAAGCGCGCGCGATGCGAAGAGGAGCGCTGTCCGCTTTGCTGCCGGGATCAGACGGACCGCGGGGCAACGCACGCCGATCTGCAGGCCGCGGGGAGCGCGCGCGACGGGGCGAGGCGCGGTCCGCGTCTCCGCCGAAGTCATTCGGATCGCGAGGCGACGAGGGACGACTTTCGAGCCGGGTTGAGCGCGCTCGACATGGAGCGACCTCAGGTGCCCCATCCGTGGCAAATCCGGGAGAATCCGCTTTCCCGATAACTCACTCTCCAGCACTAGATGTCTTCGGACACCGAGTTACCCGTACCCAAGCGGACGTGCCGCGTCCGGTCCGCCAAGACCTTCTCGGCGGGCCTGAACTTGATGACCTTTTCGACGTCCTTGCCGGGAGTGGGCCACGAGCGCGGCATTCCTTCACGGCAGAACATCAACGAAATCGACGTCGACGTCTGGACGCAGAGGGAGATCCTCGGCTGTGTCCGGAGCGCGGATGCTTGCACTCGTTGGCTGATCGGGGACGAAGAAAATGACCTTCGGCGACACCGCCGGCGCACCATCCCGTCGCGCTGTGGCAGAACAGGGATCATCTCCGGCGTCAGCACATCGAGCCTTCCCTGCCGGCAAACCTATCCGCGCTCGTCCGGGCTTTGTCTCTCCGGCGGGCGGCGCACCCTTGCCCCGATGAGCATGACCGCCACAGCGGCTCCAGCGATCGGCAGGACGCTCGCCCATTGGCTTGGACCGCTGGCTTGCAAGACCCCGGTCAGGAGCGCGGTCAGCACGGCAATCGTATAGCTGACCGTGAATACGGCCGCCGAGGTGCTTGGTACGTCCGGCGCCGGCACCATCATTGCCGGGAGCGCCAACGCCAACGTAAGGACCCAGCCGAGCGAGAAGCCCGCCACGGCGGCGAAGACGACGGAAAAGGCGGCAGGTGCTGTCGCAAGCCCGACGCTGCCGGCCATGATGAACACTCCGGCTGCCATGTAGCTCCAGGGCCGGAAGACGAGCCGTTCGAGGAAAACCATCATGAGAAGCGATGCCGGGATCTGCGCGCCGTTCAGCGCCAGCAACGCCGGTCGAACCATGTCCGACCCACCGGCTCGCGAGAGCCAGCCCGGCAGGAAGCCGTTCAGGCCGAAGTAGCTGGCGTTAACGGCACCGAGCAGAAGGCCGACCTTCCAGATTGATCCTTCCCGCCAATTCGGCCAGCTACGGGACGGTCGTCGATCGTGCTCTCGTCGACGTGGCTGAAAAATCGCGATCACGACTGCCGCTGCCAGCACGGGAAGGGACCACTGAAGCAAGCCGGCCCGCCATCCTCCGCCGACGAAGGGCAGGTCGGGCGCGGACGACACCACGATCGGCAGCACCTCGCCGCAGAGAAGCCCGCAGGTGTAGGTTGCCGTCGCGAGGCCGACATGAGCAGGCGTCCAGGTCCGGGCGAGCGTCGGCATGACCGGCTGCATGATGGCCACGCCCAGGCACATCACGGCCGTCGCCGCCTCCAGTCCGATCACGTCGCCGGAGAACCCGCGGGCTGCCGCGCCGATCGCGTTGATGAGGAGACCTGCCAAGAGGCTGGGGACTGATCCGAAGCGACGGACGAGAACAGCGCCCAAAACAGCTGCGAGCGCGAAGAACAGCGACGGAATTGCCGTCAACACGCCGATGTCCGTTCCGCGGAGCCGGAACTCGGCCTCAACCGAAGGGAGCACGGGCGGCAATGCGAGGATCGTCACCCGGAGCATGACGCCCGCCAGGAACAACAAAGCCAGCGCGCGTAGCAGGTCGCTTTTCAAATGTTCGGTCCTTCGCCTTCGATCGCACGCTTTGATTTGCAAAGTTTTAGGCCTTCATTAGGGAAAACGGTTAAGACCTTGACCGTGCTGTGATCTAGACTACTTCGCAGATAATCCTGATGCGATGCCGATAATTCCGAGCAAGGCCTTCGAAAAAGTCGAATGTACGGTTTAGCACGTGCCACAGGGGCGGATCACGAGTTTACAGCGAACGAAGTTGTCGGCCTGGGCGTACCGATCTTACAGATTGCGGGCTCCGGCGTTGCCGGCCTGAACAGAGCTCCAGCGCAGCCGCCATCACGATCGTTAGCGCGTTTACACGTTCCAAGATTTCAGACAGAATCGAGCTCACTTGTCGAGTTTTCCTAATGACAACAGGTCCAGGCACGCCCACGTTCGATCAGTTGAACGTCTTGGTGCAGGTCGTCGAAGCCGGAAGTTTCACGGCTGCGGCGAAGAGAATGAACCGTGCGCTGTCGGTCGTCAGTTACACCATCAGCAATCTTGAAGCGCAGCTCGGCGTGAAGCTGTTTGATCGAGCGGTCAGCCGGAAGCCGCAGCTGACCGAAGCTGGCCGCGCGGTGTTGTCCGAAGCACGTGCCGTCGTAGGCGGGGTAGGTCATCTCCGTGCGAAAGTTGCGGGTATGTCGCAAGGACTTGAGGGCGAACTCAGCTTTGCCCTGGATTCTCTTCTGTCGTCGGCGCGCGTTATCGATGCGCTCACCGCCTTCGCCAACGAGTTCCCGACCGTCACGCTGAACCTGCACGTCGAGACGCTCGGTGCGGTGGTCCACCTCGTCCGCGCCAAGACGGCCATTATCGGGATCAGCGGCCAGCGTTCTTCCGATTTCGACGAGCTCCACCGCATCAGCGTGGGAACTCTTCGAATGGTGCCTGTCGCGGGGGCGCGACATCCCCTCGCCTCGGCAGACGCATGCCGCCCCGGCGCTGCTCGCGAGCACATACAACTCGTCGTGACCGATCGATCGCCGCTCACCAGAGGCAAGGATTACAGCGTGAGCGCCAGCCGCACCTGGCGGTTGGCCGATCTCAGCGCGAAGCACATGCTGCTGCGAGCGGGCATCGGATGGGGAATGATGCCTCTCGCGATGATCAAGGGCGATCTCGCCGATCGTGTTCTGGTCCAACTCGACATCCCTGACATCGCGGCGTTCGATTACCCGGTCGACGCCATTTATCGCACCGATACCCCACCCGGCCCGGCAGCGGCCTGGTTGATCGAGCGTTTTCGTACGCAACCTTCGGACTGAAACCACAATCGGGCCTCCGCTCATGTCTCAAGGATTCGCATGCCCTTCTTCACGGCCGGGCGCTCACCGACACGCGCGAGCCAATCACTGATTGCGGGCGATGCCGCGAAGGTTTCACCGAGAGGGTCCGCCATCGCGGTACGCGCCTCCTCAACCCAAGGATATGAGGCGACATCGGCGATCGAATAGTCCGACCCGCCGATGTAGGAATGAGCCGCAAGTCGCGTTTCGAGAACGCCGAGCAGGCGCTTGCCTTCCTTGGTGAAGCGGTCAACGGCGAGTTGCGCCGTCTCGGTCGATCGGACGGCAAAGAAGTTGAGCTGGCCGAGCATCGGGCCGGGCCCGCCAATCGACCAGTAGAGCCACTCGAGAACCACCCAGCGAACGGGTCCGGCTGCCGGCAGCAGCAAGCCACTTTTTTCGGCGAGATACTCCAAGATCGCGCCGCTTTCAAAGAGCGGCAAGCGAGCGCCGCTCGCGTCCTCGTCGACAATCGCCGGGATCTTGTTGTTCGGGGAGACGGCAAGGAAAGCGGGATCGAACTGCTCGTCCGCGGAAAGGTCGACGGGATGGACCTGATGCGGCAGCCCAGTCTCTTCGAGCATGATTGCGACCTTGCGGCCGTTAGGGGTCTTCCAAGTATAGAATTGAATCATTCCCGAGCTCTCCTTCTGTCGGCATAGATTGAATTAACCCTTCGGCGGAGCAGAACTCGACCGGGAGTCATCTTTCCTGGAGTTTGTATCCAACTTCTCGTGCGGCGCCGCGTAGTGATGTTTGAGCCAGATCACGCCCTGCTCGCCAATCACAAAGCCAAGAAGGCCGACCAGCGCGACGAGCGGCGGAGCCGGAGATTTAACACCGGCAAAGCCGTAAGCCGCCCCGACGGCGATCCCGAACAGCAGTGACACCAGGAAAGACATGCAACCTCGCGGCAGCTCGAGCAACCGGCTGCACCATTACAACCGATTGGGATATGATGCCGTCTGCCGGCCAAGAAAACCGGCAAATTTTCGTTGATTTCCTTCAAGTCGCTAGAAGGTTCCGCGACCACGTTTCGGAAATTTCGAAGATTCCGATCCAGATTATCTGAGTGTTCGGCGCCTAGTTTCATCCCAAGTCGGCACTGCGGACAACGGCGGATAGTCAGATTTCTTGAAGCCGTGTCCACGCAGCCGGGCTCAAAAGGTGAGCCCTCACCAACTCAAGGAGCGACACATGCCCTGGATTAAGACACGCGACCGCACGGAGATCAACGTGAAGGATTGGGGCAGCGGCCGTCCCGTTATTCTCATACACGGCTATCCCCTCAACGCCGATGCGTTCGACCGCACCGCGATGAAGCTTGTCGAGGCTGGACACCGCGTCATCAACTACGATCGGCGTGGCGTCGGCCGCTCCGGCCAGCCTTGGGACGGCTATGACTGGGACACCTACTCTGACGATCTCGCCGACGTGATGGAAGCGACGGGCGCGACCGAGGACGTCACGGTGATCGGCTATTCGATGGGCGGCGGAGAATGCGCCCGCTACATGAGCCGACACGATGGAAAAGGCGTCATCAAGCTCGGGCTCTACGCTTCGATCGTCCCGGGAATGCTCAAGTCCGACGACAATCCGGCAGGTCACACGCCGTCGGACTACGAGGACATCGTCGCCGGCATCGAAAAGGACGTTGCCGCCTTCTTCCGGCACACGTTCCTGCCGCCGTTCTACGGAGTTGGCGGTCCTCGCACCGCGAGCAACGACGTGATCGAGGCCGCGGTTGATGCAGCGCTCATGGGAAGCTTGCGGGCGCTGACAGCGATGCCGCACAACTTCACCTTCGGCGACTTCACCGGCGACATCCCGGCCATGACCGTGCCGACGCTCATCCTGCACGGGACCGAGGACAAGCCGGCGCCGATCGACGCGACCGCCCGTCGCGCCCACAAGATGATCCCGGGATCGCGACTGATCGAGTACGAAGGCCACCCGCACGGCTTCTACGCGACCAACTCCGACCAGATGATCGCGGACACGCTGGCGTTCGTCCAGCAATAGCTCCGCCGCTCCCAATGCACACGTCCAGGAGACCGCTATGATGACCGTGGCCGAACTTCTTGTTGAGACCCTCGCCGACATCGGCGTTCGCCAAATCTTCGGCGTCGTAGGCGACGCGCTCAACCCGCTCTCCGAAGCGATCCGCAAGCAGGACCGCATCGAGTGGATCGGCGTTCATCACGAGGAAGGCGCGGCTCTGGCCGCCGCGGCTCAGGCCAAGCTGACCGGTCGTCTGGGCGTGTGCTGCGGGACGACCGGACCGGGAGCCAATCACCTCGTCGCCGGGCTCTATGAGGCCAAAAAGGACCACGCGCCGGTGCTCGCGATCTCGGGCGGCGTCCCCGCTGAGTTTCGCGGCGTGGACTATCGCCAGGAGAACGCGCCCAACCTGCTCTTCCGGGACGTTGCGGCGTATACCGAAACGATCACCGACCCGGTGATGGCCGCGAAGGTGGTCCACGAGGCCATAGCAGAGGCCTACGGCGCGCGGGGTGTCGCCCACATCAACATCCCGCAGGACGTGATCGGCGGGAAGGTGTCGGCACCCACACCGAGCGTTCCCACCCTCAGACCGCGACCCGAGGTCGCCCCATCGCCGGGTGACGTCGAGGAGGCTCTGCGACTGATCGGCGACGCAAAGACGGTGGCGGTGCTCTGCGGGACCGGCTGTCGCGGTTCGGAAGCCGAACTGATCGCGCTCTCGGATCGTCTGCGCGCACCGCTGATGCATACCTATCGCGGCCAGGACATGCTGCCCTACGACGATCCGCACTGGATCGGCGGCGTCGGCCTGATCGGCGGACAACCGGGCGTCGACGCCGTGAAGAAGGCCGACCTGCTGCTTATGCTCGGCAGCGACTATCCGTACAGCGAGTGGCTGCCTCAGGACGGCAATCTCATCCAGGTGGACGAGCGAGCGACCGTTCTCGGTCGCCGGGCGACGACGAAGCTCGGCATCGTCGGATCGGTCAAGCCGACCCTCCGCATGCTTTTGGAGCGGCTGCCGGCGCGCACCGATCAGGACTTCTTCGACAGTGTCTCCGCAGACCGTGCGAAATGGAACAGAATGCTCGATGCAAAGTCCGACCCGGCCCGCAGCGCCGACAAGATCCATCCGCAGGCGATCGCCCGCGCGGTCAGTGATCGGGCCAGCGACGATGCGATCTTCGTCACCGACACTGGCCTCGCTACATTATGGGCGGCGAACTGGACGCGGCCTTCGGGCCGGCAGCGCTTTACCGGTTCCTTCAACAATCAGTCCGTTGGAACGGGAATGGGTCTGGCAAACGGGGCGCAGGCGCTCGACCGCGCGCGCCAGGTGATCCTGCACATCGGCGACGGTGGTTTTCTCATGATGTTGGGCGAGTTCATGACGGCTGTCGGCCATCAGCTGCCCGTCAAGGTCGTCGTCTATGACAACAACTCCTGGGGTCTCGTCCACCTGGAGATGGAGCAGATCGCAAATCCGATCTCGCCGGGCGCCAACTTCCGTAACCCCGATTTCGCAGCGCTTGCGAAGGCGTGTGGCGCGGAAGGCTTCACGGTCCGACAGCCGGATCAGATCGGAGCCGCGGTGGACGCTTTTCTTGCCGCGCCGGGACCGGCGATCCTCCACGCCCATGTCGCCGCAGACGAGTTGCCCGTGTTGCCGCACATCGATTGGGGCATGGCCGCCAAGTACGGCCTCGCCAAGTTCAAGGAACTGTTTGCGGCCGAACCGGCGGCAACCTAACCCTCGCGATTGGAGCTTCGTCATGGCGCTTACCATCGGAACCGGCCCATTCGGGAAGCAGCCCGTCGGGCGCTTCGACGTCGAACCGCCACTCCGGCCGCTGCTCTTCTGGGAGCCCTTTCTCAAGCGCTTCCGGGTCGTCGCGGGCGGAGAGACGATTGTCGACAGCCGCAAGGTCATCGCGCTCCATGAGACCGGGCAGATGATGCGCCTTTGCGTGCCGTGGTCCGACGTTCGACGCGATCTTCTCGCAGAGGGACACAGCTCTGGCGGAGGCCGTACCGGATCGCTTCGCTCGTGGTCCGCGGTCGCAGGCGGTCCTTCGATCGCCCGATCGTTCGAGGCGCCGCCGGCGACGGCCGCCCCGATCAAGGATCTGGTCGTCTTCGACCTCGATAAGATCGACGCCTGGTATCTCGAGGACGACCTCGGCTACGCGCATCCGCGCGATCCCTACCACCGCGTCGACGTCCAGCGCGGGTCTCAACACGTGACGATCCGCACGGGCAAGACGCGGGTCGCCGAGAGCGCCGCGCCCGCGCTCTTGTTTGAAACGTCGATGGGGCCGCGCTTTTATCTGCCGCCCGATGCGGTCCGGATGGACGTGCTCGAGAAAAGCGAGACGGTCTCCCAGTGCCCCTATAAGGGCGACGGACAGCACTGGCATGTCGTCACCGACGGCCAGCGGATCCCCGACGCCGCATGGAGCCTCACCACGCCGATGGGCGACGCGCTGACCATCCCGCGCTGGTTCAGTTTCTATCCCGAGAAACTGGAAGTCGAAGTCGACGGCGAGCTGCTGCGGGCCTGACAAGATGACGTTCATCAATTCACCGTTGTCGCCACCAGCGGTGCCTGCTTTTCGGGCCGCTGGCTGTGGGTGACGCCCATCCCGGTCGTGGCTCTTCGCGGGCTTCGCGTAAAATGCACCAAAGCCGCCATTTCTTGACGAGCGAAGGGCCTATTGAGAGAAAGCCGTTCGTCGGCGGCTTCGAATGCCGCTGTCCGCGACGGGCCTGAACGATCTGAAGCACGGCAACCTCGTGAACCTGGAGTGACACAACTGGACGGAAGACTTTCGACACTGCCCATTCACATCTGTGCAACATGCGGCACCTCGTTTGCCGAAGCGCCCTCGCCGCCGGCGTGCTGCCCGATCTGCGAGGACGAGCGCCAATACGTGCCGCGCACGGGTCAAGTCTGGACCACGCCAAAAGAGCTAAGCGTCGATCACGTCAACGCCTGGCGGCTGTTGGAGCCGAACCTGTTCCAAATCCACACGATTCCCGATTTCGCGATCGGCCAGCGGGCACTCCTCGTGCGAACGCCGGTCGGCAACTTCCTATGGGACTGCGTCGCGCTGCTCGATGAGGCAACCGTTGAACTGATCCGGACGCTCGGCGGGCTGGCGGGTATCGCCATCTCCCATCCCCATTACTACACGACTTGTCAGGACTGGGCGGCGGCGTTCGATTGCCCCGTCCATCTTCATGTCGCCGATCGGGATTGGGTCATGAGGCCGCACCCGCTCATTCAGTTCTGGGACGGCGACGAGCTGTCTCTCGCTCCCGACTTCACGCTGATCCGGCTGGGAGGACATTTTCCAGGCTCTTCCGTCGCCTATTGGACGTCGAGCGGAGACGGTGTGCTGCTGACGGGCGACACGATCCAGGTGGTGGCGGAGCCACGCGGCGTGACGTTCCTCTGGAGCTATCCGAACAAGATCCCCTTGTCCGCTGGGACCGTTCGGCGGATTGCCGATGAAATTGGCCGGTGGCGCGTCGACCGCATCTACGGCTTCGATGAAGGGCTTCAGATCATCGGTGACGGCAGCGCGGCAATCGAGGACTCCGCGCGGCGCTACATCGACCTGTTGTCGGAAGAGAAATAGAAGACGTTCAGCTCTTGGCCCTCGGAAATGGAGCGCCTTGTGCTCGCAAACGGTGCGGTCTTCTGCTCGAACGAGATGACAACCGGCGTGGCGGTCTCCTCGATGAACTAGGCGACCACATCCGTCCTGTCGGTGCCGTCGCCGCGTTCCTCGGCCGCTCGCCCGACACGGCCGTGGTTGACGGCATTCGCCGCTTCCAGGGCCAAGGGGCCGAAATCAGCCGGCAAGAGCCGGCTGCAACTCCTCCTCGACCCACTGGCGGTAGCTCGTCGGGCCGATGATCGCGGTGGCACGCGATGCGGCGTTGTCCATGCCTTCTTCCTTGGCCCGGAGCATGTCTACGAAGCCCTGCGCGAACGCATCGGTGAAGCCACGTGCCATCGCAGCTTCCTTGTACGCCTCGTAGGTCTGATGCTCGTAGCGGACCTTGCGACCGGTCACGTCCGACACGATCGCCGCCAGATCGGCATAGGAAAGCTCCTCCGGGCCGAGGACTGGCACGTCCTCCTGCCCCGACCAGCTCCGATCGATCAGCAGCCCGGCAGCGGCGGCACCGCTATCGCGGGCGGCGGTATGCGGCAGCTTTTTGTCGGGTGCGATAGGGCCGGGCATTTTTCCCTCGCGAATGGTGTCGACCATCCGCAACGCGTTGTCCATGAACCCCGGGAGTGCGACACCGCGCACGGCCGCGCCCGTGGTGCGAAGCAGATCGACCATGTGGATCGAGCCGGTCGCGTTGCCGGCGGACTCCTGCCACGGCGTGTCGCGGCCGAGCGTCGTGACCGCGACGATGTGGGGTACGCCGTGCCGGCGCATCGCGTCCGCACCTGGTCGCGCGAAGTCCACGGTCGCTGCGGCAGGCGTCGGCGCCGGCGTGGGCGGGCACAGCCAGAACACCGCGTCCGCTCCCCGGAACGCTCGATCGACCACGGCGGCGTCGCCGTGCGACCCTTCCACCACGTCCACCCGGGCCCGCACGTCCTGGGGCAGCTTCGAGGGATCGCGAACGATCAGGCGCAGCGTCTCGCCGGCATCGAGGAGGTGGCGGACGACATGGTGGCCGATATTGCCGGTCGGGGTGGTGACGACGATCATGACAAGCCTCCGTTTGATCAGGCAGGGAGATAGTCATAGGCAGGCATACGCCCTACTTTGATCGTTCATCATTCCTTCGCCATCGTCCGGAACCGTCATGGACCCGTTGTCCGACATCCTCGCCGTCCTCAAGCCCGAGAGCTATCTCACCGCCGGTGTCGACGCCGGGGGTGCGTGGGCCATCCGGTTCGGCAACAGGCCCGGCACCATCAAGTGCCATGCGGTGACGGCCGGCGGCTGCTGGCTGGCGGTGGACGGTACGGAGGCGCCGGTCCGGCTAACGGCGGGGGATTGCATCATCCTGCCGAGCGGTCGACCTTTCACGCTTGCCAGCGATCTGTCGTTGACCCCAGCCCAGGCGCAGGACGTCCTTCGCGATGCCCGGCCGGGCGACGTGATCCTGCACAATGGCGGCGGCGACTTCGCCTTCATCGGAACCCGCTTCGAGGTGGACAGCCGCAAGGCAGGGGTCATGCTGGGAACGCTGCCGCCCCTCATTCACCTCAACGACGCCGAAGATCGCGATGTGCTGCGCTGGTGCATCACACAGATGATGACGGAGATGCGGGCCGGCAGACCGGGCGGTACGCTTGCCGCCCGCCATCTGGCTCACCTGATGCTGCTCCAAGCCTTCAGGCTTCATCTGTCGCGGCAAGCAAGCGGCCGTGTGGGCCTGCTCTACGCCTTGGCGGACCCGCAGCTCGGCAGAGCGATCGAGGCGATGCACGCCGACCCGGCGCACCGCTGGACGCTGGCCGAGTTGGCAACGCGCGCCGGGCTGTCCCGGTCGATCTTCGCGCAACGGTTTCGGGAGCGCGTCGGCGAAACCCCGATCGGCTATCTGGCGCAATGGCGTATGATGCTGGCGAGGGACAGGCTGACGGACGGCCGGGACCCGCTGAGCACCATTGCCAACGAGCTCGGCTACGACTCCGAGAACGCCTTCAACACAGCGTTCCGACGCGTCATCGGGTGCTCCCCGCGCCGCTACGCCCGTGCCGAGGCGGTGGGTACCAGCCCGACGTAGTCTTACGCGACCTTCGGGTTCGACAGTCGCCATGAGCTTCCGGAACGCCATCTCGTTCCCGATCGACCCTTCTGCCCGACAGGGCGGGCCCGGCCGAGGTCGCAGCCCGCTTCGAGCCGGTCAGGCCCGCTTTCTCGGGCAGCGCATCCGGCAGGGGGGCGGGCAGGTCTGCTGCGAAGCGTTCCGGTCGGCCGTTGACCTGAAGCGCCACCGGCGCTTCCCGATCCGTCGGGATGACCGACGGGAGTTGCACAACAGCCGGAGCGGGCACCGCCAAGCCCACGGTCACGGGCGCGATTGCGGCCGGCGACAGGACGGACGGGCGGCTCAGGCCGCCCGGAGAAGGATCAAATGATCAGGCTCTCGTTCCTTTCGAACAGCGATGCCGGGACGGACGCCTCAATGCGGGACGGAGACGAGGAAGTGGTCGCAGCGTTCGGCTGGACCTACCTGGGGTCTTCTTCGCGGCTTCGGTGACCGCTTCGACGCGAGCCGCGGGAACGGGCCTCTCACGCGTCATTCCAGTGCGATGCCGGACACTTTTCGGCAGTGGTCGAGCAGGCGATCCTGCAGGGCAGGATCACGCACGGCCGGATGCAAGCGTGCCGGTTTCTTGTGCTGGAGGTAGAGGCCGGTCGCTCGTGCGCCCGGTTCATCGCTCGCCGCAAGCCAAACCTGGGTTCGATGGGCCAGGTCGAGGTCTCCCGGCGCGCCTGCGCCGCCCATCCGCGTCGGCACCCAACCGGGCGAGACCGCATTCGAGGGCACCTCCGGCCAGCGCCGCGCCACCCCGAAGGCCAGAAGCACATCATGAAGCTTGGTGTCGGAGTAGGCCTGAGCACCGTTCCAGCGGCGCCGCGACCATTGAATGTCGTCCAAGCTCGCGTCGCCGCCCTCGTGCATGCCCGAACTCAGGTAGATCAATCGTTTCGGCCGGTGCATGAGCGCCGTGAGCACATAGGGCGCGAGCACGTTGACGGCCCAGAGTTGGGACAGGCCGTCCTGCGTCTCGACACGGCTCGGCTCGCGGTAGCCGATCCCGACATTGTGGATCACCGCGTCAAAGCGCCCGACGGCGTTCGCCTGATCCGCAACGTCGCGCATGACGGCCAGTGTCGATATGTCGCCCGTCAGCACGGCCTCGACCTCCGGGAGCGCGGTCCGGGTCTCTTCGGCCCGTACGTCGCTTCTGGCGTGGAGCACCACCTGATGCCCCTCTTCCACCAGGAGCCGGCCTGCCATCATGCCCAGCCCGTCCGAGGAGCCGGTGATGAAGATGCGCGCCATGTCGTTCTCCGTCGTTCTTGCGAGGGTTCGCTTACGTCAGCCGAAGCAGCCATTCTGCCGCAAGTCGGTAATGAGGGCGGGCTCGCGCGGACTCCAGCCCAAAGTCTGCCGCGTGATCCTCGGAGGCAGGAGCGTCCAGACCGACGATACTCGCGAGCCAGCCGAACCGGGCGGGCCTCTCGTCCGGGGTGATGCTGCCGGTTTGAACATCGAGCCCCTCGCCGCTCGCCGCGGCGATGGCGCGCACGGGAATGCCCCGGTCCACGACGTCAGTGCGGCCGCGGCACGTCGCGCGCACGTTGGGGTGGAACCACCTTGGGAGCTGCACGGTTGGTCGAGCAGCCCTGAGCGAGGAAGCCTTACCCGATGGCCACCGTCACGCGCGCGTTCCGCAGCACCGCCTATCCACCGTCGACGCTGGCGATCCGGGGGCATCCGATCTACCTGATGCTCGATCATTTCCCCATTGCCTGCTTCACGCTCGCGCTGCTGACGGACATCGCCTACTGGCAGACGTCGAACCTGATGTGGCAGCGATTCTCGGAATGGCTGCTGCTGGCGGGGGTGCTGATCGGCGTCGTGGAACTGCTCGTTGTCCTCATCGACGTGTGCTTCAACCGGCCGTTGCGCGGCATGGGCATGAGCTGGGCCTATGTCCTCGGGCTCGTCGTCGTGCTGGCGCTCGCGACGCTGAACAGCTTCGTCCATGCCGCGGACGGGTGGGTCGGCGTCGTGCCCTGGGGTCTCACGCTCTCCGCCATCACCTTCGCAGCCCTTGTCGTCACGGCCTGGTTCGGGCGCGAGATGGCCTTTCGCAGCACTTATGGAGGCACCAGACATGTCTGATCCAATCCGCCGTTTGACCCGGTCATCCGCCGCCGCGGCGCTACTGGCGTTGACGACGACGGCTGCCTTCGGCGCCGAGTTCGACGTCAACAGCCAGCTCGGGCCCGACCCCGTGCTACCCGAGCCGAGCCATGCGCTCTGGACATCGGTGCATGTCGCGAAGGTCGTGGGCTGGGCGGACGGCGAGACGCCCGACGTCCCGGACGGACTTAGCATCGCCGCGTACGCCAAGGATCTGGTCAATCCGCGCAGCGTCCATACGCTGCCGAACGGCGACGTGCTCGTGGTGCAGTCGCGGGGTCCGAACCTCGAGCCGGCATCACGGCCGAAGGACGTGATCCGGGGCTGGATCATGTCCATCGCGCACGGGTCGGGCACCGGGCCGACCGAGCCCAGCAACCTCGTGACGCTGCTGCGCGACACCAACCGCGACGGCGTGGTCGACGCGCGCTTCGACCTCATGACCGGGCTCAATTCGCCCTTCGGCGTCGCCTGGATCGACGACACTCTCTACATCGCGGACACGGACGCGGTCATGGCCTACCCCTACAAGCTCGGCGACACGGCGATTGCGGGCGAGGGCCGCGTGCTGACGCCGCTGCCGGGCGGGCCGATCGACCACCACTGGACCAAGGACCTGGCCTTGAGCCCGGACGGCAAGACGCTGTTCGCGGGCGTCGGATCGAACTCGAACATCACCGAGAACGGGCTCGAGGCCGAGAAGGGCCGCGCCGCGGTCTGGGCCATCGACCGCGCGACGGGGGCGGCGCGGGTCTATGCGTCGGGGCTCCGCAACCCGAACGGGCTCGAGTTCGAGCCCGATACGGGAGCGCTCTGGGTCGTGGTCAACGAGCGCGACGAACTGGGCCCGAACCTGGTGCCGGACTACTTGACGTCGGTCAAGGACGGCGCGTTCTACGGCTGGCCGTGGAGCTACTACGGGCAGCATGTGGACGTCCGCGTGAACCCGCAGCGGCCCGACATGGTGGCGAAGGCGATCCCGCCGGATTATGCGCTGACGAGCCACGTCGCGCCGCTCGGCATGGTGTTCACGCAAGGCTCGGCGCTGCCGGGCGCCTTCGGGTCGGGCGCCTTCGTCGGCGAGCACGGAAGCTGGAACCGGGATGCGTATCACGGCTACAAGGTGGTTTTCGTGCCCTTCGCGGACGGCAAGCCGGACGGCAAGGCCGAGGATGTGGTGACGGGCTTCATCAATGCCGATGGCGAGGCGCGCGGCCGTCCGGTCGGCGTGGGGATCGACGGGACCGGCGCTCTCCTGGTCGCGGACGACACCGGCAACACCGTGTGGCGGGTGAGCGCGGCCGACGGGTCGGTGACGCCGCAGCCGACCGGATCGGACCGGGTGCAGGCCGCGAGTGCTGCACCTCCGGTGGAACCGGCCTTGCCGATCGGCACCCCGGCGCAGGGCGAGATCGCGCCGGCCGTCTTGCCGCCGGCGGCGGGCGACGCGGGAACGGCGCCGCGGAACTAGGGGCGTTGGGAGCGAGCCCTGGCCGGGCTCGCTCCCAGCGTGCGGTCACTCCCGCTCGGCGGAGTCCTCGCCCGCAGCACCCATGTCATCGAAGAGCTCCGCGATCTCGAACTCGGCGGCGGCTTCGGCTTCGGCGGCAAGTTCCTGGATCGACTTGCCCGCGGCCTGCAGCTCGGCCTCCTCGGGCGAGCGCGCGACGTTGAGGGTGATCTTCGCCGTGACCTCCGGGTGCAGGACCACCGAGACGGCGTGGAGGCCCAGCTCCTTGATCGGCCGGTCGAGGACGACCTGCCCGCGCGCCACCTCGAAGCCGCCGGCGGTCGCCGCCTCGGCCGCGTCGCGCGTGGTGACGGAGCCGTAGAGCGCACCGGCGTCGGACGCCGAACGGATCACGACGAAGGACTGGCCGTCGAGCTTGCCGGCCGCGGTCTCGGCCTCGGTCCGGGTTTCGGCGTTGCGCGTCTCCAGCACGGCCTTGCGGCCTTCGAACTGCGCGATGTTGCCGTCGGTGGCCCGGAGCGCCTTGCCCTGCGGCAGCAGGAAGTTCCGCGCATGGCCGTCCTTGACGGTGACGACCTCGCCCATCTGGCCGAGCTTGGCGACGCGCTCGAGGAGGATGATCTTCATCGCGCGTCTCCTATTTCACGGCGTAGGGCAGGAGGGCGAGAAACCGCGCCCGCTTGATGGCGCGCGAAAGTTCGCGCTGCTTGATCGCGGAGACCGCGGTGATCCGCGACGGCACGATCTTGCCGCGCTCCGAGACGTAGCGCTGCAGGAGCCGGGTGTCCTTGTAGTCGATCGCGGGGGCATTGGCGCCGGAGAAGGGGCAGACCTTGCGGCGGCGGAAAAACGGTTTTGTGGCCATGAGTTGTCGTCCTTACCTCAAGTGATGCATCAACGGCGGCGGTCGCGGTCGCCACCGCGGTCGCCGCCCCGGTCGCGGTCGCCGCGATCCCGGTCGCCGCGGTCGCCGCGGTCGCGGTCGTCGCGCTTCTGCATCTGGGCGGACGGGCCTTCCTCGTGCTTGTCGACCTTGATCGTCAGCACGCGCATCACGTCGTCATGAAGCCCCATCAGGCGCTCCATCTCCTGCACCGCGGGCGCCGGAGCGTCCGAGCGCAGAAAGGCGTAGTGCCCCTTGCGGTTCTTGTTGATCTTGTAGGCCATCGTCTTGATGCCCCAATACTCGTGCTCGACGACCTGGCCGCCGTTGTCGGCGAGGATGGTCGAGAAGTGCTCGATGAGCCCTTCGGCCTGCGTGTTCGACAGATCCTGGCGCGAGATGAAGACATGCTCGTAAAGTGGCATGGATGTTCGAGCTTCCCGTTTCGGGCGCGCTTCACCGGGGGGCCTTGCCTTCCGCGGCCCGCCCTCGAGAGGCTGCGCCGTTCAACCGTGCTTGCGGAAGGAAGCGGCGTTATACACAGGAGCGCTTGCGGCGCAAGCGGAAGCGTTGCACGTCGAGGGACGTGGGGAGACCGGCGGGAGGATCGGCATGGGCCTGGGGTTGGTGTTTCCGGGGCAGGGCGCGCAGGTGGTCGGCATGGGCCGGGCGCTGGCGGAGGCCTGGCCCGAGGCCGCGGCGGTGTTCGCGGAGGTGGACGACGCGCTCGGCGAGCGGCTCTCCGCGCTGATCTGGGACGGCGACGCGGCGGCGCTGACGCTCACGGAGAACGCGCAGCCCGCGCTGATGGCGACCTCGCTGGCGGCGCTTCGGGCGCTCGAAGCCGAGGCGGGGCCCGTGCCGGTCATGGCGATGGCGGGGCACAGCCTCGGGGAGTACACGGCGCTCTGCGCGGCGGGGTCGATCGGGCTCGCCGACACGGCGCGGCTCCTGCGGCTCCGGGGGCGCGCGATGCAGGCGGCGGTGCCGGTGGGCGAGGGGGCGATGGCGGCGGTGCTGGGGCTCGACCTTGCCGCCGTCGAGGCGCTGGCGGCGGCTGCGGCGGAGGGCGAGGTCTGCGAGGCGGCCAACGACAACGACCCCGCGCAGGTGGTGATCTCGGGCACCGCGGCGGCCGTCGCGCGCGCAGTGGCGCTGGCGCGGGCGCACGGTGCGAAGCGCGCGGTCCTCCTGCCGGTGAGCGCGCCCTTCCATTCGGCGCTGATGGCGCCGGCGGCGGAGGCGATGGCCGCCGCGCTGCAGGATGTCGCGATCGCCGCGCCGCGCGTGCCGGTCGTGGCCAACGTGACGGCAGCGCCGGTGACCGGACAGGAGGACATCCGGGCGGCGCTGGTGGCGCAGGTCACGGGGCGGGTGCGGTTTCGCGAATGTGTGGAGGCGATGGAGACGATGGGCGTGACGGCGTTCTGGGAGCTTGGGCCGGGGCGCGCGCTGTCGGGGATGATCCGGCGGACGCTCGCTCGGGCGGTGACGCACGCGGCGGCGACCCCGGAGGAGGTGCGCGCGCTGGCGGCAGAAGGAGACGGCGATGTTTGACCTCGGCGGCAAGGCGGCGCTGGTGACCGGCGCTTCGGGCGGGATCGGCGGGGCGATCGCGCGGGCGCTGCACGGGGCCGGCGCGACCGTGGTGCTCTCGGGCACGCGCGAGGGGCCGCTGGCGGATCTGGCGGGCGTGCTTGGCGACCGGGTGCATGTCGCGCCGTGCGATCTCGGCGACGCGGGCGCGGTCGAGGCGCTGCCGAAGGCGGCTGCCGAGATGGCGGGCGGGCTCGACATCCTCGTCAACAACGCCGGCGTCACCCGCGACATGCTGCTGATGCGGATGTCGGACGCGGACTGGGCCCGCGTGCTCGACATCAACCTGACGGCGACGATGCGGCTTTGCCGCGGCGCGCTCCGGGGCATGATGAAGGCGCGGTGGGGACGGATCGTCAACATCACGTCGGTGGTGGGGGCGGCGGGCAATGCCGGACAGGCGAACTACGCGGCCGCGAAGGCGGGCATCGCGGGGCTGTCGAAGAGCCTCGCGCAGGAGGTCGCGAGCCGGGGGGTGACGGTGAACTGCCTCGCGCCCGGCTTCATCGAGACGGCAATGACCGAGGGGCTGACGGACGACCAGCGGGGCCGCATCCTCGGCCAGGTGCCGATGGGGCGGATGGGAACGGCCGAGGAGATCGCGGCGGCCGCGCTTTACCTGGCGAGCCCGGAGGCGGGGTACGTGACCGGTGCCACGCTGCACGTGAACGGTGGAATGGCGATGTATTGAAAGGGTTTGCGGGCCATCGTTGATGTGCCCCACCCGGCCTTGATCGCCGTTTCGTGAAAGCGTTTGCGTCGGACCGTGACTATGCTATAGGCCTCGCTGACCGGCCGGGGCGTACCTGGCAGCCTCTCCCGAGGCGGGGTGCGAGCCGCTCGAACGAGCACGGGACGGATATTGTCGGCGCAACGACCGACACTCTATGAGGAACGGATATGAGCGACATTTCGGATCGCGTGAAGAAGATCGTGGTCGAGCACCTCGGCGTGGAGGAGGACAAGGTCACCCAGAACGCCTCGTTCATCGACGACCTCGGTGCGGACAGCCTCGACACGGTCGAGCTCGTCATGGCGTTCGAGGAGGAATTCGGGATCGAGATCCCCGACGACGCCGCCGAGACGATCCAGACCTTCGGCGACGCGGTGAAGTTCATCGGCGACGCGGCCTGATCCGGTCCGCCACGGCACGACGGCGCCCCTGATCCGGGCGCCGTTTTCGTTTGCAGGGCCCGGTTCCGGTGGCAGGTCGGTTTCGGTGGCAGGTCGGGGGCGGGCGCCGGCGCCGACGTGTTGCGGGGGCCCCGGCCCGCGTGTAAGAACGCGCCGGTTTTGAAACGAGCGGAGTGCCGATGCGGCGGGTGGTGATCACGGGGCTCGGGATGGTCACGCCGCTCGGCTGCGGCGTCGAGGCGACCTGGTCGCGGCTCATCGCGGGGCACTCGGGCGCGGGGCCGATCACGCGGTTCGACACGCATCGTTCGACGACGACCTACGCCTGCGAGATCCCGCGCGGCGACGGGTCGGACGGCACCTTCGACCCCGATGACTGGATGGAGCCGAAGGACCGCCGCAAGGTCGACGACTTCATCCTCTACGGCGTCACGGCGGCGGTGCAGGCGGTTCGCGACGCAGGCTGGGAGCCGCAGGGCGCGCACGACCTTGAGCGCACGGGCGTGATGGTGGGCTCGGGCATCGGCGGGCTCACGTCGATCGCCGAGACGGCGGTGCTCCTGGCCGAGCGCGGGCCACGCCGGGTGAGCCCGTTCTTCATCCCGAGCGCGCTCATCAACCTCGCGGCGGGGCAGATCTCGATCCGCTTCGGCTTCAAGGGGCCGAACCACGCGGTGGTGACGGCGTGCTCGTCGGGGGCGCACGCGATCGGCGACGCGGCGCGGCTCATCGCGCTCGACGACGCGGACGTGATGCTCGCGGGCGGCGCCGAGAGCCCGATCTCGGAGATCGGCATCGCGGGCTTCAACGCCTGCAAGGCGCTCTCGACCAAATGGGGCGCGGAGCCCACGCGCGCGAGCCGGCCCTACGACGTGGACCGCGACGGCTTCGTCATGGGCGAGGGCGCCGGCATCGTCGTGCTCGAGGAGCGCGAGCACGCGCGGGCGCGGGGGGCGCACGTCTATGCGGAGGTGCTGGGCTACGGGCTCTCGGGGGACGCCTACCACATCACCGCGCCCGCCGAGGACGGCGACGGCGGGTTCCGCAGCATGACGGCGGCGCTGAAGCGGGCGGGGCTGGCGCCGTCGGCGGTGGACTACATCAACGCGCACGGCACCTCGACGATGGCCGATACGATCGAGCTTGGGGCGGTCGAGCGGCTGATGGGCGATGCCGCGGGATCGGCGACGATGAGCTCGACGAAATCCGCGATCGGGCATCTTCTGGGGGCCGCGGGCGCGGTGGAGGCGATCTTCTGCGTGCTGGCGCTGCGCGACCAGGTGGCGCCGCCGACGCTCAACCTCGAGCATCCGGCGGTGGCCTCTCCGGTCGATCTCGCGCCGCTCACGGCACGGCGCCGGCCGATCGAGGTGGCGCTGTCGAACTCGTTCGGGTTCGGCGGCACCAACGCCTCTCTGGTGCTGGGCCGGACGGCGCCCTGATGTGGCGCAACATCGCCTCGAACGCGCTGACGCTCATCATCGTGGCGCTGTTCGTGGGCGGCGGGCTGATCGCCTGGGCGCAGCACTCGTATTATGCACAGGGTCCGCTCGCGCAGGCGGTGTGCCTGAAGGTTCCGAAAGGCGCGTCGGTGGCGGAGGTGTCGCGGCAACTCGGCGCGGAGGGGGCGGTGACGAGCCCGCTCGTGTTCCGGCTCGGAGCGACCTATGCGGACCGCACCGCGGACCTCAAGTTCGGCAGCTACCTCGTGCCGCCGGGTGCGTCGATGTCTGCCATCCTCGACGCGGTGACGAAAGGCGGGCAGAGCACCTGCGGCACGGACGTGAACCTGCGCGTGGGCGTCACGGCGACGGCGCTCGTGGTGCGCGAGCTCGATCCCGCGACGAACGCCTATGTCGAGGTCGCCTCGTTCGATCCGGCGGTCGCGGCGGCGCCGCAGGCCTATGTGGACGTGGCGGGTGCTGCCGACGTGCGGTTTCGCGTGACGGTCGCCGAAGGGGTGACGGCCTGGCAGATCGTGGAGGCGTTGAAGCGCGCGGACTTCCTCGACGGGACGGTGGCAGCGGTGCCGGCGGAGGGGACGCTCGCGCCCGACAGCTACGAGATCGACCGCGGCACGGCGCGCGAGACGCTTCTTGGCGAGATGGCCGCGCGGCAGTCGCGTATCTTGAGCGACCTCTGGGCGGCGCGGGCGGAGGGCTCGGTGCTGAAGTCGCCGGAGGAGGCGCTGGTGCTCGCCTCCATCGTGGAGAAGGAGACGGGGGTGCCCACTGAGCGCGCCGAGGTGGCCTCGGTGTTCGTGAACCGGCTTCGCGAGGGCATCCGGCTGCAGACCGACCCGACAGTGATCTATGGCGTGACGGGGGGCAAGGGGCCGCTCGGGCGGGGCTTGCGCGCGAGCGAGCTCAGGGCGCGGACGCCCTATAACACCTATGTCAACGCGGGGTTGCCGCCAACGCCGATCGCCAATCCGGGGCGCGCGAGCATCGAGGCGGCGCTCGATCCGGCGCCGACGAATTACGTCTACTTCGTGGCCGACGGGACGGGCGGGCACGCGTTCTCGGCGACGCTGGCCGAGCACAACGCCAACGTCGCGAAATGGCGCGCGATCGAGGCGCAGCGGGGGGCTGCGGCGGACCGGCCGGCGACGGGAACGGGCTCGGGGGTTGACGAGCCCTGAACGGGGCGCGCTCCGCTTCCGCAACCGGGGATTGAGATTGACTCGGCGGGCGGTCCGATGTAGGAAAACGCCATGCTAGAAGAGGTGGGCTGAGCGGCACGGGGCAACCCGGGGCCGCTTTTTCACTTCGCTCGTGCGGACAGAGGCATGAGAGGCAGGTTTCGAAGACCATGACAGAAATGACCGTCGGGGAAGACGGATTTCGGGAGGACATCCTTCCCGAAGCGTTCCGCCATTTCACACGCTCCGTGCAGGAGCTGAACGTCGCGATCGACGAGATCAAGGCGGGGGATACCGGCCGCGCAAAGGACATGAGCGGCCTTCTATCGACACTCGGAAAGGCGCTGCAGTCGGCGCTGGATGAAAGGGCTCGCGTTGAGAAACTCCGCAGACACGACACCGGAAGCGTCCGAGACAGTGCTCTGGACTTCGATGCGGCGCGGTCCGAGATCGGGCGCCGCCTGGCTCTCCTGCGCGCCGCAGGAAGTGGTCGATGAGTTCATCGGCAGCCTGACGGACCGCACGCTGATGGCGTTGCCCTGGCTCTTCGAGTTCTGGGCGCTGCCGCACCAGTTGCCGCCGAAGGGCGACTGGCGGTCGTGGGTGATCCTCGGGGGACGGGGCGCGGGCAAGACGCGGGCGGGCTCGGAATGGGTGCGCTCGGAGGTCGAGGGCGCGCGCCCGCTCGATCCGGGGCGCTCGCGGCGCGTGGCGCTGGTGGGCGAGACGGTGGACCAGGTGCGCGAGGTCATGGTGATGGGCGAGAGTGGCATCCTCGCCTGCTCGCCGCCCGATCGCCGTCCCGAGTGGGAGGCGACCCGGCGGCGGCTGATCTGGCCCAACGGGGCGGTGGCGCAGGTGTTCTCGGCGCATGACCCCGAGAGCCTGCGCGGGCCGCAGTTCGACGCGGCCTGGTCGGACGAGCTCGCGAAGTGGAAGAAGGCCGACGAGACCTGGGACAACCTCCAGTTCGCGTTGCGGCTTGGCATCACGCCGCGGCAGGTGGTCACGACGACGCCGCGGAACGTGGGCATCCTGAAAGCGATCCTGGGCAATCCGTCGACCACCACGACGCATGCGCCGACGGAGGCGAACCGCGCCTATCTCGCGTCGAGCTTCCTCGACGAGATGCGGTCGCGCTATGCCGGGACGCGGCTCGGGCGGCAGGAGCTTGACGGCGCGCTTCTGGAGGACGCCGAGGGCGCGCTCTGGACGACGGCGACGCTCGAGGGCGCGCGGGTGGCCGAGGTGCCGGCGCTGAGCCGGATCGTGGTCGCCATCGACCCGCCGGTGACGGGACACGAGGGCTCGGACGCCTGCGGGATCGTCGTGGTGGGCGCGGTGACGGAGGGGCCGCCGCAGGACTGGCGGGCCTACGTCATCGAGGACGCGAGCGTGCAGGGCGCCTCGCCGCTGGAATGGGCGGAGGCGGCGATCGCGGCGATGCGGCGGCACGGCGCGGACCGGCTGGTGGCGGAGGTCAACCAGGGCGGCGACCTCGTGGAGACCGTGGTGCGGCAGGTCGATCCGCTGGTGGCGTTCCGCGCGGTCCATGCGACGCGCACCAAGGTGGTGCGGGCCGAGCCGGTGGCGGCGCTCTACGAGCAGGGGCGCGTGAAGCACGCCTTCGGGCTCGGCGCGCTCGAGGACCAGATGTGCCAGATGACGGGCCGTGGCTATGCGGGGCGCGGCTCGCCGGACCGGGTGGACGCGCTCGTCTGGGCGCTGACGGACCTGGTGATCCAGCCCGCGGGCGCCTTCCGGCGGCCGCAGGTGCGGATGCTCTAGGCGACGGCGCCCGTCCGGCCGGTGGCCGGGCGGGCGTCAGCTTGTCGAGGCGTCGAGGAGCGCCCGGACTCGGTCCAGTACGGCGCCGGCACCCTTCGCGCCGCTGCGTTCCTGCTCCGCGGCCCAGTCGGCCTGAACCTTCTGGTATTGGGTCGCCGTCGCAAAAGCAGTGACCTCGGCGTCATCCAGGATGCGGACGGATGCGCCAACCTCGTTCAGGTCGGCAAGCTGCGACGCGAAGCTGCGGTCCATCTCGGCGCCGAGGGCCGCGTAGGCCGTCTCGGCGGCGCGCCCGATCGCGTCGCGGTCCTCCTCTGCGAGCCCGTTCCACGTGTCGCGGTTCATCACCAGCGGGTAGAGATGCCCGAGCCAGAGGGCCTTCGACACCAGGACGTTGGGGGCGTGCTCGTAGACCTTCAGGTCGTAGCCGCTGTCGACGTTGACCATCAGGCCGTCGAGCGTGCGGGCCTCGAGGGCCTGGTAGACTTCCTCGCCCCAGTGCATCGTCACCGGGATGGCGCCGGCGTTTTGCAGGAAGCCGAGATGCCAGAAGCTGGCGGTGCGCCAGGTGTGGCCGGCGATCTCCGACAGGTCGTCCTGCGGTTCGAGGCTGAAGAACGCGACCGGATAGCCCGTCGCCAGAAACACCGGGACGACTCCGTTGGCATCGAGCTCCGCGGTGAACTCGGGAATATCCGCGTAGGCACGGCGGAAGAACGACACCTGATCGGCACCCGAGGGACCGACCGGGAACCCTTTGAAGATCTGGTGCAGCGGCAGCTCGGTGGCGGTGTACTCCGGGACCGTGGTCGCCATGTCGGCGACCTTGCCTTCGCTCACTGCGCCGAGAGCGTCGTAGGCCTGGGCAATATCCCCGTCCCAATGGTCTTCAATCCTCAGCCTGCCGTTCGATTCCTTTTCGATCGCGGGGAAGAGCACGTCCTTCAGAAATCTGGTCCGCATGCCGTCGAGCGGCTGATGGTCCGAATAGGTCAGCGTTTGGACCTGTGCCGCAACCGGCATCGTTCCGGCGATCGTCGCGGCCGCAACCGCTCCCGATAAAACATAGGCCTTCATGATGTCTCCTTTTCGCAAGGGTGAATCGTACCATCAGATTGGCCGCAAGCCCACCGGAGCGGCTCGAGACCCCGCGTCACGAAGCGGCGAGCGCGCGACAGCGAGCCATTTACCTTACCGATCGGGAACGGCGCGCGATGGCTTGGTAAATTACTAACCATTTGGCGTCAGAACCTGACCGAAGCGAGGACATCCGACCGGGCGTGGCTCGGGACAGTCGCCGGGCCCCGAGCCCGGCGGGCGGGTGCCTCTGCGCCGAACGAGGAGCGAACGGACATGCCATTCGAGTTTTTGCGGCGCGGCGCGCAGACGGGGGCCGGACCTGTCGAGACCAAGGCTTCGGCGGCGGGGCCGGTGGCGGCGGCGGCGTCGGGGCCGGTCATCGCCTGGTCGGGCGGCGGCCGGGTCGCCTGGAGCGCGCGGGACACCGTGACGCTGACCCGCGTGGGCTTTCAGGGCAACCCGGTCGGGTTCCGCGCGGTGAAGCTCATCGCCGAGGCGGCGGCGGCACTGCCCCTGGTGCTGCAGGACGCCGAGCGGCGCTACGACCTTCACCCGGTGCTCGACCTCGTGACGCGGCCAAACCCGGCGCAGGGGCGGGCGGAGCTTTTCGAGGCGCTTTACGGCCAGCTCCTCCTTTCCGGCGACGGTTATCTCGAGGCGGTCGGCGGCGAGGGCGGGATGCCCTACGAGCTCCATGTGCTGCGCTCGGACCGCATGACGCTGGTGCCGGGGCCGGACGGCTGGCCCCAAGCCTATGACTACGCGGTCGGCGGCCGCAAGCACCGCTTCGAGATGGCGGCGGGCGCGCAGCCGGTGTGCCATATCAAGAGCTTCCACCCGCAGGACGACCACTACGGCCTGTCGCCGCTCGAGGCCGCGGCGACGGCGATCGACGTCCACAACTCGGCGGCGCGCTGGTCGAAGGCGCTCCTCGACAACGCGGCGCGGCCCTCGGGGGCGATCGTCTACCGCGGCGTCGACGGGCAGGGCGCGCTCAGCCCGGACCAGTACGACCGGCTGGTGAGCGAGATCGAGAGCAACCACCAGGGTGCCAGGAACGCCGGGCGTCCGATGCTGCTCGAGGGCGGGCTCGACTGGAAGCCGATGGGCTTCTCGCCGTCGGACATGGAGTTCCAGAAGACCAAGGATGCCGCGGCGCGCGACATCGCGGTCGCGTTCGGGGTGCCGCCGATGCTGATCGGGCTGACCGGCGACGCAACCTACGCGAACTACCAGGAGGCGAACCGGGCGTTCTACCGGCTGACCGTGGTGCCGCTCGCGACGCGTGTGGCGGCGGCGGTGAGCTACTGGCTGTCGGGGTTCACGGGCGCGGCGGTGGAGCTGAAGCCCGACCTCGACCAGGTGCCGGCGCTCGCCGCCGAGCGCGACCAGCAGTGGGCGCGGGTGGGCGCGGCCGCGTTCCTCACCGACGCCGAGAAGCGCGCGATCCTGGGGTTGCCGAAGCTCGCGGGGACCGAATGAGCGCGCCGCGCACGACGACGCGGGCGCAGGGCGGCTCGCGGTACCTCTACGACAGCTTCGACGCGGCGACGGCGCGGATCGACGCCAACGAACGGGTGGCCGAGGAGCGCTGGACCGCGCTCGCCTACCGGCTGCAGCAGATCGAGGCGACGCTCGAGAGCGTGGAGCGACGCATCTGGCTCGCGGTCTACGGGATCGCGGCCTTCATGCTCGCGCAGGGCGCGCAGGTGCTGATCCAGACGGTGGTGAAATGAGGGAGGGCCAGATGGACCTTTGGGGTGGCGCGCCGGAGCGGAAGTTTCTCGCGGGCGTCGCGGAGCTGACGGTGACGGACGGCAGCACGGTCGAGGGCTACGCCTCGGTCTTCGGCCGCACGGACCAGGGCGGCGACACGGTTGAGGCGGGCGCCTACGCGGCGTCGCTGAAGCGGATGGGCACGGCGGGGGGCGGGTGAAGATGCTCTGGCAGCACGACCCGCGCGAGCCGATCGGCGTCTGGGACGAGGTGCGCGAGGACGCGCACGGGCTCTTCGTGAAGGGCCGGATCCTGTCGGAGGTGGCGCGCGGCCGCGAGGCGGTGGCGCTCATCGGGGCGGGGGCGATCGACGGGCTCTCGATCGGCTACCGGACGATCCGCGCCGCGGGCGGCACGGGCAAGCGGGTGCTCACGGAAGTGGAGCTGTGGGAGGTGTCGCTCGTGACCTTCCCGATGCTCTCGGAGGCGCGGATCGCGGCCAAGGGCGATGCGCCCGGGGCGGACCTCGCGCGCGAGATCGCGGCAGCCTTCAGAGATGCCGCGGAACGGATGGCGCGGCACTGAGCCGGGAAAGGACCACACGATGACGACCGAGATGGCTGCGGACGGGCTCTCCCCGGCCGCTGAGGTGAAGTCCGCGCTGGCGGGGTTCCTCAACGAATTCGGCGCCTTCCGGGGCGACGTGAAGGCAAGGCTGCAACAACAGGAAGAGCGTTTGACCATGCTTGATCGCAAGACGATGACGGCCGGGCGGCCGGCGCTCTCGGCCTCGGCCGAGACCGACGCGCCGCACCAGAAGGCGTTCGGCGCCTATCTCCGCACCGGAGACGACGACGGGATGCGGGGCCTCGTGCTCGAGGGCAAGGCGCTGAGCGCGGGGGTCGCGGCGGATGGCGGCTATCTCGTGTCGCCGCAGACCGCGGACCGGGTGCGGAGCCAGCTCCGCGCCACGGCCTCGCTGCGCGCCATCGCCAACGTCGTGAACGTGGAGGCCACGAGCTTCGACGTGCTCATCGACAAGTCCGACATCGGCTCGGGCTGGGCCGGCGAGACCGCGGCGCGCACCGAGAGCACGACGCCGCAGATCGAGCGCATCACGATCCCGCTCCACGAGCTTTCGGCGATGCCGAAGGCGAGCCAGCGGCTCCTTGACGACAGCGCCTTCGACATCGAGGGCTGGCTCGCGGGCCGGATCGCGGACAAGTTCTCCCGCGCCGAAGCCGCGGCGTTCATCACCGGCGACGGGGTGGACAAGCCGAAGGGCTTCCTCGCGGCGCCGAAGGTCAGCGACAAGACCTGGGCCTGGGGCAGCCTCGGCTACGTGGCGACCGGCAACGCGGGCGACTTCGCGACGACCAACGCATCGGACGCCATCGTGGACCTCGTCTACGCGCTGACGGCGCCCTACCGCGCGGACGCCACGTTCGTGATGAACTCGAAGACCGCGGGTGCCGTCCGCAAGATGAAGGACGCGGATGGCCGGTTCCTTTGGGCCGACGGCCTCGCGGCGGGCGAGCCTGCGCGGCTGATGGGCTACAAGGTGCTGATCGCGGAGGACATGCCCGACATCGGCGCCAACGCCTACGCGATCGCGTTCGGCAACTTCGGCGCGGGCTACACCATCGCCGAGCGGCCGGACCTGCGCGTGCTGCGCGATCCCTTCTCCGCCAAGCCGCACGTCCTCTTCTACGCCACCAAGCGCGTGGGCGGCGACGTCAGCGACTTCGCGGCGATCAAGCTCCTGAAGTTCGCGGTCAGCTGACGCTGATCCGCGGAGCGTCGCCGGGGGAGAGCCTCCGGCGGCGCGGTGGGCGCGTGCAGCCCGTGCCGTCTAGCTCATCCCCCTCCGTCCGAGCGGCAAGGGAGGTGCGCGCCCATTCCGGCCTGAGTGTGACCAGGAGAGCTGACCCATGATGCTGATCGAGCAGACGATGGTGCCGACGAGCGCGTTGCCCGTGGCGGACTTCAAGATGCACCTGCGGACCGGCACCGGCTTCGCCGACGACGCGCTCCAAGACCTGCTGGTCGCACGCTACCTCCGGGCGGCCTTGGCGGCGATCGAGGGACGGACCGGCAAGGCGCTGATCTCGCGGGCGTTCTCGCTGAGCGTCGAGTGCTGGCGCGAGCCCGGCGAGCAGCCGCTCCCGGTGGCGCCGGTGACGCAGATCCAGTCGGTGGTGCTGGTCGATGCCGCGGGCGTCGAGACGGTGGTGGACGCGGGCCGCTACCGGCTTCGGCGCGACACGCATCGCCCGAAGCTCGGCGCGGCAGGCGTTCTGCTGCCGCAGATCCCCTGGGACGGGTCGGCGGAGATCACCTTCGTGGCAGGCTTCGGGACGACGTTCGCGGATGTGCCGATCGACCTCCAGCAGGCCGTGATGCTGCTGGCGGCGCAATATTACGAGGCACGGCAGGAGGGTCCGACCGAGGTGATGCCGTTCGGCGTGATGGCGCTCGTCGAGCGCTGGCGCAACGTGCGGATCCTTGGCGGGGGGCGGGCATGAAGCCGGTCGCGCTGTCGCGGCCGCTGGTGCTCGAAACCTCGCACCGGGTGCCCGACGGGGCGGGCGGCTACACCGAGGCCTGGCTGGCGCTCGGCACGCTCTGGGCCGAGGTGGTGGCAGGGACCGGCCGCGAGGACACGGGCTCCGCGTTCGTGACGCTGAGCCGGGTGCCTTACCGCATCACCGTGCGGGGCGCGCCGCAGGGGGCGCCGTCGCGGCCAAAGCCGGCGCAAAGGTTCCGCGACGGGGCGCGGCTCTTCCGCATCGTCGCGGTGACGGAGCGCGAGGCGAGCGGGCTGCACCTCATCTGCTTCGCGCACGAGGAGGTTCCGGCATGAGCTACGGGCAGGCGGCGGCGCTTCAGGCGGCGGTGTACCAGCGGCTGATGGCCGACAGCGCGGTCGACGCGCTGGTGGGGAGCGCGATCTACGACGCGATCCCGCCGGGCACGCCGCCCGGCACCTTCGTGACGCTCGGGCCCGAGGACGCGCGTGACCGCTCGGACCGCACCGGCGGGGCGGCAGAGCACGACTTCGTGGTGAGCGTGGTGACAGACGCGGCGGGCTTCCAGACCGCGAAGGCGGTGGCGGCGGCGGTGTCGGACGCGCTGGTGGGCGCGGAGCTGGTGCTCGCGCGCGGGCGGCTGGTGGGGCTGTGGTTCCTCAAGGCGGCCGCGCGGCGGGTCGAGGACGGCGAGATCCGGCGGATCGACATGACGTTCCGCGCGCGGGTCGAGGCTTAACGAACAGCAATTCGGAGAGACGGACATGGGTGCCCAGAACGGCAAGGATCTTCTCGTCAAGCTCGACCTGACCGGCGACGGGCAGTTCGTGACAGTGGCGGGACTGCGCGCGACGCGCGTGAGCTTCAACGCGGAGACGGTGGATGTCACGAGCCTCGAGAGCCAGGGCGGCTGGCGCGAGCTCCTCGCGGGTGCGGGCGTGAAGTCCGCGTCGATCTCGGGATCGGGGGTGTTCCGCGACGCCAACACCGACGAGCGCGCACGGCAGATCTTCTTCGACGGCGAGACGCCGCGGTTCCAGGTGGTGATCCCGAGCTTCGGCATCGTCGAGGGCGCGTTCCAGATCACCAGCCTCGAATATGCCGGGAGCCACAACGGCGAGGCGAGCTACGAGCTCGGGCTCGCCTCGGCCGGCGCGCTCGCGTTCACGGCGCTGTGATGGCGAACCCCTGGGCGGGCGAGGTCGCGCTGTGGCTCGACGGACATAGGCATGTGCTGCGGCTGACGCTGGGCGCGCTTGCGGAGATGGAGGCGGCGCTCGAGGCGGAGACGATGGTGGACTTGGTGGAACGCTTCGAGGCGGGGCGGTTCTCGACGCGCGACGTGCTGGCGCTGATCGTGGCGGGGCTGCGCGGCGGCGGCTGGCAGGGCTCGGGCATGGATCTCCTCGGCGTGGAGATCGGCGGCGGGCCGATCGAGGCGGCGCGAGTGGCCGCGGAGCTGCTGGCGCGGGCCTTCGCGGTGCCGCCGGCGCGGGGCTGAGATGGCGGCGTTCGACTGGCCGGGGCTCTTGCGCGCGGGGCTGCGCGAGCTGCGGCTGACCCCGGAGGCGTTCTGGCGGCTCACGCCGGTGGAGCTGCTCATCATGCTCGGGATCGAGGGCGCGACGCCGCCCCTGAGCCGGGCGTCGCTCGAGGCGCTGGTGGACGCATATCCCGACACGAAAAGGACAGGCGATGAGTGATCTCGACACGTTCGGCGACCAGATCGCGGCGCTGGAGGCGACGCTCGAAGGCGCGCAGGGGATCGCCGCGGCCTTCGACGGCGAGCTCGGCCGGATGCGCGAGACGATGCTCTTCGCAGGCCGCGAGGTGAACGTGCTGTCGTCCTCGATCGGCGGCGGGCTGAAGCGCGCCTTCGACGGGCTGGTGTTCGACGGGCAGAAGCTCTCGGACGTGCTTGGCAAGGTCGCGAAGTCGATGGTGGACGCGGTGTACTCGACCGCGCTCAGACCGGTGCAGAACGCCCTTGGGGGATTGGTGTCGCAGGGCATCCAGGCGGCGACGCAGGGGCTGTCGCCGTTCGCCAAGGGCGGGAGCTTCGCGCAAGGCCGGGTGATGCCCTTCGCGCAGGGCGGCGTGGTGACGGCGCCAACGCCGTTCGGGATGCGCGGCGGGCTGGGGCTGATGGGCGAGGCGGGGCCGGAGGCGATCATGCCGCTGGCACGCGGCGCCGATGGCCGGCTCGGGGTGCGGACGTCGGGGCAGGGCGCGCGGGCGGTCAACGTGGTGATGAACATCACGACGCCGGACGCGCAGGGCTTCCAGCGCAGCCAGGCGCAGATCGCGGCCGAGGTGAGCCGCGCGCTCGGCCGCGGCACGCGCAACAGGTGAGGACGCGATGACGTTTCACGAGGTGAGGTTCCCGGCGTCGCTGAGCTTCGGCTCGGTCGGCGGGCCGGAGCGGCGCACGGAGATCGTGACGCTGGCGAACGGGTTCGAGGAGCGCAACACGCCCTGGGAACACTCGCGCCGGCGCTACGACGCAGGTCTGGGCTTGCGGAGCCTCGAGGACGTGGAGGCGTTGATCGCGTTCTTCGAGGCGCGGCGGGGGCAGCTTTACGGGTTCCGGTGGAAGGACTGGGCGGACTTCAAGTCGTCGTCCGCGCTGACGCCGCCCGCGTTCGAGGACCAGCGTATCGGGACTGGCGACGGCAAGCGGCACGCATTCCTGCTGGAAAAGACCTATCGGTCGGGCGCGCAGAGCTACGTGCGGCCGATCGCCAAGCCGGTGGCGGGGACGGTGCGCGCGGGCGTCCAAGGCGTCGAGTTGCAGGAGGGCCTCGACTACGAGGTCGACCTCGCAACGGGCTTCGTGACGATTGCCGATGCGCCCGCACTCGGGACGGTGGTGACGGCGGGGTTCGAGTTCGACGTGCCCGCGCGGTTCGACACCGACCGGATCGCCACCTCGGTCGCGAGCTTCCGGGCCGGCGAGGTGCCGGCAGTGCCGGTGGTCGAGGTGCGGGTATGACCGGGCTCTACGCGCATCTCGAGGGTGGGGCCACGTCGGTGTGCCGCTGCTGGGCCGTGACGCGGGGCGACGGGCGGGTCTACGGGTTCACCGATCACGATACCGACCTTGCGTTCGAGAACGTCGCGTTTCGCGCCAACACGGGCATGACCGCGCGCGCGTTGCAGCAGACGACGGGGCTCGCGGTGGACAACACCGAGGCCTACGGCGCGCTGTCGGACGAGGCACTGTCGGAAGCGGAGATCCTTGCGGGGCGGTTCGACGGGGCGGTGGTACGGGCATGGCTCGTCAACTGGCAGGACGTCGCCGAGCGGCTGATGCAGTTCAAGGGCACCATCGGCGAGATCCGCCGGTCGGGCGGGTCGTTCCAGGCGGAACTGCGCGGGCTCACCGAGGCGCTAAACCAGCCGCAGGGGCGGGTGTACCAGAAGCCCTGCGCGGCGGTGCTGGGGGACGCGGCCTGCGGGTTCGACCTCCGGGCGCCGGGCTATGCGGCGGAGGTCGCGGCCGAAGGCGTGGCGGACGGGCGGACGTTCACGTTCGGTGCCCTGCCGGGTTTCGAGCCGCGGTGGTTCGAGCGCGGGCGGTTCGTGGTGACGTCGGGCGCGGCATCGGGGCTGGTGGGGATCGTGAAGACCGACCGCGGGACCGCGGCCGGGCGGGTCATCGAGCTTTGGCAGGCGCTCGGCGCGGTGGTCCTGCCCGGTGACGGGCTCAGGATCGAGGCGGGGTGCGACAAGCGGGTCGAGACCTGCCGGCTCAAGTTCGCCAACTTCGTCAACTACCGAGGGTTCCCTGACATTCCCGGCGAGGACTGGCTGATGGCTTATCCGGCGCGGAGCGGCACCAACGACGGCGGGAGCCTCAGCGCATGAACGGGGAGCGCATCGCGGGCATCGCACGGGGCTGGATCGGCACGCCCTACCAGCACCAGGGCTCGAGCCGGGGGGCGGGGACGGACTGCCTCGGGCTTTTGCGCGGCATCTGGCGCGAGGTGATGGGCGCCGAGCCGCAGCCGGTGCCGGCCTACACGCCCGACTGGGCGGAGGCGGGGCGGCGCGAGGTGCTGCTGACGGCGGCGCGGGCGCATCTCGACGAGAAGGGGCTCGAGGACGCGGCGGTGGGCGACGTGCTCCTCTTCCGCATGGCCGAGCGCTCGGTCGCGAAGCACCTCGGCATCGCGGGCGAGATCGGCGCGGAGGCCACGTTCATCCACGCCTACACCGGGCACACGGTGCTCGAGAGCCCGCTCTCGGAGCCCTGGCGGCGGCGCATCGTGGCGCGGTTCCGGTTCCCGGACGGGGCAGCATGATGGCGGGTGCCGGTCATGGCGCGGGGCGCGCTCACCGAGGGAGCCTGCCGATGCCGGCGATCGTGGCCGTGGGCGGACGGAGGGCGCCGATGGCGGATCGTGGTGCGGGTCGGGTTCCCGGACCTGGCGGCGTGCAGACGGGGATGGGGCTCATGCTTTGCGGCCGCGAAGGGGCGGCGCGAGCGGACTTGTGTGTCGTGGCGCGGTCCGCGCGGCAAGAAGGAACACGCTGATGGCGACGATCGTACTGGCGGCGGCGGGCTCGGCGCTCGGCGCGGGGTTCGGCGGCACGGTGCTCGGGCTCTCGGGCGCGGTGATCGGGCGCGCGGTGGGTGCCACGCTCGGGCGGGTGATCGACCAGCGGCTCCTCGGCGCGGGCTCGGCCACCGTCGAGACCGGCCGGGTCGAACGGTTCCGGCTGACGGGGGCGAGCGAAGGCGCGCCGGTGGGCCTCGTCTACGGGCGGATGCGGGTGGCGGGGCAGGTGATCTGGGCCTCGCGCTTCGCCGAGGACGTGACGCGCTCGGGCGGCGGCAAGGGCGCGCCGCAGCCGAAGACGGCGGAGTACTCGTATACGCTGAGCCTTGCCATCGCGCTCTGCGAGGGGCCGATCACGCGGGTCGGGCGGATCTGGGCGGATGGCACCGAGGTCGCGCGCGACGACCTGCCGATGCGGGTCTACCGCGGCACCGAGGACCAGCTCCCGGACCCGAAGATCGCGGCGGTCGAGGGCGAGCGCGGCGCTCCGGGCTACCGGGGCATGGCCTACGTGGTGTTCGAGGACCTGCCGCTCGGCCAGTTCGGCAACCGGGTGCCGCAGTTCACCTTCGAGGTGCTGCGCCCGGCGCCGGAGCAAGCCGGGCGCGCGGTGGACCTGACGCACGGGGTGCGCGCGGTGGCGCTCATCCCGGGGACGGGGGAATACGCGCTCGCGACGACGCCGGTGCATTTCTCGCAAGGGTCGGGCGTGAACCGCTCGGCCAACATCAACTCGCCCTCGGGCAAGACCGACCTTGCGACCTCGCTCGAGATGCTGGCCGAGGAGCTGCCGAACTGCGGCTCGGTGTCGCTCGTGGTGTCGTGGTTCGGCGACGACCTGCGCTGCGGCGCGTGCCGGGTGAAACCCAAGGTCGAGCAGCGCGAGAGCGACGGGGTAGGAATGCCCTGGCGCGTGTCGGGGGTTGCTCGGGCGGAGGCGGAGCTCGTCGCGCTGGCGGAGGGCCGGCCGGTCTACGGCGGGACGCCCGCGGACGCCTCGGTGATCGAGGCGGTGGCGGAGCTGCGGCGCACCGGGCAGCGGGCGATGTTCTATCCGTTCATGCTGATGGACCAGCAGGCGGGGAACGGGAAGCCCGACCCCTACGGCGCGCGGGCGGAGCAGGCGCCGCTGCCCTGGCGGGGGCGGATCACCACCGCGAAGGCGCCGGGCGTGGCGGGGACGGCGGACCGGACGGCCGCGGCGGCGGCGGAGGTGGCGGCGTTCTTCGGGAGCGCGCGTGCCTCGGACTTCGTGGCGGGCGCGACGACGGTGGACTACGTGGGCCCCGAGGACTGGGGCTACCGGCGGCTCATCCTGCACTACGCGCATCTGACGAAGCTCGCGGGCGGGGTGGACGCGTTCTGCATCGGCTCGGAGCTGCGCGGGATCACCCAGGTGCGGGGCGCGGGCGACAGCTTCCCGGCGGTGGCGGCGCTGCGCGCGCTCCTCGCGGACGTGCGCGCCATCGTCGGGCCGGGGGTGAAGCTCGGCTATGCGGCGGACTGGACGGAGTACTTCGGCTATCAGGCGGACGGCAACCGGTACTTCCATCTCGACCCGCTCTGGGCCGATCCGGCGCTCGATTTCGTCGGCATCGACAACTACATGCCGCTGTCGGATTGGCGCGACGGCGAGGACCATGCCGACGCGGCCTGGGGCTCGATCTACGATCTGGGCTACCTCGAAGCGAACGTCGCGGGGGGCGAGGGCTTCGACTGGTACTATGCCTCGCAGGCGGAGGCCGACGCGCAGGTCCGCACGCCGATCACCGACGGCGCCTACGACGAGCCGTGGGTCTACCGCTACAAGGACGTGCGGAGCTGGTGGAGCAAGGAGCACCACGAGCGCATCAACGGCACAAGGGTGGCCGCGAAGACCGCTTGGGTGCCGCAGTCGAAGCCGGTGTGGTTCACCGAGCTCGGCTGCCCCGCGACGGACAAGGGGACCAACGAGCCCAACAAGTTCGTCGATCCGAAGTCATCGGAATCGAGCCTGCCGAAGTATTCGAACGGCCAGCGCGACGACCTGATCCAGATGCAGTACCTGCGCGCGATGTTCGACTACTGGTCGCGTCCGGCGAACAACCCTGCGTCGGCGGTCTACGGCGGGGCGATGGTGGACATGGGGCGGGCGCATGTCTGGTGCTGGGACGCGCGGCCCTATCCGTTCTTCCCGAACGCCGTCGAGACCTGGAGCGACGGCGAGAACTACTTCCGCGGGCATTGGATCATCGGGCGGACCGCAGCGCAGCCGCTGGCGGGCGTGGTGGCGGACCTCTGCGAACGGGCGGGGGTGCGGGACCACGACGTGAGCCGGCTCTACGGGCTGGTGCGCGGCTACGGGCTTGCCTCGACGGATACCGCGCGGGCGGCGCTGCAGCCGCTGGTGCTGGTGCATGGCTTCGATGCCATCGAGCGCGATGGGACGTTGGTGTTCCGGATGCGGACCGGGCGGCCGGACGGCGCGGTGGCGGCGGCGGCGCTGGCGCAAACCGGCGACGGCGCGGCCTTCGAGGCGGCGCGGGCGCCGGCGGCGGAGACCGCGGGACGGGTGCGGCTGAGCTTCGTGTCGGCGGAGGGCGACTACGACGTGCGGGCTGTGGAGGCGATCTTCCCCGACGAGGCGTCGATCGCGGTGTCGCAATCCGAGGTGGCGATGGTGCTGACGGTGCCCGAAGGGCGCGGCATCGCGGAGCGTTGGCTCGCCGAGGCGCGGGTGGCGCGGGACACGGCGCGGTTCGCGCTGCCGCTCTCGGCGCTGCGATACGGGGCCGGCGACACGGTGACACTGGAGGGCCGGCGCTACCGGATCGACCGGGTGGAGCAGGGGGAGGCGCGCGCCATCGAGGCGGTTCGGGTCGAGGCGGGCGTGTACCTGCGGAGCGACGCCGCCGACGAGCCGCAGGCGCCGCGGGCGTTCGTGGCGCCGGTGCCGCTCCTGCCGGTGTTCCTCGACCTGCCGCGGATCGCGGAGACGGGCGACGAGGCGGCGCCGTACCTCGCGGTCGCGGGGACGCCCTGGCCCGGAACGGCGGCGGTCTGGACCTCGCAGAGCGACGACGGGTACGACCTCCTGAAGATCGTGGGAGCGCCCGCGACGGTCGGCCGGACGCTGACGGTGCTGCCGCGGGCACGGGGCGACCTCGTGGACCGCGGGCCCGCGGTTCGGGTGCGGATGGCGGGCGGGCGGCTCGCGTCGGCGTCGCGCACGGCGCTTCTCGGCGGCGCGAACCTGATGGCGATCGGCGACGGGTCGAGCGGCGGCTGGGAGCTGATGCAGTTCGAGCGGGCCGAGCTCGTCGAGCGCAATGTCTACGAGCTCACGTCGCGGCTGCGCGGGCGGTTCGGGACGGAAGGCGCGATGCCGGATGCCTGGGCGCCGGGGTCTCGGGTGGTGCTCCTGAACGCGGCGGTCGAGCGGATCGACCTACCGGCGAGCGCGCGCGGGATGGCGCGGCACTACCGGATCGGCAACGCGCGGCGGGAGTATTCGGACCCGTCCTACGTGCATCTCGTCGAGGCCTTCGACGGCATCGGACTCCGGCCCTATGCGGTGAGCCACCTGCGCGACGAGCGTGCGGGGGGCGGCGACCGGCGGGTGACGTGGATCCGGCGGACGCGGGTGGACGGCGACGGCTGGCAAGGGCTCGAGGTGCCGCTCGGCGAGGCGGTGGAGGCCTACCGGGTGCGCGTCGAGCGGGACGGCACGCTGCTGCGTGACGTGTCGGTGAGCGCGCCGGAGTGGCTCTACACGGCGGCGATGCGGAGCGCCGACGGCGCGGGCGCCGTGGTGCGCGTGGCGCAGGTTTCGCAGGCCTTCGGGCCCGGTCCTTACAGGGAGATCACGATCGATGGATGACACGGCACAGCTCGGCCTGCCGCTCCTGCAGCCGTCGCAGGCGCAAAAGCACGTCACGGTCAACGAGGCCTTCGCGCGGCTCGACGCGCTGACGGAGCTGGTGCTCGCGTCGCGGACGCTGGCGACGCCGCCGACGCTCGCCGCGGAGAGCACGGTCTACGCAGTGCCGCCGGCGGGGTGAACGCCTGGAGCGGGCAGGACGGCAAGCTCGCGGTGTGGTCGAACGGCGGCTGGCTCTTCGTCGCGCCGCGGCGGGGCTGGCGGGCGTTCGTCGCGGACACCTCGCGGGTGGCGCTCTTCGATGGCGCCGTCTGGATCGACGGGGCGCTGGCGGTCTCGCCCTTCGGGGCGGCGACGGTGCTTGGCGTGACCGAGATCGACCATGTGATCGGCGCGGGGGCGACCTCGACCACGGTGCCGGCGGTGGCGGCGAACACGATGGTCATCGGGGTCTCGGCGCGGGTGATCGCGCCGATCACCGGGAGCCTCACGAGCTGGAAGCTCGGCTCGGCGGGCGCGCCCGACCGCTTCGGGACGGGGCTCGGGCTCGGGCTCGGGTCGTACGCGCTCGGGATGCTGTCGGCGCCGACGACGTATTATGCGGCGGCACCGCTTCTCCTGACCGCGACGGGCGGGTCGTTCGCCGGCGGCAAGGTGCGGATCGCGGTGCATGGGCTCACGCTCACGGTGCCGGCGGCCTGAGGTGCGGCGCGTGACGATCGGCGACCTGCGCGCGCTGGCGGGCGCGGTGGCGGGGCGGCCCGAGCCCGAGCGGCGCAGGGCGGTGCGGGCGGCGGTGGAGCGGGCGCGGGCGGCGGACGCCTACCGCAAGCGGCTCGGGCGCATCCATCCGGCCTGGGGCAACGGGACGCTGGTGCAGGCCTGCGAGGCGGCGGCGCCGCTGCCCGCCTCGGAGCCCGCGTTCCTGCGCGCGCTCGCGACGGTGTGCGACGTGCTGGCGGAGGACCGCGGCGCTTGAGGCTGGACAGGCGGGCGGCGCCGGGCGACACCTCGCAAGGTGGACCCGGACGCGCACGACCTTGCAAGGATCGCTGACCGGCTCGCCGCGATGGGTCGCGACGGGCGCGTGGTCTGCGCCGTTGCGGGCGCGCCGGGGTCGGGGAAGTCCACGTTCGCGGAAGCACTCGTCGCGCGGCTGGGGTCGGATGCGGCGCTCCTGCCGATGGACGGGTTCCACTACGACGACCAGTACCTCGGTCCCGCCGGCCTGCAGGCGCGGAAGGGGGCGCCCGACACCTATGACGTGGGCGGGCTCCTCGCGACGCTCAGGCGGTTGCGCGCGGACGACGAGGACCGGGTCGCGGTGCCGGTGTTCGACCGCGCCATCGAGATCGCGCGCGCGGGTGCGCGGCTGATCCCGCGGTCGGCGCGGGTGATCGTGGCGGAGGGCAACTGGCTCCTTCTCGACGATGCGCCGTGGGATGCGCTGGGCGGCATGTTCGATCTCACGGTGATGCTCGAGGTGCCGCGCGACGAGCTGCGCGCGCGTCTGCGCCGGCGCTGGGAAGGCTTCGGGCTCAGCGAGCCTGCGGTGCTGGCGAAGCTCGACCTCAACGACCTGCCGAACGGCGACCTGGTGCGGGAGCGGAGCCGGGCCGCCGACTTCGTGGTGCGGCCGTGATGCGCGTCGTCGTGGTCGGCGGCGGCATCGTCGGCGCATCGGTGGCTTGGCATCTCGCACGGGGCGGCGCGGCGGTCACCGTGGTCGAGGCGGGCGGCGAGGGCGGCACCGCGACGTCGCGCTCCTGGGCTTGGATCAACGCGAGCTCAGGGCACGCCGAGGGGTACGCGCGGCTTCGGATGCGCGCGATGGACGACTGGCGCGGGCTCACCCTGCCCGGGGTACGCGCGAACTGGTGCGGGTCGCTGGTGTGGGACCTGCCCTCCGACGATCTTCGCGCCTTCGTCTCCGAGCGGCAGGCGCAGGGCTACGACATCCGCATCGTGGAGCGGCCCGAGATCGCGGCGCTCGAGCCGGCCCTCGCGGCCCCGCCCGAGCTTGCGGCGTTCGCGCCCGGCGAGGGCTCGGTCGAGCCCGCCGCGGCAGCCCGTGCGTTTCTCGAAGGTGCGGTGAAGCGGGGTGCCGCGGCGATCACCGGACAGGTCGGCCAGATCGTGACGGAGGGCGGGCGCTGCTCCGGGGTGAGGCTTGCGGACGGGTCCCGGATCGCGGCGGACCGCGTCGTGCTGGCGGCGGGTGCCGGGGTGCCCGAGCTTGCCGCGCAGATGGGCGTGGAGGTGCCGATGACCAGTCCGCCGGGGCTTCTGGTCACGACCGCTCCGGCGCCGCCGCTCCTGACACGGCTTCTCGTGGGCCCGGGCCTCGAGGTGCGCCAGCGCGCCGACGGCTGCCTCGTCGCTGCGGGCCACCACACGGGCAGCGATCCCGGCGACGACCCCGAGGGCGTCGCGGCGGAGGTCGCAGGACGCATCCGGGCGGCGATGAGGGGCGTGGAAGGCCTGGGCCTCGCGGGCTGGACCGTCGGGCACCGTCCGATGCCGCGCGACGGGCTACCGGTGGTCGGCAAGGCCGCGCCGGGGCTCCATGTCGTCGTGACGCACTCGGGCGTGACGCTGGCGCCGCTCCTCGGCCGGCTCGCGGCGGACGAGATCCTGTCGGGCGCGCAAGACGCGCTCCTTGCGCCGTTCGGCCCGGAGCGGTTCGCCGCAACGCTTCCTTAACTCTCAACGGACGATGGTCGCCACGACCGCCTGCTCCCTAGCGCGACGGAAAAACCTGTGGATATCTCCGCAGGGAACCGTTAACCATGAGAACAAGGCAAGAACGACGCAATCATTGCCGCTCACGGCAGGGCATGTCACAAGGAACTATCGGATGGCCAGCGCGACGCTCCTCGATCTCAACGGAAGCCACGGAATGGACAAGCAAAAGGCGCTCGACAGCGCGCTGGCGCAGATCGAGCGGCAGTTCGGCAAGGGCTCCATCATGCGGCTCGGGGTCGACAACCCCGCGGTCGAGATCGAGGCGATCTCGACGGGCTCGCTCGGGCTCGACATCGCGCTCGGCATCGGCGGGCTGCCGAAGGGGCGGATCATCGAGATCTACGGCCCCGAATCCTCCGGCAAGACGACGCTGACGCTGCATGTGGTCGCCGAGGCACAGAAGAAGGGCGGCGTCTGCGCGTTCGTCGACGCCGAGCACGCGCTCGACCCGCTCTATGCGCGGAAGCTCGGGGTGAACCTCGAGGAGCTGCTCATCAGCCAGCCCGACACCGGCGAGCAGGCGCTCGAGATCACCGACACGCTGGTGCGCTCGGGCGCGGTCAACGTGGTGGTGGTCGATTCGGTCGCGGCGCTCACGCCCAAGGCCGAGCTCGAGGGCGACATGGGCGAGCACCAGATGGGCGCGCAGGCCCGGCTGATGAGCCAGGCGATGCGGAAGCTCACCGCCTCGATCAGCCGGTCGAACTGCATGGTCATCTTCATCAACCAGATCCGCATGAAGATCGGCGTGATGTTCGGGAGCCCCGAGACCACGACGGGGGGCAATGCGCTGAAGTTCTACGCCTCCGTGCGGCTCGACATCCGCCGCACCGGCTCGATCAAGGACCGCGACGAGGTGGTCGGCAACTCGACGCGGGTGAAGGTCGTCAAGAACAAGATCGCGCCGCCGTTCCGCGAGGTCGAGTTCGACATCATGTTCGGCGAGGGCATCTCGAAGACGGGCGAGCTCCTCGACCTCGGCGTGAAGGCGGGCGTCGTGGAGAAGTCGGGCTCGTGGTACTCGTTCGGCGACGAGCGCATCGGACAGGGCCGCGAGAACGCCAAGGGGTTCCTCAAGGCCAATCCCGCGAGCGCCGCCGAGATCGAGGGCCGCATCCGCGCCTCGCACGGCCTCGACCTCGGCATGGTCGGCTCCGGCGACGCGCTGACCGAGGATTAGGCGCGGGGCTCGAGCGACATCGGCCGGTCGCCTCCGGGCGGCAGGCCGAACCGAGCCCTGACCCAGTCGAGCCAGAGCCCGTAGGGCCGGCCCGCGACCAGCATGACGGCCGCGCCGCCGAGCGTGCCGCGCAGGATCGCCGCCCCGTCGGCACCGCCGGCCCAGATGACGGCGGCATAGAGCGGCACCTGGAAGCTCATCAGCGCGACGGTGTCCCAGAGCGCGCGCCGCCGCCGGCCGCGCAGCAGCCGGTCGCGCCAAACGCCGTAGGGCCGCGCGGTGAGCACCATCAGCGGCGCTCCGATGGCGCGGGCCTGCGCGACCTCGGCCCAGCCCATCCCGGCGACGAGGCGTTCGTTCGCGATCCCCGTGAGGGTGAAGAACGCCACGAGCGCCAGCGTGTCGGCGACGAAGCGGCGCACCCCGGTCTCCCTCCTCCGCTCCCGCGCGATGGACAGGCCACCCTGCGGCGGCTAGACCTGCGCTCCCGACCCCCCGCCGGAAGCCGCCATGCAGAGCCTCAACGACATCCGCTCGACCTTCCTCGACTATTTCGCGGGGCAGGGCCATGCCGTCGTGCCGTCCTCGCCCTTGGTGCCGCGCAACGACCCCACGCTGATGTTCGCCAACTCCGGCATGGTGCAGTTCAAGAACGTCTTCACCGGCGTCGAGGGCCGCGACTACAGCCGCGCCACCACGGCGCAGAAGTGCGTGCGCGCGGGCGGCAAGCACAACGACCTCGACAACGTGGGCTACACCGCGCGGCACCACACGTTCTTCGAGATGCTCGGCAACTTCTCCTTCGGCGACTACTTCAAGGCCGACGCGATCCCCTTCGCCTGGGAGCTCCTCACCCGCGTCTACGGCATCGACCCCGACCGGCTCCTCGTCACCGTGTACCACACCGACGACGAGGCGGCCGCGATCTGGCGCCGCGTGGCGGGGCTGCCCGAGGACCGCATCATCCGCATCGCCACGGCCGACAACTTCTGGACGATGGGTGCGACCGGCCCCTGCGGCCCCTGCACGGAGATCTTCTACGACCACGGCGCGCACATCGCCGGCGGGCCGCCCGGCAGCCCGGACGAGGACGGCGACCGCTTCGTCGAGATCTGGAACCTCGTCTTCATGCAGTACGAGCGCTTCGCCGACGGGCGCGACGAGCCCCTGCCGCGGCCCTCGATCGACACCGGCATGGGGCTCGAGCGCATCGGCGCGCTCCTGCAGGGCAAGACCGACAACTACGACACCGACACGCTGCGCGCGCTCATCGAGGCCTCGGCGGCCGCGACGGCGACGGACCCCGACGGACCGGGGCGCATCCACCACCGCGTCATCGCGGACCACCTTCGCGCGTCGGTGTTCCTCGTGGCCGACGGGGTGATGCCGTCGAACGAGGGCCGCGGCTACGTGCTCCGGCGCATCATGCGGCGCGCGATGCGCCACGCGCACCAGCTCGGCGCGGAGGGTCCGGTGATGGCGCGGCTGGTGCCCGTGCTGGTGCGCCAGATGGGCGCCGCCTACCCCGAGATCGTGCGCGCCGAGGCGCTCGCCGCGGAGACGCTCCGGACCGAGGAGACGCGGTTCCGCACCACGCTCGACCGCGGGCTGAGGCTCCTCGCCGACGAGGTCGGCCGGCTCGGCGACGGCGCGGCGCTGCCCGGCGAAGCGGCGTTCCGGCTCTACGACACCTACGGCTTCCCGCTCGACCTCACGCAGGACGCGCTCCGCGAGGAGGGCCGCGGCGTCGACGTCGCGGGCTTCGAGGCGGCGATGGCCGAGCAGAAGGCGCGCGCGCGGGCGGCCTGGGCCGGGTCGGGCGAGACCGCCGAGGCGCGCGTGTGGTTCGACCTCGCGGACGCGCACGGGGCGACGGAGTTCCTCGGCTACGGCACCGAGGCCGCCGAGGGCGAGATCCTGGCGCTCGTCCGCGACGGCGGTCTCGTGGCCGAGGCGGGCCCCGGCGAGACGGTGCAGGTGGTCCTGAACCAGACGCCGTTCTACGCCGAGTCCGGCGGCCAGGTCGGCGACACCGGGACCATCCGCGCGGCCACGGGCGCTGCCCGCGTCACCGACACGCGGCGGCTGCAGGGCATCGTCGCCCATGCCGCCGAGGTCGTCGAGGGCACGCTCCGCACGGGCGAGGGAGCCGAGCTCGCCGTCGACCACGCCCGCCGCAGCGCCATCCGCGCCAGCCATTCGGCGACGCACCTGCTCAACGAGGCGCTCCGGCGGCGGCTCGGCGGGCACGTCGCGCAGCGCGGCGCGCTCAACGCGCCCGACCGGCTGCGCTTCGACTTCAGCCACGGCGCGGCGGTGGCGCCCGAGGACATCGCGGCCGTGGAGGCCGAGGTCAACGCGATGATCCGCCAGGACGGCCCCGTGACGACGCGGCTGATGACGCCCGACGCCGCGCGGGCCGAGGGCGCGCAGGCGCTCTTCGGGGAGAAGTACGGCGACGAGGTGCGCGTCGTCGCGATGGGCGATGCGCCGGGGTCGGGCAAGGGCGGCGACGGGCGGACCTACTCGATCGAGCTCTGCGGCGGCACGCATGTGGGGCGCACCGGCGAGATCGGGCTCTTCGTGACCACCGCCGAGGCCGCGTCCTCGGCCGGCGTGCGGCGCATCGAGGCGCTGACGGGGGCGGAGGCCTTCGCGCATCTCGCCGCCCAGGACCGCCGGATGGCCGAGGTCGCGGGCGTGCTGCGCGCCCAGCCGGGCGAGGTGGCGGGCCGCGTCCGCGCGCTGATGGACGAGCGCCGGGCCCTGCAGAACGAGGTCGCGCAGCTTCGCCGCGAGGCCGCGATGGGCGGCGCGGGGGCCGCCGAGCCGCGGCGCATCAACGGCATCGACTTCGTGGCGCAGGTCGTCGCCGGCATCACCGGCAAGGATCTGCCGGCGCTCGTCGACGGCGTGAAGTCGCGCCTCGGCTCGGGCGCGGTACTCCTCATCGCCGACACGGGCGCGAAGCCCGCCGTCGCCGCGGGCGTCACCGACGACCTCGTGGCACGGCTCTCGGCGGTCGATCTGGTGCGCGTCGCGGCGGAGGCGATGGGCGGGCGCGGCGGCGGCGGGCGCCCCGGCATGGCGCAGGGCGGCGGCGCGGACGTGGGCGGCGCGCCCGACGCGGTCGCGGCCGCCGAGGCGCTCATCGCCGCGGCGTGATGGAGCCGCTCGCCGCGCTGATGGCGCGGCAGCCGCGGCCGGGCTTCGTGGACTGGATCGGGGTGCGGCCCGCACGCCGCGCGGCGATGGCGGCGGTCGGGGCGGCGGCGCTCGGTCCCGACGGGCTTGCGGGCGACCACGCGCGCCCCGGACGCCGCGCGCTGACGCTGATCCAGGCCGAGCACCTGCCGGTCATCGCGGCGCTCGCAGGCCGCGCCGCGGGCTACGCCGACCTGCGCCGCAACGTCGCCGTCGCGGGCATCAACCTTGCTGCCCTGAAGGACCGCCCGCTCCGGCTCGGCGGCGCGCTCGTCCGGCTGACCGGGCCCTGCATGCCCTGCAGCCGCATGGAGGAGGCGCTCGGGCCCGGCGGCTACAACGCGGTGCGCGGCCACGGCGGCTGGTGCGCGGAGGTGCTGGAGCCGGGCCGCGTGGCGGTCGGCGACGCGCTTACGCCGGCGGATTGAGCGCGTCGAGGAACCCGATGAGCCGGGCCTCGCAGAGGGCAGCGGCCGCCGCATCCCAGTCCGGGCCGCCCGCGTCGAGGAAGTTGTGCCCCACGCCGTCGTAGCGGTGCACCTCCATCGTCCCGGCGCCCGCGCGCCAGTCCGCAACGAAGTCCTCGTCGTCGAACGGGTCGGGCCGCGCCATGTGCAGCGCGGCCGGTGCCAAAGGACGCGGCTCCGGCACCGGGCCGGGGCCGGAGATGAACAGGACGCCCGCCGCGCGCGGCCGCTCGGCCCAGAGCTCGCCCGCGACGCCCCCGCCCATCGAGATGCCCGCGAGCACCGCCGTCTCCGGCACGCCCCCGAGCGCCGCGCGGGCGCGCGCCGTCACCACGTCCCGGCCGATGTCGCGCAGGATGCCGAAGCCCGCTTCCACGTCGTCCGCGGCACGGCCCCCGAAGAGGTCGGGCGCCTGCGTAGAGTGCCCCGCCGCCGTCAGCCGCCGGGCCAGCGCCAACACCCCCGGCCGGAGCCCGAGCACGGAATGGAAGAGCACCACGTCGACCATGCCTCGCAGGCTAGCGCGGGCTCAAGGCTCGTGTCGAGGGCTCGCCCCGCGCGGGGGGCGGAGTGAGACAGGCGGGCCGGTCTTGCGGATCGCAGATCGGGGAAGCTCGCTGCGTCCCAAAGGAGAGGCCGTGGACCGCGGCCAGCAGATTTCGGACCGGGCCGCGAACGAACTTGAGCGCCGCGTCGGCATCGAGGTCGCGCGGGGTCACGAAGCCGAACCGCTCGAGTCGCCCGCTCACGAACGGGACCGCCGCTCCAAGAACCCGTCCGGCCGGCGGCGAAACGGCGGCGCTGAGCTCGGCGCTGAGCTTGGGGAACGCCACGCCCGCTTTCCGGAAGCCCGGGTGGCCGCCCGCCTGCACATAGTCCCTCTGCGCCCCAGTGCCGCCCCCGTGCCGCGCGTGAACACGCCCTTGCGGTGCGCGCGGAACCCTGCACCCGTGCGACGGGCGCGGCGCGCGCTTACCCCGCGCGGGCTTGGCGCTTCCGCTCGTGGGGGTCGAGGAAGCGCTTCCGCATCCGCACCGCCTTCGGCGTGACCTCGACGAGCTCGTCGTCGTCGATGTAGGCGATCGACTGCTCGAGCGTGAGGCGCACCGGCGTCGTCAGGCGCACCGCCTCGTCGGTGCCCGACGCGCGGACGTTGGTCAGCTTCTTGCCCTTCAGCGGGTTCACCTCGAGGTCGTTCTCGCGGCTGTGCTCGCCGATGATCATGCCCTCGTAGACCGGTTCCTGCGCGCCGATGAAGAGGTGCCCGCGGTCCTCGAGGTTCCAGAGCGCATAGGGCACCGAGACGCCGTTCTCCATCGAGATGAGCACGCCCACGCGGCGGCCCTGGATCGGCCCGCGGTGGGGCGCCCAGGCGTGGAACACGCGGTTGAGCACGCCCGTGCCCCGCGTGTCGGTCAGGAACTCGCCGTGGTAGCCGATGAGGCCGCGCGACGGGACATGCGCGATGATCCGCGTCTTGCCGGCGCCCGCGGGCTTCATCTCCACGAGATCGCCGCGGCGGGGGCCGGTGATCTTCTCGATCACGGCGCCGGTGTACTCGTCGTCGACGTCGATGGTGACTTCCTCGACGGGCTCCATGCGCTGCCCGTCCTCGTCGCGGAAGATCACGCGGGGGCGCGAGATCGAGAGCTCGAAGCCCTCGCGGCGCATGTTCTCGATGAGCACGCCCATCTGCAGCTCGCCCCTCCCCGCGACCTCGAAGGCGTCGCCCGAAGCGGTGTCCGAGACCTTGATCGCGACGTTGATCTCGCCCTCGCGCATCAGCCGCTCGCGGATCACGCGCGACTGCACCTTCGAGCCGTCGCGGCCGGCGAGCGGGCTGTCGTTGATCCCGAAGGTGACGGAGATCGTCGGCGGGTCGATGGGCTGCGCGGGCAGGGGGATGTCGAGGTCGAGCGCGCAGAGCGTGTCGGCGACGGTCGCCTTCGACATGCCCGCGAGCGTCACGATGTCGCCCGCCTCGGCGGCCTCGATGGGCTGCTGGCCGAGGCCGCGGAAGGCGAGGATCTTCGACACGCGGAACTGCTCGAGCCGCTCGCCCGAGCGCGTGAGCGCCTTGATCGTCTCGCCCGCGCGGAGCGTGCCCGCCTCGACGCGGCCCGTGAGGATGCGCCCGATGAACGGGTCCGCCGAGAGCGTGGTCGCGAGCATCTGGAACGGCTCGCCCCGCCGCGCCACCTGCCGCGGGGCGGGAACGTGCGACACCACGAGGTCGTAGAGCGCGTCGAGGTTCGCCCGCGGCCCGTCGAGCTCCGCGTCCGCCCAGCCGTTGCGGCCCGAGGCGTAGAGCACCGGGAAGTCGAGCTGGTCGTCGTCGGCGCCGAGGTTGGCGAAGAGGTCGAACACCTCGTCGAGCGCGCGGTCGGGCTCGGCGTCGGGCTTGTCGACCTTGTTCAGCACCACGATGGGCCGAAGCCCGAGGGCCAGCGCCTTCGCGGTCACGAACTTCGTCTGCGGCATCGGGCCTTCGGCCGCGTCGACGAGCAGCACCACGCCGTCCACCATCGACAGGATGCGCTCCACCTCGCCGCCGAAGTCGGCGTGGCCCGGCGTGTCGACGATGTTGATCCGCAGGCCCTTCCATTCCAGCGAGGTGCATTTCGCGAGGATGGTGATGCCGCGCTCGCGCTCGATGTCGTTGCTGTCCATCGCCCGCTCGGCGACCGACTGGTTCTCGCGGAACGCGCCCGACTGCTTCAGGAGCTCGTCCACGAGCGTGGTCTTGCCGTGGTCGACATGCGCGATGATCGCGATGTTGCGAAGGTCCATGATCGTGCTTTCGGGAAGGGTCGCGCGCCCCTTACCTCGCAGGCGCAGAAAACGCCAGCGCGAAAGCAGCGCTCACCGCGCAAGGTTCAGCGCCGCCGCCGCACGCACGAGCGCCGCCAAGGCGGGGCCGTCGACCGCGTCGCCTTCATGGAAGTCTATCGCCCGGCGCACCCGGCCGTCGAGGCTCGCGTTGAAGAGGCCGGCAGGATCGTCGAGCGCCGCCCCCTTCGCGAAGGTGAGCTTCACGGCGGCCTTGTAGGTCTCGCCCGTGCAGAGGATGCCGCCGTGCTCCCAGACCGGGACGCCGCGCCATTTCCACGTCTCGACCGCGTCCGGGTCGGCCTCGCGGATGATCGCGCGCAGCCGGCCGAGCAGCGCGCCGCGCCAGTCGCCGAGCTCGGCGATCCGGGCGTCGATCCGGGCGGAGGGCGTCTCGGCTTCGGTCACGCGCTTTCTCCCAGGACGCGCTCGAGGTTGCCGAGAAACCGCGGCCAGCCCGCCTTGGCGCCGTTGAAGGCCGGCAGGTTGTCGCGCGTGAAGCCGGTCTGCTCGACGCGCAGGTGCGTGCCCGAGCCGGAGGGCGTCAGCGTCCAGGTGACGGTGCTGTCGAGGCCCATCGACACCCAGGTGTAGCGCAGCATCCGCGGCGGGTCGGCCGCGAGCACCGTGCCGTCGATCGCGCCCCAGTCCGCGGTCAGGCGGAACGCGGACCCCACCTCCGGCGCGAAGTCGGTCCGCATCAGCCAGGCCTCGATGAGATGCGGCTCGGTCAGCGCGCGCCAGACCGTTTCGGGCGGATGCGGAAGCTCGCGGTCGAGCGTCAGGCCAAGCGGGTCGGTCATGGGTCCATCCTTTTCAGAAGTGCTTCGAGCGCGTCGAGCCGGTCCTGCCAGAAACCGGTCATCTCTTCCGTCCAGTCGGTCAGCGGCGCGAGCGCCCGCGGGATCGCGCTGCAGAGCGTCTGCCTCCCCTCGCGGCGGTCCCGCACGAGCCGCGCCGCGCGCAGGACGCCGAGGTGCTTCGACACCGCGGGCTGCGACACCCCCGCGGCCGCGGTGAGCGCGCCGACGGTCTGCTCGCCCTCGCGGCAGAGCCCCTCGAAGATCGCCCGCCGGGTCGGGTCGGCGAGCGCCTTCAGGATCAGATCGGGAGACGAGGACAAGGATAACTCCACGGCTATGCTTCTTTTCATAGCCGTGGAGTTATCGGTCTGTCAACGGCCGAGCCCGCTACTCCGCCGCGTCGCGCGCGGGCTCGGCGCGCCCGAGCGCAAGCGGCTCCTTGAACGTGAGCGTGCGGTAGGGGAACGGGATCTCGATGCCCGCGTCGTCGAGCGCGCGCTTCACCGCCGCCACCACCTTGTCGCGCGACGCGCGGATGTCGACGGGCAGCGAGCCCGTCCACCAGGTCACCTCGAAGTCGATCGAGCTCTCGCCGAAGCCCTGCGCGAAGATCTGCACGTCCTTGATGTCGTTTCGCACCATGTCGACGCCCCGCACGGCCGCCGCGATCACCTCGCGCGCGCGGTCCACGTCCTCGCCGTAGGCCACGCCGCACATGATCGTGGTGCGGCGCAGGTCGCGCGAGGTGCGGATCGTGACCGGGTTCTTGAAGAGCGTGGCGTTCGGCACCACGACGAGCTGCCCGTCGGTCTGCCGGATGTGCGTGTCGCGGATGGTGAACACCTCGACCTGCCCGTCGATGCCCTCGCATTCGATGAAGTCGCCGCGCTGGAACGGCTCGCGGATGAGGAGAAGGAGCCCCGCGAGGAAGTTCTCGAACACGTCCTTGAACGCGAACCCGATCGCCACCCCGCCGACCCCGAGCGCCGTCACCGCGCGCCCCGGCGTGATCGAGGGGAACGCGATGGTGATCGCGATGAGCACGCCGAAGAGCCAGAGCCCCACGGTCGCGAGCATCATCGTCACGTCGACGAGCGCCTCGCGGATGCGCGCCCGGCGCAGCGCGCGCGGCAGGAAGCGGTGCAGCGCCTTCGCCACGAGCCAGACGAGCCCGAGGAACACGAGCGAGGCCACGAGCTGCGGCAGGAGCGCCCAGAACCCGCGCACGAAGCCCGAGAGCTGCACCCGCATCGGCTCGGGCAGGAGGCGCCAGAGGTCGGTCACGCGCAGGGTTCTAACGCGCCGGCACGGGCAGGACCAGCGGCGTCAGCGGCCGCAAGACTTTGGCCGCCCGCTCCGCGAGAGGTGCCGGCGACCGCCCCCGGGCTCCGCCGAGGCACGCCGAGCGCGTCCCCATGCGCTGCGGACGCGCGACGATGCCGATGTGCCGGCGGCCCCGGGCTGCGCGTTCGAAGGCGCTGACCGGGCGTTGATCCGGGCTCACGCCGCGATGTACCAGTCGCGGCGGTGGTTGAAGGCGATCACGAGGTTCATCGTCGCGACGCCGGCGAGCGAGAAGGCCATCCGGCGCGGGTCGAGGACGGTGGCGGCGACGACGAACAGCCCCGCGTCGAAGATGAGCTGCACCCAGCCCGCGCGGAACCCGGTGCGGTCCTGCACGAGGAGCGCCACCACGCCGACGCCGCCGAGGCTCGCGCCGTGCCGGAAGATCGCGAGGAGCCCCACGCCCGCCGCGACGCCGAAGAAGAGCGCCGCCACGAGGGGCGAGAGCGTCGCGAAGGCGAGGTAGCCCGGCAGCACCGCCGTCAGCCCCGAGACGATGGCCACGACGACGAAGCTCACGATCGTGAAGCGGGGCCCGAGCCGCGCCCAGGCCACCGCGTAGAACGGTAGGTTCACGAGGAAGAAGAGAAGCCCGAAGTTCCACCCCGCGACATAGGCGAGAAGCGCCGCCACCCCCGCCGTGCCGCCGGTCACGAGCCCCGCGGAGGTCAGCAGATGGATGCCGAGCGCGCAGAGCGCGGTGCCCGCGGCGAGGCCCTGCACGTCCTCGAACGGCGTGTGCTGCGGGCGGGCGTCGGTCACGGGCGGGCTTTGGTCACGGGCGGCGGTCCTCGGCGGCTTGCGTCGAGGATGCGCGCGTGTCGCGGGTCCGCAAGCAGCATGTCCGGGCGCAGCCCGATCAGGCTGCGCCGTCAGCGCCTTCTGCCCGGAACTTCACCTCTTGGATGAACGCCGCCGCAGCAGCGCAAGCCCGGCAAGCCCGGCCCCGAGCAGCGGCAAACCCGCCGGCAGCGGCACCTCGGCCGGCAGCGCCGCGCCGCCGACGGTGCCGAGCGTGATGCGCGCGACGGGGAGCGGGCCCTCGACGTAGGTGAACGTCTCGATCACGTTGCCCTCGTCGTCGGTGGCCTCGAAGAGCTTCGTCGGCAGCGGCCCGTCGAGGTAGACCGACAGCACGACCTCGAACCCCGGGAACTCCGCCATCCGCGTGGGATAGTCCTCGAAGGCGCCGTGGTAGTCGAACGTGCCCTCCTCGGGCTCGGTGAACGGCGGCTCGATGAAGAGCGCGAAGTTGAGGTCGCCCGGCCCCTCCTGGAACGGGTCGAAGTCGTAGCTTCCCGTCATCGACGAAAAGATCGCGAACTCGTCGATCGTTGTGCCGCCGACCGTCAGGGTCGCGGTGCCGTTGCCCTGGTCGGTCGCGAAGGAGAGCGGCTGCCCCGCGAGCGTGGGCGACCCGATGGCCGAGGTGATGGTGCCCGACAGCGAGACCTGGTCGACGCCGGTGGGGCCGTAATCGCCGAAGAAGTCGAGGATCGAGCCCGTGAGATCCGAGTCTGCCACGAGGAACGGCTGCCCGACCTCCGCGGCGGCGGCGGGCAGGGCGAGGCAGGCGACGAGGGGCAGGGCGAGAAGGGGGGAGCGAGGCATGGCAATTCCTCCTGACGGGTGCTGAAAAATGGTTCGGCTGCGACGGCGTCCGGCGAGGCTGAAAATGCTGCCGGTTCCCGACGCTACGGCGGCGCCGGGGAAGCTGTAAAGCGTTTCCTGCGCGACCGCGCCCGCGTCGGATCAGACCGCCCCGAGATCAACCTCTTGCAGGCCGTACCTCATGCACCGCATGAAGTGCGGGCGGTCAGCCGAGCGCCGCCTGCAGGCTCTCGTCCACCTTGTCGAGAAATCCCGTGGTCGTGAGCCATTTCTGCTCGGGGCCGACCAGCAGGGCGAGATCCTTCGTCATGTGGCCCGCCTCCACCGTCGCCACCGTCACCCGGTCGAGCGTCTCGGCGAAGCGCTGGAGGGCCGCGTTGTCGTCGAGCTTGGCGCGGTGCTTCAGCCCGCCCGTCCAGGCGTAGATCGACGCGATCGAGTTGGTCGAGGTCGCCTGCCCCTTCTGATGCTGGCGGAAGTGCCGCGTCACCGTGCCGTGCGCGGCCTCCGCCTCGACCACCTTGCCGTCCGGCGTCATCAGCACGCTCGTCATCAGCCCGAGCGACCCGAAGCCCTGCGCCACGGTGTCGGACTGCACGTCGCCGTCGTAGTTCTTGCAGGCCCAGACGTAGCCGCCCGACCATTTCAGGGCCGAGGCCACCATGTCGTCGATGAGCCGGTGCTCGTAGGTGATCTTCTTCTTCGCGAAGGCTTCGGCGAACTCGGCCTCGAAGACCTCCTGGAAGAGATCCTTGAAGCGCCCGTCGTAGGCCTTTAGGATCGTGTTCTTGGTCGAGAGGTACACCGGCCAGCCGAGGTTCAGCCCGTAGTTCAACGACGCCCGCGCGAAGTCGCGGATGCTGTCGTCGAGGTTGTACATCGCCATCGTCACGCCCGATCCCGGCGCCTGAAAGACCTCGTGCTCGATGGTCTCGCCGTCGTCGCCGACGAACTTTATGGTGAGCCGGCCCTTGCCCGGGAAGCGGAAGTCGGTCGCGCGGTACTGGTCGCCGAAGGCGTGCCGGCCGACGACGATGGGCTTCGTCCACCCCGGCACGAGCCGCGGGACGTTGCGGCAGATGATCGGCTGGCGGAAGATCACGCCGCCGAGGATGTTGCGGATCGTGCCGTTCGGCGAGCGCCACATCTTCTTCAGCCCGAACTCCTCGACCCGCGCCTCGTCGGGCGTGATCGTCGCGCATTTGACGCCGACGCCGTGCTTGGCGATGGCGTGCGCGGCATCGACCGTCACCTGGTCGTCGGTCGCGTCGCGGTGCTCCATGCCGAGGTCGTAGTACTCGAGGTCGAGGTCGAGGTAGGGCAGGATCAGCTTGCGCCGGATCGCCTCCCAGATGATGCGGGTCATCTCGTCGCCATCGAGCTCGACGACGGGGTTCGCGACCTTGATCTTGTCCATGACGCCTTCCGGGAAGCTGCAATCCTGCGCGGTCTAGCCCATTGACCGCCCTCGGGAAAGCCCTGGGACACCGGGAACCGACATCCGCGCGGGCCGTTGTGGCGCAAACGAAAGGCGCCACGTGGACCTGCTCCGCATCCTCATCGCGATCTTCATCCCGCCGCTCGGGGTGTTCCTGCAGGTCGGGCTCGGCAAGCAGTTCTGGATCAACATCCTGTTGACGCTCTGCGGCTACATCCCCGGCATCGTCCATGCCGTGTGGGTCATCGCCCGGACGTGACGGACGTCGAGCGCGAACTCGCCCGTCTCGAGCACCTCGCGCGGCTGCTCGATTCGCGCTTCAGCATCCTCGGCATCCGCTTCGGCTTCGACGCGCTGCTCGGGCTGGTGCCAGGGGTGGGCGACACGGCGGCGCTGGCACCGTCGCTGTGGATGATCTGGCGCGGGCACCGCATGGGCCTGCCGCGCCGTCACCTGATCCGCATGGCGCTCAACACCGGGCTCGATTACGGACTGGGGATCGTACCCCTTATCGGCGACGTGTTCGACGTGGCGTTCAAGGCCAACCTCCGCAACGCGGCGATCCTGAGGACGCATCTGCAGGGCTTGCCGCAGGTCACGGAGGCCCTGCCGCGCGCGACGGGTCGCGATGCGGGCGTGCGGCCCTACGAGGGATAGATCGCCGTGGCCTCGATGGACAGCAGGAGGCCCATCGGCAGGCTGACGATCGGCGTCGACCGGGTGGGCGGGTCGACCGGGAAGTACGCCGCGAAGAGATCGTTCAGCGCCGCACGTTCGGTCGCATCGCCGAGCCACGTGACGACCTTGACCACGTCCGCCATCGAGACGCCCGAGCATTCGAGGCACGTCTTCAGGTTCTCGAAGGCCTGTCGTGCCTGGGTTGCGAAATCGTCCCCGGCCGTCGCACCGGTCTCGGGCACGATCCCGGCCTGGCCCGACACGAAGAGGAAATCGCCCGCCCGGACGGCCGTCGAATAGGCGCCGTAGGGCGCGGGCATCTTGGGGTGGCGGACGATCTGCTTCTGCACGGGCCACATCCTTCGCCACGCCATCCGCCCTGACGATAGGCCGGTCGTGGCGGCGTGTCACCGCTTTCGGGACGGACGGGGCCGCGCCGCGCCTGCGTCGCGAGGCTCAGCGCGAGGATTCGCCGAGGCGGCGCTTCACGTACGTCGTCACGCTGTCGATCATCGTCTCCATGTGCGGCTCCTCGAAGAAGTGCCCCGCCCCCTCGACGACCTGATGGGTGACGGTGATGCCCTTCTGCTCGTGGAGCTTAGCGACCAGGCCCACGGTGTCCTTCGGCGGCGCGAACCGGTCCGCGGAGCCGTTGATGACGAGCCCCGACGAGGGGCAGGGGGCGAGGAACGAGAAGTCGTAGAGGTTCGCGGGCGGCGAGACCGAGATGAACCCGGTGATCTCGGGCCGCCGCATCAGGAGCTGCATCCCGATCCAGGCGCCGAACGAGAACCCCGCGACCCAGCAGTGCTTCGAGTTCTGGTTCATCGACTGCAGGTAGTCGAGCGCCGAGGCCGCGTCCGAGAGCTCGCCGATGCCCTGGTCGTACTCGCCCTGGCTGCGCCCCACGCCGCGGAAATTGAACCGCAGCACGGTGAAGCCCATGTTGTAGAAGGCGTAGTGCAGGTTGTAGACGATCTTGTTGTTCATCGTGCCGCCGAACTGCGGATGCGGGTGCAGCACGATGGCGATCGGCGCGTCCTTTTCCTTTTGCGGGTGGTAGCGGCCCTCGAGCCGGCCTTCCGGTCCGGGAAAGATCACTTCCGGCATAGAGCTGCTTTCCTCGAACTCCCGGCGGCATTCTTGACGGAATCGCTCGGGGAACCTAGAACGGTTCTAAAGCCGCGGGCTGCGGCGGATTGGTCACGACGTAAGGGTGCGTGTCGCCCGCGTCAACGGGGCGCGGGAGCGGCGGCGATGAAGCTATCGACCAAGGGCCGCTACGCGATGGTGGCGCTCGCCGACCTGGCGCTGGCGCCGCCGGGGGTGCTGGTGTCGCTGGCGGAAATCTCGAAGCGGCAGGACCTGTCGCTCCCCTATCTCGAGCAGCTCTTCGTCAAGCTGCGCCGCGCCGGCCTCGTGGAGTCGGTGCGGGGTCCGGGCGGCGGCTACCGGCTCGGGCGCTCGGCCGACGCGATCCGCATCGCCGAGGTGCTCGAGGCGGTGGACGAGACGGTGAGCGCGATGCACGCGGGCGCCGGCGCCTCGGGCGGGAGCTCCGGGAGCCGCGCGCAGTCGATGACGAACCGGCTCTGGGAGAGCCTCTCGGCGCATGTCTACGTGTTCCTGCACCAGACGCGGCTCAGCGACGTGGCGGGCAACGCGCTGAGCCCATGCCCCGCGGTGCCGACGCTCTTCACCGTCGTCGACGAGCCGGTCGGCGGCGAACCCGTGGGGATCGAGGTGTGAGCCGCGCCTATCTCGACTGGAACGCGACCGCTCCGCTCCGCGCGGAGGCGCGCGCGGCGATGTGGGACGCATTGGAGGCGGTCGGCAACCCGTCCTCGGTCCATGCCGAGGGCCGCCGCGCGCGTGGCCTCGTCGAGCGGGCGCGGGAGGCGGTCGCGGCGGCGCTCGGTGCGGGCGACGCCGACGTGGTGTTCACCTCCGGCGCCACCGAAGCCGCGGCGCTGGCGCTGGCGGGACGCGGGCTCGCCTGCGCCCCCGTCGAGCACGAGGCGGTGCTCGCCTGGGCCGATCCGTCGCTCGGCGTGACGGCGCGCGGCGCGGTGATCGTCCCAGACCCCGCGCGGGCAACCTTGCAGATCGCCAACTCCGAGACCGGCGTGCTGCAGGCGGTGCCACAGGGGCTGGCGGTCATGGACCTCAGCCAGGGGTTCGGCAAGCTGCCGCTGTCGTTCACGGGCTTGGGCTGCGACATGGCGTTCGTCTCGGCGCACAAGATCGGCGGGCCGAAGGGGGTGGGCGCGCTGGTGCTCCGCCGCGGCACCGACCTCGCCGCACGCATCCGCGGCGGCGGGCAGGAAGCGGGGCGCCGGGCAGGCACGGAGAACGTGCCCGGCATCGCGGGCTTCGGCGCCGCGGCCACCGCGGCCGCGCGCGATGTCGCCGCCGGCGTCTGGGACGGGGTTGCGGAACTTGGAATTATTCTAGAACAAGCGGTGGACGCCGCAGCGCGGGATACTATTTTAGTCGGGAATGACGCGGCGCGCTTGCCCAACACCTTTTGCCTCGTCACACCGGGGTGGACCGGCGAGCGGCAGGTGATCGAGATGGATCTCGCGGGGTTCGCGGTCTCGGCGGGCTCGGCGTGCTCGTCGGGCAAGGTTCGGCGAAGCGCCGTGCTCGCGGCGATGGGGTTCGACGACATCGCGGCCGCATCGGCGATCCGCGTGTCGCTCGGGCCGGAAACGACGGCGGCGGAGGTCACGGCCTTTGCCGACACATGGTGCGCGGCCGAACGCAGGTTCCGGCAGCGGGCCGCTTGAAAGGACAGGACATGACGGTACTCGACCAGATCGAGACGCCCCGCGCGGGCGTGGACGCCGAGACGGTGGCCGCGGTCGAGGCGATGGCCGGGCGCTACAAGCACGGCTGGGAGACCGAGATCGAGATGGACTTCGCGCCGAAGGGCCTCTCGGAGGACATCGTGCGCCTGATCTCCGAGAAGAACGGCGAGCCCGAGTGGATGACCGACTGGCGGCTCGCGGCCTACCGGCGCTGGACGACGCTGGCCGAGCCCGCGTGGGCGATGCTGAACTACCCGCAGATCGACTATCAGGACCAGTACTACTACGCCAAGCCGAAGAGCATGGCGGTCCGCCCGAAGAGCCTTGACGAGGTGGACCCGAAGCTGCTGGCGACCTACGCCAAGCTCGGCATCCCGCTGAAGGAGCAGATGGTGCTCGCGGGCGTCGAGGGCGCCGCCGGAGGGCCCGCGCCGGAAGGCGAGCGGCGCGTGGCGGTCGACGCGGTGTTCGACAGCGTGTCGGTCGGCACCACCTTCCAGGCCGAGCTCGCGCGCGCGGGCGTGATCTTCTGCCCGATCTCGGAGGCGATCCGCGAGCATCCCGACCTCGTGAGAAAGTACCTCGGCTCGGTCGTGCCGCCGACCGACAACTACTTCGCGACGCTCAACGCCGCCGTCTTCACCGACGGCTCGTTCGTCTACATCCCGAAGGGCGTGCGCTGCCCGATGGAGCTCTCGACCTACTTCCGCATCAACGCCGAGAACACCGGGCAGTTCGAGCGCACCCTCATCATCGCCGACGAGGAGGCCTACGTGAGCTACCTCGAGGGCTGCACCGCGCCCAAGCGCGACACGAGCCAGCTCCACGCGGCGGTGGTCGAGCTCGTCCTCCTGCGCGACGCCGAGATCAAGTACTCGACGGTCCAGAACTGGTATCCCGGCGACGAGGAGGGCCGCGGCGGCATCTACAACTTCGTGACGAAGCGCGCCGACTGCCGCGGCGACCGCGCGAAGGTGATGTGGACGCAGGTCGAGACCGGCTCGGCGATCACCTGGAAGTATCCCTCGTGCATCCTCCGCGGCGAGGCCTCGCAGGGCGAGTTCTACTCCATCGCGATCACCAACAACCGCCAGCAGGCCGATACCGGCACGAAGATGATCCATCTTGGCAAGAACACCCGCTCGCGCATTGTCTCCAAAGGGATTTCCGCGGGCGAGGCGCAGAACACCTACCGCGGCCTCGTGACCATGCACCCGCGCGCGGAGGGGAGCCGGAACTACACGCAATGCGACAGCCTGCTGATCGGCGACCGCTGCGGCGCGCATACGGTGCCCTACATCGAGGTCAAGAACGCCTCGTCGCGCGTCGAGCACGAGGCGACCACCTCCAAGGTTGACGAGGACCAGCTTTTCTACTGCCGCGCCCGCGGCATAGACGAGGAAGCTGCGGTGGCGCTGGTGGTCAACGGCTTCTGCCGCGAGGTGCTGCAGGCGCTGCCGATGGAGTTCGCGATGGAGGCGCAGGCGCTGGTCGCGATCTCGCTCGAGGGCTCGGTTGGGTAGGTTCGGCCCGGTGGCGTTCCCTGCCGCAACTCGCCCGGTCGACGGGGGTCGAGCATGAGGCCATTGGCCTGGAGCTACGCGGCGCCCGTGGGCATGTTGCTGGCATCGAACGTGTTCATGACGTTCGCGTGGTACGGGCACCTGAAGTACAAGGCGGTGGCGCTCTGGACCGTCGTGCTCGTGAGCTGGTGCATCGCGCTTTTCGAGTACTGCCTGGCGGTGCCGGCCAACCGGCTCGGGAGCGCCGTCTATTCGACGGCGCAGCTCAAGACGATGCAGGAGGTCATCACGTTGATCGTGTTCGTCGGATTCTCGACCCTCTATCTGAGGCAAGGCGTGTCGTGGACGACGCTGGGCGGGTTCGCATTGATTGCGGCGGGGGCCGCGCTGGTGTTCAAGGGATGAGGCGCCGGATGGCGCGCGGAAGGATCAGATGCTGACGATCAACAACCTGCACGTGAAGCTCGAGGACGAGGACAAGCCGATCCTGAAGGGGCTCGACCTCGCCGTCGAGGCGGGCACGGTCCATGCGATCATGGGCCCGAACGGGTCCGGCAAGTCGACGCTCTCCTACGTGCTCGCGGGCCGCGAGGGCTACGCGGTGACGGAGGGCACGGCGACGCTCGACGGCACGGACCTCCTTGGCCTCGAGCCCGAGGCGCGTGCCGCCGCGGGGCTGTTCCTCGCGTTCCAGTACCCCGTGGAGATCCCCGGCGTCGGCAACATGACGTTCCTCAGGACCGCGGTGAACGCACAGCGGAAGGCGCGCGGCGAGGCCGAGCTCACGTCGGCGGCGTTCCTCAAGGAGGTCCGCGCGCAGGCGGCGGCGCTCCGGATCGACGCCGAGATGCTGAAGCGCCCGGTCAACGTGGGCTTTTCCGGCGGCGAGAAGAAGCGCAACGAGATCCTGCAGATGGCGATGCTGGCGCCGCGCATGTGCATCCTCGACGAGACGGACTCCGGCCTCGACGTCGACGCGATGAAGCTGGTGGCGGCAGGGGTGAACGGCCTGCGCGACGCCGGCCGGGCGTTCGTGGTCATCACGCACTACCAGCGGCTTCTGGACCACATCGCTCCCGACGTGGTGCATATCATGGCCGATGGCCGGATCGTGCGCTCTGGCGGGCCGGAGCTTGCGCGCGAGGTCGAGGCCAACGGCTACGCGGGGCTCGCGGCGTGACGGCGCTGCGCGCGACCGACCGGCCGGTGGCTGCGTGGCTGCACGACGCGCGGACCGCGGCGGCGGGGCGTGCAGGCCTGCCGACGCGGCGCGACGAGTACTGGCGCTTCACCGATCCCGCGCGCTTCGGCGTGTCCGAAGGTGCCGTCCCGGACCGGACCCTGCTCGCAGCGGCGCTCGAAGGACTTGTGACCGGGCCGGCCGCCGGGCTCGGGATCGAGCGGCTGGCCGATGTCGGCGGGCGCGAGGACCACTGGGCGGCGGACCTTTACGGCCGGCTCGAGGCCGCGGCGCAGCGCCCGGTCGCACGGCCCTTCGCGGCCCGCAACACGGCCGAGGCGCAGGACGGGGCGGTGATCGAGGCCATGTCCGGGCGGCATGTGCTCGTCTTGCCAACGGGTTCGGGCGCGTTCCTCCATCATCTTGTGAGGGTCGGCCCGCAAGCTGAAGTGACGCTTCTCGATCTTGGCGCGGGCGGCGACACGGTGATCGAGGTCGAGGTCGCGGACGGCGGCCGCTGCCACCACATCCGCCAGCAGGATGGCACCGACACCACGACCGGGACGGCGCATCTCTTCGCGCGGCTCGGGGCGAAGAGCGTCCTGAAGTCGTTCACGCTGGCGACCGGCGGGGCAGTGGTCCGCAACGAGGCGTTCGTCACGCTGGCGGGCGAGGGCGGCACGGTGCATCTCGCGGGCGCGTTCCTCGGCGGCGGGGACGCGCATCACGACGACACGGTGTTCGTGGATCACCTCGGCCGCGGCTGCGAAAGCCGGCAGGTGTTCAAGCACGTGCTGTCGGACGCCGCCGTCGGCGTGTTCCAGGGCAAGATCCGCGTCGCCCGCCCGGCGCAGAAGACCGACGGCTACCAGCTGAGCCAGGCGCTCCTCCTCGGGGCGGAGGCGCAGTTCCTCGCCAAGCCCGAGCTCGAGATCTACGCCGACGACGTCCGCTGCAGCCACGGCTCGACCACGGGTGCGATCGACCCCGTGGCGCTCTTCTACCTGCGCTCGCGCGGGGTGCCGCGCGCCCGCGCGGAGGCGCTCCTCGTGCTGTCGTTCTTGGCCGCCGCCATCGCCGAGATCGAGGACGCGGACATCGCCGCCGCCGTCGCCGCCGACATCGAGCGCCGCCTGATCCCGGATGCCGCGCCGTGAGCGTTACCGCCGACATCGTCCAGACCTACCGCGCCCCGCGCGCGACCGTTCGCCGGCATCTCGGGCGGGCGGACGAGGGCCGGGCGCTCGGCATGCTCTTCGGTGCTTCGTTCCTCATCTTCATCGGCGAATGGCCGGGGCTCGCGCGCGCGGCGGAGCTCGACCCCGCCGTCCCGTTCGACGCCCGCATCGGCGGGGCGCTGATGGCCACGCTTTTCCTGCTCCCGCTCTTCGCCTATGCGCTCGCCTTCGCGAGCCATGTCGCGCTGCGCCTCGCGGGCGGCACCGGCACGCCCTACGGCGCGCGCGTGGCGCTCTTCTGGGCGCTGCTCGCGGTGAGCCCGCTCATGCTCCTCGAGGGGCTCGTGGCCGGCATCGTCGGGCCGTCGCCCGCGCTCACCGCGACGGGTCTCGTCGTGCTTGGCGCGTTCCTCGCGATCTGGGGCGCGGGGCTCGCCGAGGCCGAGTTCGGGCGGCGGGAGCCCGCGGCGTGAGCCGGCACGCGCCCGAGGCCACGCTCGGCGGCCTGGCGGGACAGGTCCGCGACAGCGTGCGCGACCCGCAGGCCGGCGCGCGCATGGTCCTCGGCTGGCACCTCGCGCCCGTCGTGCTCTGGCAGGCGCTGGCGCTCGCGGTCGTCGCCAACACGCTCCTCGTGGGCCTGACCGAGCGCCTCGTGCTGACCGCCGACGAACTGGCGCAGGTCCGCAGCCCGCTCGCCACGGCGGCGATCGGCGCGGGCTCGCTCCTCTACTCGATCGTGGCGGCGCATGTCGTCGGGCGGGCGATGGGGGGCACCGGGCGCTTTGACGGCGCGCTGGCGCTCGTGATCTGGCTGCAGGTCGTCACCTTCTGCATCGCGGTGATGCAGGTGCTCGTGCTCCTGACCTTCCCGGTGCTGGCCTTCCCGCTCGGTCTCGCCGCGGTGGCGCTCGTGGCCTGGCTGTCGACCAACTTCATCGCGGTGCTGCATGGCTTCACCTCGCTCGGCAAGGTGTTCGCGATGATCCTCGTCACCGTCGCCACCTCCGTCCTCGTCGTGGTCCTCGTCCTGACCGCGCTTGGCTACAGCGCCCCGGAGCCCGTCTGATGGATACTGCCACGCACACGACCGCAGGCTACGACGTCGAGGCGGTGCGACGCGATTTCCCGATCCTCGGCCGCGAGGTCAACGGGCGGCCGCTCGTCTATCTCGACAACGGCGCGTCGGCGCAGAAGCCCCGCGCGGTGATCGACGCGATGACCGCGTTCTACGAGATGGACTACGCCAACGTTCACCGCGGCCTGCACACGCTCTCCACCATCGCGACCGAGCGCTACGAGGCGGTGCGCGAGACCGTGGCGCGCTTCCTCGGCGCGCCGAGCCCCGAGGAGATCGTGTTCACGTCGGGCACCACCGAGGCGATCAACCTCGTGAGCTACGGCTGGGCCGCGCCGCGCATGGTCGCCGGCGACGAGATCGTGCTGAGCGTGATGGAGCACCACGCCAACATCGTGCCGTGGCACTTCCTCCGCGAGCGCCAGGGCGTGGTGCTGCGCTGGGTCGAGACGGAGCCCGACGGCAGCCTCGACCCGCAAGCGGTCCTCGACGCCATCGGCCCGCGCACCCGGCTCGTGGCGGTGACGCAGATGTCGAACGTGCTCGGCACCCGCGTCGACGTGGCCGCGATCACCGAAGGCGCGCATGCGAAGGGCGTGCCGGTGCTCGTCGACGGCAGCCAGGCGGCGGTCCACGGGCCGGTCGACGTGGCCGCCATCGGCTGCGACTTCTACGCCATCACCGGGCACAAGCTCTACGGGCCGTCGGGGTCGGGCGCGATCTTCATCCGCTCGGAGCGGATGGCGGAGATGCGCCCCTTCATCGGCGGCGGCGACATGATCCGCGAAGTGTCGCGCGACGCGGTCCTTTACAACGATCCACCGATGCGCTTCGAGGCGGGCACGCCCGGCATCGTGGCGCAGATCGGGCTCGGCGTGGCGCTCGACTACATGACGGGCCTCGGGATGGAGGCCATCGCGGCGCACGAGGCGGACCTGCGCGACCATGCCGCCCGCCGCCTCGGCGCGCTGAACTGGCTGACGCTGCAGGGCACGGCACCCGGGAAGGGCGCGATCTTCTCCTTCACGATGGCGGGCGGCGCGCATCCGCACGACATTTCCACGGTGCTCGACGCGAAGGGCGTGGCGGTGCGCGCGGGCCAGCACTGCGCGGGGCCGCTGATGGCGCATCTCGGCGTGACGGCGACCGCGCGCGCCTCGTTCGGGCTCTACAACACCCGCGCCGAGGTGGACGCGCTCGTCGCGGCGCTCGAGAGCTGCCACGCGCTCTTCGCCTGAGCGCCCGTTGACGCGCCGCCGGCGACCGACTACGCACACCCGAGGCACCCGTAGCTCAGCTGGATAGAGCGCTGCCCTCCGAAGGCAGAGGCCAGGGGTTCGAATCCCTTCGGGTGCACCACCGAAGCGCCGTGGCGCCGGCGCCACAGACAGGGTGGCGTTTACCTAGCTGTCGCTTGACGGACCGGGCTCCGTTCGCACTAAGCTAGGCAGATGGCTCACCTTCCGCAGCCCGTCGCGCTCTTTCATGCCCTTGCCGACCCGACGCGGCTCGCGGTCGTGGAGCGGTTGCTCGAGGGCCCGGCCTCGGTCGGCGTGCTGGCGGCGCCCTTCCCGATGACGCTGCCGTCGTTCCTCCAGCATCTGCGCGTCCTCGAGACGGGCGGCATCGTCCGGTCCGAAAAGACCGGCCGGGTGCGGACCTGCCGCCTCGAGCCCACCGCCTTCGACGCCATCGAGGCCTGGCTCGCCGAGCGCCACGCGGTCTGGCTGGCGCAGACCGAGGCGCAGACCGAGGCGCCCTGATCAGGTCCGCACGCGCCAGGCCGCCCAGGCCTCGGGCGTGTCGAGGTCGGTGAGCGCGCGGCGGCCGGGCAGCGGGTAGGTCCGGGCGCCCTCGGTGAGGGCACGCGCGCCGGTGTCGCCGGCCAGCCGGGCGAGGGCAGGGTAGGCGGAGGCCGGGAAGATCACCGGGTGGCCGGGCGTGCCGTCGTCGCCGGCGGCGCGGAGCACCTCGTGGCCGTCCCAGGCGTCGGCGAGGGCGCGGAGGTCGTCGCGACCGAGGTCGGGCATGTCGGCGGGGAGCAGCATCACGCCGGCCGCATCCGCGGCCGCCGCGACGCCGCGACGGATCGAGGCGGCCATGCCCTCGGCGGCATCCGGGGCCGTGACGATCGTCACGGAGAGCCCCGCGAGCGCCGCTGCGCGCGGCGAGGCGACGGGGAGGGTCACGATCACGCCGAGCCCGGCGGCCAGCGCTTCGACGGCAAGGTGGCGCAGCACCGGCACGCCGCCGACGGGCTCGAGAAGCTTGTCGGCCCCTCGCATCCGCGTCGAGGCACCCGCGGCGAGAAGGAGGACGACCGGGCTCAGCCGCGCATCCGGGCGCCATCGGGGTCGAAGAGCGGCGTCGTGACGAGCCGCGCCGGCATCCGCTCGCCGAGGATCTCGATCTCCGCCTCGAGCCCCTCGCGCGCGGCCTCGGCGGGCACGAAGCCCAGCGCCACCGACGTGCCGGCAAAGTGCGAATAGCCGCCCGAGGTGCAGAACCCCGCGACCGCGCCGTCGAGCCAGATCGGCTCCCAGGCGGTCACGTCGGCATCGCGCGCCTCGACCACGAAGGCCGCGAGCCGGCGCCGCGGGCCCTCCGACTTCTCGCGCGCGGCGCCGGCCTTGCCGATGAAATCGACGGGCTTGTTGAAGCGCACGAAGCGGTCGAGCCCGGTCTCGCCGGGAAGGTAGTCGGGCGAGTACTCGCGCCCCCAGGAGCCGAAGAACTTGTCGAGGCGCAGGCTCATCATCGCGCGCATCCCGAAGGGTTTCAGCCCGAGGTCGCCGCCGGCGGCGGAGAGCACGTCCCAGAGATGGCGCTGGCTCGCGGGGTCGCAGTAGATCTCGTAGCCGAGGTCGCCCGTGTAGCTCACGCGCTGCACGACGCAGTCCGCCATCCCCACGGTCATGCGGCGCACGTCCATGAAGCGGAACGCCGCCGCGGAGACATCGGCGCGGGTGACGCGGGCCAGAAGGTCGCGCGCGCGGGGCCCTGCGATCTGGAAACCGGTGCGGCGGTCCGACAGGTTCTCGACGGCGACGCCGCCGTCGGCGTTGCGCTCGAACCAGCGCCCGTGCCAGCCCTGCGCGCCGTAGCTCGCCGTCAGCAGGAACTCGGTCTCGCCGAGGCAGGACACGGTGAAGTCGCCGAAGATGCGCCCCGACGCGCCAAGCATCGGTGTCAGGCTCATGCGGCCCGGCGCGGGGATCGTGCCCGCCATGATGCGGTCGAGCCAGCCGCGCGCGCCCGGTCCCGCGACCCGCCACTTGCCGAAGTTCTGCACCTCGTTGATGCCGACGCCCTCGCGCACCGCCATCACCTCGGCCCGCACGGCATCCCAGGCGTTCGAACGGCGGAACGTCGGCGTCTCGTAGGCGGGCTCGCCCGGCAACGCGTGATAGTTCACCACCTCGAGCCCGTACTGCTGGCCGAAGACCGCGCCCATGTCGCGGAAGCGGTCGTACATCGCCGTCGTGCGGAACGGCCGCGCGGCGGGCTTCTCCTCGTTCGGGTAGGCCACGGAGAAGCGCGTCTGGTAGTTCTCGATCACCTTCGGGACCGTGTAGCCCGGCGTCGTCCAGGAGCCGAACCGGCTCACGTCGAAGCCGCGCGGGTCGCGCTCGGTCTCGCCCTCGATCATCCACTGCGCGAGCATGAGCCCCATGCCGCCGCCCTGGCTGAACCCCGCCATCACCGCCGCCGCCGACCAGTAGTTCCGCAGCCCCGGCACCGGACCGAGGAGCGGGTTGCCGTCGGGCGCGAAGGTGAAGGGCCCGTGGATCACGCGCTTCACGCCGGCGCGCTCGAGGATCGGGAAGCGGCGGTAGGCGAACTCCACGCTGCCCGCGATCTTGTCGTAGGCCTCGTTGAGGAGCTCGTGCCCGAAGCCCCAGGGCGTCCCGTCGAGCGCCCAGGGCTCGCAGGGCTTCTCGTAGAAGCCGATGCAGAGCCCGCGGCCCTCCTGGCGGAGATAGCTCTCGCCGCCCGGATCGACGACGTGCGGCATCTCGGTGCCGCGCTCGTAGATCTCGGGGAGGTCGTCGGTGACGAGGTACTGGTGCGCCATCGGCAGGAGCGGGAGGTACACGCCCGCCATCGCCGCGACCTCGCGCGCCCAGAGCCCGGCGGCGTTGACGACGTGCTCGGCCGTGATGGTGCCCTGCTCGGTCACCACGTCCCAGCCGCCGTCGGGCCGCGGGAGGGTCTCGAGGACGCGGTTGTGCTGCACGATCTCGGCGCCGCCCATCCGCGCGGCCCGGGCGTAGGCGTGCGTGGTCCCCGAAGGGTCGAGGTGGCCGTCGAGCGGGTCGTAGAGCGCGCCGAGGATGCCGTCGAGGTTGACGATCTCCGCGAACTCCCTGATCTCCGCCGGCCCGAGGATGCGAGTGTCGAGGCCCATGTAGCGGTGCTTGGCGCGCTCCGCCTTCAGCATGTCGAAGCGCTCGCGGGTGTCGGCGAGGGTGATCCCGCCGACGTGGTGGAGCCCGCAGGACATGCCCGTCAGCGCCTCGAGCTCGCGGTAGAGGCGGATCGTGTAGCCCTGCAGCGCCGCCATGTTGGTGTCGCCGTTGAGCGTGTGGAAGCCGCCCGCCGCGTGCCAGGTCGAGCCCGAGGTGAGGTCCGAGCGCTCGACGAGCATCACGTCGGACCAGCCGAGCTTGGTGAGGTGGTAGAGCACCGAGCAGCCGACGACGCCGCCGCCGATCACCACCACGCGCGCCTGTGTCCGCATCATCGTCCCCGCCTGTTGCGCGACCGACCCTGCGGCGCGCGGCCGGGGCGGGCAAGCCCCGATGCGACGCGCCGATGTCGCATTGGGGCGCGGCGGGGCGGAACCCCGGGCCCGCCGCGGGCTGCGTTTCGCAAGGAGCACGGCATGGCAGTGGATGCGGGCACGCTCGGCGACCTTCCCGACGCCTCGGCCGGCAGCGTCCTCGAGACGCTCGACCACCGCTCGACGGGGCCGATCTTCGCGGCGCTCGGGCTCATCGCGTCGATGCCGGTGATCGGCGGCATCCCCGGCATCTCGATCGCACTCGGGCTCCTCATCCTCGCGGTGGCGGGCCAGGCGCTCGTGACCGGGCCGACGCTCTGGGCGCCAGGGTTCGTCCGCCGTCGCAAGTTCGGCGCGGACCGCTTCGACCGGCGGTGGAGAAGGTGCGCCCGGAGGCGGACTGGGTCGACCGTCATCTCGCGCCGCGGCCGACCGTCCTCGTCGAGGGGCCGGTGCGGCGGCGCATCGCCATCGTGGTGACGGCGCTGCTGGCGGCATCCATGCTGCCGCTCGCGGTGGAGCCGTGGGGGGTGCAGGCGCCCGCGGCGGGCATTCTCGCGTTCGGGTTGGCGACGATGCGCCGCGATGCCGCCGCCGCGGCATCCGTCCCGGTGATGTTCGCGCTTCTGTGACGCGCCGCTCCGTGGCGAGATCGCCGGAGCGAACGGCTCGTGCGCCATGTCGAGCTGCCTTGATGGCCGAACGATCCGCTTCGGCGCGGGTCTTTCCCTCGTTGCCATCCTGCTGCCGCCGCCGCTCGTCGTCGTGCCGGGAGCGAGGTCACGAGCCTCCGGGCCACCGTGACGGACCTGCTCGCGCTCACGAGATGCGGCCAGGCGACGCTCGCCCCGACGCTGGCCGGGGTCGGGACCGCGAGCGGCGGGGCGGGTGCGCCTGCGGTGCCGCTCGGCGGCCTGACGACGCGGCGCCCGCCCGGGGGGAGATCGGCCGCATCGACGCCCGCGTCCGCGCGGCGGCGACGCCCGGACGGGCGCCGCCTAGCGCTCCGGCAGCAGCCCCCTCGGGGCGAAGCGCAGGACGAGGAGGAGCACCACGCCCATCGTCAGGAGGCGCATGTAGGCGGTGGCGTCCATCAGGTGCGCCTTGAGGAAGCCGTCGGGCAGGGGGGCGGTCACGACCTGCATCACGATCTGCCCGACGGGCTCGACCTCGACCCAGAGGAACCAGACGAGGAAGCCGCCGAGGACGGCGCCCCAGTTGTTGCCCGAGCCGCCGACGATCACCATGACCCAGATCAGGAACGTGAAGCGCAGCGGCTGGTAGCTGCCGGGCGTGAGCTGGCCGTCGAGCGTGGTCATCATCGCGCCCGCGAGCCCGACGACGGCGGAGCCGAGCACGAACACCTGCAGGTGGCGCCGCGTCACGTCCTTGCCCATCGCTTCCGCGGCGGTCTCGTCGTCGCGGATCGCGCGCATCATCCGGCCCCAGGGCGAGCGGAGCGCGCGCTCGCAGAGCCAGATGAGGACGAGGAGCACGGCGAGGAAGAGCCCCGCCCAGCAGAGCTTCACCGCGAGCGAGGAGGCCGTCACCGCGTCGAGGCCGAGCTCGCCCGCGCGGTTGACGAAGCCCGAGGTGCCCTGCAGGTCGACCTCGTAGGGCACCGGGCGGGGGATGTTGCTCACGTTCTTCACGCCGCGGTCGAGCCAGTCCTCGTTCTTGACGACCGCGAGCACGATCTCGGCGATCCCGAGCGTGGCGATGGCGAGGTAGTCCGACCGGAGCCCGAGGGCGATCTTGCCGATCACCCAGGCGGCGCCGGCCGCGAAGAGCCCGCCGACCGGCCAGGCCAGGAGGACCGGGAGCCCGAGCCCGCCGAGATAGCCCGTGGCCGCGGGGCTCACCGCCTCGATGGCGACGACGGCGGGGTCGAAGGCCGCGCGGTAGAGGAAGAACCCCGCCGCGAGCCAGAGCCCCACCGCAGGCAGGCGCCAGCGCGCCGGCACCCGGCGGTAGAGTGCCACGCCCCCCGCGATGGCGGCGAGCCCGATCCCGAGCGCGCCGAGCAACCGCCCGCCGCCCGCCGCCCAGGCCTCCGTCACGGGCGGCATCGACGTCACCACGGTCGCGAGGCCGCCGAGCGCCACGAAGCCCATGATGCCGATGTTGAAGAGCCCCGCGTAGCCCCACTGGATGTTCACCCCGAGCGCCATGATCGCCGAGACGAGCCCCATGTTGACGATGGTGAGCGCCACGTTCCAGCTTTGCCACACGCCGACGCCGGCGATGAGGAGCGCCATCAGCGCGAAGAGGGCCCCGGCGCGCAGGCTCACGCCGAGCGCCCCCGGAAGAGGCCGGTGGGGCGGATCAGGAGGACGACGACGAGGATCGTGAAGCTCACGGCGAACTTGTAGTCCGTCGAGAGGAGCTGCGCGAGGCCCCGCGGCGCGAGGCTCTCGGGGAGCACGTAGCCCGCGACCTTCTTGAACGCGTAGGTCACGGTGACTTCGGAGAACGCGATGAGGAAGCCGCCCGCGATGGCGCCGAGGGGGCTGCCGAGCCCGCCGACGATGGCGGCCGCGAAGATCGGCAGCAGGAGCTGGAAGTAGGTGAAGGGCTTGAACGACTTGTCGAGCCCGTAGAGCACGCCCGCGACCGTGGCGAGTGCCGCGACGATGATCCAGGTCACGGCGACGACGCGCTCGGGGTCGATGCCCGACAGGAGCGCCAGATCCTCGTTGTCGGAATAGGCGCGCATCGACTTGCCGGTGCGGGTGCGGCCGAGAAACCAGAAGAGCGCCGCCACCACGACCGCCGCGGTCACGACGGTGATGACCTGCGTGGAGCGGATCGCGAGGCCCTCGTCGAGCCCCGTCATGCGCTTGAACCCGCCCGCGGTGACGAGGAAGCGCGCGCCGTCCGCGAAGTTCTGCTCGTCGGTGCCGATGACGAAGCGCACGAGCGCGTTCATCACGAAGGTGACGCCGAGCGAGGCGATGACGAAGATCACCGGCGCCGCCCGCTCCCGGCGGTAGAAGCGGTAGACCACGCGGTCGGTCGCGAGCACGAGCGCCGCCGTGACCGCGATGGCGATGGGGAGCGCCAGGAGCGCGGTCGGGAGCGGCCCGAGGTGCAGCCCCAGCGACTGGAACCACCAGGTGAAGAGGATCGTGACCATCGCGCCGAACGCCATCGTGTCGCCGTGCGCGAAGTTCGAGAACCGCAGGATGCCGTAGACGAGCGTGACCCCGAGCGCGCCGAGGGCGAGCTGCGCGCCGTAGGCGAGGCCCGGCACGACCACGTAGTTCGCGAGCGCCACGACGGCGTTGAGGAGGTCCATCACGGGGCGCCTTCGGTGCAGGTGCCGCAGTATTGCCGCGGTGCGAGCGCGCCGTCGAGCACGCCGTGGCGGCTGCGGACCGCGGCGCCCCCGGCGGTGACGGTGGTGGCCTCGATGCCGCCCGAGGCGAGGTATTCCGCGAAGCTGATCGCGGCCTCGCCCTGCGCCGCGGCCACGCGCGTCTCGGCGCCGCCGCGGACCACGCTCGCGCGCTGCGTCGCGGGATCGACGCGGTAGCGCGCCTCGAGCCGCGTCGGGCCGCAGGCGCCGGTCGCGCTGCACTCCCGGTCGAAGCTGCAGGCGAGGTCGATCGCCCCGGCAGGCAGCGGCACGAGGAGGACGAGCACGAGCCGGATCATCCGCCGAGGAAGCTCCGGCGCACCTCGGCGTCGGCGAGGAGGTCGGCGCCGGTGCCCTCGAAGCGGTTGCGGCCCTGCACGAGGACGTAGCCGCGGTCCGCGATCTCGAGCGCCTGGCGCGCGTTCTGCTCGACCATCAGCACCGAGATGCCGGTGCGTGCGACCTCGACGATGCGGTCGAAGAGCTCGTCCATGACGATGGGCGAGACGCCGGCGGTCGGCTCGTCGAGCATCAGGAGCTTCGGCTCGGTCATCAGCGCGCGCCCGACCGCGACCTGCTGGCGCTGGCCGCCCGAGAGCTCGCCCGCGGGCTGGCGGCGCTTCTCGCGCAGGACCGGGAAGAGGTCGTAGACCTGCGCCATCGTGGCGCGGATGTCGTCGCGGCGCAGGAACGCGCCCATCTCGAGGTTCTCCTCGACGGTCATGGTGGCGAAGATGTTCTGCGTCTGCGGCACGAAGGCCATCCCCGCCGCGACGCGGGCCTGCGGCGAGAGCGCGGTGATGTCCGCGCCGTCGAGCGTGACCCGGCCGCCCCTGAGCGGCAGCATCCCGAACACCGCCTTCATCGCGGTGGACTTGCCCGCCCCGTTCGGCCCCACGATGACCGCGATGCGGCCGCGGTCCACCGCGATGGTGCACTCGTGCAGGATGTCCGCCCGCCCGTAGCCCCCGGTCATCGCCTCGCCGGCGAGGAAAGGCGCGGTCAACCGACGTCCCCGGCGAGCGTCAGCCGCGTGTCGCGCACGAACGCCTCGTGCGGCGCGCGGTGGCAGGGCACGGAGTCCTCGGCCCGTTCGGAACGGGCGATCCGGGCCGTCCGGTGGCGCCCGATCGCCACCGTGGTCGCGGTCACGCGGGCCTCGTCGTCGCGGAGCGTGTCGCAGACGATCGTTCCGGCCGGCAGGCCCGAGACCGTCCCGGCGGTGAGGCTCACGACCGGCACGAGGCCGGGCTCAACCTTCAGGGCTTCCACGGCGCGCTCGATGACGACCTGCCGCAGGTGCTCGACGTCGGCGGCGCCTGCGTCGTCGGCGAGGAAGCCCCCGAAGGTGCGGCGTCCGTGCCGGACGGTGCGCCGCCCGTGCGCCGAGGCGCAGTACGCGACCTCGGCGGTGCTGCGGCGGCGGGACCCGGCCGCGGCGGGCCGATCGAAGGCCGAGGCGCCGTCGGCGTGGAGCCGCACCGCGCGCCCGTCGGCGAGGCCCGTGCCCAGGGTCTCCGCCGCCGGCGCGGCGGCCGCGAAGGCGACCGGACCCGTGGCGATGGCAGTGGCGGCGGCGGCGCGGGTCATTCCGCGTCGGCCCCGAGCGTACCTTCGCGGTGGGCTTCGGTCAGCGCCCGGCCGGCCGTCGTCGCGACGCGCTCGACGGTCGCGCGTGCCGCGACGACGCGTGTGCTCGCGCGGGCGAAGGGCGGCCCGTCGTGGTCGGCCTCGCAGGAGATCATCGTCTGGCCCGCGTGGCCGCCAACCGTCGCGCGGGCGGCGGCGAGGACCGGCACCGTCTCGGGGCCGGTCCCGGCGAGGCGCCTGCCGTCGGCGCTGCCCGCGGCGTCGACGAGGATCGCGTCCCGGACGCGCGCGCCGTGCCTGGACCGGCGCGCGCTCCGCTCCGACCGCTCCGGCCCGTCGAGGAGCGAGCCGCAGTACGTGACCTCCGGCGTGACCGCGAGGCAGGGGCCGTCGAGCGCGAAGAGGGCCGAGGCGGCGGCGCGCAGGGTCACTCGGGATCCTGCTCCAGCGTCAGCCGCGTGTCGTTCACGAAATCCGCATGCGCGGCCCGGTGCGCTTCGGTGTAGTCGGTGCCGATCTCCCAGGTCACGACCTGCACGAGATCGTGGACGCCGACGACGATGGAATTGGCATAGACCAGCGACACGCCCTCTATCTTGGCGCCGTAGACCATCGTGGTCGCGCGGAAGCCGCTGACGGTGTCGTCGCTCGTGCTGAGCACCGGGACCATCTCGGGTGCCGTACCGGCGAGCGCACCCACCTGCGCGAGGATGCCCTTGCTCATCACGGCGAAGCTCATCCCGTCCGCGCTCCCGATGCGCTCGGCGATGAAGCCGCCGATGGTGCGGTCGTCGTGGCGGTAGAGGATGCTGAACACGCCCTGCTTCGGCACCGGCTTCCATTCGGCGGGGATGCCGCAGAACTCCACGCTGCCGCTGACCGGCAGGCACGCGCCGGTCGGCCCCGGCTCGGCGTAGCGCCAGGTGCGGTCCTCGAGGATCTCGATCCGGCGGCCCTCGATGGCCGAGGTGCCGACGACGGTTTGCGCCAGGGCAGGACAGGGAAGAAGGGCGAGCGCGAGGAGGATGGATTTCATGCGGGCGTGTGCCTCATTGGGAAGAGATCGGCGCATCATGACGCGGCTTTGGTGAACGTCGGCTGAACCTGCACGGGGACGGCCGCATGGCCGGCGGTCCCGGCGCCGGTGGCGTCCTGCCCCTTCGTCCAAGTTGCGGCCGCCAGCGTCGCGTCGGTGCCAGCGTCGGTGATCTCGTCCATGCGGGTTGTTTGCCCTCGCCGGCAACATCCGCCTCGTCGCCCGCGCCGACCGGCGCTTGATCCGGTGCGGAACCCGCCACCCGCACCGCGCCCCTCATGCCGCGCCCCGCTTGCGGGTGCCGAGATAGGCCTCGATCACCGCCTCGTTCTCCATGATGTGGTCCGCCGGGCCCTCGGCGAGGACGCGGCCCTCGGCCATCACGATCACCGGGTCGCAGAGCCGGCCGATGAAGTCCATGTCGTGCTCGATGACGCAGAACGTGTAGCCGCGCTCGCGGTTGAGCCGCTGGATCGCGTCGCCGATGGTGTTGAGGAGCGTCCGGTTCACCCCCGCGCCGACCTCGTCGAGGAACACGATGCGGGCGTCCACCATCATCGTGCGGCCGAGCTCGAGGAGCTTCTTCTGGCCGCCCGAGAGGTTGCCCGCCTTCTCGTCGGCAAGATGCGCGATGGTCAGGAACTCGAGCACGCCGTCGGCCTTGTCGGCGAGCGCGCGCTCCTCCGCGGCGATGCGGCGGCGCCCGAACCAGGTCTGCCAGAGCGCCTCGCCGGACTGGCCGGCGGGCACCATCATCAGGTTCTCGCGCACCGTCATGGAGGCGAACTCGCGCGCGATCTGGAACGTCCGCAGGAGCCCCTTGCCGAAGAGCGCGTGCGGCGCGAGGCCGGTCACGTCCTCGCCCGCCATCCGCACCCGGCCCGAGGTCGGCGGGAGCACGCCCGCCACGACGTTGAAGAGCGTGCTCTTGCCCGCGCCGTTCGGGCCGATGAGGCCGGTGATCGTGCCCTCGCGGACCGCAAGGCTCACGCCGTCCACGGCGCGGAAACCGCCGAAGTGGCGGTGCAGATCCTCGACCTCGATCATGGCGCGGGGCGGTGCGGGGTCAGCGGTACTTCACCGTCTCGATCTTGCCGTCCTTCACCTCGATCTCGCGGTAGTTGCCGGCACTCTCGCCCTCGCCGATGAGCTCGACCGCGGTGGCGCCCACGTAGTCCACGTCGCCGCCATCGGCGAGGATCTTCAGGCCCTTGGCGAGCTCGCCCGGATAGATCTTCTCGCCGGGCGCGTTGGCGACCTCCATCACCTTGCTCTCGAACGCCGAGCTGTCGGACGATTTCGCGGCCTGCATCGCGAGCAGGATGAGCGCCGCCGCGTCGTAGCTCTCGGGCGCATAGGCCGTCGTGCCGTCGTAGCCCGCGGCCTTGGCCATCCCGTTGAACGTGTCGGTGCCCGGGCTGTCGGTGCCCGGCACCTGTCCGAACGAGCCGTCGAGGGGGGCGCCGATGTTCTTCACGATGCTGTCGCCGACCATGCCGCCCGGCAGCACGAACGTGTCGAAGGCGCCGGTGTCGAGCGCGGCCTGGATGATGCCCTTGCCGCCCTGGTCGATGTAGCCCGCGACGACGAGCGCGTCGCCGCCCGCGGAGGCGAGCGCGCCCACCTCGGCGGAATAGTCCGCCTTGCCGTCCTCGTGCGCGGCCGAGATCGTCACCGTGCCGCCGGCCGCCTCGAACTCGGTCTTGAAGGCGTCGGCGAGGCCCTTGCCGTAGTCGTTGTTGGTGTAGGTGAGCGCCACCGTCTGGATGTCGTGCTCCATGATGACGTCGGTCATCACCTTGCCCTCGCGCGCGTCCGACGGCGCGGTGCGGAAGAAGAGGCCGTTGTCCGCCATCGTCGAGAACGCGGGCGAGGTGGCCGAGGGCGAGATCATCACGATCCCGTTCGGCATCGCCACCTGCGTGAGGATCGCGCCCGTGACGCCCGAGCAGTCCGCGCCGACGATGGCCTTCACCTTTTCGGCGGTGACGAGCCGCTCGGCCGCGGTCACGGCGGCGGCGCTGTCGACGCAGGTGCTGTCGGCGCGCACGGGCGTCACGGTCGAGCCGTCGAGGAAGGCGCCCGAGTCCGAGACCTCCTTCATCGCCAGCTCGGCCGACGTGCCCATGTTCGGCGTGATCGACTCCAAGGGCCCGGTGAAGCCGAAGATCACGCCGATCTTGACGTCCTCCGCCCCCGCCGCCCCCGCCGCACAGACCGCGACGCTCGCCAGCATTAGTTTCCGCATCCCGATGTCTCCCCGTTCGGATTTCGGGCGAGACTAGTGGGGTGCGACCTCAAAAGCAAAGATGTTCCGAGGTGCCGCGTTTCGCCCGCCGCGGGTCAGATCGAGAGCCGCGAGGCGTGCGAGCCGCGCTCGCGGTAGGGCGTCGTGCCGTAATGCGCGCGGTAGCACTTCGAGAAGTGCGACGGGCTCGCGAAGCCGCAGGCAAGGGCCACGTTGATGACGCTCATGTCGGTCTGCATCAGGAGGTTGCGCGCCTTCTGCAGGCGCAGGTCCATGTAGTAGCGCTTCGGGCTGCGGCCGAGGTAGCGCCGGAAGAGCCGCTCGAGCTGGCGCGTCGAGAGGCCCGCGTCGAGGGCGAGGATCGTGGGCGAGATGGGGTCCTCGATGTTGCTCTCCATCGTCGCGATGACGCCGGCGAGCTTCGGGTGCCGCACGCCGATCCGCGTCGGGATCGAGAGCCGCTGGGTGTCCTGGTCGGTGCGGATCGAGGCGTAGATGAGCTGGTCGGCGACGGTGGTGGCGAGGCTCTCGCCGTGGTCGTCGGCGATGATCTGCAGCATCAGGTCGATCGAGGCGGTGCCGCCCGCCGTCGTCATCCGGTTGCCGTCGACCACGAACACCGACTTCGTGAGGGTGACGTCCTCGAAGTCCTCGAGGAAGCTGTCCTGGTTCTCCCAGTGGATCGTCGCGCGGCGGCCGTCGAGGAGGCCCGCGCGCGCGAGCGTCCAGGCCCCGGTGCAGAGCCCCGCGATCGCCACGCCCCGGCGGGCCTCGCGGCGGAGCCAGTTGAGCACGCCGCGCGTCGTCGTCTCCTGCACGTCGATGCCGCCGCAGACCATCACCGTGTCGTCGCGGCCCACGGCGTCGAGCCCCATGTCGAGCCGGAACGCGGCCCCGGCCGAGCAGCGGACCGCGACGCCGCCCTCGCCGGCGAGCGCCCAGGCGTAGGCGGGCCGGTCGAGGAGGCGGTTGGCGATGCGTAAGGGCTCGATGGCGCCGGCGAAGGACAGGAGCGTGAAGCGGTCGAGGAGCAGGAACACGAAGCGCCGCGTCCGGGCGGCCGGGGCAGGGGCCTCCACCATCGTCGCCGCGATCCGCTGGTCCATCCGCCCGGCCTCCGAAAGCCGCAGCGAAACAGGTTTGCCGGGCGCCTTCAAGCGGCCCTGCTAGGCAACCCGGACCCGCTGCGCTATAGCGCCGCCACGGAACCGGAGGGATGCGAGATGGATCAGGCGACCGAAGGCTGGCGGAAGTCGGGCTGGCGCGGCAAGCCGCGGGTGCAGATGCCCGATTACGCCGACGCGGCCGCCCTCGCCGCGGTCGAGGCGCAGCTTGCGAAGTACCCGCCGCTGGTCTTCGCGGGCGAGGCGAGGAACCTGCGCCGCGCTCTCGCCGAGGTCGCCGACGGCCGCGCGTTCCTCCTGCAGGGCGGCGACTGCGCCGAGAGCTTCGCCGAATTCTCCGCCGACGCCATCCGCGACACCTTCAAGGTGATGCTGCAGATGGCGGTCGTGCTGACCTTCGGCGCCAAGGTGCCGGTGGTGAAGGTCGGCCGGATGGCGGGCCAGTTCGCCAAGCCGCGCTCGTCGGGGATGGAGACGCAAGGCGGCGTCACGCTGCCGTCCTACCGCGGCGACATCGTCAACGGCTTCGACTTCACCGCCGAGGCCCGGACGCCCGACCCTGCGCGGATGCTGCAGGCCTACACGCAGGCCGCGGCGACGCTGAACCTCCTCCGCGCGTTCTCGACGGGGGGCTTCGCCGACATCCACCGCGTCCATGCCTGGACGCTCGGCTTCGCGGGCGGCGACAAGGCCGAGCGCTACCGCGCGCTCTCGGACCGCATCTCGGACGCGCTCGACTTCATGACGGCGGCCGGCGTCAACGCGGACACCTCGCACGCGCTCGGCACGGTCGACTTCTACACCAGCCACGAGGCGCTGCTCCTCGAGTACGAGGAGGCGCTCGCGCGGATCGACAGCACCTCGGGCCAGCCCGTCGCGGGCTCGGGGCACATGATCTGGATCGGGGACCGCACGCGCGACCCCGAGGGCGCGCATGTCGAGTTCGCGCGCGGCGTGCTGAACCCGATCGGGCTCAAGTGCGGCCCCTCGATGACCGCGGACGACCTCCGCCGCCTCTGCGCCCGGCTCAACCCCGCCAACGAGGCGGGGCGGCTCACGCTCATCACGCGGTTCGGCGCGGGGCATGTGGGCGAGCACCTGCCGCGGCTCGTCCGCGCGGTGGCGGGCGAGGGCATCCGCGTGGCCTGGGTCTGCGACCCGATGCACGGCAACACGATCAAGTCCGTCTCGGGCTACAAGACGCGCACCTTCGACGCGGTGCTGCGCGAGGTCCGCGAGGCCTTCGCGGTCCATGCGGCGGAGGGCTCGATCCCGGGCGGCGTGCACTTCGAGATGACGGGCCGCGACGTGACCGAATGCACCGGCGGCGTGCGCGCCGTGACGGACGAGGATCTCTCGGCGCGCTACCATACCGCCTGCGACCCGCGCCTCAACGCGAGCCAGGCGCTCGAGCTTGCGTTCCTCGTGGCGGAGGAGCTCTCCGCCCGCCGCGAGGGCCAGCGCGCGGTGATGTGAGGCGCGCCCGGGCGGTCGCCGCGTCCTCGGAGACGGGCAGCGGCAGCTCGTGCTCGAGGAGCGTAACCTCGTCGTCGGCGAAGTGCGACCGCAACGCGCGGCGAAGCCGGTCGAGGACATCGTAGCCCGGCGCGCCGCGCCCGAACTCGGTGCAGACGAGGTCCGCTTGCCGGCAGAGCACCCCGAGGCCGTCGCCTTGCACGAGGATGCCCGGAAAGTCGTGGCTTGAATGCCGCATCACTGCCGCGTCGGACCGGTCGGACAGGATCTCGGCGGTCGTGCGCCGCACCGACGCCTCCGGTCCCTGGGTCGGACCGGCGCGCCGCGGCCGCGAAAGCTACTCCGACTTCACGAGCCGCAGCGCCGGGCGGTCGGTACGGGCGGGACGCGGGGCGGCGGCGAAGGCGGCGGTGTCCTCGGCGAAGCCCGCCGACACCGGCGCCTCGGCGGCGCGCGCCTCGCGGCCCGGCTGGTCGAGCCGGCTGATCCGCATGTCGTCGACGAGGAAGCGCCGGGGGGCGCGCCCGATGGTGCCGTCGGTGGCGAAGCAGCCGAGCGCACGGCTGATCTCGCCGTTGTCGGCCCTGAGCGGCAACAGCAGCATCCGCGCCTCGAGGGCGGGCTTGCCGAGCCCCGGTTCGGCGGTCAGCGCGATCTCGGCCGAGCGCGGCACGTCGAACACGCCCTCGAGGAGCGAGCCCAGATCCTCGCGCGCGGCGGGGGCGAAGAGCGCCGAGAGCGGCATGCCCCGAACCTCCATCCCCATCACGTCGTTGAGGTGCATGCCCGCGATGCGGAACCGCGCGACGCCCGGCGCGATGCGCTCCAGAACGAACGCCTGCTCGAGCGCCCGCTCGATGCCGCGCGGATCGACCTCGGAGCGCTGCGGCACGATGCGGCCGGCGCGGAGCCCTTCCCAGTAGGCGCGAACCTCGCCGATGGCGGGAAAGCGCGCCGCGGCGCGGCTGTCGGTCAACGGGATCACCCGGCTGCCGTCGAAGGGATCGTGTGGCATCGTCTGGTCTCCGGACACCGTGAACGGGCGCCCCTCGAGGGCGCCGCTCCGGCAAGCTTTCATTAAGGATATCGTCGCAAGTGTTACTGAAGCCTTAATACCCCGAATGCGAGGCAAAGTGTCCCGCATTCTGCGCTCGTGGTTAACCTCTCGGCTTGGCCTTTCCGTCGGCCGACACCTGCCGCTACCGACTCGCGCGGTTTGGCGCCAAGCGCAACCCCAGGGCGAAGGAAAAACTTGCTTCACGGAGTTCGACTGTCCGCGTCGTGCCGGACCGGGCGACGCTCTTCAACCCGGGATTGTGCGCCGAAGCCGGCCGACGGGGTGCCGGCGCGCCCGACGCCCGTTGTGGCCCGCCCGGAAAAGATGCGAGACTGCCCCCGTGATGCAGCGCCGCGGGCTCCTCCTCATCCTGTCGTCGCCCTCGGGGGCCGGGAAGTCGACGCTGGCCCGGCGGCTGATGGCCTGGGACGCGGGCATCCGATTCTCCGTCTCGGCGACGACGCGCCCGCCCCGGCCGGGCGAGCGCGACGGCGTCGACTATCATTTCCTCGACGCGGCCGCGTTTCGCGGTGCGGTGACGACGGGAGCGATGCTCGAGCATGCGGAGGTCTTCGGCCACCTCTACGGCTCGCCCCGCGCGCCCGTGGAGGCGGCCATCGCGGCCGGGCGCGACACGCTCTTCGACATCGACTGGCAGGGCGGCCAGCAGATCCGCAACTCGAGCCTCGGCGCCTCGGTCGTGTCGGTGTTCCTGCTGCCGCCTTCGATGACCGAGCTCGAGCGGCGGCTCAGATCGCGGGGGCACGACAGCGACGCGGTGATCGCGGCGCGCATGGCCAAGAGCCGCGCCGAGATCAGCCATTGGGCCGAGTACGACTACGTCCTGATGAACGGCGACCTCGACGCGACCGAGATGCGGCTTCGCACCATCGTCGCGGCCGAGCGGCTGCGGCGCTCGCGCCAGCCCGACCTTGCGGGCATCGTGCGGCGCCTCGACACCGAGGCCGCCGTCCCGGCGGGTGCCGAAGCCGCCGTCCCGGCGGGTGCCAAGCCGCCGTCCCGGTGCGACAGGAGGAAACGTGACCATCTTCACCCTCGAAGGCATCGCCCCGGTGCTCGACCCCGACACCTGGATCGCGCCCGACGCGGTGCTCGCAGGCCGCGTCGTGCTCGCCGCGGGAGCCTCGGTGTGGTTCGGCGCGGTGCTGCGCGGCGACATCGAGGAGATCGCGTTGGGCGCGGGCTCCAACGTTCAGGATCGCGCGGTCCTCCATACCGACCTCGGGTTCCCGCTCGACATCGGCGCCGACTGCACCGTCGGCCACGGCGCGATCCTGCACGGCTGCACGATCGGCGACGGCAGCCTCATCGGCATGGGGGCCACGGTGCTCAACGGCGCGCGGATCGGGCGGCACTGTCTGATCGGCGCGGGGGCGCTCGTGACCGAGGGCACCGAGATCCCCGACGGCCATCTCGCGGTGGGGATGCCGGCGCGGGTCGCGCGGCCGCTCCGCGACGACGAGATCGCCGGGCTCGGGGCGAGCGCCGAGCGCTACCGGATCAACATGCGGCGCTTCCGCGACCACCTGAAGCCGGTCTACTGAGGCTTGCGGGGGCGAGGGGGCTCTGGCAGTCATGGCGCGATGACGCATGAGCCCGACCCCCGCCGCGCGCCCTGGCCGCCGAGTGCCAGCCGGCCCGTGGCGACGCCGCTGCAGCCCTCGGTCGTCTACGCCTCCGCCACGCCCGACATGCTCGACGCGCAGTACGAGGGCCGGACGCCGGGCTACACCTACGCCCGCGAGCGGCACCCGAACGCGGAGGTGCTGGCGGGGCTGATCGACGGGCTCGAGGGGGCGACAGGCGGCATCGTCACGGGCTCGGGCATGGCCGCGGTCACGGCGGTGCTCGTGGGGCTCCTGTCGGCGGGCGACCACATGATCGGCGGCGACCAGCTCTACGGCCAGTCGCTGAAGCTGATGGCGCGCGACCTGCCGCGCTGGGGCATCGCCGCCACGCTCGCGGACCCGACCGACGCCGCCGCCATCGAGGCCGCGGTGCGCCCCGAGACGCGGCTCGTGCTCGTCGAGGTGGTCTCGAACCCGACGCTGCGCGTGGCCGACCTCGACGGCATCGCCGCGGTCTGCCGCCGGCACGGGCTCATCCTCGCGGTCGACGCGACCTTCACCACGCCGCGCGCGCTCCGCGTCCTGGAGCACGGCGCCGACGTGGTGATCCATTCGGTGACGAAGCTCCTCGCGGGCCATTCGGACGCGACGCTCGGCTACGTCGCCGCGAAGGACGCGGGCCGGCGCGAGCTCGTCCGCAACATGGTGGTGACGCTGGGCCTCACGCCGAGCCCGTTCGACTGCTGGCTCGCCGAGCGCGGCGTCTACACCTTTCCGCTGCGCTACGACCGCGCCGAGGCGACGGCGGCGGCGGTCGCGGACCGGCTGGCGGGCCTGCCGGGCGTGGCGCGCGTGCTCTATCCCGGCCGGCGCGACCACCCCGACCACAACCGCGCGGCGGCGCTCCTCGGGGCGCGGGGCGGCAACATGCTGAGCTTCGAGCTCACCGGCGGCCGCGCGGCCGCGAACGCCTTCACCGCGGCGGCGCCGCTCGCCTTTGCGCCCACGCTCGGCGACGTGGCGACGACGGTGTCGCATCCGGCGTCGTCGTCGCACCGAAGCCTCACGCCCGAGGCGCGCGCGGCGCTCGGCATCTCGGAGGGGTTCTTCCGGCTCTCGGTCGGCGTCGAGGACGCGGGCTGGCTCGGGTCGGCGCTCGAGGCGGGCGTCGCGGCCGCGCGGGGCTGATCGGGGAACGCATTGGCGGCGGGGCGGCTGGCGTCAGGGGCGCGGTGATCCTGCCGAGACGGGCGCGCGGGAGCGGTCAGGCGCGGGAGCGGTCAGGCGCGGGAGCGGTCAGGCGGGGCAGCTCGAGGAGACAAAATTCCATGCCCGGGCAGTGCGCCCGGACCTCGGCCGTCACGACATGCGGGTCGGGCAGGGCGGGCACGACGGCGCAGAGCGTGCCCTCGAAGCGGTTCGTGGCCAGCCATTGCGCGGTGTCGAGGATGTCGCGATGCGGGCCGACGAGGGGCGCCAGCACCCAGTCCGGCCGGACGCGCGCGAGAAGGTCGCTGTCGAGCCCGCCCGATTGCGAGATGACCACGCTGAAGCTGCCGCCGAACACGGCGAGCGCGCTCACCGCATACGGCGCGTCGATGACGAGGACGGTGCGATCGCGGCTTGGCGGCGCGGCGCCGGACGGGACGGGAGGCGACTTCGTCTTGAACATGACTGACCCACGTGGCGCCCTCCGTACCCGGACGCTATGAAAAACTCGAGAGCGGCGTCTCGGCGAAGTACCGTGCATTCGTGACGAAACGGTTCATTCGGAAGCAGAGTGTCGAAAGTGGACGAGAGAAAACGAAGTGACGAACGCGAGGCGACCAAAGTGAACCGGTGGACGTGAACTGGCATATAGAAGCGATCGGCTGGATTTCGCGCGAAATCGCACACAACGACAGGATGTCGCAAGCGTATGCAGTCAATTTGCCGCAACGTCGCGCCGTGTGGCAAGCGCTTTTGGCGCGCCGGTGAACCCTGACGTCGTCGGCTCGGTCCTCGGCGGGATCCCGCTGCCACTCGTGCTCGTGGGGCAGGACGAACGCGTCGCGCGCGTCAACGCGGCCGCGGCGGCATTGTTCGGGCAGGGGCTCGAGGGGCGGCATTATGTCACGGTGCTGCGCCAGCCGGCGGTCCTCGACTGCGTGGAGGGCACGCTCCGGCACCGGCATGGTGCCACCGCGCGCTACGTCGTCGCCGGGGTGGCGCGCGAGACGGTGTACCGCGTCACGACCTCGGCCGTGCTTGGCGCGCCCGACGGCGCGGAGCCGGGCGCGGCCGGCGTCCTCGTGGTCTTCGAGGACATCACGGAGTTCGAGCACGTCAGCCAGATGCGCCGCGACTTCGTGGCCAACGTCAGCCACGAGCTTCGCACGCCGCTGACAGCGCTCCTCGGCTTCATCGAGACGCTGCGCGGGGCGGCGCGCGACGACGCCGCCGCGCGCGAGCGCTTCCTCGGCATCATGGAGCGCGAGGCCGAGCGCATGAACCGGCTCGTGCGCGACCTGCTGTCGCTGAGCCGCGTCGAGGCCGACGAGCGCGTCCGCCCGACCGAGCGCACCGACGTGGCAGCGCTGGTGCGCTCCTCGGTGGCGGCGCTGCGCCCGCTCGCGCAGACGCAGGGCGTCGAGATCGAGATCACCGGCGCGGAGGCGGCGCTGATGGTGCGCGCCGACCCCGACCAGCTCGTGCAGGTGTTCCACAACCTCATCGAGAACGCGGTCAAGTACGGCGGCGCGGGGAAGCGGGTGACGGTGGCGGTCGGCCGCGACGCGCGCGACCTGTCGCTCCGGGCGCCCGTGGTGCGCGTCGACGTGATCGACCGCGGCGAGGGCATCGCCGCCGAGCACATCCCGCGGCTCACCGAGCGCTTCTACCGCGTCGACGGCCACCGCAGCCGCGAGAAGGGCGGCACCGGGCTCGGGCTCGCCATCGTCAAGCACATCGTCAACCGCCACCGCGGGCGCTTCCGCATCGACAGCGAGCGCGGCCGCGGCAGCCGGTTCTCGGTGTTCCTGCCCGAGACATGACACTTTGTTAACCGTCATCAAACCGTTACCGGACTGTCGCAAAAGCGACGCGACGCGCGCTTAGAGACGGCGCGAGGCTGCCTCCCGGCGGCCCGCTGTTCCAAACGGGAGACCTCCATGCCGATGATGAAACTCACCGCCTCCGCGCTCGCGATCGCCGCGGTCTCAACGACCGCCGCCGCGGCGCGCGACCAGATCCAGATCGCCGGCTCCTCGACCGTGCTGCCCTACGCGACCATTGTCGCCGAAGCCTTCGGCGAGAACACCGACTTCCCGACGCCGGTCGTCGAGTCGGGCGGCTCGGGCGCCGGGCTGAAGAAGTTCTGCGAGGGCGTCGGCGAGAACACCATCGACATCGCCAACGCCTCGCGTCCCATCTCGGACAGCGAGATCGAGACCTGCAAGGCCAATGGCGTGACCGACATCATGCAGGTCCGCATCGGCTACGACGGCATCGTGTTCGCCTCCGACATCAAGGGCCCGTCGTTCCAGTTCAAGACCTCGGACCTCTACATGGCGCTCGCCAAGAACGTGATCGTCGACGGCAAGCTGGTGCCGAACCCCAACACCAACTGGAATGAAGTCCGCTCCGACCTGGCCGACCAGGAGATCCAGACCTTCGTGCCCGGCACCAAGCACGGCACGCGCGAGGTCTTCGAGGTCAAGGTGATCGAAGCCGGCTGCGAGGAGGCGGGCGCCCAGGCCGCGCTCGAGGGCATGGGGATGGACGAGGACGCCGTCGCCAAGGCCTGCACCGAGCTGCGCGACGACGGGCGCGCGGTCGACATCGATGGCGACTACACCGAGACGCTCTCGCGCATCGCGTCGGACAAGAACGGCATCGGCGTGTTCGGCCTGTCGTTCTACGAGAACAACACCGCCACGCTGCAGGTTGCGACGATGGAGGGCGTCACGCCCTCGACCGAGACCATCGCCGAGGGCCAGTATCCCGTGTCGCGGCCGCTCTACTTCTACGTCAAGAAGGCGCATATCGGCGTCGTCCCGGGGCTTAAGGACTATGCCGACTTCTTCGTCTCGGATGCCGTCGCGGGGCCGGACGGGCCGCTCGCGCAGTACGGCCTCGTCGCCGACCCCGAGCTCTCGGCGACGCAAGAGGCGGTCGACGCCGAAAACACCATGTGACCCGCGTGGGGCGGCGTCTCTGCGCCGCCCCGCCCGGCCAGCCAACCGGCGCGCGGCTGCCGCGCGCGCATCGACGGAGTGCCGATGTCGGCCTTGTGGGTTCTCGTGATCGTTCTTCTGCTGGCGTGCCTCGGCTACGTCGCGGCGCGGCGACGGGCCATCGCCTCGGCCGACGGGGACGTGCGCCGGTTGCATTCCTTGCCGGTCTATTACGGCACGAACGCGGTTCTCCTCACCGCCGTGCCGGCGCTTCTGGTGTTGGCGGGCTGGCTCGTTGTCCAGCCGCTCGTCGTCGAGCAGAGCGTGCACGGCCTGATCCCCGAAGCGATGATCGACGACGGCGCCAACATGAGCCTCGTGATGAGCGACGTCGCCCGCGTGGCGGACGGCCTCGACGCGCTGGTGGCTCAGGGCAAGCTGACGCGCACGGACGCCGGCCGGCTCCGGACCGACTTCACCCCGATCAGGGACCGGCTCGCGAGCGTCGGCGTCGCGGTCGGCGACGAGGTGAACCCCGACGTGCTGCGCGCCGCGCAGGCGACGCGCAGCCTCAACCGCTGGGGCGCGATCCTGCGCGCGGTGGTGGTGCTGGCGCTCGCCGCCGCGGGGCTCGCCACCGCATGGCTCCGCACCGACCGCGACTTCCGCGCCCGCAACACCGTCGAGCTTGCGATCAAGTCGCTCCTGATCCTCGCGTCCTCCATCGCGATCCTCACGACGCTCGGCATCGTGCTCTCCATGCTCTTCGAGACGCTGAGCTTCTTCCAGCAGTACAGCGTCACGCGCTTCCTCTTCGGCACGACCTGGTCGCCGAACTTCCGCGGCAACTCGGACCTCGGCATCCTGCCGCTCCTCTGGGGCACGCTCTACATCAGCTTCATCGCGCTGGCGGTCTCGGTCCCGATCGGGCTCTTCGCCGCCATCTACATGTCGGAATACGCCACGCCCCGGATCCGGTCGGTCGCGAAGCCCGCCATCGAGATCCTCGCGGGCATCCCCACCATCGTCTACGGCCTCTTCGCGCTCATCACCGTGGGCCCGCTGCTCCGGGACTACTTCGCGCAGCCGATGGGGCTCGGGCAGTCGGGCGCGTCGGTGATGACCGCGGGGCTCGTGATGGGGATCATGCTCATCCCGTTCGTATCGTCGCTGTCGGACGACATCATCAGCGCGGTGCCGCAGTCGATGCGCGACGGCTCGCTCGGGCTCGGCGCCACGCGATCGGAGACGATCCGGCAGGTGGTGATCCCCGCGGCCCTGCCGGGCATCGTCGGCGCGATCCTCCTCGCCGCGAGCCGCGCCATCGGCGAGACCATGATCGTGGTGCTGGGGGCAGGGGCCGCGGCGCGGCTCTCGCTCAACCCCTTCGAGGCGATGACCACCGTGACCGTCAAGATCGTGAGCCAGCTCACCGGCGACACCGACTTCGCCGCGCCCGAGACGCTCGTCGCCTTCGCGCTCGGCCTCACGCTCTTCGTCATCACGCTGGGGCTCAACGTGATCGCGCTCTTCATCGTGCGCCGCTACCGGGAGCAGTACGAATGACCGACGCCACCGCGGCGGCAGCGCGCGCCACCCATATCCACGGCTCGCTCCTCACCCAAGGCAGGCGCACCCGGTCCCGCAACGCCGCCGAGAAGCGCTTCGAGATCTACGGCATGATCGCCGTGGGCATCGGCGTGCTGGCGCTCATAGCCCTCCTCGCGTCGATCCTCGTGAGCGGGCTCTCGGCGTTCCGCCAGACCTACATCTCGCTCGAGGTGGCGCTGCCCGCCAAGACGCTCGACCCCAAGGGCAGCGGCCTCGTCGAGGACATCGCCAAGGTGCCGACGTTCAGCTACACGCCGCTCATCGCCGGTGCGCTCGCTGGCAAGATGGAGGCCGACGGCATCGCCATCGAGGGCCTCTCGCAGCGCGACGCGGGCGCCATCATCTCGAAGGACGCCACGGCGCAGCTGCGCGACTACGTGCTCGCGCATCCCGACGTGATCGGCCAGACGATCCGCTTCGACCTTCTCGCCAACGGGCGCATCGACGGCTACATGAAGGGCCGCGTCACGAAGCAGAGCGCGCAGCTCGACAGCAACGTGAGCCCCGCGCAGCTCGAGCTCGCCGACGCGCTCGAGGCCGACGGCTCGCTCGTGAAGCGCTTCAATTGGGCGTTCGTCACCGCGCCCGACGCCTCCGACCAGCGCCCCGAGGTGGCGGGGCTCGGCGTCGCGATCCTGGGCTCGCTCTACATGATGCTGATCGTCCTCGTCCTCGCGCTGCCGATCGGCGTCGCGGCCTCGATCTATCTCGAGGAGTTCGCGCCGAAGAACCGATGGACGGACCTCATCGAGGTGAACATCTCGAACCTCGCGGCGGTGCCCTCGATCGTGTTCGGCATCCTCGGGCTCGCGATCTTCATCAACTTCGCCGGGCTGCCGCAGTCCGCCCCCATCGTCGGCGGGCTGGTGCTCACGCTGATGACGCTGCCCACCATCATCATCTCGACCCGCGCGAGCCTGAAGTCCGTGCCGCCCTCGATCCGCGACGCGGCGCTCGGCATCGGTGCCTCGAAGATGCAGTCCGTGTTCCACCACGTCCTGCCGCTCGCGGCGCCCGGCATCCTCACCGGCACCATCATCGGGCTCGCCCAGGCCTTGGGCGAGACGGCGCCGCTCCTCCTCATCGGCATGGTCGCCTTCGTGCGCGACTTCCCGGGCGCGCCGCCCGAGGGGTTCTTCGACCCCGCCTCGGCGCTCCCGGTGCAGATCTACAACTGGACGCAGCGCTCCGATCCTGCCTTTGTCGAACGCGCCTCGGGAGCGATCATCGTCCTCTTGGCATTTCTTCTCGTCATGAACGCCGTCGCGATCCTGCTGCGCCGCCGTTTCGAACGCCGCTGGTAGGGAAGGGCTCCGCGATGAACGACATGCGACTGGCCGACCGGATCGCCGATACCGACACGATCAAGATCCGCGCGCGGGGCGTGCAGGTGTTCTACGGCACCACGCATGCGATCAAGGACGTGAACGTGGACATCGAGGACAAGACCGTCACCGCGTTCATCGGCCCGTCGGGCTGCGGCAAGTCCACGTTTCTGCGCTGCCTCAACCGGATGAACGACACCATCGACGTGGCGCGCGTCGAGGGCGACATCCGCATCGACGGCGAGGACATCTACGACCGCCACGTCGATCCGGTGCAGCTGCGCGCCAAGGTCGGCATGGTGTTCCAGAAGCCCAATCCGTTCCCGAAGTCGATCTACGACAACGTGGCCTACGGGCCCCGCATCCACGGTCTCTCGCGCTCGAAGGCGGACCTCGACGAGATCGTCGAGCGCTCGCTGAAACGCGCCGCAATCTGGAACGAGGTCAAGGACCGGCTCGGCGCGCCCGGCACCGGCCTCTCGGGCGGCCAGCAGCAGCGCCTGTGCATCGCGCGCGCCGTCGCGACCGAGCCCGAGGTGCTGCTGATGGACGAGCCCTGCTCGGCGCTCGACCCCATCGCCACGGCGCAGGTCGAGGAGCTGATCGACGAGCTGCGCTCGCAGTATTCCGTCGTCATCGTGACGCACTCGATGCAGCAGGCCGCGCGGGTCAGCCAGAAGACCGCGTTCTTCCACCTCGGCAACCTCGTCGAGTTCGGCGAGACCGGCCAGATCTTCACCCAGCCCTCCGATCCCCGGACGGAGAGCTACATTTCGGGACGCATCGGATGAGCGACCGCAGGATGCAGGACGACAAGCACATCGCGTCGGCGTTCGACCGCGACCTCGAGGCGGTGCAGGCGAACATCATGAAGATGGGCGGGCTCGTCGAGGCCGCGATCATGAACGCGGCCGTCTCGCTCGAGACGCGCGACGAGGAGCTGGCCGAGCAGGTCCGCCGCAACGACCGCCGCATCGACGAGATCGAGGATCTGGTCAACGCCGAGGCCGCGCGCGTCATCGCCATCCGCGCGCCGACCGCCACGGACCTCAGGACCGTGCTCTCGGTCATCAAGATCTCCTCCAACCTCGAGCGGGTCGGGGACTACGCCAAGAACATCGGCAAGCGCACCAGCGTGCTCGTGCAGATGCCGCCGGTGGGCGCGTCGGCGAGCGCGCTCAGGCGGATGGCGAAGGCGGTCGAGCTGATGCTGAAGGACGTGCTCGACGCCTACATCCAGCGCGACGCCGAGCTCGCGGTCAGCGTGCGGCTGCGCGACGAGGAGGTGGACCAGATGTACAACGCGCTCTTCCGCGAGTTCCTCACCCACATGCTCGAGGATCCGCGCAACATCACCGCCTGCATGCACCTCCACTTCATCGCCAAGAACATCGAGCGGATGGGCGATCACGTCACCTCCATCGCCGAGCAGGTGATCTACCTCGTCACCGGCCGGCTTCCCGACGACGTGCGCCCCAAGGGCGACAACACCTCGTTCGTGCATCCCGACCAGATCGCCTGACGCCGATGTCCGAGCAGCCGATGGTGCTCATCGTCGAGGACGAGCCGTCGCAGCGCGAGGTGCTGGCCTACAACCTCGAGGCCGAGGGGTTTCGCGTCGCGCGCGCGGAGAACGGCGAGGAGGCGCTCCTCATCGTCGACGAGGATACACCCGACATCATCGTGCTCGACTGGATGCTGCCCAACGTCTCGGGCATCGAGGTCTGCCGCCAGCTCAAGACCCGCAGCGGCACGCGCGCGGTGCCGATCATCATGCTCTCGGCGCGTTCCGAGGAGGTCGACCGCGTGCGCGGCCTCGAGACCGGCGCCGACGACTACGTGGTCAAGCCCTACAGCATCGTCGAGCTGATGGCCCGCGTGCGCGCGCAGCTCCGCCGGTCGCGGCCGTCCTCGGTCGGCGCCACGCTGGAGTTCGCCGACATCCGCCTCGACTCCGAGAGCCACAAGGTGTTCCGCGGCGCGGAGCTGCTGAAGCTCGGACCGACCGAGTTCCGGCTGCTCGCGACCTTTATGGAGAAGCCCGGCCGGGTCTGGAGCCGCGAGCAGCTCCTCGATCGTGTCTGGGGCCGCGACATCTACGTCGACACCCGCACCGTCGACGTCCACATCGGCCGCCTTCGGAAGGCGCTCTGCCTTCACGGCGGCGACGACCCGGTCCGTACCGTCCGCGGCGCGGGCTACGCGCTCGGGTGAGGGGTGGCCGGCGGAAAGCAGGCCGGTTGAGCGGACATCCAAATATCTGATAAGCAGAATTATGTTACCTAAGGACCGCTCGAAGGCCATGCGGCCATGACGCCGTCGACCACTGCCAAGAGACGGCTGCGTGGCGCGCCGTCACGGGCCAGCGTCGAGAGCCCCTGCAGCACCGCCATCACCATCGCCGCCAGCACTTGCGGATCGGTCGTCTCGCGCACTTCGCCGGCGCGGATCGCCGTGGCGATGCGCGCCGCCAGCCGGCGCTCGATGTCCCGGCGGATGGCCGCCAGCGCCTCCTGCACGCTCGCAGACGCCGGCGAGCCGCTCACGGCCGCGGTTGCCAGGAGGCATCCCGGCGGCGTGTCGGTGCCCGTGAACACGATCGCGGAGTTCACCAGCAACGCCTCGGCGGCGTCCCGCGCCGTGCTCGCGGCGTCGATCAGCAGATGCGCCGACACGGGATCGCCGACATAGCGGTCGACCGCGGCGAGAAAGAGTCTGCGCTTGTCGCCGAACGCGGCGTAGAGGCTCGGCGCGGTGATGCCCATCGCCGCGGTCAGGTCGCTGACCGCCGTTCCTTCATAGCCGTGGCGCCAGAACCGCAGCATCGCCGCCTCGAGCGCTGCGTCGCGGTCGAACGACAGTGGCCGGCCGGGCTTCCGTCGAAGGTGAGCATCCATTTCCATAGCAAGCGTTATTATATGTTTGACGCGCCGACACAAGCGCGCTAGCTGTTCCATATCAATCGTTAGGAAATCCATGTCCCTCACAGAGTACCGCACGCTCGGCCGTTCCGGCCTCGTGGTCAGCCCGATGGCGCTCGGCACCATGACTTTCGGCACGCCGAACTGGGGCGCCGACGAGACTGCCGCCCGCGCCATCTTCGACGCCTACCGCGACGCGGGCGGCAACTTCGTGGACACCGCGGACGTCTACGCCAGCGGCCGCAGCGAGGAGATGGTCGGCCGCATGATCGCAGACACCGGCAGCCGCGACGACATCGTGCTCGCGACCAAGTTCTCCTTCAACGGCGGCGCCAACCCCGTCGACCCGCAGGACACCGGCCGCCGCGGCAACCCCAACGCCGGCGGCAACGGGGCCAAGAACATCCACCGCGCGCTCGAGGCCTCGCTCCGCCGCCTCGGCACCGACTACGTGGACCTCTACTGGATGCACATCTGGGACGGGGTGACGCCCGTGGAGGAGATCGTCGAGACCCTGGGCGGCCTCGTCCGCGCCGGCCGCATCCGCTACTACGCGCTCTCCGACATGCCCGCCTGGGTCGCGATGAAGGCCGCCACCATCGCCGCCATCCGCGGCGTCCCGGGCCCCGTCGCGATGCAGGTCGCGTACTCGCTCGTCGACCGCGACATCGAGCGCGAGCATGTCCCCGTGGCGCGCGAGGCCGGCATGGGGGTGATGCCCTGGAGCCCGCTCGCCGGCGGCTTCCTCACCGGCAAGTACCGCCGCGACGCGCCCCGCGAGGGCCGGCTCGGCAAGCCCAACCCGCTCGGCGACAGCAAGTTCACCGACGCCAACTGGGCCGTCCTCGACGTGCTCCGCAGCGTCGCCGAAGAGGTCGGGCGCACGCCCGCCGAAGTGGCGCTGGCCTGGCTCGCCGCGCGGCCGGGCGTCGCCTCCATCGTCATCGGCGCGTCCCGCCCGGACCAGCTCGCGAGCAACGTCGCGGCACTCGACGTGGTCCTCACGCCCGGACAGAGCCTCCGGCTCACCGAGGCCGGCGCCCCCGTCCCCGGCTTCTCCGACGGCCTCACCGCGCGCGGCACCCGCCGCATGGTCTTCGGCGGCAACGACGTCCGCGGCTGGGAGGAGGCCTGACCCAGGTTTCCCTCGCGGCCGATCTCGGGCATAGAGCGGCCATGCCGCGTCCCATCCGCATCGCCGCCTCGGTCCTCGCGGGAGACTTCGCCGCCCTCGGCGATGCGTGCGAAGCGGTGGAGGCGGCGGGCGCCGACTGGGTGCATCTCGACGTGATGGACGGCCATTTCGTGCCGCAGGTGAGCTTCGGCGCCGGCATGTGCGCCGCGCTGCGCCCGCACATCCGCGGCGTGATGGACGTCCACCTGATGATCTCGCCAGTCGACGCGCTTCTCGCGGGCTTTCTCGACGCCGGCGCCGACCGCATCACCGCGCATGTCGAGGCGGGCCCGCACATCCACCGCACGCTGCAGGCGATCCGTGCCGCGGGCCGCCTCGCGGGTGTCGCGATCAACCCCGGAACGCCGGCGGAGGCCCTGGCCCCCCTCCTCGATGCCGCCGATCTCGTGCTCGTGATGACCGTCAACCCCGGCTTCGGCGGCCAGCGCTTCATCGACGCGACGCTCGGCAAGATCGCGGCCGTCCGCGCGATGATCGGTGACCGGCCCGTCGCGCTTGAGGTCGACGGCGGCATCGCCGCGGACACCGCCCCCCGCGTCATCGCGGCCGGCGCCGATACGCTGGTCGCGGGATCGTCGGTCTTCGCGGGCGGCCCGGAGCGCTACGCCGCGAACATCGGGGCTTTGCGGCCAGCGGGTTGAGGGCCGAAGCTCATGCGCCGCGTGAGCTTCAGACCACCGCCCGCTCGAGGAACGGCACCCCCGCCAGCACCCGCTCCATTCCCAGGGGCGTGAGATCGAGCGTCTGGTAGCGCCCGCTGAGGATGACCTCCGCGAGCCCCCTGCCCGCCGCCGGCGCCTGCTGCAGCCCGTGGCCGGAAAATCCGTTGATGAGCCAGAGCCCCGGCACCCGCGGATGCGCCCCGATGATCGCGTTCTGGTCCAGGCGGTTGTACTCGTAGTGCCCGGCCCAGGCGCGCAGCACCTTCGCCGCGTCGAACCCCGGAACGCGCGCGTAGAGGCGCGGCCAGACGACGTCCTCGAAGGCCCGCAGATCCGGCTCGAAGTCGTCGGGGTCCGCGGGGCCGTCTGCCTCGGGCACGGCGGCGGCGATCCAGGCGTGGCCTTCGGGCCGCATGTAGAACCCGGTGTGATCGACCAGCAAGGGCGCCCCCGGATGCCGGGCGCCGGGTGCGTCGACGACGAATACCGTGCGCTTCCGGGGCTCTACGGGATAGTCCTCACCCAGCATGCGAAGCACCTCCGCCGCGCGCGGCCCGGCCGCGTTGACCACCGCGCCCGCCGCGAGCCGGCTCCCGTCGGCGAGCGTCACGCCCGTCACCCTGTCGCCGGCGCGCAGGAGCCCGGTCGCCCGTCCCCGTACGAACGCGGCGCCCTGCGCCCGCGCCGCCTGCCGGAGCCCGCCGAGGAGCCCCATGTTGTCGAACCAGCCCTCGTCGCGCGGCCCGAACGCGCCGAGCACGACCCCCGCGAGGTCGAGCCACGGGAACCGCGCCGCGATCTCTCCCGGCGCCAGGAGCTCCGTTCCCGCGCCATGCGCGCGTTGCAGCGCCGCGTTGACCCGCATCGCCGCCGCCCCGACGTCCGTGCCGGCGAGGAACAGGTAGCCGTTCTCGCGCAGCCCGAGGGTCATCCCCGGCTGGCCGACCTCATCGGCGAAGCGGCGAAGGAATCCGATCCCGAAGCGCGACATCTCGATGTTGACCGGGTTGGAGAACTGCTGCCGGATCGAGGCGACCGAGAGCGCCGTCGAGGCGCGCGCATGGGTCGGGTCCATCTCGACCACCGTCACCGCCGTCGCAGGCCGCAGCCGCGTCAGCCAGTACGCGACGGAGACCCCCATCACGCCGCCGCCGATCACCGCCACGTCCGTCATGTCGCGCGTCTCCCGACCCTTCCGGGGGAAAGCATATCTCGACACGCGCGCCGTTCGGAGGCAGAATCACACTGGGGACCGACCGACTCACTGCCGCTTGCCGGCGCCGGGCGATGCCGTCCGCGCGCACCTGCAGGCGAGCTGCGTCCCGGGGCCATCATGGCCAGCGAAGGCGCGTCATGCTGCAGCACATCGAGCGGATCTTCGAGGCCCGCAGCATCGAGGCGCTGTGGTCGCTGCATCTTGCCCGGATGGCGGAGTTCGGCTTCGACCGACTGCTTTACGGATACACGCGCTTCCGCACCGCCGCGTCGTTCGGCGACCTCAACGATGCGCTGCTGCTCTCCAACCATGCGCCGCAGTACCTCGACACCTTCATCTCGAAGGGGATGTTCCAGCACGCGCCGATGGTCCGCTGGGCCGCCGAGAACGTCGGCGCCTGCAGCTGGAGCTGGATCGAGGCGCATGCGCCGGGGTTCACCGAAACCGAGCGCCGCATCGTCGCGTTCAACCTCTCGCACGGGGTGCGCGCCGGCTATTCGATCAGCTTCAAGGACGTTTCGGCCCGCTTCAAGGGCGCCATCGGCCTTGCGGCGCCCCGGTCGGTCAGCCAGGCGGAGGTCGATGCCATCTGGGAGCGGAACGGCCGCGAGATCCTCGCCATCAACAACATCACGCACCTCAGGATCACCAGCCTTCCCAACACGAGCACGCGCCGAAGCCTCACGCCGCGGCAGCGCGAGGTGCTCGAATGGGTGGGCGACGGCAAATCGCTGCAGGATATTGCGACGATCATGGGGCTCACCGTCGCCACCGTCGACAAGCACCTCAAGCTCGCCCGCGAGGCGCTCAACGTCGGGACGACGACGCAGGCGGTCCTGAAGGCGTCGTTCCAGAATCGCATCTTCACGCTCGACGCCTGAAAGGTAAGGATTTCCCTACTTCCCGCGGCGGGCGACCGGGTGCAAGGTCGGCGCAGTTGATTGGACGGTTGCGTATTTCGCCTGAGATAAGCGGTCGCGGCGCCCGGTTCATCCGGACGCGCGGCCTGGCCGGGACACCGGTCTGTCGGTCGATCGGACCCTTCAGGGTTCGGCCGGCCGGACCCTGACGCGCCGTGCCCCGTCCCCGGACATGGCGCGGAGACGGTGCCGCGGTTTTCCCCGGCCAGCGGCACCGTCTCCGGGGGCTTTCCCTATCGGACAGGCGGTTGCCCGGCGATCCTCATGCCCTGCACGAAGTCCGCCTCGCAAGCGCCTGAAATCAGCCCGCAAGCGTCTTGGCGACCTCGGCCGCGAAGTCCTCGGTCTCTCGCGCGATCCCCTCGCCGACCGCCATCCGCACGAACCCCGTCACCTCGACGCCCGCGTCCTTGGCGGCCTCGGCGACCGTGACGTCGGGGTTGATGACGAATTTCTGCCCGAGCAGCGTCACCTCCTCGAAGAACTTCGCCATCCGCCCGGCGATCATCTTCTCGATCACCGCCTCCGGCTTGCCCGACTCGCGCGCCTGCTCGCTCAGCACGGACTTCTCCCGTGCCACGAGCTCGGGATCGAGATCGTCGGCCGACAGCGACGCCGGGTTCGTGGCCGCGACATGCATCGCGATCTGCCGCGCGATGGCGGCATCCGTTCCCGTCACGGCGACGAGGACGCCGATCTTGCCCATGCCCTCCGCCGCGGCGCTGTGAACGTAGGAGACGACCGTCTCGCCCGTCAGCACCGCCATGCGGCGCAGCGTCATGTTCTCGCCGATCCGCGCGATCGCTTCCGAAAGCACCGTCTCGACCGTCTTGCCGCCGACCGTGGCGGCGCGGAGCGCCTCGATGTCGTCGACGTCGAGCGCCGCTTCGGTGAAGCCCCGCACCATCGCCTGGAAGTCGGCGTTCTTGCCGACGAAATCCGTCTCGGAGTTGACCTCGACCGCCACCCCGCGCCCGTCCCGCACGGCGACGCCGACAAGCCCCTCGGCCGCGGTGCGACCGGACTTCTTGGCGGCCTTCGCGAGCCCCTTGGTGCGGAGCCAGTCGACCGCCGCCTCCATGTCGCCGTCCGTCTCGACGAGCGCCTTCTTCGCATCCATCATGCCCGCGCCGGTCGTCTCGCGGAGCTCCTTCACCATCTGGGCGGTGACAGCCATCGCCTTCGTCCTCTCGAATGGGGTGCCGCCGGAGCCGGGCAGCGTCGCGCCTCCCGGTCTCCGGCTTCAGTATGTCGAATGCCTAGCCGTCATGGCTAGGTGTTTGCCTAGGCGTCGGCGGTCGCGTCGAGCGCTTCCTCGTCGGGCACGTCTTCCATCGCGCCGAGATCGACGCCCGCGGCACCGAGCTGCGCCGACATGCCGTCGAGCGCCGAACGGGCGACGAGGTCGCAGTACATCGCGATCGCCCGCGCCGCGTCGTCGTTGCCGGGGATGACGTAGCTCACCCCCTTCGGCGACGAGTTGGTGTCCACCACGCCGATCACCGGGATGCCGAGCTTCTGCGCCTCGAGCACCGCGAGGCTCTCCTTGCCCACGTCGATCACGAAGAGGAGGTCCGGCACCGAGCCCATCTCGCGGATGCCGCCGAGCGAGGCCTGCAGCTTCTGCTGCTCGCGCTCCATCCCGAGGCGTTCCTTCTTGGTCATCCCCTCGGCGCCGTCGATCATCAGCGCGTCGAGCTCCTTCAGGCGCTGGATCGACTTCGAGACGGTCTGCCAGTTCGTCAGCGTGCCGCCGAGCCAGCGGTGGTTCATGTAGTACTGCGCGCATTTCTCCGCGGCGTCGGCGATCGGCTTCTGCGCCTGCCGCTTGGTGCCGACGAAGAGGATGCGGCCGCCCTTCGCGATCGTGTCGCGGATCACCGTCAGCGCCGCGTCGAGCATCGGCACGGTCTGCGTGAGGTCGATGATGTGGATGCCGTTGCGCTCGCCATAGATGAACTCGCTCATCTTGGGGTTCCAGCGCGCGGTCTGGTGGCCGTAGTGCACGCCAGCCTCGAGAAGCTGTCGCATGGAAAAATCGGGTAGCGCCAAGGTCGTGTCCTTTCCGGTTTGTGCCGCGGCAGGGCGTCTCAGGCTCGCGCCCAACCGGCGGACCCGCGGGATGATCCCCGCGCGGCCCATGCCCTGCCTGTGAAGTGCCGCTGCGCGTAGACGGTTTTCCCCGCGCTGTCCAGCGGGGCTTGCGCCCGCGCGAGGGCCGGGGCACGCAGGCCCGATGCGCGAGCCCCTCCCCGTCATCGGCGCCGTCCTGTGGGACGTGATCGCGCGCGCGCCGACCCTCGTGGCCCGCGGCGACGACGTGCCCGGAACGGTCGTGCGGACGCCGGGAGGCGTGGCGCTGAACCTCGCCCTGGGGCTCGCGCGCCTGGGTCTCGCCCCGGTGCTTCTGGGCGCGGTCGGCGATGATGCCGAGGGCGCAGCACTCGCCGCCGCGCTGACGGCGGCCGGGGTCGATGCGGCTCACCTGACCCGCCTCCCCGGCGCCGCGACCGATCGCTACGTCGCCATCGAGGACCGCGACGGCCTCGTCGCCGCCGTCGCCGACACGGCGGCGCTCGACGGCGCAGGCGCCATAATTCTCGCGCCGCTCGCGGGCATCCTAGCCGCCGGGGCCCGCACCGTCGTCGCCGACGGCAACCTCGGCGCCCGCGTTCTGGCCGCTCTGCCCGTGGTGCCCGACCTTCGCATCGTCGGTGCCTCGCCCGCCAAATCGACCGCGTGGGGCGCCCTGCCCCGCGCCACGCTCTATCTCAACCGCGCCGAGGCCGAGGCGCTCCTCGGGCGCGGAGTGCCCTCGGCCCGCGCCGCCGCCGAGGCCCTCCGCGCTCAAGGGACCGCGCGCGCCATCGTCACCGACGGCGCCGCCCCCGCGGCCGATGCGTCGCCGGCGGGCACCGTTTCCCGTGTGCCGGCCCACGCGCGCGCCCTCCGCGCGACCGGCGCCGGCGACGCCTTCGCGGCCGCCCATATCGCAGCCGAACTTCGCGGCACGCCGCCCGAAGCCGCCCTCGCCCTGGCCCTCGCGGCCGCCGCCGCCCATCTCGAAGGACCGTCCGCATGAGCCCGCTCCTCGCCGTCTCCTCCGAGGTCGCCGACGCACGTGCGGCCGGCGCCCCCGTGGTGGCGCTCGAGAGCACCATCATCACGCACGGGATGCCCTGGCCCGCCAACCTCGAGACCGCCCGCGCCGTCGAGGCCGACGTGCGCGCGGGCGGCGCCATCCCCGCCACCATCGCCGTCGCCGGCGGCCGCATCCGTGTCGGCCACACCGACGCCGAGCTCGAAGCCCTCGCCCGCGCGACCGGCGTGCTGAAGCTGAGCCGCGCCGACCTCGCCGCGGCGCTCGCCTCGGGCGCCACCGGGTCCACCACGGTCGCGGCGACGATGATCGCGGCGCATCTCGCGGGCATCCTGGTCTTCGCCACCGGCGGCATCGGCGGCGTGCACCGCGGCGCCGAGAGCACGATGGACATCTCCGCCGACCTTCACGAGCTCGCCCGCACCCCCGTCACCGTCGTCGCCGCCGGCGTGAAGGCGATCCTCGACATCCCGCGCACGCTCGAGGTGCTGGAGACGCTCGGCGTGCCCGTCATCGCGTTCGGTCAGGACGCCTTCCCCGCGTTCTGGTCGCGCTCGTCGGGATGCCGCGCCCCGCTCCGCCTCGACACCGCTGCCGCGATCGCCGTGGCGCACCGGACCCGCGCGGCCCTCGGGCTCGGCGGCGGCCAGCTCGTCGGCAACCCCGTCCCGCACGCCGACGAGATCCCGCGCGCCGAGCTCGAGCCCCACATCCTGCGCGCCCTCGCGGACGCGGACGCGGAGGGCATCGCCGCCAAGGCCGTCACGCCGTTCCTCCTCGCGCGGCTCAACGAGGCGACGCGCGGCCGCACGCTCGCCGCGAACGTGGCCCTCGTGCGCGGCAACGCGCGTCTCGCGGCGGCCATCGCGGTGGCGCTCGGCGAATAACCGAGGCCCGGAGCCGCCGCGCGCATTGAACGCCGGGCGCCGCATCCCTAATCTCGCATCGCTGAGAGGGTCCACGCATGTCCGACACGCCCCCGCCGCGCCGCCGCGGCATCGTCGCTTCGCTCCGGGGCAGCTTCCTCACCGGCCTCGTGGTCGTGGCGCCGATCTTCCTGACATTGTGGCTGATCTGGACCGTCATCGGCTGGATCGACGCGCGCGTGCTGCCCTTCGTGCCCGCGCAGTACCGGCCCGAGCAGTACATCGGGATCAACCTCCGCGGCGTCGGCGTGGTGATCTTCCTCATCTTCACCGTCATCGTCGGCTGGCTCGCGAAGGGCTTCATCGGCCGCTCCCTGCTGCGCTTCGCGGAAAGTCTCGTGGACCGGATGCCCGTCGTCCGCAGCGTCTATTCCGCGCTGAAGCAGATCGCCGAGACGGTGTTCGCGCAGTCCGAGACCTCGTTCGACCGCGCCTGCCTCGTGGAATATCCGCGGAAGGGACTCTGGGCGCTCGGGTTCGTCTCGACCTATGCCAAGGGCGAGATCGCGGCGAGCGTGCCGACCGCGGACCGGGTGCTGTCGGTGTTCCTCCCCACGACGCCAAACCCGACGTCGGGGTTTCTCCTCTTCGTGGATGCGGCCGAAGTGGTGCTCCTCGACATGAAGGTTGAGGACGCGGCGAAGCTGGTGATCTCCGCGGGCCTCGTCTACCCGGCCGGCACGACCATCACCCAGCCGCCGCCGCGCCTGGAAGGCGCAGCCTGAACAGCGCCTTGCGCGGCGAAGCTCATGCGATGCACGACCTCAGAGCGCGGTCCAGCCGCCGTCCACGCTGATCGTCGTGCCGGTGATCTGGTCCGCCGCCGCCGAGCAGAGGAACACCGCCGTGCCGCCGATCTGCTCCACCGTCGCGAAGGCGCGCGAGGGCTGGCGGGCGAGCATGATCTCGCGAACCACGGTGTCGCGGTCCATGCCGTGCGCCGCCATCTGGTCGGGGATCTGCGCCTCGACGAGCGGCGTCAGCACGTAGCCGGGGCAGATCGCGTTGGCGGTGATGGGCTCCTCCGCGGTCTCGAGCGCCGTGACCTTGGTGAAGCCCACGAGCCCGTGCTTGGCCGCGATGTAGGCGCCCTTGAAGGGCGAGGCCGTCAGCCCGTGCGCCGAGGCCACGTTGACGACCCGCCCCCAGCCCGCCGCGCGCATGAGGGGCAGCGCGGCGGCGGTGGTGTGGAACGCGGACGTAAGGTTGATCGCGAGGATCGCGTCCCATCTGGCGGCGGGAAAGTCCTCGATCGGCGCGACGTGCTGGATGCCCGCGTTGTTGACGAGGATGTCGCAGGCGCCCGCCTCGGCGACGAGCCGGCGGCAGGCGTCGCCGTCGGCCATGTCGGCGCGGATGTAGCGGGCGCGCACGCCATGCGCGCGGGCGAGGCGGTCGGCGAGCGCGTGATCGTCGGGGCTATCGGTGAACGAGTTCAGCACCACGCTCGCGCCCGCGGCGGCCAGCGCCTCGGCGATGCCGAGCCCGATGCCGGAGGTGGAGCCGGTCACGACCGCGGTCTTGCCTGCGAGATCCATGACCAAGGCCCCCATCGTTCCGCCAAAAAAAACGCCCGCACGAGGCGGGCGTCAAGTCGTTGAGGCAGGTTTCATACAGGCAAGAAACCTATCGAGCAGTGCTTTACATATAGACGTTCAGCCGCACTCGTCCAAGCTAAAAGTTTGATAAGGCTCACAAGCCTGACTATGGTCGGCCCTCGGCACGCGGGTCGGCGGGGGCTCTGGGTAACGATGCTTAAGAAAACCTTAACGCGCGCAGGGGTCTGGGGCCTGGCAATAGCCCTCGCTGTCGCAGCCTCACAGGCCTCCGCCGAGCCGCGCCACGCCATCGCTATGCATGGCGACCCGGCCCTTCCACCGGATTTTGTGTCGCTCCCTTACGCCGACCCAGCCGCTCCGAAGGGCGGCGAGATCGTCATCGGCGAAACCGGCGGGTTCGATTCGCTCAACCCCTACATCGTCAAAGGCCGCGCGCCGGCGCTCCTGCGCGAGCTCACCGTCGAGAGTCTGATGGGCCGGAGCCTCGACGAACCGTTCACGCTCTACGGCCTCCTCGCCGAATCGGTCGAGACGCCGTCCGATCGCGCCTGGGTGGAGTTTACGCTGCGCCCCGAGGCGCGCTTCTCGGACGGGGCGCCGGTCACGGTCGCCGACGTGATCTGGTCGCTCGAGACCGTCGGCACACGCGGCTCACCCGTCTACGCCGGCGCCTGGGCCAAGGTCGCGGGCGTGCGGCAGACCGGCGAGCGGTCGCTCCGCATCGACTTCAACGCGCCCGACCGCGAGCTGCCGCTCATCCTGGGGCTGCGCCCGGTGCTGGAGCGCGCGGCCTGGGAGGGACGCGACTTCGCCGCCTCCTCGCTCGCGCCGATCGTGGGCTCGGGGCCGTACGTCGTGGCGAAGGTCGAGCCCGGACGGTCGATCACCTATGCCAAAGACCCCGGCTGGTGGGGCGCTTCGCTCAGCTTCAACGCGGGCCGGCACAACCTCGACCGGGTGCGGGTGGAGTACTTCACCGACGACACCGCGAAGTTCGAGGCGTTCAAGGCGGGGTTCCTGACCACCTACCGCGAGCCCTCGGCGGCGAAATGGCAATCCTCCTATGGGTTTCCGCGGGTTTCCTCAGGCGAGGTGCGAACCGCGGACATCCCCTACGGCCGGCCCTCGGGGATGCAGGGCTTCGCGTTCAACACCCGCCGCGCGCTCTTCGCGGACTGGCGCGTCCGCGAGGCGCTGATCCGGGCGTTCGACTTCGAGTTCGTCAACGCAACCGTCAACGGCGGGGCGCAGCCGCGGATCGCGTCCTACTTCTCGGCGTCGCCGCTCGGGATGCGCCCCGGCCCCGCGACGGGCGCCGTCCGCGACCTCCTCGCGCCCTATGCCGCGAGCCTGCTGCCCGGTGCGCTCGAGGGCTACGCGCTTCCCGTCGCCGACCCCGGCGGGCGCAACCGGACGGGCTTGGGCGAGGCGCGCCGGCTTCTCGGTGAAGCCGGCTGGACGGTAGAGGGCGGCGTCCTCCGCGACGCCGATGGCGCGCCGTTCCGCTTCGAGATCCTGCTGCAGCAGGGCACCGGCGGGCTCGAGGCGGCGGCTGCGATCTACGTGGAGGCGCTGAAGCGGCTCGGCATCGACGCGCGCGTGGCGACGGTGGATTCGGCGCAGTACGTCGCGCGCACGCTCGCCTACGACTTCGACATGACGCAGTACCTCGTGGCGCTCTCGCTCTCGCCCGGCAACGAGGAATATCTCTACTGGGGCCGCGCCGGCGTCACCGAGCCCGGCACGCGCAACCTCATGGGCATCGACGCGCCGGCCGTCGAACCCTTGATCGCAGCACAGCTCGCCGCCGACGATCCCGCAGCGTTCACCGCCGCCACGCAGGCGCTCGACCGCGTGCTGACGACGGGGCGCTACGTGATCCCGCTCTGGTACGCCGCGGTGTCGCATCTCGCCTACGACCGGCGGCTGCGCTACCCCGCGCGGCTGCCGCTCTATGGCGACATTCCCGGCTTCCAACCCGACGTCTGGTGGTGGGCGGAGTGACGGAACCCGTGCGCGCCACGGGGCATTGGGCGACCGAACCGAGGAGGCCAAGATGCGCTGGAGCCACGTGAAGACCAACTGGGAGGCTTTCTCCACGCCGATCATCGAGCGTTGGCCCGATGTCGACGAGAACGAGCTGATCCGCATCGACGGCGACCGCGCGCTTTTCGTCGAGTATCTTTCGAGCATCGACGAGATGACGCCGGACGAGGCGGACGAGGAGATCGACATCTGGCTCGTCGGCGCGGTGCCGTCCGACGTGGTGATGGACGAGGAGCACGACGACGCCTCGATGCGGGACTCCGCGAGCTACGTGCCGGCCGGCGAGGATCCCTCCGACGACGACCGCCGCTTCGGCGACGACGGCCAGCCGGACAACCCGATCGGCCGCGACTGACCTTGCGGGGGCCCGTCATCGCTGCTAGCGCCGACGCATGCTGACCATCGACGTCTTCTCCGATCCGGTCTGCCCGTGGTGCCGCATCGGCCTCGCGTACGTCGACCGCGCGCTGGCCGAGCGGCGCGCGATCGGCGTGGCGCTGCGCTGGCATCCATTCCAGCTCAACCCCGACATGCCGCCCGAAGGCATCGACCGGCGCGCCTACCTCGAGGCGAAGTTCGGCGGGCCCGAGGGAGCGGCGGGCGTCTACGGGCGGATCGCCGCGGCGGGTGCGGCGGCGGGGGTCGCGTTCGACTTCGATCGCATCGCCCGGACGCCGAACACGCTCGACGCGCACCGGTTGATCCGCTGGGCGGGGTCGCGGGCGTCGGGCATGACGGACGCGCTGATGCAGGCCTATTTCGTCGCGGGCCGGGACATTGCCGACGGAGACGTGCTGGCGGCGATCGGCATGATGCACGGCGTGGCCGACGTCCCCCGCCGGCTCTGCACCGACGAGGACCGGGACGCGGTGGCCGCCGCCGACGCCGCCGCGCGCCGGGCAGGCATCCGGGCCGTCCCGACCTTCGTGGTCGGCGGCACGCGCGCGCTGGAAGGCGCGCAGACATCCGAGACGTGGTTGAAGCTCCTTGACAGCTTCGCCTCCGAGCTGGTTGATTCTGCAGCTCAATCGTGACGAGCGTACCCCGCGCGGCGATCGGCCCGCGCGAGTTCATCGCCCTCATCGCCATGATGTTCGCGACCGTCGCGTTCTCGATCGACGCGATGCTTCCCGCCCTCCCCGACATCGCGGCCGAGCTTGCACCCACCGCGCCGAACCGGGCGCAGCTCGTCATCACGGCGTTCCTCTTCGGGCTCGGGGCCGGCACCGCGGTCGTCGGGCCCGTGTCGGACGCGATGGGCCGCAAGCGCGTGATCGTGGCGGGCGCGGTGCTCTACGTCGCGGGCGCCGTGCTGGCGGCCGAGGCGGTCTCGCTGCCGCTCCTGCTGGCGGCGCGCGTGCTGCAGGGGTTTGGCTGCGCCGCGCCGCGGATCGTGACGCTGGCGATGGTCCGCGACCTCCATTCCGGGCGGGAGATGGCGCGGATCGTGTCGTTCGCGCTGATGATCTTCACGCTCGGGCCGGCGGTGGCGCCGCTCCTCGGCACCGCGGTCATCGCGGGCTTCGGCTGGCGCGGCATCTTCGGCGCGCTCGTCGTGTTCTCGCTCGTCTCGGTGACCTGGCTCATGCTCCGCCTGCCGGAGACGTTGCCGCCCGAGCGGCGCCGGCCGCTGCGGCTGGGCGCCCTCGTGGCGGCGTTCCGCGAGGTGCTGCGGCACCGCGTCGTCGTCATCGCCATCCTGGTGCAGGCGATGGTGTTCGGCACGCTCTTCGGCGTGCTGTCCTCGACGCAGCAGACCTTCGCCGCAGCGTTCGACCGCGCGGCGAGCTTTCCGCTGTGGTTCGGGGTGATCGCGCTCTGCGCCGGAGCGGCGGGGTTCGTCAACGCGCGGGTCGTGGGGCGGCTCGGCATCCGTCGCGTGGTGAGTCTCGCGCTGGCGATACAGGCGCTAACATCATTGGTGATAGCGCTGATAACAGCCGCGGCGCTCTGGCCGGAGGCGCTGGCGTTTCCGGCCTATCTGCTCTGGACCGTGCTGCTCTTCGGCGGCGCGGGGATGATGCTCGGCAACCTCAACGCGCTGGCGCTCGAGCCGGTGGGCCATATCGCGGGGATGGCGGCCTCGGTGACGGGATCGGTGGCGACGGTGCTCGGCGTGGCGCTCGCCGCCCCGGTCGGGCTCGCCTTCGACGGGACGCCTGTGCCCCTCGCCGTCGCGGTCACGCTTTACGCGAGCGCCGGGCTTCTCCTGATGCGGGCGCTGCCGCGGCAGGCCTGACCTTTGGCGGTGCGGCGTGCTCGGCGAGGTCGCGGGCGATGGCGAAGGCGCCGCGGATGCGGTCGGCCTCGGTCGCCCAGTCGCGCGCGAGCACGATGCGGTTGTCCTTGACCTTCGCCGCCCCCTCCTCCGCGCCGATGAAGGCCACGAGCCCGGCGGGGTTGGCGAACTTGTCGTTGTGGAACTGCACCGTCGCACCCTTCGGGCCCGCGTCGAGCTTGGCGATGCCCGCGCGCTTGCACGTCGCCTTGATGCGGACGACGAGGAGGAGCGTGTTGACCTCGCGCGGCAGCGCCCCGAAGCGGTCGATGAGCTCGGCCGCGAAGCCCTCGAGCTCGACCTTGGTGGCGAGCCCCGCGAGCCGGCGGTAGAGCCCGAGCCGCACGTCGAGGTCGGGCACGTAGGCCTCGGGGATCAGCACCGGGACGCCGAGGTTGATCTGCGGCGACCAGTCGCCCGCGTCGATCGCGGGCCCGTCGATCTCGCCCGAGCGGATGCGCGCGATCGTGTCCTCGAGCATCGCCTGGTAGAGCTCGTAGCCCACCTCGCGGATGTGCCCGGACTGCTCCTCGCCGAGAAGGTTGCCGGCGCCCCGCAGGTCGAGATCCTGGCTCGCGAGCGTGAAGCCCGCGCCGAGGCTGTCGAGGCTCGCAAGAAGCCGGAGCCGCTTTTCGGCCTGCGGCGTCAACGGCTTGCGGGGCCTTGTTGTCAGATAGCAGTAGGCGCGCGTCTTGGCCCGTCCGACGCGGCCGCGGATCTGGTAGAGCTGCGACAGGCCGAACATGTCGGCGCGGTGCAGGATCATCGTGTTGGCGGTCGGGATGTCGAGGCCCGACTCGACGATGGTGGTGGCGAGGAGCACGTCCGCCTTGCCGTCGTAGAAGGCGTTCATGCGGTCGTCGAGCTCGGACGCCGCCATCTGGCCGTGCGCCACCATGTAGCTGACCTCCGGCACCTCGTCGCGCAGGAACGCCTCGATCTCCGGCAGGTCGGCGATGCGGGGGACGACGAAGAACGCCTGGCCGCCGCGGTAGCGCTCGCGGAGAAGCGCCTCGCGCAGCGTCACGGTGTCGAACTCGGAGACGTAGGTGCGGATCGCGAGCCGGTCCACGGGCGGCGTCGCGATGATGCTGAGGTCGCGCACGCCCGCGAGCGAGAGCTGCAGCGTGCGCGGGATCGGCGTCGCGGTCAGCGTGAGGACATGCACGTCGGAGCGCAGCTCCTTCAGCCGCTCCTTGTGGGTGACGCCGAAGTGCTGCTCCTCGTCCACGACGAGAAGCCCGAGGTTGCGGAACCGCACCGATTTCGCGAGGAGCGCGTGCGTGCCGATGACGATGTCGACGGAGCCCGAGGCGATGCCCTCGCGGGTGGCGGCCGCCTCCTTTGCCGGAACGAACCGCGACAGTTGCCGCACCGTGAGAGGAAAGCCGCGGAAGCGCTCGGAAAAGCTGCGGAAATGCTGCCGCGAGAGCAGCGTCGTCGGCGCGATCACCGCGACCTGGGTGCCCGCCATCGCGGCCGCGAAGGCCGCCCGCATCGCCACCTCGGTCTTGCCGAAGCCGACGTCGCCGACGACGAGCCGGTCCATCGGCGAGCCCGCCGCGAGGTCCGTCATCACGTCCTCGATGGACGTCATCTGGTCCTCGGTCTCCTCGTAGGGGAAGCGTGCGGCGAAAGTCTCCCAGAGGTCGGGCGGCGCCTCGAGCACGGGTGCCGAGCGCAGCGCGCGCTCGGCGGCGATGCGGATGAGCCGCTCGGCGATGGCGCGGATGCGCTCCTTGAGCCGCGCCTTGCGGGACTGCCAGGCGCCGCCGCCGAGCCGGTCGAGGAGCCCCTCCTCGTGGCCGTAGCGGCTCAGGAGCTCGATGTTCTCGACGGGCAGGTAGAGCTTCGCGCCCTCGGCGTAGTCGATGGCGATGCATTCGTGCGGGGCGCCGAGCGCGGCGATGGTCTCGAGCCCGGTGTAGCGCCCGACGCCGTGGTCGACGTGGACCACGAGATCGCCGGGCGAGAGGCTTTCGGCAGCGGCGACAAAGTTCTCCGCGCGGCGCTTCTTCGGGGTGCGGACGAGCCGGTCGCCGAGCACGTCCTGCTCGGAGATGACGGTGAGCCCGTCGCAGGCGAAGCCGTGGTCGAGCGCCCAGACCGCGAGCCAGAGGCCGCCGCGGCCGTCGGGCACGTCGCGGATGTCGGCGGCGAGCCGGATCTCGGGAACGCGCTCGTCGGCCAGAAGCCCCTTCAGCCGCTCGCGCGCCCCTTCCGAATAGCTCGCGACGACGACCTGGCCGTCCTTGCGCCGCGCTTTCACATGGTCGGCTAGGGCGCCGAAGAGGCTCAGTTTCTCGGACTGGCGCTCGGGGGCGAAGTCGCGCCCCGCACGGCCACCCGCGTCGATGACGCCGGGCCCGGTCGGCTGCGGTGAGGGCGCGAGCCTCAGCACGCGGTGGTCGGCGACGGCTGCCTCCCAGGCGGCGTCGTCGAGGTAGAGGAGCCCGGGCTCGGCAGGCTTGTAGACGCTGTCGGCCCGGCCCCGCGCGGTCATCGCCTCGCGGCGGTTGTCGTAGCCGTCGTCCACCGTTGCCCAGCGGGCGTCGCGCGCGGCGGCCATCTGGTCGTCGAGCATGACGGTCGCGCCCGGCAGATAGTCGAAGAGCGTCTCGAGCCGGTCGTGGAAGAAGCCGAGCCAGTGCTCCATGCCCTGCTGCTTGCGGCCCGCGCTCACGGCCTCGTAGAGCGGGTCGTCGGCGCCGCCCGCGCCGAACTCGGCCCGGTAGCGCTGGCGGAAGCGGGCGATCGAGGCCTCGTCGAGGATCACCTCGGAGACCGGGGCGAGGTCGATGGCGTCGAGCCTCTGGATCGTGCGCTGCGTCGCGGGGTCGAAGCGGCGCGCGCCGTCGAGCGTGTCGCCGAAGAGGTCGAGCCGGATCGGGCCGGTGTCGCCCGGCGGGTAGATGTCGATGATGCCGCCGCGGACCGCGTAGTCGCCGGGCTCGGTGACGGTGGCGGTCTGCGCGAAGCCCATGCGGACGAGGAAGGCGCGGAGCTTCCCCTCGTCGACCCGCGCGCCGACGCCGGCCGAGAAGGCCGCTCCGCGCAGGACATCGCGCGCGGGCACGCGCTGCGTGGCGGCGTTGAGCGTCGTCAGCAGGATGGCGGGGCCGGCGAGGCCGGTGGCGAGCGCCGCGAGCGTCGCCATCCGCGCGGCCGAGATCGCAGGGTTGGGCGAGGAGCGGTCGTAGGGCAGGCAGTCCCAGGCCGGGAACGTCAGGACCGGCGCTTCGGGGGCGAAGAACGCGAGTGCCGCGCGCATCGCCTCGAGCCGGCGGTCGTCGCGGGCCACGTGCAGGACCGCCGCGCCCTTGGCGAACTCGGCCGCAAGGAGCCGGGCGTCGAACCCTTCGGGCGCGCCGCTGACCGTCACCTTTGCCGGGACGGTTCCCCTGCCCACCGGATCGCGCGCCATGTTCATTGCCGCCGACGTATCCGCCGGGGCGCCGATGTCAACGGGCTCAGAACGTCGCGAGGTTCGCCGTGAGATTGTGCCACATGCCCCAGAGCGCGGTGACGAAGATCGCGGCGACGCCGAGCCCTTGAGTGGCGAGCCGGAGTCCGAGGAGCCGCCGCCGGAGCGCCTCGCCGGTCTCCGTGCGGATGTGCCGCGCGGCGCTGATCCGCAGCCCCGCCACGACGGCGAAGGGCAGCGCCAGCAGGAACAGCGCTTGGGCGAACTCGATGCCGTAGAGGAAGCCGAGGAGCCCCAGCGTCGTCAGCACCGCCGAGCCGGTGCCGAGGAGCACGGCGCCGCCCCGCGCGCCGATCCGCGCGAGCCGCGCCGCGCCGATTTGCGCCAGTGTCTCCACGTCGCGCGCGGCGCCTTCGTCGCGGCGGGCGCGCGCGATGAGGTCGTACGGCACGCCCAAGACGAAATGGCTCGCCGACGACCAGGCGACGGCGAGGACGAGCCAGAACCAGATGTTGGAGAACGAGCGCAGGTCGATGACCTGCCAGAGGCTTTGCAGATCGGGCACGGGGGGGCATCCTTGGCGTCGAGGCTCCCTCTAGCGCAGATCGCGGGGTTGAGGAACGCCCCGAACCGTGGCACTCGCAGGGAAGATGCCGCCCATCGTCGCCCCTTTCCCCGCCGCTCGGCTGCGCCGCCTGCGCCGCACGGCAGCGCTCCGCGACCTCGTGCAGGAGGTGCGGCTCGGCGTCGCGGACCTGATCTGGCCGGTGTTCCTGCGCGACGGCGCCGACGTGGCGGAGCCCGTGGCCTCGATGCCGGGCGTGGCGCGGCTCTCGATCGACCGCGTGGTGCGCGCGGCGGCGGAGGCGGCGGGGCTCGGCATCCGAGCGATCTGCCTCTTCCCCTACACCGACCCCGCATCGCGCACGCTCGACTGCGCCGAGGCGTGGAACCCCGAGAACCTCACCAACCGGGCGATCCGCGCGATCAAGGCCGAGGTGCCTCACATCGCGGTAATGACCGACATCGCGCTCGATCCCTACAACGCGCTCGGCCACGACGGGATCGTGCGCGACGGGGTGATCCTAAACGACGAGAGCGTCGCGGCGCTGGTCCGCATGGGGCTCGCGCAGGCCGAGGCGGGGGCGGACATCCTCGGGCCCTCGGACATGATGGACGGGCGCATCGGCGCGCTCCGGTCGGCGCTCGAGGCGGCGGGGCATCCCGACACCGCGATCCTGAGCTACGCCGCGAAGTTCGCCTCGGCCTTCTACGGCCCGTTCCGCGACGCGGTGGGCGCGTCGGCCACGCTCGTCGGCGACAAGAAGACCTACCAGGCCAACCCCGGCAACGGCGACGAGGCGATGCGGCTCATCGCGCGCGATCTGGCGGAGGGCGCCGACATCGTGATGGTGAAGCCCGGGATGCCCTACCTCGACATCTGTCGCCGCGCGAAGGAGACGTTCGGCGTCCCCGTCACGGCCTACCAGGTGTCGGGCGAGTACGCGATGCTCGCGGGCGCCGCCGAGCGCGGCTGGATCGACGGCGACGCGAGCGTGCTCGAGAGCCTGCTCGCCTTCCGCCGAGCGGGCTGCGACGCGGTGCTCACCTATTTCGCGCCGCAAGCCGCGCGGCTTCTCGCCGGATAAGCGGCGGACTTATCCACAAGTACATGACAGCCGGCAGGAACTGGCCTAGTCTTCGCGGCAAGCCGCCGATCACGCGCGGCGCTCAGCGAGGCGACAGGCACATGACACACATCACCCGCCGCACGGCGGTTCTCGGCGCGGGCGGGCTCATGCTCCTCGCGTCGTGCGGCAACGGCGTCGGAAGCAACGGGGCGCAGAAGATCGACGCCCGCGTCGATGCCACGCGCGACTTCCTCTTCTCGCGCTATCCCGGCACGGTCGAGCTTGCCGACAAGGCGCGCGGCATCCTCTTCATGCCGCTCATCACCGAGGTGGGCTTCGGCCTCGGCGGCGCCTACGGGCGCGGCGCGCTGCGCGTCGGCGGTGCCACGGTGGACTACTACTCCGCGACCCGCGCCTCCGTCGGCTTCCAGATCGGCGCGCAGCAATACGCGCACGCGCTCTTCTTCATGACCGAGGGCGCGCTCGACGACTTCCGCCGCTCGGACGGCTGGGCGGTGGGGGCCGACGCGAAATACGCGCTTCCCGACCAGGGCGGCAACCTCGGCGTCGAGACCACGACCGAGCTCGCTCCGGTGATCGCGCTGGTGTTCGGCCAGGCAGGGCTCATCGCGGGCGCCACCCTCGGCGGGGTCAAATACTCGCGCATCATCCCCTAGAGGTCAGCCGCCCGAGACCCGGCGCAGCCGCGCGATCAGGCTCGAGGTGTCGTGCCGCCCCGCGCCCATCGCCTGCAGCTCCTTGTAGAACTGGTCCACCAGCGCCGTCACGGGCAGCGGCGCGCCGATCTCGTCGGCGGTGGCGAGGCAGATGCCGAGATCCTTCCGCATCCAGTCGATCGCGAAGCCGTGCTCGAAGCGGCCCTCGAGCATCGTCGCGTGGCGGTTCGCCATCTGCCACGAGCCCGCGGCGCCCTGCGAGATGACCTCGACGACCGCGGCGCCGTCGAGCCCCGCCATCTCGCCGAAACGCAGCGCCTCCGCGAGGCCCTGCACCAGGCCCGCGATGCAGATCTGGTTCATCATCTTGGCCATCTGTCCGGCACCCGTGTCTCCCAGGCGGCGGCAGATCTTGGCGTAGGCGTCGATGACGGGCTCGGCGCGGGCGTAGGCCGTCGCGTCGCCGCCGCACATCACCGAGAGCGCGCCGTTCTCCGCGCCCGCCTGCCCGCCCGAGACCGGGGCATCGACGTAGGCCACGCCGCGCTCCGCGGCGATGGCCGCAAGCTCGCGGGTCACGCGGGCGGAGACCGTGGTGTGATCGACGAACACCGTGCCCTCCGCCATTCCCGCGAAGGCGCCGGCCTCGCCGGTGGTCACGGCGCGCAGGTCGTCGTCGTTGCCGACGCAGGCCAGCACGAACTCCGCGTCCGTCGCGGCCGCGGCCGCGGTGTCCGCCACCGCCCCGCCGTAGGTCTCGGCCCAGGCCCGCGCCTTCGCGCCCGTGCGGTTCCAGACCGTCACCTCGTGGCCCGCCTTGACGAGATGCCCCGCCATCGGCGCGCCCATCACGCCCAGCCCCAGAAACGCGACCCGTGCCATGCCTTCCCCCCGCCTCGCTGCCGGCCTATCCTCCGGCTTCCACGCGCCGCGTCAACCGAAGGCCCTTCATGCGTACCGCCTTTCGCTGGCTGATGCGGACCTTCCTCGGGCTCGTGGCGCTGATCGTGCTCGCGGGCGTCGGCACGTACTACTTCCTGTCGCGCTCGATCCCGGACTATTCGGCGTCCTACGAGGTGCCGGGGATCGCAGCACCCGTCGAGATCGTGCGGACCAGCGACGGCGTGCCGCACATCTTCGGTGCGACGGACGCGGACGTGTACTACGCGCTCGGCTTCGCGCACGCGCAGGACCGGCTGTGGCAGATGACGATGCTGCGGCGGACGGTGCAGGGCCGGCTCTCGGAGGTGTTCGGCGCGCGCACGGTGAAGATCGACGAGCTGATGCGCCGGCTCGACCTCTACGGGCTCGCAGCCACCTCGGTCGCGGCGCAGGACGCGGAGACGAGGACCGCGCTCGAGGCCTATGCGAAGGGCGTCAACGCCTGGATCGGCATCGTCAACCAGGAGGCCAAGGGCCGCGGCGCGCCGGAGTTCTTCCTCTTCTCCAACGAGATCGCGTTCTGGCAGCCGACCGACAGCCTCGCGATCGTCAAGCTGATGGGGCTGCAGCTCGCCTCGCACCTGCAATCGGAGGTGCTGCGCGCCGAGCTGTCGCTCACGGTGTCGGCGGATCGGCTGCGCGACATCCTCCCCGACGACCCCGAGCCGGGCATCGCGGCGCTGCCGAAGTTCGCCGACCTCTTCCCGGACGCGCCCACGGACTTCGCGAGCGCCGCGTCCGAGGACGCGCTTTCGCCGCTGCCCGGCCCCGGCCTCGCCGGCGCGTCGAACGCCTGGGCCGCGGCGCCGTCGCGCTCGGCGGCGGGCGGCGCGCTTCTGGCCAACGACCCGCACCTCGGGCTCACCGCGCCCTCGATCTGGTATCTCGCGCGGCTCGAGCTCGCCTCGGGCGGCGTCATCGGCGCGACCATACCGGGGATGCCCGTGGTGCTCCTCGGGCGCAGCGCGGCGCTCGGCTGGGGGCTGACCTCCTCGTACCTCGACGACGAGGACGTGCATATCGAGCGGCTGAACCCCGATGCGGAGGGCGAGTACCTGGCGCCCGGCGGCTACAAGCCCTTCGTCACGCGCCGCAGCATCATCCGCGTCAAGGACGCAGCACCGATCACCGTGACGCTGCGCTGGACCGACAACGGCCCGGTGCTGCCGGGCTCGCATTTCGATCTCGGCGAGATCACGCCGCCCGGCCACGTCGCCTCGGTCGCCTGGACGCTCCTCGACGGCGCCGACACCTCGATGACCGCGGCGCTGCATCTCATGCAGGCGAAGTCCACCGCCGCGGCGATCGACGCGGCGCAGGCCTTCGTCGCGCCCTCGCAGAACCTGATGCTCGCCGACCAGAAGGGCATCGCGATGGTCACGATCGGCCGGATGCCCCGGCGCGACCCGAAGAACCAGACGCAGGGCCGGATGCCGAGCCCCGGCTGGGTGCCCGAGAACCGCTGGCAGGGGATGTTCCCCTACGCGGACAACCCCCGCTTCACCGACCCCGAGGGCGGCATCCTCGGCAACACCAACAACAAGACCGTCGACCGCCCCTTCCCGAACCACGTCTCGTTCGACTGGGGCGATACGCAGCGCATCGCGCGCTGGACGCGGCTCATGCAGTCGCGCGAGGTCCACACGCGCGCGAGCTTCATCGAGGCGCAGCTCGACACCGTGAGCCCCGCCGCGCGCAACCTGCTGCCGCTCATCGGCGCCGACCTGTGGTTCACCGGCGCGGCGGCGCCCGACGGCACGCCCGAGCGGCAGCGGCAGCAGGCGCTGACCCTGCTGGCCGCCTGGAACGGCGAGATGAACGAGCACCTGCCCGAGCCCCTGATCTACGCGGCCTGGCTCCGCGCGCTGCAGGACCGGCTCGTCCGCGACGACCTCGGGCCGCTCGCCGACCGGTTCACGCATATCGAGCCCGTGTTCCTCGACCGGGTGTTCCGCGACACCGACGGCGCCGCGGCCTGGTGCGACATCATCCAGTCCTCGCCCGTCGAGACCTGCGACGTGATCGCGCGCCTGGCGCTCGACGACGCGCTCGTCCGGCTCACCGAGCGCTACGGCCCCAACGTCGAGAGCTGGCGCTGGGGCGACGCGCACGAGGCGGCGCAGGACCATCCGGTGCTCGGCGACGTGCCGGTGCTGCGCTATTTCGTCGACATCCGGCAATCGACCAGCGGCGGCGACTTCACGCTGATGCGCGGCTCGACGAAGGGCACCGGCGCCGACCCGTTCCTCAACGTCCACGGTCCGGGCTACCGCGGCGTCTACGACTTCGCCGACCCCGACAGCTCGGTGTTCATCATCTCGACGGGCGAGTCCGGGCATCCCTTGAGCCGGCATTACGACGATCTCGGCGCGCTCTGGCGCTCGGGCGAGTACATCCCGATGTCCCTCGACCCCGCCTTGGCCCGCGCCGGCGCCGAAGGCGTGACGCGGCTGGTGCCGGGGGGGTGAGGCGTGTTCGCAAGAGTTCGGCAAAATGGCTAAGGTTAAGACGTGAGCGATCAAAACGAATTGTCTGAGAACGAATTTCGCGAATTGCTTCGAGACCTGGTGCATTTCTTTGAAACTTATACAGCTACTGCCGATCTCATAAGGATCGCTTCGGGGCCTCCGCGACGATTTCTAGAGAGTCTTGTGACTATGGAAGTTTATTTAAATTCCCTTTCTTCAAACATGCTTCTTTCCCTATACCAGTTCTACTCGATCGAAGTCGAGATCATCCGTAGAAGTCTCTTGGAGGGGCATGCAAAATTTATGGCCCTCATCCTTCATCCGGAGGGCCACGAGATCGCGGATTGGCAGTACAACGACTGCCTCGTTCTACTTCACCTTGAAAGTCGAAAAAGGTCGCTCGCTCATCAGAAAAGCACGATTGTACGGCTTCCTGATTGGAGCTACCTTCCAGATCAGAAGGAAATGATGGCCGCATCCATCGAATTTGAGCTTAGGGAGCTTGGAAAGCTCATACTTGATCGGAGTAAGACTTCAAATCCGCTGACGGGCGTAAGGTTATCAGAAAAATACAAGGTTGCTGTCAGAAAGCATTGGGAAGTAGCAAATCTTTTTATAAACTATACGGGTTTTGGGCGCTATCCTTATTCAAAAGCAATAAAATCTTACAGGGAAGCAAGTTCCATTAGCCATTTTTCTGCAGAGACGCTTCAACGCGTTCCAGCGCCGCTCCGTCCAACTATTAAGTTCGTGTTTCGTGATGAACAAATCAAGGGCTTATCCTTGACGTGATGACACTTGTTGCGGATCGTCAAACCTTCATCTTGAATCGTCTTGGTCTACGTCCGTTGCCTACGGTCAGGACCTATAAATATGCTTGAGCGAGGGGTCGCGGCGTGATTCAGTCCCAAAGTGGGGAGGGATCATGAGCGATTTGTACTGGCTGTCCGAGGCGCAGGTTGCACGGTTGAGGCCATACTTTCCGAAGTCCCGGGGCAAGCCCAGGGTCGATGACCGGCGGGTCTTGAGCGGGATAATCTACATACAGCGCAATGGGTTGATGTGGAAGCATGCGCCACAGGACTATGGTCCGCCGAAGACGCTCTATAACCGCTGGAAGCGATGGAGCCGCATGGGCGTGTTCGCCACCATCATGACCGAACTGGCGGCCGAGAAGCGGGACACCGAGATGGTGATGATCGATGCGCTGAAGACCCACCGGACGGCCTCAAGCCTCGCGGTTCAAAAGGGGGGCGCGGACGGCTGATCGGGCGGACGAAGGGCGGGTCAACTCGAAACTGCACGTCCTGGCCGACGCGGCCGCCCGATCCACATGTTCCTCTCGGCGGGCCAGACCTCGGATTACATCGGCGCACGAGCGTTGCTGTCCTCAATACCTCAGGCGGGTGCTCTGCTGGCAGACCGGGGCTACGATGCCGATTGGTTCCGCAACGCCCTGATGGAATTGGGGATTTCTCCGTGCATCCCGTCGCGGCTGTCCAAATCCCGCACGACCCGGCGCTCTATCGCCTCCGCCACAAGATCGAGAACATGTTCGCGCGCCTCAAGGACTGGCGCAGGGTCGCGACGCGGTATGACCGCTGCCCAATCCTGTTTCTCTCCGCATGCGCCCTCGCCGCTATCGTCATTTACTGGTTATGAGTCTGGACCGTAGCACAGATCTCGTAAATCAATTTAAGAGGCTCGCTTTACATGGGATGCATGTCTACCCGCCCTACCTAGGGTATTATAAAGTCGTCTCCGTCGACGGAGAGATCATAACTATCAAGCCAGATGACTAGACGGTTTCAGCAGCTCGGTGTTCATCATCTCGACGGGCGAGTCCGGGCATCCCTTGAGCCGGCATTATGACGATCTCGGCGCGCTCTGGCGCTCGGGCGAGTACATCCCGATGTCCCTCGACCCCGCCTTGGCCCGCGCCGGCGCCGAAGGCGTGACGCGGCTGGTGCCGGGGGGGTGAGGGAGCCTCGTCGGGCCGTGCCCGCGCGCCCGGCGTCTGACGGTCCGGTGTCGGTGTCTCAGGTCTTGGAAGCGCGGGTGTTCCGTCGCGTCGACCAGGCCTCGCCCGCGGCGCCGCGCGTGGCCGACCGCCCCGGAGGGAGCATGGCGATATCCGCGAGGGCCGGATGCCGTCCGACGACCTCCGACATGGCCACCGCGAGCGCCGCCGCGGCCCCGTCCGCTCCCGCTTGGGTGCAGCCGTGGCTCCCCGGCCGCCGTCCTGCACCGCGGCAGGACGGTGGCCGGGAAGCTCATCGCGACCGCCCTAGAGCCCCGCCGCCTTGCGGAGCATGTTGAGCGCCACGATGATGATGAACACCGCGAAGATGCGGCGGAGCGGCTTCGGGTCCATCGCGTGCGCGAGGCGGACGCCGAGAGGGGCGGTCAGCAGCGTCATCGCGATCACGCAGGCGAAGGCCACGAGGTTGACCGAGCCCACCGTGAGGGGCGGCGCGGTGCCGGGGGGCATCGCGGCGAAGAGGAATCCCGCGACCGAGGGCACCGCGATGATGACGCCGAAGCCCGCCGCGGTGCCGACGGCGCGGTGGATCGGCACGCCGTGGAGGCTCATCAGCGGCACCCCGAACGAGCCGCCGCCGATCCCCATCAGCACCGAGAAGAAGCCCATCACGCCTGAGGTGGCAATGCCCGCGGCGCCCTTGGGCATCGTCTCGCCAAGCCGCCACTCGGGCCGCCCGAAGCCGAGGTAGAGCCCGACCGCGATCCCGAGGCCGCCGAAGATCGCCTGCAGCACCTGCGTGCCGAGCTGGCTCGCCGCGATCACGCCGAGCACCGCGCCCACGACGATGCCGGGCGCCCAGCGGCGCAGCAGCGCCTCGTCGACCGCGCCGCGCCGTCGGTGCGCGAGGACGGAGCGCAGCGAGGTCACGACGATGGTCGCGAGCGAGGTCGCGAGGCACATCCGCATCAGCGCGGGGCTGGCGTAGCCGAGGGCGGCGAAGGCGTAGAAGAACGCGGGCACGAGCACGATCCCGCCGCCGACGCCGAGGAGGCCCGCCACGACGCCCGCGAAGGCGCCGATGCCGAGGAGGAGCGCGAGGATCGGCAGAAGCTGGGCGAGGTCGGGCATGGGCGGGCTCCGCGGCGGGCGCGCGAGACTAGGCCGCGGCGCGCGCGGGGTCGAGAGCGGCGAGCGCCCGGTCGACGACCTCGAGCCCCGCGCCCCTCCGGTGCGCCTCCTCCGACAGAATGCGCCGCCAGCCGCGCGCGCCGGGGCGGCCCGCGAAGAGCCCGAGCATGTGGCGCGTGACGTCGTGGAGCCGCGCGCCGCGGACGAGCTCGGCCTCGATGTAGGGGCGCATGAGATCGACGACCTCGCCCGTCGAGGGACCGGGAGCGCCGCCGAAGATCGCCGCATCCGCGCCCTCGAGCACGTCGCCCGGCGCGTGATAGGCCGCGCGCCCGACCATCGCCCCGTCAAGGCCCTGCGCCAGCGCATGACTCACGTCCGCCAGTGTCCGGATGCCGCCGTTGAGCACGATGGCGAGGTCCGGGAAGGCGCGCTTCATCGCGACGACGAGGCCGGGGTCGAGCGGCGGGATCTCGCGGTTCTCCTTCGCCGAGAGCCCGCTCAGCCAGGCCTTTCGCGCATGGATCGTGACGCGGCGGACGCCGGCGGCGCGGACCGTGGCGAGGAACGCAGGCAGCACGTCCTGCGGCACCTGGTCGTCGACGCCGAGGCGGCACTTCACCGTGACCGGAACCGGCGACGCCGCGATCATCGCGGCCACGCAGTCCGCGACGCGAGCGGGCTCGCGCATCAGCGCCGCCCCGAACGCGCCCGCCTGCACCCGGTCGGACGGGCAGCCGACGTTGAGGTTCACCTCGTCGTAGCCGTAGCCTGCCGCGATCCGCGTCGCTTCCGCCAGCGGCCCCGGCTCCGCCCCGCCGAGCTGCACCGCGACGGGATGCTCGGCGGGATGGAACCCCAGGAGCGCGTCGCGGTCGCCGTGGATCACCGCCTGCGCGGTGAGCATCTCGGTATGAAGGAGAGCGTGCCGCCCGAACTGCCGGTGCAGGTAGCGGCAGTGCCGATCGGTCCAGTCCATCATCGGGGCCACGGACAGGCGGGAGGCCCTCGATGCGGTGGCCTCGCCTTGTTCTGTTGGGCTTCCGGTCAAACTTGTGTCTTCCGATTCTTCGCGTTCTCTCCGTTTCCGCCACCACCCACGGCGTCGGCCGAGCATTTCACCCGCGTCGGAGCACGTCGATGTACCCGATCACTGCAAGAACGACAACATTGGGCCAGGTGCGCCATCCCTGCCGGAACAGGGAGCGCGATAGGGAGCTGGAGGAAACCGACCCCGAGACCTCCAGCTTGAGCGCCAAGGCGACAGCATGGGGAACGAAGCGTCGGAATGCGTTCCTCGAAACCGGAAAGCTGCGTCGCCGGGCGCGCGACCTGACCATTCCAATGTTCGGCGACGCGATCTCGCAACGCCCGGCCGCATGTCCGGCGAAAGCAGGCGGGGTCGCCCGGTGACCATGCTGACCCGGGCCGATGTCGAGACCGCCGCGCTTGCCGCACGCGGATCACCGCACTCGAGAAAAAGCATGACATCCGAACGCAAACGCTCGCGCGAGGTCCGGAAACGCTTTCACCGAGCGCGCTGCCGACCGAGGAGCGTCCACCCACGAAATTCCGACCATTGATCGGTGCCCGGCCAGATATTCGAGCAACCGATGGACCGCTATCCTGGAGGGCCGGGACGGCTCGGGTCGTCACGATACGTGACGGCGCCGTCTCGAGCGCCTGCCGCTTGGGCTCGGTGGCGCATGAAAGGTTGGGCGGGACGACGGAGGCGCGCTGTCGCACGGCCGATCCCGGTGACATCCACCACCACGTTCTGCGGGTCCGCAATCTCCTGCGGATCGACATCGCCGGGGGAGAAGCAGGCCTTGGGCCACGTCGACGAAGTTCGCCTCCGCCTTGCGGGCCACGTGGACCGTCGGGTCGTGTTCCGTGACCCGTCAACGAGCGCCGTCACCCCGCGGCGGACATCCCTGAAAGGCTCCCGCAGCGTGCCGCCAACATGCTCCTTTCCCAGAGACTGAGGCAGCGACCGAGCCGGATCACCTGATCTCCAGCACGCGGAATTCTTTGATACGCGACCCAATCCGGCACTCGACCTTGTCGCCCACCTCAGTATCGAGCAGTGCCTCGCCGAGCGGGGTGTGAAGGCCGATCCTGTCGTCACCGTTCGCGTTCTTGCCCTCGACCAGGGTGAAGGCGAGCACCTTGCCGTCGGTGATGTTCTCGACCTTGACACTGGAGCCCGGCGCAATTGTCGGCTCTGCGGCGACCCGGCTCGCTGCGATGAGGACATCGCCGGCGGCGAACTGCGGCAGCGCCGGCTTCACCTGGTCGGGCTTCGGCCGCACGTGCGTATCGCGAGGGATCGCTTCAGCTCTGGCCCCGGCTCGCACGGTTGGCTCCGCGATGGGGGACCTAGTCCCTTCGGCAAGACGGGTCAGGAGCGTCATGGCGTTCACGTCGCTTGCCTTGGCCTCGACGAGCGCGGCTTCGATCGCCCGCTTCAGACCCTCGATCTCGGAGCGCGGATTGCGGAACCAGTCGGTCGACCAGATCCGGTGCAGCTTCCAGCCGAGCCCCTCGAGCACATCCTGGCGCAGCCGGTCGCGCTCGCGGCTGGATGTCGAGCTGTGGTAGGCGGCGCCGTCGCATTCGACGCCGAGGATGTAGCCGTGGGGCCAGTCCGGGTGCCGGACACCGAGGTCGATGCGGAAGCCGGCGACACCCACCTGCGGCACCACCTCGCAGCCGAGGCGCTCGATCTGCGCGGCGACGAAGTCCTCGAACGGGCTTTCGGTGCCGCCCTGCTGGCCGGCCGCATCCGGGATGTGCCCCGTCTTCGAGTATTCGAGCCAGGCCCGGAACATCCGGACGCCGAGGGCCTTGCTTCCATCGACGAGAATGTCGGTCGGCTTCATCGAGGTGAAGGTCACGATCTTCCGCTTCGCGCGGGTGAAGAGGACGTTCAGGCGCCGATGGCCCTGAGCTGAGTTGATCGGCCCGAACCGCTGGAGCACCCTCGCCCCGATCGATTCCGGGCCGTAGAGCGTCGAGATCATCATCACGTCCCGTTCGTCGCCCTGGATTGTCTCGATGTTCTTGACGAAGAACTCCTCCAGGGCGTCGTTCTCCTTTTCCCACTTCTCGACGAAGGCCCGGACCTTCGGGTTGCGGTCGCGCTCGCGTTCGAACTCCTCGAGGATGAGGTCCTTCTGGTCCGAGTTCATCGTGCAGAGACCGAGCGACAGCTCCGGCCGGTGGGTCATGTGATGGATCGCAGCGGCGACGATCTCACGGGCCTCGATCTCGTTGCGCCGCCCCTTGTAGATGCCGGGCACCTCGACAAGCTTCACGCCGAGATCGGGATGGTTGTCCTGCGCGGACGGGAAGATCGTCAGCTCTCCCTTGTACATCCAGTGGTTCGAGAACTGGATCAGCGCCGCGTGCCGCGAGCGGTAGTGCCAGCGGAGCTGGCGCACCGGCATGAAGGCGACGTTGGCCATGTCGAGGATGCTCTCGCTGTCCTCGCGCAGATCCTCGTCGGTGTCGCTGTCGTCGAGCGCCTTCTGAAAAAAGCTGGTCGGCGGCAGCTGCTTGGTGTCGCCGACGATCACCGACTGGCGGGCGCGGCTGATGGCACCGATGGCGTTCTCGGGCGTCATCTGCGACGCCTCGTCGATCACCACGAGATCGAACCGCATACCCTGCCCCAGGTACTGCGCGACGGCGAGCGGCGACATCATCCAGCAGGGCTTCAGCTCGACGAGCGCTTGGCCGGCGCGGCTCGCCAGCTCGCGGATGCTGATCCGGCCCTTCTTCTTGAAGCGCTCGTTGTTGATCAGGCTCATGTCGGTGAAGGTCGACTTTCGCCCGATATTGTTTCCGGCCGGCGGCTGGGCCGACTCGAGGAGGTCCCGCACCACCGCAGCACGCGAAAGCTCGATCATCTCGCGGTCCTTGGAGCGGATCTCGCTGCGGATGCGATCGAAGTCCTGGCCGTCGTAGCCCTGCAGCGCCGGGGCCCATTCCGTGTAGGCGAGGTCCGCCATCGAGCGCGCGATCAACGCGCGGACGATCGGCGAGAAGCGCGACGGATCAAAGGTTTGGCCCTCGGCCAGCGCCCAGTCGATCAGCTCTCCAAGACCTTGCCCGCGCAGGCTGTCCTCGGCGCGCTTCAGTTTCGCCCGGTCGAGGAGCGATTGCGGATCGTCGGCGGCCTCCTTCAGGTCCGCTGACCGTCGCGCCAGAGCCATCGGGTTCGACAGATCCTCAGGAAGCCCGAGGTCGGCGACGAACGTGCCGATCTGGGTCTCGAGCCCGGCGCGACGGGCGGCGAAGCTCTCGACCTCTCTGGCGATCTCGCCAACCCGGCGGGACCGGATCGCCGCGAGCGCCAAGTCGGCATCATCGGTGGCGGCGATGGCCTCGGCCAAGTCGCACTCGACGCCGAGCACGTCCGTGCGCGTGTGCAGTCCAGAGAAGCGCGTGCCGAGGGACGCGCGCGCCGGGCTTTCCTCGATCTCGCGGGCAAGCTCCGTCTCCGCCGACTTCATGGTCAGGATCTTCTCGATATCGATGATCGACAGGCTTTCCCTGCCGCGGAACAGCTCGAGATGGCTGTCGGCCTCGGCGATGCAGCGCTGTTCTTTCTCGGCCATCCCCTCGAGATCGCGCAGCTTCCGCTCTGCCTCGGGAAGGGTCAGCGACGGAACCTCTCCGAGTTCGGCGAAGGCCAGCACGGCGTCAAGCTCTCCGGTCTCGAGGAATGCCTGCAGGTCGACGCTGGAGCCGGCGATTCCTTTACATATTGCGTGGAATTTCACCACCCGTCTGACTGCGGACAGGTCGGTGTCGAAGCCTCGGAAGTGCGGCCCGAAGGGCTCCGCGTAGCGCGCGGCGCCGTCAAATTCGCGGCGGCTGTCGAGCCAGTCGGCATAATCGCGCAGCCGTCGTGACATGTCGACCTAGCTGTCACCGCGGCGCCCTCCGAGGATCTTCGCGTAGGTGTTGCGTGCCGACTTGTAGGCGGAGCCCGCGCGGCCGAAAAAGCCGGCGTTGTCGATCGCGGCCGCGGCGTCCCGCAGTTGACCCGCGTCGTGGGTGCCGCCGGCGGAGGGCAGCGCCTGGCGGATGCGGCCGATCTCTCTGGAGAGACGGGACACCTGGCTCTCGATCTCGACAGCCAGAGCATCGACCGCGGCCACCGGGTCGCCGAGGCGGAGGTTGAGGGCGTCGGGAGACTGCGCCGCGATCAGCCGCGCGCCAATGCGAATTTCCGTGATGGTCCGGCCCAGCGAGGTCCAGCTCTTCGGCAGCCGCGCCGCGGCCGCGAGGGCGACGCGGACGGCGCCGATCTCTTCCTCGATCTCGGCGAGCCGTCTGCGGTGCTCCACGGGGTCGAGCCGATGGCCGCGAGCTTTTGCAAACTCTGCGGCAGCAGCGAGACGCTTCGAGATGTTCCAGCCCTCCGCGTCTCGCAGGCTATGGCCGAGACCGGCCACGAGCGTTTGCCTTTCGCTGATCTGGCCGCAGAGATCGCGGGCAGCCCGGCGAGCGACGGGATCGGCAAGCGTGACGAGGAGATCCGGATCGACCCGGCCCTCTTCGCGGGCGACGGCAGAAAGCAGGTCGCCGATCTTCCTCATGTCGACCGCGAAGGGGTTCGCCGACGCGAATGCGGCAATCGAGGAGCCCGCGATGTCGGTCTCGAATGCTTGCAGCGCCCCGGCAATGGCGCGGGCCGCCTCCGCGTGATCCTCGGCGACGTCGTGCGAGGTGATCAGCGCGCTCGAGGCGCGCCAGATGACGGGCATTCGCGCGAACCGTCCGAGCCTGGTGCCGAAGGCGTCCGCCTCGGAGACCAAGGCCTCCACTTCGGTTGCGCTCATCGCGCCGGCATTCGGGATCGACAGCCTGCCGATCTTGCGCGGCAGGACCTCGCGCAGCGCGGCCGTCGCGATCGCATGACCGATGACCTGGTGGACCGTCAGGCCGGTCGAGCCGAGCGTCGCCGCCAGCGCGTCAAGGTAGCCTTGGAGACGCGCCCGGTCCCGTTCGAGGGCCTTCTGACGGGCGTCGAAGCGGGTTTTGCCCGGTCCTCTGGGTCGACCCATCTCGAGCCGGGCCTCGATGCTCTCGTAGACGGTTTCCGCGGTGCCGCGCCCGGCCTGGAGCGGCAGGATGAAGTTGCCGAGGCCAACGGCATCGAGGCGGCTGCGCACGACGTCGAGGGCGGTCAGCTTTTCGGCAACGAAGAGCACCTTCTTGCCGTCGGCGAGAGCCGAGGCGATCAAGTTGACGATGGTCTGCGACTTGCCCGAGCCCGGCGGGCCTTCGATCGCCAGGTTCTTCTGATCGGCGACATCGACGAGGGCGGAATACTGCGAGGCGTCGGCATCCATCACGACGTAGGGCACCTTGCTCGCGACCTCGGGATTGTCTGTGCCATAGGTCTCGGCATAGGCTCCGTTGCCGACCCCGGTCGTGGCCAGGAGGCGCACCACCGTCTCTTCCTTGGCCAGGGGGCGCTTTTCCGGGTCGAGGTCGTGATACATCGCGATCTTGGAGGAGGGAAATATCCCGACGCAGACCTCCCGGCGCACCCGCCAGTGCCAGCCCGACGGCGCGGCCAATTCGATCGTCTCGAAGTAGGTCTCGACGCTGCCGCCTTCGTAGTTCGGCAGGGCGAGCTTCTTCTCGTTGAGGAGCTTCAGCGCCAGGTTGGTGTTGACCGTGACCTCGTCGACGCCATGCAGATGGAATTCGGCGCCTTGTGGCGACTGCTTGCGCTCGATCCGGAGTTCGAGGAGCAAGAGCGGCGAGACAAAGCGTTCGCTCTCGTCGGGGCTCTTCCACTCCAGCAAGCCGAAGGCGGCATGCAGCACGTTGACCCCGGTCTCGCGCTCGAAGGACCGGCCCTTCTCGAGAATGGACTTGGCCGACCGCTGCAAGCGGTCCGGCAGGAGCAGGGTCTGGATGTCGTCGTCTCCATGCCGCCCGTCATGGTGCTCTTCGCCGGGGAGCGGCAGGATGTAGCTCGGCTCGACACCGTGGAGCCGGGCATGGTCGGCCAGCGAGGGTGCATCCTTTTGCTGGCGCGGCGGCAGGCCGAGGTCCTCGCGCAGGCGATCCTTCAGCGACCGCTCGGCCTTCACCAGCTTTTCTTCTTCCTTGGCCCCGTCGCTGTCGATTTTAGCGATCTCGCCGAGGTAGCCGTCCTCTTCCTGCCGGGCAACGAAGAGTGCGTCTCGGAAGCCGTCTGTCTGCTCGTCCGGAAACTCGTCCTCGAGCGCCGGCAGGGCCGTAAGCCGCATCTGGCGACCCAAGGACAAGTTGTGGCGCAGGATGTCTGGAAGCTCGTCGACGACCCGGATGAAAGAGGTGGAGGCCGGTGTGAAGCGGATGTTGATCAGCGGGTTCCTGCGGGTCGAGTCGAGAAGCCGACGCCGCAGTTCCTGGAGCTTGGCCGCGACGAGTTCGATATTCTCGGGAGACAGGATCTCGTTCGTGCGCATGGTGCTAAGCCTCGTCAAACCTGGCCGCAGCAGTGCCGCCTGAGCGAAAAGGTCGACGGGATGCAGGCCGAGAAGGTTTCAAGCACCGAAGGTTGAAGGAAGGGTGAACGGGTCTGGGCTGGCCTGATGCCGAAGCCGCCGTACCCCAAGCGCGAAGCGTAGTCCTCGAGGAGTGCGACTTCCGCGCCAAGCTGCCGAGCGTCCGTCCTGCCCGCGATCGGCGGCCGGCTGCGACGCGATCGGGAGTGTCAGACAGGCGTGCGGGTAGCCCGGACCCGTGTTACTCCGCCGGCGTCGCGCGGATCAGACGCCTCCGGGCGCGCTCGTAGCGGGCGGTGCGGAGGCCGTCGACGAAGACCGCCAGGAAGATCACGGCTCCCATCGCGACGGGCTGCAGGTAGAGGTTCACGCCCATGAAGATCAGCCCGGTGACGACGGTCTGGATGATGGTCGCGCCGACGGCCGCGCCGACCGCCGTGCCCACGCCGCCGAACAGGCTCGCCCCGCCGAGGACCGCCGCGGCGATCACGTCGAACTCGCGGCCCTCGCCGAAGCCGACGTCGAGCCGGCCGATCTGCGCGATCAGGATGAACCCGGCCACCGCCGCCAGCGCCGAGTTGACCAGATAGACCGAGACCTGGATGCGTGCCGTGCCGATCCCGGCCTTGCGCGCGGCATCCGGGTCGGCGCCGTAGGCATGGACGCGGCGACCGTAGCCGGTGCGGGTCAACACGAGATGCGCCGCCGCGCAGATCACCACGAAGAGCACGATCGGCAGCCGGATCCCTGCGACCGACGACAGGCCGAAATCCAGCATCCCGCGCGGGAAGTCGAACTGCCGGGACGAGGTCATCCAGGTTCCGGCGCCGCGGAACAGGAACAACGTCGCCAGCGTCACCAGGAACGGCGCGATCCCGATGCCGACGATGAACACCGCGTTGATCGCGCCCATCGCCAGCCCCGCCAGCACCGCCACGAGGAGGCCCGGCCCGACGCCCAGCCCGAACTCTTGCATCGCCAGCCCCGCCAGCAGCGGCGCCAGGTACATGGTCGAGCCGACCGACAGGTCGATCCCCCGCGTCAGCAGCACGAACGTCATGCCGATGGCGGCGATGCCCGTGAAGCTGGCCTGCTTGAGGATGTTGGCCAGGCTCTCCACCGTCAGGAAGCCATGCGCGATGACGCCGAAGACCAGCACGGTGGCGGCGAAGATCAGCCATGTCGCATGGCGCAGCACGAAGCGGGTCATGCAGCCACCTCGCGGAACGCGGCCGCGAGGATCGCCTCGTCGCTGAACGGCCGTTCGGAGAAACTGCCGACGACCTCGCCCCGACTCATCACCATGATGCGGTCGCAGGTTCCGATCAGCTCCTCGATTTCCGACGAGATCATCAGCACCGCCCCTCCACCGGCCGCCAGCCGGTCGGCCAGCGCGTAGATCTCGTGCTTGGCCCCGACATCGACGCCGCGCGTCGGCTCGTCGAGGATGAGGAACCGCGGCTCGGCCATCAGCCACTTGCCGATGACCACCTTCTGCTGGTTGCCCCCCGAAAGCGACCGCGCCGGGGTCGCGGCGATGGCGCCGGCCTTCAGCTGCACCTCGCCGCGCGTCACGTCGGCCGCCTGACCGAGCGCGCCGCGATCCACCGCCGAGAACGGCGGCCGCCCGAAGGCACCGATGGCGACCAGCGAAAGGTTGTCGAGGATCGGGGCCTCCATCATCAATCCCTCGTCGCGGCGGTCCTCGGTGACGAAGGCCATGCCGGCGGCGATGCGCGCGCGCGGGCCGCCGGTCACCGGAACGCCGTTCAGCGTCACCGTCCCCGCCGCATGGGGGTCGAGGCCGAAAAGGATCCGCGCGAGCTCGGTGCGGCCCGAGCCCATCAGGCCGAAAAGCCCGACCACCTCGCCGGCGTGGATGTCGAAGGACACGTCCTCGATCACGCCGGGCTGCGACAGGCCGCGCACCTCGGCAACGGTCTCGCGCATCGGCTGGCGGGTGCGCTCGGGGAACAGGCCCGACAGCTCGCGCCCCAGCATCGACCGGATCATCCGGCGGACCGGGAAGTCGCGGATCGGTCCGCTGGCGACCAGCTCGCCGTCGCGCAGCACGGCGAGGCTGTCGCAGAGCGCCGCCACGTCGCCGAGGACATGGCTGACGTACACGACGGTCTTTCCGGCCGCCTTCAGCCGGGCGATGACCTCGAAGAGCCGCCGCGTCTCGCGCGGGGTCAGCGACGTGGTCGGCTCGTCGAAGATGATCAGCTCGGCATCGCGGTAGAGCGCCTTGGCGATCTCGACCACCTGCCGCTCGCCGGGGGACAGCTCGCCGATCGGCGTCGCGGGGTCGGCGTCGAGATCGAGCATCCGCAGCAGCGCCTGCGCCCGGTCCCGCGTCGCCCGGCGGTCGATCAGGCCGAGCCAGGTCGGGAAGCCGTCGACGAACAGGTTCTCGGCGATGGTCAGGTTCGCGAAGAGGTTCAGCTCCTGGTGGATGAAGGCGATGCCCGCCTCGGTGGCGGCGGCGGCGCCGACCGGCGCGTAGGGCTGGCCCTTCCAGCGCATCGCGCCCATGCTCGGCGGCAGCACGCCGCCGATCATGTTCATCAGCGTCGACTTGCCGGCGCCGTTCTCGCCGATCAGGCCGAGGATGCTGCCCTGCTCGATGTCGAGCGAGACCGCGCGCACCGCCGGCACGCCGAAGAAGTCGCGCGACAGCGCATCGAGCGCCAGAAGCGCGGTCATGCCGTCCTCCCCTGCATCAGGCGGCTTCGCAGCACGTTCAGCATCGCCGCGGCCAGGATCACGCAGCCTTTGACCATGTCGATGACGAAGGCCGAAAGGTTCATCAGGTTGAGCGTGTTGGACAGCAGCACGAAGAAGAACACGCCGAACACCGTCCACAGGATCTTGCCGCGCCCGCCGAAGAGGCTGGTGCCGCCGATGACGACCGCGCCGACCACGTCGAGGAGGAAGGCGCCGTTGCCCAGCGTCGGGCGGCCCGCCTCGAGCCGGGCCGAGTACAGCATCGACCCCGCGACGGCGCAGAGCGCCGAGATCACGAAGACCGCCGTGATGACGCGGCGCACCGGGACGCCCGAGATCTCGGCGGCGCGGCGGTTGGCGCCGACCGCCAGGACGTAGCGGCCGAAGACGGTGCGCGACAGCAAAAGGTGCGCCGCGACGGCGATGCCGACGGCGATCAGCATCGGCGTGGTGACGAACGAGATGATCTCGCGGCGCGGGATCTTGGACTGGTCCTGCGCGCCGAAGTAGAGCGAGACGATGTCGCCCTTGCCGAGGCTCACGAGGGCCTCGGGCAAGGGCCGCAGGTTCTCGGACTGGGTCAGCCAGATGGCGAATGCGCCGACCGAGATCAGGCCGACCAACGTCACCATGAACGGCGGCAAGTTCAGCATCGAGACCGACAGGCCGTTCAGAAGCCCGATCAGCGCCCCGACCAGCAGCGCCGCGGCCACCGCCAGCCACACGCCGCCCGGCACCCCTGCCAGCACGCCGCCCGAGTCCGAGATGATGCTGCCCCAGATCGGAGCCTTGTCGAGCACGTCGGGCGAGCCGGTGGTGATGACCAGCGCGGCGGCGACCACGCTCGTCAGTCCGATGACGGCGCCCTGGCTGAGGTCGATGCCGCCGACGATCAGCACGAAGGTCTGCCCGACCGCGACGATCAGCAGCGGCCACATGTTCGACATGAGGTTCGACAGGTTCGCCGGGTTGGTCAGCGTCGGCAGGAACGGCGCCAGCGCGGCGAGATAGGCCAGCGACAGATAGAGCACGAAATAGTCCGACAGCAGCATGTCGCCGAGGCGCCGGCCGAGGCCGGCAGTCGGACGGGGGCGGTCGGCCTCCGTCCGCGTGAGCGGCGGCCGCCCGGTCCCGGGCGGCGCGGCCGGCGCAGCGGCATCGCTCGGCAGGGCGGGAGAGGCGGCCGTGGCGCTCATTTCTTGAGGAAGCCCTGGGACAGCAGGACACATCCCCACATGTCGGTCTCGCGCGTGCCGATGTTGGCCGAGGTCAGCGCGAAACCGGGATCCTCGATCACCTGGTCCGGCTGCGCCTCGCCGTCGTCGATCGACTTGAGGATCGCGTCGAGGGACGACTTGGCCTCGAAGTAGAGGTCCTGCACGCCGGTGCCGTCCACGTAGCCGTCCTTGATCAGCTGGCAGGCCGTGGCGTCGCCGTCGAGGCCGCCGAGCACGACATGGCCCGCGTCCGACGAGGCTTTCCATTTGCCGCGCGGCTCGAGCACCGAGCGGATGGTCGGGAACAGGAAGTCCGACGAGGTGAAGATCAGGTCGATGTCGGGGTTCGCCGTCACCGCCGCCTCGAGGTTCGCAAGCGCGGTCGCGGCATCCCATTCGGTCGCCACCTCGATCGGCGTCTCGAAGCGGTCCTTCTGCTTGTCGATGGCGTCGTAGAAGCCCTGCTTGCGACCGACGGCGTTCGGATCGCCGAGGTCGCCGACGAGGATCAGCGGCTGCAGCTTCTTGTCCGCCGGCGCCTTGCCCAGTGCCTCTTCGACCAGGAAGTCCACCGCGGTGCCGGCGATGGAGCGGTTGTCGGCGACCACGACGATGCCCTTCGACAGGTCCGAAGGCGGGCGGTTGAACACCGCGATCGGGGTGTCGTTGTCCTGCGCCTCCTTGACGATGGTGACGGCGCTTTCGCCGTCCTGCGGGATGAGGATGATCCCGTCCACCTCCTGGGCGATGCAGTCGCGCACCTGCTCGAGCTGGCGGTTGGCATCCTCGTTGGCGTTGCGCTCGATGACGGTATGCCCCGCGTCGGTCAGCGCCGCGGTGATGGCCTGGTGTCCCGCCACCCAGAACTCGGTCTCGAGATCCTGGAAGGCGAAGCAGATGGTCGCGGCCTGCGTCTGTCCGGCAAGGCCGGCGGTCAGGGCGACGGTCAGGGCGCCCAGCTTGGTCCTCAGTCTCATGGTTGCAGTTCCTCCCTTGGTGAAGTCGTGCCGCCGGGGCGTCAGGCCCCTTCGGGTTCGCAGATGTCCTTGACCGAGGCCAGGACGGCTGCCGGATCGAAGACGCGGTCGAGCCAGCCGTCGCGGAAGATCTGCGGACGGGCCTTGTCGATGGCCTTGAGCGCGCCATCCGAGAACTTCCCTTCGGGGAAGGCCCCGAAGGCGATGGCGAGCTCGATGTTCAGGTGTCCCAGCATGAAGTCGCGCGCCGCCTCCCACGGCACGCCCCGCCGGGCCGCCTCGTCGGTCGCCTCGCGCATCGTCAGCGCCAGCGTGGCGCCGACGGTCTCCGAGAGCGCCGGCTCGAGGATCGCCAGCTGCTCGACGGTGACACGGTGCGCGTTCATCACCGGCGCGTAGATCTGCCGGGCCACGGCCTCGCACATCGCGTAGTGGTCCTCGGGGCCCTGCATCAGGGCGCAGACGATGTGCTGCTTGGCCTTCACGCCGCCGAAGAAGTCGAGCCGGTTGTCGCCTTCCTCGTCGTTGAAGATCGGCGGATGGCAGGGGTGGGTGACGAAGTAGCTGATGTCGCCGCGCTCGGGCAGCGCGCCCGCATGGGGTGCCGCGGCATCGAGCATGACCACGGCGGTTCCGGGCCTGAGCCCGCCGACGATCTGGTGCGCCACGGAGCCGATGGCGCGGTCGGGCACCGCCAGCACCACCACATCGGCACGCGACAGCGCCTGCCCCATCTCCATGCAGTCGAGGCCGGTGGCGTCCCTCAGCCGCTCGCGGCCCTCCTCGGCGATCTCGACCGGCGAGAAGTCTGCCCCGGCGGCCTGCAGGTTCCTCGACAGCCGGACCCCCATCTTCCCGCCAGCTCCCAACAGAGCGATCTTCGTCATGTCCAGCCTCCCGGGCTTGCCGCCCTCAGATGTGAAAACAGGTCGGGCGGGCCCATCTGGCCGCCCTTGAGCGCGATCTCGATGCCGTCGCGGGACGGGTCGTCCGACCAGCCGCGCAGCAGCGGCACGCCGGGCGCCACCGGGCTTTCGGCGGTCAGCGCCCAGAGGCCCAGTGCCTCGGTGCCGCGGCTCGAGGTGTCGCCGCCGGCGATCGCCACTCGCGCGAGCCCCTCGTCGCGGACAAGGCGCCCAAGCACCTCACCCAAGGTCCGCCCCAGCCGGTCGTTCAGGTCCGGCGCCTGCGCCGCCATCGCCGCGAAGCGTGCGACGCCCGGATCGGCGGGGCCGCGGGCGGTGGCGACGATCGGGCTGCGGCCCGCCGCCAGCACCGCCAGGGCCGCCGATACGGCGCGCTCGGCCTCGGCCTGCCGTTCCCGCGCGTCCACGACCCGGGCCGCATCGAAGGCCACCACCTCGAAGCCGTCGGTCTCGGCCGCGGCGATCTGCCCGTCGGTCACCGGCGAGCACGATCCCGAGACCACCGCGATCCGGTCCACGGGGCGGGCCCGGTGCGGTCGCGGCGGCTCGGGGATCAGCCCCGCCGCCCGCCAGGCCGCGACCAGCGCGTATTCCACGCCCTGCGAGCCGATGACGAAGCCGCCTGCCTCGCACGCGCCCCGGATCACCTCGCCCGCCGCCCGCAGGCTCTCGTCGTCCACGGTGTCGAGGGCGATGATCGTCGCACCCCGCGCACGCTCGGTGGCCAGCGCCTCGGCGCCCCGACCGGCCTTCAGCGCGCAAAGGTCCACCAGCCCGACGCCCAGCGTCGTTTGCCGGGCGATATGCAGCCGCACGTCCGCCTCGTCCATCGGCGTCGCCGGATGCACCGCCATCGTCGGATGCCGGTCCAGCCGGACCGCCCGCCCGCCCGCCAGAGCGAAAAGGTTGCCAAAGACCTGCCAGCGGCTGATCGCCGGCGCGGCAACCAAGAGCGGCACCGCCGCGTCCCGGCCCTCCAGTCCGATCTCTGCCGCCCGCCCGATCGAGCCGACGCTGGGCGCGCTGTCCAGCGTCGAGCAGACCTTGTAATGCAGGATCGGGGCACCGGTGGCGCGCAGCGCCGCGAAGGCCTGCGGCAGCTCGCGGTCCATCTCCGCGGGCGTCATCGTCCGGCTGGCCCCGGCCAATCCGATCCCCCTGAGGTCGCCGAACCGCGCCAGCCGCGCGGCGGAGGGCGGCTCGAGGAAGAGCGCCGAGCGCAGGCCGGCAAAGCTCAGCACTTCCATCACCGCGGCGGCCCCGGTGAAGTCGTCGCCATACCAGGCGATCAGGGGGCCGTCGGGCAGGCTCATCCGCGGCCGTCCAGCGCCTGCGCCAGGGCCGGACTGTGCCGGGCCCGTTCCGTCAGCGTCTCGCCCGCCATCGCCGCCTCCCAGGCCGCCTTCAGGCTTTCGACGCCTGCCGCCGGTCCGCCCGGATGCGCCATGATCCCGCCGCCGGCCGCGTAGATCAGGTCCGGCGTCCCCAGCCGCCGATACGTCTCGGGAGGCTGAGTGACACCCTGCCCGGAGCTGAACACCGGCATGGCGATGCAGGGCTTGTCGTCCCAGATCGGCGTCAGGCACTCGCGGGCGGAGGCGAGCACGCTGTCGTCCGGCTCGCAGAACTTGTTCTGCAGGCCGTTCACGTGCATGTGGTCCGCCCCGGCGATCCGCCACAGCCGCGACCAGGCCGGATAGCTGAACCCAAGGGCCGGATGCCGCGACAACGCCCCCCAGCCGTTGCGATGCGCGTGGATCGGCAGACGCGCGTCCCGCCGCAGCGACGTGAAGCCGACGAGCCCGACGCTGTTCAGGCTGACCATCACGCAGGTGCCGCCCAAGGCCTCAACGAGGTCGTGGCGGCGGCGCATCTCGTCGGTCTCGCCGGTCAGGTTGAAGGCGAACATCACCTTGCGCCCGGTTCGGTCCGCATGGCGCTCGATCACCGCCATCACCGCCCGCACCCGGTCCTCGAAGGGACAGCCCGGACCATCGGCCTGCAGCTCGTCGTCCTTGATGAAGTCGATCCCGGCCGCGCACAGCACGTCCACCAGCTCCGCGGTCTGGTCCGCCGTGAACCCGACCGAGGGCTTGATGATGGTGCCGATCAGCGGCCGCCCCTCGACGCCGGTGAGGCGCCGCGTGCCCTCGACGCCGAACCCCGGCCCGGCGTAGGCGTCGCCGAAGGCACGCGGCAGCCGCAGCCCGGTCAGCCGGAGCCCCGAGAACTGCTTCAGCTCGAAGAGGTTGCCCGCCACGGTGGCGACGAGGTTCGGCAGCGACGGGCCGATGTTCGCCAGGGGCCAGGACAGCGTGACCTTCGCCGCCCGGTGCGGAGCCTCCGCCCGCCCGGCGCCCGGCAGCGACGGCGCCTCGACCGGACCCAGATCCTCCAGCGCCTCGACCCGCGCCGCCGCCCGCGCCTTCAGCTCCGGGGTCTCGCCGGGCACCGGCACGAAGGTGCCCGACGACTGCTCTCCCGCCATCGCCGCCGCGGCGTCCTCCAGCAAGAACGCCGTCTCGATCAGGTAGTCGGCCTCGAAGCGCTCGCTCATCGTCCCGCCTCCAGATCCACCGCCTGCCGGGTTTCGGCTGGCCGACCGACAGCCAGTGCCATGTGCAGGGTCGCCGGATCGTGCCGTCCCGAGGGCTGCGGGTCGTCCCGCCCGTCCAGCGCCTGCACCGAGCCCGGCACCGCGTGCCAGCGCCGCGCCCCCCGGGCCGGCACCACCGGCCCGGCCTCGGTCGTCGCGGCGCGTCCGGGGTGACGAACGACGATGCGGTGGCCCTCGGTCCGCTCCAGCGTCCCCGCCTCGCCCTCGATCCGAACCGGGGTCTGCGGGACCGGACCGGGTTCGCTGATGCTGCGGAAACTGCAGTCGACCGAGACCGCTGCCCCGGAGTCCCGCCGCAGGCCGGCAAGGACCGCGGCCTCCCCGTCGATCCGCGGCTTCGGGCTCTGGGTCACGCAGCGCGGGCCGGCGCCGTCGCCCAGAAGGAACCGGACATTGGCGCAGAGGTGCAGGCCCACGTCCATCGGCGCGGACCGCTCGGTCTCGAACCTCGCGATGCCGATCACGCCCTTGTCGAGCCGCGCCCTCAACGCGACGAAGGGCTGATGCCATTGGACGGTCTCATGACCGAACACCGGCGTGCCCGCGGCCACCACCGCCTCGGCATCCTCCGGCGTCTCGGCGCAGCGCTCCTCGCAAATCACCGCAGCACCTTGCCGGAACCACATCGCGACCAGCCTCCGGTGCCAGCCGACGGGCAATGCCACATCCATGACATCGGGCTCCCGCGCCGCCGCGGCATCGGCGTGCATCTCGGCGATCCCGAAGCTCGTCGGCCTCGCCTCGGCGACGACGCGACAGGGATCGCAGACCGCGCCGACCTCGGCAGCCTCGCCCTCGGCCGAGCCCAGCATGTGGGTCGGCGCCAAGACCCTGCAGCCGGTGAGCACGCCCCTGCAGCTCACGCCCGTCCCCCCGTGGCGAAGGCGATCTCGTAGGGCGCCAGCACCACCGGCCCGCTGCCCCCCGCAGGCTTCGTGTCCAGCCAGGATGGCGCCCCGGCCGCCACCGCCTCGGCCACGCCCAGCCGTCGCCAGCCGCCGTCGAGCGTCACCGCCGCGCCCGACAGGTTGGCCGCCAGCCCGGCGCCCTGCGCCGTCGTCAGCGTGACCAGCCCGCCGGGAATATCGCCGCTGACCGCCAGCCGCGCCCCGGCCATCCCGGCCAGCGCCCGAACGACGTGGAAGAGCGGCACCACCCGGTCCGGCGAGCCAAGGCCCAGCGGCCCCTCGGCCATCGCAGGCGCCCACGAGGCGACGCGGGCCATCGCCGCCTGCGCGGCATAGCCGACCGCGAAGGCCGCCGCGAAGAGGCCCCGCTGCCGCGGATCATCCTCTGCCATCGCCAGCCGCACCTGCCCCGGGTTCGGCGCCACCGCCGCGCCGTAGGGATTGCCGCGCATCCCGATCGCGCCAAGCCCCAGCCGGACCGGCCGGTCGCCCGCCACCGCCCTGGCCGAGACCAGCACGTCGCCCAGCGCCTCAAGCGTCTGCATCACCGCCCTGTCGGCGGCGTCATGCACCAGCGCCGTGGTGCCGAAGGTCACGAAATCCGACGAATGGAACGGCGGGCAGCGGTTCAGCTCGGTGAAGTTGGTCAGCATCCCGGCGCCGACCTCGGCGTCGGGGAATGCCTGCCGCGCCGCCGCCGTGGCCTCGGCCGGGGTCGTCCCTCCGGGCCACGGCCCCTGCGGCTGGTGCGACGCGAGATAGGCCTCGGGCAGCGCGATCACCCGCAGCGGAGAGACGCCCGCCGCGCGCAGCGCCGCCGCCGTCACCTCGAGCCCTCCCGGCCCGTCAACCACCAGTTCCAGCGCCAGCGGCAGGTCCGGCAGCCCCCCGGGCAGCGGATCGCCCGCCCTCATGCGGAGCAGCAGCGCCGAGAACGGGATGCGCCCGACCGCCGCCAGCGACATCCCCGCTTCCAGCGCGCAGTCGATCTGCGGCATCACCCCCGTCCGCGCCTCCGGTGGCGCATCGGCACGACTCGGTGTCCCCGACGCCTCGACGGTGATCACCTGCCGGAGCGTCTCGCCCGCCGCCACGCGGAACGGGCGCGGCGCCGACAGCGGCCGGCAGTAGGTCTTGAACGAGGCGTCGGTCCAGTTGCGCTGGTCCTCCATCTCGAACACCTCGCCCTCGAACGCGATGCGGACCGACACACCCTCGACCGCATATGCCAGCCGGGCGATGTCGAGCGCGGGCTGCCCCGGTGAGATCCGCTGCGGGAACCGGGTCCGCGTGGCGCTGCCGTCGGGATGCGAGACCTCCAGCGCCTCGCCCGCGACACCGCGGAGCGGGTGCAGCAGGATGAACCCGGCCCGGTTCACCAGGCAGTCCTCGCCCGCGGTCAGCGTCGCCGCGGCGGTCAGGCGCCCGTGCTTGAGCACCACCTGCAAGTCGCCGCTGAACGCCCCGGCCTCGAACCGGCAGACGTAGCCGTCCTCGCGGGTCTCTTCGGACAGGACGCGGCGCGGCGCGGTGCCCCAGTCGGCATCCCGCACCAGGCAATCGATGCCGCGGACGACCTCCACGCCCCCGAAGCAGACCCGCAGCAGCGCCCCCTCGGAGATCTCCGTCGTCAGCGCCCCGCTGCCGATCCGCAGCACCTCCACCGGCCGTCCGGCCATTCCGAAGACGGCGCGGGACGCCCCGTGTCTTCCTGTCTCTTCCCTCAAGGAACCGTCTCCTCCCCGGGTGCGCGGTTCTTCAATTGACCCTAAACTGGTATGATCTGTAGAACAGATACTGACTGCCATGACAAGCCCGTCATGCCGGGGCCCGGCGGAGGGAGGTTCCGCGCGGACCCCGTGAAGGATCGCAGCCGTGCGATGGAAGAGGAGCCACGCAATGAAGAAGAGAGCATTCCTGCTGGCGGCAGCCGCCGCGACCTGCCTTGCACAGGGCCTTGCCGGCCCGCTGGCCGCGCAGGACAAGCCGGTGATCGCGCTGTCGAACTCGTTCTACGGCAACGACTGGCGCCGCCAGATGGTCGATGCCTTCACCGAGGCCGCCGAGGCCGCCAAGGCCGACGGCCAGATCGCCGACTTCGTGGTGCTGAACGGCGACGGCAGCGTTCCGCAGCAACAGAGCCAGCTGGCCGAGCTGATCCTGCGCGGCGTCGATGCCATCGCCATCAACGCCGCCTCCGAGACGGCCCTCAACGACGTGGTCTCCAAGGCCTGCACCGCCGGCGTCAAGATCGTCGCCTTCGACTCGCTGCTCACCGCCGACTGCGCCACCACGCTCGGCTTCGACTTCACCGCCTACAAGCAGGAGCAGGCCGAGGCGACGCTCGACCTCATCGGCGGCAAGGGCAACGTCATCGTCGTCCGCGGCGTCAAGGGCTCGGGCCCGGACGCCGAGATGTACGCCGCCCAGCAAGCGGTGCTGAACCGACACCCCGACGTGAAGGTGGTGGCCGAGGTCTACGGCCAGGCGACCGCGCCGGTCGCGCAGTCCGCCATCGCCAACGTCCTGCCGAGCCTGCCGCATGTCGATGCGGTGCTGGGACAGGGCGGCAGCGACGACTACGGCATCGCGCAGGCCTTCAGCGCCTACGGCGGCGACTATGCCGACAAGCCGCCGGTGATCGAGGGCGGCGGCAGCTCGGACTTCATCCGCTGGTGGGCCAAGGAGGCCGAGACGGGCTACAAGACCACCTCGATGAACACCACCCCCGGCATCGGCGGCGCGGCGTTCTGGGTGGCGCTGGCGATGGCCGAGGGCAAGGACGTGCCGAAGTCGATGACCATGCCGGTCTCGGTGGTCGAGGAAGGCAACCTCGCCGACTACGCCGACATGCCGCAGGGCAGGATCGTCAGCCCGAGCTACAGCGCCGACTGGGTGAACAAGAACCTGCTCGGCGGCTCCTGATCGCCGTCGTGGCGGGCAGCCCGCACGCGCGCGGCCGGCTTGCCCCGGTCGCGAGCCTCACCGGAATCCGCGTCGTCTACGGCTCGACCGTGGCCGTGGACGGGCTCGACCTCGACATCCGTCCCGGCGAGGTCATCGGCCTCGTCGGGGCGAACGGCGCCGGGAAGAGCACGCTGATGCGCGTGCTCGGCGGCGCCACCCGGCCCCGCGACGGCACCCTGACGCTGGACGGCACGCCCCTCGGGGACGCCTACAGCCCGCGCGCCGCGCAGGCCGCCGGCATCCGCACGGTCTGGCAGGAGCTGTCGCTCTGCGCCAACCTCACCGTCGCCGAGAACCTGTTCGTCGAGCAACCCGCCGCCTCGCCACGGCGCTTCGGCTGGCGCCGCGACTACGCCCGCCGTGCCGAGACCGCCATCGAGGACATCTTCCCCGGCAGCGGCATCCGCGGCGACCACCGCGTCGGCGGCCTTGCCATCGGCCAGCGCCAGATGGTCGAGATCGCCCGCGCCGCCTCGGCCCCCGGCCTGCGCCTGCTGATCCTCGACGAGCCGTCGTCCTCGCTCGATGCCGAGCGCAGCGTGCAGCTCCGCGCGCACCTGCGCCGCCGCGCCGGGGACGGCCTCGCGGTGATCTTCATCAGCCACAAGCTGTCCGAGGTGCTGGACATCGCGCATCGCATCTTCGTGATGCGGAACGGCCGCCCGGTCCTCGACGCGCCGGCCACCGAGCTCGACCACGACCGCCTCGTCGCGGTGATGGGTGGCAGCCGGCAGCGCCTCAGGCGCGGCCACGGCGGGCGGCTCGGCCCGGCGCTCCTGACCCTCGAGGATCCCGCCGGCGGTCCGGGCCTCGCGCTCCACGCCGGCGAGATCGTCGGCATCGCAGGGCTCGAGGGCGAGGGCCAGCGCGCCCTTCTCGCCGCCATCCACCACGGCCGCGCCCCGGCCGCCCGGCAGGCGGCCTCGGCGCATGTCAGCGGCGACCGCACCGAGGACGGCGTCTTCCCGCTCTGGTCGGTAGAGGAGAACATCTCGATCGGACGCATCGCCCGCCGCGCCGGCCTGGCGCCGGTCTCGGCCCGCGCCGAGCGCGCCGCGCTGCTTCCGGCCGCGCAGGCGCTCGACCTCGACCCGGCCCGCTTCGCGAGCGGCATCCTCGATCTCTCCGGCGGCAATCAGCAGAAGGCCCTCGGCGCCCGCGCCCTGTCCACCGACGCGCGGATCCTGATCCTCGACGACCCGACCCGCGGCGTCGACATCGGCACCAAGGAACGCTTCTGGCGCATGGCGCGCGAGGTCGCCCGGTCCGGCAAGCTGGTGGTCTGGCACTCGACCGAGGACGCCGAGTTCGCGGTCTGCGACCGGGTGCTGGTCATCGGCGGCGGCCGGGTCGCCGCCGAACTCGGCCACGACGAGATCTCCGAGGACCGCATCGTCGCCGAAGCCTTCGCTGCGCGCACCGGCGCGGCCGCCACCGCCGCCGGCCGAAGCCCGCTGCGCCGCCTCGCCCGACACGCGCTCGAGAACGCCGCCCTCCTTGGCCTCGTCCTCGTCGCCGCCGCCCTCGTCTCGCTCAATCCGCTGGTCGCGAGCGTCTTCGGAATGGAGCTGCTGCTCGGCCCCGCGGTCGCCCTGACACTGATCGCCCTCGCGCAGATGTTCATCGTCGGCGGCAGCGAGGTGGACCTCGGCATCGGCAGCTTCGCCGGCCTCGTCAACGTCCTCGGCGCCACCCTGCTGGTCGCCTCGCCGCCGCTGGGCCTTCTGGCGCTGGCCACCGCCATCGGCGGCTATGCCCTGATGGCGGTGCTGATCCGCACCCGCGCGATCCCCGCCATCGTCGTCACCCTGGGCGCGTCCTTCGTCTGGTACGGCATCGGCACCTCGATCCAGCCGACCCCCGGCGGCGCCGCGCCGGGATGGCTCCGCGCCCTGACGCAGTGGAGCATCCCCGGCCTGCCGACGCCGCTGGTGCTGATCGTGGTCCCCGCCCTCGTCGCCGTGCTGATCCACCGCTCGCGCACCGGCACCGTCCTGCGCGGCTTCGGCGCCAACCCGGCGTCGATGACCCGCTCGGGCTGGCCGATCCTGACCTACTCGGTGCTGCGCTACGTCATCGCGGGCGGTTTCGCGACCTGCGGCGGCCTCGCCATCACCTCCATGAACGGGGCCAGCGACATCAACGCGGGCTCGGGCTACACGCTCCTCTCGGTCGCCGCCGTCGTCCTCGGCGGCTGCCGCCTCTTCGGAGGTGTGATCTCCCCGGTCGGCGTCGCCGCCGGCGCCGTCACCCTGTCGCTGATCGGCGCGCTCCTCGGCAGCCTCGGCGTCTCGACCGACTTCAACGCCGCCGTGCAGGGCCTCCTGCTCATCGCCATCCTCGGCCTGCGCGGCCTCGGCGACAGCCGGGAGGTCCACGGATGATCCGGCTCACAGGCTTTACCGGGCGTCACCGCTGGATCTGGGCGGCCCTCTGCGTGCTCACGCTCTGGCTGGTGCTCTCGCTCGGCTCGGACCGTTTCACCCTCGCCAGCCTCGCCGGCATCGCGCGCTCGGCCTCGTTCCTGACGATCGTCGCGCTGGGGCAGATGTTCGTCATCGCCACCGGCCGCGGCAACATCGACCTGTCGGTGGCGAGCGTCGTCACCCTCTCGGCCTTCATCACCGTCACCCTCTCGGGCGGGCAGGACGCCGGCCTGCCGCTGGCCCTCGGCGCAGCACTCGCCGCGGGCCTCGCGGTCGGGGCGGTCAACGCCGTCCTCGTCGTCCGCCTGGGCATCGCCGCGATGATCGCCACGCTGGCGACCGGCTACCTCCTCGCCACGGCCACGCTCCTCGTCAACCGCACCGTCCGCGGCTTCGGCACCCCGCCCTCGCTCGGCTGGCTGGCCAGCGGATCGATCGGCGGCATCCCGGCGATCCTCGTGCTCGCCCTCCTCGCCACCGCCGCCGCCGGCCTCGCGCTGCGCCGCCTCGCCTTCGGCCGGAAGCTCTCCGCCACCGGCCAGAACGCCCGTGCCGCCGACTTCGCCGGCATCCGCACCGGGGCCGTCACCACAACTGCCTTCCTGATCAGCGGCCTTGCCGCCGCCCTCGCGGGAGCCCTCCTCTCAGCCTATGCCGGAGGCGCCTTTCTCGACATGGGTGCGCCCTACCTGCTGCAATCGGTCGGCGCCGTGGTCCTTGGCGGCTCGCTCATCTTCGGCGGCCGCTCCACCGCGCTCGGCACCTTTCTCGGCTCGGTCCTCCTGATCCTCGTCGTCTCGACCATGCAGGTCTGGCGCCTGCCGCAGGGCATGCAGGACATCATCCAGGGGCTGCTCATCATCGGCATGCTCGCCCTCGCCGTCACGCGCGGGAGGCCGGCATGACAGCTCCCGATTGGCAGCCGCCGCCGGGACGGGTAGAGGGCCACGGCATGGACCAGCAGAACGAACCCATCAAGCGCCGCAAGCTCTCGGACGAGGTGCAGTCGCGCCTCCTCGCCCTGATCTCGGTCGGCCGGCTCGAGCCCGGCGCAGCCCTGCCCTCCGAACGCGAGCTGATGTCCGAATACCAGGTCGGACGCCCGGCGATCCGCGAGGCGATGCAGAACCTGCAGCGCATGGGCCTCGTCGAGATCAAGCACGGCGAGCGCCCCCGCGTCGGCCAGCCCAACCTCGAGGCGCTGATCGAGCCGATGGCGCTCGGGATGCATCATGTCCTGACCCATTCCGCCTCGACGATGGAGCACCTGAAGGAGGCCCGCGTGGTCTTCGAGTGCCAGATGGTCGCCATCGCCGCCGCGCAGGCCAGACCCGCCGACCTCGAGCGGCTCGAGGCGGTCCTCGGCCGCCAGGAAGGCCAGCGCGCCGACCCGGCCGTGTTCCTGGCCCTCGACGGACAGTTCCACGTCGAGATCGCCGCCATCAGCGGCAACCCGATCTTCCTCGCCGTGTCCCGGGCGATCTTCGACTGGCTAGCCCGCTTCCATGTCGATATGGTACGCAAGCGCGGCGCCGAGCACCTGACGCTCTCCGAACATCGCACCATCCTCGAGACGATCCGCGCCGGGGATGTCGCCGCCGCGCAAGCCGCGATGCGCGACCACCTGTTGCGCGCCAACGCCCTCTATCGCCAGGACAGCATCGGCTGACGACGCAGCGTCGCCGTTCGGCCGGCGTGGTGCGGTCACCGGGCAACGCCCGACCAGGTCGCACGAGCGCCCTGCGCCACAAGGCGCGCGTCGTCACGCCTCGCCTCGGTTCCCTGACGGGCCGGGAACGGTTGCGGCCTGGTGCGTCGCGACACCACGAGGGGAATGCCCGGTCCCATTGTTGCGGTTCGTGTCGCTCTCATGGCCGGGAACCCCGGTGTCGCGGCGGAGCACGCTGGCATCACCGCCACCGCGGCACCGACGGACCTGCGCGTGGCGCCCGGACGGCTGTCGGGCCGATGCGGATTGCCCCCGCGCGCCGCCGCGCGGTATGGCTTGCGGCAACTCGGGAGGGCGGCATGGCGGACATCACGCACTGGATCGGCGGCAAGGCGGTCGCGGGCACATCGGACGAGAGCCAGGCGGTGTGGGATCCCGCGACCGGGCGGGAGGCGGCGCGGGTGCCGCTCGGCGGGGCGGCGGAGGTGGACGCGGCCGTCGGGGCGGCCCGCGCGGCCTGGCCCGCCTGGGCCGCGACCCCGGCGCTCCGGCGCGCGCGCGTGCTCGACCGCTTCTGCCGCATCCTCTGGGACCGCGCCGACACGCTCGCGCGCGCGATCTCCGCCGAGCACGGCAAGACGCACGACGACGCGATGGGCGAGGTCACGCGCGGCATCGAGGTCGTCGAGTTCGCGACCGGCGCGCCGCACCTCCTGAAGGGCGAGTTCTCCGAGAACGTCGGCACCGGCGTCGACAGCATCTCGGTCCGCCAGCCGCTCGGCGTCTGCGCCGGGATCACGCCCTTCAACTTCCCCGCGATGGTGCCGCTCTGGATGTTCCCGCTGGCGCTCGCGGCGGGCAACACGTTCGTGCTGAAGCCCTCCGAGCGCGACCCCTCCGCCGCGCTGCTGCTGGCCCGCTGGCTGACCGAAGCGGGCCTGCCGGACGGCGCGTTCAACGTCGTGCAGGGCGGCCGTGCGGCGGTGGAGGCGATCCTCGCGCACCCGGAGATCAAGGCGGTGAGCTTCGTCGGCTCGACCGCCATCGCCGAGACGATCTACCGGACGGGCACCGCGGCCGGCAAGCGCGTGCAGGCGCTCGGCGGCGCCAAGAACCACATGGTCGTGATGCCCGACGCCGACCTCGACATGGCGGCCGCGGCGCTGATGGGCGCGGCGTTCGGCTCGGCGGGCGAGCGCTGCATGGCGATCTCGGTCGCGGTGCCGGTGACGGACGCGGTGGCCGACGCGCTGGTCGACCGGCTCGCGCCGATGATCCGCGCGCTGAAGATCGGGCCGGCGTCGGAGCCCGGCTCCGAGATGGGGCCGCTGGTGACGGCGGAGGCGCTGGCGCGCGTGCAGGGCGCCATCGACGCGGGCGAGGCCGAGGGCGCGGAGGTGGTGGTCGACGGGCGCGGCTTCCGGCAGGACATGCAGGGCTGCGAGGACGGGTTCTTCATCGGCGGCACGCTCCTCGACCGCGTGACGCCCGAGATGAGCGTCTGGCGCGACGAGATCTTCGGCCCCGTCCTCGCGGTCGTTCGCCGCCCCGACTACGCCGCGGCGCTCGACCTCATCCACCGCCACCCCTACGCCAACGGCACCGCGATCTTCACCCGCGACGGCGACACCGCGCGCGCCTTTGCCGAGGCCGTGGAGGTCGGCATGGTCGGCGTCAACGTGCCGATCCCGGTGCCGATGGCGTTCCATTCCTTCGGCGGCTGGAAGGCCTCGATCTTCGGCGACCACGCGATCTACGGCCCCGAGGGCCTGCGCTTCTATACCCGCCTCAAGACCACGACGACGCGCTGGCCGAAGGGCCTGCGGGCCGACCCGGAGTTCACCATGCCGGTGATGCGCTAGCCGGGCGGCGCGGCGCACGCGGGAGAAGGCGCGCGCCGAGATCCGCAGCGGGCACGGATCGCTCCGGGACCGGCAGCGGGGCGGTCCGCCCCTCGGCCACCTTCTCGATGGCGCGCGACGTCCCGGAGGCGGAGCGAGGCCCCGCATGACGGATTTCTCGACGACGACCGCGAGCGTACCGGCCGCGCATGGTTCTTCGATGCGGGCAGTCTCGCCAAGCCGAGACGGACGGGCACCTGCTGCCGAACATCCTCGCCGATGCCGCGCGGACCGCCTTCCCGGCCGGGGACATCGCTCGGCTCACAGCGACGCACGCCGCGTTCGAGGCGAGGTCCGCGCGCGACGGCCGACGGCACGGCGCTACGGCAGCACCGCGCGCACCTTTTCGGCGACCGCGGCGCCAAGCGTCCGTTCGGCGTCGGCGCTGAGGTGGACGCCGTCCACGCCGTCGGTCGAGATCGCGGCGCCGGCGTCGAGGAAGGCGGCGCCCGCGGCGTCGGCGACGGCCTTGTAGGCGGCGGCGAGGCCCGCGGAGCGCGCGACGCCGGTGTCGCCCTCGAAGGTCTCCGAGAACACGTTCTGCGGCCCCATCTTCGGCGGCGCGACGAGCAGCACCTTCGGCGCGCCGTAGCTGTACCAGCCGCCGCCGAACATCTCGCCCGAGCCCTGCGCGATGGCGACGAGGTGCCCCGCGCCGAGTGCGATCTCGAACGGCGTGCGGTGGAACACGGCCTTGGTGTCGTTGGTGCCGAGCATGATGACCACGAGGTCGAGCGGCATCTGCGCGGCGAGTGCGGCGGGGAAGTAGTCCGCGCCGTTGAGGCCGGCTCCGGTCATCGGCGCGCCGGGGTCGTCCACGTCGGTGGTGCGGCCGCTCAGGGCGTCCGTGACGACCTCGTAGCCGGGCCCGAGCGCCTCTGCCATCACGTCGGGCCAGCGGTCGGCGGCGTCGTAGCGCGTCGTAGGCGTGCCCTCGGCGACGGGCTTCCAGCCCCAGGAGATCGAGTCGCCGAACACCAGCACGCGCTTCGGCGCGGCATCGGCGGCGACGGCCGAGGCACTCAGCAGGGCAGCGATCAGCAGCGTTCGCAGGGTTTGCATGGCATCCTCCCGGGGTTGATCGAGCCCCCGGATCTCGCGTCCGGGCGGCGCCGCGCGATTGGGCGGCCGATCCGCGCCGCTGTCAATCAGCGGTTCGCGCGCGCGACGAGCGCCACGGCGACAAGGCCCGTCAGCGTGACGAGGAGCGCCGCGGGCGCGGCGTCGCCGAGGTTCTCGAGGCTCGCCTTCTCGTGTACCCGCGTCGCCAGCGTCTCGTAGTCGAAGGGCCGGAGCAGCATCGTCGCGGGCAGCTCCTTCACCCCGTCGACGAAGACGAGGAGCAGCGCCGTCAGCACCGATCCGCGGATGAGCGGCAGATGGACCGCGCGCAGCGTGGCGCCGGGGCTGCGGCCGAGCGACCGCGCGGCGAGCCCGAGGCTCGGCGGGATGCGCCCGAAGGCGGCGTCGACGGCGCCCTGCCCGATGGCGAAGAAGCGCACGACATAGGCCATCACGATCCCCGCCGCGGTGCCGGTGACGAGGAGGCCGGGGTCGCGGCCGGTAAGCGCCAGCACGAGGTCCGCGACGCGGTGGTCGAGGGCGGCCATCGGGATCAGGATGCCGACCGCGAGCACCGCGCCGGGGGCGGCGTAGCCGATCACCGTCGCGGGCAGGAGGAGCCGCGGCAGCCGGCGGCCCGCGACGCGGATGCCCCAGACGAGGAACACCGCCGCCGCCACGGTGAGCACGGCCGCGGCGCCCGCGACGGTGGCGGTGTGGACGAAGGCCTCGCCGAGGTCGGGCGAGAGCCACGCCTCCGAGCCCGCCGCATGGCCCGCCATCACCGCCACCGGCACGACGAAGCCCGCGGCGAACGGCAGCGCGCAGGCGGCCGTCGCGAGCCAGCCCCGCGCGCCCGCGATGCGCTGGGGGGCGACGGGCCGCTGCGCGCGGCTGAGCCGGTAGTAGCGCTGCCGGCGGCGCGCGATCCGCTCGGCCGCGACGAGCGCGAGGATCACGCCGAGGATGACGAGCGAGAGCTGCGCCGCCCCGCCCGCGTTGCCGCCCGAGAGCCAGACCGAGAAGATGCCGGTCGTCAGCGTCTGCACCCCGAAGTAGTCCACGACGCCGAAGTCGTTGACCGTCTCCATCATCGCGAGCGCGGTGCCCGCGGCGATGGCGGGGCGCGCGAGCGGCAGCCCGACGCTGAGGACCATGCGCCACGGCCCCGCGCCGAGCGCCCGCGCGACCTCGTAGGCGGTGCCCGACTGCTCGCGAAAGGCCGCGCGCGCAAGGAGGTAGACGTAAGGATAGGTCGCCGCGCCCAGGACCGCGACGGCGAGGCCGCGCGAGCGCACGGCGGGGAACCAGTAGTCGCGCGCCGAGGTCCAGCCGAAGGCGGCGCGGAGGCCGGTCTGCACCGGGCCTGCGTAGTCGAGGAAGTCGACGAGCGCGTAGGCCCCGACGTAGGCCGGCACCGCGAGGGGCGCGAGGAGGAGCACGGTCAGCACGCGCGAGCCCGGAAAGCGGTACATCGTCACGAGCCAGGCCGTGCCGGTGCCCGCGACCGCCGCGAGCGCGCCCGCCCCGCCCGCCATCAGGAGCGTGTTCCCGAGGTAGCGCGGCAGCACCGTCGCCGCGAGATGCGGCCAGACGTTCTCCGCGGGCGTCAGCGCCAGCACCGCGACGGCGGCGATGGGCAGGAGCACGAACGCCGCGATGGCGAGCGCCCCCGCCGACCACGGGTCGGGGCGCGGCAGGTGCAGGCGGGAAACCTGAGCGTTCTGGTCGGTCATGCGCCCTTATGGCGCGGAGCACGGCCCGCCGCCAGCGCTGCGGCGTCAGTGCCGCACGTCAAGATAGCCCCGCGAGGGCGGCTCCGGCGGCAGGCCGATGTCGCGCCGCAGGTGCGCCGTCAGCGCCGTCGCCTCGCGCGGGCGCCGGCGCCGCACGAGCGCCAGCGCCGCGGCGCCGAGCACCCGCCAGGCCCCGTGTTCCAGAATGACCGCGTCGATGCGGCTCCGCGGGCCCGCGCCCGCGATGGTCGGAATGATGTCCATGCTGGTCCTCCCGGCGCGGATGGCGCGCGGGATCCTCTGGCAAAGGGAAGGAACCGGCCTCTCGCGCGCGGACCTCGGGCCCGTGCGGGTATGGAAAGCCGGAGCGGGTGGTCCGAAGAGCCCTCAGGCCGTCCGGACCGCACACGACATGCGCGGCGCAAGGCCACGGTGTCGCCGCGAGAGCGCAAACCGAACCGTCATGGAGCGCCTCCCTTGCCGATCTTGCGGATGCGAACGCCGTAGCACATCCGCGCCGCATCACCAACATGCATCTCGCATCGGCGCGCAGGGTGGCGCCCCTGAGGTACGCCGGCCACGGTCCGTGGCGCGACGGGCCGCTGATGACGGCGGGACCGCGCCTCAGCGGCGGCGTCGGGGGCGAGGTCGCGGCAGGCAAGGGGGGAAACGGGGCGCACGGGCTCTACAGGTTCCGGGTCGCCGATGTGCGTGTCGCGAGGCGGCTGACCGAGGGGCTCTGCGTCCTCGTCGCCTTCATCGCGGCGCCGCTCCGTGCCGCCCTCGTGCCCGACCGGGGAATGTCGTTCGGCTGGGGCCCCGACCGCCGGTGGGTGTGAACGCCCGTCTTCTTGGCCCGTTCGCCAGGCGTTGACCTCGGCGCGTCGCCGATCGGGCGTTCCGCTCTGGCGACGTCGGGCCGGCGACCGACGCCGGATCGGGCCAAGCGGGACCGCTGAGCTACAGCTCGGGGGGGTTGAACCGCAGCGCGAACGGGGGGCGACGCCCACGCGCGAGTAGCGCCCGACCCGGAGTTGACGCCCGCACGGGCGCAGGCGGCATCGCTCGGGGCGGAGCGGCGCGCGGGATCAGGCGCTGGCACGGCTCGATGCGCGCAGGCCGCGTGTCCGGATAGCGTATCGCGCGACGCTCCCGGCCGGCGGCTCTGCGGCGGCCGTCTTCGCGCCGCTCGGGCCGCCGCCAGCCCCGGGCCGGAGCCGGGCGTCGGGGCGGGCATCTCCTGGTCGGGAAGCGCCGTGCCGGCCATCTCGGAGCCGGTGAGCCGCACCGCGCAGCGCCCGCGGGTCTGCCCGAGCCGGGCGTCGACGAGCTTGCGGCGGGAACCGGGCCCGATGGCACCCGATCGTCGCACGCAACCGACGCACGACCATGCGCACGGCCTGCGGTCACGGACAGTGTGCGACAGTCCCGACGGCACAACGCATTGAGCGCCGGTTCGGCGGTGGCACCCGCCACAGGCGGTCGACACCGACCATGCGGCGCGGGCTGCGATCACGGAAGCCCGCCTAATCGACGCGCTGCTCAGGCCGCCGCCAGCCCCGAGCCGGGCTTCGGCGCGCGTGCGGTGGAACCCGGACCCCTCCGCTTGGAGGACCGCGCCCGGCCACGACGCATGGCCGCCGGTTAGGCGGTGGCACCCGCGAGGCGGGACACCGACCATGCGGCGCGGCCGGCCGCGGGGGCTCGCCTAACCGACGCGCTGCTCAGGCCGCCGCCTGCCCCGAGCCGGGCTTCGGCGCGCTGGCGGCAGGACCCGGACCCTACCGCTTGGAGGGAGACCGCGTGCGCCGGTCCTGACGGCACGACGCATGGGCGCAGGTTCGGCGGTGTTACCCGCCGCGGGCGACCGGCGCACGTCTTCGCGGCGCGGGCTTCGGTCGCGGAGGTCGCCGGACCGACGCGCTGCTCAGACCACCGCCAGCCCCGAGCCGGGCGTCGGCGCGCTTGCGGTGGAACCCGGACCCCGCCGCTTGGGGACTGCGGATGACGGTCCTGCCGGCACGACGCATTGGGCGCAGAGTCGGCGGTTGCGACTATTGCAGGCGGCCGACGCACGACCATGCGGCACAGCCTGCGGTCACGGAGGCGGCTAAACCGACGCGCTGCTCAGGCCGCCGCCAGCCCCGAGCCGGGCGGCGCGCTGGCGGCAGGACCCGGACCCTACCGCTCGGACGGAGACCGCGTGCGCCGGTCCTGACGGCACGACGCATGGGCGCAGGTTCGGCAGTGTTACCCGTCCGTTGCAGGCGACCGACGCATGGCCGTGCGGCACAGCCTGCGGTCACGGAGGCCGCCTAACCGACGCGCTGTTCAGGCCGCCGCCAGCCCAGAGCCGAACGGCGCGCTGGTGGCAGGACCCGGACCCTACCGCTTGGAGGGAGACCGCGTGCGACGGGCCTGACGGCACGACGCATGGGCGCAGGTTCGGCGGTGTCACCCGCCGCGGGCGACCGGCGCACGACCATGCGGCGCGGGCTGCGGTCGCGAAAGCCCGCCGGACCGACGCGCTCAGAGCGCCTGCACCCCTGTGCCGGTGCCGAGCGTCGGGGCGGACATCTCCTGGTCGGGGAGCGTCGTGCCCGGCAGCTCGGAGCCGGTGAGCCGCACCGCGCGGTGCCCGCGGGTCTGCCCGAGCCGGGCGGCGGCGAGCTTGCGGCCGTCGGCGCCCTCGAGCGTCAGCGCCTCGAGCGCCTGCCGCTCGACCGGGATCAGCATCCCGGGCTTGAGGCCGAGAAGCGCCGAGAGCGGCAGCGTCAGCCGCGCGAGGACCGCCTCCACCTCGGCCTCGGTCTCCATCACCGTGGCCTCGAGCCGCGTCGCCCAGCTTTCGGTCGCGGCGTTCGACATCGGCGTCATCGGCCGCGCGAGAGGCATCGCGCCGCGCCCCGTCGCCGGCAGCGCCAGCGTCACGCGCCCCCGGCGCACGCCCTCGGCAAGGTCCAGCTCGGCGTCGAACACGCGGTAGGCGGGCTCCTCGAGCAATAGCCCGAGCGGCCGTGCCTCCTCGAGGAACGAGCCGTAGCGGAACCCGCCGGCCCAGACGGCGTGCGGCGTGCCCGCGAGCGCGCGCTCGAAGCCCTCCAGGAGCGCGTCGACGAAGCCCGTGGCGATGGCGGCATCGGCGCGGGTCGGGCGCCGGGGCGGCGGCTCGACGGGGGCGACGCGGCCGATCATCTGCATCTCGAGGAACGCCGCGAGCACGGGGGCCGAGATCGCGAGCAGTCCGAGCCCCTCGCCCGGACCGTCAAGCACCGCCAGAAGCGCGCGATCCTCGAGCGTCTCGAGAAGCTCCTCCGTGGTGATCCGGCGCTCCGTGACCGCCGTCACGCCCACGACGAGATCGAGCGCCTCCTGCCCGGCCCGCGCGCAGGCCTGCCGGAGCGCCCGTTCGGGCGTGATGACGTCGGGATCGACCGGCGGGCGGCCAGCCGCCGCCTTGCGCGCCAGGAGTGATAGGTCGTCGTGCATGTCCCTCGCCCGCCGGGCCGCCGTGCCTCACCATCGCAGGCGTGCGTTAACAAGTGTTTGAGCGCTGGCGGAACGTTACCGCCGGGGCCCAATCGTTCCCTCGCCCCGCATCGATCTTCTCCCCGAACATCGGCGGGAAACGGCCGCTGCGCCCCGCAAGCCGATGAAGCCGCTCGGCGCGTCCGCGGCGGCACCGAACTCGAAGGAAACCCGATGACACTGACCATGAAAGCGATGCCGGCATCCGCTGCGGCGGCCCTGTCTGCCGCACCCGCCTTCGGCCAGCAGGCGAGCGACCAGCCCGCCGGGGGCCAGCAGCCGGCGGCGGACACCGCGGCCACCACGACCGCACCGGTCGCGGGCGGCCAAATGGTCGTCGGGCAGCCGAAGTCGACCGTGACGGTCGACACCCCGAAGCCCCGGGTCTCGCCGGACCAGGCGACGCCGGAGGTGACGGTCGGCCAGCCGAAGCCGAAGATCACCGTCAACGCCGCCCAGCCCGACATCCAGATCCTGCAGGCCGAGCCCGACGTGACGGTGGACAGCGACGCCCGGCCGAAGGTCGCCGTCAGCCAGACCGACCCGCAGGTGAACGTGCGGATGGTCGGCGGGCAGGAGGCCAAGCCGCAGGTCAACGTCGAGCAGGCGGGCGACACGAACGTGCAGGTCAACCAGGAGAAGGCGCAGGTCAACGTCGACACATCCGGGGCCGGGAGGGCTCCGCAGCAAAACGCCGTCGGCACCGTGGCGCCCGCCGACACGCCGCCCGCAAAGCAGAACCCCGTCGTCGTGGCGAGACCCACGTCCGCGCCCGCTGCCGCCCCCGATGCCACGCCGGCGCGCGGGCCGCTCTCCGACCTCGCCGTCGGCGACCTCCGCGGCAAGACCGTGCTGTCGGAGTCCGGCAAGGACAACGGCGAGATCGACATCGTCGGCCGCCAGGGCTACCAGGTCGTCGCGGTCGTGGGCGTGGGCGGCTTCCTCGGGATCGCTGAGCACCCGGTGGCGCTGCCGCTCGACCAGCTGCAGTACGCCAACGATCAGATCGTGCTGCCGCAGAAGAGCGAGGCGGACCTGCGGGACATGCCCGAATACGAGACGGCTCAATCGACTTCGCCGACGCGAACACCCGCATCAGCGACCTCGCCGCGCAACAGTCAGACGTGCGGCGGCCGTCCCCATGCGGGCGGCCGCCGCACCCCTCAGTTCAGCGCCTTGTCGGTGATCGCGTGCGTCCAGGCGCCGTCGTCGGGGGCCTTGGTGATCGCAGGGTTCTCCTTCGAGACCGCGCTCAGCAGGGTGTCGACCGTCTGCGCGTAGTCCGCGGGGTCGAGCGCGCCGGTCGAGCCTGCCGTGAGCTTCGCGACCTCGCTGGCCATGTAGGTCTGGTGCTCGAGCGTCTGCGCGCCGGAGGCGTCGTTGTCGATCACGATCGCCGCCGCCTCGTCGGGATGGGCCTCCGCGTATTTCCAGCCCTTCATGCTCGCGCGCACGAAGCGCACCATGCGGTCCGCGAACGCCGGATCGTCGAGCTTCGTCCCGAGCGCGTAGAGCCCGTCCTCGAGCACGCCCGCACCCACGTCGAGGTAGTTGAACGTCACGAGCTGGTCGGGCGTGATGCCGGCGTCGATCACCTGGCCGTATTCGTTGTAGGTCATCACCGAGATGCAGTCGGCCTGCTTCTGCAGCAGCGGATCGACGTTGAACGCCTGCTTCAGCACCGTCACCCCGCCGGGCCCGCCGTCGGTCGGCAGCCCGAGCTTCGCCATCCAGCCATAGAACGGGTATTCGTTGCCGAAGAACCACACGCCGAGCGTCTTGCCCTTGAAGTCCGCGGGCGTGGCGATGCCGGTCTCCTTGAGGCAGGTGAGCTCGAGCCCGCCATGCTTGAAGGGCTGCGCGATGTTGACGAGCGGCAGACCCCGCTCGCGCGCGGCGAGCGCCGCCGGCATCCAGTCCACGATCACGTCGGCGCCACCGCCCGCGATCACCTGCTCGGGCGCGATGTCGGGCCCGCCGGGCTTGATCGTGACCTCGAGCCCCTCGTCGTCGTAGTAGCCCTTGTCGAGCGCCACGTAGTAGCCGCCGAACTGCGCCTGCGTCACCCACTTCAGCTGCAGCGTCACCGGATCGGCGGCCTGCGCGGTGCCCGCCGCCAGCGCCAGGCCCATCGCCAGAAGTCCCGTCTTCATCCCCGTCTCCCTGTTGTCGCCCCTCGAGCCCCTCGAGACCCTCGGGGGCCTCGCCGCACCTTGCAAGCCCCGCCCTGCCCTGACCAGCCCCCCGGCACGCCACGCGGCCTGAAAAAGCGGCCCGCGCCCGTTTTGGCGTCACCCGCGCCGGCGCTGGCCCGGATGCCAGAACGTCACCACCCGCTCCACGAGCGCCACCGCTCCGTAGAACGCCGATCCCGCGAGCCCTGCGACTGCGATCTCCGCCCAGACCATGTCGAGCCCCATCCGGCCCACCTCGGTGGAGATGCGGTAGCCCATGCCGACCGTCGGCGAGCCGAAGAACTCCGCCACGATCGCACCGACGAGCGCCAGCGTCGTCGCGACCTTGAGCCCGTTGAACACGAACGGCATCGCGGCCGGGATGCGGAGCTTCGCCAGCGCCTGCCTGCGCGATGCCCCATAGGTCGCCATCAGGTCGCGGTCCGCAGCACCCGCCGCCCCGAGCCCTGCCACGGCGTTGACGAGGACGGGAAAGAACACCATCGCCACCACGACCGCGGCCTTCGACGGCCAGTCGAAGCCGAACCACATCACGAAGATCGGCGCCACGCCGACGATCGGCAGCGCCGCCGCGAACCCCGCCACCGGCAGGAGGCCCACGCGCAGGAACGCCCACCGCTCGACCGCCAGCGCCGTCCCGAACGCCGCCAGCGCGCCGATCGCGTAGCCCCCGAGCGCCCCCTTCAGGAACGTCTGCACGAAATCCGCGCCGAGCGTGCCGAGGCTCGCGGCCCCCCGCGCCCAGATCTCCGAAGGCGGAGGCAGGATCACGCCCGGCACGTCGAAGAGCCGCACGACAAGCTCCCAGAGCCCCACCAGCGTCACGCCGAACACCGCCGGCACCAGCACCCGCACCCCGCGCCCGCGGCGCCGCGCCAGCCAGACGTTCGCGCCCCAGGCCGCCGCCCAGAGGAGACCGACGAGCCAGATCCGCCCGTCCGTCACCGCGGCATCCCCATCCGCGCCAGCACCGCGCGCTCCGCCAGCGCCACCGCCCCCACGAGCCCCGCCGCCACCACCGCGGCCGCGACGAGCGCGGCCCAGATCTGCACCGTCTGCCCGTAGTAGCTCCCCGACAGGAGGCGCGCGCCGAGCCCCGCCACGGCGCCTGTCGGAAGCTCCCCCACGATGGTCCCGACGAGGCTCGCCGCCGCCGCAATGCGGAGCGACGCGAAGAGGTACGGCAGCGATGCCGGCAGCCGCAGATGGCAAAACACCCGGCCCCGCGACGCCCCCCAGGTCGCCATCAGGTCGAGGTCCATCGGCTGCGGCGACCGGAACCCCTGCGCCATCCCGACCACGACCGGGAAGAACGTGAGGTACGCCGAGATCATCGCCTTCGGCAGCAAGCCCTGCACGCCGACCGCGTTCATCACCACGATCACCATCGGCGCCACCGCGAGGATCGGCACCGTCTGGCTCGCGACGGCCCAGGGCATCACCGACAGGTCCGTCGCCCGGTCATGCACGATGGCCGCCGCGAGCCCGATCCCGAGTGCCGCGCCGATCGCGAAGCCGAGCATCGTCGCCGAGAGCGTGACCCAGGCATGGTAGACGAGGCTCCGCTTCGAGCCGGGCCGCACCAGCGCCACGGTCCGCCAGAGCTCCCCCGCCACCTGATGCGGCGCCGGCAGCACCGGGCGCTGCTGGCCCCACGATGCCCCGAGCACCTCGCCGAACGACGCCGCGCCCCCCGCCCGCGCCGCCTGGTCGCGCGTCCAGGCCGCGTTCATCGGCACGCAGGCGGCGTACCAGAGCACGAGGATCGCCCCGACCACGGCGAGCACGGGACCGGTCCGGCGCTCAGGCATCGTGCCCCGCCCGCAGCCCCTCGCGGACGCGGTGCGCCACCGCGATGAACGCCTCGCTGTCGCGGATGTCGAGCGGGCGGTCGCGCGGCAGCGGGCTCTCGATCACGTCGGTGATGCGCCCCGGCCGCGGGCTCATCACCACGATGCGCGTCGAGAGGTACACCGCCTCGGGGATCGAGTGCGTGACGAAGAGGATGGTCTTGGCGGTCCGCGCCCAAAGCTCGAGGAGCGCCTCGTTGAGCCGGTCGCGCACGATCTCGTCGAGCGCCCCGAAGGGCTCGTCCATCAGCAGGATCTCCGCGTCGAACGCGAGCGCCCGCGCGATCGAGGCGCGCTGCTGCATCCCCCCCGAGAGCTGCCAGGGATACTTCCTCGCGAACTCGCCGAGCCCCACGAGGTCGAGCACGCGCGCCGCCCGCGCCCGCCGCTCCTCGCGCGGGTAGCCCATGATCTCGAGGGGCAGCATCACGTTCCGCGCGATCGTGCGCCACGGGTAGAGCCCCGCCGCCTGGAACACGTAGCCGTAGGCCCGCGCCCGCCGCGCCGCATCGGCGCTGGTGCCGTTGACGCTGAGCGTGCCCTCCGTCGGCGTCTCGAGCGCCGCCACCGCGCGCAGGAACGTCGTCTTGCCGCAGCCCGAGGGGCCGATGAAGCTCACGAACGCGCCCTTCTCGATCCCGAGCGTCACGTCCGAGAGCGCCCGCACCGGCCCGTCCGCGGTCGCGAACGTGAGCCCGAGCCCCTCGGCGCGGATCACCTCGGGCGCGGCGCCGCTCATACCGACCGCGTGATCCCGCCGTCGACGCGCAGGTTCTGCCCGGTGATGTAGGCGCCGCCCGCGGAGGCGAGGAACACCACCGTTGCCGCGATCTCGGCCACGTGCCCGTAGCGCCCGAGCGGCACCCGTACCCGCGCCGCCTCGCGTTCCGGCAGGCTATCGATGAACCCCGGCAGGACGTTGTTCATCCGCACGTTGTCGCCCGCGTGCTGGTCGGTGAAGAGCTTGGCGTAGGCGGCGAGCCCGGCGCGGAACACGCCCGAGGTCGGGAACGCCGCGTCGGGCTCGAAGGCGAAGGCGGTCGAGATGTTGACGATGGCGCCGCCGCCCGCGGCGATCATCGCCGGGGCAAAGGCCCGCACCGCCCGCACCACGCCGAGGAGGTAGACCTCGAGCCCCTCGTGCCAGTCCGCGTCGGCAAGCTCCAGCACCGGCGCGCGCGGCCCGTGCCCCGCCGAGTTGACGAGCACGTCGACGCGCCCCCAGCGGCCGAGCACCGCGTCGCGAAGCCGCGCGATGTCCTCGGCCGAGCGGTTCGACCCGGTGACGCCGATGCCGCCGAGCCGCTGCCCCAGCGCCTCGCCCTTCCCCGACGACGACATCACCGCCACCCGGTACCCCGCCGCCGCCAGCGCTTCCGCCGCCCCGGCCCCCATGCCGCTGCCGCCCGCCGTCACCACGGCCACTGGGTCCGACACGCTCATTCAGGCAAGCCAAGCCAATGGGTTAGAGCCCGCTCCTCGCATGTTCCGCGAAGGCGCCTCGGCGCCAGCCGCGCATGAGGTGCCGCGCCGCCGCGGCCACGCGGCCGAAACGTTCCTTCAGTGTTTTTAGCCAATGAGTTACGCTTCATTGCTCACACGTTCCTTCACCCTTCGCCGCCGCAGCGGCGACGCCGCATGGCATCGGCCCGCCATTTCCGTCCGGGATAGAGTTCCTGCTTTTGTCACAATGCGTTGCGCTCTGACCCTGATCTGGCAGATGACCCTGCCACCGTGCTGCCGAAGCGGGCGGTGTCGCCCGCCACGCGCCTCACACCCCGCTCGCCGGGATGCCGCTGCGCGCCACCGCGCGGGGGGCGGTCAGCGCCTTCCACTCCGAGAGCGCGCGGTTCACCGGCCCCATCGGCGGGCGCGCCACGAACTCGCCATGCCCCTCGGTGGCATCAAGGCGGCCGTCGTCCACCGTCACGCGGCCGCGGCTCAGCACGTAGCGCGGCAGGCCCCGCACCTCCATGCCCTCGAAGACGTTGTAGTCGATCGCCGACACCTGGTCCGCGGCGCGGATGGTGCGCCGCCGCTCGGGGTCGAGCACCAGGATGTCGGCGTCGGCGCCGACGAGGATCGCGCCCTTCCTCGGGTAGACGTTGAGGATCTTCGCAATGTTGGTCGAGGTCACGGCGACGAACTCCTGCGGCGTCAGCCGGCCGGTCGCCACGCCCTGCGTCCAGAGGAGCGGGATGCGGTCCTCGAGCCCGCCGGTGCCGTTCGGGATTTTCGTGAAGTCGCCGATGCCGGTGCGCTTCTGCGCCGTGGTGAAGGCACAATGGTCCGTCGCCACCACCGACAGCGAGCCCGACGCGAGCCCGGCCCAGAGGCTCGCCTGGTGCCGCGCGTCGCGGAACGGCGGGCTCATCACGCGCTGCGCGGCGTGGTCCCAGTCCGGGTGGCGGTACTCGCTCTCGTCGAGGACGAGGTGCTGGATCAGGGGCTCGCCCCAGACGCGCTGCCCCGCCATCCGCGCCCGCCGGATCGCCTCGTGCGCGTCCTCGGAGCTCACGTGGACGATGTAGACCGGCACGCCCGCCATGTCGGCGATCATGATGGCGCGGTTCGCGGCCTCGCCCTCGACCGCGGGCGGCCGCGAGAAGGCATGCGCCTCGGGCCCGGTGTTGCCCGCGGCCATCAGCTTGCGCTGCAGCTCGGCCACCACGTCGCCGTTCTCGGCATGGACGAACGGGATCGCGCCAAGCTCGGCGCAGCGCGAGAACGACGCGAACATCTCGTCGTCGTTCACCATCAGCGCGCCCTTGTAGGCCATGAAATGCTTGAACGAATTGATCCCGGCCCCGGTCACGGCGGCCATCTCGCCCCACACCTGCTCGCCCCACCAGGTGATCGCCATGTGGTAGGAGTAGTCGCACGCCGCGGTGCCGGACTTGTTGTGCCAGCGCTGCTTGGCGTCGAGGAGCCCCTGCCCGGGCTCGGGCAGCACGAAGTCCACCACCATCGTCGTCCCGCCCGCCAGCGCCGCCCGCGTCCCCGAGGCGAAGTCGTCGGTGGAATAGGTGCCCATGAACGGCATCTCGAGATGCGTGTGCGGGTCGATCCCCCCCGGCATCACGTAGCACCCCGTCGCATCGAGCTCCGTATCGCCGCTCAGGCCCTGACCGATAGCCGTGATAACGCCGCCCTCCACCGCCACGTCGGCGGGATAGCTGAGGTCGGCGGTGACGACGGTGCCGTTGCGGATGATCGTGGCGGGCATGGCGGCTGTCCTCGGATTGTCGGGTTTCAGGCGGGGTCGCGGGGCCACAGGGTGCGGCCGAACGCGGGCTCGGGCCAGAGGCCGATCATGCTCTTGCGGCGCAGCGCCTCGGGCGACTTGCCGGGGCCTCGGAGCCAGGCCTGTACTCGGTCGGACGCCTCTGTGTCTGCCGCGAAATCGAGACTCCGCCCCATGATGTCGATCCGCCGTCCCAAATATTCGTCGCCGTCGCGGGTGCGCCGGCCAAACTTCGAGGGCCCGAAATCCGCGTTCAGCACCAGCCGCGGCGGGAAGCCGTCGCCATCGACCCGCGTGAAGAAGCACCAGACGTCGAAATCCTTGATGCCGCTCGTGCCATTCCGGTAGTGGTCCGCGGCGCCCTGGCACAGCGCCATGAACCGGAGCGCCTCGCGGAACCTGCCAGAATAGGGTTTTCGCGCGAAGAGATCCTCGAGTTGCTTGCGGCTGAGGTCGATCAGCCGGTGGAGGTTCCCCGCGTCCATCGCCTCGTAGGACCGCTCGTCATCCGCCATGCGAGGCCTCCGTCGCGGGACGGGTGGTCTGCGGCGGGTTCGTGAGGCCCCGAGATGGTGTGGCGATCACCAAAGCGTGTCGCATAGCCTCGCGCCTAACCTTCCACCAGCTCGAGCCGGCGCTCGATGCGTTCCACGCGGAGATCGAGGCGGTCGAATCGGTTGGAAAGGCTGGCATACTGTCCGGCGAGCACGGCGACCTGCGACTCCAAGATACCAAGGCGCTCCTTGAGGTCGCGAAAATCCTCCGAATGTCGCGCGAGCGTTGCCTGGATCGACTTCAAGGCCTCGTACAGCAACTCGTTCGTCACCTCAGCCATCCGTCACCGCCTCCGCGGTCTCGAGGACCGCGTGGAGGAGGACGTTGGTGCCCGCCGTGGCCCAATCGGGGGTGATGGCCTCGGCTTCGTTGTGGCTGAGGCCGCCCTCGCAGGGGCACATCACCATCACCGTCGGCGCGACGCGGGCGATCCAGCAGGCGTCGTGGCCGGCGCCCGAGACGATGTCGCGGTGCCGGTAGCCGAGGCGTTCGGCGGCGTCGCGCACGGTGGCGGCGAGCCCAGCGTCGAAGGTCACGGGCTCGAAATGGCCGACGGGGGCGATCTCGATGCCGAGCCCCGAGACCTCCGCGATCCGCCGCGCCTCGGCCTCCACGGCTTCGCGCATCGCGGCGAGCTTCGCCGCGTCGGGCGAGCGGATGTCGACGGTGAACACGGCCCGCCCGGGGATCACGTTGCGCGAGTTCGGATGCACGGTCGCCTGGCCGACCGCGCCCACCGCGTCCGGCTGGTGCGCGACGGCGATCTGATGCACCGCCTCGATCACCCGTGCCATCCCGAGGCCCGCGTCGACGCGCATCGCCATCGGCGTCGAGCCGGTGTGCGCGTCGCGGCCGGTGAGCGCGATCTCGAGCCACCAGAGCCCCTGCCCGTGCGTGACGACGCCGATCTCGCAGCCCTCCGCCTCGAGGATCGGGCCCTGCTCGATGTGCAGCTCGAACATCGCGTGGATCGGCCGGGCGCCGACCGGCTCGTCGCCCTGCCAGCCGATGCGCGCGAGCTCGTCGCCGAAGCGGAGCCCCGCGGCGTCGGTGCGCCCGAGCGCCCAGTCGAGCTCGTGGACGCCCGCGAACACCCCCGAGGCCAGCATCGCGGGGGCGAAGCGCGTGCCCTCCTCGTTGGTCCAGTTCGCGACCACGATGGGGCGGCGCGTCGTGATGCCGAGGTCGTTGAGCGTGCGGACCACCTCGAGGCCGCCGAGCACGCCGAGGACGCCGTCGTAGCGGCCGCCCGTCGGCTGGGTGTCGAGGTGGCTGCCGACGTAGACCGGCGCCGCCTCCGGGTCGGCGCCCTCGCGGCGGGCGAACATCGTGCCCATCGCGTCGAGCCCCATAGTGCAGCCCGCGGCCTCGCACCAGTCCCGGAAGAGCGCGCGGCCCTCGGCGTCGGCGTCGGTGAGCGTCTGCCGGTCGTTGCCGCCCGCGACGCCGGGGCCGACCTCGGCCATCGCCATCAGGCTCTCCCAGAGCCGCGCGCCGTCGATCGCGAGGTTGTCGCGCGCGCTCAGTGCAGCGTCCTCAGCACGTCCGCGAGCGTGCCGACGAGCTCGTCCACCTCAGCGCGGTCGATGATGAGCGGCGGCGACAGCGCGATGATGTCGCCGGTGGTGCGGATCAGGATGCCGCGGTCGTAGGCCTCGAGGAAGGCGGCGAAGGCGCGCTTCGTCGGCGCCCCCGCGATGGGCTCGAGCTCGACCGCGCCGATCAGCCCCTCGTTGCGGATGTCGATGACGTGCGGCAGCCCGCGCAGCGCGTGGAGCGCGTCGGCCCAGTAGGGCGCCATCTCGGCGGCGCGCTCGAAGAGCCCGTCCTCGCGGTAGGTCTCGAGCGTGGCGAGGCCCGCGGCGGACGCGATCGGGTTGCCGGAGTAGGTGTAGCCGTGGAAGAGCTCGATCGCCTCCTCCGGGCCGTCCATGAAGGCGTCGTGGATCGCACCCGTGGTCAGCACCGCGCCCATCGGGATCGTGCCGTTGGTGAGCCCCTTCGCGACCGTCATCATGTCCGGCACGACGCCGAAGTGCTGCGCCGCGAAGGGCGCGCCGAGCCGCCCGAAGCCGGTGATGACCTCGTCGAAGATGAGGAGGATCCCGTGCTTCGCGGTCAGCGCGCGGAGCCGCTCGAGGTAGCCCTTGGGCGGGATCAGCACGCCCGTCGAGCCCGCCATCGGCTCCACCACGACCGCGGCGATGGTCTCGGGGCCGTGCAGCGCCACGAGCCGCTCGAGCTCGTCCGCAAGATGCGCGCCGTGCTCGGGCTGGCCGCGCGAGAAGGCGTTCCGGTCCGGCAGATGCGTGTGGGGAAGGTGATCCACGCCCGCAAGAAGCGTCCCGAAGTACTTGCGATTGTTGACGATTCCGCCGACGGAGATGCCGCCGAAGTTGACGCCGTGGTAGCCCCGCTCGCGGCCGATGAGGCGCGTGCGCGTGCCCTGGCCCCGGACGCGGTGGTACGCGATGGCGATCTTCAGCGCGGTATCAATGCTTTCCGAGCCGGAGTTCGTGTAGAACACGTGCTCGATGCCGTCGGGCGCGATGCCGACGAGGCGGTTGGCGAGCTCGAACGCCTTCGGGTGGCCCATCTGGAAGGCGGGGGCGTAGTCCATCTCGGCGACCTGGGCCTGCACCGCCTCGACGATGCGCGGCCGCCCGTGGCCGGCGTTGCAGCACCAGAGCCCGGCGATGCCGTCGAGCACCTGCCGGCCGTCGGCGGTGGTGTAGTGCATGTCCTTCGCCGCCACGAACATCCGCGGCGCGCGCTTGAACTGGCGGTTCGCGGTGAACGGCATCCAGAACGCCGCGAGGTCGTTCGGGGGCACGTTGCGGTCGAGCGCCATGAAGCACCTCATCGGGCTGGGGACGCCCGGGACGCTAGCAGAGCGGCGCGCGCAGTCAATCGGCGGGGACGTTAACGATGCTTGCCGGAAATTGTGCTGATTAAGGGATCCGCAAGGAGACCTGCGTAGGAAGGTGCATGGGGTGGCGGGCATGTTTCCAAAGGGAGCTTGCGAGCCCATGTCGCTCATCGGAATCTTTGGCGGGCCGAGCCCGCAGCCCAAACCGCAGCCACAGCCGGCCCCGTCGGAGCCCGCTGCCGAGCCGCACGGCAAGGACAAGGCCAAGAAGGACAAGTCCGCGGACGCGCCGGCCGCGCAGCAGCCGGCTCCGCAGCCGCAGGACGAGGGGCCCTACGCGCCGCCGCCGCCCGCGGCATCCGGGCCGCAGCCCTCGGGCGGCAGCACCGCGACGCCTGCGCCCGAAGCCGCAGCTTCGGGGTCCGATGATCCGGATGCCGGATCGCCCGGTGCCGCGCCCTCGGCTGCCGCGTCCGCCGAAGCCGCTCCTGCGTCCGTCGAGACCGCTCCCGCCAAGACCGATCCTGCCGAAGACCGCTCCGGCTGCGGCCGCGCCAGCCGGGTCCGCGCCTGCGTCCGCGCCGCCGGCGTCCGGCAGCGCGCCGAGGCCGAGCAAGGTCGAGCTCTATGCGCCGATCGTGCCGTTCGCGATCGACCCCATCCTGACCCGCGAGGAGGCCTCGGCCCCCGATGCGGACGCGGAGGCGGCGCAGGCGCGCGCGGCGGCGCTGGAACTGGCCGGCGACGAGCGCACCGAGGCGCTGGTGGCCCGGCTCGCGGAGCGGCCCGAGGTTGCCGAGGTCGGGCTCGCCGCGGCCGACCCCGCCGAGGACGAGGCGAAGCCCGCGCGCGGCGAGGCCGTGGTGCGCGGCTTCGGCGAGCCCTCGCCGCAGCGGGCGGCGCAGGCCGAGCGCGCGGTCGAAACCGTGCGGACGCTCGCGGACCCGGCGCGGGCCCCGGCGCTCAGCCTGACGGCCTGACGCGGCGGGCGGCGCGGCCCCCAACCGCGGGACCGCGCCGCCGGAAGGACATGCCCCACAGGGCAGCGCCCGCGGAAGCGACGGGACGCGTCGTCCAGTCCGCGGCCGGAGCGACCACGCTGCCGGTGCTGGACGTGACGGCGCCCGCTGGCAGCACCGCCACGGTGCCGTCCCCCGCGAAGCCGATGGCGCCGCGGAGACTGCAAGCGGCGCGGCCCCGGTCCTCAGGACCGCGCCGCTTGAAGATCGAAGCGCGCCGTCCTCGGGCACGCCCTATTCCGCCGCGACGGCGGGGTTGTTCGGATGCGTCGTCCAGTCCGCCGGCGGGCCGACCACGATGCCGGTGCGGGGGTCGACGGCGCCCTCGGGGAGCCGTGTCATGGTGATGCACTCCTCCACCGGGCAGACGTTGACGCAGAGGTTGCAGGCGACGCACTCGTCGTCCTTCACGGTGAACACGCGGTCCGGCGACATCGCGATGGCCTGGTGGCTGGTGTCCTCGCAGGCGGCGTAGCAGCGCCCGCACTTGATGCACAGATCCTGGTCGATGCGCGCCTTGGTGACGTAGGCGAGGTTGAGGTGCTGCCAGTCGGTGACGTTCGGCACCGCGCGGCCCGTGACCTCGGCGACCGTCGCGTAGCCCTTCGCGTCCATCCAGTCCGACAGCCCCGCGATCATCTCCTGCACGATGCGGAAGCCGTAGGTCATCGCCGCGGTGCAGACCTGCACCGAGCCCGCGCCGAGCGCGAGGAACTCCGCCGCGTCGCGCCAGGTGGTGATGCCGCCGATGCCCGAGATCGGCAGCCGCTGCGTCGCGGGGCTCCGCGCGATCTCGGCGACCATGTGCAGCGCGATCGGCTTCACCGCGGGTCCGCAGTAGCCGCCGTGCGTGCCGCGGCCGTCGATCGTGGGCTCGGGCGCCATGCTGTCGAGGTCCACCGCGGTGATCGAGTTGATCGTGTTGATGAGCGACACCGCGTCCGCCCCGCCCCGGTGCGCCGCCTCGGCGGGGCCGCGGATGTCGGTCACGTTGGGCGTGAGCTTGACGATCACGGGCATTCGCGTCGCGGCCTTGCACCAGCGCGTGACCATCTCGATGTAGTCCGGCACCTGCCCCACCGCCGAGCCCATGCCGCGCTCGGCCATGCCGTGCGGGCAGCCGAAGTTGAGCTCGATCCCGTCGGCGCCCGTCGCCTCCACATGCGGCAGGATCGCGCGCCAGGCCTGCTCCTCGCAGGGCACCATCAGGCTCACCACCATCGCGCGGTCGGGGAAGTCGCGCTTCACCGCCGTGATCTCGCGCAGGTTGACCTCGAGCGGGCGGTCGGTGATGAGTTCGATGTTGTTGAGCCCGAGGAGCCGCCGGTCGGCGCCCCAGATCGCGCCGTAGCGCGGGCCGCCCACGTTGACGACCGGCGGGCCGGCCTCGCCCAGCGTCTTCCATACCACGCCGCCCCAGCCCGCCCGGAAGGCGCGGCGGACGTTGACCTCCTTGTCGGTCGGCGGCGCGGAGGCGAGCCAGAACGGGTTCGGGCTGCGGATGCCGGCAAAGGTGGTGGCGAGGTCGGCCAAGGCGGTGCTCCTTTTGGTCAGAGGGCGGTTTGCGCGAAGTCCGACATGAGGCCCGGATAGTCCTCCGCATCGGGAAACCGCTCGAACCTTCGCCGGGCCGGCGTCGTGGCCCACGGCAGCTTCTCCAAGGTGCAGGTCTCCATATACGGCACGAACCATCGCACCTCGTCCAGCACCGGCGCGCGGACCATCACGTCCATGTCGCCGGCGCGGGTGAACATCCAGCTCATGCAAGCGGGGCAATGGTAGTGCTGCGCCTCGTCGCCGTGCAGCCCGCCGATCACCGGCACGCCCACGATCACCTCGAACCCGTCGGCGGGGATGGCGACCGACAGGGAGAAGGCGCTCCCGGTCATCCGCTGGCAGCCGGTGCAGTGGCACGCGCCGGTCAGGATCGGCGCCCGCGTGATCCGGATGCGGACCGCCCCGCAGCGGCAGCCGCCGTCCCAGGGCAGGTCAGGCATCGTCATCGGCATGGTCCTTTGCGCGGCGTCGGGCGGGTGGCGACAGGCGGGTAGCGTCAGGCGGGTGGCTTCAGGAACACGAACTCCGTCAGCGTCATGCGTCCCGCGTCCATGTTGGCGAGGTAGTTGGCGAACTTCCGCGGCGCGGTCGGGCCCATCAGGAGGTGCAACCCGAGCGGCAGCGGCCCGTGCTCCGAGGCACGGGCGAGTGCTGCCGCCATGAAGGCGTGCCCGAAGGCGGTGCGGTCCTCCTGCACCGCGAGCGTGAGGCCCGCGGCCCCGGCGGCCGCGACATAGGCTTCGGGCGGCTCGACGAAGGACGCCGCCGCCGTGGCGGCCCAGGGGAGCGGGAACACGTCCGGCGGCCCCGCGGGCCCCGCCGTGACCTCGAAGGCCGCGAACCGCCCGCCGGGGCGGAGCACGCGCGCCGCCTCGGCGAAGAGCCGCGGCTTGTCGGCGACGTTCATGCCGACGTGCATCAGCACCACGGCATCGAAGCTTGCGTCGCCCGAGGGCAGGTCGAGCGCGCTGCCTTCGAGGAATGCGGTCCGGTCCGAGAGCCCGGTCAGCGCGCTGAGACGGCTGGCGGTGGCGACGAACTCGGGCGTGAGATCCACGCCGGTCACCTGCGCCCCGCGGTGCTCCGCGGCCCAGCGTGAGGTGCCGCCGAGCCCGGCGCCGAGGTCGAGGAGGCGGCTTCCCGCGGGCAGGTCGAACGCCGCGAAGAGGTGCTCGGTGGCGACGGTCCCGCCGGTGTGGAACTGGTCCACGCCCGCGAGGTCGGCGGCGGTGACGCGGGCCGGGTCGACCGCCATCGCCGCGAGCCCGGCCAGCACCCGGTCGAAGAGGCCCGGCGCGCCGTAATGCGCCACCACCGCGGGCTCGATGTCCTCCACCGCCGCTACGCCGGACCGAGCGCGCGGTGGATGTCCTCGGCGGCGTCGCGGCCTTGCGCCACGGCGGTCACGGTGAGGTCGTCGCCGCCTGCCGCGCAGTCGCCGCCCGCCCAGACGCGGCCCAGGCCGGTGCGGCCGGGGCCGGTGACGGCGATCTTGCCGCCCGCGAGCGCGAGCCCCTCGGGCACGCCCGCAAGGCGCTGGCCGATGGCGCGGAACACCTGGTCGGCGGGGAGGCGGAACGTCTCGGCCGGCGCCGCGGCACCGGTGTAGGCGCACTCGACCTCCGCCACGCTGCCGGTGCCGGCAAGCGCCACGGGGGCGGCGCCGGTGACGATGCGGACGCCCGCCTGCGCCGCGCGGTCGCGCTCGTGGCGCGAGGCGCCCATGCGCGCCGCCTCGCGGCGGTAGACGATGGTGACGGTCTCGGCGCCGAGGTGGCGCGCCTGCACCGCGGCGTCGACGGCCGTCATGCCGCCGCCGATCACCACCACGTCGCGCCCGACAGGGAGCCGCGCGAGGTCGTCCGCCTGGCGCAGGTCGGCGATGAAGCCCACCGCGTCGTCCACCCCCGCCATGCCGTCGCCGACCCCGAGCGCGTTGACGCCCGCGAGCCCCATGCCGAGGAACACCGCGTCGTGGCTCTCGCGAAGCGCCTCGAGCGTGGTGTCGCGGCCCAGAACCTCGCCGTAGATGATGCGGATGCCGCCGATGCCGAGGAGCCAGTCGACCTCGGCCTGCGCGAAGCCGCCCACGGTCTTGTAGGCCGCGATGCCGTATTCGTTGAGCCCGCCGGGCTTGGGGCGCGCCTCGAGGATCGTCACCTCGTGGCCGAACATCGCCAGCCGGTGCGCGCAGGCGAGCCCCGCCGGCCCCGCGCCGACGACCGCGACGCGCCGCCCGGTCGGCGCGGCGCGCGCGAAGGGATGCGCGCCCTCGGCCATCAGCCCGTCGGTCGCGTGGCGCTGCAGCCGCCCGATCTCCACGGGCTTGCCCTCCGCCGCCTCGCGCACGCAGGCCCCCTCGCACAGCGTCTCGGTCGGGCAGACGCGGGCGCACATGCCGCCCATGATGTTCTGCGCGAAGATCGTGCGCGCCGCTGCATCGGACGTGCCGGTCGCGATCTGGCGAATGAAGAGCGGGATGTCGATGGCGGTCGGGCAGGCCGCGACGCAGGGCGCGTCGTGGCAGAAGTAGCAGCGGTCGGCCGCGACCTGCGCCTCGTGGCGGCCGAGGGGCGGCGCGGTGTCGGCGAAGTTCGCGGCGTAGGCCTCGGGCGCCAGCCGCGCCGGCGCGATGCCGGGGGTCGTCGGGCTGTTGGGCATCGGCGCTCCGTTCAGGACGTGACGCTTCACGCTGCCATACCGCCCGAACGGTATCAAACGCTATGTGCGGCCATGCCATCTGGCGCTTTCCCCTCTGGACAGCGCCGCGTATAAGCGCCGCACCCTGCGAAGACCGTCGCCTCGCGGGCGCCCAGACCGAGGACCGCATGACACGAGACCGCCTTGATGCAGACGTCGCGTTCATTCAGGCGCTGGCGGAACTCCTCAACCACAACGGCCTGACCGAGCTCACCGTGAAGCGCGAGTACGGCGCCAACGACAGCCTGAACGTCCGCGTCGCCAAGCGCATCGAGCGCGTGGTGCAGGCCGCGCCGGTGCAGATCGCGGCCGCAGCCCTGCCCGCCCCGGCGGCTCCAGTGCCGAGCGGCGACCCCGCGCAGCTTCCCGGCGCCGTGACCTCGCCGATGGTCGGCACCGCGTATCTCTCGGCCGAGCCCGGCTCCGAGCCGTTCGTCGCCATCGGCGCGCAGGTGGCGGAGGGCCAGACGCTCCTCATCATCGAGGCGATGAAGACGATGAACCAGATCCCCGCGCCCCATGCCGGCACGCTCAGGCGCATCCTCGTCGCCGACGGCAGCCCGGTCGAGTACGGCGCGCCGCTGATGATCATCGAGTAGCGCCTCGATGTTCGACAAGATCCTGATCGCCAACCGGGGCGAGATCGCGCTCCGGGTGATCCGCGCGTGCCGCGAGATGGGCGTCCAGTCGGTCGCGGTCCACTCGACCGCCGACAGCGACGCGATGCACGTGCGGATGGCCGACGAGGCGATCTGCATCGGCCCGCCCGCCGCCGCCGACAGCTACCTCTCGATCCCCGCGATCATCTCCGCCTGCGAGATCACCGGCGCCGAGGCGATCCATCCGGGCTACGGCTTCCTCAGCGAGAACGCCAGCTTCGTGCAGATCGTCGCCGACCACGACATCGCCTTCATCGGCCCGACCGCCGAGCACATCCGCGTCATGGGCGACAAGATCGCCGCCAAGGAGACGATGCGCGCCCTCGGCGTGCCCTGCGTGCCGGGCTCCGAGGGCGGCGTGCCGGACGTCGAGAGCGCCCGCGCCGTCGCGAAGGGCATCGGCTACCCCGTGATCGTCAAGGCGACCGCGGGCGGCGGCGGGCGCGGCATGAAGGTGGCGGCCGATGCCGAAGCGCTGGAGACTGCGTTCCGCACCGCGCGCGCCGAGGCCAAGGCCGCGTTCGGCAACGACGAGGTCTACCTCGAGAAGTACCTCACCACGCCGCGCCACATCGAGGTGCAGGTCTTCGGCGACGGACAGGGCCGCGCGGTGCATCTCGGCGAGCGCGACTGCTCGCTGCAGCGCCGGCACCAGAAGATCCTCGAGGAGGCCCCCGGCCCCGCCATCGATGCCGCCACCCGCGCGCGCATCGGCGCGACCTGCGCCGCGGCGGTGGCGTCGATCAACTACGTGGGCGCCGGCACCATCGAGTTCCTCTACGAGGACGGCGCGTTCTACTTCATCGAGATGAACACCCGCCTGCAGGTCGAGCATCCGGTGACGGAGGCGATCTTCGGCGTCGATCTCGTGCGCGAGCAGATCCGCGTGGCCGCCGGCCTGCCGATGTCGTTCGTGCAGGACGAGCTCGCGATCCGCGGCCACGCCATCGAGGTGCGGATCAACGCGGAGAAGCTCCCGAACTTCGCCCCGAGTCCCGGCCGGGTGAAGGTGTTCCACGCGCCGGGCGGGCTCGGCGTGCGGATCGATTCCGCGCTCTACGGCGGCTACACGATCCCGCCCTACTACGACAGCCTGATCGGCAAGCTGATCGTCCACGGCCGCGACCGCCCGGAGGCGCTGGCGCGGCTCGGGCGGGCGCTTGGCGAGCTGATCGTCGACGGCGTGGACACCACGGTGCCGCTCTTCACCGCCCTCCTCGCCGATCCCGCGATCCAGTCCGGCGCCTACGACATCCACTGGCTCGAAGGCTGGCTCGCCGAGACGCTCGGCTGAGCGCGGTGCGGCGCCGCGTGGAGCCTGCCCTGACGGCGGACCTGCTGCTGCGCGCCTACGCGGCGGGGATCTTCCCGATGGCCGCGGAGCGCGACGATCCGCACGTCCACTGGGTCGATCCGGTGCTCCGCGGCGTGCTGCCGGTGGGCGCGCTGCACGTCTCGCGGAGCCTGCGCCGCCGCATCCTCCGCGCGCCCTGGGAGGTGCGGACCGACACCGCATTCGCCGCGGTCGTGACCGCCTGCGCCGACCGGCCGGAGACCTGGATCAACGCGCCGATCTTCGCGCTCTACGCGGAGCTCCACGCCCGGAAGCAGGCCCATGCGCTCGAGGTCTGGGAGGGCGACGCGCTCGTCGGCGGCGTGTTCGGCATCGTGCTCGGGGGCGCTTTCTTCGGCGAGAGCATGTTCTCGCGGCGCACCGACGCCTCGAAGGTGGCGCTGGCGCATCTGTCGCACCGGCTTGCCGTGGGCGGGTTCACGCTCTTCGACACGCAGTTCCTGACCGACCATCTCGCCTCGCTCGGTGGCGTCGAGATCACGCGGAGCGCGTACCGCCAGCGGCTGACGGAGGCACTGGGGGTCGAGGCGGACTGGGAGCGGCTCGGGCGGCCCGATCCTCACGAGGTGGTGCAGCGCATGACCCAGACGTCGTAGCGCGCGTGGTCCATCGCGTTCAGCGCCGGCGCGGCCGCGATCATCCAGCCGTCGAACACCGGCGTCGGCACGGCGGTGTCGCGGATGAAGAGGTGGGCCGCGGCGTTGCTCGCGGGATCGTCGGCCGGATACCGGCAGTCCGAGAGCGCGATCTTCAACCGCCCGTAGTCGATCGTGGTGCCGACCGGCAGGGTGAGATCCGTCACGGCGCCCGTCACCTTGTCGAGCCCGCGCAGCAGAGCACCCGGCGCCTCGGCATAGGTCGCAGCGCTCGCCGGGCCCGCCAGCAGCGCGAGGACCGCCGCCAGCCTCACGGCTCGGGCACCGCCGCCGCGTCGGTCCCCGAGTCGGTGCCCGCGCCGGTCCCCGAGCCGCCGGCGAACTTCAGGAGCAGGCTGATGAGGCTCACCGCACCTTGCGTGTCCTCGATGCTGTCGCCGGGGCCGAGGTTGTCGGGCGCGCCGCCGGGCTGGATCTCGAGGTAGTTGCCGCCGAGGAGCCCTTCGGAGCTGACGAGCGCGGTGCTGTCCGTCGGCACCTCGATGCCGTCCTGCACGGTGAGCTCCACATCGGCGAAGAACGTCTTGGGATTGAGGTCGATGCCGGTGATCGTGCCGACCTTGACGCCCGCGAGCCGCACGTCGGTCCCGACCGCGACGCCCTCTGCCGAGCGGAAGCTCGCGGTCAGCGGATAGCTCGCCGCGCCGCCCGAGAAGCCCGTGGCCCGTCCGGCGAACACCACGAACCCCACAGCGGCGATCACGACCGCCGCACCCACGGCCACTTCGGTGACGCTCTCGGCCATCAGCGGACACGCCCCGCTTGCCAGCCGCCCCGCGCCGCCGGTCCGTCGGGAAAAGCCGCGGCGCCGGTCATTCGGGCGTCCACGCCTCGTAGTCGCTCCGCGCGACCGGCACCTCGCGCCGGATCGAGCCCGCGGGCGCGTAGGCCAGCGCCGTGCCGGTCATGTTTTCCTGATGGACCTTCTCCCAGACCTTGTGGACCACCGGCGCCCGCGACGGCGGCTCGTCCCAGGTGAAGTGCAGCCAGCCGTGCCAGTCGGGCGAGATCTTGGTGGCCTCGATGGCCCCCTTGTAGATGACCCAGCGGCGCTTGCCGTCCGGCGTCTGGTAGAAGAGGTTGCCCTCGGCGTCCTCGCCGACCGCCGTGCCGCCGCGACGCCAGGTGAAGATCTGCGTGCCAAGCGTCTGGCTGTGCCACCAGGTCAGCATCCGCACGAGGAACGTCATCGCCATCTCCGGCCAGGTCGGGATCGCCCACTTATAGCGGCCGCCGCCCCGGCGTCCAGCGCCACCCGCGCCCCAACATCGTCGCCGCAGGCGCGCCCCAACATCGCCACCGTCGCATCGCCAGGCCCGAGCGCCCCAGCATCGTCGCCGCAGGCGCGCCCCAACATCGTCGCCGCAGGCGCGTCGGAGCAACGTCGCCGCCGTCGATCGTAGCACCGTCGCCGCAGGCTAGTCCTAGCATCGTCGCCGCGGCGCGGGCCCTGGCGCGTCGGGCGCGAGACCGGCATCGTCGCGCCGTCGGATCGCCGCCGCAGGCGCGCCCGAGCATCGCCGCCGCAGGCGCGTAGATCGCCGCCGCAGGAGTCAGTCGCCGCCGCAGGCGCGCCCGAGAGCATCGTCGGCAGGCGCGCGAGCCGGCCCACGGTGCCGACAGCCTCCGCGTTGACGACCACGAGCTCGTCCACGCGTCGACATGCCCGGAAGCTCGAACTTCGGGCCGTCGACATGGTGCCGACAGCGTCGGGTGGAGCGGCGCGGGCCCTGGCGCGATCAGCCCGCGGAGACCGGCTCGTCGCGTCGGTCGGAGTAGATCAGGAGCGGCCGGCCCACGGTGCCGACGGCCTCCTCGTTGACGACCACCTCGTCCACGCTCGACATGCCCGGAAGCTCGAACATGGTGTCGAGGAGGATGTCCTCCATGATCGACCTGAGCCCCCGCGCGCCGGTCTTGCGCTTGATCGCCCGGCGGGCAATGGCGCGGAGCGAGTCCTCGGTGAAGGTCAGCTTCACGCCCTCGATGTCGAAGAGCCGCTGGTACTGCTTCACGAGCGCGTTCTTCGGCTCGGTCAGGATGGTCACGAGCGCGTCCTCGTCGAGGTCGGTCAGCGTCGCGAGCACCGGCAGGCGGCCGACGAACTCGGGGATCAGGCCGAACTTCAAGAGATCCTCCGGCTCGAGCTCCTTGAACATCTCGCCCACGCCGCGGCCGTCGTTGTCGCGCACCTCGGCGCCGAAACCGATGCCCGAGCCCTTGCCGCGCTGCGCGATGATCTTCTCGAGCCCCGCGAAGGCGCCGCCGCAGATGAAGAGGATGTTCGTCGTGTCGACCTGCAGGAACTCCTGCTGCGGATGCTTGCGTCCCCCCTGCGGCGGCACGCTCGCCACCGTCCCCTCCATGATCTTGAGGAGCGCCTGCTGCACGCCCTCGCCCGACACGTCGCGGGTGATCGAGGGGTTGTCGGACTTGCGCGTGATCTTGTCGACCTCGTCGATGTAGACGATGCCGCGCTGCGCCCGCTCGACGTTGTACTCGGAGGCCTGCAGGAGCTTCAGGATGATGTTCTCGACGTCCTCGCCGACGTAGCCCGCTTCCGTCAGCGTCGTGGCGTCGGCCATCGTGAACGGCACGTCGAGGATGCGCGCGAGCGTCTGCGCGAGCAGCGTCTTGCCGCAGCCGGTCGGCCCGATCAGCAGGATGTTCGACTTCGAGAGCTCGATGTCGCCCGACTTCGAGGCGTGCTTCAAGCGCTTGTAGTGGTTGTGGACCGCGACGGACAGCACGCGCTTGGCGTGCATCTGGCCGATCACGTAGTCGTCGAGCACCTTGCAGATGTCGCGCGGCGTCGGCACGCCGTCGGTCGACTTCAGGCTCGAGGTCTTGGTCTCCTCGCGGATGATGTCCATGCACAGCTCGACGCATTCGTCGCAGATGAACACCGTCGGTCCCGCGATGAGCTTCCTCACCTCGTGCTGCGACTTGCCGCAGAACGAGCAGTAGAGCGTGTTCTTGCTGTCGCTGCCGGAGTTGCTTGCCATGTCGTACCTCTGCGGATCGCGTCGCCCGGCGAAAGGCTCCACACGTCTGCCCTTGCCCGAAAGACTAGGGCAGCCCCTACCCCTTCACAATGCCAAAATCCCGCCGTGGCAGATGTGTCACGGCACTGGACGTCACCTCGGCGCGATGCCCTCACCGCGCCTCATTTCAGGTCTTCCATCTTGCCGCGGCTCTCGACGATCTCGTCGAGGAGCCCCCAGTCGCGGGCCTCCTCGGCCGACATGAAGTTGTCGCGCTCGAGCGCCGCCTCGACCACCTCGAGCGACTGCCCGGTATGCTTGACGTAGATGTTGTTGAGCCGGTCCTTCAGCTTCTGCGTCTCCTGCGCGTGGATCAGGATGTCGGAGGCCTGGCCCTGGTAGCCGCCCGAGGGCTGGTGGACCATGATCCGGCTGTTGGGGAGCGAGAACCGCATCCCCTTCTCGCCGGCGCAGAGGAGGAGCGACCCCATCGAGGCCGCCTGGCCCACGCAGAGCGTCGAGATCTTCGGCCGGATGTACTGCATCGTGTCGTAGATCGAGAGCCCCGCGGTCACGACGCCGCCGGGGCTGTTGATGTACATGGAGATTTCCTTCGAGGGGTTCTCCGCCTCGAGGTGCAGGAGCTGCGCCACCATCAGCGACGAGATGCCGTCGTGGACCGGCCCCGACATGAAGATGATGCGCTCCTTCAGGAGCCGCGAGTAGATGTCGTAGGCGCGCTCGCCGCGGCTCGTCTGCTCGACCACCATCGGCACGAGCGTGTTCATGTAGTGGTCAACCGGATCGCGCATGTTGGTCCTTCCCGTCGTCCGGGGTGCATAGCGCCCGAACCCTGACGGAGTCTTAGTATCGCGGACATTTGCCTACAAGGGACGCGCCCGCGTTTCGCGGAGGGTTGAAGCCGCGCGGCGGGGCCACATCCTTCCCGTCATGGACGCGTTTCCCCCTACCCGCGCCGAGGGCCTCCGCCGCCTCGAGGCGTTCGTGCCGCGCGCCGGCCGCGCGTATGCCGCGAGCCGCAACCACGACCGCCCCGGCGCGCAGGCGGTCTCGGCGCTCTCGCCCTACATCCGCCACCGGCTCGTGACCGAGGCGGAGGTGCTTCGCGCCGTCGTCGCCGCCCACGGCCCTGAGGGCGCGCAGCGCTTCGTGGCGGAGGTGTTCTGGCGCACCTACTGGAAGGGCTGGCTCGAGATGCGCCCCGCCGTCTGGGCCGGCTACGAGACCGAGCGCGACGCCGCCCTCGACGCGCCGGGCGTCGCCCGGGCCATCGCGGGCCAGACCGGGATCGAGGGCTTCGACGACTGGGCACGCGAGCTGGTGACGACCGGCTGGCTCCACAACCACGCGCGGATGTGGTTCGCCTCGATCTGGGTCTTCACGCTGCGGCTTCCCTGGGCGGCGGGGGCGGACTTCTTCCTGCGCCACCTCGTCGACGGCGACCCGGCGTCGAACACGCTGTCGTGGCGCTGGGTCGCGGGGCTCCAGACGCGAGGCAAGACCTACCTCGCCGTGCCTGACGCCATCGCCGAATGTACCGGCGGGCGCTTCCGGCCCACCGGCCTCGCGACGGAAGCGGAGCCCGTCGAAGGCCCGCCGCCGCCCGAGCCGAGGCCGATCCCCGCCCCGACGCCGATCCCCGCAGGCCCGCGCGCGCTTCTGCTGACCGAGGACGACTGCGACCCCTGGCCCGACGGCCCCTTCGTCGCCCGCGCGGCGCTTCGGACCTGTCCCGGCCGCTCGCCGCTGCCGGTCTCCGAGCCGGTCGCACGGTTCTCCGAGGCGGCGCTCGGCGGTGCTGCGCTCGACCTCGACGGCGCCGCCGCCTGGGCGCGCGACAGCGGCGCGGCCGTCGTCGTCACGCCCTACGCGCCCGTCGGCCCCGCGGCGACGGCGCTCGACCGGCTCGAAGCGGTGCTCGCACGCGACGGCATCGCCCTCGCCCGCCCGATGCGCCCCTACGACCGACGCGCCTGGCCGCATGCCACGCGCGGCTTCTACCGCTTCCGCGACGCCATCCCGGAGCTCGTCGCGGCAATGGGCACCAGCACCGGACCGTCCGGCGTGTCGGCGAAGTAGGCGCGCACTCCGAACACCTCGGCGAGGAGCGCCGGCGTCAGCACGTCGCGCGGCGGCCCGTCCGCCACGATGCGTCCCCCCGCCATCGCCACCACCCGGTCGCAGAGCCGCGCCGCGAGCCCGAGGTCGTGCAGCGACACGAGGAGGCCCCGCCCCTCGCGCGCGAGCTCGCGGAACACGTCCATCACGCCGATCTGCCCGGCGGGATCGAGCCCTGCGACGGGCTCGTCGGCGAGGACGAGCGGCGTCTCCTGCGCCAGCGCCCGCGCGATGAGCACCCGCGCCTGCTCGCCGCCCGAAAGCTGCGTGGCGTCCCGGTTCGCGAACGCCCCGAGCCCCATCCGGCCGAGCGCCGCCGCCACCGCCGCCGCGTCGCGGCGCGCGTCGGTCGGATGCGCCATGCGCCCGAGCGCCACCAGCGCGGCCACGCTGACCGGCCAGGCGATCTCGCGCGCCTGTGGCAGGAACGCCACGTGGCGCGCGCGGTCGCCCGGCCCCATCGCGGCAAGGCTGCTCCCGGTCGCCCGCGCGAGCCCGAGCGCGCCGCGCAGCAGCGTCGTCTTCCCCGCCCCGTTCGGCCCCACGAGCCCGACGAGCTCGCCCGCCGCGACCGTGAGCGACGCCCCGGTCACGACCGCCCGCCCGCCGAGCGTCACCTCCATGCGGTCGAGCGCCAGGAGGCTCACGCCGCCATCCGTTCGCGCCAGACGAGGCGCAGGAACACCGGCGCGCCCACGAGCGCCGTCAGCACGCCGAGCTTGAGGTCGCGGTCGGGCGCGATGACCCGAACCGCGATGTCGGCCGCGAGGAGCATCGCCGCGCCGCCCAGCGCCGAGGCCGGCATGAGCCGCGACGGCAGCGCGCCCACGCGGGCGCGCAACAGGTGCGGCACGACGAGCCCGACGAAGCCGATCGCCCCCGACACCGCCGTCGCGGCGCCGACGAGGCAGGCGACGCCGAGCACCAGCCGCAGCCGAAGCCGCCCGAGCCGCACGCCCATCGCCTCCGCCGCGTCCTCGCCGAGCGTCAGCGCGTCGAGCCCGCGCCCGAGCCCCGCGAGGAGCACCGCACCCACCGCCATCACCGGCGCCGCGAGCGCCAGCTCCGCCAGCGAGCGGTCGGCGAGCGATCCGAGCGTCCAGTACACGATCTCGAGCGCCGCGAACGGATTGGGCGAGAGGTTCAGCACCAGCGCCGTCCCCGCGGCGGCCAGCGCCGACACCGCGATGCCCGCGAGGATGAGCGTGAGCGAGCGGCCGCGCGGCCCCGCGAGCCCGAGGACGGCGAGCACCGCCGCCGTGGCCCCGCCGAGCCCCGCGAGCGGCAGCGCCAGCGCGAAGGCCGCGGCGAGCCCGGTCTGCAGCGCGATCACCGCACCGAGCGCCGCCGCGGACGACACCCCGATGAGCCCCGGCTCCGCCAGCGGGTTGCGGAGGAAGCCCTGCAGCGCCGCGCCGGACGCGCCGAGCGCCGCGCCGACGAGGAGTCCGAGGACCGCGCGCGGCAGGCGGATCTCGCGCATCACGATGCCGGCCGGGCCCGCGCCGTCGAGGAGCGCCGCCAGGCCGGCGACGGGCGACAGCCCCGCGGGGCCGATCAGCAGCGATGCCGCGAAGAGACCCGCGACGAGCGCCACCAGCGCCCGGGTCACGGCGCGGTCGCTTCCCGACGCGCCTCCGCCATGTCGGCGACCGCGCCCAGCACCGACGGCGTGCCGCAGACCCAGTCGGGCCCGCTCTGCGCCCGTGCCGCGACCGGCAGGGCCGCCAGCGCCGGATGCCGCAGCAGTGCCTCGGCATTCGACGCGCCGGGATAGGGCGCGGACGTCACGAGCACGTCGGGCGCCGCCATCACCAGCCGCTCGAGCGGCAGCGTTCCGCCGCCCGATTCATGGTTCCGGTTCGCGAGCCCCGCCGCGCCGACGATGGCGTCGGCGAGCGTGCCCCGCCCCGAGGTGTAGCCGTTCGGGTAGTAGAGCACCGCCTCCGGCCGCGCGTCGTCCGCCGGCCTCAACGCTGCTAGCCCCGCGTCGATATCAGCGATACGCGCCGTCGCCTCGGCGTCGCGCCCGAGCGCGGCACCCATGTCGCGCAGCCCTTGACGCACGTCGTCGAACGAGGTCGCGGGCGGAAACTCGATCACCGGCACGCCGACGCGGCGGAGGAGCGCCACGGTGTTGCGCGTCGAGTACGTCCCCGCCAGCACGAGGTCGGGACGGAGCAGGAACACCTCCTCCGCGAGCCCGCGCGTCACCGGATAGGCCTCTGCCTCCGCCGCCATCGCCGAGGTGACGGGATCGCGCGCCAGCCGCGACACCGCGACGAGCTGGCCGGGGCCCGCCAGAAGCATCGCGAGCTGGTCGGTGCAGACGTTGATCGACACCACGCGCGCCGGCGCCGATGCGGGCGCCGATGCCGGCGCCGATGCGGGCGCCGCCTCTGCCGCCCCTGCCACGAGGACGAGCGCGGCGAGGAGCCTAGAACCGCGCACGCAGCCCCGCGAAGACCGCCCGGTCCGAGGTGCCGTAGCCGCTGACCGTCTGGTACTCCTGGTCGAGCAGGTTCTCGATGCGGACATAGGCCTCGGCCCGGTCGGTGAGCGCGAGGCCGAGGCTCGCGTTCACGAGCGTGTAGTCCTGCAGCGGCACCGGGTCCGGGAAGCCCGCGTCGATGAGGCTCGCGACGTGGAGCGCGTCGGCGCGGAGCCAGAGCCGGTCCGTGAGCCGCGCGTCCACCCCGATGCTCGCCGTCGCCCGCGGCACCCGCACGAGCCGTGCGCCGGTGGCGTCGCGCGCGTTGGTGTACGCGAGCCCGCCCGTCAGGTCCACGCGGCCCCCGAGCGGCAGCCGTCCCGCGAGCTCGATCCCGCGCGAGCGCGTCGTTCCCGGCACCTGCTGGTACTGCCCGATGAAGGGGTCCGGGAACTCGCTCAGCGTGACGAACTGGATGAGGTCGTCGATCTCCTGGTAGAAGAGCGTCGCGCGCAGCGTGGCCCCGCCCGCGAAGCGCTTCTCGACCCCGAGGTCGGCGCTGCGGCTCGTCTCGGGGTCGAGGCCCGGGTTGCCGTAGTCGGTGCTGAAGAGCTCGTAGAGCGACGGCGCGCGGAACCCGGTGCCGGCCGAGAACCGCAGCACCAGCCCGTCCTGCGGCCGGTACGCGGCGGCGACCCTCCCCGAGACGTGCCCGCCGAACTGCGAATGGTCGTCGTGGCGCAGCGTCGCGGTGAGGTCGAGGTCGGGCGTCACCGCGACCTGCGCCTCGCCGTAGACACCGGTGATGGTGTGCGCGCCGCTGTCGGCGGTGTCGCCGAACTGGCCCTGCGTCGCGCCGAAGAAGGTCTCCCGCGTCCGGTCGGCGCCGAAGCCGAGCGTCAGGCGGTCCGACACCCGCGCCGTGCCCTTGTAGGCCAGCGCCGTGCGGTGCCCGTTGTAGAGGTAGGCGTAGGGTGCCGGCGGGCTGCCGAAGCCGTCCTCGGTGCCGCGGGTCTCGCGATCGCGGTCGAAGGTATAGACGCTGAGCGTCTGCGTGAGCACGTCGCCCTCGAGCGTGGCATAGGCGCGCAGACCGCGGCTGATCTCGTGCGCGATGTCGTCGGCAGGCGTCACGCCGTCGCGGACGCAGCACTCGTCGATGCCGGCCTCGCTCGCCTGGAAGAAGCCCGAGGCGCCGAAGGTCAGCCGGTCGGTGGCGTGGACCGAGCCCGCGAACGAAAAGCGCCGCGACGCGAAGCCGTCGGCCTCCGCGTTGCCGTCGTTCTCGTCCGCCGCAGAGAAGCCGCCGGTGCCGATGCCCGCGAGCGTGAACGCAAGGTCGCCGCGCCCGGACTTCGCGGCGAATCCGTAGACCGCGCTGCGGCTGCCGTAGGCGCCGGCCTCGGTCGCGAGGCTCTGGTGGATGCCGTCCTCGGTCGCGCGCGGGGTGGTCAGGCTCACCACGCCCGCGACCGCCTCGCTGCCGTACTGCGCCGACTGCGTGCCCTCGAGCACCTCGACGCGGGCGATGCCGGGCGTCGCGAGGCTGCCGAAGTCGAACGAGGTCTGCGTCGAGGACGGGTCCGACACGTCGATGCCGTCGACGAGGACGGTGATGTAGGGCCCGCCGAGCCCGCGGATGCGGAGCGTCTCGACCGCGCCGAGCCCGCCCGTCGCCGAGGCGGTCACGCCCGGCAGGCGCGTCAGCACGTCGGCGATGCCGGTGGTGCCGGCGCTCTCGATGGCGCTCCGGTCGAGCACCGTCACGGTCGCCCCGGTGCGGTCCTCGGGCAGGCTCGCGACGTTGGGGGTGACGACGATCTCGCCAAGGTCGAACGCCGCGGCGTCGAGCGTCTGCGCGTTCGCGTGAAGCGCGAGGAACGGGACGCAAGCCATTGTCAGAAGAGCGGAAATCCGAGTATTGACAGTTACGGGTCGCGCTTCGCACGGCAGGCGAGCTTCGTCGGGCAAGTGCCTGACGTGTCTGATGTTCGACGGGATCACGGAGGCGTCCTTCATCAAGCCGGGACGGCGCCCGGCACGGCTGGGTTCGGCCGTTGGAAGGGAAGCCCCTCCGCAGGCGGTGCGTCGTTCACCGCTGCGGAAAACCGCCTCCGTGGCGCGCCCCGCGCCCGGAAAGGGTGATCACTCCGGCAGGTCTCCTGGCTCGCGGGTCGTCACTTGGCTGGCCTTCCCGGGGTCGCCCCCAGTGGCATCGTCAGCCGCGCTCGCCGCTCACAGTTGCGGGGGCAGCCCCGGACCTGGCACCGTGGCAGGTGCCGCACCGGGTTCCCTTTTCATCCGGGCGGCGGACCGACCGGAACCGAAGTCCCTTCTCGTCGCGCGGCGACCGCCCGGCTGTCAAGCGGATTGCGCGTGCCCGTCGCCCGCGGCAGGGTCGTGGCATGGACTATGACGACATGGATGCGGTCGCGATGGCCGCCGCGGTGGCGCGGGGCGAGACCGACGCGGGCGCCCTCCTCGATGCGGCGCTGGCGCGGACGGCGGCGGCCAATCCGTCGCTGAACGCCGTGGTGCTGATCCGGGAGGACGCCGCGCGGGCGATGATCGCGCGCGGCCTGCCGGACGGGCCGCTCCGGGGCGTGCCGTTCCTCCTCAAGGATCTCGGCGCGGAGGCGGTGGACTTCCCGTCGCACAACGGCTCGGCGCTCCTCGCCGACACGCGCTACCCGCGGAACTCAGCGCTCTACGACCGGCTGGCGGCCGCCGGGCTCGTCACCTTCGGGCGCACCGCGGCACCCGAGGGCGGCATCGGGCCCGCGACCGAGGCCGCGGTCTACGGCGGCCCGACGCGCAACCCGTGGGCCCTCGACCGGACGCCCGGCGGCTCGTCGGGCGGCGCGGCGGCGGCGGTCGCGGCGGGCATCGTGCCGGCCGCGCACGGCTCGGACGGTGGCGGCTCGGTGCGGATCCCCGCCTCGTGCTGCGGGCTCTTCGGCTTCAAGCCGACGCGGGCGCGGCTGCCCGACGGCCCCGACGCGGGCGAGGGCTGGGCCGGGATGGCGATCGACGGCTTCCTCACCCGCTCCGTCCGCGACACGGCCGTGCTCCTCGACGCGGTCGCGGGCCCCGACCCCGGCGCGCCCTACCATGCGCCGCCGCTCGCCGAGAGCTACGGCGCCGCCATCGCAGGTCCGCCGGCGCCGCTCCGCGTGGCACTCTGCGACACCACGCTCACCGGCACCGCCATCCACCCCGACGCCCGCGCCGCCGTCCACGATGCCGCGGCCCTCCTCGAGAGCCTCGGCCACCACGTCGCCCCGGCGCGGCCGCTCGCGGACCACATGGGCATGATGCGCGCCTGGACCGACATCGTGGCCTGCGGCACGGCGCTCTGGGTCGAGACGGCGCTCGCCGGGGCACCCCTCCACGGCGTCGAGGGCGTCACGCGGGGTGCCGTCGCCCATGCGCGCGGTGTGTCGGGGGCGGGCTACCTCGGGGCGGTGGGCCGGATTCACGCCTACGGCCGCGAGATGGCCGCGTTCTTCGGGGACCACGACATCCTCCTCACCGCCACCCTCGCCGAACCGCCCGCCCGCGTCGGCCGGTTCGCGCACGACACCGAGGACTACGCGGCCTTCCGCATGGGGCCGGACGGCGTCTTCGCCTATTCGCCCTTCACCGCCGCGTTCAACGCGACCGGCCAGCCCGCGGCCTCGGTGCCGCTCTTCTGGTCCGCCGAGGGGCTCCCCATCGGCATCCATCTCGCGGCGCGCTTCGGCGCCGACGAGACGCTGATCGCGCTCTGCGCCGCGCTCGAGGCCGCACGGCCCTGGTTCGGCCGGCGGCCGCCGCGCGACCAGCGCGGCACGGACCGGAACGACCCTGCGCCGGTGGACCTGCCTAGACGCTGACCGCGGCGAGGAGCGTGTCGATCTCGGCGACGGCGCTCGCGTCGAGCGGCCCGGTCTCGAGCACCGCGAAGTTGTCGCGCGCCTGCGCCGGCGTGCGGCAGCCCGGCAGCGGGATCGTCCGGTCGGACTGCGCCAGCACCCACGCGAGCGCGCCCTGCGCCACCGTGCGGCCGTCCGCGGCGAGAAGCGCGCGCACCGTGGCGACGCGCTCGAGGAATGCGGGCGCGGGACGGCCCTCGGCATCGAAGTACTCGAGCCAGCCCGCGCCGCTGCCGCGGATGTCGCCCGGCCCGTGGCCCGCGCTCGCCGCGTGGTACTTGCCCGACAGGAGCCCCATCGCGAGCGGCTGCCGGTCGAACGACCAGAGCCGCCGCGCGTCGAGCGCCCTGAGCATCTCGCGCGCCGGGCGGAAGAGGTTGAGATCGTGCTGCACCGCCACGAACCCCGGCCGGTCGGCGAACGCGAGCGCCCCCGCCACGTCGTCGGTGGACCAGCCGAAGCCCGCGATCCGGCCCGCCTCGAAGGCGCCCGAGAAGGCATCGAAGACGCCGTGGCTCCGCGCGACCGGATGGCCGTTGAGGTGGAACTTCACGAGGTCGATCCGGTCCGTCCCGAGCCGACGGCGCGAGGCGTCGATGGCGGCGTCGATGGCCGCCCGGTCGTCGGTCGTGCCGGTGATGTCGCCCGTCGCCGGGTCGCAGACCATGCCCACCTTGGTCGCGAGCACGAAGGCGTCGCGGTCGATGCCGCTCTCGGCGATGGCGCGCGCGACGATGGCCTCGGCGTGGCCGGCGCCGTACTGGTCGGCGGTGTCGACGATCCGCACGCCCATCTCGAAGGCCGTCCTGAGCGTCGCCAGGCTCTCGGCATCGTCGACGCCCGCCCAGCCCGTCGCCTGATCGCCCCAGCGTTGCGCGCCGCCCATCACCCAGGTGCCGATCCCGATCCGTGGCACCGCCTTGCCGTTCCAGAGCGTGATGGTCATGCCGTCCTCCGTTCTGCCGTCTCGTAGGCGTCGAGCTTCATCGCGAGGAGCGCCTCGCAGCGGTCGAGATCGCGGCGCTGGCGTTCGAGCAGCCGGCCGTGGGCACGCAGGATCTCCTTGCGCTCGGGGATCGTGTGATCGCCCGCATGGACGAGGCCCGCGTAGCGCCGCATGACCCGCATCGGCATGCCCGTGGCACGAAGCCAGTAGAGCACCGTCAGCCAGTCCACGTTCTCGCGGCTGAAGCGCCGCTGTCCGCCGGGCGCTCGCGCGATGGCGGGGACCATCCCGGTGCGCTCGTAGAAGCGGATGGTGTCGATGCTGAGACCGCTCGTTGCGGCCGCTTCGGCGATGAACATCTGCGCGCCCTCCTTTCGGCTCGACCGGCGTGGTAGCGGGCTGGACCTGCTCAAGGTCAAGGCAATTCTTGCGCCCGGGCCCGCGCACGACGCCATGCCCTTGCCAAGCCTGCCGCTCGCCGGGCACGGTGGCGCGATGGGGAGACGCCGGTGAGCGCTGACGCGGCCGTCGAGGCGCGGGACGTGGTGAAGGCCTTCGGACGGGGGGCCCTCGCGGTGCGTGCGCTCGACGGCGTGTCGGTCGCGATCCGCGAGGGCGAGTTCTTCACCCTCCTCGGGCCCTCGGGCTGCGGCAAGACCACGCTCTTGCGCCTCATCGCGGGGTTCGAGGCGCCGACCTCGGGCGCGATCCTGCTCCACGGCGCCGACATCACCGCCCTGCCCCCGAACCGCCGGCCGGTGAACACGGTGTTCCAGTCCTACGCGCTCTTCCCGCACATGACGGTCGCGGAGAACATCGGCTTCGGGCTTCGGATGCTCGGGCGGAGCAAGGCGGAGGTCGCCGGGACCACGGCGCGGATGCTCGCGCTGGTGCGGATGGAGGCGATGGCGGGCCGCGCGCCGGCGCAGCTCTCGGGCGGCCAGCAGCAGCGCGTGGCGCTCGCCCGCGCGCTCGCGCCCGCGCCGAAGGTGCTCCTCCTCGACGAGCCGCTCTCGGCGCTCGACCTCAAGCTCCGCAAGGAGATGCAGGGCGAACTGAAGCGCCTGCAGGCCGAGACCGGCATCACCTTCGTGTTCGTCACGCACGACCAGGAGGAGGCGCTGACGATGTCGGACCGCATCGGCGTGATGCAGGCGGGGCGCATCCTGCAGACCGGGTCGCCGCGCGAGATCTACCAGCGGCCCGTGGACCGCTTCGTCGCGGACTTCATCGGCGAGACCAACTTCCTCGCGGGCACGCTCGCGGACGGCGTGGTGACGCTGCCCTCGGGCGGGCGCGTGCCGGTGCCGGGGCGCGGCGGCGCGGGGCCGGTGACGCTCGCGGTGCGCCCCGAGCAGGTGCGGCTCACCGACCCCGGCGCGGCGGGCGCGCTCGAGGCCACGATCACCGGCACGGTCTACTTCGGCACCGACCTGCACTGCCATCTCGCCCTCGGCGACGGCGCCCCGATCATCGCGCGGCGGCAGAGCGGCGGCGATGACGCCGACCTCGCCGCGGGCCGTCGCGTCGGCGTGGCGTTCCTGCCGGGCGCGGCACAGGTGCTCGACGCATGAGCGCCGAGGCCGACACCGAGCGGGCCCGCGTCCGGCGCAACTGGCTCCTCTCGACGCCGGCGCTCGTGCTCCTCGCCGTGGGCGCCGCGGGCCCCCTCCTCATCGTCGCGGCCTATTCGTTCATGGCGCCCGGCGACTACACCGGCGTCAGGCCCGAGGTCACGCTCTCGGCCTGGACCGGCATCTTCCTGCAGCGCGACATCTTCGACGGCACGCTCGGGATCGCCGACGCGCATCTCGCGATCTTCTGGCGCTCGGTGAAGCTCTCGCTCGCGACGACCGCGATCACCTTCGCCGTCGGCTTCCCGACCGCCTGGTTCATCGCCACGCGGCCGCCGCGGGCGCGCGCGCTGTGGCTCTTCCTCATCACCATCCCGTTCTGGACGAACCTCCTCATCCGCACCTTCGCGATCAACGAGGTGATCCGCAACGAGGGCATCCTCAACACCGTGCTCCTCCGGCTCGGCGTGATCGGGGCGCCGATCCAGATCGTCTACACCGACACCGCGGTGCTGATCGGGATGGCCTACGTCTACCTGCCGCTGATGGTGCTGCCGCTCTACGCCGCCATCGACCGCTTCGACCTGAAGCTGGTGGAAGCCGCCTACGACCTCTACGCCTCGCGCTGGCGGGTGCTCGCGCGCATCGTCGTGCCGATCGTGCGGCCCGGCATCGTGGCGGGCTCGATCCTCGTCTTCGTGCCCTCGCTCGGCGCCTACGTCACGCCCCGCATCCTCGGCGGCGGCAAGAACATGATGATCGGCAACTTCATCGAGCTGCAGTTCGGGCAGGGCCGCAACTGGCCCTTGGGCGCCGCGCTCTCGATGCTGCTCCTCGCCGTCGTGCTGGTGGCGCTCCTCGTCTACGTGCGCGCCACCTCGGGGCGGCCCGCCGATGACTAGGCGCTTCGAGGTCACGCGGCTGCCGGGCTTCACCGCGGTCGCGGTGGCCGCCTTCGTCGTGCTCTACGCGCCCATCGTCACGCTCGTCGCCTATTCGTTCAACGGCGCGCAGTCGGTCGCGGTCTGGGGCGGGTTCTCGCTGCGCTGGTACGTGGCGGCCTCAGCCAACACCGAGGTGCAGGACGCGGCGCTGCGCTCGCTCCTCATCGCGTCGCTCGCGGCCGGGATCGCGACCGTCCTCGCCATGCTCGCCGCCCTCGGGACCACGCGCACGCGGACGTTCCGGGGGCAGACGTTCATCTACGTGATGCTGAACCAGCCGCTGATGGTGCCCGAGATCGTGACCGCGGTGGCGCTCCTCATCTTCTTCGCCGCGATCAAGCAGGCGACGGGCTACGCAGGCCTCGGCTACCTCGTCCTCGCCCATGCCGCGTTCTGCGTGCCCTTCGCGTACCTGCCGATCCGGGCGCGGCTCGAGGGCATGGACCGGAGCCTCGAGACCGCCGCCGCCGACCTCTACGCCTCGCGCTGGCGGACGTTCCGGGCGGTGACGCTGCCCCTGATGCTGCCCGGCATCGTGGCGGGCGCGATGCTCGCCTTCGTCATCTCGCTCGACGACGTCATCATCACCGAGTTCGTGAAGTCCGCCGGGCAGGACACGCTGCCCACCTACATGCTGGGCCAGCTCCGCCGCAACGTGACCCCCGAGGTCAACGCGATCTCGACGGCGCTCCTCGCGCTGACGGTCGTGCTCCTTACGCTCTTCTTTCTCGCCACCCGCAAGCGGGGCTGACCCCGCGCCACCCAGGAGACATGCCATGAAAGCAGCCATCGCCGTCATCGCCGCGGGCCTCGTGCCCGCCGCGGGCTCCGCCGAAGGGGTTCTGAACTTCTACAACTGGGGCAACTACACCTCGCCCGAGCTGATCGCGAAGTTCGAGAAGGCGTACGACGTCAAGGTCACGGTCACGGACTACGACAGCAACGACACCGCGCTCACCAAGATCGAGGCCGGCGGCTCGGGCTTCGACCTCGTGGTGCCGTCCGCCAACTACGTGCAGATCTACGTCGACAAGGGCCTCCTGATGCCGCTCGACCACGCCGAGTTCCCGAACTTCAAGAACGTGGCCGCGCGCTGGCAGGACGTGCCGTGGGATCCGGGCCGCGCGCATACCGTGCCCTGGCAGTGGGGCACCACCGGCGTCGCGGTCAACCGGGCGGTCTACGGCGGCGACCCGAACACGTCGGCGATCTTCATGGACCCGCCGCCCGAGCTCGTCGGCAAGATCAACGTCGTGCCGGAGATGAACGACGTGCTCTCGCTCGCGATCATGTACGTCGGCGGCGAGCCCTGCTCGGAGGACACCGCGGTGCTGAAGAAGGCCCGCGACGCGCTGATGGCGGCGAAGCCGAAGTGGATGTCGATGGACTACGGCACCACCGAGAAGCTCACCAACAACGACTTCGCGGCCTCGGTGAACTGGAACGGCTCGACGTTCCGCGCCCGCCTCGCCAACCCCGAGATCGAGTACGGCTATCCGAAGGAAGGCTATCCGTTGTGGATGGACAGCGTCGGCATCCTGTCGGACGCGAAGAACGTCGAGAACGCGAAGCTCTTCGTGAACTTCATCATGGACCCCGAGAACGCCGCGATGATCTCCGCCTTCGCGCGCTACGCCAACGGCATCGAGGGCTCGGAGGCCTTCATGCCCGCCGAGATGAAGACCGCGCCCGAGATCGCCCCTGCGGCCGATCTCGCGGCGAACGGCAAGTTCCTCCCCACCTGCGGGGCGAAGGCGCAGCAGTACTACACGGCGATCTGGACCGACCTCTTGAAGTGACGACCGGCAGGGCGGCTCCGGCCGCCCCGCCAGGTGCCCCCGGCGCACCGGCGCAGCCCCGACCGCCCCCGCGCCGGTGCGCCCGCCCCTCGCCGCATGCGGTCCCGCCGCCGCGTGGGTCGGGCACCTCCCGCCGGCGCGGCGCCGCCGTCGCGTCCGGTAAACTGCGACCTAGACGCCCGGGCCCGGCGCTCGCCGGCCCGACCTTCCGGGCGCGCCGCCGGCCGCCCCGTCGCGACGGCGCACCGAAGGCCGACGCCGCGCAGGAACGCCGGCTCAGGACCGACGCCGAATGGCACGGCGATGCGGGGCCGCCGCCGCGTCCGGTAGGCGCTGCGCGCCGGGGCGGCTGCGTCCGTCCGGACACCGCTGCCCGCGACGGCCGAGCGCGGCGCTCGCCGGCCTGTCCTTCCGGCGGCCCCGCCGCGCCCGTCGCGACCGCGCAGCCAAGGCCGATGGCACAGCCCGGTGCCGACTCGGAGCCCCATAGTGCAATGACGCGGGACCGCCGCCGCGTCCGGCGGTTTGCGTCCGGGCGGCTGCTTCCGTCCAAGTACCGCTGACCGGTACGGCGGGGCGCGGCGCTTGCCGGCCGGTCGTTCTGGCGCGCCGCCTGCCGGCTGACCCGGCCGGCCGCCGCGGCCCGAGCGCCCCGTGGCGACCAAGCGGCCACGGCCGACGCCGCGGTCCTGCGCCGGCTCGGGACCGCATGGTGCGATGACGCGGGGTCGCCGCCGCGTCCGGCGGCGCCTTGCGCCGGGGCGGCTGCGTCCGTCCGGATACCGCGGACCGGGACGGCGGGGCGCGGCGCTCGGCGGCCTGTCCTTCCGGTCACCCTGCAGGGTGCCCCGGCGTAGCCGCGCAGCCCCCGGACGCAGCCCAGCGTCCGACGGCGGTGATGCGGAGCTCCCCTAGATCCGGCCGGCCGCTGCGCGCCGGGGCGGCTGCTTCCGTCCGGGAGCCGCGACCGGGTCCGCCCGGTGCGGCGCTCGCCGGGATCGCCTCCGGTTGCGAGTGTTGCGGCCGTCACGCGGACCTGTCCTTCGGTCAGCCTGCAGGGTCGCGTAGCCGGGCCATCGCGCGCGGCATCGGGCCCGGCCCTCGCGCCCGGCCCTCGCGCGAGCCTCGCGCGCGGGTGCCGTCGCCGGGATCGCCTCCGTTGCGAGTGTTGCGGCCGTCACGCGGCTTCGTCGACCTTCGCTCGGGGCCATCGCGCGCGGCATCGGGCCCGGCCCTCGCGCCCGGGCAGCCTCGCGCGCGGGGCCGTCCCGCGGCGCCTTCGCGCGGCGTCGTCGCGTGGCGTCGGGCAGGGTCGCGCGGGGGCATCGCTCGGGGCCTTCGCGCGGTGCCGTCCCGTGGCGCCGTTGTGCGGCGGCATCGCTCGGGGCCGGTGCAGCATCGGCGGCGCGGGCTTCGGGTCGATGTCGGGTAAGCGCGGTTGGGGCGCAGTGCGGGCGCAGGGGCGCCGCGGGGGAGGCCGCCGGGGGTGCGTCGGCGGACGCGCCGTCCCGCTGCGCCGCGACCGGGGTGCTCCGGCATCGGGCCGGCGGCTGCGGGGCGCCTAGCGCGGCGAAGCGCGGGCCGAAGGCTCCTCCCGGGCATCGCCTGCGTCGAAATCGTGCGAATAGGCCGTCACCCGGCTGCGGCCTTCGCGCTTCGACATGTAGAGCGCCCGGTCGGTGTCGCTCAGCATCCGCGCGGGCTCCGGGCGGGCGTAGAGGTTCGACATCGTCGTGCCGATGCTCGCCGACACGCGCGCCACGGCATCGCCGAAGGGCGTCGGCTGCTCGAGGCGGGCGAGGATGCGCGCAGCGATCGTCGCGAGCCGGTCGGGGTCGCCGAGGCCCGGGAAGATCAGCACGAACTCGTCGCCGCCGACCCGTGCGACGGTGTCGGAGGCCCGCGTCTCGGCGCGGAGCGCGCGCGCGACATGGCCGAGCACGTGGTCGCCCGCGGCATGGCCGAGCGTGTCGTTGACCTCCTTGAAGAAGTCGAGGTCGAGATGCATCAGCCCGAACGGGATGCGCTGCTCGATGGCGGTCGCGAGCGCCTGGTCCATCGCGCGGCGGTTGCGGAGCCCGGTGAGCGTATCGGTCATCGCCTGCTCCTCGGCCTCGGCCTTGGCGCCCTCGAGGCGGTCGGCCATGTGCCGCAGCTCCTCGCGCACGCCCATGTTGGCCTCGACGAGGTAGAGCATCTCGACCGTGAGGTCGGTCGGCGCGAAGTCGGCGACGGTGAGCCGGTGGTCGCGGACGGCATCGGCCACGAGAATCCCGAACGACAGGTTCACGAGCACGCAGCCGTTCGCGCCGAGCGGCACGGCGACGCCGCGCAGGTCGGTCTTCGGCCCGGTGCGGAGCGACAGGTTGAGCCGGCCGCCGCGCTGCCGCAGGAGGTCCGCGACCGAGGCCGCGCCGCGCGGACGGCGCAGGTCGAAGACGTCGAGGAAGTTCCGGCCCACGAGCGGGTCCGGCGCGCAGAGCTTCACGAGCGTCGGTCCCGCCCCGCGCACCGTACCGTCGGCGTCGAGCCAGAGGAACATCGGCATCAGCGCCGCCGCCGCCGCCGCGCCGAGAACAAGCGCCGTCGGGGGTGCCATCGGGCGCGCCGGGGCCGCCATGTCGCTCAACTCGCCCGTGCCGCCAGCTCGAAGCCGCGGCCCTCGGCGAACTCGGTGTCGAGCACGTCGATGGTGACGGTCTCGAGCCCGTCCGCGCCGCTCCGGTGGTCGAGGAGCACGAGCACGCCGTAGTCGTCGGCCATCGCGCGCAGGATGCCGACCATGACATGCCCGAAGCCCGGCGACGGCGCGCGGCAGGTGAGCTCGAAGCGGTCGGGGCCCGCGTCCGTCAGCTCGAGCGAGGGCAGGTCGAGCTCGGGCACTGCGAGATGGCCGCGGCCCTGCAGGTCGTCGAGCGAGATCAGGAAGTCGATGAAGCTCACGCCGCCGAAGCGCAAGAGCCGCCGGAGCGCCTCGAGATTGGGGTGCGACACGAGGTAGGTGCCCATGTCCTCGAGCACGGTGTCGCGGTCGCGCCCGAGCCGCGCCGAAAGCGCATCGAGCACGGCATGGGTGATCGCGTCCTCGTAGAGCTGCATCGCCTCGAAGCTCGGCACCCGCAGGCCCGCACGCTCGGCCACGTCCGTCCAGGCGTCCGGGCCGTAGGTGTCGCGCGTGAAGCACTGGATCGATCGGTTGATGAGGCCGTGCATAAGATACCTTTTCGGGAGTGCCGCCACGCTACGCGCGCGCCGTTAAGAAACGAAGAATGTGGGTCAGGGCGCGAGGACGATCGAGACGCCGCCGATCACAAGGGTGCGAAACGGCGCGGGCTCGGTGGCGAACTTTCCGGCGGCGAGCGCGTCGAAGACGGCGGCGGCCGCGTCGGTCGCATCGAGGCGCAGCGCGTTCCAGCTCCGCAGCGTGCCGTCGGCCCGCGGAGCCAGAGCGTCGATGTAGAGGAACCCCGGCTCGAGGCACACGAGCACCATCGCCTCCGGCCCCGGCGCGTCGGTGCGGAAGTCCGCGATCACCATCGCACAGCCGGGGTTGCCCGCGGGTGTCGGCGACCGGCAGGCGCGCGACCAGTCCCGGATCTGGTCCTCGCGTGCGCCGCGGAGGATCGTCGTGGCGAAAGCGTGCCGACCGGCCGGCAGCACCGGCATCCGCTGCGCGAGATCGGCACGCAGGGCGTCGAGGTCCGTCTCCGCGAGCACGTCGCGCCGGGCCGCGAGCGCCGCGGCGAGCCGGGCGTCGCCGGCCGCGGCGCGTGCCTCGAGCGCCGCGTAGGCAGCGGCCCCCGCCCGGCCCCAGTCGTCACGGAGCGTCTCGACATCGGGCAGCGGCCCCGCGGGATCGCCGTCGAAGCGTGCGACCTGGCTCGCCGCCGAGATGCGGTTGGCGTCGAGGAGCGGCGTCAGCCACAGCGCCGCGACGGCGATGGCGGCGAGCGCCACGCCGGTGTTGACGCGCCGGAGCCGCGCCATCCAGGCGCGCCCGCCGAGCACCGACGCGACGTAGCCCGCGCCGTAGAGCAGCGTCACCGCCGCGAGGGTCGCGGCCGCGAGCCGCGCAGGCGTCCACCCGAACGCCGCGACGCGCACGCCGATGGCCCAGACGGCGATCCCGGCGAAGCCGAGCATGACCAGGCAGAGCGCCTGCGTCGCCCGGACCATCGGCACGCCTGCCACCGCGCGCGCGTCGCCGGTGTCGACGGCGGCGCTGACGAGGGCCGCCGACACGAATGCCATCGCGAGCAGGATGCCCGCCGGCGAGAGCCCGGTCTCGAGCCGGTCCGCACCGCCCGTGACGAAGGCGCCGAGGAACACGACGCCGACCGCGAGCACCACCGGCACGAGGATCCTGAGGAGCCGCAGCACCAGCCCCGGCGAGACCACCGCCGCCATCTCGTCGATCACGGCGAGTGCGAGGCCGAGAGCGCCGCCCGTCACCGCGAAGATCGTCAGCGGCTCCCCGATCAGACGGTCGAGCGCGTCGATGCCGGAAAAGGTGAAGAGGAGGTTGGCGAGAAGGATCACCAGCCAGACCAGCCCCGCGAACGTCCAGGCCGCCGAGAACCGCAGGACGATCCCCCAGGCGGCGTCGAAGAGCGGCGGATAGAGCGGGCCTCTCGGGGATCGGCCGAGGACGATCGAGAAGGGCAAGGGCAACGTCGCCAGTACCCCGGCCGCGAGCACCGCCCAGGCGTCGTCGAGGAGACCCGTCGGCGCGTCGTAGCGCAGGCTCGCCAGCGTCACCAGCGCGGCCACGACGAGGGCGATCCCGCCGGCGCGGACGGCCGCATCGCGCAGGCGCAGCGGACCGAGGATGGCGATCAGGGCCGCGAAGAAGACCGCCGCGGCGGCGAGCGCGAAGAGCGCCGACCGCGACGATCCGATGCGGTCCGCAAAGGTGTCGAACAAGACCCAGCAGAAGCCGCCCGCCGCCACGCCCGCGGCGGCGAAGCCGAGCCGGATGCGGCTCGGGTGGGGGGCGTGCGTCCGGTTCATGCTGCGCCGGACGCTACTGCGGCGCGGGTTGAAGTTGAATGAAAAATCAGCGGCCGGCGCTCAGAAGTCCGTCGGCGCGCCGCCCTCGGCCTTGCGGCGGCCGACGAAGTCCTCGAGCGCGCCGCGGTGCGCGTCGGGCATCGGCGGCGGCTCGAACTCGGCGAGGATCGCCTTGTAGATGCGGTGCGCGCGCTCGGCGGTCCAGACGGCGCCGTCAAGGTTCCAGGCCTCGTAGTTGCGCCAGTCCGAGGCGATCGGCGCGTAGAACGCGGAGGTGTAGCGCGCCTGCGTGTGCTTGGCCCCGAAGTAGTGCCCGTTCGGCCCGACCTCGGCGATGGCGTCGAAGGCGATGTCCTCGGGCGTGGTGGCCCAGGTCGGCGCCTCGAAGTAGCGCTGGATCATCTGCAGCACCTCGCAGTCCATCACGAACTTTTCCGGGCTCGCGATGAGCCCGCCCTCGAGCCAGCCCGCGGCGTGGTAGACGAGGTTGGTGCCCGACTGTACCGCCGCCCAGAGGCTGTTGGAGGTCTCCCACATCGCCTGCCCGTCGGGCACGTTGGCCGCGCAGACGCCCGAGGAGCGCAGCGGCAGCCCGTAGAAGCGCGCCATCTGCCCCGTCATCTGCGTGGCGCGCATGTATTCGGGCGTGCCGAAGGCGGGCGCGCCCGACTTCATGTCGACGTTGGAGGTGAACGTGCCGATCATCACCGGGCAGCCGGGGCGGATCACCTGCAGAAGCGCGATCGCCGCGAGCCCCTCCGCGAGGCTCAGCGTCACCGCGCCCGCCATCGTGACGGGCGCCATCGCGCCCGCGAGCGTGAACGGCGTCACCACGACGACCTGGCCCCGGCGCGCGCAGCGCATCGCGCCGTCGAGCATCGGGTAGTCGTGCTTCAGGGGCGAGACCGAGTTGATGTTGGTGTACATCCGCGGGGTCGCGTCGAACTCGTCGTGGCCGAGGCCGCCCGCGAGGCGCACCATCTCCATGACGTCCTCGACCCGCTCGGCGCCGAGCGAGTAGGCGTGGACCACCTTGTCGGTCAGCGTGAGCTTCTCGAAGAGGCAGTCGAGGTGGCGCACCGAGGCATGGATGTCCACGGGCTCGACCGGGTAGCCGCCCGCCACGTGGATGCAGTTGAAGTACTGCGTGAGACGCATGAAATTGCGGAACGTCTCGAAATCGCCGACCCGCTTGCCACGCTCGAGATCCCACGAGTTCGGCGGCGAGGAGACGTTGACGAACACCATGTGGCGACCGCCGAGCACGATCTGCCGGTCGGGATTGCGCGGCGTGATCGGGAACGACGCAGGCGCGAGGGCCACCGCCGCCATCACGAAGTCCTCGTCCATCCGCACGTTCGTGCCCGACACGATGCAGCCCGCGTCCTTCAGGATGCGGACCGCCTCGGGGTTCAGGAACTCGATGCCGATCTCCGACAGGACACGCATCGCGCCGCGGTGGATCGCCTGGATGCCGTCGGCGTCGAGCGGCTCGGTCGGGCGGTCGGGGTTCTCGGGGATGCGCCAGGGCATCTGCTCGATGGCGCGGGAGCCGGCGCGGTCGCGGTTGCCGGCGCGGCCGCCGTGGCGCTGGCGGCGCTCGCGCGTGGTGCTGTCGTCGGCCATGCCGTCCTCCCTCTCTGGCCCGAGTTGACCCGGAGCGCCGCGGTCTGGCCCGGACGGATGCGACGCGCAGGCGTCGGTTTCAGGTCCAGTGCGTCTGGTCCCCGCCGGGCAGGCGACGCCGGGCCTCCATCGGCGCCTCGTAGCGGAGCCGCTCGGCGTCGCAGAACGCCGTCACGGTGGCGTCGTCGCGCAGGATGAAATCGAGCACGGCGCCGAGGAACGCGGGCTCGGCGAGCCGCGCGCGCAGGTCGGCGGGGCTGGCTCCGGTCGCGGCGAGGAAGGCCGGCAGCAGCGCCTCGTCCGCCGCGATCCAGGCCAGGGCCCTAAGTGCCGTCGTCTCGGCGTTTTCCCGCTCACTGGCCATGCCGCACCGCTCCATCCGAAAGGAATAATTAACCTTTACGGCGAAAGGATGTGCCCAACCAGACACATGGAGCGGGTCATGGCCGGGACGGTCCTCATCGTGGACGACGTGGCGACGAACCGCATCGTGCTCAAGGTCAAGCTCGGGGCCGCGTCCTACGAGACGATCCCCGCGCCCGACGGCGAGACAGCGCTTCGGCTGGCGCGCGCCCGCCTGCCCGACCTCGTCCTCCTCGACGTGCAGCTTCCCGATCTCGACGGCATCGAGGTGTGCCGCATCCTGAAGGCCGATCCCGTGACGGCGGCGATCCCGGTGGTGATGCTGACCGCCTACGACGACTTCGAGGCCCGGCTCGCGAGCCTGGCCGCGGGCGCGGACGACTTCCTGCCGAAGCCGCTGAGCGAGCCGTTGCTTCTCGCCCGCCTCCGCAGCCTGATGCGCGCGCGCGACACCGAGGAGGAGCTGCGCCTGCGCGGCGGCACGACGTATGATCTCGGCGTCGAGCTCGGCTTTGCCGAGCCTGCGCTGCCGTTCCTCGGCGCCGCGGGACAGCTCGCAGCGGCGCCGGTGCCGAACGCCTTCGCGGGCGACGCATCGCCGGTGCTCGGGCACGGTGCCGCGAACCTGCCCGGCGCGGTCTCGCAGGGCACCGTGGCGCTCGTGGCGGCCCGGCGCGAGACGGCGATGCACTGGCGTCATCTTCTGGCGCCGCTCCTTCTCCACCGCATCACCCTCGAGGACGGGCATGGCGCGCTCGGTGCCTCGGGCGACGCGACGGGTCCCGACGTCTATCTCATCGCGGCCGACCTCGACGACGCGGGCGACGGGCTGCGCCTCATGTCCGAGCTCCGGAGCCGCCACGCCACGCGCCATGCGGGCGTCTGCATCCTGCTGCCGCGCCCCTCCGACGACGCGGCCGCCGTGGCGCTCGACCTCGGTGCCAGCGACATCCTCACCGACCCCTTCGATCCGCGCGAGATGGCGCTCCGCATCGACCTCATGATGCACCGCAAGCGGCAGTCCGACCGGCTCCGCGCCAGCATCCGCGAAGGGCTGCGCGACGGGCTCCGCCTCGCCGTGACCGATCCGCTGACGGGCCTGCCGAACCGCCGCTACGCGCTGCCGCACCTCGGCCGCATCGCCGAGGCCGCGGGCCGGACCGGGCGGCGCTATGCGGTCATGGTGCTCGATCTCGACCGCTTCAAGTCGGTCAACGACGTGTTCGGCCATCCGGCTGGCGACGCGGTGCTCGTCGAGGTCGCGCGCCGGCTCGCCGACCAGCTCCGCGCCGCCGACATGGTGGCCCGGATCGGCGGCGAGGAGTTCCTCGTGGCGATGCCCGACACGACCCTCGGCGCCGCCCGCATCGCGGCCGAGCGGCTCTGCCGTGTCGTCGAGGCGCAGCCGATCGTGCTCCCCGACGGACGCAGCATCCGGGTCACGCTGTCGATCGGGCTCGCCATCGGCGCGCCGCCCGACGCGCATCGCGGGGGCGACACGGTCACCGCCGTGATCGATCGCGCCGACCGCGCCCTGCTTGCCGCCAAGGCCGAAGGCCGCAACCAGGTGACGGTGAGCCGCACCGCCGCGTGACCTGTCCCGGCTGGCAAGCGCCGCCCGCGGGCGCGGTACGGCACCGGAGGCGGCACCGGGTGTGACCTTGGTGTCGGTCCCGGGCGGCGGGGCCGGGCGGCGGGCCGGGCGGCTCCGGGGCCTCCCGCCCCCGCGGTCCCTGACGGGCCCTTGGCGTTGGGCCGGGCGCGCCCTTCGGGCGCGAACAGGGGCACGTCCCGAGGCGCGGCACGCCGGCGGCGCGCGCCGCGCGTGGCGGACGGGGCCGCGCCGGCTCGGGGGCCCGCTGCGGCCGCTTGCGCGGAGGTTGGGCTTCTCCTAGAACGCGGGTCCGGGGCGAGTTGGCGGAGAGGTTACGCAGCGGATTGCAAATCCGTGTAGACCGGTTCGATTCCGGTACTCGCCTCCAGCGTCCTCCCAATGTCGCGCCCGGCGACGTCGTGCCGAGACGCAGCCGACGCGGCGTCGCGGATGCGTGCGGGACCGGGCGGGATGTACCCGGTCCTCAGTCGTCTCGCACCGGCCCGGAGCCGTCGGCGACGTTCCAGACCCCATAGGGCGCGGCCCTGTACGCGAAGGTCGCAGACGGTGGTCCGGGCGGCAGTTGCCGGTCGAGCCGCGCGATGACGACCCCGTCGGGGTGCGCGGCGCGCCACGCGGCCAGCTCCGGTCCGGTCAGCGGGTTCGCGACGGGGGTCGTGAGACGCCCGGCGAAGTTGAACTCGGCGCTGTAGACCTGCCCGTAGAAGGCGATCCCCTGCGCCTCGTGCGGTGCGACGGCGGCGGCGATCCCGTGCGCGTCGTAAGCATCGCCGAGCCCGGTCAGCCCGATGGCGAGATAGACCGAGAGCAGCGTCCCGAGCGACAGGATCGCGGCCCCCGAGAGACCGCGGGTCCGGACGGCCAGGCCGCAGACGGCGACGGCCAGCACCGTTGCGGCGAGCATCCACCATCGGTCGAGATGGACGGCCTCTGCGGGACCGACCTGCCAGATGCCCGCAGCGACGCCGAGGCCCGCGGCAGCGAGGGCCACCACCGGCAGGGCCGCGAGCAGCATCGTCGGTCGAGCGTCGCGGGAGAGCTTGGCCACGATGAGCGCGACCGCCGGGAGCTCGGGCACGAGATAGTGCATCTGCTTGCCGCTGATGAGGCTGAAGAGGAGGAACGCCGACCCCGCCCACGCGAGGCCGAGCCCGAGGCCCGGATCGCGCCACGACACGCGAAAGGCGCTCCGCCAGAGCGCGGGCACCAGGATCCAGGGGAAGAGCAGGATCGGCAGCGCGGCGACGAAGAACCAGACCGGTCGCGCATGGGCGAAACTGTGCGACAGCCGGCCGGCGCTCTGGGTCCAGAGGATGGCGTCGCGATACGCCGGGCCTCCGGTCAGGATCGCGGGGACGAGCCAGAGCGCCACGACCCCGAGCGCCACCCCGAGCGCGACGGCGCCCCCCGAGGCGAGGGCCCGGAACCGGACGACGGCGCGGTCGCGGGCCCAGAACGGGGCCAGCAGCAGCGCCGGGCCGACGTGGATGAGGATCACCGGTCCCTTGGCCAGGACACCCGCCGCGACCGCGACGCCGAGGAGCGCCCAGTACCGCGTCCTTCCGGTATCGACGGCCCGGACGAGGGCGAGGAGCGCGCCCACCGTCGCTGCGGCGAGCGCCGCGTCGAACATCGTCAGCCCGCCGAAAAGCGCCATCGAGAGCGATCCCGAAAGCGCCAGCATCGTCCGGGCCCCCGCGCCGTCGTCGCGGGGCCAGAGCGCCCTCGCGAGCCGCCCGCTCAGCACGATGACCGCGACGGCGTAGGCCGGTCCGGCGAGGCGCGCGGCGGTCTCCGAGACGCCGGTCACCGACCAGATGGCGTCGATCGTCCAGAAGAGGAGCGGCGGCTTGTCGGTGTAGAGGGCGAAGTTCCGCGACGGAACGAGCCAGTCGCCGGAAAGCCACATCTCCCATGCGACGTCGAGGTAGCGCGTCTCGTCGATGGGCAGGGCCGGCCGCAGGACGACACCCGCGACCGCGACCGCGACGAAGGCGAGGATGCCCGCGACCGCGGCCCATCGCGGACGGGTCGCGACGCCGCTCCGCGCCGGTGCGGGGCGCGACGCGACGCCGGCCTCGGCGGTCGGCGATCCCGACGAAGGACTTGGTCGCGTCACGATGAAGCCTCTCGCCTGCGCCCGCGATCCTTGTCCCGAGCCGCCGCTCGAGCCGCGCCACCACGGAGCCGGGCCAGGCGTGCGGGGGTACACTCCGGCGATGCGCGTGGCGTTGTCAATGTTTCTTGCGCCCAGAGACTTGCCGCGACCCGTGGTCGTCGCGCGCGGCGCGCCTCTCGACGGCGGGCGCGCGTCGCACCTGGCGAGGCCCCGACCCGGAGGGTCACCGAACGGCGAGCCCCGTCGCCCCGGGGCGCGAGCGACCGACATCCCGATCCGATCCGCGGCGGGACCGGAGACGCCGCCGCCGCCGGACGGCACGTCCCTCGACACCCCCGGTCCCCGCGCGGCTCGGACGCGGCGCTCATGCGTCGCAAAGGGCGCGCGGTGGTCGCGCTCGGGGAGGAACCGCCTGGCGAGCCTCGTGCGGACCTCAGCCCCGCCAGCTGTCGGGGGCCAGCAGCGCGATGATCGCCAGCGTCTCGAGCCGGCCGAGCACCATCGCGAGGCCGAGGACGAGCTTGGCCACGTCGTCGAGCGTGGCGTAGCTCAGCGCCACCTCGCCCGCGTCCTGCGCCAGGGGCCCGGTCGTCGAGAGCGCGGCGACGGCGAAGATGAAGGCGCGCTCGAAGTCGAGCCCCGCGATCGCCAGCGCCGCCATCACCCCCATCACCGTGAGCGTGAAGAGCATGAAGAAGATCCACGCCGCATAGGCGCCCTGCCGCCGCAGCGCGCGCGCCGCGGTGCCGGCGCCGCCGACCGACGAGGGATGCACCAGCTTCTCCATCTCGCGCATCCCGTGCTTCCAGAGCGCATAGACGCGCAGGAGCTTCACGCCCCCCGCCGTGGTCGCGACCCCGCCCCCCGCCAGCGCCAGCCCGACGAGGATCAGCCCCGGCGACTGCAGCCCGGACCAGATCCGCGCGCCGTCCCAGTCGGTGGCGGTGTAGCCCGTCGTGGTCAGGAACGAGGCGACGGTGAACATGCTGCCCCAGAGCACGCGCGCGGCGTCCGGCAGGTCGCCCTGGTCGGCCTCCTCGATGGCCCCCACCCAGTGCCGCACGAAGAGCCCCGCCGCCATCAGCCCCGCGACGACGAGGAAGATGCGAAGCTCCGGGTCGGCCCAGAGCCGCCTGCGGTCGCCGAGCGGCGTGGCGCCGGGATAGGCGCGCCGGGTGACGGCAAAGACGAGGAACGCGAACACGAGCATCTCCCCCGGCACCCCCGAGCGCGACGCGCCGAAGTCGGCCAGCGGGGTGATCCCGGAGGTCGAGAGCGTGCCCATCGCGTGCATCAGCGCGACGAGGCCCGGGTCGCCCGCGACGAGGAGCCCGACCCAGAGCGCCATCGTGAGCCCGGCGTAGACCGGCAGGATCTGGCCTGCGTAGCGCATCAGCCGCTCGGAGGGGTCGGCGACGCGGGTGCTCTGCACCGCCCCGGCGCCCCGGCCCACCGGCGCGCCGCTCATCACCTCGAAGCCGCCCAAGTTGAGCGGCGCCAGGATCGCGGCCCCCGCCAGCAGCATGAAGTACCCGCCGAGCCAGCCCGCGAGCCCGCGCCAGAGATGCACGGGAGGCGGCACCCGGCCCGGCTCGTCGAAGATCGTGGCGCCGGTCGTCGTCAGGCACGACAGCATCTCGAACCAGCCGTCGAGGAGCCGGACGCCCGGCATCGCCGCCACCACCGGGAGGGCCAGCAGCACGGGCAGCAGCAGGAACGCGCCGAGAAGCGACAGCAGGTGGCTCCGCGCGCGGTTTCGCGGCGCGTAGCCCGCCACCGCGAGGCCGAGGATCGCGGTCCCGACGAGGACGAGCCCGCCCGATTGCAGGAACGCCCGGCCGACGAGGTCGCCGCCCCGCGCGTAGGCATAGGCCGCCGGCAGCAGCATCGCCGCGCCCGCGACCGCCATCAGCACGACGAGAAGCGGCAGGTCGGGCCAGCGCCGCATCGTCAGAAGAAGTCGACCGACACTTGCAGGAGCCGCTCCACCTCGGGCACGTCGGCCGCCATCGCGAAGAGCGCGACCACGTCGCCCTCCTCGACGCGCAGGCCCCCCGTCGGCTTCAGCACGCGCTCGCCCTTCAGGACCGCGCCGACGAGCACGCCCTCGGGGAAGTCGATGTCGCGGATGTAGCGCCCCGCCAGCGGCGAGGTCGAGAGCACCTGCGCCTCGATCACCTCCGCCTCGCCGTCGCCGAGCGAATAGATCGCCCGCACCCGGCCGTGCCGGATGTGGCGCAGGATCGACGACACGGTCGTGGCCCGCGGGTTGATGTAGGCGTCGATGTCGAGCGGCCCCATCAGCGGCACCAGCGTGGGGTCGTTGACGAGGGCGATCGCCATCGGGCAGCCCGCGGACTTCGCGCGCACCGCGACGAGGAGGTTGGTCTTGTCGTCGTCGGTGACGGCGAGCACGGCGTCGGCGCGGTCGATGTTGGCCTCGGTCAGGATCTCGATGTCCATGCCGTCGCCGTTGAGCACGATGGTGCGCTCGAGCGCATCCGCAGCGGCCTCGGCCCGCGCGCGGCTCCGCTCGATCACCTTGACGCGCACCCGGTTGGTCCGCGCCTCGAGCGCGCGCGCCACCGCGAGCCCGACGTTGCCGCCGCCGACGATGACGATGCGCTCCTGCCGCTTCGTGGTCTTGCCGAAGATCTCGAGCGTCCGGCTCATGTCGTCGGTGTGCGAGAACACGTAGATCTGGTCGCCGGCAAACAGCTGGTCGCCGGGATCGGGGGCGAAGAGCGTGGCCTCCCGCCGGACGCCCACGACGATGGCGCGCAGCGTCGAGAAGAGCTCCGAGAGCTGTCGGAGCGGCGTGTTGAGGACCGGGCAGTCGGCGTCGAGCGCGATGCCGAGAAGCTGCGCGCGGCCGTCGAAGAAGCTTTCCGTGTCGAAGGTCGCGGGCGCCGCGAGGCGCTGCAGCGCTGCCTCCGCGACCTCGCGCTCGGGCGAGATCACAACGTCGATCGGCATGTGGTCGCGGCGGTAGAGGTCGGTCGAGATCGCGTCGAGGTAGCTTTGCGCCCTGAGCCGCGCGATCTTGCGGGTGATCCCGAAGATCGAGTGCGCGACCTGGCACGTCACCATGTTGACCTCGTCGGAATGGGTCGCCGCGACGATCATGTCGGCGTCGCGCGCGCCCGCCCGTTCGAGCACGTCGGGATAGCTCGCGAACCCCGCGACGCCCTGGACGTCGAGCGTGTCGGTGGCGCGGCGCACGAGGTCGGCGTTGTTGTCGATGATCGTGACGTCGTTGCGCTCGCCCGAGAGCTGCCGCGCGATCTGCCAGCCGACCTGGCCCGCACCGCAGATGATGACCTTCATGGATGGGTCGTCCCGGCCTCCTTGGAAGCCGTCTCAGTGGCACCGGGGGCGGGCGCGGTCAATCCGCCGCGCGGCGTCACTCCGGCACGTCCTCCTCGGCGTCCTCGAGATGGGCGATGCGCGCGCCTGTCCGGCTGGTGGTCACGACGCCGAGCGACTTCAGCTTGCGGTGCAGCGCCGAGCGCTCCATCCCGACGAAGGTCGCGGTCCGGCTGATGTTGCCGGCGAAGCGGTTGATCTGGGTCAGAAGGTACTCCCGCTCGAAGAGCTCGCGCGCGTCGCGCAAGGGCAGCGTCGCGAGGCCGCCGCCGAGCGCGATGCGGCCGCCCTCGCCGCCCGGCGCCTCCTCCTGCCCCGGCAGGTCGCGCGGCTCGATCGGCCCGGTCCCGTCGCCGAGGATGAGCGCGCGCTCGATCACGTTGCGGAGCTGGCGCACGTTGCCGGGCCAGCGCATCGTCTGCAAGAGCGCGTCCGCCTCGGGCGACAGCGGCCGGAGCGGCAGGCCCTGCGTGCGGTTGAAGAGCCCGACGAAATGCCGCGCGAGCTCGGGGATGTCCTCGCGCCGGTCCTCGAGCGTCGGCACCGCCACCGGCACCACGTTCAGCCGGTCGAAGAGCTCCTGCCGGAACCGCCCCGCCGCGATCTCCGCCTTGAGGTCGCGCGTGGTCGACGAGATCACCCGCAGGTCGACGCGCACCCGGTCGGTCCCGCCCGACCGCGCGAACTGCTGGTCGGTCAGCACGCGCAGGATCTTCGACTGCGTGCCGAGCGGCATGTCGGCCACCTCGTCGAAGTAGACCACGCCGCCGTGCGCCTGTTCGAGGAGCCCCGGCTCGAGACCGCGTTCGGTGCCCTCGCGGCCGAAGAGCACCTCCTCCATGCGGTCGGGCGCGATCGTGGCCGAGCTCACGCTGACGAACGGTGCGTGCGCGCGCGCGGAGTTGGCGTGGATGTAGCGCGCGGCGATCTCCTTGCCGGCCCCCGCGCTGCCCGTGAGCATCGTCCGCGCGTTCGACTTCGACACCTTGTCGAGCTGCGCCTTCAGTCCCTTGAACGCCTGCGAGGCGCCGATCATCTCGGCCGCCGTGACTTCGCGGCGCTTCAGGTCCGCGTTCTCGCGCCGGAGCCGCGAGGTCTCCATCGCGCGGCTGATCACCACCATCAGCTGGTCGATGTTGAACGGCTTCTCGATGAAGTCGTAGGCGCCCTGCTTGATCGCCGCGACCGCGATCTCGATGTTGCCGTGACCCGAGATGATGACCACGGGCACGTCCGGGTTGCCGCGCTTCACGGCCTTCAGGATGTCGATCCCGTCCATCCGGCTGTCCTTCAGCCAGATGTCGAGCACCATCAGCGACGGCGGCTCGATGTTGATCGCGGCCATGCACTCGTCCGAATTGGCCGCGAGCCGCGTCCCGAAGCCCTCGTCGCGCAGGATGTCGGCGATCAGCTCGCGGATGTCGCGCTCGTCGTCGACGATCAGGATGTCGCCCATGTCATCTCCTCACGTACTCGCGGTCGTCGCGGGCGCGGTGCGCCGCACCGCCCGCCGCGGCGGTTCCCTGGTGATCGGCAGGCGCATCTCGGCGAGCGCGCCCTGGCCGCCGGGGGCGTCGGTCAGCGTCAGCGTGCCGCCGTGCTCCTCGATGATCTTCTTCACGATCGGCAGCCCGAGCCCGGTTCCGGTCTCGCGCGTCGTGACATAGGGCTCGAAGAGCCGCGCGCGATCCTCGGGGAGCCCGATGCCGTTGTCGGCGATCCGCACCACCGCCTGGTCACCCTGCCGCGCGAGGCGCACCTCGATGCGCCCGGCGTACCCCTCCGGAGCGCCAGTTTCGCGCAGCGATTGAATGGCTTCCCCGGCGTTCTTGATGAGGTTCGTGAGCGCCTGCGAGATCATCGCCGGATCGATCTCGAGGATGAGCGGCGGCTCGGGAATGTCCGGGACGAGCGCCACGCCCGGCAGCGCCTCCTCCTGCAGGAGCACCGCGTCGCGCAGGAGCGCGGCGAGGTCGTTCGGCCGCCGCTCAGGCTCGGGCATCCGGGCGAACTTCGAGAATTCGTCAACGATGCGCCGCAAGCCGTTGGTCTGGCGCACGATCACGTCGGTGAGCTGCTCGAGGGACTCGGCTTCCGGGCCGGCGAGGTGGCGGAACTTGCGCTTGATCCGCTCCGCCGACAGCGCGATCGGCGTCAGCGGGTTCTTGATCTCGTGCGCGATCCGCCGCGCCACGTCGCCCCAGGCCGCCATCCGCTGCGCGCTGACAAGCTCGGTCACGTCGTCGAACGCCACCACGTAGCCTTCGAGGGCCCCTGCCTCGGTGCGTCGGACGGCCACGCGGACCAGGAGGTTTTCCATGCGGCCTCCGCGGCTTAGACGGATCTCCTCTTGCGCTACATCAACCCCGGTGGCGCGCAGGCGCGAGACCAGCGCCGCGAATTCCGGCACCGCGCGGGCGATGGGCGTGCCGGGCTCGGCGCCCGCGGGATCGAGGAGCCGGAGCCCGGCGCGGTTCACGAAGTCGATGCAGCCCTCGGAATCGAGCCCGACGAGCCCGGCCGTCACCGAGGTCAGCACGCTGTCGAAGAGCCGCCGCCGCGTCTCGGTCTGCCGGTGGCTTTCGAGCAGCGCCGAGCGCTGGCCCTTCAGCTGCCGCGTCATCTGGTTGAACATGCGGCCCAGCATCGCGATCTCGTCGTCGCCGCCGTCCTCGCGGACCTGCATGTCGAGGTCGCCCGCGCCGACCTGCTGCGCCGCCCCCGCCAGCCGCCCGATGGGCCGCGCGAGGCGCTCGGCGAACCACAGCGCGAACCAGATCGCCGCGAGGATCAGGATCACCGCGAAGCCGAGGTAGAGGAGCCCGAACTCGAAGAGAAGCCGCCCGCGCTCCTTCTCGAGCTGCTGGTAGAGGCGGACGGTCGATTGCGTCTCGTCGAGGAGCCGCAGGATCGAGCCGTCGACGGCGCGGGTGACGTAGAGGTAGCGGTCGGTGAACCCGGTGAGCCGCTTCAGCGCGCGGAACTCGTTCTGGCCCCAGTCCTCGATCACCACCGTCTCGCCGTTCGCGGCACTCGCGAGGCGGGCCGGTGCGGGCGCGTCGTAGTCGAAGAGGTAGGACCGCTCGCCGCGCGCCTTGATCGTGGCACCGCCGTCGATGACATAGGCCTCGCGGAGCCCGCGCTGGACCTGCGCCTGGCCCTGCGTCAGCACCTGGCGCACCTCGCCGTCGTCGAGGAACGCCGCCGTCTGGCGCGCCCGGTCGAGGTAGTCGGCAAGCGCGTCGGTGTCGGCCACGAGGTCGCGGCGGTGCTCGTCCTTGTAGGCTTCCGCCGCGGCGAGCGACGTGCCGACGACCTGCCGCACCCGCTCGGAGAACCAGCCCTCGAGCCCGAAATTGACCGTCAGCACCGCGAAGACCGCGACCAGCACCGTGGGCGTCAGCGCCACCAGCGTGAACACGCCCGTGAGCCGCAGGTGGAGCCGCGAGCCCGCCGAGCGCGCCCGCCGGTCGGCGATCATCCGCGCCACCCGCATCAGCACCAGCGCCGCCACCGCGAGCACGTAGACGAGATCGGCGAGGAGGATCAGCCGCAGCCCGGTCGAGGACGCGCCCTCGTTGAGCGGCCCGAGCGCCGCGAAGGTGGCGAACGCGAGCACCGGCCCGAGCGCCACCAGCCCCAGCGTCATCACGTTCTGCACCCGCCGCTGCTTGCGGAGCCGGTTCAGCCGAACCCAGGTGGCGCGTCGCATCGCAGGCTGCAAGCTCATTCCCCGGTCGCGCCGCTCTCGACTATCATGGTCCGGCAGAGACCCCGGCGCCACCACCCTGTGGCGCTTTTACATCAGCTTCCGACGCCGTGTCACGCGAATATCGAGGTCGGTGATCTTCTTTCGGAGCGTATTGCGGTTGATCCCGAGGAGGTCGGCACACTTCGCCTGGTTGCCCGCCGTCGCGTCGAGCGCGATCTCGATCAGCGGCATCTCGACCTCGCGCAGGATGCGCTGGTGCAGCCCCGGCGGCGGCAGCGCGCCGCCGTGGAGGTCGAAGTAGCGCTTGAGGTGCTTGGCGACCGAGGTCGTCAGCTTCTCGCCCTCGCCGCCCGCGCGCAGCGGCTCCATCGCGGGCTGGTTGCCCAGCACCTGCTCGACCTCGGCGCGGGTGATCTCGTCCTCCGCGCCGGTCAGCACCAGCCGCCGGATCGTGTTGGAGAGCTGCCGCACGTTGCCGGGCCAGGAATAGCTCCGCACCAGGTCCATCGCGTCGGGCGCGAGCCGCCGCGCCGGGCCGCCGTCGCGCTCGGCGCGGGCGAGGAAATGCTCGGCGAGGAGCGGGATGTCCTCGACCCGCTCGCGCAGCGCCGGGACCGGGATCGTCACGCCGCCGAGCCGGTAGAAGAGATCCTGCCGGAACTCGCCCGCCTCCATCCGCTCGGCGAGGTCGGCCTGGCTCGTGGCGAGGATGCGCGGGGCGTTGTCGCCGAGCATGTCGAGCATCCGCACGATGCGCGCCTGCGCGTCGGCGTCGGTGTCGGAGACCTCCTCGAACACGATCGACCCGCCGCGGGCGCGGGAGAGCACCGCCGACGGCCCCTCGACGCCCGCGAGGTCCGCCGCGGTCGCGGTCACGAACGGCAGCGTGCGGCGGTCCGACAGGTCGTGGATCGCCCGCGCGATAAGCGACTTGCCGGTCCCCGACTCGCCCGTCACCAGCACCGCGAGGTCGGTGTTCATCACGCGCGCGACGAGCCGGTAGAGCGCCTGCATCACCGGCGTCCGGCCGACCAGCGGCAGGTCGTCGGTGGCCTCGCGCGGCTCGCTGCGCTTCGGCGCGACCCGCCGCTTGGTCTCGAGCGCGCGCGCCGCCCGCTTCATCAGGTCCGGCAGGTCGAAGGGCTTCGGCAGGTAGTCCCAGGCATCGGCCTCGGCGGCCTGGATCGCGGTCATGATGGTGTTCTGCGCCGAGATCACGATCACCGGCAGCCCCGGCCGCTCGCGCCCGATCCGCGGCAGCGCCTCGAGCCCGTTGCCGTCGGGCATGATGACGTCGGAGATCACGAGGTCGCCCTTGCCCTCCTCGACCCACCGCATCAGCGTCAGGAGCGACGAGGTGGCGTGGACCTTGCAGCCTGCGCGGGTCAGCGCCTGCGTCAGCACCGTGCGGATCGTGCGGTCGTCGTCGGCGACCAGAACCGTGCCATCCATCGTCAGGTCTCCATCTGTTTTGGGGCGATTGGCAGCGAGATGCGGAAGATCGTCCGGCCCGGCGCGCTGTCGACCGAGATCCAGCCGCCGTGGTCGGCGATGATCTTCGACACGAGCGCCAGGCCGAGCCCGGTGCCGTTCTCGCGGCCCGACACGAAGGGCTCGAAGACGTCGGCGGCGATCTCGGGCGGCAGGCCCGGCCCGTCGTCGACGATCTCGACCTGCAGCGGCAGCGCGCCGCCCGAGCCGTCCTTGCGCCGGAGCCGGAGCGACAGGTCGTAAAAGGTGTGGATGCGGATCGTGCCGCCGCCCGGACCCGCCGCCTCGGCCGCGTTCTTCAGGAGGTTGAGGAACACCTGCAGGAGCTGGTCCCCGTCCGCGAGCGTGGGCGGCAGCGACGGGTCGTAGTCGTCGACGAACTGCATCGACGCCGCGAAGCCCACCATCGCCGAGCGCCGTGCCCGGTCGAGGAGGTCGTGGACGTTGACGGCGCGCAGCTCCGGCGGGCGCAGGTTGCCGAACTGCTCGACCTGCTCGAGGAGCTTCACCACCCGCCGGGTCTCCGCGACGATGAGGTCGGTGAGCTCGCGGTCCTCGCCCGTGAGGCCCATCGACAGGAGCTGCGCCGCCCCCGAGATGCCCGCGAGCGGGTTCTTGATCTCGTGCGCCAGCATCTCCGCCATGCCGATCGCCGACTTCGCGGCCGAATGGACCTGCCGCGCGCGCCCGAGCCGGTCGGCGATGTCGCGCGGCGAGACGAGGAGGAGCACCGTCGCGGGATCGTCGTTGATCGGCGCGATCTGGATGTTGCACTGCTGCGGCGGCCGGTCGCCGGTGCCCACGTCCACGTCGTTGACGAAGAGCGCGGCATGGCTCTGCCGGACCCGCGCGACGCTCGCCTCGAGGGGGGCGTCGATGGTCAGCCGGTCGAACGCGGGCTGGCCGCGCAGCGAGCGCGCCGAGGCGTTGAGGAAGGTCTCCGCGGCGGGGTTCGCGTCGAGGAAGCGGTCGTCGGGGCCGATGAGGAACGCGGGCATCGGCAGCGAGGCCCAGATGATGCCGGGGGCGACGGCGCCGGTGGTCATGCCGCGAGCGCCCCGCCGGCGTCGGCAAGCGCGGCGCGGACGTGGCGCGCGACCGCGGCGGGGTCGTCGGCCGTCAGCGCCGCGCGCCGGGCGGCATGTGGGGCGCCCGCGGTGGCGAGATACCAGCCGACGTGCTTCTTCGCGACGCGCAGTCCCAGCGTCCGCCCATAGAAGCCGAGCATCGCGTCGTGGTGCGCGAGCACGAGGTCGGCGAGGGCGGCGCCGGTCGGTGCCGCGGGCGGCGCCTCACCCGCGAGCTCCGCCGCGATCTCGGCCAGCAGCCACGGCCGCCCCCGCGCCGCCCGCCCGACCATGACGCCCGCCGCCCCGGAGGCGAGGAGTGCCGCGCGCGCGTCCGCATGGCCCGCGATGTCGCCGTTGGCGATCACCGGCACGCCCGCCGCGCGCACCGTCGCGCCGATCGCCGCCCAGTCCGCATGGCCCTCGTAGAACTGGCACCGGGTCCGGCCGTGGACGGTCACCAGCGCCACGCCCGCCGCCGCCGCGCGCGCCGCGATCCCCGCCGCCGCCGGATGCGACGCGTCCCATCCGAGCCGCATCTTCAGCGTCACCGGCACCCCGACCGCGCCCACCACCGCCTCGACGAGCCTGAGCGCCGCGTCGGGGTCGCGCATCAGCGCCGAGCCCGCGAGCCCGCCCGTCACCCGTTTGGCCGGGCAGCCCATGTTGATGTCGAGCACCTCGGCGCCCGCGGCCTCGGCGATCCGCGCCGCCTCCGCCATCCAGCGCGCCTCGCGCCCGGCGATCTGCACCGCGGTCGCCGCCTCGCCGAAGCCGAGCTCGGCCTTCGCCCGCGCCGACGGCTTCGCGCGCACCAGATCCTCGCTCGCGACCATCTCCGACACCACCAGCCCCGCGCCGAAGCCCGCCACCACGCGGCGGAACGGCAGGTCGGTGATCCCGGCCATCGGTGCCAGGAGCACCGGTGTGCGGAGCGTGATGCCTGCCAGCTTAATGGACATTTGCCCAATCCTTGTGCGGTGGCCTCGAGCTACCGCGTCCCCTGCGCCGACGCAACGCGCAGGCCCCGCCTTCGGCGCTTATTCGGCGCCATGCCACATTTTTAGGCGACCGCGCCCGATCCCCGTGCCGCCGATTGTGCCCTCCGACCGGATCGCCTAGACCCGCACGCGACATGACGACGACCGCGATCATCCTCGCCGCGGGCCGCGGCAGCCGCGCCGGCGAGGGGCGGCCGAAGCAGTGGCAGCCGCTCCTCGGCGCGACCGTGCTCGCGCGCGCCATCGCGGCGTTCCGGCAGCCCGGCGTCGACCGGCTCGTCGCGGTGCTGCACCCCGGCGACCGCGCCGAGGCGGAGGCGCTGCCGGCGGACGTGATGCGCGTCGACGGCGGACCGACGCGCACCGCCTCGGTCAGGAACGCGCTCGAGGCGCTGGCGGACGGCGATACCGCGCGGGTGCTCATCCACGACGGCGCGCGGCCGCTCGTCAGTGCCGCGGTGATCGCGCGCGTCCTCGCCGCGCTCGACACCGCGCCCGCCGCCGCTCCCGCGCTGCCGGTGACGGACGCGCTCTGGCGCGGCACGGATGCGGTTGTGGCGGGGCTGGTGGACCGCGCCGGGCTGTGGCGCGCGCAGACGCCGCAGGGCTTCCATTTCGCCACCGTGCTCGCCGCGCACCGGGCAAGCAGCGGCGCTACCTTCGACGACGTAGCAGTGGTAACGGCCAGCGGCACGCCCGTCGCGATCGTCCCGGGCGACGAGCGCAACATCAAGCTTACCTGGCCCGAGGATTTCGCGCGCGCGGAGGCGCTCCTGCGCGCCGAGGCGCCGGCCGTGCGCGTGGGCTCCGGCTTCGACGTCCATGCCTTCGGGCCCGGCGACGGGCTCACGCTCTGCGGCGTGCGGATCGACTGCGGGCGCGGGCTCGTCGGCCATTCCGACGCCGACGTGGGGATGCACGCGCTGACCGACGCGATCCTCGGCGCGCTCGCCGACGGCGACATCGGCCAGCACTTCCCGCCGTCGGACCCGCAGTGGAAGGGTGCCGCGTCGCGCATCTTCCTCGCCCATGCGGTCGCGCGCGCCGCGGCCCGCGGGCTCGTCATCGGCAACGCCGACGTGACGCTGATCTGCGAGGCGCCGAAGATCGGGCCGCACGCGGGTGCCATGCGCGCATCGCTGGCGGCGATCACTGGAACGGACGCGGACCGCATCGGCGTCAAGGCGACCACCACCGAGCGGCTCGGCTTCACGGGCCGCGAAGAGGGCATCGCCGCGATGGCCACGGTGACGCTGGTGCCGGGATGGAGGGCCGCATGACCGCGCTCGCGCGCGCCATCGCGGTATTCTTCGGCGCAGGCCTCCTGCGCCCCGGCCCCGGCACCTGGGGCTCCGCCGTGGCCGTGCTCGTCGGCTACCTCATCCATGCGCTGACCGGGTTCCCCGGCCTCGTCGTCGCGACGGCGGCGCTCTTTCCCGTCGGCTGGTGGGCGGTCGCCACCGCCGGGCGCGCGACGGGGCGGCACGATCCGGGCGAATACGTGGTCGACGAGGTCGTCGGCCAGTGGGTCGCGCTCCTGCCGGTGTCGGGCGGGTTCTGGTTCGCGGGCCTCGACCCTTGGGCCTTTCCCTGGCCCGGCTGGGTGACGGCGTTCGTCGCGTTCCGGGTGTTCGACATCTGGAAGCCGGGTCTCGTCGGCTGGGCCGACCGCCGCACGGACGCGCTCGGGGTGATGCTCGACGACGTGATCGCGGGCGCGATGGCGGCCGCCGTGGTCTTCGCGGGCGCCGGCCTCTACCACGGCGTGCTGGCGCGGTGACACTAAGCCGCGCGGCAAACCTTCTGGCGCTCGCCAAGGCAAAAGGCGTGACGATCGCCACCGCCGAAAGCTGCACCGGCGGGCTCGTCGCGGGCGCGATCACCGAGGTCGCCGGCGCGTCCGACGTGTTCGACCGGGGCTTCGTGACCTACTCGAACGCCGCCAAGACCGCGATGCTCGACGTGCCGGAGGCGATGATCGCGTCGGACGGGGCCGTTTCGGAGGCGGTGGCCGCGGCGATGGCGGCCGGGGCGCTCGCCCGTTCGGCGGCGGATGTCGCGGTCGCGGTCACCGGCGTCGCGGGGCCCGGCGGCTCGGAGCGCAAGCCCGAGGGCCGGGTGTGTTTCGCCGTGAGCGTGCGGGGCGGCGCGACGGAGGCGCTGACGGTGGAGTTCGGCGCCCGGGGGCGGTCGGAGGTGCGCGCCGCCTCGGTGGAGCGCGCGCTCGATCTCCTCATCGCAGCCCTTGGGTAAGCCCCGCGCGCACCACCGCCTCGGCGGACGCGGCGAGGGCCTTGCGGTTGGCGCAGGCGGCGACCGTCAGCACCTCGTGGAACACCACCTCGACCGACCCTTGCGGCGCCTGCGCCAGCACGGCGAGGAAATGCGCGCCGAAATCCATGTCGCCCCACCAGCCGTAGAGCCGGGGATCGGCGCCATGCGGCGCGCGGTAAATCACCGACACGGGCTGCACATGCAGGACGTTCCTCAGATCGGGCGCGAAGAACGCGGCGAAGAGCGTTGATTTGAAAGGAAGAACCCGCCGGCTGTCCGTGCTGGTGCCTTCGGGGAAGAACACCAGCCGGTGCCCGGCCTTGAGCCGCGTCTCGAAGAGGTCGCGCTGCGCCCCCGCCTCGCGCGCGTCGCGGGCGATGAACACCGTGCCGGTCGCCCGCGCGAGCCAGCCGATGCCGGGCCAGCGCGCGACCTCGGCCTTGGAGACGAAATAGATCCGCGCCGCCGCGTTGAGGGCGAAGATGTCGAGCCAGCCCGAATGATTGGCGACGATGCCTCCGGGCACGGTCAGCGGCCGGCCACGGATCGAAAAGCGGATGCCGAGGATCGCGAACGCCGCGCGGCAGACGCCTTGGGTTATCCACGGCGTGACGGGGCGCGCGAGGCCGCAGAGCGGCCGCTCGATCAGGCGGACGAGGAGCAGCACGACGAGGCTGCCGTAGGTGACGATCCCGAGCGCCAGACCCCTTGTGGCGACGCGCACCCAGCCCCCCCGGCCGATGCGGACCGGCGGGGGCAGTTCGTCCGACCGCCACGTCGCCGCGGCCGCCTCAGGCACGGGCCTCCTGCTTCCGCATGTAGAAGTCGAGGTGCCGCTCGGACATCCGCGCCGTGTCCATCAGGAGGCAGACGTCCGTGGTGTTGAACGCGCGGTCCACATAGGCGCCCTCGCCGACGAAACCGCCGAACCGGAGGTAGGCCTTGATGAGCGCGGGCGTCGCCTTCATCGCCGCGGTGCGGTCGAGGCCCTCGGCGGGCAGCAGGTCCATCCGCTGGAACTGCGCGGGCTGGACGCGCACCCGGATCGACGCCGGCGCCAGATGGTGATGATGCAGGTACGACAGCGGCAGCGCCAGAGCGGCGATGTCGGTGCCGTGGAACGACGCCACGCCGAAGAGCACCTCGATGCCGCGCTCGAGCACGTAGTCCGCGAGCCCGTTCCAGAGATGAAACATCGCCGCGCTGCCGCGGTAGTCGGGATGCACGCAGGAGCGGCCGAGCTCGAGGAGCCGCCGGTTCGACGCGCGCAGGAGCGTCAGGTCGTACTCGTCCTCGGAGTAGAACCGCCCCAGACGCGCCTCGGCGCGGGTGCCCGGAAGCAGCCGGTAGACCCCCACCACGTCGTCGAGCGCCTCGGCGCTGCGGCGGGTGTCAAGGAGCAGGAGGTGGTCGTAGTAGGGATCGAAGCGGTCGCGCTCGAGACGGGCCACGTGATCGACCATCGGCCCGTCGCCGCCGAGCTCGGCCACGAAGACCTCGTAGCGCAGCCGCTGCGCCGCCATCAGGTCGCGGTCCGACGCCGCCAGCCGGAGCTGAAAATGCGGCTCGTCTGAAATCATGGGGCCAGCCGCTTCCGTCATCCGCGCCTAGTTCTAGGGTCTGGCCCCTTGCAATGCAAGGATCGGGCAGAGCCACCAAGGGTGGTGAAGCGCCTCTTTCGTGCGCGCAAGGGTTGTGCTACGGTCGGCCCATGACTGGTCTTCGTCAGCGATCAAAAACCGGCACCAGGGCAACGGCGGTCCCCACGATGACGACTTTCCCGACATGCTCGAACGTGACGGTGGCGCGGCCGCCGATGTTGGACTGGACCTGGCCCAGGCCCCAGTCGGGCTGGCCCGGATGGCGCACGAGCATGCCGGGCTCGAGCATCGCGTTCGCGTCATGCGTCATCTTCCGGGGTCACGCATGAAGCCCGACCTGCCGGCGCTCCTCGGCTCGCGCATCTGCCACGATCTCATCAGCCCGCTCGGGGCGATCGGCAACGGCGTGGAGCTTCTGATGATGACGGGTGCGGCCGCCGGCCCGGAGATGACGCTGATCGCCGAAAGCGTCGCCAACGCCCATGCGCGCATCCGGTTCTTCCGCGTCTCCTTCGGCGGCACGGCGGCGAGCCAGCGCATGGGCCGCCCGGAAATCCTCGGCATCCTGCAGGACATCACCAAGGGCACGCGGCTCTCGATCGACTGGCAGGTGGCGGGCGACCTCTCGCGCGACGAGGTCAAGCTCGCGTTCCTCGTCATCCAGTGTTGCGAGGCGGCGATGCCGTATGGCGGCAAGATCACCCTCGAGCGCGGCGACAGCCAATGGCGCGTCGTGGCGGCGGCGACGAAGCTCAAGGTCGACGCGGGCCTTTTCGGGCTCCTCGCCGGGGACGCGCTCGACCGCGACCTCACGGCCTCGGAGGTGCAGTTCGCGCTGGTGCCCGAGACCGCCGCACGCCTCCGGCGCAAGCTCGCGGTCGAGCTGCGCGAGACATCCGTGCGGCTCGAGTTCTAGGCCGCTCACGGCCGGATCGTGCCGTCGCCGGTGACGAGATACTTGAAGGTCGTCAGCTGCTCGGCCCCCACCGGCCCGCGGGCGTGGATGCGGCCGGTGGCGATGCCGATCTCGGCGCCCATGCCGAACTCCGCGCCGTCGGCGAACTGCGTCGAGGCGTTCCGCATCAGGATGGCGCTGTCGAGCCCGGCGAAGAACCGGGCCGCGGTCGCATCGTTCTCGGTCAGGATCGCCTCGGTGTGCTCGCTGCCGTAGCGGCGGATGTGGTCGATCGCGCCCGCGACGCCGTCCACGAGCCGCGCGGCGATGGTCATGGCGAGGAACTCGTGGCCGAAGTCCGCGGGCGTGGCGGGCACGGTTCCGGGGAGCGCGGCGAGAGCGCCTTCGGCGCGGACCTCCACGCCCGCGGCCACGAGGTCGGCGATCATCGGAGCGCCGTGCCGTTCGAAGAACGCGGCGTCGACGAGGAGGCACTCCGCCGCGCCGCAGACGCCGGTGCGGCGTGTCTTGGCGTTGAGGACCACGGCGCGGGCGCGTTCGACATCGGCGTCGCGGTCGACGTAGACGTGGCAGATGCCCTCGAGATGCGCGAACACCGGCACCCGCGCCTCGGCCTGCACGAGGCCGACGAGGCTGCGTCCGCCGCGCGGCACGATGACGTCGATCACCCCCGACATCCGGAGCATTTCCGCCACCGCGGCGCGGTCGCGGACGGGCACGCGCTGGATCGCGTCCTCGGGAAGCCCGGCGTGGCGGAGGCCCGCGACGAGGCAGGCGTGGATCGCGGCGGAGGAGGCGAAGCTGTCCGAGCCGCCGCGCAGGATCACCGCGTTGCCGGACCAGAGGCAGAGCGCGCCCGCGTCGGCGGTGACGTTGGGACGGCTCTCGAAGATCACGCCGACGACGCCGAGCGGGGTGCGGACGCGCGCGATGCGAAGGCCGTTCGGCGGCGTCCACCGGGCAATCACCTCGCCCACGGGATCGCGGAGCGCGGCGATGGCGCGCAGGCCGTCGGCCATCGCACGGACACGCGCGTCGTCGAGGCGCAGGCGGTCGAGCATGGCCGGCGACATGCCCCGCGCCGCCGCGGCCGCATGGTCCTCGGCATTGCCGGCGAGGATCGCGTCCCCGCCGTCCTCGATGGCGGCGGCGGCGGCGAGGAGCGCCGCGCGCTTCTGCGCGGTGTCGGCCTGTCGCAGCACGGCGGCGGCGCCTTGGGCGCGCGCGCCGATGCCGGCCATGACGGCGGCGATGTCGGTCAGATCCTTCATGCGGCTTCAGTAGCGCCGCGGAGGCCCTCCCGGCAAGCCGTCACAGCACCATGTCGTCGCGGTGAATCACCGCCGCGCGGCCGGGGTAGCCCAGCATCGCCTCGATCTCGCCCGAGCGGTGGCCCTTGATCGCGCGCGCCTCGGCGGCGGTGTAGCGCGCGAGCCCGAGGCCGAGCGTCGCCCCCTCCGGCCCCCGGATCGTCACCGGCTCGCCGCGCCCGAACGCGCCCTCGACGCCGCGGATGCCCGCCGGCAGAAGCGACTTCCCCGCCAGGAGCGCCGCCGCGGCCCCCGCATCGACATCGATCGCGCCGCGCGGCTTCATCGCCGCGATCCAGCGCTTGCGCGCCGACTGCGGGTCGCCTTCGGCCAGGAACCAGGTCGCGGGCGCGCCGGCCTCCAGCGCCGCCAGGGGCCGGAACGCGCCGCCCGCCGCGATGGCCATCGCGCAGCCCCCCGCGACCGCGATGCGCGCGGCCATCAGCTTGGTCTTCATGCCGCCCTTGGAATGCGCCGAGCCCGCGTCCCCCGCCATCGCCTCGACCTCGGGCGTCAGCGCCGGCACCACGTCGAGCCGCCGCGCGCCGGGATCGAGCCGGGGGTTGGCCGTGTAGAGCCCGTCCACGTCCGACAGGAGCACGAGCTGGTCCGCGCCGACCGTCACCGCGATCTGCGCGCCGAGGCGGTCGTTGTCGCCGTAGCGGATCTCGTCGGTCGCCACGGTGTCGTTCTCGTTGACGATCGGCACCGCGCCGAGGCCGAGGAGCGTCTCGAGCGTCGCGCGGGCGTTGAGGTAGCGCCGCCGGTCGGCGGTGTCCTCGAGCGTCACGAGCACCTGCGCGGCGGTCAGCCCGAAGACCCCGAGCGCCGCCTCCCAGGCCCGTGCGAGCCGGATCTGGCCCACCGCGGCGGCGGCCTGGCTCTGCTCGAGCGGCAGCACGCCCGGCCCGAGCCCGAGCGCCGCGCGGCCGAGCGCGATGGCGCCCGAGGACACCAGGATGACGTCGGTCGCGCGGTCGCGCAGCACCGCCACGTCCGCCGCGAGCCCCGCGAGCCAGGCGTCCGCCAGCCCGCCGTCGGGACCGGTCACGAGCGCCGAGCCGATCTTGACGACGAGGCGCCGCGCATCCGCGAGACGCGGGGCTTCGCCGGGGCGCGGCGTCACGGCCGCCAGGGCGCGTCTTCGACGGCGGGCGCGCGGTCCGCCACGACGCAGGCCGTGAGCGCCCGCAGGAGCTCCGGGATGCCCGCCCCGGTCACGCCCGAGATGGCATGGACCGGCGTGCCCGCGGCCTTCTCGAGCGACGTGCGTCGCCGGCGGAGGGTGGCCGCGTCGAGGGCGTCGATCTTGGTGAGCGCCGTCACGCGGGGCTTCTCGGCGAGAAGCGGCGCATAGGCTTCGAGCTCGCCCACGATGGTCGCATGGTCGCGCGCGATCGTGGACGATGTGCCGTCGACGAGGTGGAGGAGCACCGCGCAGCGCTCGACATGGGCAAGGAACTGGTCGCCGAGCCCGCGGCCCTCCGACGCGCCCGCGATGAGGCCCGGGATGTCGGCCACGACGATCTCCCGCCCGTCGACGCCGACGACGCCGAGGTTCGGGACGAGCGTGGTGAAGGGGTAGTCCGCGATCTTCGGGCGCGCGTTGGAGGTGGCCGCCAGAAAGGTGGACTTGCCCGCGTTCGGGAGCCCCACCAGCCCTGCGTCGGCGATGAGCTTCAGCCGGAGCCAGAGCACGCGCTCGACGCCCTCCTGGCCGGGGTTGGCGCGGCGCGGCGCCTGGTTCGTCGAGGACTTGAACTGCAGGTTGCCGAAGCCGCCGTTGCCGCCCTTCGCGAGCAGCACGCGCTGGCCCGCCGTCTCGAGGTCGGCGATGACGGTCGCCTCGTCCTCGTCGAGCACCTCGGTGCCCGCGGGCACGCGCAGCACCACGTCGTCGCCGGTGCGCCCGGTGCGCTGCTGGCCCATGCCGGGCTGGCCGGAGCGGGCGAAGAAATGCGGCCGGTAGCGGAAGTCGATGAGCGTGTTCAGCCCCTCGACGGCCTCCGCCCAGACCGAGCCGCCGCCCCCGCCGTCGCCGCCGTCCGGGCCGCCGAACTCGACGTTCTTCTCGCGCCGGAAGCTCGACGCCCCGGCCCCGCCGCCGCCCGAGCGGATGGTGACGCGGGCAAGATCGAGGAATTTCATGGCGTGTCCCGGTGGTCGTCCCGCGTCAGGCGATAGGTCACAACCGCGCCGGGCTCAAGCCTTGCCGCCGAGGTGCCCATGCCGGTGCCCGTCGCGCGGAACCCCGCGCGGGAGAGGACGCGGCCCGGGGCGGGGTTGTCGGTGAAATGGTCGGCCGTCAGCGCCACGAGCCCGAAGCGGTCGAAGGCGACGGCGAGGAGCGCGCCGAGCGCCTCGCTGGCATAGCCCCGCCCCCACTGCGTCGGGCCCAGGAAGGAGGCCACGTCGGCGATGCGTCCGCGCGCCGGCACCACCGGGCCGAGGCCGATCGAGCCGACCAGGGCACGCTGCACACGCACCCCGAGGCGAAACCCCGGATGCCCGCGCCAGGCGCCGCGCCGAAGCCGGTCGCGTGCCCATCGCGGCGAGGGCGGGCGGATCGGCGTCGGCGAGGGACGAAAGCCGCAGGCGCGGCGTCTCGACGACGAGGGGATGGAGGTCCGCGAACCGCGCGCGGGTGAGCACCACGCCGTGGAGCGCGACCGGGCCGTCGAACCCCGGCCGGTCGACCTCGCGCGCGGCCTCCGGCTCGAACCCGAGCCGTCCCAGGAGCCGCGCCGAGCGGGCGTTGCCGGCGTGCCGGGAGGCGCGCAGGACGGGCGTGGCGGGCTCGGCGACCCAGGCCGCGACCACCGCCGCCGCCTCGCTCGCGTTGCGCCAGCCCGTAGCCGAGCTCGCCCGCGACGCCGACAATCCCCGCGAACCCGTGCGCGTCCTCAATCGCCGAGACCGGGATGCCGCGGGCGCCAATGCGCGTCACGTAGGCGGCGACGTCGGCGGGGGTGAAGGGGTGCGGCACCTGCGTGAGCCAGCGCGCGACGCCCTCGTCGCCGAGCACCGCGGAAATGGCGCCCGCGTCCGCCGCGGCCACGGGGCGGAGCCGCAGCCGCGGCGTCAGGATGGTGGCGGGGAGAGGCATGGCGCTGGGTTAAGGGGCGCTGGGTGCCGGATGACGTGCTCGCGGTGCAGGCAGGCGGAGGGCCCGCCTTCAGCGTCGAACCGCTGCCGTTCGACGGCGTGCGCCCCGACCGCCGCCGCGCTCACGCCTCGCGGCGGAGGTACGTCCATGTCGGCACCGTCGCGCCGCGGGCGACGCTGAAGGCCTCCGCGTCGCCGAGGTAGTCGAAGCCCGAGTTCGTCAGCACGCGCGCCGAGATCGGGTTGTCCTGGAACACCTCGGCGAACATCGTGCGCGCCTCGTGCGGGTTGGCGGCGGTGATGGCGCGCACCGCCTCCTGCGCGTAGCCTGCATTCCAGAACGCGGGCGCCACCCAGAAGCCGATCTCCGACTGCCGGCTCCCCATCCGCGTCAGCCCGACGAGGCCCAGCACCTCCGCGAGCCCCGCGGCGCTGCCGTCCATCGCCCACACGTCCTCGGTGCGCCGGTCCGAGAGCGCGCGCGCCACGTAGGCCTCCGCGGCGCCGGGGGGCAGCGGATGCGGGATCGTGCGCGTCGCCTCGGCGAGGCGACGGTCGGCGGTGTAGAGACGGATCAGGCCCGCGTCCGAGCGCCGGAGCGGTCGCAGCACGAACCGGCCCGCGGCGATGTCGGGCTGCTTCGGGATGGGTTCGAGATGCGCCATCGGCTCCTCGCCACAGGTTGCAGACCACTGAACGGAGCGGGGGGACCGGCCGTTCCGCCGATCCCCCCCGTCTCGCAGAAAACGTAAAGTCCGGTGTCTATTCTGCCGCCTGGCTCGTCGGCAGCACGGAGATGAACGTGCGGCCCTTCAGGCCCTTGCGGAACGTCACGTGGCCCTCGCGGACGGCAAAGATCGTGTGGTCGCGACCCATGCCGACGCCCTCGCCCGGAAACCACTGCGTGCCGCGCTGGCGCACGATGATGTGGCCGGGCGCGGCCGCCTGGCCGCCGAAGAGCTTCACGCCGAGCCGCCGGCCCGCCGAGTCCCGGCCGTTGCGGGACGAGCCGCCTGCCTTCTTGTGTGCCATGCGCCTATGCCTCCGTCGTGGTGGGTTGCGTCGCTGCCGCCGGGGCCGCCTGCGGTGCCGCCAACGGGGCCTCCGCCGGCGCCAGGCCGGCCGCGCCGTGCGCCGCGCGGCGGGCGATCCGCGCGCCGGTCGCGGCCCGGACATCGGAGCGGTCCCCGCCCTCGGCGAGGATGCCCGTCACGCGCACCAGCGTGAGGTGCTGCCGGTGCCCCTTGGTGCGCTGCGACGAGTGCTTGCGGCGGCGCTTGACGAAATGGATCACCTTGTCGGCGCGGACCTGGTCGATCACCTCGGCCTGCACCGCGGCACCCGCCACGAGCGGCGCGCCGAGCGTCATCGCGGCGTCCTCGCCATCGTCGCCGAGCATCAGGATCTCGTTGAACTGCACGCTGGCGCCGGCCTCGGCGTCGAGCTTCTCGACCCGCAGCACGTCGCCGGAGCGCACCTTGTACTGCTTGCCGCCAGTCTTCAGAACCGCGAACATCGGCTCGTCCCTTTCATCGTTTCGCGCCCTGTGGCCCTCCCGCGCGGGAGCGTTGCCGGCTCGCGCCGCCTCGGACTGCATCTGGGGTCGCGCGGGAGCGTCCCCGTGCGAAGGCGCGCGTTATCGAGCAGGGCCCGACCGAAGTCAAGCCGCCGCGGCCCGCGCCGGTGCGCGCGGCGATCGCGGGGCCGGCCCCCGACAAGCCCGGCCCCCGACGGGCCCGGCGATCGTCTGCTCCGTCTCCGGCCCGCGCGGCCGCCCACGCCAGAATTATGGTCCCGCCGCGGCGTCGACTTGCCGTCGGGGGCCGCTAGCTTGCCGGACACCCGCCGCGAGAAGGCTCACACCCATGACCACCTGCCGACTTCGGATCGCCCGCTGCAGCGCGGCGCTCGTCCTCCTCCTCGCGTCCTGCGCGGCACCCCCGGCTCCGCTCGCGACCGGGACCGGACCGGACCCCGCGCTGCCGCCGCCGTCGCGGGCCCTGCTGCCGACCGTCAACATCGCCGTGGCCGAAGGCTGGGCGGACGGGCAGATGCCGCGACCGGCACCGGGGCTCGCCGTGACTGCCTTCGCGACCGGCCTCGACCATCCGCGCTGGCTCTACGAGCTGCCGAACGGCGACGTGCTGGTCGCGGAGGCGAACGCGCCCTCGCGTCCCGACGACGCGCCCGGCCTGCGCGGCTTCGTGATGCGCCGCATCATGGCGGCGGCGGGCGCCGGCGTGCCGAGCGCCGACCGCATCACGCTCCTGCGCGACGCCGACGGCGACGGCACCGCCGAGACGCGGACCACGTTCCTGGCCGGCCTCACCTCGCCCATCGGCATGGCGCTGGTGCGCGGGCGCCTCTACATCGCGAACACCGACGCCATCGTCAGCGTCCCCTACCGCGACGGCATGACCGCGGCGACGGAGACGCCGCGCCGGCTCGCGGCCCTGCCCGCCGGCCCGATCAACCATCACTGGACGAAGACGCTCACGGCCTCGCCGGACGGCCGGACGCTCTATGCCGGGATCGGGTCCAACAGCAACGTCGCCGAAAACGGGATCGGTGCCGAGACCGGACGCGCCGCGATCTGGGCGATCGACATCGCGACGGGGACCGCGCGTCCCTACGCGACCGGTCTCCGCAACCCCGTCGGCCTCGACATCGACCGGCGGTCGGGCAAGCTCTGGGCGGTCGTCAACGAGCGCGACGAACTCGGGCACAACCTCGTCCCCGACTACCTGACCGCGGTCACGGACGGCGCGTTCTATGGCTGGCCGTACAGCTACTACGGCACCAGGGTCGACGCCCGCGTGGCGCCGGCGCGGCCGGACCTCGTCGCGAGGGCCACGGTGCCCGACTATGCCTTGGGCTCGCACGTGGCCCCGCTCGGCCTCGACATCGCGGAAGGGCGCGGCACCGGGATGGCCGGGCGCTTCGGGCGCGGGGCGTTCATCGGCGAGCACGGGTCGTGGAACCGCCGGCCGCGAAGCGGCTACGAGGTGGTCTTCGTGCCGTTCTCCGGCGGCAGACCACAAGCACGACCCGAGACCGTGCTTTCGGGCTTTCTCGACGGCGACGCCTCGCGCGGCCGCCCCGCCGGCGTGCTCCTCGACCTTCGCGGCGGGCTTCTCGTCGCCGACGACGTGGGCAACCGCGTCTGGCGCGTGACGATCGCCCCGGACCTGCCCCGCCGCTAGCACGGCCGGCGGGCGCATGGCAGAGCGGCAGGGGCGGGACCGGTCCCCGCCCCTGCCACGGGCGTCACAGGATCAGGTCCGACGCGAAGAGCTGGCCCACGCCCGACACCGCGATCTCGAAGTCCGCCCGGCCGTCGCCGTTCAAGTCGCCCGCGAGCACCCCGCCCGCGAAGCGCAGCTCGCCCGCGGCGCCGTGGAACGCGCCGCCGCCGATGAAGTCGAAGGCCTGGTTGCCGTTGAACTGCGTGCTGGCGTCGATGGCCGCGAGGTTGACCCGGTCCGCGCCGTGGGTGAAATCGAGGATCCGGTCGCGCTGCGGGCCGACCGCGGAGTCCGCGGCGCTCGCGAACACGAACTGGTCCGCGCCCTGCCCGCCGAAGAGCCGGTCGAACCCGGTGCCGCCGTTGAGGACATCGTTGCCGATGCCGCCCGACAGCACGTCGTTGCCGGCGCCGCCGTAGAGCGCGTCGTTGCCGCCCTGCCCGCTCAGGACGTTGGCCGCGCGGTTGCCGGCGATCACGTTGCCGGCGGCGTTGCCGGTCCCGTCGATCGCCGCCGCCCCCGCGAGCACGAGCCGCTCGAGATTGGCCCCGAGCGTCCAGTCGATCGTGCTGAAGACCGTGTCGTAGCCGCCGCCGCTGCCCTCCAGCGTCCGGTCGCCCGCGGCGTCGACCGCATAGCCGTCGTCGCCGAGGCCGCCGTACATCGTATCGGCCCCCGCTCCGCCGCCGAGGCTGTCGTTGCCGGCGCCGCCGATCAGCCGGTCGTTGCCGCCGGCGCCGATGATGACGTCGTTGCCCGCGAGGCCGTTCAGCGTGTTGGCAGCCCCCGTGCCGACGAGGACGTTGTTGCCCGCGTTGCCCGTCCCCGAGCGCGCGGCGCCCGACAGCACGAGCCGCTCGAAGTTGGCGCCGAGCGTCCAGTTCACGTCGCTGTAGACGGTGTCGTACCCCTGGTTCGCGGTCTCGATGACCCGGTCGCCCGCGTCGTCGACGGCGTAGCTGTCGTTGCCCGCGCCGCCGAGCATCAGGTCACGCCCCGCCCCGCCGTTCAGGCTGTCGTTGCCCGCGCCGCCGATGAGAAAATCGTTGCCCGGGAGCCCGAGGAGGCGGTCGTTGCCGCCGAGCCCCTCGATCCGGTCCGAGGTCTCGGTGCCGGAGATCACGTCGTTGCCGGGGGTGCCGAAGATCGTGCCGTCGCGGACCACGGCGGTCGCGCGCGCAGGCGCCGTGGCGGGCGAGATCTGCGCGGGGTAGCTCGGGCTCACCGCGAGCGTGAAGGTCTCGTCGCCCTCGCGCGCCACGTCCGCGAGAAGCTGCACCGACACTTCCGCGTGGGTCTGTCCCACGGCGAACGTGACGCTGCCGTTGCCGCCGACGTAGTCCCGGCCCGCCAGCGCGGTGCCGTTCTGCAAGGTGTAGTTGAGCGTGACCGGCGTCGTGGAGGCCTCCGAGAGGTCGATGCCGAAGACCGCCGTGCCCGCCCCGGCCGCCGTTTTCTCGAACACGTTCGCACCGGTGACGGTCACGGTCCGGTTGATCGCCGCGCCGTCGTCGTCGAGCACCCAGCCCGTCGCGACGAGCGTGCGCTGCCCGCCTCCGAAGGTCGCGCCGGCGGGCCGGGAGAGCTCGACGGCGAAGCTCTCGTCGAGCTCGTCGAGGTTGTCGGTTCCCGCATAAAGGCGGATCGTCTGCGTGTCCTCGCCGGGTGCGAAGGTCACGGTGCCGGCGAGGGCGTCGTCGCTCGAGAAATACTGCCTGATGTCGGAGTTGAGCTCGGCCGTTCCCGCGAGCGTGCGGTAGTCCACCGTCACCGCGTTGACCGCCGGCTTCGAGAGCCGCAGCGTGAAGGTGACGTAGCTCCCCTCCACGTTGCTGTCGCCGGCGAGGGAGAGCACGGGTGCCGCGCTGTCGTTGTCGAGGATCTCCGCGGTGCCGACCGCGCCGCGGACGTTCTGGGCACCGTTGACCTTCAGCCCGAAGCCTTCGTTCGCTTCGAGACGGGCGTTGTCGACGATCTTCACCTCGACCGCGGCCTCGGTCTGCCCGGCGGCGAAGGTCACGGTGCCGGTCGTGCCGGCATAATCCTCGCCCGCCTTCGCCGCACCGTCGTAGGTGGCGTAGCTGAACGTCGTGGCGCTCGTCAGCGGCTCCGACAGGCTGACGGTGAAGACCGCCGTCCCTGCGTTCTCGTGGACCACCGGCGCCGAGACCGACAGCGCCCGGTTGAGCCCCGGGCCATCGTCGTCGAGCACCCAGCCCGTCGCGGAGATCGCGGCCTGGCCGCCGCCGAACGTGGCCCCCGCGGGGGAGAAGAGCTCGACCGAGACGTTCTCGTCGAGCTCGTCCGCCGTGTCGGTGCGCGCATAGAGCCGGATGGTCTGCGTGTCCTCGCCCGGCGCGAAGGTCACGGTGCCGGCGAGCGCGTCGTCGCTCGAATAGTATTGCGACACGTCGCCCTGGGTCAGCGCGCTGCCGGAGTGCGTCTGGTAGCCCACCGTCACCACGTCGCTCGCGGGCTTCGACAGGCGCAGCGTGAACTCGACGTAGTTGCCCTCCTCGTTGCGGTCGCCGTCGATCGAGAGCACCGGCACCGGGCCGTCGTCGTTGAGGATCTCGGCCACCCCGACCGCGCCGCGGACGTTCTGCGCGCCGTCGACGCGGAGCCCGAAGCCCTCGGCGGCCTCGACGCGGCCGTCGTTGACGAGGCCCACCTCCACCGTCGCCTCGGTCTGGCCGGCGGCGAAGGTGACGCTGCCCGACTTCGCCACGTAGTCCGCGCCGGCCTTGGCCGCCCCGTCGTAGGTCGCGTAGGTGAACGTGCCGGCCGCGGCGAGCGGCTCCGACAGGCTGATGGTGAAGACCGCCTTGCCCGCGGTCTCGCTCACCACCGGCGCCGAGACCGAGAGCGCGCGGTCGAGGCCCACGCCGTCGTCGTCGAGCACCCAGCCGGTCGCGATTAGCGTGCGAAGGCCGGCGCCGAACGTGGCGCCCGCGGGCGAGGAGAGCTCGACCGCGAAGCTCTCGTCGAGCTCGTCGGCGGTGTCCGTGCGCGCGTAGAGCCGGATCGTCTGCGTGTCCTCGCCCGGCGCGAACGTCACCGTCCCCGAGAGGCCGTCGTCGCTGCTGTAGTACCGCGACACGTCCTCGTCGGCGAGCGCGGTCCCGGAGTGCGTCTGGTAGTTCACCGTCACGCCGTCGGGCGCGGGCCGGGAGAGCCGCACGGTGAACTCGACGTACTGCCCCTCCACGTTGCGTCCGCCCTCGATGGAGAGCACCGGCGCGGCCGCGTCGTCGTCGAGCACCTGCGCCGTCCCGACGGCACCGGGCACGCCCGACGCGCCGTTGACCTTCAGCCCGAAGGTCTCGGCCGCCTCCGCCGCCCCGTCGTTGCGGAGGCTCACCGCGACGGTCGCCTCGGTCTGGCCCGCGGCGAAGCTCACCGTGCCGGCGCGGCCGACGTAGTCCGATCCCGCCTTCCCGGAGCCGTCGAACGTCGAGTAGGTGAACGTCGTGGCCCCCGAGAAGGCCTCCGACAGGCTGACCGTGAACACCGCCTGCCCGCCGTTCTCGGCGATGACGGGCGCCGAGACGGCCATCGACCGGTCCGCTCCCGCGCCGTCGTCGTCGAGCACCCATCCCGTCGCCGAGGCCGCGCGAAGGCCGCCGCCGAGCGTCGCGCCGACCGGATGCGACAGCTCCAGCGAAAAACCCTCGTCGCGTTCGTCGAGCGTGTCGTAGGCGGCGTAGATGCGGATGGTCCTGCTGTCCTCGCCCGGCGCGAAGGTCACGGTCCCCGCGAGCGGATCGTCAGAGCTGTAGCGCTGCTGCAGATCCGACCGGATCATCGCGGTGCCCGCGACGGTGCGGTAGTCCACCGTCACCGCGTCGGTCGCCGGCTGCGAGAGGCTCACCGTGAAGGAGACGTAGTCCGCCTCCGTCTGCCGCCCGCCCGTCACGCTCACCCGAGGAAGTACATCCACCACGTCCGCCACCCTTCTTGCCGATCCTCCGCGACGTTACCCAGTTTTCGGCATATCGGAACAAGAAATTCGGCGATCCGCACGACGTGCGCGCCGGGCAAATGATCATCCCGGTCAAGGAGTTGCGCACGCCTGCACCGGTGCAACCGCGCGGCGATCGGATCGGGATGGTGGGTGATGAGGGATTCGAACCCCCGGCATCTTCGATGTGAACGAAGCGCTCTACCACTGAGCTAATCACCCGGTGGGCGGCTTCTAGCGGCGCGGCTCGCGCGCTGCAAGGAAAAGGGGCGGCCCCCTCGGAGCCGCCCCTCGCCGTCAGTGCGCCGTCAGTGCGCCGTCTGCCCCGCAGGCTCGCCGCCGCCGGGACGCTGTGCGGCCAGCGCCGCGGCCTCCTCGGCGGCCTCGTCCCAGACCACCGGCTCGGGCATCCGCACGAGCGCGTGCCGCAGCACCTCGCGCACGTGACCGACCGGGATGATCGTCATCCCCGCCTTCACGTTGTCGGGGATCTCCGGCAGGTCCTTGGCGTTGTCTTCGGGGATCAGCACCGTCTTGATGCCGCCCCGGAGCGCGGCCATCAGCTTCTCCTTCAGCCCGCCGATGCCGAGCACGTTGCCGCGCAGCGTCACCTCGCCGGTCATCGCGATGTCCTTGCGGACCGGGATGCCCGTCAGCACCGACACGATCGACGTCACCATGCCGACGCCTGCCGAAGGCCCGTCCTTCGGGGTCGCGCCCTCCGGGACGTGGACGTGGATGTCCACGGTCTCGAACTTCGGCGGCCGGATGCCGAGCTCGGGCGCGATCGAGCGCACGAAGCTCGCCGCCGCGTCGATGCTCTCCTTCATCACGTCGCCGAGCTTGCCCGTCGTCTTCATCCGGCCCTTGCCGGCGAGCCGGAGCGCCTCGATCGACAGGAGCTCACCGCCGACGCTGGTCCACGCGAGCCCCGTCACCACGCCGACCTGGTCCTCCTTCTCGGCGAGCCCGTAGCGGAACCGCTTCACGCCGAGGAAGCTCTCGAGCTTCTCGGGCGTCACGGCCACCGACTTCGTGGTGCCGCGGATGATCTCCGTGACCGCCTTCCGCGCGAGCTTGGCGATCTCGCGCTCGAGGTTCCGCACGCCGGCCTCGCGGGTGTAGGTCCGCACGATCTCCATCAGCGCCCCGTCCTCGATCGAGAACTCGCCCTTGCGGAGCCCGTGGTTCTTCACCTGCTTGGCGACGAGGTGCTGCTTGGCGATCTCGCGCTTCTCGTCCTCGGTGTAGCCCGCGAGCGGGATGATCTCCATCCGGTCGAGGAGCGGCGACGGCATGTTGTACGAGTTCGCCGTGGTGACGAACATCACGTTCGACAGGTCGTACTCCACCTCGAGGTAGTGGTCGGTGAAGGTCGCGTTCTGCTCGGGGTCGAGCACCTCGAGCATGGCGCTCGCGGGGTCGCCGCGGAAGTCCTGGCCCATCTTGTCGATCTCGTCGAGCAGGATCAGCGGGTTGGTGGTCTTGGCCTTCTTCATCGCCTGGATGATCTTGCCCGGCATCGAGCCGATGTAGGTCCGACGGTGGCCGCGGATCTCGCTCTCGTCGCGCACGCCGCCGAGCGAGATGCGGATGAACTCGCGCCCCGTCGCCCGCGCGACCGACTTGCCGAGCGAGGTCTTGCCGACGCCCGGGGGGCCGACGAGGCACAGGATCGGGCCCTTCAGCTTCTGGCTGCGCGCCTGCACCGCAAGATACTCGACGATGCGCTCCTTGACCTTCTCGAGCCCGTAGTGGTCCGCATCGAGCACCGCCTGCGCGCGCCCGAGATCCTTCTTGGTGCGCGACTTGACGCCCCAGGGGATCGACAGCATCCACTCGAGGTAGTTCCGCACCACCGTCGCCTCGGCCGACATCGGCGACATCGACTTCAGCTTCTTGATCTCGCCATCGGCCTTGTCGCGCGCCTCCTTGGAGAGCTGCGTCTTGCGGACGCGCTCCTCGAGCTCGGCGACCTCGTTCTGGCCTTCCTCGCCGTCCCCGAGCTCGCGCTGGATCGCCTTCATCTGCTCGTTGAGGTAGTACTCGCGCTGCGTCCGCTCCATCTGCGTCTTGACGCGCGTCTTGATCTTCTTCTCCACGTGCAGGACCGACATCTCGCCCTGCATCAGGCCGTAGACCTTTTCGAGGCGTTGAGCCACGTCGAGCGTCTCCAGAAGCTCCTGCTTCTGCGCCACCTCGACGCCGAGATGCCCCGAGACGAGATCGGCGAGCTTGGCGCTCTCCTTTGTCTCGGCGACCGCCGACAGCGCCTCGTCGGGGATGTTCTTCTTGATCTTGGCGTAGCGCTCGAACTCGTCGGCGACCGAGCGCAGGAGCGCCTTCACGCTGTCCGCATCGCCGGGCACCTCGTCGAGCGCCTCGGCCCGCGCCTCGAAGAAGGCGTCGTTCGGCACGAACTCGGTGATCCGCACGCGGGTCTTGCCCTCGACGAGCACCTTCACGGTGCCGTCGGGCAGCTTCAGGAGCTGCAGCACGTTGGCGAGGACGCCCGCCTTGTAGATGCCGTCCGTCGCGGGATCGTCGACCGAGGGGTCGATCTGGCTCGACAGCAGGATCTGCTTGTCATCGCGCATCACCTCCTCGAGGGCACGCACGGATTTCTCGCGCCCGACGAACAGCGGCACGATCATGTGGGGAAACACCACGATGTCGCGGAGCGGCAGGACGGGATAGCTGTCGTTGGCGGTGGTCTTCATGTGCAATCCTCTTCACGCAGGAAGGCTCCGGCCCCGGTCGGTCGGCGGCCACGTCCTTCCCCGATGCGCTGACATTTGGGGGTTTGCCGCGCGCTTTCAACGGCGGCGCTGTCACATGGCCGACACGATGGCCGCCCGGGCCCCGCATGGCAAGCGCGGAGAACCGGCGCACCGCTAGAGGGGCTCATGGTCGCCCTCCGCGCGCAGGGCGGCAAATCCGCGCTCCCAGGCGGCGAAGGTGCCCGTCGCGATGGCGTCGCGCATCCCCGCCATCAGATCCTGATAGTACTGCAGGTTGTGCCAGGTCATCAGCATCGATCCGATGATCTCCTGCGAGCGTACGACATGGTGCAGGTAGGCCCGCGAGAACGTCGCGCAGGCGGGGCAGGCGCAGGCGTCGTCGAGCGGGCGGGGGTCGTCGCGGTGGCGCGCGTTGCGGATGTTGACGACGCCGCGCCGGGTGAACGCCTGCCCCGTCCGCCCCGAGCGCGACGGCAGCACGCAGTCCATCATGTCGATGCCGCGCGCCACGGCGCCCACGATGTCGTCGGGCTTGCCGACGCCCATGAGATAGCGCGGCCGGTCCTCGGGCAGCATCAGGGGCGCGGTCTCGAGCACCTCGAACATCGCCGCCTGCCCCTCGCCGACCGCGAGCCCGCCGACCGCAAAGCCGTCGAAGCCGATGTCGCGGAGCGCCGCGGCGCTCTCGGCGCGCTGGTCATGGTAGACCGAGCCCTGCTGGATGCCGAAGAGCGCGTGCCCCGGCCGGTCGCCGAAGGCGTCCCTCGAGCGCTGCGCCCAGCGCATCGAGCGCCGCATCGACGCCGCCGCCTCCGCCTCCGCCACCGGAAACGCGGTGCAGTCGTCGAAGGCCATCACGATGTCCGACCCGAGGAGCGCCTGGACCTCCATGCTCCGCTCCGGCGTCAGCTCGTGCTCCGAGCCGTCGATGTGCGAGCGGAAGCGCACGCCGCGCTCGTCCATGCGCCGGAGCTTGGCGAGGCTCATCACCTGGAAGCCGCCGCTGTCGGTCAGGATCGGCCGGTCCCAGCCCATGAAGCGGTGCAGCCCGCCGAGGGCCGCGACCCGCTCCGCGGTCGGGCGCAGCATCAGGTGGTAGGTGTTGCCGAGGAGCACGTCCGCCCCGGTCGCCGCGACGCTTCCCGGCAGCATCGCCTTGACCGTCGCCGCCGTCCCCACCGGCATGAACGCCGGCGTGCGGATCGTGCCGCGCGGCGTGGTGATCGCCCCCGCCCGCGCCCGCCCGTCCCGCGCGGCGACCTCGAAGGCGAACGTCCCGCTCACCGGCCGGCCCTCCCCGGGCTCCGCACCCGCGCCGCGACCCCGCCGACCGGCGCGGGTGGCGTGCGCGGCCCCGCGAAAAAGCGCGCCCGCCTGTCCCGCGCGGCCACATCGAATGTCCCCGTCATCGCCTGGCCTCCCCCGGGCTCGGGAGCCGTGACGTGACCCCGCCGACCGGCGCGGGGTGCATCGAGATGCAGCCCGCTCGCGCCCGCCCGTCCCGCGCGGCCACCTCGAACGCCCCCGTCATCGACTGGCCTCGCCCGGGAACCGGCGCCGTGGCGCACGGATGGCGTGCCTGGCGTGGCGATGCACCACGCCCGCGCCCGCCTGTCCCGCGCGGCCACTTCGAATGTCCCCGTCATCGACTGGCCTCGCCCGGCTCGGGAGCCGTGGCACACGAATGGCGTGCCTGGGCGATGCAGCCCGCCCGCGCCCGCCCGTCCCGCGCGGCGACCTCGAACGTCCCCGTCATCGCCTGGCCTCGCCCGCGGCTCGGGCGCCTCGCCGCGTCGCCGCAACTCCGTCGACCTGCGAGGTGCATCGCGATGCAGCACGCTCGCGCTGGCTGTCCCGCGCAGCGACCTCGGACATCTCGGCCCGCCTCGCGGGATCGGGCGCCGTGGGGTGACCACGCCGACCGGCGTCGCGTGGCGAGCGGCACCTCGAACGGCTCGAACCTGCGTCACCGGCTGGCCTCGCCCGGGAACCGGCGCCGTGGCACGCGAATGGCGTGCTTGGCGTGGCGATGCACCACGCCCGCGCCCGCCTGCCCCGCGCGGCCACTTCGAATGTCCCCGTCATCGACTGGCCTCGCCCGGGAACTCGGGCGCCGTGGCCGCCGAATGGCGGCCGGGGGCATTGCGATGCAGCCCGCTCGCGCCCGCCCGTCCTTCGCGTCCACCTTGAACGCCCCCGTCATCGACTGGCGTCGCCCGAACTCGGGAGCCGTGGCACGCGAATGGCGTGCTTGGCGTGGCGATGCACCACGCCCGCGCCCGCCTGCCCCGCGCGGCCACTTCGAATGTCCCCGTCATCGACTGGCCGCGCCCGGCTCGGGAGCTGTGGCACACGAATGGCGTGCCTGGCACGCGATGCAGCCCGCCCGCGCCCGCCCGTCCCGCGCGGCGACCTCGAACGTCCCCGTCATCGCCTGGCCTCGCCCGGGATCGGGCGCCGCGCCGCGACCTCGCCGACCGGCGTCGGTGGCGTGGCGAGCAGCACGCGCCCTTCCCGCGCGAACGGCTCGAACGTCTGCGTCACCGGCCGGCCTCGCCCGGGAACCGGCGCCGTGGCGCACGAATGGCGTGCTTGGCGTTGAAGTCCGCTCGCGCCGCCTGTCCCGCGCGGCCACCTCGAACGTCCCCGCCATCCGCTGGCCTCGCCCGGGCTCGGGAGCCGTGGCACACGAATGGTGTGCCTGGCGTGGCGATAAAGCCCGCTCGCACCCGCCTGTCCCGCGCGGCCACCTCGAACGTCCCCGTCATCCGCCGGCCTCGCCCAGGAACCGACGCCGTGGCGCACGACCGGTGTCGGTGGCGTGGCGAGCGGCATCCGACCCTCCCGCGCGAACGGCTTGAAGGCCAGGGTCTCGGTCATCGGCATTCCCCGCGCGCTCGTTCGGCAGGCGTGCCTTACCGGCATGGCCGCGGCCTGCCAAGGCGAGGCGGCACCACGGGCTCCTGCCGCGGCCGGGCGCGCGACCCCTGCAAGCCCGCATCAGATGCCGGCCGACCGCGCGGGACGCGGCGTCACTTCGGCGTGGGCGGCACCACCGGCCGGGTCAGCTCCTGCATGATGACCGCGCTGAGGTGGCTTTCGACGACCACCTTCTGCGTCAGGCCCTGCGCTTCCTCGGCGATGGCGAGGGCGCCGCCGGAGGCGAGCTTGTCGGCCGAGACGTAGCGCGGGCCGTCGAGGATCGCGCCGGTCGCGGCGTCCTTCACGGTGAGGAAGAACTTGATCGAGTAGACGCCGCCGATGGTGTAGCGGGTGCGCTGCGTGACCGCGTGGAAGCGCGCCACCTGCACCTCGATGCGGACCGGCTCGCCGGACCTCATGCCCGCGGTGCCGGCGCGGAAGCCGTCGAGGAAGAGCTGGCGCACCTGCGCGCGGCGGTCGCCGTCCGGCTCGCCGTACCAGACCACGTCGGCATTCGGGTAGTAGGAGTTGTCCACCGCGACGACGAGGCTGTCGGGCACCGTCACGTCGATCCCGCGCACGTCGTAGGCCCGCGCCACCGCACGCGCCGCCACGGAGCCGCCGACCTTGTGGCCGGTCCTGCCGTCGATGGCCGCCGTGCGCGGATCGAGCTCGTCGGGCGCGCAGCCCAGAAGTGCTAGCGCTGCCACCGTGGTCAAGCCGGCCCGTATCCGCTTCATCGTACTCTCCCAAAGCGTGCAAGACCTCGCCTGCACTATCGCTGACGGATGTGTGCTACCGGCCGTCGCGATATCGCACAAGATCCCGCCGTCGCGCGCGCTCCGCCGTGTTGCACTGGCACCCCTAGCGCCGAGCGGTTATGATAGCGTAAACATCCGACATCCCGGGGCCGCCATGCCGCTCGACGCCACCCTCGCCCGCGTCACCGACCGGATCCGCGACCGCTCGCGCGGGCCCCGCGGCCTCTATCTCGAGCGCATCCGCCGCGCGGCCGAGACCGGCCCCGCCCGCGCGCATCTGAGCTGCGGCAACCAGGCCCATGCCTATGCCGCGATGGAGACCGACAAGCCGGCGCTCGCGGGCGGGCACGGGCCGAACCTCGGCATCGTCACCGCCTACAACGACATGCTCTCGGCGCATCGGCCCTACGAGCACTACCCCGGCATCCTGCGCGCCGCGGCCCGCCGCATGGGCGGCACGGCGCAGGTCGCGGGCGGCGTCCCCGCCATGTGCGACGGCGTCACCCAAGGGCAGACCGGCATGGAGCTGTCGCTCTTCTCGCGCGACGTGATCGCACTCGCGGCGGCGGTGGCGCTCAGCCACAACGTGTTCGACGCGACGGTCTACCTCGGCGTCTGCGACAAGATCGTGCCCGGCCTCGTGATCGCCGCGGCGAGCTTCGGGCACCTGCCCGCGGTGTTCCTGCCCGCCGGACCGATGACGAGCGGCATGCCCAACGACGAGAAGGGCCGCATCCGCCAGCTCTTCGCCACCGGCGAGTGCGATCGCGCGGCGCTGATGGCCGCCGAGATGGCGTCCTACCACGGCCCCGGCACCTGCACCTTCTACGGCACCGCCAACACCAACCAGATGCTGATGGAGGTGATGGGCCTGCATCTGCCGGGCGCCTCCTTCGTCAACCCCGGCACGCCGCTGCGCGACGCGCTGACCGTCGCGGGGGCCGAGCGCGCGCTCGCGATCACGGCGCTCGGCAACGCGTACACGCCCGCGGGCGAGATCCTCGACGAGCGCGCCTTCGCGAACGGCATCGTCGGGCTGATGGCGACGGGTGGCTCGACCAACCTCGTGATCCACCTCCCCGCGATGGCGCGCGCGGCGGGCGTGATCCTCGAGCTTCAGGACTTCGCCGAGCTCTCCGGGGCGACGCCGCTGATGGCCAAGGTCTACCCCAACGGCCTTGCGGACGTGAACCACTTCCACGCGGCGGGCGGGCTCGGCTACATGATCGGCGAGCTTCTCGACGCGGGCCTCCTGCACCCTGACGTCCGCACCGTCGCGGGCGACGGGCTCGCGCGCTACACCGAGGAGCCGGTGCTCGTGGACGGCGCGCTGACCTGGCGGCCGGGGTCGGCCGAGACGCTCAACGACCGCATCCTGCGGCCCGCGCGCGAGCCGTTCCAGGCCTCGGGCGGGCTGCGCCACCTCGCGGGCAACCTCGGGCAGGGCGTCATCAAGGTCTCCGCGGTGGCGCAGGACCGGCACGTCGTCGAGGCGCCCGCGCGCGTGTTCGACGACCAGGACAGCGTGCGCGCCGCGTTCCGCGACGGCGCCTTCACCCGCGACACGATCGTCGTGGTGCGCTTCCAGGGGCCGCGGGCGAACGGAATGCCGGAGCTCCATTCGCTGACGCCGCTCCTTGCGGTGCTGCAGGACCGCGGCCTGCGCGTGGCGCTCGTGACCGACGGGCGGATGTCGGGCGCATCGGGCAAGGTGCCCGCGGCGATCCATGTCTCGCCCGAGGCCGCCGACGGCGGCCCGCTCGCCCGATTGGCCGATGGCGACCTCCTCCGCCTCGATGCGGTCCTCGGCACGCTCGACGTGCTCACCCCCGGCGCGCTCGACCGCCCCCCCGTCCGCCCGTCGCTCGAGGCCAACGAGCACGGCCTCGGCCGCGAGCTCTTCGCCGCCTTCCGCCGCAACGTCGGCCCCGCCACGTCGGGCGCGGGCGTCGTCGTCTGATCCCGAGGCGCCGGAGCGGCCCCGCGGAACTTGGCATGACCGGAGCCGCGTCGGGACCAGTGCGCGCGCGGCCCCCCCGCGGCGCTAGCCCCCCTCCACCCGTGCCGAGCGGCCGCCCTTGCGGCGCGGCGGCGCGGGCTCGGCGAGCCCGGCGCGGAGCACGGCGGTCATCGGGTGGTCGGGGTCGTCGGTGCCGTAGCGCGCGAGGAGCACCGCGAGGGCCGCGCGGTCGGCGGTGTCGCCGAAGGTCCAGTCCGCGAAGATCGAGCGGCACTGCGCGGCCGTGATGCCGGGGATGCGGTAGCTCTCGCGGATCAGGCCGCGCGGGTCGAGCGGGTCGGTCATGCGGGCTCCACGGATGCCGGCGCCAGACTGCGGGCGATGATCGCGTCGGCGGCGGCGGCCCCGTCGGCGAGCGCTGCGGCCAGCGCCGCGATGTCGCGGGCGCCGGTGCTCGCGAGGACGAAGGCGCGGCCGGCCTCGCCGATGCTGCCGGGGTCGAAGCGCCGCTCGCCGAGGAGCCGTGCGGCCGCATGGAGCCGCCAGGCAAGCCGCCAGGCCGCCTCGAGCGCCGCGCGGTCCGCCGCGCCGAGCCCGCCGGCCGCGAGCTGTCCGGGAACCTCGCACGCGGGGTGTCCCGCCCGGAGCGCCGTCGCAGCGGCGAGGAGCTCGATGTCCTGCAGGCCGCCCGCCCCGTGCTTGGCGTCCCAAGGGGCGGCCGGTCCGGCGGAGCGAAGCCGCGCGCGCATGTCGGCGACATCCGGCAGGAGCGTAGCACCGTCCGATTTCTCCGCGAGGAGCGCCTCCCGGAACGCTTCGATGGCAGCCCCGAGCGCCGGCTCCCCCGCCACCACCCGCGCGCGGGTCAGCGCCAGATGCTCCCAGGTCCAGGCCTCGGCGCGCTGGTAGTCCCGGAACGCGGCGAGCGAGGTCGCGACCGGCCCTTGCCGCCCCGAGGGCCGGAGCCGCATGTCCACCTCGTAGAGCCGTCCCGCCGCCGTGGGGGCCGTCAGCGCGGTCACCAGCGCCTGCGCGAGGCGCGCGTAGTAGGTCCGCGCCGGGAGCGGTCGCGGGCCGTCCGACACCGCGTCTCCGGCCGCGTCGTAGATCACGATGAGGTCGAGGTCGGAGCCCGCATGGAGGAGCCCCGCGCCGAGCGAGCCCATCGCGAGCACGGCCGCCCCCTGCCCCGGCGGCGCCCCGTGCCGTGCGGCGAAGGCACGGACCACATGGGGCCAGAGTGCGGCCACGACCGCGCCCGCGAGATCGGCATAGGCACGCCCGGCCTCGAAGGCGTCGGCGAGGCCGCGGAGCTGATGCACGCCGATGCGGAAATGGACCTCGTGCATCCAGCGCCGCGCCGCGTCGAGCACCTGCTCGGGATCGCCCGCCGCCGCGAGATGCGCGCCAAGCTCCGCCGTCAGCGCCGCGCGCCCCGGCGAGGGCGCGAAGAACGCGCCGCCGATCACCGCGTCGAGCACGTCCGCATGGCGCGCGAGGTAGCGCGCGAGCGCGGGCGCCGTCGCGGCGATGTCGACGACGAGATCGACAAGCTGCGGGTTGGCCTCGAAGAGCGCGAAGAGCTGCACCCCCGCCGGCAGCCCCGCGAGGAAGCCGTCGAAGGCGCCGAGCGCCGCCGCGGGGTCCGCGGCGCGCGCGAGCCGTGCGAGGATGCCGGGCTTCAGCCGCGCGAAGCTCTCCATGCCCCGGACCGAGCGCAGCGCCGGATAGCCCGGCCAGCGGTCCACCGTCGCCGCCATCCCCGGTCCGAGATCGGGCGCGGGCTCCACCGCGCAGGGCGCGAAGAACCCCTCGGTGCGCGCGGCAACCGCCTCGAGTCGAGCCCGGATCGACGCTAACAGATCGGCGGTATCACCGATGCCCATCAGCCGCGCCAGCCGGTCGAATGCGGCGGGCGTCGTGGGGAGCGCATGGGTCTGGGCGTCGGCCATCATCTGCAGGCGGTGCTCGACCTCGCGGTGCGCGCCGTAGGCCTGCGTCAACGCCACCCGGTCGTCGCCGCCGATCCAGCCCGCCGCGGCCAGCGCCGCCAGCGCGGGCACCGTCGCGCGGTCGCGCAGGCCCGCGTCGCGCCCGCCGGCGATGAGCTGCCGCGTCTGGGTGAAGAACTCGATCTCGCGGATGCCGCCGCGCCCGAGCTTGAGGTCGTGCCCCTCGAGCCGGAGCGGTCCCGCGAGCCCGCGGTGCTCGCGGATCCTGAGGCGCATGTCGTGGGCGTCGCGCACGGCGGCGAAGTCGAGATGCCGGCGCCAGACGAAGGGGACCATCGTCGCGAGGAACGCGGCCCCGAGGTCCGCGTCGCCCGCCACCACGCGTGCCTTGATGTAGGCCGCCCGCTCCCAGGTGCGCCCGACGCTCTCGTAGTACCGCTCCGCCGCGCCGACCCCGAGACACACCGGCGTGACGGAGGCGTCGGGGCGCAGGCGCAGGTCGGTGCGGAACACGAAGCCGTCGGCGGTCACGTCGGACAGGAGCGCGCAGAGGGCGCGGGTGACGCGGATGAAGCCCCGCCGTGTGGCGTCGAGCGCATCGGGCGTGAGGCCCGTGTCGTCGAAGAGGCACACAAGGTCGATGTCGGAGGAATAGTTGAGCTCGCCCGCCCCGAGCTTGCCCATCCCGAGCACGGTCATCCGCGCGCCCTCGGGGAGCTTGCCGCGCGCGCGCTCGGCGGCGAGGCAGGCATCGAGGCCGAGGCCCAAGGCGCGGTCGGCAAAGTCCGAGAGCGCGCCGGTGACGGCTTCGAGCCCCCACACCCCGCCGAGGTCGGCCAGCGCCACGAGGAGCGCCACCCGCCGCCGCGCCGTCCGCAGCGTCCTGTGCGGCGCCCCGTCCGGCACCGCCAGCAGGTCGGCGAACGCGGTCTCCGGCGCGGCGTCGAGCGCGCCTTCGAGCCAGTCGCCCTCGCGCTCGACAAGCCCGCGCAGGAACGGGCTCGTCCCCGCCGCCCCGGCGATCAGGGCGCGCAGGCCGGGCGCGAACCTGGCCGCCGCCGCCGCACCGGCCGCGGCATCGCAGGCGATGGGCACTCGGGTGATGCGACCGGCGAACATGGGCGCGAGGATGCGGCGCCCCGACGAATGCGTCAACGGCGGCCGGTAGGCCCGCCTGCGACCGCATATGCGGCACCATGTGAATATTCTTTACATCACCTCTTGATGACGGCGCTCCGGCATATGATCTTTGCGATGTGAAAGACGTTCACATAACCCGAAAGGAGCCTGCCCCATGTCGACTCTCACCGCCTGGCCGTCGCAGGCCGAAGCCTGGCTCGATGACCGCGGACGCCCGGCGTGGATCGCCGCGACCGTTCTCGGCTTCGTCGTGTTCTGGCCCGTCGGCCTCGCCCTTCTGGCATATCTCATCTGGAGCAAGCGCATGTTCAACCGATCCGAAGGCCGCTGCGGCGGTCGCCATCAGAGCCGCCGCATGCGGCATGGCTTCGCGTCGTCCGGCAACTCCGCCTTCGACGCCTACAAGGCCGACACGCTGAAGCGCCTCGAGGACGAGCAGGAAGCGTTCGCGGCGTTCCTGAAGCGTCTGCGCGACTCGAAGGACAAGTCCGAGTTCGACGCCTTCATGGACGACCGCAGCCGCTCGACCCCCGCGCCCGACGCGGCGGACTGATCCCGGCGGACTCATGCTCGAGCCGGGCCGCCGTATCTGGCGGCCCGCCTCTCCTGCCCCCATATGCAAGCCCGACCAGAAAGGCACGCGCATGACCCATTCCGGCAACTACGGCGCCCTCCCCGACCCCGACCGTCAGGCCGAGTTCTACGCCGACGTGCCGATGAAGCGCGCGCTCGCGTGGGTCGTGGACATGATCCTCACCGCCCTCCTTACGCTCGTGGTGCTGCCCTTCACCGCGTTCACCGGGCTTTTCTTTCTGCCGGGCCTCTACCTCACGCTCGGCTTTGTCTACCGTGCGCTGACGCTGGCGGGCGGCTCTGCAACCTGGGGTATGCGTCTGATGTCGCTTGAGTTTCGCACGCTCCACGGCGAGCGTTTCGATTTCGGCACGGCGCTCGTCCACACCGCGGGCTACACGGCGAGCGTGATGACAGGCGTCGCGCAACTCGTGTCCGTGGGCCTGATGCTCACCGGACGCCGGGCGCAGGGGCTGACCGATCTCGTGCTCGGCACGGTGGCGATCAACCGCGCCGGGCGCAATTAACCCCTTAATCGCGCGCTAACTCTCCTCTTGGCGGATTTGTAACGCCTTGCTAACGTCCGGCGGGACTCGACCCGAACTATCTCGACGGACGCTTGATGCGCCATACGCTCCCCATCGCGCCGCAGTTCTACGTGACGGCCCCGCAGCCCTGCCCGTACCTCGACGGGCGGATGGAGCGGAAGCTGTTCACCGCGCTGCAGGGCGACTACGCGGAGAAGCTGAACGACGCGCTGTCGGTCCAAGGGTTCCGGCGCTCGCAGAACGTGCTCTACCGGCCGTCCTGCTCGGAGTGCTCGGCCTGCATGTCGGCGCGCATCCGGGTCGCCGACTTCGTGCCGTCGCGGAGCCAGAAGCGCACGCTGCGCCGCAATGCCGACCTGCGGCGCGAGGCCACGAGCCCCTGGGCGACCGAGGACCAGTACGCGCTCTTTCGCAAGTACCTCGACAGCCGGCACGCCTCGGGCGGCATGGCCGACATGGACATCTTCGAGTTCGCCGCGATGATCGAGGAAACCCCGGTCAAGAGCCGCGTGGTCGAATACACCGCCACGCCGCCCGAAGGCTCGCGCCGCCGCCCGCTGACGGCGGTGTGCCTGACCGACGTGCTGGTCGACGGGCTGTCGATGGTCTATTCGTTCTACGAGCCGGACCGGGTGCAGGACAGCCTCGGCACCTACGTCATCCTCGATCACGTTGCCATCGCGCGCGAGGCGGGGCTTCCCTACGTCTACCTCGGGTACTGGGTGCCCGGCAGCCGGAAGATGGGGTACAAGGCCAACTTCGACGCGCTCGAGATCTACCAGGGCGGGATGTGGCGGCCGATCGGCGACCCCGAGCGGTATTCGTCCGAAACGCATCCGCTGTCGGTCGATCCCATCGCCGAGCAGGTCGCGCGCATCAGCCTGCCCGACGTGATGCCCGCCAAGCGCTGACCCCGAAGCGCTGACCGAACGCCTCGCCACCGTCGCGCTCCTGGTGCCGGACTACGCGCCGGCGCTCGCGTTCTACGTCGGGTGCCTCGGCTTCGCGCTCCAGGCGGACACCGACCTCGGGCCGAAGCGCTGGGTCGTGGTGGCCCCGCCCGGCGGCGGCGGGAACCTCCTTCTCGCCCGCGCCGAAGGCCCCGAGCAGGCCGCAGCGATCGGCCGCCAGGCCGGCGGGCGGGTGTTCCTCTTCCTCGAGACCGACGACTTCGCCGCGACCCATGCGCGCTACGCCGCCGCCGGCGTCCGCTTCCTCGAGGCGCCGCGCACCGAGCCCTACGGCATCGTCGCGGTCTTCGAGGATCCGTTCGGCACCCGCTGGGACCTGATCGAGCCGACGGCTGCCGGCGTCAGTCCTGCGCCGTCGGCCGGATGACGATGCTGCCGACGTCGACCTCCGGCGGCTGGTCGAGCGCGAAGAGGATGCCGCGGGCGATGGCCTCGGGCGGGATCGCGATGGCGCCGAGCCGCTCGGCGATCGCGTCCTTCGCGGCCTGATCGGTCATCGAGCCCACGAAATCGGTCGCGATGACGCCCGGCGACACCTCCGTCACGCGCAGGTTCGGCCCCGCTTCCTGCCGCAGCGCCTCGGTCGCCGTGCGGACCGCGTTCTTGGTGGCGGCATAGACGCCCGTCGTCGGCAGGATCTTGAGGCCGGCCGTTGAGATGACGTTGATGACATGGCCGCTGCCTTGCCGTGCGAAGACCGGCAGGGCGGCCGCGATGCCGTAGAGCGTGCCGCGCAGGTTGACGTCGATCATCGCGTCCCAGTCCTCGACCCTGAGGGCGTCGAAGCGCGACACCGGCCCGATGCCGGCGTTGTTGACGATCGCGTCGAGCCGTCCGAAGCGCTCGACCGCATGGGCCACGAGCGCCTCGAGATCGGCCCGCCTCGTCACGTCCGTCGCCAGGTGGTCGGCCCGCCCACCCGCCTCGCGAAGCTCCGCCGCAAGTGCTGCCAGCGCGCCGTCGCGCCGGGCGCCGAGAACGACCGCATGGCCCTCCGCCGCCAGCAGTCGCGCGGTCGCCCGGCCGATGCCGCTGCTCGCGCCCGTGATTGCGACAACCTTCATCTTCGTCTCCCTCGGATCCGCCTACGGATCGCTGCTATCAAAAATCCGTTTCCGCCGCTCATGGGATGGGCGCTCAGTTGTTGGGCAGGAGCGCCGGGACGATGGTGATGACCGAGGGCACGAGCCACAGGAGCGCCAGCGTCGCCACCTGGATGAGCACGAACGGCGCCACGCCGCGGTAGATCTGGCCCGTCGTCACCGAGGGCGGCGCCACGCCGCGGAGGTAGAAGAGCGCGAACCCGAAGGGCGGCGTCAGGAACGAGGTCTGCAGGTTCACGGCGATCATGATCGTGACCCACTTCGGGTCGTAGGTGCCGCCGTAGATCACCGGGCCCACGATCGGGATCACGATGTAGATGATCTCGAGGAAGTCGAGCACGAAGCCGAGGAGGAAGAGCACGAGCATGACGATGAGGAACACCGCCGTCTCGCTGTCGAAGGCGCGCAGGAAATCCTGGATGTAGACCTCGCCGCCGAAGGAGATCACGACAAGGTTGAGGATCTGGCTGCCGATCAGGATCGAGAACACCATCGACGTCACCTTCGCGGTCTCGCGCACCACGGGCCCGAGGACGCGCGCGGCGAGGAGCACCCAGCAGGAATAGAGGAGCCCGAAGAACGCGAAGCTGTAGGCCGCCTGCGCCACGAGGAACGCGAGCGTGTCGGCGATGCCCGCGTCGGCGCGGCCGGTGCGGAGGTCGAAGTTGAGCCCGGCGAGGATCATCACCACGAGCGCGAACGCCGCCCCCACGACGATGCGGCCCGAACGGCCCTCGTCGCGGAGCCGCCGGTAGGCCGCGAGCATGATGGCGCCGCCGGCGCCGAGCCCCGCCGCGGGCGTGGGGTTGGTGATGCCGCCGAGGATCGAGCCCAGCACCGCGACGATGAGGACGAGCGGCGGGAAGACCACGCGGACGAGGTCGTTGCGCGCGAGCCGGGCGACGGCCGAGCGGATGCCGACGAAGGCGATGGCGAGGGGGGCGGCGAGCCAGAGGACGGTCGCTCCGGGCGTGGTCAGCGGCCCGATGACCGCGATGTCCGCGAGGGCCGCGAGCCCGAGCCCGCCCGCGCCGATCGCGAGCGGTTGCACCGGCGCCCCGGGCGCGGTGCCGCGGGAGAGCGCCAGCGTGAGGAGCCCCGCCAGCAGCATGAGCCCCACGCCGGTGCCGATCGGCGGCGCCGCGGCGACCTTCGCGGCCCGCGCGGCGTCGATCTCCTCGGGCGTGCGGGCGCGGCTCGCGGCGGGGCCGCTGCCCGCGGCGCGGGCGTCGCGCTGGGCTACGGCGGCGTCCCATGCGGCCTGCCCGTGGAGCGCGATCATCGAAGCCTGGCACTCGGGCGAGACGTTGGTGCGGAGCCCGGACACGCGCTCGCCGCCGGTGAAGCTCAAGACGGACGTGTCCTGGCTGCCGACGCCGCCGAAGCTCAGCGCCGCGGCGAAGCCCACCACGAGGAGCCCCGGCGCGAGGAGGTACCAGCGCAGCGCCGCGCGTGCCGTGCCGGTCCGATTGCCCGCCGTGCCGCCGGTGATCGCCGGCGCGCGGGCCGGGTTGAGGAGCGCGTAGACGAAGGCATAGGCGGCGTAGAGCACCGCCAGCAGCACGCCCGGCAGCACCGCCGCCTGGAAGAGCGTGCCGACCGACAGCACCGCCGGGCGCCCGAGGTAGGTCAGCGCGTCGGTGCAGCCGGCGGCCTGCGCGCGGATCTCCTGCCCGGTGGCGTAGAGGTCGCCCGCGAGCGTGCCCAGAAGCACGATCACGATGGAGGGCGGGATGATCTGCCCGAGCGTGCCCGAGGCCGCGATGACGCCCGTGGCGAGCGTCGGCGCATAGCCCGCGCGCAGCATCGTCGGCAGCGACAGGAGCCCCATCGTCACCACCGTGGCCCCGACGATGCCGGTCGAGGCGGCGAGGAACGCGCCCACGATCACCACCGCGACCGCGAGCCCGCCCGGCAGCGGCCCGAACACGCGCGCCATCGTGGTCAGCAGGTCGTTGGCGATCCGGCTCCGCTCGAGCATGATGCCCATCATCACGAACATCAGCACCGCGAGCAGCGTCTCGATCGACGCGCCCGCGATCACCCGGTCGTTCATCCGGTTGGCGATGAACGAGAGGTTCCGGTCCATCGCGAGCTCCCAGCCGCCGGGGAACACCGGGCCCGCGACGGTCGGGAGCGCGGGAAAGCGGAAGCGCGAGATGTCGATCTCGGGCACGCCCTGCGCCACGAGCGCGCGGTAGGCGTCCGAGCCCGTGTCGACCGCCTGGTGGACGAGGAACCCGCCGCTGTCGAGCGCCGCGATGATGCCGAACGACAGGAGCCCCGCGCCGCCGAGCGCGAAGGCCACGGGAAAGCCCGAGATGATGCCGCCGAAGAGGCAGAGGAGCATGATGAGGAGGCAGGCCTCGACGCCGTCGAGCCCGAAGATCACAGGGCGGCCCCATGCGGATGCGTGTCGTGCGGATGCGTGTCGTGCGGGTGGGTGTCATCGACCGGGGCGGCGCCCGCGTCGAGGTCGAGGTGCTTGGCGTCGGAGCGCGGCCCCTCGATGAGCTCGAGCGCCGAGCGGAAGAAGTACGTCACCGCCTGCACGGCGATGAGCACGGTCAGCGCAAGCATCAGCACCTTGAAGAGGAAATAGCCGTCGAACCCGTTCGGCGAGAAGCCGGTGCGCTCGACGTTCCACTTCACGATCCGCGCCTTGCGGAGCAGCGCCTCGATGCTGTCGGACGACGACACCTTGGGCGTGATGAGGCTGCGCCAGAGGAAGAACCAGGCGTAGTGCCAGAGGAGAATCGCGACGGGCAGCATGAAGAGGAGCGAGCCCGCCATGTCGATCACCTTCTTCGCCCGCCGGCTGGCCGGCGCGTAGAGGAGGTCGACGCGCACGTGGCCGCCCTGCACGAAGGTGTAGCTGATGCAGAGCGCCACCACCGCGGCGTTCCAGAACTTGAGGCTGTCGGAGGCCCAGCTCACCGAGCGCGTCATCCCGAAGCCGAAGGGCGCCAGCGTGATCTCGCCCTGCCGGAAGATGCCCTGCAAAAAGATCACCGCGATCTGCTGCAGCACCATCGCGAGCCCCGCCCAGGCGGCGATGCGCCCGAGCCCGTTGGCGAAGGCCTCAGAGCCGCGCACCACGCCCCAGAGGAACGGCCGGTGCAGGAAGCCCGCCACCGCCACCACGAGGCCGATGTCGAGGAGCGCGAACACGAGGTTCGACGACCCGCCGTAGTAGACGAAGCGCATCAGCGCGGCGGGATCGGACCAGTCGAGCCAGGCGGCGGGCGCCGCGAGCGCCCGGCCGATGTCGAGAAAGCCGGAGCCGAGCCCTGCGAGCCCCGCGGCGATGAGATCCCACACGGGCTCGGGCTCCGGGCCTCAGAGGCTGCCGAGCACGCGGGTGCGCTGCGCCACGTAGTCGCCGTCCGACCGCGAGACCCAGGCCGAGGTCGAGGCCATCGCCGCATCCGCGCTCTTTCGCACCTTGGCGAAGAGCTCGTCCGACATGTACTCGTCGAGCACCTCCATCGAGGCGCGGCCGTAGGCGTCCCAGACCGCGTCCGGGAACACGCCGACCTGCGTGCCGCCCGAAACGAGGTTCGTCAGCGCCGGGCCGTTCTGGCCGATGAAGAGCGCGTAGTCGTACTGGTGCGCGTCGGCCGAGGAGACCTCGATGATGCGCTGCTGCGCCGGCGTCAGGCCCTCGAACACGTCCAAGTTGACCGCGACCGAGAGTGCCGCACCCGGCTCGTGGAAGCCCGCGGGGTAGTAGTACTTCGCCACCTCCTGCAGCCCGAGCTTCGCGTCGGACCACGGGCCCACCCATTCGGTGCCGTCGAGAGCGCCCGTCGAGAGCGCCTGATAGATGTCGCCCGCCGGCATCACCTGCACCGACGCGCCGAGCTTGGCGAGCACCTTCCCGCCCAGGCCCGGCATCCGGTACTTCAGCCCCTGCAGGTCCGCGACGGACTCGATCGGCTTGCGGAACCATCCGCCGCCCTGCCCGCCGGTGTTGCCCGCGATGAACGACTTCAGCCCGAAGATCTCCGCGACCTCGTGGTGCAGCTCGATCCCGCCCATCGAATAGTACCAGGCCATCAGCTCGGGCGTGGTCATGCCGAAGGGCACGGTGGTGAAGTAGGCGAGCGCCGGATGCTGGCCGATGAAGTAGTAGTCCGCCGCGTGGTAGGCGTCAGCCTGCCCCGCCGTCACCGCGTCGAACACCTCGAGCCCCGCCACCTTTTCGTCGGCGCCGAAGGGCTCGATGGTGAGCTGGCCGTCGCTGAGGTCGCCCACGTTCTTGGCGAACCGCTCGACCGAGTCCCAGACGCCCGCCAAGCCCCGCGGCCAGGCCGTGACCATCGTGAGGCTGCGCTTGCCTTGGGCGTAGGCGGGCGCTGCGAGCGCGGCGGCGCCGACGGCGGCGGTCCCGCCAAGTGCCGACGTGCGGATGAAAGTCCTGCGGTCCATGGTATCCTCCCCGATGCCACTGCATGTGTCCGGCGGAGAGCCGGAATGCGGTGCGCGAGACTAGCCACAGGAGCCGCGGCCGCAAACAGGAAATCCCGGCCTGCGGCACTTTCGGCGGCGTCGCTGAGACGGTTGACGCGGGCACGGGCAGGCCCTAGCGTGACGAACCGCGAAAGGGACAGCGATGACGCACCTCATTATCGACGTAGTAGGCACACGGCGCATGAGCCGGTAGCGGATCCGTCCTGCCGAAGCTGATGCGCCCCCGTCTGAAAGGCCGGGGGCTTTTTGTTGCGCGGCGCCGGGGAGCGCTGAAAAGGAGACCGACATGGATGACGGGACGAGCGCCGGGCTCGACGCGAAACCGGCCACACGGCAGATGACCGGCGCCGCGATGGTGCTCGAGGCGCTGAAGGATCAGGGCGTCGACACCGTGTTCGGCTATCCCGGCGGCGCGGTGCTGCCGATCTACGACGAGATCTTCCGCCAGAACGAGATCCGCCACATCCTCGTGCGCCACGAGCAGGCCGCCGTCCACGCGGCCGAGGGCTACGCGCGCTCGACGGGCCGGCCGGGCGTGGTGCTCGTGACCTCGGGGCCGGGCGCCACCAACGCCGTCACCGGGCTCACCGACGCGCTGATGGACTCGATCCCCCTCGTCGTGGTGACGGGCCAGGTGCCGACGTTCATGATCGGCACCGACGGCTTCCAGGAGGCCGATACGGTCGGCATCACGCGGCCCTGCACCAAGCACAACTGGCTCGTGCGCGACACCGACCGGCTCGCGGCGACGCTCCACCAGGCGTTCCACGTGGCCACGCACGGCCGTCCCGGCCCCGTGCTCGTCGACATCCCGAAGGACGTGCAGTTCGCCACCGGCACCTACGAGGGCCCGGGGCGGAGCTACCACTACCGCCCGCGCACCGAGGCCGATCCGGAGGCCATCCTCGCGATGGTCGAGGCCATCGAGACCGCCGAGCGGCCGATCCTCTATACCGGCGGCGGCGTCGTCAACGCCGGCCCCGAAGCCGCGCGGAGCCTTCGCGCCCTCGCCGACGAGACCGGTTTTCCGGTCACGTCCACGCTCCTCGGGCTCGGCGCCTATCCGGCGTCGGGGCGCGGCTGGCTCGGGATGCTCGGGATGCACGGGCTCGTCGAGGCCAACCTCGCGATGCACGGCTGCGACCTGATGCTCAACATCGGCGCGCGGTTCGACGACCGCATCACCGGGCGCGTGGCGGACTTCAGCCCGAACTCGGTCAAGGTCCACGTCGACATCGACCCCTCGTCGATCAACAAGGTCGTGCGGGCCGACATCCCCGTCGTGGGCGATGCGGGCAGCGTGCTCGCCGCGGCGCTCGACCTCTGGCGCCGCCGCGGCGCGCGCACCGACCGGGCAGCGCTCGCGCGCTGGTGGGCCGAGATCGACGGCTGGCGCGCGCGCCGCTGCCTCGCCTACAAGCGCGACGCCGCGGTCATCAAGCCGCAGCACGCGCTCGAGCGCCTCGAGGCGCTGACGAAGCACCGCGACCGCTACGTCTGCACCGAGGTCGGCCAGCACCAGATGTGGGCGGCGCAGTACATGGGCTTCGAGGCGCCGAACCGCTGGATGACCTCCGGCGGGCTCGGCACGATGGGCTACGGCTTCCCGGCCTCCATCGGCGTGCAGGTCGCGCACCCGGACGCGCTCGTCATCAACGTGGCGGGCGAGGCGTCGTGGCTGATGAACATGCAGGAGATGGGGACCGCGGTGCAGTTCCGCCTGCCGGTCAAGCAGTTCATCCTCAACAACGAGCGCCTCGGCATGGTGCGCCAGTGGCAGGAGTTGCTGCACGGCGAGCGCTACTCGCAGTCCTGGTCCGAGGCGCTCCCGGACTTCGTGAAGCTCGCGGAGGCGTTCGGCGCCAAGGGCATCCGCATCTCCGATCCCGCCGAGCTCGACGCCGGCATCGAGGCGATGCTCGCGCACGACGGGCCGGTGATCGTGGACTGCCTGGTGACGAAGCACGAGAACTGCTACCCGATGATCCCGTCCGGCAAGGCGCACAACGAGATGCTGCTCGCCGAGATGGACACCCAGACCGCCATCGGCGGCCAGGGCGCGGTGCTGGTTTAAGGCCATGACCGCCCGGGCGACACGCCTGCCGGAGCGCCTGGCCCGGATGCGCGCAGGCGTCCCGGAGTGGGCACGCCGCGTGCGACGAGACGTCAAGGCCCTCGCGCTGGGCCTCGGCGATCCGCGCGTCGGCTGGCCCGCCAAGACGGCGGCAGCTCTCGTCGTGGCCTATGCGCTGAGCCCGATCGACCTCATCCCCGACTTCATTCCAATTCTCGGGATGCTCGACGATGCGGTGCTCGTTCCGCTAGGTATCTTGGTCTGCATCCGGCTGATCCCCGTTCCGGTCCTTGCCGACCTTCGCGCGCGGAGCTTCGACGAACCCGTTCCACCCCGCCTTCGCCGTCTTGGGATCGGCCTCGTCGTTTTCGCCTGGGCGCTCCTCCTCAACCTTGGTTTTCGGGCAATCGCCGCCTGATCCCGATCCAGAGAAAGTTATCCGCCATGTCACCGCTCAACCTCACGCAGGGCGCGTCGAGCCATTCGGCCTACGACCTCAGGAACCCCAATGCCGATGTCATCGAGACGCACACGCTCGCGGTGATCGTCGACAACGAGGCGGGCGTCCTCGCCCGCGTCATCGGGCTCTTCTCGGGGCGGGGCTACAACATCGAGAGCCTGACCGTCGCCGAGACCGACCACACCGGGCACCGGAGCCGCATCACCGTCGTCACGACCGGCACGCCGCAGGTGATCGAGCAGATCAAGGCGCAGCTCGGACGGATCGTGCCGGTCCACGAGGTCCACGACCTCACCGTCGAGGGCCCGGCCGTGCAGCGCGAGCTAGCCCTCTTCAAGGTGGCGGGCACGGGCGAGAAGCGCGTCGAGGCGCTGCGGCTCGCGGATATCTTCCGCGCCAACGTGGTCGACAGCTCGCTCGAGAGCTTCGTCTTCGAGGTCACGGGCACGTCGGAGAAGGTCGATGCCTTCGCCGAACTGATGCGCCCGCTGGGCCTGCGCGAGATCGCCCGCACCGGGGTCGCCGCGCTCGCGCGCGGGCGCTGAACACGGACGGGCCCGGGCTCGTCGCCCGGGCCTGCCGCGACCAGAACCGGCCTAGTTGTTGTCGTCGACGCCGCCGGTCGAGGGCGGCACGCCCGGTTGCGCGGTATCGTTGGACGGGCCGGCTTCCGTCCCGGTGGACAGGGCCGCACCGCCCGACGCTGCGGGAGCGGTCTGCGTGGATGACGTTCCCGTGCTCGCTGAACCCGCGCCGGCCGCGGATCCGGCGGTCTCCGCCTGGGTGAACGCGGCTTGCGCGGCGCCGGAGTTGAGCTCCTCCGCGCTGAACTTGCCGTCGCGGTTGACGTCGGCGGCGTCGAAGTCGGACTTCAGCATCTTGGGGTACTTCACCGCGATCTCGGCCTGCGTCGCGAAGCCGTCGCCGTCGGTGTCGAGCGTGTCGATGGTGACCGCCGCGCTGGCGGCCGTCGCGAATGCCGCCGTCGCGAGCGAGGTCAGAAAGATGCGTTTCATCGGTGGTCCTCCATGAGATTTCGCGGGATGTCTGCGTCTCCGTCGCGAAGAAAGCGGGTCGAGGCCGATGTGGTTCCGCATCCGGCGGCAGGGTGCCGGGCATCGGCCGCTGAACTTGCGTCTTGGCGCTGCCCGCGACATGCTCGCGCGCATGGCGTGGATGATCCTCAGCGACGACGGGCCGGACGGCCCCGCGCTCCGCGCCGACGCCGCGCTGATGGACGCGCACTGGGCCTACGAGCTCTCCATCGCGCCGCGTGTCCTCGCCGCCGGCAGCCTGCGGAGCGACGACGGCGCGACACCCGTGGGCGGTCTCCTCATCCTCGACGTGGCGACCCGCGCCGAGGCGGAGGCGCTCTTCGCCGCCGATCCCGCGAGCCGGGCCGGGCTTCGCACGAACGTGCGGATGCTCTGGTGGAATCCCGCGATTCTCGGGGGCGTCGCGCAGGCGTGAGGCTCCTCGTCACCGGCGGGGCGGGGTTCTTCGGCGCGCATGTCGTCCGCGCCTGGCTCGACGCCGACGCGCGCCACGGCGTCACCGTGCTCGACCTCGTGGCGCCCGATGCCGAGGTGCTCGACGTCACCGGGAGGTCGCGTATCGACTGGCGGCGGGGCGATGTGGCGGCCGAATGGCCTTCCCTGCCCCGAAGCGATATCACGCATGTCGTCCATGCCGCCGCCGTCACCTCGATCCGGGCAGAGGTCGCGGCGAAAGGGTTCGGCGCGGCGCTGCCGGCGCTTGCCACCAACATCCTCGGCACCGCCCGGGCGCTCGCCGTGGCCGGACGGATGCCGCGTCTCCGGCGCCTCCTCTATGTCTCCTCGGCGGCCGTCTATCCGGATGACGGACCGGACCCGATGCCGGAAGACGCCCCGGGCGAGGCGCCGGGGCTCTACCCGCTGATGAAGCGCACCTCGGAGCGGCTGGTGGCGGCGGCCGGGCTGCCGGCGGTCTCGGTGCGGCTCGCGGGGCTCTTCGGGCCGCTCGACCGGGTGACGCCGCACCGGCAGGTCGAGGCGTTGCCGAAACGGCTCGTGGCCGCGGCCGCGACGGGCCGGACGGTGCGGCTCGGCGGGCTCGACGGCGGCGGCGACTGGCTTGCGGCGGAGGACGCCGCAGCGGCCGTGATGGCGCTTCTGCAGGCCGAAACGCTCAACCATCCGGTTTACAATGTCGCCCGCGGCCGCTTCACGACGCTGCGCGAGCTTGCCGACGCAGTGCCGGGGCTCACCTGGACCGAAGGCTCGCCCGCCGACATCGCCGCCGATCCCGGCGCCGTCTCCGGCCGCAACGGTGCCTGCGACATCGCCCGCCTCACCGCCGACACGCGGTGGCGACCCGCGCCGCTCCGGGACGGGCTTGCCGCCTATTCGCGGAACGCGCGGTGGAAATAGTCCGCGAACGGCTTCAACAGGTAGCTCAGGGGCGACCGGGCGCCGGTCGCGATGTAGGACTCGACCGGCATCCCCGGGATCAGCACCTGGCCATTGAGCCGCGCGATCTGGCCGGGCTTCGCCACCAGCTCGACCGTGTAGTACTGCGATCCGGTGCGCTCGTCGGTTGTCGTGTCCGCCGACAGCCGCGACACGGTGCCCACAAGCTCCGGCGTGTCGCGCGCGTCGAACGACGAGAACCGCAGCATCGCGTCCTGGCCGGGATGCACGCTGTCGACGTGGAAGAGATCGACGCGGGCCGACACGATGAGGTCGTCCGTCTGGGGAATGATGTAGACCACGGGCTCGGCGGGCCGGATCACCGCGCCGATGGCATGGACCGTGAGGCCATGCACCACGCCCGCCATCGGCGAGACGAGCTCGAGCCGCGCCACCGTGCCCTCGAGCGCCTTGGCGCGCTCGAGAAGCTCGGCCTGCTTGGCCTGGACGTCGCGCATCTCGGTCACGGCATCCTCGCGGCGCTCCGTCGCGAGCGACAGGATCTGCACGTCGAGCTCGGCGATCCGACCGCGGTTCCGCGCGATGGCGGCGCGGGTCGAGCCCGCCTCGCCGTCCAGCCGCGCGGTCTCGCGCTGCAGCGCCAGCACGCGCGACACCTCGACGAGGCCGCGGTCGAGGAGGCCCTTCACGGTCGCGAGCTCGCCCGCCACCAGGTCCGCCTGCGCGCCGAGCGAGGCCACCTGCGCCTCGAGCCCGTCGATCTCGTTGCGGGTCTGCACCTGCTGCTCGCGCAGCGACTGCGTCGCCGCGGCGACCGTGTTCCGCCGCGCCTCGAAGAGGTTCAGCTCGCCCATCAGCACCTCGGATGCGGCGGCGTCGTCGATCGAGCGCATCACCAGATCGTCCGGGAAGGCCACCGCGTCGTCGCCGTCGCGCTCGGCCCGGAGCCGCGCCAGCCGGGCGCCGAACTCGCCGAGCTGGCCCCGCGTGATCGCGAGCTCGGAGCGCGCGGCCGGGTTGTCGAGCCGGATCAGCACCGCCCCCGCCGCCACCTGGTCGCCGTCGTGGACGAGGATCGTCTGCACCACGCCGCCGTCGGGATGCTCGACGACCTGCCGCCGCGCCTCGAGCTCGACCTGCCCGCTCGCGATCACCGCGCCCGCGAGCGACGCCTGCGTGCCCCAGACCCCGAGTCCCGCCACGAGGAGGACGATGACGCCGATCCCCTGCGCCGCCAGCTTCGACATGCCCCAGTGCCGCATCATACCACCTGCCTGATCTTCGGCGCCTCGCCCGCGTTCGCGAGCGTCCGGCGCAGCACCTCGTCGCGCGGCCCGAAGCCCGCGTTCTGCCCGTCGCGCATCACGAGCACGAGGTCGCATTCGGCGAGCACCGTCGGGCGGTGCGCCATCACGATGACGATCTTGCCCGCCGCCCGGAACGCCCGGATCGCGGCGTTGACCGCCGCCGAGCCGCCCGCGTCGAGGTTCGAGTTCGGCTCGTCGAGCACCAGCGCCACCGGGTCGCCGAAGAGCGCGCGGGCGAGGCCGATGCGCTGCTTCTGGCCGCCCGAGAGCGCCGTGCCGCGCGTGCCGAGGAGCGTGTTGTAGCCCTGCGGCAGGCCGAGGATCATGCGGTGCGCGTCGGCGGCCTCCGCGGCGGCGATGATCGCGGCGGGGTCGGGCTCGGTGCCCATCCGCGCGATGTTCTCGCCGACGGTGCCGTCGAAGAGCCGGATGTCCTGCGGCAGATAGCCGATGTGGCTCGCGAGCACCGCCTCGTCATACTGGTCGAGCGCCGCGCCGTCGAGCCGCACCGCGCCCGACACCGGCCGCCAGAGGCCGGTCAGCACCCGCGCGATCGAGGACTTGCCCGACGCGCTCTCGCCCACGACCCCGAGCACCTGGCCGGGGCTCACCTCGAAGGACACGTCGCGCAGCACCGGCTTCTGCGAGCCGGGCGGGACCACCGTGAGGTTGTGGACGGTGAGGTGCGACGCCGGGCGCTTCAGCGGCATCCGCGGCGCGTCGGGCGGCACCGCCTTCAGGAGCACGCCGAGCGAGCCCCAGCCGCGGTACGCGCGCTGCACCACGGCCCAGCTGCCGATGATCTGCTCGACGGGCGCCAGCGCGCGGCCCATCAGGATCGAGCCCGCGATCATCGCGCCGGACGACAGCTCGCCCTTCAGCGTGAGCCAGGCGCCGAGGCCGAGCATGCCCGACTGCAGGAACATCCGCAGCGTCTTGGTCATCCCGCCGTAGGTGCCGTTGCGGTCCTGCAGCTTCATCTCCGCTTCGAGCGAGGCGTCGCGCTCGATGCGCCAGCGCGCCACCGCCGCCCGCGACATCCCGAGCGCGCGGATCGTGTCGGGCTCGGTGCGGATCTGCTCGGCAAGCCGCGCGGAGCCCGCGTTCTTCTGGCTCGCGACGAGGCCGGGCTTGGCGCTGGTGATCTGGTTCGCGACCGTGACGATCACGAGCACCACGCCGCCCGCCACCGCGAGCCAGCCCATCAGCGGATGGAACGCGAAGAGGATGAGGAGGAAGAACGGCGCGAACGGCACGTCGAAGATCGCGAACGCCACCGGCGACGCGAAGAAGCGCCGGATCGCCTCGACGTCGGGCAGCCCGGTCATCGCCTGCCTGGCCACCTGCGGCGGGGCCGCGAGCGTGGCGAGGAAGACGCGCCCGTCGAGGTCGGACTGGATGCTGGCGCCGATCCGCGCGCCCATCCGCGCGCGCACGTATTCCAAGAGCCCCATCGCCGCGAAGAGCCCGGCGAGGAGCACCGTCAGCGCCACCAGCGTCGCCTCCGACCGGCTGCCGAGCACGCGGTCGTAGACCTGCAGCATGTAGAGCGGGCCCGTGAGCACGAGCGCGTTCACGAACACGCTGAACACCGCGACCAGCAGGATCGCGCTCCAGTGCTTCGAGAGGGACTGGCCGACTTCGCTCATGGGAACCTCACCCTGCAGGGTCTTGCACTGGTACGCCGGCCCCACACGGGCCGGATCGAGGCGGCCGGCGGGACGCTCCCGCCGGCCGCGATGGCATCAGAAGATGTGGTCGTCGCCGAAGAGAAGCCCCTTGTGCAGCGCCAGGTAGCCGACCTCCTCGCCGCCGTGCTTGATCTCGGCGTCGCGCGAGGCCTCCTCCTCGATGAACACCGTCGCCCCCGTGCCGCTGAGCGCGCGGAGCCGCACCTCCGCCGTGTCCACGCCGACCTCGGTCTGCATGTCGGCGAGGAACACGAGGTCCGCCACCGCGCCGAAGTTGCCGCCGAAGGGGATCGCCTTGCCGGCGTCCGTCACCGGCTTCAGCGAGCCCGCGAGCCAGCCCGACGAGGCCGAGCCGCCGCGCTCCACCGCGATCCACGAGACCGTCTCGGCCCCGTGCGCCGTGGTGGCGCTCTCCTGCTGGTCGAGATCGACGTCGAAGCCGTTCGCCGTGACGCTGCCGATCTGCGCCGTCACCGCGCGGCCGTCCGCCACCGTCGCCACCTGGGCGAACACCACCGGCGCGTTGGCCCCGAAGGCGTTGGTGCCGAAACCGAGCACCTTGCCCTCGCCCGGCACGACCCCGTGACCCGCGACGACCGTGTGGCCGTCGATCACATGCGTGCCCGCCTCGAGCGCCATCCAGCTCACCGTCTCGGTGCCGTGCTTGCCGTCGAGGTAGTCCCACTCGTCGACCTGGTAGTCGAACCCGGTCGAGGTCACGTTGCGGACGCGCATCGTCACCGGCGCCTTGTCGCCCGCGCTGACCGGCCCCATCACCACCGACGGATCGTCGAGGGCCTGATCGAAGGTGACGTGGTGCCACTGCGTAGCACTCGCCTGCGTGACGGTCACGCTCCCCGCCTGCCCGATCGGCGAGGGGTTGGCGGCCACGTCGAGCTCGAAGCTCGCCGAGGTCGAGAGCGCCCCGTCCGAGGCCGCCACGGTGATCGTGTACGTCCCCCCGTCCGCCGGCGCCCCGCTGATCGTGCCGTTCGCCGCCAGGGTCAGCCCGGTCGGCAGCCCCGTGGCGGAGTAGCTCAGCGCATCCCCGTCCGGGTCCGAGAAGTAGGACGCGATGTTGAGCGCGAAGCTCGCGTCCTCGTGCGCCACCTGCGTGCCGATGGCCGTGGCGACCGGCGCGTGGTTCGTGTCGGTGTGCGTCAGCGTCAGCGACCGGAAGTCCTGCCCGCCGCCCGCGAAGGTCACGCGGACGACCTGCGTGCCCGCGTCGAGCGCGAGGCCGCCGGCGTGGCGGTCGAGGAACTTGGTGTAGCTCCCCGTGCTGGCGTTCGCGACCGAGCCCGTCGAGGCGTAGGGCACCGTCTCGCCGGCGTGGTAGAAGTCCACCTTGAACGACCGGCCCGAGGCGCCGGTCGCGAGGAGGAGGCCCACGTCGTAGGTGCCGGCCTGGCCCACGTTGACGGTGTACTCGACCCACTCGCCGTTGGCGATCCAGCCGATGTCCCCCGCCGTCGTCTGCTCGACCGCCGAGCCCGTGCGCCCGCCGTTGGTGCCGCCCTGCAGCCCCGGCGCGTCGTTGTACGCCACGCCCTGGCCGCCGTCGTCGTAGTTCTTCGCGGCGACCGTGAGCGTGGTGCCGGTGAAGCCGGGCGTCGGCCCGGGATGGGCGGTCTGCACCGGCGTTGTCGCGGGCGTGTCGGCCACGGTGAGCGTGAAGCTCGACGTGGTCGCGAGCTTGCCGTCCGATGCGGTGACGCCGATCGTGTAGGTGCCGTCCGCGGTCGGCGTGCCGGTGATCCGGCCGTTGGCGCCGATCGTCAGCCCGGCCGGCAGCCCCGAGCCCGTGAAGCTCAGCGCGTCGCCGTCGGGATCGGAGAAGAAGCCCGCCACGTCGAAGGCATAGGCGTTGCCCTCCTTCGCGCCCGGAACCCCGGTGATCGCCGCCGCAACGGGGGCCGCGTTGGCGCCCGCGAGCCCGCCGCCCGGCGCGTCGGCCGAGGCGAAGACGGTGATCGCGTTCAGCGCCGCGTTGTCGATCCCGTCGCCGCCGATCGAGTCGAGCGCCACGGTGAACTTGCCGCCCGAGACATGCACGAGCGCCTCGACCGAGACCGGCGTGTCCGGCCCCGCGACCCTGAACGGGTCGATGTCGTTCGCGACCGTGGTGCCGTTGATCTTCATGTCGAAGACGCGCTTGCCGGCCGTGTTCCAGTACGTCTCCTGCGTGTGCAGGACGACCACGTAGTCGCCGTCCTTCAGCCCCGAGACCTCGACCGTCCAGTCCTTGCCGTCGCGGTAGGTCTTGAACGCTCCCGGAAGCGCGTTCGCGCCGTTCGCGTTCGCCGCGCTGTCCGTCCCCGGCGTCCGGGTCGCCCCGTCGCCGGCGTAGCGGATCAGCGGGTCCGTGTCCGACCGGAGCGCCACGCCGCCGAGCCCCTGCTGGCTCGCCACCGCCGGGCCGCCGACGTTGAAGCCGACGACGTAGGCGCCGCGATGGAGCGCGCCGTCGGGCGTGTCGTTCGGATCGAAGAACGCCACCGTCCCGTCGCCGTCCGCGTCGGTCTGCAGCTTGTCGAGGATGCCGTCGCCGTTCGCGTCCTCCGCCGCCGTGAGGACATGGCCCTTCACGTTGCGGATGACGAACATGTGGTCGTTGTAGTCGAAGTTCGACGCGCCGGGGTAGTCCTGCACCCCGATGTAGGTGCCGGGGATGACGTGGCCCGCCGCGTCCTTGGCCTCGAAGTAGCGGATGTAGTGCCCCTGCCCCGTGTTGACGCCCGAGAGCGCGGGGTCGGTCGTGTTGGCGTGCGGATCGGACCAGGCCGTGTAGGTCGGCCGGCCGTCCACCGTGATCTTCACCCCGAAGGCGCCCGACGGCGTGAACGAGCTGTGCGCCACCGAGCCGGTATCGCCGGTGCCGGCCTTCAGCCCGTCCGGCAGGACCGTCTGGCCCTGGTTGTCGTCCGCCGCGAAGCGTTCGGTCAGCGCGGGCGAGCTGATCGAGTGCGTGTTGAACCGCGCCACGTTGCCCTGGTTGAGGAACGCCGCGATCTGGATCACCTCGACCGGCTTCGTGCCGTCGAGCCGCTCGAGATAGGGCAGCAGCACCTCGTCGCCCACCGTCTCGACCTTGCCGCCGTCGGCGAGCAGGCCCTGCGCGACGTCCGTGGTGTAGCCGAGCGCCTCCACGATCTGCGCGACCGTGGGCTCCTCGCCCTGCTCGGACTGGTTCTGCGCCAGGCCCGCGAGCTGCACCACCTTGGTGGGCACCGCCTCGTTGTCGGTCGTGACCGTCAGCGTTCCCTTGAAGAGCACCGCCGCATCGTCGTCCACCGGGTCGGAGCCGATGAACCGCACCGTGACGGTCGCCTTGGCGCCCGCCGCGAGCGTCGTCGGCACGGCGCCCACGATCACGAAGTCGGCCGCGTCGGCGCCGCCGAGCGTGACGCCGGTGATGCCGATCGCCGCGAAGCCGTCGTTCGTCAGCGTGAACGTCGCCTCGTTGCGGAACGCCTGCCCCGCGACCGGATGGTCGATGTTGGTGAACACCAGCCGGTCGTCCGCCGCCGCGGTGTCGAGCCCCGAGACCACGACGTTGCCGCCGAAGCCCACCGGCGCCACGCCCTCGATGACGTAGATGTTGTCGTTATAGTCGTAGTTGATCCCGGTGTAGTCCATGATCACGAGGTACGTGTTCGGGATGGCGACGCCTTGGCTGTCGACCGCCTGGAACACCTTGACCGTGTGGCCCTGCTGCGCCCCCGGCACCTCCACGTCGCCGCGCTCGTTGATCGTGGGATCGGTGGACTGCCCCACGACCCTGATCCCGAACACGTCGGCGCCCTTCCAGCTGTCGGGGATGAACCCGCGGTCGAAGGTCTTGGTCCCGAACGTCGTGCTGTTGAGCGCGCCGGCGTTGGGCAGGATCGTCTGGTTGTCGTCCTCGGACTGGTTCCAGAGCTGGATCGCGGTCGCCTTCGCGCCCGGCGCATGGATCGAGAGCGGCGCGCCGCCGGGCCCGTGGAAGGCCGCGAGCTGCGTGATCTTGGCGCTCGTCACCCCGTCGGCGATCTTCCAGTAGGGCGACAGCACCTCGGTCTCGTCGGTCTTGGCGTAGACGTCCTTCGTCGAGAGCTTCGAGTTGCCGCCGCCGCCGCGCAGCGTCAGCCCCGCGATGTTGTTGCCGAAGCCGAAGATCTTCCAGACTTCGTTGACGTTGGGCTCCTGCCCGCCCTCCGCGATGCGCTGCCAGAAGCCCGCGAGATCCACGGTGGCGACCGGCGTGTCCGCGTCGTTGGTGCGGATGTTGAGGTGCCCGGTGAAGATCGTGGACGTGATGTCGATCTGGTCGGCCGTGCCCGTCGGCGGCGTGTAGGCCGAGCGGTCGAAGTCCACCGTGACCACAATCTTGGCGCCCGGCGCGAGTACCAGCCCCTCGAGCGCGCCCGGGTTGGCGATGGTGAACGGCCCGTCGATCTTCGCCTCGAGGATCGAGAGCGGCTTCGTGCCGGTGTTGGAGATCTCGACCTGGCCCTGGTCCTTGTACTGGCGCGGCAGCCCGTCGCCGTCGGCCTCGGCCGGGTTCTCGATGTAGGAGAAGTGCAGCCGGTTCTCGAAGAACGCCGGATCGAGGCTGCGGATGCCGATGTCGGCGTCCGGATCGCCCGGTGCGACGCGCACGTCGAGGTAGTCGAGCGCGCTCGCCCCCGGCGCGTCCGAGACGACCACGAGCTTGTAGGTCGTCCCGGCCTGCAGCGCCGTGTAGGCGGTCGTCTCGCCGGCGTCGCCGGCGCCGGGGAAGGCGCCGTCGTCGATGAGCACGGGCGCCCCGCTCCCCGACGTGAGGTAGAGCTTCACCCCGCCCCCGTTCGGCGCGCCGGCATTGGCCGCGAGGTCGAGCGCGTAGACGCCGTCCGCCGCGACCGTGAAGTAGAACTCCGAGGTCGACGGATCGACGACATGCGCGGTCCCGTCGGTGGCTTCGAGCTCGATCCGCCCGGTGCCGTCGATCGCGGCGTAGCTCGGGTCGAAGCCGTTCACCGGCGCGTCGGAGATCCGCAAGTAGTCGAGGTTCGGCCCGTTGCCGCCCGGCGCCGAGACGGTGATCTGGTGGACCCCCGCCGTGAGGGCGAGCGTGGTCGTCTGCGGGCCCCAGGCGGTCTCGCCCGAGTTCGAGTTCGCCGCGAACGGCAGCGTCGAGACGACCGTGCCGTCGACGCTGATCGGCATCGGCCGCGACGCCTTGCCGGCCCCGAGCGCGTAGAGGATGTCGACCTGGTAGGTTCCGTCCTCGGCCACCTCGACCGTCCACGTCACCGTGTCGGTGCCGGGCGTCGTCGGATCGACGTAGGCTCCGCCGTGCTGGCCCCGCGGCGACTCCGTCGTGGTGACGATGGCCGGGTCGCCGGTGAAGGCCGCGTTCTCCGCCTCGTAGACGGTGAAGCCCACGCCGCTCACGGTCTCGTGGCCGTCGTTCGGCACCACCGGCGCGAGCGTGAAGCCCGCGCTCGCGGACGCGGTGTTGGCCGCGCCGTCGCGGACCACGAGCACCGCCGTGATCGCACCCGACCGCCCGGTGAGGTCCGCGGTGAACTGCCCGGCGGTCAGCGTCACGTCCGTCGTCGTGGCGCCGCCGTCGAAGCTCACCGTGAGCCGCGTGATGTCGGCGTCGAGCCCCGCGACCGCGAAGGTCACGGCGGCCGGGTTCGAGGCGTCGACCACGCTCAGCGCGAGGTCGCCGCCCTCGTCCGCCGTGGTGTCGGGCGTGGCGTCGACCGGCGCCTTGGTGACGCGCAGCTGGTCGATGTTGGGCCCGTTCGCCGCCGGCGCCGTGACGGTGATCGTGTGGACCCCCGCCGTGAGGTTCAGCGTCGTGGTCTGCGGACCCCAGACGTTCTCCGCCGCCGGCGCGTTCGGCGCGAAGGGCAGCGTGCCCGCCGCGGCGCCGTCCACCTTGAGCGCGAGCGGCCGTGCCGCCTTCGCGGACGAGAGCGAGTAGAGGAAGTCGAGCGAATAGGTCCCGTCGGCGCCGACCTCGATCGTCCAGGTGATCGACTGGTCGGTGCTGCCCACGAAGTCCACGTAGCCGGTGCCTTGGGCGTCGCGGTCGTCGGTCGTCTCGGGGACCACCACCGCGCCTTGCAGCGTGGCGTTCTCCGCCTCGTAGAGCACGTAGGCGACCCCGCCGACGGTGGCCTCGCCATCGTTCGCAACCGCACCCGGGAAGGTGTAGTCGAGCGAGGTTTCCGCGGTGTTGCCGGTGGCGTCGGTGACGGTGAGCGACACGCTCACCTCGGTGCCGAGGCCCGAGATGTCCGCCGTGAAGCGGCCGTTCGCGTCCGGCGTCACGTCGACGATCCGAACCCCGTCGTCGATGATGACGGTGAGCCCGGTGATGTCGGCGTCGAGCCCCGCGATGGCGAAGACCGTGGCGGCCGGGTTCGAGGCGTCGACCACGCTGATGGCGAGATCGCCGCCCTCGTCGGCCGTCGTGTCCGGCAGCGTGATGTCGACGGGCTTCACGACCACGCTGTCGATGTTGGGCGCCAGCGCGTCGTTCTGCACGATCGTGATCGTGTTCGGTCCAGCCGTCAGCGTCAGCGTCACCTCGAAGTCGTTCCAGGTGGTGAAGGAGGCCGTCCGCGTGTCGGCGATCGTCACGGTCTGGCCGTTGACGACGAAGGACATCGAGCGCGGCAAGGTCGAGCCGTTCGCCATCCGGAAGTCGAACGTGTAGGTGCCCGCGCCCGGCGCGTCGTAGCTCAGCGTCGCCTTGGCTTCCGCCGCGCCGTTCGGGTCGAGGTAGCCGAGCCCGTCGTAGTTGTCGTTGAGCCCGTCGCCGTTCTTGTCGTTGCCGCTCGTCGGCTCGTGCGTCGAGGGCGTGTCGAGGCGGCGGATCACCGAGGCGGCGCTGCCGGTCATCGTCGAGATGACGGTGAACTCGGTCGCGTCGATGAAGGTCGCGTCCGACGTCCCGAAGCTCACGCTCGCGGTGTCCGACGCGGTGTTGCCGTGCCCGTCCGTGACGGTCAGCACCGCCGGGACCGGCCCGGTGCGGCCCGCGAGGTTGAAGGTGAACCGCCCGTTCGCGTCGAGCGTCACCGTGGTCGGCGTGCCGCCGTCGAAGGCCACCTTCAGCGCCACGATGTCGGCGTCGAGACCGGTCACGGCGAAGACGACCGCGTTCGGGTGGCTCGCGTCGACCACGTCGAGCATCAGGTCGCCGCCCTCGTCGGCCGTGAGGTCCGCGGTGATGCCGCCCGGTGCGGGCGTGAGGAGGATGATCTTGCTCTCGCCCGTGCTGCGGTTGAGCGTGGAGAGATAGAGCTGCCCCGTGGTGGGGTTCTGGATGATGTCGAGCGGGTCGATGTAGTTGTCGATGACCGACCCGTCCGGCCGGCGGATCAGCTCGTCGCCGATGATCTTGCCGTCGTCGTCGAGCAGGATGTAGCGCACGTTGTCGCCGACCGAGAACTGCGCGAAGACCACCGCCCCCTTGAGGTTCGAGCCGAACGCGGTGCCGGTGTACTCGGTCGCGCCGTTCGGCGACTTGTTGAAGCCGAGCGAATAGGAGTTGTCGATGTCGTAGTCGGCCTCGGGCAGCGTGCCCGGCTTGTAGTAGGTGTTGCCCCCCACCTCGTTCTTGTCGACGCCCGAGGTCGGGTTGCCGCCGTTCAGGATGTAATGCCCGGTGCGCGGGTTGGCGTGGCCGTAATAGCCGTCCTTCTGCACCGAGAAGAAGTAGTCCACCTGCTTCGGCACCTCGCCCGTCGAGGCCTCGTTCTGCGGCGTGTTGGGGTTGTCGGGCGAGTGCCCGCCCGCGGCCGTGCCGTTCGCCGACACGTAGAGATGATCGTTCTGCGTCCACACCAGGTCGAAGCCGTTGCGGATGCCGACCGCGTAGAGCTTGAGCACGGCATCGGCGGCGAACGGGTTGTACGAGCCGGGATAGGTGCCGTCCGCGTTGAACGCGCTCTCGGGGTAGTCCGTGAGCGGGTTGTCGGTCAGCGAGATCGGCTCCGTCCGCACGTCGAACCCGCCGGCAGGCGCCTCACGCGTCGGGTCGACCTCGAGCACGGCGGCGTTCAGGAGCTTCTCGGGGCGGAAACCCCAGGCGGAGTCCTTCTCGCCCGCCGCCGAGTTCGAGCCTTGCGTGATGTAGAGCAGGTACGCCGGCTGGCCCGGCTGCCCGGCGTCCGGGTTCGCCCGGAACTCGGCGCTGTTGGTCACGTGGTCGCCGCCCGACCGCGGCAGGCCGGTGATGTAGGTCTCGACCGTGGCGTTCTCGAGCGAGCCGCCGGCGCCAAGATGCACCTTGGAGATCTGTCCGCTGAACTCCGGCGTGTTGAACGCCTTGCTCTCGCGCGGCACCGGCCAGTTGTCGGTGATCCAGATCGTGTTCGGATCCTCGGGATCGAAGGTGATCCCGATGATGCTCCGCCGGCCCTCGCCTTCGGCGGCACCCTGCTGCGACGTCGGCGCGAACTGCTGGAAGTAGTCGCTGTCGAGCGTTTCCTGGCTCGCCTTGTCGATGGTGCCGTCGGCACGCACGTCGAAGCGGTGGATCTGCCCGGTGATCGTGGCGACGTAGAGCCGCCCGTCGGGGCCGAACTCGACCGAGGTGTAGCCGCCTGCGCCGTCCGCGAAGCCGTTGATCTGGACGCTGTCGGTGAAGGCCACCTCGCGCGGCACGTCGGCGGACTTCACGCCGGTGACGAAGGTGGAGGTCAGATCCTGGAACTGCCGCAACGGCGCGTCGGGATCGGAGACCGACCCGAGGTCGAGCACGTCGACGACCTTGAGCGTGTAGGAGGTGTTGTCCTTGAGGTCCGTCAGCGGCCGGATCGTCATCGAGTCCGCGCCGCCGGTGATCTGCACGGCGATCGGCACCTCGCGGCCCGTCAGCGTCTCGATCAGCCGGATGTGGTCGGTATGCGCGATGTTCGGCCCGCGGTGGCCTTCGGCCTGCAGGTTGACGCCGATCACGAAGCTCGACGTGGGGTCGATGTCCGTGGGCAGCTTGCCGTCCGCGCCGATGGCGATCGTCACCTGCCCGTCCTCGGCCGAGGCCGCGACCGGGTCGATGAACGTGGAATAGTCAAGCTCGGCGTCGCGGTCGTCGCCCGGCGTGAGATCGGGGATCTTCGAGAGCTCGAGGAACTGGATCTCGGTGTTGTCGCCGCCGATGCTGTCGATGGTGAGCTTGCCGTCGGTGACGTGGACGATCCCCGTCATCAGGCTCGAGCGGAAGCCCGTGCCGTCGAGCGCCGTGTCGTAGGCGCCCTGGCCCGCGTGGCCCGGCGAGGTGCCGTCGAGCGCTGCGGGCGTGAACGGCGTGCCGAAGCGCTGGCCCTCCACGTTGACCACGTAGTCGCTGTCGAACTTGCCGGCGGTGTCGCCGATCGAGAGCTTCAGCTCATAGGTGCCGTTCTCGACCGCGAGCTCGAAGGCGCGCTCGTTAGTGGCCGAGGGCGCGCCGGGGTACTCGAAGTGCAGGTAGGTCTTCTGCAGGTCGTCGGCGCCCGCGACCTCGCCCTTGTAGCGCGCCGAGCCGGTGGGCTGCGCCAGCGGGGTATGCGTGACCGTGGTGCCGTCCACGTCGACCCAGCCGTAGGTGAAGCCGTTGCCGCGGTCGCCATACGCGGCGCCCGAGTCCGAGAGATAGCCATCCGGCGTGTGGTAGCCCGCGGGCGGCGCGAACGCGCCCTGCCCGGGTGCCGCCTCGAAGTTGATCTTCACGACCGGCTCGAACACCTGCGCCGCGTCAGGCGTGCCGCCGCCGGTCGTGTCGGCCACGAGCGTGATCTGGTCGATGTTCGGGCCGTCGACCGCCCCTGCCGGGATCGCGAGCTTCAGCGTGTTGGCGCCCGCCGCGAGATCGACATGGACCGTGACGTCGGTCCAGCCCTCCCAGGCGACGCCGCCCACAGGCGCGGCGGTCGGCGCGAAGGCGACGTTGCTCGCAGCCCCTCCGTTCACCGAGAGCGCCAGCGGACGATCCGCGCTGCCGCCGTTGGCGTAGCGGAACGTCACCGTATAGCTTCCCGCCGCCGGGGCATCGACCGCGACCGAGATCGCGTCGCCCGCGTCCTTCCCGAAGTCGATGTAGGCGCCGCCCTGGGCGCCGGCGCGGTAGTTGCCGAACGCATCGGGATGGCTCGCGTCCACGACGCGCGTGAAGGTGCCGTCGGTCGGTCCGGTGCCGGTATCGAACACCGTCACGGCGCTCGCGTCCTCGGCCTGGATGACGATGGGCGCGTTCGCCGGGGCCGCGATGGCGAAGCCCCGCGCCACCGATGCCTCGTTGCCGACCGCGTCGGTGACGATGACCGTCGCCGTCTTGGCCCCGGCGCCGAGGCCGGAGGCGTCGTAGGTGAAATCGCCGTCGGCATCGACCTTGGCGGTGATGTCGGTGCGCGTCGCGCCGCCGTCGAAGCTGATCTCGACGCGCACGATGTCGGCGTCGATGCCCGAGAGGTTGAAGTTGACCGAGGCCGCCTGCGCCGGGTTGAGCGTGCCGCTGTCGCCGTCGAGGAAGAGGTTGCCGTCGGCGTCCGCCGTGGTGTCGGCCGCCGGGATCGGGCCCGTGCCCGCCGCGGTGATCTCGATGCGGTCGAGGTTCGGGCCCGTCACCGCACCCGCCGGGATGGCGAGCGAGATCACGTTCGCGCCCGCCGCGAGCGTCACGGTCCGCGTCGCGAAGGCCCAGTGGTCGAAGCCCTCCGCGGGCCCGGTCCCGTCGGGGTCGGTCGAGACGAACGGCAGCGTGCCCGCCGCGGCGCCGTTGACCGCGAGGTCGAGCGGCCGGTCGGTGTTCGAGGCGTAGCGCACGTTGAGGTCGTAGGTGCCTGCCTGCGCCACGTTCACCGTGATCGCGAGCCGGTCGCCGCCGTCGTTGCCGTAGTCCACGTAGCCCGTGCCGGTGAAGTCCGGCCGCAGCACCGTCGTGCTGCCCGTCTCGGGATGGTCCGCGTCGCGCACCTGCGTCGATTGCGCGTCGGGCGCCTTGGCGAGCGTGATCGTGCCCGCCTCCGCCTGCACCACGATCGGCGTGAAGGGCGCGCCCTCGCCGACCGTCACCGTGAAGCCCACCGGCGCCGACGCGAGCGACCCGTCGCTCGCCACCACCTCGAGCGCCAGCGCGCCCGTGTCGAGCCCGGCCGGGATCGTGAGCACCGTGCCGGTGAGCACGACGCCCTCGGGCAGCGCCGCACCGCCCGCCGCACGGACCTCGAGCGTCACCGCGTCGCCCTCGGGATCGGCCGCGACGAGGCCCGACAGATCGACGCTCCCGCCCGCCGCGGGATCGACCGTCACGTCGGCGACGGCACCGGTCAGCACCGGGGCCTCGTTGACGTCGCCGACCGCGAAGGAGACCTCGCCCGTCGTCTGCGTCGTGCCGTCGTCCGCCGTCACGGCGAGCGTCACCGTGGGCTCGGTCTCGAAGTCGAGCGCGACCCCGTCGACGAGCTTCAGCACGCCGCCCACGACCTCGAAGCGCGGGTCGTCGACCGTGAATGTGAGCGCCGTCCCTTCGCCGTCCACCGCCGTCAGCGTCCCGATCGTGGCGCCCGCCGCGTTCTCCGCGACGGGGACCGCATCGAGCACCGGCGTGCCCGGAGCCTCGTCCACGTCGCTCACCGCGACCGTCACCACCGTGGTGGCCGAGGCCCCCTTGGCATCCGTCGCCGTCACCGCGACGGGAAGCGTGGCGCCCGCCTCGAAGTCCGCCGCGACGCCGTCCTTGAGCTTCAGCGTCGTGCCGACGATCTCGAAGAGCGAGTCCGGCGCCACGCTGAAGGTGATCGCGTCGCCCTCGGCGTCCGTCGCCGACAGCACGCCCGCGACCGCGCCGGCCGCGTTCTCCGCGATCCCGTCGCCCGTGAGCGTGAGGCCCGCCGGCGCCGTGTTCGGCGCGACCGTCCGCGTCAGCACGACCCGGTCGGTCCGCAGCGCATCGCCTCCGCCGACCCCGCTCAGGACGAGCCTGGTCGACCCGTCGATGTAGACCGCCTGGCCGAAGCTCAGCTCCTTGAGGTTGCCGAGCTGACCGGCGCTGCCGCGCGGCGAACCCGGATGCAGGAACACCCCGCCCTCCTCGAAGGTCGCGTTCTCGGCCAGCACCGTGTCGCCGACCTTGAGCGTGAACTTCGCGGAGCCGTCGGTCTCGTCGTAGACGTCGAGCGCCACGTAGTACCAACCCGGCGCCACGCCGTTGGCGCCAAGCTGCGTCTCCACCAGCGCCGGCTTCGTGCCGTTGACGCGGATCAGCCGGTCGCCCGATGCGCCCGCCTGGCCGGTGGCGAAGAAGTTCGTCGCCGTCGCGAGGCCGGTGAAGTCCTCCGCCTCGACGATGGTGACGTCGCCCTCGCCCGGCGCCGTGATGCGGAGATCGACGGTGATCGAGGCCGAGAGCCCGCCCGCGTCGCTCGCGACGACGGTGAAGCTGCCGGTCCCGGCCTCCGTCGGCGTGCCGCGGATCACGCCCGTGGCGTCGACGCTGAGCCCGGCCGGAAGTCCGTCGGCCGTGAAGGTCAGCGTGTCGCCGTCGCGGTCGCTGAAGGCGCCGGTGAACATCGCGAGGTCGACCGGCGTGATCGCCGTGCCGACCGCGCCGAAGACCGGCTCGAAGGCGGCGTCGGGGTCCGCGACCGGCGCGTCGTTGACGTTCTCGACCGTCAGCACGAAGCTGTCGGTCGCCACCGCCTGCCCGTCGCTGCCCGTGACGGTGATCGTGTAGGCGCCGGGGTCGGTGTCGCCGAGGTCGCCCACCAGCGTGCCGTTCTCGACCGTCAGCGGGAAGTCCGCGACCGGAGTGCCCTCGGCATCCGTCACCGTGAAGCTGTAGCTCAGCACGTCGCCGTTGCCGTCCACGAACGGCAGGTCGATCTCGACGCTGCCGTGCTCCTGGATCGTCTGGTCCGCGACGCCGCCGCCGACCACCACCGGGGCGACGTTGCCGGGCTCCACCGCGGCCGCCTCGAAGAGCGACACGCCCGAGAACGTGACCACCCCGCGGCCGTTCGAGAAGTTGTCGTCGTCGGCCACGAGCACGAGCGAGCTGATCGTCTCGCCCGCGTGCGCGCCGAGGTCGATCACGAAGGTGCGCGTGCCGTCGCCGTTGTCGGTGCCGCCGCCGCGCAGGTCGTTGAGCGGCGCGAAGTCCTGCGAGCCCGCGAGCTGGTAGATGCTGTGGTCGGCGTCGAAGGGATCGTTGTCGCTGTCGAAGCCGATGCCCACGATCTCCGACAGATGCGCGCCGACCTTGATCGTCACCTCGATGCGGCTGTCGCCCGTGAGCGCGTAGCTCTCGCCGAGCGGCACCCGCTTCCAGAGGTTGCCGTCGAGCGTCACCGCGCTGCCGTCGGGCGCCACCGTCACGCCGCCGCCCTGCTTCGGGCTGTCCTGGGTCGAGTAGCCCGCGATGGTCGCCGCGTCGAACCTGACCGCGACCGACCGCGGCCCCTCGTCCACGTCGGTGACGGTGGGCACGAACGCCTCCGCCGTGATCCCGCCCGCGCTCACCGTCACGCTCGGCTGGCTCGCCGCCTCGAAGTCGAGCGCCACGCCGTCGGCGAGCGCGAGCTGCAGCGCGCCCGGCGTCCCCACGACGCGGAAGAGCGCGGCGTCGGGCCCCGAGAGCGTCACGTCCGCCGGCCCGTAGACCGTGTCCGGGTCCGCCACCGCGATGTCGGCCACGACCGCGCCCGCCACGTTCTCCGCCGTGGCCACCGCCGTCAGCGTCACCGCCGTCGCCGGCGCGTCGACGTTTTCGTCCACGTCGGTGACGGTGGGCACGAAGGCCTCCGCCGTGATCCCGCCCGCGCTCACCGTCACGCTCGGCTGGCTCGCCGCCTCGAAGTCGAGCGCCACGCCGTCGGCGAGCGCGAGCTGCAGCGCGCCCGGCGTCCCCACGACGCGGAAGAGCGCGGCGTCGGGCCCCGAGAGCGTCACGTCCGCCGGCCCGTAGACCGTGTCCGGGTCCGCCACCGCGATGTCGGCCACGATGGCGCCCGCCACGTTCTCCGCCGTGGCCACCGCCGTCAGCGTCACCGCCGTCGCCGGCGCGTCCACCGGATCGGTGTCGTCCACGTCCGTCACGGCGACGCTCACGGCCTGCTCGGTCACGGCCCCCTGGCCGTCGGTCGCGGCGACGATCACGTCGTAGCTCGTCTTGGTCTCGAAGTCCGCCGGCGCCACCAGCGACAGCGCGCCGGTGGCGGTGTCGATCGCGAAGGCCGCCGCGTCGGCGCCGCCCGCGATGGCGTAGGTCGGTGCCGGTGTGGGCACGCCGTCGGTGGTGTCGTTGTCGAGGTCGCGCGCCGCGACCATGCCCACCTCGGTGGTGTTCTCCTCGATCGTGAAGGACGCGGGCGAGGTGAAGGCAGGGGCGGCGAAGTTCGGCGTCGCGCCGACGCTCGTCAGCACCAGCGCGTCGAGGTTCGGGCCGGCGGTCTTGCCGGCCGGGATCGCGAAGCTGAGGTCGTTCGCCCCGGCGTCCAGCGTCACCCGCAGCGTCAGCACGCCCCAGTTGTTGAAGCCCTGCGCGGCGGCTGCGCCGGTGTTCGGGCCGGTGTTCGGGAACACGGTGAGGGTCGTCGCACCGTTGACCGCGAAGTCGAGCGGGCGCGGCGCGGTGCCCGCGACCTGCGAGGAATAGCGGACATGGAGGTCGTACTCGCCGGCCTCGGCGACGGTGACGGAGTACGACACCGTGTCGCCGGCATCGTCGCCGAAGTCGATGTAGCCCGTGCCGGCGTAGCCCGCGCGGAGGTTGAATTCGTCGAGGATCTTGCCCGTGCCCGGCGTCTCGTTGCCGTTCGGCTGCACGTTGGCGACCGTCACGGTGGCGTTGCCGTTGACCGGGGACAGGGCGATCGTGCCGGACTCGGCCTCGAACACGATAGGCGCGATGGCGGGCGGCGCCGGCGGCGGCGTCACCACGCCCGGCACGGTCAGCGCGAAGGCCTGCGGCGCCGAGGCGAGCGCGCCGTCGTCGGCCGCGACCTCCAGCGCATAGATGCCGGGTGCGGCATCGGCGGCGACCACGACCGAGCCGCCCGCGAGCGTCACGCCCGCCGGAAGCGCCGCACCACCGGCCCCGCGCAGCACCAGGACGGGCACGTCGCCCGCATCCGGATCGGTCGCGGAGAGCCCGAGGTCGAGGCTCTCGCCCTGCGCGACGGTCACGTCGGCGGCCGTTCCAATGAGGACGGGCGCCTCGTTCACGTCGGTCACGTTGATCGTCACGACCTGCTCGGCCGCGGTGACCCCGTCGGACGCGAGGACGGTCACGCTGAAGGGTCCGGGCGCGGTCTCGAAGTCGGGCGCGGCACGGAAGGCGATCGCACCCGTCGCGGGATCGATCTCGAAGAGCGCGGCGTCGGCGCCCTCCGCGAGCGCGAACGTCACCGCTTGGCCATCGGCGTCGATGTTTGCGGCCCGATACACGGTGGCATCGCGGACGATCGCGGCGTTCGCGGCGACGCTGCCGACGCCAAGGGTGTTCTCGTCGAGCACGAAGTCCGGTCCCGTCGAGATCACGGGCGGCACGAAGCTCGCGGGCTCGCCGCGCGCGACGATCATCACGGCGTCGATGTTGGCGCCGTTCGCCGTGGCGGTGCTGAGCTCGACATGGTGCGTCCCGTCGGTGCCGACGTCGACCTGGAAGCGCCGCAGCTCCCACAGGAAGAACTGGCCGGTCTGCGTGCCGACCGGCGACCCGACGGTTCCGTCCACGCCGAGCCGCAGCGTGCGCGGTTCCGAGGACGAGCCGTTGGCCAGCCGGATCACGACGTCATAGGCGCCCGCATCGGCCTCGAAATCGAACGCGAGCTTGGCGCCGGCAGGGCCGTTGAGGTCGAGATAGCCCGTGCCGGTGTAGCCCGGGCGCAGACCGTAGACATCATAGTCGGGCGATCCGGTATTTGTCCCCGTGCCGCCGTTGAGGCCGGCCTTTTCCTGATTGGCGGTCTGGGTTCGCGCAAGGGAGTCGTCGGCGGCGATGGCATTGCCGTCGCTCAGGATCGTCAGATCCTCGCCCTGAATGAAGAAAACCGAACCCTGCTCAATGGTCGCCATCTCAGTCAATCTCCACTCATGAGGATACCGCGCCAAAACGGACGCCGATCGTGTCGCTTAACGATGTCGAATAACCCGCGCATAAAGACGGATACACTCGTTCCCAGAAGCGGCCCGGACCGCCCGTGAGGCGTGCCGGCGCCGGAAAAACTCCGACGGAACAGGTCGCGCAGATGTGCAACTTTCCGCCGATGCGCGAAATATCTACACCGCCGCGTAGATCGCTCAATGCTTTTTTAATACTTTCGACATGCTCGGCAGGTAAGGGTTTGGTAACCGATTGCCTGCCAATGAGATTTTTCGCGCGTCAAAACCGCGCCGCGTGGCAGGGCATCCGGCGCGCAGCAACTCTCGGAAGCTGGAGACTTTACGCGGTTCGCTTTAAAGCTGAACCCGGCAACGAATCGCCTGTCAGAGCCTCAGGCTGAAAAAATTCTATTGCCTTTTTCAGATCCGCGAAAGCGAACCTTAAAATAGGAGAGTTGCTGTACGTCGCTGCAGCTATTGCGTGTGAATTCGCGGCTGCGGACGTGCCGTTTCCTCACCATGAGCCCAAGCCGCGACCGGGCTTTCGCGGCGACACGGCATCCCCGATGGTCCGTTCAGGATCATGGCGCAGGCCCCAGGGATCGAGCGTGGCGGCATCGTCGCCCGCCGGGCCAGGGTCAGCAGGCCTGTCGCTGCACCGTCGCGGTCAGTTCGCTCAGGGAGAACGGCTTCGGCAGGAACACCGAGTTCGGGATCCGCGCCTGCGTCTCAGCAAAACTATCCTCGGCGTAGCCCGAGACGAACACCACGCGCACATCGGGCCGGTCGCGCATCGCCTGGCGCACCCAGGTCGGGCCGTCCATGCCGGGCATGATGACGTCGGTCACGAAGATGTCGACGGTCAGCGCCGGATCCTCGAGCACGCGAAGCGCATCCTCGGCGTTCTCGGCCTCGAGGACGGTATAGCCACGCAGGCGGAGCGCGCGCGAGGCGAAGGCCCGCACCGGCGCCTCGTCCTCGACGAGGAGGATCACGCCCTCGCCCGGCTGCGTCGTGGCCGCGCTCGCGCGCGCGGGCAGCTTCGGCGCCGGGGTCGCTACGCCCTCGTGCGCGGGAAAGTAGAGGCTGAAGGTCGTGCCTTCGCCGGGCTCGCTGTCGACGAAGATGAAGCCGCCCGTCTGCTTGACGATGCCGTAGGCGGTCGAGAGCCCGAGCCCGGTGCCCTCGCCGACGCGCTTCGTGGTAAAGAACGGCTCGAAGATCTTCGTCAGCTTGTCGGCCGGGATCCCGCAGCCCGAATCCGCCACGCGGACGATCACGTAGTCGCCCGCCGGCACGATGGCCCGGTCGCGCGCGAGCGGCTGCGCGAGCTGCACGCTCGCGGTCTCGATCCGGATCGGCCCGCCCTGCGGCATCGCATCGCGCGCGTTGACGACGAGGTTCATGATGACCTGCTCGAGCTGGCGCTTGTCGGCCCGGATCGGGCGCAGGTCGGGATCGTGCGCGAGCGTCAGCTTGATCTTCTCGCCGACCAGCCGGTTCAAGAGATGCGCGAGGTCGGCGAGCGCGTCGCGCAGGTCGACGACCTCGGGCTGCAGCGTCTGCTTGCGGGAGAACGCGAGCAGCTGGCCCACGAGGCTCGCGGCCCGGTTCGAGTTCTGGCTGATCTGCACGAGGTCGGCGTATTCCGGATCGCCCTCGTCGTGCCGGAGGAGGAGCAGGTCGCAGTGCCCCGAGATCGCCGTCAGCAGGTTGTTGAAGTCATGCGCCACGCCGCCCGCGAGCTGGCCGATGGCCTGCATCTTCTGGCTCTGGACGAACTGGGCCTCGAGCGTCTTCAGCTCGGTCGCGTCGCTCAGCACGGCCACGAGCTCCGTAGCACCCCGCTGGGTCGTGCGCCGGAGCGTGATCTGGAGGTAGACGTCGGTCTCGGGCAGGATCGCCCGCAGAACCTCGGGCTGGTTGAGCGCGCGGCCCGCCGCGGCGTCGGCGAGCCAGTCCGCGACCGGGCGGCCGAGCCCCTCGACGAGGTCCGACAGATGCACCTCGCCGTCCGCCGGATAGTTGACGAGCCCGCGCGCGAGACGGTTCGCCGCCTCCACCCGGCCCGCGGCGCCGAGCTGCAACAGCGCCACCGGCAGATCCTCGAAGTCGGCGTGGTCGAGGCCGCCTTCCTGCGCCGGGACGGTGCCCTGCATGAGGTAGATCTCGCGCCGCCCGCCCGTCCCCTCGAGGTCGGCCACGAGCGCGCGCACCGTGCCCTCCTCGCCGATGACCTCGGTCTCCTGGCCGGACACGAACGGTTGCGGGAAGATCGCGGCAAGCGTCTTCGACCGGCCGCCGACGATCCGGCGCATCGCCTCGTTCATGAACAGGATCGTGCCCGACTTGCTCGCGGTCAGCATCGGCAGGCTCAGGCCTTCGGCGCCCCGCCCGCCGGCGTTGCGGTCGACGAGCTCGTCGAGGCGCCAGAAGAAGCCGGTGGGCCCGATCTGGTGGACGGCGAGCCGGACGTGGCCGCGACGCGTCACCACGTCCTCGCGGGCGGCCCCCGTCGCGGCGGCGCGGGTCTGCAGGCGGTAGAGGATGGCCGACGGATTCGCGAAGAGGTCGCCAAGAGCGCGGATCAGCGTCTGCCCGTCCTGCACGCCGAAGCGGTCGCTCGCGGCACGGTTCTGGTAGCCGATCTGTCCGTCGGCGTCGGTGGTGAAGCTCGGCGCCGCGTCATGCGCCACGAACTGGCCGATCTGCTCGTGGAGCGAGGCCACCGCGCGGTCATGCCGGTGCGCCAGCGACCGGATCAAGAGGCTGAGCGCCACCAGCGTCGACGCGGCGATGAGGAGCCCGAGCACCAGCGAACGATCCTCCACCGCCGCGGCGGCGAGCGCGAATCCGACCGCCAGCACGACGAGGTACCAGATCCGGGGCGAGAGGGCCGTCGCGGTCCGCGTCATTGGATGAGGCACCAGCGCCGGATGCGACACCTTGGATCTCCTTCGGATAACCTGGTCCGCATTGCGCCCGGGAAACCTTAAGTTGCGCTTAAGCCGCGACCGAATTCAACCTCCGGTTTTCTCGAGATCGGCCAGGAAGAACCCGTCGCCCGCCGATGACGGCAGCCAGCTGCGCGTCTCGCGGATGCGCCAGCCGGGATGGGATGCGAGAAACGCCGCCGTCACCGCGTCGTTCTCGGCGGTGAGGATCGAGCAGGTCATGTAGGCGATGCGACCCGCCTCTGCGGCATGCGCGCGAAGGAGCCCGGCCTGCGTTTCGGTGAAGCTCCTCAGCGACGCCGCGTCGAGCGCCCATTTCGCCTCGGGATTGCGCCGCCAGGTGCCGCTGCCGCTGCACGGCGCGTCAATGAGGATCAGGTCGCAAGGTACGGGAGAGCCGTCGGAAATCTCGATCCTCGCTCCTGCCCGCTCGGCCCGGGCCGGCAGGTCGCGCATGCGCTTCGGGTCGACATCGGATGCCACGACGCGGGCACCGCGTGCCGAGAGCGCCAGAGCCTTGCCGCCGCCGCCCGCGCAGACATCGCGCACCCGCAGTCCGGCGACCTCGCCGAGAGCCAGGACGGCCGCTTGCGACGCCGCGTCCTGCACTTCGACCAGACCGTCCAGATATGCGCGCGTCGTCCGTATCTTACGGGCGTTTGCTGTAATCTCGAGAGAGCTTTGCACGGTAACGTGCTCGACTGTCTCGATACCTTCCGCGGCGATCATCCGAGCTGCCGTGGCGCGGGTCGTCCGCGCGAGGTTGACACGCAGGAACACCGGCGCACGGTGCCGGAGTTCCTCCAGCACGGGCGCGAAGGCGGCGCCGAGGCTCGCGCGCAGGGGGGGCGCGAGCCAGTCGGGACAGTCGAGCGCCACGAGCTCCGGCATCGGCGCCTCCGGTTCCGCCTCGGCGGGTCGAGGCGGGTCCGGAGCGAAGGGCGGGCCCGTGAAAAGCCGTGCGACGTCAGAGCCTTCGCCGCGCGCGAGCCCGAGGACGAGTGCTCTCCCGGTGTCGCCGCCGCCCGCCCATCCGGCGGACCGGCGGCGGCGCAAGGCGGAAAACACAAGGTCGCGGACGGCGGCGCGGTCTCCCGAGCCGGCGTAGCGACTGTCGCGACCCCAGGCCGTGAGCGCGCGCTCGGCGCTCGAGCCGCCGAGGACCGCATCGAGGATGCCTGCGGCGGCGGCGGCACGGGCGCCCGGCGTCACTTCGCGTATCGCATGAGCATCCGCACGTAACCTCTTGGACTGACAGCGCTTCGCTTCCCTGCAGGTTAGACGCGGCGGCGCCGACGCCCGAACGCCTCTTGCGGCAAGTCCGAAGCGCGCGCAAGGTCGCGCGGCAGCGGCCCGGGGAAGCATCATGGAGATACGGCTCGACGGGCGTCGGGCGCTAGTCACCGGCGGAAACTCGGGGCTCGGGGCCGGCATCGCGCGGGCGCTCGCGGACGCCGGGGCGCAGGTCGCGATCAACTACATCGTCCATCCCGACGCGGCCGAGGCGATCGCGGAGGACATCCGCGCGAAGGGCGGCACGGCGATGACGGTCAAGGCGGACGTGTCGGACACGACCGAGGTGCCCGCGATGTTCCGGGCGATCGACGACGCCTGGGGTGGGATCGACATCCTCGTCAACAACGCCGGCATCGACGGCAAGCCGATCCCCGCCTGGGAGGGCGACCCGGAGAGCTGGCGCCGGGTCATCGACATCAACCTCTTCGGCACGCATCTCTGCGCCCGCGAGGCGCTGTCGCGCATGGTGCCGGCGAAGTCTGGCGTGATCCTCAACATGTCCTCGGTCCACGAGCTGATCGCGTGGACCGGCTACAGCGCCTATGCCGCGTCCAAGGCGGGCGTCTCGATGCTGTCGAAGACGCTCGCGCAGGAGGCCGCGCCCTACGGGGTCCGCGTGCTGGCGCTGGCGCCCGGCGCGATCCAGACGGACATCAACCGCGACGTCTGGGAAGACGCCGAGATGCTGGCGGACCTCAAGGACAAGATCCCGCTCGCCCGCATGGGGCAGGTGGAGGAGGTCGCGCGGATGGCGGTGGTGCTCGTGTCGCCCGTTGCGAGCTACGTGACGGGCACGACGATCTTCGTCGACGGCGGGATGCTCGACTATCCTGATTTCGCGCGCGGCGGCTGATGGCCGAGGCGCCACGCGGACCGACCGACCTCGCGCCGACCTGGACCTCGTCGGCGAAGGATCTCGTCACCACCGCGCTCGGGGCGAGCCGGGTCTGGGCGACGCTCGGGCACGGCATCCTCAACGAGGTCTACTGGCCGTCCACGGGCGAGCCGCAGATCCGCGACCTCGGCTTCATCGTGGCGGGACCGCAGGGCTGGGCCGAGGTCAAGCGCGTGAACGCCTACACGATCGCGACGCCCGAGCCCGACGTGCCGATCCCGACCATCACCCACCGCGGCCCGGACGGTTCGTGGGAGCTGACGCTCGAGATCGCGCCCGATCCCGCGCGCGACGTGGTGCTCATCCGCTATGCGCTCACCGGCGCCGGGACCACGCTCCATGCGCTGCTCGCCCCGCGCCTCGGCTGGAAGAGCGACGCCAACACCGCGATGACCGGGGCGTCGCTCTTTGCCACGGGCGGCAGCGCCTGGCTCTGCCTCGCGTGCAACGAGGGCTTCGCGCGGAGCTCGGCCGGGCATGTCGGCACCTCCGACGGCTGGCAGGACTTCGACCGCAACGGCGCGATGACCTGGACCCATGAGCGCGCCGGCCCCGGCAACGTGGCCCTGATGGGGGAGCTTCAACAGAGCGAGGGCACGCTGGCGCTCGGCTTCGCGACCACGCGCGAGGGGGCCGCGACGCTCGCGCTCGGCGCGCTGGCGGAGGGGTTTCGCGCGGTGCGAACCGCGGCCGTCGAAGGCTGGCGGGCATGGGCGAAGACGGTGCCGGCGGACACGGCGAGCCCGCTGCCGGACGCGCTCAAGGCCGAGGCGCGGCGCGGGGCCGCTGTCCTCAAGGCGCACGAGGACCGGACGTTCCCGGGCGCGGTCGTGGCGTCGCTGAGCGTGCCTTGGGGCGCGTCGCGCGACGATCTCGGCGGCTATCACCTCGTCTGGCCGCGCGATGCGGTGAACTCCGGGCTGGCGCTCCTCGCCATCGGGCAGGTCGAGGACGCGCGGCGGATGCTGTCCTACCTCGTCGCGATGCAGGCCGGCGACGGCCACTGGGGGCAGAACTTCTACCCCGACGGGCAGGCGTTCTGGACGCAGGTCCAGCTCGACGAATGCGCCTTCCCGGTGATCCTCGCGGCGAAGCTGCGTGAGGACGGGCTCGCATCTCCCGACGAGAGCGCGCAGATCGGCGTCGGGCGGATGGTGCGGGCGGCGCTCGGGTTCATCCTGAAAAACGGGCCGGTGACGGCGCAGGACCGCTGGGAGGAGAACCCCGGCTTCAACGGCTACACGCTTGCGGTGACGGTGGCCGCGCTGGTCGCCGGAGCGGACTGGCTCGAGGGCGCCGAGCGGGCCTATGCGCTCGCCACCGCGGACGCTTGGAACGCGCGCATCGAGGACTGGATCTACGCGCCCGACACGGACCTTGCGCGCCGGCACGGCGTGCCGGGGCACTACGTGCGGATCGTGCCGCGAAGCGACCGGCCCATCGCGGAGCAGACGGTGCTGGTGAAGAACCGCCCCGGGGGGCTGATGCCGGCGGCGGACGTGGTGGCGCTCGATTTCCTGGCGCTGTCGCGCTACGGGCTGCGCGATCCGCACGGGCCGGAGATGGCGGCCACGGTGCGGGTGATCGACGCCGAACTCGGCCGCGCGACGCCCAAGGGCACCGCCTACTACCGCTACACCGGCGACGGCTATGGCGAGACGGCGGAGGGCGGGCCGTTCGCCGGGAATGGCTTGGGCCGGCTCTGGCCGCTCCTCGCGGGTGAGCGCGGGCACCAAGCGGTGCAGGCGGGCGAGGATGCGCTGCCCTACCTCAACGCGATGGTCGCGATGACCGGGCCCGGCGGGATGATGCCCGAACAGGTCTGGGACACCGACGCGATCCCGAGCCGGTCGCTCGCGCCGGGCCTGCCGACGGGGAGCGCCATGCCGCTCGTCTGGGCCCATTCGGAGTTCATCAAGCTCAGCCTCGCCTATTGCACCGGGACGCCGGTCGAGACCCTGGGCTCCGTCGTGGCGCGCTACGCGATGCGGCGGCCGGAGGTCGAGGTGCGGCCGTGGCGCACCGGCATGGGCGCGGCGTCGATCCCCGCGACCGCCACGCTCGCCATCGAGGACGTGCGCCCGTTCCGCCTGCATTTCTCCACCGACGGCTGGCAGACCGTCGAGGACCGCGCGTCCGAGCCCCTGCCCTTCGGGCTCCATGTCGTGCGGCTCGTGCCGCCGGCGGCGGCCGTGGCCATCGACTTCACCCGCGCCTACGATGACGGCTGGGAAGGGCTCGATCACCGGGTGGGGTTCGCATGAAGGCCGACCTCGTCGTCACCAACGCGCGCGTCCTGACGATGGACGCAAGCCTTCCCCGCGCCGGGACGGTGGCCATCGCGGACGGGCGGATCGTGGCGCTCGAGGACATCGGCGGTGCTGCGGTCATCGACGCCAAGGGTGGCACGGTGCTGCCGGGCTTCGTCGAGAGCCACGTCCACGCCTTCATGGGCGGGGCCGAGATCGCGCATCTCCAGCTCGGCGGGGTCATGGGCGATGCGGCCGTGGGGGCCGCGGTCCGCGCCTATGCGGAGGCGCACCCTCAAGGCGTGCTGATGGCGGAGGGAGCGGACTACCGGCTCTTCGGGCATCCGACGACGCGGGCCGATCTCGACCGGATGAGCCCGGACCGGCCGCTCGCGATCACCGCCGCGGACCATCACACCGTCTGGGCCAATACCGCGGCGCTCGAGGCGGCGGGGCTGCTCCACGGCGTTGCGACCGACGCCGGCAGCGAGGTGGTGATGGGAGCGGACGGCCTGGCGACGGGCGAGTTGCGCGAGCCGGGCGCGTTCACGCCGATCCTGCTCCTCGGCGACGACGCGCGCGCGACGCTGGGGCTCCGGACCGGGGGCGAGCCCGACCCCGCGCCGACGCCCGCCGAGCGCGCCGCCGATAGGGCGACGCTCCGGCGCGGGCTCGGACACCTTGCGGCGCAGGGCGTCACCACCGCCGTCAACATGGACGGCAACCTCTACACGATCGAGCTCCTGGAGGCGCTGGCGGACGCGGACGACCTCCCCGTCCGCATGGTGGTGCCGTTCCACTTCAAGCCGCACATGGGGCTCGGCGACCTCGACCGTGCCGCGGCGATGCGCGAGCGGTGCCAGGCCTCGCGCCACGCGGACCGGATCGGCTCGGGGTTCGTGAAGATGTTCATGGACGGCGTGATCGACAGCGGCACCGCCTACATGCTCGACGGCTCGGGCACGGCGCCGCTCTTCGCAGCCGACCGCTTCGCCGAGATCGCGACGGCGGCGGACGCGCGGGGGCTGCAGATCGCCGTCCATGCCATCGGCGACGGCGCGGTGCGCGCGACGATCGACGGCTATGCCGCCGCGCGTGCCGCCAACGGGCCCCGCGACAGCCGGCACCGGATCGAGCATATCGAGCTCATCGATCCCGCCGACGCGCCCCGTCTTGCTGCGCTCGGGATTGTCGCCTCGGTGCAGCCGGTCCATGCGCCGGGCGCGCTCGACTTCCCGCTCGAGCCCACCGCGAGCCATATCGGCCGCGCCCGCTGGGCCGACGCCTACCGAGCGCGCACGCTGGCGGCGCTCGGCGTGCCCCTTGCCTTCGCCTCGGACTGGCCGGTGGCCGACGCCTCGGTGCTGCGCGGCATCGGCGCCGCGACGACCCGGCGGCCCTTGGGCGAAGGCCTGCCCGAGGAGCGCGTCGGGCTGATGGCGGCGCTCGCCGCCTACACCACGGGCGGCGCGTTCGCCTGCCACCGGGACGGCACGGTCGGGCGCATCGCACCCGGGCTCGCGGGCGACCTCGTGGTGCTCGACGCCGACATCGAGGCGGTGCCGCTCGCCGAGATCGGCCGGATCGGCGTGGCGGCGACCGTGCTCGCCGGCCGGATCACCTATCAGGCCTGAGGTCAGGTCCCGAGGGGTGGCACCTCGGGCCGCGGGACGGAATGCGCCTGCCGCCCGCCCCGCTTGCCGAACCGCGCCTGGTAGGCGCGGCGCTGACGGGCGACCTCGTAGAGCACGATGCCGGAGCTGGTCCCGAGGTTGAGGCTCTCGATCATGCCGAACATCGGGATCGCTATGCACATCGCGCTGCGCTCGACCGCGAGGGGGCTGATGCCGCGCGACTCGTTGCCGAACCACACCGCGAGCTTTGCGTGGGCGGTGAAGTCGCCTTCGTGCAGATAGAGGCTGGCCTTGCCCTTGACGTGCGGCGAGGTGACGACGGAGACGAAGCCAAGCCGAGCGAGGTGGTCGAGGCAGGCTTCTGTGCTTTCGAAGCGCTTCACGAAGGTCCATTTGACCGCCGACACCGAAGGCGCGGAGAGCGACTTGCGCTCGCGCATGTCCTGCCAGTCGTCGGGAAGCCCGTGGGCCGGATCGACGACGTAGACCTTTTCGACGCCGAGCGCATTGGCGTTGCGGATGACCGTGCCGATGTTGCGGAAGTCGCGCGGATCCTCGATCACCGCGACGAGGTGGCGGCAGCGGAACGGGGCGACGGCCCGGGCGCGGGCGCGGACGGTAGGCTTCGAGCGGGGCGCGTCTGGGTCCACGGCGGTCTCCTGCGTGCCCCAGCACGGATTCGAACCGCGGACCTTCGTCTTACAAGGACGCTGCTCTGGCCAACTGAGCTACTGGGGCTGCGCGGAATGGTCGTAACAGGCGGGCCCGCGTCGGGCAAGCCGGGCGCTTGACATCGCGGGTCCGCGGGAGCGCATTAACCTCTTGGAAATTTATTGCCCGACGTGGATCATTTCGCTCCGCTCCGACGTATCATGTGCATGACGAGAGGTTCCCATGCGATGCAGGACGACCCGTCCGAGGCATCAGCGACGATCGTGAAGTGGGAGGACCGTCTCGCGCAGGCGCGTGCCGAGCGCGAGAAGGTGCTCGAGGAGCGGCGCCGCCAAGGCGTTGCCCCGCCCGATCCGATGGCGGCCCTGCGCGCGCTCGCGATCGCCGAAGGGCGGGTGACCGATCCGGCACCGCCCGCCGTGGCCCGCCCGGCAAAGGCGCCTGTCGCTGACGTGCCGGAAGCGCCGCGTCCCGCAGTGACCGCCGTGACCGCCGAGCCGGTTTCCATCGCTCGCGCGGCGGCTCCGGCGTCCGCGGCCGCGGTCGAGGCGCCGCAGCCGGCGCGGCGGCGCGGGCGGTCCGTCGCGATCGCAGGGGTGCTCGGGCTCGGGGCGGGTGTGGCGATCGGCGTCGCCCTGGTGGCCGGATTTGACGGCGCGCCGCGCACGCCGCCGACGGCCGCCGCGGGCCATGCGCCTCTCCTCTGGTCGGCCGTGTCTCCGGCGCGGGATCTTGCCGTCGTGGACGACCCGGGCTTCGGCGGTGCGCTCGCGGGGCAGCCGCCACGCGCGCCGGGCGCCGTGCCGCCCCTCCCGGCCGCAGCCCTGCTCGCCGTGCCCGAGGCATCGCCGGCGCTGCCCACGGCGCCGTCGACCGGGCCGGAGATCGCGTCGGTGCGCGCGGTGCCGCCCGCCGCGCCGACCCAGCCGCAGCGGCTCCTGCCGGGGTCGACGCCGGCCGTGCCGCTGGCCTCCACGGTCGCGGGGCCGGGCGCGACCGAGGCGCGCGCGGTGGCCCCGGCGGGCGGCGCGGCGCCGGTCGAGATGGGTGCCCGCCCCATAGCCGTGGCCGGTCCGGCCGCGCCGTCGCAGCCCCGCACGCGCCCCGCGGGAAAGACGCCGCAGGCATCCGCCGCGCCCCTGCCGGTCTCCGCCGGTCGTGCAGCCGGCCTCGAATCGCCGAGGCCCTTGTCCGGGCAGCCCGCGCCGGTGCCGTCGCCGGCCGTCGGGTCCGCGCCCGGCACGGGGCCATCCGCACGCCCCGAGACCTCGGCGGGCCCGGTCCCGCGGCGCCCGGCCGACGCCGCAGCGCTGGTGGCGGCGGGTGCCGCGGCCCCCGTGCCGGTCGCGGCATCCGCAGCCCCGGCCCCGTCTGCGCTGCCGCCCGCTCCCGCACCTGCCGCGTCCCGCGAGGCGCAGGCGGCGGCCGATCTGCGAGCCCTGGGGCTCGAGCTCGAGGACTGGGCCACGCCGGCCTTCGGCGTGGCGGCCACCGAGGTCCGCTACTTCCATGCCGCCGACCGGGCCCGCGCAGAGGCCGCGGCCGCCGACATCGGCGGCGCGGCGCGGGACTTCTCGGGCTATCGGCCGGTCCCCGAGCCCGGGCGGCTCGATGTGCGCCTCAAGGTGCCGGGCGGGAACGGCCTCGTCGCCTCGGCGGTGGTAAGATAGCGAAGCGCAGGCTCGAAGCGTGCTCCGTCTAAGAGGGGCCGCCGACGAGCTCGATAGCGATCTCGCCGGGGCCGAGGCCGGTGCCTTCGATGCGCTCGGTCGCGGTCCGCCCGAGGCCCGGAAGGAACGCCGCCACGTCCGCGGCAAGGCCCGCATCCTCGACGAAGCCGTAGCGAACGGCCGTCCCCGCTGCGGCATCGGGCGTCGCCGGGACGGTCCGGACCCAGTAGCCTGCGGCGCGGAACCCGTCGGCGAGCTCGTCCGCGAACCGGGCCGCCGGCGCGTCTTCGGCGCCGACTTCGAGGAGGATGCGTCCGGCCGGCGCCTCGTATGCCGAGGGCGCCGCGGCGCGGCCGATGGGCCACCACGGCCCGGCCGCGTAATGCGCGCCGCTCGCGTCGATCTGGCTGACGCGCCAGGCGTAGGAGGCGCCAGGATCGGTCAGCGCGACGGCCGCGGCGGAGGCATCGGTGAAGCCCGCGATCACGGGCGCCCCACCGGTCTCGAGCACCTCGACGAGGAACCGCGCGGCCGGGGCGCTCGCAGCGGCCGTCCAGACCAGATCGGCACGCACCGCGGCGCCGCCGGCGGCAAGCGTCCCGGTGCGCGGCACGGGCGGGACGAGCGGCGCGTCGGCGGCGGCGCCCGTCGCTGCCGGAAGCTGTCCGAGCCGGTCGCGCGCCGCCGGCAGCGAGCCCGAGGCGCGGTCGAGCCAGACGCGGGCAAGGGCCACGTTGCGCGGCACGCCATCGCCCGCGAGGTAGAGGAGCGCGAGGTTGTATTCGGCGCGGGCATTGCCGTTGGCCGCGGCGCGGCCGTAGAGGTCCGCCGCCGCGGCGACGTCCTGCGGTCCTCCCGAGCCTGCATCGAACATCACGCCGGCGTTGAAGGCACCCTCGACAGAGCCGAGGCGCGCGGCATCGAGGTACCACGCACGCGCCTTCGCCGCATTCCGCAGCTGTCCGAGGCCAAGATCGTTGATGAGCCCGAGCCCGAAGGCCGCGTCCGGCGAACCCGCCGCGGCCTCGGCCTGCCACAGGAGCGCCGCGGCAAGGTAGTCCTGCGCGACGAACGCCGCCTGTCCGGTGTCGTATGGCCCGGCCCCGAACGCGGCGCTCGCCGTGAGACAGGCGGCGAGGACCGCGCTTCGAAGGCCGCGCCGCATCAGCGCCAGGTGATGTCGACGACGCGGTTGCTCTCGTTGGCGACGCCGCTGGCGGTGTCGACCTCGAGTTCGCTGTTGCCGCGGCCGAGCACCTGCAACCGCTCGATCGGGATGCCGCGCGCGGCCAGCCCTTCGGCCACCGCCTGGGCGCGGCGGATCGACAGCGTGAGGTTCCGCTCGGGCGCGCCGACGGTATCGGCGCCGCCGGCGACCACCATGACGATCGGGCTGCCCTCGCGGTAAAGCCGCGACGCCTGGTCGAGAACGGACAACTGGTCGGCTCCGATACTCGCGCTGCCCGAGGCGAAGAAGACCTTGAGCCCCTGCTCCGCCTCGGCGGTGGCCGCGGATGCGGCCGTCGCGGAGCCTGCATCAGGCGCGGGTGCCGTGGCCTGGGCGCCGGCCATGCCGGCCGCCGATGCGAGTCCGATGGCAAGGCCGAAGCCGAGAATGTCGATGCGGGTCATGATCAGCCTCCGTGCGGGCGCCGCTTCGGACAACCAGCCCGGACCGGCGCGATGAGTGTGAACCGTTAACACATGTATATCTACGACGGCGACCCCCGATGGTTTCAACCACCGGTTCGGTCTGAAAATCTTTGCTGCCGCAAGCCTCCGCCTGACCGAGGCAGGCGCCGGCCCCGGATGTCGAGGCAGACATTCTTGCGGTCGGGGACGCGGTTTGCGCGCCTGATCCGCAGCGATGGGACGGTTTCCGAGCGGGCGACGAAGCCTCGGCTGCGCCCGAGCCAGGTCGCGGCGGGAACAGGCTTCGGCGGCGGATGCCGGGTCGGCTGCGCGTCCTGTCCAAGCCGGCCGACGCGCGGGCGAGCGCGATGTCCCGGCTCAAGCGTTCGGCCATATGGGAGGCGAACGATGATGGGGCGCCGTGACGTTCGCTCGCGATTTGGCCCCGGTGCGAACCGGTCTCGGGTCCGCGGACGTCGTTCCGTCACCGGCCTCACGACAGCGTGCAATCGAGCGACGCGGTCCGGGTCGCGGCGCCGATGCGGCGGGCCGGTCCCGTCGCCATCCTTTGGCCGATGGGCGATCGGCGTAGGGCATGGGCCGGTGCGGCCTCAAGGCGGAGTGAACGAAGCCACGCGATGATCGGGCGTGCGGGAGGAGCCGAAGGTCCGAGGCTGGCCCTGCCGCAAACCATGCTGCCTTGACGGACATGACCGCGCGGCTTTCGTCCGTGACGACCCTGGCCGGGCAATCCGGGATCGTCCTCGGGCGTGTCGCGCGACGGACCTGCGCCCCGCAAGCCGGGGGGGCGAGACCGGCAGTCCTACCAAGGCGCCGGGGGCGGCAGTCCGGGTGCCGTCCGGAGCGGGCGCCCGCTTCGCCGTTCCGGCAGCCGCGCTCCGTCCCTGCGATGGCAAGGCATGGCGCCGAAGCGACGCGCGCCTATTCGTCGGCCACGATCAGCCGGATCTCCCCCGCGGCGACGCGGTCACGGATGGCGGCCACGACATCGTTCATCGCGGCCTCGGCATCCTTGTCGCGGATCTTGCCCAAGGCGGCCATCTCCTCGCGGAGCGTGCCGGCCATGCGCTGCGACATGTTGGCGAGGATGAACTCGGCGGCCTCGGGCTCGGTGGCGGTGGCGGCGGCGAGCGCCGTGACGAGGACCGCCTGCGGCACGCCGCGGATCACCTTCGGCACGTCGCGCGCCTCGAGCCGCGCGGGGATGTTGGCGAAGGTGAAGATCGCCTTCCGGACCCGCGTCGCGAAGGCGGCGTCGGTCGCGTCGAGCCCCGCCAGCACGTCGTCGCGCGTCGTCGCGAGGGCCACGTTGAGGATCGCGCCGACCCGGTCCACGGGGTCGCCCTCGAAGGCGCGCGGCGGCTCGGCCTCGAACTGCGACGCGATCGCCGCGCCGATGCGGCGCACCATCTCGGGCGCGACACGGCCGGTCTGCGACACCGCGTAGGCGACGCGGCGCGCGCGCTCGCCGGGAAGCTGGCCCAGGAGCTCCGCCGCGCGCGCGACGGGCAGCTTCGACAGCATCACGGCGCCCACCTCGATGCTCTCCGCCTCGAGCACCGCGATCAGCTTCTCGGGTGGCTGCCCCAGCACCCGGTCCCACGGATCGGCGTTGACCGCGAGGCCCGCCAGCCGGCGCATCCGAAGCGCGGTGTCGGTGCTGATGTGCCCGTCGAGCATCGCCAGCGCGCCCTCGAGCCCGCCCGGGAACGACAGCCCGACGCTTTCAAGCTCGCCCACGAACTCCTCGATCACGTGCCTGAGCGTGGTCCGGTCGATGAGACGCATCACGCTGATCTCTTCGGTCAGCTCGGCCTGCAGATGATCGGGCAGCCCCGAGAGCCGCACCGGAGCGCCCTCGGCGAAGAGAAGCCGCACGATCACCGCGGCCTTCTGGCGCCCGTTGAGCGGTTTCGGCGCTTTCGGCGGCAGGGCGCGCGGCGTCTGGCGCGTGGTGGCAAGATCGTCCAAGGCGTCCCCCCGTACTTGACGAGGGCACTCTAGGCCGCGCGGGCTTAAGGCGCGGTTACGCGGTTCCTAGAACGAATAGGTCACGCCCGTCGCGATGGCGCGGCGGAGCGACACCTCGGGCCACCCGCCGGCGCCGCCGCGCGCCACGATCTCTGAGAGCTCGGCCTTCGCCATCTCGATCTCGCCCTGCTCGACGTAGCCCTGGCCGCGGTACGATCGCGCGAGGAGATTGTCGGGGTTCCGCGCCAGCGCCTTCGCGTAGAACGCCATGCCCTCCTCGATCCGCCCCGCGCGGCGGTTGGCGAAGCCGCGGTACGTCAGAACGCGGTCGTCGGACTGGTCCGACATCGCGTCGAGCGCTGCGAGCGCATGGCCGTACTGCCCGGCATAGGCGAACTCGCGCGCGGCACCGTAGAGCGTGTCGTCGTCGAGGCGGCCCTGCACGGGCTCGACGCAGGACGACGACGTCTCGTCCCAGACCTTACCGTCCTTGCAGGTGGTCGTCGTGGCGGTGGGCTTCGGCGCCTCGCTCGAGCCGGAGCCCGCGGCGAAGGCGGCTGTGCCTGCGAAGGTGGCGGCGACGAGGGTCAGGTGGAACGGGCGCATGGCAACTCCTGGCGATGAAGGGTCCGGCGCACCTTTCGCGCGCCGGAGGAGGTCAGCTGCTGGCGGGCGTCACGCAGGTCTGCGTGGCGGCGTCGAACGTCTGCCCGGTGAGGCAGCGCGAGGTCGACTGGGTCTTGTGCTCGTAGCTGCATCCCTGCGCGAAGGCGGCGGGGGCGCTCACGAAACTGGCGGCGAGGGCACTGGCAACGGCGATGGCACGGATGGTCATGGCGGTTCTCCCTGTTAGGAGCTCCAGAGAATAGCGCGAATCAGGCGATGGCAAGCGATCATTCGACGCCGAACACACGCGCGAAGATCGCATCGACGTGGCGAAGATGGTGCGCGATGTCGAAGAGCGCGTCGAGCTCCGCGGGCTTGAGCGCCGCCGCGACCTCCGCGTCCGCATCGAGCACGTCGCGAAAGTCGCGGCCCTCGTCCCAGACCGTCATCGCGGCGCGCTGCACGGTGGCGTAGGCCGCATCCCGCGCCACCCCGGCCTGCGTCAGCGCAAGGAGCACGCGCTGCGAATGGACGAGCCCCCGCGAGGCCGCGAGATTGCGCGCCATCGCCTCGGGGTAGACCACCAGCCGCTCGACGACGCCCGCGAGGCGGTGGAGCGCGAAGTCGAGCGTGATCGTGGCGTCGGGGCCGATCATCCGCTCGACCGACGAATGGCTGATGTCGCGCTCGTGCCAGAGCGCCACGTTCTCGAGCGCGGGGACCACCATGCCGCGGACGAGCCGCGCGAGCCCGGTGAGGTTCTCCGAGAGCACCGGGTTGCGCTTGTGCGGCATCGCCGAGGAGCCCTTCTGGCCCGGCGCGAAGTATTCCTCGACCTCGCGGACCTCGGTGCGCGCGAGGTGGCGGATCTCCGTCGCGATGCGCTCGACCGAGCTTGCGACGACACCCAGCGTCGCGAAGAGCATCGCGTGCCGGTCGCGGGGGATCACCTGCGTGCTCACGGGCTCCGGCACCAGCCCCAGCGCCCGGCAGACATGCGCCTCGACGGCCGGATCGACGTTGGCGAAGGTGCCGACCGCGCCCGAGATCGCCCCCGTCGCGATCTCAGCCCGCGCCGCGACGAGGCGCGCCCGCGCGCGGTCCATCTCGGCGTAGGCGGACGCGAGCTTCAGACCGAAGGTCGTGGGCTCGGCGTGGATGCCGTGGCTGCGCCCGATCGTGGGCGTCAGCCGGTGCTCGAAGGCGCGGTCCTTCAGCGCCGCGCGCACCCGGTCCGTGCCCGAGATCAGCAGGTCCACGGCGCGCGTGAGTTGCACCGCGAAGGCGGTGTCGAGCACGTCCGAGCTCGTCATCCCCTGATGCACGAAGCGCGCGGCGTCGGGCCCGACGATCTCGCCGAGATGCGTCAGGAACGCGATGACGTCGTGCCTGGTGACGGCCTCGATGGCGTCGATGCGGGCCACGTCGAACGCCGCGTCCTGCGCGCGCCAGACCGCGGCAGCGTTCTCGGCGGGAATGGTCCCGAGCGCCGCCATCGCGTCGCCGGCGTGGGCCTCGATCTCGAACCAGATACGGAACCGCGCCGCCGCCGACCAGACCTCGACCATCTCCGGCCGCGAATAGCGTTCGATCATCTTTCACCCCTCGCGCGGGAGGCTTAGTCTGCGGCACCGGGAAGGGCAACCGATGCGGCCGACGCTCGACGACCTCGCAGGGCTCTGGCGCGCCGAGCGCCGGATCGAGGACCGCCTCGGGCCGGGCGGCGCGTTCGCGGGCACCTATGCCTTCGCGCCGGACGGCGCAGGGCTCTCTTGCACCGAAGCAGGCATGCTGGCGCTCGACGGGCGCCCGGCGCTGCAGGCGACGCGCGTGACGCTCTGGCGCCGGGCGGCCGGCGGGATCGCGGTGAGCTTCGCCGACGGGCGGCCGTTCCACCGGGTCGGACCCGACGCCGCGCATGTCTGCCCGCCGGACCTTTATCGCGCCGCCTACGATTTCAGCCGCTGGCCCGAGTGGTCCGTGACCTGGCGCGCGACCGGGCCGGCCAAGGACTGGACCGCCGTGACCCGCCTCACGCGGCTTGCGTGACCGCGGACCATGCGGCAGAACGAAGGCAAAGCGAGGGAGCGGCAGGATGGGACACAGGATTTATCGGCGGGCGCTCGCCGAGGTGCTGATCGCGCGCTGGACGGCTGAGGCGGCCGAGCCCGGCCCCGTGGCGCGGCGGTTCGGCGTCACCGGCGCGGGCACGCTCGGCGCGCTTTGCGTGACCTTCGGCATCGGGCTCCTCGCGGTCGCCGCCAAGACCCAGATCCCGCTCTGGCCCTCGCCGGTGCCGGTGACGATGGGCTCCTTCGCGGTCTTCACGCTCGCCGCCGCCTACGGGCCGCGCCTCGGGCTGGCGACGATCCTCGGCTACATGGCACTCGGGGTCGCCGGCGCCGACATCTTCGCAGGCTCCTCCGCGACGCGCCACGGCCTTGCCTATATGACCGGCGGCACCGGCGGCTACCTCGCGGGCTACGTCCTCGCGACCGCGTTCCTCGGCCTCGCGTCCCGCCGCGGCTGGGACCGTTCGGTGCCAGGGCTCGCCATCGCCATGCTGGCCGCGACCGCGATGGTGTACGCGCCGGGCCTTGCGTGGCTGCATCACCTCGTGCTGACCGGCCTCTACGATCCCGCCGACTTCGCCTCGCCGGCCGCGCAGACGCTCGCCTGGGGCATCACGCCGTTCCTCGTCGGCGACGCGCTGAAGCTCGCGCTCGCGGCATTGGCTCTGCCCACGGCGCGGCGGCTGATGCGCTGACCGCTGGCCTAGCCCCCGGTGTGGCTCATGTGCCGCGGCATCGCGCCCGCGGCGGTGCCACGCGTGTAGTCGAAGTCATGGCCCTTGGGCTTGCGCGCGATCGCGGCACGGATCGCGTTGGTCACGACGCGGTCGTCGTGGCTGGCGCGCAACGGCGCGCGCAGGTCGGCACGGTCCTCCTGGCCGAGGCAGAGGTAGAGCTCGCCCGTGCACGTAAGCCGCACGCGGTTGCAGCTTTCGCAGAAATTATGCGTGAGCGGCGTGATGAAACCGATCCTCTGGCCGGTCTCGGCGAGCCGCACGTAGCGCGCGGGGCCCCCCGTGCGATCGGCGACGTCGAGGAGCGTGTAGCGCTCGGCCAGCCGCGCGCGGAGGTCGCGCAGCGGCCAGTACTGCCCCAGCCGGTCCTCGTTGCCGAGATCGCCCATCGGCATCACTTCGATGAAGGTGAGGTCATGGCCCTCGGCCGCGCACCATTCGGCGAGCGTGAAGAGCTCGTCCTCGTTGAAGTCCTTCAGCGCCACCGTGTTGATCTTCACCCGCAGCCCCGCCGCCTGCGCGGCCTCGATGCCGGCCCGGACCTGCGCGAGCCGGCCCCAGCGCGTGATGGCGGCGAACTTCGCGTCGTCGAGCGTGTCGAGCGAGACGTTGACGCGCCGCACCCCGGCATCGCGGAGCGCGCCTGCAGACTTGGCGAGCTGCGAGCCGTTCGTCGTCAGCGTCAGCTCCTTCAGCGCGCCGGTCGCCAGATGCCGCGACATCGCCTCGAAGAAGCCGAGGATGCCGCGCCGCACCAGCGGCTCCCCGCCGGTGATCCGCAGCTTCTGCACGCCGAGGCCGACGAAGGCCGAGGCCAGCCGGTCCAGTTCCTCGAGCGTCAAGAGGTCCGCCTTCGGCAAGAACGTCATGTTCTCCGACATGCAGTAGACGCAGCGGAAATCGCAGCGGTCCGTCACCGAGACCCTGAGGTAGGTGATCGGGCGCGCAAAGGGATCGACGAGTGGGGTCATGGCCGCAAGCTAGGCCCCGTGGCCCGTCTCGGCAAGGGCCGCCCGGCCACAGAGCGCCGCGCCGCCCCGCTATGGAGACCTGCCGGAACGCGGCGTCGCCCGGCGGCTCTCACCGGGGACGGTCGAGCTGCCAGTCGAGGTTGGCACGGACGGCCGGCCATTCGGCGGCGGTGATCGAATAGACCGCCGTATCCCGAAGCGCGCCATTCGGCGTGACCATGTGGGACCGCAGGATCCCGTCGAGCCTGGCGCCCAGCCTCTCGATGGCGCGGCGGCTCTGCAGGTTCATCGAATGGGTCCGGAGTTCGACCGCGATGCAGCCGAGCGTCTCGAAGGCATGGCCGAGCAGGAGCCGCTTGGCGGAGGTATTGAGCGGCGTGCGCTGCACCGCCGGGCGCAGCCAGGTCGAGCCGATCTCGACGCGGCGGTTCTTTGCGTCGACGTTCATGTAGGTCGTCATGCCCGCGACCATCCCGTCGGGCGTCAGCACGGTGAACGGCAGCATCGCCCCCGCGGCCTGCAGCCCGAGGCGTCGGTCGATCTCCGCCGCTATGGCATCGGGCGCTGGTACGCTAGTATACCAGATTGCATGGATCGCCCCCTCGGCGGCGGCTTCCGCCAGCCCGCCGGCATGCTCCTCTGCCAGCGGCACCAGCCGGACAAACGGCGACTTGAGCGTCAGGGGTTCGAGCCAGGGCGTCCGGGTCACTCCCGGCACCGACATGCATGGGGCAGAGTCACGATCGCGGCCCTTTTTGCAAAAGTCCGGCGGTCGATCGGGATCGGTCCGACCTGCCCACCGTGGGCCATGAAACCGGGAACCACCGTCTATCGCAAGTGCCACCGGGGAGCGCGAGGCCTGAAGATGCAGCGGAGTGCGAGAGCTTCGATGAAGTCCCGGGTCTGCGGACCGTCAGCCGGCGAGGGTCGTGGCTCGGTCCGCGCGCCGAATGACGGCGCGATGACATCCCGCTGGCGGCTCTGGTGAGACCCGGCCCCGTCTCGAGCCGCCCTGCGTCCGCCGCGCCGTGCTCGGCCGACCTGCAGCGCCTCGCGGTGCGCCCCGCGAGGCGCGTCAGAGGTCCGTGGCGCGAAACGTGTCGCAAGCGTCGACGCGGCCCGAGGCGTAGCCGCGGTTGAACCAGGTGCTGCGCTGGAGCGACGTGCCGTGGGTGAAGCTGTCGGGCATCGGCGGTCGTCCGGCGCCTTCGGCGAGCGCGTCGTCGCCGATCTGGCGGGCGGCGTTCATCGCCTCGTCGACGTCGCCGGGGTCGAGGATCCGGAACCGGGCGTCGGCGCGCTTGGCCCAGAGGCCGGCGTAGCAGTCGGCCTGCAGCTCGACCCGGACCGAGAGCGCGTTGGCATCCTCGGCGGGCAGCCCGCGCCGCTGGTCGTTGAAGGCGCCGAGGATGCCGAGTTCGTCCTGCACGTGATGCCCGACCTCGTGCGCCACGACATAGGCCGAGGCGAAGTCGCCGCCTGCGCCGAGACGGTCGGCGAGCGTGGTGAAGAACGCGGTGTCGAGGTAGACCTTGCCGTCGACGGGGCAGTAGAACGGCCCCGAGGCCGCGTCCGCCCCGCCGCAGCCCGAGGTCGTGGCGCCCTTGAAGAGCACCATGACGGGGGGGTGGTAGGTGCGGCCGAGCTCGGTCTGGAAAACGTCGCGCCAGACGTCCTCGGTGTCGGCGAGCACGACGGAGGCGAACTGCGCCTGCCGGTCGTCCTCGGCGGTCACGGGCTCGGGCGCGTAGCTGCCGCCCCCGCCGCCGGTCAGGAGCGGGGTCACGTCGACGCCGAAGACGTAGCCGAGGAACAGCACCGCGATCAGCCCGACGCCGCCGAGCCGCAGCCCGCCGCCGCCCATGCGCCCCGCTGACCGCCTGTCCTCGATGTTGCCGCTGCCCCGCCTGCCCTGCCACCGCATACGCGTCTCCTTTGCGGCAACCTTACCCCGCCGCGGCGATGCCGCCAGCGCAAATCCTTGACCCGGCCCCGGTCGCGTGGTCAGACGCGCGCCATGCTCCGCCGCCTCTACGACCGCATGATCGCCCTCGCCGAGACGCCATACGCGCTCTGGGTGCTGGCGGCCGTGGCCTTCGCCGAGAGCTCGGTGTTCCCGCTGCCGCCGGACCTGCTCATCGTGCCGATGGTGATCGCGCGGCCGGAGCGCGCCTGGCGCATCGCGGGCGTGGCGCTCGCGGCTTCGGTCCTGGGCGGGCTCCTCGGCTACTGGATCGGGGCGGCGCTCTTCGAGAGCGTCGGCCGGCCGGTGCTCGCGTTCTACGGCATGACCGACACGTTCGACACCTTCGCCGCGCGCTACAACGCGTTCGGCCCCTGGGCGGTGCTGATCGGCGGGGTGACGCCGTTCCCCTACAAGGTCATCACCATCCTGTCGGGTGCCACGCACCTGTCGCTGCCGGTGTTCGTGGTGGCCTCGGTGATCGCGCGGGCGCTCCGGTTCTTCGTCATCGCGGCTCTCCTGTGGCGCTTCGGCGCGCCGATCCGCGACTTCATCGAGCGCCGGCTCGGGCTTCTGCTCACCGCCGGCACGGTGCTGCTGATCGGCGGCTTCGCGGCGGTGAAGCTCCTGTGAGGGGCTACGCGGCGCTCGCCGGCGCAGGGTCCGCGGCGCTCCTCGCGGGGGCGCTCGGGTTCCAGTACCTCGGCGGGCTGGCGCCGTGCCAGCTCTGCCTCGAGCAGCGCTGGCCGCATGTCGCGGCGGTACTGATCGCGCTCGCAGCGCTCGCGGCGCCGCGGCGCTGGCTCCTCGTCGCGGGCGCGCTGGCGGCGCTCGCCACCGCAGGCCTCGGCGTGTTCCACGCAGGCGTCGAGCAGGGCTGGTGGCAGGGGCCGACGACCTGCACGTCCGGCCCCATCGCCGGGCTTTCGACCGATGACCTGATGGCGCAGATCATGGACGCGCCGCTGGTGCGCTGCACCGAGATCGCCTGGTCGCTCGGCGGCGTGTCGATGGCGGGCTGGAACGCGATCCTGTCGGCGGGCCTGGTGGCGGTGTGGCTCGCGGGGGCGCGAACCACACGCTAGCTCACTTCTTGCCGGACTTGGCGCCCTTGTTGATGTTCAGCCCGTCTTGCGACGACGCGCCGCCCGGAGCCGCCTTCGGCTTTTCCTTCTTCGGCTTCTTGATTTCCTTGTTGCTCTTCATCTGACCCTTGGCCATCGCTCTCATCCCGTCCGGCATGTGGTGGCACGAAGGCGGGCCGGTCCGCCCTCGTGACGCGAATGTAACGGCGTGGCACGCAGCCCGGAAGCCCCCGTCAATGCGGACGCATCGACGCTCCGTCGGCGAAGAGATGGACTTTCGCGGGGTCGGCGGTGAGCTGGACCGTGCGGTGCCGGAGATCGGCGTGGATGCCGGGGGTCTTCGAGATGACCGCCGGCGTCTCGGGGTCGGTCTCGAAGTAGAGGAGCGTCACCTCGCCGAGCGCCTCGGTGATCGCCACGTCGCCGCGGTAGATCCAGTCCTCGCCGTCGGTCGGCGTCATGTCCTCGGGCCGGACCCCGATCTTGACCGCGCGGCCGCGGTCGGCGTCCGAGGTCGGGATGCCGACGCGCGCCTGTCCGCCGCCGTCGAGCGCCACCCGCGTCTCGGCGCCGGTCTCGGTGATCTTGCCGGGCAGGAGGTTCATCGCGGGCGAGCCGATGAACTGCGCCACGAACTCGTTCTGCGGCCGCTCGTAGAGGTCGAGCGGGGTGCCGACCTGGCTGATCCCGCCGCCCGCGAGCACGACGATGCGCGTGGCGAGCGTCATCGCCTCGACCTGGTCATGGGTGACGTAGATCATCGTCGACTCGGGCATCGCCTCCTTCAGCTGCGCGATCTCGATGCGCGTGGCCACGCGCAGGGCGGCATCGAGGTTCGAGAGCGGCTCGTCGAAGAGATAGACCTTGGGGTCGCGCACGATGGCCCGGCCGATCGCGACGCGCTGGCGCTGGCCGCCCGAGAGCGCCTTCGGCAGCCGGTCGAGGTAGGGTCCGAGCTGCAGGATGCGCGCGGCCTTGCCGACCGCGGCGTCGATCTCCGCCTTCGACTTCTTCGCGATGCGGAGCGCAAACGCCATGTTCTCGCGCACCGTCATGTGCGGGTAGAGGGCGTAGGACTGGAACACCATCGCGATGCCGCGCTGCGCCGGCGGCACGTCGTTCATCGGCAGGTGGTCGATCTCGAGCGTGCCCCCGGTGATCCGCTCGAGCCCCGCGATCATCCGCAGGAGCGTGGACTTGCCGCAACCCGAGGGGCCGACGAACACGATCAGCTCGCCCTTCCCGATGTCGAGGTTGATGTGCTTCAGGACGTCGACATTCCCGTAGGCCTTCGCGACGTCCGTGAGCTTCAGATCGGCCATGCCGCTCCCTCCCCTATCTTTTCTCTACTTGACCGACCCGGCGAGAAGTCCGCGCACGAGGTAGCGCTGCATCGTGAAGAACACGAGGAGCGGCACCGCGATCGACACGAACGCCGCCGTCGCGAGGATGCCCCAGTCGCCGCCGCGCGAGCCGAGGAGGTCGTCGGCGATCTTGACCGTCATCACCTTGGTCTCGTCGGAGGCGGGCAGGAAGACCTTGGCCACCAGGAGATCGTTCCAGGTCCAGAGGAACTGGAAGATCGCGAAGGCCGCGAGCGCCGGGAAGCTCAGGGGCAGCACGATCCGGGTGAAGACCTGGAAGTCTGTCGCCCCGTCGACCTTGGCGCTCTCGATGATGTCGCGCGGCAGGCCGATCATGTAGTTGCGGAGCAGGTAGATCGCGAGCGGCAGCCCGAAGCCGGTGTGGGCGAGCCAGATGCCGATGAAGCTCTGCCCGATGCCGATCCGGTTGTGGAACTGCAGCATCGGGACGAGCGCGATCTGCAACGGCACCACCAGCAGCCCCACCACGGCGGCGATGAGGAGCCCGCGACCCGGAAACTCCATCCACGCGAGCGCATAGGCCGCGAAGGCCGCGATCAGGATCGGGATGATCGTCGCGGGCACGGTCACGGTCAGCGTGTTGATGAACGCGAGGCTCATATTGTCGGCGTTGAGCACGGAGCGGTAGTTGTCGAGCGTGAACGACGGCGGCGTCTCGGCCTCGAAATACACGCGCGGACCGCGCTTGCCGGGATCCTCGGGCGAGGTGTAGGTGTAGTCGCCATTGGCCGCGACCGTGAGCGTGTCGCCCTTCCTGATGTCCGCGGTGGTGCCGACGGGAAACTCGGCGGGCGCGTTGCCGCGGCTCCCGAACGCGGTCACGCTGCCCTCGCCCGACGCGAACGACGCCTTGACCTCGGGATCGTCGAAGATGTTGCCCGTGATCGCGAAGCTGCCGTCGGCCGCCTGCGTGCTCGTTCCGTCGGCCCGGCCGCGGAAGGTGAGATCGACCGCGAAGGGTGCTGCCCACCAGCCCGACACCGAGATCTGGTCGCGGTCGCGGAACGACGACACGAGGAGCCCCACGGTCGGGATCAGCCACAGCACCACCATCGCGAGGACCGACAGGTTGATGACCCAGGCGAGGCCCGTCTTCTGCCCGGCGATGTTGTCCATGCTTCTCTCCCCTACCGCGTCTTGCGATGCAGCTCAGCGCGTCTCGCGCCGGGCCTGCACGATGTTCCAGATCATCACCGGCAGCACGATCACCATGATGACGAAGGCCACCGCCGTCGCCCGGCCGTCGTCGCGGAACATGTAGGCCATCATGTACGACGGCAGGATCTGCGTGCCGAAATTGCCCCCGGTCGTCGCGTAGACGATGTCGAACACCTTCAGCACCAGGATCGTGATCGTCGTCCACACCACGACGATGGTGCCCATGATCTGCGGCACCTTGATCTTGAAGAAGAGCTGGAACGGGTTCGCGCCGTCGATGATCGCGGCCTCGAGCGTCTCCTCCGGGATGCCGCGCAGCGCCGCCGACAGGATCACCATCGCGAAGCCGGTCTGGATCCAGATCAGGATGAACATCAGGAAGAAGTTGTTCCAGAACGGGATCTGCAGCACGTCGACCGGGTTCGCGGCGCCGAGCCCCGCACGGATCGCGTTGATGAGCCCGATGTCGGCGTTGTTGGCGTAGACGAACTTCCAGATCAGCGAGGCGCCGACGAAGGAGATCGCCATCGGCATGAAGATGAGCGACTTCGCGATGTTGCCCCAGCGCAGCCGGTCGGTGAGCTGCGCCGCGAGGAGCCCGAAGAACGTGGCCCCCGCCGGCACCACGAGCACCCAGAGGAAGTTGTTGAGGAGCGCCGTGCGGAAGTTCGGGTCGGTGAAGAGCGAGGCGTAGTTGCCCGCGCCGAGGAACTGCACGTCGTCGCGCCCGTAGAGCGACCGGACGAACGAGCCCACGACGGGATAGACGAGGTAGAGCCCGAGCGCGAAGATGGCGGGAAAGAGGAACAGCCACGGCCGCACCTGGTTGGCGCGGTTGATGTTGAGGCCGGGGTTCGGGCCTTTCGCCGGAAAGATCACCTTGTCGAGGACGAGGTTCGAGCCCCAGAAGTACGCGAGGCAGCCGCCCACGCCGATGACGATGGTGAAGATGCCCTGCAGCATCGGATTCATCGCGTGTCCCCCCTCTCCTGAAGCCGCCGCCGGGTCGTTGCCCGGCGGCGGCGTCGCGTCACTTCTTGATCGCGTCCCAGCGGGCCTGGATCTGCTTCGCGACCGCATCGGCGCTGTCGCCGCCGACGAAGGCGACCATGCCCTTCCAGAACGCCCCCGCGCCGATCTCCGCCGGCATCAGGTCCGAGCCGTCGAAGCGGAACGTGGTGGCGTCGAGCAGGATCTTGCCGAGCGCACGCTGCGTGTCGTTGGCGTAGTCCTCGGGGTTCGCGTCCTTGTAGGGCGTGAGGAACCCCGACTGCGCCATCCAGATCTCGTGCGCGATCGGCGTCTTCAGGAACTCGATGAAGTCGTGCGCGGCGGGCGCGTCCTTGGTGATGACGAAGAGCGTGCCCGCGCCGAGCACCGGCTTGCCGAGATCCTTCTCGGGATCGGCCGGGAAGTAGAAGAAGTCCACGTCCTGCCCGACCTCGGTACCGTCGGGGAAGAAGGTCGGGATGAACGACGCCTGATGGTGCATGTAGCACTTCGGCGGGAAGGTGAAGAGCCCGCCCGGGCTGTCGCGGAAGTCGGTGTTGGCCACCGACGCCGAGCCGCCGTCGACGTTCGCGTCGGTCTTGGCGAAGTAGCCGAACTCGTCGATGGCCGCGACGATGCGCGGATCGTCGAACTTGATCTCGTTCGTCACCCAGCCGTCGTAGACCTCGGGCGGCTGCGTGCGGAGCACCAGGTCCTCGACCCAGTCGGTCGCGGGCCAGCCGGTCGCGGCGCCGGAGCCGAGCCCGATGCACCAGGGCGTACCGCCGTCCTCGACGATCTGCTCGGTCAGCGCCTTGAGATCCTCGTAGGTCTCGGGCACATCGTAGCCCGCCTCGTCGAAGGCCTCGGGCACGTACCACACGAGGCTCTTGACGTCGATCTTGTAGGGGAACGCATAGAGCGCCGCGTCGCCCTTGGCGTCCTCGTAGGTGCTGAGGTCCACCCAGGACTGCCCGGCGGCATAGTTCGCGGCGAGCCAGTCCGCGGTCTCGGACCCGAGCGGCGTCAGGCTGCCGGCGCGCGCGAGGTCGGCCGCGAGCCCCGGCTGCGGCACGACGGCGATGTTGGGTGCGGAGCCGGACTTCGTGGAGATCACGATGTCCTGCTCGAAGCTGTCCGAGCCGGAATAGTCCACCGTGGCGCCGGTCGCCGCCTCGAAATACGCGATGACGCTCTCGAAGAGCGTCTTGTCGGCGCCGGTCCAGGGTCCGGTGATGCTGATCGTCTGGCCGTTGAGGTCATGGCCGGCCTTGAAGTCGTCGTAGCTCTTCCAGTCGAACTTCGCGTCCTCGCCGGGCGCGAACTTCAGATCCTGAGCGAACGCGGGCCCTGCCCCGATGGCTGCGGCGAGCGCCGCGACGGCGGCGATCCCCGCACCCGGAACGCGGCCCTTCGGCAACGTGGTCATGCGCTATCCCTCCCATGGTTGAGGCCGGCGTGCGCGGCCCTAGCAGCTTGAATTGGAGACGACTCCAAAGCGCTTTGAGTGCTTAACGCTCCCCGATCGGCCGGCGCGTGTCAATCCCGCTTGCGGCAAGTGCCGATGCCGAAACGGCTTTTCGCACCTGCAGCATCGGCGGGCGGCCGCGAATGGTTTTGACCCCTGCCCCGTCCCTCGCTACGGTTGCAGGGTTCCAAAGCGCTTCGGGCCGTCGACGCCATGAACCTCCGCGAGCTGTCGCAGATCCTCGGGCTCTCCTCCACCACCGTCAGCCGGGCGCTGAACGGCTACCCGGAGGTGTCCGAGGGCACCCGCGCGCGCGTGATCGAGGCCGCGCACCGGCACCACTACCGCCCGAACGCCCGCGCGCAGGGGCTCGCCACCGGGCGCGCGATGGCGATCGGGCACGTCATCCCCGCCTTCACCACGCACGAGATGGTCAACCCGGTCTTCGCGGACTTCATCGCCGGGGCCAGCGAGTGCTACGCCGCCGCGGGCTTCGACATGGTGCTCTCGATCGTCGCCGACACGGACGAAGGACGGGCGTATCGCCAGCTCGGCGCGCGCGGGACCGTCGACGGCGTCATCGTGCATTTTCCCCGCGCCGCCGACCACCGCATCGCGCTTCTGACCGAGATCGGGCTGCCCTTCGTCGTCCACGGCCGCGCCACCGGGGCGGCGCTGCCCTACGCCTACGTCGACGTCGACAACCGCCGTGCGTTCCGCCGCGCCACGGCGTTCCTCCTCGACCTCGGGCACCGGCGCATCGGGCTCGTCAACGGGCTGGCCGATCTCGATTTCGCCATCCGCCGCGAGGCCGGCTTTGCCGAGGCGCTCGCGGCGCGCGGGCTCGCGCCCGAGCCCGACCTCATCGCGGCGAACGAGATGACCGAGACGCACGGGCATGTCTCGACGCACCGGATGCTCGACCTCGCCGATCCGCCGACGGCGATCCTCGTGTCGTCGATGATCTCCGCCATCGGCGTCCGGCGCGCCGCCGAGGAGCGCGGCCTCAAGCTCGGGCGCGACCTCTCCGTCGTCACCCACGACGACGCGCTCGGCTACCTGCCGAACGGCACCGGCGTGCCGATCTTCACCGCCACGCGCTCCTCCGTCCGCGAGGCCGGGCGGCGCGCGGCGGGGATGCTCCTCGCGCGCATCGCCGATCCCGCCGCGCCGCACGCGCACCAACTCATGGAGGCCGAGCTGATGGTCGGCCTCTCCACCGGACCCCGCCACGTCCCAGCCGCGAGCCCCGCATGACCTTCACCCGCGCCGACTTCCCCGAAGGCTTCCTCTTCGGCACCGCCACGTCCGCCTACCAGATCGAGGGCCACGCCGCGGGCGGCGCGGGGCCGACGCACTGGGACAGCTTCGCCGCCACCCCCGGCAACGTCGCCAACGCCGAGGACGGTGCCGTCGCCTGCAACCACTACCACCGGATGGACGCCGACCTCGACCTCGTGGCCGCCGCCAACCTCGACGTCTACCGCTTCTCCGCCTCCTGGGCGCGCGTCATCCCCGAGGGCCGCGGCGCGGTCAACCCGGAGGGCCTCGACTTCTACGACCGCCTCGTCGACGGCCTCCTCGCGCGCGGCCTGAAGCCCGCGCTGACGCTCTACCACTGGGAGCTGCCCTCGCCGCTCGCGGACCTCGGCGGCTGGCGGAACCGCGACATCGCGGGCTGGTTCGGCGACTACGCGGAGGTCATCGCCGGGCGCATCGGCGACCGCGTCTGGTCCACGGCGCCGATCAACGAGCCCTGGTGCGTCGCTTGGCTGTCGCACTTCCTCGGCCAGCACGCGCCGGGGCTGCGCGACATCCGCGCGACGGCGCGCGCGATGCACCACGTCCTCCTCGCCCACGGCACCGCCATCGGCGCCCTGCGCGCGGCGGGCATGGGCAACCTCGGGCTCGTGTGCAACTTCGAGTACCCCGAGCCCGCGAGCCCGTCCGACGCCGACCGGGCGGCGGCGGACCGCTACGACGCCACCTACAACCGCTGGTTCCTCTCGGGCGTGTTCCGCGGCGCCTACCCTGCGCTCGCGCTCGAGGGCCTCGAGCCGCATCTGCCCGCGGGCTGGCAGGACGATTTCCCGGTCATCACCGCGCCCGTGGACTGGTGCGGGCTGAACTACTACACGCGCAAGCTCGTGGCGCACGCGCCCGGCCCCTGGCCCGCGACGCGCGAGGTCGAGGGGCCGCTCCCGAAGACCGACATGGGCTGGGAGATCTACCCCGAGGGCCTCGGCCGCCTCCTCGCGCGCACGCGGGCCGACTACACCGGCGACCTGCCGCTCTACGTCACCGAGAACGGCCTCGCGAGCGCCGAGCCGCACGATGATGCGGGCCGGCTCGCCTACATCGAGGCGCATCTCGGCGAGGTGCGCCGCGCCATCGCCGCCGGCGTGCCGGTGCGCGGCTACTACGTCTGGTCGCTCCTCGACAACTACGAGTGGGCGCTCGGCTACGACAAGCGGTTCGGGCTCGTCCACGTCGACTTCGAGACCTTGCAGCGGCGTCCGAAAGCGTCCTATCACGCGCTCGCCGCCGCCCTCGCGCGGGCTTGAGGAGACGACGCGCATGGCCACGACGCTCTCCCTCGTCGCCGACATCGGCGGCACCAACACGCGCGTCGCCCTCGCCGACGGCCCCGCGATCCGCCATGACAGCATCCGCCGCTACCGCAACGCCGGCGAGCCCGATCTCGAGACGGTGCTGCGGAGCTACCTCGCCGACGCTGGCGACCCTGCGCCGGACGCGGCCTGCATCGCCGTCGCGGGCCCGGTCCGGGGCGGCGTCGCGACGCTCACCAACCTCGACTGGACGATGGACCTCGAGACCGTCGGCGCCGCCACCGGCGCAGGCGAGGTCTCGATCCTGAACGACCTGCAGGCGCAGGGCTACGCGCTCGCGCATCTCGGCGCCGACACGCTCCACGTCATCGTCGAGGGCGCCGCGGCCGAGCCGCAGGCGAGCCGGCTCGTGATCGGCATCGGCACCGGGTTCAACGCGGCCCCGGTCCATGCCTCGCGGCGCGAGAACGTGGTGCCTGCCTCCGAATGCGGCCACCAGAGCCTGCCCGTCCGCACCGACGCCGACCTCGCGCTCGCCCGCCACGTCGAGGCCGAGCACGGCTTCCCGTCGATCGAGGACGTGCTCTCGGGGCGCGGGCTCGAGCACATCGCGGGCTTCCTCGGCGCGACCGGGCGCACCACCTCGGCCGACATCATGGCGGGGCTGAAGGCGGGCGACGACGCACGCGCCGCCGAGGCCGGCCGCATCTTCGCGCGCCATCTCGGGGTCGTCGCGTCCGACCTCGCGCTCGTCCACCTGCCCTTCGGCGGCATCTACCTCTGCGGCGGGCTCGCACGCGCCTTCGCGCGCTACCTCGGCGACCTCGGCCTCGTCGCCGCGTTCCGCGACAAGGGGCGGTTCTCCGAGTTCATGGCGGCGTTCTCGATCTCGGTCATCGAGGACGACTACGCCGCCCTCACCGGCTGCGCCGCGCATCTCGACGCCATCCTCGCGGCCTAGTAGCCGCCCGTCGCCGCCTTCGCGAGAAGCCGCGCGCGCCGCGCGAACTCCGACCGCGGGAGCGTGCCCGCGGCGATCCGCGCGGGCTCCGCGAGCGCCCGTCTGAGCACCCCCCCGGTCTCCGACGCCGCCCGCAGCGCCGGGCCGAGCGCGCGCGGGAGCCGCGCCGCCCGCGCCGCCGCGACGGCCGCGAGCCCGTCCCGGATCAGCGCCTCGTGCCCCGCGGGGAGCGCCGGCCGGCCGCGCGCGGCGAGCGCCGGCACCGCCTCGAGCCAGTTTGCAAGCCCCTGCGCCGCGCCGAGCCCGCGCACCCGCGCCTCCGCGTCGGGCCCCGCCCCGAGGAGGAGCGCCGCCGCCCACATGAGCGCCCCCGCCGTTGCCGCGAGATGGGCGCGGAGCGCGTCGGCGCTCTCGCCCGGCCCCGGCGCCACCTCCGCCTCGCGCGCGGCGACGAGCCCGTCGAGCACGCCCGCCACGAGCGGCACGCCGGTGAGCGCCTCCGTCACCTCGTGCCGCCGCGCGGGCCGGCCGGCCGCGATCTCCGCCACCGCGTCGCGCCACCACTGGAGCCGCATCGCGACGATCATCGGCTCGGCGCTGACCCAGGGCGCGCGCGCCACCTCGAGGTTGAGCGCGTAGAGCGGCAGGAGCCGCGCCCGCGCCTCGGGCCCGCCCGACATCGCCGCGAGGAAGCGCGCAGGATCCCCGCGGCGCACCATCTCCGCGCAGGCCTCGAGGCTCACGCCGGGATGGCCCCGTCGCGGATGAGCTTCCACACGATCGCATCGACCAGCGCCTCGAACGAGGCGTCGACGATGTTGGGCGACACGCCCACGGTGGACCAGCGCCGGCCCTCGGCGTCGGCGCTCTCGATCATCACCCGCGTCACCGCCTCGGTGCCGCCTTGCGTGATCCGCACCTTGAAGTCCACGAGCCTGAGATCGTCGATCAGCGCCTGGTAGGGCCCGAGATCCTTCGCCAGCGCCTTCGCGAGCGCGTTGACCGGCCCGCGGTCGGAGCCCGCGGGATCGAGCGACTCCGACGCGGAGAGCATCGTCTCGCCGCCGACGCGCACCACCACGACCGCCTCCGAATGGCTCGCGCCGCGCCGCCGCTCGACGGTGACGCGGTAGCGCTCCACGTCGAAGTACCGCGGCAGCCGCCCGAGCACGCGCCGCGCCAGGATCTCGAAGCTGGCCTCCGCGGTGTCGTAGGCGTAGCCCTCGTCCTCGCGCGCCTTCACGGCCTCGAGCACCGCGCCGAGCCCCGGGTCGCCGCGCGGCACCGCGATGCCCGCCGCCTCGAGCCGCGCGCGCAGGTTCGACTGCCCGGCCTGGTTGCTCATCGGGATCACGCGGATGTTGCCGACCGCCCCCGGCGGCACGTGCTCGTAGGTCGTGGGATCCTTCGCGATGGCGCTCGCGTGGAGCCCCGCCTTGTGCGCGAAGGCCGAGGCGCCGACGTAGGGCGCGCCGGACCGGGCGACGCGGTTCAGGATCTCGTCGAGCCGGCGCGACACCCGCGTCAGCGACCCGAGCGCCTCCGGCGTCACCCCGGTCTCGAAGCGGCCGGCGTAGGGCGCCTTCAGGAGCAGCGTCGGGATCAGCGCCACGAGGTCGGCGTTGCCGCAGCGCTCGCCGAGGCCGTTGAGCGTGCCCTGCACCTGCCGCGCGCCGGCGTCCACCGCCGCGAGCGCGCCCGCGACGGCGAGCCCCGCGTCGTCGTGCGTGTGGATGCCGAGCCGCTCGCCGGGCGTGCCCGCGCGCATCGCCGCCTCGACGCCCGCCGCGATGCCGCCCGGAAGCGTGCCGCCGTTGGTGTCGCAGAGCACGATCCACCGCGCGCCCGCGTCCGCGGCGGCCGCGCAGCAGGCGAGCGCGTAGCCGGGGTCGGCCGCGTGGCCGTCGAAGAAGTGCTCGGCGTCGAAGAGCGCCTCGCGTCCCGCCGCCACGACATGCGCGACCGACGCGGCGATGCCCGCGAGGTTCTCGTCGAGCCCGATCCCGAGCGCCGTCTCGACGTGGTAGGGATGCGTCTTGCCGACGAGGCAGACCGCGCGCGTGCCCGCGTTCAGCACCGCCGCGAGCACGTCGTCGTTGGCCGCGCTTCGGCCCGCGCGCTTCGTCATCCCGAACGCGGTGAGCGTGGCCCGGAGCCGCGGCGGCGCGGCGAAGAACTCCGTGTCGGTCGGGTTCGCGCCGGGCCAGCCGCCCTCCACGTAGTCCACCCCGAGCCCGTCGAGGAGCCCCGCGATCAGCGCCTTCTCGGCCGCCGAGAACTGCACCCCGTGCGTCTGCGCGCCGTCGCGCAGCGTGGTGTCGTAGAGCGTCAGCCGCTCGGTCACGGCTCGAGCGCCGCGAGGTCGGCGCCGGGGGCGAGCGTCCAGTCGGTGCCGTCGCCGCGGTCCATCAGCACCACGCCCGCGCCCGCGAGGAGGTCGCGGAGCCGGTCCGCTTCGGCGAAGTCCCGCGCCCGCCGCGCCGCGATCCGCGCCGCGACGAGCCGCTCCACCGCCGCCGTGTCGCCCGCCCGCGTCCAGGCGCCGTCGCCGAGGAGCCCGAGGACCGCCGCCGAGCCGGCGAGCGCCGCCGCCCGCCCCTCGCCCGCGAGCCGGTGCAGCACGGCGATGGCGCCCGCCACGTTGAGGTCGTCGGCGAGGGCCGCGACGAACGCGGGGTCGGGCTCGGAGGCCGCGACCCCCTCGGTCAGCGCGTACCAGGCGCGCAGCGCTGCCTCCGCCTCGCGCGTGCGGGCCTCGGTCCAGTCCATCGGCCTCGCGTAATGCGTGCCCATCAGCGCGAAGCGGACCACCTCGCCCGGCAGCCCGGCGTCGAGCACGTCGCGCACGGTGCGGAAGTTGCCGAGGCTCTTCGACATCTTGCGCCCGTCCGCGAGCAGCATCTCGACGTGCATCCAGACCCGCGCGAAGCCCGAATCCGGCGCCGCGCCAAGCGATTGCGCGCGTTCGTTCTCGTGGTGCGGGAACTTCAGGTCGAGCCCGCCGCCGTGGATGTCGAACGTGGGGCCGAGGTACTCCGCCGCCATCGCCGAGCACTCGATGTGCCAGCCGGGCCTGCCCCGGCCGAAGGGGCTCTCCCAGCCGGGCCGGCCCGGCTCGGACGGCTTCCAGAGCACGAAGTCCATCGGGTCGCGCTTCCAGGCCGCGACCTCGACGCGCGCGCCCGCGAGCATCTCGTCGACCGACCGGTGCGCGAGGCTGCCGTAGCCGGGGTCGCTGCGGACGTCGAAGAGCACGTGGCCCTCGGCGGCGTAGGCGTGGCCGCGCGCGATCAGCGCCTCGATCATCGCGACCATGCCGGCGATGTGGCCGGTCGCGCGGGGCTCGACGTCGGGCGGCAGGACGCCGAGCGCCGCCATGTCGGCGTGGAACCACGCCGTCGTCTCGGCGGTGACGGTGCCGATCGGCTGCCCGGTCTCGGCGGCGCGCGCGTTGATCTTGTCGTCGACGTCGGTGATGTTGCGGACGTAACGCACGTGCCCCGCGCCGTAGACGTGGCGCAGGAGCCGCACGAGGAGGTCGAACACCAGCATCGTGCGCGCGTTGCCCAGGTGCGCGCGGTCGTAGACCGTCGGCCCGCAGACGTAGAGCCCGACGCGCGACGGATCGAGCGGCACGAAGGGCGCCTTCGCGCCGGTCGCGGAATTGGTGAGCCGGATGTCCTGCATGGCGGGCGAGCCCTAGCGGAGGCTTGCCGGCTTCACAAGGTCGGGCACGGCCGGCCAGGCAGGTGCGGGTCGGGCAGGTGCGGCTAGGCAGGTGCGGTCGGGCGTGTGCGGTCGGGCGGGTGCGGCCAGGTAGGTGCGGTCGGGCAGGTGCGGTCGGGCAGGCCGGCCAGGCAGGTGCGGTAGGCAGGTGCGGTCGGGCGGGTGCGGTCGGGCGGGTGCGGTCGGGCGGGTGCGGCCAGGCAGGTGCGGTCAGGCAGGTGCGGCCAGGCAGGTGTGGTCGGGCGGGTGCGATCGGGCGGGTGCGGTCCGGCGGGTAGGGTCGGGCAGGTGCGGCCAGGTAGGTGCGGTCGGGCGTCGCCGCTGGCAGGGCTTGGTGCGGCGTCGGCGTGCTAGCGTCCGAATGCGGTCACCGGGCGCCGACCGAAACGCGACGGGCTTTGGTCGCCGGGCGGGCCAGCGTCGCGGGCCAGCGTCGGGGGCCAGCGTCGGGGGCCAGCGTCGCGGGCCAGCGTCGGGGGCCAGCATCGGGGGCGAGCGTCGGGGGCCAGCGTCGGGAGCGCGCCGCTCCAGACCCGTCACCTCCGATCGCGCCGGTCCGATCCATCACGTCCGGTCGAGCTTCGGCACTCAGGCGACGACGTAGCCCGGCGCCGTCCGGTCGCGCCAGCGGATCACGGTCGCCGCCACCACCGCGAAGAGCACGTGGCCGACGAGCGCCACCCAGGTGATCCCGGTGAAGCCGAGGAACGCCGGCAGCCCCGCCACGAGATGCGCCATGACGTACATTGCGAACACCCAGAGCCCGATGCCGTAGGCCACGGCCACGACGAGCCAGCCCAGCCCAGGTGCGACGCGACGCGCGAGCGGCTCTGCGATCAGCATGTAGCCGAGCGGATAGGCGACGAGCCCCGCGACGTAGTGCAGGAAGTTCGCGCCCGCGTCGCTCTGGATGCCGAAGAGCGCGGCGAGCGTGCTCTTCGCCAGCGGCACCGGGGCCAGCATGGCGAAGCCGAGCGCCGGCGAGAGGCTCTGGCCGTAGAAGTCGAAGGCGACCGTGGCGACGGCGCCCGCGAGGAGCATGGTGAGGAGCATGTGTCCGTCGAAGCTGCGCATGTGCGAAGTCCCCCTGTTGCGGTCGATTGCCACATACCGCGCCTTGGGCACGCGCTCCAAGCGCGCGTCAGTCCGATCACCGCGTCGTTGCTGCCTGCAACAATCGCGCGAGCGCGTCGCTCAGTGGTAGCGGAACTCGCCGACCACGTTGCGCCACTCGCCGGGCGCGATCAGCTTGCGGTGGGTGAAGCGCACCGAATGGAGCGGCCCCTCGATCTTTTGCTTCCAGAACGCGATGAAGCCGAAGAGCTTCGGGTAGTCCGGCGCGAGGTCGTAGTCCTGCCAGACGAACGAGTTCAGCACCGAGCGGTGGTCGGGCATCCGGTAGGTCAGCTCGGCGGTCGTCACGCCGTAGCCCTTGAGCATCAGGTCGGTCTCCTGGTGGTCCATTGCGCACCTCGCGTGGGTTGACGCCCCGATGATGCACGCAAAACCTTGCCGGGCAATGAATACAAGATGTTGGCACCCCCGCCGCATGGCTGCCAAGGCATTGCGGTCAGAGCTGCCGCCGCGGTATAAGGGAGCACCCCCAGCGACGAGACGCCCCCCGTGACCGACAGGCCCGATCCCCCCGACGCCGAGACGCCGAAGCCCGCCGGATCGGCGATCTCCATCGCCGAGGAGATGCGCTCGTCGTACCTCGACTACGCGATGAGCGTGATCGTGAGCCGCGCCATCCCTGACCTGCGCGACGGGCTGAAGCCCGTCCATCGGCGCATCCTCTACGCGATGCACGAGACCGGCAACACGCACGACAAGCCCTACCGCAAGTCCGCCCGACCCGTCGGCGACGTCATGGGCAAGTACCACCCGCACGGCGACTCCTCGATCTACGAGGCGCTGGTCAGGATGGCGCAGCCCTTCGCGATGTCGCTGCCGCTCCTCGACGGGCAGGGCAACTTCGGCTCGATGGACGGCGACAACGCGGCCGCGATGCGCTACACCGAGGTGCGGATGGACCGCGCCGCGCAGAGCCTCCTCGCCGACATCGAGAAGGACACGGTCGACTTCCAGGACAACTACGACGGCAAGGACCGCGAGCCGACGGTGCTGCCGGCGCGGTTCCCGAACATGCTCGTCAACGGCGCGGGCGGCATCGCGGTCGGGATGGCGACCAACATCCCGCCGCACAATCTCGGCGAGGTCATCGACGCCACGCTGGCGCTGATCGCCGAGCCGGACCTCACCTCCGAGCAGCTGATGCAGCACGTCCCCGCGCCGGACTTCCCGACCGGCGGGCAGATCCTCGGCCGCTCGGGGGCGCGCAAGGCCTATCTCGAGGGCCGCGGCAGCGTCGTCATCCGCGCGAAGACCCGGATCGAGGAGCTGCGCCGAGACCGCTTCGCCATCGTCGTCGACGAGATCCCCTACCAGGTCAACAAGGCCACGATGATCGAGCGCATCGCCGAGGCCGCGCGCGACAAGCGCATCGAGGGCATCGCCCATGTCCAGGACGAGAGCGACCGCGTGGGCGTCCGCGTGGTGATCGAGCTGAAGCGCGACGCGACGCCCGACGTGGTGCTGAACCAGCTCTTCCGCTTCACGCCGATGCAGGTCTCGTTCGGCTGCAACATGCTGGCGCTGAACGGCGGCCGCCCCGAGACGCTGACGCTGCGCGACTTCCTGACCGCGTTCGTGGCCTTCCGCGAGGAGGTGGTCGCGCGCCGCACCGCGCACGACCTGCGCCGCGCCCGCGAGCGGAGCCACATCCTGTGCGGCCTCGCGGTCGCGGTCAGCAACGTGGACGAGGTGGTGGCCACGATCCGGTCGTCGTCCGACCCCGCCGAGGCGCGCGAGCGGCTGATGGCGCGGGCCTGGCCTGCGGGCGACATCGCCGAGTACATCTCCCTCATCGACGATCCCTCGCACCGCGTGCAGCCCGACGGCACCTACTTCCTGTCCGAGACGCAGGCCCGCGCCATCCTCGACCTGCGGCTGCAGCGGCTCACCGCGCTCGGGGTCCGCGAAGTGACCGACGAGCTGGTGGAACTGGCCGCAAGAATAAGGGATTACCTCGCGATCCTCAGATCTCGTGAGAGGATCATGGCGATCATCGCCGACGATCTGCGCGAGGTTCGCGCGACCTTCGCGGTGCCGCGCCGCACCGAGATCGTGGACTGGGCCGGCGACGTCGAGGACGAGGACCTGATCGAGCGCGAGGACATGGTCGTGACCGTGACCTCCGGCGGCTACATCAAGCGCACGCCGCTCGCCGAGTTCCGCGCGCAGCGCCGCGGCGGCAAGGGGCTCGCCTCGATGGCGACCAAGGAAGACGACGTCGTGACCACGCTCTTCGTGGCCTCGACGCATACGTCGCTCCTCTTCTTCACCACCGACGGGATGACCTACCGGCTCAAGACCTGGCGGCTGCCGCAGGCGGGCCGGTCGGCGCGCGGCAAGGCGATCGTCAACATCCTGCCGATCACCCAAGGCACGTCGATCGCCGCGATCATGCCGGTGGACGCGCCCGAGGCGGACTGGGAGGCGCTGCAGATCGTGTTCTCCACCTCCGACGGCGACGTGCGGCGCAACGCGCTGTCGGACTTCGGCAACGTGATGCGGAACGGCAAGATCGCGATGCGCCTGCCCGAGGGCGTCACGCTCGTCAACGCGCGCATCTGCGACGCGAGCGACGACGTGATGCTGGTGACGGCGCTCGGCCGCGCGATCCGCTTCCCCACGACCGACGTGCGCGTGTTCAAGGGGCGGGATTCCACCGGCGTGCGCGGCATCCGCGTGGGGCCGGGCGACCGCGTGGTGTCGATGTCGGTGATCCGGCACTTCGATGCCGATCCGGCGGAGCGTGCGGCCTACCTCAAGATGCGCCGCGCGGTGGCGGGCGCGCTCGACGACGGCGCGGAGGCCGACGAGGACGAGGAGACGGTCGAGGCCGGCCAGCTTTCGCCCGAGCGCTACGCCGAGATGTCGGCGGCGGAGGATCTGATCGTCACGATCACATCAAGAGGCGCCGGCAAGACCTCGTCGTCGCACGACTATCCCGTGCGTGGCCGCGGCGGCCAGGGCGTCAAGGCGATGGATACCGGCATGCGCGGCGGCGCGCTCGTCGCGTGCTTCCCGGTCGAGACCGGCGACCAGATCATGCTCGCGACCTCCACCGGCCAGTCGATCCGCTGTCCCGTCGACGGCATCTCGTTCCGCTCCCGCTCGGCCGGCGGCGTCAAGGTCTTCGACACGGCCCGCGGCGAGGAGGTCGTGTCCGTCGCGCGCATCGTCGAGGAGGGCGACGACGGTGCCTGACGGCGCGGGGCCTGAGCTTCACGTCGTCGGCGGCGGCCTGGCGGGATGCGAGGCGGCCTGGCAGGCGGCCTCGATGGGCGTGCGGGTGGTGCTGCACGAGATGCGCCCCGGCACCGACACCTTCGCGCACCGGACGGGCATGCTGGCCGAGCTGGTGTGCTCGAACTCGTTCCGCTCCGACGACGACGCGCAGAACGCGGTGGGGCTCCTGCACTGGGAGATGCGCCGCGCGGGCGGGCTCGTCATGGCCGCCGCAGACGTTCATGCGCTCCCGGCGGGCGGCGCGCTCGCGGTGGACCGCGAGGCCTTCGCCGCCCATGTCACCGCGCGGATCCGCGCGCATCCCTTGATCCGCGTCGAGCCGGGCGAAGTCACCGCCTTGCCTGCGGACGGCGCCTGGATCGTCGCGACCGGCCCGCTGACCTCGGGCGCGCTCGCGGCGGCCATCGCGGCGGCGACCGGGGCGGAGGCGCTTGCGTTCTTCGACGCCATCGCGCCCATCGTCCACTTCGACAGCGTGGACCTGACGCGGGCCTGGTTCCAGTCGCGCTACGACAAGGGCGACACCGAGGCCGAGCGGCGCGCCTACCTCAACTGCCCGATGGACCGCGACCAGTACGAGGGCTTCGTCGACGCGCTCGTCCAGGCGGACAGGACCGCCTTCAAACCCGATGAGACGGCTGGCTATTTCGACGGCTGCCTCCCCATCGAGGTGATGGCCGAGCGGGGCCGCGAGACGCTGCGCTTCGGGCCGATGAAGCCCGTGGGGCTGACCAACGCGCACGATCCGGGCCAGAAGCCCTACGCCGTCGTGCAGCTCCGCCGCGACAACGCGCTGGGCACGCTCTACAACATCGTCGGCTTCCAGACCAAGCTGAAGTACGCGGCACAAGCCGATGTTCTCAGGCGCATTCCCGGGCTCGAGGGGGCCCGGTTCGCGCGGCTCGGCGGCATCCACCGCAACACGTTCCTCAACAGCCCGACGCTGCTCGATGCGTCGCTCCGGCTGCGGAGCGCGCCGCACATCCGCTTCGCGGGCCAGATCACCGGGGTCGAGGGCTACGTCGAGAGCGCCGCGATGGGGCTCGTCGCGGGACGGCTCGCGGCGGCGGAGCTTCTCGGGCTTGAGGCCGCGCCGCCGCCGCGCGAGACCGCGATGGGCGCGCTCCTCCACCACATCACCGGGGGCGCCGAGGCCGCGACGTTCCAGCCGATGAACGTCAACTTCGGGCTCTTCCCGCCGATCGACGCGAAGGGCGGCCGTCGCGGGCGGCGCGACCGCTACCTGGCCTACACCGACCGCGCCAAGGCGGCAGCCCTCGGCTGGCTGGGGCTTCCGGACCGGGATGCCGCCTGAGCCCGCCACGCGCTTCGCGCCCTCGCCGACCGGGCCCCTGCACCTCGGCCACGCCTACGCCGCGCTCGTCGCGCACGACCTCGCGCGGCGCCTGCACGGGCGGTTCCTCCTCCGCATCGAAGACCTCGACCGCGGCCGGTCGCGCCCGGACTGGGAAGCCGCGATCCACGCCGACCTCGCCTGGCTCGGCATCCCGCCCGATGCGCCGGCCCTGCGCCAGTCCGAGCGCGCGGACGTCTATCGCGCTGGCCTGGACACCTTGCGAGAGGCGGGCGTTCTCTACGCCTGCACCTGCACCCGCGCCGACATCCTCGCCGCCGCCAGCGCGCCGCACGACGCGGGCCACGGGCCGGTCTATCCCGGCACCTGCCGGCGCCGTGGTCATCCGATGCACGCGGATGCCGTGCTCCGCCTCGACATCGCCAAGGCATTCACCAAGGTATCCGCGAGCTTCACCGACCTCGCCGCCGGCCCGCGGACGCCCGACGCCGAAGCGCTCGCTAGCGGCATCGGCGATGTCGTGATCGCGCGTCGGGGCCTCGCGGCCTATCACCTCGCGTGCGTGGTCGATGATGCCGCGCAAGGGATCACTCATGTGACGCGCGGCGGTGACCTGCTCCCAGTGACGCCGGTGCAGGTGCTCTTGCAGGGTCTCCTCGGCCTGCCGGTGCCGGTCTACGCGCATCACCGGCTCATCCGCGACGCGACGGGAAAGCGTCTCGCCAAGCGCGACGACGCCCGGTCGCTCGCGCGTCTCCGGGCCGACGGGATCACCCCGTCAGGCCTCCGCCGGCGCCTCGGGCTCGCGGACGGTCACCTCGGCATCGCCCTGCAGGCTCGTGAAGAAACAGGTTTTTCGCCCGGTGTGGCAAGCGGGTCCGACCTGCCTGACCCGTAGCAAGAGCGCATCCCGGTCACAGTCGATGCGGAGCTCCTCGAGGTGCTGGACGTGACCGCTGGTGGCGCCCTTGATCCAGAGCTCGCCCCGGCTCCGCGACCAGTAGGTCACGCGACCGGTGGCGAGCGTGGCGGCGAGGCTCTCGCGCGACATCCACGCGAGCATCAGCACCTCGCCGGTCGCGGCATCCTGCGCCACGGCCGGGATGAGGCCGGCCGCGGTCCAGGCAAGGGTCTCGGGGTCGAGGGGCATGGCTTTCCAATCGCCGGTGGCACCCCTATCTAGAGGCTCCGGGAAGGAAGCGAAACATGGGCGACAGCGATCTCATCCAGCTTTACTCGGCGCGGATCCTGGCACTCGCGTCGGACCTGCCGCGCACGCGCCGGCTCGACGGGCCGCACGCGACCGTCCGCAAGCGCTCGCCGCTCTGCGGCTCCACGGTGACCGTGGACATCCGGATCGCCGACGGACGCATCGCCGACTACGGCCAGGACGTGAAGGCCTGCGCTCTCGGCCAGGCGGCAGCGGCGGTGATCGGGGGTGCCGCGATCGGTCGAACGCAGCCGGAAATCAATACGTTGCGCGACGAACTTCGCGCGATGCTCAAAGCGGACGGACCGGCACCGCAGGCGCCCTTCGACGGGCTCGAGGTGCTGCTTCCAGCGCGGGACTACAAGAACCGCCATGCGTCGATCCTGCTGACCGCCGAAGCGCTGGCAGAAGCGTTCGAGGCAGCGCAAGCCTAGAAAAAAGGCCGCCACTCGGTCGGAGCGGCGGCCAGACGGGGCCGCGGGGACAGCGGAGCGGCGGCCCGGGAAACGTCAGCCGGCCGGAAAATGCAGCATCGCGAGGAGCATGACGACCAGGGCACCGACGCTGGCGACGTCGGCGCCGTAGGCCACGGATGAAAGAGCTCGGGTCCGCATCGCAACCTCCCTGAATGTTCTGTGAATGTTCTAGAAATCTTTACCATTGTAAAGAACATTCGAAGACCGACGGGCCACGGGTCTCAGCCGACGGTGATCCAGCGCGTCGCGTCGGCATGGTCGAGCAGATGCAGGAGCACGCGTGCCGCCTGCCCGCGCGGGCCTTCGAGCATCGGATCGGCGCCGAGCAGCGCGCGCGCGTCGCGCTGCGCGACCGCCATCAGCGCGCCCTGCCGCTCGAGATCGGCGACGCGGAATCGCGGCAGCCCGGACTGCGCCGTCCCGATCACGTCGCCCGCGCCGCGAATCGCCAGGTCCTCCTCGGCGATGCGGAACCCGTCCTCGGTGTCGCGCAGGAGCGTCAGCCGCCGGGCCGCGGCCTCTCCGAGCGGCGGCTGGTACAGCAGGAGGCACGTCGAGGCGGCACTCCCCCGGCCGACCCGTCCGCGAAGCTGGTGGAGCTGCGCCAGCCCGAAGCTCTCGGCGCGCTCGATCACCATGATCGTGGCGTTGGGGACGTTGACGCCCACCTCGATCACCGTCGTCGCGACGAGCACGCCCACGCGGCCCCTGGCGAAGGCCGCCATCGCCGCGTCCTTTTCCGCGGGCGGCATCTGTCCATGCACCAGCGCCACCCGGCCCGCCCCGAGCGCCGTGGCAAGCCGCAGCGCCCGGTCCGTCGCGGCGGCGAGGTCCACCGCCGCGCTCTCCTCCACGAGCGGGCACACCCAATAGGCCTGCCGCCCGGCCGCGACCGCGTCCCGCAGATGCGCCACGACCTCGTCGATGCGGACCGCCGGCACCAGCGCCGTCGCGATCGGCTGCCGGCCGGGCGGCTTCTCGTCGAGCACCGAGACGTCCATGTGCCCGAACTGCGCGAGACTGAGGCTGCGCGGGATCGGCGTCGCGGTCATCACCAGCACGTCGGTCGCCCGGCCCTTCAGACCCAGCTCCTTGCGCTGCGCGACGCCGAAGCGGTGCTGCTCGTCGATGACCGCGAGGCGCAGGTCGTGAAACGCGACGGCGCGCTGAAAGACCGCATGGGTGCCGACGAGGATGTCGATCTCGCCCGCCGCGAGGGCACGGAGCCGGTCCGCGCGCTCGGGCCCCCGGTCGCGGCCGGTCAGCACCTCGAGCCGGACCCCCGTCGCCTCGGCCAGCGGGCCGAGGCTCTCGACGTGCTGGCGCGCGAGGATCTCCGTCGGCGCCATCAGCACGCCCTGCCCGCCCGCCTCCACCGCGACGAGGAGCGCGAGGAACGCGACGACGGTTTTCCCGGCGCCGACGTCGCCTTGCAGGAGACGGTTCATCCGGTGCGGCGCGGCCATGTCTTCGACGATCTCGCGGATCGCGCGGTTCTGCGCTCCGGTGAGCGCATAACCGAGCGAAGCCAGAACCTTGCGCTGCAAAGCTCGCGTCCCGCATGAGCTTCGACCCGGATCCCGCCGGTCCGCTGCGCGCGCAAGGGTCAGCGAAAGCTGGTGCGCGAAGAGCTCGTCATAGGCGAGCCGCGCGCGCGGGGGGGCGTCCGGCGAGAGGGCTTCGGGCCCCTCCGGCGCATGGGCCGCGACGAGCGCCGCGCGCCACGCGGGCCAGCCTTCGCGCGCGACAAGCGCGGGGTCGGCCCATTCGGCGAGGTCGGGCGCGAGATCGAGCGCCGCCGCGACCCCGCGCCCGACGATCCGCTGCGTGAGCCCCGCGGCGAGCGGATAGACCGGCTCGAAGGCCGGCAGCGTCGCGCCGTCGAGAGGCAGGATGTGGTCGGGGTGAACCATCTGCACGATGCCGTCGAAGATCTCCGCCCGCCCCGAGACGAGGCGCCTGCTGCCGCGTGGCAGGATGCGCGACAGCTCGGCCGCGCTCGCGCGGAAGAACACCAGCTCGAACTCGGTCGCGGCATCGGCCACCAGCACCTTCCAGGGCCGCGTCTTGGTGCGGGGCGCCAGATGCGCGCCCACCGTCACCTCGACGGTGACGACGCCGGGCAGGGCCGCGCCCCGGACGGTGGCGATGCGGGCTCGGCTGACGCCCGAGGCGGGGAGCGTCCAGAGGAGGTCGCGGGGCAGGCGCGCGCCGATGCCGGCGAAGGCGGCGGCGGTCTTCGGACCGATGCCGGGGAGCGTCTCGAGCCCGGCAAAGAGCGCGAAAAGGGTCTCGGGGCGGCCCTGCAAGCCTCAGCCCGCGCCGATGAGCGCGCGCCACCCTGCCTCGTCGAGGACCGCGACACCGAGTTCGGTGGCCTTCCTTGCCTTCGAACCCGCCTCCGCGCCCGCGACGAGGTAGTCCGTCCTTGCCGACACGGAGCCCGCCACCCGTGCGCCGAGCGCCTCGGCGCGGGCCTTCGCCTCGGCGCGGGTCATCGTCTCGAGCGTGCCGGTGAACACCACCGTGCGCCCCGCGACCGGGCTGTCGACGGGGCCGCGCCGCTCGGCGTCCTCGATGTCGAGGAGCGCCGCGAGCCGGTCGATCGAGGCGCGGCCGGGGCCATCGGCGAAGGCACCGACGACCGCGGCGGCGAGCACGTCGCCGATCCCGTCGATGCCGGTGAGCTCGGCCCAGGACGCGCCGTCACCGGGCGCCGCACGGGTTGCCGCGGCCTCGAAGGTGCTCCACGAGCCGTAGTGGCGCGCAAGGAGCTTCGCTGCCGCCTCGCCGGCATGTCGAATGCCGAGGCCGAAGATCATCCGGTCGAGCGCGATCCGGCGCCGCTTCTCGATCGAGTCGAGGAGGTTCTGGGCCGACTTCGCCCCCCAGCCCTCGCGGGCGGCGATGCCGTCGGCGCCGACCCGCTCGGCAAGCGTGAAGATGTCGGCGGGCTCGGCGATCAGCCCGTCGCGGGCGAACTGCTCGACCTGCTTGGCGCCCAGCCCCTCGATGTCGAAGGCGGCGCGGCCGACGAAGTGCTTCAGCCGCTCGACGCGCTGCGCGGGGCAGATCAGCCCCCCGGTGCAGCGGCGCACGGCGTCGCCGGGCTCGCGTCGGGCCTCGGAGCCGCAGTCGGGGCAGACGGTCGGGAAGCGGTAGGGTTCGGCGTCATCGGGGCGGGCGGCGAGGTCCACGTCGGCGATCTTCGGGATCACGTCGCCGGCGCGGTAGACCTGCACGAGGTCACCCGCGCGGATGTCGCGGCCACCTCGGATCCCGGCGCCGCTCGCGTCGCGGCCGGCGATGTAGTCCTCGTTGTGGAGCGTCGCGTTCGAGACCGACACGCCGCCGACGGTGACGGGAGCGAGGCGCGCGACCGGCGAGAGCGCGCCGGTGCGCCCGACCTGGATCTCGATGGCGCGGAGGCGCGTCCAGGCAAGCTCGGCCGCGAACTTGTGCGCGATGGCCCAGCGGGGGGTGGCCGAGCGCATCCCGAGGCGGCCCTGCAGCGCGAGGTCGTCGACCTTGTAGACCACGCCGTCGATGTCGTAGCCGAGCCCGGGGCGCGCGGCGGCGATGGCCGCGTGGGCGGCGAGCATCTCGGACGCGCCCCGGACGACGCGGGTGAGCGGATTGACCGGGAAGCCCAGCGCGGCAAGCCGGTCGAGCGCGCCCATCTGCGTCGGCGCGAGCGGCGCCGAGAGGTCTCCCCAGGCGTAGGCGAAGAACCGCAGCGGCCGCGCGCGGGTGACGCGGGCGTCGAGCTGGCGCAGCGAGCCCGCGGCGGCGTTCCTCGGGTTGGCGAAGCGGCGGCCGCCTGCGGCGTCCTGCCGGCCGTTCAGCGCCTCGAAATCCGCCTCGGCCATGTAGACCTCGCCGCGCACCTCGAGAATGTCGGGCGCGCCGGCAAGACGGTCGGGGATGTCGGCGATGGTCCGGGCGTTCGCGGTCACGTCCTCGCCCGTCACGCCGTCGCCGCGGGTGGCGGCACGCACGAGCCGGCCCGCCTCGTAGCGCAGCGCCAGCGACAGCCCGTCGATCTTCGGCTCTGCGGTGAACGCGAGCGCCGCGTCGGGCCCGAGCCCAAGCCCAAGCCCGAGAAAGCGCCGCACGCGCACCTCGAACTCGACCACCTCGGTGTCCGCAAAGGCGTTCTCGAGCGAGAGCATGGGCTTTTCGTGCCGGACCTTCGCGAAGCCGTCGGCAGGGGCCGCGCCCACGCGGGCGGAGGGACTGTCCGCGCGGATGAGGCCCGGAAAGCGCGCTTCGATCGCGGCGCTCTGGCGCTTCAGCGCATCGTAGGCGGCGTCGTCGATGATCGGGTCGTCACGGGTGTGGTAGGCCGCATCGGCTTCGGCGAGACGGTGCGCCAGACGGTCGAGCGCGGCCGCGGCCGCGGCCTCGTCGAGCGCGTCCACGTCGATGTCACCGCTCATGCCCGCACCCCAGCCGGTCGCCCGGGATGGAGACTAGGCAGCCGACCCGCGGGCGTCCAGCAGGGCGAGCGGCTCTGTCGCGCCAAAGGGTTCGGGCCCGGCTGCTTGGGAGCGGCCGGGCCCGAAACCTTGGAAACATGACGGAAGGGGCGCCGTCAGGCCCCGATGGCGATGCGCCGGACGGCCTCCACCGGCACCGGGTCGCGCAGGACGTAGCCGCGGCCCCAGACGGTCTCGATGTAGTTGTCGCCCCCGGTGGCCTCCGCGAGTTTCTTTCTCAGCTTGCAGATGAACACGTCGATGATCTTCAACTCGGGCTCGTCCATCCCGCCGTAGAGATGGTTGAGGAACATCTCCTTGGTCAGGGTCGTGCCCTTGCGGAGGCTCAGAAGCTCGAGCATCTGGTACTCCTTGCCGGTGAGATGCACCGACTTGCCTTCGGACTCGACGGTCTTCGCGTCGAGGTTGACATTGATCTTGCCGGTGCGGATCGTGGACTGGGCGTGTCCCTTGGAGCGGCGGATGATCGCATGGATGCGCGCGACCAGCTCCTCGCGGTGGAACGGCTTGGTCAGATAGTCGTCGGCGCCGAAGCCGAAGCCTTTGATCTTGTTGTCCGTATCGTCCGAGCCGGACAGGATCAGGATCGGCGTGTCGACGCGCGCGAGCCGGAGCTGGCGCAGCACCTCGTGGCCGTTCATGTCCGGGAGGTTGAGGTCCAGCAGGATCAGGTCGTAATCGTAGAGCTTCGCAAGATCGATGCCCTCCTCGCCGAGATCCGTGCAGTACACGTTGAGGTTGGCATGCGACAACATCAGTTCGATGCTGCGCGAGGTCGTCGGATCGTCTTCCACAAGCAAAACACGCATTTCGGGTCTCCCGTCCTTGTCCCCAGTTCCCCTTAAAGTGCCGAGCAATGGTTAATTGCCCGTTACCGGGACAAAGATCAAGAGAGTATCAACCTAAAGTTGTCTTATCTTGTGGATGGCGGCGACCTTGAGGCCGAACTCGCCGTGCCGGTCGACCGCCGAGCGCCACAGATCGAGCTCCTCCTCCGACAGGGCGTACCGCTCCAGCGCCTCGGGGACGGTGATGAGCCCGTTGGCGACCGCGGCCACCACGCGCGCCTTGCGGCTCGCGACCCAGCGGCGCGTGTCCGAAGGCGGCAGGTCCGCGCGGGTCATCACCCGGCCGTCCGGCAACGTGACCGCGCGCGGCCCGTCGATCTTCTTCAGGTACATCGTCGTCATCCCCAAGCGTGCGCCCCGCATCGGAAATTGCCGCGTCGCGCTTAAAGACGCATGAAATCAAGGGGGCAATGCCGCTTGCATTTGCCGCGACTTGGCCTCATCTGACCGCCCATGCCACGTGACAGCCACGCTCCCGCCCTCAATTCGCTCGGTTTCGCGCGGCAGCCCGCGGAGACCCGCGTCGTCGTGGCGATGTCGGGCGGGGTCGACAGCTCGGTCGTCGCGGCCGAGCTCGCGGCCGAGGGCTACGACGTCGTCGGCATCACCCTGCAGCTCTACGACCACGGAGCGGCGCTCGCGAAGAAGGGCGCCTGCTGCGCCGGGCGCGACATCGGCGACGCACGGCGGGTCGCGGAGACGCTGGGCATCCCGCATTACGTGCTCGATTACGAGACCGCGTTCCGCGCCGCCGTCATCGACGAGTTCGCCGACGCCTACCTCGCGGGCGCGACGCCGGTGCCGTGCATCCGCTGCAACGAGCGCGTGAAGTTCACCGACCTCATGGGGATGGCGCGCGACCTCGGCGCGGACTGCATGGCGACCGGGCACTACGTCCGCCGCGAGGCGGGGGCGCGGGGACCGGAGCTGCACCGCGCGGCCGATCCCGCGCGCGACCAGTCGTATTTCCTCTTTTCCACCACGCGCGACCAGCTCGACTACCTGCGCTTTCCCCTGGGCGGGCTCGCCTCCAAGGCGGAGACGCGGGCGCTTGCGGCGCGGCACGGGCTCGGCGTCGCCGACAAGCCCGACAGCCAGGACATCTGCTTCGTGCCGAACGGCAACTATGCGGCGGTGATCGAGAAACTGCGCCCGGGTGCGGCCGAGCCCGGCGACATCGTCGACGGCGCCGGCCGCGTGCTCGGACGGCACGCGGGGGTGATCCACTATACCGTCGGCCAGCGCCGGGGCCTCGGGATCGGCGGGCTCGGGGATGCGCTCTACGTCGTGCGGCTCGATGCCGACCGGCGCGAGGTGATCGTCGGGCCGCGCTCGGACCTCGCGACGCAGACCGTCGCGGTCCAAGGCATCAACTGGCTCGGCGACGCGGGCTTCGCGAGCCGGGATGCCTGGCCGGTCGCGGTCAGGATCCGCTCGACGCGGCCGCCGGTGCCGGGGATGGCGTATCCCTCGGGCGGGACGGCGGCGCGGGTCGAGCTCGCGGTGCCCGAGGACGGCGTGGCGCCGGGACAGGCCTGCGTGTTCTACGCCCCCGAAGGCAGCCGCGTGCTCGGCGGCGGCTGGGTCGCGCGAGGCTGACCGAGCCGCGCCAGCACCGACCGCGCGGCGCGCAGGCCCGGCGCCTCGCCACCCTCCCCGAGCCGCGCCATCGTCAGCGCCATCGCCGAAGTCTGCGCCGCGCGCGCGGGACCGTCCGGCATGAGCGCCAGCACGGCGTCCGCCAGCGGCGCGGGGCGGAACGCGGCGCCGAGGAACTCCGGCACCGCGCGCGTCTCCGACACGAGGTTCACGAGCGTCACCGTCCGGGTCCGCAGCATCCGCCCGATGACGAGGCGCGAGAGCCAGGCGAGGTCGTATCCGATCACCATCGGCACGCGTGCGGCGGCAAGGTCGAGCGAGACGGTGCCGGAGGCGGCGAGCGCCACGGTCCCGGAGGCGAACGCGGCGGGGCGGTCGGCGCGGTCCTCGACGACGACGGGCGCTCCAGGCCAGCCGGCGGCGAGCGCGCGGACGGCGGGCGCGACCGCGGCGACGGTCGGCAGCACCACGCGCAGGTCCGGGCGGGCGGCGTGCATCCGGGCGAGTGCCGCGCCGAAGACCGGTCCGAGCCGCCTCACCTCGCCCGCACGCGACCCCGGCAGCACGAGGAGCACGGGCGCGGCCTCCGCAATCCCGTGGCGCGCCCTGAAAGCGGCAGTCTCGGCGGGCGTCGCGCGGGGTGCGGCGGCGATGGGATGCCCGACGAAGTCGGCGGTCATGCCCGCGGCGGCCATGTAGGGCGGCTCGAACGGCAGGAGGCAGAGCACATGATCGACGTGGCGCGCCATCCGGTCCGCCCGGCCCGGACGCCAGGCCCAGACGCTCGGCGCGACGTAATGGATCGTCGGGATCGCCGGGTCGGCGCGGCGGACGCGCGCGGCGACGCGGAGGCCGAAATCCGGGCTGTCGATGGTGACGAGCGCGTCCGGCGGAGCGGAGAGCACCGCGTTCGCGGTCTCGATCATGCGGCGGCGGAGCGCGGGGTAGCGCGGGATCACCTCGGCGAGGCCCATGACGCTCAGCTCTGCCATCGGGAAGCGGCTCGCGAGGCCCTCCGCCGCCATCATCGGCCCGCCCACGCCGTCGAAGCGCACGCCGGGCGCGAGCGTCCGCAGCCCGGCCATCAGCGCGGCCCCGAGCGCGTCGCCGGAGGGCTCGCCCGCGACGAGAAAGAGCCTCATCCGGGCGCGCGCGCCCAGAGGAACAGCCCCGCCGCGTCGGTGGCCTCGACGCAGGCGACGGGGTCGAGGAGGAGCGTGCTCCCGGCCTCGAAGGCGATCCCCGCGAGACCGGCCGCGGCGGCGCCCGCGACGGTGGCGGGGCCGACGGTGGGCAGGTCGATGCGCCGGTCCTGCCCGGCCTTCGGCGCCTTCAGGAGCACGCCGCGCGCGCCGCCGGGATCGGGCTTGAACCCGCCCGCGACGGCCGCCACCCACGCCAGCATCGCGTCGGTCCCGGGGAGCGTCTCGACGGCGAGGCACTGGCCCTGCGCCACCACCGCCCCCTGCCCTACGTCTGCGGACCCGAGGGCCGCGAGCACGGCGGACGCGCGCGCCGCGTCGCGCCGGTCGGCGTCGGAGGGGGCGTGCGCGCCGAGCACGCCCGCGCCCGGCACGAAATCCGGCGCGATGTCATGCGGACCGATGACGGCGAAGCCCGCCTCCTCGAAGAACGCGATCACCTCGCGGAGCGCCGCATCGTCGCCCGCCTCGCGCGCCGCGAGGAGGCGCGGCACCAGGACCGCCGTGCGCGCGTCGAACAGCTCGGCCTCGAAGCGCGGGCGGCGGACGGCGCCCGCGAAGACCACGCGGGCGACGCCGAGGTCGTGCAGACGGTCGAGGAACGGCACCAGCCGCTCGAGCCGCCAGGCGATCTCGCCCGGACCAGCGCCTTCGAGCCGCGCGATCACCGGGTCGACGAGCCGCGTCGCGAGCAGGCCCGGCAACGGCCCGGCGCCCGCGACGATGGCGGTGCGCGCGGGCGTCATGCGGGCGTCAGGAACGAGCGGTCGCTGTCGGCGAGGATGAAGTCCGTTACCTCGCGGACGAGCGCGCTGTCGGTGGCGGCCCCGATCCGCCGCGCGCGATCGAGGAAGGCGCCCTCGCCGCCCGCAAGATCGCCCCACGCCGCGCGGAGCGCCGCGATGTCGGCGCGCGAGGTGCCGCGGCGCTTCAGCCCCACGAGGTTCAGCCCGTCGAGCACGCCCCTCGGCCCCTGCACGAGCCCGTGCGGGATCACGTCATGCGTCACCATCGTCACCGCGCCGATGATCGCGCCGCGGCCGATCCGCACCCACTGGTGGACGCCCGAGAGACCGCCCACGATCACGTCGTCGCCGAGCCGGCAGTGCCCCGCAAGCGCCACCTGGTTGGCGAGCACCACGCGGTCGCCGACGGTCGCGTCGTGGCCGACATGCGCGCCCGTCATGATGAGGCAGTCGGCGCCCACGCGCGTGACGCCGCCGCCGCCCGCGGTGCCGGTGTTGAGCGTCGCGCCCTCGCGGATGCGCGTGCGCGGGCCAACGACGAGGCGGGTGCGCTCGCCGCGGTACTTCAGATCCTGCGGCACCTCGCCGACGCAGGCGAAGGGAAACACGGTGACGCCGGCCCCGAGCTCGGTCCAGCCGGTGACGACGGCGTGGCTGCGGACCTCGCAGCCCTCCCCGAGCGTCACCTCGGGGCCGATCACGGCGAACGGGCCGACGACGCAGCCCGCGCCAACCGTTGCGGCGGGATCGACCGCCGCGCGCGGGTCGATCCGCGCGACGGCGGCTGTCACGGGGTGGCCGTCATGATGCCGTCGGCAGGTCGATCGCGGCGGTGAAGACCGCCTCGGCGGCGGTCTCGCCCCCGACCCGTGCGGTGCCCTCGAACTTCCAGATCCGGCTGCCGCCGCGCAGCACGCGGACGTGAAGCTCGAGCACGTCTCCGGGGACCACCTTGCGGCGGAACTTCGCGCCGTCGACGGACATGAAATAGACCAGCGGCTCGCGGTCCACGAGGTCGAGCGTGACGCCGACGAGCACCGCCGAGGTCTGCGCCATCGCCTCGATGATGAGCACGCCCGGCATGATCGGCATGACGGGGAAATGGCCTTCGAAATGCGGCTCGTTGGCGGTGACGTTCTTGATGCCGACGGCGCTCTCGCCCGGCATGATGTCACGCACGCGGTCGACGAGCAGGAACGGGTAGCGGTGCGGCACGATGCGCTTGATGAGCGCGAGATCGGCGGCGGTCGCGGGATGGGGCACCGGCTTCGCGCGGGCGGCCGGATGCGTGGCCTCGGTCATGCGGTCTCCTTCGCGGCGCCGGGCCTGACTAGCAAGCGCGCCCTGCCCTGACAACCCGGAGGCTCACGGCTGCGCCGGCACGCCGTCGCCGAGATCGGCGTCGATGCGCGCGATCGCCTCGTCGGTGATGTCGATGGCGTCGGTCGCGAGGAACACCGCGCGGTTGTCGAGGATCACCGCGGCGCCCCGCTCGCGCACCAGCGCGCCGAGGATCGGCAGGGCGGTCGCGAAGAAGCGCTGCCGCTCCTCGTCGCCGCGGGTCTCGATGGCGCGGGCCTTGGCCTTCTGGGCGCGCCGGATCTCCGTCACCTTGGCGTCGAAAGCATCGGCGAGGGGGCGGAACGTGCCGGGAGGCGTGGTCTTCCGCGTGTCGGCGAGCTTCGCCTCCTCGGCGGCGAGGTCGCCCTCGATGTGGCGGTTCTCGGTCGCCAGATCGCGCGACGCGGTCTCGATGTCGCCGCCGACGCGCTGGCCGAAGCGGGACTGCGCGAAGAGCCGGTCCTGGTCGATCGTCAGCACGGCGGACGCCGGCGTTTCGGGAACCGCGGCCAGCGGCTGCGCGGCGAGCGGCCCGCCGAGCAAGACGAGCGCCGCCGCCAGCCGCCAGCGCATCAGAACCGCGACGAGATCGTCAGGTCGAAGGCGCGCGTCTCGTCGTAGTCCTGCTTCACCAGCGCCTTGGAGAAGTTGAAGCGCAAGGGGCCGATCGGCGTCGTCCAGAACACCGAGACCCCGATGGACGAGCGCAGATGGAAGCTGTCGTCGACCGTGTTGCTGCCGGTCAGCCCGCCGGCCGTATCGTCGAGCGACCAGACCGAGCCCGCATCGAGAAAGAGGCCGCCCGACACGCCGTATTCCTCGGGGATGCCGATCGGGAACTCCGACTCGAGCCGCAGGACGGCGTAGTAGTTGCCGCCGAGCGCGTCAGAGTTGGGCGTCGCGAGGTCGCGCGGACCGATGCCGTTGGGCTCGAAGCCGCGGATCTTGCCGTTGAGAAAGGACCTATCGGTGATGCGGCTCACCCCGTCGGTCGCGTTGACCGCCCCGCCTTCGAGCTCGGCGCGCAGCGTCACCTCCTCCTTGCGGATTTTGGTCTCGGCGGACAGGAGCGCCGTCGTCTGCACGTAGGTCCGGTCGCCGCCGACGCCCGCGAAGTCCTGGCCGAAGCGCAGGAGCACGCCCGCGTTGGGGTTGAGCCCCGAGCGGCGCGTGTCGTAGCTGAGCGTGTAGCCGACGGCACTCGTCAGGAGCGTGCCCTCGTCGCGCTTGAGGATGATCGACGAATTGAAATCGACGCTGCTCAGCGTGTCGTTGGCGATGCGGTAGCGCAGCTCGAGCCGGCTCAGGGCGCTGATCGGGAACTCGATCGAGGGCGTCACGCCGACGGTCTTGGTGTCGTAGAACGAGAAGTTGCTGCGCTGCGTCGTATAGAAGGCCGAGAACCGGAAGCGCAGGTCGCGGTCGAGGAACGCGGGCTCGACGAAGGTGACGGAGGAGGTGCCGCTGTCGCGCGTGGTGTTGAGCGAGACGGCGAGGTACTGGCCGCGGCCGAGGAAGTTCTGCTCCGCGAAGCCGATCTGGAAGCCGACGCCCTGGCTCACGCCGTAGCTGACGCCGAAGGTGAGCGAGCCCGTCGGCTGCTCCTCGACGTTGACGTTGACGATGGCCTGGTCGGGGCTGGTGCCCTCCTGCGTCGTGACCGAGCTGTCCTTGAAGAAGCCGAGCGCCTTGATCCGCTCCGCGGCGGCGCGGATCTCGCGGGGGTTGAAGGGATCGCCCTCGACTGTGCGGAACTGGCGCCGGATCACGCGGTCGAGCGTCGTGGAGTTGCCCTCGATGTCGATGCGCTCGACGAACACGCGCGGGCCGCGGGTGATCGCGAAGGCGACGTCGAGCGTCTGGCTCTGCGGGTTGCGGGTGATGCGCGGCTCGACGCGGGCGAAGGTGATGCCCTTCTGCCCCGCCAGCGTCTCCAGCCGCGCGATCGTGTTCTCGATGGCGACGGGCGAGTAGGTGGCACCGGGGCGGACGCGGATCGCGCGCTGGAAGTCGGCGGCGTCGACGCCCGGATATTCGCTGACCGCCCGGACGCTGTTGAACGTGTAGCGCAGGCCCTCGCGGATCGTGAAGGTGATGAAGAACGCGTTCCTCTCGCGCGAGACCTGCGTGTTGGCCGAGAGCACCTGCATGTCGATGAAGCCGCGCGACTGGTAGAAGTCGGTCAGCGCGCGCTCGTCGAAGGCGACGCGGCCGGGGTCGAACGTGTCGCGCTGGATGAACGTCCGCAGGAGCCCCGCCTGCTTGGTCGTGAGCACGCTGCGGAGCCGGCGCTCGGAGAACGAGCGGTTGCCGACGAACGAGAGCCGCTCCACCTCCACGACGCGGCCTTCGCGGATCTCGAACACGAGATCGATGCGGTTGCCCTGCCGCTCGATGATCTTCGGGGTGACGCTCGCGACGAAGCGTCCGGCGCCCGCGTAGGCTTCGCTGATCGCGGTGGCGTCCGCCTCGGCCTGCGCCGCCGAGTAGACCCGCCGCGCCTCGGATTTGACGATGCCCTGCAGCACCTCGTCCTTCAGCCGGCGATTGCCCTGGAACGCGATCTCGTTGATCGTCGGGTTCTCGCGAACCTGGATGACGAGCGTGCTTCCCTGCGGCACCGCCTCGACGGTCATGAAGAGCCCCGACGCACGGACCCGCTGCACCGCGTCGTTGACATCCGCCGCGGTGAGCGTCTCGCCGCGGCGGATGCCGGCGAACGAGAGCACCGTGCCCGCGTCGACGTTCTGGTTGCCGGTGACGCGGACGGTGCTGAAGCTGAAGGTCTGCGCGGCGGCGGGCAGCGCCAGGACGGCGAGGAGGGCGAGGATCCGGAGGAAGATGCGGGCATACGCCCGTGGCGGGACCACGCGGGCCGCCCGATTGCCGTCATGCTGCATCTGGCGCCCTGCCCTCACGCGTTCTTTTGCGAAAGGGTTAGCGGCATCGGCGCGTCTTGTCAAAACTCCCCGGAGGCGTGCCGGCGGTCAGGGGCAGAAGAGGTCGTTGGTCAGCGCGAAGGCCATGAGCCCCAGGATGAAGGTGATCCCGGCGCCCATCAGCACCCGCAGCGCACGGTCGCTCGGGGGCCGGCCGGACACCGCCTCGAAGGCGTGAAACACGAGGTGTCCGCCGTCGAGGACGGGGATGGGGAAGAGGTTCATCAGGCCGACGGCGGTCGACAGCGCCGCGATGAACCACACGAACGCCCCGAGGCCCTGCCGTGCGGTCGCGCCCGAGGTCTCGGCGATGCCGAGAGGGCCTGACATGTTGCAGGTGCTGATCGCGCCGGTGATCATGTGGCCGAGCCCCGAGAGGCTCGTGCGGACGATGAACCAGGTCTGCGCGACGCCGCCCGTGAGCGCCTCGACGGGGCCGGTCGCCCGCGTCTCGTGCTCGAAGAAGAGCCCGCCGCCAAGGCCGATGAGCCAGCGGCTCTCGAACGTGCCGTCGGCCGTCGGGACGTCGGTGCGGCGCGGGCTCAGCGTCACGTCGCGCGTCTCCCCGTCCTCCCAGACCGTGAGCGCCATCGGCCTGCCGTCGGCGGCGGCGGTCGCGTCCTGCAGCTCCCTGAAGGCGTAGATGTCGCGGCCGTCGATGGCGGTGATCACGTCGCCGGCCCGCAGCCCGGCGGCATCGGCGGCCGAGAGCGGCTGCACCGACTGCGCCAGCGGCGGCTGCGGATAGGGGCCGTCCAGCGTGGTCTCGGCGCCGTCGCGCTCGACCGTATAGGCGACCGACGGCGCGGGCGGGATGCCCTCGATGGCGTCGGCGAAGGCGGCGTTGTCGGGGGTCGGCGTCCCCGCGACGGCGGTGATGCGGTCGCCGGGGCGCAGAGCGGTCTCGACGCCGGGAAGCGGCACCAGCGTCCCGATCACCGGCCGGTCGATGGCGGTGCCCGAGACCATGAAGTAGCCCGCGAAGATCGCCGTCGCGAGGACGAAGTTGAAGGCCGGCCCCGCCGCGACGGTGAGCGCGCGCGCCCAGAGGGGTGCGCCCAGCATGGTGTGCCGCCGCTCCGTTTCGGGAAGCGCCGCGAAGGCCGTGGCGTCGGGCGTCACGCTCGCGGCGTCGGCGTCGCCGCGGAACTTCACGTAGCCGCCGAACGGCAGCGCCGCGATCTGCCAGCGGGTGCCGCGCCGGTCGGTCCAGGCGGCGATGCGCGGGCCGAAGCCGAGCGAGAACACGTCCGCGTGGATGCCGGTCCAGCGCCCGACGATGTAGTGGCCGTACTCATGCACCGCGACGATCACCGACAGCGCCACGACGAAGGCCACGACGGTCTGCGCGAGGCCGCCTGCCGAGGGGATCAGGCTCAGGATGTCCACGTCTCGCCTACTCCGCCGCCTCTGCCGCCCGCACCCGGGCGAGATGGTCCGCGGCGAGGACCGTATCAAGATCGGACGGGGCATTTGTGAGGCCGTCGCCTGCGGCCATGCGCGCGAGCGTCGCCTCGACGACCTCCGCCATGCGGAGAAACCCGATCCGCCCCGCGAGGAAGCGGTCGAGCGCCACCTCCTTGGCCGCGTTGAACGCAGCGCCCGCGAGCCCTCCCGTCGCCATCACCTCGCGCGCGAGCCGGAGTGCCGGATAGCGCGCGGGGTCGGGCGCGCGAAAGGTGAGCGACCCGAGCGCCGCGAGGTCGAGCCGCGCGACGGGCAGGTGCCGCCGCTCGGGCCAGTGGAGCGCGTAGCCGATCGCGTGGCGCATGTCGGGGGCGCCCATGTGCGCCATCATCGCGCCGTCGCGGAAGCCGACGAGCGCGTGGACGATGGATTGCGGATGGACCACGACCTCGATCGCCTCGGGCGCCACGCCGAAGAACTCGCGCGTCTCGATCATCTCGAGCGCCTTGTTGAAGAGCGACGCACTGTCGATGGTGATGCGCTGCCCCATCGCCCAGTTCGGGTGCGACGAGGCCTCCGCGACGGTGGCGGCGGCGAGGCGCTCGGCGGGCCAGTCGCGGAACGCGCCGCCCGAGGCGGTGATGACGATGCGCTCGACCGCCGCCATGTCCTCGCCGGCGAGCGCCTGGAAGATCGCCGAGTGCTCGCTGTCGACCGGCAGGATCGTGGCGCCGTGGCGCCGTGCCTCGGCCAGAAGAAGCGGCCCCGCGGCGACGAGGCTCTCCTTGTTGGCGAGCGCCAGCGTGCCGCCGTGCGCGAGTGCGGCGAAGCCGGGGCCGAGCCCCGCCGCGCCGACGATGGCCGACATGGTCCAGTCCGCCGGGCGGGATGCCGCCTCGACGAGCGCCGCCGGACCCGCCGCGGCCTCGACCCCGGAGCCCGCGAGCGCGTCGCGGAGCGGCCCGAGGAGGTCGTCGTGGCAGGTCACGGCGACCTCCGCCCGCAGCGCACGCGCCTGCGCCGCGAGATCCGCCACGTTGCGTCCGCCGGTCAGCGCGACCACCGCCACGTCGGTGCCGGCGATGAGGCCGCAGGTGTTGGCCCCGATCGAGCCGGTGGCGCCGAGGATGCTGATCCGCCGCATTCAGGCCGCCACGCCCGGCGGGAAGGCCACCGTCTGCTCGACGACGAGGAGGAGAAGCGACGCGCCGAGCATCCCGTCGAAACGGTCCATGAGCCCGCCATGCCCCGGCAGCACGTTCGAGCTGTCCTTGACGCCGATGCGCCGCTTCATCGCGCTTTCGGCGATGTCGCCCATCTGCGCGGCCATCGACACCGCGACCGAGATGCCGACGAGGTCCGCGCGCGCGCCGGTGGCCACCACGAAGCCTGCGCCCACCGCCGCCGAGACGACCCAGCCCGCGACGGTGCCGGACCAGGTCTTCTTCGGCGAGACCCGCGGCCAGAACTTCCGCCCGCCGATGAGCCGCCCGGCGAAGTAGCCGAACACGTCCGTCGCGATCACGACGAGGACGAGCCAGAGCATCCAGACGAGCCCGACGGCGTCGCGCAGATGCGCGAGCCCGAAGCCCGCGAGCACCACGAGCGCGGCCGCGAGCCCGAAGAGCGCGCGGTACCGCGGCATCGCGGCGAAGCCGAGGAACGACGGCAGAAGCGCCAGCGGCAGGAGCCAGCCGGCCGCGAGGACGCCCGATGCCGCGACCGTACCGCCGGCGAGCAGGCCGAAGCCCACGCGGCGCGGCAACCGGCGCACGCGGCTGCCGCCGGGATCGACCATGCGCGCGAGCTCCCAGACCATGCCCGCGACGGCGAGCGCCGCAAAGGCGCGGAACCACCCCCCGCCGGCCCAGACCGCCGCTGTGCCGAGAAGCCCGAGCCCGAGCCCGGACAGCGTGCGCGGCACGAGGTCGCCGAAGCGTCCCGCACCGCTCATCGCGCGCCGGTATCGGCCGGGCCGCACCGCGCGTCGCGCCCGCCGCGTGGGGCCGCGGGGCAAATCCTGTCGGGAGCCGCCCGGCGCCTCACACCGCGATCGCGCCGAAGCGGCGCTCGCGGCGGGCGAAGCGGTAGAGGATGTCGCCGAGCTCGGCCGGCGTGAAATCGGGCCAGAGCGTCTCGGTGAACTCGTACTCGGCATAGGCGGACTGCCAGAGAAGGAAGTTCGAGATGCGCGTCTCGCCCGAGGTGCGGATCACGAGGTCGGGGTCCGGCAGGTCGGCGGTGTCGAGATGGCGCGTGAGGTCGGCGTCCTCGATGGCGTCGGGCGCGAGCTCGCCCCGCGCGACGGCGGCACCGAGGCCGCGCACCGCGCGCAGGATCTCGTCGCGCCCGCCGTAGTTGATCGCCACCGTGAGATCGAGCCGCCGGTTGCCCGCGGTGCGCGCCTCGATCCCCTCGATGAGCCGCCGGAGCTTGCGGTCGAGCCGCATCCGCTCGCCGATGAAGCGCATCCGGATCCCCTCGGCGCTGAGCCGGTCGGCCTCGGTCTCGATGTAGCGGCTGAAGATCCCCATGAGCCCCAGCACCTCGCGCGTCGAGCGCTTCCAGTTCTCGGTCGAGAAGGCGTAGATCGTCAGGTGCCGGACGCCCAGGTCGGGGCAGGCGTTGACGATCTCGCGCACCCTCTCGGCGCCACGGCGATGACCGACGAGCCGCGGCCAGCCACGCTGCGTGGCCCAGCGGCCGTTGCCGTCCATGATGATGGCGACATGGGCCGGAACCCGCAGCTGCATGTCCTTGGCGGCCAAGGCCTTCCCCTTTACGACACGGACGGGCACCGGCCCGCCGGAGCTACTGCACCGCAGGCCGTCAGACCTGCATGATTTCCTGCTGCTTGGTCTCCAGAAGCCGATCGACCGCCGCGATGGAGCGGTCGGTCAGCGTCTGGATCTCGTCGGACCAGATCTTCTGGTCGTCCTCGGCCATGCCGGCGGACTTGCCCTTCTTGACCTGGTCCATGCCGTCGCGGCGCACGTTGCGGACCGCGACGCGGGCGTGCTCGGCATACTGCGCCGCGACCTTCGCGAGCTGCGCCCGGCGCTCCTCGTTCAGCTCCGGGATCGGCAGGCGGATGATCGGGCCATCGACGACCGGGTTGATGCCGAGCCCCGAATCGCGGATCGCGCGCTCGACCTTGCCGATGAGCCCCTTGTCCCAGACGTTGATCGTGACCATCCGCGGCTCGGGCACGTTGATGGTGCCCACCTGGTTGATCGGCGTCGCGGAGCCGTAGGCATCGACCATGATGGGCTCGAGCATGCTCGCCGAGGCGCGGCCCGTCCGGAGCGAGGCGAACTCGGTCCGGAGCGCCGCCATCGCGCCGTCCATCCGGCGTTCGATGTCGTCGAGGTCGATCTCGAGGTCGTCGTTGGCGCTTGCCATTCTCGGCCTTTCCCTGGGGCTCCGATGCGGTGGGCTTATAGAGCCGAACCGTTACCGATGTATAGCCGCGGCCCCGCCGAAACCCTAGCCGTGGACCGTGGTGTAGGTTCCCTCGCCCGCGAGGATGCCGCGAAACCCGCCGGGCTCGTCGAGCGAGAACACGATGATCGGCAGGTCGTTGTCGCGAGCGAGCGCGATGGCGGAGGCATCCATCACGCCGAGGTGCTTCTGCAGCACCTCGTCGTAGGTCACGTCGGCGTAACGGCGCGCGTCGGGGAAGCGCTTGGGATCGCGGTCGTAGACGCCGTCGACCTTGGTCCCCTTGAAGATCGCCTCGCAGTCCATCTCGGTGGCGCGCAGCGTCGCGGCCGTATCGGTGGTGAAATAGGGATTGCCGGTGCCGGCGGCGAAGATGACCACGCGGCGCTTCTCGAGGTGGCGCACGGCGCGGCGGCGGATGTAGGGCTCGCAGACCTGGTCCATCGGGATCGCCGAGATCACGCGGGTGTGGATCCCGAGCTCCTCGAGCGAAGCCTGCAGCGCCAGCGCGTTCATCACCGTGGCGAGCATCCCCATGTAGTCGGCGGTGGTGCGCTCCATGCCCTGCGCGGAGCCTTGCAGGCCGCGGAAGATGTTGCCGCCGCCGATCACCATGCAGATCTCGACGCCGAGGTCGTAGACCGTCTTCACTTCGCCGGCGATCCGGGCGACGGTGGGCGGATGGAGACCGTAGCCGAGGTTGCCCATGAGCGCCTCGCCGGAGATTTTCAGCAGGACGCGGCGGTACTTGATCGCGGGCGGCGCATCGGGCGCGATCAGCGGTTCGGCATCGGGGGGCATGCGGCGCGGTCCTTGCGGGCTCTGGCGGAGGGCTTCCCTCGCGCGTTTCGCTGCCATGCAGCATGGGGCATGGAGCGGTGATGTTCAACGGGCATCGGGAGACGCTGGACGTCTTGCTGGCGGTCGATCCCGCGCGCCCGATCCTGCTCGCCGGGCCGACCGGATCGGGGAAGTCGGGGCTGGCGCTGGCGGTGGCAGAGGCGCGGGGCGGTGTCATCGTCAACGCCGACGCGCTGCAGGTCTACGGCTGCTGGCGCGTGCTGACGGCGCGACCGGATGCGGACGCGGTCGCGCGCGCGCCGCACGTCCTCTACGGGCATGTCGCGGCCGGCGCGCCCTACTCCGCCGGGCACTGGCTCCGGGAGGTGGCGGCGTTCCTCGGCGGGCCGGAGCGACCGATCATCGTCGGCGGCACCGGGCTCGCCTTTGCGGCGCTGACCGAAGGGTTCGCCGCGGTCCCGCCCGTCCCCGGCGCGATCCGCGCGGAGGCCGACGCGCGGCTGGCGGCCGGCGGCATCGCAGCACTCCGCGACGAGATCGACGCGGTCACGCTTGCGGGCATCGACGCCGCCAACCCGGCACGGGTGCAGCGCGCCTGGGAGGTGCAGCGGGCGACGGGCCGCGGGCTGGCGGACTGGCAGGCGGAGACGCCGCCGCCGCTGCTGCCGCCCGGCGAGACCGCGGCGTTCAAGCTGGTGCCCGGCCGGCGCTGGCTCGGCGACCGGATCGACGCGCGGCTCGGCGCGATGCTGGCCGAGGGCGTGCTCGAGGAGGTGCGCCGAGCCAGCGTTCCGCCGGGCGCTCCGGCGGCGCGCGCGATCGGGGCGGCGGAGTTCGCGGCGCATCTGGCGGGCCAGCTCACGCTCGGCGAGGCGCTCGCGGCGGCGGGCACCGCGACGCGGCGCTATGCCAAGCGGCAACGCACCTGGGCACGAAGCCGCATGGGTCACTGGCGCGCGCTTGACCCGTCTGACGGCGCGGCGTAGCGCTCGGAGCATGCCCCTGACCCAGGACGCGCCCCCTCCGGACGGCCCCTCGCCCGCGCGGCTCGTCGCGATCCCGCGGCTCGCGGCGGGCGGGCGCTGGCGCATCGAGGCGATGCGGAGCCTCGCGGAGCCGTTCCTCCTCTGGGTCACGCGCGGGCAGGGCCGGATCACCGTCGCGGGCACGACGCGCGGCTACGGCGCCTTCAACGCCGTCTTCGTGCCACCGGGCATCATGCACGGCTTCGAGATCACCGCGCAGGCCTTCGGGACGGCGGTCTTCTTCGGTCGCGGCACGAGGGCGGTCCTCCCCGAGACACCGCAGCACCTGCGCGTCCGCGAGGTGGCCTCGCAGACCGAGATGGCGCTGCTGCTCGACGCGCTGCAACGCGAGAGCGACAGCACGCGCCCCGGGGCGGCGCGCGCGGCGGCGGCGCATCTGGCGCTCGTCGGCGTCTGGCTCGAGCGCCAGGTCGCGGCAGCCGCCGCCGACACGCCGCGCCCGGATGCGGCGCGCCGGCTCGCCGCGCGGTTCACCGCGCTCGTCGAACAGGAGTTCCGCTCCGGCAAGGGTGTCGGCGCCTATGCCGAGGGCCTCGGCGTGACGGCGACGCATCTCACCCGCGTCTGCCGCGCGGCCTCGGGGCGGCCCGCGTCGGACCTCCTGCAGGAGCGCGTGGTCTTCGAGGCGCGCCGGCTCCTCGCGGAAACGGCGCTTCCCGTCGCCGAAATCTCCCGGAGCCTCGGCTTCACCTCGCCCGCCTATTTCACCCGCGCCTTCCAGCGCCGGACCGGGCAGACGCCCTCGGCCTTCCGGCGCAGCGGCTGAACCCGACCGCTTTGCGCGCTGGGGTTGTATCGGGCGCCATGTCGCAGCCAATCATTGACGCAACGGCGGAAACCGTGCGTCATGGCCCATCAGCGAGAGGTGCAGCGGGCGGGGAAGCCCTTCTGCGCTGCCGAAGCTGCGGCGGGGACACGACCGAGAGGGAGAAGACCATGAGCCATGCGACGACACGCGATGCGGCGCGGCATCCAGGGATCCGGACCTATGCCCGCGACTATGCTGCCGGCAAGATGAGCCGACGCGATTTTCTGACCCGCGCTTCGGCCCTCGGCGCTTCGACCGCCGTGGCATACGGCATGATCGGCCTCGCGGCCCCGAGAGCCAGCGCCGCCGAGCCCACGCCGGGCGGCACGCTGAGGATGAACATGGAGACGCGGGCCATCAAGGATCCGCGCCTCGCGGACTGGTCGGAGATCACCAACTTCACGCGCGGCTGGCTCGAATACCTCGTCGAGTACCAGCGTGACGGCACCTTCGAGGGCCAACTCCTCACCGAATGGGACAGCAACGACGACGCGACCGAGTACACGCTGCATCTTCGCCCCGACGTGACCTGGTCGAACGGCGATCCGTTCACCGCCGAGGACGTGGCCTTCAACATCGAGCGCTGGTGCGACGGCACCGTCGAGGGCAACTCGATGGCCACGCGGATGGCCAACCTCAGCGACCCTGCGACGAAGAAGATGCGCCCCGAGGCCATCACCATCGTCGATCCGATGACGGTCAAGCTGTCGCTCAACGCGCCCGACATCACCGTCATCGCCGGCATGTCGGACTACCCGGCCGCGGTGGTCCACAAGGGCTACGACGGCGGCGACCCGTCGGTGAACTTCGTCGGCACCGGGCCCTACAAGCCCGAGCAGAACGACGTCGGCGTCAAGCAGGTGCTCGTCAAGAACACGGATCACGCCTGGTGGGGCGAAGGCGCCTACATCGACCGCATCGAGTTCATCGACACCGGGACCGATCCCGCGGCTCTCGTCGCGGCGTTCGAGGCCGGCGAGATCGACATGGACTACCAGACCAAGGGCGAGTTCGTGGCCGTCCTCGACGGGCTCGGGCTGACCAAGTCCGAGGTGACGACGGCGGCGACGATCGCGGTGCGCTTCAACCAGGACGCCGAGCTCTACAAGGACGTCAACGTCCGCCGCGCGCTGCAGATGGCGGTCGACAACAAGGTGATCCTCGAGCTTGGCTACGCAGGGCTCGGCACGGTGGCCGAGAACCACCACGTCTGCCCGATCCATCCCGAATACGCCAAGATCGAGCCGATGGTCGTGGACCCCGCCAAGGCCAAGGAGATGATCGACGCGGCGGGCGCGGGCGACAGCGAGTTCGAGCTCATCTCCATCGACGACGACTGGCAGGCCAAGACCTGCGACGCCGTCGCGGCGCAGCTCCGCGACGCTGGGATCAACGTCAAGCGGACCATCCTTCCCGGATCGACGTTCTGGAACGACTGGACGAAGTACCCGTTCTCGTCGACCGAGTGGAACATGCGGCCCCTCGGAGTGCAGATCCTGGCACTCGCCTACCGGACCGGCGAGGCGTGGAACGAGACCGCCTTCTCGGACCCCGAGTTCGACACGACGCTCGCCAAGGCGCTCTCGATCGACGATGCCGACGCGCGGAGCGAGGTCATGGCCACGATCGAGCACATCATGCGGGACCGCGGCGTCCTCATCCAGCCGTACTGGCGCTCGCTCTACCGGCACATGAACGACAATATCCGCGGCGCGGAGATGCACCCCACGTTCGAGTTGCATCACTACAAGTGGTGGATCGAGGCCTGACCCGGCGTGAGTTTCCCGGACCCGCCCGCCGCGCCCGCGCGCGGCGGGCTTCTGCCCTGCCCAGTCCGGGAGTGACGCCATGCTGATTTTCCTCCTGCGCCGTCTCTTGACGATGCTGCTGACGGCGCTCTGCCTGACGTTCGCCGTCTTCTATCTCACCAACCTGCCGCCCAACCTCGAGAAGCTGGCCAAGTCCGAGGCGTCGAGCCGGATGCCCGACGCGGAGGTCGAGCGCTGGATCGAGAAGCACGGCTACGCCCAGCCGATCCTGAAGCGCTACGGCGAGTGGCTCGGCGTCGCGCCGGGCTGGGTCCGCAACGACGACGGCGTGCCGACCGGACGCTGCATCGCGCGCGGCCAGGATCCCGCCAACGCGCCCACGTTCTGCGGCGTGCTGCAGGGCGACTGGGGCACCTCGACGGTGTTCCGCGACAGCGTGGCCAACATCATCTCCGTGCGCCTCGCCGCGACCGGCTGGCTGATGCTCTGGGTGCTCATCGTGATGATCCCGACCTCGCTCCTCCTCGGCGTGCTGTCGGGGATGCGCGAGGGCTCGAAGCTCGATCGCTCGCTCTCGGCGGTGGCCATCGCCTCCACCGCGACGCCGGAATACGTGTCGGGCGTGGTGTTGGTGGCGCTCTTCGCCTCCTCGACCGTGGGTCTGTCGCCGCTCCTCGCCGACTGGGGGCTGATCGACGGCAAGACGCTCTTCAAGGGCTCCGCCACCAGCGCGCTCGACCACCGGACGTTCGAGAACTTCGCGCTGCCGGTGATGACCATCGCGCTCTACGGCATCGGCTACGTGGCCCGGATGACCCGCGCCTCGATGACCGAGGTGATGACGCAGCAGTACATCCGCACCGCGCGGCTGAAGGGCGTGGCGTTCCGCAACGTGGTGCTGAAGCACGCGCTCCGGAACGCGCTCATCGCGCCCTTCACGGTCATCATGCTGCAGTTCCCGTGGCTCCTGAACGGCGTCGTGATCGTCGAGACGCTCTTCAACTACAAGGGCTTCGGCTGGACGCTGGTGCAGGCGGCGGGCAACAACGACATCGAGCTGCTGCTCGGCTGCTCTGTGGTCGCGGTGATCGTGGTGCTCCTCACGCAGCTCATCTCCGACATCGGCTACGTCTACCTCAACCCCCGCATCCGGCTCGCCTGATGGAGGGCGAGGTTCTTGGCTGGGGCGGTATCCTCGCGCATGTGCTGCTGCGCTTCTGGCCGGTGTTCGCGGCGATGGCGGCGGTGTTCGCGGTGTCGGTGCCGTTCAAGCGGCGGCTCGGGCTCTACGGCAAGCTCTTCGACAGCCCGGTCGGCGTGGCGGGCTTCGCCATCGTGCTCTTCTGGGTGTTCACGGCGCTCCTTGCCGACGTGGTGATCCTGCAGGACCCGCTGCAGGCGATCGCGCCGATGAAGTTCGCCAAGCCCGGCGCGCCGCTCGAGGGCACCGGCGCCTGGTACCTCTTCGGCGGCGACGGGCTCGGGCGCGACGTGTTCAGCCGCATGGTGATGGGCGCGCGCCGGGTGCTCGCCATCGCGCCGGCGGCGACGATCTTTGCCTTCATGGTCGGCATCGTGCTCGGCCTGCCGTCGGGCTACTTCGGCGGCCGGCTCGACACGTTCCTGTCGTTCCTCGCCAACCTCGTTCTCGCGTTCCCGGTGATCCTGCTCTTCTACCTCCTCGTCACGCCGGAGATCCGCCTGACTGGCATCCCGACGATCCTCGCGGCGGTGCTCTTCCTCTTCCCCATCGTGTTCCTCGTGCTGCTGTTCAACAGCCGCTACTTCATCGACCCGATGAAACGGAACCTCTACATCGGCGTCGTGCTGGTGCTCGGGTTCTGGGCGTATTCCGGGCTCGCGTTCAACGCCGATCCGACGGGCATCTTCGCGATGCCGCCGAACCTCCTCAACGTCTTCGTGTCGGTGGTGTTCGTCAACGCGCCGACGGTGTTCCGCATCGTCCGCGGCATCACGCTCGACATCAAGGCGCGCGACTACGTGTCGGCGGGCCAGACGCGCGGCGAGGGGTCGTGGTACATCATGCTGTGGGAGATCCTGCCCAACGCGCGCGGGCCGCTCATCGTCGACTTCTGCCTCCGCATCGGCTACGTCACGATCCTGCTCGGCACGCTCGGCTTCTTCGGCCTCGGCGTGAGCCCGGAAAGCCCGGACTGGGGCTCGACGATCAACGACGGGCGCAAGCTCCTGTCGGTCTACCCGCACCCCGCCGTGGTCCCGGCGCTGGCGCTGATGAGCCTCGTGCTCGGCCTCAACCTCCTCGCGGACGGCCTGCGCGAGGAGAGCCTCAGGGATTGAGCATGCGCGTGACGCCCTTCCCGTCGTCTGAGCTTGGGTATGCCCACGCCGTCGCGGTCGACGGTCCCGGCCGGCTCCTCTTCCTCAGCGGGCAGGTGCCCGTCGGCCCGGACGGCACGGTGCCCGACGGGCTCGAGGCGCAGACGCGCGTGGCGTTCGCCAACGTCGAGGCGCGGCTCGCCGCCGCCGGGATGACGCTCGCGCATCTGGTCAAGCTCACCGCCTACGTGCCCGACCGCGCGACCGCGCATGCGCTCGTCCCCATCGCGACGCGCATCCTCGGCGGCCCGCTCCCCGCCGTCACCGGCGTGATGGGCACCATGTTCGAGGCGTCCTGGCTGATCGAGATCGACGCGATCGCGGCCGGCCCCGCACCCGAGGAGACGGCCGCATGACCGATACCGTGACCGACGCGCCCGCGCGGCGCCCGGACGCCTATGCGGGCCCGATCCTCGAGATCGAGAACCTCTCGATCAGCTTCTTCACGCGGCTCCGCGAAATCCCCGCCGTGATGGACTTCTCCTGCACGGTGATGCCCGGCGAGGCGATGGGGCTCGTGGGCGAGTCGGGCTGCGGCAAGTCCACGGTGGCGCTCGGCGTGATGCAGGATCTCGGCACGAACGGCCGCATCACCGGCGGCTCGATCCGCTTCAAGGGCCGCGAGCTCACCACGATGTCGGACGAGGAGCTGCGCCGCATCCGCGGCTCCGAGATCGCGATGATCTACCAGGAGCCGATGGCGTCGCTGAACCCCGCGATGCGCGTCGGCGCGCAGCTCGCCGAAGTGCCGATGATCCACGAGGGGCTCGGCGCCAGGGAGGCGATGGCGCTCGCGCGGCAGGTGGTCCACGACGTCCGCCTGCCCGACCCCGACCGCATCCTCGCCGCCTACCCGCACCAGCTCTCGGGCGGGCAGCAGCAGCGCATCGTCATCGCGATGGCGCTGATGTCGAAGCCCGCGCTCCTCATCCTCGACGAGCCGACGACCGCGCTCGACGTGACGGTGGAGGCGGGCATCGTCGACCTCGTGCGCGACCTCGGCGTGAAGTACGGCACCTCGATGCTGTTCATCAGCCACAACCTCGGGCTCATCCTCGACACCTGCGACCGGCTCTGCGTGATGTATTCGGGCGAGGCGGTCGAGACCGGCGAGGTCCGCACCGTGTTCGACCGGATGCGGCACCCCTACACGCAGGCGCTCTTCCGCTCGATCCCGCTGCCCGGCGCCTCGAAGACCGAGCGCCCGCTGGTGGCGATCCCGGGCAACTTCCCTCTGCCCCACGAGCGCCCGCCCGGCTGCAACTTCGGCCCGCGCTGCGAGTACTTCGTGGCCGGGCGCTGCGACGCGCAGGAGATCCCGATGCACGCGGTCCCCGGCGACGACCGGCACGGCGCGCGCTGCATCCGCTCGGACGAGATCGACTGGTCGCAGCCGCCTGCCGCGCCGAAGAAGTCGCTGAAGACCGAGGTGGGCGACGTGGTGCTCCGCATGGAGGACCTCAGGAAGTACTACGAGGTGTCGAAGAGCGCGCTCTTCGGCGGCGGGGCCACCAAGGTCGTGAAGGCCAACGAGACGCTGAGCTTCGAGGCGCGCGAGAGCGAGACGCTCGCCATCGTCGGAGAATCCGGCTGCGGCAAGTCCACCTTCGCCAAGGTGCTGATGGGGCTCGAGACCGCGACGAGCGGCAAGATCCTGCTCTACAACCAGGACATCCAGGACACGCCGATCCAGAAGCGCTCCACCGGCACGGTGTCGTCGGTGCAGATGGTGTTCCAGAACCCGTTCGACACGCTCAACCCGTCGATGACGGTGGGCCGGCAGATCGTCCGCGCGCTCGAGATCTTCCACGAGGGCGCCGACGACGCCGCGCGGAAGGCGCGGATGCTCGACCTCCTCGACCTCGTGAAGCTGCCCCGCGCCTTCGCCGACCGGATGCCGCGGCAGCTCTCGGGCGGGCAGAAGCAGCGCGTCGGGATCGCCCGCGCCTTCGCGGGCGGCGCCAAGATCGTGGTGGCCGACGAGCCGGTGTCGGCGCTCGACGTGAGCGTGCAGGCGGCGGTCACGGACCTGCTGATGGACATCCAGCGCGAGAACCACACGACGCTCCTCTTCATCAGCCATGACCTGTCGATCGTGCGCTACCTCAGCGACCGCGTGATGGTGATGTACCTCGGGCATGTGGTGGAGCTCGGCACCACCGACGAGGTGTTCGCGCCGCCCTACCACCCCTACACCGAGGCGCTCCTGTCGGCGGTGCCGGTCGCCGACACGCGCGTCGTCAAGAAGCGCATCGTGCTCGAGGGCGACATCCCGTCGGCGATGAACCCGCCGCCCGGTTGCCCGTTCCAGACCCGCTGCCGCTGGAAGGGCCACGTGCCCGGCAACCTCTGCGAGACCGTGGTGCCGCCGATGAAGACGCCGCAGCCCGGCCACCAGATCAAGTGCCACCTCGACGACGCGACGCTCATGGGCATGGAGCCCGTGTTCACCATCGCCGCCGAATAGCGCCTACCGGCCCCAGATCGCCTTCACGTAGCCGATGGTCTCGGCGTAGGGGGGGATGCCGTGGTGCTGCTCGACCGCCTCGGGGCCCGCGTTGTAGGCCGCGAGCGCGAGCTGCCAGGTGCCGAAGCGGTCGTACATCTGCCGCAGGTAGCGCGCCCCGCCCTCGAGGTTCTGCTTCGTGTCCGCGATGTCGACGCCGAGCCGCTTCGCGGTGTCGGGCATCAGCTGCGCGAGCCCGGAGGCGCCCTTGACCGAGAGCGCCTTCTCGTTCCAGCCGGACTCCTGCTGCACGAGCCGCAGGAACAGATCCTCGGGGACGTTGTGCGCGCGCGCCGCGGTTCGGGCATGGGCGAGGAACGCGCCGGTATAGCGCCCCGTGTAGACCGGAATCGCCGGCGCGGCAGACTTCGGGCGGAGGCGCGCACTGTCCTCGTACTGCCTGGCGAGCCGGGTATCGAGGAGCTTGGTCTGCGCCCGGAAGAGCGCGTCGCGCGAAGCCACCGGCTTCCGCGACAGCCCCTCGGCCGGCGCCACGCCGGGCGCGAGCGCCAGCGCCAGTCCCACTGCCCGAACGATCCGCACCGCGGTCCTCCCCCGGTCCCGCATAGCGAAGCCGGGGCCGCAGTTCCAGAGGTCTCGCCTTCGCGGGCCCATCACGATATGTCGGGGCAGGATCGACAGGGAGACGGCGATGGCGGGCTCGGTGAACAAGGTCATCTTGATCGGCAACCTCGGGCGAGACCCCGAGGTGCGGACGTTCCAGAACGGCGGCAAGGTCTGCAACCTTCGCATCGCCACCACCGAGAGCTGGCGTGACAAGGCGACGGGCGAGAAGCGCGACAAGACCGAATGGCATTCGGTGGCGATCTTCAACGAGAACCTCTCGCGCATCGCCGAGCAGTATCTGCGGAAAGGCTCGAGCGTCTACATCGAGGGCCAGCTCGAGACGCGGAAATGGCAGGACCAGTCCGGCGCCGACCGCTATTCGACCGAAGTGGTGCTGCGCCAGTTCCGGGGCGAGCTCACGCTCCTCGGCGGCCGTGACGGCGGGAACGCGTCCTCCGGCATGGACGACGACCGCGAGCCGATGGGTGGCGGCTCGCGCGGTGGCGGTGGCGGCTTCGGCGGCGGCCAGAGCGACATGGACGACGAGATCCCGTTCTAGCCGCGCGCGCCCGCCAGCACCGCTTGCACCGCCTCCGCCGGCACGTCGTCCGCGACGAAGGCGGCGCCGATCCCGCGCGCGAGGACGTAACGCATCCGGCCCGCCGCGACCTTCTTGTCCTGTGCCATCAGCGCCATGAGCACGTCCGGCCCCGGCAGGTCGCCGGGGATGTCGCCGACCGTCGCGCGCGCGCCCATGCGGCGGAAATGCGCCCGCACCCGGTCGGGCGCTTCGGTCCCGCAGAGCCCGAGCCGGGCCGACAGGTCGAACGCGAGGCCGCAGCCGATCGCCACCGCCTCGCCGTGGAGAAGGCGCTGGGAGTACCCCGTGGCGGCCTCGAGCGCATGGCCGAAGGTATGGCCGAGGTTGAGGAGCGCACGGTCGCCGGTCTCGGTCTCGTCGGCGGCGACGATGGCGGCCTTGGCGGCCACGCAGACGCGGATCGCCTCGGTCCTGAGCGCCACGTCGCCGCGCACGAGCGCCGGGCCATGCGCCTCGAGCCAGCCGAAGAACGCGGCGTCGCCCAGGAGCCCGACCTTCGCCACCTCGCCGTAGCCCGCAAGGAAGTCGCGCGGCGGCAGCGTGCCGAGCAGGTCCACGTCGGCGAGCACGAGCACGGGCTGGTGGAACGCGCCCACGAGGTTCTTGCCTGCACGGCTGTTGATCCCGGTCTTGCCGCCCACGGAGCTGTCGACCTGTGCCAGCAAGGTCGTCGGCACCTGCACGAAGCGCACGCCGCGGCGCAGGATCGCCGCAGCAAACCCCGCGAGGTCGCCGATGACGCCGCCGCCGAAGGCCATCACGAGGTCGCCGCGCTCGATCCGCTCGGCCACGAGCCATTCGACCGTGCGTTCGAGCATCTCCCAGCTCTTCGTTCCCTCGCCGGGCGGGAGTTCGAGTACCGCCGCGTCGATGTCCCGAAGCCCCGCGAGCAGGCGGTCGAGATGGAGCGCTGCGACGGTCGCGTCGGTGACGATCGCGACGCGGGGGCGGCGGAGCTGCGGCGTGATCTCGGCGCCCGCCCGCGCGAGCAGCCCCGCGCCGATCCGCACCTCGTAGGCGCGGTCGCCGAGCGGCACCTCGACCGACAAGATCATGCCGTCAGGATCCCCGGCCGCGCCGCGAGGGCGCCCATGACGTGCCCCGCCACCGCATCGGCGGTGTCGGCACGCGCGACGCGCACGGTGACGTCGGCCTCGGCATAGACCGGCGCGCGCGCGGCATGTAGGCGGGCGAGCGTGCCCTCGGGGTCGGGCGTCGCGAGCAGCGGGCGCGTCGGACGCTGCCGGACGCGCTCCCAGAGGAGCGCCACGTCGGCATCGAGCCACACCGACACGCCGCGCGCCGCGATCGCCGCGCGGTTGGCCGCGGCCACGAACGCTCCGCCGCCCGTGGCAAGCACGCCCGGCGCACGCGCAAGAAGCCGCGCCAGGACCGCCGCCTCGCGCGCCCGGAAGAACGCCTCGCCGTCGCGCGCGAAGATCTCCGCGATGGTCATGTTCGCCGCCTCCTCGATCTCGGCGTCGCAATCGACCGCGGGCACGCCGAGCCGTTTCGCAAGCGCCGTCGCCACCGTCGTCTTGCCGACCCCCATCATCCCGACGAGCACCACCGTCCGCGTCAGTCCCACGAGAGTTCCATGAGCACCGCCTCCGCACGAAATCGCGCGCTCAGCCTCGAATGGCGTGAACTCGGCCGCGTTACCAGTTACAATCGGCGGCGAGCGCCGGAAACAGGCGCGGCCGAGGGGGCGGGACGTGAGACGGGAACGGACGTGCGGACGTTGAGGGTGCTTCTACTTCTGATCGTGCTCGGCTTCGTGGCGCTGGCGGGCTATGCCTACTGGCCGGGGAACCTCACGCCGCAGCAGGGTCGGATCGTGAAGCCGGTGACGCTCGATGCGGACGGCTAGCGCGCTTCTCCTGCTGGCGCTGGCCGCCGGCCCCGCGCGCGCCAAGCCGCCGCTCTCGGCCATCGACTGGCTGTCGCGGTCGGTCGCGACACCGGCGGCGCTGCCACGCTCCGTGCCGCTGCGCCCGAGAGCCGCCGCGGCGCCCGTGACGACGACGTCGATCGACGCGCCTTCGCCCGATGCGGCAGGCATCCTGCCGGCCTCGGTGACGGGGCTGCCGCGTGACCTCTGGGGCCCGACGCCGACCGCGCGGATCGTCGACCTCTTGCGTGGCGCCGGTCAGGACGAGCTGCCGGCGCTGCGGGCGCTGAGGCTGCGCCTCGTGCTCGCCGAGAGCGACCCGCCGGTCGATGCCGACGGAACGGGCACGCTCTTTCTGGCGCGCGTCGATCTCCTCCTCGACCTCGGCGCGCTCGACCAGGCGCGCGCGCTTCTCGACGCGGGCGGCGCCGCGACGCCCGAGGCGTTCCGCCGGGCCTTCGACGTGGCGCTCCTCGTCGGCGACGAGGACGCCGCCTGCGCCACGATGCGGGGCCGTCCCGACATCTCGCCGACGTTGCCCGCCCGCATCTTCTGCCTGGCGCGCGGCGGCGACTGGTCGGGGGCGGCGCTCACCCTGCGCGCCGGCGAGTCTCTGGGGCTCGTGAGCCCCGACATGACCGAGCTCCTCGACCGCTTCCTGGATCCCGACCTCGCCGAAGCAGCGCCCGACCTCGCAGTGCCGCCACTGCCGAGCCCGCTCGCGTGGCGGATGTTCGAGGCGATCGGAGAGCCCATCGCGACCAACAGCCTGCCCGTCGCCTTCGCGCAGGCGGACCTGCGCGACAACGCCGGCTGGAAGGCGCGGATCGAGGCTGCCGAGCGGCTGGCGCGTTCGGGCGCGATGCCGGTCAACCGGCTCATCGGGCTCTACCTCGAACGCAAGCCCGCGGCGTCGGGAGGTGTCTGGGACCGCGTCGCGGCGATCCAGGCGTTCGATGCCGCGTTCCGGGCCAAGGATGTCCCGGCCATCGCCACGACCCTGCCGCCCGCCTACGGCGCGATGGCGGAGATCGAGCTCGAGGCCGCATTCTCGGAGGTTTACGGCGCCGAGCTTGCCGCACTCCCGCTCGGCGGCGAGGCCCGCCGGGTGGCGCTCGAGGCAGGACTCCTTTCGCCGGACTATGAGCGGGTGGCCCGCGCCGTGCCGATGCCCGCGCCGAGCCCGCGCACGGCCTTCTTCATCGGCGTGGCGGTGGGGGCGCCTGCGGGCATCGCCCCGCCCGACGGGCTCGGCGCGGCGATCCGGGACGGCCTTGCCGCGAAGCCGCCCGCGGATCTCGCCGGCCTCATCGCGGACGGGCGGATCGGCGAGGCGGCACTCGTGGCCTCCGACAGGCTCACGGGCGGGACGCGCGGCAACCTTCGCGGCGTGACGGAGGGGCTGGCGACGCTGCGCGCGCTCGGGCTCGAGGACACCGCACGGCGGGCGGCTCTCGAGCTCATGCTCCTCGAGCGGCGCGGCTGATGCTGAACCGGATCGAGGCGTTTCTCGAAGCCGCGGCTGCGGACCAGGGTGCGGCGCGCAACACGCTTCTCGCCTACGGGCGCGACCTCAAGGACTTCGCGGGCTGGCTCGCGGCGCACGGGCTCGACGACCGGAGCGCGACCCGCGCGGACGTCGAGCGCTACCTCGTGGCGCTCGAGGCCGCGGGCCTCGCTCGGGCGACGCGGACGCGGCGGCTGGTGGCGGTGCGGCAGTACTTCCGCGCCGCGGTCGAGGACGGCTGGCGTGCCGACAATCCCGCCGTCCTGATCCGCGGCCTGAAGGCGCGGCGGTCGCTGCCGGGCACGCTCACGGCGGCCGAGGTGACCCGCATGATCGGCGCCGCGCGCACCGGGCGACAGGCGCTCCGCGACACCTGCCTCGTCGAGCTCGCCTATGCCACGGGGATGCGCGTGAGCGAGCTTGCGGGCCTGCCCGTCGCCGCGGCGCGCGGCGATCCCGCGATGCTCCTCGTGCGCGGCAAGGGCGGGCGCGAGCGTCTGGTGCCGCTCTCCGGCCCGGGGCGGGCAGCGCTCGGCGCCTGGCTCGCGCTCCGCGACGCGGGCCCTCGCGCGGCCTCGCCGCATCTCTTCCCGTCCGTCCGGGGCCGCGGTCCGCTCACCCGAAAGGCGGTGTTCGATCTCGTCAAGGGCTGGGCCGCCGCCGCCGGCATCGACCCCGCCCGCGTCAGCCCGCACACGCTCCGCCATGCCTTCGCGACCCACCTCCTCGCCGGCGGAGCGGACCTGCGCGTGATCCAGACGCTGCTCGGCCACGCCGACATCGCGACGACGGAGATCTACACGCATGTCGTCGAGGACCGGCTGGCCGAGCTGGTGCTCGCCCACCACCCCCTCGCCCGCGCCTGAACGGAGCCTTCCGATGTCCGATCCTGCCGCCGTCCTCGATGTGGCCTTCTGGGCGACCGTGGCGGGCATCCTCGCGCTCATCGTGCTCTCGGCGTTCTTCTCGGGCTCCGAGACCGCGCTGACCGCCTCGTCGCGCGGCAAGCTCCGCGCCCAGGCGGACCGCGGCTCGAAGGGCGCGCGCGCCGCGCTCGACGTGACCGAGGACAGCGAACGGCTGATCGGGGCGGTGCTCCTCGGCAACAACCTCGTGAACATCCTCGCGGCCTCGCTCGCGACCGCGCTTTTCACCCGCGTCTTCGGCCAGTCCGGCGTGGCGCTCGCGACGCTGGTGATGACCGTCCTCGTGCTCGTCTTCGCCGAGGTGCTGCCCAAGACCTATGCCATCACCGATCCCGAGCGCGCCGCCTCGCGCGTGGCGCCGCTCATCCGGACGGTGATCGTGCTTTTCTCGCCGGTCGTCGGCGCGGTGCGCGCGCTGGTGCGGCTGCTGCTCGGCCTCGTCGGCGTCAAGACCGACCCCGAGAGCCGCATCCTCGCGCTGAAGGACGAGATCGCCGGCGCCATCGCGCTCGGCCATTCCGAAGGCTCGGTCCTGAAGGAGGACCGCGACCGGCTCCTCGGGGCGCTCGACCTGTCGGACCGCACCGTCGAGGAGGTGATGCGGCACCGGAGCGAGATCGAGATGGTCGACGCGGACGCGCCCCCCGACCGCATCCTCAGCCAGTGCCTCGCGTCGCCCCACACGCGCCTGCCCGCCTACCGCGGCGAGCCCGAGAACGTCGTCGGCGTGATCCATGCCAAGGATCTCCTGCGCGAGGTCAACCGGCTGGTGCGCGGCGAGACGGGCACGCTCGCGTCCATCAGCGCGCTCGACGTGCTCGGGATCGCGATGAAGCCCTACTTCGTCCCCGACACGACGCCGCTCGACGAGCAGATGCGGCAGTTCCTGCACCGGCGGACGCATTTCGCGCTGGTGGTCGACGAATACGGCTCGCTCCGCGGCCTCATCACGCTCGAGGACATCCTCGAGGAGATCGTCGGCGAGATCACCGACGAGTTCGACGTGGCGGGCGACAGCGCGCTGAAGCGCACCGAGGCCGGCGACTACCTGATCGACGGCTCGATGACGATCCGCGACCTCAACCGCGCGACCGACTGGGCCCTGCCCGACGAGGAGGCGAACACGGTTGCCGGCCTCGTGATCCACGAGGCGCAGATGATCCCCGCGGAGGGCCAGGTCTTCAGCTTCCACGGCTTCCGCTTCGAGGTCGCGGCGAAGAAGGACAACCGCCTGACGCGACTGAAGATCCGGCCGCTCTCGAGCGCGCGCTAGGACGTCGGGGCGCTACACGAGACCGCCGCGCCGGGTGCCTGTGTTACGGGCAAGGCCGCCGATGCGACCCGCCACGGGCACTTCGCCATCGCGGACCGGGGGTGGCGTTGACGGAGGACGGCGCCCTGATCGATGACCCGCGCCTCGCGCGGTCCGACGAACTTCATCACCATCCTCATCGAGATGGGCGGGGCCGGTCCGTGGACGCCCGCGATCTCGACGTTCACCGCCGGCGCCGACCCGGAGCGGCTTGCCGGGCCGATACACTCCTGGGTGCTGCGCGCGCGAAGCTCGACGCGGAGTTCCTCCGCGGCTGAGCCGCCCTAGCGCCCCCGCAGCATCGCGCCGAGGATGCCGCGGACGATGCGGCGCGTGGCGGTGGAGCCGATCTCGCGCGCGACGGTGCGGGTCAGCGTCTCGGTGAAGGTGGCGCCGCGCCGGACGGCGGGCTTCGGCCGCTCGTAGCGACGGGCGGACTTCAGCTCCTCCGCCGCGGCCGTGTCCCGCGCGGCAGCCTCCTCGGCCTCGGCGGCGCGCGCGGCCAGCCGCTCGAAGGCGCTGTCACGGTCGATCCCCGCCTCGTACTTGCCCGCGAGCGGCGAGGCGGCCACGAGGCCCGCGCGCTCCGCCGCGGTGATCGCCCCGAGCCGCGACGCGGGCGGGCGGATCAGCGTGCGCTCGACCATGCCGGGCGCGCCCTTCGGCTCCAGCATCGAGGTGACGGCCTCGCCGGTGCCGACCTCGCGGATCGCGTCCTCGGTCGGGAAGCGGGGGTTGTCGCGGTAGGTCTCGGCGGCGTCGTGCAGATCGCGCCGGTCCTTGGCGGTGAAGGCCCGGAGCGCGTGCTGGATGCGGTTGCCGAGCTGCCCGAGGATGTCGCGCGGCACGTCGGCCGGGGTCTGCGTCACGAAGTAGACGCCCACGCCCTTCGAGCGGATGAGCCGCGCCACCTGCTCGATCTTGTCGACGAGCGGCTTCGGCGTGTCCTCGAAGAGAAGATGCGCCTCGTCGAAGAAGAGGACGAGCACCGGCTTTTCCACGTCGCCGACCTCGGGCAGCGTCTCGAAGAGCTCCGACAGGAGCCACAGGAGCACCGTGCCATAGAGCCGGGGCGCGGCCATCAGCCGGTCGGCGGCGAGGATCGAGACGTAGCCCTCGCCGGTCGGCGTGCGGAGCATGAGGTCGTTGAGGTCGAGCGCAGGCTCGCCGAAGAGATGCGCCCCGCCGTCGGTCTCGAGCTGCAGGAGCCGGCGCTGGATCGTGCCCACCGACGCCGGCGAGACATGGCCGTAGCGCGCGCCGACAGCGCTTGCGTTCTCGGCGAGCCACCCGAGCATCGCCTGCAGATCCTTGAGATCGAGGAGCGGCAGCGCCTCCTCGTCGGCGATGCGGAAGGCGATCGCGAGCACGCCCTCCTGCGCCTCCGAGAGATCGAGGAGCCGCGCGGTCAGGAGCGGGCCCATCTCGGCCACCGTCGTGCGGACCGGGTGCCCGGCTTCGCCGAAGAGGTCCCAATGGACGACCGGGAAGGCACGCTCCCCGATGTCCTGAAGCCCGATGGTCGCCGCGCGCTCGGCAAAGGCGGCGGCGAGCTTGCCCTCGGGCGCGCCCGCCATGCCGAGGCCCGCGAGGTCGCCCTTCACGTCCGACAGGACCACCGGCACGCCCGCCGCGGAGAAGCCCTCGGCGAGGATCTGCAGCGTCACCGTCTTGCCGGTTCCCGTCGCGCCCGCGATGAGGCCATGCCGCGCGGCGGTGCGGAGGAGGAGGTGCTGCGGCACGGCGTAGCCCTCGCCGCCGCCGCCGATGAAGATGCCGTCCATGCGCGCCCCGCCCCTGCTCGCAGGCACGGTATCTTAACGCCCCTCTGTCAGGAAGGCCCTGCCGGGCGTGGCCCTCTTCGCCCGGCGTCCTCCCTGACCCTGGCCGCGCCGTCACCGGCGCGGCTTTTTTTCGTTCGCGTGCGCCAGCACGTTGAGAAGCTTCCCCGCAGGATCGCGCAGATAGAACCGCCGCACGCCCCACGGCTCGTCGGCAGCGGATCGATCGGTGGACCCGTAGACTAAATTCCACAGAATGCGTGTGGAATCACTGAAAATGGATGGTGTTTTTGAAAGATGTCGCCCGCGCATGGACCGCATCGGCGTCGTCGACTTCGATCGAGAGATCAGGCACCGGCGTGCCGGAGCCGCCTTCGGTCGCGAGGCCGATCTGGACCGGCGCGGTCTCGCCGGAGCCGAGCGTCACGATCCAGCCGAGATCCATCTCGACCCCGAGGCCGAACTCCTGAGATCGGCATAGAACGCGCGCACCTCTTCGATCGAGCCCGCGGCGACGTTCGCCACGATGCGTTTGACCGTCATCGTCCCGTCTCCCTTCGTACCGGGGCCCGCGGCGTTTGGGGGCCTGACACCGGATGGGGGGCATGCTAAGCCCCGCACGACCTCAAACCTCGACGGGACGTTCCATGTCAATGATCCGCGCACGCCATGCGGCAGCCCTCCTCCTCGCCCTCGGCCTCGCGGCGCCGGTGGCGGCGCAGACCTCGCCGGCCGCCCCGACACGCCGGCCGCCCCCACCCCGACACCGGTCACCCCGACGCCTCCCGCAGCCGGCGGCGCCGCGCCGGCGCCGAACGACCTTTCGCTCGGCACGACGGCCGACGAGAATGGCCCGGGGACGACCTACACCAAGGACACCTTCGGCGACTGGCAGGAACGCTGCGTCCGGACGCAGGACGGCAAGGATCCTTGCCAGATGTACCAGCTCCTGAAGGACGGCCAGGGCAACAACGTCGCCGAGGTCAGCATGTTCGGATTGCCCGCCGGCCAGCAAGCGGCCGCGGGGGCGACCGTGGTGGCACCGCTCGAGACGCTGCTGACGCAGCAGCTGACGCTCAAGGTCGATACCGGCACACCGAAGCAGTATCCCTTCACGTGGTGCAGCCAGGTCGGCTGCATCTCCCGGATCGGCTTCACCGGCCCCGAAGTCGACGCCTTCAAGCGTGGCTCGAAGGCCGAGATCACCATCGTCCCCGTCGCGGCACCCGATCAGGCCGTCGTCCTCGCGGTGTCGCTGAAGGGCTTCACCGCCGCCTACGATGCGGTCAACGCGAACAACGCGGCGAACGGCAACTAGCCATCACGGTGCGCGGCCGAGCGCCAGCACGGCGTTGAGGCCGCCGAAGGCGAAGGCGTTCGAGAGCACCACGTCCACCGCCGCGTCGCGGGCCACGTTCGGCACCACGTCGAGCGCGCATTCGGGGTCGGGCTCCTCGTAGCCGATGGTGGGCGCGATCACGCCCTCGCGGAGCGCCATGATGCACGCGAGAAGCTCCACCGCGCCGGTGCCGCCGATGAGATGCCCGTGCATCGACTTCGTGGACGAGATCATCAGCCGGTCGGCGTGGTGCCCGAACACCTCCGCCACCGCGGCGCATTCGGTCTTGTCGTTCGCCGCCGTGCCGGTGCCGTGCGCGTTGATGTAGCCGACGCGGGCCGGATCGACGCGGGCGTCGCGCATCGCGCCGGCCATCGCGCGCGCGGCGCCCTGCTGCTGCGGCATCACGATGTCGGAGGCGTCCGAGGTCATCGCGAAGCCGATCACCTCGGCGAGGATGTCGGCGCCCCGCGCCCGCGCGTGCTCGAGCTCCTCGAAGACGAAGATCGCCGCGCCCTCGCCCTGCACCATGCCGTTGCGGTTGGCCGAGAATGGCCGGCAGGCGTCGCGCGACATCACGCGCAGCCCCTCCCAGGCCTTGATGCCGCCGAAGCAGAGCATCGCCTCCGACCCGCCCGTCAGCATCACCCGCGCGCCGCCGCCGCGGATGAGGTGGAACGCCTGCCCCATCGCGTGATTGCTGCTGGCGCAAGCGGTCGCGACGGTGAAGCTCGGGCCCTTGAGGTTGTGGACCATCGAGAGGTGGCTCGCGGCCGCGTTGTTCATCAGCTTCGGCACGACGAACGGATGGACGCGGTTCTTGCCCTCCTCGTAGACCGAGCGGTAGTTCTCGTCCCAGGTGTTCACGCCGCCGCCCGCGGTGCCGATCGCGACGCCCGCCTCCCAGGCGAGGGGCCCGTCGATCGCGAGCCCCGCCTGCGCCATCGCCTCCTGTCCCGCGAGGAGGGTGAACTGCGTGAAGCGGTCGTAGAGCGCGATCTGCTGGCGGTTGAACTGCGCCTCGGCGTCCCAGTCGTGGACCTGCCCGCCGATGCGGACCTGCAGCCGCTCCACGTCGCGGAACGCGAGATCGGTGATGCCGCAGCGGCCCTCGCGGAACGCGGCGAGCGTCTCGGGGACGGTGTGGCCGAGCGCGTTGATCGTGCCCGCGCCGGTGATGGCGACGCGCCTCATCCGTGCTGCTGGGCGATCAGCGTCTCCACCGCGCGGATGATGGCGGCAACCGAGGAGATGTCGAACTCGCTCTCCTCGGGCGCGTTGGCGTTGAACGGCACGGTGATGTCGAACGCCTCCTCGATGGCGAAGATGCTCTCGACGAGGCCGAGGCTGTCGATGCCGAGGTCCTCGAGCCGGCTCTCGGGGCGCACGTCGTCGAACTCGAGGACGCCCTGCTCGGCGATGATCGCCCGCACACGGCTCGACACCGCGCCCGCGTCCGTCGCGATCTCGTCAGGCATCGCCACCTTCCTTGCCGCCACCGAAGACGGCTGCCTGCAACGCCGCGACCTGCGCGAAGAGCCGCGGCAGGCGCCGCAGGCCCTTGTAGATCTCGACGTGGCTGTCCATGCGGATCGCGGGGTAGCCGAGCAGCACCCGCCCCGCCGGCGCGTTCGAGAGGATCTTCGAGCCGCCGCCCGCGATCACGTCGTCGCCGATGTAGATGTTGTCCACCACGCCCACCTGTCCGCCGAGCACGACACGGTTGCCGATCCTGACGGACCCCGCGACGCCAACGAGCGCGCAGAGCAGGCAGTCGCGGCCGACCTCGACGTTGTGGCCGACATGGACGAGGTTGTCGAGCTTGGTGCCCGAGCCCACGCGCGTGTCGCGGATGGTGCCGCGGTCGACGGTGGAATTGGCGCCGACCTCGACGTCGTCGCCGACCTCGACGGAGCCCAGCGAATGGATCCGCGTCCAGGACTGGTCGGGCTGCACGGGCGTGGTGCCGCCGAGCCCGCCCACCGCCTCGACGCCGGCCTTCTCGGGCGTGACGAAGGAAAACCCGTCGGCGCCGATGACGGCGCCCGGCTGCGCGATGAAGCGGTCGCCGATCCGGACGCGGGCGCCGATGCGGACGCCCTCGAGGATCAGTGCGTCGTCGCCGATCAGCGCTCCTGCGGCGATGCTCGCGTGGCTCGCGATGCGGGCGCGTGCGCCGATGCGGGCGCCCGGGCCCACGACGACGAACGGTCCGACGGCGGCGCCGTCGCCGATGACGGCGCTCGGGTCGATCAGCGCCGTCGGGTGGATGCCCGGTGCGATCGCGGGGCCTGCGTCGAGCGCGCGCGTGATGCCGGCGAGCGCGAGGCGCGGGCGCGGCACGAAGATCGCGGCCGCAAGCCCGAGCCCGCGCCAGTCGGCCCCGGCCCAGAGCACCGCCGCCCGCGCCCCGCCCTTGGGCGAGGCCGTCCGCGTATTTCGGGTCCATCGCGAGCGCGAGGTCGCGCGGACCGGCCCGTGCGGGCTCGGCGGCGCCGGTCACGTCGAGCCCCAGGTCGCCGACGGCCTCCGCCCCGAGCGCCGCCGCGATCTCGGCGATGTCAGGCATGGCGCATGGCCCGGTCAGCTCTCGGTGGAGCGCAGCGTGACCCCGGCGCCCGCCAGCGCGTCGAAGATGCGCGCGTCACGGCCGTAGATGTCGCGGCGGTAGGTGATGCGGCCGCGGGCGTCGGGCCAGGCGGTGAAGTAGACGAGGTGAACCGGGACCGGCACCTTCAGCGGCAGCACGGTCTCGACGCGCGTCCGCAGCGCCGCCTTGAACGTGCTCTCGGGGTCCGCGGACTGCCGCGCGAGGAGCGCATAGGCGAAGTCGAACGGGTCGCCGAGCCGGATGCAGCCGTGGCTGAACGCGCGCACCTCGCGCTTGAAGAGCGATTTCGTCGGCGTGTCGTGGAGGTAGATGTTCCAGCGGTTCGGGAACATGAACTTGACGAGCCCGAGCGCGTTGCCGTCGGAAGGCGGCTGCTTCATCACGAACGGGAACGTCGCCGGCGTGAACTGGCGCCAGTCCACCGCGTCGCGCGGCACGGTGCGGCCGTAGCGGTCGATGATCCGGAGGTGCCCCGCCGCGAAGGGGTTCTGCTGCAGGAGCGGCAGGTATTCCTTCACCGTGATCGACCGCGGCACGTTCCACGTCGGGTTGACGACGAGGAACTCCATCTGGTCCGAGAACTCGGGCGTCCGCGTGTCGCTGCCGGGCTTGCCGATCACGGCGCGGGTCTCGAAGCTCACCTTGCCGTCGTCGACGAGCTTCGCTGTGAAGTCCGCGAGGTTGACCCAGACGTGGCGCGGTCCGAGGTCCATGTTGATCCAGCGCAGCCGCTCCATCGCGACGAGCACCGACTGCAGCCGCTCCACCGGCTCGACGTTCACCTCCCGGATCGTCGCCTCGCCCGCGGCCCCGTCCGTGACCATGCCGTGATCGGCCTGGAAGCGCTGCACCGCGGCCTGCAGGTCGGCGTCGTACTTCGGTGCCGCGGTGCGGGCGAGGTAGCCCATCGCCACCAGCCGGTCGCGCAGCGCGATGACCGGCGCCCCCGAGGAGCCGACCTTGACCGCCCGCGCGCCCACCTTGGGGCCCCAGCCGCCCGCCAGTCCAACGCGCTCGAGCCGCAGCTTCTCCTTCATCAGCACGGTGTAGGCGGGGTTCGACGGCGGCAGCGACCGCAGGTACGCCATCGGCCTCGCACCCGCGATGCCGGCGAGGAGCTTGCCGTGGTCGCGCAGCGGCACCGAGCGAACGATCGTCGGATCGACCTTGGACGGCGTCAGGATGCCCGTCTGCACGTCCCGCGCGTATGCGAGATACACCCGGCTCATCCGCGCCTCCAGAAGCCCGCGGTCGCGCTCGCCGTGGACGGCCTCGAATGCCGCGATCAGCGTCGCGGGATCGTCGGCGGTGGCCGGCAGGCCATGCTCGCCGGCATGTGCGAACACCGAGAGGAACGCGCCGCGGCGATCGGCGTCGCCGGCCCCGGTCCAGATCGGGGCATAGTCACGCTCGCGGTAGAACGCGGCCATCGCGGCGTCGCCTGCGGCCCCCTCCGCGACGGCCTGGCGAAAGGCGATCTCGGCGGTCGTCGGCGCAGGCGCCGCTGTCGCCCCCGTCCCGGTCGCGGCGAGCGCCGCGAACTGCCGGGGTGCCACTTCCGCGACGGCGGGAACCCCGAACGCGGCGGTGAGGATCGATACGGAAAGAACGTGGTGCAGCAATCGCATGATGACCCCTAGCGGCGCGTTGGTCCGGCCTCCGAGAGATGGCGCGCCCGTGGCCCCGAGCCAAGCCCCGCGGGCCGCGGAATGACCGCGCATGTCGCCCGGAGGACACGGTTTCACGAACCACTCCGCCCCGTCCCGGTCAATCGGAATTGCGCGGGTTTCCGCCGACTGTTGCCGAACCGTGACCAGTCCCGGCAATTGCCGGGTTCTGTGGCCAAATGACTCGTGCCATAACATGCGTGCATCTCGGGACAGGTGCGAAAGCCGCGAAAAAGCGGCGGTGAACGACGGGACAGGCATAGATGACAGCGAAAACTTCCGCCGGCTTCAGCCGGCGCGGCGTGCTCGGTGCGTTTGCGATGACGGCCGTAGCGGCGGCACCGACATTCGCCCGCGCCTCGGGCTTCCTCCGCGGCGCCGGCGACGTGAGGCGGGTGCGGCTCTACTCCGGGCGCACGGGCGAAAGCATCGACACGATCTACTGGATCGAAGGCGAGTACATCCCGGAAGTTCTTTCTGAAATCAACCACTTCATGCGCGACTGGCGGTCCGGTTCGGTGATCCGCTACGACGCGCGCACGGTCGATATCCTCGCTGCCGCGCATCGGCTGATGGATGTCGACGAGCCGTACATGCTCCTGTCCGGCTACCGCACCGCGCAGACCAACGCGATGCTGCGCGCCTCGTCACGCGGCGTGGCGCGGAACTCGCTGCACATGAAGGGTCAGGCCGCCGACCTCCGGCTCCGCTCGCGCACCGTCTCGCAGATGGCCCGTGCGGCGACGGTCTGCAACGCCGGCGGCGTCGGGCGGTATCCGCGCTCGAACTTCGTCCATATGGATTGCGGCCCGATCCGGAGTTGGGGGGGCTGACGCATCACGGTTTCGTGTGAACCGGAACCGCGACATCCGGCGCGCCCGGCCGGCGCCGGTTTGAACGCCAGCGTCCGGTCTCCTCGGCGCTGCCGGCGCGATCGGTGAGGATGATATGCAAAAGGTCTGTGCCTCGGCACGCGAAGCGCTCGACGGGCTCCTCTTCGACGGGATGCTGATCGCCGCGGGAGGCTTCGGGCTTTGCGGCATCCCCGAGCTGCTGATCGCGGCAATCCGGGACGCCGGCACGAAAGACCTGACGGTGGCCTCCAACAACGCGGGCGTCGATGGCTTCGGCCTCGGGATCCTGCTCGAGAGCCGGCAGATCCGGAAGATGATGTCGTCCTACGTCGGCGAGAACGCCGAGTTCATGCGCCAGTACCTTGCGGGAGAGCTCGAGCTCGAGTTCAACCCGCAAGGCACGCTCGCCGAGCGGATGCGCGCGGGCGGCAGCGGCATCCCGGGGTTCTACACCCGCACCGGCGTGGGCACGGTCATCGCCGAGGGCAAGGAGGTGAAGACCTTCTACGGCGAGGACTACATCCTCGAACGCGGCATCGTCGCCGACCTCGCCATCGTCAAGGCCTGGCGGGCCGACGACACCGGCAACCTCGTGTTCCGCAAGACCGCGCGCAACTTCAACCCGCCGGCGGCGATGTGCGGGCGGGTCTGCGTGGCGGAGGTGGAGGAGATCGTGCCGCGGGGGTCGCTCGACCCCGACGCCATCCACCTCCCCGGCATCTACGTCCACCGCCTCGTGCAGGGCGACCACGAGAAGCGCATCGAGCAGCGCACGACGCGGGCGCGCGCGCCGCAGGCCGCCGCCGCGGGCTCCGAGGTCTGAGCGCCGCGGCGTCCGCCACCGACGATGAAGGAGCCGATCCGATGCCCTGGGACCGCAACCGAATGGCCGCGCGCGCGGCCGAGGAGCTCGAGGACGGCTGGTACGTCAACCTCGGCATCGGCATCCCGACGCTGGTGGCGAACTACGTCGGCGACAAGGACATCACGCTCCAGTCCGAGAACGGGATGCTCGGGATGGGTCCGTTCCCCTTCGAGGGCGAGGAGGACGCCGACCTCATCAACGCGGGCAAGCAGACCATCACCGAACTGAGCCGCACCGCGTACTTCGACAGCGCGCAGAGCTTCGGGATGATCCGCGGCGGCAAGATCGCGGCGGCGGTGCTCGGCGCGATGGAGGTGTCGGAGGAGGGCGACCTCGCGAACTGGATGATCCCCGGCAAGCTCGTGAAGGGCATGGGGGGGGCGATGGACCTCGTGGCGGGCGTCGGCCGGGTGATCGTCGTGATGGACCACACATCGAAGGCGGGGGCGAGCAAGGTGCTGCGCGCCTGCACGCTGCCGCTCACCGGCAAGGCCGTGGTCGACCGCATCATCACCAACCTCGGCGTGCTCGACGTGGTGCCGGGCGGCCTCGCCATCGTCGAATGCGCCGATGGCGTGACGGAGGCCGACCTCCGCGCCGCGACCGAGGCGACCATCGTCTGACGCCGAACGCCTAGAGCGTGGACTCAATTGATCGCAACCAACTCCGTGCCGAAGCGAGGGCGACGGCGGCGAGGAAGTTTGTCGCGTGTTTGTCGAAGCGCGTGGCGATGCAGCGGAACTGCTTGAGTTTGCAGAAGAAGCGTTCGACCAGGTTGCGCTCGCGGTAGAGGTCTCGCGGGACGCTGCGTTGCAGGCGGACGCGGCTTTGCGTCGGGATATGCGCAGTGCCGCCCCGGGCAGCGACGCGCTCGACCAGGGCCAGGCTGTCGTAGCCGCGATCTGCACTCACGGTGCCGGTCGGCAGCGCGTCCAGCAAAGCCGGAGCGGCCGTCTTGTCGGAGGCCTGGCCGGGCGTGATGTGCAGGCGGACGGGAAGACCGTCCTGATCGACGACGGCATGGATCTTGGTGCTCAATCCGCCACGAAAACGGCCGATGGCGTGATCCTCGCCCGCTTTTTTCCACCCGAGGCGTGCGGGTGGGCGCGGACGATGGAGCTGTCGATCAACTGCAGCGACTGCGGTGAACGCCGTGCCAGTTCCTCGAATACGTTCAACCAGATGCCACGCTTGGCCCAGCGGTTGAAGCGGTTGTAGACCGTCGTGTAGGGGCCATACCGATCTGGCAGATCGCGCCACGGTGCACCGGTGCGAAGGGCATAAAAGACCCCGTTCGCCACCCGCCGGTCGTCCACCCAATGCTTGCCCTTCCCGGCTCTCGAAAGCAGCGGCTCGACAAGCCACCAGTCCTCGTCGCTTAGATCGTATCCCGCCATCATCCCCTCCCGCTCTCAGCAGAAATGAATCACGACGCCAGCCAAACCGGAATCCCCTATCGAGTACGACGCCTAGCCGTCGCGCTCCGCGATCCAGGCGAAGTCGGGGTGGGTCTCGAAGCGCCACCGGCGGCGCGGTCCGGCCATGACGTTGAGGTAGTACATCTCGTGCCCGTAGGGTGCCGCGCAGGGGTGATGGCCGCGCGGCACCAGCACCACGTCGCCGTCCGCGACCGCCATCGTCGCGTCGAGCGTCCCGTCTTCGGTGAACACGCGCTGAAGCCCGAAGCCCGTCGCGGGGTTCAGCCGGTGATAGTACGTCTCCTCGAGATAGGTCATGCGCGGGAAGTCGTCCTCGTCGTGGCGGTGCGGCGGGTAGGACGACCAGTGCCCGTCCGGGGTGAACACCTCCGTCACGAGGAGGCTCGCGGCGACGTCCCGGTCCTCCATCGCGATGGCGTTGATGTAGCGCGTGTTGGTGCCGCGCCCGCGGGGCGCGAGCGCGATGCCCGCGGGGCCGATGACCGCCGCGGGGTAGCCACCCGCTCCCGGCGCCGAGCAGACCGCGAGCGTGCAGTCCGTCGTGGCCTCGGCCCGCCAGTCCGTGCCGCCGGGCACGTAGACGCAATGCGGCGGCGTGCGCTCGAACACGTCCATGCGGTCGCCGAGCACGCCGAAGTCGCGCCCCGCGGCGGCGATCCTCGCGTGCCCCTCGACGAGGACGAGGATCGCCTCGCGGCCCCCCGTCGCCTCGCCCGCGACCTCGCCGGGGCCGAGGCGGTAGAGCCCGAACCCGACGTAGGACCAGCCGGCGGTCTCGGGCGTGATGTCGTGCACCTTGCCGGCGGTCCCGGCGGGGCGTCGCAAGAGGTCGGTCATGGCTCGTCCCTCGGGTTGAAGGTCCAGAAGAACCTGTATGCCGCATAGGCGCCGAGCGCGCCGAAGAGGATGCCCCAGAGCGGCGAGCCCGCGACAGCCTCCACGACCGCCCAGCCGAGCGCCACCCCGGCCACCGCGATCCGCACCCAGAGCGGCTTGAAGAACGGATGATCGAGGTCGAACATCAGGCGTCCCGCCACGGCGCGGCCACGCGCGCGGTCCCGCCGCACCGGGCCGCCGGCGCCGCGGCACCGGCGCACGGTCCCGCGGCCCGGGCAGCGCCGCGCGCCGACCCGCAGATGCGGCGAGGGTCGCGCTTCGGCCTCACGGCCTCGGGCCGCTGCCCCGGCGCCCCTCGGCGGCGCGGTCCGGGCGCGCGCCTCACCGCGGGGGCTCCGCGGCGGCCCCGAGCCCCGCCTCGCGCGCAATGGCCTTCAGCGTCCGCAGGCCGAGGCCCTGGTACTCGGCCGGGTCGCGCACCACGGAGTCCTGCTCGGCCTCGATCACGATCCAGCCGTCGTAGCCGTGCTCCGCCGCGATCCGCAGCACCGGGGCGAAGTCGACGCATCCCTCGGGGTCGCCCGGCACGGTGAAGGCGCCCCGGCGCACGCCCTCGAGGAAGCTCAGGCCCTGCTCGCGGACCGCGCGCGCGATCTCCGGCCGGACGTTCTTGCAGTGGATGTGGCTCACCCGATCCATGTAGCGTGCCGCCAGTGCCGCGGGATCGGCGCCGCCGAACCAGGCGTGGCCGGTGTCGAGGAGAAGCCGCGTGTGGGGACCGGCCATGCCCATGAAGCGGTCGATGTCGGCCGCGCTCTCGACGATCGTGCCCATGTGATGATGATAGCCCATCCGCATCCCCTGCCCCGCGGCGTGCGCCGAGAGCGCCTCATAGCCCTGCGAGAAGCGTGCCCATTCGGCATCCGTCAGGACCGGCCGGTCGTTGACCGGGATGTGATCCTTCCCGTGGACGGCGTTCGAGCACTCGCAGGCGTTGACGTGGTCGCCGCCCGCCCTGCGGGTGAAGTCGATGAACGCCTGCAGCGCGCGGGTCTCGGTCTCGATGTCGTTGACGAGGAGGTTCAGCGAATGCCAGCCGCCGGCAAAGGCGAGCCCGTAGCCGCCGAGCTCGGCCTTGAGGGCGGCGCCGTCGTCCGGCATCTTGTGGCCCTTCTCGATCCCGTCGAAGCCGATGCGACGGCAATCCTCGAGGCAGTCCTCGAGGCTCAGATGGTCGCCGATCGACCAGTCGTCGTCGTTCGACCAGGCGATCGGGTTGGTGCCCCAGCGGATCATGCGGGCGATCTTTCCGTGACGTGGCGGGCGTAGTCCTCGCGCGCCGCCGCGACCTCGGCGCGGTCCGAGACCTCCGGCACCGCGACATCCCACCAGGCGCCGCCGATCTCGCGCGGCGGATGGGGCGTGGTGTCGATGACGATCACGGTCGGCCTGGACGTGCCGTGACGCGCGGCGAGCGCGGCCTCTAGCTCGGCGATCGAGCCCGCATGGACGGCCTCGGCGCCCATCGCGCGGGCATGCGCCACGAAGTCGATGGCCACGTCGTTGACGTGCCACGCGTCCGCCAGGAGGTTGTTGAACGCGGCCCCCCCGGTGCTCGCCTGCAGCCGGTTGATGCAGCCGTAGCCGCGATTGTCGGTCAGCACGACGGTATAGGCCACCCCCATCGCCGCCGCCGTCGCGAGCTCGGAGTTGAGCATCAGGTACGACCCGTCGCCGACCATGACGATCACGTCGCGAGCGGGCTCTGCGAGCTTCGCTCCAAGGCCGCCGGCGATCTCGTAGCCCATGCAGGAGAAGCCGTACTCGACGTGGTACGACCCCGGCCGCCCCGCCTTCCAGAGCTTGTGCAGCTCGCCCGGCATGGTGCCGGCGGCGCACAGGATCACCGTCTCGGCGCCGGCCTGCCGCTGCACCGCGCCGATCACCTCCTGGTCGGAGGGACGCGCGTTGGTGTCGGCGGGCGCCGCGGTGACGGCCTCGAGATCGGCGATCCAGTCGGCCTTGGCGTCGGGGAGAGCCGGCGCGCGGTAGTCTCCGAGCCGGGCCGAGAGCGCATCGAGCGCCACGCCCGCGTCGCCGACGACCGGCAGCGCACCGCGCTTGCCGGCATCGTAGGGTGCCACGTTGATCGAGGCGAAGCGCACGCCGGGGTCCGCGAAGAGGCCCCACGAGCCGGTGGTGAAGTCCTGGAACCGGGTGCCGACGCCGATCACGAGATCCGCCGCCGCGGCACGGGCGTTGGCCGCGTCCGAGCCCGTGACGCCCACGGAGCCGAGGTTGAGCGGGTGGTCCCACGGCAGCGCCGACTTCCCCGCCTGCGTCTCGCCGACGGGGAGCCCGTGCGCTTCCACGAAGGCCCGCAGCGTCTCGGTCGCGAAAGCGTAATGCACCCCGCCGCCCGCGATCACGAGCGGCGCGCGCGCGGTCCGGATCGCGTCCGCAAGCGCGTCCACCTCGCGCGGGTCGGGCGCGGGCCGGCGCCGCACCCACGCGTGCGGCGCGAAGAACGCGGCGGGCCAGTCCCAGGCCTCGGCCTGCACGTCCTGACAGAACGCAAGCGTCGCCGGGCCGCAGTCGAGCGGGTCGGTCATCGCCGCGAGCGCGCGCGGCAGCGCGGTCAGGAGCTGCTCGGGCCGCGCGATGCGGTCGAAGTAGCGGCTCACCGGGCGGAAGCAGTCGTTCGCGCTCACCGTGCCGTCGCCCCAGTCCTCGAGCTGCTGCAGCACCGGGTCGGGCCCGCGGCCCGCGAACACGTCGCCCGGCACGAAGAGGACCGGCAGCCGGTTGACGTGGGCGAGCGCCGAGGCCGTCACGAGGTTGGTCGCGCCCGGCCCGATCGAGCTCGTCACCATCATCGCGCGGCGCCGGCGCAGCTGCTTGGCGTAGGCGATGGCGGCGTGCGCCATGCCCTGCTCGCTGTGCCCGCGCCAGGTCGGGAACGTCTCGCGGTGCGCGTGGAGCGCCTCGCCGAGCCCCGCGACGTTGCCGTGCCCGAAGATCGCCCAGCACCCCGCGAGGAACGGCACGCCGTCCTCGTTCAGCTGCGCCGTTAGGTAGCGCACCATCGCCTGCGCTGCGGTCAGTCGGATCGTGTCGGTCATGCGGCCTCGTCCTTGCGTCTGCTGCGTGCGCGGTCCCAGGCCTCCGCGAGGCCCGCGAACCGCGTGGCCATGTCGGCGACGGCCGCGTCATCGTCGATCGTGCCCGCCATCCAGGCCCGCGCCGCGTCGGCGAAGATCGTCCGGCCGACGGCGAAACCGCGCACGAGGTCGTGCCGGGCCGCGCGGGCGAAGCTCGCGGCGAGCTCCTCGGCCGGCGCGTCGAGCCCGAGGACGACGACGCCGCGCGTGTGGGGATCGTTGCGCGCGATCGCGGCGCAGGCACGCGACCACGCGGCATCGGTGCGGAACGGCTCGAGCTTCCACCAGTCCGGCGCGATGCCGGCGTCGTAGAACCGCTGCACGATCACCGGCGCGGTATCGTCATCCACCGGCCCGGCCTTCGAGGAGACGACCTCGAGGAGGAACTCGAGCCGGTTGCGCCGGCTCGCCGCGAAGATCCGGCGCACGGTTGCGATCTGGTCGGCCCAGAGCGCTTCGTCGTCGTCGGGGTGGCAGACGCACAGGCACTTCAGCACCTGCCCGGCGGGCCATTCGGCGAGGCCGCCGAGGTCGGGGCCGAGGTCGGGCTCGAGCGCCAGCGGCCGCGTGCCCGGTGCTTCCGCCGGCCGGCCGATCCAGAGGCCGGTGCCCGCCGCGCGGTGGAGCGCCTCGCGCCCGAGCCTCCCGTCGCAGAGGATGCCGAAGCCCGGCCGGCCCGCGGCGACGGTCTCGGCGGCGCGCAGGCAGAGCGTCTTGAAGGCGCCGATGCGCGCCGGGGTCGCGCCCGGCATCGCCTCCATCTGCGCCCGGTGGTCGAAGGCGAAGACCCGCATCGCGGGCCAGTCCCCGGCGCGGTTGGTCGCCCAGTGGACCTGCTCCAGCGCCGCGTCGTGGCGCAGGTCCGGCCGCTCGATGCCGCGCTCGAGGAAGAACCGCAGCTCCGCGAGGCTCGGGTAGGCGGGCGTGCAGCCGTGCCGCGACACGGCGAAGGCCCCGCAGGCGTTGGCGACTTCGAGCGCGGTGGGCCAGCTCGCGTCGTCGAGCCAGCCCTTGAGGAGCCCCGCCATGAAGCCGTCGCCCGCGCCGAGCACGTTGAACACCTCGACCGCGAACCCCGGCCCCGCCTCGCCGTCCTCGAGCCGCGCCGGGATCGCGCCCGCGAAGGCCACCGCCCCCGCCGGCCCGCGCTTGACGACGAGCACGGCGTCCGTGAGGCCGCGCACGGCCCGCAGCGCCGCGAGCGTGTCGGTCGCGCCGGCGGCGATGTGGAACTCCTCCTCGGTGCCGACGATGAGGTCGAAGAGCGGGAGCGTGGCCTGCAGCTTCGCCGTCACCGCCGCGCTCTCGACGTAGCGGCTCTCGCCCGCGCCGTGTCCCGCGAGCCCCCAGAGGTTCGGGCGGTAGTCGATGTCGAGCGCGGTCCGCCCGCCCGCCTCGCGTGCGAGCCTGAGCGCCTTCAGGACCGCGGCCTCGGTCGCCGGGTGGCTGAGGTGCGTGCCCGTCGCCACGACCGCGCGCGCCTCGGCGATGAAGGCCGGATCGATGTCATCCTCGGTCAGCCCCATGTCGGCGCAATTCTCGCGGTAGAAGATCAGCGGGAACCGCGTCTCGTCGCGGATGCCGAGGATGACGAGCGCGGTCAGCCGGTCGGGGTCGGTCTTGACGCCGCGCACGTCGACGCCCTCGCGGATCAGCTCCTCGCGGATGAAACGGCCCATGTGCTCGTCGCCGACCCCGGTGATGACGGCGGATTTGAGCCCGAGCCGTGCGGTGCCGCAGGCGATGTTGGTGGGCGAGCCGCCGATGTACTTCTCGAAGCTCCGCATGTCCTCGAGCCGGCCGCCGATCTGCGCGCCGTAGAGATCGACCGACGACCGGCCGATGGTGATGAGGTCGAGCGGCCTCGTCACGCCGCGACCTCCGCCACCCGGACCGCGCGGCGCTCCCGCACCGACACGAGCGCCGCCTCCGCGAGCACGAGCGCCGCGACCCCGTCGTGCCCCGTGGTCGGCGGCGGCGTGCCGTCGGTCAGCGCCGCGACGAAGGCCGCGATCTCGGCGGCGTAGGCGGCGGTGTAGCGCGACATGAAGAAGTCGAGGAGCGGCGGCGCGGTGAAGCCGTCCGCCCCGGCGAGCACCGTCCGCGAGAGGTGCGTGTTGCCGGCCGCGACCATCCCCGCCGACCCCAGCACCTCGATGCGCTGGTCGTAGCCGTAGGCCGCGCGGCGCGAGTTCGTGATCGTGCAGTGCCGCCCCGAGGCGGTCGTCAGGATCACGTTGGCGCTGTCGTAGTCGCCGCGCCGGCCGATCTCCGCGTCCACGAGCACGCTCGCGGCCGCGAGCACCGTCTCGACCTCCTCGCCAAGGAGCCAGCGCGCCACGTCGAAGTCGTGGATCGTCATGTCGCGGAAGATGCCGCCCGAGCGCTCGATGTAGTCGTAGGGCGGCGGGCCCGGGTCGCGCGAGGTCAGCGTCACCATCTCGACGCGGCCGATGGACCCCGCGTCGATGGCGGCCTTAAGCGCGCAGAAATCGGGGTCGAAGCGACGCTGGAAGCCCACCATCAGCACGCCCCCCGCGGCCTCCACCGCCGCGACGCAGGCCCGCGCGCGGGGGATGTCGAGGTCGATCGGCTTCTCGCAGAAGATGCCCTTCCCCGCGGCCGCGAAGCGCTCGATGAGGTCGGCGTGCGTATCGGTCGGCGTGCAGATCACCACCGCGTCGATGTCGCCCGCGGCCTCGATCGCGTCGATGTCGCGGACCTCGCAGCCCTGCGCGTCAGCCACGGCGCGCGCCGCCTCGGCGAGCGGGTCGGCGACGGCCACGAGCGCAGCACCCGGGACCGAAGCGATCGCGCGGGCGTGGACCTGTCCGATGCGGCCGGCGCCGAGGACGGCTAGACTGACGGGCATGGCTGCGACCTTTCCTCTCGTCGGGCGAAGCGCCCGCGTCTCTTATCGGGCGAAGCGCCCGCGTCTCTTATCGGGCGAAGCGCCCGCATCGGGCGAAGCGCTTGCGATGGCCCGGTCCACGTCGATCGCGGCGCCCGTCATCACGCCCGACCGAGGCCCCGCGAGGTCGGCGATGAGCCGCGCCAGTTCGTCCGGCTCCACGAGTTGGCCGACGACCTGCGCCGCCTGGCCCGCGGCGAGCCGGCCGTCGCCGGCGCCGTGCCAGGCATGGCGCGCGACACGGCCGATCGCCAGTGCCGGGCCGCGGGCGTGGCCGGCGAAGAGCCGGTCCCTAAGCGCGGCATCGGCAGCGTCGATACCGCCGCGCGCGCTGTCGCCGGCCGCGGTGACGGGCACATCCACCTTGCCCACGCGCCGCACCGCCTCGTCTCCCATCATGCCGGGCGCGGCCGGGCCCGCCATGTCGCACGCAAGGACCGAACCGGCAGGCCCCTCGGCGGCGAGCCGGGCCGCCGCCGCCGCGCCCTTCACCGCGTGGCACCCGGCGACCACCCTGCGTTCGCAGCCCCCGGCGATGAGCGCGCGCATGTCACGCGGCGTCGGCATATTCGGCCTGCGTCTTCGCCCCGGTGATGTAGGACACCACGTCCTGACCGTCCGTCTCGTCGCGGCGGAGGTTCGCGACGACGCGCCCGCGGCGCCACACGACGATGCGGTCGCAGAGGTCCATCACCTGCCGCATGTTGTGGCTGATGAGGATCAGGGGCTCGCCCTGCGCCTTCAGCGTCCGGATGATCGTCTCGACCTGCGCCGTCTCCTGCACCCCGAGCGCCGCCGTGGGCTCGTCCATGATCGTGAGCTTCGAGTGGAACGTCGCCGTCCGCGCGATCGCCACGCACTGCCGCTGGCCGCCCGACATGTGCTGGATCGTGCTCCGGATGTTGGGGATCTTCACGCCGGTCTTCTCCAGCCCGCGCAGCGTCGCCTCGCGCATCCCGCGGTAGTCGAGGATCGAGAACGGCCCGAGGTTGAGGAGGATCTTCTCGCGCCCGAGAAAGAGGTTGTCCGGCACGTCGAGGTGGTCCGCGAGCGCCAGCGTCTGGAACACCGTCTCGATCCCCGCCTCGCGCGCCTCGAGCGGCCCCGCGAACTCGACGTAGCCGCCGTCGAACCAGATGCGGCCCGACGTGCGCTGCTCGACGGCGGTGATCTGGCGCACGAAGGTGGACTTGCCCGCGCCGTTGTCGCCCATGATCGCCACGTGCTCGCCGCGCCGGATCTCGAAGTCGCAGCCGACGAGGGCATGGACCCCGCCGTAGTGCTTCGTCAGCGCCTCGGTCCTGAGCACGACGTCGCCCGTCGGCTCGGGGCGCGGCGGCGGCGCGGCGGGCGGCACGTCGGTCGCGAGGTCGGTGGCCATCGTCTCTCCCTTCAGGATCGGAGCGCCGCGCGGCGCTGGCGCCACTGGTCGAGCACCACGGCGCCGACGATGATCGCGCCCTTCACCATCTCCTGGTAGTAGGCGTCGAGCCGGAGGAACGTGAAGCCGGAGACGATGACGCCGAAGATCATCGCGCCGAGCACCGTGCCGAGGATCGAGCCGCGGCCGCCCTGCAGCGAGATGCCGCCGATCACCGCCATCGCGATCGCGTCGAGCTCGTACATCACGCCCATCCCGGCCTGCGCGCTGAGGTTCTTCGCGCTGAGCACGATCGCCGCGAGGCCGGCGAGCAGGCCCGCGATGGTGTAGACCATGACCTTGTGGCGGGCGACCTTGATGCCCGACATCCGCGCCGCGGCCTCGTTCGAGCCGATGGCGTAGGTGTGCTTGCCGTAGACGGTGTAGCGCAGCACGAGGTGGAAGAGCACCGCCAGCCCCGCGAAGATCCAGACCGGCGTCATGCCGCTCCCGAGCGCCGCGTAGCCCGGCGTCGGGAACGAGACCGGCTGGCCGGCGGTCCACCATTTCGCCACGCCGCGCGCCGAGACCATCATGCCGAGCGTCGCGATGAAGGGCGGGATGCCGGTGAAGGCCACGAGAAGCCCGTTGATCGCCCCGGCGAAGAGGCCGCAGGCGACGGCGACGGCCACCGGGATCAGCACCGGCAGATCGACCCAGCCAAGCCCCGCGAAGACCGCGCGGGTGTTCTCCAGGCCGTTGATCGAGCCCGCCTGCGCGAAGCTCATGGCGATCATCGCGGCGGCGCCGACCACCGAGCCCGAGGAGAGGTCGATCCCGCCGGTCAGGATCACCTGCGTGACGCCGAGCGCGATGATGCCGACGATCGAGACCTGCAGGATGATGATCTTCAGCCGCGCGACGTTGAAGATGCCGTCGACGCCGTCGCGCAGGTTGAAGAGAAAGCTGTCGTGCATCGCCAGCCGGCCGAGCACCTCGAAGGCGATGACGATGACGACGAGCGCGATGAACACCCCCGCCTCGGGCGGCAGCCCGCGCCGCGCCGGGGCGAAGGCAGGCGCAAGCCTCGTCGGTGCTGTCTCCGCCATCCCGATCATCCTTGGCCGGTGGTCCGGGGGGCGGCCCTGCGCGCCGCCCCCCTTCGATAGGGTCAGTTCTTGCTGGTGAACTCGGCCATGGTCTCGGGCGTCACGAGCTTGAACGGCACGTAGACCTTTTGCTCCACCGTCTCGCCGCGCGCGAGCGCCAGCGCCGCGTCGAGCGCGCCCGAGCCCTGCCCCGCCGCGTCCTGGAACACCGTCACGTCGAGATCGCCCGCCGCCATCGCGAGGAGCCCGTCCTGCGTGGCGTCGATGCCGCCGACGACCACCTCGTCCATCGCCGTGCCCGCGGCCTTCATCGCCTGGATCGCGCCGATCGCCATCTCGTCGTTGTTGGAGATCACCGCGTCGAACGGCTGGCCGGTCGTGAGCCAGTTCGTCATCAGGTCCTGCGCCTCGTCGCGCGACCAGTTCGCGGTCTGCTTGTCGATCACGGTCAGCTCGACGCCGCACGTCCCGCCCGCCATCACGTCGGCGATGTCCTGCGTGCGCTGCACCGCGGCCTGGTTCGAGAGCTCGCCCATCATGATGTAGATTTGCGCCGTCGTCTTGCCGCCCGCAGCGAGCAGCTTGCAGACCTCGGTCGTCTCGAGCGTGCCCGACTCGCGCTCGTCGGACGCGACGAACGCCTGCTTGGCCGGCAGCGTGTCGACGTTGACGGGCTCGCGGTTCACATAGACGAGCGGCATCCCCGCCGTGTCGGCGGCGTCCGAGATCGCCTGCGTCGCCGAGGTGTCGACCGGGTTGACGATGATCGCGTCGACGCCCGAGGCGATGAAGTTCTTGATCTGGTCGAGCTGCCGCGCCACGTCGTTCTGCGCGTCCTCGACCTGCAGCGTCACGCCGTCCATGTCGCCCGCCTTGGCGATCATCCCGTTCCTGAGCACCGTCAGGAAGTTGTCGTCGAAGAGCGCCATCGAGACGCCGACGTTCTCGGCCATCGCGGCCGTCGACAGGAGCGACGCGAGCCCCGCGGCCATCATCGTTCGTTTCATCGTATCCTCCTCCAAGCGGTGTCCGGCGCACCTGATGTCACGGGCCGGATGTCTCGCCCTGCGACGAGGCGGGTTCATGCGCCCGCCTTCGCCACCGACGTGTCGATGAAGCGCATGGTCTCCCGAAGCGCCGCTTCGGGATCGGCGAGCGCGTGAACCTCGGGCGAAAAGGCCTCGATCGAGATCGGACCGGCGTAGCCCGCGCGCCGCAGCGCCGCGATCTGCGCGACCGTCCCGAGGCGGTCGGCGCCGTCCACCAGCACGCGGTGGGCGTCGGCGATGTCCTCGAGAGCGGGCCCCGGATCGGTGACGCCCGAGACATGCACGATCCCCGTCCGCTCCGCGAAGAGCGCGCCGCCACCCGCGAGATGATGGTGGAACGTGTCGTGCACGAGCCGGAACACGCCGGCGCCTCCCGCGGCGTCGATCAGCGCCAGCGTCTCGGCCTTGTCGGCGAGGGACGAGGTGCGCGGAAAGCCGAGCGGCTCGACGAGGGCCGTCATGCCCGCGTCCCCGAGCACCGGCTTGATGGCGGCGAGCGCCTCGCGCACGTTTTCCTGCCGCACGCCGTCCGCCATGCCCTGCCCGTCGTTGCGCGGGATCAGGCAGATCGTCTCGGCGCCGCAGGCGACGGCGGTGTCGACGAGCGCCCGGACCTCGCCGGCGACGGCGTCCGACCAGGCGTTGAAGGGGTAGACCTGCGACAGGCCGACGATCCTGAGCCCCGCCTCCGCCGCGCGCGCGCCGACCGCCTCGGGTGCGGCGCCATCGAAGAGCAGCCCGCCGAGGTCGTTGCGGAGCTCGACGCCGACGCAGCCGAGCGACGCCGCCAGCGCGAAGAACGCCTCGAGGCCGAGCCGCGGCGCCGTCATCTGGTTGAGCGCGAATGGCAGCATGGCGCGTTCGATGCCCCCGTCAATTGCGCCCCCGTCGTCCTGGAACGAATATTCCGCGGGCACGCGTGTCGCAAGCCCAATCTCGTCACGACCGCGCCGCACCCACCGCCACCGCGAGCGCCGTCGCGAGCGTGAGCGTCGCCGCGAGCGCCCTGAACGCACCGACGTCGACCTCGCGCACCCAGAGCGTCTCGCCCGGCATGCCGGCGATCGGGCTGTCGGCGCCGTCGGTGATGCCGACCACGGGCACGCCGCGCTCCGCCGCATGGCCGGCCAGCCGTACCGCCTCGTCGGAGTAGGGCGCGACGGTGACGACGATGGCGACATCGCCCGGACGGACCGCGCTCGCGGCCTCGAGCCCGCCCGGCGCCGCATGCAGCACGACCGGGATCTGCATCTTCTCGAACACGTAGGAAAGGTAGCTCGCGACCGGAAACGACCGCCGCAGGCCGACGAGATGCACCGTCCGCGCCGCGCCGAGGAGCGCCACCGCACGCTCGAAGGCGCTGTAGTCCAGCGTTTCTGCGAGAAGATGCAAGGACTTGTGACCCGCGCCCACGAAATCGAGCAAGAGCGGCGCGGTCCCGCCTCCGCGCGTGTGCATCCGCTCGAGCCGCGTCGCGTAGTCCGGCCAGCGCTCGGCATAGTCGTGCCGGAAGAGCCGCTGCATCTCCGAGTAGCCCGAAAAACCGATGACCTGGCAGAACCGCATCAGCGCCGACGGCCGGACCCCCGCTCCCGCCGCGAGCGCCGCCACGGTCGAGACGGCGATGCGCTCGGGATGCTTCAGGAGGTGGTCGGCGCATTGCGCCAGACGCCTCGGCAGCGACGGCAGGACGGCCAGAACCCGGGCGCGCACCTCGTCGGCGGTCGCGGGCGGCCGGACAGGCATCTTCGTGTCGGGCATGGCGGTCTCAGGCATCTCGGTCTCGGGCATGGCGGTCTCGGGCATGGCGCCTCCATGACATCTGCCGATAGGGGCTACACCGAATGGAACGAATATGCCAAGGCTGTTGCGGCCGCATCCGTGTCGGCCGCGGATGCGGGAGACCGGCGCATGATCCACGGCGAACGACGGGCGCCGATCCGCTGGGCGATGGTCGGCGGCGGACGGGGCAGCCAGATCGGCCACGTGCACCGCGCGGCGGCGCTCCGCGACCGCGCCTTCGATCTCCTGGCGGGCGCATTCGACCTCGACCCTGCCCGTGGCCGCGCCTTCGGCATCGACCTCGGGCTCGATCCCGAACGCTGCTATCCGACGTACGTCGAGCTTTTCGCCGCCGAGGCCCGGCGCCCGGACGGCATCGGGGCGGTGTCGATCGCCACCGCCAACGCCACGCACTACCGGATCGCCCGCGCAGCACTCGAGGCGGGGTTGCACGTCATCTGCGAGAAGCCCCTCACCACGACCCTTGCGGACGCCGAGGCGCTGGCGACGCTCGCCGCCGCGAGACACCGCGTCGTCGGCATGGCCTACGGCTACGCGGGCTACCCGATGATCGAGCAGGCGCGCGCGATGGTGGCGGCGGGCGCGCTCGGGCGGATCCGGCTCGTGAACCTCCAGTTCGCGCACGGCTTTCACGCGGCCCCGGTCGAGGCGACGGACCCCGCCCTGCGCTGGCGCGTCGACCCCGCGCACGCGGGGCCGAGCTACGTCCTCGGCGACCTCGGCACCCACCCCCTCTACATCTCGCAGGTGATCTGCCCGGACCTCAGGATCAGGCGGCTGATGTGCGCCCGGCAGAGCTTCGTCGCCTCCCGCGCCCCCCTCGAGGACAACGCGATCACGCTGATGGAGTACGACGGCGGCGCCTTCGGCACGCTCTGGTCGAGCGCGGTCAACGCAGGTGCCACGCACAGCCAGAAGGTGCGGATCATCGGCGAGACGGCGAGCCTCGAATGGTGGGACGAGCATCCGAACCAGCTTCGCCACGAGATCCAGGGCGAGCCGGCACGCATCCTCGATCGCGGCATGGGCTATCTGCACCCCGAGGCGCGTGCCGACGACCGCATCAGCGCGGGCCATCCCGAGGGGCTCTTCGAGGCCTGGGCCAACCTCTACGGCCGCTTCGCCGCGGCGATGACCGCCACGGACCAGGGCGACACGACGCGGCTCGCGAGCTTGCGCTACCCGGACATCGCCGCCGGGGTCGAGGGAGTTCGCTGGGTCGAAGAGTGCGTCCGCTCTGCCGACCAAAACGGTGCCTGGGTGGATTATAAGTGAGATTTTAGCTTGTTACGGCATGAAGCTCGCGTGTTCGACGAGCTTCGCCGTCTAAAGCCCTCCCGCCGCGCGCAGAAACGCCGCCACCTCCATGCCTCCGATGCCGGAGCGGAGGCTCGCCATCACCACGGGGAGCGCCCCGCGCGCGGCCCGCGCATCCGCCTCGAGGCGCGCCGCATCGACGCCGACATGCGGCGCGAGGTCGGTCTTGTTGACGACGAGGAGGTCCGAGCGCGTCAGCCCCGGTCCGCGTTTCCGCGGGATGTCCTGGCCTGCCGCCGTGTCGATGACGTAGATCGTGAGGTCCGCGAGTTCGGGCGAGAACGTCGCCGCGAGGTTGTCCCCGCCCGACTCGATGAGCACGAGGTCGAGGTCCGGGATCGCGCGCCGCAGGTCGGCGATGGCGGCGAGGTTGATCGAGGCGTCCTCGCGGATCGCGGTGTGCGGGCAGCCGCCGGTCTCGACGCCGCGGATGCGCGCCATCGGCAGCGCCTGCGCGCGCATCAGGAACTCGGCGTCCTCCTGCGTGTAGATGTCGTTGGTCACGACCGCGACCGAATGGGTGTCGCGGAACGCCCGGCAGAGCGCCTCCGTGAGCGTCGTCTTGCCCGCGCCGACCGGCCCGCCGATGCCGACGCGGAGGGGTCCGTGGCGGCTCACGTGAGAAACAGCCGCGGCGCCTGCGTCTCGTGGTGCATCGCCGCGAGGTCGGACCGGAACGCCCCGCTCGCGATGCCGTCGAGCGGCGTCGCCGCGGCCTCCCCGGCGATGCCTGCGATGAGCGGTGCCAGCCGCGCGAGCACGCCCTGCCCCGCGACGCCCCCGAGCGGCACGAAGCGCACCGCCGCCGCGACGATGCCGCCCGCGAAGGCCTGCAGGTAGAGCGCAAGCACCGTCGTCACCGGCAGCCCGAGCGGCGCCGCCGCCGCGCCGACCGCCACCGGCATCGCGCGCGGGACGTGAGCTTCGCCCGTCAAGGCAGTGACGGCATGGGCGAACGCAGACCCGAGCGCCAGCGTCTCGGCGGCCCGCTCGCGCGAGGCGGCGAGCGCGAGGGCCAGCTCGTGCAGCGCGTCGAGGTCGGCGCCCTCGGCCAGCGCATGAGCGAGCAGCACCGCGTCGGCCCGGCCGCTGCCGGCGTCGAGCACGCCCGCGACCCAGGCCTCGCAGGTCGGGACGTCGCGCACGTCGCCCGCCGCCATCGCCCGCTCGAGCCCGTGCGAATAGGCGAACCCGCCCACCGGGAACGCGGGCGAAAGCCACTGCACGAGGCTGAGGAGCCCCGTCATCCGTGCGAATGGCCCATCGTGCGGCCGTGCCCGTAGGCGCCGCCTTCGGGGCGGAACGGGCCGGCGGCCTCCGTGACGGTGGCGCCGAGGTGTCGCAGCATGTCGGCCAGCACCGGGTCGGCGCGGATCCGGAGCGCGTCCGCGCCGATCTCGCAGGGGGCGTGGCGGTTGCCGATGTGCCAGGCGAGGCGCGCGAGGTCGCCCGTGACGACGAGGAGCGGCTCGTCGGCCGCCGCGACCGCCACCGCCCGCCCGTCGTCGAGGACCAGCGCGTCGCCGTCCTCGAGCCCCGTCGTCTGCGCGAGGTCCACGAGGAACGCGAGCCCGCCTTCGGCCACGAGCCGCTTCCGGCGCAGCATTCGGGCGTCGTAACCGAGCACCACGCGGTCGGCGACCGGCCCGTGATGGTGCCGCGCGACGTCGGTGGCGACGGGATCGGGCATCAGTAGAGAAAGTACCGCTGCGCGAGCGGCAGCTCGGCGGCGGGCTCGCAGGTGAGGAGCTCGCCGTCGGCGCGCACCTCGTAGGTCTCGGGATCGACCTCGATGGCGGGGGTGGCTGCGTTCAGCACCATGTCGGCCTTGCCGATGGTCCGCGTCCCCAGCACCGCCACGAAGTCCTTCGCGCAGCCGAGGTCGCGGCGCAGGTCCGACGCGGCGGCCGCCCCCGAGACGAAGAGCACGGCGCCACGCTCGACCGACCGGCCCATCGCGCCGAACATGGGCCGCGAGTGGACCGGCTGCGGCGTCGGGATGGAGGCGTTGGGGTCGCCCATCTGCGCCAGCGCGATCGACCCGCCGACGAGCACCATGTCGGGCTTGGCTCCGAAGAACGCGGGCGACCAGAGCACGAGGTCCGCGCGCTTGCCGACCGCGACGGAGCCGATCTCGTGCGCCATGCCCTGCGCGATGGCGGGGTTGATCGTGTACTTCGCGACGTAGCGCCGGACGCGCAGGTTGTCGTTGTCGCCGGTCTCCTCGGCGAGCCGCCCGCGCTGCAGCTTCATCTTGTGCGCCGTCTGCCAGGTCCGCGTGATGACCTCGCCGACGCGCCCCATCGCCTGGCTGTCGGACGAGATGATCGAGAACGCGCCCATGTCGTGCAGGATGTCCTCCGCGGCGATGGTCTCGCGGCGGATGCGGCTTTCCGCGAAGGCCACGTCCTCGGGGATCGCGGGGTCGAGGTGGTGGCAGACCATCAGCATGTCGAGGTGCTCCTCGAGCGTGTTGACGGTGTAGGGCATCGTCGGGTTCGTCGAGGACGGGATCACGTTCGGCGCGGCCACCACCTTGATGATGTCGGGCGCATGGCCGCCGCCCGCCCCTTCGGTATGGAAGGCGTGGATCGTACGGCCCTTGAAGGCGGCAAGCGTGGTCTCCACGAAGCCGCTCTCGTTGAGCGTGTCGGTGTGGATCATCACCTGCACGTCCATCGCGTCGGCGACGTCAAGGCAGCAGTCGATCGCGGCGGGCGTGGTGCCCCAGTCCTCGTGGAGCTTCAGCGCGGAGGCGCCGCCCTCGACCATCTCGACGAGCGCTTCGGGGCGCGAGGCGTTGCCCTTGCCCGCGAGCCCGACGTTGACCGGCACCCCGTCGAGCGCCTGCAGCATCCGCCCGAGGTGCCACGGGCCCGGCGTGCAGGTCGTGGCGAGCGTGCCGTGCGCGGGGCCGGTGCCGCCGCCGAGCATGGTGGTGATGCCGGAATGGAGCGCGTCGTCGATCTGCTGCGGGCAGATGAAATGGATATGCGCGTCGAAGCCGCCGGCGGTCAGGATGCGCCCCTCGCCTGCGATGATCTCGGTGCCGGGGCCGATGACGATGCTGACGCCCGCCTGCGTGTCGGGGTTGCCGGCCTTGCCGATGCCGGCGATGCGGCCACAGCGCAGCCCCACGTCGGCCTTCCAGATGCCCGCATGATCGACGATGAGCGCATTGGTGATGACGGTGTCGGCGGCCCCTCCGGCACGCGAGACCTGGGATTGGCCCATGCCGTCGCGGATCACCTTGCCGCCGCCGAATTTGACTTCTTCCCCGTAGGTTGCGAGGTCATGCTCAACCTCGATGACAAGATCGGTGTCGCCGAGGCGCAGCCGGTCGCCGGTGGTCGGGCCGTACATCGCGGCATAGGCGGCGCGGGAGAGTTTCGTCGCCATCAGAAGGGGTTCCGAGCCGACGTTGCGGCGCTGCGCGAGCTTCGCCTCACAACATGCCCATCACGGCGGCGTTGAAGCCCCAGACCTCGCGGGCGCCGCCATAGGGCACCAGCGCCACCTCGCGGACCTGCCCCGGCTCGAAGCGCACCGCGGTGCCGGCGGGGATGTCGAGCCGCATCCCCCGCGCCGCATCCCGGTCGAAGCGCAGGCCGGCGTTGGTCTCGGCGAAGTGGTAGTGGCTCCCGACCTGCACCGGGCGGTCGCCGGTGTTGGCGACCTCGAGGCGAAGCGCCTCGCGGCCGGCGTTCAGCGTGATCTCGCCCGCTGCGGGCAGCAGTTCGCCGGGGATCATGCGGGGCCTCGCGCGTCGCCAGCCCCGAACGTGCAGCGACGGCGCATTGGCGGCAACCCCTGACGGCACCAAGGCGAAGATCCGACACGCCGCGGAGGGCCCGTGCCCGTCGGTTCGCCGCGCCTGCCCGATCCTTGTGCGACGATCGGCGACGCCGCGGATGAGCCGGTCGATGTCGCGCGGGGTGACTGGAGAGCCGGCGCTGCCGGGGCGGCGTCACGGAGCGGGCGACGTGACGGCGCCCTGCCGCCGCGACGACGGCTCCGTGGCGCGCTCGGCCATCACCGGATCGGGTGGTGGACGGTGACGAGCTTGGTGCCGTCGGGGAAGGTCGCCTCGACCTGCACGTCGGGGATCATCTCGGCGATGCCCTCCATGCATTGCTCGGAGCGGATCACCGCGGCGCCCGCCTCCATCAGGTCGGCGACGGAGCGGCCGTCGCGGGCGCCCTCGACGACGAAGTCGGTGATGAGCGCGATGGCCTCGGGGTGGTTCAGGCGGACGCCGCGGGCGAGGCGGCCGCGTGCGACCATCGCGGCGAGGCTGACGAGGAGCTTGTCGCGTTCGCGCGGCGTGAGGTTCATGGCGGTCCTTCAGGTCGGCCAGACGCGCGGCAACGGCCTGCCCCGGAGCCCTATGAGCATCATGCCGACCGCCTGCCGCAACGGCAAGGGCTCGGGCGCGAGCGCACGGACCACGAGCCGGCCGTCCCAGGCGGAGACCGCCGCCTCGACGCCGGGGACCGGGAGCAGGGCGCGCAGGGATGCGAGGCGCGCTTCGGCGTCGGCGGCGACGAGCGCGATCGTGGCGATGGCGCCGGCCCCGCCGAGGAGCGGGGACGGGTCGAGCGACGCGCGCCCGAGGACCAGCGGGTCGAGGTGGACGAGGCGGCCCTCCCGGCGCACCGAGCGGCGGTCGGCGAGCGCGAAGTGCCGGAGCGTCTCGCCCGATGCGCGACGCCCGAAGACCAGCATCTCGCACATCAGAAGCGTGGCACCTGCAGCGAGGTCGGCATCAAGCGTCCGGGTCAGCGCCGAGCCTTCGAAAAGGATGGTCTCCTGCGGCAGCCAGTCGAGCCGCGCGCCCGCCCCGAGCGTCACTGCCACCTCGGCCCGCGCGGTGCCGCCCGCGGCGCGGTAGGCGCGCTCGGCGGTCTGGGTGCTCGCGGCCGCCGCGGCTCCCGGCCCGAGGGCGAGCGCATAGCGCAGCGTATCGCCGCCCGTGAGCCCGCCCGAGGTGTTGAGGAACACGACCTCCGGCACGTCGCCTTCGACGCGGGGCAGCAGCGCCTTGGCCGAACCCGCCTGCGCCAGCCGGTCGAGCCGGACGCGCCCGCCGCGGAAGCTCAGCGCCACCTCGGCGCGGCCGTGCGCGCGCTGATGCCGTGGCTCCATCCGCCCGGTCTAGGCCAGCGATCCCGCCCGTGCTAGGCCCCGGGGCATGGCCGACCGCATCGCGATCCCCCGCCCCGACGACTGGCACGTGCATTTCCGCGACGGCGCGATGCTGGCCGCCGTGGCGCCCCTCACCGCACGCCACTTCGCCCGCGCGCTCGTGATGCCGAACCTGGTGCCGCCGGTGGTGACGGGTCGGGACGCCGCGGCCTATGCGGCACGGATCCGGGCTGTGGTGCCCAGAGGGTTCACGCCGCTGATGACGCTCTACCTGACCGAGACGACCGATCCCGGAGACGTGGCGCGGGCCCATGCGGACGGCATCGTCACCGCGGTGAAGCTCTACCCCGCCGGGGCCACGACGAACTCCGCGGCCGGCGTGCGCGACTGGCAAAAGGTGCGCCCCGTCCTCGAGCGGATGGCGGGGATAGGCCTGCCGCTCTGCGTGCATGGCGAGGTCACGGACCCGGGCGTCGATATCTTCGACCGCGAGGCCGCGTTCCTCGACCGCGTGCTCGACCCTCTGCGCCGCGCCGTGCCGGGGCTGCGCGTGGTGCTCGAGCATGTCACCACCGAGGACGGGCTCGCCTACGTGCGCGAGGCCGCGGACATGGCCGGCACGATCACCGCGCATCACCTGGTGCTGAACCGCAGCCACCTCTTCGAGGGCGGCTTGCGCCCGCACCGCTATTGCCTGCCCGTCGCCAAGCGCGAGCGGCACCGGGCGGCGCTCGTCGCCGCGGCGACCGGCGGCGAGGCGCGGTTCTTCCTCGGCACCGACAGCGCGCCGCATGTCGATGCCGCGAAGGAGGCGCCTTGCGGCTGCGCGGGCTGCTTCACCGCGCCGACGGCGCTCGCGATCGCGGCGGAGGTCTTCGACGCGGCGGCGGCGCCGGACCGGCTCGGCGCGTTCGTCGCGCACCACGGCGCGGATTTCTACGGGCTGCCGCGCAACGCCGGAACGATGACGCTCGAGCGGCGCGACACGCGTGTGCCGGAGCCGGTCGCAACGCCCGACGGTCCCGTCACGGTTTTTGCCATCGGCCAATCTCTGCCGTGGGTTGTGGCAAGCGACAGCGCACCACAGCCATTCACGAGCCCTACCAATAGCGAGGCTTGACCGCTGCGCCTCAACCGGTAGTAGGAAAAAACTGTCCTTTATTCATCCCCAGCCTTATACAATTTGAGTTGGCGGGGGCGATGGCGCATCACGGCTACACCGGCGACGAAGACCGGAACGGGACAGGATAGGCAGATGAACGACCTGATGCTGCGCGGCACGCCGCGCCCGGCACTCGCGGACGCTTCGGGCGAGACCGAGGCGCTGCCGCACAACGTCGAGGCCGAGCAGCAGCTTCTGGGCGCGATCCTCACCAACAACGACATCTACGACCGGGTCGCGGCGATCCTGCGCGCGGAGCATTTCTTCGAACCGGTCCACGCGCGGATCTGGGAGATCGCGGCCGCGCAGATCCAGAAGAACATCCTCGCCTCGCCGGTGACGCTGAAGGTGTTCCTCGAGGACGACGAGGCGCTGGCGGCGCTCGGCGGCCCCGCCTATCTCGCGCGGCTCGCGGGGGCGGCGGTCGCGGGCTACGCGGCGCGGGACTACGCGACGATGATCTACGACCTCGCGGTGCGCCGGGCGCTGATCGGCCTCGGGCGCGACATCTCGGCGAAGGCGGCGCGCGCCGACGTGGCCTCGGGGCCGCGCGAGCAGATCGTCGAGGCCGAGCAGCAGCTCTACCAGCTGGGCGAGCAGGGCCATGTCGAGAAGGGCTTCCAGTCGTTCCTGAAGGCGGTGACGGATGCGGTCAACATGGCCAACGCCGCCTACCAGCGCGACGGCGGCATGGCGGGGCTCGCGACCGGGCTCGCGGACCTCGACCGCAAGCTCGGCGGGCTCCACCGCTCGGACCTGCTGATCCTCGCCGGGCGGCCCTCGATGGGAAAAACCTCGCTCGCGACCAACATCGCCTTCAACGTGGCGCGCGCCTACAAGCGCGGCCGGCTCGCCGACGGCGGCGAGGGGGCGGTCGACGGCGGCGTGGTGGGGTTCTTCTCGCTCGAGATGTCGGCCGAGCAGCTCGCGGCGCGGATCCTCTCCGAAGCCTCCGAGGTGCCCTCCGAGCAGATCCGGCGCGGCGACATGACCGAGGCCGAGTTCCGCCGCTTCGTCGAGGCCGCGAAGGCGCTCGAGGCCTGCCCGCTCTACATCGACGACACCGCCGCGCTGCCGATCAGCCAGCTCGCGGCACGCGCGCGGAGGCTGAAGCGCACGCACGGGCTCGACCTCCTGGTGATCGACTACCTGCAGCTCGTCCGCCCCGCCTCGGCGCGCGAGAACCGCGTCAACGAGGTCTCCGAGATCACGCAAGGGCTGAAGGCCATCGCCAAGGAGCTCGACATCCCCGTGGTGGCGCTGAGCCAGCTCTCGCGGCAGGTCGAGAACCGCGAGGACAAGCGCCCGCAGCTCTCGGACCTACGCGAATCGGGCTCGATCGAGCAGGACGCCGACGTGGTGATGTTCGTCTACCGCGACGAGTACTACCGCGAGCGCGAGAAGCCCTCGGACGACCGGCTCGACGAGATGGCGAAGTGGCAGGCCGCGATGGAGCGCGTCCACGGCAAGGCGGAGGTGGTGATCGGCAAGCAGCGCCACGGCCCCATCGGCACGGTCGAGCTGAGCTTCGAGGCGCGCTTCACCCGGTTCGGCAACCTGGTGAAGCCCTGGCAGGACACCGACGCGCGGTTCTGATCGGCCACACGCTATGGCCGAACGGCAACGGTCGGCCTTCGCGTCTCCCCAGCCGCCGCATCAGCGATTGACGCCTCGTGGCCGGTCGCAGAAGCGTGATGCTTCTTCGGGGAGGGAGATGCATGAAACGTGTGATCGGTGTTGCGCTCGGGTTGCTGGCCGTGCCGGCGGGAGCGCGCGATCTCGACCGGACGGGGCAGTCGGTGGCGCTGATCTTCGAGCCGGGGCGCTATGCCGAGGTGTCGCTCGCCTTCGGGTCGCCCGACGTTTCGGGCACCGCGGTCCCCGCGCTCGGCGGCTTCGGCTCGGGCGACATGGCGGGGAGCTACGGGCTTCTCGCGGGCGGCTACAAGCAGGCGTTCGGCGCGAACCTCGACGCGGGCCTCGTCTTCGACGAGCCGTTCGGGGCCAACGTCGAGTATCCCGCGGGCACGAACTACTTCGCGCAGGGCACCGTCGCCACGCTGCACAGCCGCGCGCTGACGGGCGTGCTGCGCTACCGCCTGCCGCAGGGCTTCAGCATCCTCGGCGGCGTGCGCGCGCAGACGCTCTCGGCGGTCGCCACGATCCCCTACGTCGCAGGCTACAACGTCGTCGGCGGGCGCGACACGGCGTTCGGCTACCTGGTGGGCGTGGCCTACGAGAAGCCCGAGATCGCGCTCCGCGTGGCGCTGACGTACAATTCCGAGATCACCCACAAGCTCGACACGATCGAGAACGTGGCGACGCTGACCGACGTGCGCTCGGTCACGGAGATCAAGACGCCGGCATCGGTCAACCTCGAGGCGCAGACCGGCATCGCCAAGGACACGCTCCTCTTCGGCGCCGTGCGCTGGGTCGACTGGACCGCGTTCACCATCGCGCCCGCGGCGTTCACGCAAGTGGCGGGGCAGCCGCTCATCGCCTTCCGCGACGACACCGTGACCTACTCGCTCGGGCTCGGGCGCAAGTTCACCGAACGCTGGTCGGGCGCCGTGACGGTCGGCTACGAGAAGCAACAGGGCGGCTTCGCGACCAACCTCGGGCCGAACGACGGCTACCGCAGCATCGGCGTTGGGGCGACCTACGCGGTGAACAACGTCAAGATCACCGGCGGCGTGCGCTACGTCGACATCGGCGACGCCGACACCACGCTCACCGGCACGACGGCCGCGCGCTTCACCGACAACTCCGGCTACGGCGTGGGCGTGAAGGTGGGGGTGACGTTCTAGACGGGGGCGTTTCAGCGCCCTGTCGCGGCTGCTGTGGTTGCAGGCGCGCGGAACGCACAGAGCGATGGAGCCGACAGGCAGGGTCCGGTACGTGTCGCTTCGACCGCAGCCGGCGTCGATCGTCCTCCGCGGCGGGCAGGAAGATGGGCGCTCAGTTTCGGCGGGGCGGGCGCACCGCAAGAAGTGCGTGAATCCTGCGTGAACGCCAATCTCGCGGCTTCCGCGGGGGCCGCCGCGGGGTGAAGGTTCGGGGGTAGCGAACCCCGGAGCACCTCACATGGACCGTCTGCCTCGCCGCGCGATGCGGCTCGTCATCGCGGCACTTCCCCTCGCCGCCCCGGCGCTGGCGCAGGACGACGGGCCGATCGGCACCGTGCGCCAGCCCATCGTCGCGGGCGACCCTCTCGCGCCCGACGCGCAGCGCGCGCTCGGCCTCGTCACCGTCGCGGGAGGATGCAGCGGCACGCTCCTCAACCGCTTCTGGGTGCTGACCGCACGGCACTGCGTGACGAACGAGCCGGCGGGCGCCAGCGCCGCCCAGGACATCGGAGCACCGGTCTGGCCCGCGGGCACGCTCGCCGTCACCGCCGCCTGGGCGCCCGGACGCGCGGAGCCGATCACCGCCTACCGCGAGGTCGGCGTCAACGCGCCCCCGGCGTTTCCCGCGCGCGACATCGTGCTCGGCTACCTCGGGCGCGGCGACTTCGGCGAGGTCGGGCGGCGCATCCCGTTCATCACCCAGCGTCAGGTCACCACCTCGGCGCGCTGGGTCGGCCGGCGCGTCCGCGACAGCGACACGATCCTGCTCTACGGGCAGGGCTTCTCGACGCTCGCGTCGGGCGTGTTCGGCACCGCCTCGGCGACCGCGGCGACCGGCCTCGGCACGTACCGCAGCGCCTCGATGCGGGCCTCGAACGCGGATGCCACGGGCTTCGACATGGTGGCGAACGGCAGCGGCCAGGTCGGGCACGGCGGCGACAGCGGCGGGCCCGCGGTGGTCTACGAGAGCGGGTTCTACACCGGAATCGCGGGCGTGCAGTCGACCTGCTCCCCCGCCGGCTACGTCCCGAGCATGAGCGCCGCGACCCCGACCCCCGTCTCCTGGTCCTGGGCCACCGGCATCACGAGCTGCCGCTACATCGCGACCGAGCCCTTCGTGCGCGAGATCGGCCGGGCGATGGCCGAGACCCCGCTCTGCCGGACCGCGGCGGAGTGCGCCGCCTGGGCCGAGCCGACGCTCGCCTACCTGCTCGACCCCGACGGCTGAACGCCGACCCTTCCCGATCCGCTTCCACGACCTCGATTTGAAACCCAAAGGATGACCGCCATGAGACTTTCCCGACCGATTGCCTGCCTGCTCCTCACCCTCGCCGCCGCGCCCGGCCTGGCGCAGGGGGCCTCCACCGGCACCGTGGTGAACGCCTTCGGCGACCCCGGTGACTTCGTCACGCAGCTCGACGTGAACGGCCCCTGCGGGTCGCCGTACTTCCACACCCAGCGGGCGGCGGTCAATTTCAAGGAGATGGTGGCCATCGAGCTCACCGCGTTCACCACCGGGCGGCCGATGACGTTCTTCGTCAGCGGCTGCGCGGGCGACCGCAACATCACCAGCCACGGCTACGTCTCCCGCTGAAACTTGCGCGCAACTTCCGGGTCGCCTCCGGGCGGCCCGTCGGCTATCGACACCGGCATGGTCGCACAGAAGGAAATGACGCCCGCCGCCTGGGCCTCGCTCGGCGCGCTCGGGCTCCTCTGGGGCGGGTCGTTCCTCGCGATCCGGCTCGCGCTCGACGAGATGGGCGTGCTCACGCTCGTGGCCTGGCGCGTCGGCATCGCGGCGGCGATCCTCTGGGCGGTGGTGCTCGCGCGCCGCCTGCCGCTGCCGCGAGACCCGCGCGCCTGGGGCGCCTTCGCGGTGATGGGGCTCCTCAACAACGTGGCGCCGTTCCTGCTCCTGAGCTGGGCGCAGCTCCGCGTCGAGACCGGGCTGGTGTCGATCCTCAACGCCGCGACGGCGATCTTCGGCGTGCTCGTGGCCGCGGCGGTCTTCCGCGACGAACGGCTGACGCGGCGGCGCGCGGCAGGCGTGGCGCTCGGCTTCGCGGGCGTGGCGGTCGCGATCGGCGTCGACGCGCTCCGCGGGCTCGACCTCGCGTCGCTGGCGCAGGTCGCCTGCATCGGCGCGTCGCTCTCCTACGCCTTCGCGGGCGCCTGGGCGCGGGCGCGGATGGCGGGCTTCCGGCCCGAGGTGGCGGCGGCGGGGATGCTCGCCGCGTCGTCGGCGGTGATGGTCCCGCTGGCGCTCGCGGTGGACGGCGCGCCGCGGCTCGACATCGGGCCGGCGGCCTGGGGCGGCGTGGCCTACGTCGCCGTCGCCTCGACCGCGCTCGCCTACCTCCTCTACTACCGCGTCGTGGCGCGGGCCGGCGCCGGCAACGCGCTCCTCGTGACGCTCCTCGTCGCGCCTGTCGCGATCCTTCTTGGCGCCACCGTCCTCGGCGAGACGCTGCCCGCGCACGCGCTCGGCGGCTTCGGGCTCCTCGTCCTCGGCCTCGTCACGCTCGACGGGCGCGCGTTCCGGCGTCTGCGTCCGGTTTGACCTCGCCGCGCGCGCGGCCTAGCACGGGCGCCATGCTCTACCCGACCGCAGAGGACTGGCTCGCAGCACCGCGAAAGCGGGTGCTCCTCTTCGGCATGTCGGGGCTCGGCAAGACGCATGTGGCGAACCTCCTGCGCGCCGACGGCGGCTGGTACCACTACTCGGTCGATTACCGCATCGGCACGCGCTATCTCGGCGAGCGTATCGTTGATAACTTCAAGCGCGTGGCGATGCGCGAGCCGTTCCTGCGCGATCTCCTTCTCAGCGACTCGATCTGGATCGGGTCCAACATCACTTTCCACAACCTCGCCCCGCTCTCGACCTATCTCGGCAAGCCCGGCGACCCGGGCAAGGGCGGCCTCCCCATCGCGGACTACCGCGCCCGGCAGGCGCAGCACCACGAGGCGGAGGTCGCGGCGCTGCACGACGCGGGCCGCTTCATCGACCGGGCGCGCGAGCTCTACGGCTACGACCATTTCGTGTGCGATTCGGGCGGCTCGATCTGCGAGGTGGTGGACCCGGACGACCCCGCCGATCCGGTGCTGGCCGAGCTCGCCGCCAAGATGCTCCTCGTCTGGCTGCGGGGCACGGAGGCGCATACGGCGGACCTCGTCGCCCGTTTCGACCGCGCGCCGAAGCCGATGTGCTACGCGCCCGGCTTCCTCGCCGAGGCCTGGGACGCCTACCGGGCGGAGACCGGCGACGCCGAGGACGCGGTGGACCCCGACGCCTTCGTGCGCTGGACCTACGCGCGCGCGCTCCGGCACCGGCAGCCGCGCTACGCCGCGATGGCCGACCGCTGGGGCGTCACCGTCGAGGCCGCCGACGTGGCGCGCATCGCGAGCGGCGCCGACTTCGTGCGCCTCGTCGCCGACGCGATCCGGGCGCGCTGATGCCGATCGCGCTGCCGGAGTCGCTGCCCGCCTATGGCGTCCTTGCCGGCGAGGGCGTCATGGTGATGTCGGAGGGGCGCGCGCAGCGGCAGGACATCCGCCCCCTCCGCATCGGGCTCCTCAACCTGATGCCGAAGAAGATCCAGACCGAGACGCAGTTCGCGCGGCTGATCGGCGCCACGCCGCTGCAGATCCACCTCACGCTCATCCGGATGACCGAGCACATCTCGAAGACGACGGCGGCCGAGCACATGGAGGCGTTCTACACCTCGTTCCAGGCGGTCAAGGCCGAGCGCTTCGACGGGCTCATCGTCACCGGGGCGCCGATCGAGCACCTGCCCTTCGAGGCGGTGACGTACTGGGACGAGCTCGTCGAGGTGATGGACTGGACGCAGACGCACGTCCATTCGACCTTCGGCGTGTGCTGGGGCGGGATGGCGATGGCGCATCACTTCCACGGCATCGGCAAGCACATGCTGGCGGAAAAGGCGTTCGGCTGCGTCCGGCAGCGCAACCTCGCGCCCGCCTCGCCGTATCTCCGGGGCTTCTCCGACGACCTCGTGACGCCGGTGTCGCGGTGGACCGAGGTGCGCGCGGACGAGGTCGCGGCGGCGGGGCTGCACGTGCTTCTCGGCAGCGAAGCGACGGGGCCCTGCCTCGTGGCGGACCCGGGCCACCGCGCGCTCTACGTCTTCGACCACCTCGAGTACGACCGCGCGACGCTGAAGGAGGAATACGACCGCGACATCGCCGCGGGGGTGCCCGTGGCGCTGCCGCGGAACTACTTCCCGGACGACGACCCTGCCCGCCCGCCGCTCAACCGCTGGCGCAGCCACGCGCATCTTCTCTATGGCAACTGGATCAATGAAATCTACCAGACGACGCCCTTCGACCTCGCGCGCATCGGCGCTTAGGCTCATCGCGGCGCTCGTCCTCGCGGGGCTCGTCGCGGGATGCGCCGCGGTGCTCGGCGGGCAGGTTGCGCGGCGCGAGGCGCGGGCGGAGGCGACCTATCCGCCGGGCGGCGCCTTCGTCACCGTGGCGGGGCACCGCGTGCACTACGTCGTGAGGGGGCGCGGGCCGGACCTCGTGCTGATCCACGGCGCCAGCGGCAACCTCCGCGACTTCACCTTCGACCTCGTGGGCCGGCTCGCGCCGCACTACCGCGTCATCGTGTTCGACCGGCCGGGCCTCGGCTATTCCGACAGCCTCGGCGACGCGGCGATCGACCCCGGCGTGCAGGCGCGCGAGCTCATCGCGGCGGCGCGGCTCATCGGCGTCCGCCGGCCCATCGTGTTCGGGCAGAGCTACGGCGGCGCGGTGGCGCTCGCCTGGGCGCTCGCCGATCCCGACGGCACCGCGGCGCTCGTCCTCGCCGCCGCCGCCTCCGAGCCCTGGGAGGGCGAGCTCGGGCCGCTGACCCGGATCACCGCGAGCCCCATCGGCGGCGCGACGCTGGTGCCCGTCGTCACCGCCTTCGCGCCCGAGGGCAAGGTGGAGGCGATCATCGACAGCATCTTCGCGCCGCAGCACGCGCCGCCGGGCTATGCGCGATACATCGGCGCGGACCTCACGCTCCGCCGCCGCTCGCTCATCGACAACGCGAGGCAGGTCAACGGGTTGAAGCCCTATCTTCGCGCAATGTCTCACCGCTATGGCGAGATCAGGATGCCCGTCGAGCTCCTGCACGGCACCGCCGACCGGATCGTGCCCTGGCAGGTCCATTCCGAACGGCTCGCCGCGCAGATCCCCGGCGCGCACCTCGAGCTTCTGGAAGGCGTCGGCCACATGCTGCACCACGTCGACCCGCAGGCGACGGTCGCCGCGATCGACCGCGCCGCGCGGCGCGCACGTCTGGACTGACCGCGCCGCGCGGCACGCGTCTGGACTGACCGCGCCGCGCGGCGCGCGCATCTGCGCTGATTGCCCGCGCCGGGACGCGCTGTCATAGTCGCGCCGAACCTGGAGCCCCGCGATGTCCCTGCCCTTCGACGGCGCGATCAGCGCCTACCTCAAGCACGGCGCCCCGAAGGAGGTGCGCCACGCCATCGAGCGCGGCAAGAAGCACGACATCCTCGCGCCGGACTATCCCTACGACAGGATGATGGGAAAGAAGGACTACGAGGCCGCGCTCGAGCCGCTGCAGGTCGAGCTCGTCAAGCTGCAGGCGCACGTGAAGGCCACCGGCGCGCGCATCGTCGTCATCTTCGAGGGCCGCGACGCCGCCGGCAAGGGCGGCTCGATCAAGTGCGTGAGCGAGCACCTCAACCCGCGCGTCGCAAGCGTCGTGGCGCTCGCGAAGCCGTCGGACCGCGAGGCGACGGAATGGTACTTCCAGCGCTACGTGGACTACCTGCCCGCGGGCGGCGAGATCGTGCTCTTCGACCGCAGCTGGTACAACCGCGGCGTGGTCGAGAAGGTGTTCGGCTTCTGCACCGACGCCGAGCGGATGCAGTTCTTCGAGCAGCTGCCGCGCTTCGAGCAGCTCCTCGTCGACGACGGCATCCATCTCGCGAAGGTCTGGCTCAACGTCAGCCGTGCGGAGCAGCTCCGGCGCTTCCTCGCCCGCGAGACCGACCGGCTGAAGCAATGGAAGCTCTCCCCCATCGACATCGACGGGCTGAAGCTCTGGGACGAGTACACCGACGCGATCCGCGAGACGCTGATCCGCGGGCACACGGCGTCGGCCCCCTGGACGGTGATCCGCTCGGACGACAAGCGGCGCGCGCGCCTCGCCGTCGCCCGCACCATCCTCGGCCTCGTCGACTACGAGGGCCGCGACGCAAAGGCGCTGGGGGAGGTCGATCCCCGCATCTGCGGCGGCCCCGACATCTGGGATGCCTAAGCGCGGCTACCACCACGGCAACCTCGCGCAGGCGCTCGTCGACGCGGCGCTGATGCTCATCACCGAGATGGGGCCCACGGGCTTCACGCTCTCGGAGGCGGCGAAGGCCGCGGGCGTCACCCCGGCGGCGGTCTACCGGCACTTCGCGGGGCGCGAGGACCTCATCGCGGAGGCGGCGCGGCAGGGCTACGAGATCTTCGCCGACCTGATGGAGTTCGCGTACAAGGACGGCGCGCCCTCGGCGCTCGCGGCCTTCGAGGCGGTGGGGCGGGCGTACCTCGCGTTCGCGCGGCGCTATCCCGGCCACTACATCGCGATGTTCGAGAGCGGCATCTCGCCCAATGCCTGGCCCGACCTCGCCCCGGTGGCCGCGCGCGCGACGGGGGTGCTCGAACGCGCGGCGGCACGCCTGTCGGAGCACATCCCGGCCGAGAAGCGCCCCCCCGCGGCGATGTTCGCGGCACACATCTGGGCGCTCTGCCACGGCGTCGTCGAGCTTTTCGCGCGGGGGAGCCGGGCGCCCTATCCGCCGGAGGATCTCCTCGAGACCGGGATCGGCATCTACCTCCGCGGGCTCGGGCTCCTGCCGCCGGATGCCTGACTCCGCGCCGGCTGACTCCGCGCCGGCTGAGGGTCGGGGAAGACCACGAGCGCGCCCGCGTCCCAGGCGACGCGCGTGGCGTCGCCGCGCTCGAGCACGCGGCGGCCGACGAGGTTCCGCATCGACACGGTGACGGGCGCCTCGGCGCCGTCGAGCGCCACCTCGTAGTACGTCATGTCGCCGTAGTACGTGACCTCGGCGACGCGGCCCTGCGCGCTGCGGCCGGGGGCGGCCTCGCCGTCCCCGAGGATCGTCAGCGTCTCGGGGCGGAGGCCCACCGAGCAGGCGCCGTGGTCGGGCGCGCCCGGGCACTGCTCGGGCGTCACCTCGGCGCGGCCGAGCCCCGCCACCTCCACCGCGACGCCGTTGCCGCCGCCCGCCACCACCCGGCCGGGGAGGAAGTTCATCACCCCGATGAACTCCGCCACGCGCCGGCTCACCGGGCGGCGGTAGAGCTCCTGCGGCGGTGCCAGCTGGGCGATCTCGCCCTCGAACATCACCGCGATGCGGTCCGACATGATGAGCGCCTCCTCCTGGTCGTGGGTGACGAGGATGAAGGTGATCCCGACATGGCGCTGCAGGCGGCGGAGCTCGTGCTGCATCTGCTCGCGCATCTTCTTGTCGAGCGCCGACAGCGGTTCGTCGAGAAGGAGCACCTTCGGCTTCAGCACCAGCGCGCGGGCGAGCGCCACGCGCTGCCGCTGGCCGCCCGAGAGCGCGTGCGCGCGGCGCTCGCCGAAGCCGTCGAGCCCCACCATGTCGAGCGCGTCGCCCACCATCTTGGCCTTGGCGCGCGCGTCGTGCCCGGCGCGGCGGAGCCCGAAGCCCACGTTCTCGGCGACGCTGAGGTGCGGGAAGATCGCGTAGCTCTGGAACACGAGGTTCGTCGGGCGGCGGTTCGCGGGCACGCCCTCCATGTCGCGCCCGTCGATGCGGACATGGCCCGAGGACACCTCCTCGAAGCCCGCGATGGTCCGCAAAAGCGTGGTCTTGCCGCAGCCCGAGGGGCCCAGCAGCGAGAAGAACTCGCCCTGGCGGATGTCGGCGGTGATGCCGCGCAGCGCCTGGTAGTCGCCGTAGTGCTTGTCGACCGCGTCGAGCGCGATGATCGGTGCCGTCACAGGAAGCCCCCGGTGTCGATGCCGCCCGAGCGCCGGATGCCCCGCCGGCGGAAGATCTCCGCCACGGTGAGGAGCACGACCGACGCGCCCACGAGGACCGTGCCGAGCGCCATGATGACCGGCACGCGCGCGGGGAAGCGGAACTGCGCGAAGATGTAGACCGGGAGCGTCGGCTCCGAGCCGGTGAGGAAGAACGCGATGATGAACTCGTCGAGCGAGATCGTGAAGGCGATCAGCAGCGACGAGATGATGCCGGGCGCCACCAGCGGCAGCGTCACGAGGCGGAACGTCGAGAGCCGCGTCTCGCCGAGGTCGATCGCGGCCTCCTCGAGCGAGCGGTCGAGTGCTAGGAACGCCGAGTTGAGGATCGCGATGGAGAACGGCGTCGCGATCAGCACGTGGCCGAGGATCACGGTCCAGAACGTGAGCGGGATGCCGACGCCGAGGAGGACGACGAGGAGCGAGACCCCGACGATGACCTCCGGGAGCACCAGGGGCAGCATGATGAGCCCCATCAGCGGCCCCTTGCCCGGAAAGCTGTAGCGCGAGGTGGCGCGCGCGGCGAGCGTGCCGAGCACGGTCGCGAGCACCGAGGTCGAGACGGCGATGACGAGGCTCGTTCGCACCGCGCCGCCGAGCGCGGGGATGGTCAGGATCTCGGCGAACCACTTGGTCGTGAAGCCCGAGAGCGGGAAGGCGATGATCGCGGCGTCGTTGAACGCGAAGAGCGGCAGCAGGAGGATCGGCGCGTAGAGGAAGACGAGGTAGGCGAAGGTGTAGACCCGCAGCCAGCCGCCCCTCACGAGGTGCCTCTCAGGAACCGCCGGTTGAGGCCGAGGAACACCAGCGACACCGCCGTGACGATGAGCATCGCCGACACCGCGACGGCCGAGCCGAGCGGATAGTTGTCGAGCTTGAGGTACTGCAACTGGATCACGTTGGCGATCATCCGCCCCTCCGGCCCGCCGACGAGGAGCGGCGTCACGTAGTCGCCGACCGTCGGGATGAACACGATCAGCACCGAGGCAATCACCCCCGGCATCGCGAGCGGCAGGGTGACGCGCCAGAACGTCATCGCGCGGCTCTCGCCGAGATCGCGCGAGGCCTCGAGAAGCGATCGGTCGATCTTCTCGAGCGCCACGTAGATCGGCAGGATCGCGAAGGGCGCGTAGGCATGCGCGAGCGTGATGACGACCGCGTTGGCGTTGTAGAGGATGAAGGTCAGCGGCTCCGAGATCAGGTGCAGCTCCATCAGCGACGAGTTCACCACGCCGTTGTAGCCGAGGATTACCTTCCAGAGGAAAACCCGGATCAGGTAGGAGGTCCAGAACGGGATGGTGATGAGGAAGAGCCACAGCGACTTGCGGTCGGGGCGCACCGCGAAGGACACGAAATAGGCGACCGGCAAAGCGAGGAGCACGGTCACGAGGGTGACGAGCCCCGAGACGTAGAGCGAGCGCAGCATGACCTCGCGGTAGATCGGGTCGGTCCAGGTGGCGACGTAGTTGTCGAGCGTGACCTGCCGGATGATCTCGAGGTAGCCGTCGGTGAGGAAGCTGTAGGCGACGACCGTGCCGATCGGGGCGGCGAGGAGGAGGAGCGCGTAGAGGGCGGTGGGCGACAGGAGGAGGAGCCCGCTTGCGGCATCCGAGCCGCCGAACCCGCGCCGTAGCCTGCCCTGCGCCATGCCGCCTCCATCGTGGCCGTGCCGGATGTTTGGCACGCGTCGGGGGCCATGAAAAGCCTGGCCGAGCCCGTCGCAAAATCTGGCATACTAGCATCATGGAACGGCGCGGCGTCCGGAGGTCGATCGGTTCGGTCGCGGGCGCCGCTTAAGCCGCCGTTAACCCTGCCCCTGCTAGCGGTCGCGCCGACGGACGAGGCGGAGCGGGATGGCGGGCATGCGATACCGGAGCGAGATCGACGGGTTGCGCGCGGTCGCGGTGGTGCCGGTGATCCTCTACCACGCAGGGCTGCCCTGGCTGCCGGGCGGCTATGTCGGCGTCGACGTGTTCTTCGTCATCTCGGGCTATCTCATCACGTCGCTGCTCCTGGCCGAGCTCGCCGCCACCGGGCGCGTGTCCGTCGCGGGGTTCTACGCCCGCCGCGCGCGCCGGATCCTGCCCGCGCTCTTCGTCGTGCTCCTCGCCTGCCTTCCGGCGGCCTGGGCGCTGATGCTGCCCGACCGCTTCGCGGAGTTCGGCGCGAGCCTCATCGCCGTGCTCGGCTTCGGCTCCAACGTCTACTTCTGGCGCGTCGAGGACTATTTCGCCGATGCCGTGGCGCTGAAGCCGCTGATCCACACCTGGAGCCTCGCGGTCGAGGAGCAGTTCTACCTTGCCTTCCCGCTCCTCCTCGCGGGGCTCTGGCGCTGGCTGCCGCGCCGCGCGCTGCCGCTCGTGCTCGGTCTTTGCGCCGTCGCGAGCCTCGCGCTGGCGACCTGGGCGTCGCGGGCGCATCCGCCTGCGAACTTCTATCTCGCGCCGACCCGGGCCTGGGAGCTGCTGGCGGGGGCGCTTGCCGCCTTCGCGCCGCGGGTCGGCGCGGGCCGGCTCGGCGATGCCGGGGCGGCACTCGGTCTCGCGCTCATCGCCGCAGCCGTGCTCACGTTCGACGCCGCGATGCCGGTGCCGGGACCGATGGCGCTCATTCCCGTCGGCGGCGCGGTCCTCGTGATCCTCGGCGCAGGCCCGGGCGGCTGGACGGGGAGGTTCCTCGGCCTCAGGCCGGTCGTGGCGGTGGGCCTCGTGAGCTACAGCGCCTACCTCTGGCACCAGCCGCTCTTCGCCTTCGCGCGGCTGGCGGTCAACGCGGAGCCGTCGCCGTGGGTGATGTCCGGGCTCGTCGTCGCGGCCTTCGCGATGGCAGGCTTGAGCTGGCGCTACGTCGAGCGGCCGTTCCGGCGCGGCCTGCCCTCGCTCCGCCCGCTCGGGGGTGCCGTCGCCGCCGCGACCCTCCTTGCGGCCTTCGGGGTGGGCGGCCTCGTCACGCAGGGGGCGCCGGGCCGGATGCGGCCCGACGTGCTCGCCTATGTCGCGCAGAACCGGCAGGACATGGCGGACCGCCAGGTGGCGATCCGCGCCGGGGTCTGCCAGTTCAGCGGCGCGGGCGCATTCGCCGACGTGGACGCGTTTCTCGCGCAGTGGGACTGCCGCGGCACCGGCGACGCCGCCCGCGCGGCGAGCGGCGTCGCGGTCTTTGGCGACAGCCACGCCGACGACACCGTGGTGGCGCTCCGCGCGAACGGGCTCGATGCGCTGCAGCTGGCGGGCTACAACTGCTCGGTCACTCCGAGCCGCATGACGCCGTGGTGCCGCCGCCTCGCCGAGCGGTTCCGCGCCGAGGTCGCCCGGGAGCGTCCGCGCGTGGTGTGGCTCGCGAACCATTTCACCGCGGACGAGCTGACCCCCGCGGCTCTCGCAGAACTCGCCGCCTACTGGCGCATCGACGGGACCGACGTGCGGCTCCTCGCGCCGACGCCGGAATTCCCCCGGCTCGTGGACGTCGCGGTGTTCGCCGTGCAGCACCGGATCCCCGCACGAATCGAGCGCGACGACCGGGCGCACGACCTGCTGCGCGAGAGCGCCGCGGTTCTCGACGGCCTTCGGATCGTCGAGACGGCAGGTGCGTTCTGCGCGCTGGCGACGGGCTGCCTGCCGGCGGAGGACGGGCGCCTTCTGATGACGGACTCGAACCACCTGACCGTCGAGGGCGCGCGCCGCTACGGGGCCGCGCTGATCCGGCAGGAGCATCTCGGGCCGCTGGTCGCGCCGCGCGCGCCGCGGATGGCGGTCATGCTGCCGCGGCGGGCGACCGAGGTGGCCGGAGAGCCGTGAGCGCGCATGACAAGGCCCGCGCCCCTTGCCGGGGACGCGGGCCGCTTCCGGTCGGACCGGTCAGCGCTTCGAGAACTGGAAGCTCTTCCGGGCCTTGGCCTTGCCGTACTTCTTGCGCTCGACGACGCGGCTGTCGCGGGTGAGGAAGCCCGCCGCCTTGAGCGCGCCGCGGAGCGACGGCTCGTAGAGCTGGAGCGCCTTCGAGACGCCGTGCTTGACCGCGCCCGCCTGGCCCGAGAGCCCGCCGCCCTTGACGGTGGCGGTCACGTCGAACTGCCCGTCGACGCCCGCGACCGTGAAGGGCTGGCGCAGGATCATCTGCAGGACGGGGCGCGCGAAGTACTCCGCCATCGCCTTGCCGTTGACCGTGACGCGGCCGGTGCCGGGCTTGATCCAGACCCGCGCGATCGCGTTCTTGCGCTTGCCCGTCGCGTAGGACCGGCCGAGCGCGTCGCGTTCCGCGGTCCGGGGCGCCGCCATCGGCTGCGGCGCGATCTCCTCCGGCATGCCGGTCACGACCGACTTCAGCTCGTCGAGGGACTTGATGTCGTCGGCCATGTCAGGCGCTCCGGGTGTTCTTCGGGTTCATCGGCTTGAGGTCGAGCGGCAGGGGCGCCTGCGCCTCGTGCGGGTGCTCGGCGCCCGCGTAGATCCTGAGGTTGGTCATCTGCTGCCGGCTGAGCTTGCCGCCGGGGAGCATCCGCTCCACCGCCTTCTCGACCACGCGGCCGGGATGCGCGCCCTCGAGCACCTGCCGCGCGGTGCGGTGCTTGATGCCGCCCGGATGCCCGGTGTGCCAGTAGTAGCGCTTCTGGTCGCGCTTGTTGCCGGTCATCTGCACCTTTTCGGCGTTGATGACGATCACGTTGTCGCCCATGTCCATGTGCGGCGTGAACGACGGCTTGTGCTTGCCGCGCAGACGCATCGCGACGATCGAGGCGAGGCGCCCGAGCACGATGCCCTCGGCGTCGATCAGGATCCACTTCTTGTCGATGTCGGACGGGGTGGCGGAAAAGGTACGCATCGGTCGCCTTCGGGTTTCATCGCGGGGTGCCGGCCTTGTAAGCGCCCTGCATCCCGCGTCAAGCGCTATCGGCAGGCGATTTCCGTTGCGGATGAGGACGTTGCGAAAGCGGTATCCAGATACCCCATCAGCGGAGCCGCGGCGGCGCGTCGGCTCGGGGCGGCGCTGCGGCCTCCGGGACGGCGAGGTCGATGCGGAGGCCCGCGCGCGCGATCCGGGCCGCCACGGGGTCGGCGGCGGCGAAGAAGCCCACGTCGAGCGCCGCGGCGTCGAGGCCCGAGAACACCACCGCCTCCGCGACCGCGCGCGCCAGCACGCGCTCGGCGCCGGCGGCGGGGTCGAGGAACGCGAGGAGGTGCCCGCGGCTGCCGTCGCCTGCTGCCGCGCCGAGAAGATAGGCCGCGCGCGCGAGCCCCGCCATCCGCGCGAGCTTGCCCTCGAGCGCCGCGAGGAGGCCGTCGGGCACGCCCTCGGGCCGCCCGATCGCGTCGGGCGTCACCGGCACCGCCTGCGGCTCGGCGCCAAGCACGCCCGCGAGCCAGGCGACCGCCGCGGCGGGGAGCAGGATCGACGACGGCGCCACGCCGAGGTTGAGCCCGAGCCCGAGGCCGCGCTGCGCCAAGAGGGTCACCGCCGACCGCCCCGGCAGCGCGGCATAGGGGGCGGGCGCGTCGAGAAACGCCGCCAGCCGGTCCTCGCGGTCGAAGCCCGCCACCACGGGCCCGTCCTCGAGCGCAAAGACCTTCGGCTCGATGACGGTGCCGCGCGGCTCGGCGGCAAGGAGCAGGATCACCTCCCCCTCGACGAGCCGCTCGTAGAACCGCAGCCGCGCGGCGTCGTCGCCGGGGGCGGCTTCCATCGCGGCATGGGCGGCGTCGAGCGGGGTGTCAGCCACCCGCCACCTCGGCGACGCGGGCGCGGAGCGCGGGGAGGAGCTCGGCCTCGAACCACGGGTTGCGCTGCACCCAGCCCTTGGTGCGCCACGACGGATGCGGCAGCGGGACCACCTTCGGCCCGAGCTCGCGCCAGCGGGCGACGGTGGCGGTCACGCTGTCGCGGCCGCCGAGGTGCCAGCGCTGCGCGTGACCGCCGACGAGGAGCGTGAGCGCGAGGTCCGGCAGCCCCGCGAGGATCGCCGCGCGCCAGGTCGCGGCGCAAAGGCGCGGCGGCGGCAGGTCGGAGCCCGCGGCGTCGTAGCCCGGGAAGCAGAACGCCATCGGCACGATGGCGACCGTGCCCCGGTCGTAGAAGCGCCGCTCGTCGAGCCCGAGCCAGCCGCGCAGACGGTCCCCCGAGGCATCGCGGAACGGCACGCCCGCGTCGTGCGCGCGGAGCCCCGGCGCCTGGCTCGCGATCAGGATGCGCGCGCCGGGGGCGAACCAGACCACCGGGCGGGGCGCGTGCGCGGTGCGCGTGGCCGCGAAGGCCGGCGCGCAGAGGCGGCAGGCGGCGAGCCGTGCGGCGGTCGCGGCGAGGGGAGGGTGCGGCATGGCGGCGAGGTAGCGGCGGCCACACCCCGAGGCAAGGATGCACGCGGGCCGCGATCGTTCATTGAATGTCAAGCGCGCTGTCGGACATACTCTGCGCGAGAGGCCCCTGATGATCGAGTTCGCCCATGTCACGAAGTCGTTCTGGACCGGGACGCAGCGCAAGGTCATCCTCGACCGGGCGTCGTTCCGCGTCGAGCTCGGACGCTCCATCGGCATCCTGGCGCCGAACGGCACCGGCAAGACCACGATCATCAACATGATGGCCGGCCTCGAGCAGCCCGACGAGGGCACGGTCCGGCGCACCAGCCGGATCTCGTTCCCGCTCGGCTTCATGGGCGGGGTCGTATCGCGCCACACCGGCACCGAGAACGCGCGCTACATCGCCCGGCTCTACGGGCTCGACCCCGACGAGGTGGAGGCGTTCTGCCGCTGGCTCTGCGGCATCGCGGAATATTTCGACATGCCCGTCGGCACCTACAGCCAGGGGATGCGCGCGCGGTTCTCCTTCGCGCTGATGCTGGCGCTCGAGTTCGACATCTACCTCATCGACGAGGGGATGCCGTCCACGACCGACGTCGCGTTCAACAAGCGTGCGGGAGCGCTGCTGCGCGAGCGGCTGACGCGCGCGACGGTCGTGGTGGTGTCGCACCAGGCGGGCACGATCGAGAAGTTCTGCCGCTCGGCCGCGGTGCTCTGCGACGGCAAGCTGCACATGTTCGACACGCTGGAAGAGGCGAGGCGGCTTTATGACGACCAGACCGCGCATTAGGCGCACCCGCCTCGTGCCGCCGGCGGGCAGCGGACCGGCAGCGGCCCCGGACGACGCGCTCTTCGAGCCGCAGGACGACGGCTTCGCCGAAGTGCCGCCGCTCGCGGCCGATCCCGAGATCGCGGCCATCGAGGCCGAAGCGCTGACCGGCCGCCAGCTTCGCACCGCACGGCGCATCGCCGCACGGCACGGCTTCGTCGTCGCGTCCGACGCGGAGGCCGTCAAGGTGCTGCGCCGCAACGGCATCGACCCGTTCCAGCGCGCCACCATGCTCGAGCTCGTCGACCAGCCCGAAGCGAAGGTTCAGCTGCCCCAGCGCCGCGAGACGCCGAACCTTCCGGCCGAGCGCCCTGCCCCGCCAGCGCCCGCGTTCCCACCCTCCGACGCCACGCGGATGCTCGAGATCGCCCGCATCCAGCGCGACCTCGCCCGCCGCCGGCGCCGGCGCAGCTTCTTCCTGGCGCTCCGGCTCTTCGTGTTCGTGACTTTGCCCACCATCGCCGCGGGGCTCTACTACGCCCGCATCGCGACGCCGCTCTACGCCACGAAGTCCGAGTTCGTCATCGAGCAGGCCGAGCCGCAGGGTGCTGCAAGTCTCGGCGGGCTCTTCTCGGGCACGAGCTTCGCGGGCAGCAAGGACTCGATCACCGTCCAGAGCTACCTCAACTCGCGCGACGCGATGCTGCGCCTCGACCGCGACCTCGGCTTCAAGGCGCACTTCTCCCAAAGCACCATCGACCCCCTCGAGCGGCTCGCGCCCGATGCCTCGAACGAGGCCGCCTACCGGCTCTACAAGCGCATGATCCGCATCGGCTACGACCCCACGGAGGGGCTCATCAAGATGGAGGTGATCGCCGCCGACCCGGAGGTCAGCGAGGCGTTCTCGAAGGCGCTCATCTCCTATGCCGAGGCGCAGGTCGACCAGATGACGCAGCGCCTGCGCGGCGACCACATGGAGGGCGCGCGCGAGAGCTACGCCGACGCAGAGGCGAAGATGCTCGGCGCGCAGAGCCGCGTGGTGGAGCTGCAGCAGAAGTACAAGGTGCTCAGCGGCGACGTGGAGGTGGGGCTCTTGACGAGCCAGATCACGGCGCTCGACACCCAGCTCTCGCAGGAGCGGCTCGCGCTTCGCGAGATGCGCTCGAACGCCGCGCCGACGCAGGCGCGCGTGGCGCCCGCCGAGCGGAGGGTGGCGGCGCTCGAGGACGAGATCGCGGGGCTCCGCGCGAAGCTCACCGAGGACAGCGGCGACGGCCTGTCGCTGGCGCAGATCCAGAGCGAGCTCTTGGTCGCGCAGGCCGACGTGGCGACGCGCCAGCTCCTGCTGTCGCAGTCGCTGCAGCAGATGGAGACCGCGCGCATCGAGGCGAACCGGCAGACGCGCTACCTCGAGATGGGCGTGAGCCCGGTCGCGCCCGACGAGGCGACCTACCCCCGCGCCTTCGAGAACACCGCGGTGGCGTTCCTGTGCTTCGCGGGGCTCTACCTCATGCTGTCGATGACGGCCTCGGTCCTGCGCGAGCAGGTCTCCGCATGACGGACGCCCCGCGTTCGCGCGTCCACGCCCTCCATGCGCGTCCATGTTCCGCGCTTCGGCGTGGATACCCGGCGCTCGCGCGTGAACGCCCCGCGCTCGCGCGTCCAGGTCCGGCACCTGCCCGTCCGAGCGCGCCCGTCCGCGCCGGCGCCGCGTCGTGGTTCCCCTCCGGTGCACCCGCGACCAGCGCGATCGCCGCGCGCCAGCCCGCCCGCCCGCGCCAGCCGCAGCGCCAGCCGAAGCGCATCGGGCACGCCGATGACGCACCCCCGCCCCGCCGGCCGCAAGGCGCCCCGATGAGGCGGACCGTCCAGAACGACGGGGTCGCAGGCCGCACCGTCACCGCCGGTCCCCGCCGGAGCGAGCGCGCCGGCCACGCCGGGACCGTCTCCCGCGAGGTGCCCCGATGAGGCGGACCGTCCAGAACGGCGGGGTCGCAGGCCGAACCGTCCCCGCCGGAGCGGGCGCGCCGGCCACGCCGGGACCGTCTCCCGCGAGGTGCCCCGGTGGTGGGGACATGCCGCATCGACGGGGTCGCAGGCCGCACCGTCCCCGCCGGAGCGTGCGCGCCGGCCATACCTCAATCGTCGGCCGCAAGGCGCCCCGATGAGGCGGACCGTCCAGAACGGCGGGGTCTCAGGCCGCACCGTCATCGCCGGTCCCCGCCGGAGCGAGCGCGCCGGCCACGCCGGGACCGTCTCCCGCGAGGTGTTCCGATGAGGCGGACCGTTCAGAACGGCGATGTCGCAAGCGGAACCGTCATCGCCGGTGCCCGCCGGAGCGTGCGAGCCGGGACCGTCTCCCGCGAGGTGTCCCGATGATGCGGACCGTCCGGATCGGCGATGTCGAGGTCGGCAACGACCTGCCGCTCGTGGTCATCGCCGGCCCCTGCCAGATCGAGAGCCGGGACCACGCCGAGATGATCGCGGGCCGGATGCAGGAGATCTGCGCGGGCCTCGGCGCGGGCTTCATCTTCAAGTCGAGCTACGACAAGGCCAACCGCACCGCGCTCGGCGGCCGGCGCGGCATCGGGCGCGAGGCGGGCCTCGGCGTCCTCGCCGGCGTGCGGGAGCGCTTCGGCGTCCCGGTGCTGACCGACGTCCACGAGCCCGGACACTGCGCCGAAGTCGCGGCCGCGGTCGACGTGCTGCAGATCCCCGCATTCCTCAGCCGCCAGACCGACCTTCTGGTCGCCGCCGGCGAGACCGGCGCCGCGGTCAACATCAAGAAGGGCCAGTTCCTCGCGCCCTGGGACATGCCGAACGTCGCCGAGAAGGTCGCCGCGACCGGCAACGCGCGGATCCTGCTGACCGAGCGCGGCACCTCGTTCGGCTACAACGCGCTCGTCGCCGACATGCGGTCGCTGCCGCAGATGGCCGCGACGGGCTGGCCCGTCATCATGGACGCGACCCATTCGGTGCAGCAGCCGGGCGGGCTCGGCGGCGCCTCCGGCGGCCAGCGCGAGTTCGCCCCCGTGATGGCGCGCGCCGCGGTCGCGATCGGCGTCGCGGGCGTGTTCATCGAGACCCACGAGGATCCCGACCGCGCACCGTCGGACGGGCCGAACATGATCCCGCTCGACCGCATGGAAGGTCTCGTCGCAAGCCTCCTGGCCTTCGACCGGCTCGCCAAGGCCGAACCGCTCCGGGTCTGACCGCCGGCCGCGCGGCACCGCGCACCGCGCCGGCGCCACGGCGCGAATGAACCTTGCGGCACCCCGACCCCTTGGCTAGACAACGCCGCAGTTGGGGCGTGGCCAAGTGGTAAGGCATCGGTTTTTGGTACCGTGTACCGTAGGTTCGAATCCTACCGCCCCAGCCAGATCCTCACCAGGACCCACGACTCAGCCCCGAAAACCGAGGTCGTCGAAGCCTGGTGGCAAGGGGATGTGTCGCAGTCCCGTCCGAGTGTGACCCCATGCGCGGCTCTGCAAACACCCTCGTCGGAGGGCGTTTGGCGCGGCACCGGCAGGCCCGCCGCGCCGGCATCGCACTGGGCGCAGCCCCTCGATCCATGAAGGACATCGACCTCGGCCAAACTGCTCGTCACGGGGCTGTTTCCGCGTGGCCGTCCCGCCGACCTCGCCGGTCGCCGCGGGGGTCGAGGCGGAGATGCTTCCGAAGGACCGGCGCATCGGGATCGTCCGGCCAACCGCAGCCCGCAAGGACTTCCCTGCAAATCGGCCCTTCTCGCGTGATCCTGGCGTCATGCATGTGGAGTTGCGGTGGGGTGTTCTCAATCCAGGATAGGGGGCATTCCGGCGTTCCCCGGTTCCTCGGACGGGCACGCAGCAGCGGGTCGCAGCCGGGTCTGCGCGCTCCATTCGGGCGTACCCGGTATAGGACGCCGAGCGCCGAGGTACGGCGCGACGGGTCATGCCGGCCTTCGATGGGCCCGGACGTGGCCAAGGCGGTGCCCTGCCGCGTCATGGACGCGGATGCCTCGCAAGACACCGCCCCCGCCGGGATCTGGCAGGTTGCGGACCACCGGCAACCTCGTCGTCGCAGCCCTGGCCGTCGGACGGCAAACCCTGATCAGCGCCGGGAAGCGCTCGGCGTGGTGACGGCTGGCCTCGAGCCATCCGGCCCTGGAAACCTCATCGTCTCTCCTCAGGCGCAACGCATCCGCCGATCGCGACAGCACGGCTCCGGACGGGCCAATTCTGCACACGCGCGGCGACGGGGGCGCCAAGCTCAGCGTTGAGCGCGGCGGCCACCGATTGCAGAAGTGCGGCGATGCTTTTAGTCCCGTCGGCAGAAGCCTGCGCGAGATCGGGCACGCTGATCGCGGCGGCGACGGCGCCGGAACCGTCGGACACGGGGCGACGCCAGCGCATGGACCCCGCTGGTGTAGCCCGACCGGTCCTCGCTCAATCCGGTCGCCAGCTACAGCGCGCGCATGATGAACCTCGAGGCGCTGACGCGGTAGCGAGAGGTGGTGCCGCAGGTCGATCTCGTCATCCCGCAGGACAACCTGATCGCGCGGTACGATAAACTCCATACCGGCGCCATCAGCGACGTGCTGCGCGAGCATTGCCTGCTCGATCAGGCGCTGTCGGGGCCGCTCCGGCCGGAACGGACGGTCGCGGGCGTGGCCTTCGCCGTGAAGAGCGCGCCGAGCACGAAGATCACGGGTGAGCTGACGTTCCGCATGCAGAGGCTCGCGGACATGCCGCCGGGCAGCTTCGTGGTCTGCGAAGCGTCGCGCGACATGGCGTCAACCGCCTGGGGGGACGTGATGACCGCCACCGCCATCGGCAAGGGCCTCCGCACTGCGGTCATCGACGGCGGCATTCGCGACACGAACCAGTCCCGCGAGAAGGATTTCCCGATCCTCTACAGATGCCGCAGCCCGAACGGCAGCCTCGGGCGCTGCCAGATGCCGGTCAAGTTCGGCACGGTCTTCGTGCGGCCGGGCGCCATCGCGGCCGGACGACATCGACGGCGTGATCGTCGTGCCGCGGGCCATCGCGGCGGGCGCTCTCGCATGGGCCGGGGAGATCTTTTCCGACGGGTGACGTCCGGCGGCAGCCTGGAGGAGATCACCGGCAAGGGCGGGTCGTTCTGACGGGCACCGGGCGGAGGTCCGGAGATGGCGGAGGTGACGATCGGGACGGCGAGTTCCTGACCCTCGTCGGCCCCTCGGGCTGCGGGACATCCACCCTCCTGCGGATGAGCGCGGGGGAGAAGATGTCCGACGGCACCAACCCGATCGGCGGACGGATGGTCGACATCCCGCGCCGAAGGCGCGAGACATCACGGTGGGGCTCCGGAACGACGCGCCCTACCCGCACATGGAGGGAAGCATGGGGCTCCAGCGCGGAGCGCATCTGCCTCGTCTCGCGCCGTCCGGGCCCGACCTGGCGGGTCTCCCCGCGGCAGGCGGGGGCCAGGGCCGCCCGGGCTGCGATCGCTCGCGCATCGGGCCGTTTCCACGCCTGCCCGCGCGGCGGGCCGGTCCCCGTTCGCGGACGGACGGGCTCGACTGTCATACGGAAATGGTAAACAGGGAGTAGGTTGGTTCGGCAGGCAGTTTCCCTGGCGCGTATCGGTCGACATCATCCATCTCCTGAGAGGAAACGACACATGCAGCACGTCTCGATGGCGGCCGTCTTGATTGCGATGACGGCGGCGACGCCGCTGGCGGCGCAAAACCGGATCGACGGGCAATCGCCCGACGCCCCCGAGCTCGCGGCCTATGGCCCGATGCCCGTGGGCGTGCGCCAGCTCGACCTCGTGCACGAGAACCAGATCGACATCGCCGGCCTCTATCCGGTGGGGGAAGAGCCTGACGAGCTGCCGCGCTACGACCGTCCGCTGACGGTGGAGATGTGGTATCCGGCCGCAAAGGGCGCCACCGGCGACACGTCGCTGCAGACCTACCTGCGCGACGGCACGACGAAGATCACCCTGACCGGCCGCGCGATGCGCGATGCCGCGCCGGCGAAGGTCGAGGCGCCCCTGCCGCTCGTGCTGATCAGCCACGGCTATCCGGGCAACCGGTTCCTGCTGTCGCATCTGGCGGAGAACATCGCGTCCAAGGGCTACGTGGTGGCGTCGATCGACCATACCGATTCGACCTACAACGACATCGGGCCCTTCGGGTCGACCCTCGTGAACCGGACGCTGGACCAGCTCTTCGTCCTCGACGCGATGGCAAAGCTCAACGCCGATGCCGCATCGGGCATGGCCGGGATGATCGACGCCGACCATACCGGGCTCGTCGGCTATTCGATGGGCGGCTACGGCGCGGTCATCACGGCGGGCGGCGGCGTCACGGAACGGGCGGTCGAGGTCGGCGCGCCGTTCGGCACGCTTGGCATCCACGAAGCCGGGAGCAGAGCGCACGAGGCGCTGTCGGACCCGCGGATCAAGACGGCGGTGGCGATCGGGCCCTATGGCCGCAACGTCGGCCTCTTCGACGCCGAGGGGCTCGCGGGCATCGACATCCCGATGCTGTTCATCGCGGGCTCGAACGACCAGACATCGGGCTACGAGACGGGCACGCGCGCGATCTGGGAGGAGGCCACGGGCGTGGACCGCGCCCTGCTGACTTTTGACGGCGGCAGCCACAACACGGTGGCGCCGATCCCTGCCCCCGAGGAGGCCTTCGCGGCAGGCGTCTCGGACCACTACACCGATCCGGTCTGGGACACGGTGTTCATGAACAACGTCGGCCAGCACTTCGTGACCGCGTGGATGGACACCGAGCTCAAGGGCGCGGCGGACGAGGCCGCCTACCTCGACCTCATCCCCATCGGCAGCGAGGGCGTCTTCTCGCAGAACCCGGACGGCACGTTCGGTGCGGACCACACCTACTGGAAGGGGTTCAAGGAGGGCACGGCCGACGGGCTGCGCTACGAAGTCCTGCCCGCCGCGGTGGTGCCGTCCGAAGTTCCGGTGCCGGCGTCGCTCGGGCTCCTCGCGGCGACGCTCGCCGGTCTGGGCGGCCTCGGCGCGACGCGCCGCGCGCGCGGCCGGGACGCCTGACCGCTACCGGATGTGCCACCCTCGGGCGGGCCGCTGGCCGCTCCGACCTCTGAGGTCCGGGTCGCCCGTTCCGCGGTGCGCTTGAGAGAGGTTTGCCGGACGTTGTCCTCGAGCGCATCGCGAGACACCTCATCGCCCCCGCGGGATACGGCGTCGGGCTCCCGCCGATGGTCCCCGTGGCGGACGATCGTCGCGCGGGACGCCTCATCGCGCCCTTCGCGGCCCGGATCGGCAGCCCGGGCGGCTACGATCTCGTCGCGCCGACGGTCAAGGCCGACCTGCACCGCGTCGCCACGTTTCACGCCTGGCTCCTTGCCGCCATAAGCTGACCATGACGGTGCCGACCACACTCTCCCGCGCCGTGCGGCGGGCGCGCGGGGCATGCACCGCGCTGATGAACCCCGGGGCACAGCACGTCGATGGTCTCCATCGCGGTCACTGCGGGGCGCCGCCATGCCTCGACGCACTGAGGTTCGGGGCTGGCAGATCCTGAAAACCGCTCTCGGAAGACGATCACCCTGACACCGTGGGGCCAGTTTGACGCGGCTCAACACCCTCGCGCGCAAAAACCCCTGCGTCGCGCCGGCCGGACCCTCGCGCGAACCGGCCCTCACCCCGCCCGGTAGTTCGGCGCCTCGCGGGTGATCTGGACGTCGTGGACGTGGCTCTCGCGGAGGCCCGCGCCGGTGATGCGGACGAAGCTGCAGGCGCTCCGCATCTCGGGGATGGTGGCGCAGCCGGTGTAGCCCATCGCGGCGCGCAGGCCGCCGACGAGCTGGTGCAGGACCGCCGCGGCGGCGCCCTGGTAGGGCACCTGGCCTTCGATGCCCTCGGGGACGAGCTTGTCGGAGGCCGCGTCCTTCTGGAAGTAGCGGTCGGCCGAGCCGCGGGCCATCGCACCAAGGCTGCCCATGCCGCGGTAGGCCTTGAAGCTGCGGCCCTGGTAGAGGACGGTCTCGCCGGGGCTCTCGTCGGTGCCCGCGAGCATCGAGCCCACCATCGCGCAGGACGCGCCGGCGGCGATCGCCTTGGCGAAGTCGCCCGAGACCTTGATGCCGCCGTCGGCGATCACCGGCACGTCGCCCGCGGCCCCCGCCGCGTCGAGGATGGCGGTGAGCTGCGGCACGCCGACGCCCGCCACCACGCGCGTGGTGCAGATCGAGCCCGGCCCGATCCCGACCTTCACCGCATCGGCGCCCGCGCCGATGAGCGCGCGTGCGCCCTCGGCGGTGGCGACGTTGCCGGCGAGCACCTGCACCGAGTTCGAGAGCCGCTTGATGCGCTCGACGGCCTCGGCGACGAGCGCCGAATGGCCGTGCGCGGTGTCGACCACGATGAGGTCCGCGCCCGCGTCGACGAGCCCCTCGGAGCGCGCGTAGCCCGCGTCGCCCACCGTCGTCGCGGCGGCGACGCGCAGGCGGCCGAGCTCGTCCTTGCAGGCGGCGGGATTGAGCACCGCCCGCTCGGTGTCCTTCAGCGTGAGGAGCCCGGTCAGCCGGCCGTCGCGGTCGGTCACGAGCACCTTCTCGATGCGCCGCGCCTTCATCAGGCTCCGCGCGGTCTCGAGGTCGGCGGGCGCCTCGAGGACGGCGAGGTTCTCCGTGGTCATCATCGCGCTCACCGGCGTCGCGGCGTCGGTCGCGAAGCGCATGTCGCGGTTGGTGACGATGCCGACGACGCGGCCCGTCTCGTCCACCACCGGAAAGCCGGTCACGGCGTAGCGCGCCTGCATCGCCGCGGCGTCGGCGAGCGTCTGGTCGGGGCGGAGCGTGACGGGATCGAACACGATGCCCTGCTCGAAGCGCTTGACGCGGCGCACCTCGGCGGCCTGCGCCTCGGGCGAGAGGTTGCGGTGGATGACGCCGATGCCGCCCGCCTGCGCCATCGCGATGGCCATCCGCGCCTCGGTCACGGTGTCCATCGCGGCGCTGACGAGGGGGATGCCCAGCGTGATGGCGCGGGTGAGCCGCGTCGAAGTGTCGGCGGCGGAGGGCAGCACCGAGGACGCGGCGGGGACGAGGAGCACGTCATCGAAGGTGAGCGCTTCGCGGATCTGCATCGTCGGCACCTCGTCGCGGGATGCACGCCGCTATGTCATGGCGGGGCGGCGAAGGAAAGGCGGGGGCTTCCCATCGCGGCCGATCCGGGGTCTCTGGCCGCGCGAAGGGAGCCCGCCATGCCGAGACACTGCATCCTCATCGGCGCGCCCGTCGACAGCGGGCAACGGCGGCCGGGCTGCCTGATGGGGCCCGCGGCCTACCGCACGGCGGGCATCGCGGAGGTGCTGACGGGGCTCGGGCACTCGCTCGAGGACCGGGGCGACCTCGCGCCGGAGCCGGTCGAGGCGCCCGTGCCGGCGAACCCCGCGGTGCATCACCTCGGCGAGACGATCGGCTGGACGCGCGCGATCCGTGCCGCGACCGAGGCCGCGCTCGGGCGCGGGATGCCGGTGATCCTCGGCGGCGACCACAGCCTCGCGCACGGCTCGGTCGCGGGCGCCGCGGCGCATGCCGCGGGCGCGGGCCGGCCGCTCTTCGTCCTCTGGCTCGACGCGCACGTCGATTTCCATACCCTCGAGACCACCGCGTCGGGCAACCTCCACGGCACGCCGATGGCCTATATCTGCGGCCGGGAGGGCTTCGCGGGGTTCCCGCCCTTCCCCGCTCCGGTGCCCGGCGCGCGCATCGCGATGATCGGCATCCGCTCGGTCGATCCCGCCGAGAACGCGGCGCTGCAGGCCGCGGACATCGACATCGCCGACATGCGCGTGCTCGACGAGACCGGGATCGTGGCGCCGCTGCGCGCCTTCCTCGAGCGCGTCGCGGCGGCGCGGGGGCACCTCCACGTCTCGCTCGACGTCGATTTCCTCGATCCCGGCATCGCGCCCGCCGTCGGCACCACCGTGCCGGGGGGCACGACGTTCCGCGAGGCGCATCTGGTGATGGAGCTTCTGCACGAGAGCGGGCTCGTGACCTCGCTCGACCTCGTGGAGCTCAACCCCTTCCTCGACGAGCGCGGACGCACGGCGCGCCTGATGGTCGATCTTTTCGCCTCGTTGATGGGCCGCAAGGTGTTCGACCGGCCCACGCGCGCCGGTTGAGGGGTTCACTCCGGCGGTGCCTATGCTAAGGGTCCGGCGCGAACGGGCAGCGCCCGGAACCGACCGCAGGGTCGGTCATTGGGCGTTGCACTGCCGGGCGGTCTTCGGTCCGGCTCGATGGAACGGAACGGGGAACGTGGCATGACGGATCGGAACCTCACCCGCGAGGCGAAGGCATGAGGATGGCGCTCAAGTCCCGCAACGGCGCGGCGGGTGCCGCCGCCTCGCGCGAGGCCCTGATGCGGCTCGCCGAGGCGCGCATCGCGATCGAGGGGATCGACCCGATGATCGACGGCGGGCGCTTCGCGGCGAAGGCCGTCGCGGGCTGGCCGATGACGATCGAGGCCGACATCTTCTCGGACGGCCACGAGGTCATCCGCGCCGCGGTCCTCACCGGGCGCGCGGGCGCGGAGCCTGCGGCCGAGACGGAGATGGACTACATCGTCAACGACCGCTGGACGGCAGACGTGACGTTCCCCGAGCCGGGCGCGCAGGTGTTTTCCTTCGTCGCCTGGCGCGATCCCTTCGGCTCGTGGCGGCGCGACACGGCGAAGAAGATCGCCGCGGGGCAGGACGTCAGCGTCGAGGCCGAGGAGGGCCGCGCCATCGTCGCCGAGGCCGAGGCCTCCGGCGCGGATCGGTCGGCCCTGAAGGCGCTGCAGAAGGCGCTCGCCAAGGCGCCCGACATCGACGCGCTGATGGCGCCCGAGACGCAAGCCCTGATGCACCGCGCGGGCCCGCGCGCCGACGTGACGCGCTACCCCGCGAGCCTGCCCGTCTGGGTCGACCGCGAGCGCGCGGCGTTCGGCGCGTGGTACGAGCTCTTCCCGCGCTCGACGCGGGCGGACGGCACGCACGGCACCTTCCGCGACGTGATCGAACGGCTGCCCTACGTGCGCGACCTCGGCTTCGACGTGCTCTACTTCACCCCGATCCACCCGATCGGCGCGAAGAACCGCAAGGGCAAGAACAACTCCCTCGTCACCGTCGAGGGCGACGTCGGCAGCCCCTACGCCATCGGCTCGGCGGAAGGCGGGCACACGGCGGTCCATCCGGCACTCGGCACGCTCGACGACTTCGCGGCGCTGGTGCAGGCCGCCAAGACGCACGACCTCGAGATCGCCATCGACGTGGCGCTCAACGCCTCGCCCGACCACCCTTGGATCGCCGAGCACCCGGACTGGTTCGAGCGCCGGCCGGACGGCACGATCAAGTACGCCGAGAACCCGCCCAAGAAGTACGAGGACATCGTCAACTTCCGCTACTTCCTCGCCGACGGGTCGCCGAACGCGCCCTACTGGGAGGGCATCCGCGACATGTTCCTCTTCTGGGCCGAGCACGGCGTGCTCGCGTTCCGCGTCGACAACCCGCACACGAAGCCGTTCCCGTTCTGGGAGTGGATCATCGCGGAGGTCCGCGCCAAGCATCCGGGCGCCATCTTCCTCGCCGAGGCGTTCACGCGGCCGAAGGTGATGAAGCGGCTCGCCAAGGTCGGCTACAACCAGAGCTACAGCTACTTCACCTGGCGCACCACCAAGGCCGAGCTGACGGAGTACCTCCACGAGCTCACGACCGAGGACTGCCGGCACGTGATGCGGCCGAACTTCTTCGTCAACACCCCCGACATCAACCCGTTCTTCCTGCAAAGCTCGGGCCGGCCGGGGTTCCGCACGCGCGCGATCCTCGCCGCCTCGCTCGGCGGCAACTACGGCGTCTACTCGGGCTACGAGCTTTGCGAGGCCGCCCCGCTGCCCGGCAAGGAGGAGTACCTCGACAGCGAGAAGTACGAGATCCGGGTGCGCGACTACGACGCCGAGGGCCACATCAAGGACGACCTGCGCCTCATCAACGCGCTCCGGCGCGAGCAGCCGGCGCTCCGGCACTTCACCGACCTGAAGTTCTACAACGCCTGGAACCCGTCGGTGCTCTACTACGGCAAGATGGACGCGCGGTCGGGCAACTACCTCCTCTTCCACGTCAACCTCGACCCGCAGGCGACGCAGGAGTTCGGCTTCGAGGTGCCGCTGTGGGAGTTCGACCTGCCCGACGCGGCGTCGATCGAGGTGCAGGACCTCATCCACAAGAACCACTTCACCTGGCACGGAAAGGAACAGCGCTTGACCCTCGACCCGCAGACCCGGCCCTACGCGATCTGGCGGCTCCTGCCGCCGGGAGGGCCGCGGGCATGAACCTCGAGGCACAGCTCATCTCGGTCGAGCCCGAGGCGGAGGCGGCGGACTGGTACAAGGACGCGGTGATCTACCAGCTTCACGTCAAGGCGTTCCAGGACAGCAACGGCGACGGCATCGGCGACTTCAAGGGCCTGATGCGCCGGCTCGACCACGTGCAGGAGCTGGGTGCGACGGCGATCTGGCTCCTGCCGTTCTACCCCTCGCCCTTGCGCGACGACGGCTACGACATCGCCGAGTACGAGGCGATCAACGCGAGCTACGGCGACATGGACGACTTCCGCGGCTTCGTCGAGGAGGCGCACCGGCGCGGGCTCAAGGTCATCACCGAGCTCGTCATCAACCACACCTCGGACCAGCACGCCTGGTTCCAGGCCGCGCGCAACGCCCCCGCGGGAAGCCCCGAGCGGGACTTCTACGTCTGGTCGGACGACCCGCACAAATGGCCCGAGACGCGGATCATCTTCACCGACACCGAGGTCTCGAACTGGACCTACGACAGCGTCGCGGGCCAGTACTTCTGGCACCGCTTCTACAGCCACCAGCCCGACCTCAACTTCGACAACCCCGCGGTGCTCGCGAAGGTGCTCGAGGTCATGCACTTCTGGCTCGACCTCGGCGTCGACGGGCTCCGGCTCGACGCGATCCCCTATCTCGTGGAGCGCGACGGCACCAACAACGAGAACCTGCCCGAGACGCACGAGGTGCTGAAGGCGATCCGCGCCGACCTCGACCGGCACTACACCGGCAAGATGCTGCTCGCGGAGGCGAACCAGTGGCCCGAGGACACGCGGCCCTACTTCGGCGACAACGACGAGTGCCACATGGGCTTCCACTTCCCGCTGATGCCGCGGATGTACATGGCGGTGGCGCAGGAAGACCGGCATCCGATCACCGACATCATCCGCCAGACCCCGGCGATCCCCGAGGACTGCCAGTGGGGCATCTTCCTCCGGAACCACGACGAGCTGACGCTCGAGATGGTGACGGACCGCGAGCGGGACTACCTCTGGGAGACCTACGCCGCCGACAAGCGCGCGCGCATCAACATGGGCATCCGGCGGCGGCTGGCACCGCTGATGCAGAACGACCGGCGCAAGATCGAGCTCCTGAACTCGCTCCTGATGTCGATGCCGGGCACGCCGATCCTCTACTACGGCGACGAGATCGGCATGGGCGACAACTACTACCTCGGCGACCGCGACGGGGTGCGGACGCCGATGCAGTGGTCGGCCGACCGCAACGCCGGCTTCTCGACCGCGCTGCCGCAGCAGCTCTACCTGCCGACGATCCAGGATCCCGTCCACGGCTTCCAGGCGATCAACGTCGAGGCGCAGCAGGCGTCGCCGTCGTCGCTCCTCAACTGGATGAAGCGCATGGTCGCGGTGCGCCAGCGCCACCAGGTGTTCGGCCGCGGCGAGATCGAGCTCCTCTACCCCGCCAACCGCAAGGTGCTGGCCTACATCCGCCGGCTCGGCGACCAGGCGGTGCTCTGCGTGGCGAACCTGTCGCGCTCGGCGCAGGCGGCCGAGATCGACGTCTCGGCCTATGCGGGCCGGGTGCCGGTCGAGCTCACCGGCCAGTCGCCGTTCCCGCCGGTGGGCGCGCTCCCGTACCTGCTGACGCTGCCGGCCTACGGTTTCTACTGGTTCCTCCTCGCAGAGGCCGCCGAGGCGCCGCGCTGGCACACGCCCTTCGCGCCGATCCTGCCCGAGTTCTCCACGCTGACGACGCGCGACGGGAAGCTCTCGACGGCACTCTCCGGCCGCGCGGGCGACGATCTCGCGCGCGACGTGCTGCCGAAGTTCCTGCCGCTCCAGCGCTGGTTCGCGGGCAAGGGCACGCGCATCGGTCGCGTCGACCTCACGCAGCTGGCCGAGCTCGGCGCCGGCCGGCACATGCTGGCGCTTCTCGACGTGACCGGCGGCACCGAGCCGCAGCGCTACTTCTTCCCGCTCTCGGCGCTCTGGGGCGAGGAGAACGTGGGCTTCGGCACCGCGAAGCTTTCGGCGACGCTCGCGAAGCTGCGCCGCGCCAACCGCGTGGGCGCGCTCGTCGACGGCACCGCCGACGAGGCGATGGCCGAGGCGATGCTCGCGGCGATGAAGCGCGGCGACGGCATCGAGGCGAAGGGCGGGCGCGTGGCGTTCCAGGGCTCGGCGGCGCTCGACGCCATCGAGGAGCCGGGCGCCGTCCGCATCCTGTCGTTCGAGCAGTCGAACGCCTCGCTCGCGTTCGGCACGTCGATCATCCTGAAGATGTACCGTCGGCTCCGCGAGGGGCTGCAGCCCGACATCGAGGTCGGCCGCTTCCTGACCGAGGAGACCGACTACCGCAACGCGCCCGCACTTCTCGGCTCGGTGGACTGGGTCGCCGAGGACGGCACGCCCACGACGCTCGCGGCGGCGTTCGAGTTCGTGCTGAACCAGGGCGACGCGTGGCATTATGTCACCGAGACGCTCGACCGCGAGCTCGAGGCGCACGACATGACCGGCGGCGAAGGCGTGCCCCCGGTCGCGGCGATCATGGGCAGCCCCGGAGATTTCGCGTCGCTTCTCGGCCGGCGGACGGCGGAGATGCACCGCGCGCTCGCGAGCGGCGCTCCGGGCTCGGCCTTCGAGGCGCTCGAGGTCACGCCGGACGACGTGAGCGGCTGGGCGCGGGCGGCGAAGGACGACGTCGCGGGCATGATCGGGCGGCTCAGGGCCGGACTGGCGGCGCTGCCCGACGAGACCCGCACCACTGCCGAGGCGCTGATCGGGGCCGAGGACGCGCTCGGGGCGCGGCTCGACGCGGTGGCGGCGATGGCGCCATCGGGGCTGCGCTGCCGGATGCACGGCGACTATCACCTCGGGCAGGTGCTCGTGGTGCAGAACGACGTGATGATCATCGACTTCGAGGGCGAGCCGAACCGCTCGCTCGAGGAGCGGCAGGCGCGGACCTCGCCGCTGCGCGACGTGGCCGGGATGCTGCGGTCGTTCGACTATGCCGCCTGGTCGGCGCTCCGGCGGCGGATCGACGCGGGCGGCGATGCCGAACGCTCGCTCGGCCTCGTCACCGCCTGGCACGCCGCCTCGCGCGACGGGTTCCTCGCCGGCTACCGCGAGGCGATGGGGGACACGGATCTTTATCCCAAGGACGACTTCGCGGCCGCGCTCCTCGACCTGTTCCTGATCCAGAAGGCGGCCTACGAGGTCGATTACGAGCTCTCCATGCGGCCCGCCTGGGTCGACATTCCGCTCCGCGGCCTCATGTCGATCCTGAACCCCGCGCCCCCGCCCGAGACGGAAGGAGCCACCGCATGAACGACACCGGCACCACCATGACCCCCCTCGCCGATCCCGCCGACGTGGAGGCGATCATTCGTGGCCAGCACGGCAACCCGTTCGCCGTCCTCGGAATGCGCGCCGACGGCGCGTCGGTGATCGTGAACGTGTTCGCGCCGGACGCGGCGGAGGTCACGCTCCTCGACGCGAAGGGCAAGGCCAAGGCGACCCTCGAGCGCGTCCACCCCGAGGGCTTCTTCTCGGGCAAGGTCCGCGGCAAGCCCTTCGCCTACACGCTGCGCCTGTCGTCCGGCGACGCGACCTGGGAGCGGCGCGACCCCTACGGCTTTGGCCCGGTGCTGGGCGAGATGGACGAGTACCTTCTCGCCGAGGGCCGGCACGAGGAGCTCTACAACCGCCTCGGCGCGCATCCCGGCACCCACGAGGGCGTCGCGGGCACGACCTTCGCCGTCTGGGCGCCGAACGCGCGCCGCGTCAGCGTGGTCGGGCACTTCAACGCCTGGGACGGGCGGCGCAACGTGATGCGCCGCCGTTACGGCTCGGGGGTCTGGGAGCTCTTCGTCCCCGGCATCGCCGCGGGCGAGCTCTACAAGTTCGAGATCGTCGGCACCTACGGCGAGACGCTGCCGCTCAAGGCCGATCCGGTGGCCTTCTCGCAGGAAGCGCCGCCCGCCACCGGCTCCATCGTCACCGGCCTCGTGACCCGCGACTGGCAGGACGCCGCCTGGATCGAGAAGCGCGCCGCGGCGCGTCCCTACAGCGACCCGGTGTCGATCTACGAGGTCCACCTCGGGAGCTGGCGCCGCGGCGGCAACGACGAGATCCTCGACTACGCCACCATCGGCGACCTCCTCGCGGAGTACGTGACCGACATGGGCTTCACCCATGTCGAGTTCATGCCCGTCACCGAGCACCCCTTCACCGGCTCCTGGGGCTACCAGCCCATCGGGATGTTCGCGCCGACCGCGCGCTACGGCACGCCGGCGGAGTTCGCGGGCATGGTGGACAAGCTCCACCAGGCGGGCATCGGCGTCATCGTGGACTGGGTGCCCGCGCACTTCCCCTCGGACGCGCACGGGCTCGCGCATTTCGACGGCACGGCGCTCTACGAGCACGAGGATCCGCGGCTCGGGTTCCACAAGGACTGGAACACGCTGATCTACAACTTCGGCCGCAACGAGGTCGCGAACTTCCTCCGCGCGAGCGGCGTATTCTTCCTCAAGGAGTACCACATCGATGCGCTGCGCGTCGATGCGGTGGCCTCGATGCTCTACCTCGACTACTCGCGCCAGCCCGGCGAATGGGTGCCGAACCGCTACGGCGGCCGCGAGAACCTCGACGCCATCGACTTCCTGCGCGGCACCAACGCGCGCGTCGCCGAGCGGGTGCCGGGCGCGCTCACCATCGCCGAGGAATCGACCGCGTTCCCGAACGTCTCCCGCCCCGTCGATCAGGACGGGCTCGGGTTCGACTTCAAGTGGAACATGGGCTGGATGCACGACACGCTCGACTACTTCGCCGAGGAGCCGATCTACCGGAAATACCACCACAACAAGCTGACGTTCGGCATCCACTATGCCTGGTCGGAGAACTTCGTGCTGCCGATCAGCCACGACGAGGTGGTCCACGGCAAGGGCTCGCTCCTCAACAAGATGCCGGGCGACCGCTGGCAGAAGTTCGCCAACCTGCGCGCTTATCTCGGCTTCATGTGGAGCCATCCGGGCAAGAAGCTCCTCTTCATGGGCTGCGAGTTCGGCCAGGAGCGCGAGTGGAACCACGACCGCTCGCTCGACTGGCACCTCCTCGACGACGGCGCCCATGCCGGCGTGAAGGCCCTCGTGCGCGACCTCAACCGGCTCTACCGCGCCGAGCCGGGGCTGCATCAGCGCGACTGCGACCCGATGGGCTTCCAGTGGATCGACGGCGGCAACGCGGACGCCAACGTGGTGAGCTTCATCCGCTGGGGCGCCGAGGGCACGCGGCCGGTCGTGGTGATCGCCAACCTCGCGCCGCTCGTCCGGGAAGGCTTCCGCATCGGGATGCCGCGCGAGGGGCGCTATGACGAGCTGATGAACACCGACGCCGCGACCTATGGCGGCTCGGGCGTGGGCAACGGCGGGGCGGTGCATGCCTTCGCCGAGCCGATGCACGGCCAGCCCGCCTCGGCGACGCTGACCCTGCCGCCGCTCGGCATCCTGATCCTCGCGCCCGCCGACTGAAGGGACGACTGAGCCCGATGGCCAAGGCCGACCTGCGCCCGACCTCCGGATCGGACTACCCTCTGGGCGCGCGCTGGGATGCCTCCGGCGTCAACTTCGCGCTCTTCTCCGCCAACGCCACGCGGGTCGAGCTCTGCCTCTTCGACGCGCAGGGCCGCCGCGAGATCGCGCGGGTGGACCTGCCCGAGCACACGCATCAGGTCTGGCACGGCTATTTTCCGACGATCCGGCCGGGCCAGCTCTACGGCTACCGCGTCCACGGCCCCTACGCGCCCGAGGCGGGGCACCGCTTCAACCCCAACAAGCTCCTCCTCGATCCCTACGCGCTGGCGCTGAAGGGCAACGTGCGCTGGCACGACGCGCTCTTCGGCTACCGCATCGGCCATTCCCGCGGCGACCTCAGCTTCGACCGCCGCGACAGCGCGTTCGTGATGCCGAAATGCGTCGTCGTCGATCCGGCGCACACCTGGGGCCCCGACATTCGCCCCGGCGTGCCGTGGTCGCGCACGGTGATCTACGAGGCGCACGTGAAGGGCATGACGGCGCGGCACGAGGGCATCGCGGAGCCCCTGCGCGGCACCTTCGAGGGGCTCGCGGACCCGCGCGTGATCGACCGGCTGGTGACGCTCGGCATCACCACGCTCGAGCTTTTGCCGATCCAGGCCTACTTCGACGACAGCCACCTCGTCGAGAAGCGGCTCACCAACTTCTGGGGCTACAACACGCTCGGTTTCTTCGCCCCCGCGCCGCGCTACCTGACGCAGAACGGCAGCATCAACGAGTTCAAGCTCGTCGTGCGCCGGCTGCACGAGGCGGGCATCGAGGTCATCATGGACGTGGTCTACAACCACACCGCCGAGGGCAACCAGATGGGCCCCACGATGTCGTTCCGCGGCATCGACAACGCGAGCTACTACACGCTCGGCGACGACCCGCGGTACTACTTCGACACCACGGGCTGCGGCAACTCGCTCAACCTCCGCAACAGCCGCGTGCTGCAGATGGTGATGGATTCGCTGCGCTACTGGGTCGAGGACTGCCACGTCGACGGCTTCCGCTTCGACCTTGCGACCACCTTGGGCCGCGGCCGCGAGGCCTATGGCGCCAACGCGATCTTCCTCGAGGCGGTGCGGCAGGACCCGGTCCTGAGCCGCGTCAAGCTCATCGCCGAGCCCTGGGACACCGGCCCCGGCGGCTACCAGCTCGGCAACTTCCCTCCCGGCTGGGCGGAGTGGAACGACCGCTACCGCGACACCGTGCGCGCCTACTGGAAGGGCGACGCAGGCATGGCGAAGGAGCTCGCGGGCGGGCTTCTCGCGTCGTCGGGGACGTTCCAGAGGAACGGCCGCAAGCCCTGGGCCAGCATCAACTTCGTCACCGCGCACGACGGCTTCACGCTCGCGGATCTCGTGAGCTACAACGACAAGCACAACGAGGCCAATCTCGAGGGCAACCGCGACGGGCACTCGCACAACCTCAGCTGGAACTGCGGCGCCGAAGGGCCGACCGACGACCCGGCGATCCTCGCGCTGCGCGACCGCCAGCGGCGCAACCTCGTCGCCACGGTGCTCCTGAGCCAGGGCACGCCGATGCTCCTGATGGGCGACGAGCAGGGCCGCTCGCAGGACGGCAACAACAACACCTACTGCCAGGACGGGCCGGTCAACTGGCTCGCCTGGGACGACGTGCCCCCGCGCGACGCCGCGTTCGAGACCTTCGTGCGCGGCGTGATCGCGGTGCGCGCCTCGCGTCCGCTCCTGCGCGCGCCCGACTTCCTGCACGGCGCGCCGGAAGGAACAAAGCCCGGCTTCGCGCGCTGGATTCTCAACGAAGGCGGGTCGTTCGAGCCGCGGAACTGGGAGAACTCGGAGCGCCGCGCGATGGGGCTGGTGCTCGAGGACGACATCGGCGCGGTGCTCATCTTGCTCAACGGCGGCTATCAGGGCATCGACTTCACGTTGCCCGCGCCGCCGGGCCGCCCTTGGGTCCGCCTCATCGACACCGCCGAGGGCCTCGCGGACCCCGCCTCCGACGCCGCCGTCGAGACGCGCACGGTGGCCATCCCCGGCCGCTCGCTCATGGTATTGGAAGGACTGGTTTGAGAATGGATCTGCTACCCGAAGCCGCCGAGCCGCATCCAAAGGCGTTGCCCGACCTCGACATCGGCCGCCGCTCGGTGCCGCTCTGGGGCCCGGTGATCCGCCCCGACGGCGTGCGCTTCCGCCTCTGGGCGCCGGGGGTGCTCGGCCTCGCGCTCCGGACGCCGGACGGCGATCTGCCGATGACCGGAGAGGACGACGGCTGGTTCGAGATCGTCACCCGTGCGGTCAGCCCCGGCGACAGCTACGGCTTCGTGCTGCCCGACGGCCGCGTGGTGCCCGACCCCGCCGCGCGCGCGCAGGCGGGCGATGTGCACGGGCTCTCGCGGCTCGTCGATCCCGATGCCTACGCCTGGCGCACCGACTGGGCCGGGCGGCCCTGGGAGACGGCCGCGATCTGCGAGATCCACGTCGGCACCTTCACGCCAGAGGGCACCTTCGCCGCGGCGGCCGAGAAGCTGGGCGCGCTCGCCGACGCGGGCTTCACCGCGGTCGAGCTGATGCCCGTGGCGCAGTTCGCCGGCGACCGCGGCTGGGGCTACGACGGGGTGCTGCCGTTCGCGCCGCATCCCGCCTACGGCACGCCCGACGAGATGAAGGCCTTCATCGACCGCGCCCACGAGACCGGGCTGATGGTGCTCCTCGACGTCGTCTACAACCACTTCGGCCCCGAGGGGAACTATCTCGGCAGCTACGCGCCGGACTTCTTCGCGCCGGGCCGCGAGACGCCCTGGGGCATCGCCATCGCCTTCGAGACCGGCGCCGTGCGGCACTTCTTCGTCGACAACGCACTCTACTGGATCGAGGAGTTCCGCCTCGACGGGCTCAGGCTCGACGCCATCGACCACGTGCGCGACCCCTCCGACCCCGAGATCCTCGTCGACATCGCCAAGGCCGTCCGGCGCCGCGACGGCGACCATCCGGTGCATCTGACGACCGAGGACAACCGCAACATCACCTGGCTGCACCACCGCGACGACGACGGCTCGGTGCCGCTCCACACCGCCGAGTGGAACGACGACTTCCACAACGTCGCCCACGTGATCGCGACCGGCGAGACGGAAGGCTACTACGAGGACTTCGACCTCGAGCGCTGGAGCCTCTTCGCCCGGACGCTCGCGGAGGGCTTCGCGTTCCAGGGCCAGGTCTCGCGGCACGCAGGCGCCGAGCGCGGGTTTCCGAGCACGCACCAGCCGCCCGACGCCTTTGTGGACTTCCTGCAGAACCACGACCAGATCGGCAACCGCGGCCACGGCGAGCGGCTCACCGTGCTGGCCGAGCCGCCGGTCCTGAAGGCGCTGACCGCGATCCTCCTCCTCGCGCCGCACATCCCCTTGATGTTCATGGGCGAGGACTACGGCGAGACGCGGCCGTTCCTGTTCTTCGCGGGCTTCGAGGGCGATCTCGCGCGCTCCGTCTCGGAAGGCCGCCAGCGCGAGTTCGCGGCGTTCGGCGCCTATGCCGCGGGCAACGTGCCCGACCCCATCGCGCGCTCCACGTTCGAGGCGTCGAAGCTCGACTGGGCGTACCGCGCGAGCGCGGCGGGCCAGGCGACCCTCGCCACGACGCGCGCGCTGCTCACGCTCCGCGCCGCCGAGATCGCGCCGCGCCTGCCCGGCACCGGCGGCCATGCGGGCCGCATCCTCTGCGCCGCGGACGGTGCCGTCGGGGTGGACTGGAAGCTCAACGGCGCCGTGCTGCGGCTGCGCGCCAACCTCCTCAACGTGCCTCTCTCGCTCCCGAGCGCCGCCGGCCGTGTGATCCACGCCACGGGCGAACTCGGCGCGCCATACTCGGCGGTCTTCTTCCTCGACGAGGAGGGCGCATGAGCGACGCGCTCGACGCGGCGTGCCGCCACTACGGGATCACCAACGTCTATACCGATGACGGCCCGCCGCGCGCGGTGCCGGAGGCGACGCGGCGGCTGATCCTCGCTGCGATGGGCCTCGACGTCGATGCCCCCCGCGACGGCCCGGACGCGCCGACGCGGCCCGCGGTCCCGGACGGCGTGCGCTGCTTCATGCCCGCAAGCCTCGAGACACATCCGGGCTGGGGGCTCTTCTGCCAGCTCTACGAGCTCCGCTCGGGCCGGAACTGGGGCATCGGCGACTTCGCCGACCTCGCCGCGATGGCCCGCATCGCGGCGGCTGCGGGCGCGGACTTCCTCGGCGTCAACCCGGTCCACGCCCTCTTTCTGGCCGACCCCGGCCGGCGCAGCCCGTTCTCGCCGTCGAACCGGCGCTTCCTCAACCCGCTCTACATCGCGGTCGATCACGTGCCGGGCCACGACGGCACCGAGCCCGAGGGCGTGGACGCGCTGCGCGCCTCCGACCTCGTGGACTACTTCGCCGTCGCCCGCGCCAAGACCGCGGCGCTGCGGACGGCCTTCGACGGGGCGCCGTTCGGCCCCGCCCCCTACGACCGCGAAGCCTACGACGCCTTCGTCGCCGCCGAGGGCGAGCCCCTGGCGCAGCACGCGCTCTTCGAGGTCATCTCCGGCATCGAGGTCGCCGCCGGGCGCGGCGCGGGCTGGCGCGGCTGGCCGGTCGAGCTGCACGGCCCCCGTCTCGCCGCCGCGCGCGAGATCGCCGAGGCGCGGCCCGACGACGTGGCCTTCCAGGTCTGGCTGCAATGGATCGCCCGCGTACAGCTCGCCGGCGCCTGCTCGGCCGCGCGCGATGCCGGAATGCGGATCGGGCTCTACCTCGACCTCGCGGTCGGCGAGATGCCCGACGGCTCGGCCACCTGGTCGGGCGCGTCGGCGCCGCTCGCGGGACTGTCGGTCGGCGCACCGCCCGACGTGTTCGCGACGGAAGGCCAGAACTGGGGCCTCTCCGCGCCATCGCCCACGCTCCTGCGCGCCGCGGACTACGCGCCGTTCCGCGACATGATCCGCACCCAGCTCCGCAGCGCAGGCGCGCTCCGCATCGACCACGCGATGGCGCTCTGGCAGCTTTTCCTGATCCCCGAGGGCCTGCACCCCTCGACCGGCACGCACCTGCGCTATCCGCTCGGCGACCTCATGCGCGTGCTCGCCGAGGAGAGCCACGAGAACCGCGCGGTCATCATCGGCGAGGACCTGGGCTGGGTGCCGGACGGCTTCCGCGAGGCGATGGCGGAGGCGCGCGTGCTCGCCTACCGCATCCTCTACTTCGAGCAGCACCACGGCCGCTTCGACCCGCCCGAGCACTATCCCGCGACCGCGATGGCCTGCCTCTCGACGCACGACCTGCCGGTCCTCTCGCGCTGGTGGTCGGCCGACGACATCGCGCTCCGCCGGGCCCACGGCCTCGTCGACGAGGCCGCGTCCGACACGCAGGCCGCGGGCCGCGCCGGCGAGCGCGCGGCGATGCTCGACGCATTTCGTGCGGCGGGCGTGCTCGGGCCGGGCGACGACCCGGCCACCGACAACGCCATGCCGCTCGGCGTGCTTGCCGCGGCCTACCGCTTCATCGCCCGGACGCCCTGCCGCCTCGCCGCCGTCCGCCTCGCCGACCTCGCCGGCCCCGACGCGCCCACCAACCTGCCCGGCACGGTCTACGACTACCCGAACTGGTGCCCAAGGAGCCCGACCCCCATCGAAGACATCGCCGCCCTCCCCGCCTTCACCGAGATCACCGACATCCTTCGCGCCGAACGGCCGCGACCCGGACCCGCCGAACGGCCGCGACCCGAACCCGCCGAACGGCCGCGCGCATGAGCCCCGCGTTCTCGGCGCTCTACCGCCTGCAGTTCCGCGAAGGCATGGACTTCGCCCGCGCCGCGACGCTGGTGCCCTACCTTCAGCGGCTCGGCATCTCGCATCTCTACGCCTCGCCGATCTTCACCGCCGCGGAGGGCTCGACGCACGGCTACGACGTGATCGACCCCGGCGAGGTGGACCCCGTGCTCGGCGGCCGCGACGGGCTGCGCGCCCTCCGCGCCGCGCTCGACGCCGCGGGCATGGGCCTCGTGCTCGACATCGTGCCGAACCACATGGCGTTCTCGATGACGACGCCGTGGCTCCGCGACGTGCTCCGCCGCGGCACCGCGAGCCGGTACTACGGCCACTTCGACCTCGACATGGTGCAGGACCGCCTGCGCCTGCCGATGCTCGAGGGCCCGTTCGACACGATGGTCGACGAGCACGCCTTCGCCGTCGAGGACGATCCCGACGGCCCGGTGCTCGTCGCGGGCGGCGTGCGCGTGCCGCTCAACCCCGAGAGCCCGTCGCTCGATGTCGCCCGCGAGACCGGCGCCGCCGACGCCTTCCGCGAGCTCCACACCGAGCAGGCCTGGCGGCTCACCGCCTGGCGCACCGAGCGCGACGCGATCTCGCACCGGCGCTTCTTCAACGTGACCTCGCTCATCGGCATGCGCGTCGAGGAGCCGGGCGTGTTCGACGACATGCACGCGCTCCTCTTCGAGCTCGTCGACGACGGCACGCTCGACGGCATCCGCATCGACCACATCGACGGGCTCGCCGATCCCGCGGCCTACCTCGAGCGGCTCCACGCCCGCGTCGGCGACTGCCCGATCTGGGTCGAGAAGATCCTGACCGGCGACGAGGACCTGCCCCCCGAGTGGCCGGTCCTCGGCACCACGGGCTACGTCGCCGCCAAGGCGATGGCGCAGATCCTGACCGACCCCGAAGGCGTGCCCGTGGTCGACGCCGCCTACCGCGAGGCGACCGGCCGCCTCGAGCCGTTCGCCGCCGTGCTCGCGCGCGCGAAGCGGCAGATCGTCACCGAGGATCTCGCGGCCGAGCTCGGCGCGCTGCAGGCGCTCCTCGCCCCCATCGCGGCCGCCGATCCGGTGGGCGTCGAGTTCGGCCCCGAGACGCTCCGCGTCGCCATCGTCGAGTTCATCGCCGCCTTCCCGCGCTACCGCACCTACATGACCGCGACCGAGGTCCGCCATGAGGACAGCGACCTGATCGCTGCCGTCGCCGAGGCGGCCGTGGCCGCGATGCCCGATCCCGGTGCCGTGCCGCTCCTCGCCGAGGTGCTGACGCGCGACGATCCGGCCGCGGGCGCCCTTCGTCTGCGCTTCCAGCAGGTCACCGGGGCCGCCATCGCGAAGTCGCAGGAGGACACCGCGTTCTACCGCTACGCGCGGCTTCTCTCGGCCAACGAGGTCGGCGCCGAGCCCGACGAGCCGACGCTGACGCCCGACGCCTTCCACGCCGCGATGGCGCACCGCGCGGCGACGATGCCGCGGGCGCTGACGCTCGCCTCCTCGCACGACACCAAGCGCAGCGAGGACGCGCGGATGCGGATCGCCGCGATCACCTGGGCGCCGGAAGGCTTCTTCCGCTTCGCCGCCGCCTGCGCCGACATCGCCGCCGCGATGGCCCCGCCGCCCGACGACGAGGAGACGCCGCGCATCGACCCCGAGCTCGCATGGTACCTCGCCGGGACGCTGCTCGCGATGGACCCCGCCGGGACCGACACCGAGGAGCGGCTGATCGCGCATCTCGAAAAGGCGCTCCGCGAAGGCAAGGAGGTCACGTTCTGGACCGCGCCCAACGACGCCTACGAGGACGCCGCGCGCGCCTTTGCCCGTGCGCTCGCCGAGCGCTTCACGCCGCTGCCGGACATGCTGGCCGAGGTTTGCGGCCAGGCCGACCGGCTGTCGATGATCGAGACCGCGCTGAAGCTGACGCTGCCCGGCATCCCCGATCTCTACCAGGGCTGCGAGATCGCCAGCTACCGGCTGACCGACCCCGACAACCGCCACGCGGTGCCGTTCGACCTGCTGGCGCAGGCGCTCGACGACGAGGCCGTGCTCGAGCGCCCGCTCGACCGCGCCAAGTTCGCGCTGACCCGGGCGCTGCTGGCGCTCCGCCGCGAGGCGCCCGACCTCTTCACCGCCGGCAGCTACGAGGCCGTCGCGGCCCCCGAGGGCACGGTCGCCTTCGCCCGGAGGCACGGCGACCGCACGCTGACGGTGGCCTTCGCGCCGAACGACGAAGCCCGCGCGGAAGCGGGTGCGGGCCGGAGCGTCTGGCCACCCGATGCCGACGCCACCGGCGCCCTCGCGATCACGTTCGGATGATTTTGCGCCATTCCGGCAACCGTTTGCCAATCGTCATGTTCTAGTCTTGTCAGATCGGCGCCAGCACGTAGGTAGGCGCCAGGCAGATCAGCAGACGCCGAATGGCGCAGGAGACGACCGTGACCGATACGACCCGCGTGGCGAGTGAGACCGAGACCGAAGCCGCACCGAAGGCCCCCGAGGCGCCGAAGCCCGAAGAGCCTGTCCGAAAACGGCGCGCCGGCACCGAGCCCCGGCCCTCGATCTTCGCCGACTGGGCGGCGCTCTAGGCGCTCAGCCGACGATCTCGACGCCGGCGAAGAAGAACGCGATCTCCTCTGCCGCGGTTTCGGGCGCATCCGAGCCATGCACCGAGTTCTCCCCCATCGAGAGCGCGAACTCCTTGCGGATGGTGCCGTCGGCGGCGTTCGCGGGGTTCGTCGCACCCATCACGTCGCGGTTCTTCTGCACGGCGCCCTCGCCCTCGAGCACCTGCACCACGACCGGCCCGCTCGCCATGAACTCGGTGAGCTCGCCGAAGAACGGCCGGTCCTTGTGGACCGCATAGAACGCCTGCGCCTCCGCGAGCGCGAGGTGGATGCGCTTCTGCGCCACGATGCGGAGCCCCGCCTCCTCGAACTTGGCGTTGATCTTGCCGGTGAGGTTGCGCTTGGTCGCGTCGGGTTTCAGGATCGAGAGGGTGCGTTCGGTCGCCATGACATGCCTCATACTGTCCGGGGTAGGGCACCCCGCAATGCGTCGCTTGGCTAGCATGGCGGCCAGGGCTGCGTAACCCCTGCCCCGGCGTTGACCCTGCCGCGCCGATGGGGCACTTGACCGGCCATGCTCACCATTTCCGACATCACCTATTCGGTCGACGGCCGGCGCCTGATCGACGGCGCCTCGGCGCGCATCCCGGCGGGCCACAAGGTCGGCCTCGTGGGCCGCAACGGCTCGGGCAAGACCACGCTCTTCCGCCTCATCCGCCGCGAGCTCGTCCTCGAGGGCGGCGAGATCTCCCTGCCCTCGCGCGCGCGCATCGGCGGCGTGGCGCAGGAGGTGCCGTCCTCGGCGACCTCGCTCATCGACACCGTGCTCGCCGCCGACACCGAGCGCGCATCGCTCCTCGCCGAGGCCGAGACCGCGACCGACGCGCACCGCATCGCCGAGGTGCAGACCCGCCTCGCCGACATCGACGCCTGGTCCGCCGAGGCGCGCGCGTCCTCGATCCTGAAGGGCCTCGGCTTCGACGCCGCGGCCCAGCAGAAGCCCTGCTCGGACTTCTCGGGCGGCTGGCGGATGCGCGTGGCGCTCGCGGGCGTGCTCTTCGCCGAGCCGGACCTCCTCCTCCTCGACGAGCCGACGAACTACCTCGACCTCGAAGGCGCGCTCTGGCTCGAGGCCTATCTCGCGAAGTACCCCCATACCGTCATCATCATCAGCCACGACCGCGGGCTCCTGAACCGCGCCGTGCAGGCGATCCTGCACCTCGAGAACAAAAAGCTCACGTTCTACCAGGGCCCCTACGACCAGTTTGCGCGCCAGCGCGCCGAGCACGCCGCGCTCCAGGCCTCGGAGGCGAAGAAGGTCGACGCGCGGCGGGCGCACCTGCAGGCCTTCGTGGACCGCTTCAAGGCCAAGGCCTCGAAGGCCAAGCAGGCGCAGAGCCGCGTCAAGATGCTGGAAAAGCTGACGCCGATCGCGACGCCGGAGGAGAGCCGCACGCGGGTGTTCACCTTCCCCGCCCCCGAGGAGCTGTCGCCGCCGATCGTCAACCTCGAGGACGCGGCGGTCGGCTACGGCGGACCGATGGTGCTGCGCCACCTCGGGCTCCGCATCGACCAGGACGACCGCATCGCCCTTCTGGGGCGCAACGGCGAGGGCAAGTCCACGCTGTCGAAGCTCCTCGCCGGCAAGCTCGACGCTGGCGCCGGCCGGGTACTTCGCGCGACGAAGCTCCGCATCGGCTACTTCGCGCAGCACCAGGTGGACGAGCTGCGTCTCGAGGAGACGCCGCTCCAGCACCTCGCGCGCGAGCGCCCCGCCGAGGGCCAGCCGCGGCTCCGCGCCCGGCTTGCGGGCTTCGGGCTCGGCGCCGACCAGGCCGACACCGAGGTGGCACGGCTCTCGGGCGGGCAGAAGGCGCGGCTGTCGCTGCTCCTCGCCACGATCCACGCGCCGCATCTCCTCATCCTCGACGAGCCGACGAACCACCTCGACATCGAGAGCCGCGAGGCGCTCGTCGAGGCGCTCACCGACTATTCGGGCGCGGTGATCCTCGTCAGCCACGACATGCACCTCCTCGGGCTCGTCGCCGACCGGCTCTGGCTCGTGAAGGACGGCGCCGTGGCACCCTACGACGACGATCTCGAGGCCTACCGGCGGATGCTCCTCGCGGGCGACGACAAGCCCGAGAAGCCGAAGGCCCGCGCGCCGAAGCGGGCGAGCCGCGACGACATCGTCGTGCTCCGTACCGACGTGCGGCGCTGCGAGGAACGCATCGCGAAGCTCAACGAGATGCGCGACCGGCTGGCGAAGAAGCTCGCCGACCCCGGCCTCTACGAGCCCGGCATGGGCAGCCAGGCCGAGACCTGGCAGAAGAAGTACGCGGAAGTGATGGACGGCCTCGACCGCGCCGAGGCGCTCTGGATGGGCGCGCTCGAGAAGCTCGAGGGCGCCGAGGCCTAGAGCGACGCCGCGAGCACGTCGCGGAACGGTGTCGGACGGCGGCCGAGGAGGCGTTCGAGCGCCGGGTCGAGCATCGCGAACTCGCCGCCGCGGGCCGCCTCGTAGAGCCCCAGAGCGATGCCGATCACCGGTTCGGGAAGGCCCCGCGCCGTCATCCGCGCGCGCGCGGTCGCGTCGGAGATGACCGTGCGCGTGACCGGCGCGCCGCGGAGATCGCAGGCGACCGCGGCCATGTCCTCAAGGTCGAGCGCCTCGGAGGCGGTCAGCGGCGGCGTCGGGCCGTCAAAGCGGCCGGGTCTCGCGAGGATCGCGGCGGCCGCCTCGGCGAGGTCGGCATGCGCGGTCCAGGCGACCTTGCCGTCGGCGGGCGCCTCGATCGCGCCGGTCTCGCGCCAGTCGCGCATCAGCGCGATGCCCGACGAGGCGTAGAACCCGTTGCGGAGCGCGGTCCAGGCCATGCCCGCGTCCGCCAGCATCGCCTCGGTCGCGGCGTGGTCGAGCATCGGCGGAAAGGCCGAGCGCGGGCTCGCCGCCATCTGGCTCGTGTAGACGATGCGCTGCACCCCCGCGGCCCGCGCCGCCGCGATGGCGTCGCGGTGCTGCGCGCGCGCATCGCCGCCGCGCGACGCCACGTTGGACGAGACCATGAGCACCTGCGCCGCCCCTTCGAACGCATCCGCGAGGCTCGGCGGATCGGCGAAGTCGCCGCGCCGGACCCGGACGCCCAGGGCCGCGAGGTCGGCGACGCGGCCGGGGTCGCGGACGCTGGCACCGATCTCCGTGGCAGGCATCCGCGTGGCGAGCGCCTCGACGATGGCATGGCCGAGCTGGCCCGAGGCTCCGGTGACGACGATCATGGCGGCATTCCCTGTTAACGATGATATGGAATATGCATTAGCACCGAAAATCCCCGATAACAAGGTTCTGCTAGCAGTGTTATCCGCGGTGCGCTAAGGTCCGCGGATGGACGGCTCCTCCGAACTCCGCACGCGCATCGTCGAGGCAGCAGCCGCGCTGATCGCTGCCGGCGGGCGCGACGCCGCGACGACCCGCGCGGTCGCGACCGCGGCGGGCGTTCAGGCGCCGACGATCTACCGTTTCTTCGGCGACAAGCAGGGGCTCCTCCATGCCGTCGCCGAGCACGCGCTCGGTGCCTATGTCACGGGCAAGTCGGCCGATGCGCCGGACCCCGATCCCGTCGAGGCGCTCAGGACCGGCTGGGACGCCCATGTCGCCTTCGGCCTGGCACATCCCGCGCTCTTCGCGATCCTGACCGACGCGCCCGCCTCGCCCGCCGCCCGGGCGGGCCGCGCGGTGCTGGCCGGGCGCGTCGAGGCGGTCGCGCGCGCGGGCCGGCTCCGGGTCAGCGCGGCGCGGGCGGCGGACCTCCTGCACGCGGCCGGGACGGGCGTGATCCTGACGCTGCTCGACGCCGCCGGCGAAACAACCCCCAACGCGGGTCTCGACGCGGGTCTTGACGCGGGGCTCGACGCGGGGCTTTCGGCGGCCGCGCGGGAGGCGGTTCTGGCCGCGATCACCACGCATCCGCCGGCCTATGCGCCAGGGCCCCGCGGCGCCGCCAGCACCCTCCGCGCAGCGCTCGACAGCGCCCCCGGCCTCAGCGCCGGCGAGCGGCACCTCATGGCCGAGCTCCTCGACCGGATCGCCGACGGCTGAGCGCCCGGCGGGCCACGAGATGCCCCGTCGCGATGCCCGCGACGTTGAGGATGATGTCGTCCACGTCGAACTGCCGGTAGGCGCAGGGGTAGAGCCCCCAGATGCCGGTGAGCTGGGTGAGCTCGATCCCGAGGCTGAGCGCCACCCCCGCGCCGAGCGCCAGGAGGAAGCGGCGCTGCAGCGGCGCCCAGGTCGCGCCCACGAGGACGCAGACCACGTAGTTCATCGCCGTCGAGAGCACCGTGACATCGCGGAGCGCCATGCCGAGCGTGTTGCCGCGGCGCACGAAGCGCGCGCCCGCGCGAACGAAGTGGAACGGCTCGAGCTGCGGCCGGGCGCCGCGCACCGGGCAGTGCAGCGTCGCCGCATCGGGGAACGGGTGCTGTGTCAGCGCCACGAAGAAGAGCGTCGCGAGCAGGGCAAGACCGGCCGCGGCCCCGAGCGGCCGCCCGGCGAGGCGTGCGGCGCCGACGACGACAAGGGTCGCCACGAGCGCGTAGAGCAGCCCGCTCGAGACGAAGCCGGCGATCCACCCACTCATTGCCCGCTCATCTCCGGTTGCATGACAAAAGAGAGTATAGATCGCTTCCTAAGGGTATGAGGTCGGCTACACTCTATATCCTCTGCGTAGACCGGAGATAAGTCGGGCGAAAGCGATGATGGATCGAAATTCGGCCCGCCGCCAATCAACAGCAAGTGAGCCGTGACATCTTGAGTGCCTGAAAGAATATGGCACCTCGCAGACCTGACAGAGATGGTCCTCAAGCCTGACCCGCACGTCACGAGATTTGTCGGAACGGTAACGCCGCCGACTGTCTTTTCTCCACGCTCGAAGACTGTCCTTTCTCCATGCTCGGAGTATCGGCACTCCGACTTTCTTTCAAAGCTCCGCTCTCCTCCCTCGACGAAACCTCTTTCTGTTCGCAGAGGCATGGCCGGGACGTTGCTTGCGGTTGCCATGAGCCTGTCGAGCGGTCGAACTCGAAACCGACACCCGGCTCTCCGGGAGCAAGGACGGGCGGCCGGGCCGCAAAATAAAGGGAAGCATGGCCCCAACGCGCATGGCGGCGCTATCGGGGCCGTACAGGCTCCCCCGGAACCTCGTCGCTCGGCCGGCGCCAGAGTAAATCCACCCAGCCCGAAAACGCAACCGAAGCCAGCGGTGAAGTTGCACCACGGATAATAACCGACACTCCGCACTTGGATTGTCTTCGAAGCATGAATCGGCTCTCGGTTGCCGTTGGAAGAGGAACTCACGATGCCATATGCAATGTCCGACACAACGACCGATCCCGAGACCGGCCTGTCGCACTTTGCCACCCTGGCAGACCCAGCTTCAGCTCAGGAAGGGTCAGTTGCAATAATAAGGTCGACAAGTGCAGGGGCAATTCCGGTGCAATGGGGTCGGCGTCCGATTTGTCAGAAATTGCACATCAGCTCAGGCCGGGAACCGCATGAGCGGTGCTTAAGATGCAATGGCTCGCTTGATTTCGCTCAACCGAACCCTAAAGCACACTTCGTCCGCGCGCGCGGGGCCACCGCTCAGGCGGGCACGCCGAAACACTGGTCGCGGAGCTCGAGGTAGCGGTCGTCGAGCGCGTCCGGACCGGCCTGGCGCAGGGCATCGAGCACCCGGTAGGCCGCGACGGCCCCGGCGAGCCGCTGGCGCCCGAAGGTGCCCTTCGCCGCGATCCCGTACTGCGCGATCTTGAAGCCCGAGTAGCGCAGCGTCGCGCGCCAGACCGCCTCGTCGGCGGCACCCGAGCGGCACACGACATAGGCGCGGTTGAGCACGTGCAGCACGCCGAGCTCACGGCCCGAGGCGCGCTGCTGCGGCGCCTTGTGATGATAGATCCGCGCCGCCTGCGCGCCGACGAGCGCATGGGTCCGGAGCACGCGGAAGCCCGCCTCGATGTCCTCGAAGAGCGCATAGCGCCCGAGCCGGGTGTTGAAGCTCGCCTCGCGGATCAGCGGCGTGCGGAACGACATCCGGAACCCGGTCATCCACGGCACCGGCACCGCGTCGATCTCGCCGAGCCAGGCCGGGAGCGCGGGCAACCGGCCGTAGAGATGCTCCGCGACGAGCTTGAACGGATCGCGCACGACGCGCTCCTCGATGGCGTAGCGCTGCGTCGCGATGCGCGCCTTGATGCGGTCGGCGGCGGTCATCTGGTAGGCCGGCGCGTCCTCGGCCGCGTCGTCCTCGGGCTCGGGGACCGCGTCGAGCACCCCCGGCGGCGGCGCCTTGGCCTCGGCCGCGCAGACCCCGCCGACGCGGCCTTCGGTGTCGCGGTCGTAGACCTCGAGGATGGCGTCGATGGCGCCGGGATGGACGAGGCTGTCGTCGTCGGGAAAGAACACCACGTCGCTCGTCACGCCCGCCATGCCCGCGTTGCGCTGCAGCGAGGATCCCGCCGGCGAGCCGCGGTGCTCGATCGGCACGTTGCTCTGCGCGCCGAGCCGGGCGGCGAGGTCGGCCGTCGGCCCGGGATCGTCGGAGCTGTCGATGATGACGATCCGCTCCGGCCGCCGCGCCTCTGCGAGGTGCAGCGGCAGCGACAGCCGCAGGGCATCGTGGCGGTTGCGCGTGGCGATGACGATGGAATAGCTCAGCATGATGGTCTCGGAACCGAAGGCCGCCCGCGCATGTCGGCGCCTCGCGTCATCGCATCAGACTAGGGCAACTTTGCGGTCGCGGGAAGGCACTTCTTGCCGCGGTGCAGCATCAGGCGGCGCCATCAGCGCCATCGGGATCATCGGCGCCGCCGGTGCGTTCGTGGTCATCGGCGCCACCGAGGTTGCGAAACGTCGTCTCCTGCGCGTCGGTCCAGAGCAGGTCGAGCGCATAGCCGTCCTCGGTCGCGGTTTCGGTCTCGATCACGCCGGCCTCGTGCAGCCACGCCCGCCGCCGCCCGTCGGCGAAGGGAAGCGCGATCCGGCCCGGATGCCGCGCGTCGTCGAGCGCATCCGTGACGCGGGCGAGAAGCGCCGCGACGCCGTCCCCGGTCAGCGCCGAGATCGCCGCCACGTCGTCCGACCGGGCGGCCTGCACCGTGAGGCTCGCGCGCGCGGGCTCCGGCACTAGGTCGAGCTTGTTCCAGACCTCGATGCGCGGGACGTCCGCGCGAACCCCGAGGCGGGCGAGGATCTCCGTCACGTCCGCTGCCTGCCGCTCGGTCTCGGGATGGCCGATGTCGCGGACGTGGAGCACGAGATCGGCCTCGAGCACCTCTTCGAGCGTCGCGCGGAACGCGGCCACAAGCTCGGTCGGCAGGTCGGAGATGAAGCCCACCGTGTCCGACAGGATCACCTGCCGCCCCGAGGGCATCGCGACGCCGCGCATCGTGGGATCGAGCGTGGCGAAGAGCATGTCCTCGGCCAGCACCGAAGCCCCGGTGATGCGGTTGAAGAGCGTGGACTTCCCCGCGTTGGTGTAGCCGACGAGCGCCACGACCGGATGCGGGATGCGCCGCCGCGCCGCGCGGTGCAGCTCGCGCGTCTTGACCACCTTGCCGAGCTGGCGCTTGATGCGGAGGATGCCCTCGTCGATGGCGCGCCGGTCGGCCTCGATCTGCGTCTCGCCGGGGCCGCCGACGAAGCCGAAGCCGCCGCGCTGGCGCTCGAGGTGGGTCCAGGCGCGCACCAGCCGGGTGCGCTGGTAGCTCAGCGCCGCGAGCTCGACCTGCAGCACGCCCTCGCGCGTCCGCGCCCGGTCGGCGAAGATCTCGAGGATGAGCCCGGTGCGGTCGAGGAGCTTAAGGCCCCATTTCTTCTCGAGGTTGCGCTGCTGCACCGGCGTCACGGCGCCGTCGACGAGCACCAGCCCGATCTCCGCCGCCTCGAACTGCGCGCGCAGCGTCTCGACCTTTCCCGAGCCGAAGAGGAGCCCCGGCTGCGGGCGGGGCAGCGACACGATCTCGCTCCCCGCCACCTCGATCGATGGCAGCGCACGCGCGAGGCTCACCGCCTCGGCGAGCCCCTCCGCGGCCGCCCGCCGACCGGCCTCGGACTTGAGGTCGGGGTGCAGCACCCAGGCGCGCATCGGCGCCGTCGCGGTGGCGGTCGCCTCGGTCAGTCCTCGCCCTCGTAGAGGCTGATCGGCTGGCCGGGCATGATCGTGGAGATGGCGTGCTTGTAGACGAGCTGGCTCTGCCCGTCGCGGCGCAGGAGCACGCAGAAGTTGTCGAACCAGGTGATGACGCCCTGCAGCTTCACGCCGTTGATGAGGAAGATCGTGACGGGGACCTTCGCCTTGCGGACATGGTTGAGGAACGCGTCCTGGAGGTTCTGCCGGTCGGCGGCCATGCTGTTGCCCTTGTTCTTGTCGCTCTGCGCGCGTCCTTCCCGGCCCCAACCCTCGCGGGCGGCCGGCATTTCGCGCGCGGACTATGGGGCGCATCGCGGGGGGATGGAAGAGGCGGTATGCGACTGAGATGACAATACGTGACACCCGGCACCGCACATGACGAGAACTTTGCGCAACGCTCGATGGCGCTCAGAAGGAGGACTTGTATCACTAGCATTTTTGGCACAGATTAGTTTGTTGAGTTCAAACACGTCAAAAGGAAAGACCGTTGGAAGAAGATGCGCTTGGTGACGAATTAGACATTGAGCCTGAAAAGGATGATGTTCCGTATGTCGAATACGATATTTCAGTTTCACCGTCCGATCCAACATTAGAATTGCTATCAAGTCAGTTGGAAAGCGGGGATGTAGTAATTCCCTTTTACCAAAGAAGGTACGTCTGGAAGATTGAGCAGGCGTCTAAGCTCATTGAGTCCTTCATAATGGGACTTCCAGTTCCGCAGATATTTTTCTATGTGAATTCGGAGAACCAGCTTGAAGTCATCGATGGTCAACAACGCCTTAAGTCTGTAAAGTATTATTTCGATGGCTACTTTGGAGAGGAAGATGCCAATAATAGACGGCAAACTTTCCGTTTGCGTGGATTAGCGGAGCGATCCGAATACAACGGAAAGTCATTCGCGGAGCTAGCACAGAAGGACCAACGTAAACTCAAGAACTCAACACTTAGAGCGATAAATATAAAGCAACTCAAACCGCGCGGCAACAGTGACGCTGTTTTCCACATATTTCAGAGATTGAACACTGGTGGTACTCAGCTGAAGCCGCAGGAGATTAGAAACGCAATTTATCGCGGAAAAATCGTAAATAAACTTCAAGAACTAAATAAGCTCGAGAGTTGGCGGATAGTTTTAGGATCAGCTATCCCGGATAAAAATCAGAGGGACGTTGAACTGGTTTTGCGCTTATTCTCTCTTTATGAACAGTGGCAGACTTACGAGAAGCCAATGTTAAGGTATCTGAACCAGCAAATGAACACTAATAGAGATTTTGATAGCAGCAGGGCCGTGCGGTTCGAAGAGAACTTTCGGCGGGCCATTGATCACGTAAAGAATTCATTGGAACGACCGTTCAGGCCAAAAAGGGTACTTAACGCCGCAGTCTTGGAAGCCGTGATGACCTCGGTCATGGAAGATGAATCAATTACGTCGATGCAACTCTCTGGTGGGTACAGAAAACTACTTGAGCGGAGAGACTTCGCTGAAACAATTACTGGTGCAACGACGGATTCGGCAGTGTTGAAGAGGAGAATCGAGCTTTGCAAATCGGTTCTTCAAGATGGGTAGGGGAGATCTTCGCGATAAGCTGCTCAGGATTGAGAGGCTTGCAAGCGATATGAACTCCTTCGTTCCGATCGATAAGCGCGGTGCAACCGCTTTCCGCGCAGACTTGGCGGGACTACTAGTTGTAGCAATCGCGTCTACCTACGAGGATTGTGTGAAGCAAACGCTTATAACTCATGCTGGAGCGCGACATGCTGATTTCGAAGCATTCTCAGAACGCCACTTCAAAAAGCTAGCAAGCAAAATTCGTCTAAGCGATCTTCGTAGATATTCAATTCTACACGGTGCGGCGGTTGAAAACAGGTTTAAGAAAATGTTGGACGAACGCAAAGCGCATATTCTAAGCAAGATGGCAGTTGATATAACTGACAGATATGATCAGCTCCTTAACTGGAGAAATGATTACGCCCATGAGGGTAAGCATAACACAACAATTGAGGAAGCAATGAACTTCCACAGGTTTGCGCTTAGAGTAATCTTTGCGTTCAATCAAGCGTTCAGCTGCTAAGCTCAAAATCGTTGCTTTCAGCTACGTCTCATTACTGTCTCACCTAAGCTCAATTCGCATTTGCTTACTCGAAGAACCCCTCGTCCTCCGGCGCGAGGTAGGCCTTTGCGGCGGCGGGGATGAGGTCGACGCCCATGCCGGGGCGGTCCACGACGTCGATCATGCCGTCCGTCACGATCTTCGCGGGTAGGCCCTCGACGATGTCGTACCACCAGGCGTCGGTGCCGGTCGGGTACTCGAAGGCGATGAAGTTCGCGGGCAGCGTGGCGCAGACCTGGATCAGCGCGGCGAGGCCGAGCACGCCGTTGCCGGTGCCGTGGGGGGCCATCAGGATGCCGTGGAGATGCGCGTACTCGGCGATCCATTTCAGCTCCGCGATGCCGCCCACGTCGGCCGGGTCGGGGCCGATGACGTTGACCGCCTGCGTCTCGATCAGCTCCTTGAAGTTGTGCCGCAGGTAAATCTGCTCGCCGGTGTGGATCGGCGTCGTCGTCTGCATGGTGAGGTCGCGGTAGAGGCCCGCGTTGACATGGGTGGAATAGTCGCCCGTCAGCATGTCCTCGAGCCAGATGAGGCCCATCGGCTCGACCGCGCGGGCGAAGCGCAGGGCATCCGTCGGCATCCACCCCGGCCCGCAGTCGAGCGCGAGCTCGATGCCGGGCCCGAGCCCCTCCTGCATCGCCTGCGCGCATTCGACCATCAGCGTCAGGCTCCGGCCCGGCATGAGGCCGGCGTCGTTGTGGCCGTGGAACGGGTTCGCCATCGCCGCGCCGTAGAAGAAGCCGGGCGCCTCCTTCATCGGGCTGTGGAAGCCGATGCCCTGCTTCACGATGTCGAAGCCCTCGGAAAGCTGCGCCATCCAGCGCCCGTTCTCGAGAAAGCCCTCGGGCGTCCAGGACGTGAGCTTCTGCCGGATCGCGCCGTTGTAGGCGCGCACCCGGTCGCGGACCTTGCCGCCGAGGAGCTTGTGGACCGGCACGCCCGCGGCGCGGCCCGCGATGTCCCAGAGCGCGTGCTCGATGATGCTGACGGGCGCGCCGTAGGGCTTGAAGGCCCCGCGGTTGCGGATGCGGAGCATGCAGCGCTCGACGTCCGTGGGATCCTCGCCCACGAGCGCCTCGCGGAACTGCGTGACGAACGGCCGCAGGTAGGGCTTGTAGCTCTCGGCGGCGCCGTAGCCGGAGATGCCCGCGTCGGTGACGATGCGGACGACGGGGTTCCGCCCGACGAGCGCGCAGCGGAGGTCGGTGATCTTCATGGCCGGGGTCCTTGTCTGCGGGGTCTGCGGGCGCGAAGCCAGTCGATCGTGTGCGCGCCCGAGCCGCGGACATGGGCGGCGATGACCGCCGCCGCGCGGTCCTCGTCGTGCGCGCGAAGGGCGTCGAGCAGGGCGCGGTGCTCGACCATCACGTCGCGGCGGCGCTTCAGCGCGGTGTCGTGGTCGAGATTGATCGCGCGCAGGATCTCGCGGTGCCGCCACCACAGGTCGACCGCGTGGCGGTTGGTGTGGCGCCCGTACATCGCGAGGTGGAACGCGCTGTCGAGCCGGTTGTGCTCCGCGGCGTCGGCGAAGGCGAGCGCCTCCATCGCGGCCTGCAGCGCCTCGAGCCGGGAGAGGTCGGCGGCCGTGCAGAGCCCGACGAAGCCGCGCGTGAGCCACGGCTCGAGGAGCATCTCGATCTCGTGGATGTCGCGCACGAAGGCCTCGTCGATCGCGCGCAGCCGCGCGCCGCGGTTCGGCTCGATGACGACGAGCCCCTCGCCGCGGAGCTGCTGCAACGCCTCGCGCACGGGGTTGGTGCTGGTGCCGTAGCGGACGGCGAGCTCGGAGACCTTGAGCCGGCCGCTGGCGTCGAGCCGCCCCGCGAGGATGTCCCGGCGGAGGCGGTCGAACACGCTCGCCCCTTCGGCCGCCCCCTCGTGCGGTTCGATTGCGGTGATCCCGTCCATCGTGCCTCTCTAGCGCGGGCGTGCCGCCGCTGCCAAGAAGATCGTACATTCTTCTTGACACCTGATGTGTCATTGCCAGAGTCGACGCAGGATCCCAGAGCCCAAGGACCGCAGAGACGGCCGGGCGGGACACACGTATCAGGGAGGACGACCCATGCCGACACCGGCCAAGCTCCACCGCGGGATCAGGCGCGCCGCGCGGCCCGGCACTGCCGCGGCGCTGTCGCTCGGCCTCGCCGCGGCCCCCTTCGCCGGGATGGCGCAGGAGCAGCCGATCGACACCTCGAAGTGGTCGCCCGAGTACGTGCGCTCGATCGCGGGCACGGCGACGTTCGACACCGCCGCGAACTGCGCCAAGGTCACGCCGCTCGACACCAAGGGCCGCGTCTCGGTCTGGTACACGGGCCCCACGACCGCCGATCCCGACATCATGCACACGCTCGACGACGCGTTCTGGGCGGCCTGGACCAAGACCTACCCGAACATCACGACCGACCACCAGAACATCGACTACAACCAGCTTCTCGACAAGCTCCGCACCGCGCTCCTCGGCAACGCCGCCCCGATGGTGGTGCGGCTGCAGATCCTCGGCGGCGTCGAGTTCGGCGCCAAGGGCTACCTCGAGGAGCTGAAGCCCGAGGACGTGGGCTATCCCACGCAGGACTTCTGGCCGGGCGCGATGAAGTCCGTCACCTACGACGGCGCGACCTACGGCATCCCCACCAACAACGAGACGATGGCGTTCATCTACAACGCCAAGATCTTCAAGGACGCGGGCCTCGACCCCGAGAAGGCGCCGGCGACCTGGGACGACGTGGTGGCCTACTCCAAGCAGATCCACGACAAGCTCGGCATCGCGGGCTACGGGCTCGTGGCCAAGCAGAACGCCGGCAACACGCCGTTCCGCTTCATGCCGGAGGTCTGGGCCTTCGGCGGCGGTGCGCTCGACGAGCAGACGGACGATCCGTCCTACGACACCGTGGGGCTCGACAGCGCGGGCACCAAGGCCGCGCTGCAGGCTGCCTACGACATGTACGTGCGCGACAAGTCGGTGCCGGTCTCGGCGCTGACCAACACGCAGAACGAGAACCAGGCGCCGTTCATCGCGGGCCAGCTCGGCATGATGATCGCGCATCCGTCGGAATACGCGAAGATGGTCGATCTGGCGGGCAAGGCCACCGGCGCCGACAAGGAGGTCGCGCAGGAGGTGGTGGACAACATGCGCTACGGGCTCATCCCGAAGGGCCCGGCGCGGCGCGCGGTGGTGTTCGGCGGCTCGAACATCCACATCGTCAAGGACGAGTACGTCGACGGCGGGCTCGACGACGCGGCGTCGAAGGCGCTGGTGTGCTTCTGGACCAGCCCCGAATGGTCCACCAAGCTCGCCTGGGTCGCCTCCAACCCCGGCAACCTGCAGGGCTTCCGCACGCAGGCGATGAAGGAGCGGCTCGACACGATCAAGTTCCTCGACGTGACGACCTCGATGCTGCCCGACGGCATCCCCTTCCCGGTCGTGCCGGAGGCGCCCGAGATCATGAACATCATCGTGCCCGACATGCTGCAGAACGTGCTGACCGGGAGCATGTCCATCGATGCCGCGGCCGAGGATGCCACGAAGAAGACCGAAGCGCTGATGAACGGGCTCTGATCCCTTCGCCGGCGGCCGCAGCGCCGCCGGCCTCCCTACCCCTCCTCGAAAGGCCTCCGCGTGACGATCGCGCTCGACGATCACACCGCCGCTCCCCGGCGGTCCGGGCTCCTGCGCCAGATTGCGGCGCACCGGGCGGACTATCTCTACGTCCTGCCGGCGCTCGTGGTGATGATGATCGTGATCGCCTATCCGATCTGGTTCACCGTCGACCTCAGCTTCTACCGCACGCCCGCGAACCTGCAGATGAAGGACAAGGTGTTCGCCGGCATCGCGAACTACCGGACCATCCTCGGCAGCGCGTCGTTCCGGGATGTCACCTGGAACACGCTCGTCTGGACGGTGTCCTGCACCGCCATCTCCTACGCGCTCGGCTTCGCCGCCGCGCTGGCGCTCCACCGCGAGTTCGCGGGCCGGGGGATGCTGCGCGCCGTGCTCCTCGTGCCCTACGTGGTGAGCGCCGTCGCGGCCTCCTACGTCTGGCGCTGGCTCTATCATTCGGACTTCGGCGTGTTCGGCGCGCTCGCGGTGCAGTTCGGGATCACCGACCGCCCGATCAACTTCCTCGACAACATCGACACCGTGCTGCCCTCGCTCATCGTGGTGCAGATCTGGCGCGAGTTCTCCTTCGCGATGATCATGATGATGGCGGGGCTGCAGACGGTGCCCGACGCGCTCCTGCGCGCGGCGCAGGTCGATGGCGCGAACACCTGGCAGCGCTTCCTCCACGTCACGCTGCCGCATCTCAAGGGCGTGTCGATGGTGACGCTGCTCCTTCTCCTCGTGAGCAACTTCAACTCGTTCATCGTCCCCTACATCATGACCGGCGGCGGGCCGGCGGGGGCCTCCGACATCTGGATCACGCAGATCTACCAGATCGCCTTCGGCCGGCAGCGCTGGGGCGTGGCCTCGGCCTACTCGGTGATCCTCTTCGTGGTGATGGCGGCGATCGGCTACTTCTACGTCAAGGCGCTGACGCGCGGCGACGAGCGGGGTGCGTCGTGACGGCCGTCGGTTTCGGGAGCGCCTGGTGAGGCGGGTCGACTCTTCCAGGGGCGCCCGGTGAGGCGGGTCGACTGGTGGCGCTGGAGCGGGCGGGTCTACCTCGTCCTCCTCCTCTTCTTCACCGCCGTGCCGATGGTCTGGATGGTGCTGACCTCGATCAAGACGCAGTTCGCCGCCATGCAATACCCGCCGCAATGGTGGCCGAAGGAGCCGACGCTCGCGAACTACCGCAAGCTCCTCGACCCGACCAACTCGACCGGGCACGACTTCCTCCTCTACTTCCGCAACAGCCTCTGGGTCTCGACCGCGACGACCGTGCTCGGCGTCGTGATCGCGGTGCCGGCCGCCTATGCGTTCTCGCGCTTCCGGTTTCCGGGCCGCACCGCGCTCTTCTTCTCGGTGCTCCTTCGCAACATGTTCCCGGCCGTCGTGTTCCTGATGCCGCTCTTTCTGATGATGCGCTGGCTCGGGCTCGTCGGCAGCCACGCCTCGCTGATCCTGACCTACCTCACCTTCGGCTTGCCGCTGTCGATCTGGCTGCTGAAGGGCTTCTACGACAACATCCCCGTCCAGCTCGAACAGGCCGCGCGCATCGACGGTGCCACGCGGTTCCAGGCGTTCCTCCTCATCGTCATGCCGCTCTCGACGCCCGGCATCATCGCGACCTCGATCTTCTCGTTCATCGGCGCGTGGAACGAGTTCGTCTACGCCAACGTGTTCCTCAATCGAAAGGACATGCTGACGCTCCCCGTGGGCATCCAGCGCTTCTTCTCGGAGTTCTCGACCGACTGGCCCGGCCTGATGGCGGCGACGTTCCTGATGTCGGTGCCGGTGGTGGTGCTCTTCCTCGTGCTGCAGAAGTTCTTCGTCCGGGCGCTCACCGAAGGCGCGGTGAAGCACTGATGGCGGAGGTCGTCCTCGAGCACGTGGTCAAGCGCTACGGCGTGGTCGACGCGGTGCGCGACGTGTCGTTCACCGTGGGCGACGGCGAGTTCGTGGCGCTCGTGGGGCCGTCGGGCTGCGGCAAGACGACGACGCTCAACCTCATCGCGGGGCTGATCCCGATCTCCTCGGGCTCGATCCGCATCGGCGACCGCAGGGTCAACGACCTCGACCCCAAGGACCGCGACATCGCGATGGTGTTCCAGAACTACGCGCTCTACCCCAACAAGACCGTCTTTCGGAACCTCGCGTTCCCGCTGCAGATGCGGAAGCTGAGGCGCGCGGACATCGCGGCCAAGGTGACGGAGGCCGCGCGCGTCCTTGACATCGAGCACCTCCTCGAACGCAAGCCCCGCGAGCTCTCGGGCGGCCAGCAGCAGCGCGTGGCGCTCGGACGGGCGCTCGTCCGCGACCCCCGCGCGTTCCTGATGGACGAGCCGCTGTCGAACCTCGACGCGAAGCTCCGGGTGCAGATGCGGACCGAGCTCAAGCGCTTCCACCAGGATCTCGGCGCCACGGTGATCTACGTCACGCACGACCAGCTCGAGGCGGTGACGATGGCCGACAAGGTGGCGGTGATGATGGGCGGCGTCCTGCAGCAGTACGACGCGCCCGCGACGGTGTTCGCGGAGCCCGTGAACGTGTTCGTCGCGGGCTTCGTCGGCAGCCCCGCGATGAGCCTCGTGCCCGTGGAGGCGGTGGCGGAGGGGAGCGGGCTCGGCCTGCGGCTCCCCGACGGCACGCTGATGCCGCTCGACGCCGCCCTTGCCGCGCGGGCGCGCCGCGCGAGCTCCCGCAAGCTCATCCTCGGCGCGCGCCACGGCACCATCGGGCTTTACCGCGAGGCGGGCGCGGGCCGCGTCGCGGGCCGCGTCTACACCGTCGAGCCGACGGGCGACATCACCTACGTGCAGGTCTTCGTCGGCGAGGCGACGGTCATCGTCAGCCTCGATCCGTCGCAGGTGGTGCGCCCGGACGAAGCGGTGTGGCTCACGTTCGATCCCGCGCGGCTCCACCTCTTCGATGCCGCGACCGGGATGGCGCTGCGGGCCTGAACCGTCGCTAACAGAAAATCGCTATCGCTTGGATGACGCATGAAAATCACCGCTATCAGAACCGCCGTGATCGACGGAAACTTCCCTTGGGTGCTCGTCCGCATCGAGACCGACGGGGGTGAGACCGGCCTCGGCGAGGCCTACTGGGGTGCCGGCGTCGCCGAGCTCGTCCACCGCGCGGCGCCCCTCCTAATCGGCGAGGATCCGACCAACGTCGCGCGGCTCGTCTACCTCATGGAGCGCGCGCTCTCCGGCGAGGGCTCGCAGGGCGGCGTCACCGCGACCGCCATCTCCGGCATCGAGATCGCGCTCTGGGATCTCATGGGCCGCGTCCACGGCCTGCCGATCTCGACCTTCTTCGGCGGCCGTTTCCGCGAGCGCATCCGCATCTACGCCGACTGCCACGAGGGCGAGAGCCACGCGCCCGAGACCTACGCCGCGCGGGCGCGCGAGGTGGCGGGCGCCGGGTTCACCGCGATCAAGTTCGACCTCGACAACGCCAACCCGCACACGCTCGACCTCAGCGACACGGCGCATGTCCGGCGCGAGTGGGTCGAGCCCTACAACCGCACCATCGGATCGCAGGAGCTGGCCTGGATGGTTTCGGTCGCGACGGCGGTGCGCGAGGCGGTGGGGCCGGAGGTGATGGTGGCGATGGACGCGCACTGGAAGTTCGGCGTCAACGATGCGGTCCGCCTCGCGCAGGCGCTCGAGCCCCTGGACCTCATGTGGCTCGAAGACCCCGTGCCGCCCCTCAACATCGCCGCCCAGCGCGAGGTGACGCGCTCCACGCGCACGCCGATCTGCACCGGCGAGAACCTCTACTGGCACCAGGGCTACCGCGAGCTGATCGAGACGCAGGCGGTGCGGATCGTGGCGCCGGACGTGCCCAAGATGGGCGGGCTTCTCGAGTTCAAGAAGGTCGCCGACCACGCGAACCTCTATTACATGAACGTCGCACCCCACAACGTCGCGAGCCCGATCGGCACCGTGGCCGCGGCGCATGTCTGCGCGGCGGTGCCGAACTTCCTGGTGATGGAGTACCACGCGCACGACGTCCCCTGGTGGAGCGACCTCGTCGACGGCGACCGCCCGCTGGTCGACGGCTACCTGCCCCTCAGCCAGCGCCCCGGCCACGGGCTCGCGCTCAACGAGGACGTGGCGCGGGCGCATCTGAAGCCGGGGTTCAGCTACTTCGGCGAAGGCCCGACCGCCGCGCCATGAAGATCGTCGAGGCCCGCGTCATCGTCGCCTCGCCGGGGCGCAACTTCGTCACGCTGAAGATCGTGACGGACGAGGGGCTTCACGGGCTCGGCGACGCGACGGTGAACGGGCGCGAGCTCGCGGTCGTGGCCTATCTCGAAGCGCACGTCATCCCCTGCCTCCTCGGCCGCGACGCGAACCGGATCGAGGACACCTGGGCCTACCTCTACCGCGGCGCCTACTGGCGGCGGGGCCCGATCACGATGGCGGCGATCTCGGCGGTGGACGTGGCGCTCTGGGACATCAAGGCGAAGGCGGCGGGGATGCCGCTCTACGAGGTGCTCGGCGGGGCCTCGAGGGCGCATGTCCGGTTCTACGGCCACGCCTCGGGCGGCAGCATCCCCGAGACGGTCGAGGCGGCGCGGGCCCTGGGCGAGGCCGGGCTGACGGCGATCCGCGCGCAGGTCGGCATCCCCGGCCTGCCGCCGGTCTACGGCACCCATGCGACGCGGTCCGACGGCCCGCCGCGGCCGCACGAGGAGGTCTGGTCGACGCCAAGGTACCTCCGGCACGTGCCGAAGCTCTTCGAGGCGCTGCGGGACGCGATGGGCGACGAGGTCGACCTCTTGCACGACGCGCACCACCGGCTGACGCCGATCGAGGCCGCGCGCCTCGGCCGCGACCTCGAGCCGTACCGGCTGTTCTGGCTCGAGGACCCGGTTCCCGCGGAACTCCCCGAGGGCTACCGCACGATCCGCCAGCACACCGTGACCCCGATCGCGCTCGGCGAGGTGTTCAACACTGTCTGGGACGCGCGGCTGGTGATCGCCGAGGGGCTCATCGACTACATCCGCACCACCTCGGTCCATGCGGGCGGCGTGACCGGGTTGCGGCGCATCTTCGATTTCGCCGCGATCCACCACGTCCGCTCCGCGTGCCACGGGCCCGAGGACGTGTCGCCGGTGGCGATGGGGGCGAACCTGCACCTCGGTCTCTGGGTGCCGAACTTCGGCATCCAGGAGTATTCCGGCTACACGGAGGCCACGCACGAGATGTTCCCGCACGCCTGGACCGCCGCGCGCGGGGCGATGCATCCCGGCGACGCACCGGGCCACGGCGTCGATATCGACGAGGCCGTGGCTGCGCGCCACCCCTACGAGCCCGCCTACCTGCCCGTCGCCCGGCTCGAGGACGGCACGCTGTGGCACTGGTGAGCGCATGAGGATCACCGCCGTCCTGAGCTACCCGGTCTGGATCGGGCACCGCAACCAGATGCTCGTCAAGATCGAGACCGACGCCGGCCATCACGGCTGGGGCGAGGCCGGGCTCTCGGGCCGCGAGCGCGCGGTCGCGGGCGCCGTCGAGCATTACGCCGAATGGCTTGTCGGGCGCGATCCGCGGGCGATCGGCGCGCTCTGGCAGGAGATGTACCGCTCGCAGTACTTCGAGGGCGGGCGCGTGCTCACGGCCGCGATCTCGGCCATCGACATCGCGCTCCACGACCTCAAGGGAAAGGCGCTCGGCGTGCCGGTCCACGAGCTCCTCGGCGGCCGCCACCGCGACCGCGTGCCGACCTTCGCGACCGTCGCGGGCTCCACGGCCGACGAGATCGTCGCCTCGGCGCTGGCGCTGCAGGCCGCCGGCTGGGACGCGATCCGGGTCTTCCCGCTCGGCGAGGCGGGCGGCGTCTTCGAGCCGCGCCGGAGCATCGCGCTCACCGTGCCGCTCGTCCTCGCGGTGCGCGCGGCCCTCGGGCCCGGCGCCGTCCTCGGCATCGACTACCACCACCGGCTCTCGCCCGCCGAGGCCGCGAGCTTCTGCCAGCGCCTGCCGCCCGGCACGCTCGACTTCATCGAGGAGCCGATCCGCGACGAGACGCCCGAGGCCTACGAGGCGCTGCGCCGCCTCACGGCCGTGCCCTTCGCCATCGGCGAGGAGTTCGCCTCGAAGTGGCAGTTCCTGCCTTATGTCGAGCGCGGCATCCATGCCTTCAACCGCATCGACGTCAGCAACGTCGGCGGGCTCACCGAGGCGATGAAGGTCGCAGGCTGGTCGGAGGCGCATTACGTCGACCTCATGCCGCACAACCCGCTCGGGCCGGTCTGCACGGCGGCGACGGTTGCGCTCGCCGCCGCGGTGCCGAACCTCGCCTGGGTGGAGGTCTGGCACCGCCCGCCCGACCCGGAGGCCGACGCGATCTTCCCGGTGCAGCCGCGGCTCGAGGGCACCGCCTACCCCGTCGGCGATGCGCCGGGGCTTGGCGTCGAGGTCGACGAGGACCGCGTGGCGGTAGAGGCGTTCCGCTTCTGGGAGGCGCCGCACTGGCGCCGCGACGACGGCTCGGTGACGAATTGGTAGGCGCGCGCACGTTCGAGGGCCGCGCGGCGCTCGTCACCGGCGGCGGCTCGGGCATCGGCCGCGCGACGGCGCTGCGGCTTGGCGCCGAGGGTGCGGAGGTTGCCGTGCTGGACCTCCTCGCGGACCGCGCCGAGGCGGTGCGCGCCGAGATCGGGGCGCTGGGCGGACGCGCGCGCGCCCTCGCCGCCGACGTCGCCGACGAGGCCGCGATGCGCGCCGCCTTCGGCACGCTCGACCGGCTCGACCTCATCGTCGCCAACGCCGGCATCAACGGCACCTGGGCGCCCCTGGACGAGCTCACCCCCGCCGAATGGGATCGCACGATCGCGGTCAACCTGCGCGGCGCGTTCCTCACGCTCCACCTCGGCGTGCCGCTCCTCAAGGCGGCGGGCGGCGGCGCCGTCGTCGTGGTCGCCTCCGTCAACGGCACGCGCAAGTTCACCACCGGCGGCGCCGTCGCCTACGCCGCCGCGAAGGCCGGACAGGCGGCGATGGCGGACCAGCTCGCACTCGAGCTCGCCCGCCACGGCATCCGCGTGAACTCCGTGCTCCCGGGCCGCACCGAGACGCGGATGGGCGAGAACACCGCGCGCCGCAACGCCGAGGCCGCCGCGATCCGCGCCGTGTTCCCCGACGGCGACATCCCCCTGACCGGCGACGCCGGAGCGACGCCGGACGCGGTGGCCGATGCCATCGCCTACCTCCTCGGCCCGGGCGCACGCCACGTCACCGGCACGCGGCTGGTGGTCGACGGCGGCCAGTCGCTCCTCAACTGAAGGAAAGCCCCCATGCCCATCGACATCCCCGACATCGCCCGCCCGCCCGCCGACGTGGTGGCCGCGCTGCGCGCCATCGGCGCCGCGACCGCGAGCTCGACGCTGCACCAAATGGGCATCCGCGACGCGCACATGCACGGGCCCGTGGCCTGGGCGGCGGGGCAGGCCATCGCGGGCCCCGCGCTCACGCTCCAGTTCATGCCGAAGCGCGAGGATCTCTACGGCGAGGGCGAGTACGACGACCCCGAGAAGCAGCTCCACCGCCACGTCCTCTACCTCGCCCAGCCGGGCGACGTGGTGGTGGTCGACGCGCGCGGCGACATGACCGCGGGCGTGTTCGGCGAGATGATGCTCACCTATTTCAAGGGCCGCGGCGGCGCGGGCGTGGTGATCGACGGCTGCATCCGCGACTACCCCAACGCGAAGGATCTTGGCCTCGGGATGTGGATCCGGGGCCTCACGCCCAACTTCCACACCCAGACCGGGCTCATGCCCTTCGCGGTCAACGTCGCCATCGCCTGCGGCGGCGTGACAGTGCTCCCCGGCGACATCATCGTCGCCGACGACGACGGCGCGGTCTGCGTGCCCGCGGCGCTCGCGGAGCGGGTGGTCGCGGAGGCGGGCGTCGCGCACGAATGGGAGGACTTCTCGCGGCTGAAGCTCTCCGAGGGCGCGCCGCTGCAGCGCTACTACCCCCTCCACCCCGACGCGCGGCCCGAATACGACGCCTGGCGCCGCCTCAACCCGATCGTGCCGCCGAAGGCGTAGGAGCGGCGGATACCCGTCGGCCCTGCGGCCGGCGGGCGTCATGTCGAGGACGGTCGAGAGCGGATCGAGCCCCGGGCGCGCCGCGGGGATCCTGGCCGGAGGCGGCCTCGGTGATCTCGGCGGACCAGACGTGCGGGATGCGGGCGCCGTCGCGGCGAACGACGCAGCTCGCGGCGATTTCGGCGAAGGCTGCGCTCCCCGGGTCGCGGGGGACGTCGCCCGCGGCGCCGCTGAAGACCGGCAGGTCGGGCATCGCGCGCGCTTGGCCGCGACGCGCCGGTCGCCCCGCGCGGGCGACGAAGGCCAGCCCCGCGTTGCCGCGGAGCGGCGCCACCCGCAGCGCCAGCGCCGCCGTCAGGCCCGCGCCTATCGGGCAGGGCCGCTCGCGCTCCGGGCCGAACATGGAGCCGCGACCGACCCCGCCCGCCTCGGCAGTGGAGCGATCGCCGCGCGCCACCCGCGCGCCCGGCGGCGACGCTCCCGGTCCGGCGGCGCAGCTCGCACGCGCGCGAGGCGCCCCGAGCGCGACGGCATCACCGACATCGGGGTCATTGGCGCAGCTCGTACGCGCGCGCGAGGCGTCCCAGGTCGACCGCCCCAAGCGCCGCCGGGCGCAGCTCGTGCGCGCGCGCGAGACGCCCCTCGCGGGCCGCGCTTCCGCCAGGACGGCGGACCGGATGGCGTGCCGCCAGTGCGGCGGCCGGGTGGAGGTCGGCTGGCATGGCGGTCCCTCCTGTTTGCGGTCAATGTACCACGGCCGCGACAAGAAGGAGCGCCATGTCCATCCGCTGGGGCGTCCTCGTCGTGCTCGGCGTCACGCTGTGGCGCGTCGTGATGCTCGCCTTCGACCGCACCGACCTCTTCGTCGACGAGGCGCAATACTGGTTCTGGGGCCGGAACCTCGACTGGGGCTACTACTCGAAGCCGCCGCTGATCGGCTGGCTGATCCGCGCCGCGACCACGCTCGCGGGCTCGGACGCGCGGTTCTTCGTGCGGTTGCCCGCGCCGCTCCTGCACATGGCGACCGCGCTACTGCTGATGGCCGCGGCCGCGCGCGTCCTGCCGCCGCGGGGCGTGGGCGCGGTGGGGGCGCTCTACGTCACGCTGCCCTTGGCGGCGCTCGGCTCGGCGCTCATCTCCACCGACAGCGTGATGCTGCCGTTCTGGGCGCTGGCGCTCTGGCTCTGGCTCCGCGCCACCGAGCCCGCGCCGCCGGGCTGGACCGGGCCCGCCCTCGGCGCCGCCATCGGGTTCGGGCTTCTCGCGAAATACGCGATGGCGTACTTCGCGCTCGGGATGGCGCTGGCCGCCTTCGCACCCGCGACCCGCATCCGGTGGCGGCAGGCGCTTGCCGTCGCGGTGACAACGCTCGCCGTCATCGCGCCGAACCTCGTCTGGAACGCCACCCACGGCGCCGTCACCTTCCGCCATACCGCGGGCAACGCGGGCCTCGGCGCGGCGGCGCTGCACCCCCTCGGGGCGCTCGGCTTCCTCGCCACGCAGGCGGGCGTGTTCGGGCCGCTGACCGCCGGCGCGCTCGCCTTGGGCCTTGCGCGCGACCGCCGGCTCGCGGCCTTCGTCCTGCCCCCGCTCCTCGCCGTGGCGACGCTCGCGATGGCCTCTCGCGTGAACGCCAACTGGGCCGTCGCGGCCTTCGCGGCAGGCACCATCGTCGCGGCGGGCGTGCTGGCGCCGCGCCGCCGGTGGCTCGTGGCGGCGATCCTCGTCAACGGCGCAGCAACGCTCGCGATCCCGCTCGCCGCGGCCTTCGCGCCCGCCCTGGTCACGCCCGGCGGCGACGTGCTCCTCCACCGCTACCTCGGCCGCGCCGACGTCAGCCTCGAGATCGCCGACGCCGCGCGCTTCGCGGGCCTCGGCACCATCGTGGCGGGCAACCGCGACATCCTCGCCGACCTCTTCTACACGCTGCGCGCCGAGCCAATCCGCATCTACGCCTTCGATCGCGGCGGCTTCCCCGACCATTTCTACGAGGCGACGCGCCCCGTCCCGCCGGAGCTTTCCGGCGACGTGCTGGCCGTCACCTTCGCGCCCTTCCCGTGCCCCGGCACCGAGGCGCTCGGCACCCTACGCTCGGACGCGGGCGCCTACCGCGGCCGCACGATCTGGCTCACCCGCGCGCCGGCCCGCTGCCTCGCCACGGCCCCGTGAGCGGCGCGACGCCCGTGAGCCGCGCCAGCGGCCAGGCGACGCCGACGACCTCGAAGGCCGCGAACACGATGTCCGACAGGAAATGCCCGCCCGTCATCACCCGCAGCACCGAGCCCACGAGCGCCACGCCGAGCGCCACCGCGGCGACCCCGCGGCCCGGCCCGAGCGCGTGCCGCCCGATGACCCAGAGCGCGAGCCCGAGCGCCGTCGCGCCCGCCCCCTCGCCCGAGACGAACGAGCAGTTCGCGGCGCAGGCGTCCGAGACCTGGAACGCGGGCGTGAAGTCGAGCGCGCCGCCGAACTCGACAACGTCGCGCGGCCGGGCGCGGCCCCAGTGCGCCTTCAGGATCACGTCGGTGATGAGCCAGGGGCCGACGAGGTAGACGCCGAGCACGAAGCCCCAGATCCGCGCCGGCCAGAGCCAGAGGCGCCAGTCCCGCCGCACCATGTCCACCCGCTTCACGAACGGGCGCGCGAGCGCCATCGCCAGCGCGACGATCACGACCGTGTAGGACAGCACCCAGACGCCCGAGCGCCCGAGCGCCGCGAGGCCCGAGCGCGCCAGCGGAAACCCCGCCCCCTCGCGCGCGAAGACGCCCGAGACCGCGAGGTCGATCCCCGGCCAGGCCGCGAACACCGCCATCGCGGAACTCAGCGCCGCAAGGTAGAGCGCCACCGCGCGCCAGTCTCTGAGGCTCATCTCCATGCCGGACGGAGTGGCAGGGTGCCGTGCGCTTGGCAACGGGTTGACCGCCGCCGCGCCGCCCGTCACGGTCCGCGCGAAGGAGGACCGCGATGCTCTTCACGTCCGACGAGCTCGAGGCGGCGGCAGCACTCGTACACCGAGAGATGCCGCCGACGCCGCTCTACGCCTGGCCGCAGCTCGAGGCGCGCACCGGCGTGCGCGTCCACGTCAAGCACGAGAACCACACCCCGACCGGCGCCTTCAAGGCCCGCGGCGGCATCACCTTCATCGACTGGCTGCGCCGCGCGCACCCCGAGGCCAAGGGCATCGTCACCGCTACCCGCGGCAACCACGGCCAATCGCAAGCCCGCGCCGCGACCGCCGCGGGGCTGCGCGCGCTCGTCTACGTGCCGCGCGGCAACTCGGTCGAGAAGAACGCCGCCATGCGCGCCTTCGGGGCCGAGCTCGTCGAGTTCGGCCAGGACTTCGACACCGCGCGCGAGGAGGCGATGCGCGTGGCGGACGCCGAGGGCCTGTTCCCGGTGCCGCCGTTCCACCGCGAGCTGGTCCGCGGCGTCGCGACCTACGGCTGGGAGATGCTCCGCGCCCGGCCCGACCTCCATACCGTCTACGTGCCGATCGGCTGCGGCTCGGGCATCTGCGGCACCATCGCCGCGCGCGACGCGCTCGGGCTCGCCACCCGCATCGTCGGCGTCGTCTCCGAAGGCGCCGCGACCGCCAAGCTCTCCGCCGAGGCCGGCCGCCCGGTGCCGACCGAGACCGCGCGCACCTTCGCCGACGGCATGGCGGTGCGCGTGCCCGTCCCCGAGGCGCTCGCGATCTACGGCCCCGGCGCCGAGCGCATCGTGAGCGTCAGCGACGACCAGGTGGCCGACGCGATGCGCGTCTATTTCCGCGACATCCACGCGGTCGCCGAGGGCGCCGGCGCCGCCCCCCTCGCGGCCCTCCTCGCCGAGACGGACGCGATGGCCGGCCGCGACGTGGGCGTCGTCCTCTGCGGCGGCAACGTCGACACCGGCTGGTTCGCGACCGTGCTCGCGGGCGGCACGCCGGAGGTCGCGTGAGCCGCGCCGAGGCGTTCCGCGCGCTCCATGTGCCGGGGCGGCCGCTCGTCCTCTTCAACGTCTGGGACGCGGGCTCGGCACGCGCGGTCGCGGCGGCCGGCGCGAGCGCCCTGGCCACGGGAAGCTGGTCGGTCGCGGCGGCGCAGGGCTGGGCGGACGGCGAGGCGCTGCCCCTCGACGCCGTGATCGGCACCGCCGCCCGGATCGCCGAAGCCGTCGACCTGCCGGTGTCGATCGACTTCGAGGGCGGCTACGCGCGCGACCCGGGCGCGCTCGCGGCGAACTTCGCGCGGCTCCTCGCGACCGGCATCGTCGGCATCAACTTCGAGGACCAGGTGATCGGCGGCGCGGGTGTCGTCCCCGTCCCCGAGCAGGCCGCGCGCATCGCGGCGCTGCGGCGCGCGGGGCCCGGCGCGTTCCTCAATGCCCGCACCGACCTCTTCCTGCAGGCGCCGCCCGAGGCCCATGCCGGCCTCGCCGGCGCAGCGCTCGACCGCGCCCGCGCCTACCGCGACGCGGGTGCCGACGGCTTCTTCGTCCCCGGCCTCGCCGACCCCGCCACCATCGCGCGCCTCGCGCGGGAGGCGGGACTCCCCCTCAACGTCATGCACCGCGCGGGCGTACCGGACCGGGACGCGCTCGCCGGCCTCGGCGTCGCCCGGATCAGCCACGGCCCCGGGCCCTGGCGCGATGCGATGGCGTGGCTCGAAGCGGCGGCGCGGAGGGCCCTCGGCACCTGAGCCGCACCGTCTTGCATCGTCGGGCACGATCGCCCATGCGGAGGGCAGAGCCGAGGAGCCCAAGATGACCGCCCGCACCGACGCCCCGCCTCCGGCACTGGCGGCGCCCGAGAGCAACCGCTGGATCGCGATGACGATCCTGCTCGCGGCGGGGTTCATGAACCTCATCGACGTCACCATCGTCAACGTGGCGCTCCCGAGCCTGCAGACCGCCTTCGCCGCCACCAGCGCGCAGATCGAATGGGTGGTCGCGGGCTACATCCTCGTCTTCGCGCTCTGCCTGCTGCCGGGCGGACGGTTCGGCGACATCTTCGGGCGGCGCGCGATGTTCCTCTGGGGCGTCGCGGTGTTCACCCTCGGCTCGGCGGCCTGCGGGCTCGCGCCCTCGATGCCGGCGCTCGTCGCGGCGCGCGTGCTGCAGGGCATCGGCGGCGGCATGATGACGCCGCAGACGCTCGCCATCGTGCCGGCGCTCTTCCGCCCCGAGGAGCGCGGCGCGCCGTTCGCGCTCTTCGGCCTGACCGCCGGGCTCGCCTCGGTGACGGGGCCGCTCCTCGGCGGGCTCCTCATCGGCGCGGACCTCTGGGGGCTCGGCTGGCGGCCGATCTTCCTCGTCAACATCCCCATCGGCATCGCGGCGATCCTCGCGGCGCGGCGCTTCATCCCGAAGGTGCCCGGAACGTCGGGCCTGCGCGTGGATGGCGTGGGCATCGTTCTCGCGGGCGTGGCGCTGCTTCTCGTCGTCTTCCCGCTCATCGAGGGGCGGCAGGCGGGCTGGCCCTGGCCGTTCTTCGCGATGCTCGGTCTGGCGCTGCCGGCGGGCGCGCTCTTCGTGCGCTGGGAGGCGGCGCAGTCCCGGCGCGGCGGGGCGCAGCTCCTCCCCATGAGCCTCCTCAGGAGCCGCACGTTCCTCCTCGGCTCGGGCATGATCTCGCTCCTCTTCTCCGGGGTGCCGGGGCTCCTCCTCCTCCTCGCCCTGTACCTCCAGTCCGGCTACGGGCTCACGCCGCTCGCGAGCGGGCTGACCACGCTGCCGTTCTCGTTGGGCATCCTGGTCGCCTCGCCGTTCAACGGGATGCTCGGCATCCGCTGGCTCAGGGTCCGGCCCGCCGTCGGGGCGTCGCTCCTGGCCGTGGCGATGGTCTGGCTGCGTGTGGCGGTCGGGGGCACCGCGGACAGCATCGTCTGGGCCGCGCTGGCGCCGCCGTTGTTCCTCGCCGGGCTCGGCCTTGGCGCGACGATCTCGCCGCTCTTCCAGACCGTGCTCGCGCGCATCGAGGGCAGCGACATCGGCTCGGCCTCGGGGGCGCTCAGGGCGTTCCAGCAGGTCGGCAGCGCGCTCGGCGTCGCGGTCGTGGGACAGATCTTCTTCACCTCGCTTGGTGCCGCGCCGCGCGGGAGCCACGCCGCCTACGACGCGGCGCTGGCCTTTGGACTGATGTGGAACACCGCCGTGTTCGCGGCTGTCGCCGGCCTCTGCGCGGCGCTGCCGGGGCCCGTGCGATGAAGCTCGCCACCTTCAACATCAACGGCGTCCGCGCCCGCGCCGAGACGCTCGGCCGCTGGCTCGACGCCGCCCGGCCCGACGTGGCGGTGCTGCAGGAGATCAAGTGCGTCGACGAGGCGTTTCCCGCCGCCATCTGCGAGGACCGCGGCTACAACGTCGCCGTCCACGGCCAGAAGGGCTTCAACGGCGTGGCGATCCTGTCGCGCACCCCGCTCGAGGACGTGGTGCGCGGCCTTCCCGGCGACGCGGACGACGTGCAGGCGCGCTTCATCGAGGCGGTGACGGGCGGGGCGCGGCCGGTGCGCGTCTGCGGGCTCTACCTGCCCAACGGCAACCCCGCGCCGGGGCCGAAGTACGACCTGAAGCTCGCCTGGATGGCCCGGCTCGCCGACCGCGCCGCAGCACTCCGCGCCACCGAGGACGCGGTCGTGCTCGCCGGCGACTGGAACGTCATCCCCCAGCGCGAGGACGCGGCCCGCCCCGACGCCTGGGCGACGGACGCGCTCTTCCTCCCCGCCACGCGCGACGCCTTCCGCCGCATCCTCCATGCCGGCTGGACCGACGCCTTCCGCGCGCGCGTCCCCGGCCCCGGGCACTACAGCTTCTGGGACTACCAGGCCGGCGCGTGGGACCGGAACCTCGGCATCCGCATCGACCACCTCCTGCTCACCCCGCAGGCGATGGACCGGCTCGAGGACGCCGGCATCGACCGCGACATGCGCGCGGGCGACAAGCCGTCCGACCACGTCCCGGTCTGGATCGAGCTCGCCGACTGAGCGCCCCCCCGGGCCGCGCGGCCAGGAAGTCGAGGATCGCCTGCGTCATGTGCGCGAGGCCTCGGGCGCGTCGATCCGCTCCGCCGCCACGCCCGCGCCGCGCAGCCGCTCGGCGAAGATGCCCCTGCCGGCCGCGACATGGGCGATGGCGGACGCATCGCGCCATGCCGCCGGGTCGCGGCCGAACGCCCGCGCGTAGGCCGCCTCGGCCTCCGGCGCGAGCGCGCCCGACCGGATCGCCTTCGTCACGTCATGTTGCGCGCGGTCGATCAGCTCCCGTGCCGCACGGCATCGCGAGGTCGCCACCGTAGCGCGCGACGTTGGCGCGGACCCATGCGACCGCCGCCGCCCGCGTCCGCCGCGACCTCCGGCGGCCGTGCCTCGGGCGCGACGCGGACGTTCGCCGACACGAACACGAGGCCCGCGCCGAGAAAGAGCGCCGGCTTCTCGCCGACGAACTCCGCCCCGCCGTGGAGACGTAGACCACGACCGGCGCGCCCCGCAGGGCCGGGCCGCGCGGAGATGTCGAGGATCTGCGCCGCGGAAAAAGCGCCGTAGCGCTGCCGCACCGCCGCCGTTTTCCTGTCGAGCAGATGGGCGACGCCTTCTTTGCGCCGAACTGGCGTCGAGGCCCGCGAACCGACGCGTCTGCGCCGTGGCCTTGCCACAAAGGACGGCGGGCGCCGCCGCCAGGGCCCGGCCCGCTCGCAGCACCAAGCGGCATTGGTGCGGCTCCCGCATTGCTCGTGCACGGCTGCGCCCCAGGGCCCGCGGGTGCCCGGCCTTGCGGTTCCGGCACGCCATGCGCCGCTGCCGGGCACCGGCCGAGGCCCGCCGGCGGGGCCCCTCAACCCCGCCCGCCGAAGGCTCCCGGCGACGTCCCGCGCGTGACGTCGAACCCGTGGAGCCAGCCGAACCCCGGCGCGAGCCGGGCGCCGCCTGCGCGGAGCGCCGCATGGGCGAGCGCCCGGGCCGGGCCGCCGAGATGGTAGAGCCGCGCGTTCCGCGCCGAGGCCCGCACCACCCGAGCGACCCTGGCGCGGCGGCGCGCGGCGAACGCGGCCGCGCCCGCGTCGAGGTCCGGCGCGGCGTCGAGGCAGGCCGCGAGCACCCAGGCGTCCTCGAGCGCCATGTTGGCGCCCTGCGCGAGGAACGGCAGCATCGGATGCGCGGCGTCGCCGACGAGCACCGCGCCGGGCCGCGTCCAGCGCGCCGCCGGCGGATGCAGGAAGAGCCCCCAGAGATGCGTCTCCGGGACCGCCGCGAGCCAGCCCGGCACCGGCCCGCCGAAGCCCGCGAAGGCGGCGCGGAGATGCGCGGGATCGTCGGCGTGCCGCCAGCCCTCGGCGGCCCAGCCGCGCCGCTCCTCGACCGCGACGAGGGTGCGCCGCCCGCCGGGCAGCGGGTAGCTCACGAGATGCCGCCCTGGCGCGACGAACACCTCCGCCTCCGGCCGGCCCGCGCCCTCGATCACCGCGCGCCAGGCCACCTGCCCGGTGAAGCGCGGCGCGGCCCCGGGCGCGACCGCCGCGCGCCAGGCCGAACCGATGCCGTCGGCGGCGACGGTGAAGCCCGAAGCTCCCGCCGGACGCCAGCCGGTTCCCGTCTCGATCCCCACGCCCGCCGCGTCGACCGCCCGCGCGAGCGCCGCGACGAGCGCGCCGCGGTCGGTGAGCCGGTAGCCCTGCGCGAGCGGGAGGCGCAGCACCGTCCGCGCCGTCGCGCCGTCCCTGAGCACGACCGCCTCGGTAGCGGTCCCGATGTCGCGGAGCACGTCGCCGAGCCCGAGCGCCTCGAGCACGACGGCGCCGTTCGGGCTGATCTGGATGCCGGCGCCATCGGTCCGGAGCCGGTCCGCGGCCTCGACCACGCGCACACGGGCGCCGCGACGCGCGAGCGCCAGCGCCGCCGCGAGCCCCGCGATGCCGGCCCCGGCGACCGTGATGCGACCGCCGATCACCCCGCCCATCCGGCGTCCGGCATCCCGCGAAGGCTATTCCTCGCGGTGCACCCGCTCGCGGCGCTCGTGGCGCTCCTGCGCCTCGAGGCTCAGCGTGGCGATCGGGCGCGCGTCGAGGCGCTTCAGCGAGATCGGCTCGCCGGTATCGTCGCAATAGCCGTACTCGCCCCGCTCGATGCGGCGGAGCGCGGCGTCGATCTTCGACACGAGCTTGCGCTGCCGGTCGCGCGTCCGCAGCTCGAGCGCGCGGTCGGTCTCCTCGGAGGCGCGGTCGGCGATGTCGGGCACGCTCCGGGCGCTGTCCTGCAGGCCCTCGATGGTCTCGCGGCTGCCGTCGAGAAGCTCGGTCTTCCAGGTCATCAGCTTGCGGCGGAAATACTCGGTCTGCCGGTCGTTCATGAAGGGCTCGCCCTCGGCCGGACGGTAGTCGTCGGGAAGAAAGATCTCCGCCTTCATCGCAGCCCCCATGCTATCTGCTTTCGCGATCTGACCCGACCCGCGCACGGGCCCCGCCGCGCCGTCTTCGGAACGCGCACCCCGACCGGATCCCGACACCCCTGCCGGCGTCTCCGGATCGGTCGCCAGCCCCTTGATTTGGATGGCCGACATGCCGCGCCCCTTCGGCGGTGCAGTAGCGCAAGCGCCGGGCCTTGTCACTAGCCATCGCGTCGCCTTGCGGCGATTTGAACGGCTGCTAAGGTGCCCCGCGACGCACCCGTCCGACGGTCCCAGATGCACGACGCGATCAAGTCCCCTGCCCCTTCGGGCGCCGCCGGCGCGCGCCTGCCGGCGCACCCCGCCACGGGTGTCCGCGTCCGGCCGCTCGCCGCCGCCGACAAGCCCGAATGGCGGACGCTCTGGCGCGCGTATCTCGCGTTCTACGACACCGTGCTGCCCGACGCGGTGATCGACACCGCGTTCGACCGGCTCCTGTCGGACGCGCCCGAGACCTACACGGGGCTCGTGGCCGAGGCCGGGGACGGGCTCGTCGGGCTCACGCATTACGTGTTCCACCCGCACGGCTGGAAGATCGAGCCGGTGTGCTACCTGCAGGATCTCTTCGTCGCGGAAGAGGCACGTGGCGCGGGCGTCGGGCGGGCGCTGATCGAGGCGGTCTACGCCGCCGCCGATGCCGCGGGCGCGCCCGACGTCTACTGGATGACGAACGCGGACAACGTGGCGGCCCGCGCGCTCTACGACCGCATCGCGGCCCATTCCGGCTTCATCAAGTACGCGCGCGTCCGGTGATCCGCCTCGGGGCCCTCGCGTCGGTCCTCGCGGCGGTCCTGACGCTCGGCGCCTGCGCGGAGCGCCCGCCCGCCGAAGCCGTCGGCCGCCGTGCGCCCGTGGCACTCGCCCCGGCACCGCTGCCGCGCTTCCCGGCCACCCGCACGGTCGGGCCGCGCCGCTCCAACGCCGCCCTCGCCCGCGACTTCATGGAGCTCACGTTCCGCATGGAGAGCGGCCGCGCGCTGCCCGTCCTCACCCGCTTCGAGACGCCCATCACGCTCGGGATCACCGGCATCGCGCCGCCCGGCGCGCTCGACGACCTCGCGCGCGTCCGCGCCCGGCTGGCGGCGGAGGCGGGGATCGTGCTCCACGACGCGCGCCCCGGCACCACGCCCGGCATCACCCTCGCCTTCGTGCCGTTCGCCGAGATGCAGGCGCTCGTGCCCGAGGCCGCGTGCTTCGTCGAGCCGCGCATCTCCGGCTGGGACGAGTTCCGCGCCGAGCGCCGCGGCCGCCGGCTCGACTGGACGACGCTGCGGGTCCGCGACCGGATCAGCGTGTTCATCCCCGCCGACGCCCCGCCGCAGGAGGTGCGCGACTGCCTCAACGAGGAACTCGCGCAGGCGATGGGCCCCCTCAACGATCTCTGGCGGCTCTCCGACAGCGTGTTCAACGACGACAACGTGCAGTCCGTCCTGACCGGCTTCGACATGCTGATGCTGCGCGTCACCTATGCATCCGAGCTCGCGAGCGGGATGGGTCCCGCGACGGTGGCGGGCCGCCTGCCGGCCGTGCTGGCGCGGCTCAACCCGCGCGGCGAGCGGGTCCGCGCCGGGCCCCCGCCGGACCCGACGCCGCGGGCATGGGAGGACGCGGTGACGACGGCGCTCGGGCCCCGCGCGACCGACGCCGCGCGCGAGCGGGCGGCCACCGAGGCCATCGCGATCGCACGGGCGCACGGCTGGACCGACAGCCGCGCGGGGTTCTCCTGGTTCACCCTCGGGCGCATCGAGCTCGGCGCCGACCCGGACGTCGCCCGCGCCGCCTTCCGCGAGGCCGCGCGGATCTACCACGGCGCCCGCCTGCCCCTCGCCGCCGCCGACGCCGACATGCATCTCGCAGGCTTCGCGCTCGGCGCGGGCGACCCCGGGCGCGCGCTCCGCCTCGTCGACGCGAGCCTGCCCGCCGCCGCGGCCGGCGAGAACGCGGCGCTTCTCGCGAACCTCCTCCGGATGCGGGCCATCGCCCTCGGCGAGCTCGGTCGCGCCGGTCCCGCCCGGACGGCCCGCGACGCGAGCCTGCGCTGGGCGCGCTACGGCTACGGCATCGAACCCGCCGCCGACACGGCGACCGCGGGCGCGGGGCCCACCGGATGATCGCGCTCGCGGGCCTCGCAGGCGGGGCGATCCTCGGCGCCGTCACGGCACGGAACCGCGCGGGCAACCGGCTCGACATGCTGCAATACGCCGCCGGCTACGGCATCGCCGGCGCGCTCCTCGGGGTGGTCCTGTCCGTCGTCATCCTCCGCCTGTCCTGAGCGCCTTCTTTCAGCCTTAATTCTTCGTTAGGTTGCATTTGAACCTGATGGAGACAACCCAATGACACACCTCTGCCTCGCCGCCGCGGTCACGCTGGCGCTCGCCGCTCCGGCGGATGCCGCCACCGCCGGCTTCTCCGGCGCGTTCTGGAACATGGGCACGTCGAGCATCGACGCCGCCCTCGCCACCGTCGCGGATCGGCCCGCCGACGCGACCTTCCGGTCCACCGCCATCGACTACCCCAACGGCGCGGCGCTCGACACCTTCGACACCGACACGCTCGGCGCTTTCCTCGGGGCGGACGCGGGCTCGCTCTCGGGCTTCGGGGCGACCACGCTCGACGGCTCGGTGTTCCGCTTCGCGGGCAACCTCCTCCTCGGCGCGGGACCGCACACCTTCACCGTCGGCTCCGACGACGGCTTCGCGCTCAGCATCGCGGGGACCGAGGTCGCGCGCGCCAACGACCGCGGCTTCGGGCTGACCTCGACGACGCTCGACCTCGCGGACGGTCCCTTCGCCTTCGCGCTCGTGTACTACGAGAACGGCGGCAAGACGGGCGTGGAGTTCCGCGTCGACGGCCAGATCGTCGACGCGGCACTTGGCGCGCCCGCCGCGGTGCCGCTGCCCGCCGCCCTGCCGCTCCTCGCCGCGGCGCTCGGCGGCATCGGTCTCGCGGCACGGCGGCGGCGCGGCGCCTGATCCCGCACGCCGGCCGCTGCGGCAGAGAGGGCTCTTGCTGCGGGGCATCGCCTGGGTTCAGATCGCGCGATGCTCCGCCTCCTCCTCTTCGCGCTTCCCGTCATCGTCGCGGTCGCGATGTACTGGGCCTCGTCCCGGCGCACCGGGGCGGCCCTCATGGCGCAGTCGACCGAGCTCACCGACCCGCTGCTGCGGACCCTCGTGGCGCGCATGGCAGGCGTGCTCGAGCTGCCCGAGATCCGCGTCTTCGTCTACGAGGTGCCCGTCGTGAACGGGCTCGCCGCCCCCGACGGACGCATCTTCCTCACCCGCGGCTTCATGCACCGGTACCGGGCGGGCGCGGTCAGCGCCGACGAGATGGCGAGCGTCGTGGCGCACGAGCTCGGCCATGTCGCCCTCGGCCACGCCCGCCGGCGGATGCTCGACTTCTCGGCCGCGAACGCGATCCGCCTCGTCCTCATCGCCACCGTCGGGCGCATCCTGCCGGGCTTGGGCATCTGGATCGCCAACGGCGCCGCCGCCCTCCTCGCCGCGCGCCTCAGCCGGCAGGACGAGTACGAGGCCGATGCCTATGCCGCAGCACTCCTCGTCAAGGCGGGCATCGGCACCGGCCCGCAGAAGGCGCTCCTCGCCAAACTCGGCCGCATCGCGGGCCAGAGCGGCCCGGTCCCCGCCTGGCTGATGAGCCATCCCGCCACCGCGGACCGCGTCGCCGCGATCGAGACGATGGAGGCGCGCTGGCGCCCCGCGCTCGCCTGACGCCGCGTCAGGCCGCCCGCGCCCGATAGAGGATCACCCGCGCGGGCACGCGCGCGCCGCCCGGCCCGTCGTAGGGCGCGAACGCCGCCTCGAGGTCGCGCCGCAGGGCTTCACGGTCTGCCGCGCCGCCCTCCGCGAGCCGCAGCCGCCGCCCCGCCGGCCCGACCTCGAGCCCGAGTGCTGCCAGCGCCGCCGCCCCGCCCGGGTGCCGCAGCGTCACGTCCACCGGCTCGCCCGCCGCCTCGCGGAGCCCGGCCCGCGCAAGGAGCCCCGTCACCCGCACCGGGTCGCGGAACGCCGTCGGCCCCGGCGCATCGGGGTCGCCCTGCGGCTCCGCGCCGAAGCGTGCGGCCACGACCCTCGCCGGCACCGCGAACCACGGGTTCTCCGCCGCCCCGGCCCAGGCTGCGAAGGTGAGACCCGCGCCGTGCGCGAGCTGCCGCGCGATGTTGGCGAACGCCGCCACCGGGTCGTCGAAGAACATCACCCCGAAGCGCGAGATCGCCGCGTCGAACGGACCGCCCGGTGCCGCGTCGGTCTCGGCATCGCCCTCCGCGAACGCCACGTTCCCGAACCCCGCCGCCCGGCTTCGCCCGATCGCGAGGAGCGGCGCCGAGGGATCGAGCCCGGTCACGCGCCCCTCCGGCCCGACCGCCTGCGCCGCGGCGAGCGTCGTCGCGCCCGCCCCGCAGCCGACGTCGAGCGCCGCCATGCCGGGCACGAGCCCCGCGCGGTCCATCAGGAGGTCGAGCACCTGCGCCATCAGCGCGTCGAGGTCGGCCTGTCTGCGCGCCCAGACGCCGCCCATGTCGCCCGCCCACTGCGCCCGCGCGTCCTCGTTGGCCATCCGCGGTCCTCCCGGCCCGAGCCTAGCACGGGCCCGGCCCCTGGCCCAGCGCGCGCGCGAGCCGCGGCAGGCCGGCGCGCTTCAGGAACGGCCGGAGCGGCAGGTCGCCGCCGGCATGGCGCTCCGCCTCCCGGCGAACCGCCGCGACGGCCGCCTCGACCGCCTCCGGCGCCTCCCGCCAGAGGCCGAGGAGCACCGTGTCGGGATGCTCCGCCCGGAGCCCGAACGCCCCGAGCGCGCGGGCCGGGAAATCGCGGAGGTTGAGCGTGACGATCAGCGCCGCCCCGCCCGCGAGCGCCGCTTCGGCGACATGCACGTCCGCGGGGTCGGGGAGGCTTAGCGACGACGGCGCCGGGATCACGCGGGCGTCGGGCCAGGCCGCGTCGAGGAGCGCCGCCTCGCCGCGCGCCTGCGCCTGCGCTCCCGGCCCGAGCTTCGCGGTCGCGCGCACCCATTCCTCCATGATCCGCCCCGACCAGACCGGCGCGAGGAGCCCCGCCTCGGCAACCCCGAGGAGCACGCCGCGCAGCACGGTCGGGTAGAGCACGCAGGCGTCGAGCACGGCTCGCATCCTAGTCGAGGACCGCGCGCATCAGTCGAGCCGGAACACCAGCGCCTTGAGGTAGCCCTGCTCGCCGAGCTGCGGCAGCACGGGATGGTCGGGGCCGGCGAAGCCCGTGCAGAGGATCTGCGCCCGCCGGCCCGCCCGCCCGATGCCGCGCGACGAGGCCGACCGGAATGCCGCGAGGTCGGCCGCGTGCGAACACGAGCACACCACGAGGAACCCGCCCGGCGCCACCAGCCCCGCCCCGAGCCGCGCCACGCGCTCGTAGGCGCGCAATCCCGCCTCGAGCGCCGAGCGCTGCGGCGCGAAGGCGGGCGGGTCCGCGACCACCATGCCGAAGCGCCGCCCCTCCGCCTGCAGCGCCTCCATCGCCGCGAAGGCGTCGCCGCGATGGGCGCTGAACCGCTCGGCGACGCCCGTTGCCCGTGCCCCCGCCGCCGCGAGCTCGAGCGCAGGTGCGGAGCTGTCCACGGCCAGCACCGACGCGGCCCCCGCGCTCAGCGCCGCGAGCCCGAACCCGCCGACATGCGCGAAGACGTCGAGCACATCGGCCCCGCGCGCGAGCCTCGCCGCCACCGCGTGATTGGCGCGCTGGTCGAAGTAGAGGCCGGTCTTCTGCCCCCCGAGCACGTCGGCCACGTAGGTGGCCCCGTTCATCGGCACCTCGACCGGGCCGTCGACGTGGCCCGCGATCACCTCCGTCGCGCCTTCGAGCCCCTCGAGGATCCGCGACCGCCCGCCCGCGTTCCTGACCACGCGCGTGACGCCGACGCCCGCGAGCGCGTCCACGACCTGCCCCATGTGCGCCTCCGCCCAGGCGGCGTTCGGCTGCACCACGGCAAGGTCGCCGTAGCGGTCGATCACGACGCCCGGCAGCCCGTCCGCCTCGGCATGGACGAGCCGGTAGAACGGCGCGTCAAAGAGGCGCGCCCGCAGGTCGAGCGCGGTGGCGAGGCGGGCCGCCATCCACGCGCCGTCGATCCGCGCCGCGGGGTCGCGGTCGAGCATCCGCGCCGCGATCTTCGAAGTGAGGTTGACCGTGACGAGCCCGAGGGGCGCGCGGTCCGCGTCCTCGAGCCGCGCCAGCGCGCCGGGCGCCAGCGCCTTGGTGCGCCGGTCGGTCACGATCTCGTCGGCGTAGACCCAGGGAAAGCCGTGCCGGATCGCCCGTGCCTCGGCCTTGGGGCGCAGCCGCACGACGGGAAGGCCGGTCTCGGGAATGTCGTCCATGCGCTGCATCTAGCGCCGATGACGGAGCGCCGGAAGGGCGGATGACCATCGCCTTGCCCCAACGGGGCAGATCGAGCTTGACCCCGCGGGGCAGATCGAGCTTCTCCCCGCGGGGCAGATCGAGCTTCACCCCACGGGGCAGATCGACCTTGACCCCGCGGGGTCGCCTGTCAGAACGCGGATCGCATGGCCCAGGCATTGCTCACCATCGACCTCGATGCCGTCGCGCGGAACTGGCGCGCGCTCGATGCGGCGTCGGGGACCGCCACCGAGACGGCGGCGGTGCTGAAGGCGGACGCCTACGGGCTCGGCGCGGCCCGCGTCGCCCCGGCGCTGGCGCGGGCGGGGGCGCGGACGTTCTTCGTGGCGCTGGCCGAGGAAGGTGCAGCGCTCCGCCGGATCCTCGGGCCGGGGCCGCGCATCCTCGTGCTCTCGGGGCTGATGGCGGGCGACGCGGGCCTCGTGCGCGACGCGGCGCTGGTGCCGATGCTGGTCTCGGAGGCGCAGGTCGCGCGGCACCGCGCGGACTGCCCGGACGCGCCCTTCGGAGTGCAGATCGACACCGGGATGAACCGGCTCGGGCTCGGCGAGGCCGACTGGCGGCGGATGGCGGGCGCGGTTCTCGCATGGAAGCCGGTGCTGCTGACGAGCCACCTCGCCTCTGCCGACGACCCCGACGCCGCGATGAACGCCGATCAGCTCGCGCTCTTCGGGGCGCTGACCGACGGCACCGGCGTGCCGCGCTCGCTCGCCGCGACCGGCGGCACCCTCCTCGGACTGGCATACCAGTTCGACATGACCCGTCCCGGCATCGGGCTCTACGGCGGCGCCCCCTTCGCGGACGCAGCACCGGTGGTGCGGCTCGACCTCCCCGTCCTGCAGGTCCGCGACGTCGAGCCCGGCGGCACGGTCGGCTACGGCGCCATATGGCGCGCGGGACGGCGCTCGCGGATCGCCACGATCTCAAGCGGTTACGCCGACGGGCTCATCCGAGCTCTGAGCAACGGCGCGCAACTCTTTGACAACGCTTCACCTTGCCCCGTCGTGGGCCGCGTCTCGATGGACCTCCTGGCCGTCGACGTGACCGACCTTGCCGCCGACCCCGAGACGCTCGCCATCCTCGGGCCCGAGCAAGGCATCGACGCGCTCGCCGCGGCCGCGGGCACCATCGGCTACGAGATCCTGACCTCGCTCGGCCCCCGCTACGCGCGCCGCTACCTCGGGGCCGCCGCGTGAGGCCGCTCGCCGCCTTGGGCCGCGCGGTGCTGGGCGCGCTGGCGGGGCTCGGCCGCGTCGGCATCTTCGCGGCGCTCACCGTGAGCCACCTCGCCCGCCCGCCGTTCTATTTCCGCGAGTTCGGCCAGGCGCTTCTCGCCATCGGCTACTTCAGCCTGCCCGTCGTGGGCCTCACCGCGGTCTTCACCGGGGGCGCGCTGGCGCTGCAGATCTACGCCGGCGGCGCGCGGTTCTCGGCCGAGGCGGTGGTGCCCTCCATCGTCGCCATCGGCATGACGCGCGAGCTCGGCCCCGTGCTCGGCGGCCTCATGGTCGCGGCGCGCGTGGCGTCCTCGATCGCTGCCGAGATCGGCACGATGAAGGTCACCGAGCAGATCGACGCGCTCGTCACGCTCTCGACGAACCCGGTGAAGTACCTCGCCGTCCCGCGCGTGCTCGCGGCCACGCTCGCGGTGCCGGCGCTCGTCGGCATCGGCGACGCCATCGGCATCATGGGCGGCTACCTCGTCGGCACCTCGCGGCTCGGCTTCAACTCGGCGGCCTACCTGAAGAACACCGCGGACTTCCTGCAGCCCTGGGACGTGGGCTCGGGGCTCGTGAAGGGCGCGGTCTTCGGCTTCTTCGTGGCGCTGATGGGCTGCTACTACGGCATGACCTCGGGCCGCGGCGCGCAGGGCGTGGGGGCGGCCACGAAGTCGGCGGTGGTCGCGGCGTCGGTCCTGATCCTCGCGTCGAACTACATCCTGACGGAGGTGTTCTTCTCCGCATGATCGAGATGTCCGGCGTAAGAAAGTCCTTCGGCGCCAACGCGGTGCTGCGCGGCGTCGATCTCAGCCTGCCGAGGGGCGAGAGCATGGTCATCATCGGCGGCTCGGGCACCGGCAAGTCGGTGCTCCTGAAGTGCATCCTCGGGCTGGTGCGCCCCGACGCGGGCACCATCACGGTCGCGGGCGAGGACGTGACGCGCACCCCGCGCGACGCCTTCCTCGCGCGCTTCGGGATGCTCTTCCAGGGCGGCGCGCTCTTCGACAGCCTCAGCGTCTGGCAGAACGTGGCGTTCCGGCTCCTGCGCGGGCCGGGCAAGCGCGAGCCGGATGCGGCCCGTGCCGTCGCGGTGGAAAAGCTGCGCCGCGTCGGGCTGACGGAAGCGGTGGCCGACCTCTATCCGGCGGAGCTTTCGGGCGGCATGCAGAAGCGCGTGAGCCTCGCGCGCGCCATCGCCGCCGAGCCCGAGATCATCTTCTTCGACGAGCCGACGACCGGGCTCGACCCGATCATGTCGGGCGTCATCAACGCGCTCATCCGCGAGATCGTCGTCGAGATGGGCGTGACCGCGATGACGATCACGCACGACATGTCCTCGGTGCGCGCCATCGCCGACCGGGTGGCGATGCTGCACGCGGGCCTCATCCGCTGGACCGGGCCGGTGGGCGCGATGGACGCCGCGGGCGACCCCTACCTCGACCAGTTCATCCACGGCCGCGCCGAGGGCCCGATCGAGAGCGTCCGGTGATCCCACGCGTGGTGAACCTGGCGCTTCTCGTGCTCTTCCCGGTGGCCTGGTTCGCGCCGCTTCTCCGCGCGGGGCTGCTGCCGCTCTTCGGGCTGTCGGAGATCTCCGTCGTCTCGGGGCTGCAGTCGCTGTGGCGGACGGACGTTTATCTTGCGCTTCTCGTGACTTGCCTCGCGATCTTCGCACCGTACATGAAGACCATCGGCTTGGCCCTTGTCCACGCTGGCCTTCTCGCCCCCCGTGCGCTGCCGGCGCTGCGCGTGCTCGGCAAGCTCGCGATGGCGGACGTGTTCCTCGTGGCGCTTTACGTGGTCATCGTGAAGGGCATCGGCGTCGGGCGCGTCGAGACCGCATGGGGGCTCTACCTCTTCTCGGGCTGCGTGCTGGCGTCGGTCCTCGTCACGCTCGGGCGGCGCTGATGGCGCGGGCGGCGGCGCGCTACGTCTGCCAGTCCTGCGGCAACGTCACCGCGAAATGGACCGGGCGCTGCGAGAGCTGCGGCCAGTGGGACACCATCGTCGAGGAGCTGCCTGCCACGGGCACGGGCCGCGCGCTCGCGAAGGGCCGGGTGATCGACTTGGGCGACCTCGGCGCCGACGCTCCCCCGCCGCCGCGCGCGACCTCCGGGATGGCCGAGCTCGACCGCGTGCTCGGCGGCGGGCTCGTGGCGGGCTCGGCGGTGCTCGTCGGCGGCGATCCCGGCATCGGCAAGTCCACGCTGCTGCTGCAGGCCGCCGCGAGCTTCGCCGCGACCGGGCTCGGCACGCTCTACGTCTCGGGCGAGGAGGCGGCGGCGCAGATCCGGCTCCGCGCCGCGCGCCTCGGGCTCGGTCGGGCGCCGGTGCGGCTCGCGGCCGAGACGAGCCTGCGCGACATCCTCGCCACGCTCGACGCCGAGCGCCCCGCGGTCGCGGTGATCGATTCGATCCAGACGGTCTGGACCGACAGCGTGGAGAGCGCGCCGGGCTCGGTGGCGCAGGTCCGCGCGGCGGCGCAGGAGCTCACCGCGTTTGCGAAGCGCCGCGGCACGGCGGTGATCCTCGTCGGCCATGTCACCAAGGACGGCCAGATCGCGGGGCCGCGGGTGATCGAGCACATGGTCGACACCGTGCTCTACTTCGAGGGCGAGCGCGGGCACCAGTTCCGCATTCTGCGCGCGGTGAAGAACCGCTTCGGGCCGGCGGACGAGATCGGCGTCTTCGAGATGACGGGCGCGGGGCTCGCGGAGGTCGCGAACCCGTCGGCGCTGTTCCTCGCGGGCCGCGACGCGCCGGCGCCGGGCTCGGTGGTGTTCGCGGGCATCGAGGGCACGCGGCCGATCCTCGTCGAGGTGCAGGCGCTCGTCGCCCCGGCGCCCCCCGGGAGCCCGCGCCGCACCGTGGTCGGCTGGGACGGCGGGCGGCTCGCGATGATCCTCGCGGTACTCGAGGCGCGCTCGGGCGTGACGTTCGGCGGGCTCGACGTCTACCTCGCGGTCGCGGGCGGCATCCGCGTCTCGGAGCCCGCGGCGGACCTCGCGGTCGCGGCCGCGATCCTGTCGGCGCGCGAGGACGTGGCGCTGCCGCCCGACACGGTGGTGTTCGGCGAGATCAGCCTGTCGGGCGCGCTCCGGCCGGTGGGGCAGACGGAAAACCGGTTGAAAGAGGCGCGGAAACTTGGTTTTACGCGCGTCATCGCGCCGGCGGGCTCGCAAGCCGGCACGGGCGGCGACGTGCGCGAGATGGCGGATCTTAACACCTTCGTGCGAGAGATGTTCGGGCGCGACTGACTGGCGCGGCCCGCGGGAGACCGGGATGCAAGGCTTCACCGTGATCGACGCCGTGGTGGCGCTGGTGATCGTCGTCTCGGCGCTGCTCGCCTATTCGCGCGGGCTGGTGCGCGAGCTGCTGGCGATCCTCGGGTGGATCGCGGCGGCCATCGTGGCCTTCCTCCTCGCCGCCAAGGCCGAGCCGATCGTCCGCGAGATCCCCTATATCGGCGACTATCTCCGCTCGAGCTGCGAGCTCAGCATCATCGCGGCCTACGCGGCGGTGTTCGCGCTGGCGCTGGTGGTGGCCTCGCTCTTCACGCCGGTCTTCGCCTCGGTGGTGCAGCGCTCGGTGCTGGGCGGGCTCGACCAGGGGCTCGGGTTCCTCTTCGGCGTGGCACGGGGGGTGCTCCTCGTCGCGATCGCCTTCGTGGTCTACGACCGCGCCGTCACCGGCACCGCCGTGGCGATGGTGAGCGAGAGCCGCTCGGCGCAGGTGTTCGGGCGCATGGAGGAGACGCTCGACCGGCAGATCCCGGCGGATGCGCCGGGCTGGATCCTCGCGCGCTACGAGGAGCTCGTCGGCACCTGCGGCGCCCCCGCCGGCACGCCTGCCCCGGTCCAGACGACCACGACCACGACCGAGATCCCCGGCGGCACGATCACGCGGACGGCGCCCGCGAACTGACCCCGGGCGCGCGCGGGGGACCGCCAGACGCCGATTTGCACGGGCTCGGATCGCGGACAGCGTGAACCGTCGCGTCCTCGTGCGACAGCCCCGTGACACCGCTGCGGCCGCGGCGTAAGAGGCGGCAAACCGGGAGCGCCGCGATGCCACGAGCCCCTTCCCACCCCTTCGACGACGACCACCTGCACGAGGAGTGCGGCATCTACGGCGTCACCGGCGTCGGCGACGCGGCCAACTTCGTGGCGCTCGGCCTCCACGCGCTGCAGCACCGCGGGCAGGAGGCGGGCGGGATCGTCAGCCACCATCCGGTCTCGGGATTCCATTCGGCGCACCGCTTCGGCTACGTCCGCGACCACTTCACGCGCGCGGGCCTCATGGAGACGCTGCCGGGCCCGCTCGCCATCGGGCATGTGCGCTACTCGACGACGGGCACCAAGGCCACCACCGCGATCCGCGACGTGCAGCCGTTCTTCGGCGAGTTCGCGATGGGCGGTGCCGCGGTCGCCCACAACGGCAACCTCACCAACGCGGCGGCCCTCCGGCGCGAGCTGATCGCGGCGGGCTCGATCTTCCAGTCCACCTCGGACACGGAGTGCATCATCCACCTGATGGCGCGCTCGACGGCCCCCGACATCCCCGCGCGGATGGCCGAGGCGCTGGCCCGCGTCGAGGGCGCGTTCTCCATCGTGGCGATGACGCCGACCGAGCTCATCGGCGTCCGCGATCCGCTGGGCGTCCGGCCGCTGGTGCTCGGGCGATTCGGCGAGGCAGGGCACGTGCTCGCGTCCGAGACCTGCGCGCTCGACATCGTGGGGGCCGACTTCGTGCGCGAGATCGAGGCCGGGGAGATGGTGGTGATCGACCATGCCGGCGTGCGGTCCTCGCGGCCCTTCCCGCCCGCGCGGCCCAGGTTCTGCCTCTTCGAGCACGTGTATTTCTCGCGGCCCGACTCGATCCTCGGCGGCCGGTCGGTCTACGAGACGCGACGGCAGATCGGCGTCGAGCTCGCCCGCGAGGCGCCGGTCGCGGCCGACCTCGTCTGCCCCGTGCCCGACAGCGGCACCCCGGCGGCGATCGGCTACAGCCAGGAGTCGGGCATCCCCTACGCGATGGGCATCGTCCGCAACCAGTACATGGGCCGTACGTTCATCGAGCCGACGGAGCAGATCCGCAACATGGGCGTGCGGCTGAAGCTCAACGTCAACCGCGCGCTGGTGCGCGGCCGCCGCGTGGTGCTCGTCGACGACAGCGTGGTCCGCGGCACGACCTCGATGAAGATCAAGGAGATGATCCTCGAGGCGGGTGCCGCGGAGGTGCATTTCCGCATCGCGTCGCCGCCGACGATGTGGCCGTGCTTCTACGGCGTCGACACGCCCGAGCGCGACAAGCTCCTCGCGTCGCACATGTCGGAGGACGAGATGCGCGCGCATATCGGCGTCGACAGCCTGCGCTTCGTGACGCTCGACGGGCTCTACCGCGCGGCGGGCGAGGCGCGGGGGCGCGACGACGCGCAGCCGCAATATTGCGACGCCTGCTTCTCGGGGGACTATCCGATCCGGCCCTCGGACATGCTGGCGCGCGGCTTCGAGCTGAAGGCGGCCGAGTGAGGCTCGCGCTGGTGACGGGCGCCTCGCGCGGGCTCGGGGCGGCGCTCGCGCTGGCGCTGGCGGAGACGCATCACGTCGTGGCGGTGGCGCGGACGCAAGGCGCGCTCGAGGAGCTCGACGACCGCATCCGCGCGGCGGGCGGGGCCGCGACGCTGGCGCCGATGGACGTGACGGTGCCCGATGCGATGGCGGTGCTGGCGCGCGGCATCTTCGACCGCTGGGGCGGGCTTGATCTCTGGTGCCACACGGCGATTCACGCGCCGCCGCTGGCGCCCGCGGGCCATCTCGACGCGCGCGACCTCGCGAGGGCCATCGCGGTCAACCTGACGGCGACGGCCTCGCTCATCGGGACGCTGGAGCCACTCTTGCGCGTGCGGGCCGGCACGGCGGTGTTCTTCGACGACCCGCGCGGCGGCGAGAAGTTCTTCGGCGGCTATGGCGCGACCAAGGCGGCGCAGATCGCGCTGGCGCGGTCCTGGGAGGCGGAGACGGTGCGGACCGGCCCGCGCGTGCGGGTGCTGACGCCCGCGGCGATGCCGACGGCTGTGCGGGGACGGTTCTTTCCCGGCGAGGACCGCGGCCGGCTGACGCCCTGCCGCGACGTCGCGGCAGGGTTGCTTGCGGACATGCTTGCAGGCACGGCGCCCGGCGTCGCCGCCGGGCGCTGATCGGTCAGGTGCGGCGGCGGCGCGCCAGCCCGAGCCCGCCGATGGCCCCGAGGAGCAGGAGCCCCGCGGCGGGCAGCGGCACGGCGGCCACCGGGGGAACCGGCGGCTCGGTCGGGTCGATCGGATCGGTCGGAATGATCGGCACGTCGTTGATCTTCAGACCGGCGACGGCGAGGCCGGACTGGAAGTTGTTGTCGTTCCAGTTGACCACGCCGAACTTGAAGCGGTAGCTGCCTGCGGTCTCGATCGAATAGAGCGACTGCACCCAGCCCGTGTAGCCGCATCCGGCATCGAAGCACCGGCCGCTGTCGTCCCCGAGCTCGTCCCAGTCCGGGCCGCCGTTGACGATGCCGGTCGCGGCAGGGTTCAGCGTCACGCCGTCGCTGATCGGCGGCAGGCCGAAGCCCGGCACGATGTCGCCATCGGGCTTGGTCCGGGCGGTGAAGATCAGCGCCACCGGGTCGAACGAAGCCGCGTTCAGCAGCTCGACATAGGCATAATCGGAATAGCCCGCGCCGTCGGAGGTGACGTAGTTGAAGTAATAGCTGAGCATGTCGCCCGCCGCGGCGTCGAACGCCACGGTGGTCAGCGACGAGCCGCTGGTGTCGCCGGCGAGGCCGAGCCCCTGACCGGTCGCGCCATCGTTGCGCGTCGCGACGTAGACGTAGCTCGAGCCGATCGGGCTGTCGGCGACGACGCCGTTCGCCGAACCGACGCCGGCGGTGCCGACGAAGCTGCCGACGCCGTCGATGGTGGCGGCTTCTGCGGACACGCCAAATGCGAACGTCGCAGACAGCAAAATAGCGCTCGCGACATGCGAGGGCTGAATGATCGTACTCACGGGGGTATCTCCTAAAATCAAATTTCGACCGGCGGAAACTTGCCGAAAGATTAACGATTCGTCAATTCGGTCGTTTATGCCGCGGCGAGGCGCCTCCCGTTCGGCATCGCCTTTACCGGCCGGGCGCGAGGGACTAGGCAAGGGCGACCTCAGCGCGGACCCCGAATGCGTATCCTCATCACCAACGACGACGGCATCAACGCACCGGGGCTCGCCGTGCTCCACGAAATCGCGGCCGAAGTGGCCGGGCCGGACGGCGAGGTCTGGACCGTGGCGCCCGCCTTCGAGCAGTCGGGCGTCGGGCACTCGATCAGCTATGTGCATCCGATGATGATCGCGGAGCTGGAGCCGCGCCGCTTCGCCGCGGAGGGCTCCCCCGCCGATTGCGTGATCGCCGGGCTTTACGACGTGCTGGCGGACCGCGTGCCGGACCTGGTGCTGTCGGGCGTCAACCGCGGCAACAACGCGGCCGAGAACGTGCTCTATTCGGGCACCATCGGCGGCGCCATCGAGGCCGCGCTGCAGGGGCTGCCGGCGATCGCGCTGTCGCAGTATCTCGGGCCGAAGACCGAAGCGCTCGCCGATCCCTTCGAGGCGGCGCGGGCGCATGGCGCAGGCGTCGTGCGGGCGCTTCTCGACCATGCCGACTGGAGCTCGCGCGACTACCGGCTCTTCTACAACGTCAACTTCCCGCCCTGCGCCGCCGCCGACGTGGCGGGCACCGAGGTCGCGGCGCAGGGCGTCCGGCCCGGCACGCATTTTTCGGTCGAGCCGGTGCTGGCGCCCTCGGGGCGGCGGTTCCTGTGGGTCAAGGGCGGGCCGCAGCAGGTCGGGACCGCCCCCGGCACCGACGTGGCGGCGAACTTCGCCAACCGGATATCCGTGACGCCGATGCGTTGCGACCTGACCGCGCACGATGCGCTCGCCCCCCTCGCCCGGCGGCTCGCGAGCCTCGGGTGAGCCCCGACGAGACCCGGATGCGGTTCGTCTACGCGCTGCGCTCGCACGGGGTCACGGATGCGCGCGTCCTCGGCGCGATGGAACGGGTGGACCGCGGCCGCTTCGTGCGCGGCCTCTTCGCCGAGCGCGCCTACGAGGACACGCCGCTGCCGATCGCCTGCGGCCAGACCATCAGCCAACCCTCGGTCGTGGGGCTGATGACGCAGGCGCTGGCGGTCGGTCCGCGCGACACGGTGCTCGAGGTCGGCACGGGCTCGGGCTATCAGGCCGCCATCCTCGCGGGGCTGGCGCGCCGGGTCTACACGGTGGACCGGCACCGAAGGCTGGTGCGCGAGGCAGAGGCGGTGTTCCGCGACCTCGGGCTCGCGAACCTCACCGCGGTCACGGGCGACGGCTCGCACGGGCTTCCCGATCAGGCGCCGTTCGACCGCATCCTCGTGACGGCGGCCGCCGAGGATCCGCCCGGGCCCCTCTTGGCGCAGTTGCGCGTCGGCGGTATCATGGTGCTGCCGGTCGGGCAGTCCGACACGGTGCAGATGCTGATCCGGGTGACGCGCGGCGCGACGGGCTTCGACTACGAAGAGCTGCGGCCGGTCCGGTTCGTGCCGCTTCTGGCCGGGCTCGGGCAGGACTGATGCAGGTGGCATGACACGGCCTGCCAAGGCCAATTGACGAGGAATCTCCGCTCCCCATGACCCTTTCCCCGACCGCGCGCGGCCTCTTGGCCGGCTTGTCCCTCGTGGCCCTCGCGGGCTGCGACCCCGATCTCCGCGGCCGGAACGGGGGGCTGACGACCGCGCGCGCGGCCTCGCGCATCGACGCCGAGCGTCCGCTCGCCGACGAACGCGGCGTGATCTCCTATCCGACCTACCAGGTCGCGGAGGCCCGGCGCGGCGACACGGTCGCGGACATCGCGGCGCGCGTCGGCGTGTCGGCGCCGGAGCTTGCCAGCTACAACGGGCTCTCCACCGAGGTCGTGATGCGGCCGGGCGAGTTGCTGGCGCTGCCGAGCCGGGTGAGCGAGCCCGGCTCGGGGTTCGGCGGCGGCGCCGCGGGGAGCATCGCGGGCTCCGGCGACCAGATCGACATCACGCGCCTCGCCGGCGGCGCCATCGAGCGCGCCGACGCGCAGGGCACCCGCGTGACCGCGCCGCAGTATCCCGGCTCCAGCGTCACCACGTCGGTGCCGCCGCAGGGCATCCCCGGACGCGAGCCGGTGCGGCATCAGGTGCTGCGCGGCGAGACCGCCTATTCCATCGCCCGGACCTACGGCATCTCGCCGAAGGTGCTCGCCGACTGGAACGGGCTCGGGCCGGACCTCGGCGTGCGCGAGGGGCAATTCCTGCTGATCCCGGTGCCCGGCGAGGCGCAGCTCACGGCCGCGGCACCGCCCGTCACCACCTCCGAGCCCGGCACGCAGAGCTACATCCCCGAACCGCCGTCCTCCGCGCGCCCGCTGCCGACGGAGGAGCCGGCGGCGGCGGTGCCGGCATCGCCCGACCTCGGCCGACAGCGCAGCACGTCCGCGCAGCTCGCCTTCCCCGCGCAGGGCAGCATCATCCGCGGCTACCAGAAGAAGAAGAACGAGGGCATCGACATCGGCGCGCCCGAGGGCAGCCCGGTCAAGGCCGCGGGCGACGGGACCGTGGCCGCGATCACGCGCGACACCGATCAGGTGCCGATCATGGTGCTCCGCCACGCCGACAACCTCCTCACGGTCTACGCCAGCATCGACGGCATCACGGTCGCCAAGGGCGACACGGTGAAGCGCGGCCAGACCATCGCGGCGGTCCGTGCCGGCAGCCCGAGCTTCGTGCATTTCGAGGTGCGGAAGGGTTTCGAGAGCGTCGACCCGCTTCCCTACCTGCAGTGACGGCTCAGAGCCGGATGCCGCGGCGGCCCGCGAGGTCGGTGAAGAACTGCCACGCGACGCGGCCCGAACGGGCGCCGCGCGTGGCCTGCCACTCGATGGCCTCGCGGCGGAGCACGGCCGGATCGGGCGCCATGCCCCAGGCCGCGCAATAGCCCTCGATCATCGCGAGGTACTCGTCCTGCGAGCAGGGATGGAAGCCGAGCCAGAGCCCGAAGCGGTCCGACAGCGACACCTTCTCCTCTACCGCCTCGCCGGGCGAGATCGCGGTCGAGCGCTCGTTGTCGATCATGTCGCGCGGCATGAGATGGCGGCGGTTCGACGTGGCGTAGAAGAGCACGTTGTCCGGCCGGCCCTCGATGCCGCCGTCGAGCACGGCCTTCAGCGACTTGTAGGCCGCATCGTCGGCCTCGAACGACAGGTCGTCGCAGAAGAGGAGGAACCGCCCCGGCGCGCGACGAAGCAGCGCCAGCAGCCGGCCGACGGTGGCAAGATCGTCGCGCAAAAGCTCGACGAGGCGCAGGCCCTCCGCTCGAGCTTCGGCATGGACAGCCTTGACGAGGCTCGACTTTCCCATGCCGCGCGCGCCCCAGAGAAGCGCGTTGTTGGCGGGCAGGCCGGCGGCGAACTGGAGCGTGTTCTCAAGGAGCGTGTCGCGCGCGCGTTCGATGCCGACGAGGAGGCCCAAGCCGATGCGCGCGACCTCCGGCACCGGGTCGAGCGTGCCGGTCTCGGCGCGCCAGACAAATGCCGTGGCGGCGTCCCAGTCCGGTGGCGGCGCAGGCGGCGGGCTCGTCCGTTCGAGCGCTTCGGCGATGCGGCGCATCAGCGCCTCGGTCACGCGTCGTCGTCCATCAGCCCCTGCGCGCGCAACTCGGCGTTGCGGCGCTTCTCGACGCGGGCGACGAGCAGGATCGAGATCTCGTAGAGCCCGTAGATCACCGAGAACATCACCACCTGCGAGGTCACGTCGGGCGGCGTGACGATGGCGGACAGCAGCAGGATCCCGACGATGGCGTATTTCCGGACGCTGCCGAGCCCTTCGGCCGACACGAGCCCGGCCTTGCCCATCAGCGTGAGGAGGACCGGAAGCTGGAAGCAAAGCCCGAACGCGATGATGAACTTCGTCGTGAGGTCCATGTAGTCGGCGACGGAGCCCTGGAACGTGACACCCGCGGACGCGAGCGGCGCCACGTTGGCGCCGGGCGGCACGGGCGCGTTCGGCCCGGCGATGGTGCCGAGCTGCTGGAAGCCGAGGAAGAAGTCGAAGGCCATCGGGATGACGATGTAGAAGGCGAAGAGCGCGCCCAGCGCGAACATCAGCGGCGATGCCAGCAGGAACGGCAGGAACGCGCCCCGCTCGTTCCGGTAGAGACCGGGCGCCACGAACCGCCACATCTGGTAGCTGATCACCGGGAACGACAGCGCGAAGCCGCCCAGCACCGAGATGCGGATGGCGACGAAGAAGCCTTCCTGCAGCTTGATGAGGATGAGGCTGCAGCTCTGGCCGCGCGCCTCGAGCGCGTGGCAGATCGGATGCGTGAGGAAGTTGAAGATCGGGTTCCAGACGAGGAACGCCACGACCATGCAGGCAAGGAAGGCCCCGGCCGAATACATCAGCCGGGTCCGCAGCTCCGCCAGATGCTCGATCAGCGGCGCCGAGCTGTCGTCGATCTCTTCGACGCTCATCGCCGCCTCACGGCTCGCCCGGAGGGACGGCGGCAGCGGCCTTCTTGCGGGGCCGGGCTGGCTTCTTCGGGGCCGCGTCGACCGTCGCCTCGACCTTGGCGGAGACCTTCCGGGCGGTCTTCCGAACGGCCTTCGCGGTCGGTTCCGCCGGTGGCGGGGCCGCCTCGGCCTCGAGGGCAGCCACGCGAGCCACGCGCTTGGCCTCGGCGGCCTCGCGCCGCGCCGCCTGCTCGGCCGCGAGCGCCGCGGTCGCGGGCCCCATCGGCGCGGAAGGATCGGGGGTCGGTCGGGCGGTCGGTTCGGGAGGCGTGGGCTTCTTCATCGGATCCCAGGCCTCGAAGCGCTTCGCGGCGTTCTCGATGGCGTCGAGGCCGAGGCTCTTCGTCGAGGTCGCGGCTTTCAGGTCGCGCTGGATGTCCTTCACGCCCGCTTCGTCGGCGGCGCTTTCCATCGCACGCTGGAACTCACGCGCCATGCCGCGGGCCTTTGCCGTGAAGCGGCCGAGCGTGCGGAACATCACCGGCAGATCCTTGGGGCCGACGACGATCAGTGCCACGACCGCGATGATGAAAAGCTCCGACCAGCCGATGTCAAACATGGTATCTCCGCCGGACGAAGGCCCGCTTCGCCCGCGTCAGCTCCGGTCGCGTTCGGGCGTGGCCGCATGCGGCGGGAGCGGATGCACCGTGCCCGGGCGCGCGCCCACGGGCTCCGGCGTCACGTCCTTGGCAGCGTCGTAGTTCGCGGCCTCGATCTCGTCCGATCCGTCCTTGATGCCCTTCTTGAACGACGTGATGCCCTTGCCGACTTCGCCCATCAGCGAGGAGATCTTGCCGCGCCCGAAAAGCACGAGCACCACGACCGCGATGAGCAGGAGCCCCGGCAGGCCGATGTTGTTGAGCATGGTGTCCTCCGCCTGTGAGCAGTTACATTTATGACCTCGGACGCGGAGTTCAAAGCCCCAAACGCCGCGGCGCGCGATAATCCGCGGCCGTCTCAGTCACGTTTCGGAAACACGAAGCAGCGGTCGCGGCGCATCGTGAGCCACAGGGGCGTGCCGGGCTTGGGCAGGAACACGCCCGGCACGCTGGCGCGGAGGGCGGAGCCGTCGCGGTCCATGCGGAACTCGACGAGGCTCGCGGCCCCCATGAAGCGCGCCCGCGTCACCGCGCCGCGGGCCGGCACGCCGTCCGAGGGCGTGGGGTTCGGGCCGCGGCCGGCGCGGTCGAAGTCGATCTTGAGGTGCTGCGGGCGGATCACGATCTCGACCCGCGTGCCGTCCGGCAGCCCCGGCGTGAGGAAGCGCCCGAACGGCGTGTCGGTGAGCGCGCCCTCGACGCGGCCCGGGATCACGTTGATGTCGGAGAAGAACGCGGCCGCGTCGCGGTCGGCGGGGTTCATGTAGATGTTGTAGGGCGCGCCCTGCTGCACGATGCGGCCGCCGCGCATCAGCGCGATCTCGTCGGCCATCCGCATCGCCTCGTCGGGCTCGTGGGTGACGAGGAGCACCGCCGTGCCCGCGTCCTTCAGGACGCCGAGCGTGTCGTCGCGGATGCCGTCGCGGAGGCGGTTGTCGAGGCCGGAGAAGGGCTCGTCCATCAGCAGGATGCGGGGCCCGGGGGCGAGCGCGCGGGCGAGGGCCACGCGCTGCTGCTCGCCGCCCGAGAGCGAATGCGGCGCGGCCCGCCCGAAGCCCGCGAGCCCCACGCGCTCGAGGAGCGCCGCGGCGGTCGCGGCCCGCTCCGGCCCGCGCGGCAGGCCGAAGGCCACGTTCTCGGCGACGCTGAGATGCGGGAAGAGCGCGAAGTCCTGGAACATCAGCCCCGCCGAGCGGCGCTCGGGCGGGTCGTGGCGCGCGGGCCCCGAGACCTCGCCGCCGTCGATGAGCACCGAGCCCGCGTCCTGCCGCTCGACGCCCGCCACGATGCGGAGCGTGGTGGACTTGCCGCAGCCCGACGGCCCGAGGAGGCAGGTCACCTGCCCCGGCCGGACCTCGAGGCTCAGGTCATCGACGGCGGTCAGCGCACCGAAGCGGCGCGAGACCGCGCGAAGCTCGAGGCGGGGAGGCGTCGGCAGGGGGAAAACCCGATCAAATGCGTCAGGTTTCCGGGGGTAGCAGCCGCGCCGGCGGGAGGCAAGCCGCGCTCAGATCGTGGCGTTCGTGGCGCCGCCGTCGAGAAGGATGTTCTGCCCGACGATGAAGCCCGCATGGACCGAGCAGAGGAACGCGCACATCGCGCCGAAATCCTCCGCGGTGCCGTAGCGGCGGGCGGGGATGGTGGCGATGCGGCGATCGCGGGCCGCGTCGATGCCGATGCCGTCGTCCTTGGCGACGCGGGCGTCGAGCGCTTCGGCGCGCGCGGTCGCGTGGATGCCGGGCAGGAGGTTGTTGATCGTGACGCCGTGCGGCGCGACCTGGCGCGCCGTGCCCGCGACGTAGCCGGTGAGCCCGGTGCGCGCGGCGTTGGAGAGCCCGAGCGCGGGGATCGGCGCCTTCACGGACTGCGAGGTGATGTTGACGACGCGGCCCCAGCCGCGGTCGATCATGCCGGGCAGGAGCGCCGTCATCAGCAGGATGGGCGCCAGCATGTTGGCGTCGAGCGCTGCGATGAAGTCGTCGCGGCCCCAGTCGGACCAGAGCCCCGGCGGCGGCCCGCCCGCGTTGGTGACGAGGATGTCGACGGGGCCTGCGGCGTCGAGCACCGCGGCGCGGCCGGGCTCGGTCGTGACGTCGGCGGCCACGGTGCGGACCTCGACGCCGGCGGCCTCGCGGATCGCCGCCGCCGCCGCCTCGAGCGGCCCCGGCCCGCGGGCGTTGAGCACGATGTCGACGCCCGCCGCGGCGAGCGCCTCGGCGCAGCCCCGCCCGAGCCCCTTCGAGCCCGCGCAAACGAGCGCCCGGCGTCCGCGTATCCCGAGATCCATCCGCCGTCCCTCCCTGCTTCCTCCCGCTAGCAGAGCTTCGGGCGGGAGGGCAACGGGGTGGGCAGGAGGCGCCGGCGGTGCTGCGTCAGCGCTCGCCGATGAAGACGCCGCTCGTCAGGTGCAGCAGCTCTTGATCCCGGCCGATCAGGCCGTGGAACAGTCCGGCCACGCTGTCCGCCGACGGACCGAGAAAACCACCCTCCGCCTTGGCTCGGACGGCGATGCGGGTGCCGTCCGACGTCAGGGTGCCGTGGATGCCCGTCTTGAAGCCGGTGCCGACGATCGGCGCGCCGTCGATCGCGAGCGCGCCCTGGACGTCCGCGCCGCTTTCCGCGGCGAAGTTGTCGATCCTACCGCCCACCCGCTTCGTGCCGAAGTTCGCGGTGAGGCTGAGATCGCCGATGTAGCTGTCCGCGTTCACGCCGTCCTTGTCCTGAACGAACCCGGCCGTGCCGCGGTAGCGCGCCGATCCCGTGGTTGGAAGCTCGCCCGGCCGCGTGTCCTTCATGCCTCGGAGCCGTTCGGCCTCGGCCTGCAGCACCTCGACCTTCTCGTCGAACGCGGACCGGGTGACGGCCCCGCCACCGCCGCCGCCGCAGCCACCGAGCGTGAGCGCCACGCAGGCCGAGGCCAGCATCTTCTTCGCGTTCATATGAGATCCCCAGAAAATCAGCGATAGCCGACGAAAATGCCGTCGGTGACCGGCAAGGCCACGCCGCCACGGGTACCGGTGCCTTCGTAGAGGCCGAACACGCCCTGAGCGGATGGACCGCCGAAGCCGCCCTGCACGTCGGCAGCGATGCGGACGGGCGTGCCGTTCGAGGTCAGGTTGCCGCGCAGCGTCGTGTTGAAGCCGTTGCCGACGATCGGGGCCTTGTCGATCGTGAGCGCGCCGCGGATGTCGGCGCCGCTCTCGGCGTCGAAGTTCCGCAACTGGCCGGAGATGCGCGACTGCCCGAAATAGGCCGCGAGGCTGAGATCGCCGATGTAGCGATCCTCGAAGGCACCGCCCTTGTCGAGCACCAGCCCGCCGGTGCCGCGGTATCTGGCGCTGCCGGAGGTCGGCATCTCGCCGACCGGGGTGTCGGCGAGGCCCTGCGCCCGGTCGATGCCTGCGAGGAGCCTGTCAGCGTGGACCCGGTAGGGGCTCTGCGTGACCTCGGGCCCGGGACCGCCATTACCGCCACCGCCGCCACAGCCGGCGAGACCCAGCAGGCCGACGACGGCCAAACAAACTCTTGCACTCTTCACGCCGCGTCTCCCTGCCAATCCGGGCCCGAGTCGGGCACGTCATCACCATTACGCGATCGGCAAGATTTGGCCTACGATATTTTACCCATCGCCGCCGAGGCGGAGACTGCGTGGCACGCGCAGCACAGCATTAAGAAGAAGGGAAGTGACGCCGCGGTGAACACAGGCACTCGACCTAACGCACTGGTCACGACACGCCCCGCGGCGACGCCTCTGGTTAACCTGTCGGCGGATTATTGCCTAGCTGATTCGCGCTGGTGGAGCCGCGATGTTGCGGTGCGGCAACGGCTTCAGCGCTCGCCGGAGAACGAGCCGCTGTCGATCGGCAAGAGGAGGCCGTCGCGGGCGATGCTACCGGTGAGCGTGCCTGCGACGCCCTCGTAGAAGCGGCCGAAGAAGGCGCCATCGACATCGCCGTCCACCGAGGCGGGGCTGCCGTTCACCCGCAGCGCGCCGCCGAAGCGCGGCTGGAACGTCGTGCCGATGATCGGCGCGCCGCCGATGGCGAGGCTGCCCGTCACGCTGGCGCCGCTCCGCGCCGAAAAGTTGTCGATCTGCCCGTTGACGCGCGCGGTGCCGAAATTGGCGCGCAGGCTGAGGTCGCCGAGGTAGGCGTCCTCGGCGGGCCCGTCCTGGTTCACCACGAAGCCGGCGTAGCCCGCGTAGGTCGCGGCGCCGGCGACGGGCAGGTCCGAGACGCGCGTGTCGGGGCGGCTCAGCACGCGGTCGAGCTGGTCGTTGCGGAACTGGTTGCGGGTCGCGAAGCCCGAGCCGATCGACCCGCCGCCGCCGCCTCCGCCGCACCCTGCAAGCGCCGCCAGCCCTCCCACACATGCGAGCGCCATCGACCATCGTGCCATCTGCATCCCTCCCGGATTTTACCGGATGCTATGGCCCGCGCCGGCCCGCGTAAAGGCTAGTGATCGTAGAAGAACTCTTCCCGGACGATCTTGCCGCCCGACGTGTGGTAGACGGCGACCTCGCGCATCTTGTTGCGCTTGCCGCCGATGGTCACGTCCATGTCGAAGATGACCGCGAAGGCGTCGTCGGCATTCGGGAACGGGCCCTCGGCGCTGGCGCTGTGGACCTCGGCGTTGTCGCGCCACCAGGCGTGCTTGCCGTGGATGCCCTCGAGGCCCGTCGTGGTCCGGTCAACGCCCGGCGGCCCGCCCGCCTCCACCGACACGGCGTCGGGCGCGTAGAGCCTGTCGAGGTTCTCCTCGGCGCGCCCTTCGCGGATGCCCGCCATCAGATCCTTCGCAATCGCATCGCGGTCCATCTCGTTCTCCCTGGCCTTTGCCGCGAGACTACGCCCCGGACGGGAACCCGGCAATCGGCGTCCCTTCCGCGTGGGCGGAAGGCTGCGTATATGGGCGCCATGACCAGCAACCGCCCCACCCTGCCGCCCGAGATCGCGCGGCGGCGCACCTTCGCCATCATCTCGCACCCCGACGCGGGGAAAACGACGCTGACGGAGAAGTTCCTCCTCTTCGGCGGCGCCATCCAGATGGCGGGGCAGGTGCGCGCCAAGGGCGAGGCGCGGCGCACGCGGTCGGACTTCATGGCGCTCGAGAAGGAGCGCGGCATCTCGGTCTCGGCCTCGGCGATGTCGTTCGACTACGCGGCCTGGCGCTTCAATCTCGTGGACACGCCGGGGCACTCGGACTTCTCCGAGGACACCTACCGCACGCTGACGGCGGTCGATGCCGCGATCATGGTCATCGACGGCGCGAAGGGCGTGGAGAGCCAGACGCGGAAACTCTTCGAGGTGTGCCGGCTGCGCGACCTGCCGATCCTGACGTTCTGCAACAAGATGGACCGCGAGAGCCGCGACACCTTCGAGATCATCGACGAGATCCAGGAGAACCTCGCCATCGACGTGACGCCCGCGTCCTGGCCGATCGGCACCGGGCGCGACTTCATCGGCTGCTACGACCTGCTGCACGACCGGCTCGAGCTGATGGACCGCGCCGACCGCAACCGGGTGGCGGAGACGGTGCGGCTCGCGGGGCTCGACGACCCGCGCCTCGCCGCGCACGTGCCGGCGGACCTGCTGGCCACGCTGCGCGAGGAGCTCGAGATGGTGCGCGGGCTCCTGCCGGCGTTCGACCGCACGGCGTTCCTCGACGGGACGATGACGCCGATCTGGTTCGGCTCGGCGATCAACTCGTTCGGCGTGCGCGAGCTGATGGAGGGCATCGGCGCCTACGGGCCCGAGCCGCAGGTGCAGCGCGCCGAGAGCCGCGGCGTGGCACCCGAGGAGCCGGAGGTCACGGGCTTCGTGTTCAAGGTGCAGGCCAACATGGACCCGCGGCACCGCGACCGGGTGGCCTTCGTGCGCCTCGCCTCGGGGCATTTCGAGCGCGGCATGAAGCTCGCGCATGTCCGCACGGCCAAGCCGATGACGATCGCGGCGCCGGTGCTCTTCCTCGCCGCCGACCGCGCGCTCGCCGAGGAGGCCTGGGCCGGCGACATCATCGGCATCCCGAACCACGGCCAGCTCCGCATCGGCGACGCGCTGACCGAAGGCGAGGCGCTCCGGTTCACCGGCATCCCCTCGTTCGCGCCGGAGCTCCTGCAGACCGTGCGCGCGATGGACCCGCTGAAGGCCAAGCACCTCGACAAGGCGCTGATGCAGTTCGCCGAGGAGGGCGCCGCGAAGGTGTTCCGCCCGATGATCGGCTCGGGCTTCATCGTGGGCGTGGTGGGGCCGCTGCAGTTCGACGTGCTGGCGAGCCGGATCGAGGGGGAATACTCGCTCCCCGTCCGCTTCGAGCCGTCGGCCTTCACCTCGGCGCGCTGGGTGTCGGGGCCGAAGCCCGCGATGGAGAAGTTCGTGAACGTCAACAAGGGCCACATCGCGTCCGACAGCGACGGCGACACGGTCTACCTCACGCGGCTGCAGTGGGACATCGACCGCATCGCACGCGATCATCCGGACCTCGCGCTGACGGCGACGAAGACGATGATGGCATGAGGGTGGCCACCCGGCAGGGGCTTTCGGGACGGACCGGGCGGCGCGCGCCGAACCCCGCGGCGGCGCTGACGAGGAGGACGCCGCCGGCGGGCAGCGGCACCGCCTCCGTACCGTCGCAGCTGCCGATGTCGGCGCTGACGCAGGTGGACGCGACCACGATGACCGGCGGCGAGCGGCGACGTCGGGGCCAGGGCCCACGGTCGCGTCGCGGCTGCCGGCCGGACGTCGGCATCCTGCCGTTCGCTCTGATAGGTGTACCCCCGCAGCAGGCTTTCGCGCCGCGGCCGGAAGCTCTCGCCGACACGGTGCGCCTCCAGCATCCGCTCCGGCCGGACGAAGCGGACGCCCTGCCGCACGGGCGCACCACGCAAGCACCGAGAGCGTATGGTCGGCGAAGGCCAGGCGCCAGATCGCGCGCTCGGTGACGACATGGCCCCGGTCGGCGTCGCGGATGGCGAGCGCCTCCTCGCGCCATGAGGCGGCCCGGACCCTGCCGAGGTCGGGCGCGGGTCCGGAGCGGGGGCCCGTAGCGCGGGTCCGGGCGGTAAACGAGGGAGACGGCGTGCCGGAGCCGTCGCTCGCCCTCGTCCGGCAGGGTGCCCCCACCTTGGCCCGTACGAAGGCCGCCGCCCTCGCCAGCGCCGGGTCGCCCATGCGGCGCACCTCGGCGCGGCCGAGGACCAGGGCCTCGATCTCGATGCGGTCAAAGGTCTGCGGCGAGAGAGCCGGACCCTCGATCAGCCGACAGCCGCAGCCTCTCTCGCCGTCGATGCGCGCCCCGGCCGCGCGCAAGGCGTCCACGTCGCGGTAGAGCGAGCGCAGCGACGCGCCGGTCTCCGCCGCCAGACGTGCGGCGGTGAGCGGAGGCACCTTGACGCGCATGGCCCGCAGAACGCGCAGAAGGCAACCTGAGCGGGCTATCGGGTCCGGGGCGGCGTGTCGGCACCTGCCGGAAACCGGCAGGTGGGCGGCGACAGGACAAGCCCATCCGCGGCGCGCGGAACCCCCCATGACGATCGCCACGACCACGCATCCCAACCTCCGCGGCGACGCCCGCGCCTCGCTTGCCTACTTCGGGGCGGCGTTCGGCGGCGGCATGGTGCCGTTCGGGATCCGGCCGAGGCCGGCCAGGCCATGTGGTGTCGTGTGGAGACCGCGGGCGGCTTCCGCGTCACGGCCTACGACGTGCCCGGACGAATGGCCTGGGATACCCGAGGAGAATGCGTTCTTCGTCTCGGTGCGCGGCACGGACGCCGACGAGATCGCCGGGCTTTGGGAGAGCGTGTCGGAAGGCGACACAGGCGCGCGCGCCTGCAGGATAAGCGCCGCTCCACGGGATGCCGAGGAACCGGTTCGGCGTCATCTCGGTGCTCGACGTAGCGGCGGCCTCCCCTGCCGCGTGATCGAGCCAGGAAGGGCCGCCGGACCGCGGCCCTAAAGCGAGCGCACGACCAGCATCGAAGCCGGTCGCCGCGCTCTGGTCAGGCCTGCATCCGCATCGGCGCGCCGTCGTCCGGCACCTCGTCGGCCCAGACGCGGAAGCCCTCGAGCCAGTGCGGGCCGAACGAGTTGAGGAGCGGCACGTCGGCGGCGTCGCGGCCGCGGGCGACGACGACGCGGCCGATGCGCGCGACGTTGTTCCGCGGGTCGAACGTGTACCAGCGGCCGCCGAGGAACACTTCCGTCCAGGCGGCGAAGTCCATCGGGCCTGCGGGCGGCACGCCGATGTCGCCGAGGTAGCCGTTGACGTAGCGCGCGGGGATGTTCATCGCGCGGGTGAGTGCGATGGCGAGATGCGCGAAGTCGCGGCAGACGCCGACGCCTTCCTCGTTGGCTTCCCAGGCGGTCCGGGTGGAGCGCGCCTGCTGGTAGTCGAAGCGGATGCGGTTGTGCGCGTAGTCCATGATCGCCTGCACGCGGGCCCAGCCCGGGGTCATGTTGCCGAAGAGATCCCAGGCGGTCTGGCTCATCCGGTCGGTCTCGCAGTACCGGCTGCCGACGAGGTAGCCGAGCGCGTCGTCAGGGAGCGCGGCGACGGGCACCTCCTGCGCGTCGGGGGCCACGTCGTCCGGGCGGCCGTCGTCCTCGACCGTCGCGTCGCCGGTCAGCGTCATCCGCCCGGCCGGAGCCACGAAGCGCCGGCAGAGGTTGCCGAAGAGGTCGTAGTAGCCGTGGATCGGCACGTCGGGGGTGGTCTCGACCCGCTCCGAGACGAGCCCGCCGGCGTGCTGCACATGCGGCCCGACCAAGGCGATCGTCGGCGTCGGCTGGGTGCAGGAGATGGTGAACTCGTGGCCGACGCGGATCCGCATGTGCGTGCCTTTCGAAGCTTGGGGTCGGGGGCTTAAGCCGGGGGCTGGGTTCGGTCAGCCGACGGACGCTTCCATCGTGATCTCCGTGTTCAGGAGCTTCGAGATCGGGCAGTTCGCCTTCGCCGCCTCGGCGGCCTCCATCAGCGTGGCCTCCTCCGCGTCCGCCCGGATCGTGACGGTGAGATGCGCCCGCGTGACCTTGAAGCTGTCGCCATCGGGATCGAGCGTGATCGCCGAGGTCGCACGGATCTCTTCGGGGACCACCTTGTGATCGCCGAGGATGTTCGAAAGCGCCATTGCGAAGCACGACGCATGCGCCGCGCCGATCAGCTCCTCGGGATTGGTGCCGGGCTTGTCCTCGAAGCGCGTCGCGAAGCCGTAGGGCTGGTCCTTCAGTGCGCCGCTCTGCGTGCTCACCATGCCCTTGCCGTCGCGGAGGGCGCCTTGCCAGACGGCGGATCCGGTTTTCTGCATCTTGGTCTCCTTTGATGACGCGCTCAACGCTGCCGCGGCACTGCGGTTGCGCGCCGCAGCGATGGTAACGCGCGCCGCGTCGCAGCGTAAAGGGGCCATCGTCTTGCGAAGGGCCCGCCCACACCCCACTTTCGTTGACGGTCGCCGCCGTTTCCGGTAGCGACACGGCATTCGCGAGCCTGCGGATGCCCCGACGCCGGGACGCGCGGCATATGCGTCCCTCAACCGCGCGGCCCGATGCCGCCGACATGGACGCTGATGACACAATTTACCGATTTGAAGCTGGACCCGTCGGTCCTCAAGGCCGTGATCGATGCGGGCTACACGACGCCCACCCCGATCCAGGAAGGCGCCATCCCGCATGCGCTCGAAGGGCGCGACGTGCTCGGCATCGCGCAGACCGGCACCGGCAAGACGGCGAGCTTCGTGCTGCCGATGATCACGCTGCTGGGCAAGGGCCGCGCGCGCGCCCGGATGCCGCGGAGCCTGGTGCTGGCGCCCACGCGCGAGCTCGCCGCACAGGTGGCCGAGAATTTCGACACCTATGCGAAATACACCAAGCTCACCAAGGCGCTCCTCATCGGCGGCGTGTCGTTCGGCGAGCAGGACAAGCTCATCGACCGCGGCGTCGACGTGCTGATCGCGACGCCGGGGCGGCTTCTCGACCACTTCGAGCGCGGCAAACTTCTCCTCACCGGCGTGCAGATCATGGTCGTGGACGAGGCCGACCGGATGCTCGACATGGGCTTCATCCCGGACATCGAGCGCATCTTCAACCTCACGCCCTTCACCCGGCAGACGCTGTTCTTCTCGGCGACGATGGCGCCCGAGATCGAGCGCATCACGAACACCTTCCTGTCGAACCCCGCGCGCATCGAGGTCGCCCGCCAGGCCACGGCCTCGCTGACCATCGAGCAGTCGCTCTTCGCGTTCCGGCCGTCGGCCAAGGAGCGCACCTTCGCCGAGAAGCGCGCGATGCTGCGCGCGCTCATCGAGCGCGAGGGCGACGCCTGCACGAACGCGATCATCTTCTGCAACCGCAAGATGGACGTCGACGTGGTGGCGAAGTCGATGAAGCAGCACGGGCTCAACGCCTCGCCGATCCACGGCGATCTCGACCAGTCGGTCCGCACCCGCACCCTCGACGGGTTCCGCGACGGCTCGGTCAAGTTCCTCGTGGCCTCCGACGTGGCCGCGCGCGGGCTCGATATTCCCGCGGTCAGCCACATCTTCAACTTCGACGTGCCGAGCCACCCCGAGGATTACGTCCACCGGATCGGGCGGACGGGCCGCGCGGGCCGGACCGGCAAGGCCTTCACGCTCGCGGTGCCGTCGGACGACAAGTACCTGGCGGCGATCGAGTCGCTGGTGAAGATGCCCATCCCGCGTGTCGCGCCGCCGGAGATCAACGCGGCGACCGAAGACGACCGTCCGCGGTCGCGCCGCACCTCGCCGCGCCGGGAGGAGACCGCGGAAGGTCGATCCGAGCCTCGCGCCCGCCGCGTGCGCGCGAAGCCCGCCGAGGAGGCGCCCGTCGAGGTGCTCGAGGCTCCAAACCCCGCAGCCCCAGTGACCGAAACCCCAGTGACCGAAGCCCCAGCTCTCGAAGAACCGGTGTCCGAAGCAGCGCCGCGGCGCGCGGCCCCGGAGCCCGAGAGGTCTCCGTCGCGCGCGCCCGAGCGCCCTGCCCCGCAGCGCGGCGCAGACCGCAGGCCCGCGACGCGCGACGATGCCGTGGTTGGCATGGGCGACCACATGCCCGATTTCCTGACCCGCAGCTTCGCGCCGCGGGCGGCGGACTGACCCCGCGACGCCCGCCTTGGCCCGGGGCGCGGACGGCGTCCCGGGCCTAGTCCGCCGACAGCCGGCTGATGACGACGGTGACCTCGGGCTTCTTGCCGATCTCCTCCATGCTGACCTGGCGCACGACGCGGCGGATGCCCTCGTCGATCTTGTCGTCGTCGGTCATCGTGCGGCGCCCGGCCCGCTCGAGGAAGCCCGCGAGCTCGGCCTCGATCGTGTCGCCGAGCGGCGCGCCACGGCGGCCCGCCTGCGGCAAGCCCATCATCTCGACCCAGGCGTCGCCGAGGGGCTCGTCCTCTTCGTCGACGATGAGCGTGACGAGGCAGTGCCCGTTCAGCGCCATGCGGATACGGTCGCGCACCACGCCCTCCGTCGCCCCGACGAGCGCCGTGCCGTCGAGGTAGATGCGCCCGGTCTCGATGTACTCGACGATCTCGGGGCGGTTGCCGGCAAGGTCGACCATCGTGCCGTTGGTCACGATCTCGGTCGTCAGCCCCTTCGCGCGCCCGACCTTCGCGTGCTCGCGCAGGTGCCGGTGCTCGCCGTGCATCGGCACCAGGATCTGCGGGCGAAGGAGGTCGTGGATCGCCTCGAGGTCGGGGCGGTTGGCGTGGCCCGAGACGTGGTAGAGCCCGTCGTGGTCGTCCACCACGTCGACGCCCATCTCCGAATAGGCGTTGATGATGCGGATGACGCCGCGCTCGTTGCCGGGGATGGTCTTCGAGGAGAAGAGGAACGTGTCGCCCTCCTCGACCGAGAGCCCAAGGTACTTGCCGCGGCTGAGCTGCGCCGAGGCGGCGCGCCGCTCCCCCTGGCTGCCGGTGACGATGAGCATGAGGTGGTCGCGCGGCACGTTGGCGGCGTCCTCCGGGCTCAGCATCGGCGGGAAGCCTTTCAGCACGCCGCTCTCGACGCCCGCCGTCACCATCTTCCGCATCGCGCGGCCCATCAGGCAGATCGAGCGGCCGGCGGCGAGCCCCGCCTCGGCGAGCGTCTTGAGCCGCGCCACGTTGGAGGCGAACGTGGTCGCGACGAACATGCCCTTCGAGCGGCGCACGAGCTCGGCCAGCGGCTCCGCGAGCGTCGCCTCCGAGCGGCCCGGATGGGGCGAGAAGATGTTGGTGCTGTCGCAGGTCAGCACCTTGACGCCGCCCCGCGCGATGTCCGACCAGGCCTCGCGGTCGAAGGGCTCGCCGACCACGGGCGTCGCGTCGAGCTTGAAGTCGCCGGTGTGGACGATGTTGCCCGCGGGCGTCTCGATGAGAAGCGCCGAGCTTTCCGGGATCGAATGCGCGACGGGCACGAAGGACACGCGGAACGGCCCCGCCTCGACTTGCGCGGGCCGCGGCCCGACCACGGTGAGCACGGTCGCGGGGTGGCCGTGCTCCTCGAGCTTCTGCAGCGCGAGGTTGGCGGTGAACGGGCGCGCATAGACCTGCGCGCGGAGCCGCGGCCAGAGGTGGCCCAGCGCGCCCACGTGATCCTCGTGGCCGTGCGTGATGAAGATCGCCTCGAGCCGGTCGGCCCGCGCCGCGAGCCAGGAGACGTCGGGCAGGATGACATCGACGCCGGGCGTCGTGTCCATGTCGGGGAAGGTGATGCCAAGGTCGACGAGGATCAGCCGCTCCTTGCCCTCCGGCCCGTAGCCGTAGACGTAGGCGTTCATCCCGATCTCGCCCGCGCCGCCGAGGGGCAGGTAGATAAGGCGGTTTCTGCTCATGAATGGTCCTTGTTGTAGGCGTAGAGGACCGCGAGCCCGTGAATGGTCAGGTCGTCCTCGACGGTGTCGAAGAGATCGAAGCCCTGGTCGAAGAGCGAGGCGAGCCCACCGGTGGCGATGACCTTCATCGCACGTTCGCGCTCGAGCCGGATGCGGTGCACGATGCCTTCGACGAGGCCGATGTAGCCCCAGAACACACCCGACTGCATGCAGGCAACCGTATTCGTACCGATCGCCGATTGCGGGCGCGTGATGTCGACGTGCGGCAGGGCGGCCGCCGCCATGTGCAGCGCCTCGAGCGAGAGGTTGACGCCCGGTGCGATGACGCCGCCGATGTAGGCGCCGTCGGCGTCCACCACGTCGAAGGTGGTGGCGGTGCCGAAGTCCACGACCACGAGGTCGCCGCCGTGCCGGTCGAAGCCCGCGACGGTGTTGACGAGCCGGTCGGGCCCGACGGTCGTGCCGATGTCCACGCGCGGCGGTGCGGGCAGGCGGCACTCGGGCTTGCCGACGACGAGCGGGCGGCAGCCGAAGTAGCGGCTGCAGAGGACGCGCAGGTTGAACACCACGCGCGGCACGGTGGAGGAGATGATCGCGGCGTCGATCTCGGCGCGGAAGCTCGCGAGCGCCATCAGGTTCGAGAGCCACACGTAGTATTCGTCGGCGGTGCGGCGGTGGTCGGTGCCCATCCGCCAGGTGCCGAGCACGTCGAGCCCGTCGCAGACCGCGAAGACGGTGTTGGTGTTGCCGCAGTCGATGGCGAGGAGCATCAGAAGAACACGTCCGCCGCGGCGATGCGCTCGCGCCCGGTGCCCGTCGCGAGGACGAGCGCGCCGTCGTCGCCGAGCGTCTCGAAGCGGCCGGTGCGCGTGGTGGCGCCCGTGCGCGCGGTGATCTCCGCGCCGAGCCGGGCCGCGCGCGCGAGCCAGGCGGCGCGGACGGGCGCGAAGCCTTGCGTGTCGAGCACGCCCTGCCAGCGCGCGAAGGCGGGCGCGAGACGGTCGAGGAAGGCTTCCGGCGCGACGGGCTCGGCGAGGCAGGCGGCCGGGAGCGCGTCCTCCGGCGTCGGGGGCGCCACGGCGAGGTTCACGCCGATGCCGACCGCGAGATGCGCGAGCCCCCGACCCCGCCCGGTGCTCTCGAGGAGGATGCCTGCGACCTTGCCGCCGCCGAGGAGCACGTCGTTGGGCCATTTGAGGGTCACGCCGGGCGCGCCGATGGCGTCCGCCACGGCGAGCGCCGCGACGAAGGACAGGAGCGCCGCCTCGGATGCGGTGCCCTCGGGGTAGATCAGCAGCGTCGCGGCGAAGTTGCCGGGCGGCATCGCCCAGGCCCGGCCCCGGCGGCCCCGCGCGGCGGTCTGCGAGAGCGCCAGGATCCAGCCCGGGCCCGCGCCCGCGGCGGCCATCCGCGCGGCCTCGGCGTTGGTGCTGTCGGTCGCGGCGAGGATGCGCCGGCCGATGCCGGCAGGCCAGCCGTCAGCGGACAAGCGACGCCGCCGCAGTCCCGGCCAGCCCCTCGACGCCGAAGAGGTTCACGATGCCGAACACCATCGCGAGCGCGGAGCCCATCAGGAACAGCCACGCCACGCGGGGCATCGCGCCGTCGAGCACCTCGCCCTCCTCGCCGAAGTACATGTAGAACACGATGCGGAGGTAGTAGTAGGCGCCGATCACCGAGGCGATGGCGGCGAGCACGGCGAGCCAGGTCATGCCCGCGCCGACCGCCGCCTGCAGCACGTAGAACTTCGCGAAGAACCCCACGAGCGGCGGCACGCCCGCCATCGAGAAGAAGAGGACGAGCACCGCCAGCGCCTTCGCGGGCTCGCGTTTCGAGTACATCGACAGGCTGCGGATGTCGGTGACGGGCGTGCCGTCGCGCGCCATCGACAGGATGAAGGCGAAGGTGCCGACGTTCATCGTGACGTAGATCGCCATGTAGACGAGCATCGCCTTGACGCCCGCCTCGGTGCCCGCCGCGAGGCCCACGAGCGCGAAGCCCATGTGCGCGATCGAGGAATAGGCCATCAGCCGCTTGATGTCGCGCTGCCCGATCGCGGCGACCGAGCCGAGGAACATCGAGGCCACGGCGAGGAACGCCACGATCTGCCGCCAGTCCGAGACCGCGTTGCCGAAGGCGTCGAAGATGAGCCGCGCGAAGAGCGCCATCGCGGCGACCTTGGGCGCCGTGGCGAGGAACGCCGTCACCGGCGTCGGCGAGCCCTCGTAGACGTCGGGCGTCCACATGTGGAAGGGCGCGGCCGACATCTTGAACGCGAGCCCCGCGATCAGGAACACGAGCCCGAAGAGGAGCCCGAGCGACACCGGCGCCCCGCCCATCGTGCCGATGATGCCGCGGAAGAGCGTGGTGCCCGCATAGCCGTAGGTGAGCGAGGCGCCATAGAGGAGAAGCCCCGAGGAGAGCGCGCCGAGGACGAAGTACTTCAGCCCCGCCTCGGTGGACTTCACGCTGTCGCGGCGGATCGAGGTGACGACGTAGAGACAGAGCGACTGCAGCTCGAGCCCCATGTAGAGCGCCATTAGGTCGCCCGCGGAGACCATCAGCATCATGCCCACCGAGGCGAGCGCCACCAGCACCGGGTACTCGAAGCGCAGGAGGTCGCGGCGCTCGAGGTAGTCCTGCCCGAGGAGCAGCACCGCCGCACCCGCGAGCAGGATCACCGCCTTGGCGTAGCGCGCGAAGGCGTCGTCGAGGAACATGCCGCCGAACGCGGTCGTGCCGGTGCCGGTGCCGCCGGCCGCGACCCAGACGCCGGTCGCGGCGAGCACCGCCGAGGTCGCCCAGAGGATCGGCGCCGCGATGCGGTCCTTGCCAAGGAACGCGCCCGCCATCAGCGCCAGCATGGCGTAGACCGCGAGCAGGATCTCGGGCAGCGCGACGTTGAGGTCCTGCGAGATCATCGTGCGCTCCTCAGTTCGCCGCGACGGAAGTGACGGCGGCGTTCGCCGCGGCGGCGGTGGCGGCGGCGTTCGCCGCGACGCTGGCATGGTAGGCGCCGACGAGCTTCGCCACGGGCGGCCCGGTGAGGTCGGTCACGAGCGACGGGTAGACGCCGAGGATCAGCGTCATCGCCACCAGCGGCGCGAAGATCGCCCGCTCGCGGCGCGTCATGTCGCGGATGGCGCGCAGGCTCTCCTTGATGAGGTCGCCCATCACGACGCGGCGGTAGAGCCAGAGCGCGTAGGCCGCCGACAGGATGATCCCCGTCGTCGCCACCGCCGCGACCCAGGTGTTGACCTGGAAAGCGCCCATCAGCGTCAGGAACTCGCCGACGAAGCCCGAGGTGCCGGGCAGCCCGACGTTGGCCATCGTGAAGAGGAGGAACACCGCCGCGAAGGCCGGCATCCGGTTCACGAGCCCGCCGTAGGCCGCGATCTCGCGCGTGTGCATCCGGTCGTAGATCACGCCGACGAGGAGGAAGAGCGCCCCCGAGACGAAGCCGTGGCTCACCATCTGGAAGATCGCGCCGTCCACGCCCTGCTGGTTGGCCGAGAAGATGCCCATCGTCACGAAGCCCATGTGCGCGACCGAGGAATAGGCGATGAGCTTCTTCATGTCGGCCTGCACCAGCGCCACGAGGCTCGTGTAGACGATGGCGATGGCGCTGAGCCAGAGCACGAACGGCCCGAGAAGGTCGGAGGCGACCGGGAACATCGGCAGCGAGAAGCGCAGGAACCCGTAGCCGCCCATCTTGAGGAGGATCGCCGCCAGCACCACCGAGCCCGCCGTCGGCGCCTGCACGTGCGCGTCGGGGAGCCAGGTGTGGACCGGCCACATCGGCAGCTTCACCGCGAAGGAGGCGAAGAACGCGAGCCACAGGAGCGTCTGCACCCCGCCGGGGATCGCGAGGCCGAGGAAGCTCAGGGGCACGGACGAGAACGAGAACTGCAGCAGCGTCGGGATGTCGGTGGTGCCGGCGGCGGCGTACATCGCGATCATCGCGACGAGCATCATCACCGACCCGAGGAAGGTGTAGAGGAAGAACTTGAACGCCGCGTAGATCCGCGCCTGCCCGCCCCAGATGCCGATGATGAGGAACATCGGGATCAGCCCCGCCTCGAAGAAGAGGTAGAAGAGCACGAGGTCGAGCGCACAGAACACGCCGAGCATCAGCGCCTCGAGGACGAGGAAGGCGATCATGTACTCCTTCACGCGCACCGTCACCGTCCAGCAGGCGGCGATGGTCAGCGGCATCAGGAACGTGGTCAGGAGCACGAAGAGGAGCGAGATGCCGTCCACGCCCATCTTGTAGTGCAGCCCGACGATCCAGGAGCGTTCCTCGACGAACTGGAAGCCGGTGTTGGCGGGATCGAACCCGGCGAGGAGGAAGAGCGAGATGAGGAACGTGAACGTCGTCGCCGCGAGCGCCAGCCAGCGCGCGTTGCGGTCCGCCGCGGCGTCGCCGCCGCGCAGGAAGAGCGCCAGGATCAGCGCCGCGAAGAGCGGCAGGAAGACGACGATGGAGAGGAGGTTGTCCATGCCTCAAACCGCCCGGCTCAGGGTCATCCAGGTGATGAGCGCGGCAAGCCCCACCACGATGGCGAAGGCGTAGGTGAAGATGTACCCCGATTGCGCCCGCCCCGCGAGGCGGGTGAAGAACGGCACGATCCCCATCGCGAGCCCGTTGATGCCGCCGTCGATGGCGCCCTCGTCGCCGCCCTTCCACAGCACCCGCCCGATGATGCGCGTCGGGCGCACGAAGATGGCGGCGTAGATCTCGTCGAAGTACCACTTGTTGAGGAGGAAGCCGTAGAGCGGCCGCTGCGTCGCGGCGAGCCGGCCGGGCAGCGACGGGTCGCGGATGTAGAAGAGCCACGCCACCGCGAAGCCCGCGAGCATCGCGAGGAATGGGCTCAGGCCGACGAGCCAGGGCACCTCGTGCGCGCGTTCGAGCACGTCGTTGTCGGCCCCGGTGAAGATCGCCGAGCCGAACCATTCGGTGACGCGCTCATGGTCGCCGAAGAACGGGTAGAACCAGATCATACCCGCAAAGACCGCGCCGAGCGCCAGCACGCCGAGCGGGATCAGCATCACGCGGGGGCTCTCGTGGGCGTGCTCGTGGGTGTGCTTGCTGCCGCGCGGGGTGCCGTAGAACGTCAGGAACATCAGCCGCCAGGAATAGAAGCTCGTGAACGCCGCGGCGATCACGGTGCACCAGAAGCCGTACATCGAGCCCGCGGCCCAGGCGCTCTCGACGATGGCGTCCTTCGACACGAAGCCCGAGAAGCCGACCGGGAAGCCCACGCCCTCGTCGAGGAACGGGATGCCGACGCCGGTGATCGAGAGCGTGCCGATCATCATCGCCCAGAAGGTCAGCGGGATCTTCTTCCTCAGCCCGCCGTAGTTCCGCATGTCCTGCTCGTGGTGCATGGCGTGGATCACCGAGCCCGCGCCGAGGAACAGGAGCGCCTTGAAAAAGGCGTGCGTAAAGAGGTGGAACATCGCCGCCGAGTAGACGCCCGTGCCCGCCGCCACGAACATGTAGCCGAGCTGCGACGTGGTCGAATAGGCGATGACGCGCTTGATGTCGGTCTGCACGAGCCCGATCGTGGCGGCGAAGAACGCGGTCGAGGCGCCGATCACGGTGACGAAGGCGAGTGCTGCAGGCGCGTACTCCATCAGCGGCGACATCCGGCAGACGAGGAACACGCCCGCCGTCACCATCGTCGCGGCGTGGATCAGCGCCGACACCGGCGTCGGGCCCTCCATCGCGTCCGGCAGCCAGGTGTGCAGGAAAAGCTGCGCCGACTTCCCCATCGCGCCGACGAAGAGGAGGACGCCGATCAGGTTCGCGGCGTTCCACGAGGTCCAGAGGAAGCTCACCTCGGTCGTCGCGAGCTCGGGCGCCTTGGCGAACACGTCGTCGAGCCGGATGCTGTCCACGAGGAAGAAGAGCCCGAAGATGCCGAGCGCGAAGCCGAAGTCGCCGACCCGGTTGACGATGAACGCCTTCATCGCGGCGGCGTTGGCGGACGGCTTGCGGTAGTAGAAGCCGATCAGCAGGTACGACGCCACGCCGACGCCCTCCCAGCCGAAGAACATCTGCACGAGGTTGTCTGCCGTCACCAGCATCAGCATCGCGAAGGTGAAGAACGACAGGTACGCGAAGAAGCGCGCCCGGTAGTGCTCGCCCGCGCGGAAGTTGTCGTCATGCGCCATGTAGCCGAACGAGTAGAGATGCACGACCGCAGAGACGGTAGTGATGACGACGAGCATGATCGCCGTCAGCCGGTCGAGCCGGATCGCCCAGTCCGCCCCCATCGTGCCCGACTCGATCCAGCGGGCGATCGCGATGTGCTCGACCTCGGGGCCGACGCTGAAGAAGATCGCCCAGGCCAGCAGCGCCGACAGGAAGAGGAGCGCCGTCGCCACGATCATCCCCGCCCGCTCGCCGATGGCGCGCCAGCCGAAGCCGCAGACGAGCGCGCCCACGAGCGGCGCGAAGAGGAGGATGAGGCTCATGGGGCACGGTCCCGAAGGGTTTGGGCTGCAGCCTCAATGGCCCAGCGGCGCGGCGAAGAAAACCCCTCGCGCATCAGCCCTTCATGACGTTGACGTCTTCGACGTCGATGGTGCCGCGGTTGCGGAAGAAGCACACGAGGATCGCGAGCCCGATGGCCGCCTCCGCAGCGGCGACCGTGAGCACGAACATGGTGAACACCTGCCCCACGAGGTCGCCGAGATAGGCCGAGAACGCGACGAAGTTGATGTTGACCGCGAGCAGCATCAGCTCGATCGACATCAGGATGACGATGACGTTCTTGCGGTTGAGGAAGATCCCGAAGACCCCGATCACGAAGAGCGCCGCCGCGACGATTAGGTAGTGCTCGATCCCGATCACCGGCGAAACCCGCCGAAGCCGACGCCGAAGACCAGGATCAGGATCACGATCACGGCCGCGATGAGGATGGTGTTTCGTGGCATGGCGCCCTCCTAGAGACCCTGGCCCGGTTTCACGTCGCGAAGGGCCATGGCCTTGGCCGGGTCGCGGTACATCTGCGCGAGCACGTTCTGCCGCCGGATGCCGACGCGGTGCCGCAGCGTCAGCACGATCGCCCCGATCATCGCGACGAGGAGGATGAGCCCCGCCGTCTCGAAGAGGAACATGTAGCGGTCGTAGATCAGGAGCCCCAGCGCGGCCGTGTTCTGCACCGCGAGCGGACTGGGCGTCACCGCGACGCGCAGCCCGGGTGCGGCGTCGGACGAGGTCCAGGCCCCATAGGCGAGGGCCAGCTGCATCAGGAGGATCACTCCGATGAGCCCCGCGAGCGGGATGTACTTCGCCATCTCGGCCTTCAGCTCGGAGAAGTCGACGTCGAGCATCATCACGACGAAGAGGAAGAGCACCGCGACCGCGCCGACGTAGACGATGACGAGGAGCATCGCCACGAACTCGGCACCAAGGAGGATGAAGAGGCCCGCCGACGACAGGAACGCGAGGATGAGCCAGAGTACCGAATGAACCGGGTTCCGCGCCACCGTGACGAAGAGCGCGGACGTGATCGTGACGATGGAAAACGCGTAGAACGCGAGCGCGGGGAGCGTCATGGCCGCGCGCTCCGAAGTCTCCCGATCCGTGATGCCGGCATGCCCGTCTCCCTACCTGTACGGCGCGTCGAGCTCGAGGTTGCGCGCGATCTCGCCTTCCCATCGGTCGCCGTTCTCGAGGAGCTTGGCCTTGTCGTAGTAGAGCTCCTCGCGCGTCTCGGTCGAGAACTCGAAGTTCGGCCCCTCGACGATGGCATCGACCGGGCAGGCCTCCTGGCAGAAGCCGCAGTAGATGCACTTCGTCATGTCGATGTCGTAGCGCGTGGTGCGGCGCGAGCCGTCCTCGCGCGGCTCGGCGTCGATGGTGATCGCCTGCGCGGGACAGATCGCCTCGCAGAGCTTGCACGCGATGCAGCGCTCCTCGCCCGAGGGATAGCGCCGGAGCGCGTGCTCGCCGCGGTAGCGCGGGCTCAGCGGCCCCTTCTCGTGCGGGTAGTTGAGCGTCGCCTTGGGCGCGAAGAAGTACTTCAGCCCGAGGCCGAAGCCCTTGATGAAATCCGCGAGCAGGAAGTACTTCGCCGCCTTCACGTAATCGAGTGCCATCATGTGCCTCCGGTCATCGCGCCTGCGTCCGCGCGCGCCCAGCGGGCGGCGTAGTCGCTTTGCTGCACAGCGCCCGCGAGCCGGGCGCCGGCGGGCTTTCGCACCTCATAATAGAGATAGACGCGGCCCTCCGGCATGCGGCCTTTGAGCCTGAGCCGCCGGCCTGCCTCGGCCGGGTCGGGGAAGTCGAGGGGCTCGGCGCCGGGGATCTTCCGCAGGCCGGCGCAGCGCACCACCTCGCAGCCCGCGCGGCGCTTCCAGAACGACCACACGAGCTCGGGGCTGAACTGGTACATGCCGTGACCGGCCCAGCCGTTCATCCCGTTCGCCGACACGAAGCGCCCGCCCGGCGCCAGCATCGCGAACACGTTCTCGAGCGCCGCCCGCGTGTCGAACACGTGCTCGATGGTGCCGCCGTCGAAGATGAGGTCGAACGCACCGTGCAGGGCGCCGGGCACGGGCTCGTTCAGATCCTGCACATGCGCGCCCTGCCCCTCCGGCGTCCCGTCCGGCATCTCGGCCGCGGTCATGTCCATCGTCTCGACGGCGCCGAGCCCGAGCCCGGCGAAGAGCGCCTCGGCGAAGCCGTCGTCCTGCAGCAGGTCGAACCGCCGCTTGCGGATGCCCGCGGCCCTCAGTGCAGCCTCGTAACTCTTCGCGTACGGCGCCTCGATGGCGAAGCGCTGGCGGCCGAGCATCAACGACCGGCCCTCGGGCCGGAAGCGCGCCGCGAGGCCGCAGAGCTCGGCGAAGAGGGTGGCGTCAATGCCCATCAGGCCGGCACCACCCAGCGCGCCCAGGCCCCTCCCAGTACCTCGAACTTGGCGAGGAACGCGACGAGCACCACCCAGAAGATCGACATCGGCAGGAACACCTTCCAGCCGAGCCGCATCAACTGGTCGTAGCGGTAGCGCGGCACCACGGCCTTCACCATCGCGAACATGAAGAAGAAGAACGCCATCTTGCCGACCATCCAGAGCGCGCCGTCGGGCAGACCCGGAATGGGCGAGAGCCAGCCGCCGAAGAAGAGCAGGCTGATGAGCGCGCACATCAAGAAGATCGCGATGTACTCGCCGGCCATGAAGAGGAGGTACGGCGTCGAGGAATACTCGACCATGAACCCCGCGACGAGCTCGCTCTCGGCCTCGGGGAGGTCGAACGGCGGGCGGTTGGTCTCGGCGAGCGAGGAGATGAAGAACAGGATCATCACCGGCAGGTGCGGCAGCCAGTACCAGTTCAGGAGCCCGAACGCGCCCCGCTGCGCCTCGACGATGGCGTTGAAGTTCATCGAGCCCGTCGAGATGATGACGCCGATGATGATGAGGCCGAGCGAGACCTCGTAGGAGATCATCTGCGCCGCCGACCGGAGCGAGCCGAGGAACGGGTACTTCGAGTTCGACGCCCAGCCGCCCATGATGACGCCGTAGACCTCGAGCGACGACACGGCGAAGACGAAGAGGATCGCCACGTTGATGTTCGACAGCACCCAGGTCTCGGAGAACGGGATCACCGCCCAGGCGAGGACGGCGAGCACGAACGAGATCATGGGCGCCAGGAAGAACACCGAGCGGTCGGCGCCCGCAGGGACGACGATCTCCTTGAAGACGTACTTCATCGCGTCGGCGACCGATTGCAGCAGCCCGAACGCGCCGACGACATTGGGGCCTCGCCGCATCTGCACCGCGGCCCAGACCTTGCGGTCGCCGTAGACGAGGAAGAGGAGTGAGATCATCACGAAGGCGATCACCAGCAGGCCTTGCGCCGCGATCAGGAGCGCGATGCCGGGGCCCGTCGAGAAGAAGTCAGCCATGATGCCTCGGGGATGCGGCGCGGGTGCGCGCCCGGTCAGGGGATAGCAGAAACGCGCGCGCGAGCGCCACCCGTTTCGCGCGCGCTCATTCGGCCGCCAGCGGCCGCGCCTCGCGGAGCATGGCGTCGCGCGAGAGCTGCGCCATGACGCCCGACGCCCGCGCGATCGGGTTGGTGAGGTAGAAGTCGCGCACCGCGGGCCCGAGCGCGCCGTCGCTCCGGGTGCCTTGCGGCACCGGGGCCGCGGCATTCTCGGGGACCGCGTCGATGCGGCCGAGATGCGGCACGGCGGCGACGAGCGCGCGGCGCAGCTCCGACAGGCTGTCGTAGGGCAACGCCGCGCCGAGCTCGGCCGAGAGCGCGCGCAGGATCGCCCAGTTCTCCTTGGCGTCGCCCGGCGCGAAACCCGCGCGGAACGCGAGCTGCGGGCGCCCTTCGGTGTTGACGAAGAGCCCGTTCTCCTCGGTCCAGGCGGCGGCGGGCAGGATCACGTCGGCCCGGTGCGCGCCGCGGTCGCCGTGGCTGCCCTGGTAGATCACGAACGGCCCCGCGGGGATCTCGACCTCGTCGGCGCCGAGGTTCAGGACCACCTCCGCCCCGTCGAGCGCCGCGGCGATGCCGCCCTCGGTCACAGCGCCCACATCGAGCGCGCCCACGCGGGAGGCGGCCGTGTGCAGCACGATGAGCCCGCTTGCGGTCCGCTCGGCGAGCGTCACGGCATCGGCGAGCACCGCCGCACCGCCTTCGCCCAAGAGCCCGCCCTGCCCCACGATCACCAGCGACGGCGCATCCGCGATGTCGGAGAAGTCGCGATCGAGCGCGTCCCCGAGCGCCTTGCGGTCAGTGCCGGCATGGGCATGCGCGTAGGTCAGGTCCGCCGCTGCGCCGAAGAGCTCGACCTCGGCGCCGTTGATCCAGGCCTTGCGGATGCGCGCATCGAGCACCGGCGCCTCGAGCCGCGGGTTGGTGCCCACAAGGAAGATGTGCCTGGCCGTGTCGATGGCCTCGATCGGCGCCGTGCCGGCATAGCCCGCCCGGTTGCCGGCGGGGAGCGCCGCGCCGTCGGTCCGACACTCGACACGGCCGCCCTGCCCTTCGACCAACGCCTTCAGCGCGAACACGGCCTCGACGGGAGCGAGGTCGCCCACGAGCCCCGCCACGCGGCGGCCATCCATCGCCTGCGCGACCGCTGCCAGCGCCTCCGGCCACGTCGCCCGGCGCAGCTTGCCGGCCTCGCGGATATACGGGCTGTCGAGCCGCTGCCGGCGCAGGCCGTCGAAGCAGAACCGCGTCTTGTCGGAGATCCACTCCTCGTTCACGCCGTCGTGGTTGCGCGGCAGGATCCGCATCACCTCGCGGCCCTTTGCGTCGACGCGGATGTTGGAGCCGAGCGCATCCATCACGTCGATGGTCTCGGTCTTCCTGAGCTCCCACGGCCGCGCGGTGTAGGCATAGGGTTTCGAGGTCAGCGCGCCGACCGGGCAAAGGTCGATGATGTTGCCCTGCAGGTTCGATGCGAGCGTCTGGCTGAGATAGGTCGTGATCTCGGCGTCCTCGCCGCGCCCGGTCTGGCCCATCTCGGCGATGCCCGCGACCTCGGTGGTGAAGCGCACGCAGCGCGTGCAGGAGATGCAGCGCGTCATCCGCGTGCCGACGAGCGGTCCGAGGTCGAGATCCTCCGAGGCGCGCTTCGGCTCGCGGTAGCGGCTGAAGTCCACGCCGTAGGCCATCGCCTGGTCCTGCAGATCGCATTCGCCGCCCTGGTCGCAGATCGGGCAGTCGAGCGGATGGTTGATGAGGAGGAACTCCATCACCCCCTCGCGGGCCTTCTTGACCATCGGCGAGTTGGTGCGGATCTCGGGCGGGGCGCCGTCCTTGCCGGGGCGCATGTCCTTGACCTGCATGGCGCAGGACGCGGCGGGCTTCGGCGGGCCGCCCACGACCTCGACGAGGCACATCCGGCAGTTCCCCGCGATGGAGAGCCGCTCGTGGTAGCAGAACCGCGGGATCTCGACGCCCGCCTGCTCGCAGGCCTGGATCAGCGTCAGCGCCGGATCGACCTCGACCACGCGCCCGTCGATCATCAGCTTCCTGAGTTCGGCCATGCATCACCCTCCGGCGCCTGTCTGCCACAGACCTAAGCGGATCGGCCCGTCACCTCAAGCGGGGTGAGGCGATGCCGCGCAGGGCCCTAGTGCTCGGCGTCCTCGGCCTGCCGGTGCTTCAGGTCGGCCTGGCTCTCGCCCTGCGCCGCGGCCATGCGCTTCTCGATGGCGGGCACCGCGACATAGGAGATGAGCGGCACCGTGAGCGCCGTCGAGATCAGGATCTCGACGTAGAGCGGCAGGTCGATCTCGAAATACTGGAAGCCGTAGCTCACCACGAGCACCGCCGGATAGACCGCGAGCCAGACGAAGACGTTCTGGACGAGGCTCTCCCAGGGCGACATCGCTCAGGCGGCCACCACCGCGCAGCCGCGGGGCCGGGCGAGGCCACGGGCCTCGAGCCAGTCCCAGCCGAACGCCGCGCCCGTGTCGCCCTGCCGCGCGCGGAGGTCGAGCCGCGCCCGCGCCTCGGCGAGCGTCGGGCGATGGCCTGCGGGCACCCACCACATCGCGAAGTGCATGGCACCCAGCACCTCGAACCATTCCGCGCGGCGCTCGTAGAACTGGCGGTGGACGGTCTCGAACACGAACCGCGCGAGGCTCGGCGCGTCCTCCCAGACGGTCAGGTTCGAGACGTAGCGCGGGTCGCCGTCGAGCTTGACCTCGGTGTTGCCGGTCCCCGGAGCGCCCGAGCCCTCGGCCATCCAGACGAAGCCGGGCATCCGGCGGCCCATCCCGTTGATCCGGTCGAGCGCGGCCATGAACTCCGCCACCCGCGGGTCGCCGGTCTCCGCGACGAGGCGCCCGACGTTGATCTCGGCCAGGTGCTGGCCCTTCATGCCGCGCGGAACGGAAGAAGCGCGCGCAGCCACGCGACCAGACGCACCGCGGCAATCGGTCGAGGCCGCAGTTCGCGCGTCGGTTCGAGCGCTTTCATCCGCGCCTCGATCTCGCGTGCGAGAAGCTGATGGCTGACGCCGTGGAGACACATGGTCGAACCCTTTCGCTGCGCTATTCCGCTGCCACGGCGGTGACGCGGCCGGTCCGCTTCGCGCGGATGCGGTCCTCGATCTCGTCGCGGAAGTGGCGCACCAGCCCCTGGATCGGCCAGGCCGCGGCATCGCCGAGCGCGCAGATGGTGTGGCCCTCGACCTGCTTCGTGACGTCGAGGAGCATGTCGATCTCCTCGACCGCCGCGTCGCCCCTTACCAGGCGGTCCATCACGCGCATCATCCAGCCCGTGCCCTCGCGGCAGGGCGTGCACTGGCCGCAGCTCTCGTGCTTGTAGAACGCCGACAGCCGCCAGATCGCGCGGATCACGTCGGTGGACTGGTCCATCACGATGACCGCCGCGGTGCCGAGGCCGGACTTCTGCTCGCGCAGCCAGTCGAAGTCCATGATCGCGTCGTCGCAGAGGCTCGCGGGGAGGAGCGGCACGGAGGCGCCGCCCGGGATCACCGCCTTGAGGTTCTTCCAGCCGCCGCGCACCCCGCCGCAATGCTTGTCGATGAGCTCGTGGAGCGTGATCGACATCGCCTCCTCGACGACACAGGGCTGGTTCACGTGGCCCGAGATGGCGAAGAGCTTCGTGCCCGCGTTGTTGGGCCGCCCGAAGCCCGCGAACCATTCCGGGCCGCGGCGCAGGATCGTCGGCACCACGGCGATCGATTCCACGTTGTTGACCGTCGTCGGGCAGCCGTAGAGCCCCGCACCGGCCGGGAACGGCGGCTTCATCCGCGGCATCCCCTTCTTGCCCTCGAGGCTCTCGAGGAGGGCCGTCTCCTCGCCGCAGATGTACGCACCGGCGCCGTGCGTGAGGTAGAGGTCGAACGCCCAGCCCGAGCCGCAGGCATCCGCGCCAAGGTAGCCCGCGCCGTAGGCCTCGTCGATGGCGCGCTGCAGCGCCTCCTTCTCGCGGATGTACTCGCCGCGGATGTAGATGTAGCCCGCGTTGGCCCCCATCGCGAACCCGGCGATGAGGCAGCCCTCGACGAGGGTGTGCGGGTCGTGCCGCATGATCTCGCGGTCCTTGCAGGTGCCGGGCTCGCTCTCGTCGGCATTGACGACGAGGTAGGCGGGGCGCCCGTCGCTCTCCTTCGGCATGAACGACCACTTCAGCCCCGTGGGAAAGCCCGCTCCGCCGCGGCCCCGCAGGCCCGAGGCCTTCATCTCGGTGACGATCTGGTCGCGGCCGCGGGCGATGATCGCCGCCGTGCCGTCCCAGGCGCCGCGCGACTCGGCGCCCGCGAGGCTGCGGTCGTACATGCCGTAGAGGTTGGTGAAGATCCGGTCAGCATCGCTCAGCATGGTCTACCCCCGTCTGTCATCCCGTGCGGCGAGCCCCGCGCGCCACACCCGATATGTGACCGCCAGCGACCAGATAAAGGCCGCCAGCGCAATGAGGTCGAAGAGCACAGCCGTCCGCGTGCTCCAGCCGAACCGGACCGCCGCCCACTGCGCCACGAACCAGCCGAGCATCGTCACCACGATCACCAAAGCTGCGATCCGCGCTTGCCGGGCGCGCGCCGCGGCGCGGTCGGGGGATGCGCTCAATAGATCTCGCCGTCCTCGACGCGGCGCGAGAACTCGGTCGAGCCGCCGCTCGCCAGCGTCGTCGCCTGCGCGACCCAGTCATCGCGGGCGACGCGGCCGCGGAAGCCCTCGAGGTGGTCGTCGACCCATTCGATCTCCTTCGGCCCCCAGGTCGCGATCTGGTCGTAATGGTAGATGCCAAGGTCGTGCAGCACGCCCTCGAGCTTCGGGCCGACACCGCGGATCCGCTTCAGATCGTCCGCCTGCCCGTCGCGCGGCGCGCCAAGCAGCTCCGGCTTGCCCGCGTCGTCGGCCGCGCCGTTGGGCAGGGCCGCCGGTTCGCGCAGCGTTCCCATCGTGGCGTCTCGCGGCATCTCGACCGGCATCTCGACCGGAGCAGGGCGGATGTCCTCGTCCGCCGGCCGGGGATGGATCGGCACCGGGGGCGCATCGGCGACGGGCTCGTGCGGCGCGGGCGCCGATGGCGCGAGCGTCGCGATGGGCGTCGCCTGCCGCGGCGGCGTCGCGGCGACGGGTTGCTCCGTGACGGGTTGCTCCGTGACGGGTTGCTCCGTGACGGGTTGCTCCGCTGCGGGAAGCCTGGCGACAGGTGGCGTGGTCGCGGGGGCCCGCGTCTCCGGGGACGCACCCCCGAGCTTCTCGGACACGGTGTCCCTGACCCTCGCGATCGTCGACTGCGCCAGCGGCTGCAGCGTGTTGGTCGTGAACTCCTCGAACTTCACCTGGAGCGCGCTCGGCTCGAGGGTGGCGGCATCGCGCTCGGCCTCGCCCGGGCGCAGCGGGCGCACGAACATCTCGGGCTTGTGCGCCTCCAGACGGACGCGCTCCAGCGTGCCCGTCTCCGGTTCGATCCTGTGGACGCCCGGCAGAGTGACCTCGCCCGGACCCGGCAAGGCGCGGCAGAAGACGATGCTCAGGAACGCGAAGATGACCGCAAAGGCAATCGCGGCGAAGAAGATCCCCTGCATCCACATCAGGTTGCCCAGGAGGATCGACAGCCCGAGCACGCCCGCGCCCGCGCCCGCCGCGATCCCCAGACAGGTGATCACGCACACGAGCCCTCCTGATCCCGTGGTTCCGGTCGGTCCCGCCATAGCCGCTCTCCCCCTGCCGTTTCGAGGGAGCCTAACGCAGAACGCAGGGTGTGATCTAGCCACCCGTTTCAGGCGCGACCGGAAGACGGAACAGGCAGCATCCGCCGGGATCGCGGCACGCCGGCAGACGGCCGCTCCGGCGGGATCAGCCCGGCTTGCGCGCGTCGCCGCCGTCCTGCGGCACACCGTGCGGGTCCGCGCCGGCGGCCTCCTTGGCATCGGGCACCGCGTTCTTCGGGCCCGGCGTGCCCTTGTCCGGGGCGGGGCCGGACGCCTCGGGCTTGGCCGCCGTCGTTGCCACCGCCTCGTGCTCGGTGACGCCGGTGCGGTCGATCGGATGGCCTGCGCCGGGCCGTGGCGCATGGGCGTCGGCGCGGTCGTCCTCGCCCCGCTCGGGCGGCACGCCGTCGTCGCCCTCGCGCGGGCGCCATGCGGTGACGAGCGGCATCTCGGTGCCGTCGATGCGCTTCACGGTGTCGCCGAGGTCGATGGCGGCCTGGACCGAGTAGTTATGCGCGGCGAGGTCGCGGGCGCCCTCCTCCGGCTTCAGGCTGGTGAGCCCCGAGGCGGGCTCGGAGGCGAAGCGCCCGTCCTGCGGCCCCGGCACCGGCACGCGACCCTCGCGCAGGTCGGACAGGATCGCCTCGAAGCGCTCGGGCGTGAGGTCCTCGTAGTAGTCCTTGCCGATCTGCGCCATCGGCGCGTTGGCGCAGGCCCCGAGACACTCGACCTCCTCCCAGCTGAGCGCGCCGTCGGCCGAACGCACGAACGGCCGCGGTGCGATGTGGCGCTTGCAGGCGTCGATGAGCGCGTCCGAGCCCATGATCATGCACGACGTGGTGCCGCAGACCTGGACATGCGCCACGTCGCCCACCCGCTCGAGCTGGAACATGAAGTAGAACGTCGCCACCTCGAGCGCGCGGATGTAGGCCACGCCCACCAGGTCCGCGACATGCTCGATGGCGGGCCGCGAGAGCCAGCCCTCCTGCTCCTGCGCGCGCCACAGGATCGGGATGATGGCGCTCGCCTGCCGGCCCTCGGGGTACTTCGTCATCTCGGCCTCCGCCCACGCCCGGTTCGCGTCGGTGAAGGCGAAGCCCGCGGGCTGGCTCTGGCTCAGGCGGCGCAGCATCGGCGCACTCCCTCTCTAGGTGGTCCGCGATTGGGCTAGCGCAGCGGCGCGGCGGGCGCCAGCGTCAGCGGTCGATCTCGCCGAACACCACGTCGAGCGTCCCGATGATCGCACAGACGTCGGCCAGCAGATGCCCCTTCGCCATGGCGTCGATCGCCTGGAGATGCGGGTACCCCGGCGCGCGCAGCTTGGCGCGGTAGGGCCTGTTGGTGCCGTCGGCGACAAGGTAGACCCCGAACTCCCCCTTCGGCGCCTCGACCGCCGCGTAGACCTCGCCCGCCGGCACGTGAAACCCTTCGGTGTAGAGCTTGAAGTGATGGATCAGCGCCTCCATCGACGTCTTCATGTCGGTCCGTGACGGCGGCGTGACCTTGCCGCGCGCCAGCACGTCGCCGCGCTCGACGCGGAGCATGGCGCAGGCCTGCCGGATGATCGCGGTCGACTCGCGCATCTCGCCCATGCGGCACAGATAGCGGTCGTAGCAGTCGCCGTTGACGCCCACGGGGATCTTGAAGTCGAACTCGTCATAGCACTCGTAGGGCTGGGCGCGGCGCAGGTCCCAGGCGAGCCCGGAGCCGCGCGCCATCACGCCCGAGAACGACCAGTCCTGGATCTGCTGCTCGGTGACGATGCCGATGTCGGCGTTGCGCTGCTTGAAGATGCGGTTGTCGGTCAGGAGCCCGTCGATGTCGTCGAGCGTCTTGGGAAACGCGATGGCCCATTCGTCGATGTCCTCGACGAGCCGGTCGGGCAGGTCCTGATGCACGCCGCCGGGCCGGAAGTAGGCCGCGTGGAGCCGGGCCCCGCAGGCCCGCTCGTAGAACACCATCAGCTTCTCGCGCTCCTCGAAGCCCCAGAGCGGCGGCGTCAGCGCGCCGATGTCGAGTGCTCCGGTGGTGACGTTGAGGAGGTGGCTGAGGATGCGGCCGATCTCGCAGTAGAGCACCCGGATGATCGACGCGCGCCGCGGCACCGGCGTGCCCGTCAGCCGCTCGATCGCGAGGCACCAGGCGTGCTCCTGGTTCATCGGCGCCACGTAGTCGAGCCGGTCGAAGTAGGGCAGGTTCTGGAGGTACGTGCGGCTCTCCATCAGCTTCTCGGTCCCGCGGTGCAGGAGCCCGATGTGCGGGTCGCAGCGTTCGATCACCTCGCCGTCGATCTCGAGCACGAGCCGCAGGACGCCGTGCGCGGCAGGGTGTTGCGGGCCGAAGTTGATGTTGAAGTTGCGGATCTTCTGCTCGCCCGTGAGCGCGTCCTCGAACTGGGTGCCGTCCATCTTCTTCGTCCTCTCACGCCTTGCGTCCACCGACATATAGGCCCGATCACCATGCAGCGCAGCCCCGTGCGACGTCCATGACCTATTCGGTCGCGGGGCCGTGCCAGGCCGCGGGGACCGCCGCGCCGAACCGCTCGGCCGCGAACGCATAGACCGGAGCGAACGCTGCCCGTGCCGCCGCGATGTCCTCGGGACGCGGTCTGGCGTCGTCCTTCGATGCGGCGTTGACGCGACGCCCGACATGCCAGTCCGGCGCCCCGAGGCCGAGGAAGTCCGCGATCCGCGCCAACTCCTGCGGCTCCCGGACGGTCTCGTAGAAGAGATAGAGGATGCGGTCCGCGGGCACGACCGATTCGAGCGCTGCGATGGTTCGGTCGTACCGGCTCCGCGCGTGATGTCGGCTGCCGGGATCCTGGACGGCGTCGTCGAAGGCCTGCCGCAGTGCCGCCAGCTTGTCCCCGTCCCCACCCGGCCAGTGCCGCTCTCGGTGCCGGACGCCCGACCAGAGCCGCTCGACCGGATCGCGCATGGCGAAGATGAACCGCACGTCGCGGTGCAGCGCCGCCATCCGCGCGAAGACGGCCGGGTCGAGCTCGGCGTATTCCGGCGTCAGTTCGCCCGCGACCGCCTCGCCCCGGTAGCCCGCCATCATCCGGCGCGCATAGTCCTCGATCGACCCGTCCGCCCGTGCCGCGAGCCGCGTCCGCGTCAGCCGCAGGCGCACGAGGGCCGCCTCCCGCGCGCTCGGCCGGAGCGCCGCGCGGAGCACGCCCCATGCCGCGTCGCGCACCAGCTTGCGGTGCCGCGCGAGCACCGCCGGCGGATAGCCCTCCGGCCGCGCCAGGGTCCAGTAGTGCATCTCCTTGACGCGCGGGATGTGACAGTCCGGGTGCCGCGAGAGCTCCGACGCGAGCCAGCTCGTCGACGCCTTCTGCGCCCCCACGCAGAAGAAGAGCGTCCCGAGCTTCGGATACATCCGCTCGAACGGACCGACGGGAGGCGACATGTCCGTCACGGCGCCGGGCGCTCGCGCCACCGGTCCGGCACTGCCGCGCCAAAGCGCGCGGCAACGGCGACGTAGACCGGGTCGAGCATGGCCCGCGCGGCGGCCAGGTCCGCGTCCGGCGGGGCCAGGCCGGGACGCCGGCTCTCGTTGAGGCGCCGCTCCGGATCGACCGGGCCGGGCGCCAGCCCGAGGAAATCGGTCAGGCGGCGGTACGCGCCGGGATCGAACAGCGTCTCGTAGAAAAGGTAGAGCACCCGCTCCGCCGGCACCGCCGCCTCAAGCGCGGCGATGGTCCGTGGGTAGTCGCAGCGCCGGTGGTTCAGATCGTCCGGGTCCGCGACCGCGTCCCGGAACCGTGCCAGAAGCTCCGCGTCAGGCATGGTGCCCGCGCGCAACGCCGCGCGGTAAAGGTGCTTCACCCCGGACCACAGACGGTCCACCGGGTCGCGCATCACGAACACGAAGCGCGTCTCGGGATGGAGCGCTGCCATCGCGCGGAACTCCTCCGCGTCGAGGAGCTGATAGTTTGGCGTCAATTCCCCCGCGACCGGCTGGCCCGCATGTCCCGTCATCAGGTAGGCGACATAGTCTGCGCGGCTCTCGGGCTCCGGCGCGTGGCGCAGGATCCGCGCGTAATGCCGCGCCGTCCCGAGCGAGCGCGACGCCGCCCGCAACCGCCAGGGGAGCAGCACGGCACGACGCCAGGCCTGCTCCAGTTCCCGGACGCGCGCGTCCGCCCACCCTTGCGCGAAGCGATGCGGCCCCTCGAAGCGCCAGTCCCAGTACCGCACCTCCTTGACCGGCGGCAGATGGCACTCCGGATGGTCCTGCAACATGCTCCAGATCCAGGTCGTCCCCGCCTTCTGCGCGCCTACGCAGAAGAACACCCGCTCGAGCCCCGGATAGCCGTTCGCCAGGAGTGCCGTCGTCATGCGTCAGGGCCCCGCGGCATAGCCTCATGCGGGTGGCGGCGAACGGTCACTTCGCAGCGTCTGTCTTCGCCTTGTCGTCGCCGGGGAGCATGTACTGCGCGCCCTCCCACGGGCTCAGGAAATCGAACTGCCGGTACTCCTGCACGAGGCTCACCGGCTCGTAGACCACGCGCTTCTGGGTCTCGTCGAAGCGCACCTCGGTGTAGCCCGTGGTGGGGAAGTCCTTGCGGAGAGGATGGCCGCGGAATCCGTAGTCGGTCAGCAGGCGCCGCAGGTCGGGATGGCCCGCGAAGAGGATCCCGAACAGGTCGAAGACCTCGCGCTCGTACCAGTTCGCCGCCTCGAACACGCCGGTGATCGAGGGCACGAGATCGTCCTCGCGCACCGGCACCTTCACCCGGATGCGGTGGTTCTGGTACATCGACAGGAAGTGATAGACCACGTCGTAGCGCGCCGGACGCGCCGGATAGTCGACCGCGGTGAGGTCGATCAGCGTCGTGAAGCGGCAGGCGCCGTCGGTCTTGAGAAACTCGACGAAGCCCGCGAGCGAGTTGAGCGTGGCGACGAGCGTCAGCTCGCCCTGCCGCACGTCGACGTGCTGCACGCAGTCGGGCCGCTGCGCCGCGATATGCCGACCGAGCTCCTCGAGCGCCTCGATCGCGGGCGTGCGGGGGTCGGCCAGGGTCAGGTCGTCGGCCATGTCGTCTCCTAGCGGGTGATGGTGCCGGTCCGGCGGATCTTCCGCTGCAGCTGCAGGATGCCGTAGAGCAGCGCCTCCGCCGAGGGCGGGCATCCCGGCACGTAGATGTCCACCGGCACGATCCGGTCGCAGCCGCGCACCACCGAATAGCTGTAGTGGTAGTAGCCGCCGCCGTTGGCGCACGAGCCCATCGAGATCACGTAGCGCGGCTCCGGCATCTGGTCGTAGACCTTGCGGAGCGCCGGGGCCATCTTGTTGGTCAGGGTGCCGGCCACGATCATCAGGTCGGACTGGCGCGGCGAGGCGCGCGGCGCGGTGCCGAAGCGCTCGACGTCGTAGCGCGGCATCGAGGTGTGCATCATCTCGACCGCACAGCACGCGAGCCCGAACGTCATCCAGTGCAGCGAGCCGATCCGCGCCCAGTTGATGACATCCTCCGTCGACGTGAGCAGGAAGCCCTTGTCGGAGAGCTCGCGGTTGAGCGTCTGGGTGACGATCTCGCTGTCAGGGGCGATCTGGCGCGCGTCGACCTGCTGCGGCGGCACGCGCTCCGATCCGGTGATGAGGCCCATGTGTGTCGGTCCTTTCGTCTGTGACCCTCAGATAGACATCGCGGGCAGGCCGGTCAACGCGCCCGCGTCACCCGACCGCGGCGGGCGCCTGACTGTTCCGGCTCCCCGAATCCTTTGCCCCAGCCTCTTGTTTCTTGGAGTTCTGTTCCGCGGCCTTGGCCGCGGCCCGGCCCAACCGGCGAGGGCCGCGCCCTTCGCGCGGCCCCGAGCGGGCGGGAGGCCCCCCGGCCCCGGACGCCCTGCCCCGGACGCCCCCGGTCGCCCTAGGCTACACGATCTCCGAGCGCAGCACGGTCAGGAACGCCGGCATGTCGCGCGCCTCGATCTCGGCCTCGCGCAGGAGCCAGTCGAAATGCTCCGTGATCCCCGTCACGCGCGCGGAGTCGCGGAACGCGAGATAATGCCGCCCGAGGTAGAGCACCGCCAGGAGGGGGCCGAACACCGTGACCGGCGCCGAGAAGATCCGCCGTGCGTCGAAGGCGTAGAGCCGCAGCGAGGGATAGAGCTGGTCGAGGAGCCGCAGGAGCTGGTCGATCTGCGCCACCCGTACGGCCGCGGGGAGCCCGCGGTAGTATCCCTCCGCCCGCGCGAACGCCTCGAGCTCATGCACCGGCAGCGCGATCTCGTAGTCCGACCTCGCCGAGCGCATCCAGGTCAGCCGGTCCTCCGAGGCGCCGATCGCCTGCTCGGTGGTGCGCCCGAGCTGCGGCTCGTACTCCCAGCGCAGCATCTCGCGTGTCTTCAGCATGTCGGGCAGCGCCGCGGGCACGTGACGGATCTTGTAGCCCGCGGCTTCCCGGTGCCAGCCGAAGATGCGCTCGTCGATGAGCGCGCGCGGCGCCTCCGACATCGTGAGCGAGGTCGCCATCAGGTCGGCGATCCGCTCCGGACGGTCGCTGAGCCCCAGGAGCCAGTCCGCGCTCACGCCGAGTGCCGTCGCGCATTCCGCCGCCACCTGCGCGTTCGGGAGCCGGGGGGCCGCGTCCGACAGAAGCTGGGACACCGTCGAGCGGTCGATCCCCACCGCACGCGCCAGAGCCGCCCGGCTTAGCGCGCTCTCCGCCATCGCCGCCGCCAACCGCCCGCGAAACAGCGCCGCTCGCGCACGTTTGTCGATCATGTCCGGCACATGGTGATTAGGTTCACCAATCGTGAAGTTTTGATGCGTATACACCGAGTTGCTCGGCCTGGCCATAGACCGTAGGCGAGTGGTGTGCCGTCGAGCTTAGGATCGTCCGTGAACGCATTGAACGCCAAGAAGAAAGTGTTGCGGCGTAGGGTCGAGTGGCCGACGCTCGGAGCCCTTCTGGCCACCTACGTCGCCTGGGGCCTCGGGACCACCTGGCTCGCGGAGGTCTCGCTCGCGCTCGCCATTCCCGTCACGGCCCTCGCCGCCGCACTCTTCTCCTCGCTCCAGCACGAGGCCCTGCACGGCCATCCGTTCCGGGTCCGCTGGCTCAACGAAGCTGCGGTCTTTCCTGCGCTTGCTCCCGCGGTGCCCTATGGCCGGTTTCGCGACAGCCACCTCGCGCACCACCGCGACGCCACGCTGACCGATCCCTACGACGATCCCGAGACGAACTACCTCGACCCCGCCGTCTGGGCGCGTCTGCCCGCCTGGCTGCGCGCCGTCCTGCGTTTCAACAACCGCCTCGCCGGGCGGCTCTTGGTCGGCCCCGTGATCGGCGAATGGACCCTCCTGCGCGCCGACTGGGCGGCGATCCGGGAGGGCGATCGTGCCGTGGCCCGCGCCTGGGCGCTGCACGTCCCCGCGGTGGCCGTCGTGGTGCTCTGGCTCGCCACGGTCGGCCGGATGCCGGTCTGGGCGTTTCTCCTCGCCTGCTACGGCGGACTGTCGATCCTGAAGATCCGCAGCTTTCTCGAGCACCAGGCGCACGAGCACACCGCCGGCCGCACCGCCATCGTCGAGGCGCGCGGCCCCCTCGGGCGGCTGCTGGCGCTCCTCTTTCTCAACAACAACCTCCACGTCGTGCATCACATGCACCCCGCCGTCGCCTGGTATGCGCTCCCCGGCATCTACGGCCGCGACGGAGAGCGCTACCGCAGCCGCAACGGCCACTACGTCTACCGCTCCTACGGCGAGGTGCTTCGTCGCTACTTCCTCGCACCGAAGGATCCGGTGCCGCATCCGCTGATGCCGCACCCCCCGATGCCGCAACCCCTGGTGCCGCAGCGCCGGAGCGTCGTCCCGTCGGCGCCGCGGCTCGCCGGCTTCCTCGTCGGCGACCCGCACGGACCGGAGCCGCAGGGCTAGCCGAGCCGAAGCACCTGTCGCGGTCGCCCGGCCTCGAGGAACGCAACGCCGTCCCCGTGGGGCGGCGCGAGCGCCTCCGCGAGCGCCAGCCGGGTGACGAAGGCCAGATCCTCCTGTTCCGCATCCTCGACCGCGCGCCAGCCGATGTCCGAGAGCTCGTCCGAGGCGCCGGCGAAGCCCGCCATCTCGTCGATCCCGAGCACCCGCGCCTCGGCACGAAAGAACCGGGCATCGAACCGGCGGGTGTGACCGGCGGGCGTGATGGCGCGGAACACGAAGGCGAGACCCGCCGCCGATGGCCGCAGGCCGCGCGCCGCGAACCCCTCCCAGCCGGGCGGCGCCGGACCGTCCCAGGTGCCCGGCGCCCCGACCGCGAGCCCGGTCTCCTCGAAGAGCTCGCGCACCGCCGCCGCCGCGATCGCCGGGCCCGCCGGCGTCTCGGCGCGCACCGCGAGCGCGAGCCGCCCCGCGCCGTCCGGCCCCGCCATCCCGATGGCCGCGTCGGCGTCGCCCGGATCGACCGCGCCGCCCGGGAACACCAGCCGCCCCGGCATGAACGCCGCTGCCGCCCCGCGCCGGCCCATCAGGACCGTCCGCCGCGCCGGCGTCCCGCCGAGCACGATCACGCTCGCGGCGTCGCGGATCAGGGGTCCAGTGCTTCCGGGTCAGGTGCCTCCGGCCCGCCGAAGCCGTGCATCCGGCGCGACCATTGCACCCCGATCAGCGCCCCCTTGAGCCGCGGCAGCAGGTAGAGCGACAACGCCACCGTGCCCACGGTGAAGATCGAGGCGAGGATCATCGGATCGGGACGGAGCGCGATGAACGACCACAGCAGCAGCGGCGCCATCACATGGCCGACGATGAGCAGCGTGAGATATGCCGGTCCGTCGTCCGCGCGGTGGTGGTGGAGGGCCTCGCCGCACACGGGGCAGGTCTCGCGGACCGAGAGATAGCCGTTGAGGAGCGGCCCCGCGCCGCAGTTCGGGCAGCGCCGGTGCCAGCCGCGGACCACGGCGGGGCGCAGCGGGCGCGGCGCAGGCTCCGGCGCCGGTGCCCAGCGCGTCGCCTCGGATGCTGCCACGAAGGGCCGGCTCTCGTCATTGGCCATTGCGTGTCCTCGCATTCAAGCGACCCTAGTTAAGCATCCTCGGCGCGGGCGAAAGGCTCCGGGATGACGCCGCGTCGCGATGTCGCGAGACAGGCTTATCGCGTGCGTCCGGCGACGGAAGTGTCCTGCGACACCGTTTCAGGCTTCGGTATCGGCGCGACGGACCGCGCCTCTCGGGCAAGGAGATCGACCATGCGGACACGGATCTGGACGGCGGCACTCGCGGCGGGACTGTGCCTGCCGGTCCTGGCGGCGGCGCAACAGGCGCCGGTCGAGCCAGGCGACGCGCGGACAGCGCGCGTCGCGGCCCTCGACGCCGACCATGACGGCAAGGTCAGCGCGACGGAACTCGCGACGTCGATGGAAGCGGCGATGCGAAAGCGTCTCGCGGACCGTGCCGCCGCCTATGTCGCGGCGCGCGATACCGACGGCGACGGTCTCCTCGATGCGGCCGAACTCGCCGTGCCGCCGACGCGGCCCGACCGCGAGGCGCGGCACGGGCACAAGCTCGGGCACCACATGCGCCGGATGCCGCCGATCCCGGGATAGACGCGATCCCGGGCCAAGGAAGCGGTGCCGATGCCGTTCGATGCCACCGATGCGCGCGAGGCCGACGCGGCGCTCCTCCGGCGCTTCGCGGCGGGCGACGCGCGCGCGGCGGGTCTGCTCGCGGACCGGGTCGCGCCGCGCGTCCTGCGGTTCGCGGCCCGGATGCTCGGCGACCGAGCGGAGGCCGAGGACGTGACGCAGGAGACGATGCTGCGGCTCTGGCGCGTGGCCCCCGACTGGCGTCCCGGCGAGGCGCAGGTCGCGACCTGGGCGATCCGCGTCGCAGGAAACCTCTGCACCGACCGGCTTCGGCGCCGGCGGCACCGGCCGGCGGCGCTCGACGCGGTGCCCGAGCCGGAGGACGGGCGTCCCGACGTGGAGGCGCGGCTGATGGCCGCCGAACGCGTGACCGCGCTCGACCGGGCGCTCGCGACGCTGCCCGCGCGGCAGCGGCAGGCCGTGGTGCTGCGCCACATCGAGGGGCTCGGCAACCCGGAGATCGCGGCGGCGATGGGCATCGGCGTGGAGGCGGTCGAGAGCCTGACGGCACGCGGCAAGCGCGCGCTTGCGGCGGCGCTCAGGGGGACGACGCATGGATGACGGGGATGAATGACGGGGACAGGGACATGACGGACGACGATCTTCTCGCGCCGTACTTCGCGGCGGCTCGCGCGACCGGCTCGGAGGTCTCGGGCGCGCTGACGGCGCGCATCCTGCGCGACGCGCGGGCGGCGCAGGCTCCCCGGTGGCGCTGGCGCGACCTGTGGCAGGCGCTTGGCGGACGCCTCGGTGCCGCCGGAGCAGCCGCAGCGGCGGTCGCGGGGCTCTGGGTCGGCATCGCTCCGCCCGCGCCGATGGCGGGGCTGGTCGCGGCGCTCACCTGGGACGCGGGCCCGGTGGACCTCTGGCCGGGGGTCGACGACATGATGGCGGAGGGCTGAGGCATGGCGGATCCGCGGCCGGCACGGTGGATCAGGCGCGCGCTCGTGGCGTCGATCGTGCTCAACGTGGCCTTGCTGGCGCTCATTGGCGGGGCTGCGCTGCACGGGCCGCCCGGCGGGCGCGGCACGGCGTTCGGACCCTACACCGAAGCGCTCTCGAAAGCCGACCGGCGGGCGCTCCGGCACGACTTCCTCGAGGCACCTCTCGCGCGAAGCGCGGCGCGCGGCGATCTCGCCGCGGTGACGGCGGCGCTCCGGGCCGAGCCTTTCGATCCGCGGACGCTCGAGGCGGCGGTGGCGCGGCAAGCCGACCACGCGACGGCGCGCCTCCGTCTCGGCCAGAGCCTGCTTGTTGCGCGCATGACCGCGATGCCCGCCGCCGACCGCGTGCGCCTCGCCGACCGGCTGGACGCACGCAGGCGCTAAGGCGTCAGGCGGCCTTGGCGAGGTTCCTGAGCACGTAGTGCAGCACGCCGCCGTTGCGGACGTAGTCGAGCTCGACCTCGGTGTCGATCCGGCAGCGAAGTGCGATCTCCGTCTCGCGCCCGTCGGCGTAGCGGATGGTGCAGGGCACCGTCGCGAGCGGCTTGAGGTCGCCCGCGAGCCCACGGATCGAGACCGTCTCGTCGCCGGTGAGCCCGAGGCTCTTGCGCGTGTCGCCGCCGGTCAGCTCGAACGGGATCACCCCCATGCCGACGAGGTTCGAGCGGTGGATGCGCTCGAAGCTCTCCGCGATCACCGCCTTGACGCCGAGGAGCGCCGTGCCTTTCGCGGCCCAGTCGCGGCTCGACCCCGCGCCGTACTCGATGCCGCCGAAGATCACGAGGGGCGTGCCCGCCTCGACGTAGGCCATCGCCGCGTCGTAGATCGCCGCCTGCCCGCCGTCCGGCCCGAGCGTGTAGCCGCCCTCGACCCCCGGCACCATCTCGTTGCGGATCCGGATGTTGGCGAAGGTGCCGCGCATCATCACCTGGTGATTGCCGCGCCGCGAGCCGTAGGAGTTGAAGTCGCGCACCGGCACCTGCCGCTCGGCGAGGTAGCGGCCGGCCGGCGTGGTGTCGCGGAACGAGCCCGCGGGGCTGATGTGGTCGGTCGTCACCATGTCGCCCAGAAGCGCCAGGATGCGCGCGCCCTCGATGTCCTCGATCACGCCCGCCTCGGGCGCCATGCCCTGGAAATAGGGCGGGTTCTGCACGTAGGTGCTCGACGTGGGCCAGTCGTAGGTCAGGCTGTCGGTCGTCTCGACGCCCTGCCAGCGCTCGTCGCCCTTGAACACGTCGGCATATTTCGAACGGAACGCCTCGCGCGTCACCGTCTCCTCGACGATGGCCGCGATCTCCTCGGTCGTGGGCCAGACGTCCTTGAGGTAGACGTCCCGCCCGTCCGCGCCCTGCCCGAGGGGCTCTGTCGCGAGGTCGACGTTCATGTCGCCGGCGAGCGCGTAGGCCACCACGAGCGGCGGCGAGGCGAGATAGTTCGCACGCACGTCGGGGCTGATGCGGCCCTCGAAGTTGCGGTTGCCCGAGAGCACCGCCACGCCGATGAGGTCGCCGTCGTTGATCGCCGCCGAGATCGCGGGCTCGAGCGGCCCCGAGTTGCCGATGCAGGTCGTGCAGCCGTAGCCGACGAGGTTGAAGCCGATGGCGTCGAGGTCGTCCTGCAGGCCCGAGGCGTCGAGATAGGCGCTGACCACCTGGCTGCCGGGGGCGAGCGAGGTCTTGACCCAGGGCCTGCGCGTGAGCCCGAGCGCGCGGGCTTTGCGCGCCACGAGCCCCGCGCCGATCATCACGTAGGGGTTCGACGTGTTGGTGCAGGAGGTGATGGCCGCGATCACCACCGAGCCGTCGTGGATCTCGTAGCCCGCGTCCGCGACGACGCTCCGCTTGTGGTGGCCGGTGTCGCCCGGGATCGCCGCGGGCTCGGGCTGGCCGCCCTCGGCGGTCCAGCGGGCGTCGGCGCGCTCGGTCTCGGGCGGCGCGGCGCGCTGGCCCTTCACGTAGTCGGCGAAGGTCTGCGCCGCGTCGGTCAGCGCGAGATGGTCCTGCGGCCGCTTCGGCCCCGAGATCGCCGGCACGACCGTGCCCATGTCAAGCTCGAGCGTGTCGGTGTAGACGGGCGCGTAGTCGTCGCCGCGCCACATCCCCTGCGCCTTGGCGTAGGCCTCCACGAGCGCGATCCGGGCCTCGTCGCGCCCGGTCTGGCGCAGGTAGCGCAGCGTCTCGCCGTCGACCGGGAAGAAGCCGCAGGTGGCGCCGTACTCGGGCGCCATGTTGGCGATGGTGGCGCGGTCGGCGAGCGGCAGGCGGTCGAGCCCGTCGCCCCAGAACTCGACGAACTTGCCGACGACGCCCTTCTTGCGGAGCATCTGCACGACGCGGAGCACGAGGTCGGTGGCCGTGGTGCCCTCGGGCATCGCGCCCGTCAGTCGGAACCCCACGACCTCGGGGATCAGCATCGACACCGGCTGGCCCAGCATCGCCGCCTCCGCCTCGATCCCGCCGACGCCCCAGCCGAGGACGGCGAGCCCGTTCACCATCGTCGTGTGGCTGTCGGTGCCGACGAGCGTGTCGGGATAGGCGATGGCCTCGCCCGCCTGGTCGGTGTCGGACCATACGCATTGCGCGAGGTACTCGAGGTTGACCTGGTGGCAGATGCCGGTGCCGGGCGGCACGACCCGAAAGTTGTCGAACGCCTTCTGGCCCCATTTCAGGAACACGTAGCGCTCCATGTTGCGTTCGTACTCGCGCTCGACGTTGAGCTGAAACGCGCGCGGCGTGCCGAACTCGTCGATCATCACCGAATGGTCGATCACGAGGTCTACCGGCGCCAGCGGGTTGATCTTCTCCGCGTCGCCGCCGAGCGCCACGATGCCGTCGCGCATCGCCGCAAGGTCCACGACCGCGGGAACGCCGGTGAAGTCCTGCATGAGGACGCGCGCCGGGCGGTAGGCGATCTCGCGCGGGTTCCGGCCGCCGCTGTCGCCCCAGGCGCCGAACGCGCGGATGTCGTCCGCCGTCACCGACCGCTCGTCGGCGAAGCGGAGCATGTTCTCGAGCACCACCTTCAGCACCGCGGGCAGGTGCGCGAAGCGGCCGAGCCCCGCGTCCTCGGCGGCCGGGATCGAGTAGTACGCGTAGGTCGCGCCGCCGGCCTCGAGGGTGCGCCGCGTCCCGGCGCGGTCGGTTCCGACGGTGACGGTCATGGGGGCGGCCTTTCGGTTGCAGGGGGTGAGCCCGGTCATGCCCCATCCGGCGCTTTCGTTCAAGCGCGGGCGCCGGGTGCGACCATCTCGCGGAACCTTGATTGGTCAGGGAGCGCGCGCGGCCCCTAGAAGTCTTAACGGGGCAGCGGGAGACGATCGTGTCGAAACGGGTGGCGCAGGCGGTCGCGGTGGCGGCGATGCTCGGTGCGGGTGCGGCGCACGCGGCGGACCCCGGCGCGAACCCGGTGGTGATCGAGCTCTTCACCTCGCAGGGCTGCTCGTCCTGCCCGCCGGCAGACGCCTTCCTCGCCGCGCTCGCCGACCGCGACGACGTGATCGCGCTCGCGCTTCATGTCGACTACTGGGACTACCTCGGCTGGGCCGACCGCTTCGCGAGCCCCGCCTTTACCGCCCGCCAGCGCTCCTACGCGCGCGCCAAGGGGAGCCGCACGATCTATACGCCGCAGATCGTCGTCGAGGGCGGCGCGGATGTCGTGGGGAGCCGCCCCGCCGAGGTGAGCGCGCTCATCGACGCCGAGCGGGCCGACGTGGACCCGGTGCAACTCACGCTCGTGCGCTCCGGCGGGTCGGTGACGGTCAACGCCGCGGCGGCATCCCCCGCGGGCGATCTCGCGGTGGAGTTGGTGCGCTACACGCCACATGCCGAGGTCGCCATCGCGCGCGGCGAGAACGCGGGCCACACCATCGGCTACGCCAACGTCGTGACCTCGTGGACCACGGTGGACACCTGGAACGGCACCGGAACCTACCGCAAGGCGCTCGTCGCCGACGGCGCGGCGCCCGTCGTGGTCATCCTGCAGCGCCCCGGCACCGGCGTCATCGTCGCGGCGGCCCGCCTGCGCTGAGACAAGCCTGCGCTGAGACACGCCTGCGCCGAAGCGGCGACGCTACGGCCGCCAGCGACGGTGGACCCAGAGCCACTGGCCCATGTGCGCCCGCACCATCGCCTCGAGGCTGTCGTTGAGCGCTTGCTGCATCGCGGCGGGCGTCGAGGGTCGGACCTCGTCGCCGCAGTGGATGTCGAAGCCGATCCCGTCGGGGCGCCGGATGCCGTAGACCGGCATCAGCAGCGTGTCGTACTTCAGCGCCATCTCCGCCGCCGAGAGCGCGGTCATCGCGGGCTGGCCGAAGAACGTGAGCCGCGCGCCCTGCACCATGCGCTGGTCCATCAGGATGCCGAGCATCCCGCCGCGCTTGAGGTGGCGCACCATCTCCGCCATGCCGCGTCGGCCGCGCTCGAAGATCGGCGTATCGGGGTCGGCGGCATGGCGCGACATCGCGGCGACGTAGTGCGTGTTGAAGTAGGGGTTCGTCATCGGCCGGTAGAGCGCCCCCACCGGCATCCCGCGCGAGATGAGGGCGGCGCGGGGGGCGTCGTAGTTGCCGAAGTGCCCCGACACGAGCACCGCCGGGCGCCGGGCGCGGGCCGCCGCCTCGAGCGTCGCGACGCCCGGGCCGACGAGCGGGCTCCGCGCCGCCTCGGCCATGAAGTCCGCGCCCGAATAGATCTCGATCACCGCACGGCCGACGTTGTCGGGCACCTCGCGGCAGAGCCGATCCACCTCCGCCGGCCCGAGATCCGGGCGTACCAGCGCGAGGTTGTCGCGGATCCGCGTGCGGTAGCCCGCGAGGGGCGCCAGCAGGTTGGCAAAGGCCCAGCCCGCCGCGGGCACGCGACGCCGGTAGGGCAGCGCCAGCGCCGCCGCGATGGCGCCGCGCAGCGCCCGGTCGGTGATCCAGAGCTTGGCGTCGAACGGGGCGGCGGTCATCGGCTCTCGGCGGTGCAGCGTCGCCGTTCCATAGGCGACCGCCCGGCGCCGGGCAACCCGGCGACACCACGCCGGCCGGCGCCTGTGCTCAAGCCGCGGCCAACCTCGGCCACCGCCCCGAGCGCGGGGAAGGCGCCGGACGCCATGTCAGCCGACGGCTGCGGCTTGCCTGTCTCGCGCCGGGGGTTCGCAAGCGCCTGGTCTACGAGCGCGAGGTGCCCGCCGTGATCCTGTTGAAACTGACCGACGTTGCGGCCCTGCCGTTGGCACGAGCAGCCGGAGCGGGTGTTCGACCGAGCCTCAGGGAAAGCTCGCCTGAACCGTCGTCGCGGTCAGCGAGACATGGGCGTCCAGCGGCGGGTGCAGCTCGAACGCCTTCGGCTCGCGTGAGAAATTCCACAGCCGGACCAGGCGCCATTCCGACCGGCGCTCCTCGGCCACGGCCAGTTCGTTGCGCGTGATGTGGAAGGGCGTGCGCTCCCATCCGTTCGTCGTCTTGACCTCGATCAGCCGAGGAAGCCCGTCCGGACGAGAAGCCCGCGATGTCGTAGCCCGCGCCGTCGCCATCCTCCTCCGACACCCAGCGCACCTTGCGCGCCAGATCGTCCCGTCCTGCCGTCCGCAAGGCCGCGCGCTCATGCGCCAGCACGCGCTCCTCGCCCGCGCGTCCGAGGGCCCGGTTGCGCTCGTCCCGGCCCGCCACGTCGAACTTGCGGGCGATGTGCAGCATCTGGTCCAGCTCCTGCGGCGGCGGCTGGTTCGACAGCGTCGGCGGCGGCCCGATCCAGATCTGCGCCGCCTCGCGTAGGCCAGCGGCGGGGTGCAGCCCCGGTTGGCGCCCGAGCCAGGCGGGGTTCAGCGCCAGCCACCGCGCCACGGCATCCACCAAGGTCATCTGGAAGTTGAACGCGGGCTTGTCGCTGGGGATCCAGTCCTCGCCGAGTCCCTTCAGCACCGCACTGATGTTCTGGTGCTTGAACTCGACGGACCCCTCGGACCGGTCGTTCAGCAGCGGCAGGAGCGCCCGGCGATGCTCGGCCTTCTTGTAGGGCCGCCCGGAGACGTCGTCGGCCAGCATCGCGAAGTCATCCGCGACGATCAGGTCGTTCTCTTCATCCGTCGAGGGCCCGTTCGACATTGCGCCAGGCTATGGGCGCGAAGTCTGTTTGTCATCAGAGACTTCCGGCAGGGATTTCGCTGCTGTCGCCGGCCCATGCACCAGCGCCAAGGCCTGGTGATCGGCCGCCACGGAGCCGTCCTTCTGACCGCCCTGCGCCTTCGTGTCGGTCTCCGTCACCGGATTAACTCGCGAACGGGACGACCCCGTGAGCGCGGCAACCCACCAGAAATAAAGGATGTTTCGCGCCGTCCTGTGGCCGTCGAGGGGCGCTCGAAGAGAGACGCGGGCCATTCGGAGACCCATTCCGCGTCAAGCGCCCAGTCTCCGAAGGGCGGATGGCCCTGCCAACGCCCTTTGAAACAAAAAGAAAAAAGGCCCCAATCGGGGCCCTTGGACGGATTCAGTGTCTGAATGTGGCGGAGCGGATGGGCCTGATATCCAACCTTCTCTTGTGGATGCATTTTTCGTCGCCTGACGTCACTGGGATGTCATGAGGTGGGTGCAGTGATGAGTCATTCGAACGACTCGGGGAGACAGATGGAACCGAACTGGCGACTCGTGCGGGACAACTTGCAGGAGCGGATCGTCGAGGGGAAATGGTCCGAAGGGGACCGAATGCCCAGCGAGATGGAATTGGGGACGGAGTTCCGCGTAGGGCGCCACTCCGTGCGGCGCGCTCTGGCTGCGCTCGCTGCCGAGGGATTGCTGAGCGTGGAACAAGGGCGCGGAACATTCGTGCGCCAGCAACCACAAATCCTCTATCGCATCGGCCGTCGGACCCGCTACGGCGAGAACCTGCGAGCCCAGGGATTGATCCCCGGCGGCGACGCGATCTCTGCCAAGGTCGGCCCGGCGCCGGCCCGCGTCGCCCTGGCGCTGGCACTCGAGACTGGCGCGCCGGTGCACCACATCCTGCGCCGCGGACGGGCGGATGGCACGCCAATCAGTCTGGGGCTTTCCTTTCATTGCGTGCGGGCTTTTCCGGATATGGCAAATTTGCGCAACCTGGGTCGCTCGACCACCGAAATCTACCGGGATCACGGGATCGAGGACTACGTTCGCCGCGACACGATGCTCTACGCCCGCCTGCCCGAGCCGTGGGAGGCGAAGCTCCTCGAGCAAAAGCCCGACCAGCCGGTGATGGTGCAATGCAAGACGGACGCCGCCCGTGACGGACGGCCGCTTGGCCATTCCGAGGCGATCTGGTGCGCCACGCGTGTCCGGTTCTCGCTCGAGTCATGCAACGATGAAAACAACGATGAGTGACTTGATGGCGGACAGGACGAAAGAACACGGCGCCTTTCTCGACACGCTGGCGCGGGCCGATCCCGCGCGGTTGAAGACGCTGGCCGAGGGATTGCTCCCCGCCCTGGGCGATGTCGAGGTGTTGGCATCGCGCACCGGGCTCGTCATGCTGCCGATGCGCGATACGGTGACCGAAACCGATTTTCACCTCGGCGAGGTGCTCGTGGCCGAGGCGCACCTGCGCCTCCTGGGGCATGACGTCGAGGGGTACGGCTTGGTCACGGGACGTAACCTCGAACAGGCGATGGCCATGGCGCTGACCGACGCCGCCGCGGCCGCCAACATCGAGACGGCGAAGATTGCCGAGTTCGTCGCGGCCGAGGCCGCCACCCTCGAGGCCGCCGATATCGACCGCCTGCGTCGCATCGAGGCGACCCGCGTGAACATGGAGACCTTCTGATGCTGAAGATCCCGCAACCGGACGCGGACGAGGTTCGCGACAACGCCGCCTTCGCGTCGCTGATGTGGGCGCTGTCGCGGCCGGGAAGCGTGCACGTCCTGCCCCATTCGGGGCAGGAACCCGTCATCCTCGCCCTGGTCGACCGCGAATGCCGCGCCTGCGCCGACGATCCCGATCTGGAGGCAGTGCTACGCGCCACCGGCGCCACCCTCGTCCCCGAAGGCCTAGCCGATTACGCCTGCCTGTCGCTGGACACCGACGCCGGGATCGACCGCTTCGCCCGGCTGGCGCCCGGTGATCCGCTCTATCCCGATACCGGGGCCACGGTGCTGACCCGCGCCACGATCGGCGAAGGCGCCGTCGTGCGGCTTTCGGGGCCCGGGATCGAGACGACGACGGATTTGCGTCTGGGCGGGCTGCATCCTGCGCTCTGGCCAGCGCGCGCCCAGCTTTGCCGGTACCCACAGGGCGTGGAAATGATCTTTATAGACGGGGCGCGGCTAGTCGCGCTGCCGCGCTCGACGCACGTGGAGGTGCTCTGATGGCCTACGTCGCCACACGGGGTGGAGAACGCGCCATCGAACAATCCGAACGGCTCTATCGGGAGGGTCTGGGCGAGATAGATGCCGCGCGAGTGGCGCAGATTGAACTCGCCCTGCCGGCCCTGGTGGACCGCCTGATGGGCGAGTCGTCGCTTTATGCGCCGGATCTTGCCGCTCTCGCCCTGGCGCAGGCGGGGGGTGACCTCTCGGAAGCCGTGCTTCTGCTGCGGGCCTGGCGGACAACGCAGCCGCGGCTGCAGGTGGCCGAGCCGGTGCAGCAGGAGACGAGCTTTACACATCGTCGGATCTCAGCCGCGTTCAAGGACATTCCGGGTGGCCAGATCCTTGGCCCCACGCTCGACTACGCGCATCGGCTTCTGGCGACCGACGTCCTCGAAGGCACGCCCTACACGCCGCTCCCGGTGGAGCCGGCTGCACGTCCCGCGCCGGCCACGCATCCCTCGCTGGCCAACTGGCAAAAGGCGCAGGGCCTAGTGGCCACGCCCCGGCGCGAGGACGTGGCCAAGGACAGGATCCCCGACCTCACGCGCGAGCCGCTGCTGTTTCCGGCCAAGCGTGCACATACGCTGCAAAGTCTGGCGCGCGCCGAGACCGGCGGCGTCCTGGCGCTGGGCTATTCGGCAATGCGGGGCTACGGCACGGCACATCCGACCGTGAACGAGCTGCGTCTGTCGGAGCCGGAGGTGCGGGTAACGCATCCGTGCGGCACGACGTTCAGCGCCGGGCGGGTCAAGACGAGCCAAGCCGAGGTGGTCACGACTAAAGGAGCCGGTACGCTCAAGCTGGGCTTTTGCGGAACCTTCGGCTGGAACGAGATCAAGGTCATCTCGGGCGCGACGCTCGACCTCAATAGCGCCGGCGCGCCAAAGAATTCGGCCACCGAGGAGGAGTTTTTCCTCTATCACACCGAACCGGTCGAAAGCTCTGGGTTCTGCATCCATTTCAAGCTGCCGCATTACGTCACGTTCCAGTCCGCGCTCGACAACCTGCGCGGCGCGAAGGGCGGGGCGGCCGCCTCGGAGACCCCACGCGAGGAAGAAGACGCATGAAACTTCGAGACCTCACGAACGAATGGGCGTCCTTCTCGTACGGCTTTCTCGACGCTTCGGCGAAACGCGAAATCCGGCGGCGGCTGCTCAAAGCCATCGCCGTTCCCGGATGTCAAATACCCTACGCCAGCCGCGAGGTGCCTATCGCCCGCGGCTGGGGTACCGGGGGCCTGCAAGTGACGCTGACCCTGCTGAACCGCGAGTCGATAGTCAAAGTCATAGACCAAGGGGCCGACGACAGCGTCAATGCCGCCTCCATCCGCCACTTCCTCACTCGCGTGTCGGGCGCCATCGGGACCTGGGACACGGAGGAAGCGACGATCCTGCAATCGCGCCACCGGATCCCCGAGGAGCGGATGCGCGCGGATCAGGTGCTCGTCCTGCAGGTTCCCAATCCCGAGCCGCTGCGCGGCGTCGAGCCGAACATGTCCGTGGCCCGCGAGATGCATGCGGACGCGGATTACGGCCGGCTTTGGCTCACGCTTTACGAACAGATCATCCGCTCGGGCCGGATCATGGAAGGCGCGGCCTATCCGAGCCTTGTCAACGGGCGCCATGTCATGGCTCCCTCGCCGATACCGCGCTGGGACGTGCCCAAGCTGAACATGGCGCGGCACCTCACGATCCTGTCGGCGGGACGCGAGAAGCGGATTTACGCGGTGCCGCCTTTCACCCGGGTCGAGCCGCTGGTCTTCGACGACGTGCCTTACCGCGTCGAGGAGCACACCGGCCTAAAATGCCAACGCTCCGGCGTCACCGGCTTCTTCATGAACGAGATCCCGCAGGACGGGGGTCGGACCACCTACGAAGTGTCCGATAGTCATCTCGGCATCAAGGCGATCCGCCGGGCCGAGGGCGAAGACACCGCGATCGGCGAAACTTGGTACAAAGACGGGAAGTTCCGGCCATGACGACCGCGATGGAATTGGATGCCCCCCGGCTGATGACGACGCCGCCGCTCATGCGGCTCGAAGGGGTCTCGAAGCGCTACGGCGATGTCGTCGCCCTCGCGGACGTTGCGGCCACCGTCTTTCCCGGCGAAGTACTGGGCATCGTCGGCGAAAGCGGCTCGGGCAAATCGACCTTCCTGCGGATCATGAACCTCGAGGAGCGGCCCGACCGGGGGAGCTATCGTCTGACCCTGCCCGAGGTCGCGGAGGCACAGGGCGATCTCTTCGCGCTGGGCCGTTACGAGGCGCGGATGCTGCGGGCCCGGCATATCGGCATCGTCTATCAGAACCCCCATCAGGGGCTGCTCATGGACCATACCTCCTCTGGCAACGTGGCCGAACGGCTCTTGGTCGCGGGCGAGCGGCGCTTCGCCATGCTGCGCGAGAAGGCAGGCGATGCGCTCGACGCTTCCGAATTTCCGCTCGAGCGGATGGACGCCCGCCCGATCGAGCTTTCGGGCGGGATGCAGCAGCGCGTCCAGCTCGCCAAGGCGATCGCGCTCGAGCCGGAGATCCTGCTTCTCGACGAGCCGACCACGGGTTTGGACGTCAGTGTGCAGGCGCTGGTTCTCGACACGCTCAAGCGGCTGCAACGCGACCGCAACATCACGATGGTCATCGTCAGCCACGATCTGGGGGTGATCCGCACCATGGCCGACCGCGTCATGGTCATGCGGCGCGGACGGGTCGTGGAAGCGGGGCTGGCCGATCAGGTCTTCCAGGATCCGCAGCACGCCTACACCCAGCAACTCGTTCATGCCAAGCTATGAAGGAGGCCGCGATGCCCCCCATTCTGACCGTCGAGGGTCTGGAAAAATCCTTTCGGATGCATCACCTCGAACAGGATCTTTTCGCATTCGGGAATATTTCGTTCGCCGTGTCCCCTGGCGAGTTCATCCTGCTATCGGGCCCAAATGGCGCCGGCAAGTCGACGCTTCTGCGTACCCTTTACCGCAGTTACCGCGCCCATGCCGGCACGCTCTGGTACGAGGCGCCCGAGGGGCGCATCGACCTGGCCCGCGCGGCGGATGTGGATATCGCCTTGCTGCGCCGGCGCGAGATCGGCTTCGTCACGCAGTTCCTGTCGGCTCGCCCGCGCGTCGCGGCCGAGGATATCGTGGCAGAGCCGTTGCGCGCCGCCGGGCGCCCGGCGGAGGAGGCGCTGACAGAAGCACGGCGCTGGCTGGAGGCGTTCGGTGTCAAGTGCGACCTGTGGCGGGCTTATCCGACGACGTTCTCGGGCGGCGAACAGCAGAAGGTGAACCTGGCCCGCGCCTTGATCCGCCCGCCGCGCCTGCTGCTGCTGGACGAGCCCACGGCTTCCCTCGACACGGGCGCCCGCGTGGCGCTGGTGGATCGTCTTTCCGACCTCAAGTCACAGGGCGTCGCGATCATCGGTGTCTTTCACCATCCCGGCGATGTGGCCGACATGATCGACCGGGAAATTGCGCTCGAAGCCAGGGAGGCCGCCAATGTGGCTGTCTGATTTCCGGGTGGTCCTGCCAGATACAGTCCTTCCCCGGGCCTCGGTCCGCATCGAAGGCGGGCGGATCGCAGAGATCGTCGAGGGGCCGAGGCGTGACGCTGCGATGGCGGGGGGCGGGCTTCTGCTCCTGCCCGGTTTCATCGACATGCACGGCGACATGATCGAGCGCGAGGTGGAACCGCGACCGGGTGTGAAGATGCCGATGGAGCTCGGTCTCCGCGACCTCGATCGCCGGCTTTCCGCGGCCGGTGTGACAACGGGGTATGCCGCCGTTAGTTTCCACCCCGGGGGCGTCGCCGGCAACCTGCGCAGCTACGATCACAGCGTCACCATGCTGCGGGCGCTCTATAAAATGCGCCGGAACCTGCGAGCGGATCACCGGGTCCACGCCCGGTTCGAGATCACCTTTCCCGAGGCGCTGAATGTGGTCGAGGACCTGATCGGTGAGGGCACAGTCGATCTTGTCTCACTCATGGATCATACGCCGGGACAGGGCCAGTACCGCGACATCGAGCGCCATGCCCGCTTCGTGGCGAAGAGCCGGGGCCTCAGCGACGAAGCGGCACTCGATATCCTGAAGGACCGCATGGCCGCTAAGGAGCGGATCGCCGGTGAAATCGAGGCGACCCTGCGGGCGATGTCGGCCGTCTGCGCCGCGCACGGGATCGCGCTCGCGAGCCATGACGACGACACGCCGGAGAAGGTCTCGCTCATGCGGTCTCTCGGCGCGACCATCAGCGAGTTCCCGGTGACGAGCGCGGCGGCCGCAGCAGCCCGGTCGCAGGGATTGATGACGGTGATGGGGGCGCCGAACGCCTTGCGCGGGCAAAGCTATTCAGGAAATCTCTCCGCCCGCGACGCCTTCGCGGATGGGCTGCTCGACATGCTGGCGGCCGACTACCATCCGTCGGCGATCTTGCCCGCGATCCTCGCGCTCGGAGAACAGAAGGGCGACCTTGCCGCCGCTGTGCGGCTGGCAACACAAAATCCCGCTCGGGCGCTCGGTCTTGGCGACAGGGGGGCGATCCGACCGGGCCTGTCCGCCGACCTCGTGGTCGCCGACACCGGAGGCGTCGGACATGTTCGGGCCGCGTTCCGTGCCGGGCGCGAGATCTATTCCGACGGAACGCTCTTCCTTTCTAGCGCACTCGAAGAAGCCTGACATATCCGTGCCGATCATCGGCGCAGCCCCGGCTTCGACGACCAGCCGGAGTTTTTCGACTGGCTCATCGAAGGATGATACCCACCGCGGCTCAGGGCCTGCTTCGTCGAGGCGATCTGCCACCGGACAACAAGAAAACGCAAAAATCGGTGGGGTTTGTGGCGTTGGATCACGACGACGATTTCAGTGTCGGCTCACACGCCATCATCGCTTGTAGACTGACCCGAGACCGCCAAGTTCGACGGTTTCGCCCCGTAAATATGGGCGGCCAAGACGATCGCCTGCATCCTCGACTACAAGATCACTCACGCGGGCGATCCGTTGCCATGGCGGCGCAGAACATGACGCATCAAAGGGAAAATCACGGGCGCATCCTCGCCGTCGCGGCGGACGGAGCGCACCGGCTCGGCAAGAAATCATGCGAGGCGATCGAGCAGGTCGCCGAACTGGGCGCGCGCGGCGATGCCCATTTGGGCGCGACCGTGCAGCATCGCAGCCGTGTGGCCGCCGATCCCACCCAGCCCCATCCTGCGCCAAGTCCTCCTCACCCACGCCGATCTGCATGACAAGTTGAGCGCGAAGGGATTCAACTTGGCCCCCGCCGCGACGGGCGAGAACGTCGCTGCCTAGGGCATCGACCTGCTCGCCCTCCCTCCCGGCGCGGTGCTCAAGGTCGGCGCGGACGCGCTCCTCGGCATCACCGGACTCCGCAATCCTTAGCGCCAGCTCGACGATCACCAGGACGGGCTGCGCGCCGCCGTGTTCGACCGCGGCCCCGAGGGCGAACTGATCCGAAAGGCGGGAGCCATGGCTGTCGTGCTGCACGGGGCCATTCGCCAGAACGATCCCGCAACCGTCGCCACCCGCCCGAGCCGCATTGGCCCCTCGAACGGGTCTGATGTCGCCGATCACCAAGTAGAGTTGGGCCAACAGGCGGCGAGACCAAACCCCTGGCAGTCGCGCGTCCTCGGATTTCCTCTCTCAGCCCGTTGCGGGACACGCGGCATAGGCGGGTCGTCCCGCGACCAGGGTGAGCCTCGGCGCCGGCACCCGACCCTCGGGCCAGTCCAAAAGCACGAGATCGGCGCGCAGTCCCGTCGCAATCCGACCGCGATCGTCAAGCCCCAGCGCCGTCGCCGGGTTTGCGGCGACTAGGGGCCAGAGGCGTTCAAGCGGCGCCACGCCGTCTGCCAGCAAACGCGCGACGGCCGCGAGCATTGCCGGATAATAGTAGTCCGACGCCAGAACATTGCAGGTTCCTTCCACGATCATTGCGGTCGCGGATGGAGAGCCGAGGTGACTTTCGCCTCGCAGCGCGTTGGGAGCGCCGAACACCACATGATCGCCAGCCGCGCGCGCCGCACGGGCCACCACCACAGACATCGGGAATTCGGCAATTCGGGCCCCACATTCTCGGAACAACCGGCGTGTCTCATGCTGGCTGTCGTCGTGCGACAGCATCGGTGCGCCGGCTCTGCGGCCCCGCGCGGCGACCCGGGCGATGGCGGCGGGAACCTCGGCGCGGCGTTCCCAGACCTTCAAGAGCCGCGCAATATATTGCTCGGGATCGAGCCCCGTGCGTTGGGCCCGCTCCTCCATCCTGGAAAGGAAGTCTTCCGAGCCGGTTTCCGCTATCGGATAGTTCGGAGCGTGGTCCACCGGGCGTTCCTGCATGGGGACGTCGGGATGGAGCAGGGCCATCGAGGTGTGATCGTTGAAGGCAATCGCGGGCATCAGCGGTCCCGCGAGGGTTTCGGCGATCAACTCCTCCGCCTCGAAGCAGAAAGTCTCCCACCTGAGTTGTATCCGGTTCTCAACCGCCATCCGCCCGGCGAGCGACACGCATCCGCGGATCACCCGCCGGGCCTGGTCCACCGAGCGCAGCCCCGGTTCCCAACTCATTGACAGCGCGTGATAAGCCGTCGCGATTCCGCAACCGGCGAGTTGTCGATCCGTCTCGAGCATGGCCGTCTCGAAAGGCACCTGAACGCCCGGTCTGGGCATGAGCTGCCTTTCGAAGGCGTCGCCATGAATATCCACCATCGCTGGTGCCAGTACCAAGCCATCCGCTGTCACACGACGCGCTCCCTCGCGCGCCACGTCGATCCCGGAGATCAGGCCGTTTTCGACGCGAACCGAGACACGCGCTGTACGGTCGGGCAGAACGACCCGCGCGCCCTCAAACGCGAGAGGTTCTTCGCCGGCTTTTGCCGCACCGAATTGCGGAAAGAAGGTCATGCCCGTCCCGTCAGTCCTGAATGCCAGGATGCCTGATAATTCGCTTCGATGACGTTCATATTACGGTAAAGCAGCCGTCTTCGGGTCGGTCCGTCTATGTCCGGAAATCTGGCGAAGGGCCGAGCGGGCTTTGCAAGACCACTTAGCCGCGATTTGCAGCTAGAGAGATCGTCGTGGCCAGCAGACGTCACCAAACTGATTCATTCGAATGACCTAAGGTTCATCGTCCCGACATGCACCTGTCATCTGCGCCAGCGATGCAGTTGGTCATGGAAAGTGGCATCCTCTCTCTTCAGGGCCTGACCCGACGATTCGGCGACACGCGCGCCGTCGACGGTGTCTCGCTCGATATCGCACCCGGCCAGTTCGTGGGAGTGATCGGACGTTCGGGCGCTGGCAAGTCGACCCTTCTGCGGCTGGTCAACCGGTTGATCGACCCGAGTGCGGGGCGCATCGAGTTCGACGGCGTCGATGTTACGGCGCTTCGCGGCAAGGCGCTGCGCGGTTGGCGCCGGCATTGCGCGATGATCTTCCAGCAGTTCAACCTCGTGGACCGGATCGACGTGCTGACGAACGTTCTCGTTGGCCGGCTTGCCGGGCACGGACTGATCTCGTCTATGGCGATGCGCTTTTCCGACGAAGAGCGCACCATGGCGATCGGCGCGCTCGACCGACTCGGTATCGCGAACCAGGCCCTCAAGCGCGCGGGAACCCTCTCGGGCGGGCAGCAGCAACGCGTGGCGATCGCCCGGACATCGGTGCAGGAGCCGCGCATCCTGCTCGCCGACGAGCCGATCGCAAGTCTCGATCCCGGCAATGCATCGCGGGTCATGGACGCTCTGCGCAGCATCAACCGTGACGACGGCCTCACCGTCCTAGTCAACCTTCATACGCTCGATACTGCGCGGACCTACTGTGATCGCATCGTCGCGATGCGCGAGGGGCGCGTGATGTTCGACGGTACGGCCCGTCAGCTTACCGACGATACCGTGCGCGACATCTACGGCACCCAAGGCATCGCCGACTTCAATGAAACCGTGACCTCTATCGCAGCCACCCGCGTCGGAGCTGCGGCAATCTGAATTGAAAGGACAGCATCATGAAGTTCGGCCTGACCGCGGCGTTTCTCGCGCTCATCCCCTTGCCCACGCACGCCCAGGACAGCGACTGGCGCGACGATTATCAGGTGATCAAGATCGGAATCCTGTCGGGTGAAAACCAGCAGGACCGACTGGCCCGCAACGAGCCGTTGCGCGCATATCTGCAGGATGCGCTCGGCGTGAACATCGAGATATTCACGGCCGGCAATTATGACGGCGTCGTTCAGGCGATGGCCGCAGACCAGATCGAGTTTGCGTTCTTCGGCTCGTCCTCCTACGCCGCGATCTACACCGAGACGGGTGGCGGCGTCCGGCCGCTGCTGGCCGCCAAAGCCGCCGATGGTTCGACCGGCTACTACTCGGTGATCGTGACCCGCTGCGAGGACGGCTACAGTTCGATCGATGATCTAAAAGGCAAGATTCATGCCTTCGCCGATCCCGATTCCACCTCCGGCTACGCTGTGCCCTATTACAATCTTGTCCAGCAAGGCTACGATTCGACGACATTCTTCGCTGCCATCCCATTCTCGGGTAGCCACGAAGCCGGCGTGCAGGGTGTCGCCAACGGCACCTTCGACAGCGCCTCGACGTATCAGGAAAACGAGGTCTCGGGCGTCTACCAGAACATGGTCGAGAAGGGCATGATCGAGGCGGGCGTGATCTGCCCGATCTGGCAGTCCCCAGAAATCACCGAAGGGCCGTTCACGGTTCGCAACAATCTGCCGGACGAGATGGTCGAGGATGTGACGGCGGCCCTCGAAGCTTTCCCGAAAGACGACCCGGAGGGGTATCGCACCTATACGAACTACAGCCCGGAGGACGAGAATCCGGAAGTCGGTTATGCGCGTGTCGATCACGATCGCTATCAGTGGATCGTCGATATGCGTAAGTGGCTCGCGCAGCAGCGGCGCGGTTGACGGATACGGGGCGGACCTCTCGTCCGCCCCCTCCGGACCTCCAATGGTCTCCATATTCGATATCACCGCTGCCGAGCCGGCCTCGTCTGTCGAGCTTTTCGAGGCTGCATATGCCGAACAGCGCCGCAAGGCGAAGCTCGCCTGGGCGGTGGGGTCGCTGATCTTCATCGCCTGTTTCCTCGTCACGGCCTGGCTCGGGGATTTCTTCCGCGTCACGCAGGTCACGATGCCGGACGGGTCGCGCGAATGGCGATGGGTGATCCCGGCCGGGCTGCCGCGCTTGGGCGAATACCTCTCGAAGACACTTCCCGAACTGTCCTGGGACACTCTGGACGCTGACCTCGCCGCGTGGTTCTGGCGCTGGAAGACCTGGCTCCAGCTTTTGTTTGAAACGCTCCTGATCGCCTGGTTCGCGACTCTCCTCGGGGTCGTTGGCGGTTTTTGCCTGTCCTTTCCTGCCTCGCGCAACCTTTCTCCCAATCGTGGCGTACGGTGGATCACCCGACGTTTCCTCGAGATCATGCGTACCGTTCCCGATTTCGTCTGGGCGCTGATCTTCGTCTTCTGCTTTTCGGTCGGTCCCTTCGCCGGCGTCCTCGCGATCGGCGCGCATGCCTGTGGAGCGCTCGGCAAGCTCTACTCCGAGGCAAACGAGAACATCGACATGGGGCCGATCGACGGCGTGAAGGCAGCCGGAGGTACCTGGTTCGATCAAATCCGCTACGGTGCCGTGCCGCAGGTTCTGCCCAACATCATCAGCTACACGCTGCTTCGGTTCGAGATCAATGTGCGCGCCTCCTCGATCATCGGTTATGTCGGCGCGGGCGGTCTGGGCCAGGAGATCCGCACCGCGATGAGCTTTCAGGAATACACCGATCTCTCGGCGCTCTTCCTGATCATTCTCGCGACGGTTTCCGTCATCGACTACCTTTCCGAGAAGCTGCGCCACCGCGTCATTGGATTGGAGGCCGGATGAAATCCGACATCGCCGCAGCGCAAGTCGCGGCAGTCCGGGAGAAGATGCCGCTGGCGTTTCGCGCGCCGCCGCGCACCCGCCTCCTGCGAGCGGTTTTCTGGGCCGTCAATGCCGGGCTGATGATCTATTGCTTCTGGGCCTTCGAGATCACGCCGACCCGCATCTGGAGCGGCCTCGGCCGTCTCGGTCAGGTTCTGGGTTTCATGTTTCCGCCGCATGTCTGGACCAGCTGGGCCGAGTTCGCACCGATCCTCGAAGGACTGGGCGAGACGCTGGCCATGGCCTTTCTTGGCACGTTGCTCGGGGCGGTCTTTGCCTTCCCGCTGTCGTTCCTCGGGGCCAAGAACATCCTTCGCTTCGCACCAATGCGCCTGACAGTCCGGCGCGGTTTCGATGTGATCCGCTCGTTCGAGACGCTGATCCTCGCGCTGATCTTTATCCGGGCCTTCGGGCTCGGGCCGTTGGCCGGCATCCTGGCCATCGCGGTCTCGGAGATCGGCGTCTTCGCCAAGCTCTTCTCTGAGGCGATCGAGAACACCTCGCGCCGGCCGGTCGATGGCGTCGTCTCGGCGGGCGGCTCCCGTCTCCAGGCGATCCGCTACGGGGTGCTGCCGCAGGTCAGCCCGGTGATCGTGTCGATCCTACTTTATAATTTCGAGTCGAATGTCCGGTCGGGGACCATTCTCGGCATCGTCGGCGCGGGCGGGATCGGGTTCCTGCTGTCAGATCGGATCGCGGCCTATCGTTGGGACGAGGCCTGGTCGATCATCTTCCTGATCATCGTGATGGTCTATGTGATCGACTGGCTTTCCGGTCTGATCCGGACGCGCATCATCGGCCGCTGGGACGGAGCGAAATGAAGCGTCTGTCCGAAAATCCCACCGTCCACGAGACCGCGACCCTGATCGATTGCACCCTCGGTCGCTGGACCGAGGTGCACGCCGAGGTGACGATGCGCGAAGTCGAGTTCGGCGATTATTCCTACATCGTGCGGGGCGGCCACGTCGTCTGGTCGACAATCGGCAAGTTTTGCTCGATCGCCGAGGGCGCGCGGATCAATCCCGGCAACCACGCCACCTGGCGGGCCAGCCAGCATCATTTCACCTATCGCGCCGCGGCGTTCGGGCTGGGCGAGGACGACGAGGAGTTCTTTCGGTGGCGCCGAGACCACTGGGTCACGCTCGGCCATGACGTCTGGATTGGACACGGTGTCACCATTCTACCCGGGGTGAGCATCGGCGACGGCGCCGTCGTCGGCGCCGGAGCCGTCGTTTCGCGCGACGTGCCTGCCTATACGATCGTCGGTGGTGTCCCCGCACGCCCGATCCGGCGCCGTTTCACCGAGGCGCAGGGCGCGGCCCTGCAGCGCATCGCCTGGTGGGACTGGAGTCGAGACGACCTGCGCCGAACGCTGCCCGAGATCCGCACCCTCTCCATCGACGCCTTCATCGAGAAGCATGACCGCTGAACTTGAGAACCTCCGGTCAGAGGTGCCGACCCGCGCGCAGCCGGGGCGCCTGATCGCCGTCGTCGGTCCGTCCGGGGCCGGCAAGGACAGCATCATTGCCGGCCTTCTATCGCGTCGGCCCGATCTGCGGTGTGCCCGAAGGACGATAACACGTCCGGCCGATTGTCACGGGGAAGACCATGAAGAACTCGACGCGCCCGCCTTCGCGGTCCGCGCGTCAAGGGGCGCCTTTCTCCTCAGCTGGAGGGCCCACGGGCTGCACTATGGCCTACCGGCTTCGGTCCGCGACCGCCTCGACGAGGGGCACGATGTTCTCGCCAACCTCTCGCGCCGCATCCTGGACGACGCCGCCCTGCGTGTCGCCCGGATGGAGATCCTCCACGTGACGGCCGCGCCCGAGACGCTGGCCCGCCGGCTTTACGATCGCAGCCGCGAGACCGCGGCGGAGATCGCCAGCCGCCTGGCGCGCAATGGCGCCTCGTTCCCGGACGCCCTTGTGGTGCATGAGGTATCGAACGACGGCTCCCTGCACGAGGCCGTGGTGGCGGCAGAAGCGGCGCTCTATCCATCGAGCTGAAACCGCTGCACATGGCGGAACATCCCATCCTCACCCTCGCCGACCAGCGCCACCTCATCCACCACGAACGTAAGAATAGCCCTAGTGAGTCTCTCATGGCTTGCTTGCATTCGCTGCCGAGCATTCAAACCGGTCTGTAAGGTCTATCGAAGAAAACCCCTTAACGACATATGCTTACCAAGTTGCCAGCCATTTGCGCCGAAACGAACGTATCGTGAAAGGTGTGAATCGATTCGACCCGGCGCTACCGCGATGACCCGCCACGCACTGCAAAACGAGACCGATCCCCACACCCGCTTGGAAGAGCGGCCGAACCAGGCCCTCGAAGCCTTTGTTGCCGCCAAGTCCGAGATCGACACGGTGCTGGATCGGCTTGCCGCCCTCAGCGCGGACCATTTTGAGATCCATGCCAACGAGGTCAACTGGGGACATGTCGGCACCCTGCGGCATTAACATGCCAAGCTGCGCGAGATCACCGACAACGCCTTCCGGGAAGGCGAACACGCCGCGTGAGACGACGCACTCCCAGTCTTGCCCACCGCCAGGTGGGCTTGGCCTCGTAGGAGGGTCCGCGTCCCGCGAGCCCCACTACAGGAGACGAAGATGACCGGCTTTCGGACATTCAAGTCCTGATCCTGGGCGCGGCCGGCCGGCAGCCTGATTGCATTGCCCTGCCGCTGCCCGAGAGCCTGCGCGGTGGCGCCGCAGCAAAGGCGGTCGGCGCGATGCTCGCGAAATGCTTTCTCGAAGAGGTTGACACGGAGATGCGCGAGGGCAAACTTCTTTGGCAAGGCGCCGGCGACCGCCACGGCGTCACGCTGGCTGCCACCAACATAGTCCTCGCCGCCATCGGCATTGGGCGTGAGGGTTGCGACCCCGCGCCCGTAGGCGCGACGAACGCGCTGATTAACGACGCTGCGCCCGATTCTCTAGTCAACCCGGATGCCCCGCTCAAGGCGCGCACGCGACGCGAGGGCACCAGGCAGGCCAAGCTGATCGCCATGCTGCGCGAGCCGGACGGCACAACCGTCGAAGCAATGAAGGCCGCCACCGGCTGGCAGGCGCAAACCGTGCGCGGCGCGATGGCCGGGACGCTCAGGAAGAAGCTAAGGCTCTAGGTTCAGGATCCATTAGTTAGATTGCGACTGGAGGGACGCGTTGGTTCACATGCGGCATCAAGGGGGTGCCGTCATGACCGAGATGTTCCTGCTGTCCGAGGCCCAGATGGCGCGGATGTCGCCCTTTCTTTCCGCCCTCTCACGGGGTCCCGCGTGTGGATGACCGCCGGGTGATCAGCGGCATCGTGTTCGTGATCCGGAACGGTCTGCGCTGGCGCGACCTGCCGCCGGGCTACGGTCCGCACAAGACGATCTACAACCGCTTCGTCCGCTGGAGCGGGACGGGCGTGTTCGGGCGCATCTTCGTCGGGCTTGCGAAGGTGGCGACACGGACGAGATCATGATCGACGCGACCCACCTCAAGGCCCATCGGACTGCGGCCAGCCTGCTCAAAAGGGGGCTCTTCCCCGGTTCATCGGGCGAACGAAAGGCGGCTGACCTCGAAGCTGCGCGCGGTTTGCGACAGCGAGGGAAGGCCGCGCGCCCTGTTTCCGACTGCAGGCCAGGTCAGCGATTTCATCGGGGCCAGGGCGCTCCTGTCGACGCTGCCTCCTGCGAAGGCGCTGGAGGGGGACAGGGGCTACGGTGCCGACCGGTTCCGCGCCCTTGCCGAGCGTGACATCGAGACCTGCATCCCGTCGAAATCGAACAGAAAGATCCAGATCCCCCACGACAGGATGCTCTACCGCAGGCGCCACAGGATCGAGAACATGTTCGGCAAGCTCAAAGACTGGCGCCGGATCCACACCCGCTACGATCGCTGCGCCCACACCTCCATGTCCGCCATCGCCATTGCCGCCATCGTCATATCCTGGATCTGATCAATGAGTTCTGAGGCTAGCTCAGTATCATGTCAGGCAGCGGAAAGGCTGCGCCACTCTGCGGGAGCGGCGGCGCGTGTCGTCTTGTAGGCGTCGCGGTTCTGGAGATGGCGCTCCGCCGGAAAGTGGTTATGGACCGAGGCATGGACTGAGGCGAACTTCTTCAACCTTCGCATGCGCTGGAACCGCAACATCGCCCGCTCGCGTCTTCGAAACGGCAGGCGGTAGTCCTCCGCGCGATTGTTAAGCCAGCGACCCATCTCGCGGTCGTCGCCATGACCGAGATCCCTGTGCGCAGCGCCATCAAAACGAAGGCGATCCGTGACGATGGTCTCAGATTTGCCATGTCGTTTCGTCGATTTCTGAAGGAATTTCAATGCTGCCTTGCGATCGCTATTCTCGGTCACGATGCTTTCCAGCACCTCGCCCTCGTGATCGATGGCCCGCCAGAGATAGTGCGTCACCCCATTGATCTTCACGAATACTTCATCCAGGTGCCCGCGCCGTTGGCGGCAGGCGAGCATCGCTTCCACCCGTCGGCCCCCGATCTCTGAGGCGAACATCGGGTTTTGGAAGAGAGCGGGTTCATTTTCTCGGCCATCTCGGTCGGGATGCGCGCGCGCCGGCCGCTATCGACCTCGGCCTTCTTGACCCATTCGTTCAGGGTCTTCGCAGCGCAGCCGATCTTCGCTGCGATCGACATCCCTGCCTACCAGCGCGCCGCACGACGCGCTCGCGCACTTCAGGGGAGAACTTTTTCGTGGCCTTGCTCATGATGCTCCATCCTGCTCAAGAGTTGGAGCCTCCGGCAAACCCAGGCTCCGGCCATGACCGGAGAAGTTCAGGGGCGCAGGTCAGGCAGCTTGAGCCGTCCCGGGGCTCCGCCCGTTCGGGGCTGAATGAGGCCACCGGCCTGTTTCCGGGACGCCCTTGATCGACATGGACCGGATTGCCGCATTCGAGAGGGCCGGCGTGCGACCCGGACGGCCCGCACGCGGCGCGTGCCACGCCATCTCCCTGTCGAGCCAGGTCAGCAGATACCCCCGGCGCAAGCTCCGCCGCCGCCTGTCCGAAAGGACGGCGCAGGTCGTATCGATGCTCACCCTGCTGCTCGACGGGCTGACGCTTCTGTTCAAAGCACGCGACTTCGGGCTTGGCATGTCGGACGCCCCGGCAGGTTCGCGATCGATATAATCGGCGCACGTCTGCGCCGGTTGCGCGCGGATGAGCCGGCCTCAAGTTCGCGCGCCTCGGGTGTCGCTGCAGCCGAACCATCGCAAGTCGAAGCCTCGCCCGCCGCAGCCGCATCCATCGTCGGCGCAACCCGGGGTGGGGTTCACGGGATCCTTGGCGTCCGCGTGCCGCTGGCGGCACGACGAAGCCGATCCTGCACCCTGTCAGCGTCGGCCGCCGACGGCGACAGTGTCGTGAGACTGCCGCAAGAGGTCCGCAGGCCGAAGCCATCTCGGCCGATCGGATTTCTGCAACGGTCAGGTGGACACGTGATCGGATACGTAACATGATCGCCCCGCGTGACGAGTTTTGAGATGTGCCCTGAGCGGTGCGCGGCGCCCATCGTTCATCATCAAAACCCCAGCCGTCCCATGCACGGTTGCCATGCAGGAGAGGCACGAAATGCCCGATCAGACTCAGAGCACCGGTGATTGGTGGGTAAACGACCAGACGCCGGACAATCCGTATGGCAAGTCCGACGACTATGACGCGTTCCTCGACTATCTCGGCGCGCTCGGCCGAAGCCTGACGCCGGCGATCGCGGCGGAGCCTCTGCGGGTCAACGTGCAGGAGCTCAATGACCATCCCGAGTACCAGGCGGCGGCGGTGGGCGCCTTGCAGATGTGGTCCTCGGTAACGCCGCTGCAGTTCGAGATCGTCGACGACACGCCGTGGGACCGCTCCACGGACTGGATCCAGGTTGTGAGTCCCGAGCTTGGCGAGGGAAGCGACGGCAGCGCGTTCTCGAGCAACCGCTACGTCAGCATCGGGCAAAGGTTCCACGACACGGAGCCGGACAAGACCGATCTCGGTGGCTACGTCTTCGACTCCTACGTCCACGAGTTCGGCCACGAGTTCGGCCTGAACCATCCTGGCCTTTACAACTACAGCGGCCCGGGCGGCGTGCAGATCAACTACCTTAACAATGCGACCTGGATCTACGACCGCCAGCAGTACAGCGTCATGTCCTACTTCGACGGGATCGACGTCGGCGCGGAGACGCGCTGGTCGGCGGTGACGCCACTCACGAGCGACATAGAGGCCGTGATCCGCCGCTTCTTCTCGACCGTCGACGAGGACGGCACGCGGACCTACGAGACCATCGATCTGATGACGGGCGACAACGTCTACGGCTTCAACAGTACGGAGTACGGCTACGAACTGACCTCCGCGGGCACGCAGCGTGACGTCGGCTTCGTGATCCACGACACCGGCGGCAACGACACCATCGACTTCTCCGGCTCTACCGAAGGCACAATCCTCGACCTGCGCGCCGGGCAATTCTCGAGCGTCAACGGCCACAGCAACAACGTGTCGATCTTCGCCGGGCACAATGCCGACGCCACCGAGTACTACATCGAGACCGGCATCGGCAGCCGGTACGACGACATCCTGATCGGCAACGACGGCGCGAACGTCCTCGATGGCCGGGCCGGCGCCGACCGGATGGCAGGCTACGGCGGCGACGATACCTACTTCGTCGATTCCGCCGACGACGTCGTGCGGGAGGAAGCGGACGGCGGCAACGACACGGTCATCGTGCTGTCGCAAGACCTCGGGTCGATGCAGTTCGACAACGTCGAGAACGTGATCTACGTCGACGGGTCGACCCAGCAGCCGGTTGAAATCGACACGGGCACTGCCCCCAAGGTCGGCGACGCCACGCTGACGAGCATCATCCTCGGCACCGCGGCGGGCGAGACGCTCGACGGCGCCGCCGGCAGCGACACGATCTTCGGTCAGGGTGGCGACGACATCATCATCGGCGGCCGAGACTCGCTGCCCAGCCGCGACATCAACAACACGATCGCCGTCGCGGACCTCGACGACCAGACGGAGAGCGACGACGGCGACGACACGCTCTATGGCGGGGCCGGGAACGACAGCATCTTCGGCGGGGCCGGCAACGACATCCTCGATGGCGGGGACGGTGACGACACACTCTACGGCCAGGACGGCATCGACATCTTCCGCGGCGGCGCGGGCGTCGATACGGTAGACTACAGCCGGGAAAGCCCGTTTCAACTGCTTGTCAATCTCGACACGAACACGGCCAGCGGCGGGACTGCATCGGGCGACACGTTCTACGACATCGAGAACCTGATCGGCTCTGACGACCGCATCGATCGTTTCATCGGCACTTCGGCAGACAACCACTTCTGGGGTCAGGGCGGTGGCGACTACTTCAACGGCCGCGACGGCGATGACATCCTCGACGGTGGCCGCGACGGCGACATCCTGTACGGCGAGGGCGGGAACGACACGATCATCGGTGGTGCCGGCCAAGACTACATGGACGGCGGCGAAGGGATCGACACGGTCGTCTATTCCGGCAGCGACGAAGGCGTGATGGTCGATCTTGCGGCCGGTACGGCCACGGGCGGCGACGCCGACGGGCCGGTGCAGATCGTCGGGCGCGGCACGGTGATCCGCCATGACATCCTCACCGGATTCGAGAACGTGGTCGGCTCGTTCTACGACGACCGGCTCATCGGCGACGATGCAGACAACATCCTCTCCGGCGGGCGAGGCGACGACGTCCTCACCGGCTCGGGCGGGGCGGACACGCTCAGAGGCGGCGCGGGGTCGGACACGGCCGACTACGCCGACGCGACCACGGCGGTCCGCCTGGACTTGCGGGCTGGCGGATCGGAGGGCGACACCTACAGCTCGGTCGAGAACCTCTCCGGCTCGGGCTTCGGCGACAGGATCCGGGGCGACGACGCAGCCAACATCCTCACCGGTCAGGGTGGTGACGACCTCCTCTCCGGCCGCGGCGGCGACGACACCCTGCTCGGCGACTATGCCCCCCAAGGTGAGCCGCTTCCGCGCCCCGGTCTCGGCTCGGGCTATGCCACGCTTGACGGGGATGCGACGAACACGTCGGTCGCGACAGCGTTCGACATCTCGGACAATTTCACGTTGGACGAGGATCCGGACATCTTCGACTCCACGACGGTCCTCCACACCACCGTCAACGCCACGGGTACCGGACAGGGCGGCTATTACCGCGTCGACCTTGCCGCCGGAACGCAGATAACGATTGATATCGACGGGATTGCGGACCCGGACGTTCACGACAGTTACGTCCGCTTGCTCGACAGCGACGGAAACGTCGTCGCCGAGAACGACGATGGTGGCGGCGATCCGGGCTCGAACAGCAACCGCGACTCGAGCATCGCTTTCTCGGTCGAGGAGACCGGCGCGTACTACGTCCTGGAAGGCAGCTGGTCCCCGGACTCCACGGAGGAGGATGGTTGGCTCGAAGCCGTGCCGGAGGGATCGACCTACAAGCTGAACGTGTCCGTCGACTTCCCGCCGGAGCCGGAGCAGCCGGGCGAGGCGGGCGACGACCGGCTCTATGGCGGTGTCGGGGACGACCTGCTGGACGGCGGGTTGGGCGCTGACATGTTGACCGGCGGCGCGGGCGAGGACGCCTTCCGGTTTTCCTCGGCGCTCGGAGAGGGCAACGTCGACTGGGTCAAAGACTTCCAGTCCGGCGACGACCTGGTCCTGCTCGACAGCTTGATCTTCGCGAACGCAGGCAGCGCCGGTGTCCTCGGCTTCGGCGCGTTCCGCTCGAGCGCGGCAGGCGCCAGCCTCGATGCCGACGACCGCATCATCTACGACACCGACGATGGCGCCCTCTACTACGACGCAGACGGGGTCGGTTCGATCGACGCCATCGAGTTTGCGCGGCTGGGTGTCGGCCTCGATCTGACGGCGAACGACTTCGTCCTCGTGTGATCGGTCCGGCCGGGGCGCCGTCCGTCGTCCCGGCCTCGCTCAGGTCTGGCGCGTCTCCGCGTCCGGCCCGGCAACCGCACGGTCAGGGCGGACGGGAGAACGAACGATGATGCGACCCACCAGCCGCCGCACGGTGCTTTTGGCCGCAGGCGCGGCGATCGTCACCGCGACCGTCGAGGCGGGCAAGGCGGAAACGTCTGGCCTACGCGGTACCGTCTCTTTCGCGGGTGGCGCGGCGATCCCAAAAGGCGTCGTGACGGTCTATCTGGAGGACGCGGCCGCAGGTGACGGAGCGGGCCTCGACGGTGCGACGACGACGCTCGAAAGCGACGGCAAGTCGAGACGGATAGGGTTCGCACTGGCCGCCACCGGGACCGGCTCGCGGAGCCGCGAGGTCGTCGCCGAGCTCGAACGCGCGGACGGCTGGCTCGTCGCGCGGGGCAGCAGCGGAGTGGACGGTCAATCGGCGGTAGAGATCGTTTTGAACGCTGCAATCTACTGAGCGCTGGCAGATCCGACGGTCGACGAGAGCCCGATCAAGGCCCTGATCGGACCTGTCACGGATGCCACGAAGCGTTCCGGCCAGCACAGGCAGTCTTCAGGGCGCTGCCGGTTCCCCCGGTCCGGTGGAAGGATTTTGGCCGCCATGCTCCAGGTCGGCCAGCGATTTGCAGCGAGGACCGAATGCAGGCGCCTCGAGTTGCAGGAGCCCGCGATCTACCCGAACAATCCCCTGCGCGCTTGGTCGATCAGGGCGGCAAGGGGGAGCCAGCCCTCGCTGGTCGGGACGAAGGTCAGGTCTGCACGCCGGACTTGGTTCGACGCGGATTTCGTGAAGCTCCTGCCGATCCTGTTCGACGCGATCGCGTAAGAATGTCGGCCGTCCGTCGTGCGCACCCGCCAAGGCATCGCAGCCAACCCGCGCGATCCACCACCACCGCACCGTCTCGCGCAGCCCCAAATCCTCCGCTACCGCGATGATCGTCATCCCGCTCGTCCGAGCGCGATCCACCGCCTCGCGCTCGAACGCCTCGGGAACACCCGACGCTTTCCATCCGTCGTCAGGCACTCCTGCTCGGGTCGCCTCGACCCTATCAAGGAGTCCACCGGACCGGAGGAAGACCAGTAGAGTCGATAGATGCGGTTAATGCCGGACGGCTCGCCTTCCCTCCGCAGAGGGATGAACAGGCGTCATCCTTAAGAGAACCAGAAATAGCGCGGTCCACCGACGCCACTGGTTTCATGCTGCAGCGGACCAGCGGAAAGGCTTGCGATGCCAGGGCGCCGGATCGCGCGATGACGTGCAATCGGCGGCGTTTGGCGGAGGAGGTGGGATTCGAACCCACGGGGCGCTTGCGCGTCCAGCGGTTTTCAAGACCGCCGCAATCGACCTCTCTGCCACTCCTCCGGTGCTGCGGGCTTAGCGTGGCGTGGCGGGGCGGGGAAGGCTGTCTTTTCATCGGCGGAGCGAGGCTCTAGGGTGCCGGCGAGGCAGCGGGAGGTCGGGCATGGTGCGGAGCGGAGCGGTCGCCGCGGTGGTGCTGGTGCTCGCGCTCGCGGCCTGCGCGCCGGGCGGCAGGATCCTCGGGAGCGCTGCCCGGAAGGTGCCTGCGGACGCTTCGCAAGGCCTGCGCCCGGACCTGGCGCTCGACGGCGACGGCATCGACGTGCCCGCGCCGAAGGTGTTCGAGGTGACCGACAAGGGCCTCTGGGACGGTCGGCCGTCGCTGGGCGGCGTCTGGGTCGCGCACCCCGACGTGACCGAACCGGAGCGCGTCCTGATCCGAAACCCCGGCAACGGAACCTCCGTCGTCGGCGCGCTCTTCCGGCGCGAGCGTGACAACCCGGGGCCGGAATTCCAGGTATCGGCCGAGGCGGCGGCCGCGCTCGAGATGCTCGCCGGCGCGCCCGCGACGCTCAAGGTCACCGCCCTCCGGCGCCAGAGCGCTCGCGCGGACGTCGCGCCGGCGACCGCGCCCGTGGCGACATCCGCGGCGTCACCGGCGCCAGAGCCTGCGCCAAAATCCGGGCCAGTGTCGGGGCCAGTGTCGGGGCCAGTGTCGGGGCCATCGCGGCCCGCGCTCAGTGCCGGCGCCCCTGCCACCGGCGGGCTCGTCCAGATCGGGATCTTCAGCCGGGAGGCCAATGCCGACATGGCCCGCGCCCGGCTCGAAGGGGTCAACATCCCGGCTCGGGTGATCCGCGAGGAAAGCCAGTCCCGCCCGCTCTGGCGCGTGGTCGCCGGCCCGCCGCGCGGCGGCACGCAGGCCGATCTTGTCGCCCGCGTCCGAGCGCTCGGCTTCGCCGACGCCTACGGCCTCGCCCGCTGATCCCAGAAGGAGCCCCCCATGCGCCGCCCCCTCCTCGCTGCCATCATGACCGTCGCGGTCGCACAGACCCCGGCGCACGCCTTCGAGACCCGCGCCGGTGCGGCCTGGGTGCTCGATGAGACCTCGAACACGGTGCTCCTCGAAAAGAACGCGCACGAGGCGTTGCCCCCCGCGTCGATGTCGAAGCTGATGACGCTGGAGATGCTCTTCGAGGCGCTGCGCGACGGCCGCGTCACGATGGACACCCCGTTCACCGTCTCGACCCGCGCGAAATCGATGGAAGGCTCGACGATGTTCCTCAACGAGCTCGACCATCCGACGGTCTGGGAGCTCATCCACGGCATCATCGTCAACTCGGGCAACGACGCCTGCGTGGTCGTCGCGGAAGGCCTCGCGGGAACCGAGGACGAGTTCGCCGCGCGAATGACCGAGCGGGCGCGCGCGCTCGGCATGAACGACACGGTGCTCGCCAACGCCTCGGGCTGGCCCGATCCGCGGCACCGCATGTCGATGCACGACCTTGGCATCCTCGCGCAGCACATCATCGAGGAGTTCCCGGAGGACTACAAGTTCTTCGCCGAGACCGAGTTCGACTACAAGGACCGTGCGCCGGGCAACCGATTCAACCGCAACCCGCTCCTGAAGATGGGGATCAACGCCGACGGGCTGAAGACCGGGCACACCGCCGAGGCAGGCTTCGGCCTCGTGGGGTCGGCGGTGCAGGACGGCCGGCGGATCATCTTCGTCGTCACCGGGCTCGCAAGCGACAAGGACCGCGCCGAGGAAGCCGAGCGGATCGCGACCTGGGCGTTTCGCGACTTCGCGCTGAAGATCGTGGCGAAGCAGGGCGACCGGCTCGCCGATGCCGAGGTCTGGCTCGGCGACCGTCGCACGGTCGGGCTGGTGCTCGGCACCGACGCCCGGCTCATCGTGCCGGCGCAGGGCCAGTCCGGCGTGACGGCCGAGGTGGTCTACGACGGACCCATCCATGCGCCGCTGACCGCCGGGCAGGAGGTCGCGAGCCTCGTCGTCGACGTGCCGGGCATCGGCAAGCGCACGCTGCCGCTCCTCGCCGAGGCCGACGTGCCGAAGGGTGGCTTTCTCGCGCGCATGGGCACGGCGGCGAGCCAGCTGATGCGGCAGGCGGTGGGCGCCGGCGCGGGTTCCTGATGGCGGCGTGCTGATGGTGCATCGGACCCGCTTCGTCAGCTTCGAGGGCATCGACGGTTCGGGCAAGACGACGCAGGCGCGGCGCCTGGCGGAGCTGATCCGGTCGCGCGGGCAGGACGCGGTGCTGACGCGCGAGCCGGGTGGCGCGCCCGGCGCGGAGGCGATCCGGCGGCTCCTCGTCGAGGGCGAGCCCGACCGCTGGTCGCCGGAGACCGAGATCCTGCTCTTCACCGCCGCCCGCCGCGACCATCTCGAGCACACGATCCTTCCCGCCCTCACCGCCGGCGCCTGGGTCGTGTCGGACCGCTTCGCCGACAGCACGCGCGTCTATCAGGGCGTCGCTCGCGCAGAACTCCGCGGGGTGGTCGACCGGCTGCACGCGGAAGCGATCGGGGTGGAGCCTGCCTGCACGATCCTCATCGACGTCGATTGCGCGGTCGCCACGGCCCGCGTCGTCGGGCGAAAAGGCATCGAGGATCGCTTCGAGCGCTTCGGCGCAGACTTCCAGCGGCGCCTTCGCGACGGTTTTCTGGCCCTCGCCGCCGAGGCTCCCGACCGCATCCGGGTCGTCGACGGATCGGGTAGCGAGGCGGACGTCGCGGCCTTGGTCCGATGCGCCTTCGACGCGGCCTGCGCGTGACCGAAGAGACCGATGCCGTGCCCGGCGCGCCCCATCCCCGGCTGACGCGCGCGCTTGTCGGACAGGGCGCCGCCGAGGCGGTGTTCCTCGCTTCGCTGGCGCAGGGCCGGATGCCTCACGCCTGGCTCGTCACCGGCCCGCGCGGCATAGGAAAGGCAACGCTCGCATGGCGGATCGCGCGGTTCCTGCTCGCGACGCCGCAGGACGCACCCCTCCCCGCAACGCTCGACATCGACCCCGACACACCCGTTGCGCGGCGGATGTCGGCGCTCTCGGAAAGCCGGCTCCTCCTCGTCCGCCGCGGCGCGGACGACAAGACGGGACGCGCCCGCGCGGTCATCACGGTCGACGAGGTGCGCCGCATCCAGCAGTTCTTCGCGCTCGCCGCCCCCGACGGCGGGCGGCGCGTGGTCGTTGTCGATGCCGTCTGCGAGATGAACCCCAATGCCGCCAACGCGCTCCTCAAGGTGCTCGAGGAACCGCCCGCGGATGCGACGCTTCTCCTCGTCTGCCACCAGCCGGCGCGCCTGCTGCCGACGATCCGCTCGCGCTGCCGCGAGCTGCGCTGCCGGCCGCTCGATGCCGCCGACCTCGCCGTGGCGCTGGCGCCGCTCGGCCTCGATGCCGCGGCGCCCGCGCTGGCCGAGCTCTCCGCGGGCTCTGTCGGCGCCGCCGTCCCTCTCGCCGCCGAGGACGGCGTCGCAGCCTATGGGGACATTGTGCGTCTCTTCGCCGAGCACCCACGCGTCGACCGCAGGAAAATGACGGCGCTCGCCGAAAGCGCCGGAGGCCGTGACGCCGAGGCGCGGTTCGATCTTCTCGCAAACCTCCTCGACCGCTTCCTGGCGCGCCTCGCGCGTGCCGGCGCGACGGGCGAGGCACCGACCGAAGCCGCTCCCGGCGAGGCGGCCGTGCTCGCGCGGCTCGCCCCCGATGCCGCCGTGGGCCGCATCTGGGCGGAGGCGCAGCAATCGCTCGGCGCGCGCCTGCGTGCCGGCCGGACGCTCAACCTTGACCCCGCGGCGCTTCTTCTCGATATGCTCATCGCCATGTCCGCCCCCCTCGCCGGCGTCGCCACGTGACTGCCGCCCTCACCGACAGCCACTGCCACCTCGACGACCCGGGCTTCGAGGGCGACACCGACGGGCTCGTGGCTCGCGCGGCCGAGGCCGGCGTCGTGCGGATGGTGACGATCTGCACGCGGCTCGCCGACGAGCCGAGCGTCCGCGCCATCGCCGAGCGCCACCCTTGCGTCTGGTACGCCGCCGCCACGCATCCGATGAACGCCGCCTCCGTTCCGATGGCCACCGTCGAGGCCCTCACGGCGCTGGCGGCCCACCCCAAGTTCGTCGGCATCGGCGAGACGGGGCTCGACTACCACTACACCGCCGACAGTGCCGCACGGCAGCAGGAGAGCCTCGCCGTCCACATCGAGGCCGCCCGGCAGACCGGGTTGCCGCTGATCATCCACGCCCGCGACGCCGACGCCGACATGGCGCGGATCCTGACCGACGAGCACCGCGCGGGCGCCTTCGGCTGCGTCATGCACTGTTTTTCCTCCGGCGCGGCCCTCGCCGAGACGGCGCTCGGGCTCGGCTTCTATCTCTCGATGTCGGGCATAGCGGCGTTCCCGAAGTCGGACGACCTGCGTGCCATCTTCGCCGCAGCACCGCGCGACCGCATCCTCGTCGAGACCGACGCGCCCTACCTCTCGCCGCCGCCGCACCGGGGCCGCCGCTGCGAGCCCGCCTATGCCGCCGACACCGCGCGCGCGGGCGCGGCCGCCCTGGGGCTCGACATCGCCGAGTTCGCGGCCCTCACGACCGCCAATTTCGAGCGCCTGTTCTCCCGCGCCGCCGGAGCCACGTGACGTGGCGACCCTCGCGTTCACCATTCTCGGCTGCGGCTCCTCGGGCGGGGTGCCGCGGCTTGGCAGCAACTGGGGGGACTGCGACCCCGCCAATCCGCTGAACCGCCGCCAGCGCTGCTCGCTCCTCGTCGAGCGGGCGGACGACGGTGGCACCACGCGCGTCCTCGTGGACACCTCCCCCGACATGCGCGCGCAGCTTCTGGCGGCGGGCGTCGGCACGCTCGACGCGGTGGTCTACACCCATTCCCACGCGGACCACGTCCACGGCATCGACGATCTGCGCCAGATCGTCTTCAACCTCAGCCGACGCCTGCCGGTCTGGGCCGACGCCTCGACACGCGAGGCGCTGCTCGAGCGGTTCGGCTACGCCTTTGTGCAGCCCGAAGGCAGCCTCTACCCGCCCATCCTCGAGCTCAACGCCATCGACGGTCCCATCGAGATCGACGGTGCCGGCGGCCCGCTCCGCCTCGCGCCCTTCGCCGTCGAGCACGGCTCGATCCCCGCCCTCGGCTTTCGCGTGGGCCCCCTCGCGTACCTGCCCGACGTCTCCGCGATCCCGGAGACGGCCTGGCCCGTCCTCGCGGACCTCGACTGCTGGATCCTCGACGCGCTGCGCCGCAGGCCGCATCCGACCCACGCGCATCTCGCGCAGTCGCTCGAGTGGATCGCCCGCGCCGCCCCGCGCCGCGCGATCCTGACCAACATGCACGTCGATCTCGACCATGCGACCCTCACGGCCGAGCTGCCGCCGCATGTCGTGCCCGCGCATGACGGCCTCCGCGTCGACTACGCGGTCTGATGGCGGCGCTCCTCGGCGTCATCCTCCCGGTCTTCCTCGTCATCGGGTTCGGCTACGTCGCCGTGTGGCGCGGGCTCTTCGCGGAGGCGGGCGTCGAGGGGCTGATGCGGTTCACGCAGAACTTCGCCATCCCGTGCCTTCTCTTCCGCGCGATCTCGACGCTCGACCTCGCGCAGAACTTCGACCCCGCCCTCCTCGCGAGCTTCTACACCGGAGCCGTGACGGGCTTCGTGGTCGGGCTCGTCGGCGCGAGGCTGATCTTCGGCCGGCCCTGGGAGGATGCCGTGGCGATCGGCTTCGTGGGGCTCTTCTCGAACTCGCTGCTGCTCGGCCTGCCGATCACCGAGCGTGCTTTCGGACCCGACGCGCTCACCGGCAACTACGCGATCGTCGCGATCCACTCGCCGTTCTGCTACGCGCTCGGGATCACCGCGATGGAGGTCGTGCGCGGGCGGCGCGAGGGTGCGGGCCTGGGCATCAGGGCGACGGCGCTCCGCGTCCTGCGGGCGATGTTCCGCAACGGGCTCGTCATCGGCATCACGCTCGGATTTGCCGTCAACCTCACCGGGTTCCCGCTCCCGGCACCGGTGCGCGATGCGATCGACCTCATGGTCCGCGCGGCCCTGCCGGCGGCGCTCTTCGGGCTTGGCGGCGTGCTCTACCGCTACCGCCCCGAAGGCGACCTGCGGACCATCGGCTTCATCTGCGTGGTGTCGCTGGTCCTGCATCCCGCCGTGGTCTGGGGGCTCGGGCGCGCGCTCGGGCTGAGCGACGCGCAGTTCCGCTCCGCTGTCGTCACGGCGGCGATGGCGCCGGGCGTCAACGCATACCTCTTCGCCAATCTCTACGGCGTGGCCCGCCGCGTCGCCGCTTCGGCGGTGCTCGTCGGGACCGGGGCGTCGCTCGTCACCGTCTGGGTGTGGCTGGCGCTCCTGCACCGCGCGACGTGATCGCGTCGAGACCGTTCGCCTCGCTGAAGCTCGCGGTGCGGGAGGAAGACAGCGCGGCCTGCCTGATCGTCGGCGGTGCGCGTTCGACTATTCCGCGACGAACTCCGTACGTTGCGGCTCGAACGCAGCGACCGCCCGGTCGATCTCGGCAAGGAGGAGCCCCTGTTGCAGTGGCTTCGAGAGATACCCGGTGAGCCCGAGGGCGAGGTAGCTGTCGCGGTCTCCGGCGGAGGCGTCGGCGGTGAGCGCGATCACGGGGATATGCGCCATCCGGTAGGGCGGGCCCTGCATGGCGCGGAACGCGGTCTTTCCGTCCATCACCGGCATGTGCATGTCGAGGAGCACGAGATCGACGTCGTGGCGCAGAAGCTGATCCAGCGCCTCTTGCCCGTTCTCGGCCTCGACGATGCGAAAGCCGGTCTGGTGCAAGAAGGCGCGCGCGATGTAGCGGTTCGAGCCGTTGTCGTCGACGAGGAGCACCGTCCGCCCGGCGAAACGGCCGGGCGTCGCGGCAATGCTGGGGGACACGCGCTCCGCAAGGCCGGGCGTCGCGATGCGGGGCGCATGCCCCGCCACGATCTCGAGCGTGAAGGTCGATCCCACCCCCGGCTCGGAGGTCAGCGTGATATCGCCGTGCATGAGGCGCGCCAGCCCGCGCGAGATCGAGAGCCCGAGCCCGGTCCCCGAGGCGGCGCGGTTGGCGCTTTCATCGACCTGAATGAAGTTCGCGAAAAGCCGGCCGATGCTGTCGCGCGCGATGCCGGTCCCTGTGTCGCTGATCGCGATACGGACCTGCCAACCCTGCGGGGCCGCCGCTCCCGTCGCCTTCACGCGGATGCTTCCGGTATCGGTGAACTTGACGGCATTGGAGAGAAGGTTGTTGAGGATCTGGCACAGCCTGAGCGCGTCGAACTCGAGATCATGCGGCAGGACCGGGTCGATCTCGACCGTGAGCGAGAGCCCCTTGGCTTCGGCGACGGGGCGGAAAAGACCTGCGGTTGCGCGTATGCTGTCGGCGATGTCGCCGACCTCCGGGCGGATCTCGAGCTTGCCGGCCTCGACCTTGGCCTGGTCGAGCACGTCATCGACAAGCGCCTTCAGCGTCCCGGCGGACCGCTGCAAGATCGTGACCCGCTCGCGGAAGAGCCGCGGGTCCGGGTTGTCGCCGAGGATCTGCGCGATGCCGAGGATGCCGTTGAGCGGAGTGCGGATCTCGTGGCTCATGGCAGCGACGAAGCGGCTCTTCGCTCGGCTCGCCTCCTGCGCCTCGTCGCTCGCCTGGATGAGCTGGCGGTGGGTCTTGTGCATGTCCCAGAACGACCGGCCGAGGTAGACGAGCATGATCACGAGCACCGTCGTTCCGACGAACGCGTCGAGCGGTGCCTCGAAGCGGATGAGGTAGATCATGACGGACCCGGTAAAGCCCAGCACGATCGGCAGCGCCGTCGCGATGCCGAAGAGGATATGGTGCGAGCGCAGCACCAGCGAATGGATCAGCGCGCTGACGAAGACCGCGAAGGCGAACACCTTGGGGGTCAGCCCGGGGGACCACCACAGCAGATAGGGCGTGACCGAATAGACCGTAGCGCCGACGAGGGAGGAGCCGAGCAGCCAGGCGTAGTTCGCGCGCGTCACGCCGCGGCGCATCCGCCGGACCACCACCAGGCCCCACATCTCGACCAGAATGTAGACAACCGCCACCGACGCGACCAAGGGCCCCGGGAGGTAGGCCCAGGCCAAGAGCTGGACCGACAGCGTCGCGAATGCCCGTGCGCCGAGGTCGCCGAGGGTCGCCTCGTTCTGGAGCGCGATCTTCGGATCCTGGGGATCCCAAAGCTTCAACATCCGACGGCCATCCCGTTACGCCAGCATCAGCTAGCGCCCAAAACAATAACAATACGTTTGCGGGAGCTTGACTCGCCAGTGGTCATGTCAAGCCGAAAGCCTCGTCATGGTGCGGTCGAAAGGACTCGAACCTTCACGGGAGTTACCCCACAGCGACCTCAACGCTGCGCGTCTACCAATTCCGCCACGACCGCATCTGACGTGGTGGCGGGGTCTTAGACGCTCGCGTGTGGCATCTCAAGAGGCGAGTTGCGGCGCGCCGGCCGCGTATCCGGCGCGCCACGGTCCTCAGTTGCCGAAGCGCGGGAGCGTCGGCGCGGCGTCCGGCTGCGAGGCGAAGGCGGGCAAGCCGGCGTCCGCCTTTTCGCTGCGCCCGCCGACCCTGTAGGCCGCCTTGCGGATCACGTCGGCCCGGCCTGGCTGCCCGGGCACGAACACTGCCGGCGTCCCGTTGTCGAGCGCATCGAGGGCGGTGTCGTACCATGCGAGCGCCAGATCCGGACGCTTCGACACGCCAAAGCCCTGGGCGAGATGATGGCCAAGCAACTCCGCGTAGACCTTGTCGCCGAGCGTCGTGAGGAGCAGCGCCGATCCGATCGCCACATCCATGTTGTCAGTCCGGTAGCCGACCGAGAGGCAGATCTTCGCCGTCGCCTCGAGCTGCGCGGGCGCCATCCCGGTGGTCAGGATGAAGCTCGACACCGACTGCGTGACCTCCGCTTCGGGCTTCAACGACAGCTCCGCCACCTGGTCCTTCAGCGCCGGCCCGAACGTCGCGCATTGCGCCGCGATCTCCTGCGGCGTGAAGCCCTGCACCTTGGCCGCCATGTCCTCGCCCTGGGCGATGGCATAGGTCCGCGCGAGGCAGAACTGCTCGCCGAGCGCCACCGAGGGGTCGGTCATGCTGGCGACCGTCATGTAGCCGCCATTGGTGTTGGTCAGCAGGCTTACCTTGTTGCAATGCGACGCGAGCGAGGCCTGCACGGACTGATCGCCGCCGAGGAAGCTCGGGAGCGCCGGGCCGGCAAAGGACGGCACCGCGGGCGCCGATGGCTCGGGCTCCGGCGTCAGCGCCATGACCTGCGGCACCGCCGGTGCCACTTCCGGTTCGGGCGCGGGAGCGTAGACCTGCTGCGGCGCGGCCTGCGGCACGCCCGCGGCCTCGTCGCGGTAGGCCAGCAAGAGCCCGCGCGGACCCTGTCCGTTGGCCGCGATCTGCTGCTGCGTCAGTGCGCCTCCGGCCAGCGCGCGCTGATACGACGTCACGAGGAAGCTGCGCTCGTAGTCGGAGAGCTGCCCGGTCGGGCCGTATCCCATGTGCGTCTGGTACTGGCTGATCGCGCTTCGGGTGCCGGAGCCGACGATGCCGTCCGGCGAGCCGGCGGGGAAGCCGAAATAGTTGAGCGCGACCTGCACCTCGCGGTTCTGCTCGCGCTGGTAGGAGCTCGGCCCGACGCGGACATAGGAGCGCCGCACCACGGTCGGCTGACGGTTCTTGCTGGCTTCGTTGACGATGATCCCGCTGACAAGGCCGCCGACCAGCCCGCCGACAAGCCCGCTGTCGGCGGCGGCGCGGGTGGCCGGCGCCGCGGCGATGGCGAGCGCCATGCCCGCGCCCATGATGCGGCCCGTGCTCTTCTTGATACCCATGTGCTTGTTCCTCTACACAGACGCGTGGACATTATCACGTCGGGGACGCGATGCCTTCCCAAAAAATGCCTCGGAACGCAGCGATCGGCATCCGCTCGCGGGACCGGCGCTGAGTGGTCGACTGGATCCGGTCGCCTGGCCCGGTGGCCTATGGTCTTGCCGTGGCCGAGATGGAGGCCCGCGTTGCGAGGATCGCCGCGGGGACGGCGCCGGAGGCCGTCTGGCTGCTCGAGCATCCGGCGCTCTACACCGCGGGCACCAGCGCCCGGGCGGCCGATCTCGTCGATCCCGGCCGCTTTCCGGTGCATGCGACCGGGCGGGGCGGGCAGTACACCTACCACGGTCCGGGGCAGCGCGTCGTCTACGTGATGCTGGATCTCAATCGCCGCGGCCGCGACGTCCGGCGCTTCGTGACGGCGCTCGAGACCTGGGTGATCGCGGCGCTGGCGCGCTTCGGCGTCGCGGGCGAGCGGCGGCGGGGACGCGTCGGCGTCTGGGTGGCGCATCCCGAAGGCGAGGCGAAGATCGCGGCCATCGGTGTCAAGCTCCGCCGCTGGGTGAGCTTCCACGGCCTTGCCATCAACGTGGACCCCGACCTCGGCCACTACGCCGGCATCGTCGCATGCGGACTGCCGGGATACCGCGTCACCAGCCTGGCCGATCTCGGTCACGACGTCTCCATGGCCGACCTCGACGCCGCCCTCTCCGCCACGTTCGACGCCACCTTCGGCGTTCGGGCGCGCACGTCCCCGGGCGAGGTCATCACGACGTAGGCGGACCCCGCGCGACGCGGCCCTATCCGGACGACAGACGACGGGACCATCGCCCCGCATGGCCGACCCGTCGAGCGACAGCCGGACGCCAACCCTGCGACCGTCTGGTCCTTGCCCGCCGGCTTCGGCTTGCCTAGAACCCCCTACGAGACCGCGACGCACACACGCCGCGCGAGGCGAACCGGAGGCACGCATGGCTGACGCAGCGATTCACGACCACGAGGCTCACGGCCGGCGCGGGTTCTTCACCCGGTGGTTCATGTCGACGAACCACAAGGACATCGGCATCCTCTACATCTTCGCGGCCGGCTTCGTGGGCTTCGTGTCCGTCGCCTTCACCGTCTACATGCGGCTCGAGCTGATGTACCCGGGCGTGCAGTACATGTGCGTGGAAGGCATGCGCTTCACCGCTGCCGCCGCGGGCGAATGCACGCCGAACGGGCACCTGTGGAACACGATCATCACCGCGCACGGCATCCTGATGATGTTCTTCGTGGTGATCCCGGCGCTCTTCGGGGGCTTCGGCAACTTCTTCATGCCGCTGATGATCGGCGCGCCCGACATGGCGTTCCCGCGCCTCAACAACCTGTCGTACTGGCTCTACATCGCGGGCACCACGCTTGCCTTCTCCTCGGTGTTCGCGCCCGGCGGCGACGGGCAGACCGGCTCCGGCATCGGCTGGGTGCTCAATCCGCCGCTCTCGACGAGCGAAGGCGGGTACGCCACGGACCTGCAGATCTTCGCGCTGCACCTATCGGGCGCCTCGTCGATCCTCGGCGCGATCAACATGATCACGACGTTCCTCAACATGCGCGCGCCCGGCATGACGCTGCACAAGGTGCCGCTCTTCGCCTGGTCGATCTTCGTCACCGCCTGGCTCATCCTGCTGTCGCTGCCCGTCCTTGCCGGCGCGATCACGATGCTGCTGACCGACCGCAACTTCGGCACCTCGTTCTTCCAGGTCGCGGGCGGCGGCGACCCGATCCTCTACCAGCACATCTTCTGGTTCTTCGGGCACCCCGAGGTCTACATCATCATCCTGCCGGGCTTCGGCATCATCAGCCACGTGATCTCGACGTTCTCGCGCAAGCCGATCTTCGGCTATCTGCCGATGGTCTACGCGCTCGTCGCGATCGGCGCGCTCGGCTTCGTCGTCTGGGCGCACCACATGTACACCGTGGGCCTGAGCGTGACGCAGCAGTCCTACTTCATGCTCGCCACGATGGTCATCGCGGTGCCGACCGGCATCAAGGTGTTCTCGTGGATCGCGACGATGTGGGGCGGCTCGATCGAGTTCAAGACGCCGATGCTCTGGGCGTTCGGGTTTCTCTTCCTCTTCACCGCCGGCGGCGTGACGGGGATCATCCTGAGCCAGGCGGCCGTGGACCGCGTCTATCACGACACCTACTACGTCGTGGCGCACTTCCACTACGTCATGTCGCTCGGCACGGTGTTCGCGATCTTTGCAGGCGTCTACTACTGGATCGGCAAGATGTCGGGCCGGCAGTACCCGGAATGGGCGGGCAAGACGCACTTCTGGATGATGTTCATCGGCTCGAACCTGACGTTCTTCCCGCAGCACTTCCTCGGCCGCCAGGGGATGCCGCGGCGGTACATCGACTACCCGGAGGCCTTCGCGCAGTGGAACTACGTGTCCTCGCTCGGCGCGTTCCTCTCGTTCGCGTCGTTCCTGTTCTTCATCGGGATCATCGCCTACACGCTTCTCGCGGGCAAGCGCGTCACCCAGAACAACTACTGGAACGAGTACGCCGACACGCTCGAGTGGACCCTGCCCTCGCCGCCGCCCGAGCACACCTTCGAGACGCTGCCGAAGCCGTCCGACTGGGACCGCAGCCACGCGCATTGAGGGACGCCTGATCCCGGAAGGCCCGGCATCTGCCGGGCCTTTGTCGTTCCGTGGTCCTCGTCCCTGCTGATCGCCGCTTGCGTAGGCGAGGCGGCTATCCTGCTGGCTGCGGCTGTCAGGACCTTTTCGGTTTCCGTTGCGGGCACGCTGCTATCGTGGATGGCCGCGCTGACGCCGGTCATCGCGCACCAATTCGAGGTCTCGGGCCGGTCCGAAGGCTCGTCGGGCTCGCCGAGCGGGCTGGCCGTCGCCGGCATGGGCGTCGCCGGAGCGCCTATCCTCCCTGCCGCGGCTCTCACGCTCCATTGGCATCACCGCTCGCGGCGCTAGCATAGCAGTGATGCCCTACAGCTGGATCGCCACGCCCGACCGCCTGCCCGCGACGCCCGCGCGGCTCGATCTGTGGCCGCACCGTTCGCTGCCGCCGGCAGGGTTCGCGGGCTTCATCGGCGTGACCGCCCTGCTGATCGCCGTGCCGCTGGTGCCCCTTCTCGGCACGTGGGCGCTCTGGGGGCTCCTGCCGTTCCTCGTCGCGGCGATCTGGGGCTTGTGGTGGGCGCTGCGGCGCAGCTACCGCGACGGCGCGCTTGTCGAGGTGCTGACGCTCGAGCCCGACCGCATCGCCCTCGTCCGCCACGATGCCCGCCGCGCGCCGCGCGCCTGGGAGGCGAACCCCTACTGGGTGTCGGTGCATCTCCATCCCAAGGGCGGGCCGGTGCCGAACTACCTGACGCTCAAGGGCGCCGGTCGCGAGGTCGAACTCGGCGCCTTCCTTGGGGCCGACGAGCGGCTGACCTTGCGCGACGACCTCCTCGCAGCACTCGCCGTGGCGCGCCGCTAGGCCAGGGCCGCGAAGCGCGCGCCGAGCCGGACCGCCTCGTCCTCCAGCCCCCAAGGCGGGTTCACGACGAGCATACCGCTGCCCAGCAGCCCCTTCTCGCCCGCGAACCGCACCTCGTGCCGGAACGCACCCGGCGCGGTCAGCCCTTCGTGCAGCCCGGCCGCGAGGATCGGATACCACACCGCGATCACCCCGACGTTCCAGCGCAGACGGAGCTTGCCGACGAGCAGGGCCGTCGCGGCGTAGTCGCTCTTCACCTCGTAGCTCGGGTCGATCAGCACGAGCCCGCGGCGTGGTTCCGGCGGCGTGCGCGCCAGGGCCATCGCCGGCCCGTCCTCGGCGAGGACCTGCGCGCCCGTCCCCACCATCGCGGCGCGCAATCCGCCAAACTCCGCCGGGTGCCGCTCGGCGAGCCAGATCCGGTCGCCCGGCCGCAGGAGCGCCGCCGCCACCCGCGGCGAGCCCGGATAGGCCGCCGGTCCCTCGGACGCCCGCACCGCCGCCAGCGCCCGCGCATAAGGGTGACCCGGCGCGAACCATCGCTCGGCCCGCCCGATCCCGCGCGCGCCCTCGCCGGTCCGCAGCGCCTCGGGCGCATCGAGGCGGTAGAGCCCGCGCCCGGCGTGCGTCTCGAGATAGCTCAGCGGCTTCGGCTTCGCGGTGAGGTAATCGAGCATCCACGCCAGCAGCGCGTGCTTGTGGACGTCGGCGAGCCCGCCCGCGTGGTACCCGTGCTGGTAGCTCAGCACGCGCTCAGGTGAGACGCGCCTTCACGCGCGGCCCGACGGTGCCGAAGTTCATCTGCCCCTCGTATCGCCCCTTGAGCGCCGCCATCACGCGGCCCATGTCGCGCAGCCCGGTGGCACCCTCCGCCGCGATCGCGTCGGCGATGGCGGCATCCACTTCGGTCTCGCCGAGCTGGCGCGGCAGGTAGTCCTCGATGACCGCGATCTCGGCACGTTCCTTGTCGGCGAGTTCGAGCCGGCCGCCCTCCTCGTAGGCGCGGATGCTCTCCTGGCGCTGCTTGACCATGCGCGCGAGGATGCCGCGGATGTCGGCCTCGGCCACGCCTTCCGTCCCGCTCTCGCCCCTCGCCGCGATGTCCCTGTCCTTGATGGCGGCGTTGATGAGGCGCAGCGTCGAGAGCCGGTCGGCCTCCTTCGCGCGCATCGCATCCTTCATCGCCGCCGTGATCCGTTCCCGCAGTGCCATCCGTCCGTCCGCGTCCGTTGCAAGGCAGGCACCCTACGCCCTGCGGTGCGGAGCGGCAACCGAGGCGCCACCGGCTTGACCCTCCGTCAGGCGCTGCCTAGGACGGGCCGGAGGAGTCCCGCCATGCCGATGCCCACCGCCTGCCTCGCCCTCGCCGATGGGACGGTGTTCTTCGGTCAGGGCTTCGGCGCGCCGGGCGAGACGGTGGCCGAGCTCTGCTTCAACACCGCGATGACCGGCTACCAGGAGATCCTGACCGACCCGAGCTACGCGGGCCAGGTCGTGACCTTCACCTTCCCGCACATCGGCAACACCGGCACCAACCCCGAGGACAGCGAGACCGACCGGATGTCCGCCGCCGGACTGGTGGTGAAATGGGATCCGACCCAACCCTCGAGCTGGCGCGCGACCGGTGGGCTGCAGGGCTGGCTGGCGCGGCAAGGCCGCATCGGCATCGGCGGGCTCGACACGCGGCGGCTCACGCGCGCCATCCGGCATCAGGGTGCGCCGCACGTGGCGCTCGCCTACGACCCCGAGGGCCGCTTCGACATCGAGGCGCTGGTCGGCAAGGCGCGGCGCTGGAACGGCCTCGTCGGGCTCGATCTCGCGCGGGGCGTGACCTGCGCGCAGTCCTACCGCTGGCGCGAGACGCGCTGGGCCTGGCCGGATGGCTACACACCCGCCGCGGAGGGCGGTCCGCGCGTCGTCGCCGTGGACTACGGCGCCAAGCGCAACATCCTGCGCTGCCTCGCCGACGCGGGCTGCGACGTGACCGTCCTGCCCGCGACCGCGACCGCCGAGGACGTGCTCGCGCAAAGCCCCGACGGCGTGTTCCTGTCGAACGGCCCCGGCGACCCCGCGGCGACCGGCGCCTATGCGGTGCCGATGATCCGCGGCGTCCTCGACCGCGGCGACCTCCCGGTGTTCGGGATCTGCCTCGGGCACCAGATGCTCGCGCTGGCGCTCGGCGCGCAGACCGTCAAGATGAACCACGGCCATCACGGCGCGAACCATCCGGTCAAGGATCTCGAGACGGGCCGCGTCGAGATCACCTCGATGAACCACGGGTTCACCGTGGACAGCCAGACCCTGCCCGCGGGCGTGCAGGAAACCCACGTCTCGCTTTTCGACGGCTCGAACTGCGGCATCCGCCTCAGCGGACGGCCGGTCTGGTCGGTTCAGTATCATCCCGAGGCGAGCCCCGGCCCGCAGGACAGCTTCTATCTGTTCGAGCGCTTCGCAGCGGCGATGGGCGTGCCGGCCGCCTGATCTTAAGCAGGCCTTAACCCTGCGTCACCGATGCTCGGGGCTCCCTCCCCCGGCCCGGTGAGCCAGATGCCGACCACGCCGCTCCGTCTCGTCACGCCCGTGGCGCCCTCCCCGACCGGCCGTCGCCCCGAGGCTCGACCTCGAAGCCCGGAACGCAAGGCGCTGGGGCAGATCCTCGTCGACATGGGAGCCCTCGAGCCCGGCGACCTTGCTCGGGCTCTGGCGATGCAGGCGCGCGAGGAGGCGCGCTTCGCCGACATCCTCCTCACGCATCACATGATCGGCGAGACCGACCTCATGGCCGGGCTCGCGGTGCAATGGCGGGCGCAGGTGATCGGCGCGAGCGTGCGGCCCGATCCGCGCCTCCTCGACCGGCTGGGACTCGAACGGTGCCTCCGCGACGGGCTCCTGCCGTGGCGCGTGGCGGGAGCGACGACGGTTATCGCGACCTCACGACCGGAAGACTTCGCGCGCATGGCACCGGAGCTCACGGCCCTCTTCGGTCCCGTCGCGATGGCGCTCGTCTCCGAGCGCGACCTTGGCGCGGTGCTCCTCTCCGCGCGCCAGACCGTGATGAACCGCCGTGCCGAGACGCTGGTGCCGCTCCACGAAAGCTGCCGGCTCTGGAACGCGCAGGCGCTGCGGAAGGCCGCATGCATCGTCTTCGGGACAGCCGCGGCGATCGGTGTCCTCGCGCCGACGTTCCTCTTCGCCCTGCTTGCGGCATGGGCGGTCCTCACCCTCGTCGCGACCGCCGGACTGAAGCTCGCCGCCGCCGTGGCGCAGCTGCGCCACCTGCGGCGCCCGCCCGTGGCACCCGAGGACCGGCCCGAGATCGCGCGGCTGCCCACGGTCTCGGTCATGGTGCCGATGTTCAACGAGCGCGACATCGCGCCGCGCCTCGTCCGCCGCCTCGGCCGGCTGACCTACCCCAAGGAGCTTCTCGACGTGCTCCTCGTCATCGAGGAGGAGGACACCGTGACGCGGGACGCGCTCGCCGCGGCGGCGCTGCCGCGGTGGATGCGCGTCGTGGTGGTGCCGGCCGGGCCGCTGAAGACGAAGCCGCGCGCGCTGAACTACGCGCTGAGCTTCGCGCGCGGCTCCATCGTCGGCATCTACGACGCCGAGGACGCGCCGGAGGCCGACCAGATCCACCGCATCGTCCGCCGCTTCCACGAGCGCGGGCCGGAGGTCGCCTGCCTGCAGGGCGTGCTCGACTACTACAACCCGCGCACCAACTGGCTCGCGCGCTGCTTCACCGTCGAATACGCGAGCTGGTTCCGCATGGTGCTGCCGGGATTGGAGCGGCTCGGGCTTGCGATTCCGCTCGGCGGCACCACGCTCTTCTTCCGCCGCACCGCCATCGAGGCGCTGGGCGGCTGGGACGCGCACAACGTCACCGAGGACGCCGACCTCGGCATCCGCCTCGCGCGCCACGGCTACCGCGCCGAGCTCGTCGCCACCGTGACCGAGGAGGAGGCGAACTGCCGCGTCCTGCCCTGGATCAAGCAGCGGTCGCGCTGGCTGAAGGGCTACGCGATGACCTACGCCGTCCACATGCGCGACCCGGGCCTGCTCTGGCACCAGCTCGGGCCGTGGCGCTTCTTCGGGGTGCAGGTGCTGTTTCTCGGCACCCTCTCGCAGTTCCTCCTCGCGCCGGTCCTATGGTCGTTCTGGCTGCTGGCCCTCGGGCTCGGCCATCCGCTCGCAGCGGTTCTGCCGGGGCAGGTCGTGACCGCTCTCACGGCGATCTTCATCGCGTCCGAGGTCATCAACGTCAGCATCGGCATCTGCGCGGTCTCGACCCCGAAGCATCGCTGGCTCAGGGGCTGGGCCTGCACCCTGCCGTTCTACTTTCCGCTCGGCTGCCTTGCCTCCTACAAAGGGTTCTGGGAGCTCGTTGCGCGACCCTTCTACTGGGACAAGACCAGCCACGGCCATTTCGACGATGCCGAGACGGAGCCCGTGCTCGCCGCCGTCGCCTGACCATTCGACACTTCGACGGCGCCGCCTATGTCGCGGGCAGGAGGTGGCGTCATGGCTCTTGGCACGACGGACGTTCTGGTCTCGGGCGGCGGCATCGCCGGGCTCGCGGCGGCCCTCTGCTTCGGGGCGCGCGGCTTCTCCGTGACGGTCGTCGATCCCGCGCCGCCGATCACCGAGCGCGAGGCCGAAGGCGCGGATCACCGGTCGACCGCGCTTCTCGCGCCGTCGGTGAAGCTTCTCGAGGACGCGGGCGCGTGGACGCGGATGGCACCGCATGCGACCCCGCTCGCCGTGATGCGCCTCGTCGATGCGGGAGGTGCCGCACCGACGCCGCGGCTCACGCGCGACTTCGCCGCCGCCGACATCGACCGGGAGGCGTTCGGGCAGAACGTCCCGAACTGGCTCATCCGCCGCGAACTCCACGCCGCGATCGAAGCGCACCCGTCCGTGTCTTTCCGCACGGGCACCGGCACGGACGGGATCACCGCGCGCGCCGCCGAGGCGCTCGTCGCGCTCACCGACGGCACCCGGCTCCGCGCCCGGCTCGTCGTTGCGGCCGACGGGCGCGACTCCCCGGTCCGCGGCGCGCTCGGCATCGGCGTCCGCCGGGTCCGCTACGGCCAGAAGGCGCTCGCCTTTGCGGTCACGCACGACACCCCGCACCGCGGCGTCTCGACCGAGCTGCACCGGACCGGCGGACCATTCACGCTCGTGCCGCTCCCCGATCACGACGGACGTGCCTCGTCGTCCGTCGTCTGGATGGAACGGGCCGAGGAGGCCGACCGGCTCATGGCGCTCGACGTGCCGGCCTTTGAGGCCGCGATGACGCACCGTTCGGCCGGTGTGCTCGGCCCCCTTCGGCTCGCGTCGCGGCGGACGATCTGGCCCATCGTGTCGCAGATCGCCGATCGCTTCCATGCTCCGCGAACGGCGCTCGTGGCCGAAGCCGCGCATGTCATGCCGCCGATTGGCGCGCAGGGGCTCAACACCGGCCTCGGAGACATCGCGGCGCTGGTGGCGCTGGCCGCGCCGGAGACGCTGGGCGATGCCGCGACGCTCGCGCGCTACGATGCCCGCCGCCGTCGCGACGTGATGGCCCGGATGGCCGGCGTGGACCTCCTGAACCGGGCCGCGATGGCCGAGGCACCCGTCCTGCGCGACCTCCGGATGGCCGGGTTGAGCGCGCTGCACCGAGCGACGCCCGTTCGCCGCGCGCTGATGCGGCTCGGGATGGGCTGACGTCGGCGGCAGGGATCGCGCGCGGCAGACGGTCGTCCTGCGCCGGATTTCGGCGAAACGAAATGGGCGTGCCAGGCGGGCGACGAACAACGCGTTTCCAAGCGCCGCCCGCGTAGATGAGGACGCGCCCCCGGCTGTCGGCATTCAACCTGCGTTGACCTAGCGCGCAGGGCCGCGACGCCACCGCGCTTCATGCATGGGAGCGCCCGCTTCCGGCCAGGCGCGGATCGCCCTGGTCGCCTGCGTCGCATTGAACCCTGCGCTGCCGTGGCCGACGATCACGCCCGAGTTCCGGGACGCCCGCAGCCGAAAACGCACGCGCACGCGCCGGTCCAGCCGATCTTCGGTCCGCCACGTCGCCCCGCGACGCGTACGCCTTCGCGCTCAGTCGGCGTCTTCGCGGCCCTGCGGATCGCGTCGATGGTCAAGGGTAGTCGGGGGCGGGGATGATCCGGCCGCTGCAGGAGCCGAAGCCCACGCGGTATCCGTCGCCCCCGGCGTGCCCCCGCAGCGTCAGCCTGTCGCCGTCCTCGATGAAGGTCCGCGTCACGCCGCCATCAAGCTCGAGCGGCGCCGCCCCGTTCCAGGTCAGCTCCAGGAGCGAGCCGTAGCTGCCCGCCTCCGGCCCCGAAATCGTGCCGGACCCGAGGAGATCGCCGATCCGCATGGCGCAGCCGGACGATGCGTGATGCGTCAGCTGCTGGGCGGCGGAATAGTAGAGCCAGCTCGCGTTGGCCCGTGCGATGGTGGTCGCGGGACCGCCCTCGGGCGCCAGTTCGGCGGTGAGGTGGATGTCGTAGAGGCTCGGGTCGTCTTCCCTCAGATACGGGAGGAGTTCCGTCTCGCGCTCCGGGGCGTTGCAGGCGAAGGGCGCCAAGGCCGCCGGAGCGACGATCCAGGGGCTGATCGTGGTGGCGAAGGCCTTGGCCTGAAACGGCCCGAGGGGCTGGGATTCCCAGGCCTGCAGATCCCGCGCCGACCAGTCGTTGAGGAGCACGTAGCCGAAGATCATGTCGCGCGCCTGCTGCACGGTGATCGGCTCGCCCATCTTGGACGGCGTCCCCACGATGGCGCCCAGCTCCAGCTCGAAGTCCAGTCGCCTGCACGGGCCGAACGTCGGCATGGCCGCATCCCCGGCCCGGGTCTGGCCCGCCGGGCGGCGCACGTCGGTGCCCGAGACGACCACGGTCGAGGCGCGGCCGTTGTAGCCGATGGGGATGTGCAGCCAGTTCGCCGGAAGCGCGTTCTCCGCGCCGCGGAACATGGTGCCGACGTTGGTGGCATGTTGCCGCCCGGCATAGAAATCGGTGTACTCCGCGACCTCGAACGGCAGATGCAGCGCCGCGTCGTCGATCCGGACCAGCATCGGCTCGACCGCCGCGCGATCCCCCGACCCTTCCGCCAGCAGCGCGGCGACCGTCGTGCGAAACGCCGACCATGCGTCCGGCCCCTCTGCCATCAGCCCGTTCCACGATGGCCTGCCGAAGATGCCGTCCGTTCCCGTCAGTCCGGCCGCCTCGGCGCGTGCCAGGTCGAGGATGAGGTCTCCGATCGCCACACCGCAGCGCGGGGCCGTGCCTTGCGTGGAGAACACCCCGTAGGGCAGGTTGTTGAGCGGGAAATCCGTCGTCGCCCTGTTCGCGCTCTCGACCCAACTCGGCGCCAGACTCACGGTCTCTCCCTCACTTTCGTCCAGGCGTGCCGTCGAACTTCTTTTTCAGTCCCGTCCAGCAATCGACGTAGTCGTCCTGCAATGCCGCTTCCTTCGCGGCGAACTCGGTCAGATGCTGCGGAAAGCGCGTCTCGAACATGAACGCCATCGTGTCCTCGAGCTTCTGCGGCTTGAGCTCGGCGTTCGACGCGCCCTCGAATGCCTCGAGGTCGGGGCCATGCGGCAGCATCATGTTGTGCAGGCTCATCCCTCCCGGCACGAAGCCATGCGGCTTGGCGTCGTACTGACCGTGGATGTTGCCCATCAGCTCGGACATGACGTTCCGATGGTACCAGGGCGGACGGAACGTGTCCTCCGTCGTCATCCAGCGATCGCGGAACAGCACGAAATCGATGTTCGCGGTGCCCTCCACCCCGGACGGAGCGGTCAGGACCGTGAAGATCGAGGGGTCGGGATGGTCGAACAGGATCGCGCCGACGGGACAGTAGGTGTTCATGTCGTATTTGACCGGCGCGTAGTTGCCGTGCCACGCCACGACATCGAGCGGCGATTGGGCGATCCCGCAGCGGTGAAACTGCCCGCACCACTTGACCGTCATGGTCGAGGCTGCATCGCGGTCCTCATATGCGGCAACGGGCGTCTTGAAGTCGCGCCGGTTCGCCATGCAGTTGGCCCCGATCGGGCCCCGGCCCGGCAGAGCAAACTTCTGCCCGTAGTTCTCGCACACGAAGCCGCGCGCCGGACCGTCCAGCACCTCCACCCGGTAGACGAGGCCCCGCGGGATGATCGCGATCTCCTGCGGCTTCAGGTCGATCACGCCGAGCTCGGTCGCGAACCGGAGCCGCCCATCCTGCGGCACGACGAGCAGCTCGCTGTCGGCGGAGAAGAAATAGGCGTCCTGCATCGACGCGGTGACAAGATACACATGGCTCGCCATCCCGATCTGCGTGTTCACGTCGCCGGCCGTCGTCATCGTTCGCATTCCGGTCAGCCAGGTCAGCTTCTCGTCGGAATGCGGCAGCGGATCCCAGCGGTACTGGCCGAGCGAGGTCACATCCTGCGGGACATGCGGCGCGGTCTTCCAATAGGGCAGGTCGATCCGCTCGTAGCGGCCGGAATGCTTGACCGAGGGACGGATGCGGTAACACCAGGTCCGTTCGTTCTGGTGGCCGGGGGCGGTGAACGCCGTGCCGGAAAGCTGCTCGCCGTAAAGGCCGTAGTTGACCTTCTGCGGACTGTTGCGCCCCTGCGGCAGGGCGCCCGGGAGCGCTTCGGTCTCGAAATCGTTGCCGAAGCCCGGCATGTACGCCTCGCCCGTCCCTGCCGGCGCCGCGGCCGGAATGCGGCCGGAACCGATGGCCTGCTCGTTCATCTCGCCCCTCCCTCGGTTAACGAATCGATTAGTCGCCGTCGTAAGCTAGCCGACCGGATCGATGGATGATGCCCTTCGTTTCCGCGCTGCGGAACCTCCTGCGCGGCTTGGGTGCCATGCGCCGGATATGGGGCTCGGATGACCGGGATGGAGGCCTTTACCGACGCTCCGACGCCGGGGAGATGGTGAGCCCGTCGGGGTTCGAACCCGAGACCTACTGATTAAAAGTCAGTTGCTCTACCAGCTGAGCTACAGGCTCCCCGGGCGGTGAGTAAAAAGATCGCTTCGGCGGGTCAAGCGCATTCCGGGCGCGCCTTTCAAACGCGCGCTGGCTCGTGTATCGCGCCGGGCATGAACCAGCGCACCGCACCGGACGGCCTGCCCTTCGCCAAGATGCACGGGCTCGGCAACGACTTTGTCGTGCTCGACGCGCGCGACGGCGCGCTGCCGGAACTGACGCCGGGTCTCGTGCGCGCGATCGCCGACCGGCAGCGGGGCGTGGGGTTCGATCAGCTCGCGGTGGTGAGTGCCGCGCCGGACGCCGACATCGCACTCGCGTTCTGGAACGCCGACGGCACGCCCTCGGCCACCTGCGGCAATGCCACGCGCTGCATCGCCCGCTCCGAGATGGTCCGGACGGGACTGACCGCGCTCCGGGTCCGCACGGGCCACGGGATGCTTGCGGCCGAGGACGCGGGGAACGGCCTTACGCGCGTCAACATGGGCGCACCGCGGACGGGCTGGCGCGAGATACCGCTCGCCGAGGCATGCGACACCGACGCGCTGCCGCTCGAGGGCGCGCCGACAGCGACGAGCCTCGGCAACCCGCACTGCACGTTCTTCGTCGCGGATGTCGAGGCGTCGGACCTTGGCACGCTGGGTCCGGCGGTCGAGCATCACCCGCTGTTCCCCGAACGCACCAACGTCGAGGTGGCGGCGCTGCTGCCGGACGGCAGCCTGCGCGTCCGCGTCTGGGAGCGCGGCACCGGGATCACGCTGGCGTCGGGCTCGTGCGCCACGGCCGCGGCGGTCGCCGCCGCCCGGCGCGGCCTGACCGGGCGGCGCGTGACCGTCCGGCTCGACGGCGGCGCGCTGGACGTCGACTGGCGGCGCGACGGCGTGTGGACGACGGGCCCTACGGCGCATGTGTTCGACGGCCGCATCGACCTCGCCGCGCTGGTGCCCGCATGACGACGCGGTTCGTGACGCAAGGCTGCCGGCTCAACGCCTGGGAGACCGAGGCGATGTCGGGCCTCGCGTCGCGCGCGGGCGTGACCGGAACGGTGGTGGTGAACACGTGCGCCGTCACGGCGGAGGCGGTGCGGAAGGCCCGGCAGGAAGTCCGCGCCGCCGCCCGGCAGCAGCCCGGCGCACGGATCGTGGTGACGGGGTGCGCCGCGCAGACCGAGCCCGCGGGCTTCGCCGCGATGCCGGAGGTCACGCATGTCATGGGCAACGCGGAAAAGCTCGAAGCGCCGACGTGGGACGCGCTTGCCCCCGGTTTCATCGGACCGGTGCCGCGTCTCGCGACCGGCGGCCTCGCGCGGCTGCGGACGGCCGCCACCCCGCCGGTCGACGGCGCCGGCCAGCGCGCCCGCGCCTATGTGCAGGTGCAGAACGGCTGCGACCACCGCTGCACGTTCTGCATCATCCCCTACGGCCGCGGCGCGTCGCGCTCGGTCCCGGCGGCGACCGTCGTCGACCAGGTCGCCCGCCTGCGCGACGCCGGGTTCCGGGAGGTCGTGCTCACCGGCGTCGATCTCACCTCCTGGGGCGGCGATCTCGACGGCACGCCGCGGCTCGGCGACCTCGTGCGAAGCGTGCTTCGCGCGGCGCCGGACCTCGCCCGGCTTCGGCTGTCGTCGATCGACAGCATCGAGGCGGACCCCGCGCTGATGGAGGCGCTCGCGACCGAGCCGCGCCTCATGCCGCATCTCCACCTCTCGCTGCAGGCCGGTGACGACCTGATCCTGAAGCGGATGAAGCGGCGACATCTCCGCGAGGACGCGGTACGGTTCTGCGAGACGGCGCGCACGCTTCGCCCCGGCATCGCGCTCGGTGCCGACCTCATCGCGGGCTTCCCGACCGAGACCGAGGCAATGGCCGAACGCACCCGGGCGCTTGTCGCCGACTGCGGGCTCGCATGGCTCCACGTGTTCCCGTTCTCCGCCCGCGCGGGCACGCCCGCGGCACGGATGCCGGCCCTCGACGGCGCGACGATCCGCGAGCGCGCCCGCTGCCTGCGCGCCGAGGGCACCGCCGCACGCGACCGCTTCCTCGCGCGCCAGATCGGCACGGTGCAGGCGGTGCTCATGGAAACCCCGCGGCGTGGCCGCACCGAGACCTTTGCCGAGGTCGAGTTCGCCACCGACCACGCCGTCGGCACGATCGTGACCGCCCGGATCGCCGGACACGCCGGAGGCCGGCTGGTAGCGGTCTGATGCACCCGAACCCCGCCTTCCGCCAGACGCCGGAGGCCGAGCGGCTCGCCTTCGCGCGGGCGCGTGGCTTCGGGATGCTTGCGGTCTCCGGCGTGGATGGCGCAGGGTTGGATGGGCCGCTTCTCGCGCATGTCCCGTTCCTCATCGCGGAGGACGGGGCTTCGGTCGAGCTGCACCTCGTGCGTTCCAATCCTGTCCTCGCCGCGCTGCCCGCGCCGGCGGTCCTCGCGGCGATGGGCCCCGAGGCCTACGTCTCGCCAGACTGGTACGGCGTCCCCGACCAGGTGCCGACGTGGAACTACGTTGCGGTCCATCTGCGCGGCCGGCTCGTCACCCTGCCGGAGCACACGCTCGAGCCGATGCTCGACCGGCTGTCGGCGGCTTTCGAGGCGCGCCTCGCGCCGAAACGCCCGTGGACCAGCGCCAAGATGACGGATGGCGTCATGGCCCGGATGATGCGCGCCATCGTCCCCTGCCGGCTCGAGATCACGTCGACCGAAGGTACGTGGAAGCTGAGCCAGAACAAGCCCGCCGAGGTGCGCCTTCGAGCCGCCGAAAATCTCCCGCCCGCGCTCGGCGCACTGATGCGCGATGCCTGACCCGGCGCCGGCGGCAGCGCTCTGCAATGGACAGCGGCCGGGGCGTCGCCTACCATTCCGCGCGGCCCGTGAGGAGATCGCCATGCCGTTGCCCGTCCTGCCCGTTGCGCGCCTCGCGCTCCGCTACGGCGTCCCCGCGCTGGTGACCTGGGCCGCGACGCGCGCGACCCTTCGTGCGATCGACGCGGGCCGTACCGACCAGGCGGCGGAGGACGCGCTCGACGCCGTGCCGGACGGCATCACCGCGCATCGCCTGCGCGACGCGCCGCAGAGCAACGCCACCCTGCGCCTCAGACGGGTGCTGCGGTGGGAGGGCGGCGGCGTCGAGATCGACGCGGCGGCGCTTGGACGGCTGCGCGTGAGGAGGCTTTGAGATGCGGCTCTTCGGGTCCGAGACCTCGCCCTTCGTCCGCAAGGTCCGTGTCGTCGTCGCGGAGACCGGACAGGCGGCTGCGGTCACGCTCGTGCAGGCATCCGGCACCGCGCTCGAGCCGGGCTCCATCCCGCTGGCGCAGAACCCGCTCGGCAAAGTGCCGGTGCTCGAGCGCCCCGACGGCCCGGCGCTCTACGACAGCCGTGTCATCTGCCGTTATCTCGACGGCCTTGCGGGCGGCAGGCTCACCCCTGCGGCGCCGCGGCTCTGGGAGAGCCTGACGCTCGAGGCGACGGCGGACGGCATCCTCGATGCCGCGATCCTGATGGTCTACGAGACGCGCCTGCGCTCCGAGGACCGCCGCTCGACGGAGTGGGTCGAGGCGCAATGGGGCAAGATCGCGCGCACGCTCGACGTGCTCGACGCGCGCTGGATCGGTCATCTCGCGGGGCCGCTCGACATCGGCCAGATCGCGGTCGGCTGCGCGCTTGGCTACCTCGATTTCCGCCACGCAGCGCGCGACTGGCGCGCCGGCCGCGCGGCGCTCGCGCAGTGGGAGGCGCGCTTTGGGGAGCGCGCGAGCATGGCCGCGACACGGCCGCCGGCCTGAAAACGGCGAAGGAACGCCGAAATGTGCGTCGCTCCGTTGAGATCTGACGGTCGCGATGGTATTTAATGGCGCAGGTGCTGTCGCTTTGCGCCTTTCAACGGAGGATGATCCCCTGTCCCGATCCGAAGCGCGGGCCGATGCCGAGATGCCACGTCCCGCCAACGGCACGGCAACGACCGGCAAGGACGCCGCCAGCGACCGGCTCCTCGCGCTGGTTCTGGCATCGCTTGATGACGACAAGGCCGAGGAGGTCGTCACGATCCCGCTCGCCGGACGCTCCGAGATCGCCGACCACATGGTGATCTGTTCGGGTCGTTCGACGCGACAGGTGAGCGCCATCGCCGAGAAGCTCGTCGACCGCCTGAAGGCGGAGACGGGCACGCTCGCGAAGGTCGAGGGCAAGGATGCCGGCGACTGGGTGCTGATCGATGCGGGCGACGTGATCGTCCATGTGTTCCGCCCCGAAGTGCGCGACTTCTACCAGCTCGAGAAGATGTGGACGCCCGCCGGCGGCCCCCGCGCGGCACCCGTCTGATTTCGGTCGCGTGAGGCTTGTCGTCTGCGCGGTCGGCCGGCTGCGTGCCGGACCGCACAAGCTGCTCATTGACGATTATGTCGCGCGCTTCGACCGCGCCGGCCGGGCGCTGGGCCTCGGGCCGTTGGCGCTTGCGGAGGTCGAGGACCGGCGCGGCGGCGGCCGCGACGCGGAAGCGGACCTCCTCGCCCGCGCCCTGCCCTCGCCCGCCTTCTCCATCGCGCTCGACGAGCGCGGCGACAGGCTCTCGTCGCCGGCCTTCGCTGCCCTGCTGGCTCAGGCGCGCGATGCGGGCCATCCGGTGACCGCCATCCTCATCGGCGGCGCCGATGGTCTCGCGCCGGGGCTGCGGGAGGCGGCGGACCGGCGTGTGTCGTTCGGGCCGATGGTCTGGCCGCATCTCCTCGCGCGCGTGATGCTCGTCGAACAGCTTTACCGCGCCGCCTCGATCCTGGCGGGGACGCCCTACCACCGGGCCTGACGGTTGCCACCGCGGCGAGCCACGCCTAGAACCGCGCGGATCAAACCCCGGGAGGCCTGCGATGCCCGCGAAGAAGCCCGTCGTCCTCTGCATCCTCGATGGCTGGGGCCTGCGCGACGCCCGCGAAGCGAATGCGCCGGTCCTTGCGAACACGCCGAACTTCGACCGGCTGATGGCGACCTGCCCACATGCGACGCTCGTGACCTTCGGTCCCGACGTCGGGCTGCCGACCGGGCAGATGGGCAATTCCGAGGTCGGACATACCAACATCGGCGCGGGCCGGGTGGTGGCGATGGACCTCGGCCAGATCGCCCTCGCCATCGAGAACGGTTCACTGGCGAGGAACGCGGCGCTCACGGATTTCGTGGCGACGCTGCGCGCGTCAGCCGGAACCGCGCATCTGATCGGCGTGGCCTCGGACGGCGGCGTCCACGGCCACATCGACCACATGATCGCGGTGGCGCAGATCCTCGCGGCGCAGGGGCTCCCCGTCGCGGTCCACGCGGTCACCGACGGGCGCGACGTGGCGCCTGGCACCGCGGCGGGGTTTCTCGCCCATCTCGAGGCCGCGCTCCCCGAAGGCGCCGCCGTCGCCACCGTCTCGGGCCGCTACTACGCGATGGACCGCGATACCCGTTGGCCGCGCGTCGAGCGCGCCTTCAACGCCATCGTCCACTCCAGGGGCGAGACCGCCGACGACCCCGCCGCCGCGATCGCCGCCGCGGCCGCGCGGGACGAGACCGACGAGTTCGTGGCACCCACCGTCATCGACGGCTACGCCGGCGCCCGCGACGGCGACGGCGTGTTCTGCCTGAACTTCCGGGCCGACAGGGCGCGCGAGATCCTCGCGGCGCTCGGCGACCCTGGCTTCGACGGCTTCGAGACGGGGGCACGGCCGCACTGGGCCGCGATGCTCGGGATGGTGGACTACTCGAAGGCGCACGACGCCTACATGACGGCCGTGTTCCCGAAGCAGACGCTGCACAACACGATCGGCGAATGGGTGGCCGCGAAGGGACTGCGGCAGTTTCGCGTTGCCGAGACCGAGAAGTACCCGCATGTCACGTTCTTCCTCAACGGCGGCCGCGAGGCGCCCTACGCGGGCGAGGACCGCGCGATGCCGAAGAGCCCTGCCGTCGCGACCTACGACCTCAAGCCCGAGATGTCGTCGGTCGAAGTGACGGACCGGCTCGTCGAGGCCATCGCGGCAGGCTACGACCTCATCGTGGTGAACTACGCCAACGCCGACATGGTGGGGCACACGGGAGACCTCGGCGCCGCCACGGCCGCCTGCGCCGCGGTGGATGTCGGGCTCGGACGGGCGCTTGCGGCACTCGAGACGGCCGGCGGCGCGATGGTGGTGACGGCGGACCACGGCAATTCGGAGACGATGGTCGATCCCGAGACCGGCCGCCCGCACACGGCGCACACGACGAACCTCGTACCGGTGATCGTGGTCGGCGGGCCTGCCGGCGCGACGATCCATGACGGTCGCCTCGCGGACCTCGCGCCGACCCTCCTGCACCTGATGGATGTCGCGCAGCCGCCGGAGATGACCGGGCGGAGCCTGATCGACGGATGATCCGCGCCGCGCTCATCGCCGTACTGCTGGCCACGCCGGCCGGTGCGGGAGATACGGGTGCCGCGGCGCGAGCAGCGGCGGATGGTCTGCGGCAGGCGATTGCCGACCTCGACCGGGCCCGGGGAGCGCGCGACCGCATTGCGGCCCTGTCGGGCACGATCCGCGTCTACGAGAACGGCCTCGGCACGCTGCGCGCGGCGCTCCGCGATGCGGCGGCGCGCGAGGCGACCGTCCGCGCCGGGCTCGATGCCGGACGAAGCGAGACGGCGGCGCTCCTCGGCGCGGTCCTCGCGATGGCGCGTGAGCCCGAGCCGCGCGTGATCCTGAGCCCCGACGGGCCGCTCGCGACGGTGCGCGCGGAACTGCTCGCGGCGCACCTTGCAGAAGACATGGCGCAGAAGACGGCGGGGCTGCGCGGCCAGCTCGCAGAGATCGCCGCGTTGCAAGCGGTTCAGACCTCGGCGCTGACGACGCTCGGCGACGGGCTCGCGAGCGTCCAGTCGGCGCGGGCTGCCTTGGGGACGGCGCTCGCCGAGCGCCGCGGGCTGCCGCATCGCTTCGCCGAGAGCGACGAGGAGCTGGCGGTCCTGGCCCGAGGCGTCGCAACGCTTGACGGCTTCGCGGACCTCCTCGACGACGCGCACCTGCCGCCGACCGACGCGCCCGACTTCGCGAGCCTGAAGGGCACGCTGCCGCTTCCCGTCGCAGGCCGCGTGGCGCGCGGCTACCGCGTCCCCGACGGCAGCGGCACCGCGCGGCCCGGCGTCTCCATCGCCTGCCTGCCGCAAGCGGTCGTCACGGCACCCGTCACCGCGACGGTGCGCTACCGCGGCCCGCTCCTCGACTACGGAAATGTGATGATCCTCGAGCCCGCCGCAGACTATCTGATCGTTCTGGGAGGCCTCGGCACGGTCTACGGCGAGCCGGGCGACATCATCGCGGAAGGGGCGCCCCTTGCCCTGATGCCGGGCGTCGACGCCGCACCTCGCGCCATCGTGGCCGGCACCGGCCAGTCCGGCCTCGCCGGGCTCACCGAAACGCTCTACATGGAACTCAGACGAGACAAGGAACCCGTGGACCCCGCCCGATGGTTCGCAGCAACAAGGACAGACATGCCATGAGGAAATTCGTCGTCGCCGCGCTGGGCGGAACGCTGGCCGGTGTGGTGCTCACGACCCAGATCGCGGGGCCGCTCGTGGCCCAGGAGACCAAGCCCAAGGCCTCGATCTACCAGCAGCTCGATCTTTTCGGCGACATCTTCGAGCGTATCCGCGCGCAGTACGTCGAGGAGGTCGACCCGCAGAAGCTGATCGACGCCGCGATCAACGGGATGCTCACCTCGCTCGACCCGCATTCGAGCTACCTGCCGCCGAAGGACTACACCGACATGCGCGAGCAGACGCGCGGCGAGTTCGGCGGGCTCGGCATCGAGGTCACGCAGGAGAACGGCTTCGTCAAGGTGGTCTCGCCGATCGACGGCACGCCCGCGGCGAAGGCCGGGATCGAGGCGGGCGACTTCATCACCGAGGTCAACGGCGAGGCGGTGCAGGGCCTGACGCTCGACCAGGCGGTCGAGATGATGCGCGGCCCGATCGGGTCGGAAATCCTCATCACCGTCGTCCGCGAGGGCAAGGACGAGCCCTTCGACGTGTCGATCATCCGCGACACGATCAAGATCACCGCCGTGAAGGGCCGCGCCGAGGGCCAGAGCGTCGTGCTGCGCGTGACCACGTTCAACGACCAGACCTATCCCAACCTCGACGACAGCCTGAAGAAGGCCGCCGACGAGCTTGGCGGGATCGACAAGATCAACGGCGTGGTGCTCGACCTCAGGAACAACCCCGGCGGGCTTCTGACGCAGGCGATCAAGGTCTCGGACGCGTTCCTCGACTCAGGCGAGATCGTCTCGACGCGCGGCCGCAACCCCGAGGACGGCGACCGCTACAACGCGACGCCCGGCGACCTCATCGACGGCAAGCCGATGGTGGTGCTCATCAACGGCGGCTCGGCCTCGGCTTCGGAGATCGTCGCGGGTGCGCTGCAGGACCATCGCCGTGCGGTCGTCATCGGCACCAAGAGCTTCGGCAAGGGCTCGGTGCAGACCGTCATGCCGCTGAAGAACGAGGGCGCGATGCGGCTCACGACGGCGCGCTACTACACGCCGTCGGGGCGCTCGATCCAGGCGCTCGGGGTGTCGCCGGACATCGTCGTCAACCAGCCGCCCGTCAAGGCCGAGACGCCCGAGGCCGATGCCACGCCGGTGCCGAAGGGCCGCTTCGAGTCCGATCTGCGCGGCATCCTGTCGAACGACAGCATGTCCGCGGACGAAAAGAAGGTGCTCGAGGAGGAGCGCGCCAAGGCCGAGGAAAGCGCCAAGCTGCGCGACGAGGACTACCAGCTCGCCTATGCGATCGACATCCTCAAGGGGCTGACCGTGCTCGCCGAGGAGAACCAGCCGGTCACGAAGTGACCGGACGACGGCTCGATCTCGGCGCGGCGTGCATCGCGTGACGCCCGCCGAGATCGCAGCCCTGCCCTACCGGCCCTGCGTGGGCATCGTGCTCGCGCGCGAGGGCCGCGTGTTCGCGGGCCAGCGGATCGACCGCGACGTGGAGGCCTGGCAGATGCCGCAGGGCGGGATCGACCCCGGCGAGAGCCCGCGCGACGCGGCATTGCGCGAGCTCGCCGAGGAGACCGGCATCCCCGCCGCCGCCGTCGAGATCGTCGCCGAGCGGCCGGGCGTGCTGACCTACGACCTCCCCGCCGACCTCGTGCCGCGCATCTGGCACGGCCGCTACCGGGGCCAGGCGCAGCACTGGTTCCTGATGCGCTACCTTGGTCGGGACGAGGACATCGACATCGCCCTGCCCCACGCCGAGTTTTCCGCCTGGTCCTGGCGCGAGCCCGACGCCCTCGTGGCGGGCATCGTCCCCTTCAAGCGCGCGGTCTACGCCGTGGTGATCGACGGGTTCCGCGGGGAACTGGCCCGCTAGGACGGACTCCACACCAGAACAAAACGGGAATACGCTGTCTTCATGCGATTCACCGAGCTCTCCGCCACGTCGAACTTCACCTTCCTGACCGGCGCCTCGCATCCCGAGGAGTACATGCGGCGGGCGGCGGAGCTGGGGCTGCCGGGGCTTGCCGTCGCCGACGAGAACTCGGTCGCAGGCATCGTGCGGGCGCATCTCGAAGCGCGCGAGATCGCCCGCGATCCCGCCCGCGTGCCGGGGCTGCGCTGCCTGCCCCGGCTCATCCCGGCGGCACGGATCGTGCTTGCCTCGGGCCTCGGCGTGACCGTCCTGCCGCGCGACCGGGCGGCCTGGGGGCGGCTCTGCCGGCTCCTGTCGGTGGGCCGGCTCCGCGCGCCGAAGGGGGCCTGCGAGCTCCATCTCGACGACCTCCTCCAATGGGGCGCGGGCCTCGAGATGCTCCTCCATCCGGGCGGCAGCGGCGCCGGGGCCGCGGGGCTGGCCGAGGCCTTTCCGGGCCAGGTCGCGCTCCTGATGGCGCCGCGCTACGACGGGCAGGACGGCGCGCGGTTCGAGGCGCTCGCCGCCGCCGCGGCCCGGCTCGGCGTGCCGACGGTGGCATCGGCGCTGCCGCTCATGCACCACGGCGCACGCCGCCGCCTCGCCGACGTGCTGACCGCGATCCGCACCGGCACCCGCGTCGATGCGCTGGGCCGGCAGGCGCTCGCCAACGCCGAGGTGCGGCTCCGGTCGGCGGGCGAGATGCGGCGGCTCTTCCGCGGCCACCTCGGCGCGGTCAAGGAGAGCGCGGCCATCGCCGACCGGCTCGCGTTCTCGCTCGACGAGCTGCGCTACGAGTATCCCTCCGAGCTCGTCGGCGGCGAGACGGCGCCCGGCCGCTTGGCGCGCCTCGCCGCCGAGGGCCTCGCCTGGCGCTATCCCGCGGGGGTGCCGGCCCGCGTGCGCGCGATGGCCGACCACGAGCTCGCGCTCATCGCCCGGCTCGCCTACGAGCCCTACTTCCTCACCGTCCACGACGTCGTGGCCTTCGCGCGGAGCCGCGGCATCCTCTGCCAGGGCCGCGGCTCGGCGGCAAACTCGGTCGTGTGCTACGCGCTCGGCGTCACCTCCGTCAGCCCCGAGATCGGCACGATGGTGTTCGAGCGCTTCGTCTCGGAGGCGCGCGACGAGCCGCCCGACATCGACATCGACTTCGAGCACGAGCGCCGCGAGGAGGTGATCCAGCACATCTACACCCGCTACGGCCGCCACCGCGCGGGGCTTTGCGCCACGGTGATCCACTACCGCGGCAAACGCGCGGTGCGCGAGGTCGGCGCCGCGATGGGGCTCGCCGACGACACGCTCGGCGCGATGTCGAGCCAGATCTGGGGCTTCGGCTCGGCGCGCGGCATCGAGGGCGAGCGGCTGCGGGAGATCGGCCTCGACGCCGCGGACCCGCGCCTCCGGCAGACGATGGAGCTCATCCACGAGATCCAGGGCTTCCCGCGGCACCTGTCGCAACACGTCGGCGGCTTCGTCATCACCGAAGGCCGGCTCGACGAGTTGGCCCCCGTCGAGAACGCCACGATGGAGGACCGCACCGTCATCCCCTGGGACAAGGACGACATCGACGCGCTCGGCATCCTCAAGGTGGACATCCTGGCGCTCGGGATGCTGTCGGCGGTCAGGAAGGCCTTCGACCTCATCGCCGAGCACCACCGCACCGACTACAGCCTCGCGACGCTGCCGCCCGAGGATCCCGCGACCTACGACATGCTCTGCCGCGCCGACAGCTTGGGCGTGTTCCAGGTCGAGAGCCGGGCGCAGATGAACTTCCTGCCCCGGATGCGGCCGCGCTGCTTTTATGACCTCGTGATCCAGGTCGCGATCATCCGGCCGGGCCCGATCCAGGGCGACATGGTGCATCCCTACCTCCGGCGCCGCAACGGCGAGGAGACGGTGAGCTTCCCGTCCGACGAGCTCGGCCGCGTGCTCGGCAAGACGCTCGGCGTGCCGCTCTTCCAGGAGCAGGCGATGCAGATCGCGATCATCGGCGCGGGGTTCTCGCCCGACGAGGCCGACCGGCTCCGCCGCGCGCTCGCGACGTTCAAGAAGCTCGGCAACATCACCGAGTTCCGCGACCGCTTCATGGCCGGGATGCGCGCCAACGGGCACGACGAGGACTTCTCGACGCGCTGCTTCGCGCAGATCGAGGGCTTCGGCAGCTATGGCTTCCCCGAGAGCCACGCCGCTTCGTTCGCGCTCCTCGTCTACGCCTCGGCCTGGATCAAGCGCCACCACCCCGGCATCTTCGCCTGCGCGCTCCTCAACGCGCAGCCGATGGGGTTCTACGCCCCCGCGCAGATCGTCCGCGACGCCCGCGAGCACGGCGTCGAGGTGCGCCCCATCGCGATCAACGCGAGCTACTGGGACAACGTGATGGAGCCCGACGGCCACGGCGGGCTGGCGCTCCGGCTCGGGTTCCGCCAGATCCGCGGCATGGCGGAGGACGAGGGCCGCTGGATCACCGCCGCACGCGGCAACGGCTACCGCGCCGTAGAGGACGTCTGGCGGCGCGCGGGCATCCCGCCGAAGCTCCTGACCGTGCTCGCCGAAGCCGATGCATTTGCCGACATCGGCCTCGACCGGCGGCAGTCGCTCTGGGCGGCGAAGGCGGTGGGCGGGGCGGCGCCGCTGCCGCTCTTCTCGGGCGACATCGACGGCGAGGGCATCGTCGAGCCCGCGGTCGCGTTGCGCGAGATGACGCTCGGCGAGAACGTGGTCGAGGACTACGTGGCGATGCGGCTCACGCTGCGCGCCCACCCGGTCGCGCTGATCCGCCACCGCCTGACCCCGGGTGCGGTGGCCGGCTGACCGAACACGCTTGTCAGCAGGCCTCGAACGCCCACGCGGGCGTGGCGCCGACGGGCTCGGCAGCAAGCGTCGCGAGGAAAGCCGTGACGCGGAGAGCCCCGGCCTCCGCCGTGTCGCCCATGACCGCCCTCATGCCAGCCAGCGCCGAGGAATGTGCCAGCAGCGCCGAGCCTTGCATCCGCGCGGCAATGGCCCTCGCGGCAGGTTCGCCGACCGGACCGTCGCAGCAGATGCCGGCACAGAAGCCGATGAAGGCGGACATCTCGTCCTCGCCCGATCCGCCATCCCGCTCGGCGATGCCGATGTCGCACCGCTCGCTCGAGGGATCGCGGTCGAAGGGAAAGCACGCGGCCTCGAAGTCGCCGAGCACGGGGGCCGCGCCTTCGATCTCTTCCGCGGCGAGCACGCCCTCGAGAAAGCCGCGCCAGTAGCTAGGATCCGGCGCGTTCCCGCCCGATCGGACCCCGCCCGATCCGACCCCGCCCGATCCGAACCCGACCGACGCCGCCACGTCCATCGACCACTTCATGCGCCCGCTCCCCCAAACCCGCTCGCAGACTGTGTGTCCGAAAGGCTTAAGGGAGCGTAAAGCAAGACGCGTCCTCGAAGACCCGCATGAAAAAAGGGCGCGGCCGAAGCCACGCCCTTTCGGTGTCAGGCGACCGCGGTCAGCGGCGCGGCGGCGGCGCGAAGCCGCGGAGCACGCGCCCGTCCTCGCGGTGGTGCCCGCCGATGCCGGCGCCGACATAGGCCGCGGCGGCAGCGACAAGAAGCGAGGCCGCGATCACGAAGCCCGAGATCACACCTGCCCTCCGCGCCGTATCGGCCGCATCGCGCGCCGTCTGCTCGGCTTCGGCCGCGGTATCGGCGACCTGCTGCCTCGCATCCTGCACGCCCTGGACCGCTTGGTCGATGCGCTGGTTCACTTCCTCCTGCGACAGGTTCGAGTTCTGCGCGACGAGGCCTGTCAGATACTGCCGGTCCCCGTCGCTGATGTCGCCGGTCTTGACCACGTTGTAGAGGATGGTCTGGACCTCCTGCCGCTGCTGGTCGCTGATCTGCGGCGTGCCGTTGCCTCCGGCCCCGCGGAAGAGCCGATCGGTGATGTACGTCGTCGGATCGTTTTGCAGCTGTTCGGGCAGGAGATTGCTGACGCCCTGCGCCGCACCACCGGCAACGCTCGCGGCGCCGGACACGACCGCGGAGCCCGCCTGTGCTGCCGTGCTCACGGCACTCCCCGCGAGTTTCGCGGTCGTGCTGACCGCGGAGGACAACAGGATCGCCGCGATGATCGTCCCGATACCCCAGACCGTCAGACCGTGGACGCCGTCGCGCGCATGGACCTCTGCCTCGGTCGCGCTTTCCACGCGCCGCCGGAACCGGCCGGCGATGTAGCCGCCCGCAAGATAGCTCACGACCAGCGTCACGAGCGCCCACGCACCGACGATGACGGTGCCCCACTGGCCCGAGCCCTCGCCGGGCTGCGCGGAGAGTGCGCTCAGCCCGAGTGCCGCGCCGAACGTCGCGAACACGAATGCGATGGCCGATGCAACGACCGCGCCTGCCAGGATCGCGGCCCAGTCCATGTAGCTGCCCGACACGGTGACAGCGGAAGTGGCTCCGGTCGGCGTGGCGGATTGATAGCGTTCAGCCATAACTAAACTTCTCCTCGATGCGTTGGATAGGTGCGCTTCAGCGCAGGCCGAGGAAAGACAGGATCGCAAGGACCACGACGACGAGGCCCACGATGTAGATGATGCCGCTCATTTCAGTCTCCGTTATTGCTGAAGGCCGCGCTCGCACAGCCGTGCTGGCCGGCGGTCCGCTTCCCTGAGACAAAGCAACGCACGCCCGCGTGAACGGGTTCCGCGATTGTCAGCGAAGCCTGCGAAGGACGTCGAGCGAAGCATACCCGTCCGCGAGCATCCCGTTCGAGCCTTGCCACGCCTTGAGCGCCGCGACGGTCCGCGGACCGATCTTGCCGTCCGTGCCGGCCGTGTCGTAGCCCGCCCGCGTGAGGCGCTGCTGCAACTCGCGCCGCTCCTCGCTGGTCAGCGCGCGGTCGTCGCGCGGCCAGGCGGCCTCGATCGGCGGGCCGCCGCGAAGCCGGTCCGAGAGATGACCGACGCCGATCACATAGGCATCGGCGGAGTTGTAGCGCGAGATCGCGGTGAAGTTCGAGAAGATGAGGAATGCCGCCCCGCGCGCGCCCGCCGGCAGCAGGAGCGACGCCCGGCCATGATTGCCGACGGGACGCCCGGCCATGTCGCGCACGCCGAGCGCGGTCCAGTCGGCGACCGGGCGGCGCACCGACTTTCCGGTCTGGCGCAGGTCGAAGCCGCGCGGCAGGCGCACTTCGACGCCCCAGGGCTGGCCCCGCGTCCAGCCCGACTTCGCAAGGTATGCGGCAGTCGAGGCAAGCGCGTCGGTCGGATCGTCCGACCAGATGTCGCGCTTGCCGTCGCCACGGAAATCGACCGCATAGGCGAGGTAGCTCGTGGGAATGAACTGCGTATGCCCCATCGCGCCAGCCCACGAGCCGGTCATGCGTGCAGGGCTCACGTCGCCGTGCTGGATGATCTGCAGCGCCGCGATGAGCTGCGTCTCGAAGAACTTGCCGCGCCGCCCGTCGTAGGCCAGCGTCGCGAGCGCGCTCACGAGCGGCACGTCGCCGCGGCGCGCGCCGTAGGCGCTCTCGAGCCCCCAGACCGCGACGACGACGTGCCGGTCGACGCCGTAGCGGGCCTCGATGGCGTCGAGGGTCCGCGCGTACTGCCGCAGCGCCGCGCGGCCGTTGGCGATCCGCGTCTCGGAGGCGGCGCTGTCGAGGTAGTCCCAGATCGACTTCGTGAACTCGGACTGGCGCCGATCCTTGGCGATCACGTCCGGGTCGTAACGCGCGTCGGCGAAGGCCGCATCGAAGGTGCGGGCCGCGATGCCCGCGCGGAGCGCGCGGGGCCGGAAGCCCGCCACCCAGCGGTCGAAGCCGGGGTTCGCCACCGCCCTTGCCGACACCGCGACGCGCTCCTCCGGCCGGATCGACCGCTCGACCGCTTCGCGTGATATGGGTCCGCCGACGCCGCAGCCCGGAAGTGCCACGATCGCCAGCGTCACCGCTGCCATGATTGTCCGCATTGCCCCTGCCCGCTTTCTTGTTTTGCAGTCAGCGTAGCGCGGATGCGCCGGTCAGGGAAGCGTTCAGCGACGGGTCCGCGCAACCTTCCGGCGAACCGCGTCGCGCTTGGCGGCAGCGCGCGCGGGCTTCGTCCGCCGGGCCTTGCCGTACCCCTGCCGCGGCCCCGCAGGCATCGCGGCACCCTCGACCTCGAGGAGCTCGAGCGACACCCCGCCCGTCACCGGCACCGCCTCGAGGATGCGGACGGTGACGCGCTGCCCGAGCCCGAGGACGAGACCCGTGTCGGCGCCCATCAGCGTCTGCGCGGCGGCGTCGAAGTGGAAGTACTCGCGCCCGAGCGAGCGGATCGGGATGAGCCCGTCCGCGCCGGTCTCGTCGAGCTTGACGAAGAGCCCGAACCGCGTGACGCCCGAGATCCGCCCCGCCACCTCCGCCCCGGAGCGCTCGGCGAGGTAGGCCGCGAGGTAGCGGTCGGTGGTGTCGCGCTCCGCCGCCATCGAGCGCCGCTCGGTGTCGGAGATGTGCTTGGCCGTGTCGGCGAGGCGGTCGGTCTCGGGCGTCGCGAGCCCGTCGCCGCCCCAGCCGTGCGCCGCGATGAGCGCGCGGTGCACCACGAGATCGGCATAGCGCCGGATCGGCGAGGTGAAATGCGCGTAGGTCCGCAGCGCGAGCCCGAAATGGCCGAAGTTCTCCGGGCTGTAGTAGGCCTGCGTCATCGAGCGCAGCGTGGTCATGTTCATCAGCTCGTCGAAGTCGGTGCCCGCTGCCTGCTCAAGGAGCCGGTTCAGGTGCCGCGTCTGCAGCACCTGCCCCTTGGCGAGCGCGAAGCCCGACGCGAGCGCCACGTCGCGCAGCGCTTCGAGCTTCTCCGGCGACGGCTCCTCGTGGACGCGGAACAGCAGCGGGCTCTTCCGCGCCACCAGCTCCTCGGCGGCCGCAACGTTGGCGAGCACCATGAACTCCTCGATGAGCCGGTGTGCGTCGAGCCGGTCGCGCAGTGCCACCGAGGTCACGCGCCCGTCCGCTCCGAGCGCGATGCGCCGCTCGGGAAGCTCGAGATCGAGCGGCTGGCGGCGCGCGCGGGCGGCCTTCAGCGCCGCGTAGGCGTCGTAGAGCGGGCCGATCACCGAGACCGCGAGGGCTGCGGCATCGGTCATCGCGGCAGGCGGCTCCTCGTCGGCCACCGCCTGCACCGCCTCGTAGGTCAGCGACCCCGCCGAGCGCATCAGCCCCCGCACAAAGCGGTGCGCGCGCTTCGCGCCGTCGCGGTCGATGACCATCCGCACGGCGATGCAGGCGCGGTCCGCGCCGGCATGGAGCGAGCAGAGGTCGCCCGAGAGCGACTCGGGCAGCATCGGCACCACGCGGTCGGGGAAATAGGTCGAGTTGCCCCGCTCGCGGGCCTCCGTATCGAGCCCCGAGCCGGGCGTCACGTACGCCGCGACATCGGCGATGGCGACCCAGAGCACGTGTCCGCCGGGGTTCGCGGGATCGTCGTCGGCTGCCGCGAACACCGCGTCGTCGTGGTCACGCGCATCGGCGGGGTCGATGGTGACGAGGGGCAGCTCGCGCAGGTCGGTGCGCTCACCAAGCGGCATCGGCGCGGCGGCGGCGGCCTCCGCCTCGGCGGCGTCGGAGAACGCGTCCGGGATGCCGTGCTGGTGGATCGCGATGAGCGACACGGCGCGCGGCGCGCTTGGGTCGCCCAGCCGGTCGATGACGCGCGCCTGCGGCAGGCCGAGCCGGATGCGCGTGCCGATCTGCTCGGCCTCGACGAGTTCGCCGTCCTGCGCGCCGAGGCTCGCGCCGGGACCGACCAGCCATTCCCGTTCCGAGCCCTTGTCGATCGGTACGATCCGCCCGCCCTCCGCGCCGCGCCGGTAGACGCCGAGCACGCGCCGCGCCGCGACCCCGATGCGCCGGATGAGCCGCGCCTCGTAATGGTGGTCGTCGCCCGCGACCTCCATCAGGCGCGCGAGGATGCGGTCGCCCGCCCCGAGCGCCGGATCGACGGCACGCAGCCGCAGGAGGATGCGCGGCTCGGGCCCCTCGCCCTGCCATTCGAGCGGCCGGGCGAAGAGGTCGCCGTCCGCGTCGGGCGGCAGCACCTCGACCACCGAGACCGGCGGCAGCGTCTCCGCGTCGCGGTAGGCGCGGCCACGCTTCGCCACCATGCCCTCGCCCTCGAGCTCGCGCAGCATCCGCTTCAACTCGACCCGCGCCTCGCCCTTCAGCCCGAAGGCGCGCGCGATGTCGCGCTTGGCGGCGGCTTCGGGGTGCTCGGCGATCCAGGCGAGGAGCGCTGCCTTGGAGGGAAGTTCGTTCATCGGATCGGCCTAGCACAGGGTGCAAGCGGCGTCACCGTGGCGCGGCGAACCAGTCGCGAAGGATCCGGGCATAGACGCGCGTGAGGGCCAAGATGTCCTCGACGGGCACGTTCTCGTCGGTCTGGTGCATCGTGAGGCCGGCAAGCCCGAACTCGACCACCGGGCAGTGGTCCTTGACGAAGCGCGCGTCCGAGGTTCCGCCGGAGGTCGAGAGCGCAGGCCGCACGCCTGTCCCCGCCGTGACCGCTGCCGCCACGAGGTCCGTGAGCGGCCCCGGTGCGGTCAGGAAGCTTTCGCCCGAGATCGTCACCGCCACGTCGAGCGCGATGCCCGTCTCCGCCGCGATCGCCTGCGTCTCCGCGCGGAGCCAGTCGGCGAGGCTCGCGCCCGAATGGCTGTCGTTGAAGCGGATGTTGACCACGGCCTCGCAGGCGCCGGGGATCACGTTGCTCGCCGTGTTGCCGGTGTCGAACGAGGTCACGGCCAACGTCGAGGGATCAAAGCGCGCCGTGCCGCCGTCGAGCGTGGCGCGCGCCAGCCGGTCCACGAGCCGCGCCAGCGCCGGCACCGGGTTACGGGCGCGGTGCGGGTAGGCGGAATGGCCCTGCTTGCCCGTCGCGCGGATGCGGGCGGTGAGCGAGCCGCGGCGGCCGATCTTGATCGTGTCGCCGAAGGTCTCCACGCAGGTCGGCTCGCCGACGAGGCAGACGGCCATCGCCTCGCCCGCCGCCGCCATCCAGTCGAGGATCGCCAGCGTCCCGTCGCGCCCCGGCCCCTCCTCGTCGCCGGTGATGGCGAGGAGGATCGCGCCATCCGGGGCCTCGCGTGCGACCTCGATCGCAGCCGCCGCGAAGGCCGCGACGGCGGACTTCATGTCGGCGGCGCCGCGGCCCCAGATACGGCCGTCCCGCACCACGCCGCCGAACGGGTCGGCGGTCCAGCCGGCACCTTCAGGCACCACGTCGGTGTGGCCGTTGAAGCCGAAGGTGCGCGGATGCGCCTTAGGCCCCCAGCGCGCGACGAGGTTCGGCGTGCCGGCCCGGTCGGCGCGGTGGCATGCGAAGCCCGCACCCTCGAGCCAGCCCGCGACGAGCCCGAGCGCGCCGTCGTCGGCGGGCGTGACCGACCGGCAGCGGATCAGCGCCGCGGTCATCGCCACGGGATCGGGGTCAGTCATCGTACGGCATCACCTGCGCCACGATCACGGCGTTCTCGGCAAGCGCCCGTTCCATCAGCGCGCGTTCTTCCGGCTCGACCTCGCCCTCGCGGTCGGCGAGCGTGCCGTAGCCGGTCACGTCGAGCGGCGCCATGCCGGCGGTCTTCAGCACCGCGACCGCCTCGCGCACCGCTTCGGCCTCGTCGACGCCGCTCGCGTAGCACAGGAGCCCCGCCCCTGTGGCGCCCTTCGGGAGCCCGTCGTCCGGGCTCCGGCCCACCTCGATCATGAGCGTGTAGACCTCCTGCGGGCGCGGCGTCTTGGCGCGCCCGGCACCGCTCATGTACGTCCGCGGATCGCGCGGTAGGCCCAGATCAGCAGGCACGCGCCGATCACCGCGACGACGAGTTGCCCGATCACGCCGCCGAGCGTGCCGCCGGTGATGAGGCCCAGGATCCCGTTCAGCACCACCGCGCCGAGAATGCCGAGGATGATGTTGGTCAACAAACCGATGTTCGCGTGCATGATCTTTTCCGCGATCCACCCCGCGATGCCGCCGAGGATGATCGCGCCGAACCAGCCGATGCCCGTCATGTGCCGTTCCCTTCGTGTTGCGTCGTGATGCGTCGTTCAGTCCCGAAGCAGCGCGTTGATCGAGGTCTTCGAGCGCGTCCGCGCGTCCACCTTCTTCACGATCACCGCGCAGTAAAGATGCACGCCGTTCTTCGACGGCAGCGAGCCCGCGACGACGACCGAGCCCGCGGGCACCTCGCCGTAGCTCACCCTGCCCGTCTCGCGGTCGACGATCTTTGTCGACTGCCCCAGGAACACGCCCATGCCGAGCACCGAGCCCTGCCGCACGATCACGCCCTCGACCACCTCCGAGCGCGCGCCGATGAAGCAGTCGTCCTCGATGATCGTCGGACCCGCCTGCATCGGTTCGAGCACGCCGCCGATGCCGACGCCGCCAGAAAGATGCACCCGCGCGCCGATCTGCGCGCAGGAGCCGACCGTGACCCAGGTGTCCACCATCGTCTCCGCCCCGACATGGGCGCCGACGTTGACGAAGGACGGCATCAGCACCACGCCCGGCGCGATGTAGGCCGAGCGGCGCACCGTCGCCGCGGGCACCGCGCGGAAGCCCGCCGCGGCCCACTGGTTCGCCCCCCAGCCCTCGAACTTGCTGTCGACCTTGTCCCACCAGGTGCCGCCCTGCGGCCCGCCCGACTGCGGCGCCATCTCGCTCAGGCGAAATCCGAGGAGCACCGCCTTCTTGGCCCACTGGTTGACGTGCCAGGCGCCGTCCCGCGGCTCGGCCACGCGCAGCGCCCCCCCGTCGAGCGCTGCGAGCGTCGCCTCGACGGCCTCGCGCTCGGGGCCTTTGGTCGCGGGCGTCAGCGCGTCCCGCCGCTCCCAGGCCGCCTCGACGGCGGCTTCGAGATCGGCGTTTGCGTCGGCGTCGGCGTTCGGCATCAACGAGTTCCAAACGTGTCTGGCACAAGGTGGCTCCGATCTGTAGTCGGGATGCCGCGCCCGCGCAATCGAGCGGGCTGGCGGGAAAGGAAAGACGTGACCGAACGAGCGGCCCCCCTCGTCCCCGCTGAGGAGGACATCGTGGCGCCCGCGACCGGCGACGCGCCGGCCTACCGGCTCGCGTTCGCCGATGCCGATTTCCTGACCAGCGATGCGCTGCGGCCGGTGCGGCTGCAGCTTGAGCTGATGAAGACCGAGCTCGCTCTCGACGCGGCGGGGATCACCTCGACCGTGGTGCTCTTCGGCGGCGCGCGCATCCCCGCCGACCCCGCCGCCGCGCCCACGCCGGCGCTCGCCGCGCTGGCACCCGTCTACGGGGAAGCGCGCCGCTTCGCGCGGCTCGTCACCGAATCCGCCCTCGCCCGCGGCGACGCCGGCGACGTGATCGTCACCGGCGGCGGTCCGGGCGTGATGGAGGCCGGCAACCGGGGCGCCGCGGAGGCCGGCGGGCGGTCCGTCGGGCTCAACGTCGTGCTTCCGCACGAGCAGGCACCGAACCCTTGGGTGACGCCCGAGCTCGGCTTCCGCTTCCACTACTTTGCGGTCCGCAAGATGCATTTCCTGCTGCGTGCCCGCGCCGTCGTGGTCTTTCCGGGCGGCTTCGGCACGCTCGACGAGCTCTTCGAGACGCTGACGCTGATCCAGACCGGCCGCATGGCGCGGGTGCCGGTGCTGCTCTTCCGCCGCGCGTTCTGGGAGCGCGTGCTCGATCTGCCCGCCCTCGCCGCGATGGGCCTCGTCGCCGAGGCCGACCTCGGGCTCTTCCGCTACGTCGAGACCGCCGAGGAGGCGCTGGCCGCCCTCGCCGCCGGCACGGCCCCGCCCCGCGCCGAGGTGCCGGGCCTCCCGGCAGCGCGATGAGCGGGGTGCCGGACGACGACGGCGAGCCGGAGGCGCCGCTGTACTATGCGGCACGGTTGCTCCTCAGCCATCCGGACATGGACCCCGCACGCATCTCGGAGGGGCTCGACCGGGTGCCGAGGCACGTCCACCGCGCCGGCGACAAGATCGTCACGCCGGACGGCTCCGAGCCCGGCGGGCGCTGGTACGACACGCGCTGGAGCATCGGATGGGATCACCTCGGCGACGAGCGCGTCTTCGCCTTTGCAGAAACCATCCTCGACGGGCTCGCGCCGAAGACCGCTTTTCTTAAATCGCTTCGTAACCGAGGGCGGCTAAGTTGTTCCACTACGCATTGTATATTAGCCCCCGCCCATCAGGAGCACCTTTCCATGCCTTCCACCGTTGAACTGCGGTCCGTCATCCGCGTCCTCGAAACCTTCCGCGAGGTGGACCCCGAGATCACCCTCCCGACCATGCTCGCGTTCTGCTAAGCCGCCGAGCGGGAGAGCGAGCCGGGGAACCAGCACGTCGTTCACACCCGCCTCGGTCTCACGGGTGCCACGACGAGCCGCGCCCTGCGCTACTGGTTCGAGCGGAAGCGGCGCAGCGAGCGGGCATGGACTTCCTCGTGAACTACCCCGACCCGATGGACGCCCGCTTCAAGATCGTGGCGCTCACCCGGCGCGGCGTGGCGTTCCTCGACCGGCTATTGCAGGTGGTGAATTTTCGTGTGTCAGCAGAAAGGTAACGGGCGAGGGTAACTCAAGACCGCGGCGACGTATCCCGTTGTTCGTGTCCGACCGAGGGTCTCGCAGTCGAGCGGGATGCTGCGCGCGGACGGCCTTCAAGGTTAACCTGACGCGCCTTACGGCCGGCGCTTCCCTGGGTGCGTCTCGACATTAAGGTACCGCGGCTCCTCGGCTGCGCGACCATGACTCTCGGCCTAGAGGCGTACCATTGCTGCACCAAGGACGAGCGGGCACTGCTTTGAAGCGGGCGCCATCGGGGCGGCGCCGGCTCGATTAGCGATCGTGCAACTGGTCACGCGACTGACTGCAGTAGGCCCGACGCGCGCACAGCAGAAAGGGCGCCTCCTGCGAGGCGCCCTTCGATGACCTCGCGTCGGTCAGGTCCGGTCGCGGTCGATCGTCGTGCGTGTCCCGGTTGCGCCGGTGCGGTCGTCGTCAACGTCGACCTCGGTCTTGCGAACCGTGTCCTCGACGTGCTCGACCTCGTCCTCGGACGTTTTGCGGAGGCTGATCTCCTCGGTGACGCGCGCCTCCTTCGAGACCACCGCCTCCTGCACGCTCTCCTCGGCCTCGATCGTGCGATCCGCGAACGCGGTGTCGCCGTCCGTCAGCGCGCGGTCCACGGGACGGCGCTCGACCTCGACGCGCTCCTGGTGCAGATGCACGTCCTCGGAGACCGGCGTCTCGACCGTGTAGGACCGGATCCGGACGCGTCCATGCGAGACGTCGCGCTTGCCGACCCGCAGACGCTCCTCGGCGACCTGCAGCGTATCGCCGTCGGCGGACATCCGCGTTCCCAGGTCGGCGCTCGCCATCGGAGGGGCCACTGAAGCGTCGCCCGTGCCGCGCGCCATGTCGGCGTCCGTCATGGCGGCAGGCGTCGTCGTCCCCATGTCGGCCGGCGCGGTCGTCCCCATGCCGGCGCCGCCGAGCGCGGCCCCCGTCGTCGCCATCCCGGTCGTGCCGGTCCAGCCGTCCGAACGCCAGGTCTCGCTCCGCTCGTCGAGATTGACCGTGCCCTCGTCATCGAGGATGTCGATCACCTGGTCGTATTCGTCGGGCGTGGTCGCGACGGAAACCACGTAGCCGCCGCGGCGCAGGCCTTCGGCATAGGTCTCGCGATCCTCGTCGGGCATGAAGAAGTCGCCGAGCTTCTCGAAGAAGCCCTTGTCCTCGTCCGCCTTGGCCGCCGTAGTGCCTGCGGACGCTGTCTCGTTGCCCTCGACCATCCTGATCCGCGCGGCGGAGATACCGCTCGCGACCAGACGGTCGGACGCATCCTGTGCGTCGGCGCGGCTGTCGAAGAAGGCTGTCACTTCGCGTTCGTGCATGGTGGCGTCGGTCATTGGTTCTCTCCGTTCGAGTCATTGGATGGAATCGCTGCCGTATCGTCGATACGGGTCACGGTTGCGGTCTGGCGACGGCGCGGGACATCGGCCGTGACGGTCTCGACGCTGCGATGTTGCTCGACGTGAAGCTCCTCGCGCAGCACGAGCTTCCGTTCGACGACGAGCACTTCTTCGAGGATCGGGACGACGAACACATCGCCGCGCGTCTCCGGCACCGGCAACGGATCGTCGGGCCCGATGGTCCGGTCGACGGCCACGCGGGTGACGGTCGCCTCGACGCTCGCGAGATCCTCGCTCACCCTCTCCGTCAGCGTCTCGGTCGCGGTGTCAACGCGGACGCGGCCCGTGACCACGTCGCGCCGGTCGATAGAAAGAACCTCCTCCGACACGGAGATCTTCGCCGTATCGTCTGCCCTCTCCGTCGTCATAGAATGGCCCCCGTCGGCCCTGTCGGCCGCACGGGTGAAGAAGAGCTTCCGTTAACATTTTGTTCCAAAGATTAAGCGCCAGACGAACTCGGTCAGCGCGAGGCCGCCTGCGACTTGTGGCCGATGACCGGTTCGCCTTGGCAGGCGTGTCGCGCACATTCGAGCTCGAGCGTAACATGCGCGATGCCGGCATCACCCAGCCGGTCTCGCAGACGCGCCTTCACGGCATCGGCCTCGTCCCATCGGCCGGGCTCTATCACCACATGCGCCTGCACGGCGGCAGCATCTTCCTCCATGCGCCAGAGGTGAAGATGATGGACATCCGCCACGCCGCCGGTGCCGCGCATCAGCGCGAGCACGCGGTCGGCGCCAGGTTCGGCGGGCGCGCCGAGCATCAAGACGCGCACGACCTCGGGCGTCTCCCGAGCGGCGTGCCAGAGGATGTAGCCGGCGATGCCGAGCGTCACGATGGGGTCGATCACGGTCCAGCCGGTCACGAGCACCACGACGCCGGCGACGATCACGCCGACGGAGCCCAGCGCGTCGGCGACGTTGTGCAGGAACGCCGCGCGCAGGTTCATGCTCGACTTCGACAGCGCATAGGTGAGCCCGGCCGTCACCAGATCGACCGCGAGGGCGACGCAAGCGATGACGATGATCGGCCAGCCTGCGACGGGCTCGGGTGCCGCGAACCGCAGCACCGCCTCGAACACGAGGTAGAGCGCGATGAGGATGAGCGTGGTGTAGTTCACGAGCGCCGCGACCGTCTCGGCGCGCGCGTAGCCGAAGGTCATCCCGGCGTCCGCGGGCCGGCGCGCGATGCGGCGTGCGGCAAAGGCGATGACGAGCGAGAGCGCGTCCGAAAGGTTGTGGATGCCGTCGGCGATGAGCGCGAGGCTGCCCGACAGCACGCCGCCCACGACCTGCGCGACGGTCAGCGCGACGTTGACTGCCACCGCGAGGAGGATGCGCCGGTCGCCGGCGGGAGCGCTGCCGTGGGTATGCGCGTGCGCCATCAGGCCAGCGGCGCCCGAACCCGCGCCGCGCGGGCGCTTGCGGACTTGAGCTGCCCGCAGGCCGCCATGATGTCCTCGCCCCGCGGCGTGCGGACCGGGGAGGCGTAGCCCGCGCGGTGCACGATGTCGGCGAAGGCCGCGATGCGCTCGGGCGGCGAGCGGCGGTAGGGTGCGCCGGGCCATTCGTTGAACGGGATGAGGTTGATCTTGGCCGGGATGCCCGCGATCAGGCGCACCAGCCGCCGGGCGTCGGCGTCGCTGTCGTTCACGCCGTCGAGCATCACGTATTCGAACGTGATCCGCTCCGAGTTCGAGAGCCGCGGATAGGCCCGGAGCGCCTCGAGGAGCGCCGCGATGTTCCATTTGCGGTTGATGGGCACCAGAGCGTCGCGCACCGCGTCGGTCGTGGCGTGGAACGACACCGCGAGGAGGCAGCCGATCTCGGTCGCCGCGCGGGCGATCTCGGGCACCACGCCGCTCGTCGAGAGCGTGATCCGGCGGCGCGACAGCGAGATGCCCTCGCCGTCCATCGCGATCCGCATCGCGTCGCGCACCGCGTCGAAGTTGTAGAGCGGCTCGCCCATGCCCATCAGCACGACGTTCGACAGAAGCCTCGCCTCCTCCTTCGGGGCGCCGGCCACGGGCCATTCGCCGAGGTCGTCGCGCGCGAGCATGATCTGTCCGACGATCTCGCCTGCGGTGAGGTTGCGGACGAGCCGCTGCGTGCCGGTGTGGCAGAACGCGCAGGTGAGCGTGCAGCCGACCTGGCTCGAGACGCAGAGCGTGCCGCGGCCCGGCTCGGGGATGTAGACCGTCTCGACCTCGTGCCCGCCGGCGATCCGCACGAGGTATTTCCGCGTGCCGTCGGAAGAGACCTGGCGGGTCACGACCTCGGGCAGCGCGACCACGAAGTGCTCCGCGAGCCGCGCGCGGAAGTCCTTGGCGAGGTTGGTCATCGCGCCGAAGTCGCGCACGCCGCGGGCGTAGAGCCAGTGCCAGAGCTGACGCGTCCGCATGTTCGCCTGCGCCTCGGGCGTGCCGGTGGCGAGAAGCGCCGCACGCAGGCCCTTGCGCGTGAGGCCGACGAGGTTCGTGCGCGCATCGTCGGTCGCGGGACGACGCGGCAGGACGGCGATCTCGGGGGCGATGGGCGTGGACATGCGCCCGATATAGCCGCCCCGCCGCCCGGCGAACAGGTTGTTCGCGCCACGTCGGCCCGCTAGACCCCGCGTCACGGGAGGGGCGATGCGCGTACTGGTCATCGGGACAGGGTCGATCGGCCGGCGCCATGCGGCGAACCTGGAGGCGCTCGGGGCGGCCGCGGTACCGGTCTCGGTGCGCGGGGCGGGGCTCGGCGGCATCGAGCGGGCGATCGCCGGGGGCCCCGACGGCGCGGTGATCGCGACGGCGACCGACCTGCGGCTGCCGCTCGTCGCGGCCTGCGCGGACGCAGGCCTGCCGATGTACGTCGAGAAGCCGGTGGCGGTCGCGCCTGGCGAGGTGGAGGCGGTGCTCGCCGCCGCGGCGCCGGTAGCCGCACGGAGCCTCGCGGGGTTCATGATGCGCTACCATCCGGCGGTGCGGCACCTCGCGGAGGCGGACCTGTCGGGCATCTACCGCCACGCTTTCGAGATCGGCCACGACGTGCGCGCCTGGCGCAGCGGCTGGCGCTTCGCCAACAGCTATGCGGCGCGGCCTGCGGGCGGCGGCGTGCTCCTCGACCTCTGCCACGAGATCGACATGGCGGAGCTTCTCTTCCCCGGTGCCGCGATGACGGTCGCCTCGATCGGCCATCCCGCCTGCCCCGGCGTCGACATGGCGAGCCTCGTGACGCGCGCGGGGCCGCACGTGGGGACGGTCGCGATGGACTATCTCGCGCCGCGGCTCCACCGGCGGATCACGCTCCTCGGGCTGGAGGCGCGCTACGACTTCGACCTCGCGGCGGAGCGCTACGTCGTGGAGACCGTAGCAGGCGACGAAACCCTCAACCTTCCGGTTGAACGTAACGCGCTCTTCCTTGCGGCGATGCGGGATTTCCTGGCGCTCGTCGCGGGCCGTGCGCCCAGCGCGGAAGCCCCGCGCCTCGACCTCGTCGCCGAAAGCTCCCGCGCCATCGCGGCGGCCTGGGCGGCACGGCGCTTCGGCGGCATGGTGGAGGGCTTCGCGCTGTGATCCTCGGCCACATCGGCGCGCGCGGCGGCTCGAAGGGCCTGCCCGGCAAGAACATGGCGCTTCTCCAAGGCCGCCCGCTCATCGACTGGAGCCTCGACCAGCTCCTCGCCGATCCGGCCGTCGGTGCCGTGGTCGTCTCGACCGACAGCCCGGAGATCTACGCCCACGCCCTCGCCCGGGGCACGCTGCCGATCGGCCTCCGCCCGGCGCATCTCGCGACCGACACGGCCGCGAAATGGCACGTCTGGCAGCACGCGCTCGACGCCTCGGAGGCGCTCGCGGGCCCGGTGGACGCGTTCCTCGACCTCGACTGCACGGCGCCCCTGCGCGCGCCCGAGGACATTGCAGCGGCGCTGGCGCTCTTCGCGGCCGAGCGGCCCGACATGGTGATGTCCTGCTGCCCGGCGCGGAAGAACCCCTATTTCAACCTCGTCGAGCCCGACGCGACCGGGGCGCTCCACGTCTCGAAGCCCCTGCCGGGCGGCGTCGTCGCGCGCCAGCAGGCGCCTGTGGTCTACGAGCACGCGGCCTCGACCTACGTGGTCGATCCGGCCTACCTCCGACGGGCAACAAGCCTCTTCGAGGGCCGCGTGATCCCCTACCTGATGCCGGCCGAGCGGGCGATCGACATCGACAGCGCGCTCGATTTCCGCATCGTGGCGTACCTCATGGAGCAGCGCGGATGACGGACGAACTCGACGGGCGGACGATCTTCATCACCGGAGCGGGCGGCGTGCTCGGGCGCACCTACGTCGCGCGGATGCTGGCCGCGGGAGCCGTCGTGGTCGCGACCGACCTCCCCGGCGCCCGTGCCGAGGCGCTCGCCGCGGCGCACGGCGCGCATCCCCGCTTCCGCTTCGCGGCGCTCGACGTGGCCGACGAGGCGCAGGTCGAGGGCGCCTTCGCCCCCCTCATCGCCGAGGGCATCCGGCCGAACGTGGTCCTGAACAACGCCGCCATCACCGGCGAGATGCTGATGGGCGCGGGCCGCAGCTTCCCGGACTTCGCCGACACAGCGACCGCCGACTGGGAGCGCACGCTCCGCACCAACCTCACCGGCGCGTTCCTGATCGCGCGCCAGATGGACCGTGACATCGTCGGCCGCTGGCCCGCCACGCTCGTCAACGTGGCCTCGATGTACGCGCTGAACGCGCCGCACCACGACATCTACGAGGGCATGCCGTTCAAGAACTTCTCCGCCTACGGCGTGACGAAGGCGGGCCTTCACGGGCTCACGCTCTGGCTCGCGAGCTACTGGCGGGGCCGTCAGGCGACGGTGAACACGATCGCGCCGGGCGCGGTCTTCAACGACCATTCGAACGAATTCCAGGCCCGCGTGTCGGGGCTCATCATGGCGGGGCGCATGGCCCAGCCCGACGAGATCGCCGACGCGATGCTGTTCCTCGCCTCGCGCCGCGCCGGCTACATCACCGGCGCGCTCCTCAACGTCGACGGCGGGTTCTCCGCCTGGTAGCTCAGGACGCGCAGCGTTTGTCGGCCTCCGCGACGGCCGCGGTGAAGCCCAGAAGCGAGAAGGTGTCCTTGGTTTGCGTGCCGCGGCCCGACTCGCCCGTGAGCACGGCCTGGCTCCCCTTCTTCATCGCGTCGAGGATCTTCGTGTCGTCGTCGGGACCGGCGGGCCAGGCCCATTCGCCGTTCGAGAAGAGATCGAACTCGGCGGTGTCGATCGTCAGCGAGATCGTCGAGCCGTCGGCGAACGGGTAGCCGCCGGTGAACGAGACCTCGCCGCCCGCCTTCTTGGCCGAGCGGTAGGTCACGAAGAGGAGCACGTCGCCGCGCCGCACCTCGACGACCTTGCCGTCCTTCGAGTTCACCGTCTCCTTCGGCGCCGAGACCGCCCAGCATTCCTTCGGGTCCTTGTCGACGAACACGCTCCAGTCGGTGTTGGCGGCCACGCGGTTGGTCGATTGCTGCGCGGCCGCACCCGATGCCAGTGCCGCGATGACGACGGCGATGCTCAAAACTCTCATGGATCCCTGCCTCCGAATGGTATTGCCCTGCCCTCCGCCCACCCGGTGACTGATGCACCTTTTCGGGTGGCGGGGCGGTTTTCAACTGGGTATCGGTTCTCTAGCCCAGAAGGATCGGGCGCTGAAAGTCCCTGCGCGTAAATTCGCCGGGAGCGGAGGGGGCCGGGGATGACGGAAGCGGTGCGGCTGGCGGAGCTGTGGCGAGGCGGGATGCTCGAGTCCGAGCACCGCGGCCACGCGGTGATCTGCGGCGCAGACGGGAGCATCGCCGAGGCCTGGGGCGACCCCGCCGCGACGATCTATCCCCGCTCGTCGTGCAAGATGCTGCAGGCGCTGCCGCTCGTCGAGAGCGGCGCCGCGGCGGCGGCGGGGCTGACGGGGTCGCAGCTCGCACTCGCCTGCGCCTCGCACCAGGGTGCGGCGGTTCATACCGAGATGGTCGGGCGATGGCTCGGCGACCTCGGGATGACCGAGGACGACCTGCGCTGCGGCGCGCACATGCCCTCCGACGAGCCGGCGCGCTCGGCGCTCGTCCGCGCCGCGGAGGCGCCGCGGCAGGTCCACAACAACTGCTCGGGCAAGCACGCAGGCATGCTCACGATGACGCGGCACCTCCGCGCGGGCCCGGAGTACGTCGATCCCGCCCATCCCCTGCAGGTCGCGATCCGCACCGCCTTCGAGGAGGTCACGGGCGAGCCGAGCCCCGCCACGGGCATCGACGGCTGCTCGGCGCCGAACTTCGCCACCTCGGTCGCGGGCCTTGCGCGCGCGATGGCCTTCTTCGCGACCGCCGCCGACCGCGACGACCCGCGCTCGCGGGGGGCGGCGTCGCTCGGGCAGGCGATGGCGGCGCATCCGGTGCTCGTCGCCGGCGAGGGCCGCGCGTGCACCGCGCTGATGCGCGCGGCGGGCGCGGGCGTGGCGCTCAAGGCCGGCGCCGAGGCGGTCTACGTGGCGATCCTGCCGCGGCAAAGGCTCGGGATCGCGCTGAAGATCCTCGACGGCAGCGGGCGCGCGGCGGAGGCCGCGATCACGGCGCTCCTCATTCGCGCGGGCGTCCTCGACGCCGAGCATCCTGCGGCGCGGCGCTACCACCGCACGGTCGAGCGCAACTGGCGCGGGCTCGAGACCGGGACGTTCCGCGCGGTGCTCTAGGCGAAAGCCTCGTGCGGGATGCCCTGGAGGAAGAGCACGCCCGTGAGGTCGCCGTGGAGGATGCGGATGTCGGTTGCGGCGGCGAGCACCGGCTTCGGGCGGTAGCCGACGCCGAGGCCCGCGCGGCCGATCATGCCCACGTCGTTGGCGCCGTCGCCGACCGCCACGGCCGCGGCGGGGGCCAGGCCGAGCGCCGCGGCGATGCGTTCGAGGAACATGACCTTCGCGTCCTTGGTGAGCACCGGGTCGCCGACCTCGCCGGTGAGCCGTCCGTCCGCGACGAGAAGCGTGTTGGCGTGGTGCTCGTCGAACCCGAGACGCGCGGCGACGGGGCCCGTGAAGCCGGTGAATCCGCCCGAGAGAAGCGCGGTGTGCGCGCCGTGGGCCTTCATCGTGGCAACGAGCGCGGCGCCGCCGGGCGTGTAGGTCACGGACCGCGCCAGCACCCGGTCGAAGCAGTCGTCGCCGAGCCCCGCGAGAAGCTTCACGCGGGCGCGGAGCGCCGCCTCGAAGTCGATCTCGCCGCGCATCGTCCGTTCGGTGAGCGCCGACACCTCGGCGCGCACGCCTGCGAGGTCGGCGAGCTCGTCGATGCCTTCTTCCCCGATCATCGTGCTGTCCATGTCGGCGATCAACATGCGCTTGCCGCGTCCCTCGGCAGGCTGCACCGCGAGGTCGATCCCCCGCGCCTGCATGTCGCTCCAGACCTCGGCGCGGTTGCCCGGCACCTCTGGGAGGTCGAACTCCGCCGCCGAAACGTCGAGCCAGCGCGCCGGGCCCCCGCCCCACGCCCGGCGGAGCGCATCGAGCGCCGCGGGCTCGAGCGCGCGCGCGGGATCGGTCAGAAGCGTGGCGGTGAACATCGGGCACCTCGCGGGACGTCGCCGCGCCGCCTAGCGCAAACGCGGCGCTTGCGCCAGCGCGTGCGCGGCGCTACGCAACCCGTGGGACACCCCTCCCCAACGAGGGGCACGTATCTGCAAGGATAGCATCATGGACCTGACCGAACCGGCCGCGCGGCCGCGCAATCCGCGTTTCTCCTCCGGCCCCTGCGCCAAGCCTCCCACCCACACGCTCGATGCCCTCGCCGGCGCCCCGCTCGGGCGGTCGCACCGCGCGGCCCCCGGCAAGGCCCGACTGAAGGCCGCCATCGACGGCACGCGCGAGATCCTCGGCATCCCCGACGAGTACCGTATCGGCATCGTCCCCGCCTCGGACACCGGCGCGGTCGAGATGGCGATGTGGACGCTGCTCGGCGCGCGGCCCTGCGAGATGGTCGCCTGGGAGAGCTTCGGCGAGGGCTGGGTGACGGACGCCGTGAAGCAGCTCCGCCTCGACGCGCGGATCCATCGCGCGGACTACGGGCGGATCGTGGACATGGGCGCGCTCGACTACGACCGCGACGTGGTGTTCACCTGGAACGGCACCACCTCGGGCGTGCGCCTGCCGGACGGCGGCGCGATCCCGGCGAACCGCACGGGCCTCACGATCTGCGACGCGACGAGCGCCGCCTTCGCGATGCCGCTGCCGTGGGACAAGCTCGATGTGGCGACGTTCTCTTGGCAGAAGGCGCTCGGCGGCGAGGCGGCGCACGGGATGCTCGTGCTCGGCCCCCGCGCGGTGGCGCGGCTCGAGAGCTACACGCCCGCCTGGCCGTTGCCGAAGATCTTCCGGCTGACCAAGGGCGGCCACCTCATCGAGGGCATCTTCGCGGGCGAGACGATCAACACGCCCTCGATGCTCGCGGTCGAGGACTACCTCGTGGCGCTCGACTGGGCGCGGAGCATCGGCGGGCTCGACGCGCTGGTGGCGCGGACCGAGGCCAACGCTGGCGCGGTCGCGGCCTACGTGGCGGCCAACGACTGGCTCGTCAACCTCGCGGAAGACCCGGCGACCGCGTCCACCACCTCGGTCTGCATCCGCTTCGCCGATCCCGCCGTTGCGGGCGACGCAGGGTTTGCGAAGGCGGTGGCAAAGCGGCTCGACGGCATGGGCATCGCGCATGACATCGGCAGCTACCGCGACGCCCCGCCGGGCCTCAGGATCTGGTGCGGCCCCACGGTGGAGACCGCCGACGTCGCGGCGCTCATGCCGTGGATCGGCTGGGCCTACCAGGCCGAGATCGCGGCGCTGCAAGCCGCCGCCTAGGTCGTCTCCCTTCAGCCCTCAACGCAAGGAGCCATCATGGCGCCCAGGGTACTCGTGTCCGACGAGCTGTCGGAAACCGCCGTCGGCATCTTCCGCGAGCGCGGGATCGAGGTCGACTACATGCCGAAGCTCGGCCGCGACAAGGAGCGCCTTGCGGAGCTCATCCCCGCCTACGACGGGCTCGCGATCCGCTCGGCCACAAAGGTCACGGCGAAGCTCCTCGGCCTGGCCGGCAACCTCAAGGTCGTCGGCCGCGCCGGCATCGGGGTCGACAACGTCGACATCCCGGCGGCCTCGAAGAAGGGGGTGATCGTGATGAACACGCCGTTCGGGAACTCGATCACCACCGCCGAGCACGCCATCGCGATGATGTTCGCCGTCGCGCGCCAGATCCCCGAGGCCAACGCCTCGACGCAGGCGGGACGCTGGGAGAAGTCGCGCTTCATGGGCGTCGAGCTCACGCACAAGGTGCTGGGGCTCATCGGCTGCGGCAACATCGGCTCGATCGTCGCCGAGCGGGCGCTGGGGCTGAAGATGCGCGTGATCGCCTACGACCCGTTCCTGTCGGACGAGCGCGCGACGCGGCTCGGCGTCGCGAAGGTCGAGCTCGACGAGCTCCTCGGCCGGGCCGACTTCGTGTCGCTCCACGTGCCGCTCACCGACAGGACGCGCGACATCCTGTCGGCTGCGGCCATCGCGCGGCTGAAGCCCGGCGCGCGGGTCATCAACTGCGCCCGCGGCGGGCTCGTCGACGAGGCGGCGCTGGCGGACGCCCTGCGCGAGGGCCGCGTCGCGGGCGCGGGCTTCGACGTGTTCGCGGTCGAGCCCGCGACCGAGAGCCCGCTCTTCGGGCTCCCGAACGTCGTGGTGACGCCGCATCTCGGCGCGGCCACGACGGAGGCGCAGGAGAACGTGGCGCTGCAGGTGGCCGAGCAGATGTCGGACTACCTGGTGACGGGGGCGGTGCAGAACGCGCTCAACACGCCGTCCGTGACGGCGGAGGAGGCCGCCGTGATGGGTCCGTGGCTGCGGCTCGCGGGGCATCTCGGCGCCTTCGTGGGGCAGATGACCGAAGAGCCGATCCTCGCCGTCAACGTGCTCTACGATGGGGCCGTGGCGGAGATGAACCTCGCCGCCCTCGATTGCGCCGTCATCGCGGGGCTCCTGCAGGCCGCGAACCCGGAGGTGAACATGGTCTCCGCGCCGGTCATCGCGAAGGAACGCGGCATCCGCGTCTCGACCACGCGGCAGGGCAAGTCCGGCGCGTTCGACGCCTACGTGAAGCTCACGGTGGTGACGGCGCAGCGCGAGCGCGCCATCGCCGGCACGGTGTTCTCCGACGGCAAGCCCCGGATCATCCAGATCAAGGGCATCAACATCGACGCCGAGATCGGGCCGCACATGCTCTACATCACCAACAACGACACGCCGGGCGTCATCGGGCTCCTTGGCACGACGATGGGGCGGCACGGCGTCAACATCGCCAACTTCACCCTCGGCCGCTCGGGCGCAGGCCGCGAGGCGATCGCGATCCTCTACCTCGACGAGGCGCTCGATGGCGCGGTGGTGCGCGAGCTTGAGGGCACGGGGCAGTTCGCGCAGGTCAAGCCGCTGGCGTTCGCGGTCGGGTGAGGAACGGGAGCGCGGCGCCGGTCTCGCGGCGCCAGTAGCGCCGGCTCGAGAGTCGTGCCCGGCCGGCACGACCTCGTGTGCCCGTGATCTATAGCGGCTCCAGCAGCCGCAGCATCGCGCCGCCATCGTAGATCGTTGCAGAGCGTAGCTTAAGGTGCAGCGCGGTCTCAAGGTCGCGGAACATCGGCTGGCCGCCGCCATAGACGACGGGGCGCGTGATGATGGCATATTCGTCGATCAGCCCGGCGCGCGTGATCGACTGCGCGAAGCTTGCGCCGCCCCAGACGACCAGCTCACCTCCGGGCTGAGCCTTGAGCGTGGCGATCTCCTCGGCGAGGTCGCCGCGCGCGATCGTCGTGGTGGGCCAGTCGGCCCGCTTGATCGTCCGGGAAAAGACGACCTTCGGGATATCGTTCATCGGCGCCGCGTAGGGGTCGGCGGATCCCTGCCAGACCGGCGCCATCTCTTCGTAGCTCACTCGTCCCATGAGATGCGCGCCGGCATTGCGGATCCTGTCGAGTTTCCAGCGCTTGAGCTCGGCGGGTTCGGGACCGCCGCCGGTCGGCATACCGTCGGGAGCCACGACGAAGCCGTCAATGGACGCGGTCATGATCAGGACGGTCTTCCGCAATCTTTTACGGCCCGAATCAAGGTTCACTCCCATCATATATACCAGAGCTTCGCCCGCAGTCGCCTGGTTCCGCTGCCATGATTGCGAGCGGCGATCCGCAGGCCCATCGCTCGACAGCCCCTTCCCATCCTGCCCCCGAGCCGTCAGGTTGCGCGCGAAGTGCGAGGGGCGGCGCCATGCGGACCTATGCCATCGGGGACATTCACGGCCAGCGCGCGCTCCTTGAGGCGGCGCACGCCCGCATCGCGGCGGACCGGGCGCGGACCGGAGACGACACGGCGCCGGTCGTGCATGTGGGCGATCTTGTCGACCGGGGGCCGGACAGCGCCGGCGTGCTCGCGCGGCTCGTGGCGGGGATCGCGGCGGGGGAGCCCTGGGTCGTCCTCTGCGGCAATCACGACCGCATGTTCGCAGGGTTCCTCACCGATCCCGCCTGGCACGATCCGGGGCTCAGGGCGGACCTCGGCTGGCTCAACCCGCGGCTGGGGGGCGACACGACGCTCGCCTCCTACGGGGTGACGGACGTGGCGGGCCGGCCGCTCGCGGCGGTCCATGCGGACGCGGTGGCGGTGGTGCCAGCGTCCCACCGGGCGCTCCTCGCAGGACTGCCCTATTGGTATCTCCGGGGCGACGTGCTCTTCGTCCATGCGGGGATCCGGCCCGGCGTCGACCTGCGCGACCAGACCGACACGGATCTCGTCTGGATCCGCGGCAGCTTCCTCACCGACACGCGCGACCACGGCGCGCTCGTGGTGCACGGCCATACGCATATCGATGCGCCGCGGCACTACGGAAACCGCGTCAACATAGATTCCGGCGCCGCTTTCGGCGGGCCGCTGACGGCGATCGTGATCGAGGACCGCGACGTGTTCGTCCTGGCCGACCACGGTCGCGAGCCGCTTCGGCCGTAAGGCCCGGAACCAAGGTCTGCATGTCGCGTTCGGCCCGAAGAGGAGCCCGTCATGGCCTATCGAGACCCCGCCCTCCCCGCCGTCGGCCGCATGAACTGGGGCTGGATGCTCGCCATGGGCGTCATCCTTCTCGTCAGCGGCGTGCTCGCGATCCTGAACCCGTTCGCGGCCTCGCTCGCGGTGAACACGATCGCGGCCATCGCGTTCCTCCTCGTGGGCGCGATGCAGCTCGTGCTGGCCCTGCGTGGCGAGGAAGGCAGCACCAACGCCCGGCTCTGGGCGGGCGCCCTCGGCGTCCTTCTGATCCTCTTCGCGGTGTCTCTCGTCGTGCAGCCGTTGCAGGGGCTCGTCTCCCTGACGATCCTCGTGGCGGCGCTGTTCATCGCGACCGGCGCGGTGCGGGTCTACCTTGCGTTCCGGATGCGGCACCGCTCGCGCTGGGGATGGATGCTCGCCTCGGGGCTGGTCTCGCTGGCGCTCGGCGTCTTCATCCTCGTCAGCCTGCCGGTGACGGCGCTGAGCCTCCTCGGCACCATCCTCGGCATCGAGCTCATCGTCTCGGGCTGCGCCGCCGTGGCGCTCGCGCTGCAGGCGCGAACGGCCGGCTAGACGAGATCAGGGGCGCGCGGGTCGCGGGCGTAGTCGAGGAAGAAGTCATCAAGCTGCGGCGGGGGCACGCCGGTGCCCGCGAGCATGGCATGGACCTGGCCGCGGTGATGGATCTGGTGCTGGAAGAGATGCAGCAGCAGCCGGTCCGTGCGTTCGGGCTGGGCGGGTTCCGGGCTTCGGTCGGTAACGATCATCGCCAGCGGATCGGGCTCGGCGTCACAGAACGCGGTCAGCCTTGCATCGAGGGCCGCCTGAGCCGGCGCCATCTCCGCGGCATGATCGAAGACGGGCGCCGCATCGTAGGCGGCGCGACCGAGGCCATCTCCCGTGAGCGCGCCGACATAGTAGAGATCGACCGCGTGGAGGTGATTGAGCGTCGCCTTCAGCGACGGGAAGAACGACGTCCGGGGCAAAGCAAAAGCCTCGGCATCGAGCTCGGCGCAGGCGGCGAGGAGGAGCTGGTTGGCGAAGGCGTTGTTGCGCGCGAGCATCGCCCAAGGCGACATCGCGGCGGCGCTCTCGACGAGTTCGATGCGGTTGCCGCAGGGGTCCGTCGTGTAGAGCCGCCGCACACCGGTCAGCGTGGCGTCCGGTGTGACCGGGCAGCCCGCGGTCCGCAGTTTGTCGGCGACGGCGTCGAGGTCCGGCCTTCGGAATGCCGGGTGCGCCTTCGCGGCAGGCCGGAAGTCGTCCTCGACGCCAAGGTGGAGCCGCAGGTCTCCGCTCACGAGCCAGAGCCCCCCGCGCGCGGCGAGCGGCGCGGGCTTCGGCGCCTCGCGAAACCCGAGGACGCCGACGTAGAACGCGCGGGAGGCAGGCTCGCCACCCGGCGGGATCGCGAGCTGCAGGTGGTCGAGGTCGCCCGTCACGCCTCGACGATGGTCTCGAAGCCGCCGAAGATCATGCGCTTGCCGTCCGTCGGCATCCCGTCCATCAGACCCTCCATCTCGGGATCCTGCATCACCGCGGCCCAGCAGGCGTCGCGGGTCGCGCGGTCGGGATAGGTGTTCCAGCCGAGCACGCAGGTCTCGTCGGCCTCGAGCATCACGGCGCGCGGGAACGACGTGAGCTTGCCCGCGTCGAGGCCTTCGCCCCAGGCATCCATCACGCTGAGCGCGCCGTGCCGGCGGAACGCCTCCGCGGCCTTCTTGGAGCGCGCGACGTAATCCGCCTTGGCCGCCGTCTTCACCGGCAACAGGAATCCCTCGACATACATGGGTCCGTCCTCCCTCGGAAGCGTCCAGTCGGACACCTCCTGCGCCGTGTGTCAACCGGTTCGGGGCGCGGCTCCGCCGGCGAGAAGGTCGAGCGCTGCCCGGTGAACGTGCGCGTTGGCGGCGGCGATCACCTGACCGCCCTGCACCGCGGGATCACCCCGCCAGTCGGTGACGATCCCGCCTGCGGCCTCGACAAGCGCGAGGGGCGCCGCGATGTCCCAGGGCTTGAGCCCCGCTTCGATCACGAGGTCGATCTGGCCCGCGGCGACGAGGGCGTAGGCGTAGCAGTCCGTGCCGTAGCGGACGAGGCGCACCTGCTCCGCGACGCGCCGGAACGCGGCGGCCTCGGCAAGCGTGCCGACCTCGGGGAAGGTCGTCATCAGGATGGCCTGCGCCAGTGGCCGTGCCGCGCGGCACCTGAGCGGCGCCTCCGCTCCGGCACGCTCGAGCCATGCCCGACCGCCGCAGCCGATGAAGCGCTCGCCGGTCCAGGGCTGGTCGACGATCCCGAGGATCGGCTGCCCGCCGCGCATGACGGCGATGAGCACGCCCCAGGTCGGCGTGCCGGCGAGAAAGCCGCGCGTGCCGTCGATCGGGTCGAGCACCCAGGTGAGCCCGCTCGTACCCGCCTTGGCGCCCATCTCCTCGCCGACGATCCCGTCGTCCGGGCGCGCCACGCCGAGGATCGCGCGCATCGCGGCCTCGGCGGCTCGGTCGGCAACGGTCACGGGGTCGAAGCTCTCGGCGAGCTTGCTGTCGATCGCCAGACCGGCGGAGCGGAAATGGGGGAGAATCGCCCGACCAGCGGCATCGGCGAGGTCGCGGCCGATGGCGAGAAGCTCGAGGTCGCGCCGTTCAGGCAATCCCGGACCCCCGACACCCTGCCCGCTCGGGGCTAGCTGTCGGGAGTTCGAGGGTCAAGCCTTCAAACCGGCGGCTTTCAAGCGGCGTCGCTGAGCACGCGCGCAAGGTCGAAGAGCCGACGGCGCTGGTGCTCGGGGATCGCATAGTACGACCGCACCAGTTCGAGCGCCTCGCGATCGGCGAGGATATCCCCTTCGACCGCGCCGGACGGCGCCGCGGCCCCGTTCACGCCGTCGAAGAAAAAGCTGATCGGCACGCCAAGCGCCGACGACATGTCCCAAAGCCGCGACGCGCTCACGCGGTTCATCCCGGTCTCGTACTTCTGGATCTGCTGAAACTTGATGCCGACCTTGTCGGCCAGTTGCTGCTGGGTCATGCCGACCATCCAGCGACGATGCCGAACGCGCTTGCCAACATGAACATCCACGGGGTGCTTCATACCGTAACTCCTTACCACACGGCCCTCACACCGATGCTTAAGCAATATCCGTGCCAAACTTAGGGCGAGAGCCGAAATAGTCGAATTAATTTTGTTTGACCCGTCGATCAACTGGTGGATTTTTCGTTAACGGCGCTACGCACCCCGGTTGTGATGATCGCCGCTTCCGGGAAACAATCTCTTTCCTTTTCTATCTGCGCGTGTTTTTCAAAAAACATTGCACTTTGCAACAGCTTCTTGCGAGCCTCTCGTTCTGCAAGGCCGCGATCCGTGTCGGACGGAGGCGCCGAGGCTTCACGTCACCGCGCGTAGGCCTGCCGGACCAGCGCCAAAAATGCCTCGAACGCCTCGTTCCCCGTCAGCTTCGCGGCATAGAGGTTGATCCGCGTCGATGCGAGTTCGGGCAACGCGCCGCCATGCTGAACCAGCTCGACATCCCTGAACTCGCTGCCCGCGATCACGACATGGACCGCAAGATCGGCGCTGACGCTCGCTTCGATCGTGCGTGTCGAGGCGGATTCGACGGCCATCTCCCAAGGGATCGCCGCTTGGTCCAGAGCTTCCTGCACGGACTTGCGGAAGATGCACGTATGCTCGAAGGCGAGCCGCAGCGGGCGGGAGCGCCAGGCGGACCCACCCGGCGACCCAATCCACACGAGCGGCGACACCGCCAGCGTCTCGCCCGCCGCATCGCAGTCGTCCTCGGTGGTCAGGATGGCGTCGCATTCGCCGCGCGCGAAGAGCTGCTTGAGCTGCCGCGTGTAGGACGACACCAATTGCACCCGCATCCGGGGATAGGCCGCCGCGAACCGCTGGAGCACCTTCGGCAGCGCCGGATAGACGATGTCCGCCGGCACCCCGAACACGATCTCGCCCTCGTAGGCCCGAAGCGTCAGCCGATCGAACACCTCGTCGTTGAGCGCCAGCATCCGCCGCGCGAAGCCGAGGAGCTGCTCCCCCGGCGCGGTCAGAGCCACCTTGCGCGCGCCTCGATCGAGCAGTCGCAGCCCGAGTGCGTCCTCCAGACGCTTGACCTGCATCGATACCGCCGACTGCGTGAGGTTGAGAAACCCCGCCGCCCGCGTGACGCCGCCCGCATCCGCCACGGCGACGAAGGACTTCAAGGCGTTCAGGTCGAGTGTGCGTGACATAACGTTCCGTCATGGAGAAGAGCAAAAGCATTCATTTTTCAAATGGACCCGGATGTGCGACAGCCGTCAAGCCAAATGTCACGGCATGTCGTTTTGAAGGCTTTCTCCGATGTCGATGCACTCCCCGTCCGTCCTCTCGGCGCGCAGCGCGGTCCCTGCCCTGTCGCGCCTCTGGGCTGCCGTCTTTCTCGGTCACGCCGCCTGGAAACAGCGCCAGCATCTTCGCGACCTCGACGATGCGGCCCTGGCCGACATCGGGCTGACGCGCCTCGATGCGGAGCGCGAGGCGGCGCGGAGCATCTGGAACGTGCCGCTGAACTGGCGGCGTTGACCTTTTGCAGCGGCTGCGGGCCCAAGAGCCTTGAATAGTGCGGGGGTCTTGCCGATATTCGCGAGACCGACCGGCATCGCTTTGCCGGACCCGCATGTCCTGAGAGGAGGCTTGAATGGCACAGTTTGAGACGACGCGCCGCACTGGCGCAGGCGTCCGTACCGCGCAAATCGACGAGGGCCTCCGGGCTCACATGAACAAGGTCTACGGGCTGATGTCCGTTGGCATGGCCGTGACCGGCGCCGTCGCCTGGTACGTCGGCACCAACGAGGAGCTGGTGCGCCAGATCTTCATGACCCCGCTGAAGTGGGTCGTGATGTTCGCGCCCCTCGTCGTGGTGTTCGCGTTCGGCGCGATGATCCAGCGCATGTCGCAGGCGGCGGCGCAGGCCGTGTTCTTCGGCTTCGCCGCGCTGATGGGCCTGTCGATCAGCTACATCTTCGCCGTGTTCACCGGCATCTCGATCGCCCAGACGTTCTTCACCACCGCCATCGCCTTCGCGGGGCTGAGCCTCTACGGCTACACCACCAAGCGCGACCTGTCGGGGATGGGCACGTTCCTGATGATGGGCGTGATCGGCCTCATCGTGGCGTCGCTCGTCAACATCTTTCTGCAGTCGCCCGCGGTGATGTTCGCGGTCTCGGCGCTCGGCGTGCTGATCTTCGCGGGCCTCACCGCCTACGACACGCAGTCGATCAAGAACGAGTACGTGGCGATGGCCGGGCACGGCGACCGCGAGTGGCTCGGCAAGGCCGCGATCATGGGCGCGCTGCGGCTCTACCTCGACTTCCTGAACATGTTCATGTTCCTGCTGCAGTTCATGGGCAACCGGAACTGAGCTTAAGGAACTGGCATACCAGAAGGGCCGGCCATCGCGCCGGCCCTTTTTCATGCGCGCGTCGGATCGTCATGGCGGTCAGAGGCGCCGTTGCATCGCGATGGCCGGGAAGCTGATGCCTTCGCGAAGCTCGATCATGCGCGGCCCGATCTCGCGAAATCCCATCGCCTTGTAGAACGGCACCGCCGTGCGCGTCGCGAGGCAGTCGAAGCGGCGCACGCCCGAATTCGCGGCTTCGGCGAAGATGCGCGACAGGATCGCCCGGCCGATGCCCTGGCGCACATGCGCGGGATCGGTCACGACATGGCGCAGATCAGCACCGCTGCTGCGTGACGGCGTCCAGCCTCCGGCGCCCACCGCACGCTCGCCCGCCTCGGCGATCCAGTAGGTGCCCGACGCCAGAAGCGCCGGACGCGCCCGTGCGATGATCGGCAGCGCGGTCACCATCACGGACGGCGGGTAATCGGGGCGGAGGAGCTTCGGGTAGGACCGCGCCAGCAGAGCGTCCACGACGCCGAGATCGGCGCGTGTCGCGTGGCGAAGTGTGATCGTCGTCGTCATGCCGCGAGACTGGCAGACGTCCGAGAGTCGGGGAAGAGATTTTGCGGGCGTGCGTCAGCTTCGGTGCGGACGCGGCAGGATCACTTGATCTTGCCTTCCTTGTACTCGACGTGCTGGCGGACGACGGGATCGAACTTCCGCACGCTCATCTTCTCGGTCATCGTGCGGGCGTTCTTCTTCGTGACGTAGAAGTGCCCGGTGCCGGCGGTCGAGTTCAGCCGGATCTTGATGGTGGTCGGCTTTGCCATGTGTCTGGTCCTCGACGGTCATTCCGAAGCGCGGTGTTTAAGTGCCCGACCCGCGAAGTCAACCGCAAAACCCCGCGCCCGGCTTGCGCGGTGGGTTGCCTCTGGCATGATGGGTCGAACGGAGGAGCCCGCCATGCCCGACCTGTCCCGTCTTTTGCGCGCCGCGAGCCTCGTCGCCATCCTCGCCGGTCCCGCCACGGCTGAGCAGGCCGGCGACACGGTGGCGCCCGAAGCACCGACCGACGCCTCCGGGGCGCAGGCGACGCCGACCGCGGCCTCCGCGGCGCAAGCGGCCAAGGCCGCAGGCAAGCCCGTCGAGGCGGCGCACTGGATGGTCGCCGCGGCCAATCCGGTGGCCACCGAAGCGGGAGCCAAGGTGCTGCGCGCGGGCGGCAGCGCGGCCGACGCGATGGTCGCGGTGCAGTCCGTGCTCGGCCTCGTCGAGCCGCAGTCCTCGGGGCTCGGCGGCGGCGCGTTCCTCGTGTGGTACGACGCGGCGACGGGGAAGGTCACGACGCTCGATGGCCGCGAGACCGCGCCGATGGCGGCGACGCCGGAGCTGTTCCTCGACGCCGCGGGCGAGCCGCTGGAGTTCTACGACGCCGTCGTCGGCGGCCGCTCCGTCGGCACGCCCGGCACGCCCGCGCTGATGGCCGAGGCGCACCGGCGCTGGGGCCGCGCCAACTGGGCCGGGCTCTTCGACGACGCGGTCCGCCTCGCCCGCGACGGCTTCGCGGTCTCGCCGCGCCTCGCGGGCGCGGTTGCCGACGACCCCGAGCGGCTCGGCCGCTTCCCCGCGACGGCGGCCTACTTCCTCCCCGGCGGCACACCGCTCGCCGAGGGGACGACGCTGAAGAACCCCGCCTACGCCGCGACGCTGGCGCGCCTCGCCCGCGAGGGGACGTCGGCGCTCTACGAAGGCGAGATCGCCGAGGACATCGTGGCGACCGTGCGCTCCGCCGCGGGCAACCCCGGCGTCCTTGCGACTTCCGATCTCGCGGCCTACCGCGTCCGCGAGCGCCCGGCGGTCTGCGCGCCCTACCGCGGCTACGAGGTCTGCGGCATGGGTCCGCCGTCTTCGGGCGGGCTCACGGTGGGGCAGATCCTCGGCCTCGTCGCCCCCTACGACCTCGCCGCGATGGGCCCCGCGAGCCCCGACGCCTGGCGCATCATCGGCGACGCCTCGCGCCTCGCCTTCGCGGACCGCGGCCGGTACATGGCCGACAGCGACTTCGTGCCGGTGCCGGTCGAGGGCCTCCTCGACCCGAAGTACCTCGGCGAACGCGCGAAGCTCCTCTCCGGCGACCGCGCGCTCGGCGACGTGGCGGCGGGCGAGCCCACCTGGGACCACGCGGGCCTGCAGGGCGACGGCGGCGCCATCGAGCTCCCGTCCACCAGCCAGATCGCCATCGTCGATGCCGCGGGCAACGCGCTCGCCATGACGACGACGATCGAGAACGGCTTCGGCTCGCGGCTGATGACGCACGGCTACCTCCTCAACAACGAGCTTACCGACTTCTCTTTCGAGACCCACGCCGACGGCTGGCCGGTCGCGAACCGCGTCGAGCCCGGCAAGCGCCCGCGCTCGTCGATGGCGCCCACGATCGTGCTCAAGGACGGCCGCCCGGTGTTCGTCGTGGGCTCCCCCGGCGGCAGCCAGATCATCGGCTTCGTCGCGCAGGCGCTCATCGCGCATCTCGACTGGGGCATGGACCCGCAGGCCGCGGTCGCGATGCCGCACATCCTCAACCGCTTCGGCACCTTCGACATCGAGGAGGGAACTGCCGCCACGGACCTCGACGCGCCGCTCCGCGCGATGGGGTTCGAGACCAAGGTCGGCCCGGTCAACTCCGGCCTCCAGGCCATCGCCATCGGCGCCACCCTCACCGGCGGCGCCGATCCCCGCCGCGAGGGCGTCGCCCTCGGCGAGTGACCGACCTCGCGCGCTTTGGCGGAGTGGGTCGTGGACCCAAAAATACGGCGGGTCATTCGCTCGGAACGCCGCGCTCAAATCGCCAGGAAGCAGCGAAGCCGAATGTGCTGTCTTTAAGGTAGAAGAGGAAGTGCTGCTTTTTCGCAGTCGACGGTACGAGTTCGTGCCAGTGCGTCGGCGGGAGGCGCTGGTGGTCGTCGCCAAGTAACTCGTAAACCTCGCCCCAAGCCGGTGCAGTTGCCATAGCGGCACTGCCCAAAAGACCAGCCCTCGTCGTTGGTTGCCCCCGGCCGCCGCATCGCGCACTGCACGAACGTCAGGCACCCCGTCTCGTCTTTTCCCGCCACGTGAGCCCACGGGTTCGGGAACAAGGTCAGCCGCACCTTGGTGCCGCTTGCCGTCACCTCTCCGTAAGGTTCATTGGGCTCGGCGCGCGCTTCGCGGCGGAGTGGGAGGCCGGCTGGAACAGCCGCGACCTCGACCGCATCCTGCTGCACTACCGCCGCGACGTCGCGTTCCGATCGCTGAAGGCCGTCGCGCTGACCGGCAGCGGCGAGGTGGCGGATGGCGGCGCTTCGTCGCAACTGGGCCGCCGCGCTCGAACGCCAGCCGGACCTTGCGTTCCGCGTGACCAAAACATTCGGCGGGCATAGGATGGCGATCCTCGCCTACACCAACCACCGCGGCGCCCGGGCTGCGCCGACGGCCTCGTGGCGCGGGCGGGTGCCTGCCATGCCTGAGCGGATGCGCGGATGGCCTGTAAGCCGGATTCTGTTCCGGGGGGCGGGCCCCCTTCGACGGTCATTCCTCTGGCCCCGCCGTTGCCGGCGGGGTCTGGCTGCCAACCCGGGCCTCGGGATGGAGCGTCCCCGGGCTTGCGCCCATGAGGCCCCTATTCGGCATTGCTCCTGGTGGGGCTTGCCGTGCCGGTCCTGTCGCCAGTCCCGCGGTGGGCTCTTGCCCCACCGTTTCACCCTTGCCGCGCGGCCCGGAGGCGGCGCGGCGGTCTCTTCTCTGTGGCGCTTTCCCTCGGGTTGCCCCGGCCGGGCGTTACCCGGCACCATCGCTCCATGGAGTCCGGACTTTCCTCGCGGGGCTCGCGCCCCACGCGACCGTCCGGCCATCCGCGCGAGGCCGGGGTTAGGCGGCGCCCGCCGCCCGGTCAACGCAAAACCGCGCGAGGCCCGCGGCGAGCGCCATGTCCGCGGCGTCGAGCGGCCCCCGCGCGGCGGGGCGGAAGCGCAGGCGGACCGCCTCGAGGAGTGCCGCGTCGTCCGCGTCGGGATAGCCGAACGCCGCCGCATCGGCGCGGAACCGCGCGGGATCCGGCGCGAGCCCTGCGACCGGCTCGGGCCAGACCGACAGCCCGTCCGCCGCGAGCGCGCGCCAGTCGAAGCGCCGCCCCGGATCGACCTTGCGCCCCGGCGCCATGTCCGAGTGCGCGATCACCCCCGCGGGTCCGATCCCCCAGCGCGCGAAGATGCCGCCGAGGAGGTCGCGCAGCGCCGCCATCTGGCGCGCGCCGAAGGGCTGCGCGCCGTCGTTGGCAAGCTCGATCCCGATCGAGCGGGAGTTCACGTCCCCTGCCCCGCCCCACGCCCCCGCGCCCGCGTGCCAGGCCCGCTGCGCCTCGTCCACCATGCGCCAGACGGTGCCCGCCTCGCCGACGAGCCAGTGCGCCGAGACCTCCGGCGCGGGGGCGCTGAGGCGGGCGAGCGCGGCCTCGGCGCTGGCCATCTCGGTGAAGTGCAGCACCACCAGCGTCGGGCGAAGCCCGTTCCGCCGCGGCCCGAAGTTCGGCGACGGCGCCTCGACGATCAGCGCACCGACCGGCGGAACGGCGTGGGATCCCAATAGCACGCGAAGCCGTCGCCATCGGGATCGACGCCGAGCGCGTCGCGCTCGGGCCCGCCGCGCTGGAGGAACGCAATCTGGGCAAGATCGGGCGAGGGATATTTGGCGCAGGCACGCTCGAAGCCGCCGCGGGTCACGATCGGCGAGCGGCGATAGACCTTCTCGCCGAGCTGGTTGCTCGCCGACAGCGCGTAGGAGACGATGTTCGTTCCGCTGCTGCCCGAGCGCTGCGGCAACGCCGTCGGCGCGATCTCGACATACTGCGCGCGCTGCCGGGCAAGCCGCTCGCGGTCGCTCTCGATGCTCTGGCGCGAGGACACGGCCTTGAAGTCCTGCTCGTCGGAGATCGAGCTGCGATCCTCCGGCGTCGATTGCAGCTCGCGCTCGCCGCCCTGCGGCGCAACCCCCGCGAACACGTCGCCGCGCGGCCGGTCGCCGGGGAGGCTCGGATCGCCGCCCTCGAGGCTGATCTCACGATCGCGCACGTAGTCGGGGTAGCTCTCGCCGCCGGGCTTCGGCGCGCAGGCTGCGAGGAGGAGGAGGCCGGCGAGGAGGATGCGTGTCATGTCACCACCAGTGCGGCGCGCGGGCGTCGAAGCCCGCCGCGGTCTCTAGAGCATAGGCGTGGTTGAGGAGGTCCGCCTCCTCCCAGGGCCGGCCGATGAGCTGGAGCCCGAGCGGCAGGCCCTGCGCGTCGAGCCCCGCGGGCACCGAGATCGCCGGCAGCCCCGCGAGGTTCACCGTCACGGTGAACACGTCGTTGAGGTACATCGCCACCGGGTCCGCCCCCGCCATCTCGCCGAGCCCGAACGCGGCCGAGGGCGTGGCAGGCGTCAGGATCGCGTCGATCCCGTCCGCGAAGGCCGCCTCGAAGTCGCGCCGGATCAACGTCCGCACCCGCTGCGCGCGCCGGTAGTAGGCGTCGTAGAACCCCGCCGAGAGCACGTAGGTGCCGATGAGCACGCGCCGCTGCACCTCCGTCCCGAACCCTTCCGCGCGGGTGCGGGCGTACATCTCGGTGATGCCGTCGCCCTGCCCCAGCGCCGCGCGGCGCCCGTAGCGCACGCCGTCGTAGCGCGCGAGGTTCGACGACGCCTCGGCGGGCGCGATGACGTAATAGGCCGGCAGCGCGTACTTCGTGTGCGGGAGCGAGATGTCGGCGATCTCGGCGCCCGCGTCGGCGAGCATCCGGCGGCCCTCGGCCCAGAGCGCCTCGATCTCCGCGGGCATCCCCTCCATGCGGTACTCGCGCGGGATGCCGATGCGGCGGCCGCGGATGTCGCCGGTGAGCGCCGCCTCGAAGTCCGGCACGGGGAGCGGCGCGGACGTGCTGTCCCGCGCGTCGTGCCCCGCCATCGCGCCGAGGAGGATCGCGGCATCGCGCACCGTCTTCGTCAGCGGCCCCGCCTGGTCGAGCGAGGAGGCGAAGGCGATGACGCCCCAGCGCGAGCAGCGCCCGTAGGTCGGCTTGATGCCGACGATGCCGGCGAAGGCCGCGGGCTGGCGGATCGAGCCGCCGGTATCGGTGCCGGTGGCTGCGAGACAGAGGTCCGCCGCGACCGCCGCCGCCGAGCCGCCCGAGGAGCCGCCGGGGGTGAGCGGCGCCGTGTCGTTGCCGCGCCGCCACGGGCTCACGGCAGGACCGTAGGCGGAGGTCTCGTTCGACGAGCCCATCGCGAACTCGTCCATGTTCAGCTTGCCGAGCATCACCGCGCCCGCGTCCCAGAGCCGCCCGGTGACGCCCGACTCGTAGGGCGGCCGGAAGCCCTCGAGGATGCGCGAGCCCGCCTGCGCGGGGGTGCCGCGGGTGCAGAAGAGATCCTTGATGCCGAGCGGGATGCCCGCGAGCGGGCCGGCCTCGCCCTTCGCGAGGGCGGTGTCGGCGGCGCGGGCCTGCGCGCGGGCGATGTCGGGGGTGGGGTGGACGACCGCGTTGAGCGCGCCCGCGGCGTCGATGGCGGCGAGGCAGGCGTCGGCGAGCTCGACGGCGGTGAAGTCGCGCGCGCGAAGCCCGTCGCGGGCGGCGGCGACGGTGAGCGCGTTGAGCGCGGTCACTCGATCACCTTCGGCACCGCGAAGAAGCCCTCGCGCGCGTCGGGCGCGTTGGCGAGGATGTCGGCCTGCCGGTCGCCGTCGGTCACGGCGTCGGGGCGCATCGCGAGCGCCATCGGCGTCACCGCGGTCATCGGCTCGACGCCGGTGACATCGACCTCGGCGAGCTGGTCCATGAAGCCGAGGATGCCCGAGAGGTCCGCGGCGAGGGCCGGCAGCCGGTCCTCGGGCACGTCGATGCGCGCGAGATGCGCGACGCGGCGCACGGTGTCGGGATCGATGGCCATCGCCCGGCGGTTTAGCCCCGCGCCGCGGGGGCCGCAAGCGCGCGCCGCCGCCAGACCTCGATGAGGATGCCGAGGAGGAGCCCGTTGAGGAGGTGCCAGACGAAATGGGTGCCGAGCGGCCACACCGGGCAGAGCGGCCCGTCGAGCGTGCGGAACGCGAGCGACGCGAGAAGGAGCCCGCCCGCGAGCGCCATGCCCCGCGCGGTGGCGGGCGCACGGCGGCGGAGCGCGACGGCATAGGCGAAGATCAGGACCGGCACCGGCATGTAGCCCGCGGACGAGCCGAGCCCCGGCACGCGGCTCCAGAGCGGGACCGTGGCGGCGGCGTAGGGCACGAAGAGCGCGGCGCCGAGGAGAGCGCCCCAGACCGGCAGGCGCCAGAACGTCCGGTTGGCGGCGTAGAGGTAGAGCAGGATGAACGCGCCGATGGGCGCCACGTCGGCGACCGACGCCCAGACGGTCGCGACGGTGTGGAACAGGAAGGAGCCCGCACCGATCGCCGCCAGCACGGTGCAGAGCGCGCGGCCGAGCGGCAGGCCGCGGGTGCGCGGCCAGAGGACGAGGGCGGCGAGGATGAAGGCGAGGTTGGTCGCGGCGTTCACGGGCTCCGCCCAGAACGCCGGGCCGACGCGCTCGCAGTAGCCGTCGATGGCGCGGGTCCAGTCCACCGGCGTCAGCGGCGAAGCTGGATGTGAAATGCGAGCGTCGTCCCGCAACCCATTGAAGAACATTCGCAAGAGCGCGAGGGACTCCGCCGAGCCGATGCCATCGAGGAGCTCCGGCGCATGATGGCTCTGCGGATGCGAGAACACCCGCGCGCCGTGCGCCACGCCGCCGGACTTCGGGTCGGGCGCAGCGTAGACGAGCCGCGCGATGCGGGCGGCGGCGATGGCGGCGGCGCACATCGCGCAGGGCTCGAGCGTCACGTAGAGCGCGTGGCCCGGCAGGCGCGGCGAGCCCGCGGCGGCGCAGGCGGCGCGCAGCGCGAGGATCTCGGCGTGCGCGGTCGGGTCGGCGAGCTCGCGCGTGCGGTTGCCGGCGCGGGCCGCGACGGTGCCGCCCGGTGCGAGCACGACGGCGCCGACGGGCACCTCGCCCCGCCGCGCGGCGGCGCGGGCTTCGGCGAGGGCCATGTCCATCGGGCTCTGCATCGGGGCGGCATGGACCGCTTCACCGCCCCGCGCAAGCCTTTCGCGGCGGCGCGGAAGGCGCTAGAGCGGCGGCATGGCCGAGACCCCTCCCGCCGGCGACCGGATCGCCAAGGTGCTCGCCCGCGCCGGCGTCGCCTCGCGGCGCGAGGCCGAGCGGATGATCGCCATCGGGCGCGTGGCGGTGAACGGCAAGACGATCGACAGCCCCGCGCTGAACGTCATCCCAAGCGACCGCTTGACGGTGGACGGCAAGCCCGTCGCCGCCCCCGAGCCGCCGCGCCTCTGGCTCTACCACAAGCCCGAGGGGCTGGTGACGAGCGCGCGCGACGAGAAGGGCCGCACGACCGTGTTCGACCGCCTGCCGCCCGAGATGCCGCGCGTGGTCTCGGTCGGGCGGCTCGACATCACCTCCGAGGGGCTCCTCCTCCTGACCAACGACGGCGGGCTGAAGCGGCGGCTCGAGCTGCCCTCGACCGGCTGGCTCAGGAAGTACCGCGCCCGCGTCAACGGCACCCCGACCGAGGCCGGGCTCGCGCCGTTGCGCGACGGGCTGGTGCTCGACGGCGAGCGGTTCCAGCCGATGAGCGTGACCATCGACCGCCAGCAGGGCGCCAACGCCTGGCTCACCATCGGCATCCGCGAGGGCAGGAATCGCGAGGTGCGGCGCGCGATGGAAGCGGTGGGGCTCGTGGTGAACCGGCTGATCCGGGTGAGCTACGGGCCGTTCCGGCTCGGCACGCTCGCCCCCGGCGAGGTCGAGGAGGTGCGCGCGCGGGTGCTCGAGGAACAGCTCGGCACCGGGCCCATCGCCGAAACCGCCCCGAAACCGCGCCCCGCCCTCCGGCCAAGGGACGGCACGGCGCCACCCCGCAAGCGGTGACGCGAGGCGCTTACAACGCAGCGCGCGATCCCCTATGTAGGTCGCGTCGAAGTGGCGTCTGGGGTGTGCGCGATGTCGGGTGCCGGACTGCAGCGGGTCTCGTTCCTTCTCCTGATGGCGCTCACGGTCTACGTGGCCGTGACGGGCGGCTGATGGCGGAGCGGTTCGGGGCCAAGTACAGCCCGGGCGCGGAGCCTGCCGCGGCCCCGGCGCCCTTCGCGAAGAAGCGCCGCGGCCGCGCCGGGATGCGCGCCAACTTCCTCTTCGTCGCGCCCTTCGTGTTCCTGCTGACCGCGTTCGGCGGCACGCCCGTGGGTCTCGCGCTCGACCTCGGCGCGTTCGGGCTCCTCATGCTCGCGGCCTGGCTGACGCGCGAGGGGCTGGCGGCTCAGGAGGCCTACGACGCGCGCCGTGTCGCCCGCCGGCCGGCGATCCCGCGCAAGCTCTTCGGCGCGGCGGCGACCGGGCTCGGGCTCCTGGCGGGCGGCTACGTGCCGGGGGTGGGGCTTGTCGGGCCGGTGCTTCTCGGGCTCATCGGCGCGGTGCTGCACGTCTGCGCCTTCGGGCCCGACCCGCTCCGCGACAAGGGGCTCGACACGGCGACGGGCTACGAGACCGACCGCGTTGCGAAGGTCGTGACCGGCGCCGAGACCGACCTCGCGGCGATGGAGGCCGCCATCGCCCGCCTCGGCGACCGCGACCTCGCCGCCCGCGCGGGTCGCTTCGCGGCGCACGCGCGCGCCATGTTCCGTCGCGTCGAGGACGACCCGCGCGACCTCAACGCGGCGCGCAAGTACCTCGGCGTCTACCTGCGCGGCGCGCGCGACGCCGCGACCAAGTTCGAAGGGTTGGGCACGGACCGCACGGCCGAGGACCGCGCGAGGTTCACGGCCCTTCTCGGCGACCTCGAGACGCGGTTTGCCGCCCGTACCGCGACGCTCGCCGCCGACAACCGCCTCGACCTCGCCGTCGAGGTGGACGTGCTGCGCGAGCGTCTGGCGCAGGACGGCATCCAGACCCGCGATTGACCAGAGGCCCGCGAATGACCGAAGGAAAGCCCATGACCGAAGAGCTCCGCCCGAAACGCGCCGTGGCCACCGCCGACGTCGAGGCCGTCACCGCCGTGACGCTGCCCGAGCCCGAGCAGGCGATCGTGCCTCTCCGGGAGGCCGATCCCGCGGTCGCCGCCGCCATCGCCAAACGGATGGACGAGATCGACATCGCCAACACGACGTCGATCATCGGCTTCGGCGCGGGCGCGCAGGCGGAGCTGCAGCAGATCAGCCAGGCGATGCTGGCGGACGTGAAGAACAAGGACGTGGGCCCGGCGGGCGACAGCCTGCGCGAGATCGTGACGACGATCCGCGGCTTCTCGGTGTCGGAGCTCGACGTGCGGCGCAAGGCGTCGTGGTGGGAGCGTCTCCTCGGCCGCACCGCGCCGTTCGCCAAGTTCGTGGCGAAATACGAGACCGTGCAGGGCCAGATCGACCGCATCTCTGACAGCCTCCTCACGCACGAGCACACGCTCCTCAAGGACGTCAAATCGCTCGACCTCCTCTATGGCAAGACGCTGACGTTCTACGACGAGCTCGGCCTCTACATCGCGGCGGGCGAGGAGAAGCTCCGCGAGATGGACGAGGCGACGATCCCGGCGAAGGAGACGGCGGTCGCTGCTGCGGCCGAGCGCGACGGGGTGATGGAGGCGCAGGAGCTGCGCGACCTGCGCGCGGTGCGCGACGACCTCGAGCGGCGGGTGCATGACCTGAAGCTGACGCGGCAGGTCACGATGCAGTCGCTGCCCTCGATCCGGCTCGTCCAGGAGAACGACAAGAGCCTGGTGACGAAGATTTCGTCGACGCTGATGAACACGGTGCCGCTGTGGGAGACGCAGCTCGCGCAGGCGGTGACGATCCAGCGCTCGCGCGAGGCGGCGGAGGCGGTGCGGGGGGCGAACGACCTCACGAACGAGCTCCTGACCGCGAACGCCGAGAACCTGCAGCAGGCGAACCGCGTGGTCCGCACCGAGATGGAGCGCGGCGTGTTCGACATCGAGGCCGTGAAGAAGGCGAACGCGACGCTGATCGCCACGATCAACGAGAGCCTCGCCATCGCCGACCAGGGCAAGGCCAAGCGCGCGGCGGCCGAGCAGGACCTCACCCGGATGGAGGCGGACCTGCGCGGCACGCTGGCGCAGGCGAGCGCCCGGCGCGACAAGACCGGGAGCAACGCCGGCACGTCCGTCCCGCGGGCCTGACGGATGCGCTGGCTGGCTTTCGTGCTGGCTCTCGCGGGGTGCGCCGAGGTCGCGCCGCCGCATGTGGCGCCGCATCCGCGGCCGGACCGCGCCGCTCAGCCGACGGCGGTGAGCGCCGAGGCGACGGTCTACTACGCGCGCCTCGAGGCCGGGCAGGTCGCGCAAGGGCTGATGCGGACCGACCGCGGCGGCCCCGATGCGCCCTACGATGCGCGCGACCTTGCGACGAACTTCCTGCGGATCGCGTTCTGGGACGAGTATGCCGCGACCGGAGCAGAGCCCGTCGAGGGGCCGCGCGCGAACCGGCTCTATCGCTGGCTCGAGCCTGTCCGGTTCGACGTGACCTTCGGGCGCGCGGTGCCCGAGCACGCGAAGCCGATCGTCTCGGGCGAGGTCGCGGACTACGCGGATGAGCTCGCCCGCGCCAGCGGGCACGCCGTCAGCGTGGTGCCGGAGCGGGGCAACTTCCATGTCCTCATCCTCACCGAGGACGAGCGCCGCGGGGCCGGGCCGCTCCTGCGCGCGCTCGTGCCCGGCATCCGCGCGGCGGATGTCGCGGCAATCACCGACCTGCCGCAGGCGCAGCTCTGCACCGTGTTCGCGTTCTCCGCGCCGGGCGTGCCCATCTATACCGGCGCTGTCGCGGTCATCCGCGCCGAGCACCCGGACCTGATGCGCCGGTCGTGCATCGACGAGGAGCTGGCGCAGGGGATGGGGCTTGCCAACGACAGCCCGGTCGCACGGCCCTCGATCTTCAACGACGACGAGGAGTTCGCGCTCCTGACGACGCAGGATGCGCTGATGCTCCGGATGCTCTACGACCCGCGCCTCATTCCCGGCATGACCGAGGCCGACGCGCAGGGCACGGTCGAGGTCATCGCGGCGGAGCTTCTCGGCGGCGGCACCTGAAACCAAGCGGAGGCACACATGGGCATTCTCGACTTCCTCAAGGGCGAGTTCATCGACGTCATCGCCTGGACGGACGACACGCGCGACACGATGGTCTGGCGCTTCGAGCGCGAGGGCCATGCGATCAAGTACGGCGCCAAGCTCACGGTGCGCGAGGGGCAGGCGGCGGTGTTCGTGCACGAGGGCCAGCTCGCCGACGTGTTCAAGCCCGGGCTCTACATGCTCGAGACCAACAACATGCCGATCCTGACGACGCTGCAGCACTGGGACCACGGGTTCCAGTCGCCGTTCAAATCGGAGATCTACTTCGTCGCGACGACGCGCTTCAACGACCTGAAATGGGGCACGAAGAACCCGATCATGCTGCGCGACCCCGAGTTCGGGCCGCTCCGGCTCCGGGCGTTCGGCACCTATTCGGTGCGCGTCGCGGACCCGGCGGTGTTCCTGCGCGAGATCGTCGGCACCGACGGCGAGTTCACGATGGACGAGATCAGCTTTCAGATCCGCAACGTGATCGTCGAGGCGTTCAGCCGCACGGTGGCCACCGCCAACATCGCGGCGCTCGATCTCGCGGGCAACACGGGCGAGCTCTCGAGCCGGGTGACGGAGGCCATCGCGCCGACGATCGCGGGCTACGGGCTCGAGCTGCCCGAGCTCTACATCGAGAACGTGTCGCTGCCCGAGGCGGTCGAGGCGGCGCTCGACAAGCGCACCTCGATGGGGATCGTGGGCGATCTCGGCAAGTACGCGCAGTTCTCCGCGGCGGACGCGATGTCGACCGCGGCGGCGCAGCCCGGCGGCACGATGGGGGCCGGCATGGGCGTCGGGCTCGGGATGGCGGCGGCGCAGACGGCGGCGCAGACGGCGGCGCAGAGCATGGCGGGTCCGTGGGGTCCGGTGCCGCAGGCGGCGCCACCGCCGCCGCCGGTCGAGCGGGTCTGGCACATCGCCGAGAACGGCGCGACGCGGGGGCCGTTCTCGCGCGCGAGCCTCGGGCGGATGGCGGCGGACGGAAGCCTCGCGCGCGCCACGCTGGTCTGGACCGCGGGGCAGGACGGCTGGCTCGCAGCGGGCGAGATCACCGAGCTCGCGCAGCTCTTCACCGTGGCGCCGCCGCCGCCACCACCGCCGGCCGCCTGAACGGCCGTGCCCGACCGGGTCTTTCCCTGCGCGCAGTGCGGGGCCGCGCTGCGCTTCGCACCGGGGCAGACGCGGCTGACGTGCGACCATTGCGGGCATGTGCAGGACATCCCCGAGGCCGCGACGCACGACGTCCGCACCGCGCTGGGCGAGATCGACTACCGCGCGGCGCTGCGGCACCTGCCGGAGGAGAAGCTTACCGACGCCGCGACCGTGACCTGCCCGAACTGCGGCGCGCACGTGACGCTCGAGCCGGGCGTCACGGCCTCGCGCTGCCCGTTCTGCGCCACGCCGATCGCGGCCGGCGGCGGGCTCGAGCGCCAGATCCGTCCGCAGGCCATCGTGCCGTTCGCGCTGACCGAGGCAAAGGCGCGCGCGGCGATGACGGGCTGGCTCGGGAGCCTGTGGTTTGCGCCCTCGGGGCTCACGGACTACGCGCGGAAGGGGCGCCGCCTCGCGGGCGTCTACGTGCCCTACTGGACCTTCGACGCCGAGGCCACGACGCGCTACCAAGGCGAGCGCGGCGACCATTATTACGAGACGCGGACGGTGATGGTGACGGTCGATGGCCGGCAGCAGGCGCAGCAGCAGCAGGTGCTGCGCGTCGCCTGGCGCGGCGCTTCGGGAACCGTGCGCCGGGCCTTCGACGACGTGCTGGCGATGGCCGCGACGAGCCTGCCGCGCGACCTCGCGGACGGACTCGAGCCCTGGGATCTCGGCGCGCTCCGGCCCTATGCCGCCGACTACGTGGCGGGGTTCCAGGCGGAGGCCTACACGGTGCCGCTCGAGGCGGGCCACGAGATCGCACGGGCGGCGATGGACCGGGTGATCGAGGCCGACATCCGCCGCGACATCGGCGGCGACGAGCAGCGCATCCATGCGGTCGAGACGGCGCTCGCCGCCGAGACCTTCAAGCACATCCTGCTGCCGGTCTGGCTCGCGGCCTACAAGTTCCGCGGCCGGAGCTTCCGCTTCATCGTCAACGGCCAGACCGGCCGGGTGCAGGGCGAGCGGCCCTGGTCGGCCTGGAAGATCGCGTTCGCGGTGATCGCGGCGCTCCTCGTGGCGGCGGTGGTGGCCTATGTCGCGCAAGGGCGGTGATTGCGCGGGGCGCGGGGCTCGACTAACGCTGCGGCGGACCGGGAGGGACCACGCATGATCCTGTGCTGCGGCGCATCGCTGATCGACATGCTGCCGCGCACGAGCACGTCGGGCGAGACGGCCTTCGCGCCCTATCCGGGCGGCGAGGTGTTCAACGCGGCGATCGCGCTCGGGCGGCTCGGGGCGCCGGCGGGGTTCCTGACGGGGCTCTCGACGGACCTCTTCGGGACGATGCTGGCGGAGGCGCTCGCGGCGTCGGGGGTGGATGCGCGCCTCGCGCCACGCTTCGAGCGGCCGACGACGCTCGCGTTCGTGACGCTGACGGGCGGGCAGGCGCGCTACGCCTTCTACGACGAGGGCACCGCGGGGCGGCTCGTCTCCGAAGCCGACCTGCCGGCGCTGCCGGACGCGGTGCGGGCGGCGTTCTTCGGCGGCATAGCACTCGCGGTGGAGCCTTCGGGGACGACGTGGGAGAGCTACATGCGGGCCGCCTCGGGGCGCGTGGTGACGATGCTCGACCCGAACATCCGCACCTCGTTCATCGGCGACGAGCGGGCGTTCCGCGGCCGCATCGAGCGGATGATCGCGATGGCGGACATCGTGAAGCTGAGCGACGAGGACCTCGCATGGATTTGCGGGCCGGGCGAGGTCGAGCCGCTGGCGCGCGGGCTTCTGGGGCTGGGCCCGAAGGCGGTGTTCGTGACCGAAGGGAGCCGCGGCGCGCGGGCGTTCACGGCGACCGGGGCGGCGCATGTCACAGCCCGGCGCGTCGCGGTGGTCGATACCGTCGGGGCCGGCGACACCTTCAACGCAGGCATCCTTGCAGCGCTCGATCGGGCGGGAAAGCTCGACCGCAGGGCGGTCGCGGCGCTGACCGAGGCCGATCTCGGCGCGGCGCTCGATCTCGGCGCGCGGGCGGCGGCGGTGACGGTGAGCCGCGCGGGCGCGAACCCGCCCTGGGCGCACGAACTCGGCTGAGACATGCGGCGGGCTCGGGGCGCTCCCGCACCCGCGGGCCCGTGACCGGGCCCTTGGCCTTGGGCCGGGCGCGCCCTTCGGGCGCGAACAGGAAGCGCGCCCTTCGGGCGCGAAAAGAGCCACGATGGCGTGAAGGCACGCGGCATCGGTTGCGCGGCGGCGGCGGTTCGGTCACCTGACCGCGAGGGACACGGAGGCAGGATGCTCGACGCGGTGATGCGCCGGCTGATCGACCCGGCGCTCGACCGGCACGGGCGCCGGCTCGCCGGGATCGGCGTGCGCGCGGACTGGGTGACGCTCGCGGGGCTCGGGCTCGGTCTTGCGGCGGCGGCGCTGATCGGGGCGGGCCACGTGCCGGCGGCGCTGGTGCCGCTCCTTCTCGGACGGCTCGCGGACGGGCTCGACGGCGCGGTGGCGCGGGCGACCGCACGGACCGACTTCGGCGGCTATCTCGACATCGTGTGCGATTTCCTCGTCTACGGCGCGGTGCCGCTCGGCTTCGTGGTGCTGGCGCCCGCGGCGAACGGCGCTGCGGGCGCGTGGCTGCTCGCGAGCTTCTACGTCAACGGGGCGAGCTTCCTCGGCTTCGCGATCCTCGCCGAGAAGCGCGGACTGACGTCGGCGAAGCGCGGCGCGAAGTCGCTCTACTTCACCGGCGGGCTCCTCGAGGGCACCGAGACCATCGTGTTCCTCGTGGCGCTCTGCCTCTTCCCCGCAGCTTTCGCGCCGCTTGCCTGGGGCTTCGGGACGCTGTGCTTCGTGACCGCCGCGGCACGGATGCTGCTGGCGCGGCGGGTGTTCGGCGGCGACCGGAAATAACGTTGGCCCGCAGTCAACGCCGGCCCTAGGGTGTCGCGATGACCGATACCGGCCTCGTCATCTTCGATTGCGACGGCGTGCTGATCGACAGCGAGGCGATCAGCGCGCGGATGCTCATCGCCGAGCTGGCGGGCCACGGCGTGACGGTGACGCCCGAGCATGTCGCGGCGACCTTCCTCGGACGCAGCTACGCGGTCGTGCTCGCGGAGGTCCGCGAGCGCTTCGGGATCGTGCTGCCGGACGGCTTCGAGGCGACCTACCGGGCGCGGCTGCTGGCGGCGTTCGAGACCGAGCTCAGGGTCATGCCCGGCGTCGCGGCGGTGATCGGCGCGCTCGGCGTGCCGTGCTGCGTCGCCACGTCGTCGAGCCCCGCGCGCGCGCACCGGTCGCTGGCGCTTGCGGGGCTCGCCGAGACGTTCCGCGGGCGCGTGTTCACGGCCTCCGAGGTGGCACGGGGCAAGCCCGCGCCGGACCTGTTTCTCCATGCCGCGGCGAAGATGGGCGTGGCGCCGGAGGCCTGCCTCGTGATCGAGGACAGTCTGACGGGCGTGCGCGCGGCGCGGGCGGCGGGGATGGAGGTCTGGCGCTTCCTCGGCGGCAGCCATTTCGCGGGGCTCGACACGACCGAGCCCGGGGACGCCGCGCCCGACCGGCGCTTCGCGGATTTCGCGGACTTCTTCGACGCGCGCGCCGCCCTGCGCCGCCAGACCGCGCAGGTCTCGTGAACTCGCTGCCGCCCGACGACCGCACGCCGCTCGACGATGCGGCGCGCGCGGGCTGGCTCTACTACGTCGCGGGGCTGACGCAGGACCAGATCGCGCGCGAGCTCGGCATCTCGCGGCAGCGCGCGCAGCGGCTCGTCTCGCGCGCGCTCGCCGAGCGGCTGATCCACGTCCGGCTCGATCACCGCGTGGCGGCCTGCCTCGATCTCGAGGCGGCGCTGCAGGCCGCCTTCGGCCTCGCCCTCGCACGGGTCGCGCCGAGCCTTCCGGCGGCGTCGGACCCGGTGCGCTCGGTGGCGCCGCTCGCCGCGAGCGTGGTCGAGGGCTTCCTCGCGCGGGCCGACCCGCTGGTGATCGCGCTTGGCACCGGACGGTTCCTCAGGGCGACGGTGGAGGAGCTGACGTTCATGGAATGCGAGCAGCACCGCATCGTCTCGCTCATCGGCAACATCGCCCCGGACGGCTCGGCGTCGTACTACGACGTCATCATGCGGATCGCCGACAAGGTGCGCGCGCCGCACTACCCGATGCCGATGCCGGTGATCGCGGAGACGGTGGAGGACCGCGCCCTCTTCGCCTCGCTGAAGCCGATCCGCAGCGTGCAGCGTCTCGCCGCGGGCGCCGACGTGACCTTCGTCGGCGTGGGGCAGATGACGGACGACGCGCCGCTCCTGACCGACGGCTTCATCGAGCGCGCCGATCTCGACGTGATGCTGGCGCACGGCGCGGCGGGCGAGATCTCCGGCTGGGCCTTCGACGCCGACGGGCGCTATCTCGACGTCGGCACCAACCGTCGCGTCGGCGGCGTGCGCGTCGAAGCGGCGAGCGCGCGGCCGGTCATCGGGATCGCGGCCGGGCCCGCCAAGGTCGCGGCGATGCGCGCGGCACTGCGGGGCGGCATCCTGAACGGGCTCGTCACCGACGAGGCAACCGCACGCAGCCTCTTGACCGAAGCCCGCTCCGTGCCGTCCACTGCGAGACAAGGCGGTTGACTTGCGTGCCGCGCATGGTGAGTATTTGCTCACGTCAAGAGTAGATGCTCACTCTTGGGTCAGGGAGGATACTGATGAAGGTACTGGTTCGCGCGCTTATGAGCGCGTGCGCGGTCGCGGCCCTATCGACGGGCGCGATGGCCGAGAAGATCACCATCGCCACGGTGAACAACGGCGACATGATCCGGATGCAGGGGCTGACGGACGACTTCAAGGCGAAGAACCCCGACATCGACGTCGAGTGGGTCACGCTCGAGGAGAACGTGCTGCGGCAGCGCGTGACGACCGACATCGCCACCAAGGGCGGTCAGTACGACGTCATGACGATCGGCACCTACGAGGTTCCGATCTGGGGCAAGCAGGACTGGCTCGTGCCGCTCGACGACCTGCCGGCAAGCTACGACACGCAGGACATCCTGCCGTCGATCCGGAACGGGCTCAGCGTCGACGGGACGCTCTACGCCGCGCCGTTCTACGGCGAGTCCTCGATGGTCATGTACCGCACGGACCTGATGGAGAAGGCCGGGCTCACGATGCCCGACAAGCCGGACTGGACGTTCATCGCGGACGCCGCGAAGAAGATGACCGACAAGGACGCCGGCATCTACGGCATCTGCCTCCGCGGCAAGGCCGGCTGGGGCGAGAACATGGCGTTCCTCACCGCGATGTCGAACTCGTTCGGCGCGCGCTGGTTCGACGAGGACTGGAAGGCCCAGTTCGACACCAAGCCGTGGAAGGACACGCTGACTTTCTACGTCAACCTGATGAACGACGCAGGCCCTCCGGGCGCGTCCTCGAACGGGTTCAACGAGAACCTCGCCCTCTTCCAGACCGGCAAGTGCGGGATGTGGATCGACGCGACGGTCGCAGCCTCGTTCGTGACGGACCCCAAGGACTCGACGGTCGCCGACAAGGTCGGCTTCGCGCTGGCGCCGGACATGGGGCTCGGCAAGCGGTCGAACTGGCTCTGGGCCTGGAGCCTCGGCATCCCCGCCGGGACCAAGCAGGAAGCCGCGGCGAAGAAGTTCGTCGAATGGGCGACCTCGAAGGAGTATCTCGATCTCGTCGCCTCGAAGGACGGCTGGGCGAGCGTGCCTCCGGGAACGCGGACCTCGCTCTACGAGAACCCCGAGTACAAGAAGGTTCCGTTCGCGGCCGAGACGCTCGCCAGCATCGAAGCGGCCGATCCCGAGCATCCCACGGTCGATCCGGTGCCCTACACCGGCGTGCAGTTCGTCGCGATCCCGGAGTTCCAGGGGATCGGCACCGCGGTCGGCCAGCAGTTCTCGGCCGCCCTTGCGGGGACCACGAGCGTCGATCAGGCGCTGCAGAACGCGCAGGCGCTCACCACGCGTGAGATGTCGAAGGCCGGCTACCCGAAGTGAGCCGATGCGGGACGGGGCCCAAGGGCTCCGTCCCCACGTCCAGGGCCCGGCCTTCGCGCCCTGCCCCGCCCCATCCAACGTAGCGCATCCCCGAGGGTCTCATGGCCACCCAGCACTCGCGCGCCGCCGCGCGGCTCATGATCTCGCCTGCCGTCATCCTTCTGCTCGGCTGGATGATCATCCCGCTCTCGATGACGCTCTACTTCTCGTTCCTGCACTACAATCTCCTGACGCCAGGCACGAACTTCATCGGCTTCGCGAACTACAGCTACTTCCTGACCGATCCCGCGTTCTTCTCGGCGCTCTGGAACACCATCGCCCTCGTCCTCGGCGTGCTCTTCGTGACCGTGTTCGGCGGAGTCGCGCTGGCGCTTCTCCTCGACCAGCCGATGTGGGGCCAGGGGATCGTCCGCATCCTCGTCATCGCGCCGTTCTTCGTGATGCCGACGGTGACGGCGCTCGTATGGAAGAACATGTTCTTCAACCCGGTGAACGGCCTCTTCGCCTATGCCGCGAAGGCGCTCGGGTTCCAGCCGGTCGACTGGCTGGCGCAGATCCCGCTCTTGTCGATCATCATCATCGTGGCCTGGCAGTGGCTGCCCTTCGCGACGCTCATCCTGCTCACCGCCGTGCAGTCGCTCGACCGCGAGCAGCACGAGGCGGCGGAGATGGACGGCGCCAGCGTGTGGTCGCGGTTCTGGTACCTGACGCTGCCGCATCTCAGCCGCGCCATAACCGTCGTCATCCTGATCCAGACGATCTTCCTCTTGTCGGTCTTCGCCGAGATCCTCGTGACCACCAACGGCGGCCCCGGCACGGCCTCGACCAACCTCACCTACCTCGTCTACGTGCAGTCGCTCTTGCAGTTCGACGTGGGCGGCGGGTCGGCGGGCGGGATCGTCGCGGTCATCCTCGCAAACATTGTCGCGATCTTCCTGATGCGGATGATCGGCAAGAACCTGGACGCCTGACATGGCCCGCGCCGTCACCCGCCAACAGAAGCTGACCGTCACGATCATCGCCTGGGCGATCGGGCTGCTGATCTTCTTCCCGATCCTGTGGACGTTCCTCACGTCGTTCAAGACCGAGGGCGAGGCGGTCGCGTCGCCGCCGGTGTTCCTGAACTTCCACTGGACGCTCGAGAACTACGGCGAGGTGCAGCGGCGCTCGAACTACGGGCTGCACTTCTTCAACTCGGTGGTGATCTCGCTCGGATCGACGCTGCTCGCGCTCATCATCGCGATCCCGGCCGCCTGGGCGATGGCCTTCGTGCCGGGGAAGCGCACCAAGGACGTGCTGATGTGGATGCTCTCCACGAAGATGCTGCCGCCGGTGGGCGTGCTGATCCCGATCTACCTCCTGTTCCGCAGCACCGGGCTTCTCGACACGCGGATCGGGCTCGTGGTCGTGCTCACGCTCATCAACCTGCCGATCATCGTCTGGATGCTCTACACCTACTTCCGCGAGATCCCGGGCGAGATCCTCGAGGCGAGCCGGATGGACGGCGCGAGCCTGCGCTCTGAGATCCTCTACGTGCTGACGCCGATGGCGGTGCCGGGGATCGCCTCGACGCTGCTCCTCAACGTCATCCTCGCCTGGAACGAGGCGTTCTGGACGCTGAACCTGACCGCCGCCAACGCCGCCCCGCTCACCGCCTTCATCGCGAGCTATTCCTCGCCCGAAGGTCTCTTCTATGCCAAGCTCAGCGCCGCCTCGACGATGGCGATCGCGCCGATCCTGATCATGGGCTGGTTCAGCCAGAAGCAACTCGTCCGCGGCCTGACGTTCGGCGCGGTGAAATAGGACAGCACAGATGGGCAGCATCACGCTCCGGAAGGTGACGAAGAAGTTCGGCGAGGTCGCCGTCATTCCGTCGCTCGACCTCGACATCAACGACGGCGAGTTCGTCGTGTTCGTCGGGCCCTCGGGCTGCGGCAAGTCCACGCTGCTGCGCCTCATCGCCGGGCTGGAGGACGTCTCGGACGGCGTGATCGAGATCGACGGGCGCAACGCCACCGAGACGCCGCCGGCCAAGCGAGGCCTCGCGATGGTGTTCCAGTCCTATGCGCTCTATCCGCACATGTCGGTCAGGAAGAACATCCGCTTCCCGCTGAAGATGTCGGGGATGGAGGGCGCGGAGGCCGACCGGCGCGTCGACGCGGCGGCCAAGGTGCTGAACCTCACCGACTATCTCGACCGCCGGCCGGGGCAGCTCTCGGGCGGCCAGCGCCAGCGCGTCGCGATCGGGCGGGCCATCGTGCGCGAGCCGAAGGCGTTCCTCTTCGACGAGCCGCTGTCGAACCTCGACGCCTCGCTGCGCGTCAACATGCGGATCGAGATCTCCGAGCTGCACCAGGCGCTCAAGACCACGATGGTCTACGTCACGCACGACCAGGTCGAGGCGATGACGATGGCCGACAAGATCGTCGTGCTGCAGGCGGGCCGGATCGAGCAGGTAGGCTCGCCGCTCGACCTCTACCGCAGCCCGCGGAACCGCTTCGTCGCGGGCTTCATCGGCAGCCCGCGGATGAACTTCGTGGAAGGCCCCGAGGCCGCCAAGCACCGCGCCGCGGCGATCGGCGTGCGGCCCGAGCACACCAGCCTGTCGCTGACAGAAGGCACCTGGAAGGGCGTCGTCGGCGTGTCCGAGCACCTCGGGTCCGACACGTTCCTTCATGTGCAGGTCGAAGGCATCGGGCTGATGACCGTGCGCGCCGGCGGCGAGATCAACGCGCACCACGGCAACACGGTCTATCTCACGCCCGAGCCCGACAAGATCCACCGTTTCGGATCGGATGGGATGGCGATCTGATGCGTCTCGACGGCCGGTCGGCGTTGATCACCGGGTCCGCCCGCGGCATCGGTCGTGCGTTCGCGGAGGCTTACGTGCGCGAAGGTGCTACCGTCGCGATCGCCGACATCAACATGGAGGCCGCCGAGCGTGCGGCCGCCGAGATCGGCACGGGCGCCTACGCGGTCCATCTCGACGTGACGGACCAGGGGTCGATCGATGCGGCGGTCGCCGCGGTGGTCGAGCGGACCGGCGGCATCGACATCCTCGTCAACAACGCCGGCCTCTTCGACCTTGCCGCCATCGCCGACATCACGCGCGCGAGCTACGACCGGGTGTTCGCCATCAACGTCGGCGGCACGCTCTTCGTGACGCAGGCGGCCGCGCGCGCCATGATCGAGCGCGGCCGGGGCGGCAAGATCATCAACATGGCGAGCCAGGCCGGCCGGCGCGGCGAAGCGCTCGTCGGCGTCTACTGCGCCTCGAAGGCGGCGGTGATCTCGCTCACGCAATCGGCGGGGCTGAACCTCATCGCGCACGGCATCAACGTCAACGCCATCGCGCCGGGCGTCGTCGACGGCGAGCACTGGGACGGGGTGGACGCGCATTTCGCCAAGGCCGAGGGATTGCAGCCCGGCGAGAAGAAGGCGGCCGTGGGCGCCGCGGTGCCCTACGGGCGCATGGGCACGGCGGACGACCTGACCGGCATGGCGATCTTCCTCGCTACGCCCGAGGCCGACTACATCGTCGCGCAGTGTTACAACGTCGACGGCGGGAACTGGATGAGCTGATGGACCTCGGGCTCGCCGGCAAGGTCGCGGTCGTCACCGGCGGCAGCCGCGGGATCGGCCTCGGCATCGCGGAGGCCTTCGCGCGCGAGGGCGCGCACGTGGTCATCGCGGCGCGCGGCGACGCCGCCGCGGAGGCGCGGCGGATCGCGGACGAGCACGGCGTGCGCGCCGAGGCCGTCGCCTGCGACGTGGCGACCGCGGCGGGCTGCGACGCGCTCCTCGCCGCCGTGGCCGACCGCATGGGCGGCGCGGACATCCTCGTCAACAACGCCGGCACCGGATCGAACGAGACCATCGCCGAGGCGCCGGACGCGAAGTGGCAGGCGTACTGGGACCTGCACGTGATGGCGGCGGTGCGGCTCTCGCGCGGGCTGGCACCGGGCATGCGCGCGCGGGGCGGCGGCGCGATCCTCAACAACGCCTCGATCTGCGCGGTGCAGCCGCTCTGGTACGAGCCGATCTACAACGTGACCAAGGCCGCGCTGCTGATGTTCTCGAAGACGCTGGCGCTCGAGCTCGTCGCCGACAACATCCGCGTCAACGCGGTCAACCCCGGCCTCATCCTGACGCCCGACTGGCGCAAGACCGCGACCGAGCTGAACCCCACCGACCCCGACGGGCACCTCCAGTCCGTCGCCGACGAATACGCGCCGATCAAGCGCTTCGGCACCGTGGCCGAACTCGCGGACTTCTTCGTCTTTCTCGCCTCCGAGCGCGCCAGCTACTCGGTCGGCTCCACCTACCATGTCGATGGCGGCATGCTGCGGACCACGTGAAGGAACTCCCATGACCGACCCCGTCGCCACCCCCGCCTACGACCGCGCGGCGCTCACGCCCGGCATCGTCCACATCGGCGTCGGCAACTTCCACCGCGCGCACCAGGCGGTCTACCTCGACGACCTCTTCGCCACCGGGCGCGACCACGACTGGGCGATCCTCGGCGCAGGCGTGCGGCCGGGCGACGCCGCGATGCGCGAGGTGCTCGAGGCCGACAAGTTTCTCTCCACGGTGATCGAGCTCGACCCCGCGGGGTTCAGCGCGCGGCGCGTGGGCTCGATGACGGGCTTCGTGCCCGTGGAGCCCGACAACGCGAGCCTGATCGCGGCGATGGCCGATCCCGCGATCCGCATCGTCTCGCTGACCGTCACCGAGGGCGGCTACTACGTCGATCCGGCGACGGGCCGGTTCGACCCCGCGCATCCCGACATCGCGGCCGACGCCGCGGCCCCCGACCGCCCCGCGACCGCCTTCGGCGCCATCCTCGCGGCACTCCGGCAGCGCCGGGAGGCGGGCACCCCGCCCTTCACGGTGATGTCCTGCGACAACCTCCCCGGCAACGGCCACGTCACGGCGGATGCGGTCGCGGGGCTCGCCGGCCTGATCGACGCGGACCTCGCCGCCTGGGTCCGCGCCGAGGTCGCGTTCCCGAACGGCATGGTGGACCGGATCACGCCTGCGACGGGCCCCCGCGAGCGCGCGCTCGCGGCCGACCAGTTCGGCCTTACCGGCGGGGCGCCCGTGACCTGCGAGCCGTTCCGGCAATGGGTGCTCGAGGACCATTTCCCGCTCGGCCGGCCCCGGCTCGAGGACGTGGGCGTGACCTTCACGCCCGACGTCCATGCCTTCGAGGCGATGAAGATCCGCATCCTCAACGGCGGCCACGCGATCATCGCCTACCCCGCGGCGCTGATGGACGTCCTCCTCGTCCATGAGGCGATGGCCGAGCCGCTGGTCTCGGGGCTGCTCGAGCGCGTCGAGCGGACGGAGGTGGTGCCGCACGTGGCGCCGGTGCCCGGCACCGACCTCGACGCCTACTTCACCCTCGTCAAGGACCGCTTCGCGAACCCCGAGATCGCCGACACGACGCGCAGGCTCTGCCTCGACGGCTCGAACCGGCAGCCGAAGTTCATCCTGCCCTCGCTGCGCGACGCGCTCGCCGCCGGCGGCGACGCCTCGGGCCTGATCCTCGGGTCCGCACTCTGGTGCCGCTACTGCTTCGGCACCACCGACAGCGGCGCCAAGACCGAGCCCAACGACCCGCGTTGGGACACGCTCACGCGCACCGCACAGGCGGCAAAGTCCGACCCCTCCGCCTGGCTCGGCATGGCGGACATCTACGGCGACCTCGGGCGCCACGACGGCGTGCAGGCGACCTTCGCGCGGCACCTCGCTGCGCTCTGGGAGCGCGGCACGCGGGCGGTGCTGACGGAGTTCCTGGCGGGATAGACGCTGGCGACCCCGGGACGACTCGAACGCCCAACATCCTGATTAGAAGTCAGGTGCTCTATCCAGTTGAGCTACGGGGCCGTCGAAGCGGCGCGCGACGCGTCCGAGCGCCGCGCGGCCCGTGTCAGTTCTTCGCGTAGTATTCCACGACGAGGTTCGGCTCCATCTTCACCGCATAGGGCACGTCGCCGAGCGCCGGCGTGCGGACGAAGGTGGCGGTCATCCGGGAATGGTCGACCTCGAGGTAGTCGGGCACGTCGCGCTCGGGCAGGCCCACGGCCTCGAGCACGATGGCGAGCTGCTTCGAGCGGGCGCGAACCTCGACGCGGTCCCCTTCCCGCACGCGGTAGGACGAGATGTTGACCCGCGTGCCGTTCACCGTGACATGGCCGTGGTTGACGAACTGGCGCGCGGCGAAGATCGTCGGCACGAACTTCGCGCGGTAGACCACCGCGTCGAGGCGGCTTTCGAGGAGGCCCACGAGGTTCTCGCCCGTGTCGCCCTTCACCCGCTCGGCCTCGCCGTAGATGCGGCGGAACTGCTTCTCGGTGAGGTCGCCGTAGTAGCCCTTCAGCTTCTGCTTGGCGCGGAGCTGCGTGCCGAAGTCCGACAGCTTCTGCTTGCGGCGCTGGCCGTGCTGGCCGGGGCCGTACTCGCGCTTGTTGACGGGCGACTTCGGGCGGCCCCAGATGTTCTCGCCCATCCGGCGGTCGATCTTGTACTTGGCAGACGTGCGTTTCGTCACGGCTGATCTCCTTCGCGGGCCCATGCGGGCGATGAAGGGCGTTGTCCTCTCCCGGGCCAAGCCGGGCGACAGGCCTCCCCTCGCGGGGGCCGCCAACACCAAAGCGCCCGAAGCGGCGTGCCGCGGGCGAGGCGCGGTTATAGCCGCCGCGACCGAAGTGTCAACGGCGGCGGCTTGCAGCCCGGCGGACGGCGTGGCACCGAATGACCACCCGAACCCGGAGGCTCCGATGATCCGCGACATTCCCGACCTCCACGATGCGGTGCGCGCGCGCTTCGCGCATGTCGCGTCCTGCCCCTTCGAGGGTCCGCGCGCGTTCTTCGAGAACGCCGGAGGGTCGCTCACGCTGCGCTCGGTCGTGGAGACCTCGGCGGCGTTCGCGTCCTACCCGGACAACCAGGGCCGCGCCAACGCCGCCGCGCGGCACATGGACGCCGTGATCGCGCGGGGCCGCGCGGCGATGGCGACGTTCCTCGGCGCGACAGACGGGTCTGTCTTCGTCGGAGAGAGCGGCACGGAGGTGCTCTTCCGGCTGATCCGCACGGCCGCGCTCGGCGCGCCCGAGGGCGGCACGATCGTCGGAAGCACGCTCGAACACCCCGCATCGCGGAGCGCCGCCGCGCGTTGGGCGGACGTGACCGGCCGGCGCCACATCGTCGTGCCGCACGACGATGGGGCGGGCAGCGTCGGCGTCGAGGCGTACCGCGCGGCCCTCACGCCCGAGACGCGGGTGGCGACGATCATCCATACCTCGCCGGTGACGGGGATCGCCGTGGGCGTGGCCGAGATCGCCCGCGCCATCCGCGCGGTCGCGCCCGCGTGCTTCATCATCGTCGACGGGATCCAGTACGCGAGCCACGGCGCGGTCGACGTGGCCGCCCTCGACATCGACGGCTACGCGATTTCGCCCTACAAGGTCTTCTCGCGGCATGGCTACGGCGTCGGCTGGGCGTCCGAGCGGCTCACGGCCTGCCCGAAGGAACAGCTCGCCGGCGCCCCCGCGGCCACCTGGGAGCTCGGCACCCGCGATGCCGGGAGCTACGCCACCTTCGCCGACGTGGTGGACTACCTCGCCTGGCTCGGCGGCCACGCCACCGACAGCGCGGACCCCCGCGCCCGGATCGAGGCGGCGGCCGGACTGATCCAAGCCGAGGAGGCCGCGCTGACCGATGCGGTGATGCACGGCGCAGGCAACCAGCGCGGCCTCGCCGAGATGCCCCGCGTCCGCATCATCGGCGGCCCCGACAATCCCGGCCGCAAGGGCACGCTCACGATCACCCATGACGCCCTGCCCGCCGCGGACCTCGTGGCGCATCTCGGACGCCACGGCATCCGCACGCATGTCCGCAAGGCCGACCATTACAGCGGTGCGATCCTCGCTCCGCTGGGCATCGATGCCGCCGTCCGCGTCTCCATGAGCCACTACAACTCCGCCGCCGAGGTGGCGCAGTTTCTGGCGGCGATGGCCGAGGTGGAATGACCGGTGCGACGGGCCGCGGCTCAGAAGAGTCCGATCTCCGCGAGCGTCCGGCTCAGGTCCGCCGGCAGCGCATCGTCGCTTGCGCGGACCCGCGCGAGGTCGCGGGGCGCATCGGCGGCCGTGAGGTAGCGCCAGCCCTGGAAGGCGCGACGGGGGACGGGCTCGATGCGGACGAGGGCCGGGTCGAGCACGATCCCGCAGCGCGGGATGCCGTCGGCCCCGCGACGCTCCTCGAGGGCGAGGATGCGCTGGCGCGCCAGCATCACGCCGCGGAACACCCAGTAGATCGAGCCGCCGGCCAGCACCTCGTCGGCGCGCCGGGGCCACATCCGGGTGACGTGGACGGGCTTGCGCCCGGGCTCGGCGGCCATCCGCTCGCGCTGCCAGGCCTCGAGATCCTCGACCGCGTCGGCACCGACGCATAGCTTCATGATGTGAAGGGGATCGGGCATGATGCTGTGGTCCTTCCGTCGTCCGACGCTAGCCCGTGTGGCACGGGAGGCCAAGGGCGTTTGACCGCGACCTTTCGGCAGAGTAGCCTCGCGGCCTTCCTCCGTTCCGAAAGCCACGCCGATGACGCCCTTCGCCGCTCCCATCGCCGCGCAGATCTGGGACATGAAGTACCGGCTGAAGGACGCCAGCGGCACGCCGGTCGACGCCACCGTCGAGGACACCTGGCGACGCATCGCGCGCGCCACCGCCGCCGTCGAGGCCGATCCCGCCGCCTGGGAGGAGACGTTCTACGCGGCGCTCGCCGACTTCCGTTTCCTCCCCGCCGGCCGCATCACGGCGGGCGCGGGCACGGGACGGGCCGTGACGCTCTTCAACTGCTTCGTCATGGGCACGATCCCCGACAGCATGGGCGGCATCTTCGACGCGCTCCGCGAGGCGGCGCTGACGATGCAGCAGGGCGGCGGCATCGGCTACGACTTCTCCACCATCCGGCCGCGCGGTGCCGCGGTGAAGGGCGTCGCGGCCGACGCCTCGGGGCCGTTGAGCTTCATGGACGTGTGGGACGCGATGTGCCGCACGATCATGTCGGCGGGCTCGCGGCGCGGTGCCATGATGGCGACGCTGCGCTGCGACCACCCCGACATCGAGGCCTTCGTCGCCGCGAAGTCCGAGCCCGTGCGGCTCAGGATGTTCAACCTCTCGGTCCTCGTCACCGATCCGTTCATGGCGGCGGTGAAGGCCGACGGGCCGTGGGATCTCGTCTTCGGCGGCGCGGTCCACCGCACGGTCCGGGCGCGCGACCTCTGGGACCGGATCATGCGCGCGACCTACGACTACGCCGAGCCGGGCGTGATCTTCATCGACCGCATCAACGCGATGAACAACCTCGCCTACTGCGAGACGATCGCCGCCACGAACCCCTGCGGCGAGCAGCCGTTGCCGCCCTACGGCGCATGCCTTCTCGGCTCGATCAACCTTGCACGGCTGGTGACGGACCCGTTCGCGCCCGGCGCCGCGATGGACATGGCGGAGCTCGACGACCTCGTGCGGACCGCGGTCAGGATGATGGACAACGTGGTCGACGCCTCGCGCTTCCCGCTCGAGGCGCAGGCGGCGGAAGCGCAGGCCAAGCGCCGGATCGGGCTCGGCGTGACCGGGCTCGCCGACGCGCTCCTGATGCTGGGGCTCCGCTACGGCTCGGAGGAAGCGGCAGCCGTCACCGAAGGCTGGATGCACGCCGTCGCCCGTGCGGCCTACCTCGCCTCGGCGGACCTCGCGCGGGAGAAGGGCGCGTTCCCGCTCTTCGACGCCGCACCGTTCCTCGCGTCGGGCACGATGCGCGGCATGGACGCCGACGTGCGCGCGGCGGTGGCCGAGCACGGCTTGCGGAACGCGCTCCTCACCTCGGTGGCGCCCACCGGCACGATCAGCCTTTACGCCGGAAACGTCTCGTCGGGCATCGAGCCGGTGTTCGCCTATGCCTACACGCGGAAGGTGTTGCAAAAGGACGGAAGCCGCACCGAGGAAGAGATCGTGGACTTTGCCGTGCAGCTCTGGCGCGACCGCCACGGCGACGCGGCCCTGCCCGGGCATTTCGTCGACGCGCAGTCGCTGCCGCCGCTCGACCATGTGCGGATGCAGGCGGCGGCGCAGCGCTGGGTCGACAGCTCGATCTCGAAGACCATCAACTGCCCCGAGGACATTTCCTTCGAGGCGTTCCGCGAGGTCTACATGGCCGCGTGGGACCAGGGCTGCAAAGGCTGCACGACCTACCGGCCGAACGCCGTCACGGGCTCGGTCCTGAGCGTCGCCGCCCCCGAGGCTGTGCCCGAGCCTCAGCCCGAGCCAAAGGCCGAGCCCACGCCCGAGCCCGCGCCCGAGCGCGCGGTGTCGGCCGACCCGCTCGACCGGCCCGCGAGCCTCGATGGCGCCACCTACAAGCTGAAGTGGCCGGGCAGCGAGCACGCGATCTACATCACCATCAACGACATCACCGTCGATGGCCGCCCGATGCCCTTCGAGGTGTTCATCAATTCGAAGAACATGGAGCACTTCGCCTGGACCGTCGCGCTGACGCGGATGATCTCGGCGGTGTTCCGGCGCGGCGGCGACGTGTCGTTCGTGGTCGAGGAGCTGAAGGCGGTGTTCGACCCGCGCGGCGGCGCCTGGATGGCCGGGCAGTACATCCCCTCGATCCTCGCCGCGATCGGCGGCGTCATCGAGCGCCACCTCGTCGCCATCGGCTACCTTGGCGGCGCGGGGATGGGCGCCAAGACCGACCCCGCGGCCAACGTCGTGGCCATCGGCCCGCGCGGCAAGGCCTGCCCGAACTGCGGCAGCACCGCCGTCCACATGGCGGAAGGTTGCCTCACCTGCGCGAACTGCGGCTTCTCGAAGTGCGGCTAGCGGTCCTTCTCGTAGCGCCGACGGGCCCGGCGCCGCGTCAATGGCGCCCGTTCAGCATGGCGTAGACATCGGCGTAGCCGTCGCGCTCCGCGAACCGGAGCCGCTTGACGCGGTCGACCAGGATCTCTCCCGCGGGCGTCTGGCCGTGTTCGATCAGGCCCATGACTTCGGCGACGTAATCGTCCAGCGGCATCGCATTGGGGTCGTCGGCATGGCCGGGCATGAGGTCGGTCGCGACGGAGGGCGGTGCCAGTTCCAGCACCTCGACCGACGTCTGCGCCAGCTGCTGCCGCAGGGACTGCGACCAGGAATGGATCGCGGCCTTGGTGGCGTTGTAGGTCGGCGTCGCGGCCAGGGGCACGAAGGCCAGGCCCGAAGAAACGGTCACGACCGTTGCCGAGGACTGCGCGCGCAGATGCGGCAGCAAGCCCAAGGTCAGGCGGATGGGCCCGAGAAGATTGGTGGTGACCGTCTCCACGACGGTATCGAGGTCCGCCTCGTCGGACGACAGCTCTTCGGCCTTCATGATGCCGGCGTTGTTGAGAACGACGTTCAGGGCCGGATGATCCTGCACGACCTTCGACGCGAAGCCACGGATGGCGGAGGCATCGGACATGTCGAGCACCGTCCATGCCATGCCCGGGTTGGCCTCCGCCGTGTCCCGCAGCGGAGCCTCGCGACGGCCGGTGACGATGACGCTGTTGCCCTTCGCGTGCAATGCTTCGGCCAGGGCCCGGCCGATGCCGGAGCCGCCGCCGGTCACGAGAATGGTGTTGCCTCGGATCTGCATCGAAAGTCTCCTTCGAGTTGGACTGCTTCACGACGTGAGGTAGGAGGTGTGCATGCCGACGAACAGCAGGCACCCGGAAGGGTGGTACTTACCTGGAGGAGAGAAATTGCCGTGGCTGATCCGATGGTCGCAAGAATCGCATCGCCGCACACGAACGAGCCCGGCGATCCGCGGATCGAGGCGCTGGTCAACGAGGTCATCGGCAACGTCGCGGGGAAGTGGACGATGCTGATCCTCGAGGTGCTGACCGAGCACGGCGAGCAGCGCTTCGGCAGGATCGGCACGCTGGTCGGCGACATCAGCCAGAAGATGCTGACCCAGACCTTGCGGCAGATGGAGCGCGACGGGCTGGTGATCCGCACCGTGCATCCGGTCATCCCGCCAAAGGTCGAATACCGGTTGACGGACCTCGGCCTCACGCTGGCGGCAGCCTTCTGCGGCGTCTGGATGTGGGCGGAGGAAAACCTCGAGCGGATCGAGCGCGCGCGCGCCGCGTTCGATGGGCACACGGTCTGAGGACGCAGCGCACGACCGAATTCCACCACCGGAGCGACCGTCTTCCCTCCATGCCTCTTGTCAGCCCCCCGGAGACCCATGTGGACCGCAAACTGAAGATCGGCGTGCTCGGATGCGGTCCGATTGCCCAGGCCGCGCATTTCGAGAGTGCGGTGAAGGCCGCGAACGCGGACCTCTACGCGATCTGCGATCTCGCGACGGACCTGGCCGACCGGATGGCCGCGATGCATTCCCCCGCACGGGTTTTCTACGACTACGCGGAGATGCTCGCCGATCCGGACCTCGACGCGGTGATCGTCGCGACCTCGGATGCGTTCCACGTCGCCGCCGCGATCCAGGCGCTCGAGGCCGGCAAGCCGGTGCTCTGCGAAAAGCCGCTCGGGACTGGCGTGGAGGAGGTCGAGCGGCTGTGCCAATCGGTGCGGCGGACCGGCGGCTTCCTGCAGGTCGGCAGCATGAAGCGCTTCGATCCCGGACTTCAGGCCGCGCGCCGTTTCATCGCCGAGGACATGGGCGACATGCTGGCCCTGAAAGCGTGGTACTGCGACAGCACGCACCGCTACGCGGTGACGGACGCGGTTCAGCCGTCGATGGTGCGCTCGGCTGCGGCCCGGAAGCCCGACGTCGACCCCAAGGCCGATCTGCGGCGCTACTACATGCTCGCGCACGGCTCGCATCTCGTCGACACGGCGCGCTTTCTCGGCGGCGAGATCACGGCCGTGCGCGCGCGTTACAGCACGCGGTACGACGCGCATTGCTGGTTCGCGGACGTGGCCTTCGCGAACGGGACGCTGGGGCAGCTCGACCTGACCGTCGCGGTCAGGATGGATTGGCACGAAGGGTTCCAGATCTACGGCGAGCACGGCTCGATCCTCGGCAAGACCTGGAACCCGTGGCTCTTCCGGTCGTCCGAGGTCGACATCTTCCGCGAGAAGACCGCGACGACCGAGCGGGTGCTGGGTGCCGACGCGCATGTCTATCGCCGCCAGCTCGAGGCGTTCGCCGACACGGTGATGACCGGAACCGATCATGGGGCGGCAACGGTCGAGGATGGGCTGGCCGCCGTCCGGGGCATGGTCGCCCTGCAGCGGTCCGCCGCGTCCGGCGACTGGGTGAGGCTTTCGGACGCGACGGGCCCGGTCTGATGCAGCTTGGCGTCTTCGCGAAGACCTTCGCGGGTCGCGATCCGGATACGGTCCTCGACGCGGCGAAGGCGGCCGGCTTCACGACGGTGCAGTACAACATGGCCTGCTCGGGGCTCGCCTCCCTGCCGCCCCGGATCGAGCCCGAGGTCGCGCGTCGCGTGGCGCGTGCCACGGCGCGGACGGGCGTGACCGTCGCCGCCGTGTCGGCGACCTACAACATGACCCATCCGGACGAGGCGATGCGCCGTGCCGGGCGCGCGGCGTTCGGCGCGATCGCCGGAGCGGCGCGGATGATGGGCACGGACCTCGTGACGCTCTGCACCGGCAGCCTGAACGCAGGCGACCAGTGGGCGCGCCACCCGGAGAACGGAACGGCCGCGGCATGGGCCATGATGGTGGCCGAGTTTCGCGCCATCCTGCCGGTGGCGGAGGCACATGACCTGACGCTCGGGATCGAGCCGGAGCGGGCGAACATTGTCGACAGCGCCGCCAGGGCCCGCCGTCTGATCGACGAGATGGGAACCGCTCGCATCCGTGTCGTGCTCGACCCCGCGAACCTCTTCGAGGCGGAGGATGCGGCGCGGCGGGGCGAGATCATCGCGGACGCCGCGCGCCAGCTCGGGCCGGTCGTCGCGATGGCCCATGCCAAGGACCGCGCACGCGACGGGAGCTTCGTCGCGGCGGGTCGGGGCTCTGTCGACTTTCCCGCCTTCCTGGACGCGCTCGGGGCGCAGGGCTTCGACGGCCCGCTTGTCACCCACGGCTGCAGCGCGACGGAGGCCCCCGGCGTGGCGCGCTTCCTGCGCGGGCTCATCGGGCCGGAGACCACGGCGTGAACGCGTTCTTCACCGCCGGCGTCCGGCTCGCCCAGCACGGCAGGTTCGATCGCCGCACGCTGGTGTTCCAGCATGGGCTTTGCGGCGCAGCGTCCCAGCCGGCGGAGGTGTTTCCCGATCCGTGCGACACCGCCCTCGTCACCCTCGAGTGCCGCGGCCACGGCGCATCGGAGCCGGGCGCGCCGGAGGCCTTCTCGATCCGCCAGTTCGCGGACGACCTCGTGGCGCTGATCGAGGCGCAGGCGGAGGCGCCGGTCCTGATCGGCGGCATCTCGATGGGGGCCGCGATTGCGCTTCGCATCGCCGCGACGCGGCCCGATCTGGTCCAGGGCCTCGTGCTGGCCCGCCCGGCCTGGCTCCTGTCGGACGCTCCGGCGAACATGATCCCGAACTGGCTCGCGGGCCGGATGATGGCCGATGCGCCCGAAGGCGCACGGGCGGCGTTCGGAGCCAGCGCGATCGCACGCCTGCTGGAGGAGCGGGGGCCGGACAACCTGACCTCGATCCTGGGGTTCTTCGACCGCGAGCCGAGGGCGATCACCGCCGCCCTACTCACCCGGATTTCGGCCGACGGACCCGGCGTGACCGAAGCCGAGCTCGCCGCCATCGACATGCCGACGCTGGTGATCGGCACCGAGCGGGACGTCGTTCATCCGCTCGACCATGCCCGCGCGCTCGCCGCGATGATCGCCGGCGCGCGGCTGGAGGCCATCACGCCCAAGGCGACGGACGCGGCGCGATACCGCACGGAGTTTCGTGCCGCACTCGCCACATGGCTGAAGGAGACGCCCGCATGAGACCCGACCCGCACTGGTTCGACGACCTGCCCTCGGATCGCCTCCTCGCCGAGATTTCGCTCTGGTCGGCCGACCTCATGAACATGGGCGCCGATCTTGCGCGGCTCGATCCCTGGACCGACCTTTACCACCTCGATGTCGCCGACGGACATTTCTCGCCCGCGTGCCTCATCTTCCCCGATCAGGCCGCGGCGGCGCGCAAGCTGACCGCGAGGCCGTTCCACGTTCACCTGATGGTCGCCGACGCCATCCTGCTCGCCCAGATCGACCAGTTCGCCGAAGCCGGGGCCGATCTCGTCTCGGTCCATGCGGAGAATGGCAACTGGGAGGCCGGGTTGGAGAGGATCAGGGGCCACGGCCTCAGGGCCGGCATCGTCGCGCAGCTCGACACGCCGATCGAGGCGCTGCGCCCCGCGGTGCCGCATATCGACGTGCTGACGCTCCTCGGCACGCGGATCGGCGTGAAGGGCCAGTCCCTCGACGTCATGGCGACGACGCGCCTCCGCGAGGCGGCCGCGCTCATCGCCGACGCGGCCGGCGACCGGCGGATCGTATTGGCCGCCGACGGCGGGATCCGGGACCATACCGTCCCGGACCTCCATGCGGCCGGCGCAGAGACCGTGGTCATGGGCTCGCTCGCCTTCGGCGCCCCGGATCTCGCCGCCCGGATGACCTGGATCAGGGCGCAGGCGAAGGTCTGAGAGATGCGGCCCGCCCGGCGATGCCCGGGCCCGCGCCCGTTCGTCTTTCGGGCCGAAGACACTCGCCGCGCCCGCGTCGCGCAGTCAACGGATGCCTCGTCCCACGCGCGCGGGCCGGAGGTCAGACGCCCGGATCGCGGCCGCGGACGCTCGTGAGCATCCGCGGCCCCTGTCACATCTGCTCCGTTTGGGCCCCTGAGCGGGGGCGGGCCTTGCCGAGGTCCGGCTTCTGGCCGAGCGGCTCGGGCGTCCCGACCACCGAAAACGTCGCCTTGCCGTCGATCGAGGGCCCGGAGGTCCAGCGGCCTTCGGGCGTCGGCTCGTCCAGCGAGGTGTTGAGGAAGTAATAGGAGTGCCTGGTCGCCTCATGCGCTTCCGGCGTGGAGTTCGGGATCGGGAGCGCGGCCGACAGTCCGCCGAGTTCTTCGATCACGGCCAGCCACTGCTGCTGGTGCATGGTGTCGCGCGCGATCAGGAAGGACAGCATGTCCTTCATGCCGGCGTCGTCGGTCATCTCGTAGAGCCGGCTCGCCAGCACACGGCCCGACGACTCGGCCATCGCGTTGGCGAGCATGTCGGCGGCCACGTTGCCCGAGGCGTAGACGTGGCTCATGTCGAACGGGATGCCGTTCGAGTTCACGGGCATGGCCGAGAGGCCCGACGACAGGATGTGGCGCGGGTTCACGCCGCCGAGGATGGCATGGACGACCGGATCCTTGGCCATCTCGTCCTTGACCGACACGGGCGCGCCCTCGAGGTTGAGCGCCACCGCGTGGCCCAGGAACTCGATGTGCGAGAGCTCCTCGGTGGCCGTCAGCATCAGGAGGTCGCGGATGCGCGCGTCGCCACGCGCGCCCATCGCCTGGAAGAAGTACTGCATGGCCACGCGGATCTCGCCTTCGACGCCGCCGATCGCCTGCTGCAGGTGCTTGGCGAAGACGGGGTCGGGGCGATCGACCTGGACATGATACTGCAATTTCGAGGAGTGGTGGAACATCGGGGTGCCTCCGGGGGGTGGGGCCGTCCCAACCTGCCCTGCGGGACCGAGTTCCTCGTCAGCGGGGCAAAGTGCCATGCCGTACGGAGGCTCGGGCGGGGCCCTCCCTCGTGCCGTGCGGCGTGCTTGCCTCAGGCCCGGAGGCGCATCCAACCCGGGTGGGCGAAGCCTTGCGCTTCGACCGTCGGACGGGTCGCCGTCATGGTGCGGCGGAGGCACGGCCTCGTGTCGCCGCAGGCCGTCAAGCCAGGCCGCGCGCCGCAGCCCGGGATTGGGGCCTCAGGGGCGCGGACCCGGACATCGAGCGGCAGATGCCTCGGGCCGCGTCGTGGCGCGAACCTCGCGGCGTCGTTCATGGACTGGACCGGCTGTGCCCCGGCTGCGCCCACCGCCAGGAGCGGTCGAGACGCGGCGCGCCGGTTCCCCGAACCGCACCGCTCGAGACCGCCGGAGCGCCTGCATCAGAAGCCCGCGTCAACGGCGTCGGCCGTCGGGGCAGGGCTTCGGACCGGCGACGGCCCTGCCCTCATCCCCGACGTGGCCTCGAACCCGGCGAGATCGGCGACAAGCTGCCCGGACAGGGTGACGACCAGGGGAGCCGGAACCGCTCGAGCCCCTTCTCCCTGAGTGCCGGGCCTCGCAGGCGCGGCGTCCGGATCGCAGGTGCAGCGCGCCTCAAGGGCTATCTTTGCGGTCAGCACCTCCCGCAGGCATCAGCAGGACGCCCCCTGTGAACATCCGACTGGCCCGGCGGCGGGCGAGGGCACGCGATGGAAGGGCCGCGGCGAGCAGGGCGGCGGCGAGGAGAGGCGCACCGCGAGGCAGAGGCACGATGGCCGGTGGCGTGGCGAGTTCGGTGAGGCTGGCAGCCTCGCCGTTGAAGTCGAACGCTTCCCACGACCGCAGCGTCAGCGCGAAGAGGTCCGCTCCGATGCCGAACGCGAGATGCACCACGTCGCCGTCGAGGCGGAACGCCGAGATGTCGCGGCGGCGGTAGCTGTCGAAGCGGATCACGTCGTCGCCGGGGCCGCCGTCGAGGACCGCCCCGCCCGCGAAATCGCCCGTGAAGCGCCCGAAGAAGCCGAGCGTATCGGCGCCGTCGCCGAGGTCGGCCGTGCCCGAGAGGCTCGAGCCCGCATAGAGGAGAAGCGCGTCGTCGCCCGCGCCGAGGTCGATGGCGCGCCCGCCGCGGCCCTCGATGAGGCCGGTGTCGAGCACCGTCTCCGCGCCCGCCCCGCCGAAGATGCCCGTGCCACCCGAAAGCGTGCCGCGGTTCTCGATGCGGCTGGTGCCCGCGCCCGTCACCGCGATGGCGGCGGCGGTGTCCGACCGGATCGTGGCGCCGGGGCGGTTGAGCACGCTGCCGCTTCCCATCGCGATGCCGCTCGCGGCGGTCGAGGCGATGCTGCCGGCGTTGTCGATCGCGCTGCCGAGGCCGCTGCGGATGCCCTCGTCGCGGCCGGTGATGGTCCCCGCGTTCGTCACCGTGAGCCCGGTCGTGGCGTCGATGCCGTGCCCCGTGCCCGAGATCGTGCCGCGGTTGGTGACGGTGAGCGAGGCCCGCCCGTCGATCCCGTCGGTGGCGGTGCGCGTTCCGGTGCCGGTGACGCGGCCGTCGCTCTCGACACGGACGCCGGTGCCGAGGATGCGGATCGCGTCGCTCGATGAACGCGTGACGATGGCGCCTGGCAGGATCGTCAGCGAAAGGCTGTCGTCGGGATCGAGAAAGCCGTTGGTGTCGTTCCCCGAGCAGATCACCGCACCGCCCGGAGCCGGGTTCGTCGGCGTGCAGGCGGCATGGGCACGCGGCGCGAGACCCACCGCGAACGCCGCCGCGAGGAGCCAGGCGCCCCACGCGCGCCAATGTCCGTACCCTGTCGTCATCCCCGTGCCCCCGGCTGCCCCGGAGACCACGGGTAACGAGCGAGGGTTAAGGGAACGTCACCTGCTTCAGGCGTTCCGGCGTCGCCGCACCAAGGCCAGTCCCCCGAGCGCCGGCACGAGGAGCAACGCCCCGGCGGGGAGCGGCACGGCGGCCGGGCCGTCGAGCAGGTCCGCGACGGTCGTCTCGGCGCCCGCAAAGGAGAAGCGCTCCCAGCCGCGCAGGTTCAGCGCAAAGAGATCCGTCCCAGACCCGAACGCGAGATGCAGCACGTCGCCGGCGAAGCTGAGGCCGCTGATGTCGTCGAGCCCGTAGCGCCCGAAGCTGACGCGGTCGCCTCCCGCCCCGCCGTCGAGGATCGCGCCGCCCGCAAACGCGCCGGAGAAGCGCCCGAGGACATCGAACCGGTCGTCGCCGGCTCCGAAGTCGGCGCCGCCGAGGAGGCTCGAACCCGCGAACGCGAGAAGCGCGTCGTCGCCGGCGCCGAGGTCGAGCGCGAGCCCGCCGCGGCCCTCGATGCGGCCACGGTTGACGACGGTCTGCGCGGCCATGTTGGCGCCGGCGCTTCCGTCCGCTCCGGCGCGAACCCCCGTCCGGCCGGCGATGAGCCCGGCGTTGCTGACGACCGAGGCGGTCTCGCTCGCGTCGAAGTCGATGCCCGCGGACCCGTCCGAGAGGATGCGGCCCCGCGCCATGTTGACGATCTCGCCACTGCCGAGGTCGATGCCATCCTGCGGGTCGGCGTTGCGCCGGGTGCTGCGGATCGTGCCGAAGTTGTGGACGAACGCGCGCTCGCCGACGTGGATGCCATCCTCCGCGCCCGCGATCGCACCGCGGTTGATGACGTCGGCGCCGTCGCCGGTCTCGAAGCCGGTGCCGGTGGCGGAGGTGATGGTGCCGCGGTTGACGAGAAGCCCGAAGCGGCCGCGCCCGTTGCGGATCGCCGTGCCGGCAGCGTCGATGCGGCCCGCATTGCGAACGACGACGCCCGGTTCGTCACCCGCGTCGATGCCGCGCCGTGCCGCGGTGATGCGTCCGCGGTTCTCCACCGTGATGAACGCGCCGCCCTGGACGCCGTCGCCCGCGGCCCCGCGACCGGCGATCGCGCCCTCGTTGCGAAGGTAGTTGCCGGTCCCGCGGATGCGGAGCGCCGCACCTTCGGCCTTGACCGACGCACCCCGGCGCACGGTCACGAAGAGCTGGTCGTTGCGGTCGCGGTAGCCCGCTTCGGTGCTGCCGGAGCAGCGCACCAGCGCCCCGGGCGCATCCTGGTCGGCGATGCAGCGGGCGAGCGCGGGCGTGCCCGCGACGGCCAGAGCGAAGGCGAGCGTCAGCATCGGTTTCGTCACGCGGGTCGGTCTCCTCGGTCGGGCGCGAAGGACGCCGTCAAGCGTCGTTAAGGCACCCGCACCGCCTTGGCCATGCCGTCCGGCGGATCGTCCCGTGCCGTGGCGCCCCTGGCGCGGCGATCCGCTCACCGGCATCGCAAGTCTCCGCTCATCGTGCCCCGCCGCTCATCCCCGCCGCTCATCCCCTCCGGTCACGGCGCGACGCTGACCTTGGCCATCACGTCGGGATCGTCGACGGCGCCGCTCCTCGGGTCGCCGGTGCGGATGCCCTCGAGCACGTCCATGCCGGAGACGACCCGCCCGACGACCGTGTACTGGCCGTCGAGATGCGGCGCCGGCGCCAGGGTGAGGAAGAACTGGCTGTTCGCGCTGTCGGGATCGGCCGACCGCGCCATCCCCATCACGCCCGCGTCGAACGGGACGTCGGAGAATTCGGCAGCGAGATCCGGCATGTCCGACCCGCCGGTGCCCGCGCGCGCGAGGTCGCCGCCCGTTTTCCCGAAGGCCACGTCGCCGGTCTGCGCCATGAAGCCCGCGATGACGCGGTGGAACACCACGCCGTCGTAGGCGCCCGACTTCGCGAGCGCCGTCACGCGCGCGACGTGCTCGGGCGCCACGTCGGGCAGGAGGTCCACGACGATGGTGCCGGGGTGGCTGCCCGCGACCTCGATGACGAGGTTGGGGCCGGGGCCGTCCTCGGCCGCCAACGCCGGGGCGGCGGCGAGGAGGAGCGCGGCGAGGAGCGCCCTAGACATCGGCGGCCACCTTGACCGAGATCATCCGGTCGGGGTTGCGCGGCGGCTCGCCCTTGGCGATGGCGTCGACGTGCTCCATGCCGTCGATGACGCGGCCATAGACGGTGTACTGGCCGTTGAGGAAGTGGCCTTCCTTGAACATGATGAAGAACTGGCTGTTGGCCGAGTTCGGGCTCGACGAGCGCGCCGCCCCGAGCACGCCCCGGTCGAATGGCAGCTTCGAGAACTCCGCGGGCAGGTCCGGCATGTCCGAGCCGCCGGTCCCGGCGCGCGCGGGCGTGTAGTCCTTCTCCATGTTGGCGTGCTCGACATCGCCGGTCTGCGCCATGAAGCCGTCGATCACCCGGTGGAACGCCACGTTGTCGTAGGCGCCTGCGCGCGCCAGCGCCTTGGCGCGCTCGACGTGCTTCGGCGCCACGTCCGGCAGCAGCGCCACCGTCACGGGGCCGTCCTTCAAGGTGATGATGAGCGTGTTCTCGGGATCGGTGATCGCGGCCATTCCGGGGCCTCCTTCTTGGGTCGCGCCGAACCTAGAGGCCCGGGACCGGGAGTTAAAGGGCGCAGGAGTTGACGTGGACGGCCGCCCGCGCGACAGATCGTGCGGGACGATGGGGGAGCATGACATGGCGCGACATCTCGACGACCTTGTCATGGACGCCAAGCGCGTGCTTGTGCGCGTCGATCTCAACGTGCCCGTCGAGGACGGCCGCGTGACGGACGCCACGCGGATCGAGCGCACCGCCCCAACCATCGAGCGGATCCTCGCCGCCGGCGGTCTGCCGATCCTGCTCGCGCATTTCGGCCGCCCGAAGGGCAAGCCCGACCCGAAGTACTCGCTCGCCCAGGTGGTGCCCGCGCTCGAGGCGGCGCTGCCCGGCCATCGCGTGCGCTTTGCCGCCGATTGCGTCGGGCCGGACGCGGCGGGTGTCATCGCCACGGCGCGCCCCGGCGACGTCGTGCTCCTCGAGAACACCCGCTTCCATGCCGGCGAGGAGACCGACGACCCCGCGCTCGCCCGCGCGATGGCCGATCTCGGCGACCTCTACGTCAACGACGCCTTCTCGGCCGCACATCGCGCGCACGCTTCGACCGAAGGCATAGCCCGTCTGCTGCCGTCCGCGGCGGGGCTGCTCATGGCGGAGGAACTTGCCGCGCTCGAGGCCGCGCTCGGGAGCCCGGAGCGCCCCGTGGTCGCGGTGGTCGGCGGCGCCAAGGTCTCGACCAAGCTCGACCTTCTCGGGAACCTCGTCGGCAAGGTCGATCACCTCGTCATCGGCGGCGGGATGGCCAACACGTTCCTCGCGGCAGAGGGGATGGAGATCGGCACCTCGCTCGCCGAACGCGACCTCGTGGCCACCGCCCGCGAGATCCGACAGAAGGCCGCGGCGGCGGGCTGCACGGTACACCTGCCGTCCGACGTCGTCGTCGCGCGCGAGTTTCGTGCCGGGGCCGATGCCGAGACGCTGGCCGCGGACGATTGCCCGGCGGACGCGATGATCCTCGACGCCGGGCCGGAGACGGTGGCCGAGGTGACCAAGGTCTTCGCCGCCTGCCGGACGCTGATCTGGAACGGACCGCTCGGGGCGTTCGAGCTGCCGCCCTTCGACGCCGCGACGATGGCGCTCGCCCGCGAGGCCGCGCGATTGACGCGGGAGGGCGGGCTCGTGTCGGTGGCGGGCGGCGGCGACACGGTCGCGGCGCTCAACGCGGCGGGGGTGGCGGACGCCTTCACCTACGTCTCGAGCGCGGGCGGCGCGTTCCTCGAATGGATGGAAGGCAAGACCCTGCCCGGCGTGGCGGCCCTCGAAGGCTGACCTTCACCGCGTCTTCACTTTTCCCGTGCGAGAGAGGGTGCACCATGCTTTCGAACATCGGCCTTTCCGGACTTTTCCTCCTCGTCGCGCTCGCGAGCGGGTCCGCCGCGGACACGCGACCCGGCGTCTTCGGGTTCTGGGCGAACCGCTTCACGACGATCTACGCCGAGGCCGGGCTGACGTTCCTGCGCGGCTACATGGATCTTCAGTACGACGGGCTCGCGATCGATGTCGCGAGCGGACAGGCGAGCATGACCAACGTGCGCTTCTGGCCCCGCATCGACGGCCGGTCCTGCCAGGGCCACATCGACCGCGTGTCCTGGCAGAGCAGCGGCTGGAGCACCGTGGACGAGCTTCGCATCGAGGTCGAACTCGTCGGCCTCTCCTTCCAGCCAAGCTGCCTGCCGCCCGATCTCGAGCCGGTGCTCGCCTCGCCGGATGCCGACCGCGTGACGGTGGACCGCGCCCAGATGCGCGTCCTCTACAGCTTCCCGGGGTCGGGCCTTCAGGCCAGCCTGCACGCGGACGCCACCGACATCGCCGTTCTCGACGCTCAGGCGACCTTCACCTACGTGGCCTTCGAGGCATCCGGCGCCGGCGACCCCGCACCCGTCGCCTACCTCGAGAGCGCGTCCCTGGCGCTCCGGAACCGCGGCGGCTGGGAGCGTGCGAAGGGCCTCCTGCCGGCCGAGATGCTGCGGCCGGACACGGTGGGGCTGGTGGCGCGCACGATGATCACGTCGATGCTGCAAGACCCCGCGAGCGGGGACGGCACGGAGCCGGATGCCGCACCCGAGCTGTCCGGGCCCGAGCTGTCGGAAGCCGGGCAGGCGCTGGCCGACACGGCCTCGGCCGAGGCCCAGCGCTTCGTCGTGGCAGGCGACCGCATCGCCATCGAGCTTCGTCCCGTTGGCGGCGAGGCCCGTCTCGACGCCGCACTCTTCGAGGCGCCCGTGGACCGCGAGGAGATCCTCCTGCGGCTCAACCCCGTCTTCGTCGCCCGGCCGTCGGCCGCCTTCCCCGAGATCGCGGCCGCGACGCTCCGGACCGCGACGCAGGCACCCGAGACGCTCGACGCGGCCGAGCGGTTCGACGCCGGCAAGGCGCTCGTCACCGGCAACGGCGCGCCGAAGAACACGGCACGGGGCCGCGCGCTTCTCGAGCCGCTCGCGGCATCGGGAGACGCCGAGGCGGCGCTCCTCCTCGCGCACGACGCCGAGGGCCGCGATCCCGAGCGCGCCTACCGCTTCGCCCTTGCCGGAGGTGCGGGCGGCGACGCGGCGGCAGGCGGCATCCTCGACCGCATCGAGGCGCAGCTCGACATGGACGCCATCCTGAGATTGCAGGAGGCGGGCCTCGGCGCGACCGGGGGCGGCCCCGGCCTCCCGGGCGCGCTCCCCGACGAGGCCTTCGCCACGCTGGCCGCGGTGCGGGCGCAGGCGCTCGAACGGCTCGCCGGCAACGGCCAGACACGGTCCTACGCGCTGGCGTGGTTCTGGGCGACGCTCGGACAGGCCGCGGAAGACCCCGGATCGACGAGCTTGCTCGGCGAGATCGAGGCGAAGATGGCCGCCCGTGGCCCCGAGGCCGTCGCCGCTTTCGCCGAAGCGACCGCACCTCTCGCCGACCGCGCGCTCGACATCTGGATCGACCGCGACCTCGCGTCCCGCTTCGGGCGCTGACGCCCGTCAGCCTGCGCCGCGGGAAGATGATGCGACGGTCGCGGCCGTTACCGCTAACCGCGTTGCGTCGTCGGACGGGCTCGCCTAAGCAAACTCGGCACCCGACCGAGGAGACACCGATGCAGGCCACACCGACCGTCGCGAAGATTCTCGCGAACTACGAGGGCGAGACCCCCGGCGTGAAGGCGAACCTCGCGCGCATGCTGATGGCGGGCCATCTCGGCGGCACCGGGCGGATGGTGATCCTGCCGGTCGACCAGGGCTTCGAGCACGGACCCGCACGGTCCTTCGCGGCCAACCCCGCCGCCTACGATCCGCATTACCACTACCGGCTCGCCCTCGACGCGGGCCTCAACGCCTACGCGGCTCCGCTCGGGCCGCTCGAGGCCGGCGCCGACACCTTCGCGGGCGCGATCCCGACGATCCTCAAGGTGAACAGCGCGAACTCGCTGATGTCCGACACCGCCGGCAAGGACCAGGCGGTCACGGCCACGGTCGACGACGCGCTGCGGCTCGGCTGCGCGGCCATCGGCTTCACGATCTACCCGGGCTCGGACGCCGCACTCGGCATGTTCGAGGAGGTCCGCGCGATGCGCGCCGAGGCGGCGGCGAAGGGGCTCGCGACGGTGATCTGGTCCTACCCGCGCGGCGAGGCGCTCTCGAAGGAGGGCGAGACGGCGATCGACATCGCGGCCTACGGCGCGCACATCGCGGCGCTCCTCGGCGCACATGTCATCAAGATCAAGCTCTCGACCGACCACCTCGAGCTCGCGGAGGCAAAAAAGGTCTATGAGGACGTGGGCATCCCCATCGCCGAGCAGGCCGAGCGGGTGCGGCACTGCGTCGAGGCGGCCTTCGCCGGACGGCGCATCGTGATCTTCTCGGGCGGCGCGCGGAAGGGCACCGAGGGCGTGCTCGAGGACGCGCGCGCGATCCGGGCGGGCGGCGGCAACGGCTCGATCATCGGCCGCAACGCCTTCCAGCGCCCGCGCGACGAGGCGCTGAAGCTCCTCGCCGACCTCGTGGCGATCTACCGCGAGTAGCCTGCCGCAGGTCAGCACATCTCGCAGAGCCGCGCGGTCTCCGCGGACACGCGCCGCCTACCCCGCGCCGCCTGCCCCGCGCCGCCTACCCCGCGCCGCCGATGCGCGCGAGGATCGCGCCCGTGTCGAGCCCGGTGACGGACCCCGCGAGCGCACCTCGCTCGCCCGCGACGCGGGTGGCGACGTAGCCGTCCGCCACCGCAGGCGGCGCGGACTGGAGGAGCACCGCCGCAGACAGGAGCGTCGCGGCGCGCTCGGCGAACCAGCGCGCCTCGGCCTCGGGGACCGTGCCCGGCCAGCGGCCGCGGTGCGCGGCGAGGGCCGCGTCGTAGCGCCGGTCCGTCCCGCGCGCGGCGTCGAGCCGTGCGTCGAGCGCCGCCGCGGCCTCGGGCTCGCGGCCGAGCGTGCGGAGGATGTCGAGGCAGATCACGTTGCCCGAGCCCTCCCAGATGCCGTTGAGCGGCGCCTCGCGCCAGAGCGCCGGCAGCCCGGTGTCCTCGACGTAGCCCATGCCGCCCAGCGCCTCCATCGCCTCGCCGACGACGAGGGGCGCGCGCTTGTTGGCGAGGAACTTCGCCAGCGCGACGCCGATGCGCGCGAAGCCGCGGGTGTCCGGGCCGTCGAACGCCGCCGCGACCGCCATCCCGAGCGCCGTCGCCGCTTCCCAGTCGAGCGCCAGGTCCGCGAGCACCGCGCGCATCAGCGGCTGGTCCACCAGCCGCGCGCCGAAGGCGGAGCGCCCCCGCACCCACCAGAGCGCCTCGGCGAGCGCTGCGCGCATCAGCCCAGCGGGCGCCATCGCGGTGTCGAGGCGGGTGTGGTGAACCATCTCGATGATGGTGCGGATGCCCTGCCCCGCCGGCCCGAGGGGACGCGCCCAGGCGCCGCGGTACTCGATCTCGGCCGAGGCGTTGGCGCGGTTGCCGAGCTTGTCCTTGAGGCGCATGAGATGCACCGCGTTGAGCGTGCCGTCGGGCAGGATCCGCGGCACCAGCGCGCAGGCGAGCCCGGCCTCCGTCTGCGCGAGCGTCAGGAACCCGTCCGACATCGGCGCGGAGCAGAACCACTTGTGGCCCTCGAGGATGAGCCCGCCGTCGCCGGGCCGGGCGGTGGTGCGCGTCGCGCGCAGGTCCGAGCCGCCCTGCCGCTCGGTCATCGCCATGCCCATCGTGGCCGCGTCCTTGGCCGCGACGGGGAGCGCGCGCCGGTCGTAGGCCCGTGCGGCGAGCTTCGGGCGCCAGGCGGCGGCGAGGCTCGCGTCGGCCGCGAGTGCCGGGACCGCGGCGTAGGTCATCGTCATCGGGCAGCAGACGGCGGGCTCCACCTGCGTGAAGAGGTAGACCATCGCGGCGTGGGTCGCGTGCGCGCCCGCCGGCGCATCCGGCTCCCAAGGCCCCGCCGCGTAGCCCGCGCCGAGGCCGAGCGCCATCAGCGCGTGGTAGCCCGGATGGAACTCCACGCGGTCGACGCGCCGCCCGCCGCGGTCGAAGCGGACGAGCTCGGGCGCCTGCCGCCCCGCCCCGCGTGCGGCCTCGGCCCAGGGCGCGCGGCCCGCCTCCACGCCGAAGGCTTGAAGCGCCGCCCGGTCCGCCCCGGTCCGTGCGACGGCATCGAAGAGCGCCGCGTCGCCGGCCCAGAGGTCGCGATCGGCAGGCCAGAGAGGCTGGTTCGGGGATGCGTCGCCGGACATCGCGCGATCCTACACCCAAGGCGCGACGAGGGGGATTCCCTTCGCGCGCCCGCCGTGGCATCGTCCGCCCGCACGCACCCGGAGCGCCCATGACGAAGCCCCGCCCCGCCCTCGGCCCGGTCCTCTACTTCGCGCTCGCCTTCACGCTCGGCACCTATTTCACCTTCGCCGCGGTGCAGGGCGATTACGGCATCTTCCGCCGCGTCGAGGTGGCGAGCGACATCGCGGCGCTGACCGCCGAGCGCGACCGGCTTGCGGGGGCGCTCGGCGCGCTGCAGAACAAGACGCGGCGGATGTCGGACGATTACCTCGACCTCGACCTCCTCGACGAGCAGGCCCGCGACGTGCTGGGCCTCCTGCGCCCCGACGAGGTCATCCTGCCACGCTGAGGGCGTTTGCACTCGCACCCCGCGACGGCTTGCGGTAAACCGGTCAAGCCGCATCGCACGACGGAGTCCCCCGGAATGGCCGCACGAAAGCCCGCCGCAGTCGCCGAAGCCCGCGAGGCCAGTTCGGGCGCGAACGTCTCCAAGGACGAGCTGATGCACTTCTACCGCGAGATGCTGCTGATCCGGCGCTTCGAGGAGAAGGCGGGCCAGCTCTACGGCATGGGGCTGATCGGCGGCTTCTGCCACCTCTACATCGGCCAGGAGGCGGTCGTCGTCGGGCTCGAGGCGGCCGCCGAACCGGGCGACAAGCGCGTGACCTCGTACCGCGACCACGGCCACATGCTCGCCTGCGGCATGGACCCGAAGGGCGTCATGGCCGAGCTGACCGGCCGCTCGGGCGGCTACTCGAAGGGCAAGGGCGGCTCGATGCACATGTTCTCGAAGGAGAAGGACTTCTACGGCGGCCACGGCATCGTCGCGGCGCAGGTGCCGATCGGCGCGGGCCTCGCCTTCGCCGACAAGTATCTCGGGACCGACCGCGTGACCTTCACCTACTTCGGCGATGGCGCCGCGAACCAGGGCCAGGTCTACGAGGCCTACAACATGGCCGAGCTCTGGGATCTGCCGGTGGTGTTCGTGATCGAGAACAACCAGTACGCAATGGGCACGAGCATGAAGCGCTCGACGAAGTCGGCGACCTTCTGGCAGCGGGGTGCGGCCTACGGCATCGAGGGCGAGGCGGTCGACGGGATGGACGTGCTCGCGGTCAAGGCCGCGGGCGAGAAGGCGGTCGCGCACTGCCGCGCCGGCAAGGGGCCGTACATCCTCGAGATGATGACCTACCGCTACCGCGGGCACTCGATGTCGGACCCCGCGAAGTACCGCACCCGCGAGGAGGTGCAGAAGATGCGCGACGAGAAGGACGCCATCGAGCACATCCGCGACCTCCTCCTGACCGGCGGGCACGCCAAGGACGACGAACTGAAGGCCGTCGACCGCGAGATCAAGGCGGTGATCGCCGAGGCCACCGACTTCGCCCGCGAGAGCCCCGAGCCCGACGAGGGCGAGCTCTGGACCGACATCTACTCGAAGGACGTGCCGCAGGAGGTCGCGTGATGGCCACGGAAATCCTGATGCCCGCCCTGTCGCCGACGATGGAGGAGGGCACGCTCGCGAAGTGGCTCGTGAAGGAGGGCGACGCGGTGTCCTCGGGGCAGATCCTCGCCGAGATCGAGACCGACAAGGCCACGATGGAGTTCGAGGCGGTGGACGAGGGCACGATGGGGCGCATCCTCGTGGCCGAGGGCACCTCGGGGGTCAAGGTCAACACCCCCATCGCGGTGCTCGTCGAGGAGGGCGAGGACGCGGACGCGGAGGCGCCGCCGACGGAGCCCGCGAAGGTCGCGGCAGGCGACCCGACCGCGCCGGTCGCCGAGACGCGCAACAAGCAGCCCCACGCCGCCGAGCCCGCCGCGGCGATCCCTGCGGCCCCCATGTTCGACGGCCGGTCCGAGGTGCCCGAGGGCACCGAGATGCGGAGCCAGACCGTCCGCGAGGCGCTCCGCGACGCGATGGCCGAGGAGATGCGCCGCGCCGACACCGTGTTCCTGATGGGCGAGGAGGTCGGCGAGTACCAGGGCGCCTACAAGATCAGCCAGGGGCTCCTCGACGAGTTCGGGCCGCGCCGCGTGGTCGACACGCCGATCACCGAGCACGGCTTCGCGGGCATCGCGGTCGGCGCCGCCTTCGGCGGGCTCCGGCCGATCGTGGAGTTCATGACGTTCAACTTCGCGATGCAGGCGATCGACCAGATCGTCAATTCCGCGGCCAAGACGCTCTACATGTCGGGCGGCCAGATGGGCTGCCCCATCGTGTTCCGCGGCCCGAACGGGGCGGCCGCCCGCGTCGGCGCGCAGCATAGCCAGGACTACGCCGCGTGGTACTCGGCGATCCCCGGCCTCAAGGTCGCGATGCCGTATTCCGCCGCCGACGCGAAGGGCCTCCTCAAGTCCGCCATCCGCGACCCGAACCCGGTGATCTTCCTCGAGAACGAGATCCTCTACGGCCGCTCGTTCGACGTGCCGGTGCTCGACGACTGGACCGTGCCGTTCGGCCGCGCGCGGATCTGGCGCGAGGGCACCGACGTGACGCTGGTGAGCTTCGGCATCGGCATGACCTACGCGCTCGAGGCCGCCGACAAGCTCGCCGAGGACGGCATCTCGGCGGAGGTGATCGACCTGCGGACGCTGCGCCCGATGGACACCGCCACGGTGATCGAGAGCGTGAAGAAGACGAACCGCTGCGTCACCGTCGAGGAGGGCTTCCCCGTCGGCGCCATCGGCAACCACATCGCGGCGGTGCTGATGCGCGACGCCTTCGACTGGCTCGACGCGCCGGTCATCAACTGCACCGGCCGCGACGTGCCGATGCCCTATGCCGCCAACCTCGAGAAGCTCGCGCTCGTCACCACCGCCGACGTGGTGAAGGCCGCGCACGACGTGACCTACCGCTGAAGGACGCCCTCATGCCGACCGAGATCCTGATGCCCGCGCTGTCGCCGACGATGGAGGAGGGCACGCTCGCGAAGTGGCTCGTCAAGGAGGGCGATACCGTGGCCTCGGGCGACCTTCTCGCCGAGATCGAGACCGACAAGGCGACGATGGAGTTCGAGGCGGTGGACGAGGGCACGATCGGCCGGATCGTGGTGGCCGAGGGCACCGCAGGGGTGAAGGTCAACTCCGTCATCGCGGTTCTGCTGGCGGACGGCGAGGACGCCGACGCGGCGCCCAAGGCGAAGGCTGAGCCGAAGCAGAAGGCCGAGAAGCCCGAAGCGACGCCGCAGGAGATCGACGCCGCCGAGGAAAAGGCCGACGCCGAGCCGCAGAAGGGCTATGGCGCCGGGCCGAGCCCGAAGCGCATGAACGGCGCGGGCGACGCCGACGCGGAGGTCAGCGAGCGCCGCTTCGCCTCGCCGCTCGCGCGCCGGATCGCGGCGGAGAAGGGGCTCGACCTCGCCGACGTGACGGGCTCCGGGCCGAACGGCCGCATCGTGCGCGCCGATGTGGAGGCGGCGGAGGCTGCGCCGAAACCCGCGACCGAGGCGCCGAAGGAAACCGTGAAGGAGGCCGCCAAGCCGGAAGCGGCCCCTGCCCCGGTCAAGGCGGCGGGTGCCGGCGCGGATGCCGTGAAGAAGATGTACGAGGGCCGCGCCTACGAGGAGGTCGCGCTCGACGGGATGCGCCGGACCATCGCCGCGCGGCTCACCGAGGCGAAGCAGACCATCCCGCACTTCTACCTCCGCCGCGAGGTCCGTCTCGACGCGCTCATGGCGTTCCGCGAGACCCTCAACGCCGCGCTGAAGCCACGCGACATCAAGCTTTCGGTCAACGACTTCCTGATCAAGGCCTGCGCGCTCGCGCTGCAGGCGGTGCCCGACGCCAACGCGGTCTGGGCCGGCGACCGCATCCTGCGCCTCAAGCCCTCGGACGTGGCGGTCGCGGTCGCCATCGAGGGCGGGCTCTTCACGCCGGTGCTGCGCGACGCGCACCTGAAGTCGCTCTCCACGCTCTCCGCCGAGATGAAGGACCTCGCCGCGCGCGCCCGCACCCGCAAGCTTGCCCCGGCCGAGTACCAGGGCGGCAGCTTCGCGATCTCCAACCTCGGGATGTTCGGCGTGGACAACTTCGACGCCGTCATCAACCCGCCGCACGGCTCGATCCTCGCCGTCGGCGCGGGGAAGAAGAAGCCCGTGGTCGAGGCGGACGGCAGCGTCGGCGTGGCGACGGTGATGTCGATGACGCTCTCGGTCGACCACCGCGTCATCGACGGCGCCTTGGGGGCGGCGTTCCTCAAGGCCGTGGTCGAGGGCCTCGAGGCGCCAGTGGCGATGCTGGCCTGACGGCCGCCCTTCAGAGCCCGATCAGAGCCCCAGAAGCTGGTTCATCGACACCGACGGCTGCGCGCAGCCGGCCTCGCCCACGATCTTCGCCGGCACGCCCGCGACCGTCTTGCAGGGCGGCACGTCGTGGAGGACGACCGAACCCGAGGCGATGCGGCTGCAGTGGCCGACGGTGATGTGGCCGAGCACCTTGGCGCCCGCGCCGATCAGCACGCCGTCGCCGATCGTCGGGTGCCGCGCGCCGTCCTCCTTGCCGGTGCCGCCGAGCGTCACCGAATGGAGCATCGACACGTTGTCGCCGACCACCGCGGTCTCGCCGATGACGATGGAATGGGCGTGGTCCACCATGATCCCGCGCCCGACGCGCGCCGCCGGGTGGATATCGACGCCGAACGCCTCCGAGACGCGCATCTGCACGAAGTACGCGAGGTCACGCCGCCCCTGCCCCCAGAGCCAGTGCCCGACGCGATAGGCCTGGATCGCCTGGAAGCCCTTGAAGTAGAGCACCGGCTGCAGGAAGCGGTGGCAGGCCGGGTCGCGCTCGTAGGTCGCCACGATGTCGGCACGCGCGGCCTGCGCGAGCTCGGGCGACGCGGCATAGGCGCCGTCGGCGATCTCGCGCAGGATTTGTTCCGGCATCTCGCGCGAGGCGAGCTTGAGCGAGAAGCGGTAGGCGAGCGCGCGCTCGAGCGACGGGTGGTGCAGGAGCCCCGACTGGATCAGCCCCGCGACGAGCGGCTCGGCGCGCACCGCCGCGCGCGCCTCCTCCTCGATGCGCGACCACACCGGATCGAGCGGCACCAGCTTCGGCGAGACGTCGGCCATCGCGGCCTCCTGGGGTTGCTGCCCGGTGAACGTAGGCGCTCGCGCGGCGAACGCCAGCCCCTACCCCGCCGCGCGCTCCTCGAGGCGCAGCCATTCGGCCTCGAGCGCCTCGAGCGCCGCCTGCCGCTCAGCGAGCATCGCGCCCGCGCGGGCGAACTTCGCGGGCTCGCGCGCGTAGAGCCCGGCGTCGGCGAGGAGCCCCGAGAGTCGCGCGATCTCCGCCTCGATGCGCGCGATCTCGTCCGGCAGCGCCCCGAGCCGGTGCCGCTCGGTGAAGCTCAGCGCCGCCGCCGGGGACGCCGCGACCGGGCGCACGACCGCGGGCCTGGCGGCCACCGGCTCCAGAGTTGGAGTCTCGGCGCGCTGCGCCTGGTAGTCGCTCCACCCGCCGGGATAGACCGTCGCGCGCCCGTCGCCCTCCATCGCGACCGTCGTCGTCGCCACGCGGTCGATGAAGTCGCGGTCGTGGCTGACGAGGAGCACGGTGCCGTCGTAGTCGGCGAGCAGGTCCTGCAGGAGGTCGAGCGTCTCCACGTCGAGGTCGTTCGTCGGCTCGTCGAGCACGAGGAGGTTCGAGGTCCGCGCCATGATCCGCGCCAGCAACAGCCGCGCGCGCTCGCCGCCCGAAAGCGACTTCACCGGCGCGCGGGCCTGGCGCTCGTCGAAGAGGAAGTCCTTGAGGTAGCCGATCACGTGCCGCGGCGTGCCGCGCACCATCACCTGATCGGCCGAGCCAGAAACCCGCATCGCGGGGTCGCCGGTGAGGTTCTCCCAGAGCGTCGCCTCCGGGTCGAGCGCCGCGCGCGACTGGTCGAACACCGCAACGTCGAGGTTGGTGCCGCGCCGGATCTCGCCCGCGTCGGGCGCCTCGTCGCCGGTGAGCATCCGCAGCACGGTCGTCTTGCCGACGCCGTTCGGGCCGACGAGCGCCACCCGGTCGCCGCGGAGCACGCGCAGGTCGAGGCCGCGCACGATCACCCGGTCGCCGAACGCCTTGCCCACCCCCGCCACGTCGATCACGCGCTTGCCCGAGGTCGTGCCTGCCTCGAGCGCCATCCCGGCCGTGCCCTGCCGGCGCACCTGCGACGCCCGCTCGGCGCGCAGGTCGGCGAGCGCGCGCACCCGGCCCTGGTTGCGCTTGCGGCGGGCGGAGATGCCCTCGACGGCCCAGCGCGCCTCGGCACGGATCTTGCGGTCGAGCTTGTGGCGGGCCTCGTCCTCCTCCTGCCAGACCTGGTCGCGCCAGGCCTCGAACCCCTCGAAGCCGGTCTCCTGCCGCCGCACCGCGCCGCGGTCGATCCAGAGCGTCGCGCGGGTCAGCGACCGCAGGAACGCGCGGTCGTGGCTGATGAGGACGTAGGCCGCGCGGGTGGCCTTGAGCTCCGCCTCGAGCCAGCGGATCGCGGCGATGTCGAGGTGGTTCGTGGGCTCGTCGAGGAGCATCAGCTCCGGCGCCTCGGCGAGGAGCTTCGCCAGCGCCGCCCGCCGCCGCTCGCCGCCCGAGGCGGTGGCGACCGGCCGGTCGGGGTCGAACTGCAGCCCCTCGGCCGCCATCGCGACGCGGTATTCCTCGCCGGGAAGCAGCGCGCTCGCGGCGTAGGCACCGAGCGTCGCGAAGCCCTCCATCCCGGGATCCTGCTCCATGTAGCCCGTGGTGATGCCGGGCCCGGGCACGCGGGTGCCGCGGTCGGGCTCGGTCAGCCCCGCCATGAGCTTCAGGAGCGTCGACTTCCCCGACCCGTTGCGCCCGACGAGCGCCACCCGGTCGCCCGGCTGCACGACGAGGTCGAGGTCCGCGAAGATCGGTTCGCCGCCGAAGCTGAGCGCGATGTCGGACAGCTGAAGGACGGGGGCGCGGGCCATGCGCGGGAGCTATGCGGCGACCCGCCCGGCGTCAAGCTAGCCCGCGACGGCGCGGAGGAGGCGTTTCCGCGCCGGCGGGATCGCCCGGATCTCGAGGCCGGTGAAGACGTGGATCGTGCCGAGGTCGCGGTCGACGACGGCATGGTCGCTGACCCAGCCGCCCATCGCGAGGTAGGTTCTGAGCAGGGGCGGCATCGCGGCCGTCGCGCGCCGGCCGTCGGGCTTCCAGCGTTTCAGGACCGAGGCGTAGCGAAAGACGTTCGGCGCCTTCACCCGCGGCAGCCAGCGCTTGGGTGCCAGATGCCGCGCCGCGAGGAGCGCGAAGGCGTCGCGGTGGGCCTCGGCCTCGGTGCCGTGGAACGACGAGCAGCCGAAGAGCAGCTCCACCCCCGTCTCGTCGACGAAGCGCGTCATCGCGCCCCAGGCCACGCGCAGGATGTCGGGGTCGTGCCAGTCGGGATCGAGGCAGAACCGCCCCATCTCGACCATCGGCCCCTCGAACCGCTCGAGCCGCTTCAGTTCGTACCACTGCGCCGAGTAGCTCCTCCCGATCTCCGAGCCGCCGCCGAGCGGCAGGAGCCGGAAGCAGGCGACAAGGCTGCCCGTCCGAACCTCCTCGACAAGAATGTGCCGGCAGCGCGCGTCGAAGGCGTCCGTGTCGACGCCTTCGACGCCGAAGAACGCACGATGCCGGAGCCGCTGCGCCGCCGTCACGTCGGCGGGCGTCTCGGCCGTCCGGGCCGCAAACCTGCCCCTCCGCAACGCCAGCATGCCCGCCACCCCTTTCCCGCCTTGGTTTGGCGGAACGGAACCCTAGATCAATGGTTCCTGAAATATCATATGTTGGCGACGATGCCATGTCGGCCGACGTACCGGAGGAGCCATGACGGACACGCACACGCCCGACCACATTGAGAAGACCGACGCGGAATGGCGCGCGGAATTGTCGCCCGAAGCCTACAAGGTCACGCGCCGCCACGGCACCGAGCGCGCCGGGACGCATGACGACTTCCCCAAGGACCCCGGCACGTTTGCCTGCGTCTGCTGCGGGCAGAAGGTATTCGATCAGGCCGACAAGTTCGAAAGCGGAACCGGTTGGCCGTCGTTCACGCGGCCCATCACGGCCGAGGCCGTCGGCGAGACCGAGGACCGCAGCCTCTTCATGCGCCGGACGGAGGTGCATTGCAGCCGTTGCGACGGGCATCTCGGGCACGTGTTCCCGGACGGTCCGCAACCCACGGGCTTGCGCTACTGCATGAACGGCGTGGCGATGACCTTTGCGCCGGATCAGTAAGCCATCCGGCTTCCCTTCCACAAAAGTCAGGTAATCGCCTTACCGAACCCCGCCGGCCTGCTGGATTGCCTCGCCGCCGCGGAAGTTGCCGATGTTGCGAAGCAGCTGGCCGACGAACCCGGTCCCGCGGACGTCGGTCGCGGTCACGCGGCGGGAAAGCGGCACGACGCGGCCCTTCTCCAGCCCGAACCGCTCGATGTTGCGGACCGTGCCGCGCGGGTCGAAGCTGATCGCGACGACCTGCCGGTCGATCACCTCCGGGGCCTTGTAGGCATAGTCGCGCCATCGGCTCTGCACGTAATACCAGGCCGCGTCCTCGAGCACGCCCGAAGCGCCGGGACGGCCGACGGCCTTGGTGACGGCATCGCGGTCCGACCGGCCGACGACCACCGTCGCGAGATCCGCATCGGATGGCGCGTAGCCATGCGTCGAATACACCGACGAGCACGCGGCGGCGAGGAGCACGAGCAGACCGGCCACGACGCGGAGGCGGCTCGCCCGCCGTCTCGGGGCCGGTCTGGCGAAGGTGGTCATGCCGCTTCCCGCTGCCTTGCCTTCGCGGGGAAGGCTCGCTAACCCGATTACAGAAGGATCGCGCGGGGAGCAAGCGCGCGCCCGACACCCCCCCCGGAGCCACGCATGCGCCAGGAAAACCCCCGAGCCTTCGGTCCGTCCGACCTATCGAGACGCACGCCGAAACGGTTCGACATTGCCCCCGATGCGGCGGCCCTGGCGGCGCTGGCGGCCGAGCTCGGTGCGCTGTCGTTTGCCAAGGTGCGCTTCGCGGGCACGCTCGCTCCCGAGGGCCGGACCGACTGGCGGCTCGAGGCCACGCTCGGTGCGACCGTGGTGCAGCCCTGCGTCGCGACGCTGCGGCCGGTCACGACGCGGATCGACGAACCGGTCACGCGGCGCTACCTCCTGGACTTCGCCGAACCCCGCGAGGGCGAGGCGGAGATGGACGCCGACGACACGCGCGAGCCCCTGCCGGTGACGATCGATCCCGATGCCGTTCTGCGTGAGAGCCTGACGCTGGCGCTGCCGCTCTACCCCCGCGCGCCCGGCGCCGAGGCTTCGCATGCGGTCGGACCCGACGGACCGGAGGATCCCGCGGCGGCCCTGCGGCCGTTCGCGGGGCTGGCCGCGCTGATGGACCGCAAGCCCCCGGATGATGGCGCGGCGTAAGTCTGTCGTGTAATCATAGGTTTGCGCGGTGACGTTGACAGGCTACATGAGGATGCGGGCGTGGCGAGATTGCCCTTGCGCCGCTGATCAAACCGGCTATGGTCCCGGCCTCGTCAAGATCGTCGGGCCGTATGCTCTCCCGGTTGGGAGAGATGGTTCTTGCGGTCGCCCCTTCCGGGCGTTCGGCCCGCAGCACAAAGGCTTGCCATGGCAGTCCAGCAGAACCGGGTCACGCGGTCGCGCCGCAACATGCGCCGCTCGCACGATGCGCTCGTCGCGGCGAACCCCAACGAATGTCCCAATTGCGGCGAGCTGAAGCGGCCGCATCATGTGTGCCCCTCCTGCGGTCACTACCACGACCGCGAGGTCGTCGCGGCCGCATCGGTCGACCTCGACGAAGACGCCGCCTGAGGGTGCGTCGCCTGATCCTGACCGCACGCGCCTGAGCCATGCCGCCCGGCCACGCCATCGCCGCGCGGGACCGCATCGTGATTTCGGTCGATGCGATGGGCGGCGATCAGGGCCCGGCCGCCGTCGTCGCCGGCGTGCAGGTCTCGGCGGCCAAGAACCCGGCCATCGGCTTCATCCTGCACGGCGACGAGACCGACCTTGGCCGGCTGATCTCGCGTCGCCGCGATCTTGCCGGGCGCTGCGAGATCCGGCATGCCCCACGCGCGGTCGCGATGCACGACAAGCCGTCGCACGTGATGCGGCATGGCGCCGGCACATCGATGTGGTCCGCGATCGACAGCGTCCGCGCAGGTGACGCGCAGGCGGCGGTGAGTTGCGGGAATACCGGTGCGCTGATGGCGGTGTCGATGGTGCGCCTGCGCCGGCTGCCGGGCATCGCGCGCCCCGCCATCGCCTGTCTCTGGCCGTCGCGAGGTCCGAAGGGCTTCAACCTGATGCTCGACGTGGGCGCCGACGTGAAGGCGGATGCGGGCGATCTCCTGCAGTTCGCGCTGATGGGCGCGGCCTATGCGCGGCACGGCCTCGGGATCGAGGCGCCCCGCGTCGGCCTCCTCAACGTCGGCACCGAGGAGCACAAGGGCCGGCCGGAGCTGAAGGCCGCGCTCGACCTCATCGCCGGCGGCGCGGAACAGGGCGGCTTCGCCTTTGCGGGCTTCGTCGAGGGCGGCGACATCCCGTCCGACCGCGTGGACGTCATCGTGACCGACGGCTTCACCGGCAACATCGCGCTCAAGACCGGCGAGGGCACGGCGTCGCTCATCCGGGATTTCCTGCGCGAGGCGTTCCAGGCGACGCCGCTCAGCCGCGTGGCCGCGCTGCTGGCGCTGACCTCGTTGAAGCGGCTGCAAAAGCGGATCGACCCGCGGCGGGTGAACGGCGGCGTGTTCCTCGGGCTGAACGGCACGGTGGTGAAGTCGCACGGGGCGGCGGACGCGACCGGCGTGGCCGCGGCGATCAAGCTCGCCTTCCGCCTCGTGCAGTCGGGGTTCCAGGAACGGCTCGCGGCGCGCATCGCCGCCGGCGCGCCGATGGGTCTCGCGGCCCTGCGGTCGGGCGAGCCGCGGTGATCCGGGTCCGCGTCGCCGGCGTCGGGCATGCCTTGCCGGACCGGATCGTCGAGAACGCGGAGTTCGCGGCGACGCTCGACACCTCGGACGACTGGATCCGCTCGCGGTCGGGCATCGAGCGGCGGCACTTCGCGGCCGAGGGCGAGACCACGTCGATGCTGGCAACCCGGGCCGCCGCGGCCGCGCTGGCCTCCGCGGGCATGGCGTCGGCCGAGATCGACGCGATCATCGTCGCCACCTCGACGCCGGACTTCACGTTCCCCTCCGTCGCCACGATGGTGCAGCACGGCCTCGGCATGACAACGGGCCATGCCTTCGACGTCCAGGCCGTCTGCGCGGGCTTCGTCTACGCGCTGGCACAGGCGAACGCCCTCGTCGTCGCGGGCCAGGCGAGCCGCGTGCTGGTGATCGGCGCCGAGACCTTTTCGCGCATCATGGACTGGACCGACCGCGCGACCTGCGTGCTCTTCGGCGACGGCGCGGGCGCGGTGGTGCTCGAGGCGGCCGAGGGCTCCGGCGACGCGACGGATCGCGGCATCCTTGCGGTGGACCTCCATTCCGACGGCCGCTACCGCGATCTTCTCTACGTCGACGGCGGCGTCGCCACGCAGACGACGGGCAAGCTGAGGATGCAGGGTCGCGAGGTGTTCCGGCTGGCGGTCGAGAAGCTCGCCGAGACCTCCCACGCCGCGCTCGCCAAGGCGGGGCTCGGAGCGGACGACGTGGACTGGATCGTGCCGCATCAGGCGAACCTGCGGATCATTCGCGCGACCGCCGATCGGCTCGGCGTGCCGATGGCGCGCGTCATCGTCACCGTGCAGGACCACGGCAACACCTCCGCCGCGTCGATTCCGCTCGCCTTGTCCGTAGCTTGCGAGGCGAAACGCATCCAGCGTGGCAACCTCGTCGTGACCGAGGCGATCGGTGGCGGCATGGCTTGGGGCGCGGTGGTGCTGCGCTGGTGAGCGCGCCGGACCTCGCCGGAACCTATCGCGGCTACATCGCGTGCCTGAACACACGGGATTGGGCGCGGCTCGGCGACTTCGTCCGCGCAGACGTGCGCCACAACGATCGCCCGCTCGGGCTCGGCGGCTACCGCGCCATGCTGGACAACGATTACGCCCAAATCCCGGACCTCGCGTTCGAGATTGCGCTACTTGGTGGTGGAGCCGCCCCGCGTGGCCTGCCGCCTCGCGTTCGACTGCACGCCGCGCGGACGGTTCTGCGGCCTCCACGTCGACGGGCGCCGGGTCCGCTTCACCGAAAACGTGTTTTACCGCTTCGAGGACGAACGGATCGCGGAGGTCTGGTCGATCATCGACGCGGCCGCCATCGCGGCGCAGCTCTGACATCGGGAAGAGTTCACGCGGCATCGCAGGAGCCGGGCGGAAGCCCTTGTTATTGACTCGGAAAAATCGACGCCGCACAGTCGCAGGACCGGTGCGGGGGATGCGATGGGCGAGAAGACACTGACGCGGATGGACCTCAGCGAGGCCGTGTTCCGCGAGGTCGGGCTCAGCCGAAACGAATCGGCGCAACTCGTGGAAAGCGTGCTGCGGCACCTGTCGGATGCGCTCGCGGACGGCGAGACGGTGAAGATCTCGTCCTTCGGCACGTTCTCGATCCGCGACAAGGCCGCGCGGGTGGGGCGCAATCCGAAGACCGGCGACGAGGTTCCGATCCTCCCGCGCCGGGTGCTGACGTTCCGGCCGTCGCACCTGATGAAGGACCGCGTCGCGGCGGGGAACCGGTCGTGACCCTGATGGCCAAGTCGCCCGACGCCTTCCGCACCATCACCGAGGTCTCGGACGAGCTCGCCACGCCGCCGCACGTGCTGCGCTTCTGGGAGAGCCGCTTTCCGCAGGTGCGCCCGGTCAAGCGCGCGGGCGGGCGGCGGTACTACCGGCCGGCGGACCTGGCGCTCCTCGGCGGCATCAAGAAGCTCCTCCACGACGACGGGATGACGATCCGCGGCGTGCAGAAGGTGCTGCGCGAACAAGGCGCGCGCTACGTCGCGGGTCTCGGCGCGGGGGAGGCTGCGGCGATGCTCGACCTCGATGCGCCGACCGCGACGCTGTCGGAGGTCGAGCAGCTCGGGCTCTGGGACGGCCCGCAGGCGGACGGCGTGCCGGGCGAGCCCGACCCCAGTCCCGATCCCAGTCCCGGTCCCGGCCCCGATCCCGACCACCCCGGCCGCCCCGACCTGCCCGAGATCCCCGAGCCGGACCTGCCCGACCCTGCCCCGGCGGAGCCGGAGATCCCCGAGCCGGACCTCCCCGAAGTGCCCGAGACCGACCCTCCGCCGGGTCCGACGATGACGGAGGAGCCTGTCGTCGTGACGCTCGGCTCGCGGCTGCGCGGCCTGCGCCCGTCGCCGGGCGACCGTCTGCTGCTCGCGCGCGTCCGCGACCGCCTCGCCGCGCTGCGCGCCCGGCTCGACTGATCCCTCGTGCGCTTTGCGGCTTGCGACGGCGGCCAGATCGCCTATGACGGCGCCGGTGTCGGGCCGTGGCGCAGTCTGGTTAGCGCGTCCGTCTGGGGGGCGGAAGGTCGCGAGTTCAAATCTCGCCGGCCCGACCATGCAGTGACCTTCGCGTGACTGACGGCGTCCTGCCGGCCGAAGCGATCGCGGCGCTCGTGGCGGACGGGGCGATCACCGGCCCGCCGCCGCACGCCGAACAGATCCAGCCTGCCAGCCTCGACCTCCGCCTCGGACCGACCGCCTACCGCGTGCGCGCGTCGTTTCTGGCCGGGGCCGGCCGCAGCGTCGCGGAGGGCATCGAGGCCTTCGGGATGCACCGGATGGACCTCGCGGGCGGCGCGGTGCTCGAGAAGGGCTGCGTCTACGTCGTGCCGCTCGTCGAGGGGCTGGCGCTGCCGTCGGGCGTCGAGGCCGTCGCCAACGCCAAGAGCTCGACCGGCCGGCTCGACCTCCTGACGCGCACCATCGCCGACGGCGGCGTCGAGTTCGACCGCATCCCGGCCGGGCACCGTGGACCGCTCTACGCGGAGATCTGCCCGCGGTCGTTCTCGGTGCTGGTGCGGGCGGGGATGCGGCTCAACCAGATGCGCTTCCGCCGGGGCGCGGCGATGCTCACCGACGCCGCGTTGGCCGACCTCCATCGCGCGAGCCCGCTGGTGGACGGGCCGGCGCACATCGAGGGCGGGCTCGGCTTCTCGGTGGACCTGCGGCCCGCGGAGGGCCCTGCCGGCTGGCGCGCGAAGCCGCACGCGGGGGTGATCGACCTCGACCGGGTGGCGCACTACGACCCCCTCGACTACTGGGAGCCGCTCGCGGCACCGGAGGGCCGCATCATCCTCGATCCGGGCGCGTTCTACATCCTCGTCAGCCGCGAGGCAGTGGCGATTCCGCCGACACATGCCGCCGAGATGGCGCCCTACCTCGCGATGGCCGGCGAATTCCGGGTGCATTACGCGGGCTTCTTCGATCCGGGCTTCGGCCATGCGGCGGCGGGAGGTGCGGGCGCGCGCGGCGTGCTCGAGGTGCGCTGCCACGAGGCGCCGTTCGTGCTCGTCCACGGCCAGCGCGTCGGGCGGCTCGTCTACGAGCGCATGGCCGCGGTGCCGGGCACGCTCTACGGGGCGGGCCTCGCGTCGAGCTACCAGGGCCAGGGCCTGCGGCTCGGCAAACAGTTCCGCGCGCCCTAGCCTTCGAGGAGCAACTCCTGCAGCCGGTGGCGCTTGAAGCCGTCGAGCCGGTCGACCACGCGCATCGCGGTCCTGAGGAGCCCTTGGGCGAGGTGGCTCTCGGCCAGCACCGCCTTGCGCCCGCGTTCGGAGAAGGCGATGACCTTGGCGCCGACCTCGTGGCGGGTGTCGGCATAGCCCGGCACGTCGTCCTCGGCGATGCGGCGCGCGAGGTCGGCGGCGTCGGCGATGCCGAGGTTCATGCCGCGCCCGCCGAACGGCGAGTGGCAATGCGCGGCGTCGCCGGCGAGATGCACGCGCCCGACGGTGTAGGTCTCCGCCTGGCGCACGTCGATGTGGAACGCCGCCGTTCGGTTGACATGCGTGGTCTCCATCGGCACCGGCAGCGCCGCGAGCGCGTCGGTGGTGTTGGAGATGAGCCGGTAGCGATGCGTGGCGATCGGCACGAGGATGACGACCTCGCTGCCGTCGTTGAGGAACACCTGGAAGCTCTCCGCGTCGGCCCAGGTCTCGGAGATCACGTCGGCGATGGACCATTTCTTCGGGAGCCGGGTGCCGGGGAAGCCGACCCCGAGGGCCGCGCGCACCGCGCTCCGGACGCCGTCGGCGCCGATCACGCGGTCGTAGCGCTCGGGACGGCCCGCCACGGTCGCGGTCACGCCGCCCGCATCCTGCGCGAGCCCGTCGAGCCGGTGGCCGTAGCGGACCTCGCCGCCGATGCGCTCGAACGCGTCGCGGAGCAGCGCCTCGGTACGGTCCTGTGCCAGCGAGAAGAGCCGCTCGTCGGGGTCGGGGTCGGTCGCGAGCGGCAGCGTCAGGATCGGCGCGTCGTGGTCGTGAAAGATCGCGCGCTCGATCGGGATCGCCTCGGCGCGGATCGCCTCGGTGACGCCGGAGGGTTCGAGAAGCCGCATCGAGCGGGGCTGGATGCCGACGGCGCGGCTCAGCGTCGAGGGCGCGTCCCTGGCCTCGATCACGGTTGGCAGGATACCGCGGCGGGCGAGTTCGACCGCGGCGGTGAGGCCCGTCGGCCCCGCGCCGACGATCAGGATGGGGTTCGGCATGGGATGTCCTTTCGTTTCGCCCGCAGGCGGGTTACGATTGGTACTGATGAGTACCACCCCTGATCCAGACGCGCAAGACGTGCCGGTTCGCGCGCAGGCGCTCCTCGCCGCGGCACGTGCGCTCTTCGTCGAGCAAGGCTACGCGGGCACCTCGCTCGAGGCCGTGGTGGCGCGTGCGGGCGGGTCTCGGCGCGAGGTCTACCGGCACTTCGGCGACAAGCACGGGCTTTTCCGGGCCATGCTGCGCGAGACCTTCGCCGCCGCGATGGCGCCCCTTGACAGGCTCGCGCTCAGCGACGCCGCACCCGCGGAGGCGCTTGCCGAGGTCGGCCATGCGCTCGTCGCGGCGCTGACCGATCCCGCACTCCTCGGGCCGATGCGGCGCGTGCTGGCCGAGGCGCAGGCATTTCCCGACGTGGCGGCGCTCGCCTTCGCGGAAGGTCCGGGGCGCGTCACGGCCCGCATCGCCGACTGGCTCGCGGCGGAGGCGACGGCGGGCCGCATCGCCTGCGCCGACCCCGCCGCGGCGGCGGCCCTCTTCGTCGACATGCTGCGCGGGCCCTTCGTCGTGGGCGAGGTTCTCGGCCTCGGCACACCGTCGCCACCCGAGGCGCGCGCCGCGCATGTCGCGCGCGTCGTGGCGGTGTTCCTGCGAGGCGTGGCGGCGCTCTAGTCCTCGAAGAGCCCGTCCTCGGGGGTCGCGGGGGCGGCGCGTTCGAGGAGGCCTGCGGCGCGGAGGTCGGCGAGGCCGGGGAGGTCGGCGGGGCTCGCGAGCGCGAAGTGGTCGAGGAACGCCTGCGTGGTGACGTAGGTGGCGGGGCGGCCGGGGGTCGTGCGGCGGCGGCCGATGCCGACCCAGCCGAGGTCGAGAAGCTGGTCCACCGTGCCGCGCGCGACCGCCACGCCGCGGATCTCCTCGATCTCGGCGCGGGTCGCGGGCTGGTGGTAGGCGATGATCGCGAGCGTTTCGGTGGCGGCGCGCGAGAGTTTGCGCGTCTCGCTGACTTCAAGGTGCAGGATGTGCGCGAGATCGGGCGCGGTGCGGAACGCCCATGCGTCGCCCACGCGAACGAGCCGGACGCCGCGGGTCTCGTAGCGGCGGCGGAGGGCCGCGAGCGCCTCGGGCGCATCGCAGCCCGCTGGCAGGCGAAGGGCAAGCTCGGCCGCGCTCAGGGGCGCGGCGCTGGCGAAGAGGAGCGCCTCGAGCATCCGCTCCTGCGCGGCGAGGGTCGGGGTCATGCCGGCCGCTTGCGGATCTCGAGTGCGGCGAAGGCGCCGGCCTGGCGGAGCTCGGCCTCGCCGCGTCGCGCAAGCTCGAGGGCGGCGGCGAAGGCGGCGGCGGTGGCGGAGCGGCGGCGCGCGGGCACGGTGTCCCAGCCGACCGGGAGCCGCGCCAGCGCGTCGGCCCAGCCGGGGGTGGCGGCGAGCCAGGCGCGGGTATGCGCGAGGGCGTGCTCGAGCGTGCAGACGTCCCTGCGCTCGAAGGCGAGCGGGCGGAACTCGTCGCGGGTCCGCAGCCGGGCATAGGCGCGCAGGAGGTCGCCGAGGGACGCCGCGACGCGGACGCGCCGGTCGGTCGTGGCGGCCTCGGGCGCGCCGCGCGGATGCGTGTCGCGGCCGAGGAGGTCGCGCGCGAAGAGCGCCTCGGCCGCGGTCCGCATTGCGGCGAGGCGCGCGAGGCGGAAGGCGAGGTGCGCGGCCATCTCGGCGCCGGTCGGTCCGGCGTCGTCGGGCTCGGCGGGCAGCAGCAGGCGCGACTTGAGGTAGGCGAGCCACGCCGCCATCACGAGGTAGTCGGCGGCCAGGTCGAGCCGGAGCGCCGCGGCGCGCTCGACGAAGGCAAGGTACTGCTCGGCGAGGTCGAGCACCCGGATGCGGCGCAGGTCGACCTTCTGGCTGCGCGAGAGGGCGAGGAGGAGGCCGAGCGGTCCCTCGAAGCCCGCGACGTCGACGATCAGGAGGGCGTCCGGGAGATCGCTGCCGTCAGCCATGCGCGGGCTCGGGCCGGGCGCGGGCGGCGCGGTCTCGGGCGGCTGCGGACATCGGCCCGGCGGCTGCGGCAACCGCCTCGGCCTCGGCGGCGACGCCGTTGCAGTGCAGCGCGAGGTCGCAGCCCGCGGCGACGGCGGCGGCGGCGCGCGTCTCGACCGGCCCGGCGAGCGCCTCCATCGAGAGGTCGTCGGTGACGAGGAGGCCCGTGAAGCCGATGGCCTCGCGGATGTACGCGACGACGGTCGGCGAGGTCGTCGCGGGCCGCTCGGGGTCGAGCGCCTCGAAGACGACATGGCCGGTCATCATGGCGGGAAGGTCGCGCAGCGCGCGGAACACGGCGAAGTCGGTGGCCTCCAGCGTGGCGAGGTCGGTCGCGATCCGGGGCAGCTCGCCGTGGCTGTCGGCGGTGGCGCGCCCGTGGCCGGGGGCGTGCTTCGGGACGGGCAGGATGCCCTTCGCAAGATGCGCGTCCGCCACGGCGCGGGCGTGGGCGATCACGGTCGCGGTGTCGTGGCCGAGGCAGCGGTCGCCGAGAAAGCCGTGCGCGCCCGGATGCGCGATGTCGGCGACGGGGGCGCAGTTCGCGTCGATGCCGACGGCGGCGAGTTCGTCCGCGATGGCGCCATAGGCGGCGGCGAGCGCGGCCGCACCGCCCGCGGCGAGGGTGAGCGCCGCCGGAACGTCGGCCCAGTGCGGCGGGCGCAGGCGACGGACGCGGCCGCCCTCCTGGTCCACGAAAATCGGCGCGTGGCGTCCGACGGCGGCGCGGAGGTCGGCCGTGAGGCGGCGCAGCTGGTCGGGGCTCTCGACGTTGCGGCGGAAGAGGATGAAGCCGCAGGGATCGGCCCGCGCGAAAAGCCGCGCCTCCGCGGCGCCGAGGACCGGGCCCTCGCAGCCGAGGATCGCGGCGGCGGGCATCAGGGCGCGGTCATCGCACGAGGACCGGGATGCAGTCGCGCTCGGCGTCGATGAGCACCGCGCAGAACCGGCGCGCCGCGGCATCGTCGTCGAAGCCCGCGGCGCGGAGCCGGAAGAACGCCTGTCCGCCGCCCGACGCAGGCTCGACGACGCGGGACTTGGCGGTGAAATAGCTCGCGAAGTCCGCCGCGAGCCCGTCCCAGGCGGCGCGGGCCTCCTCGGCGCTGTCGTAGGCGCCGAGCTGCACGAGGCGGGTGCCGACGGCCAGCGAGCCCGGCGCAACCTCGTCGGCGGGCGGTGCGGCTACGGGCGCGCTTCGGCTCAGCGATGCGGGTCGCGGCTCGGGGTGGACCGGACCGGATGTCGCGGCAGGAGGCGTCTCACCGATCGCGATGGCGAGTGCGGCCATCACCGGATCCTCGTCGTCGGCGGGCGGCTGGCTGAGGTCGACCTCGAGCGCAGCACCCGCCTCGTCATCGGGAAGCGCGTCGCCGTTGGCGCGGACCTGCTCGACGGCGCCGGCGCGCGGTCCCTCGGCGGCGGCGTCGGCGGTGGCGTCGGCGGGGTCAATGTCCACCGGGGCGGGTGCCAGCACCACGGTGTCGGGCTCGGGTGCCGCGCCGTCGTCGGCGGCGACGGCGTTGACCGCGAGGCCCTGGTGCGCGATCGTCTCGCCGCCCGGATCGTCGGGCGCCACGCGCATCGGCCCCTCGAGCGCGCGCACGACCGGCACGCCGTGGGCGTCGCGCATCGCGAGCCGGTAGCCCCAGAGCCCGATGCCGACGATCAGCGCGACCGAAAGGACCGCGCCCGCCACATGCGTCGCACTCCGCGCGAGCGCCCCGCGAGACGTGGCGCCCCTCTCCTCCGACGCACGGAAATGCTCGCCGTAAACCGCCATGCCAGCCCCGCTCGTGGCGGCGCGCGCGGTCGTTGCCGCCGCACCCTCTGCCTCGGCACCGGCCGTCCGCGCTTGTGGTCAGCGCATTTCCTCGACCGGCGTCACGCCGAGGATACCCAAACCTGTGGAAATGACAACGCCGGCGGCACGCGCGAGGGCGATTTTAGCGCGGCTCGCCTCCGGATCGCCCTCGTCGAGGAAGCGCAGCGCGGGATCGTCGTTGCCGCGGTTCCACAAACCGTGGAACTCGCCCGCAAGCTCGCCGAGGTAGAACGCGATCCGGTGCGGCTCGAGCCCCTTCGCCGCGATCTCCACGAGGCGCGGCCACTCGGCGATGCGCCGGATCAGCGCCAGCTCGGCCGGGTGCGAGAGCCGGGCGAGGTCTGCCGTGCCGCCCTGCCCCGCGGCCTCCGCCCGGCGCAGCAGCGAGCGGATGCGCGCATGGGCGTATTGCACGTAGAACACCGGGTTGTCCTTCGACTGCTCGAGCACGCGGTCGAAGTCGAAATCGAGCGCCGCGTCGTTCTTGCGCGTGAGCATCACGAAGCGGGTGACGTCCGGCCCTACCGCGTCCACCACGTCGCGGAGCGTGACGAAGGTGCCGGCGCGCTTCGACATCTTGAAGGGCTTGCCGTCCTTCCAGAGCTTCACGAGCTGCACAAGCCGGACCTCGAGCGGCACGCGGCCGTCCGACAGCGCCGCGACCGCGGCCTTCATGCGCTTGACGTAGCCGCCGTGGTCGGCGCCGAGCACGTCGATGAGGAGGTCGTAGCCGCGCGCGATCTTCTCCGCGTGGTAGGCGATGTCGGGCGCGAAGTAGGTCCAGGAGCCGTCGGACTTCCGCACCGGGCGGTCCACGTCGTCGCCGTAGGCGGTGGAGCGGAAGAGCGTCTGCTCGCGCGCCTCCCAGTCGTCGGCGAGTTGGCCCTTCGGCGGCGGCAGCGTGCCCCGGTAGATGAGGCCGCGCGCGGCGAGGTCGTCCATCAGGGAGGCCATCGGCCCGTTGCCGCACACCGCCTTCTCGGACGAGAACACGTCCATCGCCACGCCGAGGCGCGCGAGGTCGTCGCGGATCATCGTCATCATGGCGTCGGTGGCGAAGGCGCGGACCGGCGCCAGCCAGTCGGCCTCGGGGCGGTCCATGAGCGTGGTGCCGAAGCGGTCCTTCAGCGCCGCGCCGACGGGGACGAGGTAGTCGCCGGGATAGAGCCCCTCGGCGATCTCGGGGACCGCGCCGCAGGCCTCGCGGTAGCGCTCGTAGGCCGACCGCGCCAGCACGTCGACCTGCGCGCCGCCGTCGTTGATGTAGTACTCGCGCGTCACCTCGTGGCCGGTGAAGGCGAGGAGCGCGGCCAGCGCGTCGCCGAACACGGCGCCACGGGCATGGCCCACGTGCATCGGCCCGGTGGGGTTGGCGGACACGAACTCGACGTTGACGCGCCGCCCCGCGCCGAGCTCGGAGCGGCCGTAGGCGGAGCCTGCGTCGAGCACCGCCCCGACTAGGCTCTGCCAGACCTGCGGCGCAAGGTCGAGGTTGAGGAAGCCCGGCCCCGCCACCGTCGCCCGCACCACGCGCGGGTCGGCCTCGAGGCGCGCCGCCAGCGCCTCGGCAATCGCGCGGGGCGCCATGCCGGCGGGCTTCGCCAGCACCATCGCCGCGTTCGTCGCCATCTCGCCGTGGCCCGCGTCGCGCGGCGGCTCGACGGCGACGGCGTCCGCCGCGAGCCCCGACGGGATCACGCCTTCGGCCGCGAGGGCGTCGAGGCTCGCGACGACGAGCGCGCGGATGTCGGCGAAGAGGTTCATCGGGGCCTCGGTCGGGGAACCCGTGCCATAGCCAGCGCGGGCGGCGCGGTCAACGCGCGGCACGGCGCCATTTCCGAGGGCCGTTGCAGCGCGGGTGCAGGAGACCCCCTGCGGATCACCACGCCGGCCCCGACGGGCGGGGGCTCAGCGCGCGGTGCCGGTGAGGCGGGCGTGCTCGGCGATGGCGAAGCGGTCGGTCATGCCGGCGACGTAGTCGGCGACGACGCGGGCGAGGCCGGTGGGGCCTTCGGCGGCGGCGACGTCGCCGGCCCATTCGGGCGGCAGGAGCGCCGGCGTCTCGAGGTAGAGCGGGAAGAGCGCGTCGACCACGGCGGTGACGCGGGCGCGCTCGGCCATCACCGAGGGCGCGCGGTACATCCGGTGGAAGAGGAAGTCGCGGATCACGGCCAGCTCGGCGAAGAGGCCTTCGGAGAAGGCGATCACCGGCGCGCCGAGCGCGCGCACCGCGTCGGCATCGGCCGGGTCGGCGGCGGCGAGGCGGCCGCGCGCCACCGCCGTCACATCGTCCACCATGCGGCCGAACACGCGCCGGAGCGCCTCGTGCCGCCGGCGCATCGGCTCGAGGCCGGGCCAGGCCGCGTCGACCGCGGCGAAAGCGGGGCCGGTGACGGGCATCGCCGCGAGGTCGGCTTCGGTGAAGAGCCCCGAGCGGAGGCCGTCGTGCAGGTCGTGGTGGTTGTAGGCCACGTCGTCGGCGATGGCCGCGACCTGCGCCTCGGCGGAGGCGTAGGTCTCGAGCATCAGGTCGCCGGCGCGGAGGTAGTCGGCAAGCGCGGCGGGCGAGGCGTGCGTCACCGGGCCGTTGTGCTTGGCGAGCCCCTCGAGCGTCTCCCAGGTGAGGTTGAGCCCGTCGAAGCCCGCGTAGTGCCGCTCGAGCGAGGTCACGATGCGGATCGCCTGCGCGTTGTGGTCGAAGCCCCCGAAGGGCGCCATCAGCGCGCCGAGCGCGTCCTCGCCGGTATGCCCGAACGGCGTGTGGCCGAGGTCGTGCGCGAGCGCGATCGCCTCGGCGAGCTCGGTGTTGAGCCCCAGCAGCTGCGCCAGCGTGCGCGCCACCTGCGCCACCTCGATCGAGTGGGTGAGCGCGTGCGGTAGTAGTCGCCCTCGTGCTCGACGAACACCTGCGTCTTGTGCTTCAGCCGCCGGAACGCGGAGGAGTGGATGATCCGGTCGCGGTCGCGCTGGAACGGGGTGCGCGTGGTGCTCTCGGGCTCGGCGTGCTGGCGGCCGCGGGTGCGCGCGGGATCGGAGGCGTAGCGAGCCTGCATGGGGGCCTCCCGGTTCGGGTGCGGCTTGCGGGGCCGGGTGCCAGCCATATATCATGGGCCAAGCCCTGACAAACCGCGAGGCGCTGCCATGACCCTCACCCTGCCGCCCCGCGTGACGCCGCGCGCCTTCGCCCGGCTGGCCGAGATCGCCGCGGCCGCGGGCGAGGCGCGATCCCTGCGCGTCGCCGTCGAGGGCGGCGGATGCTCCGGCTTTCAATACGACATCCGGCTCGACGACGCGGCCGACGACGACATGGTCCTCGAAGGCCAGGGCCAGTCGGTGCTGGTCGATCCCGTGTCGCTGCCGTTCCTTTCGGGTGCGGTGATCGACTTCTCGGACGAGCTGATCGGCGCGCGCTTCGTGATCGATAACCCGAACGCGACGAGCTCGTGCGGCTGCGGGACGTCCTTCGCGCTCTGACGACCGTTCAGCGAGCGGCGAGGCGGGCGAGGCGCGCGTCGATCTCCGGGCGGACCAGCCCGTCGCGGGGAGCGTCGCGGAGCGTCGTGAACCAATGCTCCGGCGGCTGGCGGCCGCGCCGGGCGCCGGGCCAGGCGATGCCGCGCAGAACCGCTTCGGCAGAGGGCGGCAGGCGGTCGGGGATGGCGTGGCCGGCGAGCGTCGCCCAGACCCCGGACCAGAGCCGGCCGACCGACCAGGGGTTGTAGCCGCCGCCGCCGAGCACGATGAGCCGCGGCGCGAGCGGCATCAGCGCGGCGACCACGGCCCAATGAGCCCGGTTCGAGAGCGCGAGCCCGGACTGCGGATCTTCCTCGACGGCATCGGCGCCGCATTGCAGCACGATGGCCTCGGGGCGCATCTCGGCGACGCGGGGCAGGATCAGGCCGTCGCGGATGCGCGCCATCTCGGCGTCGTTGAGCCCGCGCGGGACCGGCAGGTTGAAGGCGGCGCCGCCCGCGTCGTCGTCGAGCGCGCCGGTGCGCGGCCAGCGGTCCTCCTCGTGGACCGAGATCATCCGCACGTCGCGCGCGCCCGCGAAGGCCAGCGCCACGCCGTCGGGATGATGCGCGTCGATATCCACATAGGCGATCGGGCCGATGCCGAGCCTGCGGAGCGCCAGGATGCCGAGGACGGGATCGTTGAGGTAGCAAAACCCGTTGGCGCGAGCCGGCATCCCGTGGTGCGTGCCGCCGGCGGGGTTGTAGACGATGCCGCCCTCGGCGACCAGTTCGGCGGCCAGCATGGTGCCGCCCGCCGCGGTCGCCGGGCGGCGGAAGACCTCCGGGAACACCGGGTTGTCGTGCGTGCCGAGGTTGTAGCGCGCGCGGGTGGCGGCATCGACCGCCCCCGCGGCCTCGGCGGCCTGCAGCGCGGCCACGTAGTCCTCACGGTGGAACGCATGGAGCGCTGCCGGCCGCGCGCGCGGGCTGGCGACGAAGGCCACGGACGGAAGCCATCCGAGCGCGCGGCAGAGATCCATCACGGTCGAGACGCGCGGCACGCGCAAGGGATGCCAGTCGCCGTAGGACGAGCCGCGGAAAATCTCCGAGCCGATGAAGCGCGGGGACGGCGCGCTCAAGGGCCGAGCAACGCCTCGATCGGTCCCGTGATCGCCGTCGCCGTCGGCCGGGTGCCCGAGCCCCAGGTGCCGGCGACAGTGCCGTCCGGGGCGAGGAGCACCTTGTTGAAGTTCCACGACGGGGCGAAGCCCGCGGTGGCCTTGACCCAGCGGTAGAACGGATGCGCGCGCCCTCCTGTCACCGGCGTGATGTCGGTCATCGGCAGGGTGAGATCGTAGGTCAGCGTGCAGAACGACTTCACCTCGCCCGCGCTGCCGAGTTCCTGGTTGAAATCGTCCGACGGCACGGCGAGCACGACGAGGCCGCGATCACGGTAGCGGTCGTAGAGTGCCTGCAGATCGGTGTATTGCGGCGTGTAGGCGCAGAGCGACGCGGTGTTGACGACGAGGACCGGATGCCCGCGCCAGGCGTCGAGCGTCAGGGTGCCGCCGTCGATGGACGCGAAGGTGAACGGCGTCGACGAGGCCGCAGTCGCGAGGCCGAGCCAGAGCGTGATGAAGAGTGCTGCCCGGCGCATGTCCGTCCTCTCGTGTTCGATGCCAAGCTAAGCCGGGCGGGCGGCGCGGCAAGCCGGTTGATTTTGGTGGCCGCATCAATATGTCGGAGGCGTCACAGCTTGAACGGTTGCCCGCGATGATCCGCTACGCCTTGAAATGCTCATCGGACCACGGGTTCGACAGTTGGTTCGCCTCGGCCGGGGCCTATGACGAGCTTGCCGCCGCCGGACGTCTGCAATGCCCGGTCTGCGGCGACGCCGAGGTGACGAAGTCGCTGATGGCGCCCGCGGCGCGGCTCGGACGCACGGCTTTGGCTCCCGAAGAGACGGAGGCGAAGCTGCGCGCGTTCCGTTCGCACATCGAGGCCGTGACGGAGCATGTCGGACCCCGGTTCGCCGTCGAGGCCCGGGCGATCCACGAGGGGACGGCGCCCGACCGGCCGATCCGCGGCGAGGCGCGGATCGAGGAGGCGCGGGCGCTCCTGGCGGACGGCATCGCGGTGGCGCCGTTGCCGTTCATGCCGTCGCGAAAGGTCAACTGAAACGGTGAGGCTCATGCCTTTGCGATCACTTGGGCATCTCCCCGAGCCCGCGCTCGCGTGACCGCGCTCGTCACCGGCGCCACGCGCGGCATCGGGCGCGCGCTGGTGGACCGCCTCCGGCACGACGGGCCGGTCATCGGCACGTATCGCAAGGCCCCGCCGGACGGGCCCGCGGGCGCCGAATGGTGCCAACTCGACGTGTCCGAGCCGGCGTCGGTCGCAGCATTGGCGGCAGCGCTCGGCGGCCGGCCGATCGATCTTCTCGTGGCGAACGCGGGCGTCAGCCTCGGCAAGGGAGAGTCCATCGTCGACGGCTACGCCCCGAACCTCTGGGCCGAGACCTTCGCGGTCAATGTCGCGGGGGTGTTCCTGACCGTGCAGGCGCTGCTGTCCAATCTGCGCGCGGCAAAGGCGCCGAAGATCGCGGTCATCTCGTCGCAGATGGGCTCGAACGCACGCGCCTCGGGCGGGTCGCTGATCTACCGGGCCTCGAAGGCGGCGGCGATCAACCTCGGGCGCAACCTTGCGGCGGAGCTGAAGGCGGGCACGCCGCCGGTCGCGGTCGGGATCTATCATCCGGGCTGGGTCCGCACCGACATGGGCGGTCCGCGCGCCGACCTCGACGAGGCGGACGCGGCCGAAGGGCTGGTGGCACGGTTCCGCGCGCTGTCGCTCGCGACGACGGGCGCGTTCGAGACCTGGGACGGGCGGGCGCATCCGTTCTGAGCCTTGCCGACCCCTGCCGCGCTGCCGTAAGAGCCCGCGGAAGCAAGGAATTCCGATGTCGGTTCTGGTGATGAAGTTCGGCGGCACCTCCGTCGCCGACGTGGAGCGGATCGCGAACGCCGCCGCCAGGGTGCGCGACGAGGTGGCGCGCGGCCACGAGGTCATCGTCATCGTCTCGGCGATGGCGGGACGGACCAACGAGCTCGTCGGCTGGGTCGGCCAGACGGCACCCTTCTACGACGCGCGCGAGTACGACGCGGTCGTGGCGTCGGGCGAGAACGTGACCGCGGGGCTGATGGCGCTGGCGCTGCAGGAGATGGGCGTGCCGGCCCGCAGCTGGCAGGGCTGGCAGGTGCCGATCCGCACGACGTCCGCACATGGTGCCGCGCGGCTCCAGGACATCCCGCGCGACAACATCGAGGCGAAGTTCGGCGAGGGCATGAAGGTCGCCGTCGTGGCGGGCTTCCAGGGGCTGAGCGCCGAGGGCCGGATCACCACGCTCGGGCGCGGCGGGTCGGACACCACCGCGGTGGCGTTCGCGGCCGCCTTCGATGCGGTGCGCTGCGACATCTACACCGACGTGGACGGCGTCTACACCACCGATCCCCGGCTCGTGCGGAGGGCCCGGAAGCTCGACCGGATCGCCTACGAGGAGATGCTCGAGCTGGCCTCGCTCGGCGCGAAGGTGCTGCAGACGCGCTCGGTCGAGCTCGCCATGCGCTACAAGGTCCGGCTCCGCGTGTTGTCGAGCTTCGCGGCGACGGTCGATGCGGGCACGCTGGTGTGCGACGAGGGAGAGATCATGGAAACGATGGCGGTCTCCGGGGTCGCGTATTCGCGCGACGAGGCGAAGGTGACGCTGCAATCGGTGGCGGACCGTCCCGGCATCGCCGCGGCGATCTTCGGGCCGCTGGCGGAAGCGGGCGTCAACGTGGACATGATCGTGCAGAACATCTCCGACGGCGGGCGCACCGACATGACGTTCTCGTGCCCGACCGACCAGGTGCCGCACGCCGAGCGCGCGATGCGCGGCGCCGAGGGCCGGGGCGAGATCGAGCTCAAGGGCCTCGTCGCCGACACGGACGTCTCGAAGGTGAGCGTCGTCGGGATCGGGATGCGGAGCCACGCGGGGGTCGCAGCGACCATGTTCCGCGCGCTTGCGGACGAAGGCATCAACATCAAGGTCATCACCACGTCGGAGATCAAGATCTCGGTGCTGGTCGACCGCAAGTACATGGAGCTTGCCGTGCGCGCGCTGCACGACGCCTTCGGGCTCGAGGCGGCACGGTGACGGCGCTGGACGCGACGCCGACGATCACCGCCTTCGGGCTCTAACCGGACGGCGGCCGGGGGCTTGCGCGGGATACCCGCGGGCGATGGGCGCTCGAAGAGGCGGGCCGGCCCTACGAGGTGCGGCACGTCGGGTTCGACGCCTTGCGCGGCCCGAAGCGTCTCGCGCTGCAGCCCTTCGGGCAGACCCCGACCTTCGAGGCAGGCGGGCTCGCGCTCTTCGGGACGGGTCGTCGTGCCGCACATCGCAAAAGCCCCGGACGCCGCGGGCCGGGCATGGCGGTCGCGGGGCTGTTCGCGGCGCTCCATACCGTCGAGCCGCCGATCGCGGAGCGCGAGATGGCGGAGCTCGCGGAGGCCGACCGTCCCCGGGCCGAGGCGCGGCTGCCGCGTCTCGACGCGCGCATCCGCGACCAGCTCGCGCGCCACCTCGGCGACGCCATGTGGCCCGACGGCGCGTTCAGCGCGGGTGACCTGACGATGGTCGCGGTGCCTTTGCGGCCAACCTCGCCCGCGGCGCGGCCCGCCCATCCGCGCGCCGACGCGGCGCAGCGCGCCGAGTTCCTCGCCGCCGCGGAACGCTGACCCGGCGCCGGGCGGGGCGGGGCGCGCAAAGACATTCCTTTGCGATGCGCGCTGTGGTCTAAGCGCCGATGGCGGGCGGGGCACGATGGCGGATCAGACCGAGAGCGACAGCCGGAAGCTGCTCCGGCGCCTGCGCGACACGCTCGCAGAAGCCGGCGGCGACCCCGGCGCGGGCCAGGCGCGGCTCGACCGGATCACCCAGCTGATCGCCGACGCGATGGCGACCGAGGTCTGCTCGATCTACCTCTTCCGCGACGAGACCACGCTCGAGCTCTGCGCGACCGAGGGGCTGGCCCAGGGGTCGGTGCATCAGACGCGGCTCCGGCTCGGCGAGGGGCTCGTCGGCCGGGTGGCGCGCAGCGCGCGGCCGATCAACACGCCGACGGCGCCTTCCGAGCGCGGCTTCCGCTATATGCCGGAGACCGGCGAGGAGGCCTATTCGGCCTTTCTCGGCGTGCCGATCCAGCGCGTCGGGCAGTCGCTCGGCGTGCTCGTGGTGCAGTCGCGGGCGGCGCGCGCCTATTCCGACGACGAGGTCTACGGGCTCGAGGTCGTGGCGATGGTGCTCGCGGAAATGACCGAGCTCGGCGCCTTCGTGGGCGAGGGCGATGCCCTGTCCGCGCGCCATCAGCAGCCCGCGCTCTTTCGCGGCCTCCTCGGTCAGGAGGGCACCGCGGAGGGCCATGTCTGGCTGCACGAGCCGCGCGTGGTGGTGACGAACCCGGTCGCCGACGATCCGACCGCCGAGGTCGTGCGGCTGCATGCGGCGATCGACCAGCTCCGCGGCTCGCTCGACGACCTTCTCTCCGCGACCGCGATGGACGGCGAGGAGCGCAAGGTAATCGAGGCCTACCGGATGTTCGCCAACTCGCGCGGCTGGGTGGTCCGGCTCGAGGGCGACATCCAGCGTGGCCTCTCCGCCGAGGCGTCGGTCGAGAAGGAGCAGTCCGCCACGCGGGCGCGGCTCGAGCGGGTCCCGGATCCCTACCTGCGCGAGCGGCTGCACGACCTCGACGACCTCTCGAACCGGCTGCTCAGGATCCTCACCGGCCAGGGCCGCGAGACCGGCGCCCTGATGCCCGACAACCCGGTCCTCGTCGCGCGCAACATCGGTCCCGGCGATCTTCTCGACTACGGGCGCAGCCTGCGCGGCGTGGTGCTCGAGGAGGGCTCGGTCGGGAGCCACGCGGCGGTCGTGGCGCGCGCGCTCGCGATCCCGCTGGTGATCCAGGCGACGGGGATCACGCAGGACGCGCTCAACGGCGACCGCATCCTCGTCGATGGCGACCAGGGCAACGTGCATCTGCGCCCCACCGACAGCGTGGCCTCGGCGTTCCGCGACAAGATCGCGATGCAGGCGTCGGCGCAGGAACGCTATGCGAGCCTCCGCGACCTGCCGGCCGAGACGCTCTGCGGATCGGTCCTGGGGCTGCACATGAACGCGGGCCTGATGGCGGACCTGCCGTCGCTGATCGGCTCGGGAGCCGAGGGCGTCGGGCTCTTCCGCACCGAGCTGCAGTTCCTGATCCGCGCCCATGTCCCGAAGCGCGGCGAGCTCGCGGCCCTCTACGCGCGCGTCATCGATGCGGCGGGCGGGCGGCGGGTGGCGTTCCGCACGCTCGACATCGGCTCGGACAAGGTGCTGCCCTACATGAAGCCGCAGGACGAGCCGAACCCCGCGATGGGCTGGCGCGCGATCCGCGTCGGGCTCGACAAGCCGGGCGTGATGCGGATGCAGCTGCAGGCGCTGATCCGCGCGGCGGCGGGGCGGCCGCTCAGCGTGATGTTCCCCTTCGTTGCCGAATATGCCGAGTTCGCCGCCGCGAGAGCGCTCCTCCTGCGCGAGATGGACCGCGAGGACCGGCTCGGGCGCGCGCTGCCCTCGAGCCTCGAGATCGGCGCGATGCTCGAGACCCCGAGCCTCGCCTACGCGGCACCCGCCTTCTTCGCCGAGGCCGATTTCGTCTCCATCGGCGGCAATGACCTCAAGCAGTTCTTCTTCGCCGCCGACCGCGAGAACGAGCGCGTGCGGCGGCGCTACGACACGCTCCACCTCAGCTTCCTCGACTTCATCGGCCGCATCGTGGCCCGCTGCGCCGAGGCCGGCACGCCGCTGTCGTTCTGCGGCGAGGACGCCGGCCGGCCCGTCGAGGCCGTCTGCCTCGCCGCGATCGGCCTCCGCGCCCTCTCCATGCGCCCCGCCTCGATCGGCCCGGTGAAGCACCTCCTCCGCCGCGTCGACCTCGCCGACGCCCGCGCCGTCATCGCCCGCGCCCGCGCGGCCGGCGAGGCCACAGTGCGCCCGGCGATGACGGAGTTTCTGGCGGGGCTCGCCTGATGGGGCGTCAGGCCGCGCGGAACGCCGCCTCTACCCGCTCTTCGCCCCAGCGCGCGGCGAGGCGGAGGAGGCCGAAGCGGACTTCGGCGAGTTCGAGGAAGTATCCCGCGAAGGCGTAGTTGACGCCGGCCCCAGTGACCGCACCGAGGATCGGGACCGCAGCGGCGGCGAGCTTCTGCGCGAGGATGGCGGCGAAGCGGGGGGCAACGAGCGCCACCAGCCGATTCATCGCGGGGCCGGAGAGCGCCATGCGGGCGCCGAGGAAGCCCGTGTCGATGCCGTCGTCGGCGTCGAGCGGGCCGCCCGCGGCGAACACCTTGAGGCACTCGGCGCGCACGGCGGGGTCGTCGCGGTCGAAGCCGTGCCGGGCGGCGACGCCCTGGATGCCGCGGAAGATCACCGCCGTGGTGACAGGCAACTCGGCCAGCGCCGTCGGCAGCCCGCCGAGGCCGCCGAGGCCGCCGGTGATCGTCGAGAGCACGCGGTGGGCGCGGGCGGAGCCGCCAATGCTTCCGGGACCGGGGCCGACATGGCTGCGCGCGGCGAGGCGGTACGCCGTCTCGAGCGCGCCCCTGGCGGCGCGATCGATGGCGGCGCGGGCGCGGTCGGGGAGGTGCTTCAGCCGTCCCTCGATCTGGCCGCCGGCAGAGCCCACGAGCTGCATCAGCATTCCGCCCGCGGCACGGTTGCGGGCGGCGAGTGCCGCGACCTCGGCGAGGGCATCAGGCGGGAGGGGCTCGTTCGGGCCGAGCACTTCGATCGGGAGGGACGTGGGCATGACCCGACGCTAGGCCGCGCCGCCGTCCGCGTCCACCGCCCGCGTGACCGGACCGGCGACGCCGGCCCAGCCGCCGGTGACGAGATCGAAGCCGAGGACGCGGTCGGGGTTGGTCGGCGGCGGCATGACCACGCCCTCAAGCCGGCGGAAGCCGAAGCGGCGGTAGTACGGCAGGTCGCCCACGAGGAGCGCGCGGGCGTGGCCGAGCGCGCGCGCCTCGGCGAGGCTCTCGCGAAGGACGCAGGCGCCGAGCCCCTCGCCCTGCCGCGTCGGATGCGCCGCGACCGGGCCGTAGAGAAGCGCCGGCCGCCCGCCGACGCGCACCGGCCCGACCTGCACCGGCCCGACCTGCACCGGCCCGACCTGCACCGGCCAGACGCGGACCGCCGCGGCGAGCGGCCCGCCTGCACCGGCCAGACGCGGACCGCCGCGGCGAGCGGCCCGCCCGCGCCCTCCGGCCCGTCGCGGAGCACGAGGCAGAGTGCGGCCGCGGGCGCCACGCCGTCGCGCAGGCGGTAGGACGAGAGCGCGGTGCGGCCGGGCGCGAACGCGAGGTCGAAGAGCGCCTCGACCTCGGGCGCGTCGGCCGCAGTCTCCTCGGCGAGATGGAACATGCCCGCCTCCTGGCGCCGGCGCGCTTTTCGCTGGCGCCGCGCCTAGCACGCGGCTAGGGCGCTCCGCAAACTCCCCGGCGAGGCTCGATGTTCTACCGCCCCGAAGACGGCCACGGCCTGCCGTACAACCCGTTCAACGCGGTCGTGACGCCGCGGCCGATCGGCTGGATCTCGTCGCGGGACGGCGACGGCCGCGACAACCTCGCCCCCTACTCGTTCTTCAACGCGGTCGCCTACGAGCCGCCGCAGGTGATGTTCGCCTCGACCTCGGCGAAGCCCGACCGCGACGGCACCAAGGACAGCGCCGGCAACATCCGGGAGACGAAGGTGTTCTGCGTCAATATCGTGGCGCATGCGATGATCGACGCCATGAACGCCACTTCGGCGGCGCATCCCCGCGGGACCGACGAGTTCGAGGCGGCCGGGATCGCGCGGGTCGAGTGCGACACCATCGCGTGCGCGCGCGTCCGGGATGCGCCGGCGAACCTCGAGTGCCGGCTGACCGAGATCGTGACGCTGCCGGGGGACGCGAACCTCCTCGTCCTCGGCGTGGTCACGGGCGTGCATCTCCGCGACGACTGCGTGGTCGACGGCCGCTTCGACGTCACGCGCTTCGGTCCGGTGGCGCGGCTCGGCTATCTCGATTACGCGGTCGTGCGCGAGGTGTTCAGCCTGGCGCGGCCCGCATAGGGTTTCCTTGGCGCGGTGCTTTGCCTAACGTCGCGGCGGGCGGCACGGGAGCGCGGATGGATACGGCGATCGGCATCATCGGGGGCTCCGGCCTTTACGAGATCGCGGGGCTCGAGGGACCGGAATGGGTCACGGTGGAGACGCCGTGGGGCGCGCCATCGGATCAGATCCTGACGGGGACGCTCGAAGGCGTGGCGATGGCGTTCCTGCCGCGGCACGGGCGCGGGCATGTCCACACGCCCGCCTCGGTGCCGTACGACGCCAACATCGACGCGCTGAAGCGGCTCGGCTGCACCGACGTGATCGCGGTCTCGGCCTGCGGGTCGTTCCGCGACGCGATGGCGCCCGGCGACTTCGTGATCGTGGACCAGTACATCGACCGCACGCGGCAGCGGCCCGCGTCGTTCTTCGGGCCGGGCTGCGTGGCGCACGTCTCGCTGGCGCATCCGACCTGCGCGCGGCTCTCGGCGGCCTGCGCGGACGCGGCGGAGGCGGAAGGCGTGACGGTTCACCGGACCGGCACCTACCTCGCGATGGAGGGGCCGCAGTTCTCGTCCGTGGCGGAGTCGCGGCTCTACCGCGACGCCTTCGGCTGCGACGTGATCGGCATGACGGGGATGCCCGAGGCGCGGCTCGCGCGCGAGGCCGAGCTCTGCTACGCCTCGGTCGCGATGATCACCGACTACGACAGCTGGCACCCCGAGCACGGCGGCGTCGACATCACCGAGATCGTCCGCATCCTCGGCGCCAACGCCGATCGCGCGCGGGGCACCGTCCGCCGGCTGCCGTCGCGGCTCGGCGCCGGGCGCGCGCCCTGCCCGCACGGCTGCGACCGCGCGCTCGACCACGCCATCGTCACGGCGCCCGGGTCGCGCGACGCGAGCCTCCTCGCCCGGCTCGACGCCGTGGCGGGCCGCGTGCTGTGAGCGCCGGGACGCGGCCGGCGGCGCTGCCGGCTTCGGTGCGGGACTACATCCGCACGATCCCGGACTTCCCGCATCCGGGCATCCTCTTTCGCGACGTGACGACGCTCTTCGCGGACGCCCGCGGCTTCCGCATGGCGATCGACCAGCTCCTCCTGCCTTACGCGGGGCTGCCGATCGACGCGGTGGCGGGGCTCGAGGCGCGCGGCTTCATCCTCGGCGGCGCGATCGCGCACCAGCTCTCGCTCGGCTTCGTCCCGATCCGCAAGAAGGGCAAGCTGCCGGGCCGGGTGATCGCGCAGGCTTACGTGCTCGAATACGGCGAGGCGGTGATGGAGGTCCACGACGACGCCTTCGCGCCCGGCGACAAGGTGCTGCTCGTGGACGACCTCCTCGCCACCGGCGGCACCGCGGAAGCGGGCGTGCGCCTGATCGAGCGGCTCGGCGCCGAGGTGGTGGCCTGCGCCTTCGTGATCGACCTGCCGGACCTCGGCGGCCGTCGCCGGCTCGAGGCGCTGGGGCTGCCCGTCCACGCGCTCTGCGAGTTCGCGGGGGAGTGATCCCCGGCGGCGGGTGACGGAGCCAGCCCCCGGCCGCGCGGCGGAGGGCGGCGCGGCGCCGGGCCTGCAGCGCGCGCGCCGGGGTTCGGGGGCTGCCCGGCCGGGGGCCGGGCGGGATGCGGCGTCCGGGCGCCCGTGCTTCAGCCGCGGGCGGCCGGTCCGGGCGCCACGGCCACCTGGGTGTCCCAGGCAGAGCAGCGCGCGGCGAGGGCCGCGGGGGGGACGGCGTCGGTGAAGAAGGTGTCGATGCGCGCGAGCGAGGCGATGCGGACGGGCGCGGTGCGGGCGAACTTCGAGCGGTCGGCGACGAGGTAGGCGCGGCGCGCCTGGTCGAGGATGGCCTGGCTCACGCGGACCTCGCGGACGTCGTAGTCGAGGAGGTCGCCGTCCTCGTCGAGCGCCGAGGCGCCGATCACCGCCACGTCGACCTTGAACTGGCGCACCATCTCCATCGTCATGTCGCCGACGAGGCCCGCGTCGGTGCGGCGCAGCACGCCGCCCGCCACGACGACCTCGATGTCGGGGCTGGGGGCGAGGATGTTCGCCACGTTGAGGTTGTTCGTCACCACCATGAGGTCGCGGTGGCGGGCGAGGGCGCGGGCGACGGCCTCGGTGGTGGTGCCGATGTTGAGGATGAGCGAGGTGCCGTCCGGGATCGCGGCCGCGCAGAGCCGGCCGATGCGGTCCTTCTCGGCGGGGTTGAGCGACGGCGGTCCTCGTAGCCGATGTTGGCGACGCCGGAGGCGAGCACCGCGCCGCCGTAGACGCGGGTGAGAAGGCCCGCGCCCGACATCTCGGTGAGGTCGCGGCGGATCGTCTGCAGCGTGACGTCGTAGTGCCGCGCGAGATCCTCGACCACGACCTTGCCGTGCTCGCGGGCCCGCAGGAGGATCTCGGTCTGGCGGAAGTTCTGCGCCATCGTGGCCTCGCCGTGCTCCCGACGTGGTCGCGTGAAACGGCAGGCCTGTCAAGCAAGGCGGCGGAAAACGAAAACCAGCATTGACAAAGCGAACGCTCGACCGTCACACAGACGTGACACATCCGGGAGGCGGGACAGCGTGGCGGACCGACCCGGCGGCAGCGATGCCGTCGATCTCCTCATCATCGGCGGCGGGATCAACGGCTGCGGCATCGCGCGGGATGCGGCGGGCCGCGGGCTGTCGGTGATGCTCGCGGAAATGGCCGACCTCGCCTCGGCGACCTCCTCGGCCTCCACCAAGCTCTTCCACGGCGGCCTGCGGTATCTCGAGTATTACGAGTTCCGGCTGGTGCGGGAGGCGCTCGTGGAGCGCGAGACGCTGCTCCGTGCGATGCCGCACATCGCCTGGCCGCTGCGCTTCGTTCTGCCGGTGGCGCCGGGGATGCGGCCCGCGTGGCTGATCCGGCTCGGGCTCTTCATCTACGACCACCTCGGCGGGCGGAAGATCCTGCCCCCGACGCAGGTGCTCGACCTCGCGCGCGATGCGGCGGGCGAGCCTCTGAAGCCGCATCTCAAGAAGGCGTTCGAATATTCCGACTGCTGGGTCGAGGACGCGCGGCTGGTGGCGCTCAACGCGCGCGACGCGGCCGAGCGGGGCGCGCGGGTTCGCACGCGCACGCGGGTCACGCAGGCCCGGCGCGGCGCGGAAGGCTGGGAGGTCGACCTTTCGGGCGAGGACGGAACCGAGACGGTTCGCGCGCGCGCGGTCGTCAACGCGGGCGGGCCCTGGGTCGGCGAGGTGCTGGGCGGCGTGCTCGGGATCAACTCCACCGAGCGGGTGCGGCTGGTCCGCGGCAGCCACATCGTCACGCGGCGGCTCTTCGAGCACGACCGGTGCTACTTTTTCCAGGGCGGCGACGGGCGGATCATCTTCGCGATCCCCTACGAGACCGACTTCACGCTCATCGGCACCACCGACCAGGACCACCACGGGGCTCCCTCCGAGGCGCGCTGCACGCCCGAGGAGCAGGACTACCTCTGCGCCTTCGCCTCGGAGTACTTCGCCACGCCGGTGACGCGGGCGGACATCGTGTGGACCTACTCGGGCGTGCGGCCGCTCTACGACGACGGGGCCAAGACCGCGACGGCGGCGACGCGGGACTACGTGCTGTCGCTCGACACCGATGCGGCGCCGCTCCTCAGCGTCTTCGGCGGCAAGATCACGACCTACCGGCGGCTCGCGGAGGCGGCGATGGCGAAGCTCGCGCCGGTGTTCCCGGCGGCGACGGGGCGCTGGACCGCGGGCGTGCCGCTGCCGGGGGGCGACTTCCCGGTCGACGGGTTCGACGCGGAGGTGCGCGCGATCCTGAGCGCCTACCCGTTCCTGACGCCCGCCTGGGGCCGGCGCATGGTGCGCGCCTACGGCACCGAGGCCGTGAAGATCCTCGACGGGGCGCTGACGGCCGCCGACCTCGGGCGCGACTTCGGCGCGACGCTGACCGAGCGCGAGGTCGGCTGGCTCCGCGACCGCGAGTTCGCGCGCACGGCCGAGGACGTGGTCTGGCGGCGCTCGAAGCTCGGGCTCCGGATGGATGCCGACGAGATCGCGGCGCTCGACGCCTACCTGGCCGGAGAGGCGGCGCCGCGGGCGCGGGCGGGCACGGCATGACGCTCGTGCTCGAGGGCATCTCGCGCGTCGTGGGTGGGCGGACCCACGTCCATCCGACCGACCTCGCGCTCGCGCGCGGCACGATGAACGTGCTCCTCGGGCCGACGCTCGCGGGCAAGACGACGCTGATGCGGCTGATGGCGGGGCTCGACCGGCCGAGCGCCGGGCGCGTGATCTGGGACGGCGCCGACGTGACGGGCGCGCGGGTGCAGGACCGCGACGTGGCGATGGTCTACCAGCAGTTCATCAACTACCCGTCGATGACGGTCTACGACAACATCGCCTCGCCGCTTCGCCTCAAGGGCGCGGCAAAGGCGGAGATCGACCGGGCGGTGCGCGAGACGGCGGGGCTCCTCAAGCTCGAGCCGATGCTGGCGCGGCGGCCCCTCGAGCTCTCGGGCGGCCAGCAGCAGCGCTGCGCCCTCGCCCGCGCGCTGGTGAAGGGCGCCGGCCTCGTGCTCCTCGACGAGCCGCTCGCCAACCTCGACTACAAGCTCCGCGAGGAGCTTCGCGCCGAGATCCCGCGCATCTTCGAGGCGTCGGGCGCGATCTTCGTCTATGCCACCACCGAGCCCGAGGAGGCGCTCCTTCTCGGCGGCAGGACGGCGACGCTGTGGGAAGGCCGCGTGACGCAGTTCGGGCCGACGGCGGAGGTCTACCGGCAGCCGCGCACGGCGGTCACGGCGCGGGTGTTCTCGGACCCGCCGATGAACTTCCTCGACCTCGAGAAGGCCGGCGGGACGCTCGGCGGGATGCCGGCGGCGGGGCCGCTCGCGGCGCTCTCCGACGGGCGCTACCGGGCGGGGTTCCGGCCCAACCACCTCGCGCTCGACCGCCCCGCCGGGCCAGCGCTCGATTTTCGAGCGCGCGTCGTGGTGACGGAGATGACGGGCTCGGAGACGTTCGTGCATCTCGATCATGCGGGCGACCGCTGGGTGGCGCTGGCGCACGGCGTCCGCGACCTCGCCGCCGGTACCGAGATCGACGTCTGGCTCGACCTCGCCCACGTCTACGTGTTCGACGCGGGCGGCGACCTCGTGGCGCCCGCGCCCTATGCGGTGGCGGCCTGATGGCCCGGATCACGCTCGAGAACCTCGCGCACAGCTACAAGTCCGCCCCCGCGGGCGATGCGGACTACGCGCTGAAGCGGATGGACCACGTCTGGCGCGACGGCGCGGCCTATGCGCTCCTCGGGCCGTCGGGCTGCGGCAAGACCACGCTCCTCAACGTCATCTCGGGGCTCCTCGCGCCCTCCGAGGGGCGCATCCTCTTCGGCGACACCGACGTGACGCACGCCCCCACGGCGGCGCGCAACATCGCGCAGGTGTTCCAGTTCCCGGTCGTCTACGACACCATGACGGTGCGCCAGAACCTCGCGTTCCCGCTCCGCAACCGCGGCGCCACGGGCGCCTACGTCCGTGAGCGTGTCGAGGCGATCGCGGGGATGATCGGCATGGCGGGCGTGCTCGACCGCCCGGCACGGGGGCTGACGGCGGACGCCAAGCAGAAGATCAGCCTCGGGCGCGGCATGGTGCGCGAGGACGTGAACGCGATCCTCTTCGACGAGCCGCTGACGGTGATCGACCCGCAGATGAAATGGGAGCTTCGCACGCAGCTGAAGGCGCTGCACGCCGAGTTCGGCCACACGATGATCTACGTCACCCACGACCAGACCGAGGCCCTGAGCTTCGCCGACGAGGTGGTGGTGATGTACGACGGCCGGGTGGTGCAGATCGGCACGCCGGCGGAGCTCTTCTCGCGCCCGGCGCACACGTTCGTGGGCTACTTCATCGGCTCGCCGGGGATGAACGTGCTCGGCGCCGAGATCGCGGACGACGTGGCGCATGTGGGCGGCGTCGCGGTGCCGCTCCCCCGCCGCTACGGCAATCCCGGCGGCCGCACGGCGCTCGGCGTGAGGCCGGAGTTCGTGCGGCTGTCGGACGGGCCGGAGGGCCTGCCGGTGACGGTGGAGCGCGTCGAGGACGTGGGACGGCACCGCATCCTGCGCGCGACCTCGCCCGTGGGCGCGATCGACATCGTGGTCCCGGAGGGTGCTCCGGCCGCGACCGGACCCGCCCGCGCGACCTTCGCGCCTGAGGGGATCAACGTCTACGCCGACGACTGGCGCCTCAACGGGGATGCGGCATGAAGACCGAGAACAACCGCGCCTGGCTGATGGTGCTGCCGGTGCTGGTGCTCGTCGCGTTCTCGGCGGTGATCCCGCTGATGACGGTGGTGAACTATTCGGTGCAGGACACGTTCGGCAACAACGAGTTCTTCTGGGCCGGGCTCGAGTGGTTCGAGGACGTGCTCGCCTCCGACCGGATCCGCGCGGCGCTCGGGCGGCAGCTCCTGTTCTCCGCGATCATCCTCGCCATCGAGGTGCCGCTCGGCATCCTGGTGGCGCTCTCGATGCCGAAGCGCGGGGCCTGGGCCTCGCTCTGCCTCGTCCTGATGGCGCTGCCGCTCCTCATCCCGTGGAACGTCGTCGGCACGATCTGGCAGGTGTTCGGGCGCGTCGACATCGGGCTCCTCGGCCACACCGTCCGGGCGCTCGGGATCGACTACAACTACACGCAGAACGCGCTCCACGCCTGGATCACCGTCATCGTGATGGACGTGTGGCACTGGACCTCGCTGGTGGCACTCCTCGCCTACGCGGGGCTCCAGTCGATCCCGCAGGCGTACTACCAGGCGGCGCGGATCGACCAGGCGAGCCGGTTCGCGGTGTTCCGCTACATCGAGCTGCCGAAGATGCAGGGCGTGCTCCTGATCGCGATCCTTCTGCGCTTCATGGACAGCTTCATGATCTACACCGAGCCCTTCGTCGTGACCGGCGGCGGGCCCGGCAACGCCACGACGTTCCTCTCCATCGACCTCGTAAAGACCGCCATCGGCCAGTTCGACCTCGGGCCCGCGGCGGCGTTCTCGCTCATCTACTTCCTCGTCGTGCTCCTCATCTCGTGGGTGTTCTATACCGTGATGACCAACCTCGACCGCCGGGAGGGCCTCGAATGACGCGCCGCTTCCCCGCCGGGCCGGTCATCATGGCGGTCTATCTCGTGTTCCTGATGCTGCCGATCTACTGGCTCCTCAACATGAGCCTGAAGACCAACGAGGAGATCCTGTCGACCTTCACGCTCTGGCCGCGCGACCTGACGTTCGCCAACTTCCGCACCATCCTGACCGATCCCGCCTGGTACATGGGCTACGTCAACTCGATGATCTACGTCGTGATGAACACGGTCATATCGCTCGCCGTGGCGCTGCCCGCGGCCTATGCGTTCTCGCGCTACCGCTTCATGGGCGACAAGCACCTCTTCTTCTGGCTCCTGACCAACCGGATGGCGCCGCCCGCGGTGTTCGCGCTGCCGTTCTTCCAGCTCTACTCGTCGGTCGGGCTCTTCGACACGCACATCGCGGTCGCGCTGGCGCACTGCCTCTTCAACGTGCCGCTCGCGGTGTGGATCCTCGAGGGCTTCATGCGCGGGGTGCCGAAGGAGATCGACGAGACGGCCTACATCGACGGCTACTCGTTCCCGCGCTTCTTCGTCCGCATCTTCCTGCCGCTGATCGCGTCGGGCGTGGGCGTCGCCGCGTTCTTCTGCTTCATGTTCTCCTGGGTCGAGCTCCTCCTCAGCCGCACGCTCACCTCGGTGGACGCCAAGCCCATCGCCGCCACGATGACGCGCACCGTCTCCGCCTCCGGCCTCGACTGGGGCGTCCTCGCCGCCGCGGGCGTGCTCACCATCGTGCCGGGCGCGCTCGTGATCTGGTTCGTGCGAAACTACATCGCCAAGGGTTTTGCGTTGGGGAGGGTGTGATGCTGAGCTGGATGGCCTGGACCCTGCCGACGGCGATCTTCTTCGTCGTCATCGCGGCGCTTCTCGCAACCTTCACCGTGCTGGCACTCCGTTATCCCGAGACGCCGCGCACGGGCGTGCTTCGCATCGAGACGACGCGGGGCGACCGGCTCTTCATCTCGTTGCTGGGCTCCGCGTTCATCTGCCTGGCCTGGCTCGCCATCGTCGGTCTGCCCCTCTGGGGCGGGCTCGCCGTCTGCCTCGTCTACGCCGCGGCGGTCTTCCGCTGGGTGTGACCGAGGCCCAACCGCAACCGTTCTGGCAACCGTTCTGGGAGGAACACATGCACCGACACTACCTCACATCGACAGCACTCGCGGTGGCCCTCGCCGCCTACGCGCTGCCCGCGCACGCCGACATGGCGGCCGCGCAGAAGTTCCTCGACGCCGAGATCGGCGACCTCTCGACGCTGACGCGGCCCGAGCAGGAAGCCGAGATGCAGTGGTTCATCGACGCGGCGAAGCCGTTCGCGGGCATGGACATCAACGTGGTGTCGGAGACGCTGACCACGCACGAGTACGAATCGAAGGTGCTCGCCCCCGCCTTCTCCGCGATCACCGGCATCAAGATCACGCACGACCTCATCGGCGAGGGCGACGTGGTGGAGAAGCTGCAGACGCAGATGCAGTCCGGCGAGAACATCTACGACGGCTACATCAACGACAGCGACTTCATCGGCACGCACTGGCGCTACCAGCAGGTGCGCGACCTCAACGACTGGATGGCGAACGAGGCCAAGGACGTGACCTCGCCCACGCTCGACCTGCCGGACTTCATCGGCACGTCGTTCACCACGGCGCCGGACGGCAAGCTCTACCAGCTCCCCGACCAGCAGTTCGCCAACCTCTACTGGTTCCGGCAGGACTGGTTCACCGATCCCGCCATCATGGCCGACTTCAAGGCGAAGTACGGCTACGACCTCGGCGTGCCGGTGAACTGGTCGGCCTACGAGGACATCGCGGAGTTCTTCACCGGCCGCGACATCGACGGCACCAAGGTCTACGGCCACATGGACTACGGCAAGAAGGATCCCTCGCTCGGCTGGCGCTTCACCGACGCTTGGCTGTCGATGGCGGGGAACGGCGACCTCGGGCTGCCGAACGGCAAGCCCGTCGACGAATGGGGCATCCGGGTGGACGAGAACGACCGGCCGGTCGGCTCCTGCACCGCGCGCGGCGGCGACACCAACGGGCCGGCGGCGGTCTATTCGGTGACGAAGTACGTGGACTGGCTGAAGGCCTACGCGCCGCCCGCCGCGGCCGGCATGGTGTTCGGCGAGGCGGGGCCGGTGCCCGCGCAGGGCGAGATCGCGCAGCAGATCTTCTGGTACACCGCCTTCACCGCCGACATGGTGAAGCAGGGCCTGCCGGTGGTGAACGAGGATGGCTCGCCGAAGTGGCGCATGGCACCCTCGCCGCACGGGCCGTACTGGAAGGAGGGCATGAAGCTCGGCTACCAGGACGTGGGCTCGTGGACGCTGATGAAGTCCACCCCCGTCGACCGCGCCAAGGCCGCCTGGCTCTACGCGCAGTTCGTCACCTCGAAGACGGTGGACGTGAAGAAGAGCCAGGTCGGGCTGACGTTCATCCGCGAATCGACGATCCAGGACAAGAGCTTCACCGAGCGCGCGCCCGACCTCGGCGGTCTGATCGAGTTCTACCGCTCGCCCGCGCGCGTGCAGTGGTCGCCCACGGGCACCAACGTGCCGGACTATCCCAAGCTCGCGCAGCTCTGGTGGCAGAACATCGGCGACGCCTCCTCGGGCGCGAAGTCGGTGCAGGAGGCGATGGACGCGCTCTGCGAGGCACAGGAAAAGGTGATGGAGCGCATCGAGCGCTCGGGCGTCCAGGGCGACATCGGCCCCCAGATGGCCGAAGAGCACGACCTCGAGTGGTGGAACAAGTACTCCGCCGAGCACGGCTCGCTGGCGCCGCAGATGAAGCTCGAGACCGAGAAGGAGAAGCCCGAAACGATCAGCTACGACAAGCTCATCGAGAGCTGGAAGAGCTGAGCCTCGGGGCATGACTTCGGCGGGGCCCTGCGGGGCCCCGTTTCAGGTTCGCTCGCGAAAAGTAGTAGTCCCGCTCCACGCCATCATGCGTGCCGCCCCGGAGGCAGCAGCGGCGGAAGCGGCGGCCGGAGCCGCAGGGGCACGGGTCGCGGCGGCCGAGCTTCTCCACCAGCTCCACGTCGCCCATGCACCTTTTGCGGGCCGGTCTTGACGCGGGCTTCGGAGGGGAACGACCTACGCCGCTTCGACGTCGTCTCGAAAGGACGGGCGGTCCTCGGGGGTGTTGCGGCGTGCCATGATAGCCTCCCTCGGTTTCGGAGAGCCCTGCCTCTACCTCGGGGTTGGCGACGCGGCAAGGATCGCCTTCGGGCGCGTTACAGTCTAGAAGGGCTGCGACCCAAGGGAGCCACACCATGCGCATCATCCTCGCCGCGACGTTCGCGATTGCCGCCGCCTCCGCCGCGGGAGCGGCCGACGTGCAGCTCTGGCGGCTCGACTGCGGCCGCATCCAGGTGAACGATCTCAATATCTTCAACGACGCGCAGGCCTATCCGGGCGAGAAGCGCGCGCTCGTCGCGAGCTGCTACCTCATCCGGCACGGGGATACGTACCTCGTGTGGGACACCGGCTTGCCAAAGGCGCTCCTCGGCGCGCCCGAGGATGCCACCGCGGACCTCTCGCCGACGCTCGACGCGGACCTGCCGTCGCAGCTCGCCAAGCTCGACCTCGCGCCCGAGGACATCGGCATGGTCGGCATCAGCCACTACCATTTCGACCACACCGGGCAGGCGCCGGACTTCCCGCAGGCGACGCTGCTGATCGGCGCGGCGGACGCGGAGACGCTGAAGATGGACCCGCTGCCCGCCTACGCGCAGGGCTTCGCCGATCCCGCGCCGCTCGCGCACTGGCTCGGCGGCGGCGGCACGCTCGACGAGGTGCGGGGCGACCGCGACGTGTTCGGCGACGGTTCGGTGACGATGCTCGCGATGCCGGGGCACACGCCGGGCGAGACGGCGCTCCTCGTGCGGCTCGCCGGCATGGGGCCGGTGCTCCTGTCGGGCGACGTGGTGCATTTCGCCGAGCAACTCGGCCGCGAGGGCGTGCCGACGTTCAACACCGACCGCGCGGAGACGCTGGCCTCGATCGACCGGCTGAAGAAGCTCGTCGCCAACACCGGCGCCACGCTGGTGATCCAGCACGACCCGCGCGACATCGGCAAGCTGCCGGCCTTCCCGGCCGCCGCCGAGTAGCCCGTGCCGCACGTCCTCGCCATCGACCAGGGGACGACCTCGAGCCGGGCGATGGTCTTCGACGGCGCGATGCGGATCGTGGCGACCGCGCAGGAGGAGTTCGCGCAACACTACCCTGCGTCGGGCTGGGTCGAGCACGACCCCGCCGACATCTGGGCCACCGTCGCGGCCTCGGCGCGGGGCGCCATCGAGCGCGCGGGGCTCGGGCCTCGCGACATCGCCGCAATCGGCATCACCAACCAGCGCGAGACCACGCTCGTCTGGGACCGGCGCACCGGCGAGCCCGTCCACAACGCCATCGTCTGGCAGGACCGCCGCACCGCGGATGCCTGCGAACGGCTCCGGGCAGAGGGTCACGAGGCGCTGGTGGCCGCGCGCACCGGGCTCCGCATCGACCCCTACTTCTCGGCGACGAAGCTCGCGTGGCTCCTCGACCACGTCGAGGGCGCGCGGGCACGCGCGGAGGCGGGCGAGCTCCTCTTCGGCACGGTCGACAGCTTCCTCGTCTGGAAGCTCACCGGCGGGCGGGCGCACGTCACCGACGCCACCAACGCCTGCCGCACGATGCTTTTCGACATCCACCGCGGCGACTGGGACGCGGACATCTGCGGCGCGCTCGGCGTGCCCGCGGCGATGCTGCCCGAGGTGCGCGACTGCGCGGGCTCGTTCGGGACCACGCGCGCGGACCTCTTCGGCGCGGAGATCCCGATCCTCGGGGTGGCGGGCGACCAGCAGGCGGCGACGCTGGGGCAGGCCTGCTTCGCGCCGGGCATGCTGAAGGCGACCTACGGCACGGGGTGCTTCGCGCTCCTCAACACCGGCGACACGCCCGTTCCGAGCCGTAACCGGCTCCTGACCACCATCGCCTGCCAGCTCGGCGGCCGGCGGACCTACGCGCTCGAGGGCTCGATCTTCATCGCGGGCGCGGTGGTGCAGTGGCTCCGCGACGGGCTCGGGCTCATTCGCGCGGCCGGCGAGACGCAAGGCCTCGCCGAGCGCGCCGACGCGGGCCAGGCGGTCTACCTCGTGCCCGCGTTCACCGGCCTCGGCGCGCCGCACTGGGACGCTGACGCGCGCGGCGCGATCTTCGGTCTGACGCGGGCCACCGGCCCCGCCGACCTCGCCCGCGCGGCGCTCGAGAGCGTGGGCTACCAGACGCGCGACCTGATGGAGGCGATGGCGGCCGACCTCGCGGGCACCGGGCTCGAGGCCTCGGTGCTGCGCGTCGACGGCGGCATGGCGGCGAGCGACTGGACGATGCAGTTCCTCGCCGACATCCTAGGCGCCGCCGTGGACCGCCCCGAGGTGCGCGAGACGACGGCGCTCGGGGCCGCCTGGCTCGCGGGGATGGAAGCCGGCGTCTACCCGGATGCGGCGGGCTTCGCCGCGGCCTGGGCGCTCGACCGCCGCTTCGAGCCCGCGATGGATGCGGACGACCGGGACGCGCGCTACGCCGGCTGGCAGGACGCGGTACGGCGGGTGCTGGCGTAGCCGGGCGCGCCCGCTAGGCCTTCAGCCAGGCGTCGTAGTCCGAGACCAGCAGATGCGTCGGGGCCTCGTCCTCCTCGATGTCGGCGAAGCGGCCGATCGGCTGGCGGAACACGTTGTCGGTCACGTCGTCGTTGACCGTCGAGACCTCGCCGATGAGCACGTCGCCGCCCTCGCCCCAGAAGGCGTGCCAGTCGCCCGGCATCAGCGTCACGCTCTCACCCGGCGCGAGGCGGAGCACGTCACCGGCGGCGATGCTGCGGGCGATGCCGTCGCAGCGTACCGTGACGCCGACGGTCTCGTCGAAGCCGCCCGCCGCGTCCGAGCCGTAGAGCTGCACCGCGAGCGTGGCGCCGCCGCGGTTGATGATGTCCTCGGCCTTGATGACATGCGTGTGCATCGGCGAGAGCTGGTCCTCTTTCGAGATCAGCAGCTTCTCCGCGTAGCACATGCCGCCGCCGCGCTGGAGATCGGCAAGCTCGCCGTTCCGCAGAGTGAAGAGGCACAGCCCCATCTCGTCGTAGCGGCCCTCGCCGTAGTCGGTGATGTCCCAACCCATGCGGGATCGCACGATGCGCTCGGCGTCGGCGCGGCGCATCTCGTCGGGCGTCCAGCGGGCGAAGGGCGGCAGCACGAAACCGTGCCGGGCGATCATCTCGTCCGCTTCGGCCATGATGGCGTTGACGCGGCTCCGCTTCATGTCAGGCCGACCGGAGCATGGGGACCGCCTGCCCGCGGGCAGCCCAGGCCCGGAGCGCGTCGCCGAAAGCCGCGAAGAGCGGGCGCGACACGGGATCGGTCGCGGCGTTGTACTCGGGATGCCACTGCACCGAGAGCGTGAACCCCGGCGCGTCGCGGACCCAGATCGCTTCCGGGGTGCCGTCGGCCGCCGTGCCGTCGACCACGATGCGGGCGCCGGGGGTCTTGATCCCCTGACCATGAAGCGTGTTGGTCATCACCGCGAGCGTGCCGAAGACGCGCTCGAACGGGCCGCCGGGGGTGAACGTCACGACGTGGCGCAGCGCGAACTTCTCCTCGAGCGTGCCGTCGGGGGGCATCCGGTGGTTCGTGCGGCCCGGAAGGTCGCGGATCTCGGGGTAGAGCGTGCCCCCCATCGCGACGTTGACCTCCTGAAAGCCGCGGCAGATGCCGAAGAGCGGCTGGCCGCGCTCGACGCAGGCGCGCACGAGCGGCAGCGTCAGCGCATCGCGGGCGCGGTCGAACGCGCCGTGCGCCTCGGTCGGGGCCTCGCCGTATTCCTCGGGATGCACGTTCGGCCGCCCGCCGGTGAGCAGGAAGCCATCGCAGACGTCGAGAAGCTCGTTCACGGAGGCGTGGCGCGGGTCGGCGGGCACGAGCAGCGGCATGGCACCGGAGGCGAGGCACACCGCCTCCGAGTTCATCGTGCCCCCGCCCTGCACAGCGTAGGTGTCGTTGATCATGAAATTGTTGCCGATGATGCCGACGACCGGGCGTGCCATGCCTCTGCTCCCTTTGCCCGCTACGATTACCCTGTCCAGGCGCGGCGGTCGAGGTCCGGCACGGTGCGTCACGGCACAGTCAACGTGGTCCGCCCGCTTTCGCGGCAGGCTTCGCGGCACCAGCCCGCCGGCAGCGCTCCGAACAGAACCGCACCTCGTCCCAATCGGCTGCCCACTTCCGGCGCCACGCGAACGGCCGCCCGCACGCCGGGCAGACCTTCTGCGGCAGATCGCGCTTGGCGATCCCGCGCGGCACCGTCAGGGCTGCGGCGAGGTCTGCTGGTCGGTGGCGGTCGCGCCTTCCGAGGCGCCGGTGCGGCCGTCCACCTGGACCGGAGGGGTGGTCGGCGCCTGCCCGCGGAGTGCCAGGAAGCCGACGAGCGCGAGGAGGAGCACGAACGCGAAGATCACCGTCGCCGCCATGCCCGAGAGCGCGAAGCGATGCTGCTTGGTCTGCTTTTCGGGGTCTGTATGCGGTGCCGACATCGTCCGTCCTCCGTCGCTTGTCCCGTCGCTTGTCCCGCGTGCGCGCCTCGCGAGGCCACCCTGTCGCTGCGGTCGGAGCACTGATATAGCGTGGCGCCGCCGGGGTTTCCACCGCCCCCGACGCATCGGAGGCAGAGACATGACCGAACCTTCCCCCGCGACCGTCCGGCTCGCCGATTATGCGCCGCCCGCCTACCTCGTCGATGCGGTCGACCTCGTGTTCCGCCTCGCGCCCACGGACACGCGGGTGCGGGCCGCGGTGCGCTACCGGCCGAACCCGGCGCGACCGGGATTGCTCGACCTGGCGCTCGACGGCGAGTCCCTGCGCCTCGTGTCCTGCGAGATCGGCGGCACGGCCGTCCCCGCCGACGCGATGAAGATCGACGCGCAGGGCCTGACCATCGCCGCCCACGCGCTCCCCGAGGGCCCGTTCACGCTGGTCACGGAGGTGGCCATCGATCCCGAGGCCAATACCGCGCTCGAGGGGCTCTACATGTCGCGCGGCATGTACTGCACGCAGTGCGAGGCGGAAGGCTTCCGGAAGATCACCTACTACCCCGACCGGCCGGACGTGATGGCGCCGTTCCGGGTGCGCGTCGAGGCCGACCTGCCGGTGCTCCTGTCGAACGGCAACCCGACCGACGCAGGCCCGGGCTGGGCCGAATGGACCGATCCCTGGCCGAAGCCCGCCTACCTCTTCGCGCTCGTCGCGGGCGACCTCGTGGCGCACCGCGCGCGCTTCACCACCATGACGGGCCGCGACACCGGCCTCGCGATCTGGGTCCGCCCCGGCGACGAGGACCGTTGCGGCTTCGCGATGGACGCCCTCATCCGCTCGATGCGCTGGGACGAGGAGGCCTACGGCCGCGCCTACGACCTCGAGGTGTTCAACATCGTCGCGGTAGACGACTTCAACATGGGCGCGATGGAGAACAAGGGCCTCAACATCTTCAACGCGCGCTACGTGCTCGCGAGCCCCGATACCGCGACCGACGCCGACTACGAGCGCATCGAGGCGATCATCGCGCACGAGTACTTCCACAACTGGACCGGCAACCGCATCACCTGTCGCGACTGGTTCCAGCTCTGCCTGAAGGAGGGGCTGACGGTCTACCGCGACCGCCAGTTCACCGGCGACATGCGCTCGGGCCCGGTGAAGCGCATCGAGGACGTGCTGACGCTGCGCGCGCGCCAGTTCCGCGAGGATGCGGGGCCGCTGGCCCATGCGGTCCGCCCGGACGCCTACGTCGAGATCAACAACTTCTACACCGCGACCGTCTACGAGAAGGGCGCCGAGGTGATCGGGATGCTCAGGCTCATCGTCGGCGACGCCGCCTACGAGGACGCGCTCAGCCTCTACTTCACGCGGCACGACGGGCAGGCCTGCACGATCGAGGACTGGATCGCCGTGTTCGAGGACACGACGGGCCGCGACCTGTCGCAGTTCAAGCGCTGGTACGGCCAGGCGGGCACGCCGCGCCTCGCCGTCCGCGACGACTGGGACGGTGGCACCTACCGGCTGACGCTGCGCCAGACGACGCCGCCGACGCCGGGGCAGCCGCTGAAGGAGCCGCTCCTGATCCCGGTCGCGGTGGGGCTTCTCGATGCGGACGGCGACGAGGTCGAGCCGACGCAGGTGCTCGAGCTCTCCAGCCCCGAGCAGACGTTCACCTTCGCGGGGCTCGCGGGCCGGCCGGTGCCGTCGCTCCTGCGCGGGTTCTCGGCGCCCGTCATCCTCGAGCACGAGGCGACGCCCGAGACGCGCGCGTTCCTTCTCGCGCACGACACCGACGCCTTCAACCGCTGGGAGGCGGGCCGCGCGCTCGCCCGCGAGGTGTTGGCGCGCATGGTGACGGAGGATGCCGCCCCCGGCCCCGCCTATCTCGACGCGCTCGAGCGGGTGGCGCGGTCGAACGCGCTCGACCCCGCGTTCCGCGCGCTGGTGCTGTCGCTCCCGTCGGAGGACGAGATGGCGCAGGCGCTCCACGCCGCCGGCGTGACACCCGACCCCGACCGCATCCACGCCGCCCGCGAGGATCTGACGCGCCGCCTCGCGCGTCATCTCGAAGGGATCCTGCCGGGGCTCCTTGCGTCCGTCGCCGTCGAGGGGCCCTACAGCCCCGACGCCCGGGCCGCCGGCATGAGGTCGCTCGGCCTCGCGGCGCTGCGCCTCGTGACCCGGCTCGACGACGGCGCGCGCGCGGCGCGGCAGTTCGCCGAGGCCGACAACATGACGATGAGCCTCGGCGCGCTGGCGTGCCTGATGGAGATCGGTCACGGCCAGGACGAGCTTGCCCGCTTCGGGCGGACCTGGGCGCACGACCGGCTGGTCATGGACAAGTGGTTCGCGCTGCAGGTGACCTATGCCGCGCCGCGCGACGCGGCATCGGTGACCACGGCGCTGACCGAGCATCCCGCTTTCGACTGGAAGGTGCCGAACCGGTTCCGTGCGGTTCTGGGCGCGCTCGCAGGCAACACGGCGGGGTTTCACGATCCCTCGGGCGCCTCCTACCGGCTCCTCGCCGACTGGCTCCTGCGCCTCGATCCGGTCAACCCGCAGACCGCGGCGCGGATGTCCACGGCCTTCGAGACCTGGGCGCGCTACGACGCCGGGCGCCAGGACCATGCGCGTGCGGCGCTGGCGCGGGTCCTCGACGCGCCGAGCCTATCGCGCGACCTCGGCGAGATGGCAGGGCGGATGCTCGCCGCCGGGGGAACCACAGGTTAACGGCTGGCTTGACCCGCTACCCGGCCAGAGGCAAAACCACTCCCAAGGTCGGGCACGACGCGATTGCCGAAACCGAAACGCCGCCCATCCGTCACGCGGATGTTGCGGCCACAGGGTAGACGGGGACATGCGGGAACGGCTCGATCCCCTGATCGCGGAACGCGCGCCCTGGATGTACACGGGCAAGCCGCATCACACGGCAGCGCGGTTCGTTCTGACGCGGCTTCTGGGGTATCCGAAGACCGTCAAGCTCGCGACGAAGCTCGAACACACGCCGGCGGACGGCATCATGAAGGCGGTCGCCGACATCATCGCGCGCGACGTGCAGGTCACGGGGCTCGAGAACCTGCCGCGCAACGGGGCGGCGCTCGTGGTCGCCAACCATCCGACCGGAATTGCCGACGGCGTGATCCTGCATTCGGTGCTGGCGCCGCTGCGCCCCGACCTCTTCATCTACGCCAACCATGACATCGTGCGCTTCCTGCCGCAGATGGCAGGGCTGATCGCGCCGGTCGAATGGCGGCTGGAGCGGCGCAGCCTCGCGAAGACGCGGATGACGATGGACTTCACGCGCACCGCCATCGAGGCCGGCCGGCTCGGCGTGATCTTCCCCTCGGGCCGGCTCGCCAAGCGCGAGAAGCTGCACCTCCACGAGCGCCCCTGGATGCCGTCGGCCGCGATGATCGCGCGCAAGTACGACCTGCCGGTGATCCCGATCAACATCCGCGCGCGCAACTCGGTGCTGTTCTACCTCTTCGACCTGATCCACCCGACCCTGCGCGACATCACGCTCTTCCACGAGATGCACAACAAGGCGCACCAGCCGTTCCGTCTCACCGTCGGCCGCCCGATCCTGCCCGACCGGCTGCCCGCGAACTCGCAGGAGGGCATCGACATGCTCCGCGCCGAGACGCTCGCGCTCGGCGGCGAGAGCGCGCCCGCGGTGTCGCTCGTGACCACCTCGCGGCTGACGCTCTGGGCGCGGCGGCAGATGGTCGAGGGCGGCTACTGAGGGCCCCACACGCTTCGGGTGAGTTGGATTGTCGGAGCTATCGCTGGCCGCGCAATCGCGCCCCTATCGCGAACCGGCTTGGAATCAAGGGCGCTCCGGCGTAACTTTCGCCGGGACACCGCCCGGAGACCCGCCATGCAGACGTTCGAGTTCAAGGTCATCCCAGCGCCGCGGCGCGCCGAACGGTCGAAGGGCGCCAAGGGCACCGCGGACCGGTTCGCGCGCACGCTGACGGAAGTGATGAACGAACTCGGCCGCGACGGCTGGGACTACGTGCGCGCCGACCTCCTGCCCTGCGAGGAGCGAAGCGGCTTCTTCAGGCGGAGCGTCGTCGAGCGGCACATGCTCGTGTTCCGCCGCGTGATCCCCGGAGCGCGGGTCGCCGCCGACCCGGTGGCGAAGATGGCCGCCGACGCCGCGGCGTCGCTGGCGCCCGCGCAGGGACCGCAGCGCGGCTTCCGCCAGGACGCCGGACGACCCGACCTCGCGCGTCCGGTGATGCCGCACCGGCCGGACCTTCGGCGCTCCGATCCGGGACGGGCCGATCTGGGACGGGCCGACCTCGGGCGGGCCGATCCGGGACGGGCCGACCTCGGGCGGGGCGACACTGCCCTTCCCGCCGAACCGACGCTGTCCGGCAATCCCCGCATCGCGCTCGTGGCGTCCTCCGAGGCGAGCGCCCCGCCCCTCGGTGCGGCCCCCGGCAACGGGGTCGCCAAGCCGTAGAGGCGCAGCGGAGTCGCTCGTCAGTCGCGGAAGTTCCGGCTTTCCTTGATCTGGTCCCAGGCCCAGACGACCTCCTGCAGCCGGTCCTCGTCGGCGCGGTTGCCGGCGTTCATGTCGGGGTGCAGGTCCTTCACGAGGCTCTTGTACTGCTTGCGGATCTCGGGCCGCGTCCAGTGGTCGCGCGCCTCGAGGATCTCGAGCGCGCGGCGCTCGGTGGGCGGCAGGCGCCGGGTGTTGCCGCCGCCGCGGCCGGGGTTCTGCGTCGCGTTCGGCCCGAGGATCTCGAGCGGGTCGTTGACGCCGAGCCGCTGCCAGGCGCGGTCCTCCTCGGGGTGCTTGCCGAAGGGCCGGGTCTCGCGGCCCCAGACCCGGTCGCTGTCCATCAGCTTGGCATAGTCGGCTTCGGTCTGGCCGGAGAAGAAGTTCCACTTCAGATTGTACTCGCGGACGTGGTCCTTGCAGAACCACCAGAACTCGTCGAGATGGTCGGGCGACTTCGGCGCGCGGTACTGGCCGGCTTCCGCGCAGCCGGGATGGTCGCAGGCCCGCGTCGAGGTTTCCGAGGCGCCCGACATCCCGCGCTTGCCCCGCGTGCGACGCTTCTTGTCCGCCGAGACGCGGATGTCGAACTGGAACGGCGGGCGCTGGGTCACGGGGTCGGGCCTTTCCTCAAAGGGCCACGCGATGCGGGCCGCTCGGACGGGACGCATGACAATACGGTTTTTCGCGGCACGGAGAAGGGGTTGACACAGGGATATGGGAACCGCCGACGAGATTCGCGATGCCCTTCGGGAGGCATTCGCCCCTGACGACATCGAGGTGCGCGACGACAGCGCCGCACATGCCGGCCACGCCGGCGCGCGGCCCGGCGGCGAGAGCCACTTCTCCGTCAGGATACGAGCGCCGGCGTTCGCGGGGATGACGCGCCTCGCGCGCCACCGCGCCGTCCACGCGGCCCTGGGACCGGAGCTCATCGCGCGGATTCACGCGCTGGCGCTCGAGGTCGAAGCCTAGCGCTCGTCCTCCGGCGCGGCCTGTCCGACGCCGCGGAAGACGAGGCGGAACGGCAGCGCCCAGGCGACGCCGAGGATCACGTAGACGAGGAGCTCGACGGCCACCGGCGGACGGCCCATCCGGTTCAGGACCGTCACCGCCACCACGACGTAGGCCGGGAGCCATACGAGAAGGATGACCAGCGACCAGCGCCGCCGGGCCCGGTGCGTGAGGCTCATGCGCGGCCTTCAGTCGGCGAATGGGTCGGTGACAAGGATGGTGTCCTCCCGCTTCGGCGAGGTCGAGAGTAGGGCCACCGGGCAGCGGATCAACTCCTCGATCCGCCGCACGTACTTGACCGCCTGCGCCGGCAGGTCGGCCCAGGACCGCGCGCCGGCCGTGCTCTCGGACCAGCCCGGCATCGTCTCGTAGACCGGGCGCACGCGCGCCTGCAGGTCGGCGGCGGCGGGAAGGTGGTCGAGCCGGACGCCGTCGAGGTCGTAGCCGGTGCAGACGCGGAGCTCGTCGAAGCCGTCGAGCACGTCGAGCTTGGTAAGCGCCACGCCCGTGACGCCGGAGATGGCGCAGGTCTGGCGCACCAGCACCGCGTCGAACCAGCCGCAACGGCGCTTGCGGCCGGTGACGGTGCCGAACTCGGCGCCGCGTTCGCCGAGGCGCGCGCCGGTCGCGTCGGAAAGCTCGGTCGGGAAGGGCCCTGCGCCCACGCGCGTCGTGTAGGCCTTGACGATGCCGAGGACGAAGCCGACGGCGCCCGGCCCGATGCCGCTGCCGGCGGCGGCCGCCCCCGCCACGGTGTTCGACGACGTGACGTAAGGATAGGTGCCGAAATCGACGTCGAGAAGCGCCCCCTGCGCGCCCTCGAAGAGGATGCGCCGCCCGCGCGCGCGCGCCTCCGCAAGGTCGCGCCAGACCGGGCGCGCGTACGGCAGCACCCGGGCCGCGATGTCGCCCAGCGCCGCCTCCAGCGCCGTCCGGTCCACGGGCCCGAGCCCGAGGCCGCGGCGGAGCGCATCGTGATGCGCGAGGAGCCGGTCGAGGCGCTGGCGAAGCGTCGCGGGATCGCCGAGGTCTGCGACCCGGATCGCACGCCGGCCGACCTTGTCCTCGTAGGCGGGACCGATGCCGCGCCCCGTGGTCCCGATCGCGGCCCCCGCCGCCTCGCCCTCGCGCGCGCGGTCGAGCTCGCCGTGGAGCGGCAGGATCAGCGCCGCGTTCTCCGCGATGGCGAGCCGCGCGGGGCTGACCTCGACGCCCTGCCCCGCCAGCCGCTCGATCTCGGCGAAGAGCGCCCAGGGGTCGAGCACCACGCCGTTGCCGATGACGCTGAGCTTGCCCGGCCGCACGATGCCCGACGGCAGCAGCGAGAGCTTGAACACCGTTCCGTCGACGACGAGCGTATGCCCCGCGTTGTGCCCGCCCTGGAAGCGCACGATGACGTCGGCGCGCTCGGAGAGCCAGTCGACGATCTTGCCCTTGCCCTCGTCGCCCCACTGCGCGCCGACCACCGTGACGTTGGCCATCACGTCCTCCCATCGCTCCGGGGCTTGCTATAGCGCCGCGGCGGGCGGGCGGATACCGCGAAAGGCGGTGGACCAGGGGCACCACGGGGCATCGGTCGCACACCGCGTCCGTCCGGCCACGAGCGCGGGCTCGTGCTCGCCCACGACCCCGCGCCCGAAGGCAGGCGGTCCGGGCCGCACGGCTTTCGTCTTGCGGGCCAGGGGGGCGGGCCCTAGATACGGGCCCGACCCCCAAGCGGACCTGCCATGGAAAACGTCGTCCTCGTCGTGCACCTCATCCTCGCGCTGCTCCTCGTCGGCGTCGTGCTCCTGCAGCGCTCCGAAGGCGGCGGGCTGGGGCTCGGCGGGGGCGGCGGCGGTGGCGGCGTGATGACCGGGCGACAGGCGGCGACGGCGCTCGCCAAGCTCACCTGGCTCTTTGCCGCAGGCTTCATCGCGACCTCGATCGGGCTCACCGTCGTCGCGGCGAGGAACTCGGCCGGGCAGTCCGTCGTCGACCGGATCGCGGCGCCCGACACCTCGATCCCGCTGCAGCCGAAGACGCCCGCGGCGCCGGAGGGCGACCTCCTGCCGCCGCGACCGGCCGACCAGCCGCTGGCACCCCCGCGCGCGACTGACCCTCGCGCGACTGACCCTCGCGCGATTGCGCGCGGTCCCGGAACAGGCTAAGGCCTCGGTCCCGTGATGCCATGACCGGGGCTGCCCCGGACGGCGTTTTGCTCGAGCACACGGGGGGCCGGCACCGCATGGCGCGCTACATCTTCATCACCGGCGGCGTGGTCTCCTCGCTCGGCAAGGGCCTCGCGTCGGCGGCGCTCGGCGCGCTTCTGCAGGCGCGCGGCTTTTCGGTGCGGCTCCGCAAGCTCGACCCCTACCTCAACGTCGATCCGGGCACGATGTCGCCCTTCGAGCACGGCGAGGTCTTCGTCACCGACGACGGCGCCGAGACCGACCTCGACCTCGGGCACTACGAGCGCTTCACCGGTGTCGCGGCGCGCAGGACCGACAGCGTGTCCTCCGGGCGCATCTACTCCAACGTCCTCGAGAAGGAGCGCCGCGGCGACTACCTCGGCAAGACCATCCAGGTGATCCCGCACGTGACCAACGAGATCCGCGACTTCCTCGCGATCGGCGAGGCCGAGGTCGACTTCATGCTCTGCGAGATCGGCGGCACCGTCGGCGACATCGAGGGCCTGCCGTTCTTCGAGGCGATCCGGCAGTTCGCGCAGGCCCGGCCGCGCGGGCAGTGCATCTTCATGCACCTCACGCTCCTGCCCTACATCGCCTCGGCGGGCGAGCTGAAGACGAAGCCGACGCAGCACTCGGTCAAGGAGCTGCGCGCCATCGGCATCGCGCCCGACGTGCTGGTGTGCCGCTCGGAGCATCCGATCCCCGCCAAGGAGCGCGAGAAGATCGCGCTCTTCTGCAACGTGCGGGCGGAGGCGGTGATCGCGGCACCGGACCTCTCGACGATCTACGAGGCGCCCCTCGCCTACCACCGCGAGGGGCTCGACCAGGCCGTGCTCGACGCGTTCCGCATCAGCCCCGCGCCGCGGCCCGACCTCGCGCGCTGGACCGACGTCATGGACCGGCTCGAGAACGCCGAGGGGCTCGTGCGCGTCGCCATCGTCGGCAAGTACACGCAGCTCGGCGACGCCTACAAGTCGATCGCCGAGGCGCTGACCCATGCCGGGATGGCGAACCGCGTGCGCGTCGAGGCGGAATGGATCGACGCCGAGATCTTCGAGCGCGAGGATCCCGCGCCCTACCTCGAGGGCTTCCATGCGATCCTCGTCCCGGGCGGCTTCGGCGAGCGCGGCACCGAGGGCAAGATCCGCGCCGCCGAGTTCGCGCGGACGCGGAAGGTGCCCTATCTCGGCATCTGCCTCGGGATGCAGATGGCGGTGATCGAGGCGGCGCGGAACCTCGCGGGCGTGGCCGACGCGGGCTCCGAGGAGTTCGACATGGAGGGGCCCGCGAAGCGCTTCACGCCCGTGGTCTACCACCTCAAGGAATGGGTGCAGGGCAACCACCGCGTCGAGCGCCGCCCGGACGACGCCAAGGGCGGCACGATGCGGCTCGGCGCCTACACCGCCTGCCTCGCCGCGGGGAGCCGCGCCGCCGCGATCTACGGCGCGCCCGCCATCGAGGAGCGGCACCGGCACCGCTACGAGGTCGACGTGCGCTACCGCGACCGGCTCGAGGAATGCGGCATGGTGTTCTCCGGGATGAGCCCGGACGGGCGGCTGCCGGAGATCGTCGAGGCGCGCGACCATCCCTGGTTCATCGGCGTGCAGTTCCACCCCGAGCTGAAGTCGAAGCCCTTTGCGCCGCACCCGCTCTTCGCCGACTTCATCAGGGCGGCGGTCGAGGTGGAGCGGCTGGTGTGAGCACGCTCGCCTACCACGTCCTCGACGTCTTCACCGACCGGCGCTTCGCAGGCAACCCGCTCGCCGTGGTGCTCGACGCCGACGGGCTCTCGGACGCCGCGATGCAGGCCGTCACGCGGGAGTTCAACCTGTCGGAGACGATCTTCGTCTGCCGCCCCTCGGACCCGAGGCACGCGGCGGCGGTGCGGATCTTCACGCCGGGGGGCGAGCTGCCCTTCGCGGGGCATCCCACGATCGGCTGCGCGGTGCTGCTGGCGGGCGCCGCGGACCGCCTGATGCTCGAGACCCGCGCGGGCGACGTGGCCGTGACGGTCATGCGCGGGGACGGCGCCGCACGGGCCGAGTTCACAGCACCGGTGCTGCCGCGGCGGCTCGGGCCGTGCCCGGAGCCCGCGGCGGCGGCGGGGGCGCTCGGGCTCGATGCCAACGACGTGGCCGAGGTCGCGGGCGTCTGGGCGGGGGGCCCCGGCTTCCTCTACGTCCGGCTCGCCACGCTCGCGGCGCTGGCCCGTGCCGCCCCCATGCGACCCCGCCTGGTCGCGCGCGATGGCGGGCACCGGCACGGCCAGCGTCTATCTCTACGTGCTCGGCGCGGAGGGCACGTGCTCGGCGCGGAGGGCATCCGCGCACGGATGTTCGCGCCCGGCATGGGTCTCCACGAGGATCCGGCGACGGGCTCCGCGGCGGCGATCCTCGCCGGGCCGCTCCACGCGGCCGGGCTCTGTGCGGCGGAAGTGACGCGCTTCGCGATCGCGCAGGGGATCGAGATGGGCCGCCCGAGCGCGCTCGGACTGACGGTCGAGACGGCGCAGGGCGCCATCGCCGCGGTCCGCGTGGCGGGCGCCGCCGTGCCGGTCGCCGAAGGCCGCATCCGGCTGCCCGACTGACCTCGGAACCCGACTGACCTCGGAACCCGGCTGACCTCGGAACCCGGCTGACCTCAGAAGTTGAGGTTGATCCGCCGCGTGATGCCGATGCGCGCGCCGTACTGGTCGCGGTCGCCCTGCTCGACGATCGGGCTGTCGGCGGCATCGCCGGTGAGGCGGTCCCAGGTCACGGCGCCCTCGATGCCCCATTTGTCGGTGAAGTCGTAATGCGCGCCCGCCTCAAGGCCGGCGCTGACGAGCCCGCCCGAGGGGTCGTAGGCGGGAAGCCCGCTCGCGACCGACTCCGTGCCCGACACGCCGAAATAGGTCTGGGCGTACCGGTCGGTCCCGAAGAGCACGCGCGGGCCGAGCGACAGGCGCAGGTTCTCGGTGGGGTGGACCACGCCGTCGGCGCCAAGCTCGGCCACGAAGGTGTTGTGCCCGATGGCGCCGTAGCGCAGGTCGGCGAAGGCTTCGACGTTGCGCGCCGTGTAGCCGATGCCGCCGCCGATCTCGAGCGAGGTGTCCACCTTGCCGAGACCGGTCAGCTCGGGACTGTCGTCGGCATCGCGCTTCGGGATGTACCGGAACGACCCGCGCAGCGCGAGCCCGTAGCGCGGATTGCCGCGTTCGTAGGTTCCGATCTCCCGTCCGAAGAGCCGCAGGTAATGCAGCTGGAAGCCGAAATCCGGTGCCGCCGTCGAGGAGCTCGAGCCGAAGTAATCGGGCGTCACCGCGACGCCGCCGCGGAGGGTGAAGACGAGGCGCGGCTTCGGCGTGACGGGCACGACGGCCAGCGACGGCTCGACGGCCGGCGCCTCGAGATTGCCGGCCCGTGCGGCCCCCGCGCCCACCAGGGTCGCGGCGGCAAGGGCGAGGGCGGCGAGCGCTTTCATCTCAGGTCTCCGAACGGTGCTCCGATGCTCGTGGCACAGTGCGCGGCACGGCGCAAGGTTCCCGCTCCGCGCGCGCGTCCGTTGTCGCGGAAGTGTTGGCTTGTGGCACACTCTGGCCTATCTCTGCATCATGTTCGCCGATCTGATCCGCCGTCTGACCGAGCCCGCGCCCGAGCCCTTCGACGCCACCGACGCCCGCCTCGCGCTCGCGGCGCTTCTCGTCCGCATCGCGCGGGCCGACGGGGACTACGCCGCGACCGAGGCGGCGCGGATCGATCGCATCCTCGCGCAGCGCTACGACGTCACGGCCGCCGAGGCGGCGGACATCCGGCATTCCGCCGAAGCCCTCGAGGCGGGCGCGCCCGACACCGTGCGCTTCACCCGCGCGATCAAGGACGCGGTGCCCTACGAGGACCGCGAGGGCGTGCTCGAGGCGATGTGGGACGTGGTGCTCGCGGACGGCCGCCGCGACGTGGGCGAGGACACGCTGATGCGGCTCGTGGCAAACCTCCTCGGCGTCGCCGACCGTGACAGCGCGCTCGTCCGCCAGCGCGTCGAGGCGCGCGGGGCGTGATCGCGTCGCTGCCGATGTACGACCGCCCGGAGACGGCGGCGGCGCACGACGCGCTCTGGGCAGGCATCCGCGATGCGCTGCGCGACGCGGGCATCGAAGCGCCGGAGACGCTTGATCGCGAGGTCGGCATCACCGCGTCCTGGGAGCGGCCGGACCTCCTTCTCGGCCAGACCTGCGGGCTGCCGTACCGCGCCTATCTGCATGACCGCGTGACGCTCGTGGGCGCCTTCGACTACGGCCTGCCCGAGACGCCGCCGGGCTGGTACCGCAGCGTGTTCGTCGCGCGCAGGGACGACCCGCGCGCCGCGCCCGAAGCCTTCGCCGACGCGCGCTTCGCCTACAACGAGGCGATGTCGCAATCGGGCTGGGGGTCGGCGCAGGCCTGGATGGCATCGCGAGGGCTGGCGTTCGCCGCGCGGACCCCGACCGGAGGGCACCGCCTGAGCGCCGCCGCCGTCGCCGAGGGACGCGCCGACATCGCCGCCATCGACGCCAATTCGTGGCGCGCGATCGAGGCGCACGACGGTCTGGGCGGCCGGCTGCGCGCCATCGGCACGACCGACGCAACGCCCGGCCTGCCGCTCATCACCGCCGACGCGCGCCGCGTCGGCCCGCTGCGCGCGGCACTTCACCGGGCCGCGGCGACGCGCGCGGCGGCCAGCCTCGGCATCGTCGCGTTCGCCCCGATGACGCCCGAGACCTATCTCGCGGTGCCGCTGCCGCCTTCGCCCTAGGCGCCGGAGCGCGCGTCTGCCCATTCGGCAGGCGCCTGCCGCCGCGTCCCTCGCGTACAAGGTTGCTTTCCTGCCCGATACCGGCCCTAGTGCCCGTCAGACCGCCTGCGAGGACCGCCCGAGACCGTGAGCCAGACGCCGCCGCCCGTCATCGAGATCCGCGACCTCCACAAGAGCTACGGCACGCTCGAGGTGCTCAAGGGCGTCGACATCCGGGCGCCGCGCGGGCACGTGGTGTCGCTGATCGGCTCCTCGGGCTCGGGCAAGTCCACGCTCCTGCGCTGCGCCAACCTCCTCGAGGACAGCCAGCAGGGTGACGTGCTCTTCGAGGACGAGCCCGTGCGCTGGCGCGGCCACGGCCTTGGCCGGCATCCGGCCGACCGTGCCCAGGTCATCCGCATCCGCACCAACCTCGCGATGGTGTTCCAGCAGTTCAATCTCTGGTCGCACATGACGGTGCTCGCCAACGTCATGGAGGCGCCGCTGACGGTCTTGAAGCAGGACCGCGCCGAGGTCGAGGCGCGCGCGCGGATGCTCCTCGACAAGGTGGGCATCGGCGAGAAGGCCGACGCCTGGCCCGCGATGCTCTCGGGCGGCCAGCAGCAGCGCGCCGCCATCGCACGGGCGCTCGCGATGGAGCCGAAGGCGCTCCTCTTCGACGAGCCCACGTCGGCGCTCGATCCCGAGCTCGAGCAGGAGGTCATCCGCGTCATCAAGGCGCTCGCCGACGAAGGGCGCACGATGCTCCTCGTCACCCACGACATGCGCCTCGCGGCCGACGTGTCCGACCACGTGGTGTTCCTGCACCGCGGCCGGATCGCGGAGGAAGGCCCGCCCGCGCGGCTTTTCGCAGCGCCCGAGACCGAGCGGCTGCGCGGCTTCCTCAGCGCCGGCGTCGCCGCATGACCCACGACCACATCAAGGGGGAACCTGAATGCTGAAACTGACCCTGGCGGCCGCCGCGCTCGCCGTCTCCGTATCGGGCGCGTTCGCGCAGCAGACGGTGCGGATGGGCACCGAGGGCGCCTACCCGCCCTACAACTTCATCAACGACGCAGGCGAGGTCGACGGCTTCGAGCGCGAACTCGGCGACGAGCTCTGCGCCCGCGCGAGCCTCACCTGCACCTGGGTGCAGAACGAGTGGGACTCGATCATCCCGAACCTCGCGTCCGGCAACTACGACACCATCATGGCCGGCATGTCGATCACCGACGAGCGCAAGAAGGTCATCGACTTCACGCAGAACTACTTCCCGCCGGCGGCCTCGGCCTATGTCGCCGTCTCGCCCGACGTGGACGTGACGAAGGGCGTCGTCTCGGCGCAGACCTCGACGATCCAGGCGAGCCACGTCGCGGAATCGGGCGCCACGCTGATGGAGTTCGCGACCGCCGACGAGACCATCGCCGCGGTCCGCAACGGCGAGGCCGACGCGGTGTTCGCCGACAAGGACTTCCTCGCGCCGATCGTATCGGAATCGGGCGGCAAGCTCGTGTTCGTCGGCGAGGACATCCAGCTCGGCGGCGGCATCGGCATGGGGCTTCGGCAGTCGGACACCGAGATGAAGGCCAAGTTCGACGACGCGATCACCGCGATGAAGGCCGACGGCACGCTGAACACGCTCATCAAGAAGTGGTTCGGCGACGACGCGCAGACGTTCTGATGGCGCGCGGGGCCGGTGACGCCGGCCCCGTCCGCACCGCGGCATGACCTGCGCCGATCCCGCCTCGCTCGACGGCCTCGCCTGGCTCTTGTGCTACCTCGGCACCGGCAAGCACCTGCTGTTCTACGGCTCGTTCCTGACGGTGCTCGCGCTCCTCGCGATCACCGCGCCGGTGGCGCTCCTCTTCGGCTTCGGGGGCGCCGTCGCGGCGCGGTCGCGGTTCCTGCCGCTGCGGCTCCTCGGGCTCGGTTACACGGGCATGGTGCGCGGCATCCCCGACATCGCGTTCTTCCTTTTCGTGCCCATCGCCCTCGACCAGGGGCTCGAATGGACGCGGCACCAGATCCTCTGCCCGGACTGGACCGCGCCGATCCGCCAGAACGGCGAGTTCGCCGTGTGCCCCGCGGCGAAGCTGCCGCTCGCCGCGAGCCCGCCCTGGGTCTTCGACCTCTACGGCTTCGCCATCGCGGTGGTGGCGTTCTCCATCGTGTTCGGCGCCTTCGCGGCCAACGTGCTCGGCGGCGCGATGCGGGCGGTGCCGAAGGCGCAGGTCGAGACCGCGCAGGCCTACGGGATGACGCCGCGGCAGGCGTTCCGGCGCATCCTCGTGCCGCAGATGTGGGTGTTCGCGCTGCCGGGGCTGTCGAACCTGTGGATGATCCTCATCAAGGCGACGCCGCTCCTCTTCCTCCTCGGCATCCAGGACATCGTGTTCTGGGCGCGCGATCTCGGCGGCTCCAAGACCTCCGCCTTCGCCTATCCGCACCCGGACTGGCGCGTCTACTACTTCGGCGCCCTCCTCGTGTTCTACCTCGCGATGACGCGTGCGAGCGAGGCGGTGCTGGTGCGGCTGACCCGCAGGCTCACGCGCGGCCAGGCGACACTCGGCGGCGACGCCGACCGGAGGGCCGCCGCAGCATGATGTGTCTCGACGTGATCCAGCACTACGGCCTGCGCTCGCTCGGGATGGGCGAGCGGCTCCTGCCCCGCACCGACTTCACCTTTTGCGACCAGGCGGTGCTGATCGGCTCGGGGCTGATCTGGAACGTGTACTACGGCGCGCTGTCGCTGGTGCTCGGCTTCTTCGCCGCGACGCTCCTCGCGCTCGGCAAGAACGCGCGCAGCCCGTGGGCGCGCAAGCCCTCGGAATGGTTCATCTTCGTGTTCCGCGGCTCGCCGCTCTTCATCCAGTTCTTCTTCGCCTACGAGGCGTTCGTGCTGATCCCCGAGCACGGGGTCACGTTCCTCGGGATCACGCTCGACACGGGGATGCTGAGCCGCGCCTGGGCCGGTGCGCTCCTCGTCCTCTTCCTCAACACGGCCGCCTATTCGGGCGAGATCTTCTACGGCGCGCTGCGTGCGGTGCCTCGCGGCGACGTGGAGGCGGCCGACGCCTACGGCATCTCCGGGCGGCGGCGCTTCACCCGCATCGTCTGGCCGACGATGCTGCGCCTCGCCTGGCCCGCCTACACCAACGAGGCGATCTTCCTCTTCCACGCCACCACGCTCGTCTACTTCTCGGGCTTCCCCGCGTGGCAGCAGAAGGGCGACGCCCTTTACTACGCGAAGTATTTCGCCGACAAGACGTTCAACCCGTTCGTCCCCTACCCGATCGTCGCGGCGTATTTCATCCTCGTGACGCTCGGGATCATCACGCTCTTCGGGGTGGCGAACCGCCGGCTCAACCGGCATCTCCCGCGCGAAGGGCGCGCGCGGCTGCGGTTCCGGCCGCAGCTCATCAGGTGAGGCATGAAGAACTGGCTGCGGAAGCATCCCGAGGTCCGCACCATCCGCGTGGCCGCCGCCGACCTCAACGGCCAGGCGCGCGGCAAGCGCATCCCGTCGCGCTTCGCCGAGAAGGTGGTGACGGAGGGCACGCGGTTCCCGATGTCGGTCCTGAACCTCGACATCTGGGGCGAGGACATCGAGGACAGCCCGCTCCTCTTCGACACCGGTGACGCCGACGGCGTGCTGCGCCCGACCGAGCGCGGCTTCATCCCGATGCCCTGGCTCGAGGCGCCGACGGCACTCCTGCCGATCTGGATGTTCCGCGAGGACGGCCGGCCCTACGAGGGCGACCCGCGCCACGCGCTCGCCGCCGTGGTGGCGCGCTACGCCGCCCTTGGGCTCAAGCCCGTCGTCGCCTGCGAGCTCGAGTTCTTCCTCATCGACGACAGCGGCAAGACGCTGCAGACCGCGCACGCCCCGCGCTCGGGCCGCCGCCGCAAGGCCGCCGAGACGCTGGCGCTGCGCGCGCTCGACGCGTTCGACACCTTCTTCACCGACCTCTACGACTACTGCGAGCTGATGGACATCCCGGCCGACACCGCGATCTCGGAGGCCGGGCTCGGGCAGTTCGAGATCAACCTCATGCACGGCGACGACGCGCTGAAGGCCGCCGACGACGCCTGGTTCTTCAAGATGCTGGTGAAGGGCCTCGCGCGCCGCAACGGCTTCGCCGCGAGCTTCATGGCCAAGCCCTACCCGGACTATACCGGCAACGGGCTCCACACGCACTTCTCCGTCCTCGACCGGCATGGCGACAACATCTTCGCCAACGGCACCGCCGCGGGCACCCCGGCGCTCGGCCACGCCATCGCGGGCTGTCTCGCCGCGATGCCCGCCTCGACGCTCCTCTTCGCGCCCCATGCCAACAGCTACGACCGCCTCGTCCCCGACGCACATGCGCCGACCTCGGTGAGCTGGGCCTACGAGAACCGCACCGCCGCGATCCGCGTGCCCTCGGGCAACCCCGCCGCGCGGCGCATCGAGCACCGCGTCTCGGGCGGCGACGTGAACCCCTACCTGATGATCGCGGGCATCCTCGGTGCTGCCCTCATCGGCCTCGAGGAGAAGCTCGTGCCGCCGCCGCCGATCACCGGCAACGCCTACGCGCTCGACCTGCCGCAGATCCCGTACACCTGGGACGCCGCCATCGCCGCCTTCGCGGAGAGCCCGTACATCGCCCGCATCTTCCCCGCCGAGCTCGTCCGCAACTACGTGATGACGAAGAAGCAGGAGCGTCACTACATGGCCGAACTGAGCCCCGAGGAACAGGCCGAAGTCTACCTCGACACCGTGTGACCTCCCATCCCGATCCGCCCGAAACCCGAGACAGCCCCATGCACATTGGCATCCTTCAGACCGGCCTCGCCCCCGACGACGTGGAGGGGCTCGGCGACTATCCCGACATGTTCGAGCGTCTCCTCGCCGGGCACGGGTTCGCGTTCCGCACCTGGCGCGTCGTCGAGATGGACTTCCCCGAGGGCCCCGAGGCCGCCGACGGCTGGCTCCTCACCGGCTCGAAGCACGGCGTCTACGAGGACCACCCGTTCATCGCGCCGCTCGAGGACTTCATCCGCGCGGCCTATGCCAAGCCTGTGCCGATGGTGGGCGTCTGCTTCGGGCACCAGATCATCGCACAGGCGCTCGGCGGGCGCGTCGAGAAGTTTGCCGGCGGATGGTCGGTCGGCGCGCAGAGCTACGACTTCGGCGGCGAGGCGCTGACCGTCAACGCGTGGCACCAGGACCAGGTCGTCGAGGCGCCCGCCGACGCCGTGCGCGCGGCATCGAGCCCGTTCTGCGAGAACGCGGCGCTGATCTACGGCGACCGCGCCTTCACCGTGCAGGCGCACCCCGAGTTCGAGGACGCGTTCGTCGACGGGCTGATCCGCACCCGCGGCGTCGGCGTCGTGCCCGAGGCGCAGCTTGCCAAGGCCGCCGAACGGCTCGGCACGCCGCTCGACTCCGCCCGCCTCGGCGACCGCATCGCCGCGTTCTTCGAGCGCCCGCGTGACTGAGTTCGAGGCAAGGCTCCCCGAGGCCGCGCGGGCCTACATCGACGGCCGCCGGCTCGACGAGGTCGAGTGCATCGTCGCCGACATCGCGGGCGTGGCGCGCGGCAAGGCGATGCCCGCGTCGAAGTTCGCCCGACAGGCGAGCTTCTACCTGCCAAACTCGATCTTTTTGCAGACCATCACCGGCGAATGGGCCGACAACCCCACGGGCCTCTTCACCGAGCCCGACATGGTGCTCGTGCCGGACTTCACCACCGCCTCCGCCGCACCCTGGACCGCCGACGTGACGCTGCAGGTGATCCACGACGCGGTGGACCAGCAGGGCGCCCCGGTGCCGACGGCCCCGCGGAACCTCCTGCGCCGCATCGTCGGGCTCTACCGCGCGCAGGGCTGGGTGCCGATCGTGGCGCCCGAGATGGAGTTCTTCCTCGTCGCGCGGAACCTCGACCCCGCGCATCCGATCATCCCGCCGATGGGCCGCTCGGGCCGCCGCGCCGCGGGAAAGCAGGCCTACTCGATGTCGGCGGTGGACGAGTATGGCCGCGTCATCGACGACATCTACGACTTCGCCGAGGCGCAGGGCTTCGAGATCGACGGCATCCTGCAGGAGGGCGGCGCGGGGCAGATCGAGATCAACCTCAACCACGGCGACCCCGTGGACCTCGCCGACGAGATCTTCTACTTCAAGCGGCTGATCCGCGAGGCGGCGCTGCGGCACGACTGCTTCGCCACGTTCATGGCCAAGCCCATCGAGGGCGAGCCCGGCTCGGCGATGCACATCCACCATTCGGTCGTCGATGCGACGACCGGCGGCAACATCTTCTCCGACCCGAAGGGCGGCGAGACGGGGGCGTTCCTCCACTTCATCGCGGGGATGCAGACGCACCTGCCCGCGGTGATCGCGCTGCTGGCGCCGTACGTGAACAGCTACCGCCGCTACGTGCCGGACTTCGCGGCGCCCATCAACCTCGAGTGGGGCCGCGACAACCGCACCACGGGCCTGCGCGTGCCGATCAGCGAGCCCGGCGCGCGGCGGCTCGAGAACCGGCTCGCGGGGATGGACTGCAACCCTTACCTCGGGCTCGCGGCCTCGCTTGCCTGCGGCTACCTCGGGCTGATGGAGCGCCAGATGCCGCGCCCGGAATGTCTCGGCGACGCCTACATGGAGGCCGATGCGCTGCCGCTCAACCTTGGCGACGCGCTCGACCTCCTGGCGGCGAGCGCGCCGGTGCAAGAGGTGCTCGGGGCCGAGTTCTGCTCCGTCTACAACTCGGTGAAGCGCAACGAGTTCACGGAGTTCCTGCAGGTCATCAGCCCGTGGGAGCGCGAGCACCTGCTTCTCAACGTATGAACCTCCTCGACGCGAACGACCGCGCCCTCGCCTATCCGCCGAGCTGGTACGCCGCGACCGCCGACCATTTGCCGCCCTTCGCGCCGCTCGACGGCGACACCCGCGCCGACGTCTGCGTCATCGGCGGCGGCTACACCGGGCTTTCGGCGGCGTTGCACCTCGCGGAGGCCGGCGCCGACGTGGTGCTCGTCGAGGCGCAGCGCGTGGGCTTCGGGGCCTCGGGGCGCAACGGCGGCCAGGTCGGCTCCGGGCAGCGGCTCGGGCAGGACGCGCTCGAGGCGCTGGCCCCGCGCGAGGCGCATGCGCTGTGGGACATGGGCGAGGACGCCAAGGCGCTCGTCCGCGACCTGATCGCCCGCCATGCCATGCCGGTCGACTGGCGGCCCGGCATCGTCCACGCCTGCCGGCACGACGCCGAGGTCCGCGCCGACCACGCGCTCGTGGCCAAGCTCGCGCGCGACTACGGCTACGACGCCATCGAGCCGCTCGACCGCGACGGGCTGCGCGCGCTCGTCGGTTCGGACGCCTACCGCGGCGGCAGCCTCGACCGGGGCGCCGGGCATCTCCATCCCCTGCGCTTCGCCCTCGGCCTCGCCGAGGCCGCCGCCGCGGCGGGGGCGCTGCTCCACGAAGGCACCCGCGCGCTGCGGCTCGAGACGGGTCCGCGGGTCGTCACCGACCGCGGCACCGTCACCGCCGATCACGTCATCCTCGCCGCCAACGGCTACCTCGGCGCGCTCGAACCCGCCGTCGCCGCGCGCGTGATGCCGATCAACAACTTCATCGTCGCGACCGAGACGCTGGGCGACCGGGCAACTGGCATACTAGCAGATGAGATTGCCGTCGCCGACAGCCGGTTCGTGGTCAACTACTACCGCCTGACGCCGGACCGGCGGCTCCTCTTCGGCGGCGGCGAAAGCTACGGGTACCGCTTCCCCGCCGACATCGCCGCCAAGGTGCGCCGCCCGATGACGGAGGTGTTCCCGCAGCTGGCGGAAGTGGCCATCGACTACGCCTGGGGCGGCACGCTGGCGATCACGCGCTCGCGGCTGCCGTGGTTCGGCCGGCCCGCGCCGGGCGTCATGTCCGCGTCGGGCTACTCCGGCCACGGCGTCGCCCTCGCCACCCTCGCGGGGCGCGTCCTCGCCGAGGCGGTGCGCGGCGAGACGGCGGGCTTCGACCTGATGGCCCGGCTTCCGGCCCCCGCCTTTCCGGGCCGTGGCGCGCTTCGTACGCCGCTCCTCGTGCTCGCGATGACCTGGTTCGCGCTCCGCGACCGGCTCGGCATCTGACCGCCGGGCCCGCGCACGGGGATGGCCATTCGGACGCTCGGCGCTTAAGCCGTGAACAAAAGCACCGGGACAGCACCATGACCCTCGCCACCCGCAGCGCCATGCCTGACCTCACCGAGGCCGAGCCGATCCCCGAGGCCGCCCGCGCCGAGATCGACCGCCTGCTCGCCTCGGGCGACCTCTTCCGCTACACCGCGCCCGCCGATGCGCCCGCCGCGTGCCTCGAGGCCGAGTTCGCGGAACACCTCGGGAGCCGCTACGCGCTGGCCGTGTCGTCGTGCTCGGCGGCGCTGTTCCTCGCGCTGAAGGCGCTCGACCTGCCGCGCGGCGCGCGCGTCCTCGTGCCGGCGTTCACCTTCGCAGCCGTCCCGTCGGCGGTCCTCCATGCGGAGTGCACGCCGGTGCTCTGCGAGGTCGGCCCCGATCTGCGGCTCGACCTCGACGACGTGGCGGCAAAGCTTTCCGGTGCCGGCGCGCTCCTCGTGAGCCACATGCGCGGCCACACGTCCGACATGGACGCGCTTCTCCGCCTCGCCGCCGACGCGGGCGTGCCCCTCGTCGAGGACGCGGCCCATTCGCTCGGGACCACCTGGGGCGGCCGGCCGATCGGCACGCTGGGGCAGGTCGGCTGCTTCTCGTTCCAGTCCTACAAGCTCGTGAACGCGGGCGAAGGCGGGATGCTCGTCACCGACGACCCCGAGATCGCCGCCCGCGCCATCGTCATGTCGGGCGCCTACGAGCACAACTGGCGCAAGCACAGGCCCGACGACCGCCTCGTCGCCGCGCTTGGCCGCTGGCAGAACGGGCTGCCGCTCTACAACATGCGGATGCACAACCTCTCGGCCGCGGTGATCCGGCCGCAACTGCCGGAGATCGCCGGCCGGGTCGCGGACGGCCGCCGCAATCACGACCGGGTCGCCGCGGCGCTGAACGCAAGTCCGTGGTTCCGCGTGCCGCCGGCGCTCGCGCGCGAGCGGCGGGCACCCGACTCGGTGCAGTTCGTGATCGACGGCGCCGCCAGCGACGCCGAGGTCGAGGCCTTCATGGCCGAGGCATCGGCGCGCGGCGTCCCCGCGCAGGTGTTCGGCCTCGCCCCCGACAACGCACGAGCGTTCTGGAACTGGCATTTTCTGGGGCCTGTCGAGGAGCTGCCGCTGACGCGCGCCATGCTGATGCGGACCGCGGACGTAAGGCTCCCGGCACGGCTCACCGTGCCCGAATGCGACGGCGTGGCCGGAGCCCTTCTCGATGCCGCCGGGACCGCCTTCGGCCGGCCGCGCGCCTACGGCACCTGAACGAGCACGCGCCGCTCTGCCGTGGCGGACACGAACCGCGCCAAGAGCAGCCCCGCCGCCACGATCAGCCCCAGCGCCATGCCGAACCAGAGCCCGACCGGCCCCTGCCCCATGCGGATGCCGATCACGTAGCTCGCCGGCACGCCGATGCCCCAATAGCTCACGACCGCGATCAGCATCGGCACCCGCGTGTCCTGCAGCCCGCGCAGGAGCCCCAGCGCCATCACCTGCCCCGCATCGGCGAAGTGAAAGAGCGCGGCCATCGCCAGGAGCCCGGCCCCGAGCGCCACGATCGCGGGCGCCTCGGGATCGCCCGCGGCAAGAAAGAGGCCGACGAGGGTGCGCGGCATCGCCAGGAACGCGGCCACCGCCACCAGCGCAAAGGCGGCCGAGAGCCCGAGCGCCATCCACGCGCCGCGGCGCAGCTCCGCGCGATCGTCCTCGGCGGCCGCCCAGCCCGCGCGCACGGTCGCGGCCTGGCTGAGCCCGACGTGAACCATGAACACGATCGACGCGAGCTCCATCGCGATGCCGTGCGCCGCCAACGCCTCCGACCCGATCCAGCCCATCATGATCGCCGTCGCGACGAAGAGCCCGCTCTCGGCGAGCGCCGTCAGGCCGATCGGCCAGCCGAGCCGGAACACGCGCGAGAAGATCGGCCAGTCGGCGCGCCAGAACCGCACGAAGAGCGTGAACCGCGCCAACGGCCCGCGCCGACCGGCGTAAACCACGAGGATCGTCACCGCGAGCGTCTGGGTGGCGAGCGTGGCGATGGCCGCACCGCGGACGCCGAGCTCGGGCGCCCCCCAGTGCCCGAAGATCAGCAGCCAGTTCAGGCAGCCGTTGAGCACCGCGCCCGCGATGGTGGCGAAGAGCACGATGCGGGTATGTCCGAGCGCCGCGAGATGGCTCCGCAGCACCGCCGCGGCGAGCCCCGGCACAAGCCCCGGCCCGATGATGCGGAGATAGTCCTGCGCCCGCGCGGCCGTCGCGGGCGCCTGCCCGAGGCGCACGAACACGGCCTCCGACCACCAGAAGAGCGGCAGCATGGCCAGCGCATAGAGCCCGCCGAGCCAGAGCCCCATCCGAACCGTCTGGCGCACCTCGGCATCGCGGTGGCGCGCCGCAGCGGTCGCGACGAGCGGCATCACCGCTTGGGAAAAGCCCGTGCCGACGAGGAAAACGACGATGAAGAGCGAGGTGCCGAGCACGAGCGCGGCGAGCGGCTCGACGCCGTACCAGCCGACCATCACCGTGTCGGTGACATGGAGCGCCACCTGCGCGAGCCCGCTCCCCGCCAGCGGCAGGCCGAGCGCCAGCACCGCCTTGGCGTGGCTCCGGAGGGACATCGGCGGGGTCATGCGGCCCGCACTACTCCGGCCGCACCGCTCCGACAAGGGATGCGCTCAGACCGCGCCGGCGAAGAGCCTCAGGGCCACGATGGCGATGACGGCGCCGGCGGCGGTCTCGACGACGGGCAGCGCGCGCATGAGCCGGGCCGCGCCGCGACCCGTGGCGATCCCGGCGCCGCGGCGCGCGGACACCGCGAGGAGCGCTGCCGCCACCGTGACGCTCGCGGTGCCGAGCCCCATCGCGTAGGTGCCCGCGATGCCGGCGGCGAAAATGCCCATGCGCCAGGTGAGGATCAACAGGAAGATCGCGCCGGTGCAGGGCCGGATCGCCACGCTGCCGATGAGGAGCGCCGCCTCGCGGAGCGTGCCCGCCCGCGCCGCCGCCCCGGGCTCCGGGCCGTGCGCGCAGTGCGGGCCGTGGACGTGCGGGCCTTGGACGTGCGGGCCTTGGAGGTGCGGGCCTTGGACGTGATGCCGCTGCGCCAGCCGCCGCATTCCCCGCAGGACGAGCCAGAACCCGACACCCGCGATGGCGATGTCGCTCACGGGCGCAAGCACGCTCTCGGCGAGCCCCACCATCGCCTCGCGTCCGAGCCCGAGGACCAGCACGCCCGCGGAGACGAGCGCCACCGCTGCCGTCGCCTGCGCCAGCCCCGCCGCGGCCGCGATCGTTGCGAGCCGCCGCGCCGCGACCGCGCGCGCCACCCCGTAGCCGCCGATCAGCACCTTGCCGTGCCCCGGCCCCGCCGCGTGGCACACGCCGTAGCCGAAAGCGAGCCCGAGCAGCGACCATACCGCCCATGCATCGCCGGCCCGCAGCCGCCGCAACGCGCCCGCAAGCGCATTCTGGAACGCGCGCTGCCCCTCCACGGCCGCCGCCGCCACCCAGTCGAGCCCGCCGCCGAGCCACAGGACGGCGATGAGCACCGCAACCGCTCCCGTCACCACGATGAGCGCGCGCGTCAGCCCTTGCACGAGAGCCGCACCTCCTCGGCGAAGGCGGCGCCGATGGCCGGGAAGCCCGCGGCCTCCGCCGTCATGCCGACGGGGATCTTCGCCAGCGCGGCCTTCAGCGTGCGGTCGCCCTTGCGGGGATCGGGCGGCACCACCCGCGCGGTGCAGCCCGTGCCGCCGGTCACGCGCGCACCGAGCGTCACGTCATAGGCGGTGTAGTAGGTCGGGTCGTAGACCTTGAGCGTCACCGGCAGTGCGACCGGCGGCTCGACATGGCGCAGGTGCGTCGTGACGATGCGCCCGTCCGTCAGCGCCGTCGTCCAGTTCTCGGGCCGCGACAGCACGACGGGCGCGCCGTCCTTCAGCGCGTAGGTATCGCCCGGGAAATCCGCGTCCCAGGTCATGTCGAAACCGTCGAGAGCCTTTGCCTCGTCAGCCGTCAGCGTGCCGTCGCCATCGGGATCGAGCCCGCGGTCCTCGAGGATGAGAAGCGAGTAGAAGTCGTCGTAGTCCCAGGTGATGCGGAGCGCGTCGAGCCGGCCTTCGCCGTCGAGGATCGCCTCGATGCCGGCATCGATGAAGATGTGGGGATGCGCCGCGGCGGGGCCGCAGGCGAGGATGAGGGCGAAGGCGAGACGCGCGCGCACGGCGCGGACGCTAGGCGAGCGCGACGCTGTCCGCAACCGGCGGCGCGGCACCGTCGGTTCGGGCGCGGAGGCGAGGATCCCGCGGCGACCGGAACAGTCGCGGCGCCGGCAGCGCGGAGTGAGATCGGATGGCGACGCCGTGCGCGGCGTCGCGGGCGCCGTCGAGAGGCTGCCGCACGCCCGCCCGGGGCGGCGCGAGACCTGGCGGCCGGCGCCCGAACGGGTCGGCTTCGCGCCCCGCGGGTCTCGTCCTTCGAGCAGGAATGCCAGGCACGGCTTGCGGCAAGGCGGTGCCGGCGGGATGGCGCGGGCCCGAGCCGGCGCCCGCCTCGACCTTGCGCCCGCGGGATCGCGGTGGTTGAGTGACAGTCCGTCGTCCGGAGCCCCGATGCCGCCAGACCTCTTTCCCCGACCCGTGCCTGAAACGCCAGCCCTCGCGTCCGCGCGAGAGACCCCCGCCCTCGCGCCCGGGCCTACGACGCGGCCTCCATCGAGGTGCTCGAGGGGCTCGAGCCGGTCCGGAAGCGGCCGGGCATGTACATCGGCGGCACCGACGAGCGCGCCCTCCATCACCTGGTGGCGGAGATCGTGGACAACGCGATGGACGAGGCGGTGGCGGGCCACGCGACGCGGATCGAGGTCGAGCTTCACGCCGACGCCGCCGTCACCGTTCGCGACAACGGCCGCGGCATGCCGGTCGACGCGCATCCGAAGTTTCCGGGCAAGTCCGCGCTCGAGGTCATCCTCTGCACGCTTCACGCGGGCGCCAAGTTCTCCGGCCGCGCGTACCAGACCTCGGGCGGGCTGCACGGCGTCGGCGCCTCGGTCGTCAATGCGCTCTCGGACCGGCTTCGCGTCGAGGTGGCGCGGGGCCGCGTGCTCTGGGCGCAGGAGTTCTGTCGCGGCATGCCGCTCGGGCCGGTGTCGGAGGTCGGCCCGGCCCCGAACCGCCGCGGCACCAGCCTGACGTTCCACCCCGACGCGCAGATCTTCGGCGCCCACCGCTTTCGCCCCGCGCGCATCATGGCGATGGTCCGCTCGAAGGCGTTCCTCTACTCCGGCGTCGAGATCCGGTGGCGCACCGCCATCGACGACGGCGAGACGCCGCTCGAGGCCACCTTCCGCTTCCCGGGCGGGCTCGCGGACTACCTCGCCGAGGAGATCGGCGGCACCGAGACCGCCTCGCCCGCGCCGTTCGCAGGCCGCGTGAGCTTCGCCGAGAAGTACGGCGCGGCGGGGCATGTCGAGTGGGCGATCCACTGGACGCCGCTGCGCGACGGCAGCGTGCAGAGCTTCTGCAACACCGTCCCTACCCCCGAGGGCGGCACCCATGAGGCGGGCTTCTGGGCCGCGATCCTGAAGGGCGTGCGCGCCCACGCCGAGCGCACCGGCAACCGCAAGGCCGCGCAGATCACCCGCGAGGATGCCGCTGCCGGGGCCGCGGCGCTGGTGTCGTGCTTCATCGCCGAGCCCGAGTTCGTCGGCCAGACCAAGGACCGCCTCGCCTCGGCCGAGGCCGCGCGCCTCGTCGAGGGCGCGGTCCGCGACCGCTTCGACAGCTGGCTCGCCGGCGACACCGCGTCGGCCAACGCCATCGTCGACCACCTCGTCGCCCGCGCCGAGGAGCGCCTCGCGCGCCGCGCCGAGAAGGAGACGCAGCGCAAGACCGCGACGAAGAAGCTCCGCCTCCCCGGCAAGCTCGTCGACTGCACGGCGAGCGCGCGCGCCGGCACCGAGATCTTCCTCGTCGAGGGCGACAGCGCCGGCGGCTCGGCCAAGATGGCGCGCGACCGCACCTTCCAGGCGCTGCTGCCGCTCCGGGGCAAGATCCTCAACGTCCTCGGCGCGGCGAGCGCCAAGATGGGTGCCAACTCCGAGATCGCCGACCTCTGCCTCGCCCTCGGCACCGGCATGGGCGCGCGTTTCACGCTGCCGGACCTGCGCTACGACAAGGTCATCATCATGACCGACGCCGACGTCGACGGCGCGCATATCGCGAGCCTCCTGATGACATTCTTCTTCGCGCAGATGCCGGGGCTGATCGAGGCGGGGCACCTCTACCTCGCGTGCCCGCCGCTCTACCGGCTGACGCAGGGGGCAGTTCGCGTCTACTGCCTCGACGAGGCCGAGCGCGACGCCGCGATGGCGCGCGGCCTCGGCGGCAAGGGCCGCATCGACGTGAGCCGCTTCAAGGGCCTCGGCGAGATGGACGCGAAGGATCTGCGCGAGACGACGATGCAGCCCGCGAGCCGCAAGCTGATCCGCGTGACGCTCGGCGAAGCCGCGGCCACCGGCGACCTCGTCGAGCGCCTGATGGGCAAGCGCCCCGAACTGCGCTTCCAGTACATCCAGGAGAACGCGCGCTTCGTGGAGGAGGTGGACGTGTGACGAGATTAACTACTCCTAGTGCATTCAAGGGCATTGTGATCTAAATTAGGGGAGTCAAGGAGACACCACGTGACCGACGCAGCCGCCAACTTAGCGAAGTTCCTCGACGGTCAACGCTTCGCGACGGTGATGGCCGACCCACCTTGGCGCTTTACGAACCGGACTGGGAAAATCGCACCGGAGCACAAGCGGTTAGCACGCTACCCGACAATGACGCTTGACGACATCTGCGGCCTTCCAGTGGCCGGCCATGTTCTGGACACGGCACATTGCTATCTTTGGGTGCCGAACGCGATGCTGCCGGAAGGGCTGCAGGTTCTTGCTGCATGGGGCTTTCATTACAAGTCGAACATCATTTGGCACAAAATCCGGAAGGACGGCGGCTCGGATGGACGTGGCGTCGGGTTCTACTTTCGAAACGTGACCGAGATCCTTCTCTTTGGTACCCGCGGCCGGAATGCTCGGACACTGAAAGCGGGGCGGACGCAGGTGAACTTGTTCGGAACCAGGAAGCGCGAGCATTCGCGCAAGCCCGATGAGCAGTATAGCCTGATCGAGGCCTGTTCGCCGGGACCACACCTCGAGCTCTTCGGGCGTGGACAGAGGACTGGGTGGACAGTCTGGGGAAACCAAGCGGACGGTGACTACAAGCCGACGTGGGAGACCTACGCTTACAACTCCGGGATGGCTGCAGAGTAGATGGCCGAGGACGACCCTGCTCCGATATCGCGCGGCAGATATGCAGACGGCTCGGCAACGACGGATCGCTACTTTAGCAAGGGTATCCTCGCAAAGTTCGAGATTTTCAGCTATCGGAATGCTGCCGCAATTCTGTCGCAGAATTTTTCCGACCAGTTCGCGGATCTCTGCCGCCTTCTGAATGCTTTCAGTATAAGCCAAACGATGATCCGCATGCCGGGAGGCAGTAAGGGACTAATCGCAAAGTATGTTGATACTCTCCTGCCTGACTACTGGAGGGAAACGAGGATCTCAGCAAACCTGCACGTGCATTTGCGTGAGGTCCACGGAGCCAATCCGACGCAGCCGAGCTTTGTCCGGGAAGGATTTCTCGATGGTCATCGGATTGACTTCGTAGACCGCCGGGTTGCATTCGACCTCGAGTGGAACAGCAAGGACCAGACTTACGATCGCGACTTGATGGCATTTTCCGCGTTCTACGATGCGCGAGCAATCGACGTGGGGATTATCCTCACAAGAGGTTCGTCACTCGACAACTCATATTTTCGAAGCCTCGGAAAGGTTCTCGATACGGCCGGCAACCCAGGGACGGATGAGGTGTACAAGAAGTTTGGCGCCTCGACGACGTGGATGGGCAAGCTTCTCTATCGGCTCGACGCCGGACGAAATGGCGGCTGCCCGGTGCTGGCCATCGGCATTACGCCAACGTGCATCACCCCGAACTAGCTCTCACACCACCCGCCCGCCCTCGAGACGCACCACGCGGTCCATGCGGGCGGCGAGGTCGGGGTTGTGGGTGGCGATGAGGGCGGCGAGGCCGGTGGCGCGGACGAGGTCCATGAGCACGCCGAACACGCGGTCGGCGGTGGCGGGGTCGAGGTTGCCGGTGGGCTCGTCGGCGAGGAGGAGCGCCGGCGCGTTGGCGAGCGCGCGGCAGAAGGCGACGCGCTGCTGCTCGCCGCCCGAGAGCGCCGCGGGGCGGTGGCCGGCGCGGGGCCCGAGGCCGGTGCGCTCGAGAAGGTCGCGCGCGCGGGCCTCCGCCGCGGCGCGCCCGACGCCGTTGGCGCGCTGCGGCAGGGCGACGTTCTCGAGCGCGGTGAACTCGGGCAAAAGGTGGTGGAACTGGTAGACGAAGCCCACCGTGCCGCGCCGGATGCGCGTCCGCGCGGCGTCCGAGGCCGCGGACTGCGCGGCGCCCGCGAGGATCACCTCGCCCGTGTCGGGCGTATCGAGGAGCCCCGCGATGTGGAGGAGCGTCGACTTCCCCGCCCCCGACGGCGCCACCAGCGCCACCACCTCGCCGCGTCCGACCCGGAGCCGCACGTCGGTCAGCACGCGAAGCTCGCCCGGCGTGCCTCGGAGGTAGCTCTTGTGGATGCCGTCGAGCACCAGCGCGTCCGTCGCGCCGGCCCGCGCGTCGTTCGTCGCGGTCGCTCGGCCTGCGCCGGTCACCGGCCGCATGGCACGGGCGTCAGTGGGCGCGACGGCGGGCGGCGACGCGGCGGCGTCATTCATAGCGCAGCGCCTCGACCGGGTTCATCCGCGCCGCGCGGCGGGCAGGGAAGATCGTGACGAGGAACGACAGCGCCAGCGACAGCGCCACCGCCGAGCCCACGTCGCCGGGCTGGAGCTTGGCGGGGAGCGCGTAGATGCCGCGGATCGACGGATCCCACACGCCGCCGCCCGAGACGTAGTTCACCGCCGCGAAGATCGGATCGATCCAGATCGCGAAGAGGCAGCCGAGGATCACGCCCGCAAGCGTGCCGATGAGGCCGGTGGAGGCGCCGCAGATGAAGAACACCCGCAGGATCGAGCCCTCCGTGAGCCCCATCGTCCGGAGGATGCCCACGTCGCGGCCCTTGTTCTTGACCAGCATGATGAGCCCCGAGACGATGTTCATCGCGGCGATCATCACGAGCACCGACATGATCACGAACATCACGTTGTCCTCGATCTTGAGGCCGCGCAGGAACGCGCCCACGTTGTCGCGCCAGGTCCAGATGCCGGTCGCGGGGCCGGCGGCGGCCTCGAGGGGGCGATCATCGCCTCGATGCGCTCGGGGTCGGCGACGAAGGCCTCGATGCCGTCCGCCACCCCGTCGCGGTTGAAGAAGCTCTGGGCCTCCGCGAAGGGCATGTAGATGCGGACGTGGTCGATGTCGTAGTAGCCGACCGAGAAGATGTAGCCGACGCGGTAGCTGCCGGTGCGCGGCGAGGTGCCGAAGGCGGTGCGCGCGCCGTCGGGGGAGACCAGCCGCAGCGTGTCGCCGACCTGCACGCCGAGGTCGGTCGCGAGCCCGATGCCGATGGCGAGCCCCTCGCCGAAATCGGCAGGGTCGCCCTCGGAGCGGTCGTTGGGCGCGAGGCCCGGGATCGCGCGCAGGTCGTCCGGCGCCACGCCGATCACCTGCGCCCCGGTGCTCCCCGTCCGCGCCGCCGCGAGCACCTGCCCGCGCACCACCGGGTAGGCGTGGAGCACCCCCGGCACGGCGGCCACGCGCGCGGTCATAGAGGCGTAGTCCGGCAGGCCGGGGCTCACGGGGCCCGTCTCGTCGTAGCGCTGCGCGGGCAGGATCGTGGCATGGGCGCTGCCGCCGAGGATCGTGTGGACGAACTCGTCGCGGAAGCCCGCCCGCACCGCGAGCGTGGCGATGAGCGCGAACACCGCGAGCGTGATGCCGAGGAGGCTGATCCAGGTCATCACGCTGACCCCGCCCTCGGCGCGGCGGGCGCGCAGGTAGCGCCACGCGATCAGCCACTCGAAGCCCGCGAAGGGCGCGGTCCGACCCGTCACGGGCACCTCCTCATCCGGCCCCGCCATGTGGCGCGGATGCGCCGGGGGGTCAAGCGGGGCCGGGCCACGCGGAGAGCGCTTGCCGGGGCGGTTGGCGCTCGTTAACGCTGGCGCGGGGACGTTCACATTCGGTTAAAGGGTTCGTGATGACGAGATCGGTGAAGGCGCTCGCAGTCGTGGCCGGGCTGCTGCTCCCGGCGCAGGCGCAGGCGGAGACGTATGTGTATGCGTATGGGCCGGGGTATCTTGGAAATGAAGTTCTCGGGCTTACGCGTGGTGGTATCCCAGTTGACCGCCTGTTTTTCCTGAAGGGTGACGAATTCGATATAACGTTTCGCTTTCCCGGAGGGGGTCTGACGGTCGATAATCTTATCGCCTTCAAAACTGTCGTTCAGGACGACACTCGAATTTCGTTCCGTACGATCAAAACTCTGAATGAGGGTTTGGCGCTCGAACCGTATAGTTACGGAATGGAGTACGGCTTTCAGGGAGCATCGTATCGCCCCCGGCGTGAAGGGATTGACCAGATCTACGGCTTCAACTCCCTCTACTGTCATCGCACTACGGACGGAAACGTTTCCGATGGTGCTTGTATAAAAGAATCTGTCTTCAAGTCGTTTCTTTACGGCGAGACGGATACCACCTACTACACATCAACTCCCCGCTCCACCACCTACCACGTCACCGTCTCCTCGGTCCCCCTGCCGGCCGCCGCGGGCGGGCTTCTGACCGGCCTCGCGGCGCTCTTCGGCGTGGCGCGGAGGCGCCGGGGCTGAGGGTCAGTTCGTCCGGGCGGGGGTGATCCGCAGGACCGAGCCGCCCGCCCTGTCGGTCAGCACCAGCACCGAGCCGTCGCGGGCGACCGCGGCGGTGCGGATGCGGCCCTGGTTCGCGAGGAGGCGCTCCTCGCCGGCGACGCGCGTGCCCTGCAGCACGACGCGCTGGAGCCCGCCGGGGTTGAGCGAGCCGATCAGGATGTTGCCGCGCCACGCGGGAAACATCGCGCCGTCGTAGAACGTCATGCCGCCCGGCGCGATCACCGGATCCCAGTAGTAGACCGGCTGCTCCATCCCCGGCTTCGCGGTGATGCCCCTGCCCACGGGCGAGCCGTTGTAGTTCTCGCCGTAGCTGATGACCGGCCAGCCGTAGTTCGCGCCCGCGCGGAGGAGGTTGAGCTCGTCGCCGCCCTTCGGCCCGTGCTCGAGCTCCCAGACCTGCCCGCTGCCGGGCCGCACCGCGATGCCCTGCACGTTGCGGTGCCCGTAGGTCCAGACCTCGGGACGCGCGCCCTTCGTCCGGACGAAGGGGTTCGTCGCCGGCACCGAACCGTCGAGGTTGAGCCGCACCACCTTGCCGTAGGTCCGGCCCACGTCCTGCGCGTTGACGCGCTCGGCGGGCGTGAAGTGCTCGCCCATCGTGACGAAGACATGGCCGTGCCCGTCGAACGCGAGCCGCGAGCCGTAGTGCTTCGGCGTCGGCGAGGGCGGCGTCTGCTGGAAGATCTGGCGCACCTCGGTCACGCGCGAGGCGTCGGGCGCGAGCGTGCCCGAGGCGGCCGCGGTCGCGTAGAGCCCGCCCGGCACGGGCTTCGAATAGGTCCAGAAGATGCGCCGCGTCGAGGCGAAGTCGGGCGAGATGGCCACGTCGAGGAGGCCGCCCTGGTCCTTGGCCGCGACCGGCGGGAGCCCCGCCACCGGAGCCTTGCGGAGCGTGCCGTCGGGGCCGATGACGCGCAGCCGCCCGGCGCGCTCGGTCACGAGGATCGCGCCGCCGGGCAGCACCGCGAGCCCCCACGGGTGCGAGAGGCCCGAGGCCACGGTCGTGACCTCGAGCGCGGTGCCCGAGTGCCGCTCCGGCGCGCGGGTCTGGTTGGCGAAGGCGGGTTTGAACTCGGGCACGTTCTTCGGGCCCTGCGGCACCGGCGCCGCGAGGGCGGCGAGCGGCACGAGGGCGGCGGTCAGCGTCAGTGCGAGGCGCATGGCAGGTCTCCCTTTCGGGGCCAACCGGCCGGCGGCGCGGACCGTTCCCCCGCTCACGCAGGTGTCAGGCGACGCCCTCGTAGGCCTTCGCCACGCGCGCGACGGCGACCTCGGGCGACATCTCCTCGGTGGCGCCGGTGCGCCGGTGCGTCAGCTCCACGAGGTTCGACGCGAGCCCGCGCGGGCCGACGGTGATGCGCCAGGGCAGGCCAATGAGGTCCATCGTCGCGAACTTGGCGCCGGCGCGCTCGTCGCGGTCGTCGTAGAGCGGGTCGAGCCCCTTCGCGCGCAGCGCCGCGTAGAGCGCCTCGCAGGCCTGGTCGGTCGCGACGTCGCCCTGCTTGAGGTTGACGATCCCGGCGTCGAACGGCGTCACGCCCTCGGGCCAGACGATGCCGCGGTCGTCGTGGCTCGCCTCGATGATCGCGCCCAGAAGCCGGCTCACGCCGATGCCGTGCGAGCCCATGTGGACGGGGACGCGCGCGCCGCTCGGCGTGACGACGGTGGCGCCCATCGGCTCGGAGTACTTGGTCCCGAAGTAGAAGATCTGTCCGACCTCGATCGCTTTCGAGGTCCGCCGCCGTGCCTCGGGCACGGCCGCGAAGAGGCCCTCGTCGTGGGTCTCGTCGGTGCGCGCGTAGGGCGCGGTCCAGGCCTCGCAGATGGCGCGGAGCTCGGCCGCGTCGTCGTAGTTTACGGCTCGGTCGCCGAGCGCGAGGTCGGTGACCGCGGCGTCATAGTAGACGTCGCTCTCGCCGGTGTCGGCGAGGACGAGGAACTCGTGCGTGTTCTCGCCGCCGATGGGGCCTGAGTCCGCGCGCATCGGGATCGCGGTCAGCCCGAGCCGTTCGTAGGTTCTGAGGTAGCTCACCATGTGCCGGTCGTAGGCGACGAGCGCGCCCTCGCGGTCGATGTCGAAGGTGTAGCCGTCCTTCATCAGGAACTCGCGCCCCCGCATCACCCCGAAGCGCGGGCGCATCTCGTCGCGGAACTTCCACTGGATGTGGTAAAGCGTCAGCGGCAGCGCCTTGTAGCTCTCGACATGGGCGCGGAAGATGTCGGTGATCATCTCCTCGTTGGTGGGCCCGTAGAGCAGGTCGCGCTTGCCGCGGTCGCGGATGCGGAGCATCTCCTCGCCGTAGTCGTCGTAGCGCCCGCTCTCGCGCCAGAGGTCGGCGGGCTGCAGCGTCGGCATGAGAAGCGGGATGTGGCCCGCGCGCTCCTGCTCCTCGTTGACGATCGCCTCGATCCGGCGGAGCACGCGCAGGCCCGAAAGGCAGCCAGGAATAGATGCCCGCCGCCTGCTGCTTGATCATGCCGGCGCGCAGCATCAGCCGGTGGCTCGCGATCTGCGCCTCCGCGGGCGTCTCCTTGAGGACGGGCAGGAAGTAGCGGCTGAGACGCATCAAGAACCCTCCGGGACGGTCCTCGTGCTTAGGGCATGGGACGCGGCCGGGCAAGAACGGCGGCGCTTGCGCCGGGGGGTGGGATGCGCGATGACCCTCGAGGCCCCGAACACGATACGGAGACCTCTCCCCGCATGGCGCTTCCGACCGGCAAGCAGGCACGCTACTGGGGCATCGTCGCGGCGGTGTTCTTCCTGCTGCTGTGGACGCTCGGGAGCGTGCTCGCGCCGTTCATCATCGGCGGCGCGGTCGCCTACGTGCTCGACCCGGTCGCCGACCGGCTCGAGCGGCTGGGGCTCAGCCGGACCGCCGCGACGGCGGTGATCGCGGTCGTGGCGGTCCTCCTCTTCGCCGCGGCGCTCCTCTATCTCGTGCCGCTGCTGGTCAAGCAGACGACGGCGCTCATCGACAGCGCGCCCGCGCTCTTCAACCAGCTCCAGAATTTCCTGCAGGACCGCTTCCCGAAGCTGATGGACGAGACCTCGCCGCTGCGCTCCTCGCTCGCGGCCCTCGGCGACACCATCCAGCAGCGCGGCGGCCAGCTTCTGCGCGGGCTCCTCACGACCGCCTCGTCGGTCATCAACGTGGTGATCCTCCTCGTCGTCGTGCCGGTGGTGGCGATCTATCTCCTCCTCGACTGGGACAACATGATCGCCCGGCTCGATGCGCTGCTGCCGCGCGACCACCGCCACACGATCCGCGCGATCATGCGCGACATCGACCACACGCTCGCGGGCTTCATCCGCGGCCAGGGCACGGTCTGCCTGATCCTCGGCACCTACTACGCGGCCGCCCTCGTGCTCGTCGGGCTCCAGTTCGGGCTCGTCGTCGGCGCGCTGGCGGGCTTCCTCACCTTCATCCCCTACGTCGGCGCGGTGATCGGCGCGGTGCTCTCGATCGGGCTCGCGCTCTTCCAGTTCTGGGGCGAGTGGTGGACGATCGTGCTCGTCGCGGTGATCTTCCAGGCGGGGCAGCTCATCGAGGGCAACGTGCTGACGCCGAAGCTCGTGGGCTCGTCGGTCGGGCTGCACCCGGTGTGGCTCCTCTTCGCGCTTTCGGCGTTCGGGACCGTGTTCGGCTTCGTCGGGCTCCTCGTCGCGGTGCCGGTCGCGGCGATCATCGGCGTGCTCGCGCGGTTCGGCATCGACCGCTACCTCGACAGCCCGCTCTACAGTGGCAAGACGGCGCCGACGGCGCTCTCCACGCCGCCCGGCGCGCGCCCCAACCCGCCCGCGGACCGGGTGATCCTGCCCGAAGATTTCTGACGCACATGCAGCTCGCGTTCGATCTGCCGGTCCGCGCCGCGCAAGGTCGTGCGGATTTCCTCGTGGCGCCGTCGAACGCGGTGGCCGTCGCGGCGCTCGACGCGGCGTTCCCCGTCGCGGGCCGGATGGCGCTCGCGGGGCCCGAGGGCGCCGGCAAGACGCACCTCGCGGCGATCTGGGCCGCCGAGACCGGCGCGCGCCTGGCTTTCGGACCGAACCTCGCCGGCACCGAACCCCGGGCGCTGATCGCGCCGGCGCTCGTCCTCGACGGCGCCGACGCCATCGCGGGCGAGCCCGAGGCCGAGACCCGGGCGTTCCACCTGCTCAACCTCATGGCCGACGCCGGCGGCCGGCTCCTCCTTGTCGCGCGCGAGCCCCCCGCGCGCTGGCCGGTCCGGCTCCCGGACCTCGCGAGCCGGCTCGCGGCCACCCCGGTGGCGACGCTCGGCGCGCCCGACGAGCGGCTGCTGGCGGGGCTCCTCGTGAAGCTCTTCGCGGACCGCCAGCTCGCCGTGACCCCTGCCCTCGTCAGCTGGCTCGCCGCGCGCATCGACCGGTCCTGCGCCGCGGCCTTCGAGGCCGTCGCGGTCCTCGATGCGGCCGCGCTCGCGCACGCGCGCCCCGTGACGCGCGCGCTCGCCGCCGAGGTGCTGGACTTTCCCGCCCTGCCTCGCCGATGATCCGTCGTTCTCCCGTTACCGAAAGCCTAGACGATCCCCGCATGACGCAAGCAGATTTCCTCAAGGAGCCGTTCCCCGCGCCGGTGCCGCCCGACGCCGCCGACGGCCCCGGCACGACGCGCTTCTTCAACCGCGAGCTCTCCTGGCTCGCGTTCAACTGGCGCGTCCTCGAGGAGGCGGAGAACCCCCGCGTGCCGCTCCTCGAGCGGCTGCGGTTCCTGTCGATCTCGGCCACCAACCTCGACGAGTTCTACACGGTCCGCGTGGCGGGTTTGCGCGAGCTCGTGCGCGCAGGCAACGCCACGCCCGGCATCGACGGACTCCGGCCGTCCGAGCAGCTCGCGCGCATCAACGAGGACGCGCGCCGGCTCCTCGCGCAGCAGCAGGCGGTCTGGGAGACGCTGAAGTCGGAGATGCAGGCCGCCGGGATCGCGCTCCTCGACGCTGCGCGCCTCAACCGCGCGGACCAGGCGCATCTCGAGACCTACTTCCTCGATCACGTCTTCCCGGTGCTCTCGCCCCTCGCGATCGACCCCGCGCACCCTTTCCCCTTCATCCCCAACGCGGGCTTCTGCCTCGCGCTGCAGCTCGACCGCACCGCCGATCACCGCACGCTCCGCGCGCTCCTGCCGGTGCCGCAGCAGATCGCGCGCTTCATCCCGCTGCCGGGCGACGGCGTGACGCGCTTCGTGCCGCTGGAGGACTTGCTGCTCCTCCACCTTCACGCGCTCTTTCCGGGCTACCGAAGGGTCGCGCACTGCGCCTTCCGGGTGCTGCGCGACAGCGACCTCGAGGTCGAGGACGAGGCCGAGGATCTCGTGCGCGAGTTCGAGGTGGCGCTGAAGCGGCGCCGCCGCGGCGAGGTGATCCGCATGAAGATCTCCGCCGGGGCGCCCGCCGAGCTGAAGGGGCTCGTGATGCACGAGCTCGGCGTGCGCGCCGACGAGGTGGTCGAGGTCGACGGCCTCCTCGGCCTCGCCGACCTCAAGGAGCTGGTCCTCGACAGCCGCCGCGACCTCCTCTGGCCCACCTTCACGCCGCGCGTCCCCGAGCGCGTGCAGGACCACGGCGGCGACATGTTCGCCGCGATCCGGCAGAAGGACATGCTCCTCCACCATCCCTACGAGACCTTCGACATGGTGGTCCGCTTCGTCGAGCAGGCCGCGCGCGACCCAGACGTGCTCGCGGTCAAGCAGACGCTCTACCGCACCAGCCGCGACAGCCCGATCGTGGCGGCGCTCTGCGAGGCGGCGGAGGCGGGCAAGTCCGTGACGGCGCTCGTCGAGCTGAAGGCGCGCTTCGACGAGGCCGCCAACATCCGCCAGTCGCGCCAGCTCGAGCGCTCGGGCGCGCATGTCGTCTACGGCTTCATCCATTTCAAGACGCACGCCAAGGTCTCGACCGTGGTGCGCCGCGAGGGCGGGCGGCTCGTCACCTACACGCATTACGGGACCGGCAACTACCACCCGATCACCGCGCGCATCTACACCGATCTGTCGTTCTTCACCTGCGACGCAGCACTCGGGCGGGATGCCACCAAGGTGTTCAACTACCTGTCGGGCAACGCGGCGCCCGAGAAGCTCGAGAACCTCGCGATCTCGCCGCTCACGCTGAAGGCCCGGCTCATCGACGGCATCGCCGCGGAGGCGGCCCACGCCGCCGCCGGCAAGCCCGCCGAGATCTGGGCGAAGATGAACTCGATCATCGACCCCGTCGTGATCGACGCGCTCTATGCGGCCTCCAACGCCGGCGTGAAGATCAACCTCGTCGTGCGCGGCATCTGCGGCCTCCGGCCCGGCATCGCGGGCATGTCGGAGAACATCCGCGTGAAGTCCATCGTCGGGCGCTTCCTCGAGCACAGCCGCATCGTCTGCTTCGGCAACGGCCACGGGCTGCCCTCGAAGAAGGCGCGGGTCTACATCTCGTCGGCCGACTGGATGGAGCGCAACCTCGACCGCCGCGTCGAGACGCTGGTGGAGATCCTGAACGATACCGTGAAGGCGCAGATCGTGAGCCAGATCATGGCCGCCAACCTCGCCGACGAGGCGCAGAGCTGGGTGCTGGCGCCCGACGGCAGCTACCGGCGCGAGCTCGGTGCGAACGACGGCTCGCTCTTCAACTGCCACCGCTTCTTCATGGAGAACCCCTCGCTCTCCGGCCGCGGCCGCGCCGGTGCCGGCGACGTGCCGCGCCTCGCGCACAGCAAGGACTAGGCTTTCAAGCGAGCAGCCAGACCGCCCAGATGCCTGCCGCCAGCGCCGGTCCGAAGGGGATGGCGCGACGGCCCTCGTGGCGGCCGCGCAGGACGAGGGCGAGCGCCAGGCCCGCGAGGCAGGCCGCGAGGAGCACCGTCGGCAGGGCCGCCCAGCCGAGCCAGGCGCCCGCCGCGCCGAAGAGCTTGGCGTCGCCGAGCCCGAGCCCGTCATAGCCGCGCCATGCCCGGAAGAGCGCTGCGATGCCGGCAAGCCCGCCCCAGCCGACGCCCGCGCCGATCGCATGGTCGAGAAGCGGCCCCGTGACGCCCGTCGCCGCGAGCCCGAGGCCCGCGAGGAGCAGCGGCAGCGTCAGCGCGTCGGGGAGCGTCCAGGTCCGCAGATCGATCAGCGCCAGCACGAGGAGCGTCCATCCGAGCACGCAGGAGGCCCACAGCGCCGCGCCCTGCGCTCCCGCGACGAGCGACATCGCCGGCACGGCGAAGGCCGCGAGCTCGGTCAGCGGCAGCGAGACCGGGACCGGCGTGCCGCAGCACCGCGCCCGGCCGCGCAACGCCAGCCAGGACACCACGGGGATCAGCTCGATGGGCGAGAGCACGCGCCCGCAGCCGTTGCAATGCGACCGCCCCGCGACGAAGCCCTCGCCGCGAGCATACCGCTCGGCCACGAGGGCGACGAGGCTGCCGACGAAGGGCCCCACGGCGAGCGCGGCGAAGGTCGCGGGCGTCACGCCGTGCCCCCTGCAGAAGGCGACATGATCGGCGCAGGTACGGAAGCCATGCCCTCTCCGGCGCGAAGGGAGGCCAGACGATTCACGGCTTCCAACGCGCGAGTTTGTGTACTCTCTTTTTCGGGAATCACTACAATCCTGGGGAGAACATGAAAAGCACCGTCATCCTTCTTGCCGGCCTCTCGGCGCTTGCGGGCCCTGCCGCCGCCGCGACCGTCGCAAGCGTCACCGCCTCCTACACCGTCACGCTCGACGGCGCACTGCCGGACACCGTCACCTTCGAGCCGTTCCAGGCGGCCGACGATGCGGCCCACGACGAAACCGGCACCGGCAGCGCCACGGCCGAGACGACCATCCTGCCGGGCGAACTCGCCGCCACGGCGACGGCCACGGCCTCGGCACCCGGCAAGGGCTTCGGCAGCGCGAGCGCCACCGCCAACACCGACCTCTTCGGGCTTCTCTTCAACAACGGACCAAGCGAGGTCACGCTCGGCTTCACCTTCGCCTACAGCTATGTCGCGCGCTTCGCGACCGAAGATCTCGCCGGCGACGACGGTGCGGCGACGCTGTTCCTCGCCCTCGTCGCCGGCGACGACCCGGTCTTCGAGCAATCGCTCGTCCTGAACGCGCTGCGCCCCGGCGAGACGTCCGACAGCGGCGGCTTCTCGTTCCGCCTCGTGCTGCCCGCCGGCACCGGTTCGGACCTTGAAGGCATGATCGGCCTCGGCGCCGTCGCGACCGCGGAGACGGCGCTCCCGATACCGCTCCCGGCGGCGGGCGGCCTTCTCCTTGGCGCGCTCGGCCTTCTTGCGGCACGGCGCCGGCCGAGCTGACCCGACCTCGGCGACCGCGTCCCGACGCGGTCGCGCCTTGGGCGAACTTCCGCTGCGCCGTTCACCATCGTTGACGGCCCGGCGCGGGGACGGCAATCATGCCCGCGATGGCCGACGACCTGACCGATCAAGCCGATACGCTCGCAAGCGCCGTGCCCGGCCTCTTCGGCCGGGCTCTCTTCGATGACCCTGACGCGCGCGCGCTCGCCCGCGTCGGCGTGGTCGACGTCGGCTCGAACTCGGTGCGCCTCGTCGTCTTCGACGGAGCCGCGCGCTCGCCTGCGTATTTCTACAACGAGAAGGTCATGTGCGGCCTCGGCCAGGGCTTCGCCGCAACCGGCCGGCTCAATCCGAAGGGCCGGACGCGCGCGCTCGCCGCCCTGGCCCGTTTCGCGCTCCTCGCCGAGGGCATGGACCTGCCGCCCCTCACCTGCGTCGCCACCGCGGCCGTCCGCGAGGCGGCCGATGGCCCGGAGTTCCGCGACCTCGTCGAGCGCGAGACCGGGCTCAAGCTCTGGGTGATCGATGGCCGCGAGGAGGCGCGGCTCTCGGCGCAGGGCGTGCTCCTCGGCTGGCCGGGCGCCGAGGGCATCGTGTCGGACATCGGCGGATCGTCGATGGAGCTCGCCGTGATCGGCGAGGGCCGCGTCGGCACACGCGTCACCTCGCCGCTCGGGCCGTTCCGGCTGCAGCAGCTCACCGGCGGCAAGTCGGCGCTCCGGACGCACATCGACGGCATCCTCGCCGAGCGCCGCGCCGAGATCGGCACCGACCGCAAGCGCATCTACCTCGTCGGCGGCTCCTGGCGGGCCATCGCGCGGCTCGACATGGAGCGCCGCGGCTACCCGCTGACGGTCCTCCACGAGTACCGCATGACGCCCGACTCCGCCCTCGACACCGTGGAGTGGATTGCCGCCAACGACCCCGCCGCGCTGCGCCAGCGCACCGGCACCTCGTCGGACCGGATGGACCTCGTGCCGCTCGCGTCCGAGGTGCTGCGCGGGCTCGTCAAGGTGTTCCGCCCGCGCGAGATCGACGTGTCGTCCTACGGCATCCGCGAGGGGTTGCTCTACGAGCAGATGCCGGAGCGGCTGCGGCTCCGCGATCCGCTGATCGAGGCCTGCCGCTACGCCGAGGCGACCTCCGCGCGGGTACCGGGCTTCGGCGCGCGGCTCTACGAGTTCCTGCTGCCGCTCTACGAGACCGCCCCGCCCGACCGGCTGCGCCTGATCCTCGCCGCGTGCCTCCTCCACGACGTGACCTGGCGCGCGCACCCCGACTACCGCGCCGAGGCCTGCTTCGACAACGCGACGCGCGCCAACCTCGGCGGCCTCGACCACGGCGGCCGCGTGTTCCTCGGGCTGGCGCTGCTGCACCGGTACAAGAACAGCCGCGCGGGCTCCCGGCTCGAGCCCCTCTTCGCGCTCCTGACCGAAGCCGAGATCGCCGACGCCGAGGCGCTCGGAAAGGCGATGCGCTTCGGCGCGATGTTCGCCGTCGAAGCGCCGGAACAGGCCGGCACGCTGCGCCTCACCCCCAAGAAGAAGCTGCTCGAGCTGGTGCTCACGCCGCGAACGCAGGCGCTCTACGGCGAGGTCGCCGCCGCCCGCTTCGCCTCGCTCGGCGCCGCCCTCAAGGTCACGACCGAGGTGCGCGTGGGAAAGGCTTAGACGCTCGCCCGACGTGGCCTCGGGAGACCACGCGGTCCGGGGCGCGCCGCTGCTGCCGAATGAACGCAACGGCTCGATGCCTACGATCTCGCGCGCCGTCGACCGGTCGGTGGTGCCGGGCGCGCCTCGTGCGCGGACGATTAGATGTTCGTCGGCCCCGTCTCGGTGTCCGTGTCGGGCAGCGCGTCGGGAGTGGGCACGTCGGGCGGCGGGACCGTCCTCGGCACCTTGCGGCGGATCAGGATGTCGCCGTTCGGCTGCACCTCGGGGGCCTCGTAGGCGCTGGCGTCGTCGATGAGGGTGCCGAGGTCGTCCTTCAGGCCCTGCAGCGCGGGGCCCGCCTTCTCCTTCAGCCCTTCCAGGATCTGCGCGGTGCCCTCGCGCAGCTTGTCGAGGCCCTGCCCGAGGTTCGATTGCGGAGCCTCTTGCGCGAGCGCGGGCGTGGCCAGGACGGCAAGGACGGCGGCAAGGATGGCGGCGGTTCTGAGCATGGCGGGTCTCCTCGCCGGATCAACGGGCGGGTCGCGGCGGCGGTTCCTCATGCCGACGACCGGATCGTCTCCCAGGCTGCGTTGACGGCCGCGAGGTGGGTCTCGGCGACGCGCACGGCTTCGGGCGGCACGCCGCGCGCGATCATGCCGTCGGGGTGGCTCGCGCGCACGGCGCGGCGCCAGGCGGCGCGCGCCTCGGCCAGCGGCGCGCCGGGGGCGAGGCCGAGCACGGCCCAGGGGTCGGGCGCGCTGCCCGGCGCGTGCCGCACGCGGATCGACGCAAAGGCCGCGTCGCTCATCCCGAAGGTTTTTGCGACCCGGCGCAGGAAGTCCTCCTCCTCGGGATCGAAGCGTCCGTCCGCGACGGCGATGTGAAAGAGCCCCTCGAGCAAGTCGGTGAGCACGCCGGTGTTGCCCGCGAAGAGCCGCGCGATGCGGCGCGCGTAGTCCTCGTACCCAACCACGTCCTGCCGCGCGAGGTTGAACACCCGCGCCGCGTGCGCCTCCTCGCCGGGCGGTATGGTGAAGATCTCGCGGAACGCCGCCACCTCGTCGCGCGTCACCCGGCCGTCGGCCTTGGCCATCTTGGCGCCGAGCGCAATGACGGCGATGGCGAACCCCACGGTGCGCTCGGGAGGCGTGCGGAGCCGGTCGAAGAGATGCCCGAGACCCTCGCCGGACGCGAGGGCGGCCAGCGTGTCGGTGATGCGCGTCCAGATCGACATGGGAGCCATCCTAGCGCGCGGCGGCGTGCCTGTCAGCGCAGCGCAGTGCCGCGGGCCGGTCCTGCTCCGCGTGCGGCGGCAAAGCCTCCTCCGGGACGTCACGGTGACGGGTGGGGAGCGCCGCGGAGCCGTCAGGCCGGTGCCCCGAGCCAGCGCGTGCCGCCAGAGGTGGCGATCCGGGCGGCAAGGCGCGGCGCCGGACCGGCGGCAATGCGGAGGCGCGGGTCCGTGACGGCGCCGAGCGCGGCTTTCAGCGCCGCGGCGCGCGGGTGGACCAAGACCAGCGTCTCGAGCCGCGCGCCGGTGTCGGCGAGGCGGGCAGACGGGTGCGGGACGCCGGCGTCCCACGCGATGAGCGCGGGAAAGGTGCCGTCGAAGGGCGCGGGGTCGCCCTGAGGTGCTGCGATGCGCCAGGAGAGATCGCCGCGCCGCATCGGCACGGGCGGTGCCAGCCCGGTCGGGGCGGTCGCGTGGGAAGCGTCGAGATCGGGCACGCGCGCCACCCATGTCGCGAGCCGCGGCGCATCTTGCGGACCGTCGAGCCCGAACCACCGCGGGCGTGCGGGCGGTGCCGCGCCCGGATCGACGGCGATCACCTCGAGATAGAGGCCCGGCCCGAGCCCGAGGAGCCGGTTCGCCGTGCCCATGCCCGGATGCCGGCCGCCGGGTGCGAGCGGCACGCCGAGGTTCGCCTCGACCCATCCGGCGCCCGCGTCGAGGTCGGCTGCCGTGACGACGAGATGATCGAGCGCCATCACGGAGACGGCCTGGGCGCGGCCCCGTCGTCCAGCGTCGCCAAGCCCGCCGCGCCGTCGCGAAGCCACGCGAGATCCTCGGCGTAGACCGCGCGCAGCGTCTCGCGGTGCGCCCCCGAAAACGGTTGCCAGTGCCCCTCGCCGCCACCGATCGCATCCATCGCGGCGGCGGGCGTCAGCCCTCGGTCCTCGAGGACGGCGCGCAGGGCCGCCCGCCCGGGCTCGGCGCCGGCATGGGCGTCGCGGTCGCGCAGCGGCACCGCCGCCAGCCGCGCGTCGTCGAGCACCGCGAGGTGCGCCTCCGGTTCGCCCCGCACCGCCTCGAAGCGCGTGACCCGGATCTCGGCCTGCGGCACCGCGGCCGCGACGTCCTCGACGATCCGCTGCCAACGCCGGGGCTGCGTGACGATGCGGTCGAGATGCCCGTCGTCCGGCAAGCGCGCGCCGTGAGCGAGGCTCATCGCAAGCGCAGACGCCCAGTAGCCCTCGTAACTGCGGATCGTCAGCACGATGCGGAGCGGATGCGCGGCGGCGAGCGCTGCGATCCGGCATGCGCGCGGCCCTGCCGCCGGATAGAGCGTCGCCTCCGCGAGGTTGCCGCCAAGGCCGCCGAGAAGGCCCGCGTCGCTGATCACCAGACGCCGCGTGCCGGACCGGGCGAGAAGCGCCATGCCGATGCGGAGCCGTCCCGCCGCACGCCGGCCGTCGGGGCCAAAGAGGCTCTCCGCCCCGGCATCCCGCAACCGCTTCGGGCCCCAGACCGCAGCACCCGCCGCCGCCAGACGATCGGCGTTGCGCGCCATGATGTGCGCGAGGGTCGCGGACCCGGTCCGGTGCGCGCCGAGATGCAGCGTCAGGTCCAAGACGATGCCCGCTCCTCCGGGCCATGCCGCGGGCACGCCGTGCCGGTGCGGCCGCGGGCGCCCCGAGACGGCCCTGTGCAATACCGGGCCCGCACCCTATATCCCGGTCATGCGAGGAGTTCTCCTGACCGCCGCCGTGGCCCTGTCCTGCGCGGCCGCTTCGAGCGCGCAGCAGCTTTCGGTCGCGGAGGCCGGCGTGCCCGAGGTCGCGACCGCCGCGGCCGGGATCCGGGACGCGGACGGCGTCGACCTCGCGAGCTTCATGTGGGTCGCGCGACCGTTCGTGATCTTCGCCGACACACCCGCCGATCCTGCGTTCGCCGAGCAGGTCCGGAACGTCACCGAACGAATGGACGCGCTCGCCGAGCGCGACGTCGTGGTCATCACCGACACCGATCCGGCAAACCCGAGCGCCGTTCGCCGCAAGCTCCGGCCGCGCGGCTTCTCGATCGTGCTCATCGACAAGGATGGCGGGATCAAGCTGCGAAAGGCGTCGCCCTGGACCGTACGGGAGCTGTCGCAGGCCATCGACAAGACGCCGCTCCGCATCGAGGAAATGCAGCAACAGCGGCCCGCCGGCCGGTGACGCCGCCGCGGCTCACCGACGCGGCGGCGACGACCCGTCAATAGTAGGTAGGCCGGCGCTTCTTGCACACGCCCGCGTCGTCGCAGAACACGCCGGCGGCGCCGCCGATGACAGCACCCGTGAGCGCATTGCCTCCGGTCGCGTCCGAGATGACGGCGCCCGCCGCCGCGCCGGCGATGCCGCGCTGGGTGTCGGAATAGTCGCCGAGCCCCTGGCCCTCGCTGCAGGCCGCAAGCCCGAGCGCCAGCGCTCCGGCGGCGGCGATCCTGACCATTTGCATGTCCGTTCTCCTTGCTGGGAAGCAAATCCGATGGCGGATTTTACCGGCATCGGCGGCAAACGAAAGCCGATTCTGCCTGGCTTTCGTACTGCAACCTCGCGATCACGCCGGCGTCGTGTGCGGATCGTCCGTGAAGACCTCGGGAAAGCTCCTCCGCGCCGCCGCGACGTCGAGCCGCAGCATCGCCTCATAGCTTGCAGGGTCGAATGGCTCCGCGGCGGGGAGCACCTCGCGCCCGAAGACCCAAGACAGCCGGCCGGCATCGAGATTGCCACGCTCGAAGGGCGCGTCGCCGAAGGCGGCCCAGAGGGCGGCCACGAAGCCCGCGTCGGCGCGCCGATCGGCGGCCCTGCGGTCGGCGTACCGGGCGCGCTCGACGATCGGCGTGGCGCCGCGATCATTGGCGCGGCGGATGACGAACTGGAAATCGGTGCCCGGAAGCCGTCCGGGAAAGCCGCGGTGCTTCAGCATGTCTGGCCCTTGGCGCACAGGCCCGAAATGGAGACGGGGCGAGCTTGGCTCGCCCCGGTCCTGAATGACTGGCCTCTGCTCAGTACTTCTGCAGCGTCGGCTCGGCGGTGACCGGCTGCTGGATGTAGACGGGCTCCGGCGCGGGCTTCTTGGCGCATGCGCCAACAAACGCGACCAGGCACACCGCCATCACGATCTTCATGCTCTTCGACATCCTCGTCTCCTGCTTCTTTTGGAGCCCATGGACCTGCGTCATTGCTGTCCCGGACTGTTGTTTGAACTACAAGTTGCCCCAGTGCAACTCCTCGCGAGACTAGCCCGCACCACCCGGGCGCGCCATCGGCCGGTCGCGAGAAACGAGCCCTGTGGCGCGGTTGCATCAACTTCGAGCATCGGCTCCCGGCGCTCAGGGCTCGATTGCGGCGCAGCGTCCGCCCGTGACGTCGTAGGCCGCAAAATACTGAACGATTTCAGCGTCGGGAGCCCCGAACTCGGCGGGTCGGTCGGCCACCGACACGATCACGACACGCGGCGTCCGGCCGTCCGCTGCCACCTTGGCCAGAGCCACGTCGCGGCACAGCGCGTCGAGCGCAGGCTCTGCCTGCGCGTAGTCCATCGCCGCCAGCGCCGGCGCCACGAAGCGGAATCTTGCCCAGAGCCCGGCGATGCCGTCCTCGCCGACCTCCTCGTCCCAGCGCGTTTCCAGAAGCGTCACCCCGTCCGGCAGGCGCAGCTCCGGCTCCGACCATGCGGGCTGGGCCACGAGCGCGAAGATCACCGCAAGCACGCGCTTCAATGCTGCCTCCGATCTTGGCATGACGTCCGTCCGGAACCGGTCAGCCGCCCGCTTCGGGCTTCCCACACCGCTCCAAACGCGGCATGGAATATCAGCAGGCGCAGCGCGCGCAAAGGAGGACAGCATGAACTTTTCCGGTACCCGCACCATCGCCGCCGACCGTGCGACCGTCTGGGCGCTGCTCAACGACGCGGAGACGCTCGGCGCGTGCATCCCGGGCTGCACGGAGATGACCGGCACCTCCGCGACGGGCTACGCCGCGGTCGTCAAGCAGAAGGTCGGCCCGGTGAGCGCGACCTTCCGCGGCCAGGTGACGGTCAGCGACGTCGTGCAGGGCACGAGCTACACGCTGACCGGCGAGGGCTCGGGCGGGGTCGCGGGCTTCGCCAAGGGCACCGCGGCCGTCACGCTCGCCGATGCCGAGGGCGGCACCGCGCTCGCCTACACCGCCGATGCCGCGATCGGAGGCAAGATCGCGCAGCTCGGCTCGCGGCTCATCGACGGTGTGGCCAAGCGCTTCGCCGACGTGTTCTTCGACCGCTTCCAGGCCGAAGTCGAGCGCCGCCCCGACGCCTGACGCGGCCGAGCGGCGCTTCCCGTCGGGCGGCTTCCCTAGCGCTGCGACACCCGCCACTCCGGATGGATCCACGGCTCCGCGTTCGACGGGCTGAGCGGCGCGCGGCCAAGGATGTGGTCGGCCGCCTTCTCGCCCGTCATGATCGACGGCGCGTTGAGGTTGCCGTTCGGGATGCGCGGGAAGATCGAGCTGTCCGCCGCCCGGAGCCCCTCGACCCCGATCACCCGGCACTCGGGGTCCACGACCGCGCCGGGATCGTCCGCCGCCCCCATCCGCGCCGTGCCGCATGGGTGGTAGGCGCTCTCGGAATGGTCGCGCACGTAGGCGTCGAGGTCCGCGTCCGACGTCACGCCCGCCCCCGGCGTGATCTCGAGGCGCACGTGCGGCGCGAACGCGGGTTGGGCGAAGATCTCGCGCGTCAGCCGGATGGCGCGGCGGAAGTCCTCCCAGTCCTGCGGCACGCTCATGTAGTTGAACCGGATGAGCGGCGGATCGGCCGGATCGGCCGAGCGCAGCGTCACCGTGCCCCGGCTCGGGGAGCGCATCGGCCCGACATGCGCCTGGAACCCGTGCCCACTCACCGAAGCCCGCCCGTCATAGCGGACCGCGATCGGAATGAAATGGTATTGCAGATCCGGGTAGTCCACCCCGGGAGCGGACCGGATGAACGCGGCGCTCTCGAACTGGTTCGATGCGCCCGGTCCGGTCCGGGTCAGCAGCCACCGTGCGCCGACGAAGGCCTTGCCCAGCGGATTCCAGTACCGGTAGAGCGTGATCGGCTGCAGCGCAGCATACTGCACATAGAGCTCGAGATGATCCTGCAGGTTTGCCCCCACCCCGGCGCGGTCGGCGATGACCGGGATGCCGTGCCGCGCAAGCTCGGCCGCCGGTCCGATGCCGGACAGCATCAGGAGCTTCGGCGTGTTGATCGACGAGGCCGCGAGGATCACCTCGCGCCCCGCCCGGATCACCTCGGCGCGCCCGCGGCGCCGCACCGTCACCCCCGTCGCGCGCCCGTCCTCGATCACCACCCGCTCGGCCAGCGCCCGGACGAGCCGGCAGCGCCCCGTCGCCAGCGCCGGGCGCAGGTAGGCGCGCGCCGCCGACCAGCGCCGGCCCTGCCAGATCGTCGCCTCCATGGCGCCGAAGCCTTCCTGCTGCGCGCCGTTGTAGTCCGCCGTCACCGGATAGCCCGCCTGCCGCCCCGCCTCGACGAAGGCCGCGAAGAGCGGGTTGACCTGCCGCCCGCGGCTGACGTGGACCGGTCCCGCCTGCCCGCGAAAGCTCGCGTCGCCGCCCGCGCCGTGCCAGGTCTCCATGCGCCGGAAGTACGGCAGCACGTCGGCATAGCGCCACCCCGCCGCCCCTGCCTCGGCCCAGTGGTCGAAGTCGCGCGCATGGCCCCGCACGAACACCATGCCGTTGATCGAGGACGACCCCCCGATGACCTTCCCGCGGGGCACGGCGAGGGTGCGGCCGCCAAGGTTCGGCTCCGGCTCCGAGCGAAAGCCCCAGTCGTAGCGCGCCATCCCCATCGGATAGCTGAGCGCCCCCGGCATCTGGATGAACGGCCCCGCGTCCGAGCCGCCATGCTCGATGATGGTGACGCTCCGTCCCGCCTCCGCCAGCCGATAGGCGATCGCCGACCCTGCCGAGCCCGCGCCTACGACCACGTAGTCGGAGACCTCCGTCATGCGGCGGCCGCGCCCGTGCCGCGCGCGTCCTCCGAAGCGCCGTTGGGCGCGCGTCCGTGTCCCGCGCGCGGTGCGCGTGCCACGATGCCCCTGTTCGCGCGCAGAGCGCGCGCCCGGCCCAACGGGAGGCGGCGCTCCTTCAGCGCCGCCGACGGGCGGGAGCGCCCCCGGCCCCGGGCACCGGGGCCCCTGCGCGCGCGGATCAAAACGGCGCCTCGACCGGCCCCATCCCGACGTAGACGCTCCGCACCGCCGTGTAGTGCTCGACCGCCGTCCGCCCGTTCTCGCGCCCCAGGCCCGAGAGCTTCACCGCGCCGAACGGCGCCTCGACGGGCGTGAGGTTGTAGGCGTTGATCCAGGTCGTCCCCGCCTCGAGCCGCCCCGCCACGCGGTGCGCGCGGGCGAGGTCGCGCGTGAACACCCCCGCCGCGAGCCCGTAGGGGGTGGCGTTCGCGCGCGCGACCGCCTCGTCCTCGGTGGCGAACCCCAGCACCGCCATCACCGGCCCGAAGATTTCCTCGCGCGCGATCGCCATGCCGTCGGTCACGTCGGCGAACACCGTGGGCGCGACGAACGCCCCTTCGCCGCCTCCGCCCGCCACCAGCCGCGCGCCCTCCGCCAGCCCCGCCGCGACGAAGCCGCGGACGCGATCGGCCTGAGCCCGCGACACCATCGGCCCGATCTGCACCCCGTCCTCGCGCGGGTCGCCCATCACGATGGCGCGCGTCCGTTCGGCAAGCCGCGCGAGGAACGCCTCCCGGATGCCGTCCTGCACGAACACCCGCGTGCCGTTCGAGCACACCTGCCCCGCCGAGTAGAAGTTGCCGAGCATCGCGCCGCCGACCGCGTCCTCGAGGTCGGCGTCGTCGAAGACGAGGAGCGGCGACTTGCCGCCGAGCTCCATCGTGACCGCGCGCATCCCCGCCGCCGCCGCCGCATAGACGCGCCGCCCCGTCGCGACCGAGCCCGTCAGCGAGACCTTGGCGACGCGGGGATCGGTGGCGAGGGCGGCCCCCACCGCGCCGCGCCCCTGCACCACCGAGAAGAGCCCCGCCGGCAGCCCCGCCTCGATCAGGATCGCCGCCAGCCGCAGCGCCGAGAGCGGCGTCGCCTCCGAGGGCTTGAAGACCATCGCGTTGCCGAACGCGAGCGCCGGGGCGGCCTTCCAGCAGGCGATCTGGACCGGATAGTTCCAGGCCCCGATGCCCGCGCAGACGCCGAGCGGCACGCGCTCGGTCAGCACGAAGTCGCGCCCGAGCGGGATCCGCTCGCCCGCCACCTGCTGCACCGCGCCCGCGAAATACTCGAACGCGTCCGCCCCCGAGGCGGCGTCGGCCACCCGTGTCTCGGCGATGGGCTTGCCGGTGTCGAGCGTCTCGAGCACCGCCAGTTCCTCGTTGGCCTCGCGCAGCAGCGCCGCCGCGCGCGCCAGCACCCGGCCGCGCTCGACCGGGCGCAGCGCCGCCCAGGCGGGCTGCGCGCGGCGCGCGGCGTCGAGGGCGGCGTCGAGCACTCCGGGCGTCGCCTCGTGGACGCGCGCGATCGTCCGGCCGTCGTAGGGGAACGTCACCTCGATGGCCGCGCCCGCCGCGTCCTCGAGCGGCGCGCCGTCGACGAAATGGCTGGCCGGCGGCTGTGCCTCCATCACGCGCCGCGCGGAAACCGCCGCCGCTCCTCGAGGACGTTGAGGTCCATGTGGTTGCGCATGTACTGCTCGCCGGCCGCGCGCAGCGGCTGGTGGTCCCACGGGAAATAGGCGCCGTTCCTGAGCGCCGCGTAGACCACGTGCCGCCGCGCCTGGCTCTCGCGCACCGCCGCGTCGAAGCCGGCGAGATCCCAGCGCGCGTCGATGGCTGACCCGAGCCGCGCCAGCACCCCGGCATGGACCGGATCGCCTGCCAGGTTCGTCGTCTCGCCGGGGTCCGTCTCGAGGTCGAAGAGCTGGTCGGGGTCGGCAGGGCAGCGGATCATCTTCCAGCGCCCGTCCCGCAGCGCCACCATCGGCGCGACGGAGCCCTCGGCCGCGTACTCCATCGCCACCGGCGTGGTCCGCCGGGCGCCGCGCGCGAGCGGAAGCAGGGTCTCCCCGACCGTCCAGGGCGCAAGTTCGCCGAGCGACAGCCCCGCGAGATCGGCAAGCGTCGGGACCACGTCGATGGTGCTCACCGGCGTCTCCACCACCCCCGGCGCAAGGCCCGGCGCCGCCAGCATCAGCGGCACGCGGCACGCGCCCTCGCGGAACGACATCTTGAACCACAGGCCGCGCTCGCCGAGCATGTCGCCGTGATCCGACAGGAACACGACCGCCGCCTCCTGCCGCGTCGCCTCGAGCGCCGCGAGCACGCGGCCGATCTCTGCGTCGACGTAGCTGATCGAGGCGAAGTACCCCTGGCGCGCGCGCCGGACCTGCGCGGCCGAGAGCGGCGTCGCGCGCCAGTCGCAGGCGTCCATCAGCCGCCGCGAATGGGGATCCTGGTCCTCGTAAGGCACCGGGTCGGTCGCGGGGTCGAGCTCGGGGACGCCCTCGTAGAGATCCCAGAACCGGCGCCGCGCCACGTAGGGGTCGTGCGGATGCGTGAAGCTCACCGTCAGGCACCACGGACGCCCGGGATCGCGCGCGTAGTCATGGACCTGCCGGATCGCCTGGTGCGCCACGTCGTCGTCGTAGTCCATCTGGTTGGTGATCTCGGCGACGCCCGCGCCCGTCACCGACCCGAGATTGTGGTACCACCAGTCGATCCGCCGGTCGGGCTCGCGCCAGTCCGGCGTCCAGCCGAAGTCCGCGGGTAGATGTCGGTCGTGAGGCGGCTCTCGTAGCCGTGGAGCTGGTCGGGGCCCACGAAGTGCATCTTGCCGGCGAGGCACGTCGCGTAGCCCGCGCGGCGGAGGTGGTGCGCGTAGGTCGGCACGTCCGAGGCGAACTCGGCGGCGTTGTCGTAGACCCGCGTGGCCGACGGCAGCAGCCCCGACACGAAAGACGCCCGCGCCGGCGCGCAGAGCGGCGAGGCCGTATAGGTGTTCGCGAACCGCACGGACCTTCGGCCAAGCGCCCGGAGATTGGGCACGTGCAGGAAATCGGCGGGACCATCGGGAAAGAAGGTTCCGGCCAGCTGGTCGACCATGAAGATCAGGATGTTCGGAGGGCTCACGACCGGCCTTGCCGCATGAGGGCGAGATCGAGGTAATCGAGCACCAGTGCTGCCGCCTCGTCCCGGTCGATCGGCGCGCGGAGCGCCTGCCGGATGTAGACGCCGTCGATCATCGCGCCGATCCCCTCGGCGACGCAGGCAGCCCGCCGGCCGACGAGGGGGGCGAGTTCGTGGGCGAGGTTCGATTGCAGGCGCCGCAGGTAGACCCTGAGAAGCCGCCGCGCCTCGGGAGCGTGCTGCGCCTGGACGTAGAAGCTGAGCCAGGCCGCGATCACCGACGGATCGAAGTTCTCGGAGGCGAAGCTCGCGCGGATGATGGCCCGGACGCGGGCCGCGGGATCGGTCTCGGCACCGACCGCCGCGCGGGTCGAGCGACCGAACTCGCCAAGGATGTGGCGCATCGCGGCGAGAAAGATCCGGTCCTTGCCGCCGAAATAGTGATGTGCAAGCGCCGTCGACATGCCGGCCCGCCGCGCGATCTGGCCGACGGTCACGTCGAGGCTGCCGGTCTGTCCGATCTCGGCGATGGTGGCTTTCACGAGCGCCGCGCGTCGGATAGGCTCCATCCCCAGCTTCGGCACGGACCGGCCCTCATCGGCGTTGACCGGTTTCGGATAATCGGCCTTAACTGACCCGTCAATCAAGAAACCGAACTGCAACTCATCGGACTCAAACCGCACAGTCCCACAGGAGCGCACGCATGATACCGACGAAGATCGCCCTCACCGCCGCCTCCCTCGCCGCCGCCCCCTCGCCGCCGTCCCTCGCCGTCGCGACCGCCGCCGGCGCCGCCGACTGCGACACGGTCACGTTCTCCGATGTCGGCTGGACCGACATCACCACGACCACCTCCGCCGCCAAGCAGGTGCTTGAGGCCCTCGGCTACGACGTCGAGGTGAAGGTGCTGGGCGTGCCCGTGACCTTCGCCTCGCTCGACAACGGCGACATCGACGTGTTCCTCGGCAACTGGCTCCCGGCGCAGACCTCCGCGATCCAGCCCTACCTCGACAAGGGCACGATCGAGACCGTCGGCACCAACCTCACCGGCACGAAGTACACGCTCGCCGTCCCGACCTACACCTACGACGAGGGGCTGAAGACCTACGCCGACATCGCCAAGTTCAAGGACAAGCTCGACGACAAGGTCTACGGCATCGAGCCCGGCAACGAGGGCAACCAGTACCTCATCAGCCTGACCGAGATGCCCGACAGCGGGCTTTCGGGGCTAGAGGTCGTGGAGAGCTCCGAGCAGGGGATGCTGGCGCAGGTCGGCCGCGCCTATGCCAAGAAGGAGGACGTGGTGTTCCTCGGCTGGGAGCCGCACCCGATGAACGCGAACTTCGACCTGAAGTACCTCACCGGCGGCGAGGACTTCTTCGGCGGCGAGGGCGTGGTCAACACCGTGACGCGCAAAGGCTACGCCGAGGCGTGCCCGAACGTCGGCAAGTTTCTCGCGAACCTGAAGTTCACCCTGCCGATGGAGAACAAGATCATGGGCGAGATCCTCGACGACGGCACCGACCCCGACAAGGCGACGATGGCCTGGATGGAGGCCAACCCCGACATGGTGATGGGCTGGCTCGACGGCGTGACCACGGCCGACGGCCAGCCCGGCGCCGACGCGGTGAAGGCGAAGCTCGGGCTCTGAGCCTAAGCGCCCCGGAGCAGCCTGCTCCGGGGCCGTGCCATCGCAGGGGAGCGGCGCATGGACTTCCTGACGACCAAGATACCCGTGGGGGCCACCGCGAAGTCGCTCTTCACCTGGCTGCAGGCGCACGGCGGCTGGTTCTTCGACGGGCTCTCGCAGGGCATGACCTCGCTCATCGCCGCGATCCTGTGGTGCCTCGAGACGCCGCCGCCGCTTCTCGTCGTCGCGGTCTTCGTGGCGCTGACCTGGGCGCTGCAGCGCTCGTGGAAGCCGTGCCTGCTGACGCTCCTCGGCTTCCTCTTCGTCCTCAACCAGGGCTACTGGACGGAGACGATGCAGAGCCTGACGCTGGTGCTGTCGTCCTGCGTCGTGTGCATGGCCGTGGGCGTGCCCATCGGCATCGCGACCGCGCACCGCCCGCGGCTCTACGCCACGATGCGGCCGGTGCTCGACCTGATGCAGACGCTGCCCACCTTCGTCTACCTCATCCCGGCCATCGTGTTCTTCGGCATCGGCATGGTGCCGGGCCTGATCGCGACGGTGATCTTCGTGCTGCCGGCGCCGGTCCGGCTCACGCATCTCGGCATCTCCACGACGCCCGAGCCGCTCCTCGAGGCCGCGACCGCCTTCGGCGCGACGCCCCGGCAGCGGCTCTGGAAGGTCGAGCTGCCCTACGCGCTGCCGCAGATCATGGCGGGGCTCAACCAGACGATCATGCTCTCGCTCTCAATGGTGGTGATCGCGGCGCTCGTCGGCGCGAGCGGGCTCGGCGTGCCCGTGGTGCGCGCGCTCAACTCGGTCAACACCTCGCTCGGCTTCGAGAGCGGGTTCGTGATCGTCGTGGTGGCGATCCTGCTCGACCGGATGCTGCGCCTGGAGCGGCGCAAATGAGCGCCCCGGAGGGCCAGGCGGCCGTCGAGTTCGACCACGTCAACATCGTCTTCGGCAACCGCCCCGCCACCGCCCTGCCCCTGATGGACGCCGGCAAGAGCCGCGCCGAGGTGCAGCGCGACTGCGACCAGGTGCTCGGCGTCCACGACTGCACGCTGACCGTCGCCTCGGGCGAGATCCTCGTGCTGATGGGGCTGTCGGGCTCGGGCAAGTCCACGCTCCTGCGCGCCGTCAACGGGCTCAACCCGGTCGTCCGCGGCGAGGTGCGCGTCCACGACGGCGCCGGCATGGTCAGCGTCACCAGCACCGACGCCGCGACGCTGCGCCGGCTCAGGCTCCGCAACGTCGCGATGGTGTTCCAGGCGTTCGGGCTCCTGCCGTGGCGGACGGTGCGCGAGAACGTCGGCCTCGGGCTCGAGATCGGCGGCATGAAGCCCGCCGAGCGCAACGCCCAGGTCGACCGCCAGCTCGAGCTCGTCGGCCTCGCGCAATGGGCCGACCGGCGGGTGGGCGAGCTCTCGGGCGGCATGCAGCAGCGCGTCGGCCTCGCCCGCGCGTTCGCGACCGAGGCGCCGATCCTCCTGATGGACGAGCCGTTCTCCGCGCTCGATCCCCTGATCCGCACGCGGCTCCAGGACGAGCTCCTCGACCTGCAGGCGAAGCTCAAACGCACCATCGTCTTCGTCAGCCACGACCTCGACGAGGCGTTCAAGCTCGGCAACCGCATCGCGATCATGGAGGGCGGCCGGATCGTGCAGTGCGGCACGCCGCGCGAGATCTACTCAGCGCCCGCCTCCGAGTACGTCGCCGAGTTCGTGGCGCACATGAACCCCTTGGGCGTGCTCTGCGCGCGCGACGTGATGCGGCCGTTCTCTGGCGCGACCGCGCAGACCGTCGCCCCCGACGCCGACATCCGCGCCGTGATGGAGATGGTCCGCGATACCGGCCGTCCCGTCGGCGTGACGGAGGACGGCCGGATCATCGGCGAGGTGACGCGCGAGTCGGTGCTGGCGAAGCTCCTCGACCCCCGCGCCGCCGCCGAGATCGACACCGTGGTCCGCCCGCGCATCGCGGCGGTCGAGACGCCGCGCTGACCGAACCGTCGGAGACGGCGCGCGGCATCCGCACAGCGTCGCCGGGCCGGGTCCTCCCGCGTCGTCACGGCGAGCCCGTGCTGGAGGGTGCATCGACGCGCTCGGGCGCGCGCCGACGCGCCTGTGCCTCGCGCCAGGTGATGAAGCTGACCGCGCCCATGATGACGAGCCCGCCCGCGACGACGTAGCCGTCGACCGGCTCCCCGAAGGCGACGGCGCCGAGGGTGACGGCCCAGAGGAGCTGCAGGAACGTGACAGGCTGCGTGACGGTGACCGGGGCGGCTCGAAAGGCAAGCGTCATGGTGAGGTGCCCGACGGTCGCGAAGCCGGCGGTGAGGAGCAGCCAGGCAACCTCGGTGCCCGTCGGCCGGACCCAGTGCGCGAGCGCGAAGGGCGTGAGGCAGACCGTGACCCCGACGGAGAGAAGCGCCACCACCACAGCCGGGCTCGCGAGCGCCGAGAGGCGCTTGGCGACGATGTAGGAGGCGGCGAAGAACATCACCGTGCCGAGCATCGCGACATGGCCGGGCTCGAGCGCGCGCAGGCCGGGGCGCAGGATGACGAGCGCGCCGAGCATCGCCGCCGCGACCGCGAGAAGCCGTCGCAGCGCGAGCGTCTCGCCGAGAAACAGCGCAGCGCCCACCGTGACGCAGACCGGGGTGAGAAAGTTGATCGCCGTGACCTCGCCGAGCGGGATCTGCGTCATCGCATAGAACCACAGGATCACGCCGCCGGTATGCACCGCGGCGCGGAGCGCGAAGATGCCGAGGAGGTTTCGCCCGAGCCGGACGCGCAGCAGCGTGGGGAGCATCGGCACGAAGAAGACGAGCCCGAGGAGGTAGCGCAGGAACGCGGCCTCGGCGGCCGGCACCGCGGCGCCGACGTGCTTCACGATGGCGTTGACGGCGACGAACGAAAGCCCGCTCGCGACCATCCAGAGCACCCCTTCGAGCGGCCGGTCGGCAGCGGGCGTGGGAAGGGCAGCGTCGGCGATCGTCGTCATGGCGGCAGATGGCGCGGTTGCCGTGGCAGGCGCAAGACCGCGCGCACTGGTTTGGTGCGGGCCAAGCTCTTTGCAATGCCTAGACGATCGCCTAGCCGTTGACGATCAGCCCCGCCGCGATGGTCCACATCACCGCGCCGACGCAGGCGTCGAGCACCCGCCATGCCACCGGCCGCCGGAACACCGGCCGCAACAGCCGCGCGCCGTAGCCGAGCGTGAAGAAGAACACGGCCGATGCCGTCATGGCGCCGGCGGCGAAGGCCGGCCGGTCCGGCGCGCGCGTCGAGACCGAGCCGATGAGGAGAAGCGTGTCGAGGTAGACGTGCGGGTTGCCCCAGGTGAGCGCCAGGCAGACGCCGAGCGCCGCCCGCAGCGACTGACCGCTGCCGATGGCCTCGAGCGATGCCCCCTCCGCGCCACGCCGAGCGGAACGCGCGCGCGCCGTAGACGATGAGGAACGCGGCGCCGCCGTAGCGCAGCACCGGCGCCACCCAGGGCGCGCGGGCGGCGACCTCTCCGAACCCCGCGACCCCGGCGCCGATCAGGAGCGCGTCGGACAGCGCGCAGGTCGCGGAGACCGCGAAGACATGGCGCCCGAGGATGCCCTGCCGCAGCACGAACGCATTCTGGGCCCCGATGGCGAGGATCAGCGACAGAGCGAGGAAGAAGCCGGGAACAAAGGAGGCCACGCCCGAGGGACTAGCCGAGCCGCGTCGGCGGGTAAAGGACGGCCGCAGTGCGGCCCGGCAGATGGCGCTAGGACGCAAGCTTGACCGGCATGTCCAAGCTGTCGCACCACCGCCGCCGTCGTCGGCGGGCACGATCACGGCCGGCCCGATCGGGTGTCCTGCGGAGGGACGGTCGAGGACGGCACGGTGCCTTCCGGGCCCTCGCGCGCAGCCACACCTCGGCCGGGTGCTCCTCGCCACCGCGTCGGATCCCGCCGGCGCTGCCGCACTCTCGATCCGCCCTCGCCCGCGGCGCCCCTGTTCGCGCGCGAAGCGCGCGCCCGGCCCAAGGGGAGGCGGCGCCCTTGCGCTGCCGACGTGCGGGAGCGCCCCCGGCCGCCGCGCGGCCTACGCCGTCTCCAGCGCCGCCGCCACCGCGTCGGTCAGCTCGAAGTTCGCCGTCACGACCTGCACGTCGTCGTCGTCCTCGAGCGTGTCCATGAGCTTCATCATCCGCTGCGCCGCCTCGAGGTCGAGTTCGGTCGACACCGTAGGCTTCCACACGAGCTTCGCGCTCGCGGCCTCGCCGAGGCTCGCCTCGAGCGCCCGGCTGACCGTGCCGATGTCCTCGAAAGCGCACCAGATCTCGTGCCCCTCCGCGCCGCTCTCGACGTCCTCCGCGCCCGCCTCGATCGCGGCCTCGAGCACCGCGTCGGCGCTCCCCGCCGCGAGATCGTAGGCGATGAGGCCCTTCCGCTCGAAGAGGAAGCTCACCGCGCCGGTCTCCGCGAGGTTGCCGCCCGCCTTCGAGAAGATCGAGCGCACGTTCGACGCGGTCCGGTTGCGGTTGTCGGTCATCGCCTCGACGATCACCGCGACGCCCGCCGGCCCGTAGCCCTCGTAGCGGATCTCCTCGACGGTGTCGGCGTCGGGCCCCGCGGCCTTGTTGATCGCGCGCTCGATCACCTCCTTCGGCACCGACACGACGCGCGCCTCGCGCACCGCCAGCCGAAGGCGGGGGTTCTTCTCGGGATCGGGGTCGCCCATCCGCGCCGCCACGGTGATCTCGCGGGCGAGCTTGGAGAAGAGCTTCGAGCGCGCTGCATCCTGCCGCCCTTTGCGGTGCTGGATGTTCGCCCATTTGCTGTGGCCTGCCATGACCCTCTCCGACGCTGATCGGGCTGTCTATAGTCCGCCGCCCCGGCGCCCCGCAAGGCCGCGCTCAGAGCCCCCAGATCAGCGGGATGGCGATGGCCCCGGTGATCGCCATGAGGACGTTGAGCGGCACGCCGATGCGGAGGAAATCGGTGAACGTGTAGCCGCCCGGCCCGTAGACGAGCGTGTTGGTCTGGTAGCCGATGGGCGTGGCGAAGCTCGCCGAGGCCGCGAACATCACCGCGATGACGAGGGGCCGCGGATCGACCCCGAGCGATGCGCCGAGGCCGATGGCGATGGGCGTCACCACGACCGCCACGGCGTTGTTGGAGATGAGCTCGGTCAGGAGCGACGTCAGCGCGTAGATCGCGAAGACGAGGAGCCACGGCGGCAGATCCATCAGCCACGGCGTCGCCAGGGCCACGATGCGCTCGACGGCGCCCGAGTTGTCGAGCCCCGCGCCGACCCCGAGCATCCCGAAGAGGAGCCCGAGGAGCCGCCCGTCGATGAAGCCGAACGCCTCGTCGGCGTCGATGCAGCGCGTCGCGAGCACGATCGCCACGCCGACGACGGCGAGGATCAGGATCGACGCGACGTTGAGCGCCGCGAGCCCGACGACGCCCGCGAGCACCGCCACCACGATCGGCGCGCGGCCGCGGCGGAAGGCGCGGTCCGACGGCGCGCCGACGTTCACGAGATCCATGTCGGCCGCGAGGCGGCGGATGTCGGCCATCGCGCCCTCGAGGAGCAGCGTGTCGCCGACGCGGACCACGAGGTCGTCGAGCTGCCGGCCGATGTTCTGGCTCCGGCGATGCACCGCGAGCGTGTAGACCCCGTAGCGCCGGCGCAGGCGCAGCGCGCCGAGCGAGCGGCCCTCCATCCGGCAGCCGGGCGTGATGAGCACCTCGACCGTGCTCGTCTGCACCGACGACAGCTTGTCGACGAGGCGCAGCTCGCGGTTCGTCTGCAGCCCGAGGATCTCCGAGACCTGCGTGCGAAGCACGACGCGGTCGCCGGTTTCGAGCCGCACGTCCGCAAGCTCGCGCCGCAGCGAGGCGTCGCCGCGCAGCACGTCGATCACGCGCACGCCCTCGCGCTTGAAGAGGTCCACCTCGTCGAGGCGCCGGCCGACGAGGCCCGAGCCCTCGGGCACGGCGACCTCGGTGAAGAACTTCATCTTCGCGCGGTCGCCGAGCAGCGCCGTCATCGAGGCGCGATCCGGGAGCACGCGGGGCGCCACGAGCGCAAGGTAGCCGAGCCCGACGGCGGCCACGATGAGCCCGAAGGGCGTGATCTCGAAGATGCCGAACGGCGCGAGGCCGCGCGCCCGCGCCACGCCATCCACGACGAGGTTGGTCGATGTGCCGACGAGCGTGATCGTGCCGCCGACGATGGAGAGGTAGCTCAGTGGGATCATCAGCTTCGACGGCGAGGCGGCGAGGCGGGTGGCGAGCTGCATGAAGATCGGGATCATCACCACGACGACGGGGGTGTTGTTGACGAAGGCCGAGATGCCGACGACCGCCACGGCGAGGAGCGCGAGCGTCAGCTTCGGGCGGCGCCCGACGTTGCGCTCGGCGACCTCCGTCACCCAGTCGAGCGCGCCGGTCCGCACGAGGCCGCCGACGATGATGTACATGGCCGCGATGGTCCAGGGGGCTGCGTTCGAGAGCTCCTTGATCGCCGCGTCCGCGGGCAGGATGCCGAGGATGAGCATCACGGCCGCGCCGCTGATGGCCGTCACCTCGACGGGATAGGTCTCGCGGACGAAGAGCACGAGCATCGCCGCGATGATCGCGATGGCCGTCAGCGCGGAAGCGTCCGGGGACAGGGTGAAGCCGAGCATCTTCCGTTCTCCGCGAAGTCAGCCGCGGAGGTGTACCTCAAACCGCTTCGTTGACAAGCTCGGCTGCGGGGCGGCGCGGCTGCACGAGAAAGAGCCCGCTCAACATCGCGGCGAGCGCGGCCCAGATCCATCCTGAATAGGTCTCGTCGAGGATGAGCATCGCCCAGCCTACGCCGAAGATCGTCACGAGGTAGGAGCACTGCACCGCGAAGACCGCGCCGGCGCGGCGGACGAGCCAGACATAGCCCGAATAGACGAAGGCGTGGATCGTGGCGGAGGTCACAAGGGCCGCGTCGGGCGCGTGCCAGGGCGGCGAGGGGTCGATCCACTCGCCCGACAGGAGCGCCACGGGGAGCATGACGATGGCACCCGTGAGCGAGGCGCCGAAGAGGAGCTGGATCGGCGCGACCCCGCCGGTGCCCCAGCGCGCCACGACGTTGCCCTCGAGCGCGTAGAAGGCGGGCGCCACCATCGCGAGCGGCAGCCATGCCGCCATGCCGGCATCGGGCAGGCTCGAGCCCGGCAGGGCGATCATCGCGACGCCGCCGAGCCCGCAGGCGAGGCCGGCGAGGCGCAGCGCGCTGAAGCGGTCGTTGCCCATCGCGATCGCGATCGGGAACGCCAGCATCGGCACGAGCGAGAGGACGATGGAGAGGATCCCCGACGGCAGGTGGCGCGCCGCCTCGAAGGACGCGGAGTTCGGCAGCACGGTGCCGAAGAGCGCCACGACGAGGTACATCACCAGCGCCTCGGGGCGGCGCGAGAGGCCGCGGCGCTGGACCGCGGAGATCGCGCCAAGGACGACGGAGCCGATGGCGAGCTGCCAGAACACCAGACCGAAGTGCCGGTAGCCCTCCGACACGGCGATCTTGGCCAGGGGCTGCGTGACGCCCCAGCCCGCGCCGAGCGCCACGAGGATGCCGCCGAGGACCAGGCGCTCGCGGCTCACGGCCCCGCCGCCTCGAGCCTGCCGCCGACGCGGACCATGCGCGCGCGGGTGGCCCGGCCGGTGCGGTCGTCGGTCTCGGCATAGAGCCCGCAGAGCGTGGCCTCGCCGGTCGCGGGCTCGAAGCGGCCCTTCGGCATGCCCGTGAGGAAGCGCCGCAGCGGCTCCTCCTTGGCCATGCCGATCACGCTGTCGTAGTCGCCGCACATGCCCGCGTCCGCCTGGAACGCGGTGCCGCCTGGCAGCACCTGCGCGTCGGCCGTGGGGACATGGGTATGCGTGCCGACGACGACGCTCGCGCGGCCGTCGCACCAGTGCCCCATCGCCATCTTCTCGCTTGTCGCCTCGCAGTGCATGTCGACGAGCACCGCCTGCGCGATGCCGCCCGGCGGATGAGTGCGGAGCACCGCGTCGATGGCGGAGAACGGGTCCGCGAACGGGCGCTTCATGAACACCTGCCCCAGCACCTGCGCGACCAGAACCTTGCGCCCGCCTGCTGCGGTGAAGAGGCGCGCGCCCTGCCCCGGCGCGGCGCGGGCGTAGTTCAGCGGCCGCAGGATGCGCGGCTCGGCCTCGATGGCGCCGAGCATGTCCTTCTGGTCGAACGCATGGTCGCCGAGCGTGAGGCAGTCCGCGCCGGCCCCGAGGAGCGCCCGCGCATGCTCGCCCGAGAGCCCCGCCCCGCCGGTCGCGTTCTCGGCGTTGACGACGACGAAGTCGAGGCCCCAGGCCTCGCGCAGCCCCGGCAGCCGCTCGATCACCGCCGCCCGGCCGGCGCGGCCCATCACGTCGCCGAGGAAGAGGAGCTTCATGCCGCTGACCTAGGCGGCGGGTGTGGCGGGGGCAAGCCGGTTCGGGCGGGCTCACCCTCCGAGGGCGCGCCCCGCGAGCACCACCGCGAAGCCCGCGAGCATCGTCGCGGGCACGCTCCGCGTCCCGACCGCGACCAGGAGCGCCACCGCGGCGGCGGCCCATTCGAGCGGCCCCGCGCCCCGCATCGAGGCCGCGACGAGCGCCACGACGAGGCAGCCGGGCAGGTCGGCGAGGAGCGCGCGCAGGCGCGGGCTCGCGGCGATGCGGCGGCCTGCCGCGAAGCCGAGGAGCCGGATCGCGTAGGTGCCGGCGGCGAGACCCGCGATCAGGGACCAGTGCGCCGCCGTCACGTGCGCGTCCGCAGCGCCGCGGCCGCCGTACCGAGCGCCGCGCCGCCGAGGATTGCGCCCGCGCCGGCGACGCCGACCGCGCCAAGCCCGAACGTCGCCCCGAACGCCACCGCGAAGGGCAGCGCGTCGGCGCGGCCGCGCCACAGCGCGCGGGCCATCGCGATGAAGGCGGCGGTGAACGCGAAGCCGATGCCAAGCGCGCCAAGCTCCGGCACGGCCTGGCCGGCGAGCGCGCCGAGCGCCGTCGCCGCGGTCCAGACGACGAGCAGCACCAGCCCCGACCCGAGCAGGAAGCCCGCGCCCGCTCCCTGCGACCGCATGGCCATCGTCAGCGCCCAGTTCTCGTCCGATGTGAGGTGGATGGAGAGGAGCCGCCGTGCGAGCGGCGCGGCCCCAAGGACGTCGTGCAGTGAGGCGAGGATGCCGAGATAGCGCAGGTTGAGCGCCATCCCCGCGACCGCCGCCCCGAGCACGAGCCCGTCGGCGGCAAAGCGGTCCACCGCCACGATCTGCGACGAGCCCGCGAACACCGACGCGCTCATCAGCGCCACCGCCCACCAGGCAAACCCCGCCTGCGCCGCGACCACGCCGAAGGCGAAGCCGTAGATGGCGGCCCCGAGCGCGAAGGGCAGGATGGCGATGGCACCGCGTCGCATGGGACGGACGCTATGCGCGCCGCGTGATGCCGTCCGATCAGAGTTGGCCCCGGCGCAGCACGGCGCTATCAGGATCGAGGCCAATTCGGAAGGCAAGCCGCGCGTGGACCGGACGGACCGCATCCTCCTCGACCTTTTGCAGCGCGACGCGCGCACCCCCGTCCGCGTGCTCGCCGAGACGGCGGGCGCGTCGACGGCCTCGGTGCAGCGGCGGCTGAAGCGGCTGCGCGGCGACGGCACGATCACCGGCGAGGTCGTGCAGGTCGATCCCAAGGCCGCGGGCTACGGCGTCACCGCGATCGTCTCGGTCACGCTCGAGCGCGACAGCCCGGACCGCGTCGACGCGTTCCACCGCCGCGCCCAGACGCACGACCAGGTGCAGCACTGCTACTGCGTCACCGGCGACGCCGACTTCGTGCTCGTCGTGATCGTGCGCGACATCGAGGACTACGACCGCTTCGCGCGGAGCTTCCTCGCCGACGCCAACGTCCGGCACTACCGCTCGAGCATCGCCGTCGCGCGGGTGAAGGCCTCGGCCTTCGTGCCGATGGACGGCTGAGCAGGCGCCAGGGCTCACCGCGCGGGGACGACGAGCCCCGCTTCGGTCACGACGAGGTCGAGCGGCGCGTCGTGCGGGCCCGCGGGCACCGCGTCCACTTCCTGGCCCGCATAGCCGAAACCGATGGCGAGGAGCGGGCCCGCGCCGCGCAGCGCGGCGAGCGTCCGGTCGTAGAACCCGCCGCCCTGCCCGAGCCGCCTTCCTGCGGCGTCGAACGCGAGGAGCGGCACGATCAGCACCTGCGGCACGAGGGCTGCCCCCCGCACCGGCTCGGCGATGCCGTAGGCGCCGGGTGCCGTTTCGCAGCCGGGCGTCCAGGCACAGAACCCGAGCGGCAGGTCCGGCCCGAGCACGACGGGCACGCAGACCGGCCCCGCGAAGGCGGCCATCGCGGCCAGCGGATCGGCTTCCCGCCCCGCCGCGAGATAGCCCCCGAGCACCCGGCCCGCGTGTGGCGCGAGCGCAAGTGCCAGCATCGCCGCGGGCCCCGGCCCCGGCGCGATGCCCCGCCGCCGCGCCCGCGACTGCGACCGGAGCGCCACCTTGGCCGCCTCCACGCTCACAGCAGGATCAGCCCCGCGAGCCCGAGGAACGCGAAGAACCCGACCACGTCCGTCACGGTCGTGACGAAGGTGCCGGACGCGAGGGCGGGATCCACGCCCGCCTTTTCCAGCCCGAGCGGGATCACGATGCCCGCGAGTCCCGCCACGAACATGTTGATGATCATCGCCGTCCCGAGCACCACGCCGAGCATCGGCTCGCCGAACCAGAACCAGCCCACCGAGCCCATCACGACGGCGAAGAACACGCCGTTGACGAGGCCCACGACGGTCTCGCGCCGGATCACCCGCCAGACGTTCGAACCCGTCAGGCTCTTCGTCGCCAGTGCCCGGACCGCGACGGTCAGCGACTGCGTGCCCGCGTTGCCGCCCATCGACGCCACGATCGGCATCAGCACCGCGAGGGCCACGAGCTGCACGATCGTCGCCTCGAACTGGGCGATGACGAGGCTCGCGACGATCGCCGTCAGCAGGTTCACGAAAAGCCACGGCAGCCGCTGCCGGGTCGTCTCGATCACCCGGTCCGTGAGGCTGCCCTCGCCCACGCCCGCGAGGCGCAGGATGTCCTCCTCGTGCTCCTCGTCGAGCACGTTCATCGCGTCGTCGATGGTGATGACCCCGACGAGCCGGTCGTTCGCGTCGACCACCGGCGCCGAGATCAGGTGGTACTGGTTGAAGAGGTAGGCGACCTCGCTCTCCTCCTCGGTGGCCTCGATGGTGCGGAAGCTGTCCTCGACGAGATCGCGCAAGGGCACCGTCCGCCGCGCCGCGAGAAGCCGCCCGAGCGCCACGTAGCCCGTCGGATGGAGCCGGGGGTCGGTGAGGATGACGTGGTAGAACTGGTCCGGCAGCCAGTCGGCATTTCGCAGGAAGTCGATCGCCTCGCCGACGGTCCAGTGCTCGGGCGCCACCACGACCTCGCGCTGCATCAGCCGCCCGGCCGAGTGTTCGGGGTAGCCCATCGCCTGCTCGACCGCGACGCGGTCGGCGTCCTCGAGCTGGCCGAGGATGAACGCCTGGTCGCCGGCATCGAGGTTCTCGATGATGTCGACGACGTCGTCGGTGTCGAGCTCGCGCATCGCGTCGGCGAGCACTTCGCGCGGGAGGTAGTCGATGACCTCCTCGCGGATGCTCTCGTCGATCTCCGACAGGATCTCGCCGTCGATCTCGCCCGACCAGAGGTGGATCAACGCGCGCCGTTCGTTCGGGCTGATCTGCTCGAGGAGGTCGGCGATGTCGGCGGGATGGAGCGGCTCCATCAGCGCCGTGATGGCGGGCGTGTCCTCCGCCTCGACAGCGTCGAGGATCGCGGCCACGCGGCGGGCGTCGAGCCCGTCCTCCGCGTCCTCGTGCGCCGCATCGTCGGCCGTGGCGGCCGGTTCGGTCTCGCTCATCGCCGGCTCCTCGTCCCCCGTCTCATCCTACGCGGCGTCGGCGCGAGAAAACAGGCCCGGCGGCGATTTACGCAAGCTCGGCGCGGCGCTAGACGGTCCACTTCATCCGCGGAGCGAGCCATGGCAGACGCAATTCCCTCGACCCCCGGCGGCGCCCGGATGCTGCTTGGCCAGACGCTGACCTTCGCCGCCTCGCCGCTCCTCGAGGGCCCTGCCGCCGCACGGCACGAGACCCACGGCGGCGTCGTGATCGGAGGCGGCCGCATCCTCGACGCAGGGCCCGCCGAGCGGCTCCGCGCGGCGCATCCGGGCCTCCCGGTGACGGACTACGGCGCGGCGCTGATCTCGCCCGGCTTCGTCGACGCGCACGTGCATTATCCGCAGACGGCGATCATCGCGAGCTGGGGCCGCAAGCTCATCGACTGGCTCGGGACGTACACCTTCCCCGAGGAGCTGCGCTTCGCCGACCCTGGCTATGCCGCCGCCATCGCGGCCCGGTTCTTCGACCTGGCGCTGGCGCATGGCACCACCACCTCGTGCAGCTTCGGCACCGTCCACCCCCACAGCGTCGACGCCTTCTTCGCCGAGGCCGAGCGCCGCGGCCTGCGCGCGCTCTGCGGCAAGGTCGCGATGGACCGCCATGCGCCCGAGGGGCTGACCGACACGCCCGAGACCGCCTACGACGCCTCGAAGGCGCTCCTCGAGCGCTGGCACGGGCGGGGGCGGCTCTCCTACGTCATCTCGCCCCGCTTCGCGCCCACCTCGACGCCCGAGCAGCTCGCCGCGATGGGGGCGCTCTGGGCCGAGCATCCCGAGTGCCTGATGCAGACGCATCTCGCCGAGCAGACGGCCGAGCTCGCCTGGGTGGCCGCGCTCTACCCCGCCGCGCGCGACTACCTCGACGTCTACGAGGCGGCCGGCCTCGTCGGCCCGCGCGCGCTCTTCGGGCACGGCGTGCATCTCGCGCCCCGCGAGCGCGCCCGGCTCCGCGAGACCGGCGCCGCGCTGGCGCACTGCCCGACCTCGAACGCCTTCATCGGCTCGGGGCTCTTCGACCTTCCCGGGCTCGCGGCGGAAGGCCAGCGCATCGGGCTCGCGACCGACGTGGGCGGCGGCTCGTCGTTCTCGATGCTGCGGACGATGGCCGCGGCCTACGAGATCGCGCATCTGGGCGGCACCGCGGTGCATCCCGCGGCGCTCTGGTGGCTCGCGACCGCGGGCTCGGCCGAGGCGCTGCACCTCGGCGACCGGATCGGCGGGCTCGGACCCGGCATGGACGCCGACCTGGTCGTCATCGACCTTGCCTCGACCCCCGCCATCGCCCAGCGCGCGGCCCGCGCGGAGAGCTTCTGGGAGGCGCTCTTCCCGACGATCATGATGGGCGACGACCGCGCCGTCGAGGCGGTCTGGATCGGCGGCGTGCCCGCGGCGCGCCCCGTCGCCGCGGGCACCTCCGGTCGGTGAGCGGTATCGACGCGCCTTGGAAAAACCGCAATTCCGTCGAAACTCCGCCACCAACCCCCCGTACATCCGGCCGTAGTCCTCGAACGCACATGAGGACACAGGCAGTACCGCTGCGCAGTTCGTTAACCAGTTGGGGCCGCGCAGCCCCCAACCCTGCGCCCGGCCCGGTCCGCCCGGGTCGGGTGTCCTCCCGCCCCGTCTCCGCCCGCATGGGCGCTCGGGATGTCCGGGACGTCTCCCTGCTCCCCAGCCAGAGGCGCTCCTGCCAGAGGCGCTTCCGCCAAACGCGCTCCAGCCAAAGGCGCATCTGCCAGAGGCGCTTCAGCCGCACGCTGACCGGCCTCACACATCGGGAATGTACCCGGTCGAGGGCGCCCCCTGTTCGCGCCCGAAGGGCGCGCCCGGCCCAAAGCCAAGGGCCCGGCCACGGGCCCGCGGGTGCGGGAGGCCCCCCGTGCCACGGGTGCCCTCTCGTCCGGTGCGCGCGCTCAGTCGAGCGGCGGCCCCATGTTGCTGCCCGCAAGGAGCGCCAGGATCTCGCGCGCGGCCTCCGCCACGTTGGTCCCCGGCCCGAACACCGCGCTGATGCCTGCCGTCGACAGAACTGCGTGATCCTCGCGCGGGATCACGCCGCCCGCCACCACCAGCACGTCGCCCGCCCCCGCCGCGCGCAGCGCCGCGACGAGCCGCGGCGCCAGCGTCAGGTGCCCCGCCGCGAGGGAGCTCACACCGATCACGTCGATCCCCGCGCCCGCCACGTCCTCTGCGGCCTCCTCGGGCGTCTGGAAGAGCGGCCCCACCTCGACCTCGAAGCCGAGATCGCCGAACGCGCTCGCGATCACCTTCGCGCCCCGGTCGTGGCCGTCCTGCCCGAGCTTGACCACGCGCATCCGTGGCCGCCGACCGCGTCCCTCGGCGAACCGCGCCACCGCCGCACGCGCCGCGGCAAAGCCCGCGTCGCCGTCCGCCGCCGCCCCGTAGACGCCCGCGATGCTGCGGACCTCGGCCGCATGCCGCCCGAACACGTCCTCCATCGCCGCGCTGATCTCGCCGACGGTCGCGCGCGCGCGCGCCGCCTCGACCGCGAGCGCCAGCAGGTTCGCCTCCCCGCGCGCGCCCTCGCGCAGCGCATCGAGCGCCGCCCGGCAGGCGGCGCCGTCGCGCGACGCCCGGAGCGTTGCGAGCCTGCGGACCTGCGCCGCCTGCACGCCGCCGTCGTCGATCCTCCGCACGTCCTGCGCGCCTTCCTCGGCCAGGCGGTAGCGATTGACGCCGACGACCACCGCCGCGCCGCCATCGACCGCTGCCTGCCGCCGCGCCGCCGCGGCCTCGATGCGCGCCTTCGGCATCCCTGCCGCCACCGCCGCCGTCATCCCGCCCAGCGCCTCGACTTCCGCCATCAGCGTCCGCGCTGCGGCGATGAGCTCGCCCGTCAGCGCCTCGACGTAGTACGAGCCCGCGAGCGGGTCGGCGACCGCGGTGAGGCCGGTCTCGTGCTGCAGGATCAGCTGCGTGTTGCGCGCGATCCGCGCCGCGAGGTCCGAGGGCAGCGCCATCGCCTCGTCGAAGGCGTTGGTGTGGAGCGACTGCGTGCCGCCGAGCACCGCCGCCATCGCCTCGACCGCGGTGCGGACCACGTTGTTCATCGGATCCTGCTCGGCGAGGCTCACGCCCGAGGTCTGGCAGTGCGTCCTGAGCATCGACGACTGCGGCTTTCTCGGCCCGAACTCCTGCATCACCTCGTGCCAGAGGAACCGCGCCGCGCGCAGCTTCGCCACCTCCATGAAGAAATCCATGCCGATGGCGAAGAAGAACGACAGCCGCGGCGCGAAGGCGTCGACATCGAGCCCGCGCGCCAGCGCCGCGCGCACGTACTCGCGCCCGTCCGCCAGCGTGAACGCGAGCTCCTCCACCCGCGTCGCGCCCGCCTCCTGCATGTGGTAGCCGGAGATCGAGATCGAGTTGAACCGAGGCATCTCCGCGGACGCATAGGCGATCACGTCCGCCACGATCCGCATCGAGGGCCCCGGCGGGTAGATGTAGGTGTTGCGGACCATGAACTCCTTCAGCACGTCGTTCTGGATCGTGCCCGAGAGCCGCGCCCGCGGCACGCCCTGCTCCTCGGCCGCGACGATGAAGGCGGCGAGCACCGGGATCACCGCGCCGTTCATCGTCATCGACACGCTGACCTCGCCGAGCGGGATGCCGTCGAAGAGCCGGCCCATGTCCTCCACGCTGTCGATCGCGACGCCCGCCTTGCCGACGTCGCCCGCGACGCGGGGGTGGTCGCTGTCGTAGCCGCGGTGCGTGGCGAGGTCGAAGGCCACGCTGACGCCCTGCTGCCCGGCGGCGAGGGCGTCGCGGTAGAAGGCGTTCGACTCCTCGGCGGTCGAGAAGCCCGCGTACTGCCGGATCGTCCAGGGCCGGCCGCGGTACATCGTCGTCCGCGGCCCGCGCACGTAGGGCGCCGCGCCCGGCGTGTAGTCGCCCGCCATGTGCGCGAGCCCCTCGAGGTCGGCGGGGCCGTAGACCGGCTTCAGCCCGATGCCCTCGGGCGTCGCCGTGGGCTCGGGGTCGCGGCCGAGTTCGGCGCGCGCGCGCTCCTCCCAGCCGCTCATGCCTCGAACTCCAGGATCACGTCGTCGAGCCCCACGAGGTCGCCCGCCGCCACGGCGACGCGCGCGACGGTGGCGCGGCGCTCGGCGCGGAGCACGTTCTCCATCTTCATCGCCTCGACGGACGCCAGCGCCTGCCCCGCCTCCACCGCATCGCCCGCCGCCACCTCGACCGCGACGACGCGTCCCGGCATCGGCGAGAGCACCAGCCGCGAGGTGTCGGGCGCCGCCCGGACCGGCATCAGCTTCGCGAGCTCGGCGGTGCGCGGCGTCAGCACCCGCGCCTCGATGTCCGCGCCGCGGGTGCGAAGGCGGAAGCCGCCGGTGAAGGGCGCGACCTTCAGGACGAGCGCCGCCCCCCCGACGGTGAGCCGCGCCAGCGTGTCGCCCGGCCGCCAGCCGGTCTCGACCGCGAGCTCAGCGCCATCCCCGAACGTCACGCCGCCCGGCTCCACGCGCACCAGGTGCTCCGTGCCGCCCGCGACCACCACCCAGTCGGCGCCGACCTGACGCACATGGCCGTCCATCCGCCCGGAGGTCTCGGCCGCGCGTGCCTCGGTCCGCGCGTGCAGCACCGCCGCCGCGGCGACGACGCGGCGCATGTCCGCGCCGCCGAGCGTCACCCCCGCGAAGCCGCCCGGGTACTCTTCCGCGATGAACGCCGTCGTCAGCGCGCCGGCGCGGAAGCGGGGATGGTCGATGACGGCGGAGAGGAACGCGAGGTTGTGCCCGATCCCCTCGATCTCGAAGCCGTCGAGCGCACCGGCCATCGCCGCCGCCGCAGCCTCCCGGTCGGGGCCCCAGGCGCAGAGCTTGGCGATCATCGGGTCGTAGTGGACCGATATCTCCCCGCCTTCGAAGACGCCGGTGTCGTTGCGGACCTTGAGCTCCGCGGTCGCCACCTCGGCGGGCGGGCGGTAGCGCCTGAGCCGCCCGGTCGAGGGGAGAAATCCGCGGAGCGGGTCCTCGGCGTAGACGCGCGCCTCGATGGCCCAGCCCCGCGCGGCGACCTCGGCCTGCGCCAGCCGCAGCGGCTCGCCGGCGGCGATGCGGATCATCTCCTCCACGATGTCGATGCCGGTGACGAGCTCGGTCACGGGATGCTCGACCTGCAGCCGCGTGTTCATCTCGAGGAAGTAGAACCGCCGGTCTGCGCCGACGATGAACTCGACCGTCCCCGCGCTCGCGTAGCCGACCGAGGCCGCGAGCGCGCAGGCTTGCGCGCCCATCGCGGCGCGGGTGGCTTCGTCGAGGAACGGCGACGGCGCCTCCTCGATCACCTTCTGGTTCCGCCGCTGGATCGAGCACTCGCGCTCGCCGAGGTGGATCACCCTGCCGTGCCGGTCGGCGAGCACCTGGATCTCGATGTGGCGCGGCTCGGTCACGAAGGTCTCGACGAACATGCGTCCGTCGCCGAACGACGCCTGGGCTTCGCGCTGCGCCGCGGCGAAGCCCGCGCGCGTCTCGGCGTCGGAATACGCGATCCGCATCCCCTTGCCGCCGCCCCCCGCGCTCGCCTTCAGCATCACCGGATAGCCGAGGCCCGCCGCCGCCTCGACCGCGGCCTCGGCATCGGCGACCTCGCCGGCATGGCCCGGCACCACCGACACGCCCGCGGCGGCGGCGATGCGCTTCGAGGCGATCTTGTCGCCCATCGCCTCGATGGCGCGCGCGGGCGGGCCGACGAAGGCGACGCCCTCCGCCTCGAGCGCTGCCGCGAAGGCGGGGTTCTCGCTCAGGAACCCGTAGCCCGGATGCACCGCCTCCGCGCCCGTGGCGCGCACGGCATCGAGCACCGCCTCGATCGACAGGTACGACTGCGCCGCGGGCGCGGGCCCGATCCGCACCGCCTCGTCGGCCATCCGCACGTGCAGCGCGCCCGCGTCGGCGTCCGAGTACACCGCGACCGTCGCGATCCCCATCCGCTGCGCGGTCCGCATGACCCGGCAGGCGATCTCGCCGCGGTTGGCGACGAGGAGCTTGGCCATCGGCGGCTCAGAGCGGGATGTTGTCATGCTTCTTCCACGGGTTCGCGAGCGCCTTGCCGCGGAGCGCCGCGAACGCTCGGCAGACCCGCCGCCGCGTCGAATGGGGCTGGATCACGTCGTCGATGAAGCCGCGCTCGGCCGCCTTGAACGGGTTGGCGAAGCGCGCCTCGTAGTCCGCCGTCCGCGCCGCGATGCGCTCCGCGTCGCCCTGCTCGGCGCGGTAGAGCACCTCGACCGCCGCCCGCGCGCCCATCACCGCGATCTCCGCGGTGGGCCAGGCGTAGTTCACGTCGCCCCTGAGATGCTTCGAGGACATCACGTCGTAGGCACCGCCATAGGCCTTGCGGGTGATGACCGTGACCTTCGGCACCGTCGCCTCGCCATAGGCGAAGAGGAGCTTCGCGCCGTGCTTGATGATGCCGCCCTGCTCCTGCGCGGTGCCGGGCAGGAACCCCGGCACGTCGACGAAGGTGAGAAGCGGGATGCCGAAGGCGTCGCAGAAGCGCACGAACCGCGCCGCCTTGCGCGAGGCATCGATGTCGAGGCAGCCCGCGAGCACCAGGGGCTGGTTCGCCACCACGCCGACCGGGCTGCCCTCGAGCCGGATGAAGCCGGTGACGATGTTGCGCGCGAACTCGGCCTGCTCCTCGAGGAAGTCGCCCTCGTCGGCGACCTTCTCGATCAGCTCCTTGATGTCGTAGGGCGTGCTCGCCTGGCGCGGGACGAGCGTGTCGAGCGAGGGCTCGATCCGGTCCGGGTCGTCATGGCTCGGCCGGCGCGGCACCGCGGCGCGGTTGCTCGCCGGCAGGAAGTCGAAGAGCCGCCGCACCGCAAGGAGCGCGTCGATATCGTTGTCGAACGCGCCGTCCGCCACCGAGGATTTTCGCGCATGGGTCGCAGCGCCTCCCAGATCCTCGGCGCTCACGACCTCGTTGGTCACGCTGCGGACCACGTCGGGCCCGGTCACGAACATGTAGCCCGTGCCCTGAACCATGAGGATGAAGTCGGTCATCGCGGGGCTGTAGACCGCGCCGCCCGCGCAGGGCCCCATGACGACGCTGATCTGCGGGATCACGCCCGAGGCGAGGACGTTCCTCTGGAACACGTCCGCGTAGCCGCCGAGGCTCGCCACGCCCTCCTGGATGCGCGCGCCGCCGCTGTCGTTGAGCCCGATCACCGGGCAGCCGACGCGCATCGCCATGTCCATGATCTTGCAAATCTTCTGGCTGTGCGTCTCCGACAGCGAGCCGCCGAGCACGGTGAAGTCCTGGCTAAAGACGCAGGCCATGCGGCCGTTGATGGTGCCCCAGCCCGTGACCACGCCGTCGCCGGGGATGCGCGTCTCGGCCATGCCGAAGTCGGTGGCGCGGTGCGTCACGAACATGTCGAACTCCTCGAAGGAGCCCTCGTCGAGGAGCACGTCGAGCCGCTCGCGCGCGGTGAGCTTGCCCTTGGCGTGCTGCGCCGCGACCCGCGCCGCTCCGCCCCCGCCGCGCGCCTGCGCGCGCAGCGCCTCGAGCGCTTGGCCCACCTCGGTCACGCGGCCTCCCTGCGGTCGCGGAACCAGGCCCAGGTGCGCGCGAGCCCGTCCCGGAGCGGCGTCGCGGGGTCGAAGCCGAACGCGGCGCGCGCCTTGCCGATGTCGCACCAGGTGGCGCGGATCTCGCCCGCGCGGAAGGGCTCGTGGCGCACCTCGGGATCGCGGCCGGTGACCTCGCGCATCAGATCGAGAAGCTCCGCCACCGTGGTGGGCGCCCCCGAGCCGAGCTGGAAGACGCCCACGGCGTCGCTCGCGAGCGCGCGGCGGATGCCCTCCACGAGGTCGTCCACGTAGAGGAAGTCGCGCGCCTGGCTGCCGTCGCCGTAGACGGTGAGCGGCCGCCCGGCCAGCGTCTCCTTGAGGAAATGCGCGACCACGCTGCCCTTGTGGAAGGAGCGCGGCCCGTAGATGTTGGAGAAGCGGAGCGCACAGGTCGCCATGCCGTAGGCGCCCGCGAAGGCAGAGAGATACCCCTCCATCGCGAGCTTCGAGGCGCCGTAGGGCGCCATCGGCGCGGCCGCCATGCCCTCGTGAACCGGCGGCTCGGCCTCGCCGACGATCGCGCCGCCGGTGGAGGCCGCGACGACGCGCCCGACGCCGGCGGCGCGCGCGGCCTCGAGGACGGCGAAGCTGCCCGCCACGTTGACCTCGAAGTTCCGCCGCGGGTCGGCGATGCTGTCCATCACGCGGGTGTCGGCGGCAAGGTGGACGACGGCGTCCTGCCCGGCCATCGCGGCATCGAGCGCCGCGCGGTCGCGGATGTCGCCCGCGACGAAGCGCGTGCCGTAGGGTTCGAGATGCCGCCGGTCGCCGAGGCTCTCGTCGTCGAACGCCGTCACGTCCCAGCCGCCGGCGGCCGCGAGATGCGCCGCGAGGTTGACGCCGACGAACCCGGCGCCGCCGGTGACGAGCACCCGCGTCACGACGCGCGCGCCCGTGTCCGGATGCCGAAGTGGTCGAGGATCGTGCCGATGGCCAGCGCGCCATAGGCGCCGTTGCCGTGATGCAGGTCGGTCTCGTCGGGCATCGCGAACTCCAGCCGCAGGAAGGCGCCGTCGTGGGTCTCTTCCGGCGTGTCGATCACTTGCGTGCCGCGCTCGTCCAGCACGCGGCGGACCACCGCCCGGCAGCCGCGGTCGACGGCGGCGAGCACGTCCGCGCGGATGCCGCTCGCCGCGATCGCGCGGCGCGGCAGGCGCGGCGCCTCGAGCACGACGACCTCGATGCCAAGCTCCCGCGCGAGGTCGAGGAACGCCCAACCCTGCGTCACGCGCGGCGCCATTGCCGCGGCGAGCGCCGCGTCCGAGACCGCACAGAGGTCGGGGTTTGCGGCCACGACGGTCCAGGGGCAATGCGTCCGCCAGGTCGGGTGGCGCGCGACGGGTGAGGTGTGGAAGGGCCCGCAGAATACGACCGGCGCCGCGGCGTCGAGCACGATGTCGAGCGCCGGCATGTCGGGCACGCGGTCCGCGAAGAGCCGCAGCCCGCCGTCCGTCCGCGTCACGGCCATGGCCGCGACGTTGAGGCCGTGGTTGCCGTCGATGGTGAGACCGTCGGGCACGCCGCCCCGAGCGAAGGCGAGCCAGCCGGCGTGGCTGTCGCCGATGACGCGGATCAAGGCCGGCCCGCGTCGGCGAGGAGGCTCTCCTCGCACTGCTCGTAGCCGAAGGCGGCGTCCTGCGCCGCAGCCGAAGCGGGCGCCGATCGCGGTGCTGCGGCCTTCGGGCGGGCAGGCAGCGCGCCGAAGAGGTGCCGCATGACCTCGGCGACGCCGTGGGCCGAGACCGATCTCAGGTCGGGCTCGTAGAAGCCGTGCCGCGCGGGCTGCCCGGCGATGATCTCGTAGGACGGGAAATAGCTCACGTCAGCATGGTCCTGGGCCAGCTCGCCCGCCGCCGCGCGCAGCACCGCCTTGGAATAGGTCGTGGCGACGAGCACGTGGTCGCCCGTCGCGGTCGCGGCGAGCGACACCGGCGAGACCGTGAGCAGCATCCGCGCGCCGGGGTTGACCGCACGGAGCCCCGCGCGAAACGCCTCGAGGTCGGCCACCACATCGCCGTGGCGCAGGTTCAAGAAGCGGTAGCGCGCGGGGTCGTGGCTGCCGGCGATCACGCCCGGCGCTGTCGGATAGGCGGTGCCGTCGGCGGTCGAGACCCAGGCCTCGGTCAGCCCGAGCGTGAAGACGAAGATGTCGAGCGTGCGGAACATCTCCCGCACGCGCGCGAGATGCGCGGCCCGGAGCACCGCGAGCTCCGCGACGCTCCCGAAGCCGCCCGGCTCGACGGCGGGGCGCAGCGCGTCGTAGAACCGTCCGTCCTTCTCCCAGACGCCCTCGACAGGCGTGCGCCGGCCGTGCGCCTCCTCGAAGAGCTGCACGAGCTGGCGCGTGGTGTAGATGTTGCCGTACCGGCAGGAGAACACGCCGTAGCCGAGAAGCGGCGCCTCCGGGCGCCGCAGCACCGCCGGCGCGGGCTCGAGGTCGAGGTAGTTCAGCCCGCGGGTGCGGAGGTTGTGGCCGATGTGCTGGGCGAAGCACGATCCTGCGGTCGCGACGCGCGCGGTGCCGAAGTCCGGCGGCACCGCCCCGAGGTCGTCGAGCCGGCTCCAGTGCCGGTCGCTCACGGCGCGCTTCCAGAACGCGCGGGCGGGCTGGCGGGCGTAGGGGTTTCTCGCGGCGGTCATCGGTCTCCCTTCGCCAGCGCATCGACGCGATCGATCGCCATCGCCTCGATCTGGCGCACCAGCGCGCGGCGGCCCGAGCTTTCGATGACGAGCGAGACGTCGCGGCGGCGCTTGAAGATGATCGTGTCACGGACCGCGACATGCGTCCAGCCGCCGGCCATCGTCTCGATGCCGAACTGCCAGTCCTGGAACGACAGCCCGTTCGGGATGTCGCGGCTGACGTAGGGGTGTGCGAGATGCGCGGCCTTCGGCGCCATCGCGAGCGAGTCGTAGTAGTTCGCCTCGTAGAAGTAGCGCGGCGAGAACAGCGGGTCTTGCTGGTCGGGCTTGACGAACACCGAGGCCGCGCCGTCGAAGAGCCAGTTCAGCTCGGGATGCGCGATCACCCGCTCGCCCTCGGCCTCCGCGGCGAGGAGCCGCAGCGCCGCCTCGCGGAGCCAGTTCTCGCTGAAGAGGTCGTCCGCGTCGAGAAACGCCACGAGCCGGCCCGCGCATTGCGGCACGATCGCGTTCCTGACCCGGCCGAGGTCGCCCTCGTCGAGGATGCGGCGCTCCCAATGGTCGAAGGCGGGCTGCATGAAGTAGGCGCGGCAGCCGGGCGTCGGGCGGTCGAGAAGGATGATCCGCTCGGCGGCGATGCCCGCCGCCGCCGCGGCCGCGACGGCAAAGTCGGCGGAGCGGACGGTCGGGCCCGAAACGAGCGTCTCGTCGTGCGCGGTCAGCACCAGGCTGAGGACGGGATCGCTCACGCGAGCATCCCCTTCGGCAGCCGCCGCGCGAGCGCCGCGGCGTAGGCGGCGGGGGTGCGGCGGGCCGCGTGCCGTGCGCGGCGCTCGAGCGCCTCGGCCCGCGCGGCGGCGGGATCGGCGAGGACGGCGCGGAGCCGGGCCTCGAAGGCGTCGAGGTCGTCGAAGGGAGCGATGGCGTCCTCGAGGATCTCGGCCGTGCCGCCGACGCGGCCGCCGACGATCGGCACCCCGGTCATCGCGACCTCGAGGAGTTGCGACGGCACGCCGTCCCAGGCGGCGGTATAGAGCCAGGCGTCGGCCTCGTGCAGCGGCAGGTCGGCGAAGGCCGCATAGACGCCCTCGAGGGTCACGTTCGCGGGCAGGTCGGGGACGCCGCCGGCCGCCGGTCCGAGCACGGCCTCGCCCCAGAGCCGGAAGTCGGCATCGGGCATCCGGGCCGCGAGCGCCAGCGCGAGGTCGACGCGCTTCTGCGCGTCGAAGCGGCCGGCCCAGAACACCTGGCGCCGCCCGTCCGCGCGCGGTTCGGGCAGCGCCGCGACGGGGATGCCGGGATCGACGGGCGCCTCGAGAACGACGAGCTTGGCGCGGCCGACATCGGGGAGGCCGTACTGCGCCGCGATCTCGGCGGCGAGCGCGTGGCTGTCGGTGTAGAGCCCGTCGAGCAGGTCGAAGTAGCGGTAGACGTAGCGCAGCGGATAGCCGGTGCGAAAGCCGAGCGCGGTCTCCTCGGTGCAGAACAGGCCCGCGTGCAGCGAGGTCGCGGCGGCGAGCGCGCGGCCGAAGGGGCGCATCGCGTCCCAGAAGAGCCGGCTGTTGACGTTGATCGCGGCCTCGGGGTGCAGCGAGCGCACGAACTCGACGAAAAGGCGTTCGCGGGCCTCGGCTTCGAGCCGGACGGCGGGCGCTGCGAAATCGACCTGCCGCACGCCGTCCGGGAAGCGGCCGAAGGGTGCGGCACCGCCGGCCTCGGTCGAGATGACGACGATCTCGTCCGCCGCCACGCCGCTCGCGAGGGCGTGCGCGAGATGGCCCTCCATGCGCCGCCCCGCGCCCCAGCGCGGCCGGTTGACCGCGATCACGACACGCGCGCGTCGGAAGCCCGCTGCGGCCTGCAGCGCGTGCATCGCGACCGTGGCGTCGATCGGGCCCCTGCCAAGGAACGGCGGCTGCTTGACCTCGAGCGCCGCGGGCCAGCTCAGCGCGACGAGCGGCTCGAGGCGGGCGGCCTTCGCGACCATCGCGCCGAGCGTGCCGCGGGCTAGGCGCGCGCGCAGGTCGTCGTGCCGCGCGCCGATCCGCGCCGCCGCCTCGGCGGGAGCGATGCCGACCACGCCGCAGAGCGCTTCGAAGCTGGCGTACCGCTCGGCGACGTAGCCGAGCCGCCGGCCGATCTCGAGCCAGTGCCTGAACGGGTTCAGCCCGGTGCGGGCAACGTGCGGATAGCGCTGGAGATAGCGCTGGGTGGCAAACCGCGGCGACGGGTCGCGGCCCTCGGCTGCGCCGTGGTCGAGGTAGTGCCGCACCGGATCGACGGCGGCGTCGGCGGCGACGTCGGGGTAGCGCACGAGGTAATAGGTAAGGTCGAAGTCGTCCCGGATCGCGGCGTAGTCAAGCGCCGCCGCGGCGCCGGGGTCGAGCGCGCGCGCGGCGGCCACGCGGGCGGCGATGACCGGACCGAGGTGGGTGAGCCCGGTCTCGCGCCGCTCCGGCTCGGGGCGGGATGCACCCGCGAGCGGCGGCGGCAGGCGGCCGTCGAGATGGCCGTAGCGCAGGAAGTGGAGAAGCGGGTGCATCCCCGCCGCGGCGACGTCGGTGTTGACGGCGAGGTAGGCCGCGCCGTCGAACCAGGGCGAGGGAGCGCTACCCTCCCCGTCGGTCAGGTAATGCGCCGCAGGGTCGGTCTCCGGCGGCAAGCCCTGCGCCACGGCGTACCACTCCGCATCGAAGAACCCGGACGACCGGACCAGCGCAAGATCGTCCGGCGCAGGCCCGGCTTCGCCGGGCGGGGCGCCGGTGGCCGGGGCATCCTCCTCCATCACCGCCAGCGCGAGACGCAAGGGATCTTCGAGCGGTCGCAACGGTCGGCGAAGCGGATGGCGATGTCGCGCACCTCGTCCATCACCGCGTCGCCGAGCCGGATCGGCTCCAGACCGAGCCCGAGGAAGCGGTCGTTGACGACGTGGAGGTCGTTCTCGGCGGCCTCGGCGCGCGGGTTGTCGAGATAGGCGATCTCGGCGTCCATCCGGTCCGCGATCAGCTCGGCCAGGTCGCGCACCCGGTGCGTCTCGGTCATCTGGTTGAGGATGTTGACCCGCTCACCATTCTGCGGCGGGTTGTCGAGCGCCAGCGCGATGCAGCGGCAGGTGTCCTGGATGTGGATGAACGCGCGCGTCTGCCCGCCGGTGCCGTGCACCGTCATCGGATAGCCGATGGCCGCCTGCATGATGAAGCGGTTGAGCACGGTGCCGTAGTCGCCGTCGTAGTCGAAGCGGTTGACGAGCCGGGGGTCGCGCGCGGTCTCCTCGGTCTGCGTGCCCCAGACGATGCCCTGGTGCAGGTCGGTGATCTTCACGCCGTCGTTCTTGTTGTAGAAAAAGAAGAAGAGCGCGTCCTGCGTCTTCGTCATGTGGTAGATCGAGCCGGGGTTGGCGGGATAGAGGATCTCCTGGCTGTGCGGCCCGTGCGGGGTCTCGACCTCGACCTTGAGGTAGCCCTCGGGGATCCGCATTCCCGCGGTGCCGTAGCCGTAGACGCCCATCGTGCCGAGGTGGACGAGGTGGATGTCCTGCCCGCTCTCGACGATGGCCGCGAGCACGTCGTTGGTGGCGTTGAGGTTGTTGTTGACCGTGTAGCGCTTGTGCGCGGAGGACTTCATCGAATAGGGCGCGGCGCGCTGCTCGGCGAAGTGCACGATGGCGTCGGGCCGCTCGTCGGCGATCAGCGTGAGCAGGCGGTGATAGTGCTCGCCGACGGTGAAGGTGTGGTGTGCGATGCGGCGACCGGTCAACTCCTCCCAGACGCGCAGCCGCTCGCCGAGGGGGCGGATCGGCGTCAGGCTCTCGACCTCGAGCTCGAGGTCGATGGTGCGGCGCGAGAGATTGTCGACGATCACGACGTCATGGCCGCGGGCGGAGAGGTGCAGCGCGTTCGGCCAGCCGCAGAACCCGTCCCCGCCGAGGATGATGACCTTCATGCCGTGTGCTGCTCCCTGCGACGGCGGTTCGCGAACCGCCGGTTTTTACGGCGGATGTTATCGTGCAGATCATGTGACAGGTGAACCCCCCTTCTCTCGCGGAGGTTCGCGACGGGGTTCGGGCCGCGACGTCCTGACGGCCGGCGCCAGCGCTCGTCGGCTCGAGATGTCCGGCGGGGGTTGTACCGAAGAGCGGATGAGACGAAGCGCTGACGACGCTTCCGCGAACCGGAGTCGGAGCGCTGCGGGATGCCGAGAGGGACATGGGGGAGAACGCGGTGTCGCGCCAGCGGCGTCAGCCGGACGAACGGCGTTGCCCGCGTCGCGGCATCGAGCGGGCAGCCCGGTTCACTCCACGGTCACGGATTTGGCGAGATTGCGCGGCTGGTCCACGTCGGTGCCCTTGGCGACGGCGGTGTGGTAGGCGAGGAGCTGCACCGGGAGCGCGTAGAGGATCGCCGCGAACGGTGCCGCGACCTCGGGCAGCGCGAGCCGCGCCCAGGCGCCCTCCGCGGCCGCGCAGCCCTGCCGGTCGGAGATCACGAGCACCTGCCCGTGCCGCGCCATCACCTCGTGCATGTTCGACATGGTCTTCTCGAAAAGCCCGTCGCGCGGGGCCAGAACCACCACCGGCACGGCGCGGTCCACGAGCGCGATGGGGCCGTGCTTGAGTTCGCCCGCCGCATGACCTTCGGCGTGGATGTAGCTGATTTCCTTCAGTTTCAGCGCCCCCTCGAGCGCCAGAGGATAGAGCGGCCCACGGCCGAGGAAGAGCACGTCCTGCGCCTCGGACATGCGCTCCGCAAGCCCCGCGATCGCCCCGTCGAGCGCCAGCGCCTGCGCCATCAGGCCGGGCAGCGCGCCGAGCCCCGCGAGGTGGTCCGCCAGCGCCTCCGGTCCGATCCGGCCCCGCGCAACGCCCGCCTGCAGCGCCATCAGCGCGAGCACCGCGAGCTGCCCCGTGAACGCCTTGGTCGACGCGACGCCGACCTCCGGCCCGGCGCAGATCGGCACCGCCACGTCGGCCTCGCGCGCGATCGAGGAGGTGGCGACGTTGACCACCGCGGCCACCTGCGCCAGCCGGCCGCGGACATGGCGGAGGGCCGCGAGCGTGTCGGCGGTCTCGCCGGACTGGCTGACGAACACCGCGACGCCGCGCTCGGTCAGCGGCGGGTCGCGGTAGCGGAACTCGGATGCCACGTCGACCTCGGTGGGGATGCCGGCGAGCCCCTCGAACCAGTATTTCGCGATCATGCACGCGTAGTGCGCGGTGCCGCAGGCGACGAGCGTGAGCCGGTCGCAGCTGGCGAGGGCTATCTCCGGGAGCGCGATGGACCCGTCGCCGGGCAGGTAGCGCGCCAGCGCCTCGGCGAAGACGATCGGCTGCTCGGCGATCTCCTTGGCCATGAAGTGCTTGTGCCCGGCCCGGTCGGGGGCCACCGCCTCGCGCGCGATGCGGACGGCGGCGCGGGTCGCGCGGCGACCGGCGGCGTCGGCTATCGTTGCTCCTGCGCGAGTGATAACGGCGATATCTCCGTCCTCGAGGTAGGTCACGCGGTCGGTCAGTGGCGCGAGCGCGGTCGCATCGGAGCCCACGTACATCTCGCCCGCGCCGTGCCCGATGGCGAGCGGCGGGCCGTGCCGGGCGGCGACGATGAGGTCGTCCTCGCCGTCGAACAGGAAGGCGAGCGCGAACGCGCCCTCGAGCCGCGCCACCGTCGCCGCGGCGGCCTCCTGCGCGTCCATCCCGCGCGCGAGGTGCAGCTGCGTCAGCATCGCCACGGTCTCGGTGTCGGTCTCGGTCTCGGGCGCCATGCCCTCGGCGGCGAGCTCGGCGCGCAGCGCGCGGAAGTTCTCGATGATGCCGTTGTGGACCACGGCGACCGGCCCCGCGCGGTGCGGGTGCGCGTTCCCGACCGTCGCCGCCCCGTGCGTCGCCCAGCGCGTGTGGCCGATCCCGGCGCGGCCCGCGAGCGGCTCGTGGACGAGGAGATCGGCGAGGTTGACGAGCTTGCCGACGGCGCGGCGGCGGTCGAGGCGGCCGGCGTTGACCGTGGCGATGCCGGCGCTGTCGTAGCCGCGGTACTCGAGCCGCCGGAGCGCCTCGACGAGGATCGGGGCCGCCTCGTGGCCGCCCAAGATGCCGACGATGCCGCACATCAGCGCGCCGCCTTCTCGGACCGCAGCGCCGCGAAGAAGCGCGCCGCGAAGCCCGGCTTGACCACTTGCCGCGCCCGCCCGACCCCGAGCGCGTCCTCCGGCACGTCCTCCGTGATGACCGAACCCGACGCGGTCATCGCACCGCGGCCCACCGTGACCGGGGCCACCAGCATCGTGTTCGAGCCGACGAACGCGCCCGCGCCGATCTCCGTGCGGTGCTTCCCAACGCCGTCGTAGTTGCAGGTGACGGTGCCCGCGCCGAGGTTGGCGCGCGCGCCCACGGTGGCGTCCCCGACGTAGCTCAGGTGGTTGACCTTGGCGCCCTCCTCCAGCACCGAAGCCTTGATCTCGACGAAGTTGCCGACGCGCACGTCCTCGGCGAGCTCCGCGCCGGGGCGGAGCCGTGCGAACGGGCCGACGATGGCGCCGCGGCTGACATGGCAGCCCTCGAGGTGGCTGAACGCCCGGATCTCGGCGCCGCTTTCCACCGTGACGCCGGGGCCGAACACGACATACGGGCCGATCACGGCGTCGCGGCCGATCACGGTGTCGGCGGCGAAGATGACGGAGCCCGGATCGGCGAGCGTCACGCCGTCCTCGAGCGCCGCGGCGCGCGCGCGGGCCTGGAACGCGGCCCCGGCGGCGGCGAGGGCGGCACGGGTGTCGATGCCGAGCGTCTCGGCTTCCGGGCAGATGACGACGCCGGTCGTCAGCCCCCGCGCCCGCGCGAGCGCCACGACCTCGGTGAGGTAGAACTCGCCCGCCGCGTTGGTGTCGGTCGTCGCTTCGCAGAGGTCGAGGAGGGTGGCCGCGTCGGCGCAGAGGATGCCGGAGTTGCAGAGCCGGATTGCGCGGAGGGCCTCACTCGCGTCGCGCCACTCGACGATGCGCCCGAGCGTGTCGCCGTCCATCACGAGCCGTCCGTAGCGCGCGGGATCCGCCGCCTCGAAGCCCAGCACCACCACGTCGTGCATGGCGCGGGCCGCGACGACGGCGGCGAGCGTCTCGGGCGCGAGGAACGGCGTGTCGGCGTAAAGGACGAGCGCGTCGCCGCCGAACCCCGCGAGCGCCGCGCGGGCGGCCAGCACCGCATGGGCCGTGCCGCGCCGTTCCGCCTGCACGGCGACCTCCGCCTCGGGCCAGTCGCCCCGCACCGCCGCCGCGACCGGGCCGTCCCTGTCCTCCGTCACCACGACGACGCGCGCGGGCTCGAGCGTCAGCGCGGCGCGGAGCGCGTGCAGGACCAGCGGCAGGCCGCCGATCTCGTGCAGCGGCTTCGGGCGGTCGGAATTCATTCGGCTCCCCTTGCCCGCGGCGAGGAGGATCAGGGCTGGCGACATGGCGCGCTCTTTTCATTCTGCTCGCCCCGTTCTACCTCGCGGGCGGGGTGCCGCAACGGCTCCTCCATCACATGTCGCGTCACGGTGTTGCAAGCGTGGCCACGGGGAGCCCACATGCGGACCGTCGTCTTCGACCTCGACGGCACGCTTGCCGACACCGCCGCCGACCTCGTGGCGGCGGCCAACGCGACGTTCCGCGGCCGCGGGCTCGGCGACCTCCTCGATCCCGTCGCCGACGCCGCGACGGCGCACCGGGGCGGCCGCCCGATGCTGCGCCTCGGCTTTGCGCGGGCGGGCGGCGACCGGACCGAGGCCGAGGTCGACGCGGCCTACCCCGACCTCCTCGCCCACTACGAGGAAGCGATCTGCCGCGAGAGCCGGCTCTATCCGGGTGCCGCAGAGGCGGTCGAGGCGCTCCTTGCCGCGGGCTACGCGGCGGCGATCTGCACCAACAAGCCCGAGCGCCTGGCGGAGACGCTGATGGCGCGCCTCGGCGTCCGCGGGCTCTTCGGCGCGCTCGTCGGCGCGGACACGCTCAACGTGCGGAAGCCCGACCCGGCACCCTACCTCGAGGCGGTGCGCCGCGCCGGCGGCACCGTCGCGCGCTCGGTGATGATCGGCGACACCGAGACCGACCTCGCCACCGCCCGCGCCGCCGGCCGCCCGTGCGTGCTCGTCACCTTCGGCCCGAACGGCGCCGGCGTCGCCGAGCTCGGCCCCGAGGCGCTGATGGCCGGCTACGGCGAGCTCGCGGCGCTGGCCGACCGGCTGGCCTGAGACCATCAGACCGAGCGGCGCGCGACGGCCTCCGCATGGCGCTTGAAGTTGTCGAGGATCGCCTGCCAGCCCTCGCGCTGCATCTCGACGGGGTTCGCCGTCTCGGCGTCGAACACCGTCGTCACCCGGGTGCCGTCCGTCTCCGCCGCGAAGGTCGTGCGCGCCCGCCGCCCGTCGGCAAGCACGAGCGCCACGGCGCGCTCCGGCGTCGCCTCCTCGCACACGGCCTCCAGGTCAAAACTGGCGCTGCCGTCCTTCGCCTCCATTCGCGCGACATAGCGGCCGCCGGGCCGCAGGTCGGCCTCGGCGCGCGGGCAGCACCAATCGTCCGACGCGAAGTTCCAGCGCGTGATGTGCCGCGGCTCGGACCAGCAGCGCCATGCCACTTCGGGCGTCGCGGCAACGAGGGTGTCGACCGTGATTTGCTCGGCGGTCATGCCGGGCTCCCTTTGCACGCGGCGGCGCGGGCCACGCACCGACCGCCTCTTCATCGCAGCCTCGCGAACGCCGGTCAATCGCCCGGACCGGGGGCAACGCCTCGAGCGCGTTGACGCGCGCCGCGGAGGGGCTAGCCTGCACGGCATGGACACGCACGCCGAGGAACGCTTCGCCGGCAGCTTCACGCAGCAGGAGCCGATCCCCGAGGACGCCGTCGCGGCGGCGCTGGCGGTGCTGCGGCACGGGCGGCTCCACCGCTACAACGTCGCGCCGGGCGAGGTGGCCGAGGTGGCGCGGCTCGAGGCGGACTTCGCGGCGCTGACGGGCGCGCGGTACTGCCTCGCGGTGGCCTCGGGCGGCTACGCGATGGGTGCGGCGCTGCGCGCGCTGGAGGTGGGCCCGGGCGACCCGGTGCTCGCCAACTCGTTCACGCTCGCGCCGGTGCCGGGGGCCATCGCGGCCCTGGGCGCGCGCCCCGTGTTCGTCGAGACGACGGAGGATCTCGTCATCGACCTCGACGATCTCGCCGCCAAGGCGGGGGCCGCGCGCGTGCTCCTCCTCAGCCACATGCGCGGGCACGTCTGCGACATGGACCGGCTGATGGCGATCTGCGACGGCGCGGGCGTGCGCGTCGTCGAGGACTGCGCACACACGATGGGGGCCGCGTGGCGCGGCGTGCCGTCAGGTCGGCACGGGGCGATGGCGTGCTACTCGACGCAGACCTACAAGCACGTGAACTCCGGCGAGGGCGGACTCCTGACCTCCGACGACCCCGGCCTGATGGCCCGCGCGATCCTGGGGTCGGGGTCGTACATGCTCTACGACCGGCATCGCGCGGCGCCGCCGCCGGAGGCTTTCGCGGGCCTCGCGCGCACGGTGCCCAACGTCTCGGGGCGGATGGACAACCTCCGCGCCGCGATCCTGCGACCGCAACTGGCGCTTCTGCCCGGACGGGTGGCGCGCTGGCGGGTTCTCCATGACACGCTTGCGGCGGGGCTCGCGCGGGTGCCGGGGGTGGCGCTGGCGTGCCGTGCCCCGGCGGAGGCATACGTCGGCTCGTCGTTCCAGTTCAGGCTGCCGGGCTGGTCGGCCCGCGCCATCGCCGGGCTCATCGAGCGGGCCGCGGCGCGGGGGGTGGAGCTGAAATGGTTCGGCACGCCCGAGCCGCAGGGCTTCACGTCGAGCCACGCGCACTGGGACTTCGCGCCGCATCCGCCGTTGCCACGCACCTCCGCCATCCTGGCGACGCTCCTCGACCTGCGCCTGCCGCTCACGTTCACCCCCGAAGATGCGGCGACGATCGCGCGCATCCTCGCCGCCGAGGTCACGCGCGACGCGCCGGCGGTCGCGGCGCAATGAGGTGGGCGCTGGTGCTCGCGGCACTCACGGGCCCGGTCCATGCCGACGACGCCGCCACCGTCGCGGCCTGCGTCGCCGCCGCCCCCGAGGCGGCGGGCGCCTGCGTCGGGCGGCTGACGCGGGCCTGCACCGACGAGGCCCGCGAGGAGGCGGCCGTCGAGGTGCCGGCCTGCATCGAGCGCGAGCTCGACGCCTGGGCCGCCTGGCTCGCGACGCTGGGGCCGCCCGAGGACGACGCCGCGCACCGCGCCTTCGTGGCCCGGCGCGAGGCGGAATGTACCGTGCCGCGCCGCGTCGACGCGCTGCCGCTCGAGTTCTCGGTGACGATCACGCTTGCCTGCCGGCGCAACTACACCGCCGCCGAGGCGATCGCGCGAGCGGGGGCGCGGCCGTGAACGCCCGGCTCAATCGTATGAACCCGGACGCCGGGTTCGGAGTTGAGAGCGTGCAATTCATCCTGGAGGCGAACATGACCATCCCCCATCCCGACAAACTTCGCCCTGCGCGTGCCGCTCCCATGCTTCTGCTCCTTGCGCTCGGTGCGGTCAGCGCCTGCGCGCCGGTCGCCATCGGCGCGGGGCTCGGCGCCGCGACCGCCGATCAGACCGACGGCAGCGTCCGCAAGGGGGCCGCGACCGGCGGCGTCCTCGGCGCGGGTGCGGCGCTGGCGCTCTGACCAGTGCGTTGACCGGCCACCGGCCGCGGCTTAGATAGTCGCGAGCCACAGCCGAGGTCGCCATGGACATCCTTCTGCGGGACTACCTGCCAATCATCATCTTCTTCGGCCTCGCGACAGGGCTCGGGCTGGTGCTCCTCCTCGCCGCCGCCGTGGTCGCGGTCCGCAACCCCGACCCTGAGAAGCTTTCCGCCTACGAGTGCGGCTTCAACGCCTTCGACGACGCGCGGATGAAGTTCGACGTGCGGTTCTATCTCGTGTCGATCCTTTTCATCATCTTCGACCTCGAGGTCGCGTTCCTGTTCCCCTGGGCCGTCGCGTTCGGCCCGATGAGCATGGCCGGCTTCTGGGCGATGATGGTCTTCCTCGGCGTCCTGACCATCGGCTTCGCCTACGAGTGGAAGAAGGGCGCGCTCGAGTGGGAGTGAGCCGTGCCGGCGGCTCGGGCCGAGGCCAATTCGCCTGACGGATTGCGTCGCCCGCCGCTGCCCGCGGATCGCCGGCGCATTTTATGCGTCAGGCGGCGAATGGGCGACCGGACGGTAAGACGCTAGCCGCCGTCGCCTTCGATGGATCGCGCCGTATATTTTTCCATGCGCTTCGTCTGACGTCTGTGCTCACGAGTGCGACCGGGAGCGTGGTGCAGTAAAACGTGACTGACTGCGAACCCGGAGCGGTTACCCCGATGACCATCGTCGAGACCATGGTGTAAAGCGAGGCCGACGGGAGACGGGTCGCGGCGTCGCCTCCGTTCCGCCGAGATCGGGCACCCCCAGCCGATGCTTCTTACGGCCTATCCGCATCGCCACAACGGGGCTGCGGGCGCAAACGCGGCCTCCACGTCGAAGTGCCTCGATCAGTCGAGATCAGTCTCCGATCGACCGCGTAATCTTGCAGGCGCAGCTTGCGGCGGCGCGGCTGGGCTTGCCGGCCAACCGGATGACGTTCGCGTGTGGCAGCAGCCTGCCACCGAGCACCCCAGCGTCGCAGACCGTCTCGATCGCGGGGGCGATCATCGCGGCGGCGGACGCGCTGACCCACGGCCTGCTGACCCTCGCTGGCAACAAATCTCCACTCGCCGGGCTCGCGGCGTCGCAGGTGGAGAGGCGGGATGGCGGCCTCAGAGCGCGCGAGATGCCGCGCCGGACGCCGCGACCTGGCACCGGAGGCGCAGGGTTCCGCGCCCACCGGGATGCCGCAACGGCCCATGCATTCCGACGCGGCGCATTGCTGCGAGGTTGGCGTCAGCGCGGTGACGGGCGAGGTTCGGGTCCGTCGGATCGTCGGCACCTTCGATTGCGGACGCATCCTGAACGCCAGATTGGCGACGAGCCAGTCCAGGGGCGGCATCATCACGGGGCTCGGGCTGGCGCTGATGGAGGCGACCCTGTTCGACGGACGCACGGGCCGGATCGCCGACCCGTCCCTCGCCGCTTATCCCGTTCCCGTCCAGATGGGCGTTGCCGAGATCGACGTGAGATAAACCGACCTCCCGGACCTGCACTGCCCGCTGGCATATTTTGCGAACCGTCCCGTCGGCGAGGCCTTCCGGGACGCGGCATCTTAGTTCATCACCGACCCGCCATCGACGGCCAAGACCTGACCAGTCATGAAATCGCTGTCGGCCGAGAGCAGAAAGGCGATGGCGCCGTCGAGATCCTCGGGCGTCTGGACGCGCGGCAGGCATCGCGAGGCGATCGACATCGCGTTCATGCTCTCCGTTATCTCGCCCCAGTCGCGCACGCCCTCGCTCAGCGTGAAGCCCGGCGAGACGCAATTGACGCAGATGCCGTCCCGTCCGGCCTCCCGCGCGACGACCCGGGTGAGAGCGATGACCGCCCCTTTGGTTGCGGTGTAGTGCAGCATTCCGGGCGAGCCCTTGAAGAAGGTGCCCGACGCGATGTTTACGATCTTGCCGTAGCCTTGCGCGCGCATCGCCGGCATCACCGCCCGGCAGCACTCGAAGGTTCCGCGGACATTGACCTTGAACACGCGGTCGAACTCGTCCGACGGAATCTCCTCGAACGGCCGATGCTTGAGCGACGCGAAGATCGCGGCGTTGTTGACGAGGCCGTCGATCCGGCCGAACCGCTCCCGCACCGCGGCGACGAACGCCTCGACAGACGCACGCTCGGACACGTCGCAGGTCGCGCCCCAGGCGGCGGCGCCGATTTGAGAGACGATGTCTGACGGATCGACAACGTCGCAGATCGCGACGTTCGCTCCCTCGGCGGCCAGAGACCGGGCGTAGGCGGCGCCGATGCCCTGCGCGGCACCGGTCACGATGATAGTCCTGTCCTTCAGTCTTGCCATGTCAGCCTTCCTCTCTCGCGGGTTCGGTGGCCGGCGGCGGTGGCCGGAAGCGTCGGACCACCGCTCACCCCTGCATGTTCAGAAGACGCAGGGCATTGCCGCTCAGGATCTTTTCGCGGTCGCCAGGTGCCAGATCGAGCGTGTCCAGCGCGTCGAACGTCTTGCGGACCGGAGCGAAGGGGGCGTCAGTCGCGAAGACGACGTGATCGGCTCCGAAAAACTTCAGCCCCGACGGCAGGCCCGACGTGCCGCCGAACATCGCGGTGTCGCCGTAGAACATGTGGAAGTAATCGAGATGAGGCCGCTTCAGCGAGCTCAAGACCTCGCTGTAATCCTCATCGGCGGTCCGGCTGCCGAGAAAGTCCATACCCGGCCCGATCCGGCCGTCGAAGAAGGGTATCATGCCGCCGAGGTGATGGGTGACGATCTTGATATCCGGATGCCGGTCGAAGACCCCGGAAAACACCAGCCGCGCCATCGCGACGGAGGTCTCGTAGGGCCAGCCGAAGCACCAGAACATCTCGTAGCGCGACCGTGTCTCCGCCGCGTAATCGGAGCGGGCCGCGGTCCGCGCCGGATGCAGCCAGATCGGCAGGTCGTGCTCCGCCATCTCCGCGAAAATCGGCCGAAACTCCGGATCGTCGAGTGGCCGGCCGACGACGTTGGTATAGATCTGGACGCCTTTCGCCCCGAGTTCGGTCACCGCGCGGCGCGCTTCGGTCACGGCGGCGTCCACATCGGTCATCGCCACGGTCGCGACGAAGGCCGGGAACCGGTCGGGATGCCGCGCCACGATCCCGGCCATCTCGTCATTGGCGAGACGTGCGAGGTCCGTGGCATCGGCCGGGCCGACAACTTCCTCCAGAACGGGATGGGGAAGCGCGATGACCTGGAGATAATCCTCCAGCACGTCCATGTCTCGGAAGCGCGCGTCGAGATCGAGGACGGCGGGCACTCCCTTCATCCGCGCGGCCAACGCTCCGAGGCCCCCGGAACGGCCGGTGAACGCGTCGAAGAACTTCTGCGGATAGAGATGGGTGTAGATGTCGAGGATCATGAAAACTCCTTGAGCTGTCCGCCGGTCGCCTCGCGGCGGCTTCGGTCGAAACCGACGAGCGCCGCCCCGAGTGCTAGGCCAGCGAGGTTGGCGATATAGCTCCAGTCGAACATCGCGACCGGCAGAAGGAGGCCGGCGCCCGCCACGACATAGGCCGCCCGCACGGGCCCGGCGATCGGCCGCAGGCTGTAGCCGGTGAGGCCCGCGGCAACCAGCCAGACAGCGGCGAGCCCCGAGACGACATCCACGGCCGTCTCGACCGGGCCCGCGGCAAGCAGAAGCGACGGCGCGTAGACGAAGAGGAACGGGATCAAGAATGCCGACCAGCCGAAGCGCATCGCGGCGAAGCCGGTTCGCATCGGATTGGATTTCGCGATCGTGGCTGCGGCGAAGGCGCCCATGGCGACGGGCGGCGTGATCATCGACAGCATTCCGTAGTAGAAGATGAAGAGGTGCGCCGCGAGCGGGTCGATGCCGACCTGCACGAGCGCGGGGGCGACGAGTGTGGCGAGCAGGATGTAGACTCCCACCGTCGGCATCCCCATGCCGAGCACGATCGACACGCCGCCGGTCAGAAACAGCAGCCCGAGCATGCTGCCCCCAGCCAGCGCGACCAGCGACAGCGCGAGCGTGAAGCTCAGTCCCGAGACGTTGAGCACGCCGATGACGATGCCGGCAAGCGGCGCGATCATCAGGATGTCGAGCAGGCCGAGCCCGGTGGAGGTCGCGATCTCGAGGATGCTCCGGGCTCCGAGCCGCGTGCCGCGGTAGCCGAAAGCGAGGCCGCTCAAGACCACCGCGAGGGTGGCGTAGAGCGCGGCCAGGTCGAGCGGAACGCCGAGCCAGAAGATGCCGGCGATCAGGATGACGAAGGGAACGAGGACGTACCAGCCGGCGCGCATCACCACGCCGGCGCGCGGGATGTCCTCCTTCGGAACGCGGGCGATGCCGTGGCGGGCGGCCTCGAGGTCCACCTGGATGAAGAGGGCGGCGAAATAGAACAAGGATGGGATCAGCGCCGCGAGGGCGACCGCGCCGTAGGAGAGTTGCAGGAACTCCGCGATCAGGAACGCGGCAACGCCCATCACCGGCGGCATCAGCTGACCGCCCGTCGAGGCGACCGCCTCGACCGCGCCGGCGACATGGGCGCGGTAGCCGGCGCGCTTCATCATCGGAATGGTCAGCACGCCGGTCGAGACGACGTTGGCCACGGCGCTGCCCGATATGGTGCCGAAGAGCGCGGAAGCGATGATCGCGATCTTCGCCTGACCGCCGCGATAGCGCCCCATCAGCGTCATTGCGATGTCGGTGAAGAACTCCGATCCGCCCGAAAGCAGAAGCGCCTGACCGAACAGGATGAAGGCTACCGCGACCGTCACCACGATCATGGTCGGCGTGCCGAGGATCGCGCTGGTGTTCCAGGTCAGGTACCAGACCAGGCTTTCGGCCGAGACCCTGCGGCCGGTGAGGTCGCCGGGCAGGAGCCAGGCCGTGAGTCCGAGGATCAGGAACGCGACGGCGACCAGCATGATCGACAGGCCGGCGGTCCGCCGCGCGCCTTCCAGCAGGAGCGCGATCAGGATGCAGGAGGCGGCGATGCCCGAGGGGATCTTGAGCGAGGAGATTGAGAATTGCGGGAAGTTCCACGCGACGAAGAGACAGACGGCGAAACCGAGCGCCGCGAACGCGATGTCATGCCACGGCACCGGCGCGCTGCGTTCCCGGCCGCCGCGGGCCGGAACGTGGAGGTAGACGAGGGCCAGCGCGATCCCGACCATGATGGCGCCGAACTGCTCGGGATAAAGCACGATGCCGAGCCGCCGTGTCAGATTGGCTGCCCAGATGATCGTTCCAACCGGAAGGGCCGCCGCCAGAAGCCTGACCAGCCAGCGATGCGCCGGTCCGGGCCGCCAATCGGTGGCTCGCAGCGCGGTTTCCTGCAATGCGTCGGGCGAGGGGACGGCCATGCGACATACCTTCGGGAGAACGATGCGGTGCGGCAGCCCGAAGGAGTCCGGGCCACCGCGCGATCCAATCGAACCGTTCAGCCTTCGGGCGGCCACAGGCCCGCGTCCCGGTAATACGCGACGGCGCCAGGGTGGTAGGTCACACCCTGCAATTCGGCCGCCATGTCCGCCGGCACAAACCGCTTCATCGCGGCGAAGCTCTCGGCGAGCGCCTGCGGATTGTCGTGGATCGACCGGGTGATCTTCGCGACCGCGTCGTCCGGCACCGCCTCGGTGCAGAACACCATCAGATCGACCGAGAGCGTGTTCGTCGGCTCTACGATCTGTGCTGCGCCCTGGCCCGGCTGCAACAGGGTGAAGCGCGCTCCGGGCAGGTTCCTCTCCAGGATCGCGCGGGTCTCGTCGGTAGCCTCGACGGGAAGCGCGCGCAGGCCGCCGACCGAACTGTCGATCTCGAGCACCTTGGCCGTGCCGACGGAGAACACGAACACGTCGTTGCGACCGGCGGAGAAGTCGTCCGCCGCCTGCGTGATGCTTGGAGCGGCAATTGTCTCGACGTCGTCGCGCGTCAGACCGGCGATGTCGAGAAAGGTCTTGTAGTAGAAGTCGATGGCCGGTTGCGCGTTCAACTCGCCCGGAACGCGCTTGCCCCGGAGGTCGGAAAGGCTCTCGATATCGCTATCGGCCTTGACGTATATCGCCACGAGCGAAGGAAGGACGGCCGCAACCGCGCGCAGCGCCGGGTGGGACCCTTCCGCCTCGTAATAGGCGCCGCCGCCGACATAATATGCGAGGTCGTAGGCGGTCGCGATCCCGCATTCCGCTTCACCACCGGCCACAGCCGGCATGACCGCGCCGCCGGATGGAACGACGATCATCCGGAGGTCGGTCGTGTCGTTCACGACCTTGGCGATGGCCGAGCCCACGGAATGGCCGAGCCCGCCCGGGTTGCTGGTCGAAAGCGTCAGGACCTGGGCCTGCGCACCGGCCGCGAATACGCCGAGCGCGAGCGCGCCCGCTGCAATCATTTGCATCTGATATCTCCCTTCATTGCCCGAGGCACACGGCGCTTGCCCGTCATGCCCGGATCGTCCCTCCCGGCCTTTGGCTGCTGGATCGGTCCGTACACCGGCACCCACCGACTGCGGCTCATCCCTCGTCTCGCCTCCGTCAGGTGCAACAGGCTGAAGCTGGGGTCAGTGTCGGGCGAACGGGAAGAAGCCGCAGAGCCTTCAGTCTAGCGACAAAATCAACCACGCCAACAAAAAAGAGTATTTTTTGCTGAAATGTGGATTATAGGGGTGAGGCGATCCTCCTTAAGGAGAGGGCGCCCAGACGGAGAGGGAGGAGACTATGAGGAAAGCGTTCGACCCGCGCGTCTTTCAGCTTGGCTACGTCGCGCTCGGCGTGACCGACATGCAGCGCTCGCGCGCGCATTACGTTGACGTGATGGGCCTCGCCGAGACCGATCGGGACCGGGATGCGGCCTATCTCTCGGTCGGGGCCGCGCATCACGATATCGTCCTGCGACCGGCGGACGAGAAGTCGTTCCTGCATCTCGGCTATCAATTGAGGGTGGATACCGATCTGGCGTCCTTCGCTCGGGAGGTCGAGGACTTCGGGCTTCCCGCCGAACGCAAGTCCGACAGCCAGCCCGGCATATCCGACCTCGTCGAGGTCGAGGCGCCGGGCGGCAACCTGTTCCAGTTCTATGCCGAAACGAGCGCGGCCGGTCCCGGCTTCCCGAACCGGGGCATCGCGCCGCTGCGCCTCGGGCATGTCGCGGTGGTCACACCGGAGGCCGCGAAGCTCCGCAGGTTCTACGAGGATTTCCTGGGCTTCCACTATACAGACGACATCGGCGGCGTCGCGACGTTCATGACCTGCAACCGCGACCACCACGTCGTCAACGTGGTCGGCCTTCCGGACTCGCGGCTGCATCATATCGCCTTCGAGCTTGCCGACAACGGCGACCACATGAAGGCGGCGGACGTTCTCGGCTCGTCCGGTCAGCCGACGCTGTGGGGGCCGTCGCGGCATCACGCCGGCCACAACCTCGCGTCGTATCATTACGATCCGGATCGGGTGATGATCGAGCTCTACACGCAGATGGACGTCTATGTGCCGGCTCTCGGCGCCAACGAGCCGCGCCCGTGGCACTCCGAGACGCCGATGCGCCCCAAGAGCTGGAAGCCCGAGCAGATGACCTTCTGGGAGACGGCCTACGGGTTCGACCTCGTGGCAGCCTGACGTCGTTGTCGCAGAGAGCGCGGTCGATGCCGGTTCAGACGCTCCCGGTCGTCGCATCTTCGGAGAACGGAAGGCCAGAGCCCAGCAGGATTTTCGTGGTTTGTTGCAGGTGGCAAGCGAGCGAGGCGCAGGCGGTTCCAGCGTCACGCGCGAGGGTCGCGGTGACGATCTCCGCATGCTCGCCTGCTATGTCGCGGGCGGTCTCGTCCACCGGGCCGGACAATCGGCGGTAGCGTTCGGACTGGACGTAGAGCTGTTCGCGCAGTCGCAGCCACCAGCCGTTTGGGCAGGCCGAGACGAGTTCGCGGTGAAAGAGCTCGTGCAGGCGATGAAACTCGGCGGCCTGCACGCTGCCGGCCTTGGTCTGTGCGCCCGTCACGGCCGCGAGCCGATGCCGGATGGATAGGACCCGGGCCTCCCAATCGATGTCCCCTTCTGCGATCGCTCCCCTCAGGCAGCGCGTCTCGATCTCGACGCGGACCTCGGTCAGATCGACCAGATCCTTCCGCGAGACCGGCGCGACGGCGAACCCCTTCTGAGGCATGGCCACGACCAGGCCATCGGCGGTAAGCCGGGACAGCGCCTCGCGCACCGCGCCCGAACTCGCGTTGAGGGCCTTGCAAAGCGTCTCGATACGCAGCTTCTCCCCGGGCAAAAATCGGACCTGCACGATCGCGCCGCGGAGATCTTCGTAGGTCTGCGCCGTCCGGCTCTTCAAGGTGAGATCATTCACGGACGCTGCTCTCCCGCACATAATGTGCACTTTATATTGCGATGTATATTTTGCTTGTGTAATGCTTCATCCAAATCCTAAGAATGTGCAACACAGGACAGCCCAATGCAGTTTCTGAGCTTCGAGCGCGACGGTAAGAGCGGCCTCGCCGTCCGGACCGTGGATGGAACATGGCACGGCTTCGCCGACGGCGAGCCCGGGTATCCAGGCAATCTCGACGATCTGGTGCGCGGCGGAACTCTGGCGGAGGCGGGCAAAGCGCTGCAGGGTGGCGGCGAGATCGACGCCGCGGCGGTCAAGCATGTCCTCCCCTTCCGACGTGCCTCGAAAGTCCTGTGCGTCGGCCTGAACTACGGCGACCATGCCGCCGAATCCGGGATGGACCTGCCGGAGTTTCCGACCGTCTTCGTCCGGTTCAATTCCAACCTCGTGGCGAACGGCGCGCCGATCGTGCGGCCTCACGCGTCGGGCGATCTGGATTACGAAGGAGAGCTGGTCGCCGTGATCGGCAAGCCGGGTCGGGGAATAGCGAAGGCCGACGCGCTCGACCACGTCGCGGGCTACACGATCTTCAACGACGGTTCGATCCGGGATTTCCAGCTTCGCGTCGGTCAATGGACCATCGGCAAGAACTTCGACGACACGGGAGCGCTCGGATCCGTCTTCGTGACCGCCGACGAATTGCCGAAGGGGGCAAGCGGCCTGAAGATCCAGACGCGGCTCAACGGCGAGGTCATGCAGGACTCAAACACCGAGCACCTGATCTTCGACGTGGCCGAGCTGGTGCATCAGCTCAGCATCGGAATGACGCTGGAGGCGGGCGACATGATCGTGACGGGCACGCCATCCGGCGTGGGGGCTGCGCGAACTCCGAAGGTGTTCATGAAGCCGGGCGACGTCTGCGAGGTCGAGATCGAGAGCATCGGCATCCTTCGCAACCCGGTGCGTGCCGAGGCCTGAGCCGGCGGCCCGCGCGGGGTTACGAAAAGGGAGGGAGAGCTTGGGAGAGACGTTCGACTGCGACGTGGCTGTCGTTGGCGCGGGGCCGTCCGGGCTTGCGCTGGCGACGGAGTTGTCGATGCGCGGCCACAAGGTCCACGTCCTCGAGCGCAACACGCGCACGGGTGTGCAGCCACGGGCCAAGACGACCAACGTGCGGACGATGGGCCAGATGCGCCGATGGGGTCTGGCCGCGGAGATGCGCCGCCGCTCGCCGCTCGCCGCCGGCTTCCCGCGCCGCGTGACGTTCCAGACGGGCCTGTTCGATCCCGACATCTTCGCTTTCGACAACGCCTTCAACGCGGAGCCGGTGCACGACGACCGCTATCCCGAGAATGCAGAATTCATCCCGCAATACGTCGTCGAGGGGATTTTGGCCGAGCATGTCGCTGCCCATCCGCGCTGCGAGCTCAGCTTCGGCGCCCGGATGCTGTCCTTCGTGCAGGATGCCGACGGCGTGACCGTGCGGGTCGCGCGGACGGATGACGGGACGTCGCAGCCGACGGAACGGACGATCCGGGCGCGGTATCTCGTCGGCGCCGATGGCGGGCGCAGCAACGTGCGCCGTCAGCTCGGGATTGACATGGTCGGCCGCAAGGACATCGCGGCCTTCGTCACGCTGATCCTGCGGATCCCGGGCCTGTCGGCCGATCCGGACCTCAAGCCCGCCCTGTTTCACTGGATCGTCGACGAGAAGGCCGCCTCCTTCATCGGGCCGATGGACCGCGACGACGTCTGGTACTGGTCGAAGGTCATCGAGCCGGGCCGTGCGAGCGACACCGACGCGATGCTGGACGTCGTGCGGCAGGCAATCGGCCGGGATTACCCGCTGGAGGTGCTGACCCGCGACGAATGGGTGGTCAGCAGCCTCATCGCGGAGCGGTATCGCGACGGCCGGGCGTTCCTCGTCGGCGATGCCTGCCATCTCCATTCCCCGTTCGGCGGGCACGGGATGAACCTCGGGGTCGGCGACGGCGTCGATCTCGGCTGGAAGCTGTCCGCAGCGCTGGACGGCTGGGCAAGCGACGCGCTGCTCGATTCCTACGATGCGGAGCGGCGGCAGGCGCATCAGGCGGTGATCGACAGCGCCACGGCCAACGTCGCCTCCCTGTCGGACCACTTCGTCGATCCCGACCTGAAGTCGGAGAACGCGGTCGGGGACGAGGCGCGGGCGCGGACGGCGGCGGCGATCGAGCGGCTGAAGAGCCCCGAGTTCCGGTCCCTGGGCCTCGTCCTCGGCTATCGCTACGACCGATCCCCGATCGTGGCCGAGGCGGAGGGCGAGGCGCCGCCGCTCCTCGTTTCCGACTACCGCCCGACGGTCCGGCCGGGCTGGCTCGCGCCGCATGCCTGGATCGACGACGAAACCTCGCTCTACGATCTCTTCGGCACCGGATACGCGCTGTTGCGGGTCGGGGATGCCGATGCGGAGGGAGAGGCGCGACTGGCCGGGGCCGCGAAGGTAGCCGGGATTCCGCTGGCCATCGTCGCGCCGGAGGATGCGGGCCTTCGCGAGCTCTACCGGGTCGGATACGCGCTGATCCGACCGGACCAGCATGTCGCTTGGGCGGCAGACCGCCTGACCGACGCATCCTTCCTGATCGACCTCATGCGCGGCGTCCGGCATCCGGCGATGGCGGCCGGCTGAATGGACGCGGCCGGCTTCGTCCAGCGCCCCCATGCGCCCTGCCCTGAACCCGGACGGGCACACGCTTGCAGAAGGTCGGGCGTATGATCGTCCGGATCGCCACCGGCGTCGCACGGGCCTGCACGATTTTGGGCGCTCTCGCGCTGATCGTGATGATGCTGGGGACCGACTGGGACATTCTGGGCAGGCAGCTCGTCGACCGCCCCCTCACCGGCATCGTCGAACTCGTCGAGATTACGGTGCTCGCGACGACGATGCTCGGGCTGCCCGAAGCGTTCCTGCGCGACGAGCACATCCGCGTCGATCTCGTCGACGGGTTCCTGCCGCCGCGGGCGTTGCGGATCGTCCGCGGCGCCGGCATCTGCCTGTCGATCCTGTTCCTCTGCCTCCTCGCCTGGTACGTCGTCCAGCCGATGCTGGACGCGCGGATGTTCGGCGATATCAAGCCCGATCTCGGCTTTCCCGTCTGGCCGCTCTACGCGCTGATCCTGTTCGCCTTCATAGCCTCCGCCCTGACCTGCGCGCTGGCGCTCTGGACCACGGCGAGGTCGGGGCCGTGAGCCCGTTCGCATTGTCCTTCGTGGGTCTGGGCGTCCTCGTGCTCCTCATCCTGGTGCGGGTGCCCGTCGCCGTCTCGCTCGGCCTCGTCGGATATCTCGGCTACGGGCTGATCGAAGGATGGCCGCGCGCGGGTCTTATCCTCGGCGGCGCGCCGATCGAATTGGCCTCGGCCTATGCGTTCTCCGTCGTTCCGCTCTTCGCCCTGATGGGCGCCGTCGCGGCGGCGGCCGGATTGTCGGGGGATCTGTTCCGCGCGGCGAACGCCACCCTGCGGGGAACGCGAGGCTCGCTCTCGGTCGCGTCGATCTTCGCCTCTGCCATGTTCGGCGCGATCTGCGGATCGTCGGTCGCCACAGCCCTCACCATGAGCCGGGTCTCCATCCCGGAGATGCTGCGCGCCGGCTATCCGCCCTCGCTCGCCTCGGGCGCGGTCGCGGCGGGCGGAACGCTCGGCATCCTCATCCCGCCGTCGCTGATCCTTATGATCTACGCAATCATCGCGCAGCTTTCCGTGGCCCAGCTCTTTGCGGCGGCGCTGGTTCCGGGGCTTGTGCTGACCGCGCTCTACAGCGTCGTCGCCATCGTGGTGAGCCGTCGGGTTCTGCCCGCGACGGCCGTGGGCGGGACGGCCGAGGTTCCGCCGCTCCTTCCGGCGCTCGCACGGATCTGGCACGTCGTCGGGCTCTTCGTGGTGACGATCGGCGGGATCTACAGCGGCTTCTTCACCCCCACCGAAGCGGCGGCCGTCGGCGCGATCGGGACGATCGCGATCGGCCTCGCGACCCGGCGCACGAGCCTGTCGGTGCTGGGCGACACGCTTCTCGAAACGGTCCGCCTGGTCGCAAGCGTGATCTTCATCGTCATGGCCTCGACAATCTTCTCCTACTTCATCGTGCAGACCGGGCTGTCGACGCGGATCACCTCGGGGATGGAGGCGACGGGGCTGGGGCCGACCGGGATCATCCTGCTGCTTTGCGCCGCCTACATCGTCATGGGCTGCTTTCTGGAGGGGATCGCGATGATCCTCATCACCGTTCCGATCGTCCTGCCGCTGATCCTGTCGCTCGGCTTCAATCCGGTCTGGTTCGGCGTCCTCCTTGTAATCCTGATCGAGATCGGGCTGGTCACGCCGCCGCTGGGAATGAACCTGTTCGTCATCAAAGCGGTGAGGCCGGAGCTGAACACGCTCGACATCTATCGCGGCGCGTTGCCGTTCCTCGCCGCCCCGCTCGTCACCATCCTCGCGATGATCATCTGGCCGGAGCTGGTGCTCTGGCTGCCCGCCCAGATGCAATAAGGAGCCCCTCATGGCCAGGCGGCCCAAGACCATCATCACCTGTGCGATCACCGGAGCGATCCACACGCCCACAATGTCGGACGCGCTGCCCTACACCGCCGACGACATCGCCGGGCAAGCGGTCGCAGCGGCGGAGGCGGGCGCGTCGATCCTCCACCTGCATGCGAGGCGGCCGGAGGATGGCGGCGTCTCGGTCGATCTCGACCACTTCCGGGGCTTCCTGCCGTGGGTCAAGCAGGCCACGGACGCGGTGATCAACATCTCCACCGGCGGCAGCCTGACGATGACGATCGCGGAACGCATCAAGCCCGCCGCGACGTTCTCGCCAGAAATGTGCTCGCTCAACATGGGGTCGATGAACTTCGCCTTCCATCCGCTCGCCGGCCGCTACGACACCTGGAAATTCGACTGGGAGAAGGACTACGTCGAGGGCTCTGAGGGCAACATCTTCCGCAACACGTTCCGCGACATCCGCGAGGCGGCCGAGGCGCTCGCCCCCCACGGCATCAAGTTCGAGCATGAATGCTACGACGTGGGGCACCTCTACAACCTCCGGTTCTGCATGGATCAGGGCCTGTTCCGGGCACCGATCTTCATCCAGTTCGTCCTGGGGATCCTGGGCGGAATCGGCTCGGATATCGACAATCTCGTATTCATGAAGCGGACCGCGGACCGGCTCTTCGGCGAGGATTACCGCTGGTCGGTGCTTGGCGCCGGGGCGGCGCAGATGCCGCTCGCGACGACGGCCGCGCAGATGGGCGGCAACTTGCGCGTCGGTCTGGAGGATTCGCTCTTCATCTCGCGCGGCGAACTGGCCGAGAACAACGCCCAGCAGGTCGCCAAGATCCGCCGCATCGTCGAGGATCTGGGCTGCCAGGTCGCGTCCCCGGACGAGGCGCGGGAGATCCTCGGCCTCAAAGGCGGCGACCGGGTGGGCTTCTGAACGGACCGCGGCCGGGAGACGGACCCGCATGCCCCGTTCGGGCGAAGCTACGGATAACAGGGAGAGAGACCATGCGAATGAACCGAAGAACGCTGTTGGCGACCGGTGCGACGGCGCTCGCAATGCCCCGTCTCGCGCGGGCGCAGCAGACATTCTCGCTGAAGGCATCGACCTACGTACCGCCGCAGCATCAGCTCGTGAAGGAGTTCCAGCGCTGGGCGGACGACTTGCGGCAGATGACCGACGGCACCCTCGACGTCGAGGTCTTTCCGGCCGGACAGATGGGGCCTGGGCCGCGGCAATACGATCTGGCGCGCACCGGCGTCGCGGACATCGCGCATGTCTACACCGCCTTCAATCCGGGGCGGTTCCCGCGGACCGACATCCTCTCGCTTCCGTTCGAGATGGCGGTCGAGGACGGCTCGCCGATCGCGACCGCCGATGCCTCGTGGCTCTCGACATCGCTCAAGGACACGTTCGCCCCCGACTATGCCGGCACGGAGATGCTCTACAACATCACCATCGTTGCGACGGGATTCTTCATGAGGGATGTTCTGGTCGCGTCGCCCGACGACGTGAAGGGCCTCCGCATCCGTCCGACCACCTCGCTCGTCGCCGATCAGCTCGTTGCGTTCGGCGCCTCCCCGGCGACGGTCGGCCCGGCGGAACTGGCGGATGCGATCGCCAAGGGCGTCGTGGACGGAGCGGTCTTCAACTTCGAGGGCGGCAAGGCGTTCCAGTTGCAGCAATCGGTGCGGAAGGTCAGCATGATGGCCAATGCCGCGGCCACCTTCTCCATCGTCATCAATCAGGACACGATGGACGGATTGCCGGCCGAGCTTCAGAAAGTGATCCGCGACACGACCGGACCGGATGCCGCCCGCCGGGTCGGCCAGCTCTACGACGATGCCGAAGCGGAAGGGCGCGCGTTGTTCGAGCAGGCGGGCGTGGAGGTCACGGAACTCTACGGCGACCGGAACGCGCCGTTCCGGGCCGCGGCGGAGCCGGTCGCGGCCGCGCAGAAGCAGGCAATCTCGGACAAAGGCATCGACGTGCAGGCCGTCCTCGACGAGATCGAACGCCTGAAGGCGGACCTCTGATCGCCGACGAGAGGTCTCCGGGGCAGGCTTCGGCCCGCCCGTCCCGGGGACCGGCCGAGCGCGCTCGCACGTCGCCCGTGCCGACGGCGCGCCGGCCCCCGTCCGGTTCCGGCCCCGCGCGGAAATTGCTCCGCTCTAGGCCGTGATCGGCGCGTTGTGACAGGTGTTGAGCAGGTAGCCGTCTCCGGCATCGTGCCAGACCTGCGTTGTCATCGCGCGAATATCGTGAACCTGGCCGGTCTCGCGGACGACGACCTTCTGGGTCAGCAGGCCGGTCATCACGGCGGTCCCGCCGAACAGGCGGATCGTCAGGTTCGGACGCTCGATGTCGCGGAACTCGTACTTTCCCGCCACGCCCTCGAGATAGGCCGCGCGCCCGTCCGTCTGTCCCGTCAGGTGGACGTGAACGATCTCCTCGGCGAGCAGCGCCGCCAGCGCGTCGATATCCCCCGCCATCAGGGCCGCGCATCGCGCCCGTTCGAGATTGGCGAGGTTTTCCAGCGTCTTGTCCATCATGATGCTCCCGGTTCGTCGATTGCTCCGCCCAAGGCCGGTCGCGCCCCGAAGCCGTCGATGATCCATCTAGCGGCGCGGCATCCGGCGGGCGCGACGGCAAACGTGCCGGTGCAATGCCTGCCGGGCATCGTGCCAGACGGTTTCGCATCTTTTTGGCGAAGCGGTCCGATCCACTATGATCGGGTCAGGGACGGATCGCATAAGGAACTTGGGAGGAATCAGCCATGAAGCAGGCGCGTGAAATCGGCGAGAAGCCGATCCTGCACCACGTGACGATGAAGACCGTGCGGTTGCAGGCGATGGTCGACTGGTATCGAACGGTCGTCGGGTCCGTTCCGAACTACATGTTCGAAGGCGCCGCCTGGACCACCAACGACGATGCCAACCACCGCGTCGCCTTCCTGACGGGACCGGGCCTGTCGGATGACGACGACAAGGTTGCACATGCCGGAATGCACCATCTCGCCTTCGAGTTCGGCAGCCTGACGGCGCTGATCGACAATTACGAGCGGCTGGCCGAGGTCGATATCCTGCCGCATATCTGCTTCGATCACGGGCTGACCATGTCGTTCTATTACATGGATCCCGACGGCAACAGCGTCGAGCTGCAAAGCGACAACTTCGGCGATTGGGCCAAATCCACCGACTACATGCGAAACTCGCCCGAGTTCGCACGCGAGCCGATCGGCGTCGCCGTCGATCCACCGAAACTCGCCGCCGCCCTGAAAGGCGGGGTGACGGAACTCGAACTCCTGGAGCGGTCACGCGCCGGCGAATTTCTCCCCGAGACGCCCGGCGACATCCGGCTCCCCGTCTGACCGGGGTGGCCCGACCCTGCCGGACCGATTTCCTGTCGAGCGGAGACACGAGGTGAGCGATTTTCCGGGCGAGGACGGCGTACTCGTCGTCGGTGCGGGGCCGGCCGGGCTGGCGATGGCCATCGAGCTTGGCCATCGCGGGATACCCTGCCTGCTTGTCGAGCGGGCCGAGCGCGCCGGGCATGCACCGCGTGCCAAGACGACGCATAGCAGGACACGCGAGCATCTGCGCCGCTGGGGCATCGCGGACAAACTCGCCGCGGCCTCTCCGTTCGGGCTCGACTATCCATCGCATATCCACTTCGTCACCCGGCTCGGCGGTCAAGCCCTGCACCGGTTCGATCACGCACTCGATTGCGCGCAAGAGCGGAACGAGGCCTATTCCGAACACGGCCAATGGATCCCGCAATACAAGCTCGAGGCGGTGCTGCTCGAACACGCCCGGACGCTTCCCTCGATCGAAGTCAGGTTCGGGCGGGAACTTGTCGCCTTCGAGCAGGACGAAACCGGCGTGACGGCCTCGATCCGCGAGGTTGCAATTGATGCCGAGACAGGCGCCGAAACGCCGATACGCGCGGCCTACCTCGTCGGCGCGGACGGTGCGCGAAGCCGCGTTCGCAAACAGATCGGCGCGACGATGGAGGGCACGCACGGCCTGTCGCGAAACTACAACATCATCTTCCGCGCGCCCGGGCTTGCCGCGAAGCATCCGCATGGCCCCGGCGTCATGTACTGGCAGATCAATGCCGACATGCCAAGCATCGTGGGACCGATGGATGAAGGCGACCTGTGGTTCTTCATGCCGACAATCGTGGCCGAGGCCGACCGGCTGGACCCGGCGGAGGCGGAGGCTTTGATCCGCTGCTCCATCGGGATCGATACGGAGATCGAAGTGTTGAGCTCGGATGCCTGGGTGGCGAGCCGGCTTTTGGCCGATCGCTACCGCAAGGAGCGCGCGTTCCTGATCGGGGACGCATGCCATCTCCATCCGCCCTTCGGCGGGTTCGGCATGAACCTAGGCGTGAGCGACTCGGTCGATCTGGGCTGGAAGATGGCGGCGGTGCTTCAAGGCTGGGCCGGTCCGGCGCTTCTGGACAGCTACGAGATCGAACGTCGCCAGACGCACGAGATCGTGCTCGATGCGGCCGAGGCGAACCACACGATCCTGCCCAATCAGCTTGTGCTGCCGCATCTGGAGGAGGACAATCCCGAAGGCGAGGCGGCGCGCGCGGAGGCCGGACGCCTGATCGCGGAGCACAAGCACGCCGAATTCTATGCCCGCGGCGTCGTGCTAGGCTACTGCTACCGAGACTCGCCGATCGTCGTCGATGACGGGACGCAGCGGGACTGGCAACGGTCGCTGTCCTACGCGCCGAGCGCGATACCCGGCAGTGTCGCCCCGCATCGCTGGCTGTTCGACGGGACCTCGCTCTACGATCACTTCGGCGACGGGCTGACCTTGCTCGTGATGTCCGACGACGTCGATGTCGCCGGCGCGGTGCGGGATGCCCGGCAGCTCGGGGTGCCGCTTGAGGTGCTGCACCTGTCGCAGGACGGGCTGCGGGATCTCTACGATGCGCCGCTGGCCCTGATCCGCCCCGATCAACACGTCGCCTGGCGGGGCGACGCATGGCCAGGCTCGACCCTCCTGGAACGCGTCACCGCGCGCGGGCATTCCGCCGTCGAAGGTCACGGGCTTCGCCCCGAGCAATAGGCGACGGCTGCCCTGCGGATCATGTCCGACAGGTATTCCGCCAGCGGCGTCAGCGGAAGCTGTCGGCGCCGGACCATCGCGATCGGCGCCGCGGGCATCATCTCCTCGACACGCAGGACGTCGAAGGCGTCCTCCTGGAACGGGATCTTGAGGATTTGCTGGGGGACGATCGTCATGAGGTCGGTCGTCGCGACCGCGAGGAGCGTGGCCGTCGCGCTCGTCGTCATCAGGACGATGTTCGGGGGGGGCAGGCCGGCCTGCACGAAATGCAGCTCGAAATCCGCCTCCGTGATGTGCTCGGCGATCGCCTGCTTGACCCAGTCGGCCGCCCCCAGATCGGCAAGCCTGGACATTCTCGCCAAGGCATGTCCCCTGCGGGCGATGACGACCTGCCGGTTCTCGAAAAGCTCCTCGATTATCAGATCGGGCCGCGCTCCGATCGGCTCGAACGGACCGCCGTAAAAGTCGATCCGACCGTCCAAGATCTGGGACTCCACGCTCCCGGCGAGGCTCTCGATGATCCTCAGCCTCGCCAGCGGATATTTCAAGCGGAACGCGCGAAGAGCCTGCGGCAGCAGAGCCGAGCTGGCGACAGCCGACATCGCGATCGTCACGCTGCCGCGCATCTCGCCGCGCAGTTGCGCCACCTCTTCCTTCGCGCGCCGCAACTCTGCCTGCGCCGCCCGTGCCCGCTCAATGAAGGCCCGGCCGGCAACCGTGGGATACGTCCCAGTCTGGCTCCGCTCGAACAGGGGGGTGCCGAGTTCCTGCTCGATCTCGCGGATGCTGCGCGAGATCGACGGCTGACCGATGCCGAGGCGCCGCGATGCCGCCCGAAGGCTGCCGCAATCCGCCGCCGCCAGAATGTCGCGGATATGCGTCAACTTCATTGCAGGCACGCTTTCAACAGTCGTCCGGCAGGCGTCGGGAGGATGACCAGTCAGGCCGCCCCATACTGCGCTATCACTCCCGGTTCGATGCCTGCGGGGCATCACTTCGGCGCAGTTAGCATAGTGCTTCGAAACACGGCAAACCCTATGATTCTTCTCACCGTCACCGGACGAGCCTCCGCTTTCAGGATGCGACTGTTCGCAAGACCCGATCCCGCGACCGGTCGGCGAGGAAATCCGAAATGACTGAGACCGCAGCGACCGAACCGACATCCGCGACGGTCCCGCATCGGTGGCTGCTGCTCGGCGGGGTCTGGCTGATCTATTTCTCGTTCGGGATGGTCGGGTCGAGCTTCGCTCCGTTGATCGACTTCGTGCGATCCGATCTTGGGATCGGAGAGGCCCGGATGGGGTTCATCCTCGGCGCTTGGCCCCTTGGCTACGTGTTTGCCGCCCTGCCCGCGGGCATTCTGCTCGACCGGATCGGATCGCGCGCCGGTCTCTTCATCGCGGCATCGGTGATCGGGCTGTCCGCGTTCGGCCGGGCCGTGGCCGACACGCCCGGCGAGATGCTCGCCGCGGTCCTGCTCCTGGGCATCGGCGGGCCGATGATCTCGGTCGGCGCGCCGAAGCTCATTGCGACGCTCTTCGACGGGCGATCGAGGGGCACGGCCATGGGCATCTACATCAGCGGCCCTTCGCTCGGCGCGGTCGTCGCGGTCGGGGCCACCAACAGCATCCTCATGCCAGCGTTCGGTCAGGACTGGCGCGCCGTCATGGCGTGCCATGCGGCGATCACGATCACGAGCGGCCTCGCATGGCTCGTCGTGTCCCGACTGATGCCCCCGCCGGTCGGGCAGACGGGCGCGAACAGGTCCCACCCGCGGGTCTTCGCCCAATTGCTGGCCTCCGCCAGTATTCGGACGGTGCTCCTTCTGGCGGTCGGAATTTTCTTCATCAACCACGCCCTCAACAACTGGCTTCCGCAGATCATGGAGTGGCACGGACACGCGGCGTCGCGGGCCGGGTATCTCGCGTCGATCCCCAACATGGTCGGGCTGCTCGCGGCCGTCCTGGTGCCCCGGTTCGTTCCGGAGGCAAGCAGAGTGAGTGCGCTCGCGGCCCTGCTGACCTGTTCCTTCGTGGCGGCGGTGATGCTTCAGATCGGCTCCAACCCGGTGCTCGTGTGCGGACTCGTCCTCCAAGGCTTCGCGCGCGGCGCGATGATGACTTTCGCCGTGCTGATCCTCCTCGATCTGCCGGGAATGCCGCGCGACAGCCTGGGCCTCGCCGGGGGGATGTTCTTCACGACCGCGCAGATCGGTGGCGTTCTTGGGCCGCTGACCTTCGGGATCCTGTTGCAGGGGACGGGCAGCTTCACTGCACCGCTGATCGCGCTGGCCGGGCTCTGTCTGGCGCTACTGGGCCTGCTCCGGGTCCTCCGACGGGAGATGGCTTCCGGCGAGGCTGCGGTCTGACATGCCAATTCGGTCCGAGGATCAGCAGCCTTGTGTCCCGCCCAAGCGATCCTGCGGCCCTTCGCTTCGGCCGGCGACATGTCATCTCGCAGCCGCCTCTACGCCCGGATGCCATCACCGGTCCGCGCCGAAGATCCTCCCTCCGACCCAGAAGGCGAGCCATGACGCATCTCAAGACCATCGAACAAAGGCTGCTTTGGCTCTCGCACTGGATGATCCACAGCGCCAACCACATCCGGCCCAAGGCGGACGGGATCAAGGTTGGCGGGCATCAGGCCTCCTCCGCCTCGATGGTGTCGATCCTGACGGCGCTCTACTTCTCGGCGCTCCGTCCCGAGGATCGTGTTGCGGTCAAGCCGCACGCCTCGCCGGTCTTCCATGCGATCCAGTACCTCATGGGAAATCAGACGCGCGAGCGAATGGAGAGCTTCCGGGGTTATGGCGGCGTCCAGTCCTACCCGAGCCGCACCAAGGATGTGGACGACGTGGATTTCTCGACCGGCTCCGTCGGACTGGGCGTGGCGATGACGTCGTTCGCGTCGCTCGTGCAGGACTACGTCACCGCGAAATCGTGGGGCAGGAACCTGCCGCTCGGGCGGATGGTCGCCCTGGTCGGCGACGCGGAGCTGGACGAGGGAAACGTCTACGAATGCCTTCAGGAAGGGTGGAAGAACGACCTGCGGAACACCTGGTGGATCATCGACTACAATCGCCAGTCCCTCGACGGCATCGTCCGGGAAGGGCTGTTCCGCCGGATCGAGAAAATCTTCGACGCGTTCGGCTGGGACGTGGTGCGCGTCAAGTACGGAACGCTGCAGCGCGCGGCGTTCGAAGAGCCGGGCGGCGCGGCGCTGCGCGACTGGATCGATGCCTGCCCGAACCAGCTTTACGCCGCCCTGACATTCCGGGGCGGGGCCGTCTGGCGCAAGCATCTTCTCGACGATCTGGGCGATCAGGGCGAGGTCAGCGCGCTGATCGAGCGGCGCAGCGACGTGCACCTCGCCGCGCTGATGGAGAACCTCGGCGGGAACTGCGTCGAGACGATGGCCGAGACTTTCGCCGCCATCGACCACGACCGACCGACCTGCTTTCTCGCCTACACGATCAAGGGCTGGGGTACGCCGATCGCAGGACACAAGGACAATCACGGCGGGCTGATGACTGCGTCGCAGATGGTCGAGTGGCAGAAGCTCATGAAGGTGCCCGTGGGAAAGGAATGGGACCGATTTGCCGCATCGGACGACCGCGACGGCCTGCTGGCGTTCCTCAAGTCCGTCCCGTTCTTCGCGAAGGGGCGTCGGCGTCTCTCCGACGACCGCCTGGACGTGCCGTCGATAGCGTTCGCCTCCACGGGCGAGATCTCGACGCAGGCGGCGTTCGGCAAGATCCTCGACGGCCTAGCGAAGGGGGATAGCGGTCTGGCGTCGCGCATCGTCACCATGTCGCCCGACGTCACCGGCACGACCAGCCTCGGACCCTGGGTCAACCGGCGCAAGCTGTTCGCACGCAGCGAACGGACCGACACGTTCATCGACCAGAAGATCCCGTCCACTGCCAAATGGGTCTTCGCGCCGGACGGCCAGCATATCGAACTCGGCATCGCCGAGATGAATCTTTTCCTGCTGCTGGGAGCGGCCGGGCTTTCCCATTCGCTGTTCGGAAAACGGCTGCTGCCGATCGGAACGGTCTACGATCCGTTCGTGGCACGCGGTCTCGATGCGCTGAACTACGCATGCTATCAGGATGCCCGTTTCATGATCGCGGGTACGCCCTCCGGCATCACCCTCGCGCCGGAAGGCGGGGCGCATCAATCCATCGGAACGCCGCTGATCGGCATGTCGCAGGACGGTCTGGCCGCGTTCGAACCGGCATTCGCGGACGAGTTGGCCGTGATCATGGCCTGGGCGTTCGACTATATGCAGCGCTCGGGCAAGGCGGATCGCGACGAACGGACGTGGCTGCGCGACGAGAGCGGCGGCTCGGTCTACCTGCGGCTGTCGACCAATCCTCTCGAACAGCCCGGGCGGCGCATCGACGATACGTTTCGTCAGGGCGCCATCGACGGTGCCTATTGGCTCCGACCGCCGGGGCCGAACTGCGAAATCGTCATCGCCTATCAGGGCGTCGTCGCGCCCGAAGCGATCAAGGCCGCGGGCATGATCGGCGAGAAGCGGCGGGACGTCTCCGTGCTTGCGGTCACGTCCGCCGATCGCCTGAACGCCGGCTGGACCGCTGCGCAGCGGGTGCGCGCCCGCGGTGACGCGGGTGCCGTCAGCCATATCGAGCGCCTGATGTCCGAAATACCGCCGCATTGCCGGATCGTGACGGTCATCGACGGGCATCCCGCGACGCTGGCATGGCTCGGTTCGGTCAAGGGTCATACGACGATCCCGCTGGGCGTCGAGCATTTCGGCCAGACCGGCACCATCGCCGATCTCTACCGGCATTTCGGCATCGATGCGCGAGGCATCGTCCGCCAGGTCGGCGGCCTGACCTCCGGTGCAAAGATCGACTGTTGAGGGTGTTCGATGCGCAAGCACTCGAGGCCTTCGGCCGTGGTTCAAATCGACCACATATAAGACCTTCCCCGCGTTCTGGCGGTGTTCCTTCGCCGTTGCATGGCGGTCCCGGCGGTGGTCTTCGTGCGGGCGAGGTCCTGATGGACGCTCGGGCGCAACGTCGAGACGACCGACGGACCAAACTGATAACCAGTCTGGCCGCTCGCAAAGATCTCGCCGTGCCGATCGTGGCCGCCTTCCGGCCTTGGCTCGCGGCGCAGGTCTCGCGCACCCCCCGCTCGTCGAAGCTCGCCGAGGACATTCGCTGCACGCTTGGCCTCTGGCCCGGACTGAACCGATTGCTCGAGGACGGCCCGCTCGAACTGGATGCCAAACCGGTCGAAAACCCGATCCGCCCGGTCGCGCTCACGCGCTAGAACGCGCTGTTCGCCAGGCACGCGGTCGGGGCGGAAAACTGGGTGATACACCAAGTTCTCTCCTTCGGGCTCACACTCCTGAAGCCATGCGAGCGATGGCGGTCGTCGCCCAAGGGTGTTGCGTATCCGTCGACGGCCTCGCCCGCGCATACGTTCTCGGCGGGCAGCCCATCACCCGCTTGAAGGCCGTGCTGAAAGCACTTTCGGAGTCGTAGCCCAAAGAGCGGGCGATCGACGATATCGGTTGCTTGCCGTCGGTCAGGCGGGAGCCAGCAAGGAGCATGCGCCACCTGGTCAGGTAATCGAGAGGAGATGTCCCGACCGTCGCCCTGAATGTTCTGGCGAAGCTCGTTCGGGACATTCCCGCCCTGTCCGCAAGGGCGGGCAAGGTCCAGCGAGCGCCAGGATCCGCGTGCATGGCCCCGATCGCCGCCGCGAGCTGCGGATCGGCCAGGGCGAAGAGCCAGCCGACATGTCGCCCTTCCTGACCGGCGAGGTAGAGCCGCAGTGTCTGCACCAGCACGGTATGTGCGAGGTGCTGAGCGATCAGGACGCTGCCCGGCTGCCCATGCAGCAATTCCAGCCGCATCCGCTCCAATGCCCAGCGGAGGTTCATCCGTTCGTTGTCCTTACGCAGATGCGCGACCGGCGGCATCGCCCCGAGCAGCACGTCGGCGTGCGCGCCTCCGAAGGCGAAATGCCCGCCGAGGATCGACGTCTCGCCGCCGCCGTTCAGCGTCGCAATGCCGCCGCGCCATTCGACGGCGTGCAGTTCCGCGAACGGAGTGGGCCGGAGCTTCAGGTCGTCGGTCAGACGGAACCGCCGGCCGTTGGGCAGGAGGACGCAGTCGCCCGCCTCCAGCCGTATCGCCTCCTCCAGACCGTCCAGGACCAGCCAGCACGCGCCGGAGAGAAGCGCGTAGCATTTGATGCCGGTATGGGGGTCGAACTCGATCGACCAGCGGCCACCCAGGTCGAAGCCGCCAGCGACATAAGTGTGAGGCTTGAGCAGCGAGAGCACGTCGGACAGGGGGTCTATGTGCATTGGGACAATCACGAAGATCATTGGTCTCCTGGCGCATAGATTGTGCCAGCTGCCGTGTCTACGTGATGCTCAGCAGTCGTTAAGCCAAGGTGTCGAAACACGCACGGCAGCGGAAACGCAGAAACGAGACTGCTACAATGGAACCGGAGGGCAGCACGGCGGATCCCTGCGAACGACCTCGTCGGCTCGTGATCGAGGGACTCGTAAGCGCCGGCGCGCTCGCCATGACCCCGGTACTCGGCCAAGCGCTCGATGGCGCGCAAGCAGACAGGACACACCAATGATAAAGATGATCATCACGATCAAGCGTCGCCAAGGCATGACACATGAGGAGTTCGTGCGCTACCAGCGCGACGTCCACCGGCCATTGCTTATGGCGATCCCTGAGGCACGGCAATACATCAGGCGCTTCGTCGTCTCATATCCCGTTGTGGCCCCCGACTATTCCGGCCCGGATTACGACTCGGTGGTCGCGGCCTGGTTCGACAGCATGGAGGACATGAATGCCCTCTATTTTTCGAAGAACTTCCTCGAGAAGGTTGACCCGGACCACGAGAACTTCATGGACCTGGCGGCCTTCGGACGGATCGTCGCCGAGGAGGACGTGGTCATCAAGTAGCGATCCCGCTGGGCTTTCGCCGTGACCGTGATCGGCCTTTGAGAACCGAGGTCTCCTGCGGCAGGCCGTAACGGAGCTTTCCGACGAGGCGCTGCGCTGTCTGAGGCCACCGCGCCCCGCCGGAAAGCTCCCCGCGCCCGGTACGACCCGGGGCCCCTCGACGCGCTGTCCGATCTCTCCCACGAGTCCTTCGACGGCCACGTCTTTCGGGTTACGCGGCTCTCGGCCGAGCCGGCAGGTGAACGGCGGGAAGTTCGGTCTGAACCATCGCGGAGGAGTTCGCGGTCGAGCCGATGCGTTTGCAGCGCCCGCGGCGTCAATCGGCGAGCTTTCCCAGGAGCCGGCTGAACTCCTCCTTTTCGCGTGGATCAAGCCTCGCCAGCCGCGCGCCGTACTTGTCGGAAATCACCTTTCGAGCTCTTTTGATCACTTCGTCGCCCTTGGGCGTCAGCGTCAGCCGATGGCGACGTAGGTCGCCTGCATCCATCTCGCGGCGCAGAAGTCCCTTGCTCTCGAGATTGCGCAGGTGAAGCGCCACGGCCGGCCTCGACATGGAGAGCCGAGTCGCGATCTGGGCGGGGTATGGCTGCTCCTTCACGCCGTCCAGGACGAAGAACTCCTTCACCTCGACGCCGATCGCCGCCATCTCGGCCGTCGCCTCGTCAAGGACGCCCGTGGAGAGCCGAAAATTGAGGCTCCAGACATGCGCGCCGTGCTCCTCATCGGGCACCGGACTTGCTTCCTAACTTGAACAGTTCCATTATCGAACTACCTTGACCCGAGAACTGGAGGACAGCATGACGATCAAGGCCCGGCGCGTCACATTCAAGAACGGTGAGATAGAGGTCGTCGGCAATGTTTGGTTGCCCGACGGATTCGATGAGCATGGCTCTTACCCGGCCTTGGTCATCGTTACCCCGGGAAGCAGTGTCAAGGAGCAGATCGGCACCGTCTATGGCGGCAAGATGGCCGGCAAGGGATATGTGACCCTTGCGTTTGATCCGTCCTACCAAGGCGAAAGCGGAGGCACGCCGCGTGACTTGGAAGACCCCGCTGCGCGGGTCGAGGACGTCCGTTGCGCCATCGATTTCCTAGTCACGCTGCCGTATGTGAGCCACGAGAATATCGGCGTGCTCGGGATTTGCGCCGGCGGAGGCTATGCGGCCAACGCGGCCTTGACGGAGCATCGGATCAAAGCAGTCGGCGTCGTCGTGCCGGTGAACATGGGCCGGGCGTTCCGACAGGCGCAGTCGGAGGCGAACGCCGTCACCGCGACGCTCGCCGCCGTCGCCGAGCAGCGGACCGCCGAAGCGCGCGGCGCGGAACACCGTCGCGACCCCTGGATCCCCGATAGTCTCGAAGAAGCTGAGGCTGCGGGCGTGAACGATCCGGACACGCTGGACGCTATCACCTATTACCGGACGCCGCGCGGCTACAATTGCAACTCGACCAACCGGCTGCTTTTCCGAAGCAATGCACTGCTGCTGAGCTTTGACGCCTTTCACCTCGTCGGCGAGCTGCTGACGCAACCTCTCCAGGTGATCGTAGGAGGCCGGCTTGGCACGACCTTCTCGTTCTCCGATGGCAAGACGCTTTGGGAGCGAGCCCGGAACAAGCATGATTTCATGGTCGTGGAGAATGCCGGCCATTACGAGATGTACGACAAGCCCGAAAATGTCGATCAGGCCGTTGAACGGCTCGGCTCGTTCTACGGTGAGCATCTTCAAAGCTAGATTTGTATTCACGGCATATCATACAGTCGGCGACTGGCGGCTGGTATTGGATCAAGTGTCGCCGGCTTTGATGGATCGCATTTGGTCGGTCGTGAATCTGCTGGATTATCGCACTCGCCGCCATCCGGCCTGATCTCGCCCTCGGGCGTAACGTGCCGATAAAGCGTCTGCCGCATGATGCCGAGCTCGGCGGCCTTGGTCTCAGGCCTGCCGATGGCAGCTTGGGCGAGACATAGCTTGGCGGCGGTCATTTTGAACGGACGCCCGCCATGCCGCGCGGGCGAGGCCCGCAACGCGCTCGCCCGCGTTATCTTCTTCAACCGCCTGAGCGAGCTTCGCGACCGCACGTTCGAGAGCCAGCGGCATCGCGCCTCCAGGCTGACGCTGGTCACGGCCGCGGTGACGCTATGGAAACCGCCTGTCTCGACCGCGCCGTTGAGTATCTCCGCTCGATCGGCGTCGACGTGCCGGACGAACTGCTCGCCCATGTCGCCCCGCTCGGCTGGGAGCGTACCGGACTTGCCGGCGGCTATATTCGGAGCGAGGTGGACAAGCCCCGCGAGCGGTTCGGGCCGCTCCGCATCGCCGCGACCGACCACAGGCGTTAGCGTACGTTTTCGGGACTTCCCCTCGCGCTCGCCTCACGGTGTTCGGACTAACCTCGAACACCCGAACCAGCTCGGCGATGCCGCGCCGTTCCTGGTCCCGCATCCGCCGCACCTCCGCCCGGCGCTCAGTGGTCAAAGCAGGCGGCCGCCCGCCCGGCCGGCCTTGCGGGCCGTCGCCAGCCCCTCCCGCGTGCGCTCGGAGATGCGCTCGCGCTCGAACTGGGCAATCGATGCGAAGACGTGGAACACGAGGCGTCCTGCGGGCGTGATAGTGCCGATGTCCTCGGCCAACGACCGAAACCCCGCCCCCTTGGCCCGGATCGCCTCTACGATGGCAAGGAGATCCTGCAACGAGCGCGACAGCCGGTCATACTTTGCAACAACACCATCGCGTAGTCGATCGATCATGCGATCGAGCCTAAGCCGCGCGCGTTTGGTGCCGGAGACCTTCTTCGCGAACGTCCACTCGATGCCGGACGCCCGCAGCACGTCGAGCTGCCCCTCCTGGCTCTGACATTCCGTCGATACCCGCGCGTAGCCCAGGATCATCGCAGCCACGCCTCTACAAACCTACAACAACTTCGTCGGTTGTGGTTTGTGGCAGCGTTAATCGCGGTGGTCGCGCCTCGCCGGCAAGAACCACCGTCTCTGGCACAGAAGTTCTGGCAAGAGGCTTCTGTCCGGGATCGCACGTTCGTGGCCAGCGCAGTGGATAACGGGGCAGAGCCCACGCCGGCCGATGCTGCGCGAAGACTTGGTGGTTATCGCGGGCAATTGGCCCTCAACCAAGGTTGAGCCGTCGTAGCCGCGTCGATACACGAGGAACACGTGGCGGAACAGACGACCGAAACGGCGAGGCTGGCGAGGTCGGGCATCGCGGCGAGGGTGGCCTTGCTGGCCATGTTCGGCTTGCTCACGGCGGTCAGGATCGCGGCGATCAAGGCGGCCGGGCTGTCGGGTGTGCCTGTGCATGTGGTCGTGTCGGTCGCGGCAACCGGCGTCGCGGTTCTCCTGACCGCCCGTGCCATCGTGACAGCCGACTGGCCACCCCTGGATCGCAGGACTGCGGCTTTCTACCTGCTTTCAGCCGGTCTGGGATTTCTTGCCCCCTTTACGCTCGAAAGCGCCGTGGCGCCGCGGCTGCCGGTGTTCATGTTCGCCGTGATCGTCACCGCAGCGCCCATTCTGACGCTGGTGCTGTCCATCCTGACGGGCGGGGAGCGGCTGGCCTGGCGGTCGGTGGTCGCTGTCACGTTGGGCTTCGTCAGTGCGGTGGCGATCCTGTGGGAGACCGGCCGCGCCGACGCCGCCTCGGACGCGAGCCCGTGGTGGGGTCTCGCCGCATTCGGGGTGCCGCTGCTCTATGCGCTCGGCACCATCGTAATCTCCCGCTTCTGGCCCGCCCGGGCGAGCAGCCTGCACGTGCTCCACGCCGAAACGACGATCGGAGCGACCGCGGTTCTGCTGGGGGGTCTGGCTGCCGGACGGCTGGGCGACTGGGGGCTTGCGGCGCTGGACGCACCATCGCTCGCGCTGATCGTCGTGGTCGAGGCAGTGGCCTCGCTGCTGTTCTATCGGATCGCGCGGGAGGAGGGCGCGACCTGGGTCTCCTTCGCCAGCTACATCTCGTTGATCTTCGCCGCGATCATCGGCGCGGCCGTGTTCGGAGATCGGATCGGCACGCTGACCGTCGTGGCGGCTTCGGGCATCATTGCCTCCGTCTGGATCTATCGGCGAGGGAAAGCGGCATGAGCTGCGGATCCGTCCCGCACTGCCGGGAGTTATCAGCTCGAAACCCAACCGTCTATGCTACCGGCAGATATGACCATTTTTGGAACAGTGCGTTTGGCAAGAGGTTCTGTCCCACAGCAGTCATTCGTGGCCTGCACAGCGGAGGTCGGCTTCGAGCCCTCCGCGACCGATGCTGCAAAGTTTTCGAATGGCCGCTTCGGAGAATGCGCGGTCGTCTCACTCAGGTAAACCGGAGGGCATATCGGTCGGCGCGTGAGTCCAAATGAACTCCAAGACACCTACCTTCTACAGGTCCAGTACCATGAGCATCCATTCGCCCTCCGGGTCCGATCCTGAGCAATCGTCCTGTGTCGCAACTCGAAGTGACGTTGATGATGTCACGGATCGATCCCTCTTGATTCGCAAATCTATGGGCCGTCTCGGCCGAGCGGCTACGCCCTGAAAACCGGCTACCGCTCGGCCGGCGGGACGCTTCGGAGCTGGAGACTGATCTCATCGAGCTGTGCGCGCGACCACCTCGAATGTTTCCGGTCCGTGCTCGCCGGCTGGTTCTCCAGCCCCAGCTTCGGCTGATCCCGATATGCGCGGCGGGGGCGGATCGGTCGAGGCACGAGGCCCCTGCCGCAGGTCGCGCAGACGTTGTGCAGCACCGTCTCCACGCAGTCGCGGCAGTAAGTGCATTCGTAGGAGCAGATGCGCGCGTCCGGAGAATCCGGGGGCAAGTCCCGATCGCACCACTCACAGTTCGGTCGCAGTTCGAGCATGTCAGTCGTCCCTTCGGTATCGTCGTGATCACTGCGCAGGCCGTCGACCCTCACGGCCAGACAGGCATGCCCTCCAACCCCGCGGACTCCGGCAGCCCGCAGATCAGGTTCGCATTCTGCACAGCCTGACCGGCCGCTCCCTTCCCGAGATTATCGACCACGCCCATTGCGATCACCAGGTTGCGCTTCGGGTCGGCCGCCTAGCTGACGAAGGCGAGGTTTAATCAACCCAGGTCCGCCTCTTTCGGAGGATGACGCAACTCTTGCCTCGATGGCAGGAGCGGCCGCCCCTGAAGGAGCATGGCATGACCGATCGTCTCCACCGATACTCGCTGCGATCCGTCCTCGTCTTCGACGCCGCGACCTGCGCCGTTATGGGCGTCCTCCCGGTCTCTGCATCCGGGCTCATCTCCGGCATCACGCTGATCCCGGCGCCGCTTCTGCTCTGGTCGGGCCTGGTCCTCCTGCCGACCGCGGCCTTCTAGGGCGCTCTTCGCCCGATCGTCCACGGTCCCGCGCTGGGCAGTGCAGGTGATCGTCCTCGGCAACGTGCTCTGGGTTCTAGTCAGCGTGGCCCTGCCGGCGCTCCGTTTGATCTCCCCGAACGTCTTCGGGAGGCAGTTCCTCTTTGCACAAGCGGCGGTCGTTGCGGTGTTTGCGGGCCTCGAATGGTCCGCGCGCGCCCGTCTCGCCGCGGCTGCCTGATCCGATCATGAGGAAGAATACCATGACCTGCTATGCCATCAGTCATCTGCGCAGATGGGCGCGGAGATCGTGTCCTACCTCGAAGGCATCGACGCCATGCGGGCCCCCTTCGACGGACGCTTCATCGTTCACGGCGGGCAGAAGCACATGCTAAAAGGCACGTTCGCCGCGACGTCATCGTGATCGCCGTCCCCGACCTGGCAGGGGCGCGATCATGGTACGCGTCGCCCGCCTACCAGGCCATCCTACCGCTCTGGATGGGAAAAGCGGACGGTGCGGTGTTCCTGATCGAAGGCGTGGACGTAGATCATCGTGGGACCGACATCCTCTTGTCAGGATGAAGCCACGAGTCGCCGAAAGCAGTCTTCCGAGCGGTTTGGTCGAACGACCGCTTCCTCCCGCGCCCATCGAGGTCGCGCGCCGTCCAGCGAACGGCTGGTCTCGGCCGGCGTGCATTCCGCCCGCGTCAGTACGGCATCGGGTGCGCGCGGTGGGCGGCGTCGATGTCGGCGATGACCTCGGGCGCGAGCACGAGGTCGGCGGCGTCGAGGGCGGTGCGGAGCTGTTCGGTGCTGGTGGCGCCGAGGATCGGGATCACCGTGAAGGGCCGCGTCCGGCACCAGGCGAGCGCCATCTGCGCCGGGTCGAGCCCGTGCCGCGCGGCGATGCCGAGGTAGGCCGAGACCGCCTCGAAGACGCGCGGCGTGATGCGGCCGCCGAGCGTCGGGTTGGCGGCGCGGCGCGTGCCCTCGGGCGTCACGTCGCCGGCGTACTTGCCGGTCAGCAGCCCTGCGCCGAGCGGCGAGTAGGCGAGGAGCGGCACGTCCTCGGCGACGGAGAGCTCGGCGAGGTCGAGATCGAAGCTGCGGCAGAGGAGGGAGTACTCGTTCTGGAGCGACACCACCTCGGGCAGCTCCGCCGCGCGTGCGAGCCGGAGCCAGGCGGCGGTGCCCCAGGCGGTCTCGTTCGAGAGGGCGAAGTGGCGGATCTTGCCTGCACGCACCAAATCGGCGGCCGCCTCGAGGAGCGCCGTCATGTCGGCCTCGACGGCGGCACGGTCGAGCTTCGGGGCGTAGCTCCATCCTTGTCGGAAATGATAGGCGCCGCGGTTCGGCCAGTGCAGCTGGTAGAGGTCGATGACATCCGTGCCGAGGCGGCGGAGCGAGGCCTCGGCGGCGGCTGTGAGCGTGGCGGGGGTCATCGCGGCGCCGTCGCGCACCGCCGCCTGCCCCGGTCCGGTGAGCTTCGTCGCGATCACCATGCCGTCGCGGTCGCCGCCCGCGCGGACCCAGGCGCCGACGATCTCCTCGGTGCGCCCGACGGTTCCGGCGGCGACGGGGTTTACCGGGTACATCTCGGCAGTATCGAGAAAAGTCACTCCCCGGTCGCGTGCGAGGTCGATCTGCGCCGCGCCTTCGGCCGCATCGTTGCGGTTGCCCCAGGTCATCGTGCCGAGGCAGAACTCAGACACGGCGAGGCCGCTCCGGCCGAGGGGGATCTGTTGCATCTGCGCTCCTGTTCGTGGCGCCGCGACCCTAGCGGCGACGAGGGCGAGGGCAAGGGCGGGATTGAGAACATAGAGCGAACATGACAGGCTCGGGGAATGACCTCGCCAGACGATTCTGCCCCTGACACACGACCGCTCTCACGGCCGGACCTGCTGCGCGGTCCGGCGCTGGACGGGAAAGGGATGGGCGGGAACGGGCTGGGCGGGAAAAGGCCGGGCTGGAAAGGGCTGGCCTTTCTCGATGGGTTGTCGTTCGCACGCGCAAGGGTCCACGAGATCTGTGGTCCGGCACGGCGCACCCTGGCGCTGATGGTGGCCGCCGAGGGACCGCTCGCAGCAGGGCATCTCCTGGGCGGCGAGGGCGCGGGACAGGTGCCGGACACGAGGCAGGCGGACTCGAGGCAGGCGGGCGCGAGGCAGGCGGGCGCGAGGCAGGCGGATCGGGCGGCAGGCGCGGCGGGCACCGCATCGGTGGATCCCTACCGGTTCTCTCGCGACGGGCCCGCCCGGCACGGCGGACCTCTCCGGGCCGGGCCGCTTGCGGGCACCATGCCTGGCGGTCCCGCTCGGGCGGCGGGACCGGGTGCTTCCCGGACGGGTGCTTCCCGGACGGGTACTTCACGGACGGGGGCATCCGGTCCTGCTCCGGCCGGCCTTACCTTGGATCGCTCTGGCAAGGGCGGCTTCGACACGGGCCGCTTTGACATGGGCTGCTCCGGACCGGGCCGCTCCGGGCCGGGCGGCTCCGGGCCGGGCCACCGTGCAGACGGACCGGACATCGACCGCCCTGACCGCGCGGCGATGCGCCAGCGCCCGCCTGCCGCGGACGGGACCGACTTCATCGTCTGGATCGCGGCGGAGCACGAAGGCGAGCGGCTGCATGCGGCGGGGGTGGCGGGGCTCGTCGATCCCGCGCGCCTCGTCCTCGTGGCGCCCAAGCGCGAGGCGGACGTGCTCTGGGCGGTCGAGGAGGCGCTACGGTCGGGGGCGGTGGCGCTGGTGATCGCCGATCTCACGACGCCGCCGAACCTCGTCGCGGTACGCCGGTTGCATCTCGCGGCCGAGGCGGGAGCGGCGCAGGGGCGCATCCGGCCGACGGGGCTCCTTCTCACGCCGGGCGACGGCGGCGCGCAGGGGGTGGAGAGCCGCTGGCATGTCGCCCCCCGGCACCGACCGGGCCGGACGGGCTGGCATCTCGAGCGCCGCCGCGCCCGGATGGCGACGCCGCGCGCCTGGAGCCTCGACGGCCCGGCGCTCCGCCTCGGCCCCGCCGATCCCAGGCCGAACGCCGCTTCGGCGCCGGAGGTCCGGTCGCTCGCGGCACCGGCCCGCTGCACCTGCGACCGACCGGACGATGCCGCCGGCGAAGCCCCGCATCTCGCACCCGACTGCGGGCCCTCGCCCTGCATCCTTCCGGATCGACCCAGCCCCGATCGACCCGTGCCCGGCCCGGCGCCAGACCTCTTGCGGCGGCATCGCGAGGGCGCGGGACGCTAGCACGGACCACCGCCGCGCAAGGTGGCGAACGCAGCCTGCCACGGGACGGACAGCGACAGGCGAGCCGCAGCCGCGCTGCACTCGCCTTACGGGAGAACAGGGGTGGGCTTCCGGGGCAAGCTTTGCGATGGTTCGCCGAAATCCGGTTGCCATGCGCCTCATCGTCACCTTCGCCGCCCTCTTCGCCTCCGTCGTGCTCCTGCAGCTCGGGTCGGGCGGGGTGGCGCCGCTCGACGCGATCTCGGGGCTGGCGCTCGGCTTCAGCACGGCCGAGGTCGGGCTTCTCGGGTCGGCGCATTTCCTCGGCTTCTTCGTCGGCTGCTGGTGGGCGCCGCGGCTGATGGGCGAGGTCGGCCACAGCCGCGCCTTCGCGGCCTTCACCGCGGCGGGCACCATCGGCATCCTGTCGCACATGCTCGTCGTCTCGCCGCTCGCCTGGGGGCTGATGCGGGTGGCGTCGGGGATCTGCATCGCGGGGTGCTACACCGTCATCGAGGCCTGGCTGCAGGCCAAGGTCACCAACGCGACCCGCGGCCGCGCGATGGGCGTCTACCGCTTCGTCGACATCACCGGCAGCCTCGGGGCGCAGCTCTTCATCGGCGTGCTCGCACCGGCGAGCTACGTCTCCTACAACCTCCTCGCGCTCCTCTGCTGTGCTGCGCTCTTCCCGCTGACGCTGAGCCGTGTGGCACCGCCCGAGAGCCCCGCGGCGCCGCGCCTCCGGCCGCGCATGGCCTGGGACCGGTCGCCGCTGGCTGCCGCGGGCGTCGTCGTGTCGGGGATCACCGGCGCCGCCTACCGGATGGTCGGGCCGATCTACGGGCTTGCCGTCGGGCTCTCGGCGGACCGCATCGCGCTCTTCCTCGCGGCCTACGTGCTCGGCGGCGCGCTGGCGCAGCTGCCGGTGGGCGCGCTCGCCGACCGCTACGACCGCCGCTACGTCCTGATCGGGCTGTCGATCGCGACCGCGGCCGCTGCCGGGCTCACGATGATGGCGAGCGGAATGGGCGCCGTTGCCATCTTCTGCGCTGCAGCACTCTTCGGCGCCACGACGATACCGATCTACTCGGTCTCCTGCGCCCACGCGCACGACTTCGCCGCCCCCATCGAACGCGTCGAGCTGTCCGCCGCGCTGATGTTCCTCTACGCCCTCGGCGCCATCGCGAGCCCCGTCCTCGCCTCGGCGATCATCGCGGGCTTCGGGCCGGATGCGATGTTCCTGTTCCTTGGCATCGCTCATCTTTTGTTGGTCGCGTTCGGGCTTTTGCGCGCCCGCGCCCGGCCGGCGCCGGACGCCCGCACGGCCTATGTCGCCGTGCCGCGCACGTCGTTCACGATCGGTCGCCTGATCGGCCGAGGCGACGCGGCAACACATCGGCGAGATACCGCGACCTCGTTTAACCGGCGTTAATTTTGCAGTTGCGAAATCCTTACCGTCTCGTTAATTCGACGCGTGTGTGAGTACTCGACCAACAAGGATCCTGCTATGAGCCTCCTTACCAAAACCTTTACGGCGGCTGCCGTTGCCATCGCGCTTCCTGCGATGGCGCAAGCGGTGACGGTCACGACCGACATCTCTGCGGACCAGCCGTATACCTTCAGCTACGATCTCTTTCCGAACACGACCAACGAGTTCATCTTCAACGTCACCGAAGACCTCGACATCGACGGGTTCGCGCTTTCCGGCACGGGCACCAACAGCGGCGTCGACCTGAGCGACGTTCGTTTTGGCTTCGCGCTGCCGGCGGACGGCAAGTTCACCGTCATCACGGCGGGCACCATCGCGGCCGGCTTCGGCTTCCTCGAAGGCGGCAGCTTCATGGCTGGCGACACGTTCATGATCTACTTCACCGACGGCGTGAAGAACAAGGTCGGCACGACGCTGTCGTTCGACACGACCTCGCCCGCGGCAGTTCCGCTGCCTGCGGCCGGCGGTCTCCTCGTGCTGGCGATCGGGGCCGTTGCGGCCGCGCGCCGGAAAAAATCCGCCTGAGGCCTGCGGGCTTCAAGACGGTCCGAATTTCAGGGCGGCGCCGGGGAACCGGCGCCGCTTTTTCATGCCGGCCCGACAGGTCGGTGTAGCCCTCCCGCAGCCTCCGGGCTAGACACCGCCGATGCGCCGCATCCTCATCACCTCCGCCCTGCCCTACATCAACGGGATCAAGCATCTCGGCACGCTGATCGGCAGCCAGCTTCCTGCGGACCTCTACGCCCGCTACATGCGCGCGCGCGGCCACGAGGTGCTCTTCCTCTGCGCGACCGACGAGCACGGCACCCCGGCCGAGCTCGCCGCCGCCAAGGCGGGCGAGCCGGTCGCCGCGTACTGCGCGCGGCTCCATGCCGTGCAGGCCGACATCGCGACCGGCTTCCGGCTGTCGTTCGACCACTTCGGCCGCTCCTCGAGCGCGCGGAACCGCGTGCTCACCCAGCATTTCGCGGCCCGGCTCGACGCGGCGGGGCTCATCGCCGAGGTCGAGGAGCGCCAGGTCTACTCGCCCGCCGACGGCCGCTTCCTGCCCGACCGCTACATCGAGGGCACCTGCCCGAACTGCGGCTACTTCCCGGCCCGCGGCGACCAGTGCGAGAACTGCACGAAGCCCCTTGACCCCACGATCCTGATCCACCCTCGCTCGGTGCTCTCGGGCGCCACGGACCTCGAGGTCCGCGCCACGCGCCACCTGCACCTGCGCCAATCGCTCCTGCGGGACCGCCTCGCCGCCTGGATCGACGCGCAGGCGGACTGGCCGGTGCTGACCACCTCCATCGCGAAGAAGTGGCTCACCGACGGCGAGGGCCTGCAGGACCGCGGCATCACCCGCGACCTCGACTGGGGCGTGCCGGTGCAGCGCGGCCCCGAGCCCTGGCCCGGCATGGAGGGCAAGGTCTTCTACGTCTGGTTCGACGCGCCCATCGAATACATCGCCGCCACCGCCGAATGGGCCGACGCGGCCGGCCAGCCCGACGCCGCATGGGAGCGCTGGTGGCGCTCCGACAAGGGAGCCCACGACGTGCGCTACGTCGAGTTCATGGGCAAGGACAACGTGCCCTTCCACACGCTGAGCTTTCCCGCGACGATCATGGGCGCCAACTTCGACGGCGCGGAGCCGTGGAAGCTCGTCGACTACATCAAGGCGTCGAACTACCTCACCTACGACGGCGGCCAGTTCTCGACGAGCCAGGGCCGCGGCGTGTTCCTCGACCAGGCGCTCGACATCCTGCCGTCCGACTGCTGGCGCTGGTGGCTCCTCAGCCACGCGCCCGAGAACGCCGACGCAGAGTTCACCTGGGAGAACTTCCAAGCCTCGGTGAACAAGGATCTGGCCGACGTGCTCGGCAACTTCGTGAGCCGCGTGACGAAGTTCGCCCGCGCCCGCTTCGGCGAGGCGGTCCCCGTCGGAGGGACTCCCGACGCCCGCGCGGACGCGCTCGTCGCCGACCTTGACGCCCGCGTCGCGGCCTACGCGCGCCACATGGAGGCGATCGAGATCCGCAAGGCCGCGGCAGAGCTGCGCGGCATCTGGGTGTCGGGCAACGAATACCTGCAGGCCGCGGCGCCTTGGACGGTCGTGAAGACCGATCCCGATGCCGCCGCCGCGATCATCCGGCTCTCGTTCAACCTGATGCGACTTTCCGCCGTGCTGTCGCGTCCCTTCATCCCCGACGCCGCGGAGGCGATCATGGTGGCGCTCGGCTCGCAGGACTGGTCCTGGCCCGACGACGTCCCCGCCGCGATGGCATCCGTGCCCGCCGGTCAGATGTTCGCCGTGCCCGACGTGCTCTTCCGCAAGATCACCGACGACGAGCGCATGGACTGGGAAGCCCGGTTCGCCGGCGCCTGACGAGGTCAGCGCAGCGCCGCCGCCAGCTCGTCCACGATCGCCGCCACCGGCTGCGCCACGTCGACCGTCACCGCGTCCTCGTCGCGGGCTGGCGGCTCGAGCGTGTCGAACTGGCTCCTGAGCAGCCCCGCCGGCATGAAGTGCCCGGTCCGGTGCTCCATGCGGTCCTCGATCACCGCATAGTCCGCGGCGAGGTGGATGAACGTGACCGTGCCCGCTGCGGCCCGGATGCGGTCGCGGTAAGCGCGCTTCAAGGCCGAGCAGCCGAGGATCACCGGTCTGTCCCGCGGGGCCGCGAGCGCCGCGCCCACGCGGTCGAGCCAAGGCCAGCGGTCGGCGTCGGTCAGCGGCTCCCCACGGCCCATCTTGGCAATGTTGGCCGCCGGATGCAGGTCGTCGCCGTCGAGGTAGACCGCGCCGAGCCGCGGCGCCAGCGCCTCGCCGACCGTCGTCTTGCCGGTGCCGGAGACGCCCATCAGGACCATGCGGGAGGGCAGACCTCGATTGACCTCGCGGGGCTCCATTGCATAGGTTCTGCGACCGGCATCCCTGCCTGTCAACCTGAGGAGGCCGCCATGCCGAACCCCGAGCTCCTGCAGCTGAGCCCCCTGCCCGAATGGGACCAGACGCCGCTCGAGGCCGCCTTCACGGTTCATCGCAGCCTCGACGGCGCCGACGCCGCGGCCATCCGCGCGGTCGCGACCGGCGGCGGCACCGGCATCGACGCCGCCACCATCGCGCGGCTTCCCGCGCTCGAGATCGTCGCGGTCTACGGCGTCGGCTACGACGCGGTGGACCTCGACGCCTGCCGCGAGCGCGGCATCCGCGTCACCAACACGCCCGACGTGCTGACCGACGACGTGGCCGACCTCGCCGTCGCGATGATGCTGGCGCAGGCCCGCGACATCGTGCCGTCGGACGCCTGGGTCAGGAGCGGCGACTGGGCGGCGAAGGGCAGCTTCCCGCTGCAGACGCGCATCGGCGGCCGCCGCGCGGGCATCCTCGGGCTCGGGCGCATCGGCCGGGCCATCGCGCACCGCGCCGCGGCCTTCGGCATGGAAATCGGCTACATGAGCCGCGGCGAGAAGGACGTGGCGCACCGCTACTTTCCCGACGCGGTGGCGCTCGCGGATTGGGCCGACGTGCTCTTCGTCGCCCTCGCCGCCACGCCCGAGACGCGGCACATCGTCGGCGCCAAGGTGCTCGCAGCACTCGGGCCGGAGGGAATGCTCGTCAACATCTCGCGCGCCTCCAACGTCGACGAGGCGGCGCTCATCGCGGCGCTCGAGTCGCGCTCGCTCGGCTCCGCGGCGCTCGACGTGTTCGACGGCGAGCCAGATGTCGACCCCGCCTTCGCGACGCTGCCGAACGTGCTCCTCCAGCCCCACGCGGGCTCGGCCACCCACGACACCCGCCGCGCGATGGGCCAGCTCATGCGCGACAACCTCGCGGCGCATTTCGCCGGCAAGCCGCTCCTCACCCCCGTCATCTGAAGGATCCCGCATGGCCGACGCGCCCGCCACCATCGGCCTCATCGGCCTCGGCACGATGGGATCGAACCTCGCGCTCAACATCGCCGAGCACGGCTTCCCGATCGCGGTCTTCAACCGCACCACCGCCGTCACCCGCGACTTCGCCGCAGGCGCGGGCCCGCTCGCGGAGAAGCTCACGCCCTGCGAGACGCTGGAGGCCTTCGTCGCCGCCATCGCGGAGCCGCGCGCGATCATCCTCATGGTCCCCGCCGGCCCCGTCGTCGACGCGCAGATCGACGCGCTGCGCCCGCTCCTCGGGCCGCGCGACCTCATCGTCGACGCGGGCAACGCCAACTTCCACGACACGATCGCGCGCAGCAAGCGCGCCGCGGAGGAAGGCTGGGACTTCCTCGGCATCGGCGTCTCGGGCGGCGAGGAGGGCGCGCGGCACGGTCCCTCGATCATGGGCGGCGGCGGCGACGCCGCCTGGGACCGCATTGCGGACGTGCTGACCGCCATCTCGGCGAAGTACGAGGACACCGCCTGCGCGACCCTGATGGGCGCCGACGGCGCGGGCCACTTCGTCAAGGCGGTCCACAACGGGATCGAATACGCCGACATGCAGATGATTGCCGAGGTCTACGGCGTGATGCGCGACGGCATGGGGCTCGACGCCGCGGCATGCGGCGCGGTCTTCGACCGCTGGAACGAGGGGCCGCTCGCCTCCTACCTGATCGAGATCGCGGGCCACGTTGCCGCCGCGGCCGATCCCGCGACCGGGGCCGCCATGCTCGACGTGATCCTCGACCGCGCCGGGCAGAAGGGCACCGGGCGCTGGACCGTGATCGAGGCGCAGCACCTTGGCGCGCCCATCACCGCCATTGAGGCCGCCGTCGCTGCGCGCAACATGTCCGCGCGCCTCGACGCGCGCCGCGCCGGCGAGGCGCTCTACGGTGCCGCCCCCGAGCGGCTTCAGGAGGGCGCGCTGACAATCGCCCTCCTCGAGAAGGCGCTGATCGCCGGCAAGATCCTGTGCTACGCGCAGGGCTTCGACCTGATGGCCGCTGCGTCCGCGTCGTTTGGCTGGAGCCTGCCGCTGCCGGAGGTCGCGCGGGTCTGGCGCGCGGGCTGCATCATCCGCTCGACGATGCTGAACGACATGGCCGCGGCGCTCGCCGACGACGCCTCGCTCCTCAACTCCGAGGTCTTCGCAGGGCTCCTTAAGGCCAATGTCGGCGCGCTGCGCGAGGTCGTGGCGCAGTCCGCGCGCCACGGCCTGCCGGTCCCTGCCCTCGCCGCCGGGCTCACCTCGTTCGACGTGATGCGGACCGCGCGCTCCACCGCCAACATGATCCAGGGCCTGCGGGACTTCTTCGGCGCGCATGGCTTCGAGCGCGTGGACGGCGGCAGCGGCCACCACGGGCCGTGGGGCGGGAAGGTCCGCTAGCAACCATTTTTTCACGCCGGCCGGGTAACACCCGCCTCGTGCCTGGTGGGGACCGAAGGATGCTGGTCAACATGATCCTCGCCCTCCTGACGATGGGGATGCTCATCGTCATGGTCGTGCTGCTGTCGTGACGGCCCCGTTGGAAGGCAGCCTCACCAGGCAGGCCGTACTGCGCCGGGCCGAAGGGTCGCGAGACACGCCGGTCGGTCAAGGCTACGTCTACGTCCTGACGAACGAGGCCATGCCGGGGTATGTGAAGATCGGCCTGACCCGCCAGAACGAGGTGGCGAGCCGCATCCGGGAGCTCGACACCACGTCGGTTCCCCTGCCGTTCGAGCTCTACTTCGCGGCGCGCGTGCCCGATTGCGCCCGTCTCGAGCGGACGCTGTTCTTCGTCTTCGGCGACAGGCGGGCTCGTGCGCGCCGCGAGTTCTTTCGAGTCGACCCCGCGCTGGTCAAGGCGATCATCGAGCTCGTCGCCATCGAGGACATCGCGCTCAGCGACGCCGAACAGTCCATTGCGCCCGAACAGCGCGAGGATATCGACGCTGAAAGGCGCCGTCGCGAGGTTCGTACCTTCACCAGCATGGGCATTACGCTCGGCAGCGTCCTGACCTTCGCGAAGGATCCGACCATCACCTGCGACGTCGTTTCGGCGCGGCGGGTCGCGTTTCAAGGCGAGGAGCTCAGCCCGTCCGCCGCCGCCCTCAAGGTCGTGCGCGCCTTGGGGTACGACTGGCGCTCGATCAGCAGGATGGACCACTGGTGCGTCAAGGTCAGGCCGGTCAGCGAGCGCGATGGCAGCGGCGACGACCCCGGCTGACCGGCGTCAGGCCGTCTCAGATGGCTAGAGGTCCGTCCCCGCCGGCTTGATGAGATATGCGCGCTCCGGGAGCCAGGGGTCGAGCTTCAGGGCCTCACGGAGAACGCCTTGTGCGGCGTCCATGCGGCCGAGCGACATCAGCGACAGCGCCTTGCCGGACATCGCCGCCACGTGGTCGGGTGCGAGCTCGATGGCGCGGTCGAGGTCCTCGAGCGAGGTCGCGAAATCGCCGCGGAGGAAGGCCACGAAGGCGCGCTGGTTCCAGCCCTCGGCATAGTCCGGGCAATACGCCACCAGCGCGTCGAGCGCCTCGCGCGCGGCGTCGAAGTCGTAGGCCGCGCGCCGCTCCATGCCGCGGTCGAGAAGCGCCTGCGCCTTGCCGTCGGGGGCCGCGGACCAGAGCGCCCAGAGCCGGTTCGTCAGCACCCGCGCCGACCCTTCGTCGGGGGCCGCGCGGATCGCCGCCAGCACCTCGGCGCGTTCGGCGAGGTTGTCGGGCGGCGCGGGGCAGTCCTCGGCGAACGCAGGGCCGGTGGCGAGGAGGAGGGCGAGGGCAAGGTCGAGGCGCATCCACCAAAAATGGCACGCGCACGCCTCGCGTCAAGCGCGGCGCTGCAGCCCACGCCGGCGTTCACGGAACCAAGCCCACGCCGCAGTCGGGGCCGCGCAGTGCGCGACCCGCCGTGCGCCCCCGCCCGGCCCCCGGCGCCGGCTCCGGCGGCAGGCGCATTGCACAACCCGTGTCGGCGCTCACGGTGCCAAGGCCATGCCGCAGCCAAGGCCGCGCAATGCGCGACCCGCCATGCGCCCCTGCCCGGCCCCCAGCGCCGGCTCCGGCGGCAGGCGCATGCACAACCCGTGTCGGCGCTTGCGGTGCCAAGCCCACGCCGCGGCCGCGGCCGCGCAGCGCGCGACCCGCCGTGCGCCCCTGCCCGGTCCTCCGCGCCGGCACCCGGCGGCAGGCGCATCGCACGGGTCCAGCGGCGCCCGTCCTGTAGGCCCGCCCGTGCCTCTTGGCACCGATCGGTCCGGCCTGCGCCGCATGTCCCCGCCGCGCCGCCGCCTCGCGACGGAGCGCGTCGCTTCGCCGATCGGCACTCGGTCGCTGCCTGCCCCCATCGCAGCGGAGAGCGTCGCCGCGCCGATCGATCCGACCATCTCCGCGGCCCTCGCCGCCAAGCGAGTTCTAGAGCGCCAAAGCGCCGCGCCAACCGGCGCGGCCGTGCCCGCGACCATCGCCGTCCTGCGGCCCGCGTGACTGCGCCCGCGGCGCCGCTCGCGCCCGGCCCGCCGGCGCCCGTCCGGGGCGCGGCGCCATCGCCGCTTGACCCACCGCCGGCGATCCCCGACCGTCGCGCCCGTGCTGCCGATCCGCGACCGCAACCCGTCCGTTGGCACCCCTTGGGTGACGATGGGGCTCATCGTCGCCAACGCCACCGTCTTCCTCGCGCACTGGTCGGCCTGGGGCACGGTCCTCGGGCCCCTCCTTCACGCCACCCGCGCGGGCGCCATCGCCGAGCAGGAGTTCTTCCTGCAATGGGGCATGACGCCGGCGCGGCTCGCGGCGGGCTCCGGCTACGTGACGCTCCTCACCTCGATGTTCATCCACGGCGGCTGGCTCCACATCGCCGGCAACATGCTCTTCCTGTGGATCTTCGGCGACAACCTCGAGGACGTGCTCGGCCGGGCGCGCTTCCTCCTCTTCTACCTCGCCTGCGGCATAGCCTCGGCGCTGGTGCAGGCGCTTGCCGACCCCGGCTCGACGGCGCCGACCGTCGGCGCGTCGGGGGCCATCGCGGGCGTGCTCGGCGGCTATCTCCTCTTGTTCCCCCGCGCCAAGGTCGAGATCCTCATCATCTTCATCGTCTTCTTCCGCATCTTCGCGATCCCCGCGTGGATGATGCTCGGCCTGTGGTTCGGGCTCCAGCTCTGGGGCGGCGCGCGTGACGTCACCTCATCGGGCGGCATCGCCTACTGGGCACACACGGGCGGCTTCGTGATCGGCATGGCGCTGATCTGGCCGGCCTGGGCGGCGCGCGGCGGCCGGCGCAGCTGGTCACGCGATCCGGGAGCGAGCCGCTTGCGCGTGCCTTCGGTGCGGCGGCGCTGAGGTTCGGCTGATCCATGCGAGGCACTCGTACTCCGCCTTGGCCATCCCCGCGGCTGCACCAAACCCGTCGGCGTCGCGGCCCTTGTCGGCGGGCAGACCTCGCGCTTGACAGGGCTCCCGGCTGCGGCCCGACCACCGTCACGGGCCGTGGTCTCTACTGGACGGCTTCGCGGGTGCCGATCAGTCGCGCGTACTCGCGCTCCGGGACACCATAGGACTGGTGCGCCTCCTCCTCGAGCCCGTCGCGGTCGAGGATCGTGATGCGGGCCCGCTCGGCGCGGATCATCCCTTTGCCCTCGAGCATGTGCGTCCCGACCGTCACCCCTGCGCGCCGGACGCCGAGCATGACGGACAAGAACTCGTGGGTCAGCTCCATCTCGTTGCCCTTGACGCGGTCGTGGCACATCAGGAGCCACCGGGCGAGCCGCTCCTCAAGCCGCGCCTGCCCGTTCGACAGCGCTGTCTGCGCCGTCTGCGTCATCATCGTCTGGGCATAGCGCAACAGATGGCGCTGCACGCTCGGCGCGTCGCCGAGGATCTTCTGCAACATCGCGGCCGGCAGCGCCAACGCGGAGCCCCCAACCTGCATCAGCGTCCGGTTCGCGGGCTGATCGTCCCCCATCACGATGCTGATGCCGGACATGCCGTCGCGGCCGAAGAGCCCCGCCTCGATCTGCCGGTCGTCGCGGCCCGACGCGATCATCGAGCCGACGCCGTCGGTGGGAAAGTAGACGGTCTCGATGGTCTCGAACGCCCGTTCGAGGATAGTCGTTCGCGGCAAGTCGACTGCAACCAGATGCGGCATCAGGCGCTCGGCATCGGCATCCGGCATGGTCGCGAGCAGATTGTTGTGTCCGACAGAACACAGGACCAGCTTCGCCATTGGGGTCTCGGATTGGGGCGAGAGCGCAATAGCGGTCTCTCAACCGAACGGGCCCTGTTCATCGCCTTCCGGTGTCATGACCGTACACCCGCGACCGGCGAATAGACACGACGGAAGTTGACTTGGTACGGTCATCGCGATTTTTTTGGGCGGTCGTGGTGCCCGGGGGCGGATTTGAACCACCGACACGCGGATTTTCAATCCGCTGCTCTACCCCTGAGCTACCCGGGCGAACGAAGCGCTTGGGGCTTCGGGAGGCGGTTCTAGGCGAGGGGCCGTACCCTGTCCAGCGTCAATCATACGTCGTCGGGGTCAGGCTTGACCGGCACGTCGGGCGCATCATCGGACGGCTCGCCCGGGATCACGTAGCGGCCCGTGAGCCAGCGGCCGAGATCGACGTCCGCGCAGCGGCGCGAGCAGAACGGCCGATACTCCGGGTGCGTCGGGCGTCGGCAGATCGGGCAGGTCATCGCAGGATCTCGCTCAGCGGCAGGCGGTCGCGCCGGCGCTGGATCTCGTAGTTGCCGAGCGGCGTCCAGCCCGCAAGCACGGTCTCGGTCGTATCCTGCCGGAACGCGGCCTGCAGCGCCTGTTCGACGCGCGCGCGGTCGCGCTTCGGATGCGGCGCGAAGTCGACCACGATCATTCCGCCGAAGCCGCGCAGGCGCAACTGCCTCGGCAGCGCGCGCGCGGCGGCGACCGATGCCTTGAGCGCCGCGGCAGGCGACGTGTCCGCTCCGGTATTGACGTCGACCGCAACGAGCGCGCGGGTGCGCTCGAGCGCCATTCCCGCGCCGCCGTCGAGGGCGACCTCGGGTCGGGCCAGGCCCGCGATCAGGGCATCGAGCCCGTGCCGCGCGAAGGCGCCCGGCGCGTCGTCGAGCGTGTCCGGTGCGGTCCATTCCTGCGCGGCCCGCGCCACCGCGTCCGGCCCGTCGAGGAGCCGCTCGGGGTCGCCGAGGCGGTCGCCGAGGAGCCGCTCGGCAAGGTCGCGCAGGGCGAGGACTTCGGCCGCGACATCGTCAGGGTCGGCCTCGGCCGCCGCCGAGCGCAGGATCAGGCCGAGGCTGTCGTCGGCGCCCGCCATGCCGTCCCGCCCCAGCGACGAGAGGCCGTCGCGGGCCGCGCCCTTGACCCGACGCGCCACGTTGATGCCGGGCGCCCCCGGCGTCACGATGGCATGGCGTCCGCGAACGAGGAGCCGCGTCGTCACCGGCACTGCCTTGCCGGGCTCGGCATAGCCCGTCACCTCGACGAGGAGGCACGCCCCCGGGGCGATGCCGCCCGGCGCGCGCAAGAAGCCCGTTCCGTGCGGGAGCCGGACGAACATCCCGCCCTGCCTCTTCATCGGGCGATCCGCGACGGCGCGGAAGATCGTGCCCGGCAGCGGCCGCGCCGGGTCGTCGCCCGGATCGACGAAGAGGTCGTCGAGCGCGCCGTCCACCATGCGCGCGGCCGCCAGCCCCGCGCCGAGCCGGTCCACCGCCACGAGCGCGCCCCTCACGGCACGTGGCCCGCGGCGGCGAGCAGCGTCGCGGTCTCGGCAAGCGGGAGCCCGACGATGCCGCTGAACGAGCCCTGGATCCACGTCACGAATGCGGCGGCGCGGCCCTGGATCGCATAGCCGCCCGCCTTGCCCCGCCACTCGCCGGTGGCGAGGTACGCGCGCGTCTCGGCGGCGGACAGGCGCTTGAGCTTCACGTCGCTGACCACGCAGCGCTCCCAGACGCGCGGACCGCGGCGCACCACGACGGCGGTGAAGACCTTGTGCCGACGGCCGCCGAGCAGCGCCAGGAACGCCTCCGCTTCCCCGGCGTCCGCCGGTTTGCCGAGGATGCGACGACCGACGGCGACCGTCGTGTCGGCGGTAAGCACGATATCGGAGGGCTCGGAGGCCACGGCGGTGGACTTCTCGTGCGCCATCCTGAGACAGTAGAGGCGCGGGATCTCGGCGTCGCGGGGCGTCTCGTCGATCGCGGCGGGGCGCACATGATCGGGGATGACGCCGATTTGGGCCAGAAGGTCGCGCCGCCTTGGGCTCTCGGAGCCGAGAACCAGCGCCACCTACCGGAAGCGGTAGTTGATGCGGCCCTTGGTGAGGTCGTAGGGCGTCATCGCGACCTGGACGCGGTCTCCGGCGAGCACCCGGATCCGGTTCTTGCGGAGCTTGCCGGCAGTATGGGCGATGATCTCATGGCCATTCTCCAGCTCGACCCGAAATGTCGCGTTCGGCAGCAATTCCTTCACGACGCCCGGAAACTCGAGCAGTTCTTCCTTGGCCATGGTCCCTCTCAAGCGGCCGCCATCGCGCGGTGCGGGCAGCCCCGTAGATGCGCCGGATCGGGGAAAGGTTCAAGGGCGGGTGGCTCTACCCATGCTCATTGTGGCCGAAACAAGGCAAACGACCCGGACAGGGCTCAAGGCCGGGCGAGCGCCGGGCCGAAGCGGGCGAGCATCCAGGCGGCGATCTGGTCGCGGGTCTGGCGGTAGGCGGCGAGCCGGGCCTCGCGGCCCTCGCCGAGGCCGGTCGGGTCGAGGACGGGCCAGTACTCGACCGCGAGATCGTAGCAGCGCGTGAGGTCGAGCGCGCGGCGCTGGCTCGCGGGGGACAGCGCCACCACGAGGTCGAACCCCCCGAGGTCGTCGCCCCAGTCGCGCATTTCGTCGAAGCTGCGCGACCGGTGACGCGCGAGCTCGATGCCCAGCTCCTGACAGACCGCGATCGAGAAGCCGTCGATCTCCATGTCGTTGAAGACGCCCGCCGACTGCACGTAGGCGCGCTGGCCGTAGAGCTTCTTCATCAACCCCTCGGCCATCGGCGAGCGCACGGCGTTGTGGTCGCAGCAGAAAAGCACCGACGAGGGCAGCGGGCCGCTCACCGCAGACCCTGCCGGAGGACGCAGATGAGCGTGAAAAGGCGACGTGCCGTCACGATGTCGGTCTCGGCCTTGCCTTCGAGCCGCTCGAGGAGCACCCGCGCGCCCTCGTCGTGGATGCCGCGGCGGGCCATGTCGATGGCTTCGATCTGCCCCGCAGGCAGGCGCTGGACCGCCTCGAGGTAGCTCTGGCAGATCTGCGCGTAATCCTTGATCACCTGCGCGAAGGGTCCGAGCGAGAGGTGGAACGCCACGACATGCGCGCCGTCCTCGGCGGCGATGTCGAACACGAGCCGCCCCTCGCGGATGCCGAGACCGACGCGGAACGGGCCGGCTGCGTCATGGGCCGGGAGCGCGAAGCGGTTTTCCTCCAGAAGGTCGTAGATCGCGACGCGGCGTTCCTGCTCGACGTCGGGGGATGGCGCCGCGAGGCCCTCGCCGTCGATGGTGATCGCCGCAATCCGCATCAGGGGTCGAGGCGTGCGCGGACCGAGGCCGCGTGCGCGTCGAGGCCTTCGGCGCGGGCGAGGCGGACCGCGGCGGGGCCGATGCGCGCGAGGCTCGTGGGGCTCATCGCGGCGAGCGTGGTGCGCTTCAGGAAGTCGAGGACCGAGAGCCCCGAGGCAAAGCGCGCCGCGCCCGCGGTCGGCAGGACATGGTTCGGGCCGCCGACGTAGTCGCCGATGGCCTCGGGCGTGGACGCGCCGAGGAAGATCGCGCCGGCGTGGCGGATGCGGCGGGCGAGTGCTTCGGGGTCGGCGACGCAGAGCTGGAGGTGCTCAGGGGCGATGCGGTCGGCGAGGGCCGCGGCCTCGACCAGATCGCGCACGAGGATGACGGCGCCGTTGGTGCGCATCGCCGCGCCTGCGATGGCCGAACGAGGCAAGGTCGCGAGATGGCGCCCGAGGGCGACCGTCACGGCATCGGCAAGGTCTGCGTCGGTGCTGAGGAGAATGGCCTGGGCCGAGGCGTCATGCTCGGCTTGCGCGAGAAGGTCGAGCGCCAGCCAGCCGGGATCATTGGCCGCGTCGGCGATCACCGTCACGTCGGATGGGCCCGCGATGCTGTCGATGCCGACGTGGCCGAACACCTGCCGCTTGGCCGCGGCGACCCAGGCGTTGCCGGGGCCGGTGATCTTGTCGACGCGCGCGATGCTCTCGGTGCCGTAAGCCAGCGCCGCGATCGCCTGCGCGCCGCCGATGCGGTAGATCTCGTCGATCCCCGCAAGTTCGGCCGCCGCAAGGACGAGCGGGCTCAGCGCGCCGCCGGGCGTCGGCACGGCCATCGCCAGCCGGCGCACGCCCGCGACGCGCGCGGGAATTGCGTTCATCAGCACCGACGAGGGATAGCTCGCCGTCCCGCCCGGCACGTAGAGGCCCGCGGCATCCACCGGCGTCCAGCGCCAGCCGAGCCGCGCCCCGTCGGGATCGGTCCAGGACACGTCCTCGGGCATCTGGCGGACGTGGTAGGCCCGGATACGCTCGGCGGCGAGCGCCAGCGCGGCGCGGTCGTCGGGGTCGGCGCGGGCGGCGCCCTCGGCGATCTCGCCCGCGGTCAGCCGAAGCGTGGCGGGCGTCACGTCGGTGCGATCGAGCCGTCGCGTCAGTGCCGCAAGCGCCGCGTCACCGCCGGTGCGGACCTCCGCGATGATCGCGGCCACGTCGCGGTCGAGGCCGGGCACAGCGCGCGAAGAGCGGTCGAGAAGCGCCGCGAAGGCCGCCTCGAAGCCGGGGTCGCGCGTATCGAGCCGCCGCGTCATGCCGGCCCGTCGAGGCGCCGCACGTAGCGCAGGCTCTCGAGGCCGTCGCCGTCGCTCGGCGCGGCGCCCGTGCCGGCGAACCCGAGCCGCTCGTAGAGGCGGATGGCACGGGCGTTGCCGGCGCCGACGTCGAGCTCGGCCTCGAGGAGCCCGGCGGCGCGTCCGGCGGCGAACATCTCGCGGAGGAGCCGGTCCGCCGCGCCGGTGCCCCGCCAGCGCGGCCGCACATAGACGGACGTGATCCGGCCCCGGTGCGCGCATCGGGGGTCGGGCGCGAGGCCGGCAGTGCCCGCGAGCGCTTCGCCGTCCCAAAGGCCGTGGAGCGTCCCCGTCGCAAGGCGCTCTGCCACCGCGGCGTCGGGGCGCGCCGCCTCCTCCGCGCGCGTCGTGCGGTAGGCCGCGGGGTGCGCTCCCAGCGCCTCGAGACGGATCTCGCGCCACGCGGCGAGGTCCGCCGCGCCGAGCGGACGCACGATCATGCCCCGTGGTCGGGCGCGCGGCCCGAGGGGGCGCGGTAGGGGCGCGTCACGTCGCGGAGCGTGAGGTCGAGCGCCTCGACCTCGAGCGCCACCGCGCCGTCGCCCGCCAGCGTCAGGACCAGCCGCCCGGTGCCGTCGGGGCCGGGCTCGAACGCGACGCCGAGGAGCGACAGCACCGTGTCCCGGTCGCGCAGGTCGATGCCCTGCGTCTCGACGCGCAGCACGTCCGTCGCGACGAGGAGCGCGCGCACCCGCTCGAAGGGCCGGCGCGCGCGCGTGGCGGCCTCGGCGTCCTCCCAGCGGAAGCGGTTCAGGAGCACCGCGAAGCGGCGGCGGCGGCGCTGCCAGGTCATCTCGGTGATCGGGAACACGGCGTCCTGCACCAGCGTCGCGAGCACCGGCACGTCGTCGGGCTCGAGCGCGCGCAGCGCCAGCGGCGCCTCGGGGCCCGCGTCCTCGAAGCGCGCGTCGCTCATGCGCCCGCCATCCGCTCGATCGTGGCCCCGCAGGCGCGCAGCTTCTCCTCGACGCGCTCGTAGCCGCGGTCGAGGTGGTAGACGCGGCTCACCACCGTCTCGCCTTCGGCCGCGAGCCCCGCGAGGATCAGCGACACCGAGGCGCGCAGGTCCGTCGCCATCACGGGCGCGCCCCGGAGCCGCTCGACGCCCGTGACGCGCGCGGTGCCGCCGTGGACTTCGATCTCGGCGCCCATGCGAATGAGCTCGGGCGCATGCATGAAGCGGTTCTCGAAGATGCGCTCCTCGAGCACGCTGGTGCCCTCGGCCAGCGTCAGAAGCGCCATCATCTGCGCCTGCAGGTCGGTCGGGAAGCCGGGGAACGGCGCCGTCACCACGTCGACCGCGCGAACCCGCGCGCCCCGCCGCGCGACCGTGAGCCCGTCCGGCGTCTCCGAGACCTCGACGCCCGCCGCCCCGAGCCGCTCGGCGAAGGCCGCGACGAGATCGAGCCGTCCGCCCGCGAGATGCACCTCGCCGCCGGTGAGCGCCGGGGCGAGCATGTAGGTGCCGAGCTCGATCCGGTCGGCGACCACGGGATGCGTGGCGCCGCGAAGCCGCTCGACGCCGCGCACAGCGATGACGTCGGTGCCCGCGCCCTCGATGTCGGCGCCCATGCGGACGAGGCAGGCGGCGAGATCGACGATCTCGGGCTCGCGCGCGGCGCCGCGGATGACGGTCGTGCCGCGGGCCAGCGTCGCGGCCATCAGCAGGTTCTCGGTCGCGCCCACCGACACGATCGGAAATGTGACCTCGGCGCCGCGGAGCCCGCCCGGCGCGCTGGCATGGACGTAGCCCTCGCGCAGCTCGAGCGTGGCGCCGAGCGCCTCGAGCCCGTGCAGGTGCAGGTTCACCGGCCGCGCGCCGATGGCACAGCCGCCCGGCAGCGACACCACCGCCTGCCCGGTCCGCGCGAGGAGCGGCCCGAGCACCAGGATCGAGGCGCGCATCTTCCGCACGATGTCGTAGTCGGCGGTGTGGCTGTCGAGCCCGTGGCCCGACAGCGCCAGCACGCGCCCGCCCTGAAGCTGCGTGACCTCGACCCCGAGCGAGGCCAGCAGCGTCGTCATCGTGGCGATGTCCGACAGCCGCGGCGCGTTCGTCAGCGTCAGCGGCTCATCGCTCAGGATCGCCGCCGGCATCAGCGTCAGGCAGGCGTTCTTCGCCCCCGCGATCGCGATCGTGCCCCGGAGCTCCGCCCCGCCGCTGATGCGTATCTGGTCCATCGTCCTCCGCCTGCCCGTCCGTGGCCGCGACAGCCTCGCTCCGCGCCGCCGCCTGGCCCTTGCGCCGGCCGATGTTGGCCTTCAGTGCCGCCTTCAGCCGTGCCTCGCGTGCGGGATCGCGCATCTGTCGCCCAAGGTCTCCTGCCGTTCGCGCCTCATTACGCGACACGGCCGACGGATGCCAGACCGCCGCCGCCGAGTTTGATCTTGCACGGTGCCCCCGATCCCACTACTCCCGCCCCGCGGCGGCTGCGGTAGCTCAGTGGTAGAGCACACCCTTGGTAAGGGTGAGGTCGAGAGTTCAATCCTCTCTCGCAGCACCATCCGAAGCGGCACGATGAGCGGCGCGGCCGGTCATGTTCGAAACAGGCGCCGAACTTTGACTGGCACGTTTGAGCAGGTCACGCTCTTTATCCACCGCCCTGTCCGCCGGGGGGATCGCGGCCGCGCTCGGAGCCTTCGATCGGGCGAGCGTTATGCCGTCTGGGCGAAGGCGCTCGAGCGCCGCGGGACCGATCCCGAAGGCGCGATCACCGCGGCGCGGACGCTCCTGGAAGCGGTCCTCAAGCGCATCCTCGACGCGCGCGGCGTGCGGTATGGAAGCGGCGATGACCTGCCGGCCCTGTACCGGACCGTGGCAGTTGCGCTCGATCTTGCTCCCGAACAACAGGCGGCGGATGCGGTGAAGTCCGTGCTCGGCGGGGTCGCCGGGATCGTTAGCGGACTTGGCACGCTGCGGAACAAGCTATCGGACGCGCATGGGCGGGGCGGCGTGGCGCCGGTCGCGGCCGAGGCGCGTCATGCCGCGCTGGCGGTGAACGTCGCCGGCGCCGTGGCGGCGTTCCTTGTCGAGACGCATCGGTCAAGCGCAGAGGCGGGGCCGCGCAGCTAGTCCCGCTTGCCGCCCCAGCGCAGGAGCGCGGGCATCAGGAATACCAGAAGCACGATGCGGAAGACGTGATGCACCGCCACGTAGGCGGGGTCGTAGCCGAGCGCCAGCGCCATTGCGGCCATCGCCTCGACGCCGCCGGGGGCGAAGGCGACCCACGCTTGGCCCCAGGGCAAGCCCATCGCGCGGGCGGCGGCGGCGGCGAAGACCGCGGCGACGGCGGCGGAGGCCGAAACGGTGGCGAGAACGAGGAGCGCCATGCGGCCGATCTGGCGCGCGGGGATGCCCGAGAAGCGCGCGCCGATCACGCTGCCGGTGATGACGTAGCCCGCGGCGGTCAGCGCCGGCGGCAGGACGCCGTGCGCCAGGTCGGCGCCGTGCAGGACGCCGCTCGCGGCCATGCCCGCGAGGAGGTAGGCCGCGGGCAGCCCCGCACGCGTGCCGGCGAGGCCGAGCCCGTAGGACGCCGCGAGGAGCGCCAGCCCCACGGCCCAGCCGGTCGCGGGGCGCGCGAGCACGTGCGCCGCGTCGGGCATCGTCTGCGTGGCGGCGAGCGCGAGCGGGAGCCCGGTCGCGATGAGGAGGAGCCGCATCGACTGCAGCACCAGGATCACCGACCCGTCGCCGCGGCCCTCGGCGGCGAGGGCGAGGACGTAGGACATCGTGCCGGGGCTCGAGGCAAGGAGCGCCGTGTCGCGGCCGTAGTGGAAGACGCGGGTGAGAAGCGCGGCCGAGACGAGAACGGTGGCCAGGATCGAGACGGCGAGGAGGCCGAGGCTCAGCGGCCAGGCAGCGAGGTCGTGTACGAAGTCGGGCGTGATGCCGGCGCCGAGCGACGCGCCGATGACGGTGAAGCCGCCGTTCCGGAGCGCGTTCGGCACCGTCATCCGCGCGCCGCTGGCGGCCGTGGCGGAGACGGCGAGGCTCGACCCGATCAGGACGGCTGCCGGCAACCCGAGGCTCGAGGCCAGAGCCGCCCCGAACGCGCCGATGCCGAGGGTGAGGGCGGTCCTACTCGCTCGGTGCAAGGGCGGCCCGGCGACCGCGCCGCGCGAGAAGGATCGGCACGATGACGATGACGACGGCGAGCACGTAAAGCCCGATGCTCCTCCCCGACTGCACGAGGATGCTCCAGTCGCCGCCCGAGATCGACAGCGCCCGGCGGAGGTTGTTCTCGAAGAGCCCGCCGAGCACGAAGCCGAGGATCACCGGCGCCAGCGAGAACTCGAGCTTGCGGAGGATCCAGCCGAACACGCCGAGCCCGATGATCATGAAGAGATCGAACGAGTTGCCGACGATGGAATAGACGCCGACGAAGGCCAGCACCGCGATGAGCGGCGTGAGGTAGTGCTGCGGGATCGTCAGGAGCCGCGCGAAGAGCCCGACGAGCGGCAGGTTGATGACGAGAAGCGCCACGTTGCCGATGTACATCGAGGCGATGAGGCCCCAGGCGATCTCGGGCCGCTGGGTGAACATCAGGGGTCCGGGCGTGATGTTGAACATCAGGAGCGCGCCGAGGAGGATCGCGGTGGTGCCGGAGCCGGGGATGCCGAGCGTCAGCATCGGGACCATGGCCCCGCCGGCGGAGGCGTTGTTGGCGGCCTCGGGCGCCGCGAGCCCGCGCGGATCGCCCTCGCCGAAGCCCGCCCCGCTCGACCCCGCCACGCGCTTCTCGGTGCCGTAGGCGACCGCTGAGGCGACCGAGGCGCCGGTGCCGGGCAGCACGCCGATGAAGAAGCCGATGAGCGACGAGCGCAGGATCGTCCACTTGACGAAGCCGATATCGCGCCAGGACACGAAGGTCTTGTCGACCGGCAGCGTCTTCAGCATGCCCGTGACCTGCTGCTCGACGAGATGAAAGAGCTCCGCCATGCCGAAGAGGCCGATCACCACGACGAGGAAGTCGATCCCCGCCAGAATGTCGGGGATACCGAAGGTGAAGCGCGGCACGCCGGTGTTGGCGTCGATGCCCACGGTCGCGAGCATGAGGCCGATGAGCGCGCCAATGAGCGTCTTGACCGGGTTCTTGCCGACGAGCGACGCGAGGCTCGCGAAGGCGAACACCATCAGCGCCACGTAGTCCGAGGGCGAGAAGGTGACCGCGAACTTCGCGAGAAGCGGCCCGAAGAGCGACATCAGCACCACCGCGAAGGTGCCGCCGACGAACGAGGCGATGGCCGAGAGCGAGAGCGCCCGCCCCGCCTCGCCCTTCACCGCCATCGGGTGCCCGTCGAGCGTGGTCATCACCGCGCCCGCGTCGCCCGGCACGTTGAGCAGGATCGACGAGATGCGCCCGCCGTACTCGGCGCCGTAGTAGATGCCCGCGAGGAGGATCAGCGCGCTTTCGGGCGGCAGGCCCAGCCCGTAGGCGATGGGGAGCAGGATCGCCACGCCGTTGATCGGCCCGATCCCCGGCAACGCGCCGATCAGGGTGCCGGCGAAGCAGCCCAGCAGCACCAGGAGGATGTTGAGCGGCTGCAGCGCGACCGAGAAGCCGGTGCCGAGGCCGGTGAGTACTTCGTTCATCCTCAGACCTTCGGCAGGAGCCCGGCGGGCAGGTTGAGGCCGAGGAGCCCGGCGCAAAGCAGGTAGCCCAGGACGCCGATCGCGAGCCCGAACGCGGCCGACCGCCAGAGCGGGGCGCCGAGCATGCGTGCCACGACAAGGCAGAAGGCAAAGGTCGCGATGACGAAGCCGGTGCGCTGGAAGATCTCAGCGTAGATCACCAGGAGCACCAGCATCGCCGCGAGCCGGGCCCAGGTCGGCGCGGTCGTGGCGAGCCGGCTCACATCGGGGCGTGCAAGGATCGGCAGCAGGCACAGGACCGCCACCACCGCGAGGATGCGCGGCCAGCTTTCCGGTCCGAGCGGATCGTACTGGAACGGCGCCTTGATCGCCACGAAGGCGATGATCCCGTAGCCGATCACGACGAGAAGCAGCGCGCCGGCGAAGATGCGGTCAGCCATGATGTGCCCCTGAACGGTCCGGGGCGGTGCGTCCGCCCCGGATGCGCCGCGTTACTGGATCAGGCCCTGTTCCTTGGCGGTCTCCCGCAGGCTCGCGATCAGCGTCTTGACACGCGCGTCGAGCTCCTCACCCGCGAGGTTGAGCGGCAAGAGCCCCTTCTCCTTCTGGATCTGCTTGAACTCGGGCGTGTCGTAGGCTGCCTTGAACGCGGCGACCCAGGTATTGTAGTCCTCGTCCGACACGTTCTTGCCCATGTAGAAGCCGCGCAGGATCGCCCAGACGGCATCGTAGCCCTGCTCCTTTGCGGTCGGCATGTCGGCGAAGGGTGCGTCGAGGCGCTCGTCGGAGAGGACGCCGAGGACGCGGATGTCGTTGGCCCCGAGATGCGAGGTCATCTCGCCGACGTCGCCCATGTAGAGGTCGATCGAGCCGCCGAGGAGCCCCGCGATGGCATCGCCGCCGCCGTCGAAGGCGACGTAGCGTATCTTGCGGGCGTCGATGTCGACGGACTTCAAGAGGAGCGCCGCCTTGATCCAGTCCTGCGACCCGACCGAGCCGCCGGCGCCGACGACGACGCTCGTGGGGTCCGCCTGGAAGGCGTCCATCACGTCCTTCAGCGTCTTGAACTTGCTGTCCTCGCGCACGATCGCGGCGCCGTAGTCGGTGCCTGCGGTCCCCACAAAGCGCGCGTCGTTCTCTGTCCATTCGCCGTACTTGCCGGTCGCGATGTTGAGGAGCGACCCCGACGAGAAGGCGACGATGGCGTTGCCGTCGTCGGTGCGGTTGGTGTTAAACTGGTTGTAGGCCACCGCCCCGATGCCTCCGGGCATGAACGTGACCTCGATGGGGGTCTTGATCTCCGGCTTGAGCCCGCTCTGCGCGATGCGGCAGGTCAGGTCGAACCCGCCGCCGGGCTGCGCGGGCGCGATGCACTCGGGCCGGTCGATCTCGGCCATCGCCGGCAGGGCGAGGCAGGTGGCGAATACCGCAGCTGCGGCACGCTGGATGAACATCGTCGGATCCTCCCCGGATCGCTGCGGCCGGGTTTGTCCCGGCCGGAAGATTGCGCGGCCATGTCAGGCCGTCCGGTGCCGACCTTGGGCCGACAGGGCGCCCGGCGTCAAGATGGCGGCGTCAGCGCACCACCAGGCCGAGGGCCGGCGCCGGCTCCCAGAGCCAGCCGCCGGAGCCGCGCACGAGCTCGGGATGATGGCCCGGCACGATGCGGTCGGCGCGCGACGTGATCCGGGCGATGCTGGCGCGGCTCTCCGCCTCCGTCGCGAACACCATGTCCGACCGTCCGGCGATGGCTTCGCGCACGGTCTTGACCGCATCCGAGGCGAGCACCACCTGCGCCCCGTCCTCGCCGGTGAAGCCCAGGACCTGCAGACCCGGCGTGTGACCCGGTGCTTCCCAGTGCATCAGCCCGGAGGCGATCTCGCCCTCCGCCGGCAACGTCTCGAGGGAGAGGCCACCGAGCTGACCGAGGATCCACGCCGGCACGAAGCCGTCGCCCGGATGCGGCGCGGCCGCATAGGCGAGCTCGCGCGCGCCGACGAGAATGCGCGCGCCGGCGAAGAGATCGACGTTGCCGACATGGTCGAAGTGCAGGTGCGAAAGCACCACCGTGCCGATGTCCCCCGGCGCCACCCCTGCCCGCTCGAGCCCCGCGAGGAGGAGCCCGCGCGTCACGTGATGCCCGGTGTCAAAGAGCACAGGCCCCTCCGGCCCACGCACCAGCACCACCGAGGAGAAGCCGAAGAACCCGCCCTCGAAGGCGAGGCTCGACCCCGAAACGATCACCTCGTGGCGCATGGCGGCTCCGAACGTGCTTGCTTTGTCGCGCTCCGCCTCGATACTCGGCGCCGGGGCGTCCGGGGGAAGAGGCGCGCAGAGGGAGACACGACCATGACGATCCGCGCAAGCCTGCTCGGCGCCATCGCGGCACTGGGGCTCGCCGCCGCCGCCCATGCCGCAAGCTGGGATCTGCCGACCCCCTACGCCGAGGGCAACTTCCACACGCAGAACATCCAGACCTTCGCCGACGACGTGGCCCAGGCGACCGACGGCGACCTCGAGATCACGCTGCATCCCGCGCAATCGCTCATCAAGCACGCCGACATCAAGAACGCGGTCCGCGACGGGCTGGTGCCGGCGGGCGAGATCCTCGTCTCGCGGCTCGAGAACGAGAACCCGATCTTCGGCGTCGACAGCGTGCCGTTCCTCGCGACGGACTACGCCGAGGCGAAGAAACTCTACGACGCGCAGAAGCCCTACCTCGAGAAGCTCCTCGAGGCGCAGGGGCTGACGCTTCTCTTCTCGGTGCCCTGGCCGCCGCAGGGCATCTACACCAAGAAGCCCATCGCCTCGATCGCTGATCTGAAGGGGCTGACCTTCCGCGCCTACAACAAGGGCACCGAGCGCGTGGCGCAACTCGCCGGGATGATCCCGGCGCAGGTGGAGGCCTCCGACGTGCCCACCGCGTTCTCCACCGGCCGCGTCGAGGCGATGATCACGTCGCCATCCACGGGCGTCGACAGCAAGGCCTGGGACTTCCTCGACCACTATTACGACACGCAGGCCTGGATCCCGCGCAACATGGTGTTCGCGAGCACCAAGGCGCTCGACGCGCTCCCTGAAAAGGACCGTGCGGCGGTGATGGAGGCGGCTGCAGCGGCGGAAACGCGCGGCTGGGCGGCGGCGAAAACGGAAACCGAGACCAAGACGAAGATGCTCGCCGACAACGGCATCGAGGTGGCCCCGCCCTCGCCAGAGCTGCAGGCGGCCTTCAAGGACATCGGCGTCACGATGACCGAGGAATGGAAGGCCGCGGCCGGCGACGACGGCGCGGCGCTGCTCGACGCCTACGCCAAGTAGGTGCGGCGCGCGCTTGCCACGCTCTACGCCGTGGCGGGTGCGCTCGCCGCGTGCTGCCTCGTCGCCATCGCGGCGATGGTGGCGGTGCAGATCGGCGCCCGCCTCCTCGACGCCGGCGCTCGGGCTCTCGGCCTCGCCGCACCGGGGTTCAGCATCCCGTCGCTGACCGAGATCGCGGGCTACCTGCTGGCGGCGGCGAGCTTCCTCGCCCTCGCCGACACGCTGGCGAAGGGCGTCCACATCCGCGTGACGCTGGCGCTCGACGCGGCGCCGGAGCCGGTGCGCCGCGGCATGGGGGCGGTGGTCGGGCTCGTGGCGGCGCTCGTCGCAGGCTACGGCGCCTTCGCGCTCGGTCGGCTCGCGGCCAAGAGCTTTGCCTTCGGCGACGTGTCCTACGGCCTCGTCGCGATCCCGCTCGGGGTGCCGCAGGCCATCGTGGCGCTCGGCCTCGGCATCGCCGCCGTCGCGTTCCTCGACGAGGCGGCGGGCGCGCTCGCGGGCCGCGCGGCCGCGGCCACCGCCGTGCGTGCGGAGTGAGCACGCTCGACCTCGCGCTCCTCGTGGCGGGCGTGCTCTTCGGCGCGCTGGCGGGCGGGCTCTGGGTCGCCGTGGCGCTCACGCTCACAGCGCTCGCGGCGCTTCTCACGAAGCCGCTGCCGCTCGACCAGGTGCTCGCCAACGCCTACTGGTCCGCGTCGATCTCATGGGATCTGACCGCGCTGCCGATGTTCATCTGGATGGGCGAAATCCTGTTCCGCTCGCGGCTCTCGGACGACATGTTCGCGGGGCTCGCCCCGCTCACCCGACGGCTGCCGGGGCGGCTCCTGCACGTCAACGTCGTCGGCTGCGCGATCTTCGCGGCGGTCTCCGGCTCCTCGGCCGCCACGACCGCCACCATCGGCAAGATCTCCCTGCCCGAGCTTGCCCGGCGCGGCTACGACGACCGCCTCGCCATCGGCAGCCTCGCGGGCTCGGGCACGCTCGGGCTCCTGATCCCGCCGTCGATCATCCTCATCGTCTACGGCGCCGCCGTCGAGGAAAGCATCGCGCGGCTCTTCGTGGCGGGGGTGCTGCCGGGCGTCGTGCTGGCGGGGCTCTTCATGGGCTACGTCGGCGTCTGGGCGCTCCTCCACCCGGGTCGGATGCCCGCGCGCGAGCCGCCGCTCGACCGTGCGGCCCGGCGCGCGGCGGGGCTCCGGCTCCTGCCGGTCGTGCTCCTCATCGCGGGCGTCATCGGCTCGATCTACGGCGGCGTCGCCTCGCCGACCGAGGCCGCGGTGATCGGCGTCGTCCTGGCGCTCGTCCTCGCCGCGGCGCAGGCCTCGCTCTCCTGGGCCACGTTTCGCGAAGGGCTGATGGCGGCGACGCGCACCTCCGCCATGATCGCCTTCATCCTTGCAGGTGCGGCGCTTCTGACCACCGCGATGGGCTTCACCGGCCTGCCGCGCGCGCTCGCCGCCTGGATCGGCACGCTCGGCCTCGGGCCAATGCCGCTTCTCGCGGCGCTGACGGTGTTCTTCATGGTGATGGGGTGCTTTCTCGACGGCATCTCGATGGTGGTGCTGACCACCGCCGTCATCATTCCCCTCGTCGAGCAGGCGGGGTTCGACCTCGTGTGGTTCGGCGTCTACCTCGTGATCGTCGTCGAGATGAGCCAGATCACCCCGCCGGTCGGCTTCAACCTCTTCGTCATCCAGAGCCTGACGGGGCGCAACATCTTCTCCGTCGCCCGCGCGGCGCTGCCGTTCTTCCTGCTGCTCGCGCTGATGGTGGTGATCCTCGCCGCGTTCCCGGGCCTCGCACTCTGGCTGCCGCGGACGATGTTCGCAGGGTAGCGCTCAGATCTGCTTTTCCGGCATGTTCACCACGAGCCCGTCGAGCGCGTCCGAGACCTTGAGCTGGCAGGTCAGGCGCGAGCGCGCGGGATCGGGCTTCCAGGCGAAGTCGAGCATGTCCTCCTCCATCGCCTCCTTCTTCGGCAGCTTGGCCGTCCAGGCGGGATCGACGTAGACGTGGCAGGTCGAGCAGGCGCAGGCGCCGCCGCAGTCCGCCTCGATGCCCGGGATGCCGTTGTCGCGCGCCCCTTCCATCACCGTGAGCCCGTTGGGCACCTCGAGCGTGTGCGCCTTCCCGCCCCATTCGATGTAGGTGATCTTGGCCATGCGAGGCTCCCGGTTCGCTCTTCGCCCGAGGGCATAGACGATGCGGCCCTGCTTTTCCAGCGGGGCCTGCGACGCACCGGACGGCTTGCAGGGGCGCCCGGATGTTCTATCTTCGTTCGCATGCCCATGCTCGTCCGCCAGCCTGCCGCGACCTGGCCCCGCCCGCCTGCGTGCCTGCCGCATCGTCGGCTCGACGAGCCGCCCGCGGGGGCCCGCGTCGCCGTCGCGGGCCTCGTCCTCGTGCGCCAGCGCCCCGGCACTGCGAAGGGGGTGATCTTCGTGACCCTCGAGGACGAGACCGGGGTGTGCAACGTGGTGATCTGGGCCAAGGTCTTCGAGCGCTTCCGCCGCGCCGTGATCGCGGGCCGCCTCCTGCGCGTCACCGGACGGGTGCAGCGCGAGGCAGGCGTGGTGCATGTCGTGGCCGAGGACATCGAGGACATCTCGCACATGCTCGACGACCTCCTCCGCCCCGGCGCCCTGCCCGCCATCGCCCGCGCCGAAGCGACGCATGCGGGTGATCAGCCGTGACGCCGCTCCACGGCTCCGGCGCCTGCCGCCGGGTCCGCTACGCAGTCACGGCGCCGCTCATGGGCCGGTGACGCACCGCCACTGCTGGCACTGTCGCAAGCCGTCAGGCGCGAGCTTCGGCACCACCTCGGACCTGCCCGCCGTGGTCGAGCCCCGGGGTGCTGCGGTACTTCGCCGGCGGCTGCGTCTATTCCCTGATGGAGACCGAATGCGCGGAGCACGGCTTCCGGCTCGGCCCGCTCGACAGCGACCCCGGCGTCGGCATGGGGATGGATGTCATGGTCGGCTCGAAGGCGCCCCGGGATCGAGATCGCGAAAGTCCTGCCACAAGACGACCGCGGGCCGTCGCTCTGGTCGCGCGCCCGAAGCGGCGCGCCCGGCCACGAAAAAGGGCGCCCGAGGGCGCCCTTTCCAAAGCCGTGTCCGTCTGGCTCACTCGACCGGCAGCGCCACGAAGCGGGGATCGCCGCCGCGGCGGATGAGGAGCAGGATCGACTTGCGGCCCGCGTCCTTGGCGTCCGAGATGCGCGCCTGCAGGTCGTTGACGCTCGCCACCTTCTGCTGGCCGGCCTCGGTGATGAGGTCGCCCGCGCGCATGCCCTTGGTGTAGGCTTCGCTCATCTCGTCCACGTCCTTCACGACGAGGCCCTGGTCGTCCTTCTTGAGGTTGAGCTGGCTCCGGAGATCGTCGCTGAGCCCCGTGACCTTGAGGCCGAGCAGGTCCTTCTCGACCGGTGCTGCCTGCGGCTGGTCGCCCATCGACGCCGGGACCGGCTCGCCCTCGGCAACCTCGCGGCGGCCAAGCGTGATCTGCAGCGTCTGCACGTCGCCCTTGCGGTTGACCACGATCGGCACCGCCTTGCCGACGTCCGTGGAGCCGACCCGGCGCACGAGCCCGCGCGTATCGGCGACCGGCGCGCCGTCGAACGAGGTGATGACGTCACCCGTCTTGACGCCGGCGTCGAGGGCAGGCCCATCGGGCACGTTCGTCACCAGCGCGCCTTCGGGCGATTTCAACCCGAGCGCCTCGGCGACATCGGGCGTGACGTCCTGGATCTGCACGCCGAGCCAGCCCCGCCGGGTCTCGCCGAACTGCTCGAGCTGGCCGACGACCTGGCTCACCACGTTCGACGCCATCGAGAAGCCGATCCCGATCGAGCCGCCGTTGGGCGACAGGATCGCGGTGTTCACCCCGATCACGTCCCCGTCCATGTCGAAGAGCGGCCCGCCCGAGTTGCCGCGGTTGATGGCGGCGTCGGTCTGCAGGTAGTCGTCGTAGGTGCCGGAGAGCGCCCGGTTGCGCGCCGAGACGATCCCCGCCGAGACGGAGAAGCCCTGGCCAAGCGGGTTGCCCATCGCGACGACCCAGTCGCCGACGCGCATCTTGTCGCTGTCGCCGAACTTGACGAACTCGAGCGGATCCTTGGGCTCGACCTTGAGGAGCGCGATGTCCGTCTTCGGATCGGTGCCGATCACTTTCGCGGGCAGCTTGCCGCCGTGATAGAACTCGATCTCGATCGAATCCGCGCCATCGACCACGTGGTTGTTGGTGACGATGTAGCCGTCCGCCGAGATCACGAACCCGGACCCGAGCGCTTGGCTGCGGCGCGGACCGCGCTGTTCGCCGTCAGGGCTCTGCCCGCCGCGCTGACGGTCCATGAAGTCGCGGAAGAAGTCCTCGAAGGGCGAGCCGGGAGGAACCTGGAAGCCTTCGTCGGTCGAGGCGGCGACGGTGGTGGAGGTGGTGATGTTCACGACCGACGGGCTGATCTTCTCGGCGAGATCGGCGAAACTCGACGGGGCGTTCGGCATCTCTGCGGTGATCGGCGACTTGGTGTCGCCCGGCGCCTGTGCGAACGCACCCGCGGCCGGTGCGGAGAACAACGCCGCCGTCAGCCCGAGCACCATGCCTGAACGGGCGAAGGCACGCTTGGGCGCGGCATCGGCCGGCGTCGCGCGGGCGAGGCGGCCAGTGGACTTGGTGATGGATTTCAATTCGAGCTCCTTCGTTGTCAGATGGAGGCCGGGGACGTGCCCGCGGTCGTCAACGTGATGTCGGCGTTGCAACCTTTCAGCGCAACTCGCCGCCAGTCGCGCTCGGTCAACTCAATGTGAGACGCATCGGTCCGCCCGCATCCGGATCGGTACGCTCCCAAACCCTTGTCACCGGGTCTGCGGTGCCGGAACCGCCGAGGCGGGTTCGGACACGCCGGACGGCACATCCGACTGTGTGTTCCTCGCCGGCGTGACGGCGGCCGTGGAGGTTCTGGCCGGTGTCGACCGCGGCCCTGCCTCGGCGCCGCCCTTCCGCTCGCTCCCGAGGTAGTCGAAGAACTCGGAGTCGGGCTTCAGCACGATCGTCGAGGTGTCGCCCTTCAGCGCGCGCTCGTACGCGGTCAGCGAGCGCGTGAAGGCGAAGAACTCGGGATCGCGGCCGAAGGCGTCGGCGTAGATCTTGTTGCGGGTCGCATCGGCCTCGCCGCGGATGATCTCGGATTGCTTCCGCGCCTCGGAGACCAGCTCGACCACGGTACGGTCCGCGAGCGCCCGGACCCGCTGCGCCGCCTCGCCCCCGCGGGCGATCTCGTCGGCGGCCTCGCGCTCGCGTTCTGCCCGCATCCGGGCGTAGGTCGCGGAGAGGTTCTGCTCCGGGAGGTCGGTGCGCGTGAGCCGGACGTCGATCACCTCGACGCCGAAGATCAGCGCCTTTGCACGGGCCTCGTCGCGGATGGTGTTCATCAGCGGCGTGCGGTCCTCGGACAGCACGGACCCCGAGGGCACGCCGCCGAGAACCTCGCGGATCGCGGCGTTGAGGATGTTCGCCATCCGGTCCTGCGCCGCGCTCACGCCATTGGTGCCGACGGCCTCGCGGAAGCGCACGAGATCGACGATGCGCCAGCGGGCGAAGGCATCGACCACGAGCCGTCGGTCGTCGAGCGGCGTCACCTCGAGCGGCTGCGTCACGAGGCCGAGGATGCGGTCGTCGTAGCGCACGATATTCTGCACGAGCGGGATCTTGAAGTAGACCCCCGGCGTCTCCTTGACGGCCTTGACCTGGCCGAACTGAAGCACCAGCACCTTTTCGCGCTCGTCGACGATGAAGATCGATGCAAGCAAGACCGCAAGCACGACGATGGCTACGGGGATGAGGATCGCGGCACGTTTCACTGGCTCGCTCCTGTGTCGGTCGCCTGCCCCGAGGTCCGGTTGACCCCGGGCGAATTGAGTTGCCCAAGCGGGAGGTACGGCACGATGCCCGAGCCGTTCGGCCCGTCGACGCCGTCGAGGATGACCTTCTGCATCCCGCCGAGCACGCCTTCCATCGTCTCGAGATACATGCGCTTGCGCGTCACGTCCGGTGCCTGGACGTAGGCGTCGTAGACCGAGATGAACCGGCTCGTCTCGCCCTCCGCGTCGTTGACGACCTGCGCGCGGTATCCCTCGGCCTGCTCCTGCACCTGCGCCGCTTCGCCGCGCGCACCCGCCAGCGCCTTGTTGGCGTAGGCGTCCGCAAGCTTCTGCAGCCGGTCGCGTTCCTGCCGTGCGGCCTGCACCTCGCGGAAGCTGTCGATGACCTCCTTCGGAGGATCGGCACGGTCGAAGTTGATGCGGATCACGTTGATGCCGGCCTGATAGCTCTGCAGGGTCGTCTGAACGGCTTCGAGCAGGTCGCGCGCGATGATGCCGCGGTCGCGGTTGAGGATCGGAGACAACTCGGACCGCGCGATGATGTCGCGCATCGCGGACTCGCTGACCGCCTTGATCGTCTCGGTCGGGTCCGCGAGGTTGAACAGCAGCTTGGCGGGATCCGAGATGTTCCAGACGACCTGGAACTCGATGTTGACGATGTTCTCGTCGCGCGTGAGCATGAGGCCGCTGTCGGTCTGCCCGCCGCGGCCGGTGCCGATGTCGGCGATCCGTTCGCCCGTCACCTTGACGATCTCCGCCGTGACCACGGGCCAGGGCGCGAAGTTCAGGCCCGGATTGCCGGTCTTGTAGTACTTGCCGAACAGGAGCTCGACCGAGCGTTCCTCGGGCCGAACGGTGTAGAACGACGCGAAGAGCCACAGCACGACGAGCGCCGCCGCACCGAAAGCGATGCCGCGCCGCGTGACCAAGGGGCCGGACGGACCGCCGCCCCCGCCGCGCTGGCCGCCGCGGCCGCCCATGAGGACGCGCAGGCGCTCCTGGCCGCGCTTGACGATCTCGTCGATCTCCGGGATCTGCGGTCCGTCGCCGGGCCGCCGGCCGCCCGAGCCGCGGTTGTCGCCGCGCCCGTCGTCGCCGCCGCGGTTCTTGTCCGGTCCGCCGCCCCAGGGTCCGCCGTTGTTGCCTGCCATGTAGTCCTGTCACCCCTCTCCATATCGAGTGCCAGATGGTCGCTCCGCCTGGCGATTCAAGCGCGGTGGCGCCGATCAGGCCACCCGCACCGGCTTTCGCAGCGTCACGATCTCCTCCGCGATGCTCGGATGCACGGCGACGGTACGATCGAAATCTTCCTTGGTCGCGCCCATCTTGATCGCCACTGCGGCGAGCTGGATCATCTCCGCGGCGTGTTCCCCGACGATGTGGCAGCCGAGAACCTTCCGCGTCTTCGTGCTCACGACGAGCTTCAGAAGCGCCCGGTCCTCGCGGCCCGCGAAGGCCGTCTGCATCGCGCGAAACGAGGTCGCGTAGATCTCGACCGGCTCGACGTCGCGGGCCTCTTCCTCGGTCATCCCGACGGTGCCCATCTCGGGCTGCGTGAACACCGCACTCGGCACAAGGTCGTGGTCGGCCTTGGTGGGCTCGCCGAGGAAGACGGTCCGCGCAAAGGCATGGCCCTCGCGGATCGCGACCGGCGTGAGGTTGATGCGGTCGGTCACGTCGCCCACGGCGTAGATCGAGGGCACGGCGGTCTGCGAGTAGTCGTCGACCTCGATCTGGCCCCAGCGCCCGAGCTTCACGCCAAGCTCGGCGAGCCCGAGCCCGTCGGTGTTGGGCCGCCGCCCGGTCGCGAAGAGCACGGCGTCGAAGACGCGCTCCTTGCCGTCGGTCGCCTTGGTCCGGAAGCCGCCTTGCACGCGCTCCAGCTCCATGAGGTCGGTGCCGCACTGGAGCCCGACGCCGTGCGCCCGCATCGCCTCGGCAATGTGCCCGCGCGCCTCGTCGTCGAAGCCGCGCAGGATCTGCGCGCCGCGGTAGTACTGCGTCACCTCGACGCCCATGCCGTTGAGGATGCAGGCGAACTCGCAGGAGATGTAGCCGCCGCCGATGATCAGGATCGAGCCCGGCAGCGCCGCCATCCCGAACATGTCGTCGGAGGTCCAGACGCCGTCGACGGCGATCTCGGGGAGCCAGGGCCGGCCGCCCACGGCGACGAGGATGTGCCGCGCGGTCAGCTCCTCGCCGGTCGCGAGGCGCACCCGGTGCGGATCGACCACCTCGGCGCGCGTGTCGTGGATCGCGACGCCCGCTTCGGTGAGGGTGCGGCGGTAGACGCCCTCGAGCCGGTCGAGGTCGCGCTGCATCTCGTCGCGGAACTTCGGCCAGTCGAAGCCGCCGTTCTCGACCGACCAGCCGTAGGCGGCGGCGTCCTTCATGTGCTCGCCGTACTGCGAGGCGAACACCATCAGCTTCTTCGGCACGCAGCCGCGGATCACGCAGGTGCCGCCCATCCGCGACGCCTCGGCGAGCGCCACCTTCGCGCCGCCCTCGGCGCTCGCGATGCGCGCCGCGCGCACGCCGCCGGAGCCGCCGCCGATGACGAAGAGGTCGAGGTCGAACGCCATGCCGTCAGGCTCCTTCAGTCGGCGAAGAGATTGTCGTCGTCGCCGGGCTCGATGCGGTCCTCGGCGATGGTGCCCGCGATGATGTCGCGCAGGTCGCAGTGCCCGTCAGCGTGACCGATCACCACGGTGTCGGCGATGTCGAGGAAGAGCCCGGTCTCGACCACGCCCGGCACCGCGAGAAGCGCGGGCGCGAGCCGCCGCGGGTCGCCGATGCGCCCGAGCGACAGATCGAGGATGTGGTGCCCGCCGTCGGTCACGAAGGGGGCGGCGCCCGCCAAGCGGAGCGCGACCTCGCGGCCGTCGACGTCGTGGCCGACGAGAACTTCCTCGACCGCGGCCTGCGTCGTCAGCAGCCCGAACGGGACCACCTCGACAGGCAGCGGGAAGGCCCCGAGGCAGCCCACCTCCTTGGCCGGGTCGGCGATCACCACCATGCGCTCGGAGGCCCGCGCGACGATCTTCTCGCGCAGAAGCGCGCCGCCCCCGCCCTTGATGAGCAGGAGGTCCGCATCGAACTCGTCGGCGCCGTCGATGGTGAGGTCGAGCCCGCCGAGCGCGTCGAGTTCCTCGACCGCGATGCCCACCTCCGCCGCGAGCGCCGCCGTTCGCCCCGAGGTCGCCGCCGCGCGGATGCGGAGGCCCTCCGCCTTCACCCGCGCGCCGAGCGCCCGCACCATGAACGCCGAGGTCGAGCCCGAGCCAAGCCCCACGCGCATCCCGTCCTCGACGAAGCGCACCGCGCGCCGCGCCGCGACGCGCTTGGCCGTGTCGATCCGGGAAAGCCTCTCCGCCATGCCGCCTGCCTAGCCGGTTGCGCGCGCCGAGGAAAGTCGCTCCCGGACCCGGACAATCCGCCGCGCTGCCGGAACCGGGGTCGGCCGGCCGCATTGCCGCCGCATGAGCGATCGCCACCCCGAGACCGTCCGCACCGAAACCGTCGTCGAGCGCGCCACGGTGCCCTTCGACGGCATCCTCTTCGGCTACGGCGCGATGGTTCCCTTCGTCCTCTGCGTCGCCGGCGTCTGGTTCGGCGGCCCGCGCATCGCGGCGCTGTCCCTGTCCGTCACGATCCTCTGGGGCGCCGCGATCCTGATCTTCCTTGCGGGCGTTCGGCGCGGTCTCAGCTTCCGCACCCCGGGCGGTCCGCGCGGCGCCCAGATCGGCATGATGCTCTGGCTCTTCCTCGCCGGCATCGCGGCACCGCTCCTGCCGGTCGCCTGGGCGCTCGGCGTGCTCGTCCTCGGCTACGCCAGCCTCTTCGCGCTCGATCCCGTCGCCGCGCGGCACGACGAGGCGCCGCTCTACTTCGCGCGCCTCCGCCCGCCGCAGATGGCGATCCCGATCGTCTGCCTCCTCGCGATCGCCGGCGCCCGGCTCGCCTGACCCATTGCCACCGCGGCACTGCCTGTCATGCTGGCGGCCATGTTCCTGTCGGTATTCGACCTCTTCAAGATCGGCGTCGGCCCGTCGTCGTCGCACACGATGGGCCCGATGCTGGCCGCCGCGCGCTTCCTCGATCACCTGCGCGCGCTGCCGTTCCGTCCCGCCGGCGTCCGCGCGACCCTGCACGGCAGCCTCGCCTTCACCGGCATCGGCCATGCGACGGACCGCGCCGTGATCCTCGGGCTGGCGGGACAAACGCCGGCCACCTGCACGCCCGAGGCCGGCAATGCCGCCCTCGCGCGCGTCCGCGAGGCGCACGCCATCACACCCGAAGGCCTGCCTCGGCTTGCCTTCGATCCCGAGCGCGACCTGCATTTCGACTACGGCCCGCCGCTTCCCGGCCATGCCAACGGCCTCACGTTCCGCGCCACGGACGCGCAGGGGGACGTGATCGTCGAGGAGACCTACTACTCGATCGGCGGCGGCTTCGTGCTGACCGCAGCCGAACTCGCCGCGGGGCCCGGGAAGGATGCCGGCCCGGCCGTCCCCTATCCCTTCGCCACCGCCGCAGAGATGCTCGACATGGCCGCCGCCTCCGGCCTCTCCATCGCCGCGATGAAGCGCGCCAACGAGGCCGTGCGCCGCCCCGCCGCCGAGATCGACGCGGGCCTTGCCGCGATCTGGGGCGCGATGACGGACTGCATCGACCACGGCCTCGCGACCACGGGGATCCTGCCGGGCGGGCTCAACGTCCGCCGCCGCGCCGCCGCGATCCACGCGAGCCTCGTGGCCGAGCGCGGCCAGAACCTCGCGGCGCCGCACATCATCAACGACTGGATGTCCGCCTACGCGATGGCGGTCAACGAGGAGAACGCCGCCGGCGGCCGGGTCGTCACCGCGCCGACCAACGGGGCCGCAGGCGTCGTGCCCGCGGTGATCCGGTATTTCCTCGACCATGTCCCGGGCGCCAGCGCGCGCCGCGTGCCGGAGTTCCTGCTGACGGCCGCTGCCATCGGCGGGCTCGTCAAGACCAACGCCTCGATCTCGGGCGCGGAATGCGGCTGTCAGGCGGAAGTCGGGTCCGCCGCCGCGATGGCCGCGGCAGGGCTTGCGGAGGTTCTCGGCGGCACGCCGGAGCAGGTCGAGAACGCCGCCGAGATCGCGCTCGAGCACCATCTCGGCATGACCTGCGACCCCGTCCGCGGGCTTGTCCAGGTGCCCTGCATCGAGCGGAACGGGCTCGGCGCGATCAAGGCGGTCTCGGCGGCGTCGCTGGCGCTCAGAGGCGACGGCAGCCATCTCGTGCCGCTCGACGCCTGCATCGAGACGATGCGCCAGACCGGCGCCGACATGAGCGCGAAGTACAAGGAGACCGCGCTCGGCGGCCTCGCGGTCAACGTCCCGAACTGCTGAGCACGGCCCGAAGGCAGGGGCGCGGCAGGATCACCAACATCCGCCGCCGCGACGGCACGATCGTGACCCTGCCGCCGACGGCTTCGTTGGAGGTGCCGACCCGGCCGTCGGGCGCGAACTCGAGGCCCTCCGTAGGCCAGCGCAGGCCCGTCGTCCGCACCGTGACCTTTGCCATCGGGAACAGCGACACGCGCGTGCCCGGCGGCAGGTCGAGCGTCATCTCGGACGGCGCGAGCAGGCAGATGTCGTCGGGCCCGACCAGCACGCACGCCGTACCCTCGTGCCGCGCCAGGACGTTGAAAGCGCTGAGCGCGTGGTCGATGCGCGCGCCGGTGAACCCGAGCGCCAGCACGAAGGGGGCGGCGATGCTTCGCAGGCACTTGTCGAAGTCGGTCGTGTCCTGCTCCGCGATGCGGTGGATCCGCTCGGCCGGGATTGCGCGCCCTGCCGCGGGGCCGATGCTGTCGAGATCGCCGATGACGGCCTCGGGCACGTGCCCCGCCGCAAGGGCAAGGTCCGCGCCTCCGTCCGCCGCGACGAGGACCGGCGCCAGCATGAGCGCCTCGGCGAGCGTCGCGGCCTGAAGCTCGCCTCCCCCGACGAGGGTGACGCCCTGGCTTGAGCGGATCACGATGCCTGTCATCGGACCTAGCTGCCGCCCGGAAGCGGCGTCGGCAATGGCGAAAACACTACCGCTCCCCGAAAACATGCACCAAAAAGTAACGCTTCCGGCCAAGGATGCAGCGACTGCGGCACGCGGGGACGATCGATGAGCGGCACGAGCAAGATCCTGACCGTCTCCTACGGTGCGTTCGCCTGCACGCTCGAAGGCTACGACGATCCTTATCCGGTGATGCGGTCGGTCGCGGATTACTTCCGCGGCATCGCGGCCAAGGACCGCACGTTCGGCATCCTGCCCGGTTCTGGGGACGCGCCCGTCGAGCCGTCGCGCGAGGCGGTGGAGGGGCGTGTCGCTGCCAAGCTCGCCGCCGCGCCGATGCCCGCGCCAGCCATCGCGCAGGACTACGACGACGATGACACCTGGGACGCCGAGCCCAGCGTCGCCGCAGCGCGCCTGACGCAGATCCGCGCCGCCGTTGCGGGCGCCGATACGCGGCCGACATCGGAAGGGGCCGCGGCACTCGAAGAGCCGCGCGCGCCCGCCTCGGCCGCAGCGGGGCTCACGGCCACGACGCCGCCCGATCCCTTGCACGCCGAAGTGGCCAGGGCCGTGCTCGACGCCGAACCGGCGCCTGTGACCGCGGATGAGGACGTCGCATTCGCCTTCGTCAGGGCAGATGCCGAGGACGCTTGGCAACCCGTCACCGAGGCCGAACCCGACGAGATGCCCCGGTCTCGCGCGCCGGGCCGGCTTGCGGCGGCCGATGCCCGCTCGATCTACGCCGACGATCTCTCGGAGGCGCATGCCCTGGTGAAACCCGTCACCGTCGTGCCCGAAGACGACGCCGTCGCGCTCGACGATGGCGCCGAGGGCGATGCCGCTCCCCGGGCAGACGTCGACGTCATCGCGCATGTCGTGCCCGGCCCCGAGGCCGAGCGCGGCACCTTGGCGGAGACCACGTGGGAACGCCCGGTCTCCGAGGCGCGTCCGATGGCCGTTCTCGCCCATCCTGAGCGAGAGGGGTCCGACATCGTGCGGCCGCGCCGGCCTGACGCGCCCCGCACGGCGCGCCGCGAGGCGCCCCGGCCGATGCCGCTTCTCCTGGTCTCCACGCAGCGCATCGATCACGTCGATGCCCCGAGCGACGACCAGGCAATGGTCCGCCCGCGCCGGATCCACGGCGTACGTCCGCACTCCCGCGCGACCGACATGGCGCAGTCGCGCCAGTAAGCCCGTCTCGAGCGCACCCCACAGGCCGTGGGAATGCGGGGCATCCGCAGTCGGCACGGATCGTCGCCGGAGCCGCCTCGTTCGATCACTCAAGCCGGATCGGCGGCCACCGCGCCTGACCCGAACGCACCGACGGACCGGCATGAGCAGCCCGCGTCACCCGATGCGTCCGCGGGGCCGCCTCGTTCGATCACTCAAGCCGGATCGGCGGCCATCCCGCCTGACCCGACACGCACCGACGGACCGGCATGTGCAGCCCGCGTCACCCGATGCGTCCGCGGGGCCGCGAAAGCGACACCCCGTGCGCTTAGAGACGTCGAGCCGACCCCATCACCCGGATGAGCCGCGCCCGCCGCGCGCGGTCCTCGACGCGATCCGCCCGGCTCAGGCTGCGACGAAGCGCAGCGCGACGCCGTTGAGGCAATGCCGCATGCCGGTCGGCGCCGGCCCGTCGTCGAAGATGTGCCCGAGATGTCCGCCGCAGCGCCGGCAATGCACCTCCGTCCGGGTCGCGAAGAAGCTGTCGTCCTGCCGCGTGCCGACGGCGTCCGCAAGGCTCGCCGTGAAGCTTGGCCAGCCGGTGCCGCTCTCGAACTTCGTTGCGGCGTCGTAGACCGCGAGGTCGCAGCCGGCGCACTGATACGTCCCGGCCCGATGCTCGGTCGCAAGCGGGCTTGATCCGGCGGGCTCGGTGCCGGCCTCGCGCAGCACGCGGTACTCGGCCTCGGTCAGCCGTGCGCGCCATTCGGCGGGCGTATGCGTCACCTCGAAGCCGCCCGACGGCACCGCGGCCGCGTCATCGCGGCTCAGCGCGTACCCGAGTCCGGTCGCGCCCACCACGATCACAGCGCTGCCGCCGGCGAGAAGAGTTCTGCGGTTCATGGCAAGCCCCTTACATTGCACTCGCCGGAACCTACGAGAGGAAACGCCGCGCGGTTTCGCAGGCGGCAGTCACGATCCCGCGCGCGACCCGGCCCCGGGCCCTTCCCCTTGCGGCCGTGGGCGATATGTTCCAAACCCCGGGCCGGACTGAGACGGGGCCGATCGGGCGCGAGGATCACGGGATGGCGGACGGCACGGACAGCAAGGCCCCGGTGAAGCCGACCGAGGAGATCGACGTCCGCGAGACCTTCGGGATCGACACCGACATGGCCGTGCGCGGCTTCGCCGAGACGTCCGACCGCGTGCCGGTGCTCGACCCGACCTACAAGTTCGATCCCGACACGACGCTCGCCATCCTCGCGGGCTTCCAGCACAACCGCCGCGTGATGATCCAGGGCTACCACGGCACCGGCAAGTCCACCCACATCGAGCAGGTCGCCGCACGGCTCAACTGGCCCTGCGTACGGGTGAACCTCGACAGCCACATCAGCCGCATCGACCTCATCGGCAAGGACGCGATCAAGCTCAAGGACGGCAAGCAGGTCACGACGTTCCAGGAGGGCATCCTGCCCTGGGCGCTCAGGACCAACACCGCGCTCGTCTTCGACGAGTACGACGCCGGGCGGGCGGACGTGATGTTCGTGATCCAGCGCGTGCTCGAGGTGGATGGCAAGTTGACGCTCCTCGACCAGAACGAGGTCATCACGCCGCATCCGTCGTTCCGGCTCTTCGCCACCTCGAACACCGTGGGGCTCGGCGACACCACGGGGCTCTACCACGGCACGCAGCAGATCAACCAGGGCCAGATGGACCGCTGGAGCCTCGTCGCGACGCTGAACTACCTCAGCCACGACGCCGAGGTGGCGATCGTGCTGTCGAAGGCGCCGCATTACAACACCGAGAAGGGCCGGCGCGAGATCGGACGCATGGTCACGGTCGCCGACATGTCGCGCACCGCGTTCATGCAGGGCGACATCTCGACCGTGATGAGTCCGCGCACCGTCATCGCCTGGGCGCAGAACGCTGAGATCTTCCGCAACCTCGGCTATGCGTTCCGGCTGACGTTCCTCAACAAGTGCGACGAGCTCGAGCGGCAGACGGTGGCGGAGTTCTACCAGCGCTGCTTCGACGAGGAACTTCCCGAAAGCGCCGCTTCGACGGCGATGCGGTGATGCGCCGGCTGGCGTGGCTCCTCGCGGCGCTGGCGCCCTGCCCTGCCCTCGCCGCCGACGTGATCGCCGCCACCCCGTCGCGCGCCGCCGACGGCACCTGGGGCTTCGACGTGACGGTCCGCTCCGACGACACCGGATGGGACGCCTACGCGGACCGCTGGGAGGTCGTGGCGCCTGATGGAACCGTGCTCGGCACGCGCGAGCTCCTGCATCCGCATGAGGACGAGCAGCCGTTCACGCGCAGCCTCACCGGCGTCACGATCCCCGCCGCGATCACGCGCGTGACCGTGCGCGCGCATGACAAGCCGGGCGGCTTCGGCGGGGCGGAGCTGGCGGTGACGCTCCCGTGAGCCGCCCCGAGAACCCCGCCGAGCCGTTCAAGAAGGCACTCGCGGAGACCACCAAGACCATCGCGGGCGACCGCGAGCTTGCGGTCACCTATTCGGTCGACCCGCCCGGTGCCACGCGCGAGACGGTGCGGCTGCCGCAGGTGAGCCGGAGGATGACGCGCGACGAGGTGCTTCTCGCGCGTGGCACCGCGGACGCCTATGCGCTCCGCCACCGCTTTCACGACGCCGCGACCCACGCGCGCTACGCTCCGCCGGGCCAGACGGCGCGCGAGCTCTACGAGGCGATGGAGACGGCGCGCTGCGAGGCGGTGGGCGCCGAGACGATGCCGGGAACGGCGGGCAATATCGACGCGAAGATCGCGCAGGAGGCCGCGCGCAAGGGCTACGCGCAGGTCCGCAGCGCCGAGGACGCGCCGCTCGCGACCGCCGCGGGCTACCTCATCCGACACCTTGCCACCGGCCGGCCGCTGCCGCCGGGGGCGGACAACGTGATGACCCTGTGGCGCGGCTTCATCGAGGCCGAGGCGGGCGGCACGCTCGAAGGCCTGCGCGACGTGCTGGCGGACCAGCCCGCGTTCGCGCGCTTCGCCCGCAAGATGATCGCCGACCTCGGCTACGGCGACCAACTCGGCGAGGACCCCGACGCGGGCGACGACGAGGCGGGCGAGCCCGAGGAGGCCTCGGACGATCCCGAGAACCCCGACGCTGAGGGCGAGGACGACAGCGAGGACGACGACAGCGAGGCCGCCCCCGAGGAGGCCGAGACGCAGGACGACACGAGCCAGGCGCAGGTCAGCCTCGACGACGCCGCGGATACCGAGATGTCGGACGAGGCGGAGCTGCCAGAGGGCGAGGCGCCGCTCGAGCCGCCGGGCCCGCCGCCGCATTCGGACGCCGATCCGAACTACGCGGTCTACACCACCGAGTTCGACGAGGAGATCGCGGCACAGGATCTCGCCGACCCGGCCGAGCTCGAGCGCCTGCGCGCCTACCTCGACGGCCAGCTCGAGCCCCTGAAGGGTGCGGTGAGCCGGCTCGCCAACAAGCTCCAGCGCCGGCTCCAGGCGCAGCAGAACCGCGCCTGGGAGTTCGACCTCGAGGAAGGCATGCTCGACGCGGGCCGGCTTGCGCGCGTGGTCGCGAACCCGACGACGCCGCTCAGCTTCAAGGTCGAGAAGGACACCGAGTTCCGCGACACCGTGGTGACGCTCCTCATCGACAACTCGGGCTCGATGCGGGGTCGGCCGATCTCGATCGCGGCGATCTCGGCCGACGTGCTCGCACGCACGCTCGAACGCTGCCAGGTCAAGGTCGAGATCCTCGGCTTCACCACGCGCGCCTGGAAGGGCGGGCAAAGCCGCGAGCGCTGGCTCGCCGCCGGCCGGCCGCAGCTTCCGGGGCGGCTCAACGACCTGCGCCACATCGTCTACAAGGCTGCCGACGCTCCGTGGCGCCGGGCGCGCGACAACCTTGGGCTGATGATGAAGGAAGGGCTCCTGAAGGAGAACATCGACGGCGAGGCGCTCGAATGGGCGCACCGGCGGCTCACGGGGCGCAGCGAGGCGCGCAAGATCATGATGGTGATCTCGGACGGCGCGCCGGTCGACGACAGCACGCTCTCGGTCAACCCGGCGAACTACCTCGAGAAGCACTTCCACGACGTGATCGCGATGATCGAGCGCCGTCGCACGGTGGAGCTCATCGCCATCGGCATCGGCCATGACGTGACCCGGCACTACCCGCGCGCCGTGACGATCACCGATGTCGATCAACTGGCCGGCGCGATGACCGAACAGCTCGCGGCGCTCTTCGGCACCGACCGGAGCGCCAAAAGCCGCAGGCTCCGGGTCCACGCCTGATGTTCCAGAGCTTCGAGGTGCAAGCGAACCTGACGGACGGCCCGCCCCGGCTCGCGGCGCTGCGCGCGGAGATGGCGCGCGAGGGGCTCGACGGCTTTCTCGTGCCCCGCGCCGACGTGCATCAGGGCGAATACGTCGCCGCGCGCGACCGGCGGCTCGCCTGGCTCACCGGCTTCTCGGGCTCGGCGGGGATGGCGGTGATCCTGCCCGAGATCGCGGGCGTGTTCATCGACGGGCGCTACCGCGTTCAGGTCCGCGCCGAGATCGACCTCGACGCGTTCACGCCGGTGCCCGCACCCGAGACCAAGCCCGGCGAGTGGCTGCGCGCGCATCTGCCGAACGGCGGCGTCGTGGGCTTCGACCCCTGGCTCCACACCCGCGACGAGATTGCCCGGCTCGAGGCATCGCTGGAGGACGGCGGCATCACCCTCACCCGCAGCGACAACCTCGTCGACCGCGTCTGGCAGGACCGGCCGCCGCCGCCCACGGGAAAGATCAGCGCGCATCCGGACGCGCTGGCGGGCGAGACCTCGGCGTCGAAGCGCAGGCGCCTTGCCGCGGGTCTGCAAAAGGCTGGGCAGACGGCGGCGGTGCTGACGCTGCCCGACAGCATCGCGTGGCTCCTGAACATCCGCGGCGAGGATTTGCCGCGCGTGCCCGTCGCGCAGGCCTTCGCGATCTTGCACGACGACGGTCGGGTGATGCTGTTCGTTGATCCCGCCAAGCTCGCCCCGGCCGTCGAGGCGCATCTTGGGGAAGACGTGAGCCATGCCGAGCCCGCGGCCTTTGGCGGCGCGCTGGCGACGCTTGGCGACAGGGTGCGCGTGGATCCCAAGACCGCACCCCTCTGGGTCGCCGACGCGCTGGCCGAGGCGGGCGTCGAGATCGACTTCGCCGACGATCCGTGCATCCTGCCGAAGGCCCGCAAGACCGTGGCCGAGCTCGACGGGATGCGCGCGGCGCACCTCCGCGACGGCGCGGCGATGGTCGAGTTCCTCGCCTGGCTCGACGCCGAGGCCCCCGGTGGCGGGCTCACCGAGATCGGCGTGGTGCGCGCACTCGAAGGCTTCCGCCGCAGCTCGAATGCGCTCCGCGACATCAGCTTCGACACCATCGCAGGGTCCGGCCCGCACGGCGCCATCGTACACTACCGCGTCACCACCGCGACGGACCGCGTGGTGCGGCCGGGCGAGCTTCTCCTCGTCGACAGCGGCGGACAGTACGTCGACGGCACGACCGACATCACCCGCACCGTGGCCGTCGGGCCCGCGGGCGCGGCCGAGCGCGCGGCCTTCACGCGTGTCCTGCAGGGCATGATCGGCATCTCGCGGCTACGCTGGCCGGTGGGGCTCGCCGGCCGCGACCTCGACGCGGTCGCCCGCCTGCCGCTCTGGCGCGCGGGGCAGGACTACGACCACGGCACCGGCCACGGCGTCGGCGCGTTCCTGTCGGTCCACGAGGGCCCACAGCGGTTGTCGCGGCTCTCCGAGGTGCCGCTCGAGCCCGGCATGGTGCTCTCCAACGAGCCGGGGTACTATCGCGAGGGCGCCTTCGGCATCCGCATCGAGAACCTCGTCGCGGTGATCCCGGCGCCCGCCTTGCCCGGCGCCGACGACCGCGCGATGCTGGCCTTCGAGACGCTGACCTTCGTGCCCATCGACCGCCGGCTCATCGACCTCGCCGTGCTCGCGCCCGACGAGGCCGCTTGGCTCGACGGCTATCATGCCGAAGTGCGCGCACGGCTCGCCGACCGGGTTTCGGCAACGGCGAGAACCTGGCTGGAGGCGGCCACGCAGCCTCTCGCGGCCACATTGGAGACATGACCATGGCAGACCACATCAAGATCAACCCCGCGCCCGGTATCTGGTCGATCCGCGCCGGCGGCGCCGTGCTCGGCGAGACGCGGGACGCGCTCGAACTCGTCGAGGGCGGCGGCAAGCCCGTCATCTACTTTCCGCGCGACGGCCTGGCGATGATGTTCCTCGAAAAGACCGACACCACCTCGACCTGCCCGTGGAAGGGCGACGCGACCTACTATTCCATCGTCACCGAGAGCGAGACGATCCGCGACGCGGCTTGGTCGTACGAGACGCCGAACTCCGGGATGGAGGCGATCAAGGATCACCTGGCGTTCTACCCGAGCAAGGTGACGATCGAAGAACTCTGATCCGTCAGGCGTGCTCCTCGGCCACGGTCGCTGCCAGCGCGCGGTTCCAGGCGCGTAGCGCCGCGGCTTCGGTGAGCACGCCCGCGATCTTTCCCTCCGGCCCGAGGACCGGCAGGCGCGTGCGCCCGTCGCCGAACATCGGCATCGCCTGATCGAGCGTGGCGCCCTCTCCGAGCACGAACCCGTCCGCCATCAAGGCGTCAAGGCGCGTCGTGGGGCCATCGAGGGCGTTCATCAGCCCCGCGACCGGGATCGTCGTCAGCATCCACGCACCTGGCCCGCTCGCGATGCGGATGCCGCGGCGCTCGAGCTGCTCGAGGAAGAACGAGCCCCGCACCAGCCGGCTCGCCACCGCCGACGCCATCGCGACGCTCGCCATCACCGCGATGCCGGTCTGCCAGTCGGCGGTGAGCTCGAAGACGATGAGCGTCGTCGAGATCGGCGCGCCGAGGACCGCCGCCGCGACCGCGCCCATGCCCGCGAGCGCGTAGAGCGGCGGGCCGGACGACCAGGCGGGCAGCAGCGCGTGGGCGACGATGCCGAAGGCGAGCCCGACGAGCGAGCCCACGACGAGGCCGGGCGAGAACACGCCCCCGCCCATTCGTCCGGCGATGGTGACGGCGACCGCGAGCCCCTTCGCGAGCGCCAGCATCAGCGCGGCACCGAACCCGAGCCCGCCGCCGAGCGCCTTCGCGGTGGTCTCGTAGCCGACGCCCGCGATCTCGGGAAACGGGATCGCGAGGAGCCCGAGGAGGACGCCCGCCAGCATCGGCCGGAGCGTGCGGTGGAGGCCGCGGGCGTTCATGCCGCGGGTCGCTGCATCCTCGGCCCAGAACGTGCCGCGCATCAGTGCCGCCGCGACGAGCCCCGAGACGAGGCCGAGGAGCACGAAGGCGGGGAGCTCGACGTAGAAGCCGAGCCCCGCGGCCACGTCGAGGTGGAACTCCGGCGTGTTGCCGAGCGCCAGCCGGTCAACCACGGTGCCCGCCACCGCCGCGATCGCGATGGGCGCGAAGGCGCGCGGCGCGAAGTGGCGCAGGACGACCTCGAGCGCGAAGAGCGTGCCCGCGATGGGCGCGTTGAAGCTCGCCGACACGGCCGCCGCGACGCCGCAGCCAAGAAGGTCGCGCGCGGTGACGGCACTGGCACCGATGCGGGTGCTCACGAGCGTGGCGACGACGCCGGCGAGGTGGACGACCGGCCCCTCGCGCCCCGTCGAGCCGCCGGTGCCGAGCGTGATGAGCGACGCCGCCGCCGAGGCGATGCCCGCCTGCACCTCGACGCGGCCGCGGTTCGCCGCGGCGCCCTCGATCACGTCGGCCACCGCGCGGACGCGGGCGTCGGGCGTGAAGCGGTGCAGGATGAGCCCCACGGCAAGCCCGCCCGCGACGGGAAGTGCGAGGGCCACCGGCCAGGCGACCGGCCCCGTGCCATAGCCGGCCCGGACCACCAGCCCCACGCCCTCGCGGAACGCGACCGCGGCGGCGCCGGACAGGGTGCCGATCAGCGCCGCGAGGAGCCAGAACTGAAGTTGCCCCGGCACGCTGCCACGGAGGCCCGCCAGAGCGCGCGAGACCCGGGCCCGCATCTCAGCCTTCGAGAAGCATCCGCGCCGCCGCCCGCGCAGGCTCGGTCACGCGGTCGCCGGACAGCATCCGCGCGATCTCGTCCACGCGGTCGGCGGCCCCGAGCGGCGTCACCGTCGAGGTCGTGCTGGCCGCCGCCATCCGCTTCTCGACGCGCCAGTGATGCGCGCCAAGTGCGGCCACCTGCGGCGAATGCGTGACGACGAGCACCTGCGCCATCTCCGCGAGCGACTTCAGCCGCCGCCCGACCGCGTCCGCCGTGGCCCCGCCGACGCCGCGGTCGATCTCGTCGAAGACGAGCGTGAGCCCGTCCGCGCCCTTCACGAGGCAGACCTTGAGCGCGAGAAGAAAGCGCGACAGCTCGCCGCCCGACGCGATGCGGTTGAGGGGCCCCGCCGGCGCACCGGGGTTGGTCGCCACGCTGAACGTGACCGCGTCCCGGCCGTCGGGTCCGGGCTCCGCGGGCGCGATCTCGGTCGCGAAGACCGCGCGCTCCATCTTGAGAGGCCCCAGTTCCGCCGCCATCGCCTCGTCGAGGCGACGCGCCGCCTCGAACCGGAGCGCCGACAGCGCGCCCGCTGCCTCGTCATAGGCGGCGCCCGCCTCGCGAGCCGACCGCTCGAGCGCGGCGATCCCAGCGGCGCCCCCGTCGAGCGCCGCGAGCCGGCCGCGGAGCCCTTCGGCGAACGCGGCGAGCTCGTCCGCCGGCACGCCATGCTTCCGCCCGAGCCCGCGCAGCGCGAAGAGCCGCTCCTCGACGGCCTCGAGCTCGGCCGGGTCGAACGTCATGTCGCCGAGGTAGTCCGATACCGCGTCCTGCGCCTCGCCGAGTTCGGTCAGCGCGCGGCCCGCGGCGGCGATCGCGGCGTCGAGCCGGTCCTCGGCCTGGGGCGCCGCGCCCTCGAGCCAGCGCAGCGCATCGGCAAGCGCGCTCTCGGCGCCGTCGGTGCCGAGTGCGGCCGCCGCGCGCACCACGTCGGCCCGGATCCGCGCCGCCCCCTGCATGGCGCGCCGCCGCGCGTCGAGCGCCTCCTCCTCGCCCGGCACGGGCGCGAAGCGGTCGAGCTCCCCCGCGGCGTGCCGCAGGTAGTCCTCCTCCGACGCGACCGCCGCCAGTGCCGTCTCCGCCGTCGCCAGCTCCCGTTGCGCCGCCGCCAAGGCCCGCCAGGCGCCCCGCACCGACCCCGTATCAGCACCGGCAAAGACGTCGAGGAGCGCGCGGTGGCCCTTGGGGTCGAGGAGCCCGCGGTCGTCGTGCTGCCCGTGCCGTTCGACGAGCACGTCAGACAGCGCGCGCAAGACCTCCGCCGAGGTGCGCCGGTCGTTGACCCAGGCGGCCTTCCTCCCATCGGCATAGTTCACGCGGCGCAGGATCAACTCGTCCCCGTCGGGCAGCCCCGCGTCGGCGAGCACGCCGCGCGCGGCATGGCCGGGCGCCAGATCGAAGAGCGCGCTCACCTCGCCCTGCGCCGCCCCGGCGCGCACGAGATCCGCCCGACCTCGCCAGCCGAGCACGAAGCCGAGCGCGTCGAGCAGGATCGACTTCCCCGCTCCGGTCTCGCCGGTGAGCACGTTCAGGCCCGGTTGGAACGCCAGTTCCAGCCGGTCGATGATGAGCATGTCGCGGATGTCGAGCTCGCGCAGCATCGCGCCGGTCCTGCCAAGGGGGCTAGAGATACTCGCCCTTGATGACCTGTCGGTAGACCCGCGCAAGCCAATTGTCGCCGCGGCTTTCAAGCGCGAGCCCGCGCCCGGTCAGGAGGCGATAGGTGTCGTCGTAGAACGGGCTCGACTTGAAGTTGTACCCAAGGATCGCGCCCGCCGTCTGCGCCTCGTTGGTCAGGCCAAGCGCGAGATAGGCCTCGACCAGACGCGACAGCGCCTCGGGCGTCTGCGTGGTCGTCTGGTACTGCTCCACCACGACGCGAAAGCGGTTGATCGCGGCGGTGTAATGGCCGCGCTTGAGATAATAACGCCCGATCTCCATCTCCTTGGCCGCGAGATGGTCGAAGGCGAGGTCGAACTTCAGCATCGCCGAGCGCGCGTAGTCGCTGTCGGGATAGCGCTCGATCACCTCGCGCAGCGCCTGCAGCGCCTGGAAGGTGATGCCCTGGTCGCGGCCCACGTCGTCGATCTGGTCGTAGTACGACAGCGCCAGAAGGTACTGCGCGTAGGGCGCGTCCTCCTCGGCGGGATAGAAGTCGAGGTAGCGCTGCGCCGAGCCGCGGCTCTTCTCGTAGTCCTTGTCGCGGTGATACGCGAAGGCCTGCATGATGAGAGCGCGCTTGGCGAGCACCGAATAGGGATAGAGCCGCTCGACCTCGCCGAAGTAGCGCGCGGCATCCTTGGCCTTGCGCTGGGTCGCGAGCTCGTACTCGCCGCGCTCGTAGATCTGCTCGGCGGTGAAATTCTCGAGCGGCGGCTCCCTGCTGCCCCGGCCGCAGGCGGTGACGGCGAGCAGGAGTGCAAGGACGCTCGCGAGCTTCGCAGCCTGCCGCCCGACCGTCATCCGCCGCACCCGCATTCCCCTTGCAGACCGGCGTCAAGCGCCGCGCCGAGAGGTCGTACCACAGAAAAAACGGCGGCGCAAAACGCCTTCGCGCGATCTGCGTCGTTCAGGCGGCAACCTCGGCGCGGACGTTGCCCATGCCGGGAAGCCGGGCCGCGAAGCTCGCCTCGCAGGCCACGAGCCGCACCGCATCCGGCCGCTGGAAGAGCGCCGTGAGGAGACGGCTCGTCACGGCATGTCCTGCCCGCACGCCGGTGTAGCGCCCGAGGATCGGCGCCCCCGCCAACGCCAGGTCGCCGATCGCGTCGAGCATCTTGTGCCGCACGGCCTCGTCCGGCCGCCGGAAGCCGCCCGGCGTCAGCACCCGCTCGCCATCGACGACGACCGCGTTTTCGATCGTCCCGCCGAGCGCCAGTCCACCGGCACGCATCGCCCGGACGTCCGCCTCGCGGCAGAACGTGCGGCTGTCGGCCAGCTCTTCGGCAAAGGCGTCGCCTGCGATGACGAGATGCTTGTGCTGGCGACCGATCGCAGCGTCGGGGAAATCGATGGCGAAATCGATCTCCAGCGCGTCCGATGGCTCGAGGCGCGCGGCGGCACGTCCGACGGTGACCTCGACCGGCTCAAGGACGCGGAACGCGCGGAGCGGCGCATCGAGCCGGCGCAGGCCCCGTGCCGCGAAGGCCGACGTGAACGCTTCCGCGCTGCCGTCGAGAACCGGGACTTCCGGGCCGTCGATCTCGATCAACGCGTTGTGGATCCCGGCGCCCGAAAGGGCCGCCATGACGTGCTCGATGGTCGAGACCTGCGTCCCGGCGGCGTTGGCGACCACCGTGCAGAGCCGCGACGGGATCACGGCGTCCCAACGCCCGGGGACGTAGGCCGCGTCCGCCGCGACGTCGGTGCGGCGGAACCAGATGCCGTGCTCCGCGGATGCTGGACGGATCGTCATGCGGGCGGCAACGCCGGAGTGCAGGCCACGGCCGCGGAAGCTCACCGGCGCGCGCAGGGTCGTCTGGAGCATCGTTCCGGCCGCGACGGCCCGACGCATCGGCCGCATGGACGCTTTCGCCGCGTCGATCTGCAGGTTCATGGGCGCCCCAAGTTCTTGCGCGGCTCGTTCGTCGTCAGCGCTCACTTCAGGTAGGCCGGCCCTGTGGATATCGCAATTCAATCTTTGCGACGCTCTGCAACATTGGCCGCGCTCGCGTCGGCAGGAAAGCGCGCATGAGGATCGCCACGCAAGACCAGTCCAGCGGGCGCTTTTTCCGGTGCGCCCATCGACTGCGAGCGCACAACTGAAAGACGGAGGGCCGCGTCTCCACGGCCCTCCCTCCAACGTATGCAAGGAAATCCTAGTTTGCCTGGCGCCGCAGAAAGGCCGGGATCTCGGTCCGGTCGGGCTCGGCCTCGGGCACGACGTCGTCCTCGTAGCCCGACATCGGCGGCTGCTGGCGCGGCGCCGGAGCGGGGCGCTCGGGGGTCTCGCCGTGACCGGCCATCCGGCTCAGAAGCGAGTTGATCCCGAAGCGTTGCTTTTCTGCCATGACGCGCTGCGTCAGCGACCCCGTCGGCGGAGTCGGCCTGGCAGGCTGGGTACGGACCGCGTGCTGCAGCCGTGCAAGCGCCTCGGGCGTCGGCGTGCCGGGGGCGGCACGCGGGGCCACGAAGTCCGAACCATCCGACTGCGGCGCCTGCCCGCGGGCCGAAGCGGCGGCCGGCCTATACGCCGGAGCGGGAAGTCCGTCGTCTTCGACCCCGTAGCCATCGTCCTCGGTGTCGAGGAAAACGGGCTCGGGCTTCGGCTCGGCAGCACGCTGCACCGGCGGTCGACCCGTCGTGGCGCGCACCGGCTGGCGTACCGGCTCGGGTTCAACGACGTCCGGCTCTACGACCGGCTGCGGCAGGGGCTCCGAGAGCCGCCGCCGGGTCACGCTCGCCTCGGGCACGGCCACTGCGTCGATCCCGGTCGCCACGACCGAGACGCGCATCTTGCCCTCCATCTCGGTGTCGAGCGTCGAGCCCACGATGATGTTGGCGTCGGGATCGACCTCCTCGCGGATCCGGTTCGCCGCCTCGTCGAGTTCGAAGAGCGTGAGGTCGTAGCCGCCGGTGATGTTGATGAGCACGCCCTTGGCGCCCTTCAGGCTGATCTCGTCGAGGAGCGGGTTGGCGATGGCCTTCTCCGCCGCCGTCACCGCGCGGTCCTCGCCCGAGCCCTCGCCGGTGCCCATCATCGCCTTGCCCATCTCGTCCATCACCGAGCGCACGTCGGCGAAGTCGAGGTTGATGAGGCCCGGCCGGACCATGAGGTCGGTCACGCCCTTGACGCCCTGGTAGAGCACGTCGTCGGCCATCGCGAAGGCCGCGGTGAAGGTGGTCTTCTCGTTCGCGAGCCGGAACAGGTTCTGGTTCGGGATGATGATGAGCGTGTCGACGACCTTCTGCAGCGCGTCGATGCCTTCCTCGGCCTGCTTCATCCGGCGCCCGCCCTCGAACTGGAACGGCTTCGTGACCACGCCGACGGTGAGCACGCCAAGCTCGCGCGCCGCCTGCGCGATGATCGGCGCGGCCCCGGTGCCGGTGCCGCCGCCCATGCCGGCGGTGATGAAGCACATGTGCGCGCCGGCGAGATGGTCCACGATCTCCTCGATCGTCTCCTCCGCCGCCGCGGCGCCGACCGAGGGCCTGGCGCCTGCGCCGAGGCCCTCGGTCACCTTAACGCCCATCTGGATCTTCGCCGTCGCGTTGCTCTGGGCGAGCGCTTGCGCGTCGGTGTTCGCGACGACGAACTCCACCCCCTGCAGGGCCTGTTCGATCATGTTGTTGACCGCATTGCCGCCGGCGCCACCCACGCCGAAGACCGTGATCCGGGGCCGGAGATCCGGCTCGTTGTCTGTCATCATCAGGTTCAGTGCCATCGTTCTGTCCGCCTGCTCGTTCTTCGGCTTTTCGCCCGTTGGTCCCACCTTGCCGCCACGCTATCGACCCGACCCCTCTGCGTCACGCGAAAAACAGGGTTCGGACACAAAATGTGGTGGGTAACTTCGCCGGGACGGCGGGATTTCGCCCGGCTTTCATCAGGTAGCGGTTACCAGTTCTCCTTGAACCACCGGACGGCGCGCTTCAGGCTGCGCGCCGGATAGCGCTCGGACGGGATGTCGAAGTCCCACCATTCGTCCTGCGGGTTGGCCGCGAAGAGGCAGAGCCCCACCGCGCTCGCGAACGCCGCTCCGGTCGCGGCCTGCGGCAACCCCTGCACCCGGAGCGGCCGGCCGAGGCGCACCCGCTGGCCAAGGATCTTCGCGGCCAGCCCGTCGAGGCCGGGCACTTGGCTCGCACCGCCGGTGAGCACGATCTGCTGGCTCGGCAGGTGTTCGAACCCGGCCGCGTCGAGACGCATCCGCACGTCCTCGAGCACCTCCTCGACGCGCGGGCGCATGATGCCGATCAGCTCGGCGCGGCTCGCGGTGCGGCGGTCCTTCTCCCAGTCGCCGCAATCGGCGCCGATCTCGATCATCTCGCGGTCGTCCATGCCGGTCGCGACGACGCCGCCGTAGAAGGTCTTGATCCGCTCCGCCGTCGGCAGCGGCACTTCGAGACCCTTGGCGATGTCGGAGGTCACGTGATCGCCGCCGAGCCGCACCGCGTCGGCGTAGATCATGTGCTTCTTGATGAAGATCGAGATGCCGGTCGAGCCGCCGCCCATGTCGATGCACGCCGCACCGAGCTCTTGCTCGTCCTCGACGAGCGCCGCGACCCCCGAGACGTAGGCCGAGGACGCGATCCCCGCGAGCTCGAGGTCGGCGCGCTTGATGCAGTAAAGGAGGTTCTCGATGACGCCTGTGTCGACGGTCAGCAGGTGCATGTCGCAGGCGAGCCGGTTGCCGGTGCGCCCGCGCGGGTCGCCGAGTCCCGAACGGTGGTCGAGCGCGAAGTTGACCGGCTGCGCGTGCAGCACTTCGCGGCCCGGCCCGAAGTCCGGCACGTCGCAGGCGGCCAGCACGCGGCCCACGTCCTGGCCCGTGACCGTCGCGTCCTCGAGCGCGATCTCGCCCGCGAGCCCGTAGGACCGCGGCCCCGCGCCCGCGAAGCAGGCGATGGCGTGGTCGACGCGGACGTTGGCCATCTTCTGCGCCGCCTGCACGGCGGTGCGGACGGCGCGCTCGGTCTCGTTCATCGCGTCGATCTCGCCGAAGCGCACGCCGCGCGAGCGGGTGGTGGCGGCACCGATCACGCGGAACGTCGATTGCCCGGCCATCGGACCCACGCCCTCGGCGTTGGCGGCCTGCGGCGGGCCGTCGAAGCGCAGCACGAGGCAGGCGATCTTGGAGGTGCCGATGTCGAGGACCGCGACCACGCCACGGTCGATCGCGGCACGCCGGAGCTGGCGCATCGCCCGCTGGGATCGGTAGAGATCGGTCATTCGGCGGGTGCTCCTGCGGCGGCCTGCTTCGGGTCGGGTGGGGTGGCGGTTGCGGCGAGCCGCAGGGTCGGGCGCGCATCGAGGCGCATGTCGACGACGGCGATGTCGCGGTCGAAGAGGTTCTGCGCGGCGGCGAGCGCCAGCACCCGCTCGAGCGCCGCGACGGGATCGTCCTCGGGGAGCAGGATCCGCTGACCTTCGTCAAGCACCAGATCCCAGCGCCGCTCGCCCATCCGCACGAGCCCTTCGACGCGCGCCGCCACGGGCGTCGCCGCCGCCATCAGCGCCAGCGCCTCGGGCGCGGCAGCCGCAGCACCGTCGCCGGCGACGAGCGGCAGGTCGGGCCGATCGGCGCGGCTGCCGACGCCCGCCACGCGGTGGCCGGTGGCGTCGATGAGGTCGAGCCCGGTCCGCCCGCGCCAGACGAGCGCAGGTCTCCGCTGCGTGATGGCGACCTCGAGCGTGCCGCCGGGAGCGATCCGGATGTCGGCGCGCGCCACGACATCGAGCGACTGCAGCATCGCGCGAAGCCCCGCGATGTCGATGTCGAACGAGCTCGCCGGCAGCGTCACCGCCAGCATGGGACGGAGCGCCGCCGTCACGTCGCCCGTGGCACCGGTGATCGCGATGTCGGTGATGCGGAACTCGGGCCGGTCCTCGACGGAGCGCCAGACCTCCGCACCCCAGGACGAGATCCGCGCACGACGTTCCGCGTCGGCAAGCCAGAGTCCGAGCGCGAGCACCAGGAGGAACGCCGGCAGCCCGCGCCGCAGGAGCGCCCGGTAAAGCGGCGTCAGCCACAAGCGCCGGAGCCTGTAGGCCGCACGGCTCGGGCTCGGGTCACGGCGGGGCGCTCGCGGGGCCGGCGCCCGCGACGGCACCAGACGGCGCGCGACGAGGGGCTCGGCTACCGCGCGCACGACGCATCCTCCGCGATCCAGGCGCAGAGGTCCGGGAAGTCGATCCCTGCGTGCGCGGCCTGCTCCGGGGCGAGCGAAGTCGGCGTCATGCCGGGCTGGGTGTTCAGTTCGAGCACCACGATGCCCGCCGCGCCACGCGCCTCGTCCCAGCGGAAATCGATCCGCGTCAGCCCGCGGCAGCCGAGGCAGGCGTGTGCCGCGAGCGCATGCGCCGTGAGCGCGCCCGTGATCGCGGCTGGCAGGTCCGCCGGTACGACGTGGCGCGAGCCGCCGGGCACGTACTTCGCCGCGTAGTCGTAGTAGCCGTCGGTCAGGATGTCGGTCACGCCGAGCGCGCGGTCCGCCAGCACGGCGACGGTGAGCTCGCGTCCCGGCACGTAGGCCTCGACCATCACGTCGTCAGGGAGATCGGGCCCGAGCGCGGGCGGCCGGTTCGCGCCCGCCGGCACGATGGTGACGCCGACCGAGGAGCCCTCGTTGACCGGCTTGACCACATAGGGCGGCGCCATCACGTGCTTCGCCGCCGCCGCCTCGCGCGAGACCACCTCGGAAACCGCGACCGGCAGGCCGGCCGCCGCGAACGCCGCCTTGGCGCGGACCTTGTGCATGGCCAGCGCCGAGGCCAGCACGCCCGAATGGGTGTAAGGCAGCCGCAGCCACTCGAGGAGGCCCTGGACGGACCCGTCCTCGCCCCAGCGGCCGTGCAGCGCGTTGAACACAAGGTCGGGAGCCACGTCCGCGAGACGCGTCGCGAGGTCCGGCCCCGCGTCGATCTCGATCGCCTCGTACTGCCGTTCCCGCAACGCTGCGGCGCAGGCGCGCCCGGTCACGAGCGAGACCTCCCGCTCGGCGGAAGGCCCTCCCATGAGAACCGCAACTCGCGGGGCTGTCCTGCTCGACATGCCCGCCTCGTTATCAGGCCGGTGGCGGCCCATCCGTGCCGGAGCCTCTGCGGGCCCCTGATGCTGTTGTTATGCCTGTCAAATCACTGTCGCGTCCGGGATCGTTTCGCCGATCCTCATGATTTCCCATTGTAACGTGATTCCGCTGGATTGAAACACTGTATTTCGGACGTGTTCGCCCAGGCCCTCCAGATCGGCGGCATTCGCCGCGCCGGTGTTGAGGAGAAAGTTGGGATGCTTGTCCGACATCTGCGCCCCGCCACGCCGTATGCCACGCAACCCTGCGTTGTCTATGAGTTTCCAGGCCTTGAGGTCGTGGACATCGTCGGCGCGCCCGGTCGAGGAGAAGCCGGCGGGGTTGCGGAATGTCGATCCGGCGCTCCGCTCGCGCACCGGCTGCGTGGCGTCGCGGCGGGCGACCTGCTCCGCCATCGTGGCCTCGAGCGCCGCCGGATCGGCGGCCGTCGTCCGGAATGTGGCCGCCATCACGACGGCGCCCGGCGGCAGCGCGCTGTCGCGGTAGCCGAGCGCGAGATCGGCGGCGGGGATGCGCGTGATGCCGTCGCGCGTAGCGACGGCGACCTCGACGAGATGGTCCGCCACGTAGCGCCCGTAACAGCCCGCGTTGAGCCGCACCGCGCCTCCGATCGAGCCGGGGATGGTGCGGAGGAACGCGAGGTCCCGACCCGCGGCAGCGGCCTCGCGCGCCACGCGGGCGTCGAGCGCCGCGGCGCCTGCGTGGACGAGGTCGCCCGCGACGCGGATGTCCGCGAAGGCGCGGCCGAGGCGGATCACCACGCCCCGGATGCCGCCGTCGCGAACGATGAGGTTGGAGCCGACGCCCATCGGGAACACCGCCACGGCCGGATCGAGTGCTGCGAGAAAGCCCGCCAGATCGTCCGCGTCGGCAGGCTGGAAGAGCCAGTCCGCGGGTCCGCCGACGCGCAGCCACGTCAGGTCCGCCATCGCCCGGCCGGCCGTGAGGCTGCCGCGGACCGCCGGCAGCCTCACGGCGGCGGGCGGCGCACGATCCACCGCCCGAGCGACAGCACCGGCCAGCGCAGCACCAACACCCCGGCGGCAAGCACCAGGAGCCCGGCGAGCGGGCCGTTCTGCCACGTGACGTAGCCGAGCACCGGGATGCCGACCGAGACGAGCGCTGCCGCCCTGCGCCGGTGCCCGTCGCGGGTCGGGAGCAGCCGCACGACGCTGGCGGCAACGGCCCAGAGACAGGCAAGACCGAGCGAGGCGGTCATGCGGCGAGGCGCGCCGGCAGCGCGTTGGCCCAGGCGGAAATCGATCCCGCGCCGAGGCAGACCACGATGTCGCCCGCCCGCGCCTGCTCGCGCACCAGCCGCTCGAGGTCGTCCTCGGAGAGGATCGCGCGCGCGTGGCGGTGGCCGTGGCGGATCAGACCCGCCACGAGGTCGTCGCGCGAGGCGCCCGCGATGGGATCTTCGCCGGCGGCATAGACCTCGGCGATGGCCACCACGTCGGCCTCGTTGAAGCAGGTACAGAAGTCCTCGAAGAGATGCGCGAGCCGCGTGTAGCGGTGCGGCTGATGCACCGCGATGACGCGCGCGCCCGGCGTCTCTGCGACCGACTGGCGCGCGGCACGCAGCACCGCCGCGATCTCGACCGGATGGTGGCCGTAGTCGTCGATCACCGTCACGCCGCGGACCTCGCCGACGCGGGTGAAGCGGCGGTTGACGCCGCCGAAGGCGCCGAGCGCCGCGCGGATCTCGTCGCGCTTCATGCCGAGGTGCCGCGCGACCGCGACGGCGCCGAGCGCGTTCGAGACGTTGTGGTCCCCCGGCATCGGCAGCGTGCAGCCCTCGATCACCGTGCCCTCCGCCTGCAGCGCCACGTCGAAGCGCGCCGTGCCGCCCGCGAACGCGAGGTTCACGCCGCGCACGTCCGCCTGCGCGTTGAAGCCGAAGGTGACGATGCGCCGATCCGTCACGCGGCCGACGAGCGCCTGCACCTCCGGGTGGTCGGTGCAGCAGACCGCGAGGCCGTAGAACGGCACGTTCGACACGAAGTCCTGGAAGCCCGCCCGGAGCGCGTCGAAGTCGCCCCAGTGCTCCATGTGCTCAGGGTCGATGTTGGTGACGACGGCGATGGTGGCGGGCAGGCGGTTGAAGCTGCCATCGCTCTCGTCCGCCTCGACGACCATCCATTCGCCGGCGCCCGCCCGCGCGTTCGAGCCGTAGGCATGGATGATGCCGCCGTTGATCACCGTGGGGTCGAAGCCGCCGGCGTCGAGGAGCGCCGCCACCATCGTCGTGGTGGTGGTCTTGCCGTGGGTGCCGGCGATGGCGACGTTGGACTTGAGGCGCATCAGTTCGGCGAGCATCTCCGCGCGGCGCACGACCGGGAGGCCGGCGCGGCGGGCGGCCTCGAGCTCGGGGTTGCCGAGGCGGATCGCGGAGGAGACGACGACGACCGCGGCGCCCTCGACGTTCGCCGCCGCCTGGCCCTCGAAGATGCGCGCGCCGAGGCGCTCGAGCCGGTCGGTGATCGGCGAGGTCCGCGCGTCCGAGCCCTGCACCGCGTAGCCGAGCGTCATCAGCACCTCCGCGATGCCCGACATGCCGATGCCGCCGATGCCGACGAAATGGATCGCGCCGAGCCCGCCCGGCAGCTTCGTCGCGGGGGTCACGCGCGCCGCCCCTGGCGGGCAAGGTCCTCGACAACGGCGACGAGTCGGTCGGTCGCGTCGGGCACCCCGGCGGCATGGGCGGCGGCGGCCATCCGCGACGCGGCGCGGGGATCGCCGAGGACCGCGCCGATACGGTGCGAGAGCGCCTCGGGCCCCAGCGCGCGCTCGGGCACGAGGAACGCGGCGCCGGCCTCGACGAGGCTCCGCGCATTGACCGTCTGGTGGTCGGCGGCGGCGGCGGCGAAAGGCACGAGGATCGACGGCCGGCCGATCACCGCGATGTCGGCGACCGAACCCGCGCCCGAGCGGCTGACGACGAGCTGCGCCCCGGCGATGCGGCGGGCCACGTCGGCGAAGAACGGCGCCACCTCGGCGGCGATGCCGGTCGCGGCGTAGAACTCCGACACCCGGCCGATGTCCTCCTCGCGCGCCTGCTGCGCCACGCGCAGGCGCGTGCGGAGCGCGTCGGCGAGATTGGCGAGCGCGGGCGGCACCGCGTCCGAGAGCACGCGCGCGCCCTGGCTGCCGCCGATCACCAGCACGTCGAGCGGGCCGTCCTCGGGCACCGCATAGGGCGCGCCCGCCTCCGCGAGGACCGCCGCGCGCACCGGGTTGCCGGTGTGGACGCCGACCGCGCCCCGCGGCAGCGCCGTCGGCCAGACGCCGCAGGCGACGCGGTGGACGCGCGGCGCGAAGAGCCGGTTGACGCGGCCGAGCACGCCGTTCGCCTCGTGGATCATCCGCGGCAGGCCGAGGAGCCGCGCCGCCGCCAGCGCCGGGATCGCCGGGTAGCCGCCGAAGCCCACCACGGCCGCCGGACGGTCGCGCGCCATGCCGAGCGCCGCCGCCGCGATGCCGCCCGCGATCCGAGCCGGCGCCACGCCGCGCGCGAGGAGCCCGCCCCGTGCGAAGGTCGCCGAAGCGGCGCGCTCGACCATCACCGCGACCGGGAAGCCGCCCGCGTAGCGCGCGCCGCGCGCGTCGGTCGAGAGCTTGACGCGCCAGCCGCGCCGGACCAGCGCCTCGGCGAGCGCCTGGGCGGGGAACATGTGGCCGCCCGTGCCGCCCGCCGCGAGCAGGATCAGCGGACCCGCCGCGCTCACGGCCGGCGCTTCAGGAGGATGTCGCCGATGCCGCCCTGCGGCCGCGTCCGGGTGAACGCGAGGAGCGCGCCGACGCAGATCCCGGCCGCGATCAGCGACGAGCCGCCGTAGCTCACGAACGGCAGCGTCATGCCCTTGGCCGGCAAAAGCCGCACCGCCACCCCGATGTTGATGAGCGCCTGCACCCCGAAGATCGCGGCGAGACCGGTGCCCGCGAGCCGGATGAACGGATCGCGCTCGCGCATCAGCCGCGACATCGAGCGCACCGCGATCACCGCGTAGAGCGCGAGGATGACGAGGACGAGGACGAGCCCGTATTCCTCCGCGGCGACGGCGATGATGAAGTCGGTGTGCGCGTCCGGCAGCGACCACTTCACCTGCCCCTCGCCGACGCCCACGCCGAAGAAGCCGCCCTGCTGGATGGCGTTCGCCGCATAGCCGAGCTGCGTCCGGGGATCGACGTCGGCCGAGAGGTAGCCGTCGATCCGCCGCGCGAAGTGCTCCGACCCGCTGTAGGCGAACATGCCGCCGCCGGTGACGAGCCCGGCCACCGTGGCGAGGAGGAGAAACGGCGCCCCGGCCACGAAGTACATCACCCCCCAGCCGAAGAGCACCAGCGCTGCCTGCCCGAAGTCGGGCTGCACGGCGAGAAAGCCCACGATCACCACGGTGAGCACGAAGGAATAGAGCCGCCCCGGCGGGCCGTTGATCTCCTGGCTGGCGCTGAGGAGCCACGCCGCCACGATGACGAAGCACGGCTTGAGGAACTCCGACGGCTGCACCGAGGCGAAGCCGAACGAGTACCACCGGATCGCGCCCTTGCCGAAATCGGTGCCGAGGAACGGCAGCAGCACGAGCGCCACGAACGCGCCGGCGAACCCGATCACCCCGAGCCGCCGGACCTGCGCCGGCGCCATCATCGAAACGGCGAGCATGGCGATCATCGCGAGCACGCCGAACACCGCCTGCCGCTCGACGTAGTAGAACGGCGGCAGGTTGTTGCGCGCAGCGAGCGGTGGCGAGGAGGCGAGGCCGAGCAGAAGCCCGATCCCGAACAGCAGGAGGATGCACGACAGCGTCCACTTGTCGATCGTCCGCCACCAGCGCGGCAGCACCGGCTCGCCTGCCCTAACGGGCAGCGCGCCGTACACCATTTCCGTCATCGCAACTGCCCTGCCGCTCGATCCGCCCGTTCGCCGGGTCTCGTCGCGAGCCTAGCAAGGCATGCCCCGTCACGCCAGCATTTTGACGCCGCTCAGCCCTCGGCGGAGACCCCGAATGCGGCGCAGGCGAGCCCGAGAGCGGCGAGCGCCGCGAAGCCCGCGACCTTCCAGCCGGGCGCGCCCTCGGTGCGTGCGGTCCAGGCCGCGATGGCCGCCTGCAGGGCATAGTACGCAGCGAAGGCGCGGCTCGCGAAGCTGATGATCTCGAACACGTCGAGCGTCCACGTCAGCACGATGCCGACGGCGACGAGGAGCGCATAGCCGAGCCTTGGCCGCAGCCGCCCGCCGGTCAGCTCGGAGAAGAGCCCCCCGGCGCCGGAGGTGTCCGCGACCGCGGCCGAGAACTGCGCCGTCAGCGCCGCGGCGACGAGGAGGAGCGGCAGGATCGGTGCCACGACCTTCATCATGTCGATGATCGCGGTCTCGGTGAGCTTGCCCTCGGGCGTGTCGAAGACGTAGGCGATGAGGACGATGTAGACGAGGTAGATCGCGCTCGCGACCCATTGCGACAGGCGCATCGACCGCACGCGCGTGTCGGCGTCGTAGGTGCGCCCGAGGTAGCGCGAGGTCTCGAACCCCTGCACCGTCACGATGAGGCCGAAGGCGAGCGTGATCGCCGACCAGCCGCCCTCCTCGGGCGGCGTGAACTTCAGCGCCGACGCCGCGGTCTGTCCCCAGAAGTAGACCGCGAGCCCGATCAGCAGCCCGCCGATGATGGCGAGCTTCACCGCGACGGAGACGTATTCCATGCTCTCCATCATCTTGAACCCCTTGGTCCAGCCGACGGCGAGGATGAAGACGAGCACGATCGTGGTCAGCGTCTTGGCGTAGAACGGCCCGGCAAGCGGCGTCAGGCTGACGCCGAAGGCGCCGAAGAGGTTGAGGTAGTAGGCGACGGAGATGATGTAGGCGAACGCGAGCGCCCAGGACGCCGCGCCCTCGAGCGCCCATTCCACGCGGTCGGCGGGCGTTTCCTCCCCGCCCGCGTTGCCGCGGCGCCCGTGCAGGCGGATGTTGTGACGGATGGCGCCCCCGAAGAGGTAGGCGCCGCCGCAGAGCGCGCCCATGACGAGCGGCGCGTAGTAGCCGTAGGCCTTGTCGAGGATCGGGCCGAGGATCAGGAACCCGCTGCCGATGATCGAGGCGAGTGGCGTCACGGTCGCGCGCCAGACGGCGAGATGGGCGACACGGGGCAGCAGCAGCACACCGCCCGTGACGAGGACGGCGGCGACGATCACGATGTTGAGGAGCAAGGGCTGTCTCCGAGGGGCGACGCGGACCTTCGGCGGGTTCCCTGCCGGAGTCGAGGGGGCACCGGTGACGAGGCTAGCGGCCGATCAGCGCCGCCACGCGCGCCGCAAAGTCGTCGCCGCGCGCCTCGAAGTCCGGGTACTGGTCGAAGCTCGCCGCGGCCGGCGCGAGGAGCACCGTGTCGCCGGGCTCGGCCTCGGCGGCGGCGCGGGCCACGGCGGTCGCCATGTCGCCCGCGATCTCGTGCGGAACGTCGCCCAGAGCGGCCGCGAAGGCGGGCGCCGCCGCGCCGATGAGGTAGGCCTTGGCCACGCTGCCGAGATGCGGCACGAGCGCCGCGATGCCGCCCTCCTTGGCCAGGCCCCCGGCGATCCAGCGGATGCGTGGGAACGCCTGCAGGGCCATCGCGGCCGCCTCGGCGTTGGTCGCCTTCGAGTCGTTGACGAACCGCACCCCGCCGCGCTCGCCGACCGGCTGGCTGCGGTGCGGCAGGCCAGAGAAGCTCGCGAGCGCCGTCTCGATGGCGGCGGGGGCGAGCCCGAGCGTGCGGCAGGCGGCATAGGCGGCGCAGGCGTTCTGGTGGTTGTGCCGCCCCGGCAGCCCCGGCATCGCGCGGAGATCGATCGACGCCACCTGCCGCCCGCGACGCCACTCCGCGAGGAAGCCCCTCCGCGCATGGACCGCCCAGCCGGGGCCCTCGGGCTTCTGGACGACCGAGATGCGGATCACGCGGTCGTCGGCGGCGGTCTCGGCAAGCTGGTTGGCGAGGAAGCGCCCCTCGGGCTCGTCCACGCCGACGATGGCGCGGTCGGGGCCGCCTTCGGAGAAAAGGCGCCGCTTGGCGGCGAAGTAGCCGCCAAGCCCACCGTGCCGGCCGAGATGGTCCGGGCTGAGGTTGGTGAAGACGGCGACGTCGGGGGTGAGCGCGCGCGCAAGCTCGGTCTGGTAGCTCGAGAGCTCGAGCACCGCCACGGCGCCGTCGGTGGCGGGCGCGAGGTCGAGCGCGCTCCGGCCGATGTTGCCCGCCATCTCCACCGGGCGGCCCTCGGCCTCGAGGATGTGGTGGATGAGCGCCGTGGTGGTGGACTTGCCGTTCGAGCCGGTGACGGCGATCACCTTGGGGCTGATGTCGAACTCGGACCAGGCCGCGGTCGCCCAGGAGCGGAAGAAGAGGCCGATGTCGTTGTCGAGGGGCACGCCTTCCGCCATCGCGCGCGCCGCGGCGGGATGCGGGGCGGGGTAGAGATGCGGGATGCCGGGCGACAGGATCAGCGCCGCGGCGCCCGTGAGCCCGCGCGCGGGGTCGCCGAGCGCGAAGCCCTCCGCCGCCGCAGCCTCGCGCCGTGCCGCGTCGTCGTCCCACACCCGCGGCACCGCTCCCCCGGCCCGCAACGCGCGCGCCGCTGCGAGCCCCGAGCGGCCGAGGCCGAGCACGGCGACGGTCAAGCCGGCATAGCCCTGGACGGGAATCATCTGGCGCCTCATGCCTTGCGGGCGGCGACCATGCGGTGTCGGGTGGATGCCTGCAAGGAGGCGCTGTGAGGAGCATCGCCGGGGCGGCATGGAGCGGGCCGGACGGATCGGGCGGGCGCGGCTTCCCCGCGGCGCGGCATCCGTGGTGGAGCCTGACCAAGACGGCCATCGCCGCGGCGGCACTGCGGCTCGCCGAGCGCGGCCGGCTCGACCTCGATGCGCCGCGCCCGGTGGCGACGCTGCGCCAGATGCTCGGCCATACCGCCGGGCTGCCGGACTACGGCACGCTCGACGGCTACCACGCCGCCGTGGCGGCGCGCGAGGCTCCCTGGACCCGGGGCGAGCTCATGGCCCGTCTTGCGCCCGCAGACCCGCCCGGCACCGGCTGGCGCTATTCCAACGTCGGCTACCTCCTCGTCCGCGAGGCCGTCGAGGCGGCGTCCGACGCGCCGCTCGCGGACGTGCTCGCACGTGAGATCGCAGTCCCGCTCGGGCTGCGCGCGACGCGGCTCGTCGAGGATACCGCGAGCTTCGACGCCCTGCACGGAATGGCTGGCACCGGCTACGACCCCGGCTGGGTGTTCCACGGCTGCCTCGCGGGCCCGGCCGACGAGGCGGTGCGCTTCCTCGACGGCCTCCTCGACGGCGCGCTCGTCGGCCCCGCGAGCCTCGCCGCGATGCTGCGCCGCCGTCCGGTCGCAGGCACCTGGCCGGGCCGGCCCTGGACCGAGGCAGGCTACGGCCTCGGGCTGATGACCGGCCGGATGGGTGCTGCCGGTCCTGCCATCGGCCATTCCGGCGCCGGCCCGCATGGCGGCTGCGCGGTCTACCGCTTCGCCGCCACCGGCCGCACGGTCGCGTGCTTCTCGGACGCCCCCGGCGAGGCGCTGCCCGAGGCCGCGGCGGCAGCGCTGCCCTTCGGCGAGAGCGCGTAGACGCCGCGCGCGACGCGCTCGAACCAGCCGTAGTGATCGTCGCGCAGGATCTGCCCTGCCCGCGCCACGCCGGTCAGCGCGGCGATCCGGGCCGGCGCCGCACTCCCCTCGACGCGGAGCACGCCCGCGCACCGCGCCGCGTCCTGCCGGTAGGCCGTCACGATCGGCACCCGCGTGGCACCGCCGGTGTTCGGGTCGCCGACGCGACGGTCGAACTCGCGCAGGAGCCGGCCCGCGGCGACGGCCTTGCGGCGCGGCGCATAAGGACCGGGATCGAGGCACGCCGTCACCCGGTCGCCGCCGACCGTCAGGAGCCCGAGCCCGAGCCTTCGGCAAAGGTGCCCGAGGTCGCGGTTGGCGAGCGCGCGCAGTCCCGCAGGCACGGCGAGGTAGACGTGATCGAACATCCGCTGCCGCGCCGCGCCCTGCAGCACCAGCCCGAGGGTGAAGGCCACCTTCATCTCCACCACGACCGGCGGCTCGGCGCCGCGCCGGGCCATCATGTCGCACGCGCCGATCTCGGCCTTCACGGCGTAGCCTTGCGCCTCGAGGTAGGCTTTCAGCGGCGCGTAGAGCTCGGTCTCGCGCATCTAGCGGATCTTCAGCGTCGCGAGGCCGATGAGCGCCAGGATCAGACTGATGATCCAGAACCGGATCACGATCTGCGGCTCGGCCCAGCCCTTCTTCTCGAAATGGTGGTGGATCGGCGCCATCAGGAACACGCGCCGCCCGGTGCGCTTGAAGTAGAGCACCTGGATGATGACGGAGAGCGCCTCCACGACGAAGAGCCCGCCGACGATGGCGAGGACAAGCTCGTGCTTCGTCGCCACCGCGATCGCCCCGAGCGCGCCGCCGAGCGCGAGGCTGCCGGTGTCGCCCATGAACACCGCCGCGGGCGGTGCGTTGTACCACAGGAACCCGAGCCCGCCGCCGATGAGCCCTGCGGCGAAGATCAGAAGCTCGCCCGTGCCGGGGACGTAGTGCAGCTCGAGGTAGGCGGTGTAGTCCGCGCGCCCCACGGCATAGGCGATGACGCCGAGCGTGCCCGCCGCGATCATCACCGGCATGATCGCGAGCCCGTCGAGCCCGTCGGTGAGGTTGACCGCGTTGGCGGCGCCGACGATCACCAGCATCGCGAACGGCACGAAGAGCACGCCGAGGTTGACAAGCGCGTTCTTGAAGAACGGCAGGGCAAGCTCCCCCGTCAGCTCCACCGGGTGCGCCCACATCGCCGCCGCTCCGGCCAGCGCCGCGACGAGGAGCCCGAGCCCGAAGCGCACCCGGCCCGAGACGCCCGCGGTGGTCATGCGCTGCACCTTGCGGAGATCGTCCATGAAGCCGATGGCGCCGAAGCTCACGGTCACGAAGAGCACGATCCAGATGTAGGCGTTGTCGAGCCGCGCCCAGAGCAGCGTCGCGACCACGAGCGCGCCGAGGATGAGCATCCCCCCCATCGTCGGCGTGCCGGCCTTGACGAAGTGCCCGACGGGGCCGTCCTCGCGGATCGGTTGACCCTTCTTCTGCTTCAGCCGCAGCATGTTGATGAGCGGGCGGCCGAAGATGAAGCCGAAGACGAGCGCGGTGAAGAACGCCCCGCCCGCGCGGAACGTGATGTAGCGGAAGAGGTTGAAGAGCCCGCCGTCGCGCGCGAATTCGCTCAGCCAGTAGAGCATCAGCCCTCCCCCGTCGGTGCCGCGGGGTGCCCGAGCGCCAGAAGCGCGTCAACCACGCGCGCGGTGCCCGACGCCTTCGAGCCCTTCACGAGCACCACGTCGCCCGCATCGACGAGCCGTGCCGCGTGAGCGGCGAGGGCGGTTGCATCGTCGGTGCGTTCGCCGCGCCTCGCGTCCGGGAGCGCATCCCAGAGCGACGCCATCAGCGGGCCGATGCAGTGGACGAGATCCACCGCGGCCATCGCGCGATGCTCCGCCAGGGCGCGGTGCAGCGCCTCCGCCTCCGTCCCAAGCTCGAGCATGTCGCCGAGGATCGCGATGCGGCGACCGGGCTCGATGCGGCCGACGCCGTCCTGCGGGGCCGCGGTGGCGAGCATGTCGAGCGCGGCGCCGACCGAGGCGGGGTTGGCGTTGTAGGCGTCGTCGATGAGGTCGAAGCCGAGATGATCGTCGACGACATCGAGCACCACGCGGCGGGTGAGCCCGCGGCCGCCGGAGGCTCGCCACTGGCCGAGCCCGAGGATGGCGAGCCCCGAGTCGGCGCCTGCGGCCTCGGCGGCGGCAAGGGCCCCGAGCGCGTTCGACGCGAAATGCCGCGCGGGGGTGGCGAGGCGCAGAAGGAAGCGTCGGTCGCCGGTCTCGACATGCGCCACCGTCGCGCCTTCGGCCAGTACGACGGCGCCGAGCCGGTAGTCGCCGTCCGGGCCGAACCACACCATGCGGACCCCGAGGCGCTCGGCATGGCGCGCGAGCACGTCCGATGTTTCGAGCCCGGCGGGAAGCACCGCCGTGCCACCGGGCTCCAGCCCCTCCATGATGCTCGCCTTCTCCGCGGCGATCCCCGCGATGCCGTCCGCGAAGGCCGCGAGATGCGCGGGCGCCACCGTGGTGACGAGCGCCACGTGCGGCCGCGCGAGCCGTGCCAGGGGCGCGATCTCGCCCCGCGCGTTCATCCCGATCTCGATCACCGCGAATGCCGCATCCGCCGGCATCCGCGCCAGCGTCAGCGGCACGCCCCAATGGTTGTTGAGGCTCGCCTCCGCGGCATGGACCGGGCCCTCGCCGCCCAGCATGGCGCGCAGCATCTCCTTGGTGGAGGTCTTGCCGACCGAGCCCGTGACGGCGATGACGCGCGCCTGCGTGCGGGCTCGGGCAGCGGCGGCGAGGGCTTCAAGGGCGCCGAGCACGTCGTCGACGAGAATGAGCGGCGCGTCGGCCGCGGCGCCTTCGGGCATCCGCGAGACGAGCGCCGCGGCGGCGCCGGCGGCGAGCGCAGCAGCCACGAAGTCGTGCCCGTCGCGGCGGTCGGTCAGCGCGACGAAGAGGTCGCCCGGGCGCAGCGTGCGGCTGTCGATGGACAGCCCGCTCGCTTCCCACGCGCGCGTCGTGCGGCCACCCGTCGCGGCGGCGGCATCGGCGGAGGTCCAGAGCGGGCTCACGCGGCGCCGTCGAGTGCCGCGACGGCGATGCTCGCCTGCTCGGCGTCGTCGAAGGGATAGACCGTGCCGCCGACCGTCTGGCCCGGCTCATGGCCCTTGCCCGCCACCAGAAGCGCGTCGCCCGGCCCGAGCATCGCCGCACCCCGCAGGATCGCCTCGGCGCGGTCGCCGACCTCGGCGGCCCCCGGGCAGCTCGCGAGCACCGCCGCCCGGATCGCCGCCGGATCCTCGCTGCGCGGGTTGTCGTCGGTCACGATGGCGGCGTCGGCGAGCGCCGCGACGGCAGCACCCATGCCGGGACGCTTGCCGCGGTCGCGGTCGCCGCCTGCGCCGAACACCACGACGATGCGGCCCATCACATGCGGGCGCAGCGCCGCGATGGCGGTCTCGAGCGCGCCCGGCGTATGCGCGTAATCGACGTAGACCGCGCCGCCGTTCGCCCGGACCGCCGCGCGCTCCATCCGCCCGCGCACGGTGCGGAGCGCCCCGAGCGCGGTCGCGACATCGGCCGGCGTGCTGCCGGTAGCGATCGCGAGCCCCGCGGCCACGAGCGCGTTCGCCGCCTGGAAGCCGCCGATGAGGTCGAGCCGCACCTGCCGCTCGACGCCATCCAGCCCGAAGCGCAGCACCTGCCCGGTCGCGTCGAACCGGCGCGCGAGGATGCGGAGGTCCGCGGCCGCCCCCAATCCGACCCCGAGCACCCGCTGGCCCCTGTCCCGCGCGATGCGCGCCATCTCTGGCCCGCGCGGATCGTCGAGGTTGACGACCGCGGTGCCCTCGGGCGGCAGCACGCGCCCGAAGAGGAGCGCCTTCGCGGCAAAATAGGCGTCGAAGTCGGCGTGGTAGTCGAGATGGTCCTGGCTGAAGCTGGTGAAGCCCGCCGCCGCGAGCCGCACCCCGTCGAGCCGCCGCTGCACAAGCCCGTGCGAGGACGCCTCCATCGCCGCATGCGTCACGCCCGCCGCCGCCATGTCGGCAAGCAGCCGGTGCAGCGCGATCGGGTCGGGCGTGGTGTGAGCGAGCGGGGCGGCATAGGCGCCCTCGACGCCGGTGGTCCCGAGGTTCGCGGCCGCAAGCCCGAGCGCGGCCCAGATCTGGCGCGTGAAGCTCGCGACCGAGGTCTTGCCGTTGGTGCCCGTCACCGCGACCACCGTGTCCGGCTGCGCGCCGAACCAGAGCGCCGCGGCAGACGCCAGCGCGGCGCGGGCGTCCTCCGCCACGATGACCGGCGCGTCGAGGCCGCCGAGCCCCGCGGCTCCCGCGCGGTCGGTCAGTACCGCCGCGGCGCCGCGCGCGACCGCTGCCGCGGCATGGACGGCGCCATGCTCGCGCACCCCCGGCAGCGCCGCGAAAAGCGCGCCCGGGCTCACCGCGCGGCTGTCGGAGACGAGCCCCGCCACGCGGACGCTTGCCGTCCCAAGGCCAAGCCCGGCCAGCGTCATCTCCCGCGCCGCCATGCGTTCCCCGTCAATACCGCGCTGGCGTTATACCCTCGAGCGGCGCCGCCGCAACTTCGGGTCGCATCCCGAGGAGGGGCGCCACGCGGCGGATCATCTCGGCGGCGACCGGCACTGCGGTCCAGCCCGCGGTGCGCCGCGGCAGCGGCCCCGAGGTCTCGACGGGCTCGTCGAGCGTCACGATCAGCACGTACTTCGGATCGTGCGCGGGGAAGATCGAGGCAAACGTGTTGATGACCTTGTCCTTGTAGTACCCGCCCGAGGGCTTCGTCTTATCAGCCGTCCCGGTCTTGCCCGCCACCTCGTAGCCCGGCACGTCGCCAAGGCTCGCGGTGCCGCGCTCGACGACCTGGCGCAGCATCCCGCGCGCGATGGCCGAGGTCCGCTCCGAGAGCACGCGCGGCCCTGCCTCGGGGTGCGGGCGGACGAGGAGCGTCGGCGTCACGCGCATCCCGCCGTTCAGCAGGCTCGCATAGGCGGTCCCGAGGTGCAGCGGGCTCGCCGAAAGACCGTGGCCGTAGGAGATCGTCATCGTCGAGATTTCCGACCACTTCTTCGGCAGGAGCGGCTTCGCGCCCGGCGCCTCGACGAGTTCGACCCGGGTCGGCTCGAAGAACCCCAGCGACTTCAGGAACGCCTGCTGCCGGGCGGCGCCGATGAGCTGCGCGATATGCGCGGTGCCGACGTTCGAGCTCTTGACGATCACGTCCGTCACCGAGAGCTGCGGGCCATAGTTGTGGAAGTCGTGGATGCGGTAGCGGCCCCAGACCATCGGGCTCTTCGTCACCACCATCGTGTCGGGGCTCACGAGCCGCTCTTCGAGCGCCTCGGCCACGGCGAAGATCTTGAAGGTCGAGCCGAGCTCGTAGACGCCCTGCACCGCGCGGTTGAAGAGCGGGCTGTCGGAGGCGTTGCCCTGCGTCAGCGGGGCCGGCCGGGCGTTGGGATCGAAGTCCGGCAGCGAGACCATCGCCACGATCTCGCCGGTGTGCGCGTCGAGCATCACCGCCGCGGCGCCCCGCGCGTGCATCAGCTTCATGCCGCCCTCGAGAACCTCGCGCGCCGTCGCCTGAACCGTCAGATCGAGCGAGAGCTGCAGCGGGCGGTTGAGGTTGGCCGGGTCGCGCAGGTAGCCGTCGAAGGCCTTCTCGACGCCGGCGGTGCCGATGATCTCGGCGCCGTCGACGCGCTCGAGGCCGTATTGCGTACCGCCGAGGACATGCGCCGCGAGGGTGCCGTTGGGGTAGAGGCGCATCTCGCGCGGGCCGAACAGAAGGCCCGGATCGCCGATCTCGTGGACCGCCTGCATCTGCTCGGGCGACATCTTGCGCCGCACCCATACGAACTTGCGGGTGCCGGTGAACTGCCGCACCAGCCATTGCTCGTCGAGGTCGGGAAAGATTTTGGCGAGCGCCGACGCCGCTCCCTTCGGGTCGGTCATCGCGGGCGGCTGCGCGTAAAGGGCATAGGTCATGAGGTTGGTCGCGAGGATGCGGCCACGCCGGTCCACGATGTCGGCCCGTCCGGCGCGGACGGCGCCGCCCGAGGCTCCCGTGGCGGGCTCGGTCGGGTCGGACGCCGCAAGCAGGCTCATCTGCGCGCCGACGAGCGCGAAGGCGACGCAGAAGAAGATGCCGAGAACGAGGAGCCGGCCCTCGGCCCGGTGCCGCGCGCGGTCGCGGGCGGCCTCGTGGCGCAGCCGGACATTCTCGCGCTCGATGGCGTCGGGGTTCTCGCCGCGGGCGCGGGCGGAGAGGATGCGGGCAAGCGGGCGGAGCGGGGTGCGGACCATCAGAGCGCGTCTCCCTTGGCGGGCAGGTCGGCGACGGCGCCGAACTGGCCGGGGTCGAGCGGCAGCAGGTGCAGCCGCGCGAAGTTGAGGTTCACGAGGTCGCGGAGCCGCTCCGGCCGGTTGAGCCAGGCCCATTCGGCGCGCTGCACGCCGATGGCCTCGGTCAGGCTCACGATCTGGCCGCGCAGGCTTGCGGCGTCGTGGAGCGCCGCCTGGGTGCGGTAGTTCTCGCGGTAGGCCCAGAACGCGAGGCCCATCACGGCAAGGGCGGACAGGACGTAGAAAAGGCTTCTCATCGGGTGCCTTTCGCGCGCTCGTGCAGAGGGTTCTGCGGCAGGCCGAGGGCCGCGGCCCCCGGCGGCGGGCCGGCGGGGGCATCGGTGCGGATGGCGACGCGGAGCTTGGCCGAGCGCGCACGGGGGTTCGCCGCCGCCTCCTCGGCGCTCGGGCCGAGCGCCCGGCGGGGGGCGAGGCGGAACGTCGCCGCAGGCTCCGGCGTCTCCGGCGCATAGCGGTTGGCCGACGCCGCAGCACCGCCCCGGAGCGCGAGGAAACGCTTCACGATGCGATCCTCGAGCGAGTGGAAGGTCACCACGGCCAGCCTTCCGCCGGGTGCCAGCGCGCGCTCGGCCGCCGCGAGCCCCGCTGCCAGCTCGTCGAGCTCGGCGTTGACCGCGATGCGGAGCGCCTGGAAGCTGCGCGTCGCGGGGTGAATCTGGCCGGGCCTTGGCCGGGGCAGACAGGCCTCGATGGTGCGCGCAAGATCGAGCGTGGTGACATAGGGTGCCTCCGCCCGGCGCGCGACGATGGCGCGCGCGATGCGGCGCGCGGCGCGCTCCTCGCCGTATTGGTAGAGGATGTCGGCCAGCACCGTCTCGGGCGCCTCCGCCACGAGATCCGCGGCGGAAGGGCCGTCGCCGCCCATCCGCATGTCGAGCGGGCCGTCGTGGCGGAACGAAAAGCCCCTCGCCGCCGCGTCGAGCTGCATCGAGGAGACGCCGAGGTCGAGGACAACGCCGTCGACAGGTCCGTCGGCCACGGTGTCGAGCGCGGAGAACCTGCCCTCGACGAGCCGGAGCCGGCCGTCCTCGCGTCCGAGGGCAAGCGCCGCCGCGTCGCGGTCGATGCCGATCACCCGTGCCGCACCCGCGTCGAGGAGCGCCTGCGTGTAGCCGCCTGCCCCGAACGTGCCGTCGATCCAGAGCCCCGCGACGGGCGCCACGGCGGCGATCAGGGGGCCGATGAGGACGGGGACATGGGGCGCGGTCACAAGGCGCGTGCTCACCCGGCGGGAAGGCTCGGAACGACCGACAGCGGGTCGAACTCGGCACCGTGCCGCGCGAGCCAGTCTTCGGTGAGCGTCCCGGCCTCGGCGTCGTAGGTCGCCTGGTCCCAGAGCTGAAAATGGTCGCCGTGCGCGATGAAAAAGGCCTCGGCGCCGAGCCGCGCCTTCTGCCGCAGCCGCTGCGGCAGGACGATACGGCCGTCGCCGTCGAGTTCGGTCACGAGCGAATGGCCGTGGTACATCCGCTCGAGCATCTTGCGGACTTCCGTCCCGCGCTGGAGCCGCGCGATGCCCGCGTCGATCTCCTCCATCGCGCGCACGGTGTAGCATTCGAGGTAAGGGTTGCGCGGATCGCCGAAGAAAAGGACGAGGCTCGGACGCTGCTCGGGCCCGAACGCGGGGTCGCCCGCTTCGAGGACGCCGCGAAAGGCCGCAGGGATCGAGACACGGCCCTTGGCGTCGATCTTCTGCTCGTAGCTGCCCTTGAAGCCCAGCGCCACGGCGCGCCCTTCGATCTGCGCCACGTTCGAGTGGCATGGTTCGCAGATGCAAACGGCGGGCCGGGATGCTGCTCATGCCCGGCCCGCCGCATCTGTCCCCTCGTTCGGGGGAGGTCCGGCCTCGCGCGCGCCACCTGGGGGGGATGTCTGCTCGCGCACGTGCCGAATTCTTCGTTCGGATAGAAGGACTTGCCTGTATGAAACCGGGGTTTCGCTGCCTCGTGAAGGGGTCTTGCCGCCCCTCTTGTCGCTCCATCTCTCCGTACCAAGAGAGATGACAGATACGCCTGCGCCGATCAACGGGAAATTATGGGCATCGACCCCACTTCATGGTTCAAACCGGGATCGTTGCCCCGAGGAGGGCTTCAAGGCTTGTACCATGGACCAGAATAAGGGGTCTCTGACATGCACGCTACCATATGTGGTGGCGTTGCAAAAGGGTGACGGGCAGTCGGAAATGCCGAAAAATGCGGGACTCGTTCGGCGATTGAGTTCGCCGAACGCCCGCGGACCCAGAATCACGTACAACCTTCAGGCGAATCGGTCTTCGATGAGTCGTGCAGCGATGGAGGCATAGGCATCCGCCTGCGGTCCCGTACCCGCTGCGACCGGCGTCCCCGCGTCGCCCGCAAGACGCACCTCGATCCCGAGCGGCAGCGCACCGAGAAAGGGCAGCCCGAGCGCCTGCGCCTCCGCCTCGACGCCGCCATGACCGAAGATCTGCGTCTCGTGCCCGCAGTTCGGACAGATGAACGTCGACATGTTCTCGATCATGCCGATCACTTTCGTCTTCAGCGTCGCGAACATGCCGAGCGCCTTTTTCGCGTCGAGGAGCGCCACGTCCTGTGGCGTCGAGACGATGATGGCGCCGGTCAACTCGGTCTTCTGGCACAGGCTCAGCTGCACGTCGCCGGTGCCGGGCGGCAGGTCGACGATGAGCACGTCGAGCGTGCCCCAGGCGACCTGGCCGATGAGTTGCTGCAGCGCGCCCATCAGCATCGGCCCGCGCCAGATCACCGGCTCGTCGTCCTTCAGCATGAGCCCGATCGACATCATCGTGACGCCATGCGCGACGAGCGGCAGGATCGTCTTGCCGTCGGGCGATGCCGGGCGCGCCGAGACGCCCATCATGCGCGGCTGCGACGGCCCGTGGATGTCGGCGTCGAGGAGCCCCACGCGGCGTCCTGCGCGCGTCAGCGCGACCGCGAGGTTGGAGGCGACGGTGGATTTGCCGACGCCCCCCTTCCCCGAGGCGATGGCGATGACCCGTTCGACGCCGGGGACCCGCTGCGGCGCGGCCTGCGCCGTCGGATGCCGGCCGATCTTCAGCTCCGGCGGCGGCTCGTGAGCCGTCAGCACCGCGGCGACGGACGTGACCCCTGCCACGCCGCGCACCGCCGTCTCGGCCGCCCGGCGGACGTCCTCGAGCGCTCGCGCGGCGGCGGGCGACGGCGCCTCGATGACGAATCGCACGCTGCCATCGGCCGCGATGTCCAGCGCGCGCACCATGTCGCGCGCCACGATCGACACCCCGTCGGGCGCCACGATCGCACTCAGGACTGTCATGATTGTGTCACGCGCTGGGGTCATGGCTTTCTCCGCTGCTCATTCGTCGTGCAGACAACATCCCTTTCGGGCATTACACGAGGAACGCAAGCCAACCATGCCTGAAGTCTGCACAATGCCCTGTCAGAACGCGCGGAAACGCCCAGCTTACGACATGCGGTTGCTGCATGGCAGCATTGTGGTGGGGACTATTGTGCAGTTGCAGCATCAACGTATGTTTGACCCAACGGCGCACGAGGCGTCGGATGAGCAGACCGAGACAGCGAATGGCAACTCTGAATCAATCTTTCGTCGGAACCGGCACGGGCGACCGCGCTCAAGGTTTCTGGGCACAATTCCAGGCAGCGCGCGCGAAGCGCCGTGTCTACCGTCAAACGGTCCGCGAGCTGGTGGGTCTGACCGACCGCGAGCTTGCAGACCTCGGCATCCATCGCACGTCGATCACGACGATCGCGATCGAGGCTGCGTACGGGAAATAGGTTTTCCGCACGTCCCGATCTCCTCCCCGGGACGCACGGAAATGCGGCGGCACGCTCCTCCTCCCGCGTGCCGCCGCGCATCAACAGGGTAACGGCCGCGGCGTCGTGACGCAAGGCCGAAGCAGGAAACGAAGAGCCCTACCTCCTCCCGGGGCCGATCGTAACTCGGCGACGATGCCACCTCCTCCCGGCATCGTCGCCGTCCTTTCCCGCCAGGGCACGGCGGCCGATTTCGGGGCCTTGCCCCTACGACAAACGCGGAGCCTCACCTCCTCCCGGGGCCGAGCGTGACTAGAGCGGCGGTGTCCTCCTCCCAGGCGCCGCCGCATTTTTTTGTGCCCGAGATGAGCCGCTAGACCGGCACCGAGCTAGAAGGGCACGTCGTCCGCCGCCTCGGCAGCGACCACGAAGCGCGCCACGAGTTTCTTCGGGCCGGCCTTCTCGAAGGCCACGTCGAGCTTGTCGCCCTCGATCCCCTGCACCGCGCCGTAGCCGAACTTCGGATGGAACACCCGGTCGCCGACGGTGAAGGCCGAAACCGCGTCGAGGTCGATGACCACGTGCGAGGCCTCGCGCGGCTGGCTCACGGGCCGCCGCGCGCCGCGCTCCTGCAGGCGCTTCCAGCCGGGCGAGTTGTAGACGTCCGCCGAGGCCGCGCGGGTCTCGACCGCGGACGTCCCCGCCATCCCGGCCGCCCCGTAGCCGCCGCCGTAGAGGCCGGGCGGCGTCAGCACCTCGACATGCTCGGCGGGCAGCTCGTCGATGAAGCGCGACGGCATCGAGGTCTGCCATTGCCCGTAGACGCGGCGGTTCGCGGCGAACGAGATGGTGCAGAGCGCCTCCGCCCGCGTGATCCCGACGTAGGCGAGCCGCCGCTCCTCCTCGACGCCCTTGAGGCCGCTCTCGTCCATCGCGCGCTGCGACGGGAAGAGCCCGTCCTCCCAGCCGGGCAGAAACACGGCCGGGAACTCGAGCCCCTTGGCGGCGTGGAGCGTCATGATCGAGATCTTAGCTCCGTCCTCGCCGCGCTCGTTGTCCATGATGAGCGCGACGTGCTCGAGGAAGCCCTGCAGGTTCTGGAACCCCTCGAGCGCCTTGACGAGCTCCTTGAGGTTGTCGAGCCGGCCCGGCGCCTCGGGCGTCTTGTCGGCCTGCCACATCGCCGTGTAGCCCGCCTCGTCGAGGATCGTCTCCGCGAGCGCGACGTGGCCATGCTCGGCGAGCGTCACCGCGTGCCAGCGGTCCACGCCATCGACGAAGCGGCGCAGCTCGATCGCGCCCTTGCCGCCCAGAGCCTTGTCGGCGAGCACGACGCGCGCCGCGTCGAGGAGCGTGGCGCCGTTGTCGCGCGCGGCGCGCTGGATCGTCTGCATCGCCTTGTCGCCGAGCCCGCGCTTCGGGGTGTTGACGACGCGCTCGAAGGCAAGGTCGTCGGCTGGGCTGACGGCGAGGCGGAAGTAGGCCATCGCATCGCGGATCTCGAGCCGCTCGTAGAACCGCGGGCCGCCGATGACGCGGTAGGGGAGCCCGATGGTCAGGAAGCGATCCTCGAAGGCGCGCATCTGGTGCGACGCGCGCACCAGGATCGCCATGCCGTCGAGCGTGAGCGGAGCTTGCCCGCGTGCGCCACGCGACAGGCTCTCGGCCTCCTCGCCGATCCAGCGCGCTTCCTCGTCGCCGTCCCAGTGGCCGATGAGGCGTACCTTCTCGCCCGCCGCCACGTTGGTCCAGAGCGTCTTGCCGAGCCGGCCGGCATTGGCCGCGATCAGCCCCGACGCGGCGGCGAGGATGTGCGGCGTCGAGCGGTAGTTCTGTTCGAGCCGCACCACCTTGGCGCCCTGGAAATCCTTCTCGAAGCGCAGGATGTTGCCGACCTCGGCGCCGCGCCAGCCGTAGATCGACTGGTCGTCGTCGCCGACGCAGCAGATGTTGCGGTGCGCCTGCGCGAGCAGCCGGAGCCACAGGTACTGCGCGACGTTGGTGTCCTGGTACTCGTCGACGAGGATGTACCGGAACCAGCGCTGGTACTGCGCGAGCACGTCGGGATGCGCCTGGAAGATCGTCAGCACGTGCAGGAGGAGGTCGCCGAAGTCCGCCGCGTTGAGCGTCCGGAGCCGCTCCTGGTAGGCCTCGTAAAGCTCGCTGCCGCGGTTGTTGAACGCCGACGCCTCCGCCGCGGGCACCTTCGAGGGCAGGAGCGCGCGGTTCTTCCAGTTGTCGATGAGCCCCGCGAGCATCCGCGCCGGCCAGCGCTTCTCGTCGATGTCGGCGGCGGCGATGAGCTGCTTCAGGAGCCGGATCTGGTCGTCGGTGTCGAGGATGGTGAAGGAGGACTTGAGGCCCACGAGCTCGGCGTGACGGCGCAGGAGCCGCACCGAGACGGCGTGGAACGTGCCGAGCCACGGCATCCCCTCGACCGCCTGCCCCATCAGCCGGCCCACGCGGTCCTTCATCTCGCGCGCGGCCTTGTTGGTGAAGGTGACGGCGAGGATCTCGTTCTGCCGCGCCCGCCCGGTGAGCAGGAGATGCGCGATCCGGGCGGTGAGCGCCTTCGTCTTGCCGGTGCCGGCGCCGGCGAGCATCAGGACGGGCCCGTCGAGCGCCTCGACGGCCTCGCGCTGCGCGGGGTTGAGGTCGTCGAGATAGGCGGCGTGCGGCCCGCCCCGCGCCGCCATCGCGCGCGCCGAGAGCGGCGCCGCAGCGGCGAAAAAGGCCTCGCTGTCGTCGAACTCGTTCATTCCCCCAGCCGTAACGCGGACCACGGGAAAAGGAAAGCCCGCGTTCCCATTCCGTTCCGCCTACTCGGCGGTCGCCTCGGTCGCGATGGCCTCGAACGTGCCGTCGAGCTCGGCGGCAACGGCGGCGAGGTCCGGGCCTGCCTCGTCGATGTAGGGCGCGAACACCGTCGACGGCGTCTTCCACGCGAGCGTCGCCCTGCCGCCCGCGTCCTCGGTGACGTAGAAGCGGATCGGCGCCTCGATCATCGCGGCGGTCGAGAGCGGCAGGATGCGGACGGCGAACTTGGGGTTGAACACGCCGATGACCCGGTTGCCGGGGATCGTGACGCCGAGCTGCTTCGCCGCCTCGGTCGGGCTGGCCTCGGTCGCGACGCCCATCATGTTGGCCTTGGTCGCAGCCTTCACCGCGTCGATCAGCGCAGGATAGGCGAGTCCGGTGTGGATGACCCGCCAGCCGGGCCGGTCGGCCATCGGGGCCACGTCGGGATCGGCCGCATGTGCCGCGATCGGCGCGAGCGCCAGCACGAGACCAGGGAAAAATCGCATGATCGGACGTCCCTTCGATGGAATACCACAGCAGGCTAGCGGACTTTCGCGCCGCCGGGTGGTCGGCCGCGCTTGGATGACACGATTGTCAGAGCGCGGCTCCGGGCTAGAACCTGAGGCGCAGAGGGAGGCACGACCATGACATTGAGGCTTGCCCTGACGACCGTAACGGCACTTTGCACCGGCGGCGTGGCCACGGCCGAGACGATCAACTGGACCGCGACGCTCGATGCCACGCAGGAGGTCGGCGCCAAGAAGATGGAGCCGGGCGCTGCTGGCGAGGCCACGGGCACGCTCGACACCGAGACCGGCGCGCTCGACTGGAACATCGCCTACGACGGGCTGTCCGGTCCGGCGCAGGCGATGCACTTCCACGGCCCGGCGGCGAAGGGCGAGAACGCCGGTGTCGTGCAGCCGATCGACACGATCTCCGGAGCAAAGTCGCCGTCGATCGGGATGGCCACCCTCACCGCCGATCAGGTGAAGCAGGTCGAGGATGGCATGTGGTACATCAACATCCACACGGCTGAGAACCCGGACGGGGAGATCCGTGGCCAGGTCATGCCGTCGATGTAGGCTCAGCGCAGCGTCAGCCCGCCGTCGACCATGTACTCCGAACCGGTGACGTAGGACGCCTCGTCGGAGAGGAGGAAGCACGCGACCGCGGCGACCTCGTCGGCGGTGCCCGCGCGCCCGAGGGGGACGACGGAGCGGTTGCGCTCCTCGAAAGCGGCGCGGGCCTCGTCGTCGAGGCCGAGCACGGCCTGGAAGCCGGTCTCGATCGGGCCGGGGCCGACCGCGTTGACGCGGATGCGCCGCGGCGCGAGGTCCTTGGCCCAGGCGCGCGCCAGCGCCGTGCAGGCGGCCTTCGTCGCGTTGTAGACCGCCGTGCGCGGGCCGCCGACGTAGGGCGCCACCGACGAGGTGAGGAGCACCGCCGCGCCGTCCGCCAGCATCGGCTTCAGCACCGCCATCTGCAGCGCCGGGCCGCGGACGTTGGTGTTCATCATCGCGTCGAACGCCTCGGGCTCGGTCGCCTCGACGGGCCAGGCCTTGCCGTAGCCCGCGTTGAGGAACGCGCCGTCGAGCGGGCCCATGCCGGCGACCTTCTCGGCGAGCCGGTGGGCTTCCTCGGGGTCGGCGGCGTCGTTGCGAAGGACGAGGCTCGCGGACGGCAGCGCGCGGCCCGCTTCGTCGAGGTGGTCCTGCGTGGTGCCCGTCACCGCGACCTCGCCGCCCTCCGCCACGATGCGGAGCGCCGTCGCGAGGCCGATGCCCGACGTGCCGCCGGTGATGAGGATGCGCTTGCCGTCGAACCGGGCCATGTCTCGTCCTTTTTCTTGCCATGCCGCAGGGCGGCGGGATCGCTGTTTACCGGGCCGCGCGAAGGCCCTACGCTTTGCTGCACCTGCACAGAACGGGCCCGGCATGACAGAGTTCCGCAAGATCCTCATCGCCAACCGCGGCGAGATCGCGATCCGGGTGATGCGGGCCGCCAACGAGATGGGCAAACGCACCGTCGCGGTCTACGCCGAGGAGGACAAGCTCTCCCTGCACCGCTTCAAGGCCGACGAAGCCTACCGGATCGGCGCGGGGCTGGGGCCGGTCGCGGCCTATCTCGCGATCCCAGAGATCATCCGCGTGGCGAAGATGGCGGGCGCCGACGCGGTGCATCCGGGCTACGGGCTTCTCAGCGAGAACCCCGATTTCGTCGAGGCGGTGGCGGCGGCGGGGCTCACGTTCATCGGGCCGGAGGCGTCCACGATGCGCGCGCTCGGCGACAAGGCCAGCGCGCGGCGCGTGGCGATGGCGGCGGGCGTGCCGGTGATCCCGGCGACGGACGTGCTCGGCGACGACATGGAGGCCGCCCGCGAGGCCGCCGACGCGATCGGCTATCCGCTGATGCTGAAGGCGTCCTGGGGCGGCGGCGGGCGTGGGATGCGGCCGATCCTTGCCCGCGGGGAGGTCGAGGCCAAGGTCCGCGAGGGCCGCCGCGAGGCGGAGGCCGCGTTCGGCAACGGCGAGGGCTACCTCGAGAAGATGATCGAGCGCGCGCGCCACGTCGAGGTGCAGATCCTCGGCGACGCGCACGGCGCGCTCTACCACCTCTACGAGCGCGACTGCACCGTGCAGCGCCGCAACCAGAAGGTCGTCGAGCGCGCCCCCGCCCCCTACCTCTCGGAGGCGCAGCGCGCCGAGGTCTGCGGGCTCGGGCTGAAGATCGGACAGGCGGTCGGCTACCGCAACGCGGGCACCGTCGAGTTCCTGATGGACATGGACGACGGCCGCTTCTACTTCATCGAGGTCAACCCCCGCATCCAGGTCGAGCACACCGTCACCGAGGAAGTGACCGGCATCGACATCGTGCGCGCGCAAATCCTCGTGGCGGAGGGCAAGTCGCTCGCCGAAGCGACCGGCGCGGCGCGGCAGGAGGAGGTGACGCTCTCGGGCCACGCGGTGCAGTGCCGCGTGACCACCGAAGACCCGCAGAACAACTTCATCCCCGACTACGGGCGCATCAACACCTACCGCTCGGCGACCGGCATGGGCATCCGGCTCGACGGCGGCACCGCGTACTCCGGGTCGGTCGTGACGCGCTACTACGACAGCCTGCTCGTGAAGGTCACGGCCTGGGCGCAGACGCCCGAGGCGGCCATCGCGCGCATGGACCGGGCGCTCCGGGAGTTCCGCATCCGCGGCATCGCGACCAACATCGCCTTCGTCGAGAACCTGCTCAAGCACCCGACGTTCCTCGACGACACCTACACCACGCGCTTCATCGACCAGACGCCGGAGCTCTTCACCTTCACCCGGCGCCGCGACCGGGCGACGAAGATCCTGACCTACATCGCCGACGTCACCGTCAACGGCCACCCCGAGACCGCCGGGCGCCCGCGCCCGCCCGAGGGGCTGCCCGCCGCCATCCCGCCGGCGTTCGGTACGAGCGCAGCACCCGGCACGCGCAATCTCCTCGAAGCCGAGGGGCCGCAGGCGGTCGCCGACTGGCTCGCCGCGCAGCAGCAACTCCTCGTCACCGACACGACGATGCGCGACGGCCACCAGAGCCTCCTCGCGACGCGGATGCGCTCGATCGACATGATCCGCGCGACGCCCGCCTATGCCGCGACGCTCGGAGGGCTCTTCAGCGTCGAATGCTGGGGCGGGGCCACCTTCGACGTGGCCTACCGCTTCCTGCAGGAATGTCCCTGGCAGCGCCTGCGCGACATCCGCGAGCGGCTGCCGAACGTGATGACGCAGATGCTGCTGCGCGGCGCCAACGCGGTCGGCTACACGAACTATCCCGACAACGTGGTGCGCGCCTTCGTGGCGCAGGCGGCCACGACGGGGATCGACCTCTTCCGGGTGTTCGACAGCCTGAACTGGATGCCGAACATGCGCGTCGCGATGGACGCGGTGCGCGACGCGGGCAAGGTCTGCGAGGGCTCTGTCTGCTACACCGGCGACATCCTCGACCCCGACCGCGCCAAGTACGACCTGCGCTACTACGTTCGCATGGGGCACGAGCTGCGCGACGCGGGCGCGCACATCCTCGGGCTGAAGGACATGGCGGGGCTCTTGAAGCCCGCCGCCGCGCGCGTGCTCGTCACCGCGCTGAAGGAGGAGGTCGGCCTGCCGATCCATTTCCACACGCACGACACGTCGGGCATCGCAGGCGCCACGGTGCTCGCCGCCGCGGAGGCGGGGGTGGACGCGGTCGACGCCGCGATGGATGCCTTCTCGGGCGGCACTTCGCAGCCCTGCTTGGGGTCCATCGTCGCCGCCCTCGCGCATACCGACCGCGACACCGGCCTCTCGCTCCCCGCGATCCGCGCGATGTCGGGCTATTGGGAAGACGTGCGGCGCGGCTACGCCGCCTTCGAGTCCGGGCTCCCTGCCCCGGCGTCCGAGGTCTACCTCCACGAGATGCCCGGCGGGCAGTTCACCAACCTCAAGGCGCAGGCGCGCTCGATGGGGCTCGAGGCGCGCTGGGACGAGATCGCGCAGACCTACGCCGACGTGAACGCGATGTTCGGCGACATCGTGAAGGTCACGCCGTCGTCAAAGGTGGTGGGCGACATGGCGCTGATGATGGTGAGCCAGGGGCTCGACCGGGCGAAGGTCGAAGACCCGGAGGTCGATGTGGCGTTCCCGGAGTCCGTCGTCGAGATGCTCGGCGGCGCGCTCGGGCAGCCGCCGGGAGGCTTTCCGCCCGGCATCGTCGCGAAGGCGCTGAAGGGTGCCGAGCCCGACACCGGACGCCCCGGCGCGCGTCTCCCCGCGGTCGATTTCGACGCGGCGCGCGCCGAGGCCACGGCCGCCATCGAGGCGGTCGGCGGCGACGAGGACAGCGGTGCCGCCCTCGGGATCGACGGCGAGGATCTGGCGGGCTACCTGATGTACCCGAAGGTCTTCGTGGACTACCGGATGCGGCACCGGCTCTACGGTCCGGTGCGCGCGCTGCCGACGCATACGTTCTTCTACGGCATGGAGCCCGGCGACGAGATCAGCGCCGAGATCGACCCCGGCAAGACGCTCGAGATCCGCCTGCAGGCCGTCGGCGAGACCAACGAGGACGGCGAGGCGCGGGTGTTCTTCGAGCTGAACGGCCAGCCGCGCGTCATTCGCGTACCTGACCGCAAGGTCAAGGCCGCCACCGCCGCCCGCCCGAAGGCCATCGAAGGCGATCCCGCGCACGTCGGCGCGCCGATGCCGGGCGTGGTCGCATCGGTCAACGTCGGCCCCGGCACCACTGTCATGCCGGGCGACCTTCTCCTGACCATCGAGGCGATGAAGATGGAGACCGCGATCCACGCCGACCGCGAGGGCACGGTCAAGGCCGTCACCGCGCAGGCGGGCGCGCAGATCGAGGCGAAGGATCTCCTCGTGGAGTTCGAGGCATAGGCCGTCGCGCCTGAAAGGACGCCGATGTCATCGCTTCCCGCCTCCGCCGCGAGCCTCGTCGACACCGGGACCGCGCTCCAGGCGCCGCACGTCACCGCGCTCGTCGCGGCCCTCGGCGCGGCGCTGTACCTCGTGCTCTCCGCGCGCGTGATCCTCCGCCGGCGGGGGCGGCGCGTCTCGCTCGGCGACGGCGGCGACCCGGTGCTCCTTCGCCGCGTGCGCGTCCACGCGAACTGCGCCGAGTACCTGCCGCTCGGGCTCGTGCTCCTCGGGCTCGCCGAGACGCTCGGCACGCCGGCAGCGGCGGTCGCCGTGCTGGGAGCGGGCCTTCTCGCAGGTCGGGTGCTGCACGCGCTCGGGGTCGACCGCGTGCCGCAGAGTTTGGCGCTCCGCACGGCCGGCATGGTCCTGACGCTCGCCGCCATCGGCATCGCGGCGGTCCTGCTCGCCGTCCTCGCCCTCGCCTGACCGGCGGCGGTTGCATCCCGCGCCGTGGCCCGCCACACGTCGCGCGACCCCTGACCGGAGCCGCCCGCCGTGATCGAACTCCTGCAAGACCCCGCCACCTGGGCCTCGTTCCTGACGCTGACCGTCCTCGAGATCGTGCTCGGCGTCGACAACGTGATCTTCATCGCCCTCGCCGCGAGCCGCCTGCCGCAGGCGCAGCGCGCCCGCGCACGCACGATGGGCCTCGCCGGCGCGCTCGTGCTGCGCGTCGGGCTGCTGTTCTCGATCTCGTGGATCGTGTCGCTCTCCGAGCCCTTCGTCACCGTCGCGGGGTTCGGCCTCTCCTGGCGCGACGTCATCCTCCTCGCGGGCGGCGCGTTCCTGATCTACAAGGCGGCGACCGAGATCTTCGCCGAGGTCGAGGGCGCCCACCAGGCCGCGACGGGAGCGGCCAGGACGACGCTCGCCGCCGTGGTGGCGCAGATCATGGTGCTCGACCTCGTGTTCTCCATCGACAGCGTGATCACCGCCGTCGGCATCGCCGACCACCTCGCGGTGATGATCGCGGCCGTCGTGGTGGCGATCGGCGTGATGATGGTGGCGGCCGAGCCGATCGGCAACTTCGTGGAGGCGCATCCGTCGACCAAGATGCTGGCGCTCGCCTTTCTCGTCATGGTCGGCATGGCGCTCGTCGCGGACGGGCTCCACCACCATGTCGAGCGCGGCTTCATCTACGCCGCGATGGTCTTCGGCGGCGGCGTGGAGGGCCTCAACCTGTGGCGGCAATCGCGCCTGCGTCGCGCCCGCTTGGCCGCCGGGAAGGGCTGATTGCCCCTTGCACCGCTCCCGGCCCTTCGCTAGACCCTGCCCACCCAAGGAAGCGGGCGTAGCTCAGGGGTAGAGCATAACCTTGCCAAGGTTAGGGTCGAGAGTTCGAATCTCTTCGCCCGCTCCAGTTTTCATATGATTATAACTTGATATGGGTGCCGCGAGAGCGGCCCCTCCGCGTATTTGTGCTCGACCTTAGGGTGGCGTGTCCCCTCAATTTGAGACGGGATCCCAGGACTGTCGACTTGAAGGCCCAGACGGCAGCCGGCACGCCGATAGCTCCTTTCGATGTCTCACGGTTACGAGGCCGCCTAGGGGTGGGCCTCGGGCACGCGCTCCTTGCCACGACGGCGCCGTCCGGACGCTTGCCGTCCCGCGCATGGATCGGCAGCACGTGCAGCGCGACCGCGAGGGGCGCACTCCGGGAAGGTAGGCGTAGGGATTGCGAGGTCGGGCCTGTCGCCCTGCAGCACGCCGAGCGGTCCCGGCGCGGTGTGGGCCGCGCGGATGGCGACGTTGGCGAGCGATGCGGGGCCGACGATGCTCCAGATTATCGCCACCCGCCGTCCCCACGGGCCACGAAGTCCTACGAGGGCCACCATCGGGGCGGAGGCCGATCAGGACGTCGGGGTTGGTGCGCTCGCAGGTGAGCATCCGGGGCCGAGCCCGTCCTGCCAGAGGCGGCGCAGGCGGCCCTCGACGCCGATGCGGCAGACCCGCGCGCCGGTGCGGAGCGGCAACGGCCCCGCGAGTGCTGCCGAGCGACCGATGCGACCGCGGACCACGACGACAATCATGAAGAGGACCACCGGATCGGGCGCCCGGCGGGGTCGCCCAGCATGTCCGACCGGGCCATCGCGCCGACGAAGGCGAGCCAGGCCAGGAGCCCTCCCGTCGCCATAAAGGCGCTGCGTCGCGGCAGGCAGCGGAACATCCCGGCCGCGAAGAGGCCCGCCACGGTCCCGACGAGGCCGAGGCGTACCAGCGCGGTCATGCGGGGAGCTGCAGCATCGAGGGGCGGCATACTGCGGCGGGCGAGCACGCAGCCGGCGCCGTCCATCGCGAGCCGTGCGGACCCCTGCCGCCGCACGTGGGCACCGAGGTCATGGCCCGGCATCAGCGGCAGCCGCAGGACGTCCGCGACGGCGCGCGGCGGGCCGGTCGGCGGAGCGGCGGGCGGTGGCCTCGAAGCTCTCGGGCGGCGTCCCGGTCGCCTCGAGGACTCCCCGGTCAGCGCGCCCGGCGCGACGGCGCTTTGGCGATGGTCCTCCACGCAGCGCACGAAGCCGCTCGCCTCGGGCGGCGCGACGCCCTGCATCCGCGCGGCCCTGGGGACCAGCGGCATCGGCATCTTGACGCGCCGGCCCAGCACGTGCCCGAGGATCCGCGCCATGTGGGCGGTGGAGAGCAGGTCCGGCGCCGCCGGGTGACAACGCCGTTCGGCATGGCGCGCAGAACCGGCGAGCGCTGCGACGACGGCGCGCTCTCGCCGTCGCCGGTCGGTGAAGGCAGGATGCCGAGCGGCGCCGCGAACGGGACCAGCGGCAGGACGTTGTCGGCGGCGGTGCGGCCGAACCCCACGCCCGCGGACGTCGCGTCGACGAGCCGATGCCGGCGCGTGATGGATTTGCAGGTGCTGCGAGCCACTGGCCCATCAGGACGGCGTGCTGCACGCCGGCCGCCCGCGCGGCCTCTACGAAGAGCGGACAGCAATAGACGCCTTCGACTCCCGCGAGCGCCGCTGTCATCTCGGCCGGCCCGAAAAGCTCGGCGACGATGATCTCCACGTCCAAGGCATCGAGGCGCGCGCTCCGGGCGTCGCGGACGCATCGGCTAGCCATCGGCGGCGAGCGCGGCGGCGACGGCCGTGCCCGTCTTGCCGGAGGCGGCGGTGACGAGGATCAGCGGTACGACGGGCATGAGGTCTTTCCGTGTGGCGGGGCGACATGCCCCGGTCATGATGCGAGCCTGAGGGATCGGTCCCGCGCGTCTGCGGGCGGCAGCCGCCTCGGCGTTCCGGACGCAAAACCAGGCGGCATGGAGCGCGGGCAGGACGAACAGCGTGAGCCGCGTGCCCTGGAGCGTGCCGCCGGCCAGCACCGCGGTCGCCCACGCGGTCTACCGTGCGGCACGCCGGCGCCTGCGCGAGCTGCCGATCCGGCTCGAGGATCGCTTACCCGCAGGAGGCGTCGCGGATGGGACTGTTGCGCTGCCGATGGCCTGTCGGGGATGCCGGTCCTCGGCGCGCGGCGGCCGGAAGCCCCGGCTGCGATCCCGATGCTCGGCCCGTTTTTACGCCGACGCTGGCCTGCGCGCCGTGGCAGTGCAGCGTCGCGCCAGAACCGGCGGGGCCGCGGGCGTCGGCGATCCGGTCGCGCCAAGCCACGAGGCAAGGGTTCGCACGACGAGGCTGCAGCCGTGTCCGGACCGGGTCGCTTCGGGAAGCGCGTGTAAGGATGCCGCTCTGCCGGTCGACCGCAGATGTCATCGAGGCTACAGCCACGGGGAGAATGATCTCGAGCCCGGCCGGTTCGGACGTGGCCGGAGCCATGCGGCCTGCCGTCTGCTGGTTGACCGGCGCCAGAATGGCAGCTTATGACCGCTCGACGGGTGCCTGGCGGCTGCTCCTGTCCCGCGGACGCAGCAATCCACGAGATGTTCCGCGGCACGGAGCTGGGATCCTTGCGGGCCACCCACCACCGACGGAAACTAGTTCGGGCGGTCCTTCGTAGCTACGGCGAGGTACTTCAGACATGACCAGGGGAAAAAGCGGGGTCGCGGTCGGAGCCCTTGTCGTCGCGCTCGTCATCGGCGCGCTGGTCGCGAGCACGTACCTGCCGGACAAATATCGCAGCTACCGGGCGATCAATCTGGGAACGTTCACGGCAAGGCAGCTTGACGAGGAGTCCGAGCGGATCGCGCCGGAGATGCTGAACTTCGTCTACCGCGCATTCGGCGAGACGGACGAGGCGGAGATTTACGCCACGCTTGAGCGGGTCGCGGCCGGCGGCGCGCTCGAAGCCTTGTACCTCGAACGGCGCGGTGCCCTGTCGGACGGCGGGCTTGACCGGTCCGCAGGGTCCGCCCAGGAAATCCACGAGATGGATCTCATCGGCCTCAGCACGCGGCGGGAGGACGCGACGCTGCACTGGGATGCAAGGTGGCGCGTGGTGGGAACGGTCAGCCACGGCACGCACATGCATGTGCGCGGGAACATCTATGCCGCGACGCTGACGGTTCAGCCGGTCGATGGGGCATGGCGCATCACCGCCTTCGATCTGACCGACGTCGACCGGTCCGAGGCGGGCACCCTTGTGGCGATCCAGCAGTGATCGGTATCGAGGCGCTGACCTTCGCCTATCCGGGTGGCGGCTTTCGGCTCGACGTGCCGAGGCTCGGCGTGGCGACGGGCGAGAAGGTGGCCGTCATCGGACCGAGCGGGACCGGCAAGACGACGCTCCTCAACCTGATTGCGGGGATCGCCGTGCCGGGCTCGGGGACCATCCGGCTCGGCGACCGGGAGATGACCGGACGCTCCGATGCGGACCGTCGCCGCCTGCGGTCAGCGGAGATCGGCTTCGTGTTCCAGGATTTCGCGCTCCTCGATTATCTGACCGCGCGGGAGAACATCCTCTATCCCTACCGCATCGCGCCCGGTGCGCCGCTCGACCGCGCGACGCGCTGGCGAGCGGAGCGGCTCGCGGAGGGGTGCGGCCTCGAGGGCAAGCTCGGGCGGCGGCCGGGCGCGCTCAGCATGGGCGAACAGCAGCGCGTCGCGCTCTGCCGGGCGCTGGTGCGGGAACCCGGCCTGATCCTCGCGGACGAGGCGACGGGCAACCTCGATCCCGACAGCAAGACGGCCATCCTCGACCTTCTCTTCGCACGCGTATCGGAGCGTGGCGCGACCCTGCTTGCGGTGACCCACGATCACGATCTTCTGCCGCGGTTCGACCGGGTCGTCGATTTTGCCGACTTCCGCCGCGGGATCGGGCGGCCCGCATGAACGCCATGATCCTCGCCCTCGCCTACCTGCGATTTCACTGGATGCGAAGCCTCGTCATGGTCCTTGTCCTGGCGCCGATCCTGGCCGTCCCGCTCATCAGCCGGACCCTGCTCGACGGCGCGCGCACGTCGCTTGCCGATCGTGCCGAACGCACGCCGCTCCTCCTCGGCAGCCGGGGGAGCCAGCTCGATCTGGTGATGAACGCGCTCTATTTCTCGCGCAACCGGGCGCAACCGGTGACGATGGCCGCGTCGGATGCGATCTGGAACGACGGCTCGGCCATGCCGATCCCGCTCGAGACCGCGTTCGAGACGAACGGCGCCAGGATCGTCGGGACCACGCTCGACTATTTCGACTTTCGAGGTCTCCGGGTGGCGAAGGGCCGCCAGCTTGCCGTCATCGGCGAGGCGGTCCTCGGCGCGGATGTCGCGAGGCGTATCGGACTGGGCCCCGGGGATACGGTGGTCTCGTCGCCAGAGACGCTCTTCGACCTCGACGGCGTCTATCCGCTTCAGCTCCAGATCGTCGGCGTGTTGGCCGCGACCGGCACGGCAGACGACGAAGCCGTCTTCGTCGACATCAAGACCACGTGGATCATCGCCGGCATCGGTCATGGGCACGAGGACGTGGCGCCGGCCGCCGACGGGGCGTCGGCGCCGGTGACGGCGGGCGACATCGTCGCCCCGGCCGCCATCGTCGAATACAACCGGATCACCCCCGAGAACATCGACAGCTTCCACTTCCACGGCGATCCCGAAAGCTATCCGGTCTCCGCCGTCATCGTCGTCCCCGACGATGCGCGGGCGGCCACCATCCTGCGCGGGCGCTACCTCGACCCCGAGAACCCGGTGCAGCTTGTCGTCCCGCGCGAGGTGATCGGCGAACTCGTGGGCCGGATCTTCCGCATCAGGAGCCTCCTCGACGCCGTGACGCTGATCGTTGGCGGAGCCGCCCTCGCGGCGGTCGGGCTGGCGATCTTCATGGGCTTTCGCCTGCGCGCGTCCGAGATGCGGACCGCGTTCAAGCTCGGCGCACGGCGCGGCATGATCCTGCGCCTGCTTGCCGCCGAGAGCATCATCCTGCTTTCATGCGCCGGAGTTCTGACCTCCGGCCTCATCTTTGCCGTGCAGGCGCGCGGCGAAGCCATCGTGGCCTGGCTACTGGCCACCTGACCCGAGACTTGCACCCAGGAGAGACCGATGAAACCTACCTTCGCTGCCATCATTGCCGCCGCCACCCTGAGCGCCAGCGCCGCCTTTGCCCACTACGGCATGATCATCCCCTCGGACAACATGATCGACCAGGGCGATGGCACGTCCGTCAAGCTGAACGTGTCGTTCGGGCACCCGTTCGAGGGCAACGGCATGGTCCTCTCGACGCCGGTCGCCTTCGGCGTCACCCATGCGGGCCAGACGACGGACCTGCTCGGCGACCTGAAGGGCGCGACCGTCATGGATCACGCCGCCTTCGCGCTCGACTATGAGCTGCCCGAGCCCGGCATGTACGTCTTCGCGATGCAGCCGCAGCCCTATTGGGAACCGGGCGAGGACACCTTCATCGTCCATTACACCAAGACCTACGTGAGCGCCTTCGGCGAGGACGACGGCTGGGATGCCGAGGTCGGCCTCCGGACCGAGATCGTGCCGCTGTCGAAGCCCTTCGGCCTCTGGGCCGGGAACGTGTTCCAGGGTGTCATCAAGCTCGAGGGCAAGCCGGTCCCGAACGGCGAGGTCGAAGTGGAATATTACAACCAGGACGGCAAAGCGACCGTGCCGTCGGACCTGATGATCACGCAGACGATCAAGGCCGACGAGAACGGTGTCTTCACCTATGCCACGCCCGCCGCCGGCTGGTGGGGCTTTGCGGCACTCAACACCGCGCCCGAGACGATGGACCATGACGGCGAGCAGAAGCCGGTGGAACTGGGCGCAGTCCTCTGGGTCAAGTTCGAAGACTGGGCGTCGAAATGACCGGGCGCTGGAAGAGCGCCATCGCGGCGGCGGGGGTTTTCCTCGCCGTCACCGGGCCGGCGGCAGCGCATCCCTTCAACGTCTATGCCAGGAGCGATTGCGTGACGCTGACCGTCAAGGCGACGATCAACGACGGGCAGGCACCCTCCGAGGGACTGGTCACGCTGACCAACGGCGACAATGTCGTCGTGTTGACCACGAGCCTCGTCGGCAACACCGGCATCGTGGAGATCCCGCTCGACGGGCTCGACGTCACCGGCGGACTTCGGGCGGATGTCGTCTCCGGCGCGCACAGCGACTACTGGGTGCTGACGCCCGAAGACCTAGCGCGCAGCTGCTCGTCGTGACGACACGGCGCGGTTTTCTTGTTCTCGGGGCGGCCGCCGCATCCTTCGCGGCGGCCCCTGCGGGGGCGCAGGACCGTCCGCTGGTCGTCTGCGTCAACTACCCGCTGGCCTGGTTCGCCGGGCGACTGGCGGGCGACCTCGTCGAGGTCCGCTTCCCGGTCCCCGCCGGCGTCGACCCGTCGTTCTGGAAGCCGACGATCGCCGACATCTCCGCGGTCCAGGCGGCCGACCTCATCGTCCTGAACGGCGCGGGCTTCGCCACCTGGACCACCCGGACGACGTTGCCGCGCGCCCGCACGGTGGACACCTCCGCCGGCTTTTCCGATGCCTACATCGCGACCGACACGATCACGCATTCGCACGGCGCCGAAGGCATGCATTCGCACACCGGGATCGCGAGCTACACCTGGCTCGACTTCGCCCAGGCCGCACGGCAGGCGGGGGCGCTGTCCCTAGCGCTGAAGAAGCTGCTGCCGGAGGACGGGCCGAAGATCGACGCGAGCCTTGCAGCCCTCGTCGCCGATCTCACGGCGCTCGATACCGAAGCGCGGAGCGTCGGCGCGAAGACGAAGGGCATGCCGATCATCGCATCGCACCCTCGCTACCAGTATCTCGGACGGGCCTATGGCCTCACCCTGTCGAATGTCGAATGGGATGCGCGCGAGGCGGCGACCGAGGTCGAATGGCGCGCGCTCGAAGAGAAGATTGCCGAAACCGGCGCCCGGATGTTCCTCTGGGAAGCCGAACCGGCTCACGCGGCGCGCGACCGGATGTCCGCGCTGGGCGTGACCGACACGGTGTTCCCGCCGCTTGGCATTAGGCCGGCATCGGGCGATTTCCTGAGCGTGATGCGGCAGAGCCTCGACGCCTTCGGCCGCGCTGCGGACGCGGCGTCGTCCCGCTAGCCCGCGCTCCCGGAGCCGAAAGACCGTCGGAGTGGGTCCCCCGTCGGCAGTCTGCCGGGGCACGGGATCATAGGATGCGCGCTTCGTCGGCGTGCTCGCGCGGCATCTCGTCGATGACCGCCCGAAGCGGCGGTCGAGGACCACATCCGGATGCGCGCGCGCGAACCTTGCGAGGATCGGCTGGACGCGACCCGACCGCGACGCGACCGTGCCTCGCCCATCGCCTGACCGATTTCGTCCGATGCAGGGCGCGGACGTCGAAGCACCGCTTCGCCCGCCTCGGTCAACGAAACGCTCCACCTCGACGTGTTGAGGAGCCCGGTGCCAACCCTCTGCTCGAGTCCCCTCACGCAGCGCGGCCTTGGCCTTCGTCCCGCACAGCAGTTCTTTCCCCGCGGCTGATCCATGACCGACATCGCGCTGGTCGGCTCTGACGCAAGCGACCTCGACGTCACGGACGCAGGCGTGATCGAGCCGTTTCTGACGGACTTTGGCAAAAGCCGCTACGACGTGATCTATTGCAGCGCCGGCATCTACGGACCGCGGCACCTGAGCGTCGTCAAGCCGAGCGGTGCCGAACTGGCCGAGATCATGCTCACCAACTGCTTCGGTCCGATCCGCCTCGCGCACCGGCTTCCCGGTCGTATGACCGAGAGCGGGACGTCCGCGTTCATGTCGTCCCACCGCGGCAGCACGACGATCACCTCAAAGGCGGGCTCGAACTCTGCCGAGCCAGCACGGTCGCCCTCGATATCGCCAAGGCGCCGGCGGCCCGGAGCCTGCGCCCGAGCCTGATCATGCAGGGCTTGCTCGAGTTTGCCGGACTGGTCCGCGGAAACGGCATGATCGCCGCCCCGATCGAAGATGGGCAGGCGGGGAGAGCTTGCACACTGATCGGCCCCAGCGCGCTGGCCCGCGAGGACAACATGCGGCAGGCGGTGGCAGGGGCAGAAATGCCCGAATGGCTTGGGGGGTTGAGCGAGGATTTCGCCCACGATCGCCGCAGCGTGGGTCATCCCCGGCGTGCAGGACGCGACCGGCGCGGCGCCATCCGCGTTCGACGGCTTGGCATGGGACTGCGCCGGTGCCTTCGATGCCTGGCGACGCCCGGTTCGATGTCGTCCCGGACTGCCGCCTGTCCGGCGACCTTCCTGTGGCCCGCAGCCGCCGGCAGCACGTCGCAGACGGCGTGCCGCAAGGTCACTGATCCGAAGCAAGCTTCACCCGCGAAGCATCGGCACGGAGCTGCCCCGCCGACCCTCGCGCCGTGCGGCAACGCCACTTGCGCCCGTCCGGTCATCCGGCGTTGGGCAGCGCCGAGAAGTAGCGCTTCAATGCAGCGGCGGCGACCTGGACCTTGGCGGTGTGATCGTCGCTGCCGCGCGTGATCATCGTCACCGGGGACGCGCCGGGCCGCCAGCCCGGCAAGACGCGCACAAGGTCGCCACGTTCGAGTGCCGGACGGACGTCGGGATGGAAGAGCGTGGCGATGCCCATCTCCTCCTCGCAGAGTTGCTGCAGCGCAATCTGGTTGGTGGTGCTGATGCGGACCGGGGCCTCGATGCGCTCGCGTGCCGCGTCGGGCCCTTCGAGGTCGAGCGCGATCCGTTCGTGCCGCGGCTCGGGGTCGAACGTGGACCGGTCGAGGCCGGCACCCGCCATCGCGAGCCAGTCATGGCGCAGCAGGTCAGAGGGCGCAGCCGGCACGCCGCGACGCTCGAGATAGGCCGGGGCGGCGCAGAGGACGCGGTCGAAGTCGCACAACTTGCGACCGACCCAGTCCGTGTCGGGCACCGCTCCGACGCGCAGCGCCAGATCGACGCGCATGTCGATGAGATCCGCCAGCTGATCGTCAAGGATGAGCCGAAGCGTCAGCCCGGGCCAGTCCGCGAGGACAGGTGCGAGCGCGGGCGAGACATGCGCCGCGAACCCGATCGGCGCAGCGAGGCGCAGCATCCCGTTCGGCGCATCGCGCGCTGCCGCCAAGGAGGCCGTCGCCGCGGCTCCCGCCTCCAGCATGCGCCGGCAATGCGGCAGGCAGCGCTCGCCCGCCTCGGTCAGCGACAGTTTCCGGGTCGAACGGTTGAGCAGGACGATCCCCGTGCGCGCCTCGAAGCCCCGGATCGTCTGGCTGACTGCCGAAGGGGTCATCCGAAGGCGCCTCGCCGCCGCGCTCATCGACCCGGCGGACGCAACCTCGGCGAAGACGGCATAAGGGCGGAAGTCTTCCATCTTGCAGCCTTGCTACAAGGTCTTTGGATCAGGGGCCAGATACCCGCGCGACTTTGAAGCCCCTACTTCGGTCGGGACAGGATAGGGAGACGGCTCATGCAGAACCTCACGCTTCATTACTTCCACGATCCGCTCTGCGGCTGGTGCTACGCCGCCGCGCCGATGGCGGACGCGGTCGAGGCCGCCGGGGGCACGCTGGTACTCCACGGCGGCGGGCTCTGGACCGAACCGTCGCGGCTCGCGTCGGAGAAGACGGATCACATCCGCCAGAGCGATGCCCGCATCGCGTCGCTGACGGGACAACCGTTCGGACCCGCCTACACGGATGGACTGCTGGGCGGCCCTGAGACTGTCTTCTGGTCGCTGCCGCCGATCGCGGCAGTGCTCGCCGCAGGACAGGACGGCAAGGGGGCCGGTCCGCGGATGCTGCACGCGATCCAGATCGCGCACTACCGCGACGGCCGGCGCGTCGTCGACGCCGATGTCCTCGCCGACATCGCGGCGGAAAGCGGGCTCGACCGGCACGCCTTCGTAGCCGCCTTCGATCTCGCGGCCGCTGCCGGGCATGTCGCGCAAAGCCGCGTGCTCATGCGCCGGTTCGACTTGCGGGGCTTCCCGAGCTTCCTCATCGAAAGAGGATCTGAACGCGTCCAGGTATTGCACGAAGACTTCTTGGGCCATCCCGACCGCTTCGTCGATGCGGTCGCCCATGCGGCCACCTCTGCTCTCCAGTCCTGAAAGGAAAACCTGCCATGAAAATCGCTCTGATCGGCGCCACCGGCTTCGTCGGGTCCAAAATCCTCGCCGAGAGCCTCGAGCGCGGCCACGACGTGACCGCCATCGTCTCGAACACATCGGCTTTGCCGGCGGCCGCGAAGCTGCGCGGCGTGAAGGTCGACGCCACGGATGCGGACGCGCTTGCCGAAGCCGTCGCGAACCACGATCTCGTCATCAGCGCCTTCAACCCGGGCAAGGATCCCGACGGCAACGGCACCCAGGCGCTCATCGACGGCGTCCGGCGCTCGGGCGTCGACCGGCTGCTCGCGGTCGGCGGCGCGGGAACCCTGGAGGTGGCGGAAGGCCAGCGAGTGATCGACCAGCCGGACTTCCCGGCGGAGTGGAAGGACGGCGCCCTCCGCACGGCCGCGTTCCTCGACCAGCTGCGCGCCGAGCCGACGCTCGACTGGGTGTTCGTCAGCCCGGCCGCACATCTCGTGCCCGGCGACCGGACCGGAACCTACCGTACCGGCGGCGACCGGCTGATGACGGGAGAAGATGGCGAAAGCCGCATCTCGCTCGAGGACTACGCGGTCGCGATGCTGGACGAGGCAGAGCGCCCGAAGCACCACCGCGCCCGTTTCTCGGTCGCGTACTGACGCGCCGATATCTGGCGACGACGTCTCCCACCCTCTCCGGCGCCCGCCGGCGCGGCCCCGCCCACGCCAAGTTGGCACTGGGCGGCGTCGCGCTCGGCTCGCTCGGGGTCGCGACGATGAGCAACCTTCCGCGCTGCAGCCGCGACCTTGGGGTCGGCATTGCAACGAGCGGGCACGCGATCAGCGCACGCGCGCCCGGTGTCGTCACCGCTGCGGGCGATACTGGGTTCGCGTGCCTCCCGGCGCACGATGCTGGTCATGCCGATCTCAGGGTTCGTGGTTGCCATTCCGCTGGGCGCCACCGGGCCTTCGTTCGGCTGGCTTCCGGTGATCCGCTTCGTTCCCCGACTGCCGCAAGGCGCCTGTCGCGGTCTCGCGGCAGTCGCTGCCGCCAGTCTCGCGGGCGAGAGCCAACCGGCAACCGCCGTCAGCCGCGTCATGGCCGTCACCATGCGGGCGTCCCGATGCCCACTTCCTTGCGCTGGCGAGCTTGCGGGTAGGGTTGACGCTCGGCATCGGCAATCGGCTTCGGCGGTATGTGTGCGATCTACATCTCGTTGGTCCCGACACCCGCGGCGGTGACGCATGCGCCCGCCGCGGACGTTTCCGACGTCCCGGCGTCGTTTGGTGTCGCAATGACGCACGGCACGCTCGCCGAGCCGAGCTCTGCGAACCAAGCGCCGATGCGAGCCGCGGCTCGTCAGCGACATCCTGTGCGTGGTGGCTGCCGTCGCCGTCGCCTGCCTGGAGCCGCGCGGATGGCGTGCGCGAGGAGAAATGGCGACGGTCCGGTCGTGCCCGGGAGGATCGATGAAGCGGTCCTGAACCCCGACTGCCTGCTGCAATTGCAGGCGACCTTCCCCACGGGCGACGGGCCGTCACGGGATGGCGCTCCTTTGTTGTGCGAGGATGGCCAGCTCCTGAGCCTTGAACGTGCGCGCCTGCGGGCAAGCCGTTTCGGTCCGGTCGCGAATGTCGGAAAGCAGATTTGGAAAGTACGGCAGCGGTTCGCCCGAGCAGTCGATGTGGTCGCACCGCGTGCCGTTCGTCAGGAAGAGATGATCGGTTCCCGGCCGCCCGGCCACGTCGACGTACTTCCGCAGCTCGATCGTGCCCTCCGTGCCGGTGAGGAAAAGCCGGCCGTCGCCCCAGGTTGGCAGGGCATCCGCGGTGAACCAGTCGACGCGGATGTAGCCGCGTGCGCGGTCGGAGGCGAGCGCGATCTCGCCGAAGTCCTGAAACGCGGGGCGGCTCGGATGGGCGAGGTTGGCGGCGGCAGCAAGCGTGATGCGGGCATCGTCGCTGCCGGTGAAATGCAGGAACTGCTCGATCTGGTGCGACGCGATGTCGGTGAGGATGCCGCCATAGGTGGCCGCGTCCCAGAACCAGTCGGGACGCGTGGCCGCGTTGAGCCGATGCGGGCCGAGGCCGGTGGTATGGATCACCCGGCCGATGGCACCGTCGCGGACGAGCCGCGTCGCGACGGTCGTCGCGGGCACCTCGAAGCGCTCGGAAAAATCGACCGACCAGATGCGCCCCGTCTCCGCCACCGTGTCGCGCAGGCAGCGGAGGTCGTCCTCGGTGATGCAGCCCGGCTTGTCGACCATCACGTCCTTGCCGCGGCGCATCGCGGCGATGGCGAGGGTGGTGCGCCGGTCGGGCCGCGCGGCGATCACGACGAGCGCGATGGCCGGGTCGTCGAGGATCGCGTCGAGGTCGGTCCGGCGGGCGGCGTCCGGGAAGCGGCGCTGGAATCCCTCGAGCGGCTGCGGCGTGCCTTCGGTCCAGTAGCCGGCGAGCACGGCCCCGGCGGCGATCAGGCCCTCCGACATGCCGAAGATGTGCCGGTGGTCGAGGCCGACGGCGGCGAAGCGGACGCTCATGCGACAAGGTCGACGGCGACACGCCGGCCTTTGAGGCCGGAGCGGACCATCGCGTCGATCAGCGCGTGGACGCGGAGCGCCTCCCGGCCCGTGACCGCCAACGCACGACCCGCGGCGATGGCGCGGGCAAAGTCCTCGATGAGATCGCGATGCCAGTCGCAGGGAAACGCCATCGGGTCCGCGCCGCTGCCCGAGCCGCTCGCCTCGCCGACCTGCTCCGTGCGCCCGTCGCGCCAGGCCACGTCGAGGCGGCCGCCGCGCAGCGTCGCGGTCCCGAGCGTGCCGTCGAGCACCAGCGAGTCCGGCTCGCCGGGCCAGGTCGCGGTCGTCGCCATGACGGAGCCCACCAGTCCCTTCGCGAAGCTCAGGCCGGCGCTGACGAAGTCCTCCGTCTCCATCCGGTGCAGGCGCGTGGTGGCCGTGAACGCCTGCACCTCCGCGGCAGGGCCCGTGAGCGACAGCATCAGGTCGAGGACGTGGATCGCCTGGCTGATCATCACGCCGCCGCCGTCGCGCGCCAGCGTGCCGCGCCCCGGCGCGTCGTAGTAGTCCTGCCCGCGCCACCACGGGACCGTGGCGCGCACGAGAGCGAGGTCGCCGAGCGCGCCCGCGTCCACGAGCGCGCGCAGGCGCCGCGCGCCGGGCCGGAAGCGGTGCTGGAAGACGATGCCGAGCGGCACGCCCTCCTGCTCGCAGAGCGCCACCAGCCGCCCGGCGGCGGCGAGCGACCGCTCGACCGGCTTCTCCATCAGGATCGCCTTGCCCGACGCCGCCAGAGCCGCGACGATCTCGGCGCGCGCGTCGGGCGGCGTGGCGAGGATCACGCCGTCGGTGCCGGGATCGGTCGCGATGGCCTCGACGCTGTCGAACACGTGCCAGCCGTGGGCCGCGCCGACCCTCTCCGCCGTCGCTCGCGACCGGGTGAACACGCCGCTGACCGCGACGCGGCCGGCGAGCTGCGACAGCGCCTCGAGATGCGGCTTCGTCGCCATCCCGAGGCCGATCACGGCGAGGCGGGCGAAGGGAGCGTCGGGCATGGCAGCTTCCGTCACGGGCCGAACCACCGGATCGGCAGCAGCGTGATCCCGGGGACGAGCGTGACGAGCACCAGCACCAGAAGCTGAGCCGCGACGAAGGGCAGGATGGCGCGGAACACCGCCGAGGATGGCGCCCCGCCGACCCGCGCGGTGGTGAACACCAGGACGCCGAGCGGCGGGGTCAGCGCGCCGATCACGAGGTTCATCACCATCACGATGCCGAATTGCAGCGGGTCCACGCCCGCGGCCGTCACGACCGGCACGAGGATCGGCACGAGGACCACGAGCGCCGCGATCATCTCGATGAAGAGGCCGACGAAGAGGAGGAAGGCGTTGATGAGAAGGAGGAGCACGACCGCCTCGCCCGTCAGCGCGCCGAGCCAGGCCGCGATCTTCTGCGGCGCCTGCTCGAAGGTCAGGATCCATGCGAAGGGCGCTGCGGCCGCGATGATGACGGCGACGGCGACGGTGTCCTCCACCGCCTCGCGGAACGCCGCGACGAGGTTCGCCGCCGTCAGCCCGCGGTAGACGAGCGCGCCGCAGGCAAGCGCGAAGACGAAGGCGATGGCGCCCGCCTCGGTCGCGGTGAAGACGCCGAAGCGGACGCCGCCGACGATGAGAACCGGCAGGCACAGCGCGGGCGTCGCCATCCAGAACGCGCGCCAGCGCACCGCGGCGGTCGAGCGGTCGCGCTCCCCGCCGTAGCCGCGCCGGATGGAGACGAGCCAGACCACGACGGCGAGGGCCGAGGCCATCATCAGCCCCGGCACGATGGTGCCCACGAAGAGCGCGCCCACGGACACCGAGGCGAGCGCCGCGTAGATGATGAGGCCGAGGCCCGGCGGGATCATGTTGGCGAGCGTCGAGGCGGCGGCGGTCAGCGCGCAGGCGAAGGCCCGGTCGTAGCCGTGCCGCTCCATCTGCGGCACGAGGAGCTTCGCGGTTGCCGAGGCATCGGCGGTCGAGGAGCCGGACACGCCCGCCAGCATGACGTTGGTGACGACGTTGGCCTGGCCGAGACCGCCCCTGAAGTGGCCGACGAGGTGGAACGCGAGGTCGACGATCCGCACGGTGATCCCGCCCGCGTTCATCACCGCGGCCGCCAGGATGAAGAACGGGATCGCGAGCAGCGTGAACGAGTTGAGCGCGCCCGACATGGTCTGCGTGATCGTCACCAGCATCAGCGGCGGCAGCGGCGTCAGCCCCGCGAACGACCCGATCACGAGGGCGAAGACGATGGGCACCTCGGCGAAGATGAGGACGAGCGTCACGAGCATCAGGACCGTCGTGCTGCCCGCTTCGCCGAAGACGAGCCCGCCGCCTTCGCGGAGCGCGTAGTAGGCCGCGAGCCCCGCCACGAGGGCCGCGAGGCCCGACCAGGCCGGCCGTCCCGGCAGCGGCGCCGCAAGGAACACGAGCGCGAGCGCGCCGCCCGCAGGCACCGCCATGAAGAGATAGCGCAGCGGCAGGCGCAGCGCCGGCAGCACCTGCATCGTGCGGTTCATGAAGTCGATGCCGTGGACGACCATCACGATGCAGGCGAGCGCCGCCGCCGCGCGCAGCATGGCACCATGCCACGCCTGCACCCGCGGCGGCAGTTTCGGCACGAAAAGCGAGATCGCGATATGGCGGTCGCGGTGCGTCAGCACCGCGAGGCCGAGGAACACCGACCAGACGAAGAGGACCTGCGCCAGCTCCTCGGGCCAGGGCAGCGAGGCGTTGAGCACGTAGCGGCAGAACACCTGCAGGACGACGACCGCGGTGGCGCTGAGCGTCATCGCGACCGCGACGGCCTCCACGGCGCGGTCGAGCGCGCGGAAGCCGCCCGCGGGCCGGCGCACCGCGACCGCTTCGCTCACGTGCGGGATGCCGCGCGCGTCGTCATGCCAGCGCGCGGATCCGGGCGATCATGTCGGCGGTCGCGGGGCTCGTCGCGCCGAACTGCTCGTAAAGCGGCGCGGACCGCTCCTCCCACTTCGCCTTTTCGTCGGCGGGGAAGGGATGGACGGTGCAGCCGATCGTCTCGAGCTCGGTCAGCGCCTGGTCGGCGCCGGCGCGGTTGATGCTGCGCTGCTCGGCGAAGACCTCCTTGGCGGAGGTGCGGCACAGCGCCTGCAGGTCATCGGGCAGCCCGTCGAGCCAGGCCGCGTTCATGCGGATCGCCTTCGGCAGGAACCAGTGGTACGTCGGCAGGATGTTCTTCGCCTGCTCGTGCCACTTGAAGCCGAGGATCGAGAAGTAGTCGGAATCGAGCCCGTCGATCACGCCCGTCGAGAGCGCCGAGTACTGTTCGGAATAGGGCAGCGGCGTCGGGTTCGCGCCGAGGAGCTTCCAGAAGTCGACCCAGACGCGCACCTCCGGCACGCGCAGCTTCACGCCTTCGAGGCTCGCGAGGTCCGTGACCGGCGCCTTGGTCAGGAGGTGCCGGAAGCCGACCTCGCCGTAGGCGATGAACTCGACGCCGGTCTTCTCGCGGGCGATCCGGCTGATCTCCTCGCCGATGTCGCCCTGGAGCACGCGGTCGACGTGGGCCTCGTCCTTGTAGATGAAGCCTGGCGCCCCTGCGGTCGCCGCGATCTCGGGCGCGATGGCCTCCTCGCTGTCGGGTCCGGCGGCGGTGACCTGGATGGTGCCGATGCGGCTCATCTCGAGAAGCTGCGCGAGCGGGCCGAGCTGGCTCGCCGGGAAGTGCTGCGCGTCGATGCGGCCGTCGCTGCGCTCCTTCAGGATCGCCGTCCAGCGGTCGAAGGCATTGGTGAACGGCGAGCCGATCGCCTCCGAATGGGCGATCCGGCAGACGTGGACATCCTGCGCCCAACCCGCGCGCATGAGCGCCGGGGTGGCCAGCGCCGCACCGCTGAGCCGCAGGACGGTGCGCCGCGGCAGCCTCGTCGTCGTGTCGGTCATGTCTCTCTCCCCTGTTTTCTGCCGCGGACGGATGCCGCATCGCGCGTCATCGCGTCATCGCGTCATCGCGCGTCATCGCGTCATCGCGCGTCATCGCTCGTCTTCGCGCGAAAGTAGTCCGGCAGCGCGGCGGCCACGGCCGGAAGATCCTCGAGGATGCGCCGCAGATGGTGCCGCATCCGGTCTTCCGCCAGGTTCGGGTCGCCCGCACGGATCGCAGCGACGATCTCGCGATGCTGGCGCACCAGCGCGCGGCGCGGGAAGGTTCGCGCGCTCAGATGCCGGACCCGGTCCATCTGCGTCTTCAGGGGTTGCAGGAAGATCCATCCGCCGCCCTGCCCCGCGATGTCGGCCAGCCGACGGTGAAACGCCTCGTCCGAGGCGATGAACGGTCGCGGATCCTCGATGTCCGCAGCTTCCGCCTGTGCGTCGAGCATCGCATCGAGGTCGCCGAGTGCGGCGGGTGTCGCCGCCGGAACGACCCGGCGGACGATGTCCGCCTCGACGGCCTCGCGCACGAACTGCGCGGCGATCACGGCACCGACGTCGATCCGGCTGACGTAGCTCCCGCGTTGCGGCCGAACGTCGATGAGGCCCGCTTCCGCCAGCTTGATGAACGCCTCGCGGACCGGCTGGCGGCTGATGCCGTGCGCGAGGGCGATCTCGGCCTCCGACAGCCTCGACCCGGGCGCCAGCTCGCCGCGGACGATGCGCTCGCGAAGGAGGCGAAAAAGCTGCGGCCCAACAAGCCTTTGGGTCTCGAGCGCACCGCTTGCGCGGGGTCCGGACGTCATCACGCGGAAACCTTCATGGAGCCAGACTTCCACGCAGCTACCATACTAGTCAACTCCAATCGTCCGGGCTACGCTCGCGCCGGGCAGCGCCAGAAGGAACTCTCATGCGGCAGACATGGCGATGGTTCGGGCCGAAGGATCGCGTCTCGGTGGACGACATGATGCAGGCCGGGGTCGAAGGCGTGGTCTCGGCCCTGCATCACCTGCCGACCGGCGCCGTCTGGACGCCGGAGGAGATCGCCCGGCGCCAGCTCGAGGTCGCGCGGATGGCCGACGGGGCGCCCTCGCATCTCGCCTGGGAGGTGGTCGAGAGCATCCCGGTCTCGGAGGACATCAAGCGACAGACCGGCGACTGGCGGGGCCATCTCGATGCCTGGAAGCTTTCCCTGCAGCACCTCGCCGCGGCCGGCATCCGCACCGTGTGCTACAACTTCATGCCGGTCCTCGACTGGACGCGGACCGACCTCGCCCACCGGCTCCCGAACGGCGCGACCTGCATGCGCTTCGACCTGCCGACGTTCGCCGCGTTCGACCTCTTCATCCTGCAAAGACGCGGCGCCGAGGAGGCCTACTCCGCCGCGACCACCGCCGCCGCCCGCGCGGTTTTCGCCGCGCTCGACGACGCGGCGCGCACAGAGCTTGTCCGCACCGTGGCCTTCGGGCTTCCGGGAGCGGCCGAGACGTTCTCGCTCGAGGATCTGCGCTACCACCTCGCCGCCTACGAAGGGCTCGGAGCGGATGCGCTGCGCGGCCATCTCGTCGATTTCCTGTCCGAAGTCGCCCCCGTCGCCGAGAGCTTCGGCATGCGCCTCTGCTGCCACCCCGACGACCCGCCGTTCCCGCTCCTCGGCCTGCCGCGCGTCATGTCGACGGAAGCGGACTACGCCGCGGTCATGGCCGCCGTCGACATGCCCGCCAGCGGGCTCACCCTCTGCTCGGGCTCGCTCGGCGCGCGGCCGGACAACGACCTGCCCGGCATCATGGACCGGCTCGGCGACCGCGTGCATTTCCTGCACCTGCGGAACGTAGCGCGCGAGACGACCGACATTGAGGGCAGCTTCCACGAGGCCGCGCATCTCGAAGGCGACACGGACATGGTCGCCCTGGTCGCGGCGACCCTGCGGCAAGAGGCGCAGCGGCGCGCCGCGGGGCGCGAGGACGCCTCGATCCCGTTCCGCCCCGATCACGGACAGGACATCCTCGACGACCTGACACGTCGCGCCCAGCCGGGCTATCCGGCGATCGGGCGGCTGAAGGGACTGGCGGAGCTGCGCGGAATCGTGACCGCGCTGTCCCATCCGGCGCACGGGCTCCGGGCCTGACCGTCGCCGCGACGGCCGGCGGCTGCCCGTGCTCAGCTGCCGGCCGTTCCGGTGCGGCGTGCGGGTGCATGGTCCGGCTCGACCGCAGATGCCGGCTCGGACGCCTGTTCGGACGCCTTTTCGGGGGCTTCGGACGTCTCGCGCTTCGCGTTGAAGACCGCGAGGTAGAGCGCCGGCACGAAGACGAGCGTGATGATGGTCCCCGCGATGATGCCCCCCATCATCGCGTAGGCCATCGGCCCCCAGAAGATCTGGCGCGAGATCGGGATGAGCGCGAGGCTCGCGGCGGCGGCGGTCAGCAGGATCGGCCGCGCCCGATTGTCCGAGCCCTCGAACACCGCGTCCCAGCGCGACAAGCCGTCCTTCCGGCGTGCCTCGATCTCGTGGACGAGGATGATCGCGTTGCGGATCAGGATCCCCACGAGCGCCAGCACGCCGAGGATCGCCACGAATCCGAGCGGCGCGCGCGACGGCAGCAGCGCCGCCACCACGCCGATGAGCCCGAGCGGCGCCGTGCAGAGCACGATGAACGTCAACCGAAAGCTCTGCATCTGGATCATCACCAGCGTGACGATCGCAAAGAGCATCACCGGCACGACCGCGATGATCGGGCCCTGCGAGTCCGCGCTGCTCTCGACCGCGCCCCCGACTTCGATGGAGAACCCGCGCGGCAGTTCGGCGCGGAACGCATCGACCTGCCCGGCCAGCGAGGCCACGATGGTGGCGGGCTGCTCGTCGCCCGTGACGGCGGCCTTGGCGGTGATCGTCGGCACCTGGTTGCGCTGGTGGATCACCGGCGGCTCGGTGCCGTAGCCGATCCGCGCCACGGAGCCGAGCGGGATGCCGGTCGGGCCGATCTGCAGGTTGGCAAGCGCATCGACGGAGCTGCGGTCGTCCGCGCGCCCGCGCGTCACCACGTCGACGAGGTAGGTGTCGTCGCGCAGTTCGGTGACGCTGCGGCCGTCATAGATCGTCTCGAGCGCCGCGGAGATGTCGCGTGGCGAGAGCCCGAGCTGGCGCGCCTTGTCCTGCTCGATGTCCACGCGGAGCACCCGCGCGGGCTCGTTCCAATCAAGGATGAGATAGGCAAGGCGCGTATCCGTCGCCATCACGGCAAGGAAGTCGCGCGCGCGGTCGCGGAGCGTGTCGATGTCCGGCCCGCTGATGCGGTACTCGACCGGCCGGCCGACCGGCGGGCCGATCTCCAGAAGCTTGACGTAGATGTCGTCGCCCGGAAACTCCGCCGCGATGAGCTTGCGGAGCTTGGCCTGCAGCGCGTCGCGCGCCTCGATGGACGGCGTCTGGATGACGATCTGCCCGACGTTCGGGCCGGGCGTCTGGACGTCGAACGACAAGATGAACCGCGGCGCGCCCTCGCCCACGTAGGACGACCAGAAGACCGCGTTCTCGTCGTCCTTGAGCGTCGCCTCGAGCCGGTCCATCGCCGCCCGCGTCGCGGCGATGGACGCGTTCTGCGGCAACGCCACGTCGACGACGAGCTCGTTTCGGTCCGAGCTCGGGAAGAACTGGTTCTCGACCTTGGTGAGCCCGTAGAGCGATGCGGCGAAGACGACGACCGTGATCCCGATGGTCAGCCAGCGCGCGCGCATCGCGGCGCGCAGGACGCCGTGGAAGACCCGGCGCAGGCGCCCCGGACCGTCGCCGTGCCGAGCCATCTTCGCCGACAGCATCGTCACCCCGAGGAGCGGCGCGAAGAGCACGGCGACGAACCAGCTGATCACGAGCGCCACCGCGATGACGACGAAGAGCGAGAACGTGAACTCGCCGGCGGACGAGTCGTTGAGCCCGATGGGGATGAACCCCGCGACCGTGATGAGCGTGCCGGTCAGCATCGGCGCCGCGATCGAGGTCCAGGCGTACGAGGCCGCCTCGCGCAGCTTCTTGCCGCGCTCGAGCTGCGAAATCATCGTCTCGATGGCGATCATCGCGTCGTCGACCAGAAGTCCGAGCGCGATGATGAGCGCGCCGAGCGAGATCCGCTGGAGCGTGAAGCCGAGCGCGTTCAGGACCACGAAGGTGATCGCCAGCACCATCGGGATCGTCACCGTGACGACGAGCCCAGCGCGCAGCCCGAGGCTGACAAAGCTCACGATGAGCACGATCCCGATGGCCTCGGCAAGCGCGCGCAGGAAGTGCCCGACCGCGTCGACCACGACCTCGGGCTGGTCGGCCACATGGGCGATGTCGATGCCGATGGGTAGGCCAGCCTTGACCCCGTCGATGGCGGCCTGAAGTTCGGTGCCGAAGTCGACGATGTTGGCGCCGTCGCGCATGCCCACGGCAAGGGCGATCGCCTCCTGGCCCTTGTAGCGGAAGAGATTGTCCGGCGGGTCCACGGTGCCGCGCTCGACCGTCGCGAAATCCGTCAGCGGGAAGAACCGGTCGTCGACGCGCAGGTTGATCCGCTCGAGGCTGTCGGCGTCGACGAACTGCCCCGAGAGCCGCACGAGGATGCGCTCGGCGCCGGACTCGACCACACCCGACGGCAGGATCGCGTTCTGCGCCGACAGCGTGTCGAGCACCTCCTGCTGGTCGATGCCCAGCGCCGCGAGCTTCTCGGCAGAGATGTCGAGGTAGACCGCCTCATCGCGTGCGCCGATCACCTCGACCTTGCCCGCGTCGGGGAGCTGCTCGACCGCACGCTTCGCGTCGTCGACCCGGTCGCGCAGCTCCCGCGGGCTGAAGCCGTCGGACGTGAAGGCGTAGATGTTGCCGAACACGTCGCCGAAGTCGGAGTTGTAGCGCAACCCCTCGAGCTCGTCCGGGAAGGTGCTCCGGATGTCGTTGAGCTTGTCGCGCACGTCCTGCCAGATGCCCGGCAGTTCGCTCGCCGCCGTCTCGGGCAGGAGCTCGACGTAGACGACGACCTCCCCCGGGCGCGTGACCGAGCGCGTGTAATCGAGCTGGTCGATCTCCTCGAGCTTCTTCTCGATCCGCGTCGTGACCTGCGTCAGCGTATCCTCGACGCTGGCGCCGGGGATCGAGGCCGTGACGATCATGGTCTTGATCGCGAAGTTCGGGTCTTCCTCGCGCCCAATCGAGAAGTAGGCAAGCGCTCCCGCGAGAAGGCTCACCCCCATCAGGAACCAGACGAAGGACCGGTGGCGGAGCGCCCAATCGGAGAGGTTGAAGCCCTTCACGGCTGCACCCTGCCGCCGACAGGGGCCCCGTCCTTCAGAGAATGGACGCCGCGTGTCACCACTTCGTTGCCCGCCTCGAGCCCCTCGGTGACCTCGACGCGGTCGCCGCGGGGTGCGCCGGTCGTGACCTCGCGGCGATGCACGATCCCCGCGTCACGGTCCACGATCCAGAGCGCCGGCGGCGTGCCCGCGATGACCGCGCTCGCCGGCACCGTGAGGGCGGCGTCCTGGCCGGCGACAGGCCGCACCTTGACGAGTGCGCCGAGCCGGAAGGCGTCCGGCGCGGTGCCGAGCGCAAGATGGATGCGGCGCGTCCGGGTCGCGGCGTCGGCGACCGGATCGATCCGGGCGAGCCGCGCCTCGAGGCTGACCTCGGGCGCCACGAGCAGCGTCACCTCGAAGGCCTCGCCGTCCCTTACGCGGCCGAGCTCCGCCTCGGTCAGGTCCGCCACGACCTCCCGCGTCTCCGTGGCGGCCAGCGTCAGGACCGGGGCGCCGGCCTCGAGCGTGGCACCGGGCTCGACCTCGGTCCGCGTCACGACGCCGTCCCGCGGCGCGACCAGCGTGGCGTTGGACCGCGCGTCGGCGGCCTGGTCGCGGGTGGCGCGGGCCTGCTCGAGGGCGGCATCCGCGCCGGCGAAGGTGTTCTCGGCCGCCTCGAGCCGCGTGGCGCTGTCGGTCCCCCGCGCGACGAGTTGCCGCGACCGGTCGAGCGCATCGGCGGCGCTCTTGCGCTGCGCCTGCGCCACGGCGACGCCCGCCTCCGCCGATCTCAGGCTCGCGTCGAAGTCCTGCGGATCGAGATACGCGATCTCGGCCCCCGCAGCGACGAGATCGCCGATCTCGACGCTGCGCCCCGCGAGCGTGCCGGCCTGCGGAAAGCCGAGATCGGTCTCGACCCTGGCCATGATCGTTCCGGTCCAAGGCCGCGGCGCGCTCGTCTCCGGGCTCACGATCTCCGACACGACCGGGCGTGGCGGCGGTGCCGGCGCGGGGTCGTCCTTGCACCCGGCGAGACCCAGCATGCAGGCGCCCGCGATGAGCGCGCCCCTCATCCGCCCGCCCCGACCGCCATCACCTTGCGGCCGGGATAAAGCAGGTTCGAGCCCTTCGCGACGACCTTCTCGCCGGCCTCGAGGCCCCCGCCGAGCACGATGCGATCGGTCTCGTAGCGCGCGACCGTCACCGGACGCAGCGACACGGTCATCGCCGCGGGATCGACGACCCACACCGCGGGACCACCCTTCGTGCTGCTGATCGCCTCGAAGGGCAACGTGACGTGCGGCGGCTCCGGCAGCCGGACCGTGCCGCGCACCGATTGCCCGATCCCGATCGTGAGCCCGGCGGGCACGTCCGATAGCGCGAGCTTCACGCGCACCGTGCCCTTCTCCGGGTCGACCAGAGGCGAGACCTCGCGCACCATGCCGGTGAACGTGGCGTCGGGGCCCTCGATGAGCTGCAGCCGGACGACCGGCGCCACGTCCGACGCGGCGATCAGCGCCTCGGGAACGTCGAAGACCGCATCGAGCGCCTGCCCCAGGGCCACGTCGAGCACCGGCTGCGCCGCGCGCACAACCTCGCCCGGCTCGGCGCGGCGATCAGTGACGAGCCCCGCGCCCGGTGCGTCGAGCACCGTGTCGTCGAGCGCCTTCCGGGCCAGATCGAGTTCGGCCGATGCCCGCGCCTTGGCGCCTTCGGCCACGCGGAGCGCATCGTCGGCGTCGTCGCGCTCGGTGCGCGTCGTCGCCCCCTTGTCGAGCAGCGCCGTCTGCCGATCGGCATCCGTGCGCGCCTGCGCGAGATCGGCCGCGGCCTTGGCCTCGCCCGCTTGCGCCGCGCGGAGGGACTGCTCCTGCTGCACGCTGTCGAGACGACCGAGCTCGTCGCCCTCGGCGACCACGGCACCCTCGTCGACCGCAATCGACGCGATCCTTCCGGCAAGCAGAAAGGCGACCGTCACCGGATTCCGCGCCGCGATTTCGCCCGTCAGCGAGCGCTCGCTGCCGCCCCCATCGAGGGCCGCCTCGACGATCTCGACGCCGAGCGCCGCCTGCGCGGCGGCCGCCGACGGCAAGAGCTGCAACGCGACCATGACGGACGCGACACGAGCGGATCCAAGCATCAGCGCCTCCGTCACTGCGAGCTGTCGCGACAGATAACAAAAATTCTGGCGTCGGCGACCCAAGAAGCGTGCGCGATCGCACAGTGCCTGTCCATGCGCCGGAGACCGGCGGCGCAGCTACCGGTGGGCCGCGTCAGGCCTCCATGCCGATAAGATCCTCGATGCGGATCGGAACATGGCGCACCCGAACGCCCGTCGCGTGATGGACCGCGTTGGCGATGGCGGCGGCCGTCCCGACGATGCCGAGCTCGCCAATGCCCTTCGCGCCAGCCGGATTGACCTTGTCGTCGCGCTCCTCGACGAGGATCGCCTCCATCTCGCGCACGTCGGCGCAGGTTGGCACGAGGTATTCCGCGATGTTGTCGTTCATCACCGCCCCGGTCCGCGGATCGAGCTCGTTGGCCTCGAGAAGCGCATGGCCGATCCCCCAGACCATGCCGCCCAGAAGCTGCGATTTCGCGGTCTTCTCGTTCATGATCCGGCCCGCCGCGAAGGCACCGATGAGCTTCGGCACGCGGATCTCGCGCGTGAAGCGGTTGATCCGCACCTCGACGAACTCGGCTCCGAACGCGAAGGCGGTGAAGTCCTCCTCGGCCCCGCCGACGATCTTGACCTCGCTCTGGTAGAGCGACTTCTGGGCCCCCTTTCCTGCGGCAGGCGGCGCCCATTCGGCGTATTCCTCGATTGCCGCCTGCCCGTAGTCGGCGAACGCCTTAGCGAGGTCGAGCGAGCCCTCGGCAGCGCCGAGCCGCTTCAGCATCCGGTTGCAGGCGATCTCGATGACCGAAATGTTGGAGGCCGTGGAAACCGACCCGCCCGCGATCGTCCCCGGAGGCAGGTTGCTGTCGCCGAGCTCGACGCTGACCTGGCTGACGCCGATCCCAAACTTGGCGGCGACCGCCTGCGCGAAGATCGTGTAGGCGCCCGTGCCGATCTCGTGGCTCGCGACCTGCACCCGCGCCCGGCCGGTGATGTCGAGATGGATCCGCACCGAGGCCGCGGCCATCTGCGTCGGGTAGGCCGCCGTGGCGCAGCCCCAGCCGACGAGCTCGTCGCCGTCGGTCATCGAGCCCACCTCGGGCGTGTAGCCCGACCAGCCGAAGCGGTCGCCCGCCGCGCGGTAGCACTCGACGAGGCTCCGCGAGGTGTAGGGCACGCCGTTGACCGGCTCCGCGTCGATGTCGTTGCGGACGCGGAACTCGACCGGGTCCATCCCGAGCTTGCGCGCCAGCTCGTCGACGCCCGACTCGAGCGCGAAGAAGTAGGGCGTCTCGGCCGGCGCGCGCATGAAGCCGGGCGTCGGCCGGTCGGCATGGACCACCGTGACACCGGTGCGGACGGCATCGGCGTGGTACATCCGGGCGGTCGCCTCGGCGCCGTTGACGAAGTACGGGTCCGCCCGCGACGAGAGCTCGCGGCCGTGATGCGCGAAGCCGGTGATGCGGCCGTCCGGTCCCGCGCCGAGCCGGAACGCCTGCCGCGTCGGCGCACGGAACGACGCGGTGGTGAAGCCCTGCTCGCGCGTGACGTAGAGCTTCACCGGCCGCCCGAGCGCCCGCGCCGCCGCCGCGACGAGCGGGGTGAACGTGTAGAGCGACCCCTTGCCGCCGAAGCCGCCGCCGACGTAGGGCGAAAGCACGCGGATGCCGCTCGCGTCGATGCCGAGCTCGCTCGCGAGACCGGCCTTGAAGCCGTCGACCCATTGGCTCGGCACGTAGACCGTCAGGTTGTCGCCATCCCAGGCTGCGGTGGTGGAGAAGAGCTCCATCGCGTTATGGGTGTTGCCGGCGGTCTCGTAGTCCTCCTCGACACGCTCGGCCGCGGCGGCGAAGGCCGCGTCGATGTCGCCCGCGCTCAGCGCCTTCGCGTCCATCGGCATGTCGGTGAGCCCGTCGGCGCCGAAGTCGGGGGCGGGCGTCTTCTCGTCGTAGTCGAAGCGCATCTTTCGCGCGGCCTCGCGCGCGCCGAGGATCGTGTCCGCCACGACCATCGCGACGATCTCGCCATAGAAGCGCACGTCCGGCTTCTCGAGCGGGCGCCAGGACTGCTGCGCGTGTCCGCCCGTCGAGAACATCCCGTCCGAGGTGACGGGGAGCGGGTTCTCGTGGCTGTAGATCGCGAGCACCCCCGGCACCGCGCGCGCGGCGGCGGCGTCGATGCGGGTGATCGAGCCGAGCCCGATGGTCGATGTCACCAGTTCGGCGTAGAGCGGCTTCGCGACCGTGAAGTCGGCGGCATAGCGCGCGCCGCCCGTGACCTTGAGCGGGCCGTCGATGCGGTCGGCGGGGGCTCCGATAGGGGCTGCGGCGCTCATGGGCGGTCTCCTTCGGCAATCTTCATGGCGGCGGCGTCGAGCAGCGCCTTGGCGACCGTGGCGCGGCCGAGCGGGATCTTGAAGTCGTTCTGCCCCTGCCCCTTGGCATCGGCGAAGGCCCGACGTCCGGCCTCGGTGGCGACCTCCTCGGTCAGCGTCTGGCCGGCGAGCCAGTCCTCCGCCGCCCGCGCGCGCCAGGGCACGGTCGCGACGCCGCCGAGCCCGATGCGGGCCGCGCGCACGGTGTCGCCGTCCATGTCGAGCGCCACCGCGGCCGAGGCGAGCGCGAAGGCGTAGCTGTCGCGGTCGCGCGCCTTGACGTAGAGCGACCGGCGCGACCAGGCCGGCAGCGCGATGCGGTACCCGGTGATGAGCTCGTCGTCGCCGAGCACGGTCTCGCGGGCGGGCGTGCTGCCGGGCCGCACGTGCAGGTCGGCGAAGGCCACCGTGCGCTCGCCGCCCTTGCCGCGGATCGTGACGTCGGGGTCGAAGAGGATGAGCGCGTTCGCCCAGTCGCCGGCGTAGCTCGCGATGCAGTCCTCCGAGGTGCCGAGGACGGCGAGGAGGCGGTTCACCCCGCCGATGGCCGCACAGCCGGAGCCGGGCGCACGCTTGTTGCAGGCGCTCACGTTGTCGCGGAAGTAGGGACAGCGGGTGCGCTGCAGCACGTTGCCGCCGAGCGTGGCCACGTTGCGGAGCTGCGCGCTCGCCGCCTTCCAGAGCGCCTCGGAGAGCACCGGCGCGCGGTCGCGGAACGCGGGGTGCTCGGCAGCCGCGGCCATCGTCACGCGGGCGCCGACATGGAGCGTGTCGCCGTCCTCCTCGATGCGGTCGAGCCCGAGCGCCTGTACGTCCGTCAGGCTCGGCGGCGCGAGCACGTGCAGCTTCATCAGGTCGAGCACGGTGGTGCCGCCCGCGAGGAACGCGCCGCCCTGGCCCGCCCGGCCCATCGGCGCGACATCCGCCAGCGCCGCGTCGATCGTCTCGGGCCTGCGATAATCGAAGGGTTGCATCAGACCTGGCTCCTTTCGCGTGTCGCATCCGCCGCCGAGGCAATGGCGGCGACGATGCCCTTGTAGGCGCCGCAGCGGCAGAGGTTGCCCGACATGTACTCGCGGATCTCCGCGTCCGAGCCGACATGCCCTTCGGTCACGCAGCCGACGGCCGAGACGACCTGCCCGGGCGTGCAGTAGCCGCACTGGAACCCGTCGTGCTCGATGAACGCCTGCTGCATCGGGTGCAGGTCATCGGCCTTGCCCAGCCCCTCGATGGTCGTGACCGCCTTGCCGTTCGCCATCGCGGCGAGCTGCAGGCAGGAATTGACCCGAGTGCCGTCGACGAGCACCGTGCAGGCGCCGCACTGGCCGTGGTTGCAGCCGACCTTCGTGCCGGTCAGATCCAGACCCTCGCGCAGGAGGTCGAGGAGCGTCGTGCGGCTGTCGACCGTCATCGCGGTCGGCGTCCCGTTGATCGTGAGCTCGATCGGGACCATCCCGTAGGACGCTTCCTCGGCCGCTGCCTGCTCCACGCCGGCGGCGAAGCTCGAAGCCGAAGCCGCCCCGAGCGCCGCCGTCCCCTTCAGGAGCCCGCGACGAGTGACGCCGCCCTTCGGTCTCTCGCGATCTGTCATTGGGTGCCCTTTCGCTTCGGTGGTCCGAAGATATTAGTGCAGCGCGCCGCCTCAGCAATCGGCTCGGCGGAAACGCGACCGTACCGGTCTCAGAGCTTCTCGCTGCCCTCCCTGGCCGCGCGCTCCATGTGTCCGCCGAACTGGTGGCGCATCGCCGACAGGAGCTTGTCGGCGAAATCCGACTCGCCGCGGCTCGAGAACCGCTCGTAGAGCGCCGACGACAGCACATGGACCGGCATCCCCTGGTCCACCGCCGCCTTGATCGTCCAGCGGCCCTCGCCCGAGTCCGACACGCGGCCGCGGAACGCCTTGAGGTTCGGGTCGTCGATCAGCGCCGCCGCCGAGAGGTCGAGGAGCCACGACGCGATGACGCTGCCACGCCGCCAGACCTCGGCGATCTCGGGCAGGTCGAGGTCGTACTGGAAGTGCTCGGGGTTCCGGAGCGGCGTCGTCTCGGCGTCGGGCGCGTCGGTCTTCTTGCCGACGTTGGCCGCCCGCAGCACGCCGAAGCCCTCGGCATAGGCCGCCATCAGCCCGTATTCGATCCCGTTGTGGACCATCTTGACGAAGTGCCCCGACCCCGCGGCACCGCAGTGCAGGAAGCCGTGCTCGGCGGTGCCCTTGCCCTCGGGGCGGCCCGGCGTATGCGTGATGTCGCCCGCTCCCGGCGCCAGCGTCTCGAAGATCGGGCCAAGGTGGCGCACCGGATCGAGCTCGCCGCCGATCATCATGCAGTAGCCGCGCTCGAGCCCCCAGACACCGCCGCTCGTCCCCACGTCGACGTAGTGCATGCCCCGCTCGGTGAGCTCCGCCGCGCGGCGGATGTCGTCGATATAGTAGGAATTGCCGCCGTCGATCACGATGTCGCCCGCGTCGAGGAGCGGCACCAGCTCGGCGAGGCTTGCGTCCACCACGCCCGCAGGCACCATCAGCCAGACCGCGCGCGGACGCGCGAGCGCCGCGACGAACCCCTTCAGCGTCTCCTGGCCCTCGGCGCCGTCCTCCGCGAGCCCCGCGATCATCGCCGGCGCGCGGTCGTGGACGACGAGGTCGTGCCCCCCGAGCATCAGCCGTCGCGCCATGTTGGCCCCCATCCGGCCCAGTCCGATCATCCCCATCTGCATGTCGTCGTTCCTTCTCTAGCCGAGGCGCCCGGCGATGTGTTCGGCCACGCGGAGCGCGTTGGCAATGATCGTCAGCGTCGGGTTCACGGCGCCGATGGACGGAAAGAAGCTCGCGTCGGTGACGTAGAGGTTGTCGATCCCATGCGCCCGGCAGTCGAGGTCGAGCACGCTCGTCGCAGGGTCTTCGCCGAACACCAACGTGCCCGCCTGGTGCGCGGTGCCGCTGATCGGCGTGTCCTTGCCGAAGTAGAGCGCGCGGTCGAAGAGATGCGGATGCACGCCTGCCTTGTCGCAGATGCGCCGCAGCGTCTCCCGAAGCCTGCGGTGCGCCTCCGTGTTCGTCGGCACGAGGTCGAGGTTCACCTGCCCGTCGCGGTAGGAGATCCGGTTCTCGGGCCGCGGCAGGTCTTCGGTCGTCAGCCAGAAGTCGACCGAGTGCCGCGCCAGCCAGTCGAACGGCCGCTCGGGGAGCCAGTGCAGGAAGTCCGGCAGCCCCTCCATCTCGATCTGCGTGCCGTCGGACTTGCCGACCATCTGGATGTGGCCCTGCGGGTACTCCCAGCCGTTCGCGGGCGAGAGCGCGCGGCCGTGGTAGAAGTCGTTGAGCCCGAGCGTCTTCTGGAACTGCGTCGGGTTCGGCTCGCGGCTGATCGCCAGCACGGTGGCGTTGTTGTGGCGCATGTAGTTGCGCCCGACGAGGCCCGATCCGTTGCCGAGCCCGTCCGGATGCGCGTCCGAGGCCGAGCGCAGCATCAGGAGCGCCGACGACAGCGCCCCGCAGGCGACGACCACGATGTCGGCGGTGAGCGTGCGCCGCGCGCCGTCCGTGACCACCTCGACGCCGGTCACGGTGCCGCCGCCCGCGTCGGTCACGAGCCGCTCGGCATAGGTCCGCACGGCGAGCGTCACATTGTCATGCGCGGCGACGGTCGGGTCGATGCACATGATCTGCGCGTCGGCCTTGCCGTTCGTCAGGCTCGGGTAGCCGTCGTAGGGATCGCAGCGCAGGAGCGGCGAGTGCGGCGTGGTGCCGCCGCGCCCGTCCTCGAACATCAACGCGCCGAGCGGCAGGTGGAACGGATGCAGCCCCTGAGCCGCGAAGCCCTCCGCCAGGGCGGCGATGCGCGGCTCGTGGCTGATCGGCGGAAACGGGTAGCCCTTCGTCGTGGGCGGCTCGGTCGGATCCTCGCCGCGCAGGCCGCGGACGGCGAAGAGCTCCTCCGCCGCCTGGTACCAGGGCTCGAACACGTCGTACTTCAGCGGCCATTCGGGCGCCGTCCCGTCGACATGCGCGACGGCATGGAAATCCTCCTCGCGGAGCCGGAAGAGCACGCCGCCGTAGACCTTCGAGTTGCCGCCGACGAAGCGGTGCAGCCCGGGCCGGAACGTCTCGCCCGAGGACGAGGTCCAGCTCTCGTCGACCTGATAGCGCGCCTTCGCGAACACCTCCTCGGTGTCCCAGTTCTCGCGCTCGCGCGGCAGGTAGTCGCCGCGCTCGAGGACGAGGACACGGCGCCCGGTCTGCGCGAGGCGCCACGCGACGCTGCCGCCGCCGGGACCGGAGCCTACGACGATGACGTCGTGATGATCGGATGCGATGGCGGCCTCCCGTGCGTTCGGTGAGGTTCTAGCGCTGCAGGTCGGGAACGAAAACCGCGTGCGGCTTCTTTACCGGCGTCAGCCTACGATCGGACCCGCCATCGCCATCCTGATCACCTTCCTCGCCCGGCTCTCGCTGGTGCTTCTGTTCCTGCCGTTCAGCGCCGCCGACAAGGTGATCAACTTCTCGTCCGCCGTCGGCCAAGCGCGCCACGCCGCGCCGAGCACGGCCGTCGCGCGCGCGCTGATCCTCGCGGGGCTTTTCGTGGAAGTGGTGATGTCGCTCGGCATCCTGACCGGCACCGCCGACCGCGCTGCGGCCTTCGTGCTCGCGGGCTACTGCGCCGTGACCGCGGTGCTCTGGAAGCCGTTCTGGCGCACGCCCGACTTCTCGCTCGTAGGCCCCAGCCAGGGGCGCGAGATGTTCTGGGACTTCCTCAAGAACTTCGCCGTCGCAGGTGGTTTCCTGATGCTCGCCTTCGGCCCGAGCTCCGGCACGCTCCGCGACTTCGCCGCCCATCCCTTCGCCTCGTCGCACCCCTACCGGACGCCATGACCGACAGTCCCCGCATCCCGTACTGGCACCTCTACGTCGACGCCGGCACGAGCCGGCAGAAGCTCTGCCACATGACCGCGTTCGAGCTCGCCTCCATCGCGCCGCCCGCCGACCCGCAGTGGCAGGGGCAAAAGCACCACGACGGGATGACGGTGCTCTTCTCCGTCCTGCCCGTCGGCTGGGAGGGGGCCTGGCACGAGAACCCCGCGCCGCAGTGGATCGTGCCGCTCTCCGGGCGTTGGTTCGTCGAGGCGATGGACGGCACGCGCGCCGAGTTCGGGCCGGGCGAGCTTGCGTTCGGCGAGGACCAGGGCTGCATCGAGCAGGGCGGGCGGCGCGGCCACCTCTCGGGCACGGTCGGCGACGTGCCGGCGGCGCTGATGATCGTGCAGTTCGACACCGCCCGCGACGCGGCCACGCCCTGCCGGTTCGCATGATCGGGGACTACGACATCGTTGCACCGCGCTTCCGGCACTACCTCCTCGCCAACGCGGGCATCGAGGTGCTGGCGGACGGCTTCCGCTGGGTCGAAGGGCCGGTCTGGATCGGCGACGCGGACTGCCTCCTCTTCCAGGACCTGCCGCGCAACCGCACGATGCGGTGGTCGGAGACGGGCGTAACGGTGTGGCGCGCGCCCTCGGGCTACGCCAACGGCCAGACCCGCGACCGACAGGGGCGGCTCGTGACCTGCTCGCACCGGCACCGCTCGGTCAGCCGCACCGAGCTCGACGGCCGCGTCACCGTCCTCGCCGACCGCCACGCAGGCCGCCGCCTCAACGCGCCCAACGATGTCGTGGTGCGCCATGACGGCACGATCTGGTTCACCGATCCCCTCTACGGCATCTCCACCGATTACGAGGGCGGCATCCAGACCTCCGAGCAGCCCCCCGCCCTCTACCGCCTCGATCCCGCGACGGGCGACATCCGCGTCGCGGCCGGCGACTTCGACGGCCCGAACGGCCTCGCCTTCTCGCCCGACGGCACGCGGCTCTACGTCTCCGAGACGGGCGACCAGAGCCACGACGACCCGCGCCAGTGCATCCGCGTCTTCGACGTGGACGAAGCGGGCGGCCTGACGGGCGGCGGCGAGTTCCACCGCATCGCGCCCGGCTACTGCGACGGCATGGCGGTCGATGCCGATGGCAACGTCTGGTCCTCCGCCGCGGACGGTGTGCATTGCCTCTCGCCCGACGGCGAGCTCCTCGGCAAGCTTCGGCTGCCGTGGCGTGTCGGCAACCTTGCGTTCGGCGGCGCGGCACTCAACCGGCTCTTCATCGCCGCGTCCAACAGCCTGTGCGCCGTTTTCCTCAACCGCCGTGGAGTTCCCTTCCCATGACAGCACCCCGCATCGCCGCGCTCCGGCTGGTGGCCGCCGATCCCGAGCGGCTGACGGTGTTCTATCTCGCCGCATTCGGCGCCGAGGAGGAACCCGGCGGCTTTCGCATCGGTGCCGAGCGCGTCGAGGTCGTCCCCGGACGCCCGGGCCCCGATGCGGCCCCGAACGCCGCGTCGTTCCAGCACTTCGCGATGGTCGTGCGCGACATGGATGCGGCGATGGCCGCGTTGCGCGGCGTCCCGGGCTGGCGTGCGATCTCGCGCGACGGCCCGGTGACGCTCCCAAAAGCCTCGGGCGGCGTCACCGCCTTCAAGTTCCGCGACCCCGAGGGCCACCCGCTCGAGTTCCTCGCCTTTCCGCGCGGCGCCGTCCCGGAAGCCTGGCAGAGGGGTGACGGCCCGATCCTCGGCATCGACCATACGGCGATCGCGGTAGCGGACACCCCGCGTTCGCTCGCCTTCTACGCCGGCCTCGGGTTCGGCCGGGATAGCCGGAACCGCAACCGAGGCCCCGAACAGGCCCGGCTCGACGGGCTCTCCCGATCCGAGGTCGACGTGACCGGCCTCGAACCACCGCCCTCCGGCCCGCCGCACGTCGAGCTCCTCGGCTACCAGACGCCCGCGCCGCTCACGGGGATCGCCGACCCGGACGACACCCGCGCCACCCGCATCGTCCTCGACGCCCCGGTCCCCGAAGGCGCCGAGCGCGTCACCCTTGCCGAAGGCGGCACCGCCTGCCGCGACCCCGACGGGCACATCCTCGTGTTTGCGGGCTAGGGTCGGATGGCCCACTTGAGGGTCTGAAGGATTGAAAGGGGCAAGTATCCCGTTTCACGTACGAAGGAGTAAGTCTCCGCCGCAGACCTTTGATAGGCTTCTGTCGTACCAGGAATACCGTGGCTCAATGCTTGAGCGAGCGCTCCGAACAATGCTCAAATGCCAATCGCGTCTGATTTTAGTACTCCTGGCACTGAGTTGGTTCGACAAGGCAAAATGCGTTCGCTTCAGGCGTCCACCGGCGTCTCCGCACCTTCCTCGGCGCGGCGCTGTACTGGCGTGTCGAGGCGCGACAGGTTGAGGGCCGACAGGATCAGACCGACATGGCTGAACGCCTGCGGGAAGTTCCCGAGCATGATCCCTGCCGCCGGATCGTATTCCTCCGCGAGGAGGCCCACGTCGTTGGCGAGGCCCGCGACCTTTTCGAAGAGCGTCACCGCCTCGTCGCGCCGGCCGAGGAGCACGTAGGCGTCGATGAGCCAGAACGAGCAGATGAGGAACGTGCCTTCCTCGGAGGTGGCCACGCCGTCGTCGGTGGCCTCGGCGTCGTAGCGCTCGACAAGCCCGCTCCGCATCAGCGTGGTCTCGATGGCCGCGACGGTGCCCGCGACGCGCGGATCCTCGGGCGGCAGGAACCCGGTCAGAGCGATCTGCAACAGGCTCGCATCGATCGCCTTGGAGCCGTAGGACTGCACGAACGAGTTCAACTCCGCGTCGAAGCCCTTCTCGCAGACCTCGGCATGGATCTCGTCGGCGATGTCGCGCCATTGCGCGGCCTCCTCGGCACGTCCGGCCTCGGCGATGATTGTCGACGCACGGTCGAAGGTGACCCAGGCCATGACCTTCGAATGCACGAACTGTCGGCGCTCGCCGCGGGTCTCCCAGATCCCGTCGTCCGGACGGCGCCAGTTCGCTTCGAGAAACCGCAGCAGCGCGTTGCTGAGCCCGCGCTGCTCGGGATGGTTCGGCAGGCCGCCCCGGATCCCCATCGTCATGGCCTCGGCGATGTTGCCGAAGACGTCGAGCTGGAACTGTCCCGCCGCGGCGTTGCCGATCCTGACGGGCGCGGACGCGCGAAAGCCCGGCAGCCAGTCGGAGGTCCATTCGACAAGCTGCCGCTCGCCCGCGACGCCGTACATGATCTGCATCTGCGAAGGGTCGCCGGCCGCCGCGCGCATCAGCCAGTCGCGCCAGGCCGCGGCCTCGTCGAGATAGCCAAGCTCGATGAACGCCATCAGCGTCATCGCGCTGTCGCGGATCCAGCAGTACCGGTAGTCCCAGTTCCGCCCGCCGCCGATGGTCTCCGGCAGCGAGGTCGTGGCCGCGGCGACGATGCCGCCGGTCGCGGCGTAGGTGAGCGCCTTCAGCGTGATGATCGACCGGCGGACCATCTCGGTATAGGGGCCGGCGGGCGGGCAGGCGTCCGAGAAGCGTCGCCACCGGTCCGTCGTCTCGGCAAGCACCGTGTCGATGTCGAGCCCGTCGCGGACGGGATACCACGACACCTGATGCGTCAGGCAGAAGTTGCGCCGCTCGCCCGCGGTGACCTCGAAGCGCGCGACGGTCTGCATGTCGGCGTTCTCGAACGGCACCCCGGCGCGAAAGACGATCATGTTGGGCCCGGCGATCGCCGTCAGCGTGTTGTCGTCGAGGCTGCGGACCCAAGGCACCGTGCGCCCGTAGTCGAAGCGCATCCTCAGGTGCGACGCGAAGGATACCGTGCCCTCGACCCCCTCGACGATGCGGATCAGGTCCGAGGTGTCGCCGTCGATGGGCATCAGGTCCGTGACGGTCGCGGCGCCCGTGGCGGTCCGCCATTCGGTCCGGAGGATCAGCGTGCCGTCGACGTAGGCGCGCGTCGCGGTCGCTGTCTCGTCATCGGGCGCCAGCGTCCAGCGGCCGTTGTTCCCGTCGCCGAGCAGCGCCGCGAACACCGCGCCGCCATCGAAGCGCGGGACGCAGAACCAGTCCACGTCGCCCCGCCGCGAGATCAGCGCCGCCGTGCGGCAGTTTCCGATCAGCGCGTAGTCTTCGATCCGCCGCACTCGTGACTCCCCCATTGTACGGAGACATGCCAAGGCAGTGCGGCAAAGTCCATCCCGCGTGCTACGTTGCGGCGTTAAGGAAGGAAACCGCATGGCGCATGACGGGAGCATCGAGGCCGGGCCGGCGCGCGCCTTCGCGGCGCTGGCGGGGGTTCGCGCGGCACCCTCGCAAAGCGCGCGCGCAGATCATCTCGCCGCCCTGCGCGCCGGCATCAAGGCGCGCGCGGAGGCCTTCGCCGCCGCCATCGACGCGGATTTCGGCGGCCGTCCCCGGCAGGAGACGATGCTCGCCGAGATCGGCCTCGCGCTCGCCGACATCGACCGCACCCAAAAGGCGCTCGGCCGCTGGATGCGCCCCGTACGGACCGCCCTGCCGCCTGAGTTCCGCCCCGCCCGTGCCACGGTGACGCGCGTGCCGCTTGGCCTCGTCGGCATCCTCGCGCCCTGGAACTATCCGGTGCAGCTCGCGCTGGTGCCGCTCGTGGCAGCGCTCGCCGGCGGCAACCGGGTCATCGTGAAGCCGTCCGAGCACACCCCGCGGACGGCTGACCTGCTGGCCGACCTCATCGCCGGTGCGCTCCCCCCGGATGTCGCGCGGGTCGTCACCGGCGGGGCGGAGGTCGCCCGCGCCCTGACCGCGCTGCCGCTCGACGGGATCTTCTACACGGGCGGCACCGAGACCGGGCAGCGGGTGATGGCGGCGGCGGCGGCGAACCTCGTGCCCGTCACGCTCGAACTCGGCGGCAAGTCGCCCGCCATCGTGCTGCCCGGCGCGGACCTCCGCGCGGCGGCAAGGTCGCTGATGGCGGGCAAGCTCTTCAGCGCGGGCCAGACCTGCGTCGCACCCGACTACGTCCTCGTCCCCCGCGCCGACACCGAACCGCTGATCGCGGCCCTCCGCGAAGCCACCCGCGCGCTCTACCCGAACCCCGACGGACCCGACTATGCCGCGATCGCGCGGCCCTCCGACCGCGACCGGCTCAACGCGCTGCTCGACGGCCAGGACGCCGTGCCGCTGATGGACCCGATGCCGGCAGCGCCGAAGCTCGGGGCCTACGCGGTGCGCGACCCGTCGCCCGAAAGCCCTCTGATGCGCGACGAGATCTTCGGCCCCATCCTGCCCGTCGTGCCCTACGACGGTCCGGACGCCGCAGCGGCCTTCGTCAACGCGCGACCCTGCCCGCTCGCGCTCTACGTCTACGGCGACCGCGACGCCGCCGCGCGCACGGCCGCCGCGGCGCGCTCCGGGGGCGCCGTCATCAACGATAGCTTGATCCACGTAGCGGCGATAACGCTGCCCTTCGGTGGTGCCGGCGCCTCGGGGATGGGCGCCTACCGCGGCGAGGAGGGCTTCCGCGCCTTCACCCGACCCCGCAGCGTGCTCGTGCAGGCGCGCTGGTCGGCCCTGCGCCTCGCCCGCCCGCCCTACGGGCGCCGCGTCGACTGGCTCATCCGTCTCCTGCTGCGCTGAGCCGGCCGTAGCGGCGCACCTCGGCGCCCCAGTGCCGCTCGACCGTCGAGACCTCCACCGGGTCGAGCCCGCTGCCCTCCGGCCGGTAGTCGGCGATGGTCGCGCGATAGCTCGCGATCCGCGTCATGGCGGCCGTGGCGCCCGGCAGCGCCAGCCGCTCCCAAAGCCGCGCGAGCACCGCCTCCGGCGACGCCACCAGATCCTCGAAACCGACCTCGGCGAAGCGGTCGGACGGCAGGCCCGCGGTGCCGTCCCGCAGGGCCGCCATCAGCCGCGGATAGGTCGCGAGGATCACCGCGTCGAGGTTCACGTGGTCCCAGCGCTGCAACGCCAACTCGCCGAGCGCGCGGGTGAGCGCCCGGCGCGACGATGCGAAGACGGCGTGCGGCTCGCGCCGGATATGGATCACGCGCGCGTCCGGGAAGCGGCGGAGCAGCAGCGGCACCTCGGCCGTGTAGGCGGGGTTCTTCAGCAGCAGCGGCCGCGTCGTCCGCCGGGCCATCGCCGCCACGTAGCGCCGGACCGCCCGCTCGCGCGCTGCCCGAAGCCTCGGCGTGCCGTGGCCCAAGAGGGCCGCCGGATAGTCGCGCGCGAAGTTGCGCGGGAAGTAGAGCGCCTGGAAATACGACAGCGGCCCGCCGTTGGCGAGGCCGACCTCGTCCTCGGTGGGCGCGTCGGGCGCCATCGCCACGCTGTCGATGAGCCGCGTGGCGGGCAGGAACGGGTCGATGAACGGCTTCAGGAGCGGCCCGAGCGTGCGGCTCTCCCACGGCATCGCGGCGCGGACCGGCGGCACGGTGGCGAACGCGCCCGACGCCGCCATCAGGTTGTGCAGATGCGTCGTGCCGCTGCGGGGATGCCCGACGATGAACACCGGCGGCACGTGCGGGCGGTCCGGCAGAAGATCGAGCGCGCGTTCGACGAGCGTGAACGGCAGCCGCACGAGCGATGTCGCGCCGGCAACGGCGAAGGCGGTCGCGCCGTGCGGCGCCGGCAGGCCGTGCCGCCAGAGAAGCGCCGCCAGCGTCGCGGGGTCCGCACCGCAGAGCGGATGGAACACGCGGTGCCAGGGGAACCCGGTCAGACCGACCGCCCGCGCCAGACCGGCGCTCGTCCGCGGGCCGCGGCGACGAGCGCCGACCACTGGATGGCCAGCGTCGCCACGATCCCCAAGGGATGCAGGAGCACCGACACCGCCGGCTGCCGCATCCTGAGCGCCAGCGCCGTGCGCGCCGCGAAAACCGCCGTGGAGGCGACGAAGGCGAGGTCGAACGCCATGCCTTCGGTGGTGACGAGAAGCACGAACGGCACCACGTGCCCGCCCGCGAGCAGCACCGTCCAGACCGGCAGCGCTCCGGGCGTCGCCATGCCTTCGGTCGCGTTCTTGCCGAAGCCGCGCCAGACCGCCGCGGCACCTTCGTACATCCGGCAGGTCGCGATGTCGGTGCCGTCGAAGAGGTCGGTGCGCCCCCCCGCCGCCCGGATCGCGCGCGGCATCTTCAGCCCGTCGTGGCGCGAGGCACGGAACGTGCCGTGCCCGCCCGCGGCGACGTAGGCCGCGCGCCGGACCGCCATCAGCTGCCCGCAGGCGGCGGCGAAGCCGGGGCTCGGGCTCCGTCGCGCCATCGCGAGGGGCAGATAGCCCAGCAGCAGGACAAGGATCTCCGGGATCACCAGCCGCTCGGCGAGGCTGTGCGTGAGCTGCCGCGGGAAGCCGCTCGCGAAGTCGAGATCGTGCCGGGCCATGAACGCCGCGATCCGCGCCGGCGCGCGCGGCGCGAGCCGCACGTCGGCATCGACGAACATCAACAGGTCGTGGCGGGCGGCCTCGGCAAGCTGGGCGCAGGCGAACTGCTTGCCGTTCCAGCCCGCCGGCAGCGCCGCGCCGCGGATCAGGCGCACGCGCGCGTCAGGATGGGCCGCGACGATCGCCGCCGTGGCGTCGGTCGAATGGTCGTCGAGGACGACCACCTCCAGCGTCGGGGGCGCCCCCGCCAGCGCCGCGTCGATGGCGGGCCCGATGTTGGCCGCCTCGTCGCGCGCGGGGATGAGCACCGACAGCGGCGGCGCGTCCCCGGCGTCCGGCGGCGCCCGCAGCGCGCCGAGGTTGGCGAAGGTGAGCGCGGCGTAGAGGAACGCCAGCGCCAGCGCCATGCCGGCAAGCAGGATCATCGCCGCCCCGACCCCTCTGGATGCGATGGCAGCACCGTGTGGTCGGCCTCGAACGGCCGCCCGGCCAGCGTGGCGCGAAGCCTGCGCCAGCCGTCGTAGACGCCGCCGACGCCGCGCCGGCCCTCCACCAGCGCGGTGAACGCGCTCTCGTCGCGCGACTCTGCCCGCGCGGCAAGCCCGTCCATAGTCGCGGTCAGCGCGTGTTCGAGCCGCCCCGTCCAGCCCGCCGCGTCATCCTCGCCCTCGAGCGGCGCGCCGAACGCCACCAGCGCCTCGGGCCGCTTCTGCGCCCAGAACGGGTACTCCATCGCCATCGGCAGCGCCACGGCACCCGGCACCCGCGCCATCACATGCGCCACGCCCGGCACGAAGCCGATGGGCCGCACGCGCGCATCGGCAAAGGTCGCCTGCGAGGTCATCCACAGCATCCGGCGGGGGTCCGCCAGCACGTGCCGCGACACCGCGAGGAACCGTGCCGCGCCCGCCCGGCCCTCGGGCACGCCGAAGATGCCGACGCGGCGCATGAAAGCATAGCGGTCGAGCGCCGCCGACGCCATCGGGCCGAAGGGATGATGGCGCGGGAAGAGCCGGTCGGCGAGGATGAGGAGCAGCGCCGGATCCCACCACGACGGATGGTTGCAGTACACGACGACCGGCCGCCCGTCGGGCAGCTCGGGCACGCCGGGCCGCGCCACCCGGAGCGCGCGGAACGACCCCCGGACCTGCCGAGCCATCACGCCGGTGAAGAACCGGCACATGACCTCCGAGCGCAGCGCGACGGGGTCGTCCGCGAGGCTACTCGGCCGCGACATCCGCGCCCACCGCACGCGCGTCGGCATCGACCGCATCGGCCGCGATCCAGCCCGACATCAGCGCCATCGGCATCCCCGGCCCCGGATGCGCCGAGCCGCCCGCGAGGTAGAGCCCCGGCACCTGCCGCGAGCGGTTGCCGGGCTTGAACGCGCCCAGCATCCGGCCGTGGCTCGCGAGCCCGTAGATCGCGCCGTCGAGCACGCGGTAGCGCTCGTGGATGTCGGCAGGCGTCAGCACCCGCTCGACGCGGATGCGGTCCTCGATGTCGCCCATTCCCGCCGCGCGGCCGAGCTTGTCGAGGATCGTGCGCCGGTACGCGGGCAGCATCGCGCGCCAGTCGTGGCCGGGCCGCAGGTACGGCGTATGGACGAGGACGTAGAGCGCCTCGCCGCCCGCGGGCGCCACGCCGGGCTCGGTGCGCGCCGGGGCCGCGATGTAGGCCGTCGGGTCGGGCGCCGGCTCGCCCGTCTTGTAGATCGCGTCGAACTCCTCCTCGGGGTCGCGCGAGAAGACGAAGTTGTGATGCGCGAGGTGCTCGTAGGCGCGGTCGAGCCCGAGGTAGAGCACCACGCCCGAGCACGCCGCCTCGCGCTTCCTGACCTTCGCGAAGCGCCGCGCGGGCTCGCCGCCGACGAGCTCGCGGTAGGTCCGCACGCTGTCCATGTTGGACACGATCGCGTCGAAGGCGAGGCGCTCGCCGGCGGCGGTCGTGACCGCCACGGCGCGCCCGCGCTCCTGCACGATGCCCGTCACGTCGACGCCCGTGCGGTACTCGACGCCGAGCTCCTCGCCGAGCGCGCGCAGCGCCGCCGGAACCGCGCGCGTGCCCCCCATCGGGTACCAGACGCCCTCGGCCACCTGCATCTGCGCGATGCCGCAGAGCACCGCCGGCGAGGCGGCGGGCGATGAGCCGACATACTGGATGAAGTGCTCGAGCATCTGCGCCACGCGCGGATCCTTGACGTGCCGGTTGACCTGCTCGGAGACGGTGCGCGGCATCCTGAGCGCCAGCACGTCGCGCATGGTGTCGAGCGACATGTTCTCCTTGAGGTTCATCGTGTCGCGCAGATCCTCGACCGAGCGCCAGAAGAAGAACCGGTCCGACACCTCCGAGAGCCGCTTCGCCACCTTGAGGAAGTCGCCGTAGCCCGCCGCGTCGCCCGGCGCGAAGGCCGCGAGCTTGCCCGCCATCGCGGCCGGCTCCTGCGCGAGGTCGAGCACCGCGCCATCGTCCCAGAAGCACCGCCACTGCGGGTCGAGCCGGCGCAGGTCGAGCGCCTTGGCATAATCCCGCCCGGCCTCCGCGAAGATGCGCTCGAGCACCCGCGGCATGGTCAGGATCGTCGGCCCCATGTCGAAGCGGTAGCCGTCCTCCTCGAGCACCGCCGCCTTGCCGCCGAGCCAGTCGTTCTTCTCGAGAAGCGTGACCCGGTGCCCCCGCGCCGCCAGCGTCGCCGCCGCCGCGAGCCCCCCGAGCCCGCCGCCGATGATGCCAATGCTCATTCCGCCGCCTCCTGCATTTGTGCCTGCGCCTCCTGCCAGTCATTGTACGTCTGACCGGAGCCCACCACCCTCCATGTCAGCCGGCCGTTTACCTTTCGATCCAGCACAACTGCGGCCGCGGCGGAAAGGCTGTCAAAGGACCAAGGCCGCGCGAAGCGCAACTTGTTGAGACCGAGCGAGACGTCTTGAAGAACCAGAACGCCGTCACGGATCAGGGTTTCTTTCAGCCCGCCATAGCTTTGGTTTTGAACATAGCCCATGCCGGTCAACGCCTCTGATCCTTCCAGCAAGATGAACTCGCCGGCTTCCTCGACCATCAGGGCCTGCACGCCGCTCTTGTGGCGGATCTCGAAGCGCACCTCTCCGCTGGTCCGCTCCTCGACCGGCTCAGCGGTTTGCGTCACTGCCCTTGGTTGCGGCTTCAGCATGTCGAGGCCGATGACCGGCAGGATGATCTGCAGGTTGGCGAGGAACTGCTCCATGTTCGCCACATCGGCCTCGGGCAGGCGCCGTCGCATGGTGTCGGGTTGAGTGCCGTTATCGAGCGCCACGCGCCCGGCCCGTGCGGCGACCTGGATCAGCCGCGCCTCGAGGTACTCGGCATGGCCCTTCGACAGGTCGTCGTCGCTGGTGGTGACGGTGATCGCAGTTTCCCAGAAGTCGCGCTTCAGGACGCTCTGCTTGATCCGCTCGGCCACCGAATTGCCGGAACCAACGTAGGCGCGCGTGCCGCCGGGCTTCTCGGGGTCCGGGCCGGACAGGATGTAGACGCCGGTCCGGTCCACCTCGGTCCGCGCCGTGAGGTCGCCGAACGCCGACGCGCCGGAGACGAAGAGGAGCCCCGTCCAGCCGTGGATGCTCGCCTTGCGAAGTCCGGTCGGCTTGCCGTCGACGAGAAAGAGCTGGATCGTGCGCCCGGACGTCTCCCCGGTGCTCATTCCGCCGCCTCCTTCATCATCGTCCTGAGGAAGTCCGGCGCGGCGAGCCCCATGTCGGAGGCCGCGAGCGCGGAGGCGATCTTGGCGCTCTCGAAGATCGTCGGCAGCCCGCTGCCGGGATGGGTGCCGCCGCCGGTGAGGTAGACGCCGTCGATGTCCTCGAAGCGGTTCCGCGGGCGCCAGTGCAGCATCTGCCCGAGATTGTGCGCGAGGTTGAACGTGGCGCCGCGGAAGATGCCCATGCGCTCCCAGTCGGCAGGTGTCACCATCCGCTCGGTGCGGATGCGGCGGCGCACGTCATGGCCGCAGAGCCGCTCGAGCCGGCCGAGGATCTTCTCGCGGTAGACGGGTGCCATCGTCTCCCAGTCGACGCCGCCCGAGAGGTTGCCGACGGGCACGAGGACGTAGAGCGTCGAGTGGCCCTCGGGCGCCAGCGTCGGGTCGGTGACGGAGGCGTTCTGCACGTAGATCGTGGGGTCCACCGGCGCGAGGCCTGCGTCGATCTCCTCGATGTTCTTGAGGTAGTCGTTGCTGAGGAAGATCGTATGGTGGTGCATGTCGTCGAAGCGGCCCTCGAGGCCGAGGTAGAGCATGAACGTCGAGCACGAGTACTTCTTCGCGTCGATGCGCGCGTCGGTCCAGCGGCGGCGGAGCCGGTTCGGCACGATCGCCCGCATCGTCGAGGCGAAATCGCCGTTCACCACCACGGCGTCCGCCGGATGATAGCCGCGCTTCGTGCGCGCGCCCGTCGCGCGGCGGCCCTCGAACGTAAGCTCCTCGACCGGCTCCGAAAGCCGGATGTCGACGCCCATCTCGCGCCCCACCCGCGCCATCGCCTCGGGGATCGCGTTGCAGCCTCCGGTGGGGTGGAACACGCCGTGGCCGTACTCGACATGCGCCACGATGGTGAAGAGCGACGGGCACTTGAAGGGCGACATGCCGAGGTACTTCGACTGGAACGAGAACGCGAGCCGCACGTCGGGGTTCTTGAACCAGCGCCGCAGATCCTGGTCGACCGTGAGCCACGGCCGGAAGAGCGGGAACGCCCGCGCCATGTCGGCCCGCACGAGCGAGCGCGCGCCGTGGAACGGGCGCTGCAGGATGGGGCGGAACACGTCGAACTTGGCGCGGTTCTCGGCGAGGTAGGCGGCCACGTTCCTCGCGTCGTCGGCGTCGATCTTCGCGACCTCCGCCTCGAGCCGCGCCACGTCGGGCGTCGCGTCGAAGCTCGCGCCGTCGTCGAACTGCAGGCGGTACATCGGGTCGAGCCGGGTCATCTCCACCTCGTCGTCGAACGACCGCCCGCAGGCGCGGAAGATCTCGCGCAGCACGTCGGGATAGAGGAAGAACGTCGGGCCGACGTCGAAGGTATAGCCGTCCTGCGCGAACGACGCGGTGCGCCCCCCGACGCGGTCGGACCGTTCGAGGACGGTCACTTCGGCGCCCGAGGCGCGCAGCATCATCGCCGTCGCGAGCCCTCCCGGCCCCGCCCCCACCACGACGACACGGCGGGGGGCGACAGCGCGGGAGACGTTCATTGAAAGTACCTCATGGTCAGTTTCAGTTGGCCGCCCGCTGCGGTCACGATCACCGCGGCGTCGGCGAAGCGCGGCGGCCCGCGGCGCATCGGCGCGTCGCGGCTGAAGCCGATGCCCTCCTTGGGCAGGATCAATCCGCGGTCGAGATCGCCGTTGCCGTTCTCGTCGTGGATCGCCTGGACGGCATAGGTGCCGGGCGGCACGCCGGTCACGGTCACGGTCTGGCCGGCCGGAGCCGTTCCGGTCCAGGGGCAGCCCGCCTTGGTGAAGAGGTTCTCGGGGCAGACCGCCACCATGACCTGACCGGACCGGTCGCGCAGGCCCTCGACATCGACGCGGATGTCGGCGGACAGCGCGGGCGCCGCCGCAAAGCCGAACGCCGCGGCGAAGAAGATGCTTGCTGGTCGGGGCATGGAGTGGTCCTAAGTTGGGCGGGACCGTGGCCGCAAGGCCGATCCGCCGCAAGGAGTTAGGACCAATTTCGATGCCGTCATGTGCAAGGCGCGGGATAATTCGGCAAACCCGAGGCTCCGCGCGAGGTCCGGCACGTCTGGGCGCAGAACCCGAGCCGACCGGTGCGGCCGCGTGACGCGGGAGAACTTTCCCGTCGGATCGGTGCTGATCGCGCCTCGGCACCGGTCGGCGGTGCTCGCGTTCTACCGCTTCGCACGGGCGGCGGACGATGTCGCGGACGATCCCGCGATGCCGACGCCCGCGAAGCTTTCGCGTCTCGACCGCTTCGCGGCGGGGCTCGACGGCGATCCCTCCGGAGCGCCGGAGGCCCTCGCTCTCGGCGGCGCCGCGCGAACCGAGGGGCGCGCGCTCCTCGGCGCGTTCCGGCAGGACGCCCGCGGGGCGGAGTACGAGACCTGGGACGACCTCGCGGCCTACTGCGCGATGTCGGCCGTCCCGGTCGGGCGGTTCCTCTTGGCGCTTCACAGCGGGCCGGCGGACGCCACAGGGTATGCCGACGCGCTCTGCACGGCGCTGCAGGTCCTGAACCACCTGCAGGATCTCGGCCCGGACCACGTCGGCCTCGGACGCTGCTACATGCCGGGCGACTGGCGCCGCGCCGCGGGGGCTGCGCTGACGGACCTCGGGGCTCCCGCGCTGACGCCGGCGTGGCGCAGCGTCGCCGACCGCGCGCTTGATCGCTGCGACGCGCTTCTCGCCGCAGCGGCGCCGCTCCCCGCCGCGCTCGCCGACCGCCGCCTTGCCGGCGAGTCGCGGGCGACGCTGCACCTCGCGCGCGGGCTCGCGGCGGCGCTCCGCCGCGGCGATCCGCTGGCGCGCCGCATCCGGCCCTCGCGGTCGGCCTTTTTCGGCGCGGGGCTCCGCGGCCTCGCCGAGGTGCTGCGGCCCCGCCCGCGTCGTCCGCTGCCGATGCCGAGCGGCGCGTGACGGCCATCGCCGACCCGTCGTCGGCTCTCGAGGTGCGACGCGTCGTGGCGGCCTCGGGCTCGTCGTTCCTTGCAGGCATGCGGATCCTTCCCGCCGACCGCCGCGCCGCGATCTACGCGGTCTATGCCTTTTGCCGCCTTGTCGACGACATCGCCGACGGGACGGGAGTTGCGACGGGCGACGGGCTCTGCGACGGACCGGGCACGCCTGCCGCGCGCGCCGCGGCGCTCGGCGCATGGGAGGCCGAACTCGCGCGCGTCCGTGCCGGCAGCCCCGCCACCGCCGTCGGCGCGGAGCTCCTCGCCGCCTCCCGCCGCTTCGCGCTGCCGCTCGAGGAACTCGACCGCATCGTCGAGGGGATGCGGATGGACGCGGCGGGCATGGTCGCCCCCGATGCCGCCACGCTCGACCGCTACGTGCGCTGCGTCGCGGGCTCGGTCGGCATCCTGGCGATGCACGTCTTCGGCGCCTGGCGCGGGGCCGCGTCCGAGCGCTTCGCGCTGGCGCTCGCCCGCGGCATCCAGCTCACCAACATCCTGCGCGACGTGGCCGAGGACGCGGCGATCGGGCGCCTCTACGTCCCGGCGAGCGTCCTTGCCGCGACCGGCATCCCCGCGGTTCCGGCGACGGCAGCGCAGCATCCGGCGCTCCCCGAAGCGCGGAGGCTTCTCGGCCGCGACGCACGCGCGAGCTTCCGTGACGCGGCCGACGAGATCCGGGCGCACGCCCGGCGCGCGCTCCTGCCGGCGCTCGTGATGATGGGCCCCTACGAGCGGCTGCTTCGCCGCATGGAGGCCGACTGGACGCGGCAGCCGCCGCCCAGGCCCGGCTGGCTGAAGGCGCTCGACGGCGCGCGCGGCGCGCTCATCGCGTTCCGGTGACGGGACCGACGGCGCGGCACGTCCATGTCGTCGGCGCGGGACTGGCCGGGCTCGCCGCGGCGGTCGTGCTCGCCGAAGACGCAGCGACGCGCGTCACGGTATGGGACGCCTCGCCGAAGGCCGGCGGGCGCTGCCGCAGCTATCACGACACGCGGCTCGACCGGGTGCTCGACAACGGCAACCACCTCATCCTGTCGGGCAACGCCGCCGTCCTCGAGCACGCTGCCCGCATCGGCGCGCGCGACCGGCTCGAGGTGCTCCCCGACGCGGCCTTCCCGTTCGTCGACCTCGACGGCGGCGCCCGCTGGACCGTGCGGATCCCGCGCACGCCGCTCGGCGGGCTCCGGCGCGACGCGCGGCCCCGCGGCGCCCGGATCGGCGAGCTTGCGGGCGCGCTCACCCTGCTCCTCGCCGGGCGCGGCCGCACCGTGGCGGAGGCCGTGCGCGGACGCGGGCCGATGTGGCGCGCGTTCTGGGAGCCAATGACGCTCGCGGTCCTCAACACGCCGCCCGAGACCGCGTCCGCCGCCCTCCTCGCCACGGCGATGCGGCAGAGCTTCTTCCGGGGCGCCGCGGCCTGCCGCCCGGTGATCGCACCCGGCGGTCTCGGCGCAGCCCTCGTCGATCCGGCGGTCGCGATGCTGAAGGCGCGGGGCGCCGCCTTGCGGTTCCGCGCGCCCCTTGCCGGCATCGAGGTCGCGACCGGCCGCGTCCGCGCGCTTCGCATCGGCGGCGATCGCGTCGGCATCGGCCCCCGCGACGCCGTGATCCTTGCCGTGCCGCCGGCAGCGCTCGCGCAGGTCATGCCGGAGGTCGAGGCGCCCGGTCCCGGCCTCGCGATCCTCAACGCGCATTTCCGCACGGACCCCGCGTTCGCCGCCGCCCTGCCGCCGATCCTCGGCGTGCTCGGCGGCGCGGTGCACTGGATCTTCACCCGCGGCGACGTGGTCAGCGTCACCGTCTCGGCGGCGGAGAGCTTCGCGCTCTGGGGTGCGCCGAAGGAGGCGGTGCTCGCCCGGCTCTGGGCCGACATCGCGGCGGCAGGCGGCGGCGCGCCACCGCCGCTGGCCGCGCGCCTCCTGATCGAGCGCCGCGCCACCTTCGCGCAGACCCCCGCCGAGGCCGCGCGCCGCCCCGCGATGCGAACCCTGCACGCCAACCTGATGCTCGCGGGCGATCACACCGCGACAGGCCTCCCCGCCACGATCCTCGGCGCCGTCACCTCGGGCGTCGCCGCGGCCCGCGCGCTTGGCTGACCGGCTCACATGGCTTCCTTGACGCCGCGCCGGATCAGGATCCAGTTCACCGGATAGGCCGTGGCAAACCCGGCCAGCATCGCGATCTGCATGACGAACCAGAACTCCGGCGTCGTGGCCTCGAGACGCGCTCCGAGCAGGCGCTCGAAGACCCAGAACTGCGCGAGCCCCATGACGCCGTACATGCCGACCTGCCATGCGGTCAGCGAGAAGAAATCGACCCGCGCCGCCACGACGATGCCCCGGGCGAGCCCGAGACCCCGCATCGGCGCGATGGTGAAATACTGGAACGCCACGCCGAGCCCGAACGCCACGACGTAGTCGAGCCCCCACTGCGCGAAGATCGGCTCCGCGACGAGGGCCGGATAGCCGAAGGCCGCGAGCACGCCCGGCGCCGCCAGCACCAGCGCCTCGGCCAGGATGTCGCCGAGCGTGCAGCCCGCGCCGCAATGCGTCGCGCCCCTGGCGACGATGACGGCGAAGGGGGCGTCCGCGCCGCCCGCCCGCCCGTAGCGGCGGTAGAACCACAGCGCGAGCACCGAGGCATAGAGCCCCGTCAGCGGCCAGACGATGCCCATGATCCACATCTTCTGCGGATGCCGCCGGACATCGGCCGCGATCCCGAGGCACGATGCGACCCCGAGCCCGAGCATCGCCCACGACAGGCCGGTGAGCCAGGACGGAACCATGACGCCGAACGCAGGGCGGACGACAGATGTTTCATGGTGGAGCGGATTGCGGGCGACGCCGCGCCGGGCGACAACCGGCGCGAAGGGAGCCCGCGCCATGCCCAGCGACACGTCTTATAACCAGCCTGATGACACGCTTCGGCTCTGCGTCGCGCAGATGACCTCGACGAACCGCCACGCCGGCAACGTCGCGACGCTTGAGCGGGCCGCGGCATACGCCGCCGCCGCGGGCTGCGCGCTCCTCGCCTTGCCGGAAGGTGCGGGGATGCTGAACCGCGACCGAGACGACGCGCGCCGCCAGATCGTCGACGCCGCGGACGACCCGTTCATTGCCGCCGCCCGTGACGCCGCCCGCCGCCACGGCCTCTGGATCGAGACCGGCAGCACGCCCGTGCGCGCGCCCGACGGCCGCTTCCTCAACCACGCCGACCTGATCGACGCCGAAGGCCGTATCGTCGCCTCCTACGACAAGATCCACCTCTTCGACGTCTTCCTCGACGGCCGCCCCGCCAGCGCGGAATCGAGCCGCTACGCGCCGGGCGAGACGGCCGTGCTCGCCGCGACGCCCTGGGGACCGTTCGGCCTCTCGGTCTGCTACGACCTGCGCTTCCCGCATCTCTACCGCGACTACGCCAAGGCGGGCGCCGCCGTGCTCTTCGTGCCCTCCGCCTTCACGGTGCCGACCGGGGAGGCACACTGGGAGGTGCTGCTGCGCGCCCGCGCCATCGAGACCGGCGCCTTCGTCGTCGCGGCGGCACAGGTCGGACAGCACGACGACGGGCGCACGACCTGGGGCCACAGCCTCGTCGTCGACCCCTGGGGCCGCGTGATCCTCGACATGGGCACCGAACCGGGGCACGCCGTGGTCGACCTCGACCTCGGCCTCGTAACCGCCGCCCGGCGCCAGATCCCGTCGCTCGCGAACGAACGCCCGTACCGGCTCACCGAGGCGCTGAAATAGTCTCTCCGAAAGAATTGGAGTTCCCTACGTTATCAAATTGAGGTCTGTTAGGTCGCTTCAGTGCGGCGGTGGGCGGGCATGTCGGCAACGATGACCTGCTGGGTTTGCTGGTCGAAGCAATAGTATATACGCAGGCAACGCGCTGGATCACGCGTATTGCCACCATTCTTGATGTGCCACTCACCCGACAGCCTTCGGCCATTCCAATCGAAATCGAACTCGTCACCGCCGCATGGAGCATTTTGCACACCGTCAAGGATTGGGGTGTTCGCAATCGGCCCGCCGCCGTTGATAAATCGGTCACGTCCATCCGTCGCGAGCCATAACAAGCATCTCGCAGCAACTTCTACAGCCTGAAATTCAGCTTTTCGCGTGCTGCGGGACGCGAATGGCGTAAGCACAACTCGACCGGCTAAATTAATATCACACCAATTGATGAATTCTGGCCAGTTAGTCGGTAAACTAATTTCTACGTCAGGATCCTCCCCTCTCAACTTAAATTGATTAGTGAGGTGCTGAATCCGGTATGCAGAAGCTTGAGCCTTTGCCTCAGCAATTTCGGCACGCTCGTGCTCCCTATCGAATTCCTCAATATAATAGGTCTGCTCGCTTATCAGGTCTTTGTTTTCATTCGTTAGCGCTTTGATACGTTGTAGGGCAGCAGCCAACTGATTTGCGTCGCTAGCGTCGGCTTGACGCAAGCTCGATTGCTCAATCTCGAGCTGCGCTGCCCGGACCGCGGAGAACGTAAGCACGTCGCCACCAAGACGCGTGCGCTGCAAACCGGCCTGCGCCACGTACTGGCGCATCCACCGGGTAGCACGTTCAACTCCGTCAACCGAGCTGAGCTGCCCAGGCAGCACGAGCCGATGCGAGAACGGGTCGTCCGTTTCCTCAAAGCCAGCCTGATAGATTCTACAAGCTCCGCCGAAAACCGAGAGGCGCTTACCCAGCCGCTTGGTCACTCCCCACGATGCGTCTGGTCGAGCAACGGCAACGTGAGCTAGCCCCGTTAACATGCCGGCGAGCTTCTCACCGTTGATAAAAGGAACGGTGTCGCCGTCCGCCACTGTCAGCGCGATGGTTGGGAGCAAACGACCGGGATCGGTGATGTGCTCGATCAGCAGTTCGGCATCATCGCGATCACAGTACACCGCTGGGATCGCTTCTGCGGCCTGCGAGCCGACCATCAGGTCGCATTTCTCGGCGATCTTTTTCAAGAAGACGGGAACAGCCGGCTCAATGAAAAAGTCTCTTTCTGGTGTGGCGACCAAAAGGCGGGTGCTGAACCTTGTTTTCTCGCCGGGAAGATGACCGAAAACCACCTCGGTCGTCCACGCCCGACCCGGTACAACCTTGTCGGGATCGTGGATACGGAAGGCCCATAGGTCAGAGGCGGCGGATTGAAACTGGATTGCCGACGGATCGCGGCCTGGCAGGGGAAACTCGAAGCTCTTACCGTCCCAGGCCTCACGGGGCAACGACTGTCCTGCACGACCCTGTGCCCAATTCAATACCTCGGTCAAAGCCTTACGAAAGACTGCGTCGGGGTGTTCGTCTCGCATCCATCCGGCAACGTGCAGCACTTCGTGCTCGCGCACGATATGCCTGCCCCTTGCGAGGCGCGATAAGGTATCAGTCATTCCGTTACTCATTGAGCTCGTTTTTCGGCCATACTTTTCCAGGTGACTGTTTTCTTGATCCACGGGTATAGCGAGACCGAATTTATGATGCGTTAAACGGTGTGAAGTAGCTCCACGAGCAGTGCAACGATCCCGGTACGACGCCAACCAGTCCAGCAGCCCTCACCTCCACCCGTCACGGGCCGCCCGCCGGAGGCTGAGGCCGAGGATCGCGAGGCAGCCGGCGAGGATCGCGCACGCACCGGCCAGCGGGGCGAGACCGGCACGCCCAATGAGCGCCGCGACCGCGAGCACCAGGAGGAGCACCTGCAGCGCGAGGCTGCCGTCGTCGACGAAGAGCCCGAGGAGCGCCGCGGCGACGGAGCGCGCGAGCCTCATGGCGCCGCTTCGGCGTGCCGGCGCAGGAGCCGGACAGCCGCCGCCGAGAACCCGGCCAGGATGACGAAGATGCCGACGAGGGCCAGATCGGCGCCAGGCCAGTCGGCGCCGAGGCCCTCGCCGGTCCAGAAGATGCCGTAGCTCGCGAGCATCAGCCCGACGGCGAGCTTGAGGGCGTTCTCCGGCACGCGCGCGAGCGGACGGTGCAGCACGGCACCGACCGCCAGCACCAGCGCCACGGCCGCCGCGGCACCGGCCGCGGCATAGGCCGTGAGCCCGTTCGCGGTGCCGACCGCGATGACGACGAACACCACCTCGACACCCTCGAGCAGCACCGCCTTGAACGCCGCGGCGCCGGCCAGCCAGTCGGCACGGCGCCGGGCGGCTTCCCGCTGCAGCCGGTCGGTCTCGCGGGCGAACGCCGTCGCCTCGTCGTGGAGCGCGATCAGCCCGGCGGCGCGCAGGATCGCCTTGCGGAGCCAGCGCAGCCCGAAGAGGATGAGGAGGAGGCCGATCGCGAACTGCAGGAGCTGCAGCGGGATGCGCGCGAAGAGCGGCCCGAAGAGGACCACGAGCACCGCCAGCAACCCGAGCGCCGCGGCGGAGCCGATGAGCGCCGGGCGCCAGCTTCGGGTCAGACCGACGGCGAGGACGATGGTGAACGCCTCGACGACCTCGACGAGCGACGCCAGGAACGCGGCGGTGACGGTCGAGCCGATGGCGGTCGCGGAGGTCATGGCGGCAGCGTACCCGTCCGCCGACGCGGCGCGCAACCGGCGGCGTGCGATCCGAGGTGCCGGCGGCGGCCCGAGCGATATGACTGCTCATATTCCGCTTTCGTGCAGTCATATCCGCAGGCCCGCGCGGCCGCATATCCTGTTGACATGGCCGGTGCGGCAGGACGACGTTGGCGCCGCACGGTCCTTCGGGACCGGACCAAAAGGGGGTGAACCCCGCAACCCGCGGCGGGCCCTCCGCCGCATGGAGGAGGCCTGAATGAAACGCAGCACACTGATCGGCACCGTCGCGGCGCTGGCGCTCGGGAGCGCGGCCTACGCGCAGGATCTGCCGAAGCTGGAGAAGAAGGACAGCTACAAGGTCGGCTTCAGCCAGATGGAATCGAACAACCCCTGGCGCATCGCCGAGACGAAATCCTTCCAGGACACCGCCGCGACCTGCGGCTGGGATCTCATCACCACGGATGCGGCGGGCTCGGCGGCCAAGCAGGTCGCGGACGTCGACAGCATGATCGCGCAGGGCATCGACGTGCTGTTCCTGCCGCCGCGCGAGGAGAAGCCGCTGATCCCCGCGGTGAAGAAGGCGCTCGCGGCGGGCATCCCCACGTTCCTCGTCGACCGCTCGGTCGATCCGAACGCGGCCAAGGCGGGCACCGACTACGTGGCCTTCCTCGGGTCGGACTTCGTGGACCAGGGCAAGCGCGTGGCGGACTGGACGATCGAGAACTTCAAGGGCGACAAGGGCACGATCGTCGAGCTCGAGGGCACCACGGGCTCGTCGCCCGCCAACGACCGCAAGAAGGGCTTCGACGACGAGATCGCGACCGACGACCGCTTCGAGATCGTAGCCTCGCAGTCGGGCGACTTCGCGCGCGACCAGGGCCGGCAGGTGATGGAGACGCTGCTGCAGGCGCACCCGGACGTGAACATCGTCTACGCGCACAACGACGAGATGGCGATCGGCGCGATCCAGGCGCTCGAGGCGGCCGGCAAGACGCCCGGCAAGGACGTGACGGTGGTCTCGATCGACGGCACCCGCGACGCGCTGCAGGCCATCGCGGACGGCAAGATGGGCGTGACGGTGGAAAGCTCGCCGTTCTTCGGCCCGCTCGCCTGCGACACGATGGAGCGCTACGCCGCCGGCGAGACGATCGAGCCGTGGGTGCAGGTGAAGGACCGCATCTTCACGTCGGAGAACGCGGCCGAGAACATCGACAAGGCCTACTGATGACCGACGGCCGGCGCGACGACCTGCGCGCCGGCCGCGCCGACACGCCGCTGCTGGCGATGACCGGCATCGAAAAGGCCTTCGACGGGGTGCCGGCGCTCCGTGAGGCGTCGCTCGAGATCGCGCGCGGCGAGGTCCATGCGCTCATCGGGCAGAACGGCGCGGGCAAGTCCACGCTCATCAAGATCCTGACCGGCATCTACCGGCGCGACGCGGGCGAGGTGCGCCTCGACGGCGCCGACGGCACGCTCGCGAGCCCGCGCGCGGCGCAGGCGGCGGGCATCGCCACGATCTACCAGGAACTGAACCTCGTGCCGCTGCGGTCGGTGACGGAGAACATCGTCCTCGGCCACGCGCCGCGGCGGTTCGGGATGTTCATCGACTGGGCGGAGGCGCACCGCACGGCGCGCCGCGTGCTCGCGCGGTTCGGGATCGACATCGACGTGACGGCGGCGCTCGGGAGCTACCCGACGGCGATCCAGCAGCTCGTCGCCATCGCGCGCGCGGTGTCGCTCGACGCGCGGCTCGTCATCATGGACGAGCCCACCTCGTCGCTCGACGCGACCGAGGCGGAGGTGCTCTTCGGCGTCGTGCGGGGCCTCCGCGACGCGGGCGTGTCGGTGCTCTACGTCACGCACTTCCTCGACGAGCTGCCGCGCATCGCCGACCGCGTGACGATCATGCGCGACGGCCGCACGGCCTCGACCGAGGCGGTCGCCGGCACGACCAAGCTCGGGCTCATCGCCGCCATGCTCGGCCGCGACCCCGAGGATATCGCGGCGGCGGGCATGACCGACCTCAAGGGCGGTTCGGGGCCGCGCGGCGAGGTGCTTCTCGCGGCGGACGGCATCGCCGCGGGGCCGCGGCTCAGGCACGTCGATCTCGCGGTCCATGCGGGCGAGATCGTCGGGCTCGGCGGGCTCCTCGGCGCGGGCCGCACGGAGACGGCGCGGGCGATCTTCGGCGTCGATGCGCTGACCGCGGGGTCGGTGACGCTGCGCGGTGCCGCGGCCGAGGGCGGCCCCGCGGCGGCGATCCGGGCGGGCATGGGCTACCTCACCGAGGACCGCAAGGCCGAGGGCATCGTGCCCGACATGAGCGTGCGCGAGAACCTGACGCTGGCGCTCCTGCCGCGCCTCGCGCGGGGCGGCCGCATCGACCGGGCGCGCGAGGCGGCGCTGGTCCGGGAGTTCGTCGAGGCGCTCGGCATCCGGCTCGCCAGCATGGACCAGCCGATCCGCACGCTCTCGGGCGGCAACCAGCAGAAGGTGCTGATCGCGCGCTGGCTCGCGACCGAGCCGTCGGTGCTCATCCTCGACGAGCCGACGCGGGGCGTGGACGTGGGCGCCAAGCGCGAGATCCAGGGCATCATCCGCGCCTATGTCGACCGCGGCTTCGGCGCGCTCCTGATCTCGTCGGAGTTCGAGGAGCTGGTCGAGGGCGCCGACCGCATCGTGGTCCTGCACGAGGGCCGCTCGACGGGCGAGCTCGTCAACCCCGGCATCACCGAGGACGCGCTTCTGGGCGCGCTCGCGGCCTCCGCGTGACGGGCACGCTCGGCTGGACGACGCGCAACGGCGGGCTCCTGGCGCTGGCCGCACTGCTGCTCTTCAACGCCGCCGTGACACCGCATTTCCTGCAGATGCAGACGCTCTTCGTCAACGTGAGCCAGGTCGCGACCATCGCCATCGTCGCGATGGGGATGACGCTGGTGATCGCGACGGGGGGCATCGACCTCTCCGTGGGCGCGGTGATGGCGCTCGCGGGGGCGCTGGCGCCGCTGATCTTCCTGTCGCCGTTCGGGGTCGCCTACCCGGCCCTCGGGCTCGCGGCGGCGATCGTGCTGCCGCTCGCGGCGGCTCTGGCGTGCGGGGCGTTCAACGGGGCGATGGTGGCGATCGTCGGCGTGCAGCCGATCATCGCGACGCTGATCCTCTTCATCTCCGGCCGCGGCATCGCGCAGGTGCTGACCAACGGCAATTTGCAGACCTTCCGCAACCCCGGCTTCGCGGTGATCGGCACCGGGCGCGTCCTCGGGCTGCCGCTGCAGGGCTGGCTCGCGGTGGTGCTGGCGGCGGTGCTCTTCTGGGGCGTGACGCGGACGATCTTCGGGCGCTACGTGCTCGCCATCGGCGGCAACGAACGCGCGGCGCGCCTCGCGGGCGCCCCGGTGCGGCGGGTCAAGATCGGCGTCTACATGCTCTCGGCCGGGCTCGCAGGGCTGGCGGGGCTGATCTCGGTGGCGATCAACTCGGCCTCGGACGCCGCGCGCAACGGCAACCTGATGGAGCTCGACGCCATCGCCGCCGCGGTCGTCGGCGGCGCGGTCCTGTCGGGCGGGCGCGCGCCGGTCTGGGGCGCGGTGCTCGGCGCGGTCATCATCCAGCTCGTGCGCTACTCGCTTCTCGCCAACGGCATCGCCGACGAGGTGGCGCTCATCGTCAAGGCCGCGATCATCCTCGGCGCGGTCTTCATCCAGCAGGCGCGAAGGGAATAGCGGCGATGATGAACACCGACGCCTTCGACCTCCGCCGCACGATCTCGCGCAACCCGCAGGCGGGAGCGGTCTGGGTCGCGCTGCTGGCGCTGATCGCGTTCGGGCTGGTGCGCTACGACAACTTCGGGAGCGCCTACAACTTCTCGTCGTTCCTGAACTACAACGCGATGTTCATCGTCATCTCGATCGGCATGTGCTTCGTGATCCTGACCGGCGGGATCGACCTGTCGGTCGGCTCGGTCGCCGCGTTCACCTCGATCGTGGCGGCCTATGCGAGCCCGCATGGCATCGCCGTGGCGCTGCCCCTCGCGGTGCTGGCGGGGCTCGGGTTCGGGGCGTTCAACGGCTTTTGCATCATCGCGCTCCGCATCCCGCCCTTCATCGCGACGCTCGCGACGATGCTCGGCGCCAAGGGCGGCGCGCTCATCATCGCGGACCGGCAGACGGTGGCGGTGGACTGGTCGTCGGACTTCACCAACCTCGGGATGCAGAAGGCGCTCGGCCTTTTCCCCTGGGCCATCGTCATCGTCGCAGGCGTGGCGGTGGTGGCCTGGGTGGTGCTGGAGCGGACGGCGCTCGGGCGCACGGTGCTCGCGGTCGGCGGCGGCGAGGATGCCTCGGTGCTCATGGGCCTCGACGTGCGGCGGGCGAAGGCGTTCGTCTATCTCCTGTCGGGCGGGCTCGCGGGGCTCGCGGGCACGTTCCTCGCCTCCGGCTTCGGCGCGGGGCAGCCGCTCGAGGGCGTGGGCTGGGAGCTCAGCGCGATCGCCTCGGTGGTGGTGGGCGGCACGCTCCTCACGGGCGGGATGGGCTCGGTGCCCGCGACGGTGGCGGGGGCGCTCCTCCTCGGGCTCGTGTTCAACATCCTCAACTTCGAGAACGGCCGCGGCACGATCAGCTTCAGCGCCTACTGGCAGCTCGTCATCCGCGGCGCGTTCCTCTTCGCGGTGATCCTGTTCCAGGCCCGCGTGACGCGCCGGCGCACGGCTCAGCGGATGCGGCAGTAGTCCTGCGCCGCGGTCCAGCGCGCGACCGCGGCACGCGCCTCGCGGTCGCGCATCGGGGCCCAGTCGCGCGCGGCACCCTGCCAGCCGTCGTCATGGCCCGCGACGCGACCGTCGCGCGTGACCTGGCGCGACATGATCCGCACGCCGCAGGCGAGGTTGCGGCTGCCGTCCTGCAGGGCGCTCACGTCGGTTGCGGCGCACCCGAAGTTGTCTGCCGTCTTGGGGGCAATCTGCAGGAGCCCGATCCAGCGCCCGCCGCCGCCCTTGGCCGCCGGGTTCCAGCTGCTCTCGAAGCGCGCCAGCGCCGACAGGAAGCCGGACCAGAACGCCGCGCGTTCGGCCGGACCGTTCGCGGCATAATCGGGGCAGAACACCTCGATGTCGTCGGGGACGTTCGCCACCAGCGCCGCGCCGTTGGTGCTCACCGCGGCCAGCGTCGCCCGCGTCCAGTCCTGTGCCTCGGGCCGGTGATCCCAGCCCATCGCCGGAAGCGCTGATCGGGTCACTTGCGGCGCTGGAGCCGGCGCGCAGCCTGCCACCAGCGCCGCAGAAAAAAAGGCGCCCGCCAGCGCCCGTTTCCATCGCTTCGACATTCCCCACCGCCTGCGCCAAGTGTTCGGCGCGAGGCACCGGTGCGGGCAAACTGCCAAGAACACGAACCGCCGGGCAACACCGTAAAAAACGGGTCGGCGGATTGCCGCCCGTCACGCGCCTTTCCGGCGGAAAATCGCGGACGGGCGAAACTTTTCGATCGCATGCAGCCAGACGGCTCAGGCGGCGCGGCGCTCGTGGCTGCTTTCGCCGATCTCCTCGACGATCTTCGCGACGAAGGCCTCGAGATCCTTCGGCGACCGGCTGGTGATGACGCCGTTCGACGTGACCACTTCCTTGTCCACCCAGGACGCGCCCGCGTTCTTCACGTCCGTCTGGATCGACGCGAAGGAGGTCATCTCTCTTCCCCGTGCCACGTCGGCCTCCACCAGGAGCCACGGTCCGTGACAGATCGCGGCCACGACGCGGCTCTCGTCGACGAAGGCCTTCACGAGCGCCACGGCCTCCGGCTTCGTTCTCAGCTTGTCCGGGTTGATCTGGCCGCCGGGGATGACCAGCGCGTCGTAGTCGCGGGCCTCCACGTCGCCGATGACGAGATCGGCCTCGGCCTCGCGGCCCCAGTCGGTCTCGTCCCAGCCCTTGATCGCCTTGCCGTCCGGCGTGGCGACGTGAACGGTGGCGCCGGCTGCCCGGAGCTTGTCGCGCGGCACCTCGAGCTCGGACTGCTCGAAGCCGTCGGTGGCGATGATGAGGATTTTCGCTTGTGCGATGTCGGTCATGTGACCCTCCTGTGTCTGTCGCGGACCAACGGGCGGCACGCGGCCTTGTTCCAGCAGAGGGCCGGGCCTAGAAGATCGAAAGTTCCAGACGCGAGCCGCCGATGCCCCTCGACACGCCTTCCCTGACCCTGCCCGAGCCCTACCGCATCGCGGGCGGCACCGGCGACTGGGAGGTCGTGGTCGGCATGGAGGTCCACGCGCAGGTCGCCTCGAAGGCGAAGCTCTTCTCCGGCGCCGCGACCGGGCATGGGGCCGAGCCCAACGCGCATGTCTCGTTCGTCGACGCGGCGATGCCGGGGATGCTGCCGGTCGTGAACGCCTTCTGCATCGAGCAGGCGGTCCGCACCGGCCTCGGGCTCGGCGCGGTCATCAACCGCCGCTCGGCCTTCGACCGCAAGAACTACTTCTACCCCGACCTGCCGCAGGGCTACCAGATCAGCCAGCTCTACCACCCCATCGTCGGCGAGGGCGCGGTGACGGTCGAGACCGCGCCCGGCGTGGGCCGCACCGTGCGGATCGAGCGGCTCCACATCGAGCAGGACGCCGGCAAGTCGATCCACGACATGGACCCTGCGCTGTCGTTCGTGGACCTCAACCGCACCGGCGTCGCGCTGATGGAGATCGTCTCGCGCCCCGACATCCGCTCGCCCGCCGAGGCCGCGGCCTACGTCGCGAAGCTGCGCCAGATCCTGCGCTACCTCGGCACCTGCGACGGCAACATGCAGAACGGCAACCTGCGCGCGGACGTGAACGTCTCGGTCTGCCGGCCCGGCGCCTACGAGGCCTATCAGGCGAGCCAGGACTTCGCGCACCTGGGCATCCGCTGCGAGATCAAGAACATGAACTCGCTCAGGTTCATCACGCAGGCCGTCGAGGCCGAGGCGCGGCGGCAGATCGGCGTGCTGGAGGACGGCGGCAGCGTCGTGCAGGAGACGCGGCTCTTCGACCCCGAACGGGGGGCGACGCGGCCGATGCGGTCGAAGGAGGAGGCGCAGGACTACCGCTACTTCCCCGACCCCGACCTCGTGCCGCTCGAGCTTGACGAGGCGTGGATCGAGAGCATCCGCGCGGGCCTCCCCGAGCTCCCCGACGCGCGCCAGGCGCGCTACCTCGCCGCGCACGGGCTCACGCCCTACGATGCGGGGGTGCTGACGGCGGAGGTCGAGACGGCAGCGTTCTTCGAGGCGGTGGCGGCGGGCCGCGACGGCAAGGCGGCGGCGAACTGGGTCATCAACGACCTCTTCGGGCGGCTCAACCGCGAAGGGCTCGGCATCGGCGAGAGCCCGGTGACGGCGGCGGCGCTCGGCGCGCTCATCGACCTCGTCGCGGCGGGCACGATCTCCGGGCGCGCGGCGAAGGAGGTGTTCGAGATCATGTGGACCGAAGGCGGCGATCCCGGCGACATCGTGGCTGAGCGCGGGCTCGAGCAGGTCTCGGACGCAGGCGCGCTCGAGGCGGCGGTCGACGCGGTGATCGCGGCGAACCCCGGCCAGGCCGAGAAGGCGCGCGCGAACCCGCGGCTCGCGGGCTGGTTCACCGGCCAGGTGCTGAAGGCGACCGGCGGCAAGGCGAACCCCGCGCTCGTGAGCGAGATGGTCGCGGCGCGGCTCGGGCTCTGATGCGCCGCGCGAGCGTTACGCGGACCACCGCCGAGACCGAGATCGCCGTGACGCTCGACCTCGACGGCACCGGGGCGGGCCGCATCGTCACCGGCGTCGGCTTCTTCGACCACATGCTCGACCAGCTCGCGCGCCATTCGCTCTGCGACCTCGACGTGCGCGCGACGGGCGACCTGCACATCGACGCGCACCACACCGTCGAGGACACCGGCATCGCGCTCGGCCAGGCGCTCGCGGAGGCGATGGGCGACAAGCGCGGCATCCGGCGCTATGGCGCGTGCCTCCTGCCGATGGACGACGCGCTGGCGCGGGCGGCGCTCGACCTCTCCGGGCGGCCGTACCTCGTGTGGGAGGCGCGATGCCGGCCGCGGCGGTGGGCACGTTCGACACCGAGCTCGTGCGCGAGTTCTTCCAGGCGCTCAGCGTCCACGGCGGGATCACCCTGCACGTGGACCTCATGCGCGCCGTCAACGCGCATCACGCGGCGGAGGCCATCTTCAAGGCCGTCGCGCGGGCGCTCCGCGACGCGCTCGAGCCCGACCCCCGGCGCGGCGGCGCGATCCCTTCGACGAAGGGTCGCCTGTGAGCCTGACGGCGCTCGTCGACATCGGCAGCGGCAACCTCCATTCGGCCGAGAAGGCGTTCCGCCGGATGGCGGTGGAGACGGGCGCGGGCGAGGTGATCGTCACGGGCCGTGCCGGCGATCTCGCGCGTGCCGACCGGATCGTGCTGCCGGGCGATGGCGCGTTTCCCGCCTGCCGCGACGCGCTCGATGCGCGACCCGAGCTGCTCGCGGCGCTGGGCGAGGCAGTGACGCGGCGGGCGGTGCCGTTCCTCGGCATCTGCGTGGGGATGCAGCTGATGGCGACGCGGAGCCACGAGCACGGTCTGACGCGAGGCTTCGGCTGGATCGCCGGCGAGGTGGTCGCGATCACGCCCGACGACGCGGCGCTGAAAGTGCCGCACATGGGGTGGAACGAGATCGTGACAGACCGCCCGCACCCGCTGCTTGCCGGCGTAGCGACGGGGGATCACGTGTATTTCGTCCATTCCTGGCGGCTGGCGCTCGCCGATCCGGCGGACCTCATCGCCCATGCCGACCACGGCGGGCCGGTCGCCGCGGTGGTCGGGCATGCCAACATGGTCGGGACGCAGTTCCATCCCGAGAAGAGCCAGCGCACCGGGCTCCGGCTCATCGCCAATTTCCTGACCTGGACGCCCTAGCGCCGCAGGAACTCGAGCAGGTCGTTCGTGAGCCGGTCGGCGTGGGTCGCCGTCAGCCCGTGCGGGGCGCCGTCGTATTCCTTGAGCGTCGCGCCCTCGATGAGCTTCGCGGCGGCGCGGCCCGACACGTCGATGGGCACGGTCTCGTCGCCGGTGCCGTGGACGATCAGCGTCGGCACCCGGAACGCGGCGCAGTCGGCGCGGAAGTCGGTGCGGCCGAAGGCATCGACGCAATCGAGCGTGGCCTTCGGGCTCGCCATCATCGCCATCGCCCAGGACCAGTGCAGGACCGCGTCGCTGACGCCGCCCGCCGGCGTGCCCTGGCCGTAGAAGGTCTTGAGAAAGTCCTGCAGGAACGCCTGGCGATCGTCGCGGAGCCCGGACTTGATCCCGTCGAGCATGTCTCCCGGCACGCCGGCATCGTTGTCGGGCGCCTTGAGCATGTAGGGCACCACCGACGAGACCAGCGCGGCCTTCGCGACGCCCCGGCCGCCGTGGCGCGACATGTAGCGCGCGACCTCGCCGCCCCCCATCGAGAAGCCGACGAGCGTGGCGCCGTCGAGCGCCAGCGCCGACATCACCGCCGCAAGATCGTCGGCCATCGTGTCGTAGTCGTAGCCGCCGAACGGCTGGCCCGAGCGCCCGAAGCCGCGCCGGTCATACGCGACGACGCGGCACCCCGCCTCTGCAAGCGCGACGGCCTGGTACTCCCAGCTGTCGGCGTTGAGCGGCCAGCCGTGGATCAGCACGACCGGGCGCCCCTGCCCCCAGTCGCGGACGTAGATCTCGGTGCGGTCTTCGGTGGTGATGATGGGCATGGTGCCTCCCTGGCCTGTCCTTGGCGGGCAACGCGGGCCGCAGAGGGCAGTTCCGGCAACTGGCGCGGGGCGGCGGGCTGTGGCAAGGGAAGGGCGAAAGGCGGCGCCCCCGAGGGGCGCGCGGAGTGTGCCCGTGATCCTCTACCCCGCGATCGACCTCAAGGACGGCCGGTGCGTGCGCCTGCGGCAGGGCGCGATGGCCTCCGCCGAGGTCTACAGCGCCGATCCCGCGGCGCAGGCGGCGGCCTTCGTGGCCGAGGGCTGCGGCTGGCTCCACCTCGTCGACCTCGACGGTGCGTTCGAGGGGCGCTCGGTCAACGGCGCGGCGGTGGAGGGCGTGCTCGGTGCCGTGCGCGTCCCGGTGCAGCTCGGCGGCGGCATCCGCGCGATGACAGACATCGAGCGCTGGCTCGACCGCGGCGTGGCCCGCGTCATCCTCGGCACCGTGGCGGTCGAGAACCCGGGCCTCGTGCGGCGCGCGGCGGCGGCGTTTCCGGGTCAGGTCGCGGTGGGGCTCGACGCGCGCGGCGGCCGGATCGCGGTGCGCGGCTGGGCGGAGGCGACGGACCTCGCCGCCCCCGACCTCGCGCGCCGGTTCGAGGACGCGGGCGTCGCCGCGATCATCTACACCGACATCGACCGCGACGGGCTGATGGCGGGCCCCGCCGTCGCGGCGACCCATGCGCTCGCCGCGGCCGTGGCGCTGCCGGTGATCGCCTCGGGCGGCATCGCCTCGCTCGACGACCTGCGCGCGCTGACGGGCGCAGGGCTTGACGGGGCGGTGGTCGGACGCGCGCTCTACGACGGCGCCTTCGGCGTCGCCGACGCCGTGGCGGCGCTCGCGTGAGGGCGGGCTACATCGTCGTCGGGGGCGTCCTTCTCCTCGGGCTGGCGCCGCTCCTGTCGGTCTATCTGGCATACCAGATCGCGACCTGGACGGGCTGCGCCGTCGACGAAGGATCGGTGCATCCCTGCCTCGTCGCGGGCATCGACATCGGCGGGGCGCTCTACACGATGGGCGTGCTCGGCTGGCTGATGCTGATCGGGCTGCCGATCGCGGCGGTCGCGGGCGTGGCGCTTGGCGCGATGATCCTGCGGGACACGCTGCGGAGGCCCGGGGCATGAAGCGACGGTTCCCCGGCTCGTGCGCCGGCATCCCGCGCGAACTCCGCCACCTCGCCGACAGCGCGTGCTGAAAGTCCGGATCATTCCCTGCCTCGACGTGGCCGGCGGGCGTGTCGTCAAGGGCGTCAACTTCACCAACCTTGCGGATGCGGGCGATCCGGTCGAGGCGGCGGCGGCCTACGATGCTGCGGGTGCCGACGAATTGTGCCTCCTTGACATCACCGCGAGCCAGGAGTCCCGCGGCACGCTCCACGACCTCGTGACGCGCTGCGCCGAGGCCTGCTACATGCCGCTCACGGTGGGCGGCGGGGTGCGGACGGCGGACGATGTGACCGCCCTCCTGCGCGCGGGCGCCGACAAGGTGAGCCTCAACTCCGCCGCGGTCGCCGACCCCGACGTCGTCGCGCGCGCGGCGGACCGCGTGGGGAGCCAGTGCGTCGTCGTGGCGATCGACGCCAAGGCGGTACGCCCGGGCCGCTGGGAGATCTTCACCCACGGCGGCCGTCGCCCGACGGGCATCGACGCGGTGGCCTTCGCGCGCACCGCCGCCGCGAGGGGCGCGGGTGAGATCCTGCTCACGTCGATGGACCGCGACGGCACGCGCGCGGGCTTCGACCTCGGCCTGACCCGCGCCGTGACCGAAGCCGTCGGCATCCCGGTCATCGCCTCGGGCGGCGTCGGCACGCTCGCGCACCTCGTCGCGGGCATCCGCGACGGCGGCGCGAGCGCGGTGCTCGCGGCATCGATCTTCCACTTCGGCACCCACAGCCTCGCCGAGGCGCGCGCGGCGCTCGGAGCGGCCGGCATCCCGGTACGGCCGGCATGAGCCGCGAGGGCACGCTCGAGCGGCTCGCGGCGCTCGTCGCGGCACGGCAGGGCGCCGATCCTGCCGCCTCGTGGACGGCGGAGCTTCTGGCGCGCGGCCCGGCAAAATGCGCCGAGAAGTTCGGCGAGGAGGCGATCGAGGCGATCATCGAGGCCGTGCGCGGCGACCGGCAGCGGCTCGCGGCGGAGACGGCGGACGTGCTCTATCATCTTTGCGTGATGCTGGCCGCGTCGGGGGTCTCGCTGGCCGACGTCAGCGCCGAGCTTGCGCGGCGCGAGGCGCAGACGGGGCTCGCCGAGAAGGCCGGGCGATCCTGACGCCGGCCGCACCAATCGGCGCCCGGCCCAAAAAAAGACGCCCGGGCCAAGCTGGCCGGGCGTCGAGGTGTGGAACGAGGGACAGTGAAGAGCGGCGCGAAGGTTCCAGTTCCGCGCCACGACTCAGGACATGGGAACAATCCGTCGTCATGCCAGAGCGTTTCGCAAATCTGTGAAGAAAGGATGAAATAGCGGCCACGATGGCCGCCGGGCTTATTGGCCGCCGGGCTTATTGGCCGCCGAGCGTCGGCCAGGCCGCGTCGGCGCGCGCCACCGCCCCCGCGGGATCGGCCTTCCAGGTGCTCATGTCGCCCGGGTCGGTCAGGTAGAGCTTGCCGCCGAAGATCACGAAGGCCTGCGGGCTCGCGGGTGCGAGGCGGCCCCGGCCGACCGCCACCGCACAGTAGCCGCCGTATTGCGGCGCGTAGGCATGGGGATTCATCTCGAAGGCGGAGCGGTTGTCGGGCGTCGCGAAGTACCAGACCGTGCCGTGCCAGCGCAGCGCGTTGGCCATCCGGCCCTCGACCGCCCGGTGCTCGGCGAAATACGCGACCGGATCGAAACCCGCGATCGCGACGCCCGCGACGTTGGCGTACCGCGCGGGACCGGCGGCGGCGATCGTCACCGGGCCGAACAAGGCACACAACAGTACGAGGAAGCGTATCAGGGTCATCGGGGGTCTCGCCGCGGCCCGCATGTCGCGCCGTCCACCCTCTGTGCCGCATCGGCGGGGCTTCGGGAACCCGGGCTAGCGCAACCGTGATGCGTTTTCACCGGAGCGCGAGGCCGCGTAGAGCGCCACCGCCGCGGCGGTCGAGACGTTGAGCGACCCGAAGCCGCCCGCATGGGGGATCGCCACCAGCCGGTCGCAGGTGCCGCGCGTCTTCTCGCGCAGGCCCGCCCCTTCGGCGCCGAGGACGAGCGCCACCGGCCGGCCCGGCGCCTCGGCAAGCGCTGCCTCCAGCATCGTGTCGGCCTCTCCCGCGAGCCCGAGGATGCGGTAGCCCATGCCGCGCAGCGCCTCCAGCGCCTCGGCGAGGTTGCGGACGCGGAGGTAGGGCTGGCGCTCGAGCGCGCCGCTCGCGGCCTTGGCGAGCGCGCCGGTCTCTGGCGCCGCGTTGCGCGCCGTCGCGATCACCGCGCGAGCGCCGAACACCTCGGCCGAGCGCAGCACCGCGCCGACGTTGTGCGGGTCCGTCACCTGGTCGAGCGCCACGACGAGCGGCGCGCCCGCCCCGCCCGCGCAGACCGCCTCGAGCGACCCCCAGGCGAGCGGCCGCGCCTCGAGCGCCGCGCCCTGATGCACCGAGTCGGGCGCGATCGGCACGTCGAAGGCGCGCGGCTCGACGATTTCCGGCACCATCCCGCTTGCCGCGACGGCCTCGCCGAGCCGGTCGGCGGCGTTCCTCGTGAGCACCAGCCTGAGCCGATCGCGGGCCGGGTTGCGGAGCGCGTCGGCGACGGCATGGATGCCGAAGAGCCAGACCGTCGCCGCCCGTTCCGCGCGCCGGCCGCGTTCCTTGTCGATCACCCAGTCCGGCTTCCGCATCGCGCCATCATGCGGTGCGGCGGGCAGCGCGGCAAGGCGTCGGAAAACCCGCTTGCCCCATTGGCGCACCCGCGCTACTGCCACGGTCGCGTCGGGCGACGTGCTGCAAGGTGCGGCAGCGGACTGTAACTCCGCCGGGGAGACCCACGCCTGGTTCGATTCCAGGGTCGCCCACGCGCTTGCATCGGGGCCTGTCGAAGAGGCGGGGTGAGCCGTCCGAACCTCCTCATCGTCGCACAGGCGGGCCGGCTCGAGGCCGAGGCGGTGCTCTTCGCCGCGACGCTCCGCCGGGACAATCCCGACATCGCGCTCTACGTCGCCGAGCCGCAGCCGGGGCCGCTCTGGCCGGACGATCCGCGGATCACGGACGCGGGACGCGCGGTGCTCGGGGAGCTTGGCGCGCGCGTGGTGCCCTTCGACAGCCGCGACTTCGGCGCCGCCTATCCCTACGGCAACAAGATCGAGGCGCTGCGCGCCCTGCCGCCCGGCGAGCCCTTCGTCTTCTTCGACACCGACACGGTCATCACCGGCGACCTCCGCGCGATCCCGTTCGATTTCGACCGGCCCTGCGCGTCGCTCCGGCGGACGGGCACATGGCCGGTGATCGAGCTCTACGGGCCGGGTTACGCCGCCATCTGGGGCGCGCTCTACGCCCGGTTCGGGCTCGACCTCGCGACCTCGCTCGACCTCGCGCAGCCCGGGGAGCACTGGGAGCGCTATCTCTATTTCAACGCCGGATGGTTCTTCGGTGCCGATCCCGAGGCGTTCGGCTTGCACTTTCGCGACATCGCGGTCGCCATCCGCGATGACCCGCCCGCCGAGGTGGCGCTGCAGCCGCTCGATCCGTGGCTCGACCAGGTGGCGCTGCCGCTGGTGATCCACCGCCTCGGCGGGGCCCGGCTGACGATACCGCCGGGCCTCCTCGACGGGACGGTGAGCCACCACTACCGTGCGCTGCCGCTCCTCTTCGCGCAGGCCAGCGACGACGTGCTCGAGCGGGTCGCGGCGGCGGCGGCCCCGAACCGCGTCAAGTCGGTGCTGAAGGCCTGGCCGCCGTTCCACCGGATGCTCTACCGCGGCGACGGGGCGCGGGCGCGGGCGCTGTTCGCGGATGCCCCGCCCCGTGACGATGCGACGGCGCGCAACCGGCTCCGCCGTGCAGGGCTCTGGATGCGCTGACGGCGGCGCACTAGGGTCGCGGACATCCCAGCAGGAGCTTCGACCATGAACGAGATGCGCCCCCTCGGCTTCGACACGCGCCAGATCCACGCGGGCGCCCGCCCCGACCCTGCGACGGGCGCGCGGCAGACGCCGATCTACCAGACCACGGCCTACGTGTTCCGCGACGCCGAGCACGCGGCGCGGCTCTTCAACCTCGAGGAGGTCGGGTTCATCTACTCGCGGCTGACGAACCCGACCGTGTCGGTGCTGCAGGAGCGCGTCGCGGCGCTGGAGGGCGGGGCGGGGGCGGTCGCCTGCTCGTCGGGCCATGCCGCGCAGATCCTCGCGCTCTTTCCGTTGATGGCGCCGGGGCGCAACATCGTCGCCTCGACGCGGCTCTACGGCGGGACGGTGACGCAGTTCACCCAGACCATCCGGCGCTTCGGCTGGGAGGCGCGCTTCGTCGACTTCGAGGACCACGGCGCCATCGAGGCGGCGGTGGACGACGACACCCGCGCGATCTTCTGCGAGACCATCGCCAACCCCGCGGGCTACGTCGCCGACCTCGACGCCGTGGGCGCCTTGGCGCAGCGCCTGCGGCTGCCGATGATCGTCGACAACACTTCCGCGACGCCCTACCTCTGCCGCCCGATCGAGCACGGCGCCACGCTCGTCGTCCATTCGACGACGAAGTACCTCACCGGCAACGGCACCGTCACCGGCGGCGTGGTGGTCGATGCGGGCACGTTCGACTGGTCCGCCTCGGACCGCTTCCCGAGCCTCTCGGCGCCCGAGCCTGCCTACCACGGGCTGAAGTTCCACGAGACCTTCGGCGCGATGGCGTTCACCTTTCACGGCATCGCCATCGGGCTGCGCGATCTCGGGATGACGCTCAACCCGCAGGCGGCGCATTACACGCTGATGGGGATCGAGACGCTGAGCCTGCGGATGGACCGGCATGTCGCCAACGCGCAGCGCGTGGCGGAATGGCTCGAGGCGGACCCGCGGGTGGCCGGCGTGACCTATCCGGGGCTCGCCTCGTCGCCCTGGCGGGACCGCGCGGCGGCGCTCTGCCCGAAGGGTCCGGGGGGCATCTTCACCTTCGCGGTGAAGGGCGGCTACGCGGCCTGCGTGCGGCTCGTCGATGCGCTCCGGATCTTCAGCCATGTCGCCAACCTCGGCGACACGCGCTCGCTGGTGATCCATTCCGCCTCGACGACGCACCGGCAGCTCTCGGAGGCGCAGCAGGAGGCGGCGGGCGCCGGGCCGGACGTGGTGCGGCTCTCCATCGGGATCGAGGACGCCGACGACCTCATCGCCGACCTCGACCAGGCGCTCGCCGTGGCGGTCGGCTGAACGTCAGTCGCCGATGGCGAAGTCGATGGTGACGCTCGCGGCGGTGCTCACGGTCCCCTCGGCGATCGGCACGGCCTTCTCGGCGAAGCTCCGGGCCTGCTGCATCGGCTGCGGCTCCGGGGTGCCGCCGAGGTCGGTGATGGCAAGGACGCGGCCGAGGGGCACGCCGGCGGCCTCCGCAAGGAGCATGGCGCGTGCGCGGGCGTCGGCCACGGCGCGGCGGCGCGCCTCGTCGAGTACGGGCTTCGGGTCCGAGAGGCCGAACGCGAGCCCGCCGAAGGTGTTGGCGCCGCTCCTTATGGTGCGGTCGAGCACGTCGCCGAGGCTGTCGAGCGCGCGGACCCGCACGGTGACGCCGTTGCTCGCGACAAAGCCCGTGATCCGGCCGGGTTCGCTGTTGTTGCTGCCGTAGTCCCAGCGCGGTTCGAGCGAGAGGCCCGACGTCTGGATGTCGGCCGCGGCGATCCCTGCGGCCTTCAGGGTGGCGAGCACTTCGGCGGTCAGCGTCGAGGTCTCGGACGCCGCATCGCCTGCGGTCTTGGCCTCGGAGGTCACGCCGAGCGAGATCGTCGCCATGTCGGGCGCGGCCTCGACGCGGCCCTCGCCGGTCACGACGACGTGCGGCACGACTGGCGCGTCGGCGATCGCGGCGGTGGCCGCGAAGACGAGGCCGGCGGCGAGGATGCGTGCGAGGCGCATTGTCCTTTCTCCATCTTTTCGGAAGCCCGCCTGCCTTCTAGCACGCGCAAACCGGCCGCGTCGCCCGGCGTTTTCCTTTCATTCGGCAAATTCCTGCTGTAGTCCGGGGGACAGGGCGTCCGAGGACTCCCGACGCCCTGGTCCCTTTGCTAGATGCGGCCCATGAAACCTGGCTTTGCCCTCAATCTCGCGCATGACGGCATCGGGCTCTTGCACCGCACGTCGCGCGGCTGGCTGATGCTCGGCGAGGCGGCGCTCGACGATCCGGCGCTGGGCGAGACGCTGGGCTACCTGCGCGCCACGGCGCTGGGGCTCGCGCCCCACGGGATCCTGACCAAGCTGGTGCTGCCGAACACGCAGGTTCTCTACGCCGAGCTCGACGCGCCCGGGCCGAGTGCCGCCGAGCGGGAGGCGCAGATCCGCGCCGGGCTCGAAGGGCGGACGCCCTATCCGGTGGCGCAGCTGCGCTTCGACTGGTCGGGGAGCGGCGCGCGCGTCAAGGTCGCGGTGGTGGCGGAAGAGACGCTGGCGGAGGCCGAGACGTTCGCGGTCGATCACCGCTTCAACCCGGTCTCGTTCGTCGCGATGCCGGAGCCGGGGCAGTTCGACGGCGAGCCCTTCTTCGGGGCGACGCGGCACGCTGCCAGCGCCGTCCCGGCGGGCGAAACGCTGGAACGGGACGACCGCGCCGTGCGGTTCACCGCACTTGGCGAGCGGGCCGAGCGGGCCCCCGAGCCTGCGGCCGAGGTGGCCCCGGTCGAGGTGGCGCCCGCGCCGGAGCCGGAACCCGAGCCGGCGCCAACGCCCGCATCGGTCCTGCGGGAGCCGGTCGGCGTGACCGCGGAGAGCATTCCGCAGCCCGAGGTGGCGGCGGCATCGCTCGCGGCCGTGGAGGCGTCGCCCGTGCCCGCCGAACCCGTGCCCGCCGAAAAGGCGCCGAAGCCCTCCCGCAGACCGATGTTGCAGGACCTCGCGCGGGCGAGCGCGAGCGTCACCGCCGGCGAGGTGGCGGAAGCGGAGGACGCGGCGGTTTCCAACGACGTGCCGCCGGCACCGCCCGGCCGACAGGGCGGCATCGGCGTGGCGCTCGCGGCGCTGAACGGCCGGTCGCCTGCCGCACGAGCGAAACCCGCGCGCGAGGCGATGTCCGAACCGCGGGCGAGCGCAGCCGCGGCCGACCCTGCCAAGGCGAGCCCGCGCGGCACCGCCGCAAGCCGCATGAGCCCGGCGTCCGCGAAGCCGGTCGTGCGGTTTGTGCCGGCAAAGCCGCGCGCACCCGGGAGCGCCGCGCCGCATCCGAAGCCGCAGGTCATGGCGGACCCCGCGCGCGAGGACGAGGCGCTCACGGTGTTCGGCGCGCGCCACAAGGTCGTGCCGCGGTCCGGCGGGCGGACGGGCCGGACCGTGATGCTGGCGCTGGTGGTGCTCCTCGTGCTCGCGGCGATCGCGATCTGGGCCGCGCTCTTCCAGTCGCGGGGCGTGACCGCCCTTCGCGCGCCGGAGGCCCCGCCGCCCGCGGAGACGGCAGCGCGTGTGCCGGACGAGACCGTGCCGCCGCCCGCGGCGACGGACGCGGACGCGCGTTCCGCGGCGACCGCCACCAGGGACGATCCGGCGGACAATGTGGCGGACGATCTGGCGGACGTGACGCCGCCGCCGACGCAGGCCGACGGCACGCCGGTGGCCGACGAGGCACCGCTCGGGCCGCCGGTCGCGACGGCCGACGGGGTCGCGATCCCTCCCGACGGCGCGGTCGCCGACACGTCGGCGGCGGGCGCCGGGGGCACCGGTCTCACCGGCGCGGCCGCGGCGCCCTCCCCCACCGACCGCGCGGAGGTTCCCGCGGCGCTCGCAGTCCCTGCCTCGCAGGCCGAAGTCGCAAGCCCGACGACCCCGCCGCCCTTCGGGCAGACCTTCGCCTTCGACGCCGAGGGCTTCGTGATCCCGACGCCCGAAGGCGCACCGACCCCGGAGGGGGCGATGGTGTTCTCCGGCCTGCCGCCGCAGCGCCCCCCTGCCCGGCCGGTATCGGCCGAGGACGCGATCTCGCGGGCGGTGAACGACGCCATCAGCGGCGGGACCGAGCCCGCCGGCGCCGCGAAGACCCCAGAGACATCGGGCCCAGAGACATCGAGCCCGGAGACGTCGGGCGACGCCGGGCCCGCGCTCCTCGACGCTGGCCCGAAGCTCGCCGGACTCCTGCCGAAGGACCGGCCGGCAGCGGCCGCCGAGGTGCAAGGTGGCGCGACGCCCGCCCCGACGCCCGCCCCGACGCCCGCCCCGCCGCGGGCGCGGCCCGCGGCGTTCGCCACGGCGCACGCCGTCGCCTCGGCGCCCGAGCCGCTGCCGACGGTGGCCGAGGCGACGGCAGGCGCTTCGGAACTGGCCGTCGCGGCATCGCAGCGCCCCGGAGCACGGCCCGCGGCGCTGGCCCGCGCCACCCTGGCCCGCGCGACGAGCGCCGCGAAGACCGTCTCGAAGAGCCTCGCGACGCCTGACACGAGCGAAACGGCTAACGAGCCCGAGGTCGCCTCCGCCGCGCCGCGGCTCCCGACGCGCGCCTCGGTCGCCAAGCAGGCAACCCTTGGCAGCGCGATCAACCTCCGCGAGGTCAACCTGATCGGCGTCTACGGATCATCCGCCGACCGGCGCGCGCTGGTCCGCCTCGCGAGCGGGCGCTTCGTCCGGATCGGCGTCGGCGACACGGTCAATGGCGGCCGCGTCGCCGCCATCGGCACCTCCGACCTGCGCTACGTCAAGAACGGCCGGAGCCTGGTGCTGGCGCTGCCGAAGGACAGCTAGGACGCCGCGAGCACGCCGCGGTCGATCTGGTCCTGCTCGATCGATTCGAAGAGCGCGCGGAAATTGCCCTCGCCGAAGCCGTCGTCGCCCTTCCTCTCGATGAACTCGAAGAAGATCGGGCCGATCACGGTCTTCGAGAAGATCTGCAGAAGCACCCGCGTCTCGCCGCCATCGACCACGCCCTCGCCGTCGATGAGGATGCCGTGCCGCGCCATCCGCTCGATGGGCTCGCCGTGGTCGACCACGCGCGCAGCACTCATGTCGTAGTACGCCTGCGGCGGCTTCGGCATGAACTTGAGTCCAAGCTCGGCGATGGCGTCGGTCGCGGCGTAGATGTCGCGCGCGCCGACGGCGATGTGCTGGATGCCCTCGCCCTTGTACTTCCTGAGGTATTCCTCGATCTGGCTGTGGTCGTCGCGGCTCTCGTTGATCGGGATGCGGATGCGCCCGCAGGGCGAGGTCAGAGCGCGGCTGAAGAGGCCGGTGTGCTTGCCCGAGATGTCGAAGAACCGGATCTCGCGGAAGTTGAAGATGTCGGCGTAGAACCGGAACCAGGTGTCCATGTTGCCGCGATTGACGTTGTGGGTGAGGTGGTCGAGGTAGAAGAACCCGACGCCCTCGGGATGGGCGCGGCCGAGCCAGTCGAACTCGGCGTTGTAGGGGCTCGTCTCGTAGTAGTCCTCGACGAAGTAGATGAGGCTCCCGCCGATGCCGACGATGGCGGGCAGGTCCATCACCGTGTCGCCGCCCTCGTAGGGGGTGGCGCCCTTCGCGACGGCATGGGCCATCGCCTTTTCGGCATCGACCACGCGCCAGGCCATCGAGGGCGCGCAGGGGCCGTGCTCGGCGACGAAGCGTCCCGCGTGGCTGCCGGGCTCGGCGTTGAGCACGTAGGTGATGTCGCCCTGCTGCCAGAGCTCGACCGCCCGTCCGCGGTGCCGCGCGGTCAGCCGGTAGCCCATGCGGGCGAAGAGGTCGCGCAGCACCTGCGGCTCGGGATGCGCGAACTCGACGAACTCGAATCCGTCGGTGCCCGCGGGGTTCGCGTCCGAGATGGTGGCCTTGGGGGCGGAATGGGGAAACGGGCCCATGATGGCTCCTTTCGTTGCTGCCGGCAGCATAGGCTTGGCGGCGGGCGATCGGCGCGCATAATGCCGGGCGCGGACCGCGCCTGATGCGGGTTCCGCGCGCGCAAGAGGGCAGCCATGCGGAAACGGCGCGGATGATCGACGAGCTCGACGCCCGACTTCTCGCCGAGCTGCAGCGCGACGCGCAGGCGACCGCGCAGGCGCTTGCCGAGACGCTGCACCTCTCGGCGAGCCAGGTCGGGCGGCGGCGCCAGCGGCTCGAGGCGGAGGGCTACATCACGGGCTATGCCGCACGGCTCGATCCGCAGCGGCTCGGGCTCACGGTGCAGGCCTTCGTGCAGGTGCAGATGGCGACGCACGCGCCCGAGGCGGCGCGGTCGTTCGCGGCGCTGGTGGCGCTTCGGCGCGAGGTCATCAGCGCATGGACACTCACGGGCGAAGCGGATTACCTGCTGCGGGTCTGGTGCCCGGACCTCGCAGCGCTCAACACGCTGATCCACGAGGTGCTGCTGCCGCATCCATCGGTCGCGCGCGTGCAGAGCCAGATCGTCATGCACATACTGAAGGCCGACGCGCCGCTGCCAACCTGAGGGGACGATGGAACACTTCCTGCCCGAGGCCACGCTCTACCTCGCAGCCATCGTCGCGGCGGTGCCGATCGCGGCGCGGCTCGGGCTCGGCTCGGTGCTGGGCTATCTCGCGGCCGGCATCGTCATCGGCCCGGCGCTCGGGCTGGTCGGCGGGGCGGAGGCCGCGGGGCTGCGGCAGGTCGCCGAGTTCGGCGTGGTGATGATGCTCTTCCTCGTCGGGCTCGAGCTCGAGCCGAAGGCGCTGTGGGAGATGCGCGGGCGGCTTCTCGGGCTCGGCGGGCTGCAGGTCGGCGTGACGGCGGGCGCGGTGCTGGCGGGAGGTCTGGCGCTCGGGCTGCCGTGGCAGACGGCCTTCGCGGTGGGGCTCATCCTCGCGCTGTCCTCGACGGCCATCGTGCTCCAGACCTTCGAGGAGAAGTCGATCCAGCAGCGGCCCGGCGCGCGCACGGCCTTCGCGGTGCTCCTCGCGCAGGACATCGCGGTGATCCCGATGCTGGCGTTCCTGCCGCTCCTTGCCATCGGCGCGGCGGCGGGCGGCGGCGAGACGGAGAGCCTCATCGCCGGTCTGCCGGGCTGGCTCGCGGCGCTGGCGACGCTCGGCGCGGTGGCGGCGGTGGTGCTCGGCGGGCACTATCTCACGCGGCCGCTCTTCAAGTTCGTGCAACTCGCCCATCTGCGCGAGATCAACACCGCGGTGGCGCTCCTCATCGTCGTCGGCATCGCGAGCCTGATGACGCTCGTCGGCCTCTCGCCCGCGCTCGGCACGTTCATCGCGGGGGTGGTGCTGGCAAGCTCGGAGTTCCGCCACGAGCTCACCTCGGACCTTGCGCCCTTCAAGGGGCTCCTCCTCGGGCTCTTCTTCATCACCGTCGGCGCCGGGATCGACTTCGGGGTGCTCGCGAGCCAGGCCGGGAGCATCATCGGGCTGACGGCCGCGCTGATGCTCGCCAAGGGCGCGATCCTGTGGGGGCTCGGGCGCGCCTTCAGGCTCCGCGACGGCGAGGTCTGGCTCTTCGCGCTCAGCCTCGCGCAGGCGGGCGAATTCGGCTTCGTGCTCGTCAGCTTCGGCGCCGGCGAAGGCGTGCTGCCGGAGGCGCTGGCGCGCGTGCTGCCGCTCGTCATCGCGATGTCGATGCTGCTGACGCCGCTTGCGTTCATCCTCTGGGAGCGGCTGTCGCGGCGGCTCGACCGCACGGAAGCCCCGGAGCCCGACGAGATCGACACGCAGGAGCCGATCCTCATCGCGGGCATCGGGCGCTTCGGGCAGGTGGTCAACCGGCTGGTGCAGACGAGCGGCTTCCGCACCACGGTGCTCGACCCGAACCTCGAGACCATCGAACTCATGCGGATGTTCGGCCTGAAGGCGTTCCTCGGCGATCCGACGCGGCCCGATCTCCTGCAGGCGGCAGGGCTTGCGACGGCCAAGGTGCTCGTGGTGGCACTGGCGGAGAAGGACGACGCGACCCGGCTCGTGGCCTATGCGCGGAAGGAACGGCCGGACCTGCACATCGTCGCGCGCGCCTACGACCGGGTGCATGTCTACGAGCTCTACCGCGCCGGGGCGAACGACATCGTGCGCGAGATGTTCGACAGCTCGCTGCGGGCAGGGCGCTACGTGCTGGAGCGGATGGGCTTCAGCGACTACGAGGCCGCCGAGCAGCAGGCCGAGTACTACCGGCTGGACCGGCGGGCCGTGCGCGAACTCGCGGCGCTGTGGCAGCCGGGCGTGCGCGTCGACAAGAACGAGGCCTACGTCAAGCGCGCACGCGCCATGAACAAGGAGTTCGAGACCGCGCTGATGGCGCGTCTCGACAAGACCGACACCGCCGCATGATCATGCAAAGGCGCGCCCCGTTGCCGGGGCGCGCCTCGATGGAACCGGATCAGGCGGCGCGCGATACCAGAACGTCGCCGACTTCGCGCTGTGCATGCATCTCATCCGTCCCGTTGACCGCCGCCACTTCACGGGTCAGCCGCTCGAGCGCGGCCTCGTAGAGCTGGCGCTCCGAATATGACTGCTCGCGCTGGTCGTCGGTGCGGTGCAGGTCGCGCACCACCTCGGCAATGGAGAGAAGATCGCCCGAGTTGATCTTCTGCTCGTATTCCTGCGCCCGGCGCGACCACATCGCGCGCTTCACGCGGGCCTTGCCCTTGAGCGTGTCCATCGCCTTCGTCACGACATCGGGCGACGACAGTGAGCGCATCCCAATCTCGCTTGCCTTGTGCGTCGGCACGCGCAGCGTCATCTTGTCCTTTTCGAACGAGATCACGAACAACTCCAGCGCGATCCCCGCGATCTGCTGCTCCTCGATGGAGATGATCTGTCCGACGCCATGCGCGGGATAGACCACGAAATCGTTCGGATGGAATTCGGCCTTCTTGGATTTTGTCATATGGTGACCCCTGTACGACCCGTCCCCTGCAACGCAGTAGTCAAGCCGGACGCGCAGGGCGGTGCGGCGGGAGACAGGTTTTGTGCGGGCGCCAGGTCTGCGCCCGCTGTTGCGTGGAACCCCGAAAAGTTTAGAAAATCGTCATATCATGAAAAGCGCCCCTAAAGAAGAGGTGCCGTCCGGGATGGTTCATAAGGTCTTCAAGCCGCGCTGCTTTGCCGCAGCCGGCGTCATCCGCCCGTGCCGGCCGTGGCGGAGAAGTATTTCTCCATCTTCCCCGCCTCGCCGTCATGCGCCTCCGCATCGGGCAGCGGATCCTTCTTCGTGATGATGACCGGCCAGGCCTCGGAATACTTCCGGTTGAACCCTACCCATTCGTCGGTGCCGGGCTCGGTGTCCGGGCGGATCGCATCGGCGGGGCATTCGGGCTCGCAGACACCGCAGTCGATGCACTCGTCCGGGTGGATCACCAGCATGTTCTCGCCCTCGTAGAAACAATCCACCGGGCAAACCTCGACGCAATCGGTATACTTGCATGCGATGCAGTTGTCGGTGACGACATAGGTCATTGGGCGGCTTTCGGCTGGAGATGCAGGGACAGCTAGACCAGGGACCGCGATCATTCAAGGTGACCGCTCAGCGCGGTGGATCGAGATCCGTCCGCAAGAGCGCCGCTTCCGTCGCCGACCCGCGCCGCAGGCCAAGCGCCAGGATCCGGGTGACGAGAACCTCGCTCGACCGGGCGACCGTCAGCGTGTCGCCCGGACGCACGAGCCGCCCCGGCTTGGTCGTCCGCATCCCGTTGACGCGCACCCGCCCCGCCTCGACGGTGGCGGCCGCGATGGCACGGGTGCGAAACACGCGCGCGTGGAAGAGCCACCGATCGAGGCGGATCGTGGCGTCGACGACCGGTTCAGGTGCGATCGCGGAACGCCATCAGCGCCTTGGCGAAGGGATTGTCGGGATCGATGCGGTCGGACTTCGGCGGCGGCGATGCCAAGACGGGTTTGGCGGGCCGCGCGGCCTTCGCGTCGCCACCGTCCCGGCGCGGCGCGGGCTTCGGCGCGGTGCGCGACTTCGGCTTGCCCTCGCGCGGCGCCGGCTTCGCCTCCTGGGCTTGGGGCACGGTATCCTTCCCTGCAGGCGGCACGGTCGGCCGTCCCGTGCCCTCGCGCCGGGTGCGCTGCGGCTGCCCGCTACGGGGGCGCGGACTCCAGGCAAAGGTGTAGACGACCTCGAGTTCGGGCGCGATCTCCGCCGCGGGCTCGGGCACGACCTCCGGCGCTGCCACCGGCACGACGGCCGCTTCCTCCGGCGGCGTGACCGGCGCCTCCGCGATCTGCGGATCGGGCGCGACCGGCTCCGGTGCCGGCATGGCACCTCCCTCCGGGACGGTCCCCCGCTCGCCGCGGGTCTTCTGTCGTTCCGAGCGGTCGGCGCGGTAGCCCAGGCCCTGCATCAGGTCGGCGAACTGCTCGAGCGTCATTCCGGTGATCGAGAGCATGTCGGGCGTCGCCTCGAAGCCGCCGCGCCCGTCCTTGGCGCGAAGCAGGTCCGCAAGCCGCTCGAGCATGTCGATGCGGATCGCCCGCGAGCCTGCCGGATAGTAGCCCGCGAGCGTGTAGTGGAGCCGCGGTACGGCGGCGAGGTTCGGGATCGTCACCAGCCCCGGCGGAGGACTTTCGGGAAATTCCGCGAGACCCTGCGCCAGCGACCACAGAACGAGCCTGAGCCGCGTCGCCGCGGGTTTCAGGAGGATCGGCAGGAACACCGTGAACTGCCCGAACCGGAGCCCGTGCCGGCGGAGCGCCCCGCGCGCCTCCTGATCGAGCGCGCGCACCTCCTCGGACACCTCGTCGCGTGAGAGCACGCCCAGCGCCTCGACCATGCGGAACGCGAAGCCCTTCGGCGCCCCGCTCAGCGTCTCGTCGCGCGCGAGCCCCATCAGCGGATCGAAGAGCGTCGCCACCTTGCCGTCGATGAAATGCTGCAGCCGGCGGCGCACCTTCTCCGCCACCTCGGGCCCCGCCTCCTCGTCCACGAAGGGCTCGGCCTGGGGCCGCAGCGGCGTCGGCCCGGCGACGAGCTTGCCGACCGCCTCGGCGCCCCACATGAGTCCGCCCTGCTCGGTGAAGTCGATCTCGGTGTCGGGTGCGTTGAGGAAGCGGTCGGAGCGGAGGGAGAACTGCGGCGCCAGCGCCTGCAGGCTCGCCTGGCGCAAGGTCTTGGCGGCATCGGGCGACGCGCTGCCGTCCTGGCGGAAGCGGAAACCACTCAGTCGGCCGATGAATTCGCCCTCGACGTGGACCTCGCCCTTGTCGTTCACCTCAGCCACGAGCGTCTCCTTCTGCTTCAGGCGACGCAGGAGCACTGCCGTTCGTCGATCGACGAAACGAAGCGTCAGGGCCGTATGCAGCGCGTCCGACAAACGATCTTCTACGGCGCGGGTTGCATCGCGCCAGTGTTTTTCGTCGCCGACCCAGCCCCGGCGCTGCGCGACGTAGGTCCAGGTGCGGACGTAGGCGAGGCGTTTCGACAGCGCGTCGATGTCGCCGTCGGTACGGTCGATGCGGGCGACGTTGCGCGCCAGCCAGTCGTCCGGGATCGGGCCACCGCCATGCAGGAAGCCGAAGATGCGCTCGAGGAGCCCCGCATGCTCGGAGGTCGACACGCCGCGGAAATCCGGGATGCGGCACACGTCCCAGAGAAGCCGCACGTCGGGCGCGGAGAGGAGCCTCGAGCGGACGGCCGGCAGGTCCGCAAGCGCCTTCAGCGCCGTGAGGTCGTCCGCATCCCGCACTCGCGTGAGCCACGGATCGGCGGTATGCCGCTCGAGGCTGGCGACAAGCCGCTCGACGGTGCCGAACGCGAGGTCAGCGTTGCGCCAGTAGAGCCGCTGCACCGGCGGGAAGCGGTGCTGCTCGATGGCCTCGATCACCGCCTCGTCGGGCGGACGCGCCTCGCCGGTGACGCCGAAGGTGCCGGGGTTGAGGTGCCGCCCCGCGCGACCGGCGATCTGGCCGAGCTCCTGCGGATGGAGCGGACGCATCCGCGACCCGTCGAACTTCGTCAGCGACGAGAACGCGACGTGGCGAACGTCGAGGTTCAGCCCCATCCCGATGGCATCGGTGGCGACGAGGTAGTCGACCTCGCCCGACTGGTAGAGCGCCACCTGCGCGTTGCGCGTGCGCGGGCTGAGCGCGCCCATCACGACCGCGCAGCCGCCCTTCTGGCGCCGGATCAGCTCGGCGATGGCGTAGACGCTCTCGACCGAGAAGCCGACGATGGCCGAGCGCGCCGGGAGCCGGCTGATCTTCTTCGCCCCGCCCCAGGTGAGCGTGGAGAACCGCTCGCGATGCAGGAACGTGGCCCCCGGCACGAGCGCCGCGATGGCGCCGCGCATCGTGTCGGAGCCGAGGAACAGCGTTTCCTTCAGGCCGCGGGCGTGCAGCAGCCGGTCGGTGAAGACATGGCCGCGGTCGGCGTCGGCGCAGAGCTGGATCTCGTCGATGGCCACGAAGTCCGCGCCGATCTCGAGCGGCATCGCCTCGACGGTGCAGACCCAGTACTGCGCCCGGTCGGGCACGATGCGCTCCTCGCCGGTGACGAGCGCCACCACCGAAGGGCCGCGCGCGGCGACGCAGCGGTCATAGACCTCGCGCGCGAGGAGACGCAGCGGCAGGCCGATGACGCCGGTGCGGTAGGCCAGCATCCGCTCGATGGCGTAATGCGTCTTGCCGGTGTTGGTGGGGCCGAGAACGGCCGTGATCCGCGCCATCTCGCGCATCGCCCGGGCCTCCTCGCGCCAAGCCGGGGCCGCCTGCGGGCGACCCGAGTGTCGTTCCTAGAGGGTCTCGCCCGCGTTCGCCTTTTCGATGCGCGAGATCGCCTCGGCCACGCCGTCGAGGTGCGGGTCGATGACCAGCGCGGCCTTGTAGGCCGCCAGCGCGTCCTCGTCGTAGCCGAGGCTCTCGAAGATCGAGCCGAGGCCCGAAAGCGCCCCGAAATGCCGGGGGTTGAGCGCCAGCACGTGCTTGATCGCGTCGATCGAGGGCCCGAACTCGCCGGCCTGGAAGTACGCCGTCGCGAGCGCGTTCCAGCCCTCCGCGAACTCGGGCGCGTGATCCGTGAGCGCCGTCAGGTGGCCGATCGCCACCGGCACCTCGTCCGCCGCCATCGCCGCCCGGCCGCGTTGCAGCAGGAGGTCCATCGCGGCCGACCCCGAGCGCGACCATTCGCGCCAGATGTCCTGCTCGACGATCTGCCAGTTCTTCGTCTCGGGATCGGCGAGGTCGGCGAAGAGCGCGTCGAGCTTCGCGGCCTGGTCCTGGGCGGCGCCCGCCAGCGGCGGGGTCGCATCGGGCGGCGCGGGTTCGGGCGGGGCCGCCTGCGGCAGTTCCGGGACGTCACCTGGCGGCAAGGCGTCCTGCGCCGCCGCGGCATGCGCCAGCGTTGCGACACCGAGGGCCACGATCATCGCACGCCCGGCATTGAGGTTTGGAAGGAGCTTCACCATGATCCCGAATGTAGGCGACCTTGCGCGGAATGCGAGTGCGCCGTTGCCAAGGAGTGATGCGATGAGCGACGTTATCGACGAGGCGGTCACGGCCCTCAACGCGCGGATGTCCGGCGGGTTCGACGGGCTGGCGAAATTCGTCATCGCCGGCGAGGGCTCGATCATGGTCGACGAGGCGGGGGCGCGCGCGGGCGACGAGCCGGCCGACGTGACGCTGACCGCCGACGCCGACGTGTTCCGCTCGATCCTGTCCGGCGAGACCGACCCGACATCGGCCTTCATGACCGGCAAGCTCGCGGTCGACGGCGACATGGGCCAGGCGATGCGGCTGGGGTCGGCGCTCGGCTGAGCCTTGCAGGCGGCGCCCTACTTTGCCGACATCGCCGAGGGACCGCCGGGGGATGCCGTCTGGGCGCGCACGCCGGACGGCGTCCGGATCCGCGTCGGGCTCTGGCGCACGGGCGTGCGCGGCACGGTCGTCGTGTTCCCGGGCCGCGGCGAGTACGTCGAGAAGTACGGCCCGATGGCCGCCGACCTCGCGGCGCGCGGCTTCGCCACGGCGGCGATCGACTGGCGCGGACAGGGGCTCGCCGACCGGCTGCTCCCCGACCCGCTCGTCGGCCATGTCGAGGCGTTCGCCGACTACCAGCGCGACGTGGCGGCCGCGATGGACGCGGTACGGGCCGAAGGGCTGCCCGAACCCGTCTTCGCGGTCGCTCATTCGATGGGCGGAGCCATCGCGCTGCGCTCCCTGATCGAGGGGATCAGGGCGGACGCGGCGGCGTTCACCGCGCCGATGTGGGGGATGCGCTTCGGATCGGTCGGCCGGCCCGCCGCTTGGGCGCTGGCGTCGGGCGCCCGGCGCGTCGGCCTCGCGAACCGCTACGCGCCGGGGACGGGACCGGGCTCCTACGTCGCGACGACGCCGGCAGAGGGCAACGTGCTCACGTCCGACCCCGCGATGTACGCCCTCATGGCCCGCCAGATCGCGGCGCATCCCGAGCTCGCGCTCGGCGGGCCGAGCCTGCACTGGGTGGGCGCGGCGCTCGCCGAGACGCGCGCGCTGCGCCGCCTCGCGTCGCCCGCCGTGCCGGCCCTGACGGTGCTCGGCAGCCGCGAGCGCGTCATCGATCCGGCCGCCGTCACCGAGCGCATGGCGCGCTGGCCCGGCGGCCGGCTCGAGCGCATCGAGGGCGCCGAGCACGAGATCATCATGGAGCGCCCGGCGCTCCGGGAAGCGTTCTTCGATGCCATCGCCGAGCTCTTCGCGGCGTCCTAGATCGCGATCCGCGAGAACCCGTCGCGGAGCGCGCGGGACCAGGCCTCCGACATGGCCGCGAAGGCCGGATCGCCCGCCTCGATGCGGCGACGCTCGCCGATGCGGCACGCATCGTGCTCGATCACCATGAGGTCGAGCGGCATCCCCACCGACAGGTTCGAGCGCAGCGTCGAGTCCATCGACAGGAGCACCGCCTTTTGCGCGTCGATCAGCGCCGTGTCGGGATGCACCACCCGGTCGAGGATCGGCTTGCCGTACTTGTGCTCGCCGATCTGCAGGAACGGGGTGTCCTCGGTCGCCTCGATGAAATTGCCCTCGGGGTAGATGAGAAACATCCGCATCACGCCGCCCCGGCGCTGGCCCGCGACGATCATGCTGGCGGTGGCGCTCTGCTTCATGCGCTTCATCTTCTCGCCGATGTCCGCCGTCACTTCCGACAGCGTCCGGCCGACGAGTTCCGCGACCTTCAGCATCGTCGGCGCCTTCAGGATCGACGTGGCTTCGGTCGCGTCATCGTCCTCGGCCGCCTCCGCGAGGCGTGCGAGGACGGTCTGGGTCACCGACAGGCTGCCCGCCGTCAGGATCGCCACCGCGCGCTCGCCCGGGGTCTCGAAGGCGAACATCTTGCGGTAGATCGCGATGTTGTCGAACCCGGCGTTGGTCCGGGTGTCGGACAACAGCACGATCCCGGCCTTGAGAAGCAGTCCCACGCAATAGGTCATCGTCTCTCCGGCGCCGCGCTGCGGCGAAACCTATTGCTCGAGCCGCTCGACCGCAACGCTGACGACGAGCTTCTCCGCGCCCGGTCCCCGCGCGATGCCGCGGATCGGCGCCGCGTCCTGCGCGTCGTAGCCGGAGCCGAGGCGGATGTAGCGCGCGTCCGGGCAGCAGCGGTTGGCCGCGTCGAAGCCGACCCAGCCGTAGCCTCGGATGTGCAGCTCGGCCCAGGCGTGCGCGGCCTCGGAGGCGAGCGCGACCTCCTCGCCCGCGTCCACGGCGAGATAGCCCGAGACGTAGCGTGCGGGGATCGCGAGCACGCGCGCCATCGCGACGAGAACATGCGCGTGGTCCTGGCAGACGCCCTCGCCCTGCGCCAGCGCTTCGGCGGCCGTCGTGCTCGCCTCGGTGGTGCCCGGCCGATAGGCCACCGCGTCCGACACCGCCGCCGACAGCCGGTGCGCGCGGTCGAGCGTGTCGCTGCCGTCGCCGCCCGCCTCGCGCGCCAACTCGACGAGCGCGCGGTCGGCGCGGGTGGGGGCGGTGTCGCGGAGATAGGCCTCCGGTGCGACCACCTCGCGATGGCCGCGCAGGAGCCCCGCAAGGTCGGTCGTCACGACGCGGCCCTGCACCTCGACGGCGATCGCGTCGACCGGCCCCGTCACGGAATGGCTCTCGATCCAGTCGCCGGCCCCGTCGCGGAAGCTGCCGCCGGCGATGCCGTCGCTGACCGTCACGCGCCAGTGCTCGGTGCGCTGCCCGTCGAACGCCGAAGGCCGCAGCCGGTGGCTCTGCACCACGCCGCGCACCGGCATGTCGTAGCGGTAGGTCGTGGTGTGGGCGACCGACAGGATCATCGCACGTCTCCGTTGAGGTAGCCCTCGCGGACGAGGCCGCCCAGCATCGCCACCTCGCGGATGAAGCGGGTGAGGAACTCGTGCAGCCCCTCCTCGAAGATGTCCGATACGCGCAGCTCCGCCACCTCGCCCTCGAGCGCGCGCGCCCGGCTCTGCGCGTCGATGCTGCGCCCGTAGCCGCGCGCCAGCCGGTCGAGGTGAAAGGTGATGCCCTGCACGCAGGTCACGAGCGACCGCGGCATCTGCGGATTGAGGATCAGGAAATGCGCGATCTTGGCCGCCGTGACCTCGCCGCCGTAGGCCCAGTGGAACGCCCGGTGCGCGGAAAGCGCGCGCAGGAGCGTCGTCCATTGGTAGTTGTCGAGCCCGGAGCCCACGAACTCCACGCCCGGCAGGAGCACGTAGTACTTCACGTCGAGGAGCCGGGCGGTGTTGTCGGCACGCTCGAGATGGTAGCCGAGGTGCAGGAAGTCGTAGCCGTCGTTCCTGAGCAGCGTCGCGTCCACGGCGCCGCGGATCGCGGCCGCCTGCTGGCTCGTCCAGTCCGTCAGCCGCGCGATGTCGATCTCCGAGCGCGGCCGGCGCTCGAGCGCGCGCAATTCCTGGAAGGCGCCGTTGAGCGCGTCCCAGACCTGCGCCGTGAGCGCGGTGCGGATGATGCGGGCGTTCTCCCGCGCCGCGACGATGCAGGAGGCGACCGAAGAGGGATTGTCGCGGTCGAAGAAGAAATAGCTCTCGATGTTGCGCTGCACGACCTCGTCGTACTTGCGGTGAAACCCCGTCGCGGTGCCGCTGGCGCTGAGGAGCGATTCCCATTCGTTGCGGTAGCCGTAGCTGGCCGATGGCAGGAGCGTGATCCGTGCGCCGACCGACAGGAGCCGCGCCATCGTCTCGGCGCGCTCCATCGAACGCGCGATCCAGTAGAGGTTGTCCGCGGTCCGGCTCAGCACGGGTTCATTCCGCGAGCACCCAGGTGTCCTTCACGCCGCCGCCCTGGCTCGAGTTGACGACGAGCGAGCCCTCCTTCAGCGCGACGCGCGTGAGCCCGCCCGGAATGAGCTCGACGCGCTCGCCGACGAGGCAATAAGGCCTGAGGTCGACGTGGCGCGGCGCGATGCCCTCTTCCACGAAGGTGGGGCAGGTCGAGAGCGCGAGCGTGGGCTGGGCGATGTAGTTGCCGGGATTGGCGCGGAGCTGCTCGGCAAAGGCCTCGAGCTGCGCGCGCGTGGCCTTCGGCCCGACGAGCATCCCGTAGCCGCCCGAGCCGTGGACCTCCTTGACCACCAGTTCGGCGAGATGCTCCTGCACGTAGGAATGGTCGTCGCCGATGCCGCATTGCCAGGTGGGCACGTTGGCGAGAATGGGCTCCTCGCCGAGATAGAAGCGGATCATCTCGGGGACGAAGGTATAGACCGCCTTGTCGTCGGCGACCCCCGCGCCCGGCGCCGAGGCGATGGTGACGCCGCCCGAGCGGTAGACGTCCATCAGCCCCGCGATCCCGAGCATCGAGTCCGGGCGGAAGCACAGCGGGTCGATGTAGGCGTCGTCGATGCGGCGGTAGATCACGTCCACCCGGCGCGGACCTTCGGTGGTCCGCATGAAGCAATATTCGCCCTCGACGAAGAGATCCTGCCCCTCGACGAGCTCGACGCCCATCAGGTCGGCGAGGAAGGAGTGCTCGTAGTAGGCCGAGTTGAAGTGCCCGGGCGTCAGGATGACGATCACGGGCTCGCCCTCGCATTTCGCCGGCGCCACCGAAGCGAGCGTCCGGCGGAGCGCCTCGGGATAGCCGTCCACGGGCTCGATGCGGTTCTCGCGGAAGAGGGCGGGGAACATCCGCATCATGATCTCGCGGTTCTCGAGCATGTAGCTCACGCCCGAGGGCGTGCGGCAGTTGTCCTCGAGCACGAAGAAATCGTCGGGCCCGGTGCGGACCAGATCCACCCCCACGACATGCGAGAACACGCCCCGCGGCGGCGCGAAGCCCGAGACCGCCTTCTCGAACGCCTCGTTCTGGTATACTAGCTTACCAGGGATGCGGCCCGAGCGGACGATCTCGCCACGTCCGTAGATGTCGCACAGGAACGCGTTGAGCGCGCGGGCGCGTTGCTTGATGCCGCGCTCGAGCCGGCGCCATTCGGGTTGGGTGAACACGCGGGGAAACATGTCGAACGGGATCAGACGATCGGGGTCGCCGCCCTCGCCGTAGACCGCGAACGTGATCCCGATCCGGCGGAAGAGCGCCTCCGCCTCGGCCTGCTTGAGGCTTCGCAGGTCTGCCGGCATCGCCCGCGTCCAGTGTTCGAGCGCGGCGTAGGGCACGCGCACGGCCTCCTGTGCGCTATCGTACATTTCGTTGAAAGGTGCGGTCATGGGCTCCGGAGGCGTGGCGTGACCCAAGCATTCAATGCGAACGGCGTGCCGACGTAAAGCCGGGTGACGACCTCCCGCACGACCGGGGCACGCGGTTGTTAAGCTGCCGCTCACCGTTTTGCAGCAGGCTCTTCGCGACGTCATCGCGCGAGGCCGACATGCTCCACCAGATGCTCTACGCGAGCGGTGCTACGGACCTCATGGGTGCGGGCGAGATCGACCGCATCCTCGCGGTGTCGCGCCGCAACAACCTGGGCCTCGACGTGACCGGTCTGCTGATGACCGCGGACGGTGCCTTTTTGCAGCTGCTCGAAGGACCGGAAGCGGCGGTGCGCGGGCTCTTCGAACGGATCGGGCGGGATGCGCGGCATCGCAACGTCATGGTGCTCCTCGAGCGGGCCATCCCGGAGCGCGCCTTCGCGGGATGGAGCATGGGACTGAAGCGGCTCGACGCCGGTGCCTCGGGCGACGCGGCGGTCTTCCGAGCCACGCGCAGCGCGCTCGACGCCAGACTCGTCGCGGGAAACGCGGCGCTCCTCAACATCGTGCTGGCCTTCGGCGGCCGTGACTTCCTCGCCGAAAGTGCTCCCTTGCGGCTTTCCGCCGAAACCAGGTGACAAATCGTTAACGACCCGCGACAATGGCATTGCTTCAGTAACCATTGAAATGGGTGATCCACATGAGAAACATCTTCACGGCGGCCTCCGCGGCAACGCTGGCGACGGCTGCTGTCGCACTGGCGGCGATGCTCACGACGACAGCAGCCAGTGCCGTCCCGGTCAGCTGGACGCTCGACAACTGGACCTTCAGCGACGGCGGCACGGCCTCGGGATCGTTCGTCTACGACGCCGACCTCGGCAGCTATTCGGACATCGCCGTCATGACGACCGCCGGGAGCAACCTCTTCGGGTCGTTCTACAGCGACCTCGTGACCGGCGACGCGACGGGCTTCGAGCTGTCCGACGGGTTCGGCGGCGACCTTCTGGCGAGCTTCACGACCGCGCTCGGCAACCTTGGCGGCATGGTCACGGTCGTGCCCTACGGCGAGTTCGACTTCCTCTCGCTCGGCTTGCGCGGTCATGGCGGCACCCCGTCGTCCGCGAGCGTGATCGGCACGCCGCAGGTCGCCGCCGTGCCGCTGCCCGCCACGCTGCCGCTCCTCGGCCTCGGTCTCGCCGCCGCGGCCCTCGTGCGGCGCCGCCGCGGCTGACGTCTCCCGCGGGCTGGCGCATCTCCCACTTGCCGCTAGCTTCACGGGCATGGCCACGCCGCTCCTCAGCTTCACCGACCGCGGCATCTACTGCGCGGTCGGCGACTTCTTCATCGACCCCTGGCGCCCGGTGGACCGCGCGCTGATCACGCACGGCCACGCGGACCACGCCCGCGACGGTCATGCGCGCTATCTCGCCACCGAAGCCGCCGCCCCGGTGATGCGCCACCGTCTCGGCGACATCCGCCTCGAGACGATCCGCTACGGCGAGCCGCGCAGCATCGGCGGCGCCACCGTCTCGTTCCATCCGGCGGGGCATGTGCCGGGCTCCGCGCAGATCCGCGTCGAGGCGGCGGGCGAGGTCTGGGTCGTCTCCGGCGACTACAAGACCGAACCGGACGGGCTGTCGGAGCCCTGGGAGCCGGTCGCCTGCCATGCCTTCGTCACCGAATGCACCTTCGGGATGCCGATCTACCGCTGGGCGCCGCAAGCCGAGGTGATCGCCGACATCGACGCCTGGTGGGCGGAGAACCGCGCCGCCGGGCGGTTCTCGGTCCTCGGCGCCTACGCGCTTGGCAAGGCGCAGCGCATCCTCGCCAACGTGGACGCCGGGATCGGCCCGATCCTGACGCACGGCGCCGTCGAGGCGACCAACGCGGTGCTGCGCGCTCAGGGGATCGTGCTGCCGGACACCCATCAGGTGACGCCCGCGACCGACCTCAAGGCGCATGCGGGCGCGCTCGTCATCGCCCCGCCCTCGGCGCTCGGGGGGCCGTGGATGCGCCGCTTCCGGGCCGCCTCGACGGGCTTCGCCTCGGGCTGGATGGCGCTGCGCGGCGTGCGGCGGCGGCGCGGCGGCGACCGCGGGTTCGTGCTGTCGGACCACGCCGACTGGCCCGGCCTCGACGCCGCCATCCGCGCCACGGGCGCGACCCGCATCTTCGCCACCCACGGCTACACCGCCGTGTTCCGCCGCTGGCTCGCCGAACAGGGCTATGACGCCGCGGTGGTCACCACCGACTACGGCGACGACGAGGCGGAGGATGCCGTGACGGAGGACGCCGCGCGATGATGCTCCCGGCCCTTGCCCTTGCGGGCCGTCTGGATTTCATGCCGGGTCGGAAGGCGACGATCCACGTCGCTGGCGGCATGAAGCCGCGTCCCGGGCCCGACGATTGCGCTGTCCTCACGATGGCCGAGGATGCGCGCGCGCACGTCCGGCCGGCCGGCGTCGTGGTGTTCCGCACGCCGGAACGATCCCATCCGATCGAGCGCCCGGTTGCCGTCGCCGGGCAGACCGTCGAGCGCCTCGACGGACTGCGCTTCGTGGACGCCACCGAGGTGCCGGAGATGCCGGAGCCTGGCCATACGCCGAGGCCCGAGCGCGAGGATCGCTACGGAGCGTTTCCGCCCTGCCCGACACTCACACCCTTCTGCAGGATCGACCGCAGCCGCGAACGCCTGCCGTCCGGGGCCGAACCTGGTGGACCCTGGTCGACGTCGCGCGACGCGGGGCCTTCGACCGTAGGGACCGGGCACGTCGACCGGCTCGGCGACATCACCCTGTCCGCGACGTGTGCGCCGGATGGACACGGCCCCGGCCCGGTCGCTCTCGCAGACGTCGAGCGCGTGCGCGCCCGCAGCCATCCCGCGCCGCGGTGAAGCGCTTCGCCGCCCTCTTCACCGCGCTCGACCGGACCACGCGGACGAACGCCAAGGTCGCGGCGCTGGCGGCGTACTTCGGCGAGGCGCCGGAGCGCGACCGGCTCTGGACCATCGCCCTCCTGTCGGGCCGGAGGCCGCGGCGGGCGGTGAGCGGGACGCTGCTGCGCGGCTGGGCGGCGGAGCGGGCGGGCATCCCGCTCTGGCTCGTCGAGGAGGCCTATCCGGTGGTGGGCGACCTTGCCGAGACGCTGGCGCTGATCCTGCCGCCGCCCGCGCACGAGACCGACCTCCCGCTTGGCGACTGGCTCGACCGGGTGCGCGCGATGGGCGGCCAGCCCGAGCCCGAGCGCCGCCGCGTGGTGGAGGACGCCTGGGACAGCCTCGGGACCACCGAGCGCTTCGTGTTCAACAAGCTCCTCACCGGCGGCTTCCGCATGGGCGTGAGCCAGACGCTGATGACCCGCGCGCTGGCGGCGGCGACGGGGATTGCCGAGACCGACCTCGCGCACCGGCTGATGGGCGACTGGGTGCCGGAGCGGACGACCTACGCCGACCTCGTGCTCGCCGACAACCCTTCGGCCGACCATTCGCGGCCCTATCCGTTCTATCTGGCATACCAGATCGACGGGCCGCCGGAGGCGCTCGGGCCGCCCGCCGACTGGATCGCGGAGTGGAAATGGGACGGCATCCGCGGGCAGCTCGTGGTGCGCGGCGGGCAGGCGCATCTGTGGTCGCGGGGCGAGGATCTCGTGACCGACCGCTTCCCCGAGCTCGGACCGGACTATCTCGCGCCCGGCACGGTGCTCGACGGCGAGATCCTGGCCTACGCCGACGGCGCCCCCCTGCCCTTCGCGGCGCTGCAGCGCCGGCTCGGCCGCAAGACGGTGCCGAAGACGCTCCTCGCCGAGGCGCCGGTGATCCTGATGGCCTACGACCTTCTGGAGGCGGACGGCATCGACCTGCGTGCGGAGCCCTTCGCCAAGCGGCGCGCGGCGCTCACGGACATCGTCGCGGGGCTGCCTGCGGCCGCCAACATCCGCCTCTCGCCCGCCGTCACCTTCGGCGACTGGGAGGAGCTTGGCAGGGAGCGCGCACGCTCGCGCGCGATGGGCGCCGAAGGGCTGATGCTGAAGCGCGCGGCCTCGCCCTATCTCGCGGGGCGCAAGAAGGGCGACTGGTGGAAGTGGAAGGTCGATCCCCTGACGATCGACGCGGTGATGGTCTACGCGCAGGCAGGGAGCGGCCGGCGCGCGACGCTCTTCACCGACTACACCTTCGCGGTCTGGGACGGCGCCGACCTCGTGCCGGTGACGAAGGCCTATTCGGGGCTGACCGACGCCGAGTTCGGGCAGATCACCGCCTGGGTCCGGCGGCACACGCTGCAGAAGTTCGGCCCCGTCCGGCAGGTGCCGCCCGAGCACGTCTTCGAGATCGGCTTCGAGGGCATCCAGGCGAGCCCGCGGCACCGCTCGGGCGTGGCGCTGCGGTTTCCCCGGATGCTGCGCTGGCGCCACGACAAGCCCGCGGCCGAGGCCAACACGATCGCGGACCTGCGCGAGATGCTGGCCGCGTTCGGCGGCTGACTTGCGCGCGCGGGGCTCCGCGCCCTATCTCCCGCAGGAACCGAAGGAGACACGCATGACACCGTCCCACCGCCCCATCCTGCGCGATGCCCGCGACGCCGCGAGCGGCCTCGGCGACCTGCCCGTCTGGGATCTCGGCGACCTCTACGGCGGCCCCGACGCGCCCGAGATCGCACGCGACATGGGCTGGCTCGAGACCGCCTGCGCGGCCTTCGCGGCGGACTACGAGGGCCGCCTCGCGGGTCTCGACGCGGCAGCGATGCTCGACTGCGTGCATCGCTACGAGCGCATCGACGCGACCGCGGGGCGGCTGATGTCCTACGCGGGGCTCCGCTACGCGCAGCTCACCACGGATGCCGACCGTGCCAAGCTGATGTCGGACATGCAGGAGCGCGTGACCGACGCGACGACGCCCCTCGTGTTCTTCTCGCTCGAGGTCAACCGCATCGACGACGCCCGGCTCGACGCGATGCTGGCGGAGGACGCCGGGCTCGCGCGCTACCGCCCGGTCTTCGAGCGGCTCCGCGCGATGCGGCCGCACCAGCTCTCGGACGAGATGGAGCGCTTCCTGCACGACCAGTCGCCGGCGACCGCCTCGGCCTGGAACAAGCTCTTCGACGAGACGATGGCGGGGCTGGCGTTCGAGGTCGGCGGCGAGACCCTGCCGCTCGAGGCGACGCTGAACCTCCTGACCGATCCCGACCGCGCGCGGCGGCAGGCCGCGGCGGAGGCGCTCGCGAGCGTGTTCAAGCGCGACGTGAAGCTCTACGCGCGCATCCACAACACGCTCGCGAAGGAAAAGGAGATCGAGGACCGCTGGCGCAAGATGCCGACGCCGCAGACCGCCCGGCACCTCTCGAACCACGTCGAGCCCGAGGTGGTCGAGGCGCTGCGGACCGCCGTGGTCGCGGCCTATCCCCGGCTCTCGCACCGCTACTACGCGCTGAAGGCGCGCTGGCTCGGGCTCGAGACGCTCGAGGTCTGGGACCGCAACGCGCCGCTGCCGCAGGAGAGCCCGGCGCTCGTCGGCTGGGAGGCGGCGCGCGCGACGGTGATGGGCGCCTATGCCGGGTTCGCGCCCGAGATGGCGCGGATCGCCGAGCCGTTCTTCGAGCGCGGCTGGATCGATGCCGCGGCGACCCCCGGCAAGTCGCCCGGCGCCTTCGCGCACCCGACCGTGACGGAGGTGCATCCCTACCTGCTGCTGAACTACCTCGGGAAGCCGCGCGACGTGATGACGCTCGCGCACGAGCTCGGCCACGGCGTGCATCAGGTGCTCGCGGCCGGTCAGGGCGAGCTTCTGGCCTCGACGCCGCTCACGCTCGCCGAGACCGCGAGCGTGTTCGGCGAGATGCTGACCTTCCGCGCCCTCCTCGCCGCCGCGACGTCGCCCGCCGAACGCAAGATCCTGCTCGCCGGCAAGGTCGAGGACATGATCAACACCGTGGTCCGCCAGATCGCGTTCTACGATTTCGAGTGCAAGCTCCACGCCGCGCGCCGCGAGGGCGAGCTCACCCCCGACGCGATCGACGCGCTCTGGATGTCGGTGCAGGCCGAGAGCCTCGGGCCGGTGTTCCGCTTCATGCCGGGATACGAGACGTTCTGGGCCTACATCCCGCATTTCGTCCACTCGCCGTTCTACGTCTACGCCTATGCCTTCGGCGACGGCCTCGTGAACGCGCTCTACGCGGTCTACGAGGAGGGCCGTCCGGGGTTCGAGGACGCCTACTTCGAGATGCTGCGGGCGGGCGGCTCGAAGCACCACCGCGAGCTTCTCGCCCCCTTCGGCCTCGACGCCGCGGACCCTGCGTTCTGGGACAAGGGCCTCGGCATGATCGCGGGCTTCATCGACGAGCTGGAGGCGATGGAGGCGTGAGCCATGCTTGGCGGACGCGCAACCCTGATCGTCATCGGCCCGACGATCTCCTTGTGGTCGTGGCCGGGGAGGAGTCGCCCTCGACCGATAGCCCGGCGGGCTGCCGGCGGAAGGCGTGTCAGCGCCGAGGCACTGTTCGCCGAGCTCGATGCGGGGTTTAAGCGTTTCGAGCCGTCATGGTGCCGTCGCAAACGCGGCGCACCCTGTCCTCGCATGAAGGAGCCATCGCCATGCCCGGCATCACGCTCGACGGCACCATCGAGAAGATCACCGACGGCGACACCATCCGCGTCACGGCGGAGGGGCGGCTCTTCAAGGTCCGCGTGCTCGGGCTTGATACCGAGGAGAGCGTGGGGACCAACAACCCCAAGCCCATCACCGCCTGGGGCAAGGCGGCGAGCGAGTACGCGAAGGGCATCCTGCCCGTCGGCGCGCCGGTGCGGATGGCCTTCGCGGGCGACGAGCCGGTGATCGTCGGCGACGCGATCAACGTGCGCTACCTCGACAACTTCGAGCGGCCGCTCGCCTCCATCCTGCTGCCGGACCCGATCGAGGGCTTTTCGGACTACACCGAGCTGATGATCCGCCGCGGCTACTCGCCCTACTTCGTGAAGTACGGCCGCGCCGAGCTCCCCGACCAGGACGCGCGCTACGCCGCCGCCGAGGTCGCCGCGCAAGAGGACGACATCGGCGTCTGGAACCAGTTCCTCGTCAACGGCGTGATGCGGCCCGAGGACGCGCCGCGCAACTATGCCCGGCTGATGGTCTGGTGGGAGCTCCGCGCGCGGATCATCGACGTGTTCCGCGCGGCGCAGGCCGCGGCTCCAGGCTCGGTGCTCGACACCCGGCTCGACTACGCGCGGCTTCTCGAGATCGCGGCGGCGGGCGGGACGGCGACGGTGTTCATCGAGCTGACCGAGGGCATGGCAGCGGGGGGCGTGCATTACGTCATCCGCTCGTCGTCGCGCGCGCAGCCGGTCCAGCTCTTCCTGCCGCACGAGGAGCGCCCCGAGATCGTGGCGGTCAAGCGGCTCCTGATGAACCGGTACGTCTCGAGCGGCGAGGACTTCCCGCGCCGCAACTACGCCTACGTCACGGGGACGGTGAAGACGTTCGCGGGCCGGCCCGAGATGGTGGTCGAGAGCACCAGCCAGATCAGCGACCTGCCGCCGGCGATGGCGGGCTAGCCCGCCGCGAGGATGGCCTCGATCATCGCCGCATTGCCGCGCGAGACCTCCAGCGTGCAGGGCGGCGGGATGCCGTCGCGGACCGCGCGGCCGAAGTCCTCGATCATCGCGCGGTACTGGTTCACGCCGTTGAAGCGCTCGATTGTCATGGTGCCGTCGGCCCGGCGCAGCTCGATCGCGGTGTCGCCGTAGAGCGCTGCGTTGAACGGAGCGGTGAGGCGGAGCCAGCCGGTCTCGCCCTGGAACGTCATCTCCTGGCGCGGCGCCTGGCGCATGCCGCAGGTGAACGCCATCGTGACCCCCGGGAAGTCCGCCCAGACGCGCGCGAAGGTGTCCACGCCGCCCTCGCGCTGGATGTCGGCGCGGAGGCCGACCGGCTCGGCGCCGGTGACGTAGCGCGCCGTGATGGCAGGATAGACGCCGATGTCCCAGAGCCCACCACCGCCGGTCTCGGGGCGGTTGCGGATGTTGGCGGGGTCGGTGTTGCGGTAGGTGAACGCGCCCTCGATATGGACGAGCGGGCCGATGGCGCCGTCGTCGACGAGCGCCTTCGCGCGGTGCCACTGCGGGTGCGAGAGGACCATGAACGCTTCCGCCGCGACGCGCTCCGCCGCATCGCGCGCCGCGATCAGACCGTCGATCTCGCCCGCCGCGAGCGCCAGCGGCTTCTCGCAGAGCACGTGCTTGCCGGCGTCGAGGGCCCGCCGCGTCCATTCGACGTGGAGGTGGTTCGGGAGCGGGACGTAGACCGCGTCGATGCCCGGATCGTCGATGAGCGCCTCGTAGGTCTCGTGGAGGCGCAGGCCGGGCGCCATCGCGGCGAAGGGTAGGGCCCGCTCGGGCCGCGTGGTCGCGAGCGCCGCCAGGACGGCATGGTCCGCGGCATGGATGCCGGGCGCCACCACCGTCCGGGCGATCTTCGCCGATCCGAGGATGCCCCAGCGCAGAGGCTCCATGCCGTCTCTCCCGCAGCCCGGCGCCGACGCTGACGCGCGGCGCCGCGAAGGGCAAGGGTCATGCGGGCTCGAGCATCCCCTTCTCGGACGCGAGCGTCCGCATCCGCGCCTGCAGCTTCTCGAACGCGCGCACCTCGATCTGCCGGATGCGCTCGCGGCTGACGTCGTACTGCGTCGAGAGCTCCTCGAGCGTCACCGGCTGGTCCTCGAGCCGCCGCTGCATCAGGATGTCGCGCTCGCGGTCGTTGAGCACGTCCATCGCCCGCATCAGGAGGTCTCGCCGGGCGTCGAGCTCTTCGCGCTCGGCGTAGTCGCCTGCCTGGTCGGCGTCCTCGTCCTCGAGCCAGTCCTGCCACTGGGTCGCGCTGTCGCCGTCCATGCCGACGGTGGCGTTGAGCGAGCTGTCGCCCCCCGAGAGCCGCCGGTTCATCGAGATCACCTCGTCCTCGGTCACGCTGAGGTCGGTCGCGATGCGCTTGACGTTCTCGGGCCTGAGGTCGCCCTCCTCGAGCGCGCCGAGCTTGGCCTTCGCCTTGCGGAGGTTGAAGAAGAGCTTCTTCTGCGCCGAGGTCGTGCCGAGCTTCACGAGGCTCCAGGAGCGCAGGATGTACTCCTGGATCGAGGCGCGGATCCACCACATCGCGTAGGTCGCGAGCCGGAAGCCCTTCTCGGGGTCGAAGCGCTTGACCGCCTGCATCAGCCCGACGTTGGCCTCGGAGATGACCTCCGCCTGGGGCAGCCCGTAGCCGCGATAGCCCATCGCGATCTTGGCCGCGAGGCGCAGGTGCGAGGTCACGAGCTGGTGCGCGGCGCCGGTGTCCTGGTGGTCCACCCAGCGCTTGGCGAGCATGTACTCCGTCTCCGGCTCCAGCATCGGGAACTTGCGGATTTCCTGCAGGTAGCGGTTGAGGCCCTGCTCGGGCGACGGGACGGGGAGGTTGGCGTAGCTGCTCATCGGGCGGCCTTTCGTGTCGCGGCGGGGGGTCGACCCCCACATCTTGATCTAGTCATGCGGGCCCTTCGCAACAAGCAGCGGGCAAGCATGGCCTTGGAACGCACACTGACCCTGCGTCCGTCGGCGCACCAGCGGCTGACACGACCTCTCACGCGGACGTGCAGCAACGTCATCCTGCGCGCAGAGATGCTAACAGATCCATAAGATCGGCGGGCGGTCCCGTTGACCACGAGAGCGGCGCGCCCGACACGGGGTGCCGAAAGCCGAGGGTCGCCGCGTGAAGCGCCTGACGGGGAAAGGCTTCGACGGCATCGCGCGCCGGAGTTCCGGCCGGGACGCGCCGACGGCCGCCGTAGGTCGGATCGCCGACGAGCCCGTGCCCGACATGCGCGAGATGCACGCGGATCTGGTGGGTCCGGCCGGTCTCGAGCCGGCATTCGAGGAGCGCCAGCGCGGGCGGCGCGCCGAAGGTCTCGATGACGCGCGCCCGCGTCACCGCGTGGCGACCGCCGGCGGGCACCACGGCCTGGCGCTGCCGGTCGGTGCGGTGCCGCGCGAGCCGCGCCTCGATGCGGAGCACCAGGCCCGGCTCGAAGCTGACCCCCGCCATGCCGCCGAGCCGCGGGTCGGCCGCGTCGGGCACGCCGTGGCAGAGCGCCAGATACCGCCGCTCGACCGTATGCGCGGCGAACTGCGCCGCGAGCCCCTGGTGCGCCCGGTCGGTCTTGGCGACGACGAGAAGCCCCGATGTGTCCTTGTCGATGCGGTGCACGATCCCTGGCCGCAGCGGCCCGCCGGGCAGCGTCCCGAAATGGTGCAGGAGCGCGTTGACGAGCGTGCCGCCGCGGCTCCCCGGCGCCGGATGCACGACCATGCCGGCGGGCTTGTCGACGACCACGAGGTCCGCGTCCTCGTGGACGATAGCGAGCGGCAGGGCCTCGGGGGCGGCGTGCATCGGCGCGGCCTCGGGGATCCGGAGCGCGAGGACGTCGCCCGCGCCGACCCTTGCCGCGAGATCGGTGACGGGCGCGCCGTCGCGCCAGACGGCCCCTTCGGCGATCAGCCGGGCGATGCGCGAGCGCGACAGCCCCTCCGCCTCTGGCACGTCGCGCGCGAGCGCCTTATCAAGGCGGGCCGGCGGGTCGGCCCCGATCCGGACATCGAGGCTGCGGGGACCGGGCTCCATATGACGAACGCTCCCGACGATGCGGCCCCGGTGCCGGGCCTGCGGCTCCTCAAGGCGCTGGTGATCGCGCTGGCCGTGACCCTGATCGGCGGGCTTCTAACGATCGTCGCGGTCATTGTCATCCGCTTCCCGCGGGCCGGGACAGTCGCCGAGGCTTTACCCGACAGCATCCGCCTGCCCGAGGGTGTCGCGGCGACGGCCTTCACCGCCGGTCCGGGCTGGTACGCCGTCGTCGCCGGACGGGAGATCCTGATCTACGACGCCGAAACCGGCACCATGCGGCAGCGGATCGCGCTGCTTCCCTGAGACGTCGTGCCGGAACTTTGCACCGACTTCGCGACTTTCTACGCACACGCAGTCAGCGGAGGCGCGCGCGCATGTACAGCATATTCTGGTTGATCGGAGCGGTCGTCATCGTGCTCGCGATCCTGCAGGCCGTCTGAGCGCAAGCCGATCCCACAGTGAAGGACATTCCCATGACGGACACCCCACGATCTGCCGACCTCAAGGCCGATGCGGCAGCGGCGGGCGACAGCGTACGCGACCGGGCGACGGAAGCGGCGGACAAGGCTCGCCACACCGCCTCCGACCTCTCGCACGATCTGAAGGCGGAGGCGCGCAGCCGCTACGAGTCGGCCAAGTCCCTGGCGTCCGACCGGACCGCCGCGGCCAAGGACAGCGCGGCCTCGCAGGTCTCGCGCCTGGCGTCGGCGCTGAAGGACGCGCGATCCGATCTCGAGCCCGGCAGCATCGGCGACCAGGTCTTCGACAGCGCGGCCGACACGCTTTCGGGGTTCGCGAGCTCGATCCAGGGCAAGAGCATCGGGACGATCATGAACGACGTCTCCGAATTCGGGCGCCGCAACCCGGCCGCCTTCCTCGGCGGCGCTGTTCTCGTGGGCTTCGCCATCGCGCGCTTCGCGAAGGCGAGCACGCCGGGCACGGACTACGGCAGCGGCAGCTATGGCCGCAGCGTCTACGGGCGTGACAGCTACGCGCCGGAAGCCACGCGCCCGGACCCGGCTGACCGCGTGAGCGCCGTCCAGCCCGCGCCCTACACGCCCGGAGACATCTGAGATGGCGGACCCTGTCGAACGGTCCGCGCCGGCGCTGATCGGAGATCTCGTCGGCAACGTGACCGAGCTCTTCCGCAAGGAAATGCAGCTCTTGCGCGCCGAGCTCCGCGAGAAATCCACTCAGGCGGTGACCGCGATCGGCCTCATCGTCGCGGCGATCGTCATCGCGCTGACGGCCCTCAACGTCCTCGCCGCAGCGCTGGTGGCCGCGATCACCGCGGCCGGGCTCGACGGCGGCTGGGCCGCGCTCATCGTGGGCGCGGTGTTCGCGATCGTCGCGTTCGCGCTCGCGGCGAAGGGCATCAGCGACCTCAAGGCGAGCAACCTCGTTCCCGAACGCACGGCCGACGCCGTGACGAACGACGCGCGGATGGCGAAGGAGAAGATGTGATGGCCGACAATTCCACCGATCCCGGCAACAAGAGCGCGGCCGAGCTCGAGCGCGACGTGAACCGCGAGCGGGCGCAGGTGTCGAGCACCATCGACGCGCTGCAGGAGAAGCTCTCCGTCAACAGCATGGTCGAGGAGGTCGTCGGTGCGGTCACGCAGCACGGCGGCGACTTCGGCCGCACCCTCGGGCGGACCGCGCGCGATCATCCCTTGCCCCTCATCCTGACCGGCGTCGGTCTCGCCTGGCTGATGGCGAGTGCCGGAACGCCGCCACGCAGCTCTCGCCCCGCTCTGTCCGACGGGCGCGACGACATCTATGGAGACCGCTACATGGCCAGCCCCAAACCCTTTCCCCCGACGACGACGACGGACCCCTACGCCGGTGAGGCCGCCGATCCCTACGGCGCTTCGGCCAACGTGAGCCGGACCGCAGGCGCTTCGTCCTATGCGCCGTCCAGCTACGGCAGCGGCTCGAGTGACGAGGGCCCCGGCCTCGGCGAGCGGCTCTCCGACGCGGCTTCGGCCGTGGGCGAGCGCGTTTCGCACGCCGCCGACAGCGTGCGGGACCGGGCCCGCAGCCTCACGGGTCGCGCGGAGGAGCGCTGGGACCGAGCCTCGTCCCGGATGGACGACCGGTATCGCAGCGGGAGCAGCCGGGCGCGTTCGGCGTACGACGCCGGCAGCGACCGGCTCCACGACCTTCGGGACACGGGTCGCGCTTATGCCGATTCCGCACGGTCGCGGCTGTCGGACCTTCTTGACGAGCATCCGCTGGCCGTCGGCGCCGTGGCGATCGCGATCGGTGCGGCCATCGGCGGTGCGCTGCCGCGGACCCGGCGCGAGGACGAACTCGTCGGCGCGCGCTCGGATGCACTGGCGCACGATCTGGAAGACCGCGTCAGCGAAGAGGCCGGAAAGCTGCAGGCGGTCGCCGGCGCCGTCATCGACGAGGGGCGCCAGATGTCGCGTGAGGCGATGAGCGAGGCGGAAGGCCACATGCCCAGCATCGACGACGCAGCGTCCGCGATCAAGACGCGCGCCCGCGACGCCGCCGATCGGCTCTCCGAAGCGGCAGAGGACGAGGCCGGGCGGCAGAACCTCGGAGCGAGCGCCGAGAAACCCGTCGACGTGCCGAAGGGCGCCTGACCCGCGGGTAGTCATACGCATCGGGAAGGGGGCCACGCGCCCCCTTTTTCATGGGCGGGCCTTTTCAGGGGCCGGCCTCCGTCCAGGGCGCGCCGGTGCGCGCCGCGATTGACAGACCTCCGATTGATCTAGAAGTTCCGCGCCGTCGCACCCGGCGCCGCGAAACTCGGCGATGCCGCGCGTCGTATCGCGTCTGACGGAGCGCCCGTCGGCCCGCCGGGAGAGAGAAATGCCGCATCGCCCCGTCCCGATCTTCGGCGCCGCTCTCCTCGCCGTGCTGACCGCCTCGCCCGCGCTGGCGCATACCGGCCAGGACACCAGCGGCTTCGAGGCGGGTCTCCTCCACCCGCTGACCGGGCTCAATCATGTCGTGGCGATGGTCGCGGTCGGCCTCTGGGGCGGCATCCTCGGTGCGCCGGCGATCTGGCTCCTGCCGGTCGTGTTCCCTCTCGTCATGGCGGTCGCCGGCGCGTTCGGAGCGGCGGGGATGCCGCTGCCGGGCGTCGATATCGGCATTGCGCTCTCGGGCATCGTCCTCGGGCTGATGGTGCTCTTCACCGTCCGCCCGCCGCTCTGGGTCGCGGCCTTTCTCGTGGGATTCTTCGCGATCTTCCACGGCTATGCCCACGGCGCCGAACTGCCGGCCTCCGCCAATCCGATGGTCTATGCGGTGGGCTTCGTGCTCGCGACGGGTTTGCTCCACCTGTGCGGGATCGCCGTGGGGCAGATCGGCCAATGGCCGGTCGGGCGCCTGATCGTGCGCGCCGGCGGAGCCGCCGTCGCGCTCATCGCCGGGGCGTTCCTGACCGGCATCGCATGATCCCCCTCGCCGTCGCGCTGGCGCTTCTCGCGACCTGCGCGGACGCGCACGGTACGCTCCCGAATGGCGGCGGGTTCTATGCAGGGCTCGCGCATCCGTTCCTCGCGTGGGAGCATCTCCTGCTGGCGCTCGGGCTCGGCCTCCTCCTCGGGCGGGCCGGGCGGCCGCGCGCGCGGCTGGCGCTCGTTTGCCTCGCGGGGGCGCTTGGGCTCGGCCTCGGGCTCGAGACCTTCGGCATCGCGCTGCCGCTCTCGACCATCGGCATCCTTGGCCTGGCGGTGCTGGGCGGCGTCCTCGTCGCCTCGGCGCTGCCGCTGCCGGTCGCGGTGCTGGCGGTGGCCGGAGGCTCGGCCGGCCTCCTCATCGGCAGCGACACCGGGGTGCCGCCGCCGCAGGGTCCGCTGTCGGTCGGCACGTTCATGCCCTATGCCGGCGTCTTCGTCGGCATCTTCCTCATCGTCCTCGATGCGATGGTGCTCGCCTCCATCGCCAGGCGGCCGCCGTGGACCATCGCGGTCCGCATCGCGGGCTCGTGGATCGCCGCGGCGGCGCTGATGGTGCTGGCGCTGCAGGTCCGCCGCACGGTGGGCATCTCGTGAAGCGCGCCATCGCGGGCGCTCTCGCGGTCGCGATCCTCGCGCTCGTCATCGTGGCGGGGCTCGGGGCCACGGCGGACGGCGGCGAAGGCCTGCGCGGCCCGCTCACGGACGCGACCGTCGTGGCGACCCTCCGCACCGGCGCGCGATCCTACCCCGAAGCGCTCCGGTCGAAGCTCCGCGCCGCCCGCGAGCACCCGGACGACCGCGCCATCGTCCAGGACGCCGCGCGCAGCCTGATCGACGATGGCCGGGCGGTGGGGGACAGCCGCGTGGTCGGTGCGGCACTCGGGCTGCTGCGGCCGTTCCTCGACGATGCGCCCGATCCCGCGACGCTTCTCCTCGCCGCCACCGCCCGGCAGTACCAGCACGACTTCAACGGCGCGCTCGGGCTTCTCGACCGGGCCATCGCCGCGGCGCCGCAGGATCCCGGCGCGCGTCTCACCCGGGCGACGATCCTGACCGTGCAGGGGCACCTCGGCGCGGCGCGGACCGACTGCCAGCAGCTCTTCGGCCTCGGGCGCCCGGACCTCGGCTTCATCTGTCAGGCGGTGACGCTGACGCTGACCGCCGATGCGCCGGCGGTCTACAAGCGGCTCGAGGTCATCGCGGGCCAGCGGGGGATGCTGGATCCGGCGCTGGCGAGCTACGCCGAAGGCCTGATGGGCGAGATCGCGGCGCTGCAGGGCTGGACCGATCTCGCCAAGGCGCATCTTGCGCGCGAGATCGCCGCCGACCCGCTGGCCTCGCGGGCGGAGATGATGCTTGCCGACATCCACCTCGCCGCCGGCGACAACGAGGCGGCGCTGGATGCGCTCGCCGGCGCGCCAGAGGTCGACGGCGTGCTGGTGCGGCGTGCCATCGCCGCGGGCCGGCTGGGACGGCGCGACGTGCTGGCACCGCTGCAAGCGGACCTCGAGCGCCGGTTCCGGCAGAACATCGCGCTCGGCCTCGCCGCCCATACCCGCGAGGAGGCACGCTACTTTCTCGAGGTCGCGCGCGATCCGGCGCTGGCGCTCGCCCGCGCGAAGCTGAACTGGGCGCTTCAGCACGAGATCGAGGACGCGCAGCTCCTCGTCGACACCGCGGTCGCCGCGGGCGCGCCGGCGGCGGCGACACCGGTGCTCGCGTGGATGGCGCGAGAGGGGGTCGACGTGCCGACGCTGCGGATCCCGGCCGCCGTCCGCGACGCGCAGGGGTGAGCCGGCTCCTCCTCCTGCTGGCGCTGCTCTTCGCCGCGGCGCCCGCATCCGCGCACGAGACGACGCGGTCGTACCTCACGCTCGCGCGCCGCGGGGCGGAGGTCGACACGAGGCTCCGCGTTGCATTCCGCGATATCGAGGTCGCGGTCTGGATGGACGAGGATCTCGACGGACAGATCACCTGGGGCGAGGCGCAACGACGGCTGGGCGCGGTCGACGCCTACGTCGAGGGGCGTCTCCGGCTCGATGCGGGCGGGCCCTGCCCGCTCCGCCGCACCGGCGCCAGCCCGTCGGTCCGCAGCGACGTGGCCTATCTCGACCTCGACCTGCAGGCCACGTGCCCGAGCGCCGACGCCCCTCTCGCGGTCGACACCGGGCTCTTCTTCGAGATCGATCCCGACCACCGCGAACTCCTGCAAGCCGCCGTCGGAACCCGCAACAGCACCCAGATGCTGAGCCGTGCCGAACCTCGCACCGTCATCAGCGGCGACAGCAGCGGCGCCTTCACGTCGTTCGTCGCCTACCTGCGCGCCGGCGCCGAGCATCTGCTTGGCGGCGCGGACCACCTCATCTTCCTGATCGTGCTGATGCTTCCCGCAGTGTCGGCGCAGCGGGGACCGCGCCGCGCGGCGGCGGCCGTGCTGACCGCCGTGACCGGCTTCACCCTCGCCCATGCGCTGACCCTCACCGCGGCGACGACCGACGTCCTCCGCCCGCCGACCGACCTGATCAACCTCCTCATCGCGCTCTCGATCGTCGTGACCGCGGCGGACAACATGGTCCCCTTCATCCCCGCCCCGCGCGCCGGGGTGGCCGCGTTCTTCGGCATCATCCACGGCTTCGGCTTCGCCACCGCCCTCGGCGCGCTCGATCTCGGGGGGCGTGACCTCGCCCTGGCGCTCTTCGGCTTCAACTTCGGCATCGAGGCGGCGCAGATCGGCATCGTCGCGGTCGCGATGCCCGCGCTCTACATGATCGCGGGATCAGGCATCCTGCTCTACGTCGGCAGCATCGGTGCGGTGCTCGTCGGCCTCGGGTGGACCTGGCAGCGCCTCGCGCCGCTGGGTCTGGGCTAGGCACGATAGAAACCTGATCTCCAAGTTACCGTCCCGGTTGCATTCCAAGAATGTTTCGGATAACTTCGCCGATAACGAAACCGTTAACCCTTCGCGCTCGTAGACGTGTAACGGGATTCTCGATAACCATGCTTCCCGGTGCCCTGCAAAGGGCGCCGCGAGTGTGCCCGGGGATACGGGTCAGGAATGGGAAGCGGTCGCTCGTCGCCGCGCTTGGAGGGATTGATGAAACTGAGAACGCGTTATCTGGTCGGGACGATGCTCGCCGGTGCCGCAGCGTTGGTGGCGCCCGCCGCCTTCGCGTCGAGCCACCGCGAAGCGCCCGCCATCTCCGGCATGCCGCGGGTCGACTCCACCGACTTCTACATGTTCCGCAGCTACGAGCCCGGCCGTGCCGGCTTCGTGACGCTGATCGCCAACTACCTCCCGCTGCAGGCACCCTATGGCGGGCCGAACTACTTCACGCTCGACCACAACGCGGTCTACGAGATCAACGTCGACACGGACGGCGACGCGGTCGGCGACCTGACGTTCCAGTTCCGCTTCAAGACGGCGCTGAAGAACAACACCGGGATCGCGCTCAACGTCGGCGGTCAGAACGTCGCGATCCCGCTCCGGATCGGCGGCGGCATCGGCACCCAGCCGGGCGACGCCAACATCAACGAGACGGAGAGCTACACCGTCACCGTCGTGCGCGGCGACCGGCGCAAGGGCACGGCCCGACTCGCAGGCCGCGCCGGCAACCCGAGCAACACGACCTTCCTCAAGCCGATCGACAACATCGGCAAGAAAACGCTGCCGAACTACAATCTCTACGCCAGCAAGCACATCTACGGGATCAACATCCCCGGCTGCAACACGCCCGGCAGCAAGGTCTTCGTCGGCCAGCGCGCGGAAGCCTTCGCGGTCAACCTTGGCGAAGTGTTCGACCTCGTGAACCTCGTGCCGATCCAGGGCAAGCCGAACGGGCTCTACCCGCAGTACAACGTCGCACAGCCGTTCCCGGGCGGCATCACGCAGAACCGCGCCAACGACGACCTGATCGGCAAGGCGAACGTGACCTCGCTCGCGCTCGAGGTGCCGATCGCCTGTCTCAAGGGCTCGGGCAACGGCGTGATCGGCGCGTGGACGACGGCGAGCCTGCCGCAGGCGCAGCTTCTCGATCCGCTGCCCGCCTACAACGCCACCGCGAAGCAGGGCGGTGCGCTGACGCAGGTGTCGCGGCTCTCGGCGCCGCTCGTCAACGAGCTCGTCATCGGTCTGAAGGACAAGGATCTCTTCAGCGCCGCCGCTCCGACGCAGGACGGCGCGCTGGCGGGGTACGTGACCAATCCGACGTTGCCGGCGCTGCTCAACCTCCTCTTCAAGGATGCGGTCAACGCGACGCTCGGCACCAAGTTCACCAACATCGCGCCGACGAAGTTCCCGCGCGCCGATCTGGTGGCGGCGTTCCTCACCGGCTTCCCGGGCGTCAACCAGCAGAAGACCGTGACGCCCTCGGAGATGATGCGCCTCAACATGGCGATCCCCGCCACCCCGCGGTACAAGCAGAACGTGTTCGGCCTCGTCGCCGAAGACCTCGCGGGGTTCCCGAACGGCCGTCGGCCTGCCGACGACGTGACAGACCTCGCGCTGCGCGTGGTCATGGGGGCGCTGTGCTACCCGCTGCCGCTGGCCACCGAGCTCGGCATTCCGGGAGCCAAGGAAGACACGCCGAGCGACTTCGCGAACCTCGGCTACTGCAACCCGAGGGACGCTGTGGTCGGTAATGCCGCCTTCACCGATGGTGCGCCGACGCGTGCGATCGAGCTGCAGAACGTGTTCCCCTACCTCAACAACCCGATCCCGGGCTCGCCCAACAACTGACCGGGCGCGCCCTCTCACCGAGGACCAGACCATGACCCGCAAGACCAGGCTTCTGTCCGCCGCCGGGGTGACGCTTTTCGCGCTCGCCGCCTGCGACGGCTCCGACGGCACGTTCGGAAACCCGCAGGAGCAATTCGGTTCGGCCTTTCTCGCGGCGTTCGGCGCGGACGAAACGGCCACCCCGAAAGCGGGCCCGGATCTCTCGGTGACATTCGGCGGGTCCACCGGGGTCAGCTCGACGGCGACACCGGTCGATCTCTAGGTCTCCGCCCCGGCACGCCGGGGCGGTGCTGCGATTTCAGGACGGCGGCGGGGTCATCCCCGCCGCCGTTTTCCTGTCCGTGCTGAGGGTCCGACGAGACGCTAGAGCGGCGGCGGTGCTGGAACCTCCGCGGCGGCGTCGTTCTCGCGCCGGACCACCACGACCTCGCCCGGCCCCTGACCGCTCGCCTGGCGCTGGATGAGGCTCCGCACCGTCACCGGCGTCTCCCCGACCGTCACCCGCACGGTGACGCGGAAGTAGCTCGTCGTGTAGCCCGACCCCGGCGGCAGCACGACCTTTTCGTCGGCGAGGTCCGTCGCCGTCAGGTAGCCGTCGCGCTTGCGCCGATCGATCAGCCGCTTCGCCGCGACCGGATTGCCGATCAGCGCCTGAAGGATCGGCTCCGGCGCGGTGTTGAGGTTGATCGGCGTCGGCGTCGGCAGCACCGTCAGCACGTCGGCCAGCCGGGCGAGATCGCGCGGCTTGAGCCCGAGGCCCGCCAGCTCGCCGAGCCCCGTCATCGGTTTCTTCTGGGCCAGCCGGAACACGATCCGCGCCGTCACGTCCTCCGGCATGTCGAGCGCCGCGACGATGCGCGCGAGCGTCTGCAGGCCGGCGGCGCCCTGCCCCGCGACCGAGTTGAGGTTGAGCCGCGACTGCGCGTCCTCGATGGCAAGCGCGAAGCGGCCTCCCGCGACGGCGATGTCCTGCTGCGCGACGGCGGCCCAGGGCTCGTCCAGGCTGTCGCCGTCGGGCGTCTCCGCGAGATCGCGCCGGAGCACGACGATCGCGCTCGCCTCCCCCGCCGACACGAGCGCCTGTGCGGCGGCGGCATCCGCGAAGCGGCGGCTTCGGGCGATGGAGAGGTCGCCGAGCGTCAGCATCGCCACCACCACCGAGGCGGCGAGCGCCAGGACGACGAGGACGTTGATGAGGACGACGCCGTCCTCGCGGCCGCTCACGGCGCGCCTCGCGGCAAAAGGAGCACGCGCCGGATCTGGCGATCCAGGCCTTCGGCGAGCGTGAGGGTCAGGATGGCCGCGTCGGGGTTCTCGGGGGCCGCGCCCGCGGCGGCGGTCTGCTGCAGCGGCGGCCAGGTCTCGATCCAGCCCTGCGTCGCGTCGAGGAAACGCCAGTCCACGGCGGCGACGCCGCGCACGAGCGGCTGGCGCCGGGCGGGCGCGCCCTCGACCGTCCGCACGAGGGTGTCGCCGTCGAGCGCATAGGTCAGCCCGACGCTCCCGGTTTCCGCCGCGGGAGCCGAGCGGCTCAGCCTTACCGCGATCCCCGGCTCGGGCGCGCCCGGCTTCGCGGGCGGCAGGGCCGCGGCGAAGCTGCGCGGGGTCGCCTGCGAAAAGTCCTCGGTCAGGAGGTACATCGCGCGCTGCAGCTCCGCGAGCCGGTCGAGCCGGCCCTCGGTCTGCCGCTGCGTCCGCAGCACCTGGTCGAGCATCGAGAACCCCGCCATGCCGATCAGAGCGAAGAGCGCCAGCGCCACGAGGAGTTCGACCAGCGTGAACCCCGCGGCACGCCGTGCCGTCACGTTCCCGCGACTTCGCCGAGCACGACGACCTGTCCGCCCTCAAGCGTGAGGATCGCGAGGTCGCGCTGGCAGCGGCCGTCGGCGAGAAACCGGAACGACCCGAGCACGCCCGTGAACCCTGCCGGGCGCAGGAGCCCCTTGCGGTTCAAGGCGCGATTGGCCCCGAGGCCCGTCGCGATCAGGGCCGCATCGTGCGCGAGCGCGGCGACGACGCCAGGTTCGGCGCCGAACTCCGCCGCGAAGCGGTCGGCGAAGGGGGCGAAGAGGTCGGGCGGCGGCGCGGCGAACCAGGCGCCGGCAAGGCTCGCGTTGCCCTCGACATCGCCGCTGCCCCATTGCACGCCGCCGAGAAGCTGCAGCCCGCTGCCCGAGAGCGCGCGCGCGAAGCCGTCGAGCGCCGCCCCGCCGTCGGGGATGAACACCGCCTGCGGCTTGCCCGCCCTGACCGCCGCCGCGAGCCCGCCCGCGCCCGGCGAGCGCAGGAGGACCGGCCCGAGCGTGAGCCCGCCCGCCGCCGCGATGGACCGCGCCGCCGTCACCGAAGCGGCGCCGATCGGCGTGTCGGTCGCCACGAGCGCGATGCGGGTCAGGCCCTGCGCCTTGGCGTAGCTGAACGTCGCCGCGATCGACTGCGCGGGGGTCATCCCCATCACGAAGGCGCCCTGCGCCGCCAGCGCATCGTCGTTCGAGAACGTCACCACCGGCACCCGCCCCACGGCCGCGACGACGGCAGGCGTCTGGTCGGCGCGGAGCGGGCCGAAGAGCACCCGCGCGCCCCCGTCCACCGCCTTGGCGGCGGCGGCGGCCGCCCCGGCGGCGGTGTCGGCGGTATCGAAGATCGGCGGGCCGTCGCCGGTCGCGGCGAGACTTGCGGCCTCGGCCATTTTCTGGCCGAGTTGACCCTGCGCGCCGGTCAGCGGCAGCAACAGCGCCGCGTCGCGCCCACCGCGCTCGGCACCGCCCGTGGCCCGCGCCGCGTCGCACCCCGCCAGAACCGGAAGGACGCCGCATGCCAGCAGACGCCCCAGCACCTGCCTTCGGGAGGGCTCCGTGGCGTCGGCTGCTGCGGGTCTCATGCGTGATCGTCCTCGCCGCCTCTGTGCTGGCGGTCTCTCTCGCCGTCGCCATGCCGGCGCGGGTCGCCGCGAGCGCCGCCGGGCTGGCCGTTCCGCCCGGGCGCCTGTCGGGTACGCTCTGGATCGGGCAGCTGATGCTCGGACCGGGCGCCGCGGTGGGCTGGCAGGTCGCGCCCTGGGAAAGCGTGCGCGCTCTGGCGCTGGTCGTCAACTGGCGGCTCGATGGACCCGCGAGCCTGCTGAGCGGCCGCGCCGCGCTGCGTCCGCGACAGGCCGTCGTCGACGTGGTGTCCGGCACCCTCGCCGGACCCGACGTCGCGGCTGCTGCGCCGAGCCTTCCGGTCGCCTGCGACGGAACTGCCACCACCGAAGGGATGCGGCTGGCGATCGCGCCTGACGGTCGCGACGGGGCGGGGGATGTCGCCACCGCGCCGATGACCTGCCGCCGGACCGATGGGCGCGGCACGCCGCAGGCCGTCCCCGCGCTGAACGCGAGGCTCGGCCGCACCGCCGACGGGCTCGCGGTCGCCGTGACGGATGCGGACGGAACGCCGCTCGGAGAGGCGCGGCTCACCGACGACGACCGCGTGGTCGTGACGCTGCGCGCGGCGGGGGCGGCGCTGGTGCCGGGACTGCCGTCGAGCGGCGACAGCGAGATCGAAATGCCGCTTGCCGTGGCGCTCGATCAGGCCGGGCTCAGCCACCGCTGACGAGCCCGTTGAGCGACACGATGGGAAGCAGGATCGCGAGCACCATCATCATCACGAGCCCGCCCATGACGAGAAGGATCGCGGGCTCGACGAGCGCCACGACCGCGCGCACCCAGGCGTCGAGGTCGCGTTGCTGGTCGGCGGCGGCATGGCCGAGCGCCGGGCCGAGATGCCCGCCCGCCTCGCCCGAGGCCACCATCGCGGTCAGCATCGCCGGGAAGCACCGTGCCTCGTCCATCGCGCGCCGGAGGCTCATGCCCTGGCGCACCTTTTCCGCAAGCTCCGCCACCCGCGCCCGGACGTAGCGGTTGGGCGTCACGTCGGCGGCGGCGGCCAGCGCATCCATCAGAGGCACCTGGCTCTGCACCAGCGTGCCGAGCGTACCCGCGAAGACCGCGGCGTTCATGCGCTGCACGAGCCGCGCGGTGAGCCGGCCGCGGGCGAGGAGCCCGTCCCACGCAAGCCGGTTCGCGGGCACCCGGAGCCAGCGCAGGAACCCGAGCACCGCGAGCACGGCCGCGATCCCGGCCGCGGCGCCGTAGCTCCGCACGCCCGCGCTGACGGCGATCAGCGCGCGGGTGAGGAACGGCAGGTCCGCGCCGTGGCTGGTGAAGACGCGCACGATGTCGGGGATCACCAGCGCCATCAGGAGGGTGATGATCGCGAGGCTGACGGTCGCGAGAAGCGCCGGGTAGAGGAGCGCCAGCTGCACCGTCTGGCGGTTCCTCGCGCGGTTCTCGACGAAGCTCGCGAGGTGCGTCATCACCTGGTCGAGCCGGCCGGACTGCTCGCCGGCGCGGACCGACGCGCGGTAGAACTCGGAGAACACCTGCGGATGCGCCTCCATCGCATCGGCGAGGCCGCGGCCCTCGAGCACGCTCGCACGGACGGTGAGGAGCACGCCCGCCGCCTTCGGAGCCTGGCCCTCGGCGATGGTCGCGAGCGCGTCCTCGATCCGCAGCCCGGAGCCGAGCAGCGTCGCCATCTGGCGGGTGACGAGCGTGAGCGTCGCGAACGGCAGCTTCGGGCCACGCGGCGAGGCAGCGCGGGGCGCGCCCTTGGCGGCGGGACGGCGGGCGCCGTCGCTCGGGCTCACGTCGAGCGGCAGGAGCCCGCGCGCGCGCAGGGTGGACCGTGCCGCGGCCGGCGTCACGGCCTCGAGCATGCCGGTCTGGGCATGGCCCGCGGCATCGACGGCGCGGAAGCTGTAGGCGGCCACGGGGTCAGGTCCGCCGCATCATGGCGCCCGAACCTCCTGCGCCACGCGCGCCACGTCCTCGACGGTGGTGACGCCCGCGAGCACCTGGCGCGCGCCATCGGCGACGAGGCTCGGGCCGTCGCGGCGGGCGGCGGCGGCGAGCTCGGCCTCGGCGGCGCCGGCGTGGATCATCGCCTCGATCTCGCGCGAGATGGCGACGATCTCGTAGATGCCCGCGCGGCCCCGGTAGCCCTGCCCGTGGCAGGCGGGGCAGCCGCAGGCGCGCCATACCGGGTCGCCGGGCGCGATCATGCCCTCGAGGAGCGCCGCGTCGGCCTCGCTGGCGGCGTCGGACGTGCGGCACTCGGTGCAGAGCCGCCGCACCAGCCGCTGCGCCACCACGCCCACGAGCATCGGCGCGAGGAGGAACCGCTCGACCCCCATGTCGATGAGCCGCGCCACCGCCCCGATCGCGGTGTTGGTGTGCAGCGTCGAGAGCACGAAGTGCCCGGTCATCGCCGACTCGACCGCCACCTGCGCGGTCTCGCGGTCGCGGATCTCGCCCACCATGATGACGTCGGGATCCTGCCGCAGGATCGCGCGCAAGCCCCGCGCGAAGGTCAACTCGGTCCGCGGGTTGACCTGCATCTGCCCGACGCCCTCGACCGAATACTCGATCGGGTCCTCGACGGTCATGATGTTGCGCGTGCGGTCGTTGAGGTGGTCGAGCGCCGCATAGAGCGAGGTCGTCTTGCCCGATCCCGTCGGCCCCGTCACGAGGAGCATCCCGTCCGGCCGCGCGAGGAGCCGCTGGAACGCCGCGGCGTCGCGCGGGCTCATGCCGAGCCGGTCGAGCCCCAGCCGCGTCGCGTCGCGGTCGAGAAGCCGCATCACCACCCGCTCGCCGTACTGCGACGGGATCGTCGAGACGCGCACGTCGACCTCGTGCCCGCCGACGCGCAGCGACACGCGGCCGTCCTGCGGCAGGCGCTTCTCGGCGATGTCGAGCTTCGCCATCACCTTGATCCGGCTGACGAGCAGCGGTGCCAGCGCGCGCTTCGGCTCGACCATCGCGCGCAGGATGCCGTCGATGCGGAAGCGCACCACGAGACGCCGCTCCTGGGTCTCGACGTGGATGTCCGACGCGCCTTCCTTGATCGCCTCGAGAAGGAGCGCGTTGATGAGCCGGACGACCGGCGCGTCCTCGCTCTGGTCGAGGAGGTCGTCCACGACCGCGGTAGTGTCGGCGAGCCGCGCGAGGTCGCCGTCGGCCCCCGCCGCGTCCGAGGCATCGGAGGCGTTGTCGCGGTAGGCCACCGCCAGCCGCCGCTCGAAGGCGTCGGACGGCATCGCGTCGTAGCGAAGGCGCGGCCGCAGCGCCCCGTCGAGGACGCGCTGCACCTCGGCCATCGCGGCCATTGGCGCGCCCTGCCGCATGGCGCAGATCGGGCCCTCGGGGCCGTCCTCGAGGATCACGCCATGCTGGCGGGCGAAGGCGTAGGGCAGGCGCGGCAGCATCTTCGTTTCCTTCGGCAGAGCAGCAGGCGGCTAGCGGTCGAGCGCGAGTTCGGTCGCGATGCTGCCGGGGGCCGGGCGTCGCGTCATCTGGATCTCGGTCGTCCTGAGGCCATTCTCGCGCTCGGCCGCATCGAGCCACGCGATCACCGCGTCGAAATCGGCGTCGTCGAGCACGATCCGCACGCCCTGCCCGTTGGGCTCGATGCGCCGGATCGCGAGCGGCCGGCCGGCGACTGTCTCGCTGACGACGAGGCTGATCGGGCGCGTGTCGGGAAGGGCGGTCGGGACGGCGGCTTCGGTCGCGGGACGGGCCGCAAGCCGGGCGATGGCGCGCTCGTCGCGGTCGATGCGGGCGAGATGCCCCGCGCGGGCCGCCTCCAGCGGTTGCCAGACGAGCGCATAGACGCCCCATAGAGAGCCGAGCGTAAGAAGCGCCGCGAGGAGCACGCGCTCGCGCCCGCTGCGCTCCGCCCAGAAGCCCGTGATCACCGCGCGCATCAGGTGCCTGCCCGCGACAACGTCATGCGCGCGCTCGCGGCGCCGTCGGCGGTGGACGCGGCGCCCGCGTCGACACCGAGGCCCGCTTGCGCGAACGCAGCCTCGAGGCCCTGCAGCGTGGCGAGGTCGGGTGCCTCGAACGTCAGCGCCAACCGGCCGTCGGCGGCGCTGTAGCTGAGGTCGAGCACCGTGACGACGCCCGCCTCGGTCGAGATCGCCGCGAGCGTCGCCCGCAGGATCGGCAGGAACCCGTCCGCCGACGGCGAGCCGCCCGCCGCGAACGCCCGCGCGATGGCGGTGTCGAGGTCCGCCCCCTGCCCCGCCGGCCCGAGCGCCGCGCTGAGCTCGGCGTCGCGCGCGTCCGCGATGCGCCCGAGCGCCACCGTGTCGGCGCCAAGGAGAGCCAGGCGCAGCACGATCACCACACCGACAAGCACGGCGAGCGCCGCGATCTTGCGGCGCATGCCCGCGGCGCGCCGCGCATGGCGGCCTGCGCGCAGGTCGAAACGGGCGAGGCCGGGCTCAAGCGCCGGGGGCTGACCGGCCTCGCGCCGGGCAATCATGCCGTGGGGAAGCGGGCCGCCGTAGAGGTCGATCGAGGGCGACCCCGCGGCGTGCCACGTCCCTGCCAGCACGTCGGTGGGGAGGGCCAGCCCGGTCCCGTCCGGCAGCCGGACGAGCGCGCGCGCAGCGCCCTCGGCGCCCTCTTCGACGCGAACCGACCAGGCGTCCGCCTCGGGCACCGGCAGCGCCAGACAGTCCGGCACGAGCCGTCGGCGCCCTGCCGCGACACCGGCGCGTTCCATCGCGACGTGGCTCGCAACGGCGACGATCCAGGGGCCCCGGCCGGCTTCGACCTGCGGTCCGAGGATGACGTGGACGTCCTCGAGCGGCTCGGCGATCCGGTCCTCGACCGCGAAGGCCACGGCAGCGCGCCGCTGCCCGGCCGCCATCGCCGGCAAGTCGACGGCGAGGAGGAGCACGTCCTCGGAAGGCATCCACGCCACGCCGTCCGGCGGCACGAGCGGCCCCGGAAGAGGTGCCGGAGTCGAGATGCGCCGCTCCGTGCGGAGAACCCCCGGCAGCGCCACGACGCGCGACGTGTCGGGATGACCGTCGCCGTCCGCCGCCCGCTCGGGCACCGGGTCCGTCCGCGCCAACCGGCCGAGCGGTCCCGACCGTCCGGTAATCGCCATGCGCTGCCAATCCCCCCAACAGCCGGAAGCTGCCAATTTCCTTGCCGCCGCGGCTAACTTCGCTAGTCTAGGTACGCGCTAAAACTATGGCAAGTTTCTGTGCGTAGAGTGTTAAGCGCATTCGGTTCGGGAAGGCACGACACGATGACGGCACTCCGGCGGCTCATTGCATTTACTACCCGGGGTTGCAGCACGTTGCTGCCGACCCGACGGCGTGTTCGCGCTGATATGCTAGTATGCCGGAAGATGCGGGCCGACGGTGGCGTGACGCTGATCGAGATGATGGTGGTGCTCGTCATCATCGGGATCGTCGCGGCGCTGATCGTCCCCAACGTGATCGGTCGGCCGGACGAGGCGCGGGTCGCGGTTGCGCGGACCGACCTGCGGACCATCGCCGCCAGCCTCGAGATGTACCGGCTCGACAACCGCACCTATCCGACGAGCGCCCAGGGCCTGCGCGCGCTTTCCGAGCGCCCCTCGCAATCGCCGGTCCCCGCGAACTGGGTCGACGGCGGCTATCTGCCCTCGGTGCCGCAGGACCCTTGGGGACGTGCCTACGTCTACCGCGCGCCCGGAGAGACCGGGGCCTACGACCTCGTCTCCCTCGGCGCCGACGGCAAGCCCGGCGGCAGCGGGGTCGATGCCGACATCGCGGCTGCGGACCGCGCCGAGGCCGGCACCGCCACGCGGGGCGGCGGATGACGGAGCGGCGCGACGCGGGCCTGACGCTGATCGAGATGCTGGTCGTCCTCGCCATCGTCGGCATCACCGCGGGTGCCGCGATGCTCGGGATCGCCGGCGCCGACCGGAGCCGGCGTGCCGAGACCGAGGCCGTCCGGCTCGCGCGCGAGATCGACCTCGCGGTCGACGAGGCGCTCGTCACCCAAGCGCCGCTGGCGCTTCTGTGGGACGCGCACGGCTACCGCTTCGTGGCCTGGGACGCGAAGGCCGCTGCATGGGGACCGGCATCAGGCCGGCTCGCCGAACATCACGACCTCGGCACGGCCCTGTCGCTCGAGCGGCGCGACACGGCGCTGTCCGCCGGACGGGCCGCTGCCGTCATCGCTCCGGGCGGCACGAGCGACGCCGCGACCTTCGAGATCCGCGGCAGCGGCACGCCCTGGCGCATCGCCTTCGACGGCTTCGGCGCCGAAGCCGTGGCGGGGGCGACATGAACCGCCACCGCGCTCCCGACGCGGGCTTCACGCTCATCGAGACGCTGGTGGCGCTCGCCATCCTGGCGCTCTCGGCGGTGGCGCTCCTCGGCGCGACGGAGCGGCACATCGCGCGCATCGGCGCGCTCGAGACGCGCGCCGCCGGGCAATGGGCCCTTGAGAACCGGCTGGCGGAGGCGACGCTCGGGATCGAGCCCGTGGCGCGGCCGGCGCCGATCTACGGCATCGCCTACGAGATCGGCGAGACGCGGGCCGCGACCAGCGACCCGGACCTCGCGGAGCTTGACCTGACGGCGACCGAAGTGGCCGACGGGCGCACCGTGGCCCGGCTCACCGGCTTTCTCGACACGGGCGCGAAGCCCCCGGCGCTCGGTCTCGACCTGCCCGCACCGGAGCTGCCGTCGATGCGGACGCGGCAATGATCGCGCGCCTCCTTCCCGCGGCGTTCTGGCTCGCCCTTGCGGGCTCGGCCGCGGCGCTGGCAGCGCTCGCGGGGCCGGTCGTGTGGCACCTCGCCGGGGAGACGGGCCATGTGCGGCCGCGCGCCGCCCCTGTCGAGGTCGAGCCCGTGACGGCCACCGATCTCGCGCCGATCCTCGACTTCGCGCCCTTCGGCCGGGCGGTCGAGGCCGAGGCGCCGCAGCCCGACGCGCCGGCGACCGAGACCGAGCTCGGGCTCACGCTTCTCGGGGTCACCATCGCGACGGACGACGCGGGCTCGCGCGCGATCATCGCAGGCGGCGACGGTCCGGTGGAGAGCTACGGCATCGGCGCCAGCATCACCGGAGCCGCGCGGCTGGCCGAGGTGCATCCGGGCTACGTCATCCTCGACGTCGACGGCCGGTCGGAGACGCTGTCCTTCCCGAAATCCGGCGGCGCCGCAGAACCGGACGGCCCGAGCGACGGCCCCGACCTGCGGAACCTGATCCCGCCGACCGACTCCGACGGGCTCGCGGCGGGTGCCGGTGCCGACGCGGACGCCGTGATCTCGCGCTACCGCGACGCGATCTCGATCGACCCCGAAGGCGTGCTCGACGGCCTCGGTGTCAGCGCGACCGACGGCGGCTACCGCATCGGCGACGCCCCGTCCCCCGGCGTGGCCGAGGCGGGCTTCAAGCCCGGAGACCTCATCACCTCCGTCAACGGGCAGAAAGTGGGCGACATCGTCGCCGATCGGTTGTACTTCGACGAGGTGGCCGCCGCCGGCCGCGCCCGCGTCGAGATCGAGCGAGACGGACAGCCCATCGTGATGACCTTCCCGCTGCGGTGACGAGCACGAGACGGCCCCTCGCGCGAAGGATCGCGGTCGCGGCCCTCGCGGCATGGACGGCGCTCATGCCGGTTGCCACGCCGGCGCAGGACAACGCCCCGCAGCAGGTCTCGCCCGGCACCGACGGCGCCCCCGCGACCTACGTCATCAACCTGCGCGAGGCGGACATCCGCACGCTCTCGGAGCAGGTCTCCGAGATCACCGGCCGCACGCTCGTGCTCGACCCCAACGTCACCGGCACCGTCACGGTGATCTCGACGCAGCCCCTCGACCGCGACGGGGTCTGGGAGCTGTTCCAGTCGGTTCTCGCGGTGCAGGGCTTCGCGGCGATCCCTTCGGGCAACCTGTGGCGCATCGTGCCGCAGGCGAACGTCAAGGAGGGCGGCGCGACGCTCACCGACCAGAACACGACCGGACGACTGGACGTCATCACCCGGCTCGTGCCGCTCAGGAACTTTCCCGCGGCGACGGCGGTGGGCGCGCTGCGCCCGTTGGTGGCGAGCTACGGCTACATCGAATCGGTGCCCGAGACGAACACGCTCGTCATCACCGACACGGCCGAGAACGTGCGCCGGATCGAGGGCATCGCGCGATCGCTCGACGCCGGTGACGGGCAGCAGGTGCACACCATCAGGATCCGCAACGCCGAGGCCGCCGCGGTGGCGACCGTCATCGACAACCTGCTGTCGAGCCGCAGCGAGACCGGGACGCTGCCGACCGTCACCGTCGACACGCGCGCCAATCTCCTCCTCATCCGATCGGATGCCGATACTTTCGCGCGGGTCGAGGAGATCGTGGCGGACCTCGACGTGCCCGGCCGGCCGCGGCCGTCGATCGTGCCGGTCACGCGCGTCTACCGGCTGCGTTTCGCCGATGCGACGTCTCTTGCGGACGTGCTGCGCGGGCTGACCGGGGGCGGCGGCGGGGCCACCAACGCGGTGGCACGCGCGATCCCGCCGTTCGACACCGGGGCCGGCACGTCGAACGCCGATGCCGCCTTCGCGAGCACGGACGTGTCGGTGCCGCCCGGCGAGACCGGGGTGATCGGCGAACCGGTGCAGGCGCAGGACGAGCCGCCGTCCGAGACGCCGACCGCCACGGCCGCGCCGCCCGTGACCTCGCTCGGCAACGAGGAGATCACCATCCAGCCGGTCGTGGAGACCAACGCGGTCGTGGTGCGTGCCCGCGAGGAAGTGCAGCGCGACATCTCGGCGCTGATCCGCCAACTCGACCAGCGCCGCCCGCAGGTGCTCATCGAGGCGGCGATCGTGGAGGTCTCGGGCGACATCTCCGAACAGCTCGGCGTGCAGCTCGGCTTCGGCCATGCCGCCCCGCCGGGCGGGTTCGCGGCGACCTCGTTCTCGCCGTCCGGTCCGACGCTCGGCAACATCCTGTCGCTTCTCGGCGTGCGCGAGGCCGCGGCGATCTCGCCGACCGGCCTCTCGATCGGGCTGTCGCGCGAGGACAAGTACGGCGTCCTCGTCCAGGCCCTCGGCACGTCGTCGAAGGCGAACCTCCTCTCGACGCCGAGCATCACCACGCTCGACAACCAGCCCGCCGAGATCATCGTCGGCCAGAACGTGCCGTTCCGCACCGGCTCCTTCACCACCGACGGCAACTCGACGAACCCGTTCACCACCATCGAGCGCCGCGACGTCGGCATCACGCTGCGCGTCGTGCCGCGGGTCAACCAGGGCGACGTGGTGCAGCTCGACGTGAGCCAGGAGGTGTCCTCGCTCACCAACACGAACGTGTCGGGCGCCGCCGACCTCGTGACCAACCGCCGCTCGATCAAGACGACCGTGCTGGCCGACAACGGCGGCACCATCGTGCTCGGCGGCCTCATCACCGACGACCGCCAGCAAAACCGCTCCGAGGTGCCGGGGCTCGGCAAGATCCCGGTGCTCGGGCGGCTCTTCCGGTCGAACTCGGAGGGCAAGAACCGGCGCACCCTCTTTGTCTTCCTGCGGCCGACGATCCTGCGGAGCCGATCCGACGTCGCGACCGTCTCCGGCAACCGCTTCCTGCGCCTCAAGGCCATCGAGGCCAACCCGGGCGACCGCGGGAGCCTCCTCACCGAGCCGAAGCCGGTGCGGCGGCTGCCGGTGGAGATCAACGGGCTCTACTGAGAACGCGCCCGACCGAGGGTGACAGGGTCCGGGGCCGCGCTTATCTGTCGGTCGCCCACTCCGGAGACGCGCCATGCCCCAGGACCGCACGATCCTCGCTGTCACCGGCCGCGATGCCGCGGACTTCCTGCAGGGGCTGGTGACGAACGACGTTGCCGCCCTCGACCGCGGGCCGGTCTACGCAGCACTCCTCACGCCGCAGGGAAAGTACCTCGCGGACTTCCTGATGCTGCGCCGTGATGGAGCGATCCTGCTCGATGTGGCAAGCACGGCGGCCGAGGCGCTGGCGCGCCGGCTCGGGCTCTACCGACTGCGCGCGGCGGTGGAGATTGCGCCGATCCCGCTCGAGGTCCGGCGCGGAACCGGCGACCGGCCCGACGGCGCGCTGGCGGACCCGCGCGGGGCCGGGCTCGGCTGGCGACTGTACGGCGGTGGCGCGGACGACGACGGGACCGACTGGGATGCGGTGCGTGTCGCGGGCTGCGTGCCGGAGACGGGCATCGAGCTCGTCCCGGACGAAAGCTATATCCTCGAGGCCGGCTTCGAGCGTCTCCACGGCGTCGACTTCCGCAAGGGCTGCTACGTCGGGCAAGAGGTCACGGCCCGCATGAAGCACAAGACGGAATTGCGGAAAGGGCTCGCGACCGTCGAGGTCGAGGGGAGCGCGCCGACCGGGACGGAGATCGTTTCCGGCGAGCGATCCGTCGGGCAGCTCTACACCCAGAGCGGCGGCCGAGGGATCGCCTACCTGCGCTTCGACCGGGCGGAGGGGGCGCTCGCCGCGGGCCCGGCCACCGTCCGCTATCCGCGGGCCTAGGCGCGCTCGACGTACTCGAACTCTTCGGTGTTGACGACCACCGCCTCGTCGGGTCCGACGAACGGCGGGACCATGATCCGCACGCCGTTGTCGAGGATCGCGGGCTTGTAGCTGTTGGCGGCGGTCTGGCCCTTCACGACGGGCTCGGTCTCGACGATCCGGCACGTCACCTTCTGCGGGATCGCCATGTTGAGCGCCTCCTCGCCGAAGTACTCGATCGTCACGGTCATGCCGTCCTGCAGGAACGGACGACGGTCGCCGAGGAGATCGACGGGAAGCTCGAGCTGCTCGAAGGTGTCCATGTCCATCACGACGAGCATTCCGTTCTGCTCGTAGAGGAACTGCTGGTCCTTCTGCTCAAGCCGGACACGTTCCACCTTGTCCTCGGACCTGAACCGCTCGTTGAGCTTGCTGCCGTTGCGGAGGTTCTTCATCTCGACCTGAGCGAAGGCGCCGCCCTTGCCGGGCTTGACATGGCTCACCTTGACCGCGACCCAGAGCCCCCCGGCATGCTCGAGCGTGTAGCTCGGGCGGATTTCGTTGCCGTTGATCTTGGGCATGCGGTCCTGCGAGACGATTGATCTGGTTCGGGCGGAACCTATATCTGGGTGATGCTTTGATGACAAGTGAACTAAATGCTGTAGGAATCAACCTACGACATGCGTTGGATGCAAGGCTGACATGCGCCCGCGGGAATACCGAATCACCGGGTGCGAAGCGTAAACACGCAGACCGCGACACTCGTAAGAACAAGAATAAAAGGAATGGGAATGGCCGACTTCGTTGACAGCACCGCGTTCAATCACGAGCAGGGCCAGCGCGCCCGCAAGCTCTTTGCCGCGGTGGTGCTGGCAGCGCTCGACGACGCGATCGCTGACGACAAGAAATATGGCAACGGGCCGGAGCAGATCGCCCGTTGGGCGCGATCGCGCGACGGACGCGAGGTTCTGTCCTGCGCCGGGATCGATCCGAACGAGCGCGTGGTCAAGGGGCTGATGGAGTTCGTGGGCAAGGGCGTCCGCACTTCGGTCGCGCTCTCCCGCGAGGAAAGCGAGCGCCGGCACGCTCTGGAAGAAGCCGAAGCCGCCTGATGGCGGCTACGGTCGGGGCATTTCCGCCAAGGCTCGATTGATTTCCGAGCGGACAAGCTTCCGGACCATCCGGGTCAACCGCTCCCCGAGCGCGCCTGCCATCTCCGTGCCGACGACCTCGCCGATCAGCGCGCGCAGGCGGTGCTCGTCGATGGGCTCCGCGTCCTCCGGCAGACCCGCTTCGGCAAAGACACCGGACGCGAGAAGCGTCAAGCGACGCGGCACCGGTGCGGGGTCGGCGGTGTCCGGGACAGGATCGATTTGCGGCGGCAGCGCGAAATAGGGTCCGGTGATCCGCGTGGCGACCTCACCCTCCGTTTCCATCGGGACGACCTCACCCTCGATCCTCTGGCTTTCGGACAACACGAGGGTCGAGGATGCCTGCCGCGGTGCCGCGACGAGACGCCGGATCGATGCCAGCACGTCCTCCACGTCGCCACGATGCACGTGGTCGTTCACGCCCGATCCCCCAAGCCCGACGCCCTACTTACGGCCGATGCTCTTGAGCACGCGGTCAAGACGCTTGCCGCGCGTGCTCGTCGGCGGGGCATTGCGAACGGCGTTGTAGTAGCTCGACGGATCATAGGTCGGGATACCCAGATTGAGGTGCGACACGGTCAGGAGTCCCATGGAGGACAAGAGTGAATAAACCGCTACGTACTGCTGGGAGACGTTCGAGATCTTGGTGGCGCGGGCGTCGAGCAGATCCTGCTCGGAGTTGAGAACGTCGAGCGTGGTCCGCGCGCCCTGCTTCGCTTCCTCGCGCAAGCCGTCGAAGGCCGCCTGTGCCGCGCGGATCTGCTCGTCCGAGGAGGCGAGCGTCGCCTTGGCGACGTTGAGCTGCGCCCAGGACGTGCCGACGTTCTGCAGGATGATCTTCGTGGTGTCGAGAAGCCCCGAACGGCTCTGGTCGGCACGGGCGAACGATTGCCGGAAGGTCGCGGAAATCTGTCCGCCCGCATAGATCGGCTGCGAAAGCTGCAACTGCACCTGCTTGCTGTCGTTGCCGTCCTGATCGACGCCCAATTGCGCGCCCGCCGTGATCCTCGGCAGGATGCCCGCCCGCGCCCGCGCGACAGTGAATTCCGCAGCGGTCACGAGATGCTGCGCGCGCATGACTTCGGGATGATTGCGCGCACCGATCGACTTGGCGGCGTCGAGCGTCGCAGGGATCGCGGGCGTCCGCGGCGGCAGCGACAGGACGCCGGGGTAGGCACCGGTGATCCGGCGGTAGACCTCGCGCGCAATGTTGAGATCGCCCTGCGCCGAGGCAAGCTGCGAGCGCGCCTGCGCGAGGGCCGCCTCGGCCACGGCCACGTCGGTGCGCGTGACCTCGCCGACCTGGAACCGGTCCTGCGCCGCCTGCAGCTCCTGTCCGATGACCCGGACGTTGCTCTCGCGGAGCTGCACGAACTCCACGGCGCTGCGAACGTCCATGTACGCCTGCACGGCGCTGAGGAGCACCTGCTGCTCGACCGAGACGAGCGCCTCGCGGGTGGCGAGCACGGTCTCCTTCGCGGCCTCCACGGCGATGCGGTTCTGCCCCCCGCTGTAGAGCGTGATGTCCGCGGAAAGGCCGAGGGTCGTCGTGATGTCGTTGCCGACCGTCGGGTTGATGTAGGTGGACTGCGCCAAGAAGGCGATCACCGGGCGCAGCGTCGAGATGGCGAGCGCCACGTCCTCGTCGGAGGCCCGCAGGACGGCGCGGTTCTGCTCGAGAAGGTCCGAGGTGCGATAGGCCGCGATGAGCGCGTCGGTGAGCGTCTCGGCCTGCGCCGCACCGCCCGTGAGCACGGCCCCGATCGCAAGCGCACCGAACCGGCCGCGAAACTTCATCATGACGGGCGTCTCCTTGCGAGCGAACTGACAGGTTATAGGGCGAAAGCGCGCGAGCGCCCGAATCCGGGCAGGATCGGCGCGCCCGCGTTGAAGGCATAGCGCCAGGACACCCGGTCACCGGTCTTGAAGCCGAGCCGCGCGACGCCGAGCGCGCCCTCCATGAAGATGCACGCGATCCGGCCGCCGTCCTTCAGCTGCGCGATCAGGCTCTCGGGCACGACCTCGGCGGCTCCCTCGATGGTGATGGCGTCGTAGGGACCGTGCTCGGGCGCGCCGCGGATCAGGGGCGCCGAGACCACCGCGGCGTTGTCGAAGCCCTCGGCGGCCAGCACGGTCTCGGCCTCGTCGGCGAGGCTCGCGACGTCCTCCACCGCGACAACCGCCTCGGCGAGCCGCGCGATGACGGCGGCCGAGTAGCCCTGGCCGCAGCCGATGTCGAGCACCGCCTCGTGCGGCTGGATGTTCAGCCCGTCGAGCATCTTCGCGAACGTCCGTGGCTCGAGGAGCACGCGGCCACCGCCCAGCGGGATGTTCTCGCCGAGATAGGCCACGTCGCGTCGGCTCGGCGGCACGAAGAGCTCGCGCGGCACGTCGAGCATCGCCTCGATGATCGGAAACTTCGTCACATCCGAAGTGCGGACCTGCGTGTCGACCATCACCCTGCGGCGCGTGGCATAGTCGGCCATCGACTGAACCCTTCGGTCTAGTTTCTACCCTTAATCTCTTGGCACGTTTCCCGCAGACCGGCAACAAGCCGCGACACGACGAAATGCGCGCTGTGGCAACGGTGTTGGTCGCATCGGGGGAAGGGATGGTACCGACGCCCCGGCTCGAACGGGGGACCCCCAGATCCACAATCTGGTGCTCTAACCAACTGAGCTACGCCGGCACGTTCCTCGCGATATGCCGCGGATCACGCGATTGCAAGACCCGCACCGGGCTTGCCACCCGAGCGGCGCGGCGCTAGCCACCCGGGATGGGCATCGATCGACAGAGCGACGTGGCGGCCAACCTGCAGATCGGGCCGACGTCGAGCGGCATGGTCCGCATCTACGTCGAGGCGGAGGGCGTCGACCTGCCGCTCGACTTCGATCCCGAGGAAGCCGACGAGATCGCCGAGGAGCTGCGCGCCGCAGCCGTTGCCGCGCGGGCCGTCAAGCCGGCGCATAAGCGGTGAACGCAGGGTCGCGGAGCGCGCGCAGGCGAAACGCCGCATGGCGCGCGAATTTCTGCACCAGCGCCTTCCGCCGTGCCCCGGCGAGGCGCGTCTCTGGCCCGAAGCGCGCGATTTCGGCGTCGTAGCCGTCGGCGACGAGGAGCCCCGTCTCGGCCGGCAGGATCTCGCTCGGGAAGTCGGCGTCGACCGCCCAGAAGAAGCGGTCGCAGAACGGCAGGTAGCCCACCCACTTGCGGTCGGCGCGGTAGTCGGCGAGGCCGGACTTGCACTCGACGATCCAGATTTCGCCGCGCGGACCGAGCGCCATCACGTCGACGCGCAGTCCCGGCACGGGCACCAGTTCCTCCACGGTCGCGAAATCGAGGCCGGCCAGATGCCGGCACACGCCGCGGGCGAGCACGCGGCCCGGCTGGAGCGTCAGCATGTCGGGCGGAGTGAGCATCGTCGAAGTCTGAACGGAGCGTGAACGGAAGTCCAGACTTGCGGGAGCAGGAACGCTGCCCTACCTAAGACGGCGGCGGGTCTGCTCTTCCCGTGTGGGGCTACTTTTCCAGTGGCCGATAAGCATCTCCGAGGGCGCTGGCTCTGACCGGACCCTGGTCCGGCCATCTGGTGCCCACCTGGTACACCAGGCTCTCGGAATACATGCCCCCACGGTTGCAGCGGTCCCCGCCACTTTCTTGAGGTGCCGCCACCATGAGGCGTGGCGGGGCGGCCGAAGCCGCCCCATCCCGATCAGCGGAACGTGTAGACCAGCGAAACGCCGAGCGTGTTGTCGGTATGCTCGAAGAGAGGCTGCGGATCGCTGACGTAGTCCGTGCGATAGCTGATGCGCGTCGCGAGCGTGTTCGTCACCGAGAGGCTGATGCCGAAATCGTTGAGGATCTCGGTGTTCGCGTCGGAGAAGAGCACGTCGGTATCGTTCGTCAGCGAGACCTTGTCGCTGAAGCGGTAGAAGAACCGCGACGACGCGATGCCGGCGAACTCGCTTTCGCCCGAGTCGTCATCGTTTGCGTTGAGCGGCAGGTTGGCACCGTTCGGCTTGGTGTAGCGCACGCCGGGTCCGGCCTGCAGACGCCAGGTCATGTTGTCCTGGTTGATGACCCGGTAGCCAGGGCCCGCGCCGATGAAGTAGTCGCGATCGGGCGACGAAAACTGGTCATACTTGAGCCGGGCCGTGCCGAACACGTAGAACCGGTCCGTGAACGAACGGGTCACGTCGTAGACCAGGAACGCGTTGTACTTCGTCTTGACGTTCGAGAGCGACGTGTCGGTCTCGTTGCCTTCACCGAACTCGAGCGCAAAGCCGATGCTGTTCGTCCACGGCCCCGATGCGTAGGTGAACTTGCCGGCCACCTCGAGATCCTGCGTCTCGGTGTTGCCGCTCTTCCCGGAGTACGCCAGCGCGACGCTTCCGGTGAAGCCCTGCGCCGCAGAGCCGAAGGTGTAGCGATTGGTGTCCTCGGACGATCGCCCCAGATCGCGGTTGGTCACGACCTGGACGTCTGAAATCCGGTCGTTGAGCGCACGGTCCCCGATGATCGGGCCGCTGCCGGCAAACGTCTGCGCCACGGCGCCGCTCGTGGCGAAGCCCAAAGCCAGAGCCGACGCTACTACGCCGGCGCCTATCTTGTTCATGACATTGTCCTTTCCTGAACCCGACCGAAGCATGATCCCTTCGCGCCGGGACCAGTCATCTAGGCCGATTCTCCTGCATCCTCAATGGCGCGCGCGACACGATCGGCTCGATCTGTTGCGAAGAAGCTGCATTTCCGGTTGTGCCTGCATTGACCAAATCGCCGCAGGTCAGAACGCCTCGGGACGGGCCTCGCGCGCCATGTGGTCGAGGACGGCGTTGACGAAACGCGGCTCGCGCCCGTCCGGGAAGAACGCCTTGGCGATGTCCACGAACTCCGAGATCACCACCTTCGGCGGCGTCGTCGTGCGGGTGATCTCGGCGCCCGCCGCGCGGAAGAGCGCGCGCAGCGTCGGGTCGATGCGGGCGATGGGCCAGCGGACGACGAGCGCGCGGTCGGTCAGCTGGTCGATGGCGCCCTGCCAGTTGACCGCGTCCTCGATCAGCCGGCGGAAGAGGTCCACGTCGCCCTCGGCCATCTCGTCGTCCTCGTAGACGGCGCCAAAGCGGTGGCTCTCGAACTCGCGCCGCACCGCATCGACGGTCTGCCCGGAGGCTTCCATCTGGAAGAGCGCCTGCACCGCATAGAGCCGGGCCGCCGCCTTCATCTGGCGCTTCTCCGAAAGCACCGTCATGCCGTTTGCGGACCCTCGATCGCGGCCAGCCGGAACTCCTCGGACGCGGGCTTGAAGCCCACGCCCGAGCCGCCGCGCTGCCAGCGCCGCGAGAGCGCCACGAGGTGCAGCGCCGCGCGGGCCGCCCCGCCGCCCTTGTCCTGATCGCCCGCACGGACCTCGGCCTGCGCCAGCGTCTCGACCGTGAGGATGCCGTTGCCGATGCACGCGCCCTCGAGCCCGAGGAGCATCAGCGCCCGGCTCGAGTCGGCGCACACGGTGTCGTAATGCGTGGTCTCGCCACGGATGACGCAGCCAAGCGCCACGAAGCCGTCGAAGTCCGCCTGGCGCCACGCGATGCGGATCGCGACCGGCACCTCTAGCGCGCCCGGCACCTCGACCACCTCGACCGTCGCGCCCGCTTCGGCCAGCGCCGCGCGCGCGCCCGCCACCAGCGCGTCCGCGACGCCGCGGTAGTACGGCGCCACGACGACGAGCATCTTCGGCGGCCGCTCGAAGGACGGGAGCGGCAGCGGCGCGCCTTCGTTCGGTCCGGCCATGCTCAGCCCTCCACGGGGATCTTGCGCGTGGCCTCGATCGACAGCCCGTAGGCTTCGAGCCCCACCACCTTCGGCGTCGGCGAGTTCGTCAGCAGGACGAGCCGCGACAGCCCGAGCGACGAGAGGATCTGCGCGCCGAGCCCGTACTGCCGGAGCGTCTGCGGCGAGACCGTATCCTCGGTCACGAGCTTCATGTGGGTGTCGCGCAAAAGCACGAGCGCGCCGCGCCCCTCGGCCGCGATGAGCCGCATTGCCGCGCCGAACTCCTCCGCTCGTCCCGGCCCGCCGATCCCCACGACGTCGAGGAGCGGGTCGAGCGTGTGCATCCGCACCATGACCGGCGCGTCGCCCGAGATGTCGCCCTTGACGAGCGCGATGTGCTCGGCGCCTTGCGTCTCGTCGGTGAAGATCCGCATCGTCCAGTCGCCGCCGTACTCGGACTGCACGATCTGCTCGGAGCGCTGGCGCACGAGGTTGTCGTTGCGGCGGCGAAAGCCGATCAGGTCGGAGATGGTGCCGATGCGGATCGCATGGCGCTGCGCGAAGGCCACGAGATCGGGCAGTCGCGACATCGAGCCGTCCTCGTTCATGATCTCGCAGATCACGCCCGACGGATTGAGCCCGGCGAGCCGCGCGATGTCGACCGCGGCCTCGGTGTGCCCCGCGCGGACCAGGACGCCGCCGTCGCGCGCGCGGAGCGGGAACACGTGCCCCGGCGTCGCGATGTCGGCGGCGCTGCGGGCGGGGTCGATGGCGACCGAGATGGTCCGCGCGCGGTCCTGGGCCGAGATGCCGGTCGTGACGCCCTCGCGTGCCTCGATGGAGATGGTGAACGCCGTCTCGTGGCGCGACGAGTTCTGCGCCGCCATCAGCGGCAGCCCCAGCGCGTCGATCCGCGTGCCGGGGAGCGCCAGGCAGATCAGCCCGCGCGCGTGCATCGCCATGAAGTTGATGACATGCGGCGTCGCCATCTGCGCCGGGATCACGAGGTCGCCTTCGTTCTCGCGGTCCTCGTGATCGACGAGGATGACCATCCGCCCGTTCCGCGCGTCGTCGATGATCTCCTCGATCGAGGAGATGGCGTCGTGGTAGCCCGTCGGCCCGTCGTTCACGCGGCGCGCTCCCAGTCGCGAAGCCGCGCCACGTAACGCGCCATCGTGTCGATCTCGAGGTTCACGAGGTCGCCTATGGCCGTCTGCCCCCAGGTCGTCGCGGCGAGCGTGTGCGGGATCAGGTTGACGCCGAAGCTTGCGCCCTCGACCTCGTTGACGGTCAGCGACGTGCCCCCGAGCGCCACCGAACCCTTCGGCGCGATGAACCCCGCCAGGGCCTCGGGCGCGCGGAACGTGAGCCGCACGCTGTCGCCATCGGGCCGCCGGCCGGTCACTTCCGCGACGCCGTCGACATGGCCCGCCACGATATGCCCGCCGAGTTCGTCGCCGACGCGGAGCGGGCGCTCGAGGTTGACCGGACGGCCGACCGACCAGCCGCCGCGGTTGGCGTCGCCGATGGCGGAGCGGGCACGCGTCTCGCTCGAGATCTGGACCTCGAACCACGGCTCGGGATCGGTGCCGGTCGCGATCACGGTCAGGCACACGCCGTCGCAGGCCACCGACGCGCCGATCGCCATGCCGCCGACGTCGTAGCCGGTCGCGATGCGGGCGCGCACGTCGCCCTCGGACCAGAGCCCGGCGATGCGCCCGACGTCGGTGATGATCCCGGTGAACATGGCCCGCCCCCTTGCCGCGATCCACGTAGCTTGGCAGCCCGAGCCGCGCAAGGCGTGGCACCCGTGCCGCAGCGGCGTCGAGATCAGGAACCTCCGCCAAGATCGCGCTTCATACCCGGAAAGGTTGTGTTAACGCAGATCGCACACGGTATGCGACGCAGTCCCGCGCCGGTGGGCGCCGGACGAGAGCAGGGATCTGGCCTCGATGCCGCAGCGCTTTCTCTTCTTGCAAGGACCGCATGGCCCGTTCTTCGACCGATTGGCGAAACGCCTCGCGGGCCGCGGCGCGGAGGTGTGGCGTGCCGGCTTCAACGCGGGCGACGCGGCGTTCTGGTCGGACGCCGCGCGCTTCATCCCCGTCACCGGCCCCGCCGACGACTGGCCGGCGAGGCTCGCCGGCATCCTCGACGCGCATGGCATCACCGACATCGTCCTTTACGGCGACGCGCGCCCCTGCCATGCCGCCGCCGTCGCGGCCGGGCGGGCGCGTGGGTTGCCGGTCCATGTCTTCGAGGAGGGCTATCTCCGGCCCTACTGGATCACCTACGAACGCGGCGGCAGCAACGGCAACTCGCCCCTGATGGCGATGTCGGTCGCCGACATGACGCCCCCCACCGGCCCCGAGCCCGACGCGGCTCCGGCGCACTGGGGCGATCTGCGCCAGCATCTCTTCTGGGGCGCGCTCTACCACTTCCACGTCCTGTGCCGGAACGGTGCCTACGCCGGGTTCCGCCCGCACCGCGCGCTCAGCGTCGCGACCGAGTTCCGGCTCTACCTGCGCCGGCTCCTGCTGCTGCCCTGGCACGCGCTGGAGCGAGCTCGCGTCTCCGCGCGCATCCGTCGCGGCGGCTTCCCCTATCACCTCGCGCTCCTGCAACTCGAGCACGACAGCTCGTTCCGCAGCCACGGACCCTTCGAGACGCTCGCCGACTTCCTCGAAGTCGTCATCACGGGCTTCGCCGAGGGTGCGCCCGCGGACCAGCACCTCGTCGTCAAGGCGCATCCGCTCGACGACGGACGTCTCCCGCTCGGCCGGATCGCGGCGCGTCTCGCCCGCGAGACGGGCATCGCGGGCCGCGTCCACTTTGTCCGTGGCGGCAAGCTCGCCGCACTCCTCGGCCCCGCCCTCGGCGCCGTGACGGTGAATTCGACCGCGGGACAGCAGGCGCTATGGCACGGCAAGCCGCTCATCGCCTTCGGCCGCGCCGTCTACGCCAAGCCGGAGTTCGTCTCCGGCCAGCCGCTTCCCGCGTTCTTCGCCGCCCCGACGCCGCCGGATGGCCGCGCGTACCGCACCTACCGCCGCTTCCTGCTCGCCACCTCGCAGGTCCAGGGCGGATTCTATTCGGCCCGCGGGCGCCGCGAGCTGCTCCTCCGGGCCGCCGACCTCCTCCTGGCGCCAAACGACCCCTACGCAACACGTCGCGCGGAAACCACGACCGTCGCGGCCTGCCCGAGCCTCGTCGATTGACGCCACTGCCCGCCGCCGTCTATCTCTTCGCTCATTGGCCGGCGTCCTCGCACGGCCGCAAGAAGAAGAAACGATGGGCATCGTCCAGGCAGGCTTCCTTCGCGCGCCGCATTTCGTGCGGCTGCTGGTTCCGGCGCTTGCCGGCGCGGTTCTGGTGAGCGCCTGCAGCCTGCCGCGCTCCGGCCCGACGCGGCGCGAGATCATCGCGGGCACCGAGCAGATCGGCAGCAATTCGTTCATCGTGTCCGTCGACGATCGCGTGGCGCGGGCGGCAGCCTACATGCCGCCCCTCGGTTTCGGGCCCGGGTTCCTCAAGGCGGGTCTCGTCGGGTCGGATACCATCTCGGCGGGCGACACGCTGAGCCTGACGATCTACGAGAACGTCAACGAGGGCCTCGTCGCCACCGGCGGGCAGAAATTCGGCGTGCTCGACAACGTGCAGGTCGACGGCAACGGCTTCATCTTCGTGCCCTACGCCGGGCGCATCAAGGCGGCCGGCAACACGCCCGAAGCGCTCAGGATGATCATCACCGACAAGCTCGCGCCGCAGACGCCCGACCCGCAGGTCGCGGTCCGTCGGGTCTCGGGCGACGGCGAAACGGTCTCGGTCGTCGGCGGCGTCGGTGGCCAGGGCGTCTATCCGATCCAGCGCCCGACGCGCACGCTCTCGGCGATGCTGGCGCGGGCGGGCGGCGTGACGATCCCGCCGGAGGTCGCGCAGATCACCGTGATCCGCGGCCGCAACGAAGGCGAGATCTGGCTCCAGAGCCTCTACAGCGACCCCGGCAACGACATCGCGCTGCGCGGCGGCGACCGCATCCTCGTGCAGGAGGATCCGCGCGCCTTCACCGCGCTCGGCGCCACCGGCGGGCAGAACCGCGTACCGTTCCGCACGCAGACGCTGTCGGCCATCGAGGCGCTTGCCCAGGTCGGGGGGCTGAGCTCGGCCCTCGCCGATCCGACGGGCATCTTCGTCTTCCGGGACGAGCCCGAGGCGATCTCGCGGGACGTGCTCAACCGCCCGGTCGTCGGGCCGCAGAAAATCGCCTACGTGCTCGATCTGACGGCGCCCAACGGCGTCTTCATCGCGCGCGATTTCGTCATTCACGACGGCGACACCGTCTACGTCACCGAAGCGCCCTTCGTGCGCTGGCAAAAAACCATCGGCTCGATCACCGGCACGATCAACACGGCCGCCTCGGTCGATCGCCTCGCGACGAAGTAGGTGCCGCCGCGGCTCGCGGTCTTCTCTGCGACGCTGGCGCGTCGCGGCAGGGTGCGGCGGATCCTCGAACTCGGCGGCTGGGACGTGCGGGTCCGCTGGCCGCGCCCCGGCGATGCCGTCGGCGTCTGGGGCCGCGGCCGCACCGCCTGGCGCGGCGAATCCGTGGCCGGGCGCACCGGCGCCCCCCTCGTCCGGATCGAGGATGCGTTCCTCCGCTCGGTGGTGCCGGGTCGCGCGGGCTCGCCGCCGCTCGGCCTCCTCATCGATCGCACGGGCCTTCACTTCGATGCGAGCGGGCCGAGCGACCTCGAGACCTTGCTCGCCACCCATCCTCTCGCGGCCCCTTCGCTGATCCGGCGCGCCGAAGACGGCATCGCCCGCGTGATCGAAGCGGATCTCTCGAAATACAACGTCCATCTGCCGGACCTCGCCGCACCGGTGCCCGGCTACGTGCTCGTCGTCGACCAGGTGCGCGGCGATGCCTCTGCATCCGATCCTGCGCTGTTCGCGAAGATGCTGGCGGAAGCGCGCGCCACGCACCCGGGCCGGCGCATCGTCATCAAGGCGCATCCCGAGACGGTCGCGGGCCATCGAGGCGGCCATTTCGTGCCGTCGGACGGGATCCTCGTGACGGACCCCGTCTCGCCGTGGGCGCTCCTGCGCGGGGCTGTCGCCGTCTACACCGTGTCGTCGCAGCTCGGCTTCGAAGCGATCCTGGCGGGCCATCGCCCGCAGGTCTTCGGGCAGCCCTTCTACGCCGGCTGGGGCCTCAGCGACGACCGCGCCGCGTTCCTCCGCCGCGGCCGTGCGGTATCGGCGGTGCAGCTCTTCGCCGCCGCGATGCTGCTCGCCCCGGTCTGGTACGACCCGTTCCGCGACCGGCTCGGCAGCTTCGAGACCGCCTGCGACGCCCTCGAGGCTGCCGCGCGGGCCTGGCGCGAGGACCGCGCGGGCTACGTCGCTGTCGGCATGTCGCGCTGGAAACGCCCGGCGCTCCGCGCGATGTTCGGCCCGCTGCGCTTCGCCGACGCGGCGTCCGCCCCCGCGCTCGCTGCGCACCAGAACCGACGCATCATGCTCTGGGCCTCCCGCGACCCCGGCGGCATGACGGCCGTCCGCGTCGAGGACGGCTTCCTGCGCTCGCGCGGGCTCGGCGCGGCGCTCGTGCCGCCGCTCTCGCTCGTCGCCGATCCGGTCGGCATCCACTTCGATCCGCGTTCCCCGAGCCGCATCGAGGCGCTCATCGCCGCCGACCTGCCGCCTGCCGCGATCCGGCGCGCGCAACGCCTGCGCGCGTCGATCGTCGACGCCGGGCTCACCAAGTACGCGCTCGGCGGCACGCGGGTGCCGCCGCTGCCCGAAGGCCACCGCATCCTCGTCGTGGGGCAGGTCGAGGACGACGCCTCGGTCCGGCTCGGCTGTGGCGCCGAACGGACCAACCTCGCACTGCTCCAGCGCGCCCGGGCCGACAACCCGGACGCGGTGCTCCTGTGGAAGCCGCACCCCGACGTCGACGCGGGCCTTCGTGCCGGCGCCGTCACGCCCGGCCACCTCGTCGACGTGACGCTCGCAGGCGTCGATCTTGCGGCGTTGTTCTCTCTCATCGACGAGCTTTGGACGCTGACCTCGCTCGCGGGCTTCGAGGCGCTCCTGCGCGGGATCCCGGTCACTTGCCTCGGCGCGCCGTTCTACGCCGGCTGGGGCCTCACGCGCGACCTCGGCCCGGTCCCCGCCCGTCGCACCGCCCGCCCCGCGCTCGACGCCCTCGTCCACGCCGCCCTGATCGCCTACCCCCGCTACCGCGACCCCGTCACCGGCCTCCCCTGCCCGCCCGAGGTGATCGTCGAACGCCTCGCCGATCCGAGGATGGCGCCTCATGGGCGCGGCGTGCGGCTCCTCGGCGGTGCTGTCAGGCTACGGGCGCATCTGCGGTCGTGACGACGGGTGTCGGCCCGGGTATCTCGCAGCAGATTTCGGCGGCAGGCGCTGGCATCCCGATGAACGATATCCAGGCAGGACTTGCCGCGCCTCAGGCGTTTCGGCGCAACCAGCGGTGAAGCACGTCGTCGCCGACGCGCTCGACGCCGGCGAGCGCGTAGTCAGGGCTGCCGAGAACGCCAGGGTCCGGCAGACCCGCGACGGCGGGCACGCCGCCTGCGCCGAAGACGCGGCCGGCCGAAAACACCGCGATCTCGTCGACGAAGCCGCCCGCGACGAGCGCCGCGCCGAGCCTGCCGCCGCCTTCGCACAGGACGCTCGTGAGCCCTTCGTCGGCGAGCCGCCCGAGCGCCGCGCTGAGGTCCAAGCGCCCGGTCCCGTCGCCCGCCGCTGCAAGGCAGCGCACCCCCAGCGCACCGAGCGCGCTCGCATCCGCACCTTCGGCATGGACCGCCCACACCGGCACCTGCCTCGCCGTCCGCGCGAGCCGGCTCGCCGCAGGGAGCCGCAGGCGGCTGTCGAGGACCACGCGCACCGGCTGGCGCCGGGCACCCATGTCACGCACCTGCAGATCCGGGTCGTCGGCAAGCGCGGTGCCGATCCCGACCAGCACAGCGTCGTGGCGCATCCGCATCGCATGGACCCGGCGCCGCGCTGGCGGTCCGGTGATCCAGCGGCTCGCCCCGCCGGCCGTCGCGATGCGCCCGTCGAGCGTCGTGGCAAGCTTCAACGTCACCCGCGGCCGGCCCTGCCCGAGCCGCGCGAAGAAACCCCCCGCGACCGTGACCGCCTCGCGTTCCATCAGCCCGACCTCGACCTCGACGCCCGCCGCGCGCAGCCGCGCGATGCCCGCAAGATGGGTCCGGGGATCGGGGTCCGGGACCGCGACGACCGCGCGGGCGATCCCGGCGGCGACAATCGCGTCCGCGCACGGGCCGGCGCGCCCCCGGTGCGCGCAGGGTTCGAGCGTGACATAGGCCGTGGCCCCCCGCGATGCGTCGCCCGCCTGCGCGAGCGCCACCGCTTCCGCGTGGGGCCGCCCGCCGGGCTGCGTCGAGCCGCGCCCGACGACGCGGCCGTCGCGGACCAGCACCGCGCCGACGGCGGGATTAGGCCAGACCGAGCCGAGGCCCCGCCCGGCGAGCGCGAGGGCGAGCGCCATGAAGCGCGCGTCCCCGGCCGCCGTCATGCCTCGCCGGGGGTCTGCGGCCGGAGTTCGCTCACGAAGCGGTCGAAGTCGCCCGCGGCCTGGAAGTTCTTGTAGACGCTTGCGAACCGGACGTAGGCCACGGTGTCGATCCGGGCCAGCGTCTCCATCACGATCTCGCCGATGACCTTCGACGGGATGTCGGTGTCGCCCGAGCTCTCGAGCCGTCGAACGATGCCGGAGATCATCTGGTCGATCCGCTCGGGCTCGATGGGGCGCTTCTGCATGGCGATGCGGATCGAGCGCTCGAGCTTGGTCCGGTCGAAGTCCTCGCGCCGGCCGTTCGACTTGACCACGACGAGATCGCGGAGCTGCACCCGTTCGTAGGTCGTGAACCGTCCGCCGCAGGCCGGACAGAACCGCCGCCGCCGGATCGCCACGTTGTCCTCGGCGGGGCGCGAGTCCTTCACCTGGGTGTCGACATTGCCGCAGAACGGACAGCGCATGGCGGTTCCTCGGTCCCGAAGACCACGCGCCGCCCGAAGGTTCGGCGTGGCGTGTTGCAGCCCTACCGTGAGTATAGGGTCAACGCCATGCCTTGGGTAGTGATCACGCAACCGCCGAGATGTTGCGTGTCCGCAGGGCTTCAATCGTCGAAGCGGAAGGGCAGGATCGGCTCGCAGAGCGATTGTGCGACGATGGCCGGCATGCTGGCACCGACATCCTTGACCGAGACGAACACGGACGCGCCCGGGCGTTCAGACGCCGGCAGCGCGCCGACCGTGTACCCGACGCCGCGTGCCCCCGGCACGCCGAGCGAGGGGCCGACCGGACGGGTGAGCGAGACGCGCGTCGACGGATTGACGCCGAGACCCCGGATCACGTAGTCGCCCGCCGCGCACCAGAACTCGGGCCCGCCGGCGCCGCCCCGGCTGACGACCTCGAACTGGCCGGGGTTCGCCGTCTGAGCGAGCACGATCTGGTTGTTGACGGGCGTGAAGTTGCGCGTCGCGGGGTCGCCGAGGCTCCCGGCGCAGCCGGCGAGCGCGACGGCGGCGAGGGCCAGCGGTGCGGTGTGGATCAACTTGGGCATGGCGGTCTCCGGTGAAGCGCCGCTTCCCGGACCCGGCAGCCCGGCGCGGCGGCGCTGTGACAGGAATGTCATCTGGACCGGTCCACGCCGGCCGCAAGCCCCTCGCGCCTCTCCGCCACGCAAATGTGTAACCGCTACTGGTCGAGGAAGCTCCTGAGCTTCCGCGACCGGCTCGGGTGCTTGAGCTTCCGGAGCGCCTTGGCCTCGATCTGGCGGATCCGCTCGCGGGTGACAGAGAATTGCTGCCCGACCTCCTCAAGCGTATGGTCGGTGTTCATCCCGATCCCGAAGCGCATCCGGAGCACCCGCTCCTCGCGCGGCGTGAGCGACGCAAGCACCCGCGTGGTGGTCTCCTTCAGGTTCTCCTGGATCGCGCTGTCGAGCGGCAGGACGGCGTTCTTGTCCTCGATGAAGTCGCCGAGCTGGCTGTCCTCCTCGTCGCCGATGGGCGTCTCGAGGCTGATCGGCTCCTTGGCGATCTTCATCACCTTGCGGACCTTCTCGAGCGGCATCTGCAGCTTGTCGGCCAATTCCTCCGGCGTCGGCTCGCGGCCGATCTCGTGCAGCATCTGCCGGCCGGTGCGGACGAGCTTGTTGATCGTCTCGATCATGTGGACCGGGATGCGGATCGTCCGCGCCTGATCGGCGATCGAGCGGGTGATCGCCTGCCGGATCCACCACGTCGCGTAGGTCGAGAACTTGTAGCCGCGGCGGTACTCGAACTTGTCCACCGCCTTCATCAGGCCGATGTTGCCTTCCTGAATGAGATCAAGGAACTGCAGCCCGCGGTTGGTGTACTTCTTGGCGATGGAGATCACGAGCCGCAGGTTCGCCTCGACCATCTCCTTCTTGGCCTGGCGCGCCTCCTTCTCGCCCTTCTGGACCTGGTTCACGATACGGCGGAACTCGGTCATGTCGACGCCAACGTACTGGCCGACCTGCGCCATGTCGGCGCGCAGCTCCTCGACCTTGGCGCGCGAGCGCTCGAGGAGCGCCTGCCAACCGCGGCCCGCCTTCGCGGCCATGCGGTCGAGCCAGGTCGGGTCGAGCTCGTAGCCGCGGTATTCGTCGATGAACTCGCGGCGATTGATGCGGGCCTGGTCGGCGAGCTTCACGAGGCCGCTGTCGATCGACATGATCTTGCGGTTGATCCCGTAGAGCTGGTCGATCAGCGCCTCGATGCGGTTGTTGTGCAGGTGGAGCGAGTTGACGAGCTCGACGATCTCCGAGCGCAGGCCCTGGTACGCCGCCTCGTCGCCCGCCGAGAACGAGCCGTCCTCGTTCAAGGTCGCCGACATGCGCTGGTCCTGCATCTCGGCCAGAGCCCCGTAGTCGTGCGCGATGAGGTCCAGCGTCTCGAGGACGCGCGGCTTCAGCGCCGCCTCCATCGCGGCGAGCGACATCGCGGAGGCCTCGTCGTCATCGTCGTCGTCGTCCGCGGCGGCGATCGGGTTGCCGTCGGCGTCGAGCTCGGGCTCGGCGATGCGGCCCTCGGAGGTCGTGACCGGGGCGCCGTCGGTCGTGCCCGCGCCCTCGAGCTCGCCATCCTCGTCGATCGAGCGCCCGAAGGTCGCCTCGAGGTCGATCACGTCGCGCAGCAGGATGTCCTCGGACAGAAGCTCGTCGCGCCAGATGGTGATCGCCTGAAACGTAAGGGGGCTCTCGCACAGCCCCTGGATCATCGTGTTTCGGCCGGCCTCGATGCGCTTGGCGATGGCGATCTCGCCCTCGCGCGAGAGCAGTTCCACCGACCCCATCTCGCGCAGGTACATCCGCACCGGATCGTCGGTACGGTCGAGCGCCTCGCTCGAAGTCGTCGAGACCGTGACCTCGCGCGACGTCGAGACCTCGACGACCTCGCCCGCGGGCGCGGCATCGTCCTCGGCCTCGTCGTTCTCGATGACGTTGATGCCCATCTCCGAGAGCATCGACATCACGTCCTCGATCTGCTCGGAGGACACCTGATCGGGCGGAAGCACCTGGTTCAGCTGGTCGTAGGTGATGTAGCCACGCTCGCGCGCTTCGCCGATCATCTTCTTGACCGCGGACTGGCTCAGGTCGAGCGCGATGTCGGCATCCTGATCCTCGGTCTTCGTGTCGTCGGTGTCCTTGGCGGCCATGAAAGCTCCTGAGATCGCGCGAATCATCGGGCGGTGTAGCGAATCGAGTGCCCGAATCACAGAGTTGCTGCGGATTTACCGCAATTTCTTTACCCAAACCTCACTGTCGATGAGGTCCTGCAAACGGCGTGACAGGGCCGGGCGATCCTCCCCGAGATCCGCCGCCTCGTCGGTGCCGGTCCGTCCTGCGCGGTGCAGCGTCTCCGCCGCCTGCGACAATCGCCATGTCACCCCTTCGTCGGCGTAGCCGGCCAGATCCTCGGCAGCTTCGCGGGTCTCGCGGGCGACGCCGCGCCGCGCGGCAAGACGAGCGAATTCCTCGGCGAGGCAATGCATCGCGAGGGTCTCATCGGTTGTGTTGCGGACCGGCGGCGCCACCGTCACATGGCCAGACGCGAAAAGCTTTTCAAGAGCATCGCCGGCGTCGGCGGCGACCTTGGCGCGTGCTCCGTCCGGTCCGTGGCGCAACACCGATGCCGCGATCGCGGCATGGTCCGGACCCTCGAAGGCCGTGCCTTCGAGTTCCGCGCGAAACCGCTCGACGAGCCCCGGATGGACCACCAGCGTGGCGAGGATCACCGCCTCCCGAAGCCGGTCCTCGACAGCGGCATCCTGCGCCGCGACGAGAAGCGAGGACCGCGTCGTCCGGCGCGGAGCGGCGGCCGCACGGCTCTTCCACTGCGGCCGCGCGGGCGCGAACATCGCCCGGCGCCGCTCGCGCATCGCCTCGGCGTAGTGCGCGCGGAGCGGCGCGTCGGCGATGCGCGCGAGAAGGGCGCGCAGGCTCGCATCGAGCGCGGCGCGCCGCTCGGGGCTGTCGAACGCGCGCCCGTCGGTCTCGCGGCGCCAGAGGAGCGCCACCATCGGCTCGGCGGCCTCGACCACCGCCTGGATCGCGGGCGCACCGCCCTGCCGCGCGAGGTCATCGGGGTCGAGACCGTCGGGGAGCGTCGCGAACCGCAACGACTGCCCCGCGCGGATGAGCGGCAACGCGAGGTCCGCAAGCCGCAGCGCCGCGGCCTGACCCGCCCGGTCTCCGTCGAGGAGCACCACCGGCTCGGGCGACGCCGTCCACATCAGCCCGAGCTGCGCCTCGGTGATCGCCGTGCCCAAGGGCGCCACCGCGCCACCGAACCCCGCGCCGACAAGGGCGATCACGTCCATGTAGCCTTCGGCCACGACGAGCGGGGCACCTTTCCGCACGGCCTCCGTCGCGGCGCGCAGATTGTAGAGCGTGCGCCCCTTGTCGAAGACCTCCGACGCCGGCGAGTTGAGGTACTTCGCCGGCGACGCAGGGTCCATCGCTCGGCCGCCAAATCCCACCGGACGGCCCCGCGCGTCGCGGATCGGGAACACGATCCGGTCGCGGAAGCGGTCATAGGGCGACCCGTCGTCGGGCCTCGCGACGAGCCCCGCCGCAACGAGAAGGTCGGCATCATGGCCGGTCAATGCCGCGCCGATGCCGCCGCGCGGCGGCGCGTAGCCGATCTCGAACCGCTCGATCGCTTCCGTCCCGAGCCCGCGCGTCTCGAGATAGGCGCGCGCCGCCGCGCCCGCCGCTGTCGAGAGCTGCATCCGGTAGTGTCGCACCGCTGCCTCGAGCGCCGCGTGAAGCGTGCCGCGTCGGTCCGCCCGCGCCCGGGCGCCGGGGTCGTCGCCGAGCTGCGGCAGTTCCATGCCGGCCTCGCGCGCGAGCAGCGTCACCGCATCCATGAACCCCATGCCACCCGCATCGCGCAGGAACGACAGCACGTCGCCCTTCGCCTGGCAGCCGAAGCAGTAGTAGAAGCCCTTGCGGTCATCGACATGGAAGCTCGCGGACTTCTCGACGTGGAACGGGCAGGCCGCCCAATAGTCGCCCTTGCCGCGGTTCGTTTTCTTCGGATCCCAAGCCACCGTGCGCCCGACGATCTCGGCGATCGACACGCGGCTGCGGAGTTCGTCGACGAATGTGGGCGGTAGCTTCAACGGTCGCTCCTCGCAGACCAAGTAAGCCCCGCCCCGACCCTTAGTCCAGCCTCGCGCGCGCGTGAAGGCTCTGCATCGCGACCCCGATCTCGTGGACCGCGGTTCCGGCGAAGGAGCGCATCACCATGATCGTCAGGGCAGGCGCGTCCGAGGCGCGAAAGATGAGCGCCATCATGTGCCCGAGCAGCGTCCGCGCCGCATGGCCCGTGAGGAAGGCGCCGGCAGAGAGGTCGACCGGCACCAGGCGTGCGAGCACTTCTCCCGCGTTCCCCGTCAGCCGCAGCGTGACCCATGCGTCGGTCTGGTCGGTGACGGCCGCGTGGGCACCGAACCCCGCGTCCGGCGGCACGCCGATCAGGAAGGCCTGCGCGCGTCCCGTCCAGACGATACGCGCATCGCCCGCGCCGTGGGTCCGCCCCGGACCGGGCAGGCGCAGGCCATGCGCGGCCTGCAGTGCGTCGTCAAGAGCCGCCTCCCGACCCGCGAAGGGCATGAGCGACGTGATCGGTCCCGCCGCCACGGCTTCCAGCCGCATGTCGCCACAGGCCGCCGGCAGCGTCAGCTCCGGGCTCGACGCGAGAAGCCTAGCCACGCGCGCGCGACCCCTCGAGATCGAAGAACACCGGGTCCGTCACCTGGCAGACGAGATCGACGGCGCGCAGGTGATCGACGAGCCGCACGCGCTCGCCGTGCCGCGCGCGCCCGTCGCGAAGGAACCCCAGGGCCAGGGTCGCGCCCAGCGTGGGTGACCAGCAGGCCGATGTGACGTACCCCTGATCGTTCTCGCGCACGGGCTCGGCACCTTCGCCGAAGAGATGCGCGCCGGCCCAGATCTGCGACGCGGCGCTGACGGGACGCAGGCCGACCAGTTGCTCGCGCTCCGGCCCGACGAGCCCCGGTCGCGCGGCAGAGGCCTTGCCGATGCAGTCCTTTGCCGCGACCATGCGGCCGAGCCCGACGTCGAACGCCGTGGTGCGGCCGTGGATCTCGGCATGGGTGAGAAAGCCCTTCTCGATCCGCAGCACGTTGAGCGCTTCCATCCCGCAAGGCCCGCCGCCGAGCGCGCCCGCCCGCGCGAGGAGGTCGCGGTAGAGGGCGGCGCCGTAGCGCGCGGGCACGGCGATCTCGTAGGCGCGCTCGCCGGAAAACGAGATGCGGAAGAGACGCCCCGCCACGCCCATCACGGTCACGGCGCCGCAGGCCATGAACGGGACCGCCGCATCGTCCACCGGCTCCTCGATCAGGCTCGCGACGAGGTCGCGCGCGCGAGGCCCCGCGACGGAGAACTGCGCCCATTGCTCGGTGACGGAGATGAGCCCGAGGTCGAGATGGGGGCAGAGCGCCTGATGGACGAACTCGAGGTGCCGCATCACGAGGCCCGCGGCCGCCGTCGTCGTCGTCATCACGTAGTGCTCGGGCCCGAGCCGCGCGGTGGTGCCGTCGTCGAGCACGAAGCCGTCCTCGCGCAGCATCAGCCCGTAGCGGACGCGGCCCTCCTTCAGCGTCGAGAACGTGTTGACGTAGACGAGGTCGAGGAGCGCCGCGGCCCCCGGCCCCTGGATGTCGATCTTGCCGAGCGTCGAGACGTCGACGACGCCGACGGCGTTGCGGACCCAGGCCACCTCGCGGTCGCAGGCGTCGCGCCAGGTCCGGTCGCCGGGGCGCGGGAAATGGCTCGGCCGGTACCAGAGCCCCGCCTCGAGCATCGGCGCGCCGAGCTCGGCCGAGGCCTCGTGCGAGGTCGTGTGCCGCTGCGGCGCGAAGCCGGCGCCGCGCCCGCCGGCCCCCATCGCGGCGATGGAGACGGGCACGTAGGGCGGGCGGAACGTCGTCGTGCCCGTCGCCTCGATGCTGCGCCCCGTCGCGTCCGCAAGGACCGCGAGCGCCGCCACGTTGGAGTTCTTGCCCTGGTCGGGCGCCATGCCTTGCGTGGTGTAGCGCTTCATCAGCTCTACGGAGGAGAAGTTCTCGCGCGCGGCGAGCGCCACGTCTTTCACCGTCACGTCGTTCTGGAAATCGAGCCAGGCCCGGCCGCGGCCCGGCATCGCCCACAGGGGCTCGATGCGGACGGCGCCGTCCTCGGCTTCGGGGAGGTTCAGCGCGGGCGCGTCGATGCCGATGGCGCCCAGCGCCTCGCGTGCGGCGCGGGCGCCCTCGGCGAGGCAGGCGGCGGTCGAGAAGCCGCCGTTGGCCGCCCCCGCGGCGTGGAGCCCCGGCACGGCGCCCTTCGCCGGGATGAACGCCGCAAGCTCCGGCCGCCAGACCGGCCGCCCGCCGAGATGGCAGGTCAGATGCACCGACGGGTTCCAGCCGCCCGAGACGGCGAGGCAGTCTGTCCAGATCACGCGCCGTCCGCCGCGATGGCTGAGCGAGACCTCGCGGAGGCCGAGCCGGCCCTGCGTGCCGGTGATCCGGCCTTCGGTGAACACGGGAAACGGCCCGTCGACCGCAACGCCTGCGCGGCTGTCGATGAGCGCCGCGACCGTCACGCCCGCCGCCGCGAGGTCGAGCGCGGTGCGGTGCGCGTCGTCGTTGTTGCCGAACACCGTGACCGACTTGCCGGGCGCCACGCCCCAGCGGTTGAGGTAAGCGCGGACGGCGGAGGCGGTCATGATGCCGGGGCGGTCGTTCATCGGGAACGCGACGGGGCGCTCGATGGCGCCGGTCGCGAGCACGGCGGCCTTCGCGACGATGCGCCAGAAGCACTCGCGCGGCAGGTCGGAGCCAGGCTGCGCGAGATGCCGCCCGACGCGCTCGAGGGCGGCGTAGGTGCCCTGGTCGTAAGCGCCGGTGATCGTTGTGCGGGGCAGAAGCCGGACGTTGGGCATGGTGGCGAGCTCGGCCAGCACCTCGGCCGCCCAGTCGGCACCCGCCTGCCCGCCCACGGTGAAGCGCTCGGCAAGGAGCCGCCCGCCCATCATCCAGTCCTCGTCGGCGAGGACCACGCGGGCCCCTGCCCGACCCGCCGTCAGCGCCGCCGCAAGGCCAGCGGGGCCCGCGCCGATCACCAGGAGATCGCAGAACGCGAACGCCTTCTCGAAGGGCTCCGTCTCGTCCGCGCGCGGCAGCGTGCCGATGCCCGCCGCGCGCCGGATCAGCGGCTCGTAGAGCCCCTCCCAGAAGGCGCGCGGCCACATGAACGTCTTGTAGTAGAACCCCGCCCCGAGGAACGGAGCAAAGGCGTCGTTGACGCTGAGCGCATCGCGCCGAAGCGAGGGCCAGCGGTTCTGGCTCTCGGCGGCGAGGCCGGGATAGAGCTCCTGCATGGTGGCGCGGACGTTGGGCGTGCCGCGCACCGAGACGAGCGCGTTCGGCTCCTCCGACCCCGCCGTGAGGATCCCGCGCGGCCGGTGGTACTTGAACGACCGCCCGACGAGCCGCACGTCGTTCGCGAGCAGCGCCGACGCAAGCGTGTCGCCGTGAAAGCCCTGGTAGGGCGCACCGTCGAAGGTGAAGCGCACGGGCTTCGCGCGATCGACGGTGCCGGCGCCGTCGATCCTCACCGGCCGACCTCGGTGACGAGACGCGCCCCCATGACCTCGTGCGTCACGGTGTTGCGCTCGACAAGGAGCCACGCGCCGCATCCCGCCTCGTGGTGCCACAGGTCGCGCGTGGGGCCCGCAGGGTTGTCGCGCAGGTGCAGGTAGTCGTCCCACGCCTCGGGAGGCGCGTCGGGGCCGGGGCGGTCGAGCGTGACTGCGGCGCCCGAGTAGTAGAACTCGCGCCGGTCGCGGTCGCCGCAGAGCGGACAGGGAATACGCATCGGCGGCCCCTCAGTGCAGGTTGTGCTGCGAGCCCGTGCCTTCCTCGTCGAGGAGGTGCCCGGTCACGAAGCGGTCGAGGCGGAAGCGACGCGCGACCGGATGGCTCTCGCCCGTCGCCATGAGATGCGCGAGGCACCAGCCCGACGCAGGCGCCGCCTTGAACCCGCCGTAGTTCCAGCCCGCGTCGATGAAGAGGCCTTCGACGGGCGTGCGGTCGATGATCGGGCTGCCGTCGGGCGTCATGTCCATGATCCCGCCCCAGGAGCGCAGCACCCGCGCGCGCCCGATCATCGGCATCAGCGTCATGCCCGCCTCCATGACGTGCTCCATCATCGGCAGGTTGCCGCGCGCGGCATAGGAGGCGTAAAAGTCGATGTCGCCGCCGAACACGAGCCCGCCCTTGTCGGACTGGCTGATGTAGAAATGGCCCATGCCGAAGCTCACGACATGGTCGATCACCGGCTTGATGCCCTCGGTCACGAAGGCCTGCAGCACGTGGCTCTCGATCGGGAGCCGCATGCCCGCCATCGCCGCCACCTGTCCCGACCGGCCCGCGACGACGATCGCCACCTTCTTCGCCCGGATCGGCCCGCGCGTCGTCTCGACGCCGGTGACGCGGCCGTGCTCGACGCCGATGCCCGTGACCTCGCAGTTCTGGATCAGGTCCACGCCCCGCGCGTCGGCCGCCCGCGCGTAGCCCCAGGCCACCGCGTCGTGCCGCGCGGTGCCGCCGCGCGGATGATAAAGCCCACCATAGATCGGGAAGCGCGCCTGCTCGAAATCGAGGTACGGCAGCATCTCGCGCACGCCCTCGCGGTCGTAGAGGATCGCGTCGTCGCCCTGATTGATCATCGCGTTGCCGCGCCGGGCGGCCGCGTCGCGCTGACCATCCGAATGGAACAGGATCATGTGACCGCGCTGGCTGTGCATCACGTTGTAGTTCAGCTCCGCCTCGAGCCCCTCCCAGAGCTTCAGCGAATGGCTGTAGAACTCCGAGTTGCCCGGAAGGAAGTAGTTCGCGCGCACGATCGTGGTGTTGCGGCCGATGTTGCCGGAGCCGATGTGGCTCTTCTCGAGGACGGCGATGTTCTGCAGCCCGTGCTCCTTGGCGAGGTAGAACGCCGTCGAAAGCCCGTGCCCGCCGCCGCCGATGACGAGGATGTCGTAGACGGGCTTTGGATCGGGCGTGCGCCACGCCGGGCGCCAGCCGCGGTTGCCCGTCAGCCCCTCGCGGAGGATCTGCATTCCAGAGTAGCGCAACGTCCCGTCCAACGCCGAAGGCCACGACAAAGGTGCCGTGGCCGGTCTACACCCCCTTGTCGTTCCGCTCCACCGACTTTTGCGACCCGCTCACTCCCTCTTCCTTCCGCCGATGCTCGGCCGGCTCCGGAAGGGCGTCCGCCTTGGGCGCGTCGTCGTCATCAGGGTGGTCATCGACTTCGCCCTCGACCGTGTCGCGGGCGAAGTGGCGCGCCGAGGCGCCCTCGCCGACGCTCGGCAGCCCCGCCGTATCGGAGGGGACGTCCGCGTTCTTGATCGTGGGGCGTTGCCTCGGGTCTTCTCGATCGGCCATCTGTCGCTCCTTGCGTTGCGCCATCCAACGTCACGAGCGAGCCGCCGTTCCGAGCGCAGCCTGCGTCAAAGTCCCTTGGCGCGGTAGCTGCCCGCGACGCGGCCGATGGCGACGAGGTAGGCGGCGGTCCTGAGGTCGCTCACGTCGTCGCGGGCGTGCCAGACCTCGCGCATCGACTGGTAGGCGCCGCGCATCGTGTCGTCGAGCCCGGAGCGCACGAGGTCGAGCTCGCCCGCGCCCTTGAGGTAGCTCTCCTTGAAGCCCGGCGACAGCGTCCAGCCGAGGCCCTTGTCCGCCGAGAGCCGCTCCAGCTCGTCGACGAGCCGCTGGTGCCGGCCCTCCTCCTGCCGCCGCTGCATCCGGCCGAAGCGGATGTGGCTGAGGTTCTTGACCCATTCGAAGTACGACACCGTGACGCCGCCTGCGTTGGCGTACATGTCGGGCATGATGATCGTGCCCTTCTGGCGCAGGATCTCGTCGGCGCCCGCCGTGACCGGCCCGTTGGCGGCCTCGACGACGAGCGGCGCCTTGATCGCGGCCGCGTTCGCGAGGTTGATCGTGCCTTCGAGCGCGGCCGGAATGAGGATGTCGCACTCCGCCTCGAGGAGCGCGGCGCCGTTCGGCGAATAGGTTGCGCCGGGGAAGTCCTTCACGCCGCCGGTCTGCGTCATCCAGTGCCGCACCGCGTCGATGTCGAGCCCGGAGTCGCTCTGGATGCCGCCGTCGCGCTCGACGATGCCGGTGATCCGCGCGCCGTCCTCGGTCGAGAGGAACAGCGCCGCGTGGTAGCCGACGTTGCCGAGGCCCTGCACGATGATCCGCTTGCCGTCGAGCCCGCCCGAGAGCCGCGCCGCGGCCACGTCCTCGGGGTGGCGGAAGAACTCGCGCAGCGCGAACTGCACGCCGCGCCCGGTCGCCTCGACCCGCCCCGCGATGCCGCCCGCGTTGAGCGGCTTGCCGGTGACGCAGGCGCGCGCGTTGATGTCCGTCGTGTGCATCCGCGCGTACTGGTCCGCGATCCAGGCCATCTCGCGCTCGCCCGTGCCCATGTCGGGGGCGGGGACGTTCTGCGAGGGATTGATGAGGTCGCGCTTGATGAGCTCGTAGGCGAAGCGCCGGGTGATGAGCTCGAGCTCGTGCTCGTCGTAGTTCCGGGGATCGATGCAGAGGCCGCCCTTCGAGCCCCCGAACGGCGCCTCCACCAGCGCGCACTTGAACGTCATCAGCGCCGCGAGCGCCTCGACCTCGTCCTGGCTGACGCCGAGCGAGTAGCGGATGCCGCCCTTCACGGGCTCCATGTGCTCGGAATGAACCGAGCGGTAGCCGGTGAACGTCTCGATCTTGCCGCGCAGCCGCACCCCGAAGCGCACCGTGTAGGTGGCGTTGCAGACGCGGATCTTCTCCTCGAGCCCCGGCGACAGGTCCATCAGCGCGGCGGCGCGGCTGAACATCAACTCGACGGACTGCCGAAAGCTCGGTTCGCCCTGCGTGGCCATGATCTCTCTCCCTTGCGGACGCCCGGAGGCGCGCGGGGCCGACGGTAGACACGGTTCGTGAAGAAATCATCCCCATAAGTTGGGCCCTCGGAGGCTGACCGGGGGAGCGGGCGGCCGCCTCACTTTTGCCACGGAGACCTGCCACGGTCGCCGCAACACAGTTCGGGACGGGGTTCATGGCGAGGCATCTGACGGCACGGCTCCGGGCCTTCCGCGACGACGAGCGCGGCGCGATGCTGATCTTCGGGCTGATGCTCTTCGTGCTGATGCTGGTCGCGGGCGGCATGGCGGTGGACCTGATGCGCTACGAGACGGTGCGGACGCAGCTCCAGAACACCTCCGACCGCGCCGTCCTCGCCGCCACCAGCCTCGAGCAGGCGGGCCGCCCGCAGGACGTGGTGGACGACTACTTCGCCAAGGCGGGGCTCGCCTCCTATGCCCCCAAGGTCGAGGTCGAGGAGAGCTACCTCGGCACGAGCAACCTCGTCTCCCGCAACGTCCGCGCGACATCGGGCATCCGGGTGCCCACGTTCTTCATGCACCTCATCGGCATCGACAGCCTGACCGCGCCCGCCCAATCCGCCGCCGTCGAGAGCATCAAGAACGTCGAGATCTCGCTGGTGCTCGACATCTCGGGGTCGATGCGCGACGGCAACCAGATCGGCTACCTTCGGACCGCGGCGAAGGCGTTCGTCGCAACGGTCCTCGGCGGCAAGGCGACGGACACGACCTCGATCAACGTCGTGCCCTACGCTGGCGACGTGAACCCCGGCCCGGCCCTCTTCGAGCTCCTCGGCGGCGTTCGCACCCACGCCTTCTCGTCGTGCCCGGAGATTCCGCAAGCGCAATTCAAGAACGCAGACCTGCCCAAGGGCCCGCTCGTCCAAGCGGCACATTTCATGTACTACAAGATCGACAAGCCGACGATGGACTGGGGCTGGTGCCCGCAGGACCGCTCCGCGGTCCAGGTCGCGGCCAACGACGTGAAGAAGCTCTCGAGCTTCATCGATGCGATCCGCCTGCACGACGGCACCGGCACGCACTATGCGATGAAATGGGGCCTGGCGCTCCTCAACCCGACCTCGCGCGGCACGTTCCAGAGCCTGGCCAGCCGGGGCGCGATCCCGTCGCAGTTCCAGGTCAGGCCGGCGGGCTGGAACGAGCCCGGAGCACTCAAGTACATCGTGCTGATGACCGACGGCGCGATCACCGATCAGTTTCGCCCCGCAGACGAGAGCGACACGCGCAACGAGACGGTCGAGCTCGACGTCGGCAAGGGTCTCAAGCCGGCGATGAAGTCGACGACGCTCTCGTCCAAGTCCGCGAACGAGACCTCGTTCTACGCGCAGTGCGACCTTGCGAAGGCCAACGGCGTGACTGTCTTCACAATCGCCTTCAATGCGGACTCGACAGCTCAGGCGCAGATGAAGAAATGCGCGAGCTCGCCGTCGCATTTCTTCAACGTGAGCAAGCTCAACATCGAGGCGACGTTCACGGCGATCGCGAAGACCATCAACCAGCTCCGGCTCACGCAATGACAGTCTCGTGGCGCAGGCCAGCCGCACGTTACCTCCGCCGCTTCGCGCGCGACACCCGCGGGACCGCGACGGTCGAGTTCGTCATCATGGCGCCGGTGTTCTTCCTCGTCTTCATGTCCTCGGTCGAGGCAGGCGTCCTCATGGTCCGCAACGTGATGCTCGAGCGCGCGGTCGACCTCACCGTCCGCAACCTTCGCCTCGGCACCTGGCCGACCCCGGAGCCCGCGCTCGTGAAGCAGTCGATCTGCGACGCCACGCTCGTCATCCACGACTGCATGACGTCGGTGCTCCTCGAGATGCGCCCCGTCAGCACGACCACATGGGCCCCGCTCGACCCGAACGCCGCCTGCGTCAACCGCGCCACCAGGATCGACCCTCTGGTCGAGTTCAAGCCCGGCGCGCAGAACGAGATGATGATCGTGCGGGCCTGCGCCATCGTCGACCCGGTGTTCCCGCTCACCGGGCTCGGGCTGCAGCTCCAGAAGGACACCTCGGGCGGCTACGCGCTGACCGCGACCTCGGCCTTCGTCAACGAACCGGACCCGACGCGATGAGCCTCGACGAATGCATGACGCCAACCGCGCGAGGCCCGCGTGCTTCGGCCGCGCTCAAGCGGTTCGCGCGCGAGACGTCCGGCTCCGTCGTGGTCGAGTCTGTGCTGATCCTGCCGCTCCTCGTCTGGGCCTATGTCGCGACCTTCGTCTACTTCGATGCGTTCCGCACCCAGAACGTCAACCTCAAGGCCGCCTACACGCTCGCGGATATGCTGTCGCGCCGCACCGACATGGTCGACGCGGCCTACGTCGACGGCCTCAACAGGGTCTACGACTACCTTTCGCACGCGCGCGGGACGACCGCGCTCCGGGTCACGAGCATCTGTCACGACACGAAGAAGGCCGGCTACGTCGTCGGCTGGTCCTACGCCACCAAGGGCGCGGCACCGATGACCGACGCCGCCCTCGGCGGGTTTTCGGCGCAACTGCCGCAGATGCCGACGGACGAGTCGGTGATCGTGGTCGAGAGCACGCTCGACTACCAGCCGCTCTTCAACGTCGGCATCGGGCGCACGACCTTCTCGCAGTTCATCGCGACCCGGCCCCGCTTTGCGCCGCAGGTGCTCTTCGCCGGCAAGCCCTCCGCCTGCGCCATCTGAGCCGCGAGCGGCGAACACCCGGTCCGGGAGAGACCGCACCCCCGTCGGCCGCACGGACGGATCGCTGCCAGTGGCACGGCGTGACCCCCGCCCGTGCGCCTCGCCATCAGCTGCCGCGGTAGGTCGAATAGCCGAACGGCGAGAGGAGCAGCGGGACGTGGACATGATGCGCGGCATCGGTGACCCCAAAGCGCACCGGCACCATGTCGAGGAACCGCGGCGCCCCGCTCGCGCCCTCGGTGTAGGTGGCGGCGAAGTAGGGCCCGGCATGGAACAGGAGCTCGTAGACGCCCGCCGCGAACTCGGCCCGGGCGAGCATCGGCGCGTCCGTGCGGCCGTCCGCGTTGGAGACGGCGGAGGCCACGAGATGCCGCCCCGTCGCGTCGATGCGGAAGAGGTCGATCGCGATGCCCGCCGCCGGCATCCCGCGCGCCGTGTCGAGCACATGCGTCGTGAGGTATCCTGCCACCCCAGCCTCCTGACCCCGGTTGCGCAACCCTGCCGCGCCGTCGATGCTAGGCGCGATCCACGAAGCTGGCCAGTGACGACCGCATGCCGAACCGCTACCCCCGCGACCTCCTTGGCTACGGCGAGACGCCGCCCGACCCCCGCTGGCCCGGAGCGGCGCGGATCGCCGTCCAGATCGTGGTGAACTACGAGGAAGGCGGCGAGAACAGCGTCCTGCACGGCGACGCGGCCTCCGAGGCGTTCCTGTCGGAAATCGTCGGCGCGCAACCCTGGCCGGGCCAGCGGCACTGGAACATGGAGTCGCTCTACGACTACGGCGCACGCGCGGGGTTCTGGCGGCTCCGGCGGCTCCTGACTGCGCGCGCCATCCCAGTGACGGTGTTCGGCGTCGCGACCGCGCTTGCGCGCAGCCCGGAGCAGGTCGCGGCGATGCAGGCGGCGGACTGGGAGATCGCCTCGCACGGGCTCAAATGGATCGAGCACCGCGACATGCCCGAGGCCGAGGAGCGCGCCGCAATCGCCGCGGCGACAGCGCTCCATGCCGAGGTGACGGGAGCCGCTCCGACCGGCTGGTATACCGGGCGGTCCTCGGCCAACACGGTGCGGCTCGCGGCGGAGACGGGCAGCTTCAAGTACGTGGCCGACGCCTACGACGACGACCTGCCGCACTGGATGCGCTTCGGCGATCGCGAGCAGCTCGTCGTGCCCTACACGCTCGACGCCAACGACATGCGCTTCGCGACGCCGCAGGGCTTCAACACGGGCGAGCACTTCTTCGCCTATCTGCGCGACAGCTTCGACATGCTCTATGCCGAAGGTGTCGCGGGGGCGCCGAAGATGATGTCCGTGGGGCTGCACTGCCGCCTCGCGGGCCGGCCGGGCCGCGCGCCGGCGCTCGCGCGGTTCCTCGACCATGCGGCGGCGCATGAGGGCGTCTGGTTCGCTCGCCGCATCGACATCGCCCGGCACTGGGCGAAAACGCATCCGCCGCGACCGCGCGAGCGCCCGAGCGGGATGGACCGCGCAGCCTTCGTCGAGCGCTTCGGCGGCGTCTACGAGCACGCGCCCTGGATCGCCGAACGCGCGCACGCGCTCGAGCTCGGTCCCGCCTTCGACAGCGCCAAAGGCGTCGCCGCCGCCCTCGCGCGCGTGTTCCGCGGCGCGTCGGAGGCCGAGCGCCACGGCGTCCTCGAAGCGCACCCCGATCTCGCCGGCAAGCTCGCCGGGGCCCGGCGCCTGACCCCTGCATCGGCCGCCGAACAGGCCGGCGCCGGGCTCGACGCGCTCACCGACGACGATCGCGCGACGTTCCAGAGGCTGAACGCGGCCTATACGAGCGCCTACGGGCATCCCTTCGTCATCGCCGTGCGCGACCACGACACAGCGGGCATCCTCGCCGCGTTTCATGCCCGCCTCGGCCGCGACCCCGCGGACGAGTTCGCCGCTGCCTGCGCCGAGGTCGAGCGCATCGCCTGGTGGCGCGTGCGGGATCTCATGGCATGACGCCCGCGCCCGGCGGCCTGCCGCCGCAGACGGCGCTCCACACCGGGCGCGCGGTCTTCACAGAGGCCTATGCCGTGATCCCGCGCGTCTGCATGTCGGACATCGTGACCTCGCTGCTGCCGGGCTGGCGCGACGCGCGCGCGTGGATCCTCGCGCGGCCGATGACGGGTTTTGCGGAGACCTTCGCGCATCTGCTGCTGGAACTGGCGCCGGGCGGCGGCAGTGACGCGCCCGAGCCCGATGCGGGCGCCGAGGGCGTGCTCTACGCCACCGACGGCACCGCGCGCCTCAGGCTCGACGGCGTCGAACATCCGCTCGGCCCCGGCAGCTACGCCTATCTGCCGCCGGGCGCGTCCTGGCGGCTCACGGCGCACGAGACCGCCCGGCTGCACTGGATTCGCCGCCGCTGGGAGCCCGCGGCGGGCCTCGCGCCGCCCGCGGCCTTCGTGACCCATGAGGACGCGGCGCCGCCGGTGCCGATGCCCGGCACGGACGGACGCTGGGCGACGCGGCGCTTCGTCGATCCGGCCGACCTCGCGCATGACATGCATGTCAACATCGTCCGGTTCGAGCCCGGCGCGCGCATCCCCTTCGAGGAGACGCATGTAATGGAACACGGGCTCTTCGTGCTCGAGGGCCGCGCAGTCTACCGGCTCAACCGCGACTGGGTCGAGGTCGAGGCCGGCGACTGGATGTGGCTGCGCGCGTTCTGCCCGCAGGCCTGCGTGGCGGCGGGGCCGGAGCCATTCCGGTATCTCCTCTACAAGGACGTGAACCGGCACCCGCGGCTCTGTCCCGCGCGATGATCCTGGAGGCCCGGCCGCTCGACGACAGCTTCGCGCCCTTCGGCGACATCATCGAGGCCGCGGGCCCGCCCGACCGGCTCATCAACGCGGGCACCTGCGGGCGTTGGCACGATCGGGCCCGGCTCGACTTCGGGCAGGACGGGCGCGCGGGGCTCAGCGTGTTCGAGGCGCAGCCCGTGGCGCTGCCGTTGCGCCTCGATCTCGTCGAGCGGCACCCCGACGGCAGCCAGGCATTCCTGCCGCTTTCGGCGGGCACCTTCCTCGTCGTGGTCGCTGAAGGAACCGGCGCGAAACCGGGCAGGCTCCGCGCCTACGCGACCCGCTCCGGGCAGGGCGTGAACCTGCTGCGCGGCGTCTGGCACGGCGTTCTGGCACCGCTTGACGCGCCCGGGCTCTTTGCCGTGATCGACCGGATCGGACCGACGCCGAACCTCGACGAACACCGTCTGGCCAGGCCCGTCGAGATCGTCCGCCCCTGACCCGAGGAGCACCGCCATGACCGCCACCTTCGCCGGACCTGCCGAGGCAAGCGTCCATCCCATTGACGAGATCCTGCCCGCCGCGCGGCTCCTCACGCTCGGGCTCCAGCACGTGCTGGTGATGTACGCGGGCGCCGTCGCGGTGCCGCTCATCGTCGGCCGGGCGCTGAAGCTCGCGCCCGAGGACGTGGCGTTCCTGATCTCGGCCGACCTCTTCGCCTGCGGCATCGCCACGCTGATCCAGTCGCTCGGCGTCACGCGCTGGCTCGGCGTGCGGATGCCGGTGATGATGGGCGTGACCTTCGCCTCCGTCGGCCCGATGATCGCCATCGCCGCGGCGCATCCCGGCACCGAGGGCGCGCGAATGATCTTCGGCGCCATCATCGGCGCAGGGTTCGTGGCGGTGCTGCTCGCGCCCTTCGTGGCGCGCATGCTGCGGTTCTTCCCGCCAGTGGTGACGGGCACGATCATCCTCGTGATCGGTGTCACGCTGATGCGGATCGGCATCAACTGGATCTTCGGCACGCCGATCGGCCCGACCGCGCCGAAACTCGTGAGCCCCGACAACGCCGCCTGGCTCGAGACCGCGACCGCGGCCGTCCCGGCGCCCGCCGGCCTCGCCCTCGCGGCCTCGCTGCCGAACCCCGCCTACGCGGCGCCGGGCGGGATCCTGCTCTCCGCCATCGTGCTCGTCTCGATCCTCGCCGTGGCGCGCTGGGGACGCGGCTTCGTGGCCAACATCTCGGTGCTCGCGGGCATCGTCGCGGGCGGGGTGATCGCGGCCGTCACCGGGCTGATGACCTTCGGCAAGGTCGCGGCGGCCTCGTGGTTCGCCGTCGTCACGCCGTTCCGCTTCGGCGCACCGATCTTCGACCCGGTGCTGATCGTGACGATGACGCTGGTGATGATCGTGGTGATGATCGAATCGACGGGCATGTTCCTCGCGCTCGGTGCGATGACCGGGCGGCCGGTCACGCAGGATCGCCTCGCCGCGGGGCTCCGGACCGACGGCGTCGGCACGCTCATCGGCGGGCTCTTCAACACGTTCCCCTACACGTCGTTCTCTCAGAACGTGGGGCTCGTCGGCGTCACCGGCATCCGCAGCCGCTACGTCTGCGTTGCAGGCGGCGCGATCCTGATCCTGCTCGGGCTGGTGCCCAAGATGGGCGCGCTCGTCGAGGCGCTGCCCCTCGCGGTTCTCGGCGGCGCGGGGCTCGTGATGTTCGGCATGGTGGCCGCGACCGGCATCCGCATCCTCGCGACCGGCGCCGACTTCACGACGAACCGCAACACCCTCTTCATCGTCGCGGTGAGCCTCGGGATGGGGATGATCCCGCTCGTGGCGCCCGACTTCAAGCAGTGGATGCCCGCGGCGATCCATCCGCTGATCGACAGCGGGATCCTGCTCGCAACGATCAGCGCCGTCGGGCTCAACGTGCTGTTCAACGGGGCGCAGGGAACCGCGCGGGAGGTGCAGCGCGCGGCGGAGGTGGCGGAGCGTTAGAGAAGCGGCAGCCGGGAGCGAGGCCCCGGCGACTACACCTCCACCTCGGATCCCACGCCTCGCTCGCGCGCACGCGCCAAGGCGGCGGCGGCAACGGCCAGATCCTGCAGCCCGACGCCGGTGCCGTCGAAGAGCGTGATCTCGTCGGGAGACGTACGCCCTGGATGCGTGCCCGCGATGACGTCGCCGATGGCGGTGATGGCGCCCGCGTCGATGATCCCTTCGGCCACCGCGTGCTGCGCCTCGCCGAGGCTTGTGGACTGCGCGATCTCGTCGGCGAACACCGTGGCGCGGCCGAGGAGCGCCGCCTCCACCTCCTGCTTGCCCTTCGTGTCCGTCCCCATGCAGGCGAGATGCGTGCCGGGCCGGACATGCGCGGACATGAGCGTGGGCTCGGGGGAGGACGTGATGGTGACGATGACGTCGGCCTCGCCGAGCCCGTCGAGCCCCACCGCCTCGAAGGGCAGGCCCAAATCCTCCGCGGTCTCCGCGAGCCGGCCCAGCATCTCGGGGTGGAGGTTCCAGCCGACGATCCGCTCGAAGGGATGCGCCGCCACCGCCGCGCGCATCTGGTAGGCGGACTGGTGCCCCGCGCCGAGCATCCCGAGGACACGGCTCTCGGGCCGCGCCAGATGGCGGATCGAGACCGCGGAGGCGGCGGCGGTGCGAAGCGCGGTCAGCAGGTTGCCGCCCACGGTCGCCGCGACGCGGCCGGTGTCGGGGTCGAAGAGGAACACCGTGGACTGGTGATTGGTGAGCCCGCGCTCCGCGTTGCCGGGCCAGTAGCCGCCGGCCTTCATCCCGAGCACCAGGCCGGCACGGTCGAACCCCGACTTGAAGCCCCAGAGCGCGCCGGCATGGCCGATGGCCTCGCGGACGACGGGGAAGTTCGCCGCTTCGCCCCGCGCCATCGCGGCGAAGACCTCCTCGACCGCGGCGAAGGCGTCCTCGGGCGACACGAGGTCGCCGATGGCGGCCTCGGGGACGACGTACATCAGGCGGCCCCGAGCCTCAGTACGCCTTGCCGCGCGCGTCGATGGGCCAGAGGACCTCGACGCGCCCGCCCCGCACGCCGACGTACCAGTCATGCACGTTGCAGGTCGGGTCGCAGTGGCCGGGAACGAGCTTCAGCTTGTCGTTGACTTCGAGATGCCCCTGCGGATCGGAGATCACGCCATGCTCGTCGGAGCACTTGACGTACTCCACGTCGTCGCGCCCGAACACCACCGGCAGGCCGCTGTCGACCGACTGCGCCTTCAGCCCGGCATCGCAGATCGCCTTGTCGGCCTTGGCGTGGCTCATCACGCTCGTCAGGATGAAGAGCGCGTTCTCGAATTCGCTGATCCGGTGGCCGGACGCATCCTCGACGCGCTGGTAGTCGGCGTCCATGAAGGCATAGGAGCCGCACTGCATCTCGTTGTAGACGCCCGAGTTGCCCTCGAAGTAGTAGCTCCCCGTGCCGGCGCCGCCGACGATGTCGCATTCGATCCCCTCGGCGCGCAGCATCTCCACGGACTGGCGCACCTGCTCGATCGCCGCCTCGATCTTGGCACGGCGCTCCTCGTAGCTGTGCACGTGCTGCGCCGCACCCTGGTAGGCCTGGATGCCCGCGAACTTCAGCCCCGGCGCGGCCTCGACGGCCTTCGCGAGGTCCACGACCGGCTGTCCGTAAGCCACGCCGCAGCGTCCCGCGCCGCAGTCGATCTCGACGAGCACCTCGAGCGTGGTGCCGTTGCGGACTGCTGCCTCGGAGAGCTCGGCCACGTTGGCCACGTCGTCGATGCAGACGATCGTGCGCGCGCCGAGCTTCGGGAGGCGCGCCAGCCGCTCGATCTTGGCGGGATCGCGCACCTGGTTCGACACCAGTACGTCCCGGACGCCGCCGCGCGCGAAGACCTCCGCCTCCGACACCTTCTGGCAGCACACGCCGACCGCGCGCCCCTCCTCGATCTGGTAGAGCGCCACCGGCACGGACTTGTGCATCTTGCCATGAACGCGGTGCCGCACGCCCATGTCCGCGCAGAAGTCGCGCATCTTCGCGACGTTGCGCTCGAAGGCGTCGAGGTCGACCACGAGGCACGGCGTCTGGATGTCGGCCTCGGCCATGCCGACCGATGCGGGGACGTCGTAGCCGACCTCGAGATCGTCGAAGGTTGCGGGTGCGTTCATGTCTGCCTCCTCAGCCCTGCATCCAGGGCAGCTTGTCCATGTCGACGTTGCCGCCGGTGATGATGACCCCAACGCGCCGGCCGGCGAAGCGGTCCTTGTTCTTCAGGATGATCGCGAGCGGCACGGCGCAGCTCGGCTCGATGACGATCTTCATGCGCTGCCAGGTGAGCCGCATCGCCTCCACGATCTCGGCGTCGCTGGCGGTCAGGATGTCCGTCACGTGGCGCCGCACGAAATGCCAGGTCAGATCTTTCAGCGGCACCTTCAACCCGTCGGCGACCGTCACCGGCGCGTCGTCGGCGATGATGTGCCCGGCGCGGAAGCTCTGCGCCGCGTCGTCGGCGGCCTCGGGCTCGGCGGCGATGATCTCGACATGCGGCGCGGTCGCGGAGACGGTGAGGCAGGTCCCCGAGATCATGCCGCCGCCGCCGATGGGCGCGGTCACGATGTCGAGCCCCGGCACGTCCTCCATCAGCTCGCGCGAGCAGGTCGCCTGACCGGCGATCACGCGCGGGTCGTTGTAGGGATGCACGAAGTCCGCACCCGTCTCGGCCTCGACGGTGGCGAACACCGCCTCGCGGCTCGAGGTCGAGGGCTCGCATTCGGTGATGATGCCGCCGTAGCCGCGGACGGCCGCCTTCTTCGCCTCGGGCGCGGTGCGCGGCATCACGACGTGGCAGGGGATGCCGCGGCGGCCCGCGGCGTAGCTCAGCGACAGCGCGTGGTTGCCCGACGAATGGGTCGCCACGCCGCGCGCGAGCTTGTCCTCGGCGAGCCCGAACACTGCGTTGCAGGCGCCGCGCACCTTGAAGGCGCCGGCCTTCTGGAAGTTCTCGCACTTGAAGAAGAGCTGCGCGCCGGTGAGGTCGTCCATGTAGGACGACGTGAGCACAGGCGTGCGGTGGATGTGCGGCGCGATGCGCGCGTGCGCCGCGAGCACGTCGTCCCAGTCGGGGATGGTGAGGCCGGCCTCGTCGCGCATCATGCCGCGGCTTTCGCCGCCTCCCTGTCGGTGCCGCGGTAGTAGTCCTGCGCCGCCGCGACGCCGGAGCCGAGCCGGACCGGCATCCCGAGGTCCGCCATCGCCATCTCCGCCGCCGCGAGGCCGCCCAGCATCATCACGTCGGTGAGGCTCCCGAGATGGCCGATGCGGAACACGCGCCCCGCCACCTCGCCGAGACCCACGCCGAACGCGGTGCCGTACTTCTCGGCCGCGATCCGCACCACCGCCGTGCCATCGAACCCTTCGGGCATCATCACCGCCGTCACCGTCTCAGAATAGAGGTCCGGCGACGCCGCGCAAGGCTTGAGGCCCCAGGCCGCGACGGCCCGGCGCACGCCCTCGGCGATGCGGGCGTGGCGCGCATAGACCGCGGGCAGGCCCTCGTCGGCGAGCATCGCGACGGAGGCGGCGAGCCCCGCGATGAGGCCGACGGGCGGCGTGTAGGGATAGCCGCCGCGCGCGTAGGCGCCGCGCATGGCGCCAAGGTCGAAGAACGACCGCGGCAGCGTCGCCGTCTCCATCGCCGCGATGGCCTTCTGGGAGAGCCCGAGGATCGCGAGGCCCGCGGGCAGCATGAAGCCCTTCTGGCTCCCCGCCACCGCCACGTCGACGCCCCAGGCGTCCATCTCGAACGGCATCGAGCCGATGGACGACACGCCGTCCACCAGGAGGAGCGCCGGATGCCCGGCCGCGTCGAGCGCCTTGCGACACGCGGCGATGTCGCTCCGCACGCCGGTGGCGGTCTCGTTGTGGGTGACGAGCAGCGCCTTGATGGCGTGTCCGGTGTCGGCCTTCAGCGCGCGCTCGAACGCCGCCGCCGGAGCGCCGCAGCCCCAGGGCGCCTCGATCACCTGCGGATCGAGCCCGAGGTGCCGGCACATCTCGATCCAGCGCAGCGAGAACATCCCGTGCTGTGCGGCCAGCACCCGGTCGCCCGGCGATAGCGTGTTCTGCAGCGCCGCCTCCCAGCCGCCGGTCCCGGTCGAGGGCAGGATCAGAACCTCGCCGTCGGTCGTGCCGAGCACGTGCTTCACGCCCGCGAGCGCCGGGGCCATCATGCGCGCGAAGGCCGGCGACCGGTGGTCGAGCGTCGGAATGTCGCAGGCCTTGCGGAGCGCGTCTGGGATGTTGGTCGGGCCGGGGATGAAGACTGGGTTTTGCGAGAACACGGGTGAGACCTCCCTATTTTGCCCGAGGATAAGAGCAGGCCTCCGCGCTTGCAATTTTTTTGAATTGGTTTTTTGCTTGGCGAAAAATATCGGGAAGGGCTTGCGACGTTGGCCGATGCAGTTTTTCAGCCCGCGGAAAATGCGCCATGACCGTGGCGCCGCGCCCGCGCGGGCGGCCGAAGTCGTTCCACGACAAGACCGCGCAGAACACCGTGCAGGCGCTCGACCGGGCGATGACGATCCTCGCGGCCCTTGCCGAAACGTCCGGCGTGACGCTGACCGAACTGGCTCAGCGCACCGGGCAGTCGCCCGCCACCGTCTACCGGGTGCTGACCACGCTCGCCGCGCACCGCATCGTCGAGGCCGACGCGGCCGGCCAGCGCTGGCACATCGGCGCAGGCGCGTTCCGCATCGGCTCGGGGTTCCTGCGCCGCACCGGCATCGTCGAGCGCAGCCGGGCGCCGATGCAGGCGCTGATGCGTGCCACCGGCGAGACCGCCAACGTCGGGATCGAGAGCCAGGACGAGGTGCTGTTCCTCGGCCAGGTCGAGACGCACGAGGCGATCCGCGCGTTCTTCCCGCCCGGCACCAAGAGCCCGATGCACCTGTCGGGCATCGGCAAGGCGCTGCTCGGCTGGATGCCCGCGCCCCGCGTCGCCGGCATCGTCGCGCGCCGCGGGCTCGGCGGCGGCACCCTGCGCGCCATCGCCGACGCGGCGGCGCTCGCGGACGCCATCGCCGCGATGCGCGCGCAGGGCTACGCGGTCGACGACGAGGAGCGCGCGCCGGGGATGCGCTGCGTGGCGGCGCCCGTGTTCGACGCGCACGGCGAGCCCGTCGCGGGGCTGTCGGTCTCGGGCCCCGCGTTCCGGCTCACCCCCGACAAGACCGCGGCCGTCGGCGCCGCGGTGCGCCAGGCCGCAGGCGAGGTGACGGCCGCGATCGGCGGCACGCCGCCCGGTCAGCCCGCCTCCGGCTCGCCCCAGCCGCCGCCGCCCGGCGTCCGCATCTCGTAGACCGCACCCGCCGGCAGGTCGCGCTCGTCGCAGCCCTGCAGCCGCTCGCGGCGGCCGTCGGGCCAGATCACCCAGTCCTCGCCGACAGCACCCGGCGCGCCGCCCGCCGCGCCGAAGGGCGGCACGCTGCGGTGCGAGCCGAGCGTCGTGACCGTGACGGGCGCGAGGAAGCGGACGCGCCGCACCGCGCCGTTGCCGCCCGGCCAGCGCCCCGCGCCGCCCGAGCCCGCGCGGATGCCGAAGGCCTCGAGCCGGACCGGAAAGCGCTTCTCCAGCACCTCGGGGTCGGTCATGCGCGTGTTGGTCATGTGGCTCTGCACCGCGTCGCAGCCGCGGAAGCCCGGGCCCGCGCCGGTGCCGCCGGCGATCGTCTCGTAGTTCTGGAACTCCGCGTTGCCCCAGACGAAGTTGTTCATCGTCCCCTGGCTTCCCGCCATCACGCCGAGCGCGCCCAGAAGCGCGTTGCAGGCCGCCTGGCTCACCTCGGTGTTGCCGGCGATCACCGCCGCGGGCCAGCGCGGGTTCAGCATCGAGCCTTCGGGGACGATGATCTCGAGGGGCTTGAGACAGCCCTCGTTGAGCGGGATGTCGGTGCCGACGAGGAGGCGGAACACGTAGAGCACCACCGCCCGGCAGACCGCGAGCGGCGCGTTGAAGTTGCCCTCCCGCTGCGCCGAGGTGCCCGTGAAATCGACCGTCGCGCGGCCGTCGCCGACGCGCACCGCGACCTCGATCGCGGCGCCGCCGTCCATCTCGTAGCGGAACCGCCCGTCGCGAAGCCGCCCGATCACCGCGCGCACCGAGGCCTCGGCGTTGTCCTGCACGTGCCCCATGTAGGCCGCCACCACGTCAGCGCCGTACGCTTGCGCGATGCGGACGAGCTCGCGCCTGCCGGTCTCGTTGGCCGCGACCTGCGCCTTGAGGTCGGCGAGGTTCTGCTCCGGGCTCCGCACCGGATAGCGCCCGCCGCCGAGGATCGCGCGCGCCTCGGCCTCGCGGAAGCGCCCCGCCTCGACGAGCCGGACGGTCTCGATGAGCACGCCCTCCTCGTCGATGTGGCGGCTGTCGGGCGGCGCCGACCCCGGCGTGCGGCCGCCGATGTCGGCGTGGTGCCCGCGCGCGCCGAGCCAGAACGCCGGCCGGTCGCCGTCGAGGAACACGGGCGTCACCACGGTCACGTCGGGCAGATGCGTGCCGCCCGCGAAGGGGCTGTTGAGCATGAAGGCGTCGCCCGGCCCGATGTCGCCTTCGGTGAGCCGCCGCACCGTCCGCACGCTCTCGGACATCGAGCCGAGATGCACCGGCACGTGCGGCGCGTTCGCCACGAGGTCGCCCGCCGCGTCGAAGATCGCGCAGGAGAAGTCGAGCCGCTCCTTGATGTTGACCGACCAGGCGGTGTTGGCGAGCGTGGCGCCCATCTGGTCGGCGATCGACATGAAGAGGTTGCTCATCACCTCGAGCACGACCGGGTCGGCCTCGGTGCCCGCCGCCGCCGGCCGCCGCGCAGGCCCGGTGCGGTCGAGCAAGAGATTGCCCGCGGGATCGACGCGCGCCGTCCAGCCCGGCTCGACGACGACGGTGCCGGTCGCCTCGGTCAGGATCGCCGGCCCCTCGACGCGGCTCCCCGCGCCGAGCGTCTCGCGCCGGTGGAGCGGCACCTCGCGCCAGGCGCCGTCCATGTATGCACGCACCCGCTCCGGTCCCGCGCCGCCGCTCGCGGGCGCGGGCATGGCAGGCATCGCGCCCGCGCCGCCGATCGCTTCGACGGCCAGCATCTCGACGAGGAGCCCGCGCTCCGGCGCCGTGAAGCCGAAGCGCGCGAGATGCGCCGCCTCGAACGCCGCCTGCATCGCGTCCGGCGCCCCGAACGGCACCTCGAGCGCCTGGTGCGAGCCCTCGTAGCGCAGATGCGCGCGCGTCTCGGTTCGGATCGCCGCCTCCGCCACGCCCTGCGCGGCGACCTCGGCTCTCGTCCGCGCGACCATCGGTTCGAGTGCCGCCTCGGCGCGGGCGTGCTCGGCGACCGGCGCATCGAGCTGCGTCTCGGCAAGGCTGCGAATGTCGGCGAGCCCCATGCCAAAGGCCGAGAGCACGCCCGCGAAGGGGTGCAGGAACACCGACCGCATCCCGAGCGCGTCGGCGACGAGGCAGGCGTGCTGCCCGCCGGCGCCGCCGAAGCACTGGAGCGTGTAGCCGGTCACGTCATGCCCGCGCTGCACGGAGATCTTCTTGATCGCGTTCGCCATGTTGTCGACGGCGATGCGGAGGAACCCTGCCGCCACCGCCTCGGGCGGCTCGGGGGCGGCGCCGCTCGCCGCGGCGATGTCGCCCGCGAGCGCCGCGAAGCGACGGGTTACGACGCCCGCGTCGAGCGGTTCGTCGCCGCCGGGGCCGAAGACGGCGGGGAAATGCGCCGGGCTGATCCGGCCGAGGAGCACGTTGCAGTCGGTGACGGTGAGCGGCCCGCCACGGCGGTAGGCGGCGGGCCCCGGATCGGCGCCGGCGCTCTCGGGGCCGACCTGGTAGCGGCCCTCGCGGAAGCTGCAGATCGAGCCGCCGCCCGCCGCGACGGTGTGGATGTCCATCATCGGCGCGCGCATCCTGACGCCCGCCACCTCGGTCTCGAAGCTGCGCTCGAAGCTGCCCGCGTAGTGGCTCACGTCCGTGGAGGTGCCGCCCATGTCGAAGCCGATGAGCCGGTGGAACCCCGCCGCCTCCGCCGTCCGTACCATGCCGACGATGCCGCCCGCGGGCCCCGACAGGATCGCGTCGCGGCCCTGGAAGCGCGCGGCGTCGGTCAGCCCGCCGTTCGACTGCATGAAGAGGAGCCGGGCCCCGCCCCGCCCGAGGTCGAGCGCGCCCGCCACCTTCGCGACGTAGCGGCGCAGCGTCGGCGAGAGGTAGGCGTCCACCACCGCCGTGTCGCCGCGCCCGACGATGCGGATGAGCCGCGACACGGCATGGCTCGCCGAGACCTGCTCGAAGCCGAGGCCCGTCGCGATGGCGGCGAGCCGCGCTTCGTGCATCGGCTCGAGATAGCCGTGCATGAGCGCGATGGCGCAGGCGCGAATGCCGGACTCGCGGGCGAGCACCAGCGCCGCGCGCGCCGCGGTTTCGTCAAGGGGCTCGATCTCGCGGCCCTCCGCGTCGAGCCGCCCGCCGATCTCGACGACCGTGGCATAAAGCGGCTCCGGCCGCGTCACCTCGAGGTCAAAGAGCCGGGGCCGGGTCTGGTAGCCGATGCGGAGGAGGTCGCGGAACCCGCGCGTGACGAGGAGCAGCACCGGCGCGCCCTTGCGCTCGAGAAGCGCGTTGGTGGCGACGGTCGTACCCATCTTGACGACCCGGATCGCGTCCGGCGGCACCCGCTCGTCCGGTCCGAGCCCGAGAAGGTCGCGGATGCCCGCCACGGCCGCGTCGTCGTACCGTCCGGGGTTCTCGGAGAGGAGCTTTCGCGTCTCGAGCCTTCCATCCGGGCGGCGAGCGACGATGTCCGTGAAAGTGCCCCCGCGGTCGATCCAGAAGTCCCAACCGGCGCCTGACATGGCATCTCCCTTCGCGTTCCGCGTGTCGCAGGTTTGTGCCGCAAGTCAACGCAGGGGTATCTCCGACTGAATTGATCGGGTTTGACAAAGCCGACGCTTTCGCTCAACTTCAGGCCGGCAAACCCAGGAGCCGCCATGACCCGCCCCATCGCCGCCGCCCTGACGATCCTCGCCGCATCGCCCGCGCTGGCGGACCCGGACCGCGCGGCCGTCGTCGCGACCTATGCCGACATCGGCGCCGCGACCTACGCCGATGCCGCGACGGCCGGCGATCGCCTCAAGGCCGCCGTTCACCGCCTGATCGACGCGCCCTCGGCGCAGGCGCTCGCCGATGCCCGCGCGGCGTGGATCTCCGCGCGCGTGCCCTATCAGCAGTCCGAGGCGTTCCGCTTCGGCAACCCCATCGTCGACGACTGGGAAGGCCGCGTGAACTCCTGGCCGCTCGACGAGGGCCTGATCGACTACGTGGATGCGGAGAGCGTGCCCGGCGGCGACAACGACCTCGCGACGCTCGACATCATCGCAAACCCGAAGGCGCTGGTCGGGGGCCGCGAGGTCGATGCGAGCGTCATCACGGCGGCGTTGCTCGAGGACACGCTGCAGGAAGCCGACGGCATCGAGGCCAATGTCGCCACCGGCTACCATGCGGTCGAATTCCTGCTCTGGGGGCAGGATCTCCACGGCACCGGGCCCGGTGCGGGCGAACGGCCGTGGACCGACTACGCGCTGGGCGATGCCTGCACGCACGGCAACTGCGACCGCCGGGCGCAATATCTCGGCACGGTGACCGACCTTCTCGCGTCCGACCTCGCGTGGATGGCCGCGCAGTGGCAACCGGGAGGGGCCGCGCGCACGCCGCTCGAGGCCGATCCCGACGCGGGCGTCGCGGCGATCCTGACGGGCATCGGCAGCCTGTCCTACGGGGAACTCGCCGGCCAGCGGATGAAGCTCGGGCTCATGCTCAACGATCCCGAGGAGGAGCACGACTGCTTCTCCGACAACAGCCACAACAGCTTCTACTACGACGGCGTGGGCATGCGGAACGTCTGGCAGGGGAGTTACGAGCGCATCGACGGCAGCGTCGTCGCGGGCCCGTCGCTCGCGAGCCTCGTGGCGGCCGCCGATCCCGCTACCGCAGCGGCGCTCTCGGGCGACATCGATGCGTCCGTCGCGGCGCTGATGCGGGTGAAGTCGGCGGCGGAGGCGGGCATGGCCTACGACCAGATGATCGCGCGGGGCAACGCGCCGGGTGCTGCGCTGGTGACGGGCGCCGTCGATGCGCTGGTCGCGCAGGCCCGCGACGTCAGCCGGGCCGTCACGGCCCTGGGGCTCGACGGGTCCGCGCTCGACGCGACCGGATCGGACGCCGTGTTCCAGTGAGACCGACGCTCCTCCTCGCGGCGCTTGCCCTGCTGCCTGAGGCAGGGCTTGCCGGCGGCGCGGACGATATCGCGCTTCGCGTCGTGCCGCGCACGGCCGCCGAAACGGCGCGCATCGCCGCGGTGACGGCCCCGACGATCGACTTCACCGCCCCCGAGCCGCACGAGGCGCTGCCGGCGGGTGCGGCGACCGTTCGCGCCCGCACCACCCGCGACGCCTTCTCCGAGTCCTCCGCCAACATCGGCTTCGAGCGCGAGCTCGACTTCAAGCTCGGCAACGGGCTCTTCACCAAGCTCTGGGTCTCGGCGCCGTCGTCCACCAAGGCGTCCGACGGGCTCGGGCCGTTCTACAACGCGCGCGCCTGCCAGCTTTGCCACCTCAAGGACGGCCGCGGCCACCCGCCCGAGGGCCCAGACGACGTGGCCACGTCGCTCTTCCTGCGCGTGTCGATCCCTGCCCCCGACGTGCCCCCCGGCGCGCCGGGCCAGATCGAGGGGTATCTCTCGACGCTCCCCGACCCGGTCTACGGCGGCCAGCTCCAGACCTTCGCGGTGCCGGGACACCGGGCCGAATCGCGCCTCGGCATCGCCTATCGCGACATCCCCGTGGCGCTCTCGGGCGGCGAGACCGAAACGCTGCGCGCGCCGACCTACACGGCCGAGGATCTGGTGTACGGGCCGCTCCACGCGGGCGCGATGCTGTCGCCGCGGATGGCGACGCCGATGATCGGGCTCGGGCTCCTCGAGGCGATCCCGGAGGCCGACATCCTGGCCCACGCCGACCCCGACGATGCCGACGGCAACGGGATCTCGGGGCGGCCCAATGAGGTGTGGTCCATCGAGGCTGGCCGGCCGATGCTCGGCCGCTTCGGCCTCAAGGCCGGCCAGCCGTCGATCCGCGAGCAATCGGCCGCGGCATTCTCGGGCGACATGGGCATCTCCAACCCGCTCCTGCCCGCGGGCTACGGCGACTGCACCGGCGAGGAGCCCGATTGCCTCGCCGCCCCCGACGGCGCCGATGCCGCAGGCACCGAGATCGACGCCGAAGGGCTCGACCTCGTGACGTTCTACGCCCGCAACCTCGGCGTGCCCGCGCGCCGCGGCGAGGGCGACGCAGAGGTGCTCGCCGGCAAGAAGGTCTTTTACGACGCAGGCTGCGCCTCCTGCCACGTCCCGAAGTTCGTGACCGCGCGGCTCGAGGACCAGCCCGAGCAGAGCTTCCAGCTGATCTGGCCCTACTCGGACCTCCTCCTCCACGACATGGGCGAGGGCCTCGCCGACCACCGCCCCGAGGGCCGCGCCAGCGGGACCGAATGGCGCACGTCGCCGCTCTGGGGCATCGGGCTCACCGCTGTCGTGGGCGCCCCGGCGCACTACCTCCACGACGGGCGGGCGCGGACGCTCCTCGAAGCCATCCTCTGGCACGGCGGCGAGGCCGAGCCCGCGCGCGACCGCGTCGCCGCCATGCCGCCGCCCGACCGCGCCGCGCTCGTGGCCTTTCTGGAGTCGCTCTGATGCGCCTGGCCGTCGCCTTCCTCTGCGCCCTCCACTGTGCCGCTACCGCCGCCGGCGGCGACCCGGTCGTCGACCGGGTGGTGGACGATCACGCGCTGCCACGGCTCGGCGCCTTCGCGGACGGTGCCGCGGCCCTCGCCGCCGAGGCCGCGGCCGACTGCCGCCCGAACCCGGAGCTGAAGGCCGCCTGGAACGACGCGCTCGACGCCTGGATCGCCGCCGAGCCCTATCGCTTCGGGCCGCTCGACGACAGCGGCGACACGCTTGCCGTCGCCTACTGGCCCGACCCGAAGGGCCTCGCGCCGCGGTCGCTGACGGCGCTCATCGCCGAGGACGGGCCCGCGCTCGACGGCGCCGCGGCCTATGCCGAGGTCTCGGTCGCGGCGCGGGGCTTCTTCGCGCTCGAGCGGATGCTCTACGACCCTGCGTTCGACGCCTATGGCGCGGGCTCGCCGTCCTGCCGCCTGATGCGCGCGGCCGCGGCCGATCTCGCCGCCACCGCCGCCCGCGCCGACGCCGCCTGGACCGACGAATTCGCGGCGACGCTCAAGACCGCGGGCGGGCCCGGCAACGTCCGCTTCCTGGTGCCCGCCGAGGCGCGGCAGGCGCTCTTCGCGGCACTCCTCGCCGAGCTGAAGTTCACCGCCACGTCGCGGCTCGATCGTCCTCTCGGGACGCTCGACCGCGCCCGCCCGGAACGCGCCGAGGCGGTGCTCTCGGGCCGGTCTCTCCGCGACGTACGGGGCTCCATCGCCGCCGCCGAGGATCTCGCCTTCGCGCTGTCGGACGGCGGCACGGAGAACCTGCAGGACGCCTTCGACTATGCGCTGAGCGTCGCCGACACGCTCGACGACCCCGTGTTCGCCGGCGCCGCGACGACCGGCGGCCGCTTCCGCCTGCAGGATCTGCGCGACGCCGTGCAGCGCATCCACGACACCGCCATCGCAGAGCTCGGCCCCGAGCTCGGCGTGGGCGCCGGCTTCAACGGGCTCGAAGGAGACTGACATGGCCACCCGCCGCCGCTTCCTCGGCACCCTTCTCGCCGCGACCGCAGCACCCTCGCTCACCTGGGCCGACGCCGGCAGCCCCGCCTTCATCGCCGCCGCGCGCGAGGCGGACGGCAGCTTCGCCGTCTGGGGCATGGGCGCGGACGGCACGGACCGCTTCCGCGTGCCCCTGCCCGCCCGCGGCCACGCCGGTGCGGCGCATCCCGTCCGCCCGGAGGTCGTGGCCTTCGCGCGCCGGCCGGGCCGCTTTGCGCTCGTGCTCGACTGCGCCACCGGCACCGTCACCGCCCGCCTCGATGCCGTGCCGGGCAGCGCCTTCTCCGGCCACGGCACATTCTCGGCGGACGGCACGGTGCTCTATACCGCCGAATGCGTTCTCGGCACCTCGGAAGGTCGCGTCGGCGTCTGGCGCCGGGCGGATTGGGCACGGCTCGGCGACTTCGAGACCGGCGGCATCGGCCCGCACGAAATGCTCCGGCTCCCCGGCACCGGCATCCTCGTCGTGGCGAACGGCGGCATCCATACCGACACCGACGACGACCGCACGCCCCTCAACCTCGACACGATGCAGCCGAGCCTCGCCTACCTTTCGCCGGAGGGCGCCCCGCTGGAGTTGGTCGAGCTCGCGCCCGAGCTGCGGCAGAACTCGATCCGCCACCTCGCCGCGACGCTCGACGGACAGGTCGCCTTCGCAATGCAGTGGCAGGGCGATCCCGCGGAGGCGGTGCCGCTCCTCGGGCTGCACCGGCGCGGCACGGCGCCCGTGCTCGCAAGCGCGCCCGAATCCGAACAGCGGGCGATGCTCGGCTACGCGGGAAGCGTTGCGTTCGGTCCCGATGGCAGCCGCGTCGGCATCACCTCGGCCAAGGGCGGCCAGTTGCATCTCTTCGACCCCGAGGGCGGTTTCGCCGCGGTCCTTCCTCGCGCCGACGTGTGCGGCCTCGCCAACGCCGGCGGCGCGCTCGTCGCGACCGACGGGCTGGGCGGCATCCTTCGCGTCGGCGGCTCGGGCTTCGTCCCCATCGGTCGACGTCCTCGCGCATGGGATAATCACATCGTCGCTCTCTGAGCCCTTGTCTCCCGCGCTCGGCGCTCCACATTGCGCGGGCGCGGGCCGATTGACGCGCATCCCACAGTTTTCCGGAGACCCGATGCCCGTGTACCTCACCGGCCTCGCGCAGGCCGTGCCGCCCAACGAGTTGCCGCAGAACCTCGTCCATGCACGCGCGAAGCGCATCCTCGGCGCGAAGTACAAGGCGTTCGACAGGCTTTCCTCGACGTTCGAGAATTCCGGCATCGACCGGCGCTACTCGGTGGCGCCCTTCGAATGGTTCGACGCGCCGAAGTCCTGGGCCGAGCGCAACGCGCTCTACCTCGAGGGCGCGCGTGCGATGTTCGTGGCCGCCGCCCGCGGCGCGCTGACCGACGCCGGGCTCGAGGCTGACGCGGTGGACATCATCGTCACCGTCTCCTCCACCGGCGTCGCCACCCCCACGGTCGAGGCGCTCGCCTTCGCCGAGATGGGGTTCCGCGCCGACGTGATGCGCGTGCCCGTGTTCGGCCTCGGCTGCGCGGGAGGCGTCTCGGGCCTCGCCATCGCGCAGGCGCTCGCGGCCGCCCGACCCGGCGCGCGCGTGCTCCTCGTCGCCTTCGAGGCCTGCACGCTCTCGTTCCGGTCCGACCGGATGCAGAAGGCCGACATCATCGCGACCGTGCTCTTCGGCGACGGCGCGGCCGCCGCGGTGCTCTCGTCCGATCCCGGCCGACGCGAGATCGAGGTCGGCGTGGGGCGGCAGCATCTCTGGCCCGACACGCTCGGGATCATGGGATGGGACGTGGACGACGCAGGCCTCGGCGTCGTCTTCGACCGCTCGATCCCCGAGTTCGTGACCGAGCAGTTCGCCGGCGCGCTCGATCCGGCGCTCGCCGCGATGGGCGTGGCACGCGACGACGTGGACCGGTTCGTCTGCCATCCGGGCGGCGCGAAGGTGGTGACGGCGATCGAGGGCGCGCTGGCGCTCGGGCAGGGCACGCTCGATGCCGAGCGCGAAACGCTGCGCGATTTCGGCAACATGTCCGCGCCGACGGTGCTCTTCGTGCTGAAGCGCGTGCTCGATGCGCGCGTGCCGCGGCAGATGGTGCTGACCGCCCTCGGGCCGGGGTTCACCGCCTCGATGCTGCCGATGCGCCAGGCGGCCTGACGCCGGTGAGCGGCCCGGCGGTCGCCTTCATCGGCTTCGTCGTGCTGCAAAGGCTGGGCGAGTTGGCGCTTGCCCGGCGCAACACGGCGCGGCTCCGGGCACGGGGCGCGCACGAGATCGGCGCCGCCCACTATCCCGCGATGGTCGCGCTGCATACGGCCTGGATCGTTGCGATTGCCGTCCTCGGCTACGACCGGCCGGTGTCGGTGAGCTTTCTCGCGCTCTATGCGCTCCTCCAGGCGTTCCGCGTCTGGATCCTCGCGAGCCTCGGGCCGCGCTGGACCACGCGCATCCTTATCCTCGACGCGCCGCTGGTGGCGCGCGGGCCGTTCCGCTACCTTCGGCATCCGAACTACACGCTCGTGGTGGCGGAGATCGCGGTGACGCCGATGGTGCTGGGTCTGGTCTGGGTCGCGGTGGTGTTCAGCGCGCTGAACGCCGCGATGCTCAGGGTCCGCATCCGCGCCGAGGACCGCGGGCTCGCGTATCTCCGCGACACCTGAATGAGCCCCGAAGCGAGTCCAGGCTTCGGGCTCGAACAAATTGGCCTCGCCGCGGCACGCCGACCTTGGGCGGCGCTCGCGGTGCTGGCGGTGATGCTCGGGCTCGCCGCGCTGGCCCTGCCCCGGCTCGCCTTTGACGACGACATAAACCGCGCGTTCCTCTCCAACGACGCCGCGAGCGGCGCAGAGCGCGCCTTCGAGGCCGGACGCGGTGCCGCGACGGCGGAGTTCCTCGTCCTCGCCGAGGCCGACGCGCCCTTCGACGCCGCGGCCTACGCGCGGCTGCGCGACTTCGCACTCGATCTCGCACTCGACGACGGCGTGGCGGGCGTCGCCTCGCCGTTCGCGCTGCGGCTCCCCGGCGGCGGGCCGGCCCTCGGAGACGACCTCTCGCCGCAGGCCGTGGACCGCGGGCTCGCCGCCTTCGCAGCGCTCGGGACCGGCCTCCCCATCGGCGTGACGCCCGACCGCCGCGCGATGGTGATCGGCGTCGCGGTCGATCCCGCGGTCGTCCCGCCCCGCACAGCGCTCGCGCGCCTGCGCGCCGAGGCGGCCGCCGTCGCGGCGCCCGGCCTGACGCTCGGCGTGACCGGCGAGGAGGCGATCGCGGCCGACATCGTGGCGGGGCTGAAGCGCGACCTTGTGCGCCTCAACGCGGTCGGCGCCGTCGTCATCGCGGCGCTCGCCTTCTGGGTGCTCGGCGGCTGGCGGCCGACGGTGATCGCGGTGGTGCCGGCGCTTCTCGGCGCCGTCGCGGCGCTCGGGCTCTTTGCGGGGCTCGGCTACCCGGTGACGGTCATCAACAACGTCATCCCGATCCTGGTCCTCGTGCTCGGGGTCGCCGACAGCATCCACCTCACGGCCGCGTTCATGGCGGAGACGGGCCCGCCGGAGCGGCGGCTCGAGCGTGTGATGCGCGAGACCGGCCCCGCCTGCGCGCTGACGGCGATCACCACCGCGGTTGCCTTCGCGTCGCTGGGTGCCACCGGCAACGCACAGCTGACCGAGTTCGCGGTGCTGGGGGCGGCGGGCATGGCGGTCTCGTTCATCGTCGTGACGCTGGCGTTCGCCATCCTGGCGCGGTGGCTCGGGCCGGGCGCGGGTGCCGTGCGGCCGATGCGGGTCGCGGTGCCTTCGGGCCTCGCGGGCTTCGTGATCCGGCGCACGCGCGCGCTCGTCCTGGGCGGCACGGCGCTCCTCGCGCTCTGCGCGGTGCTCGCGACGGGGCTCCGCCCCTGGTTTCCGCTCGAGGACAACCTTCCCGCCGGAAGCGTCACCCGCGCCGTCGACGACCGTCTCGCGGCGGACTTCGGCGGCGCGTTCCGGCTCTGGGTCGAGGTCGACACGGGCGGGCCGAACGCGCTCGCCATTCCCGCGGGCTGGGCGCGGTTCCGCGGCGTGGTCGAGGCGGTCGAGGCGGCGGCGCCCGGCTACCCCGTCACCTCGCTCGCTGCCCTCGCCCGCTGGCAGGGCACGCCGGGCGCGGCCCCTCCCGAAAGCCTCCTCGCCGACCTGCCCGCGGCCCTCGCCGCCGATCTCGCGAGCCCCGACGGCACCCGCACGCGCATCCTCGTCGCGATGCCCGAGCCGATGCGGGATGCCGCTACCCTCGCCGCCTACGACCGGATCGAGGCGGCAGCGCTCGGCGCGGGCGCGCTGCGCGTCGCGGGACTGCCGGCCGTCATGCGCCACGGCGCGGTGCGGCTGATCCGCCAGCTCGGCCTCGGCCTCGTCAGCGCGTGCCTCCTCGGCGTCGGCGTCATCGCGCTGGCGTTCCGGCGTGCCGCGCTCCTGTGGGTGCTGCCGCTCCCGAACGTGCTCCCGGTCGCGCTGACGGGCGCGGGGCTGGTGCTCGTCGACAGCGGCCACGTGAGCCCGGTCGCGGTGCTGTCGCTGACCATCGCGTTCGGCATCGCGGTGGACGACTCGGTGCATTACATCAACCGCTTCCAGCGCGCCCGGCGAGACGGCCTCGCTCCCGACGCGAGCCACCGCGCGGCGCTCGGCGACGTGGGGCGGGTGATGGCGGTGACGACGCTCCTGATCTCGGCCGGGCTCGCGGTCGCTCTCACGAGCGCGTTCTTCCCGGTGCGGCTCTTCGGCGGGCTGATGATCGTCACGTTCGCGGCGGCACTCGTGGCGGACCTCACGCTGCTGCCCGCCCTCATGCGCCTCGGAGGCTACCGATGAAGGCCCTGCTCGCCGCGTTCCTCCTGACCGCGCTGCCCGCCCATGCCGACGAGGTGCTGGCCCGGATGGCCGGCACCTGGCGCGGCGCCGGTTCCGCGCGGGCCAGCGCCGATGCGGCGCCCGAAGCGGCACGCTGTCGCCTCGACGCGCGCTGGCGCGCGGGCGAGGGCCGGCTCCTGATCGAGGGGCGCTGCGCCGTCGCGGGCGGGGGCTTCCAGCTCACAGGCGCGCTCATCGCCGACGGGGCGGACGGGTTGCGAGGGCGTTGGGCCAACCCCGAAGGACCGGGCAGCGCGCTCATCGTCGGCACGCGCGGCGCCACATCCGCCCGCTTCGAGGTCAACGACCGCCGCGTGACCTGGACGCTTGGCGACGACGGGTTGCGGCTCGACGCCGAGGACGCAACGACCGGCGCGGTTCTTGCCGGCATCACCTTCACGCGCTGACATCCGATCCTATATCGCTGGAAAGGAGGCGCGCCATGATCCCCCATTCCGTTCTCGACCTTGCTTCCGTCGGCGAGGGCCTCACGCCGGCCGACGCGCTCGCGGCCTCCGCCGAGCTCGCCCGCCATGCCGAGGCGCTGGGCTACGCCCGCTACTGGCTCGCCGAGCATCACAACATGGCCGGGATCGCCTCGGCCGCGACCGCCGTGGTGATCGGCCATGTCGCGGCAGCCACGCGCACGATCCGCGTCGGCGCCGGCGGGGTGATGCTCCCGAACCACGCGCCCCTCGTGATCGCCGAGCAGTTCGGCACGCTCGCCACGCTTTTTCCGGGCCGCATCGACCTCGGCCTCGGCCGCGCTCCGGGCGGTGACATGGCGACGGCGCGGGCGCTCCGGCGCGGCCTCGACGGCGGCGACGGCTTCCCGCGCGACGTGCTGGAGCTGATGGCCTACCTCGCGGAGCCCGACCCCGCGATGCCGGTGCAGGCGCATCCCGGCGCCGGGACCGAGGTGCCGGTCTGGATTCTCGGCTCGAGCCTCTATGGCGCTGAGTTGGCGGCGTATCTCGGGCTCCCCTACGCCTTCGCGTCGCATTTCGCGCCGGCGGCGCTCGAGGACGCGCTCGCGACCTACCGCGCCACCTACCGGCCCTCCGAGCGCTGGCCCGCGCCGCATTTCATGCTCGCGGTCAACGTGTTCGCGGGCGCCGACGACCGCGAGGGCGCGTATCTCCGCACCTCGATGCAGCAGGCCTTCGCCAACCTCCGCTCGGGCCGTCCCGGCAAGCTGCCGCGCCCGGTCGAGGACATCAGGGCCGTCATCGGGCCGCAGATGCTCGACGCGGTCGACGCGGCGTTCTCCTGCTCGGCGACCGGCGGGCCGGAAACGGTGCGGCGCGAGCTGCTGGCGCTGGTGGCGCGGCATCGACCGGACGAGGTGATCCTGACCGCACCGATGCACGACCTCGGCAAGCGCAAGGTCGCCCTCGCCATCGCCGCCGAAGCGCTCGCCGCGGCGCCCGTGGAAGCGGCGGCGTAAGAGGGGTTACGGCGCGTGGCCCGCCCCGTTACGGTGCGGGCGATGCGAACGATGTCCCCGACATGAGCGGCCTCTTCGACCTCGCCGGGCGCACGGCGCTCGTGACCGGCTCGTCCCGCGGGCTCGGGCTCGCCTTCGCGCGCGGCCTTGCCGAAGCGGGGGCGCGCGTGGTGCTGAACGGCATGGACGCGGACCGGCTCGAAGGCGCACGCGCAGCACTCGCGGCAGAAGGCCACGCGGTCGAGGCGGCGGCGTTCGACGTGACCGACGAGGCCGCCGTCGTCGCGGCCTTCGCGCGCTTCGACGCCGACGGCACGGCGATCGACATCCTCGTCAACAACGCGGGCATCCAGGTCCGTCGCCCGATGCTCGATCTCGCGACCGAGGACTGGCGGCGCGTCCTCGACACCAACCTCACCGCGGCCTTCGTCGCGGGGCGCGAGGCGGCGCGGCGGATGGTGCCGCGCGGGCATGGCAAGATCGTCAACGTGGGCTCGCTGACGAGCGAGCTCGCCCGCGCCACCATCGCGCCCTACACGGTCGCCAAGGGCGGCATCAAGATGCTGACGAAGGCTATGGCCGCCGAATGGGGGCCGCACAACATCCAGGCCAACGCCATCGGGCCGGGCTACATGATCACCGACATGAACGAGGCCCTGATGGCCGATCCTGCGTTCGACGCCTGGGTCAAGGCGCGTACCCCGGCGCGGCGCTGGGGCCGGCCGGAGGAGCTCGCGGGCACGGTGGTCTATCTCGCCTCGCGGGCCTCGGATTACGTCAGCGGACAGATCATCTACGCCGACGGCGGCATGATCTCGGTGCTCTGATGCCCGCCGTCACGATCCACGCGGCGCACGACCTCCGCCTTGACACAGCGCCCCTCGCGGCGGCGCCGGGGCCCGGCGAGGCGACGGTGCACGTCGCCCGCGGCGGCATCTGCGGGTCGGACCTGCACTACTACCACGACGGCGGCTTCGGCACGGTACGGGTCGCCGAGCCGATGATCCTCGGGCACGAGGCCTCGGGCACGGTCGCGGCGGTCGGGCCGGGCGTTCCGGCGTTCGACGTCGGCGACCGCGTGGCGATCAACCCGTCGATGCCCTGCGGGGTCTGCGACTATTGCCGGGCCGGGATGCGGAACCACTGCTCGGACATGCGCTTCGCGGGTTCGGCGATGCGGACGCCGCACCAACAAGGCTTATTTCGGGATGCGCTGACGCTCCCGGCGGGGCAGCTGGTGCGGCTCGCGCCCACGACCGATCTCGGCGCCGCCGCCTGCGCCGAGCCCTTCGCGGTGTGCCTCCACGCGGCCGGTCAGGCGGGGCCGCTCGAAGGCCGGCGCGTGCTCGTGTCGGGCGCGGGGCCGATCGGCTGCCTGATGGTGCTCGCCGCTCGGCACCTTGGCGCGGGCGAGGTCGTCGCGACCGACCTCGGGCCGGCGCCTCTCGCCGTCGCCGCGCAGTTAGGGGCCACCGCGACGCACGACCTCAAGGCGACGCCCGATGCGCTCGCGCCTCTCGCCACGGGCAAGGGCACGCTCGACGTCGCGTTCGAGTGCTCGGGATCGGCGGCGGGGCTCGCCGCGTGCCTCCGCGTGCTGCGACCGGGCGGCATCCTCGTCGCCGTCGGGCTCGGCGGCGACGTCACGGTCCCGCTCGGGCTCGCCGTCACCAAGGAAATCACGCTTCGCGGCAGCTTCCGCTTCGACACCGAGTTCGCCGAGGCCGCGCGTCTGATCGACACCGGTGCGGTTGACGTCGGCCCGCTCATCACGGACGTTCTACCGGCAACAGACGCGCGCGCGGCGTTCGACCGCGCGTCCGATCGGAGCCGCGCCATGAAGGTGCAGCTCGCCTTCGACCCGGACCGGGAGCCAACCCGGCCGGGAACACGCAACTAGGGAGGATCCCCATGCGATACGCCATTGCAGGCGCCCTCGCGGCGCTCGGCCTGTCCGTCGCGCCCGCACTCGCGCAGGACTACACGTTCACCTGGCAGTCCTCGGACCCGGCCGGCAACCCGAACTACGTCTTCGCGCAGGGCTGGGCCGAGTCCGTGGGCAAGATGTCGGACGGCCGCATCCAGATCAACCTGATGCCCGTCGGCTCGATCGTGGACTACAAGGAGACGCAGGACGCCATCGCCGCGGGCATCCTCGACGGCCACATCACCGACACGTCGTACTTCGCCGGCAAGGATCCCGCCTTCGGGCTCATCGCCAACCCGGTCGGCGCCTGGTCCGATCCCGACCAGATGATGGACTTCATGCGGAACGGCGGCGGCGCCGAAGTGATGGAGAGCCTCGTCGAGCCCTATGGGCTGCACTTCATCGGCCCGTCCACGCCGGGGCTCGAGGCCTTCGTCTCGAAGGTGCCGCTCGACGGCGTGGGCGACCTCGAGGGCGTCAAGATCCGCACGCCCGAGGGGCTCGTCTCCAACGTCTTCGCGGCAGCAGGCGCGGCGCCGGTGAACCTGCCCTCGTCGGAGGTCTACACCTCGCTCGACAAGGGCGTGATCGACGCCGCGGACTACAGCGTGTTCTCGGTCAACGCGGAACAGGGCCTCAACGACATCGCGCCGAACCCGGTCTATCCGGGCTTCCACTCGCTGCCGCTCGTCGAGGTGTCGATGAACAAGGCGAAGTGGGACGAACTCCCTGACGACCTGAAGAAGGTGATGGAGGACAGCGTCACCGCCTTTGCCGACAACCAGATCGCGACGCTGCGGGAGCGCGATACCGCGGCCGCCGAGAAGGCTGCGGCGGGCGGCAAGATCACCGTCCACGACTGGCCGGCCGAGGAGCGCGCGAAGTTCCGCACCATCGCGCGCGGCGAGTGGGAGAAGGTCGCGGCGAAGTCGGCCAACGCCCAGAAGGTGTTCGAGACGCTGAACGCCTACCTGACCGAGAAGAACCTCCTCCAGTGACCTAGCAAGGCCATCGCGGCGGGCCGGTGCGCCGGCCCGTCCGGGGAGCCGGACGGCGCGGGGGGACCATGCCCGAGACCATCGAGACCGACCTCGACGCCACCAGCGAGGCGCTGCCCCGCGAGGGCCGCGCCCCGATCCCGCCCGAGGCCGGGCGGCTCGGCCGCGCGATCGACCGCGGCGCCTACGTGTTCGCCGCGGGCATCGTCGCGGCCGCGGCGATCCTGCTCCTCGAGGTCTTCCTCCGCTACGTCTTCAACCGCCCGACGATCTGGGCGCACGAGACGACGACCTTCCTCTGCGCCATCGCCTTCCTCTACGGCGGGCTCTACTGCGCCGCCCGCGACAGCCACATCCGCATCGTCCTCCTCTACGACCGCCTCGGCCCGCGCGCCCGGCGTTTCATGGACGTGACGATCTCGGTCATCTCCTGCATCGCGGCGGTGTTCTTCGCCTACGCCACCATCGTCATGGTGGAGAAGGCCGTGATGACGCCCGCCGGCGCGTTCTACCTCGAGGGCTCCGGCAGCGCCTGGAACCCGCCGACGCCCGCGCTCGTCAAGATCTTCCTCCTCGTGATCCTCGTCGTCCTCGCGGTGCAGTTCCTCGTCCTCGCCGTCAACCATGCGCGCCGCCCGCTCCGGGACCGTGCCGAATGAACGGGCTGCTCGACCTGCAGGCGCTCGGGATCGGCGGCGGCACGGTCGTGATGTTCGGCATGATGGTGCTCCTCCTGCTGACGGGGATGCCGCTCGCGTTCGTGACGCTGCTCGTCGCGCTGATCTTCGCGGCGGGCTGGTTCGGGCCGATGGCGATCCCGCTCATCACCAGCCGCATCTACACCTTCGTCGACAGCTTCGTCTTCGTCTCGGTGCCGATGTTCGTGCTGATGGCCGCGATCCTCGACCGCTCGGGCATCGCGCGCGACCTCTTCGACGCGATGCGCCTCGTCGGCGGCAGGCTCCGCGGCGGCGTCGCGGTGCAGACGATCTTCGTCTCGGTCATCCTGGCCGCGATGTCGGGCATCATCGGCGGCGAGATCGTGCTCCTCGGCCTGATCGCCCTGCCGCAGATGCTGCGGCAGGGCTACGACCGCCGCCTCGCCATCGGCGTCGTCTGCGCGGGGGGCTCGCTCGGCACGATGGTGCCGCCGTCGATCGTGCTCATCATCTACGGGCTCACTGCCAGCGTCTCGATTGGCGAGCTGTTCTCGGCCGCGTTCATCCCCGGCTTCATGCTGGCGATGTTCTACGTGGCCTACGTGCTCGTCGTGGCGCAGGTGAATCCGCGCGCCGCCCCCGCGCCCGACCGCACGCCGATCCCCACGGCGGAGAAGCTCTCGCTCCTCAAGGGGCTGATCCTGCCGCTCCTCGTCGTCGTGTTCGTGCTGGGCTCGATCTACGCCGGCATCGCCTCCGTCACCGAGGCGTCCGCCGTCGGCGTCGGCGGCGTGGTGCTCTCCACGATCGTGCGGGGCGAGTTCACCTACCGGCTCCTCCGCGACAGCGCGATCCAGACGCTCGCGACCGTGGGCATGATCGTCTGGATCGGCATCGGCGCCACGGCGCTCGTCGGCGTCTACAACCTGATGGGCGGCATCCGCTTCATCTCCGAGCTGATGACCGGCATCTCCGACAACCCGACCGTGATCGTGCTCGTGATGATGGCGATCCTGTTCGTGCTCGGCGCGTTCCTCGACTGGGTGGGGATCGCGCTCCTGACGATGCCGATCTTCGTGCCGATCGTGAAGACGCTGGGGCTCGACCCGGTGTGGTTCGGCGTCCTCTTCTGCATGAACATGCAGGTGTCGTTCCTGTCGCCGCCCTTCGGCCCGGCCGCGTTCTACCTCAAGAGCGTCGCCCCGCCGGAGATCTCGCTCGGCGACATCTTCCGCTCGCTGGTCCCGTTCATCGGCCTGCAGATCGTCGCGGTGGCGCTCCTGCTGTTCTTTCCAGGCATCACCGGACGCTGAGGGGCGTCAGGCCGGCGCCGCGCGCTGCGCCTCGATGAACACGCGGCGCACGTCGGGGAAGCGGCCCTTGATGCGCTTCTCGAGCCGCGACACCGCCGCCTCCACGTCGGAGGATGTGAGCCGGTCGGCGTAGTCCACGCTCAGCGTGACGAGGATGTCGTTCGGCCCGAAATGCATGGTCAGGAGCTCGTTCTGGCGCAGGATGTCGGGGTCGTCGCGGACCATGCCCTCGATCTCGTCCACCGTGCCGCGCGCCGCGCTCTCGCCGGTGAGCAGCCCCTTGCACTCCCAGGCGAGAAAGAACGCCGTGACCGCGAGGATCGCGCCGATCACCACCGAGGCGATGCCGTCGAACACCGGCAGCTCCCAGGTCTCGGCGATGAAGAGCCCCAGCGCCGCGACGACGAGCCCGAGGAGCGCCGCGCTGTCCTCGAAGAGGACGGTGAACACGGTCGGATCCTTGCTCGCGCGCACCGCCTGCCAGTAGCTCCGGTCGCCCTTGACCGCGCGCATCTCCTTCAGCGCCACCCACCAGGAATAGCCCTCGAAGCAGAACGCAAGCGCAAGGACGCCGTAGTTGACGGCTGCGTTCTTGACCGGATGCGGCTCGACGATCTTCGCCACGCCCTCGTAGACCGACACACCGGCGCCGAGGCCGAAGATGAGGATCGCGACGACGAAGGCCCAGAAATAGAGCTCCATGCCGTAGCCGAACGGATGGCTGCGGTCGGCCGGCTTCCGGGAGCGCTTCATGCCGAACAGAAGGAGCCCCTGGTTGCCGGTGTCGACGAGCGAATGAACGCCTTCGCTCAGCATCGCGGAGCTGCCGGTGATCGCGGCGGCGACGAACTTCGTCACCGCGACGAGGCCGTTGCCGGCGATGGCGGCGTAGATGACGCCCGTCGACCCCGATTGCTTCATCCGCCCGCCCCCTCGATCCGCCGCCCGGAGGCGCGGTCGAAGAGATGGAGCGCGGCGGCGGGTGCTGCAAGCGAAAGCTCTGCCGGCACTTCGGCGCCGCCCGGAAGCGACACCACCACCGGCTGGCCCGCGATGCGGCCGTGCGCGAGGCGGAGCGCGCCCAGCTCGTCGAGAAAGTCCACCGTCATCGGCAGCGACGCGGGGCCGGGGGCGGCAGGCACGAGCTCCTCGGGCCGGATGCCGAGCGTCACCGGGCCACCAAGCGCGGCATCGCAGGGTAGGCACGCGCCGCCGATCCGCACCGCGCCGCCACCCGCCTCGGCGTTAAGGAGGTTCATCGGCGGCGAGCCGGTGAAGGCGGCGACGAAGGTGGTCGCTGGCCGCCGGTAGACCGCGAGCGGGGCGCCGACCTGCTCGATCCGGCCCGCGTTGAGCACGACGAGCCGGTCCGCGAGCGTCATCGCCTCGAGCTGGTCGTGCGTGACGTAGACCGAGGTCGTCCGGAGCCGCGCCTGCAGGCCCTTGATTTCCCCCCGCATCTGGCTTCGGAGCTTGGCGTCGAGGTTCGAGAGCGGTTCGTCGAAGAGGAACACCGCGGGCTCGCGCACGATGGCGCGGCCCATCGCGACGCGCTGGCGCTGGCCGCCCGAGAGCTGCCGCGGCTTGCGGTCGAGAAAGCCGCCGATCTCGAGGATCTCCGCCGCCCGCGCCACCCGGGTCGCGATCTCCGCCTCGGGCATCCGCCGGTTCCGCAAGCCGTAGGCGAGGTTCCGGCGCACGGTCATGTGGGGGTAGAGCGCGTAGTTCTGGAACACCATCGCGATGTCGCGGTCTGCGGGCTCCACGCCGTTGACCACGCGCTCGCCGATGCGGATCGTGCCGGCGCCCACGGTCTCGAGCCCCGCGATCATCCGCAGGAGCGTGGACTTGCCGCAACCCGAGGGCCCGACGAGGACGAGGAACTCGCCGTCCGCCACGTCGATGGAGATGTCCGTGACCGCCGCCGCCTCGCCGCCGGGATAGGTCTTGCCGACGCCGTCGAGGGTCACGCGCGCCAAGCTACTTCTCCGTCTCGACGAGGCCGCGCACGAAGAGGCGCTGCATCGCGATCACCACGAGCACCGGCGGCAGCATGGCGAGCACCGCCGCCGTCATCACCGCGTTCCACTGCGGATCGCCGTCGGCCACGTCGGCCATGCGCTTGATGCTCGCGACGATGGTGTAGTAGCGCGCGTCGGTGGTGATGAGGAGCGGCCAGAGGTACTGGTTCCAGCCGTAGATGAAGAGGATCACGAAGAGCGCCGCGATGTTGGTCCGCGAGAGCGGCAGGAGGATGTCGCGGAAGAACTTCATCGGCCCCGCGCCGTCGATCCGCGCCGCCTCCATCAATTCGTCGGGCATGGTCAGGAACACCTGGCGGAAGAGGAACGTGGCCGTCGCCGAGGCGATGAGCGGGATCGAGAGCCCGGCGTAGCTGTTGAGCATCCCGAGGTCCGCGACGACCTGGAACGTCGGCACGATGCGGACCTCCACGGGCAGCATCAGCGTGGCGAAGATGGCCCAGAACGCCGCCTGCCGGAACGGGAAGCGGAAGTAGACGATGGCGAACGCGGAGATCACCGAGATGGCGATCTTGCCGCAAGCGATGGCGAGCGCCATCACGAGGCTGTTGAGCATCATGCCCCCGAGCGGCGGCGCCCCCGAGGTGGTCATGCCGCGCCCGAGCATCGCGCCGTAGTTCTCCGCCGCCTGCGCGCCCGGCAGGAGCGGCAGCGTGCCGCGCAGGAAGTCGCCCGGCCCGTGCGTCGAGGCGACGATCGCGATCCAGACCGGGAACACCACGAGGAGCACGCCGAGGATCAGCACCAGATGCGCGAGCACGTCGAGCCAGCGGCGGTTTTCGACCATCAGTACGCGACCCGGCGCTCGACAAAGCGGAACTGCGCGACCGTCAGCACCACGACGATGGCCATCAGCACCACCGACTGCGCCGCCGAATAGCCGAACTGAAGCCCGCGGAAGCCATCGTCATAGACCTTGTATACTAGAATATTAGTTGCCTGCGACGGCCCGCCCCGCGTCGTCGCGTCGATCACCGCGAAGGTGTCGAACATCGTGTAGACCACATTGACGACGAGGAGGAAGAACGTCGTCGGCGACAGGAGCGGGAAGGTGATGGTGAAGAACCGCTTCACCGGCCTCGCGCCGTCGATGGCGGCGGCCTCGATCAGCGATGCCGGGATCGCCGCGAGCCCCGCGACGAAGAAGAGGAAGTTGTAGGAGATCTGCTTCCAGGCCGCGGCGACGACGACGAGGATCGTGGCGTCGCGACCGTTCAGCGAGTGGTTCCATGCGTAGCCGAAGCCGCGCAGCACGTAAGGAAGGATGCCGATCGTGGGGTTGAAGATGAACCACCACAGGATGCCCGCGACCGCCGGCGCGACCGCGTAGGGCCAGACGAGAAGTGGCACGTAGCCCTTGGCCGAGCGCACCATCCGGTCGGCAGCGAGCGCCAGCACCAGCGCCGGGAGCATCGCCAACGCTGCCACCGACACTGCGAACACCACCGTCACGCCAAGGGAGTGCAGATAGGCCGGGTCGTGCAGCAGCCGCGCGTAATTCGCGAGACCGACGAAGCTCGTCGAGGTGCCGAACGCGTCCTCGCGGAGGAACGACTGCCGGACCGCCTGCGCCGCGGGCCAGAAGAAGAACACGCCCGTGACCAGGAGCTGCGGGGCCACGAGCGCGTAGGGCAGCGCCCTGCCGGAGAAGATCGCGCGCCGGGTCTGCATCGGCTCGGCGCGCGCGGGTCAGTTCGCGGCCTGGAAGTCGCGCAAGAGCGCGTCGCCGCGCGCGTCGACCGCGTCCAGCGCCTCCTTCGCCGTCGCCTTCCCGGCCAGCAGGTTCTGGAACTCCTCGTCGATGATGTCACGGATCTGCACATAGTTGCCGAAGCGCAGCCCCTTCGAGTTGACCGTCGGCTTGTTGAGCGTGATCTCCCGGATCGCGACCTCGGAGCCGGGGTTGGCGTCGTAGTAGCCCTGCTCCTTGCCGAGCTCGTAGGCGGCCTCGGTGATCGGCAGGTAGCCCGAGAACTGGTGCCAGTCGGCCTGGACCTTCGCGGAGGAGAGGTAGGTGAAGAAGTCGCCGACGGCCTTGTACTCCTCCTCCGGGCGGCCCTGCATCACCCACAAGGTCGCGCCGCCGATGATCGTGTTCTGCGGCGCGCCCTCGACGTCGTCGTAGTAGGGCAGCATGCCGTAGCCGACCTCGAAGTCCTTGGTGTTCTCGATGATGCCCGCGCGGCTCGCCGACGAGCCGAAGAAGATGGCGCATTCCTGGCTGTAGAACTTTGGCTTCGCATCCGCACCGCCGACCGGCCCGCCGTACTGGAAGAGCCCCGAGTCCTGCCATTTCTTGAGGTTTTCCCAGTGCGTCTCCTGGACCGGCCCCGCGAACTCGAGCTCGGCGTCGAGCCCGCCGAAGCCGTTCTCCTCGGTCCCGATCGGCTGGTTGTGCCAGGCGGAGAAGTTCTCGAGCTGGATCCAGCTGATCCACTCGGTCGTGAAGCCGCATTTCGCGGCGCCCGACGCCATGATCTTCTGGCCGTCGGCCTCGAGCTCGGCCCAGGTCTTCGGCGGCGTCTCGGGGTCGAGCCCGGCCTTCTCGAACACGTCCTTGTTGTAGTAGAGGATCGGCGTCGAGGAGTTGAACGGCATCGACAGCATGTTGCCGTCGGTGTCGGTGTAATAGCCTACGACGGCGGGCAGAAACGCCGCCGGGTCGAATGGCTGGTCGGTGTCTTTCATCAGCTGGAAGACCGGGTAGACCGCACCCTTGGCGGCCATCATCGTGCCGGTTCCGACCTCGAAGACCTGCACGATCGCGGGCTGCTCCTTAGCGCGGAAGGCGGCGATGGCGGCGGTCAGCGTCTCGGGGTAGGTGCCCTTGTAGGACGGGACGACCTCGTACTCATCCTGCGATGCGTTGTAGCCCGCGACGATCTCCTCGAGCTTCTGGCCGAGTTCGCCGCCCATCGCGTGCCACCACTGGATCTGCGTCTTGGCCTCCGCCGCCGTCAGCGACGCCGCGAGTGCCAGCGCCGAAACCGTCATCGTCCGAAGCATGTCCGTCCCCCAAATCAGCTTTGCCCGGCATTAGCTTGACCGGGTGTAAGCATTGCAACCGTTTTGTGAAGCTTTGATGACAGACACCGGGCTCAGGTCAGCGCGTCGGCAAGCCGCTCAAGCAGCCCCATGCCGCGCAGCGTCCTGACCGGGTAGTCCGGATCGTTCAGCATCCGGTCGAGTGTGAAGTCCGGTTCCGCGCGCGCCAGCGTGGCGGCGGCCTTCAGCGCCGCGCGCGTGTTGCCGGAGGCCGCGTGAAGCGCGATGAGATGCCGCTGCGCGGGTCGAAAGTCCGGGACGAGCATCGCCGCCGAGGTGCCCGCCGCGATCGCCTCCTCGTGCCTGCCGGTGGCCGTGCAGACGATGCAATGATTGAGATCCCACCAGTGCCGGAACTGCGAGCGCTCGGCGATACGGCGCCCGATCAAGGACAGCCGGTAGGCCTCGGAATGCTCGCCCGTCATCGTCGCGGCGATCGCGGCGGCCTGCCATCCGAAGGCGTTCGACGGGTTGAGCGCGATGGCGCGCCTTGCAAGGTCGGCGGCACCCGCGGCATCGCCGAAGACCGCCGCGCGCATCTGCGCCAGAAGTGCGAGAACCTGCGGATTGTCGCCGGCCATCTCGAGCGCATGGCGGCCGAGCGTATCGGCCTCCTCGCGTGCCTCCACCGTGTTCGGGATCAGCCGCTCGATGAGCTGCACGGTGCGGAAAAATGCGCGCCACGCAAGATGCACGCCGAGCGGATCGGCCTCGTGCGCCTGCGCCATCAGCCGGTCGGCCTCGACGAGCCCCGGCCCCGAGAACCCGAACGTCCGCGTAAGCGCGAGCCGCATGAGTCCCGCGGCGCGGTTCTCGGCGCGCGCCACGCCGGCCGCGAGCGGCAACTGCGCCAGAACGCGCTCGGTCGCCTCGAACGCCGCCTGCGAGACGATGGCGCCGGTTTCGATCTCGTCGATCACGCTCTCGATGCGGTAGAGTCGCGAAAAGAGCACGCGCTTCGTGGCGCCGTGGACGACGCGGATCAGCACGGCACTCGCGGGCCCGTGGGCGGCGAACGAGCACTCGACCTCGAGGTCCGCCGTCGTTCCGGAGCCGCTCGGGTCGCGCGCCGCCTCGAGCCAGGCGCTGACCTGCTCGGAGATCCCCTGCCCGATCCGGTCGGTCATGACGGTGCCGAGCATCGCGGCGAGGTCCGAGCCCGCCTCCGGTCCCACCTCAACCGTGCGACCACGGATCGAGATGCCCGAACGGGCGGGCCGCGCGATCTCGGCGAAGCCGTCCGACGGCACGAGCATCGTCCCGTCGGACAACGCGCTATGGCCGCGTCCGTGCCGCGCTCGTTCCTGCCGCAGCCAGCTCTCGAACTCCGGGTCGCGCACGTCGATGCCTTCGAGGAGATCCGCCTGCGGGTCGTCCGAGGTGACGATGCGGATGCTCTCAGGATCGAGCCAGACCGACGTGCGGTCGGCTTCAAGAACGCCCCGACCGAACGAGCGACGGATCTCGCTCAGCGTCTGCCTGAGGCTCGCGCCCGCCTGTTCCGCGCCGCGCGTCGACCAGAGCTTGTCCTCGACCCAGCGGCGCGGCCGGCGATGGCCCGGCGCGAGCGCCAGCAGCGCCAGCAGCCCCTGCGCCTTCTTGCCCGAAGGGGTGCAATCCTCCTCCGTCGCATCGAGCGCACGGAGCGGACCGGAGATGATGAGCGCCACAGGGGTCGCGACAATCGGCATGGTGCGCCTGTCTGGAGGACGGCACTCGAAAGCATGTCAACAATGTAAGCTCATATACCAGCGCGAAGCTCGCCGCACAATTCCCGTGAAAAAAGCGTAAAATCAAGCCCGGCGCCGCCCTGGCGGTTTGACGGCACCCGGAGCCCCGCGGCACGTTCGGCAAGGGTCGCTCAAAGGAAAGCCGTATGGGAAGTCAGGGGTCGCAGGGCAGCCAAGGCTCGCAAGGCAGCCAAGGCTCGCAGGGAAGCCAGGGATCGCAAGGCAGCCAGGCCGCGAACGCGACCTCGGGGGCGACCTCCTTCGCGCTGGCGTCGGCGATCGCCACGACGCACGACGGCATCGCCGGCGACTGGCCCGACGACGCCACGAGACGGACACCGTCGCTCCGCAACCGCGCGGCCTGGCCCGCGTTCGAGGTCATGGGGCCGGGACCGCGCAGGACGGTGCTGGACCGGCTGCTCCTCGGCCTCGTGACGATCGACCTGTCGGTCGAGGGCACGGCCGAGGTGCGGACGAGCGATCCGGCCGCCACCGGGTCGCTCGTCACGCTGACGCGACCGCTGCCCGCGGTGGACAAGGCTCAACTGGCCTACCTGAGGACGGCCGCCGACCTGCGGCCGGACCGGCTCGGCGAGATCATCGCGCAGCAGACCGACATCCTGTCGTTCTTCGGCGCGATCGCCTGGCTCGACGGCGAGGGGACGCGGTGGACGCTCGAGCTCCTCCGCGGCGTCCTCGACCTGTGCAATACCGTCGAGATGGCGATCAAGCATCACGTGGACCATCCGCGCCCGATCCAGTTCGCGCCCGAGCTGCAACCCGTCGTGCAAACGCCCGGACACGGCAGCTGGCCATCCGGTCACGCCACCGAGTCGTTCGCCGTCGCCACCGTGCTCGACGCGCTGCTGGAGCCCGCGCTTGCCGGCGTCTGGCCCGCCGACGCCAGCGTCATCAACTACAGCCAGTCGATGCGGCTTGCGGCGCGGATCGCGTTCAACCGGACCGTGGCGGGCGTGCATTTCCCGACCGACAGCATGGCCGGCGCGGTACTCGGCCTGACGCTCGGGGAGCTGGTGGTCAACGCGGCGACCGGGCAGGTGCAGACGCCGGCGCGGACCTTCGACGCCTCGGCCTATTCGGGCGATTTCAGCCTGCCCGTCCTGCGCGCGGCGCTGACCGATGGAACCGTGCCGTCGCAGCTCGAAGCCATCGCGCCGGCCGCGGACGGGTCCGTCCTGCGGACCCTCTGGACCCGGGCGCGCGCCGAGGTCACCAGCGCCTGAGCGCGTCGATCGGACGCCCGTCGTCGATCGTCCCGAAGCCCGTCTGCGCGTCGAACGCGCCGGGAGCCCGGCCCAGGACCGAACCGGCGTCCGACGGCCCCGGCGCCCCCAGCGCGATGCCTGCAAGCCCGCGTGCCAGGCGGGGCGCGGCAGCACTCGAGCCCGAGAGCGCGCGCACCGAGCCCGTGTAGGTTCCGGCCGCGAGCACGCCCGGCAGGGCCGGCGCATCGTCGGCGATCGCCGAGAGGACCACGCGCGGCGTCGTGTCGGCCGATCCTGCCGAGGCGTATCGTGCCGCGTGCCTCTTCTGCCACGATACGGCGCCGGCGGCGTGGACGCGACCGAGCCCGTGCGACGCGTAGGCGGTCTGCGTGCCGGCAGGACCGATGGGCGAGCCGGGGCCGTACCCGGTCCAGGAGTGCCGGACCGGGTTCCATGCGTGCGCGGCAGGATGCTCGAGGTAGGCTTGCCGACCGCGGAGCCGGTAGCCCGGCACGGTGTCGCCGCGCTGCACCTCGATGCGGAGCGGTTCCGTGGTTCCGCCGAGGATCAGCCGCCAGCGCCCGGCCGGTGCCAGCGCGATGTCGCCACCGGCGTCGAAGGGCAGGTCCGATGCCGTGGGCGAGAAGGCGAGCACCAGAACGTGCCCGTGCCCGTAGACGTCGGGCTCGTCGACATGGGTGATGGTGCCGATCCGCGCGTTCTGACGGTCGAGCAGTGGCTCGCCGAGGCCCGGAGCCGGAGCGGCGCCCGCCCAGGCCGCGCTGCCGTCCGGGCGCAGGAGCGTCAGCGTGAGCTCCGGGCCGGGGCTGCGGATCTCGACGAAGGAGGCGGCAAAGCCATCGGGTTGCAGGCGGATGTCGATGGCGCCGTCGCCGAGGCGTGCTGCCTGCCGCCCCTCGCCCCAGTTGCCGAAGGCGAGGACCAGGCGCGTCTCGCGTCCGGTGGCGGCCGACCAGCCGTCGAGAAGGCCGCGGAGCACGGTTTCCACGAAGCCCATGCCGTCCTTGCGGCCCGCGAGGACGCCGAAGCTGAGGTTGATGACCACGGGGCCCGTCCCGCCGATCTCGATGGCGCGGGTCAGAACCCAGATGACGGCCTCCACGATCGGGAGCTCGAGCCGCAGGCCCGAGGTGTCCTCCACGGCCGCAGGTGGCAGCTGCACGCCGAGCATGTCGCGGAACGGCGGCGCGCTCTGCGGATCCTCGCCTGCGAAGAGGTCGGCCACGTGGGTGCCGTGGCTGAAGCCGAACGCGGTGGTCTGGCGCGCGGCCGACGGGGCGAGGCTGGCATTGAGCCGCGCGTAGACCGAGGCCTCGTCGTCCTCGCCGAGCAGGTGGTCGATGTCCTGCGGCCCGAGCCCGAGGCCCATCGCGAAGTAGGGCACCTTGGGTGGCGTCACGGGATCGAAGGACTGCAGCCAGAGGCCGGCGAAGCGGCTGCGGAGCGTGGCGCCCTCACGGAACGTGAAGCGGCGGTTGAGAAAACCGATCCCGTCGTCGATCACCGCGCGGAGCGGGATGTCCCGCGATGCTCGCGCGTCGTCGACGGGCATCGCGGCGAGCGCCTCTTTGGTGGGCCCCTCGACCGCCTCGCCGATGTGGAGCACGCGCCAGAGCGGCGCGCCTTCGAGCACCGCGGCACCCTCGCGCTGATAGATCGTCAGCGAGGTCTGCCAGGCCTCGGCGTCCTTCCGGCGCTCCGGGCCGCGGCGATGGAGATCGAGCACGCGGGCGGCGTTCTCCTCGATCAGAAGGCGCGAGCGGTCGCGGGCGAGGTCGAGGAGCGCCGCGGCCGCCTCCGCGAGGCGATCCGGGTCGAGCTCGAGGAAATACGGCCGGTACGCCGCTTCGCGCCTGACGCCGCTGATCTTGTCGCGCTGCGTGCGGAGCTCTGCGGCCCAGTCGAGATAGGGCGAGATCCGTGGCGGTTGCGCTTCGTCGCGACCCGTGATGGCCATCGGTGCCTCCTTGCGCCGGATGCCGCATCGGAGGCCCGCCGGCCCGCCGCCGTCAACGCAGGCTCCCGCGCTTTTGCGGGTTTTTCACGGAAGGCTTGCAGAAAGCCGATCGCCGGAGCCGCGAGGTGCCCGAAAAATCACGCTGGGCTCACGCGCCATCACCAGGCTTCGGGACGTCGATCCTCAAACCAAGGAGCCTTCGTGATGTCCCTCACCCCCGCAGAACGCCGTCCCCGTGTCGATGGCCAGGCCGCGCTCGACCGCGCCAAGACCAGCCGCGACGCCGCGACCGTGCTCTCGATCGACCCCGGCAGCCGCCCGGCGCCGGTGATCCGTTCCAACGGCGAGGAGGTTGCCTTCGAGGCCAATCCGGTGTCGAGCTTCAGCAAGGGCCTGCCGCACGACCGCTACGGCCGGGCCGATCCCGCCGCCTACGAACTCTTCGTCAGGGCGCTGCACGATCCCCAGCCTGCCGGGACCGCGAACGGGTTCCCCGCGCCGCTCGGCACCCAGAACGGCCCGCACGCCTATCCGGCAGGCTACGCGCCCTGGGCGGGCAACGGGGTCGCGCAGGGCGACCGGGTCCGCGGCTGGCACTACGACGTTCTCGTCGACGGCGTGCCGACGCAGCCCGCGCTTCGGAAATGGGAGAGCCCGCTCGCCGGGCACTCGACCGACCTGATGGGCCCGGCGACCGCCGGCGTGGCGATGCCGCCTGCCCCGAAGCTCGGCTCCGCCGAGCTGGTCGCGGAGATGGCCGAGATCTACGCAATGGCGCTCGTCCGCGACGTGCCGTTCGACGCGCTGACGAACCCCGCCACCGCGGTGCGGATCGACCACGCGACGACGTTCACGCTCGGCGAGTTGCTCGCGCAGCTCCGTGCGCTGCCGTGGTTCGATCCGGCCGCCAGCCCCAAGGGCTCCGACGGCGGACCGCTCAACGCCTGCGAGGCCCGGCGCCGCGCGGCCCGCTTCGAGGGCGCGGCCGGGCTGACGCTGAAGAGCCTCTTCCGCGGCTCGACGAAGGGCGCGATGCAGGGGCCGTTCCTGTCGCAGTTCCTCCTCGTCGGCAGCAGGGGCCGGAGCGAGGGCAACATCGCCTTCGGCGTGCAGGACATCGACCAGCGGTGCCACGTCATGCCGGACTACCGCGACTACATGACGACCTGGCTCGAATGGCTCGACGTGCAGAACGGCGCCAGGCACGTCGGCAGCGACCTCCACGGCGGCAAGCGGTTCCTGACCACGCCCCGCGACATGGCGAGCTATGTCCATGTCGACCAGCTCTACCAGGCCTACTTCAACGCCACGCTTCTGATGTTCGACCGCGGCGTGCCGTTCGGAAAGGGCCTGCCGGAGACGGTGCAGCCAACGCGCGCCGGCTTCGCGACCTGGGGGCCGCCGCACCTGCTGTCGCTGATGGCCGAGGTCGCCTCGCGCGGGCTGAAGGCGGTCCGGCGACAGAAGTTCCTGATCCACCGCCGGGCGCGGCCCGAGGTGATCGCGGCACGGCTGGCGCTCGGCACTGGCGCGGATGCGGCCAAGCTCGGTGCCGCGGCACCCGCGATCGCCGCGATGCTCACCGCGTACCAGACCCATGCGCCGAAGCTGCTGGCGTGGATCGAGCGGCTCAACGCGCGCAACAACGACGCGACGCCCGCGGCGCGCGGCCTCGTGCCGACCTTCGAGCTGGCGTCCCCCGACATCGCGCGCAACGTGCTGCTGCCGATGGCCTTCCCCGAAGGCTCGCCGATGCACCCCGCCTATGGCGCGGGCCACGCGACCGTCGCCGGGGCGAGCATCACGATCCTGAAGGCCTTCTTCGACATGCTCGACGCCTCGGGTACGCCTCGGAAGCTCGTCGACCACGGGTTCCGCGGCGATCTCGTCGGGCACTACGACTACCTGCGGACCTCGGACGGGCCGGCAGCGCTGACGATCCAGGGCGAGCTCGACAAGCTCGCGGGCAACATCGCCATCGCGCGCAACATGGCGGGCGTGCATTACTACACCGACTACTACGAGAGCCTGCGGATGGGCGAGCGCATCGCCGTCGGCATCCTGCAGGAGCAGATGCTGACCTCGCCCGAGCCGGTGAAGATGGCCTTCGACGACTTCGATGGCCATCGCGTCACCATCGCGGGCATGCCGGGCGCGGGATCCGCGGTCGGCACCTCGACGCTTACGATCGCCGGCATGAGCACCGCCGAATGGTGGGAGCGCAACATCGCGTGCTACCTGCCCGAGCAGGCGATGGCGGCGGAATGACCCCCTCGGGCGGGCCCGTCCGGGTCCGCCCCACCTTCCGCAGGAGCGCAGGACATGGACCCGCACCTCATCGAAACCCATCTCGTGAGCACCTACGAGTACGCCTTCTGGATCATGCTCGCGCTGATCGCCGTCGGCGTGAGCTCGACCCTCGGCGTGCTCTTCTGGCCGCGCGGCCATCGGCCCCTCGCGATCAAGACGATGCTCTCGGAGGCCGACGACAAGACGAGCTTCGCCCGCGTCACGGGCGCGCTCGGCGCGCTCACGCTGACGGCGCTCTTCGTCGGCGTCTGCATGTGGGCGCAGTTCTGCCTCTTCTTCGACCGCGACCTCGACAAGCTCACCGGCCTCTGGCCCGTGTTCGTGCTCGGCACCACGCTCTTCACGCCGTACTTCGCCAACCGCATCACCGCCGCGTTGGGCGCGGCGCCGAAGTGAGGCTCAGTCGGCCCACTCCCAGGGCCGCGTGAAGATGCCGAGCACGGCGTCCGGCTCCGCCGTCTCCTCCCCGGTGCGGCGGAGCCGGGCCACCAGCCCGCGCTTCGGGTCGTCCACGACCTCGGCGACACGCGCGCCGATCCCGGCATCCGTCAGCGCGGCTCCATATATCCGTGCGATGGCACGCTTGCGAAGATCGGGCTTGAAGATCTTGCCCACCGCGGTCTTCGGCAGCTCCTCCACGATTTCGATGTATTTCGGGATTGCCGCGCGCTCGCCGATCCGCGCGGCAGCATGGGCGCTGAGCTCGTCAGAGCTGGCCGTGCTGCCCTCGACGAGCTCGACATAGGCGCAGGGAAGCTCGCCCGCATGGGCGTCGGGCTGCCCGATGGCACCGACGAACGCGACCGCCGGATGCCCTGCCAGCGCCTCCTCGATGATCGCGGGGTCGATGTTGTGCCCGCCGCGGATGATGAGATCCTTCGCGCGTCCGGTGATGAAGAGGTAGCCCTCCTCGTCGAGCCGCCCGAGATCGCCGGTCCGAAGAAAGCGGCGGCCGGCGAAGAGGCCCCGGTTCTTCGACACCTCGGTGTAGGTCGAGCCCTCGAACACGCCGGGGCTCGCCACGCAGATCTCGCCGACCTCGCCGCGGGCACATTCGCGGGTGATCGCGCCTTCGGCGTCGCAGTCGAGGATCCGCACGTCGGTATAGGCGAAGGGGATGCCGACGGAGCCGATCTTCTTCGCGCCCGCCGGCGGGTTGATCGACACGAGGCAGGTGCATTCGGTGAGCCCGTAGCCCTCGAAGAGCGTCACGCCCGTCGCCGCCTCGAAGCGGCGGTAGAGATCGATGGGCAGCGGCGACGAGCCCGAGAGCGCGGTCTTGAGGCTCGAGAGGTCCGCGTCGACCGGGCGCTGCATCAGCGCCGCGATGGCGGTCGGCACGGTGATGACGAAGCTCACGCGCCAGCGCTCGACGAGTTTCCAGAAGTTGTCGAACACGCCCTCGCCGCGGTAGCCCGCAGGCGTCGGAAATACGACGTGCGCGCCCGAGGCCACGACCGACATCAGCACGGGATAGGCCGCGAAGCAGTGGAAGAGCGGCAGCGGGCAGATCAGCACGTCCTCGGACCCGAAGAGCAGCGTCGCGCCGAGCCAGCCGTTGTAGACCATGCCCGAGGCCTTGTGCTGCGCGATCTTCGGCATCCCCGTCGTGCCGCCGGTGTGGAAGTAGGCCGCGACCCGGTCGGAGTCGCTTTCCTTGAACGTAAGCCGGTCGGCGGGCTGGCCGTCGCAAGCCTTGCCGAAGTCGAGCGTGCGGCGCCCGTGCGCCACGGCCTTCGGGCGCAGGAACGGGACGATCCACGACTTCGGCGGCGCGAGGTAGCGGTTGAGATCGACCTCGAGCACCGTCTCGACCCCCGGCGCATCGGCGAGCGCCTGCGCCAGCGTCCCGGCCACCTCCGACTTCGGGAACGACCGCAGCGTAACCACGACCTTCGCCCGCGTCTCGCGCAGGATGGCGGCCATCTGCGCGGGTTTCATCAGCGGATTGACCGCCGCGACGATGCCGGCAGTGGCGCCGCCGAGGAGCGTCACCACGGCCTCGGTGCAGTTCGGCAGGACATAGGCCACGACGTCGTGCTCACCGACGCCGAGGCTGCGGAAGAGGTTCGCGGCCTGCGTGACGCGGGCCAGAAGCGCCTGCCAGTCGAGCGTCTCGGCACGATCCGTCGGGCCGGAGGTGAGCTGGAACGTTATCGCGGGGCGCGCCCCATGCGCGGCGGCGGTCTGCCGGAGCATCGCGAGGACGTTCGGTGGCGCGTGCCGCGCTTCCCAGGGCATCTCCGCCTCGAACGCGTCGCGCTCGGCCACGGTGTTGTACGCCGACATCGCTCGCCCTCCCCGCTGCCCGTTCGGGCCTGCACAAGAATGATCCGCGCCGAGGCCTTCGCGCAAGCCTACTCGGCCGCCATGCCTTCGGTGAACTGGAGCCGTGCCAGCCGCGCATAGAGCCCGCCCTGCGCGACGAGCGCGTCGTGCGAGCCCTCCGCCACGATGCGGCCCGCCTCGAACACGAGGATGCGGTCGGCGCGCTTCACGGTCGCGAGCCGATGTGCGACGATGAGCGTGGTGCGGTCGCGGCTCAGGCGCTCGACGGCCACCTGCACCGCGCGCTCGCTCTCGGCATCGAGCGCGCTCGTCGCCTCGTCGAGGAGCAGGATCGGCGCGTCGCGCAGGATCGCGCGGGCGATGGCGATGCGCTGCTTCTGGCCGCCCGAGAGCATCACCCCGCGCTCGCCCACATAGGTGTCGAAGCCATCCGGAAGGGCGGCGAGGAAGTCGTAGGCCGCCGCCGACCGCGCCGCCGTCTCGACCTCCGCGTCGGTCGCCTCCGGCCGTCCGAAACGGATGTTCTCGCGCGCCGAGGCCGCAAAGATCACCGGGTCCTGCGGCACCAGCGCGATCACGCCGCGGAAGTCGGGCCGCGCCATCGTGCGGACGTCCACGCCGTCGATGCTCACGACGCCGCTGTCGGGGTCGTAGAAGCGTTGCAGCAGCTGGATGATCGTGGTCTTGCCGGCACCCGACGGACCGACGAGCGCCACCGTCTCGCCCGGCGCGACGCGGAAGTCGATGCCGTCGAGCGCCGCCGTAAGCGGCCGCGCGGGGTAGCGGAAGGTCACGGCGTCGAACCGCACCTCGCCGCGCGCTGGCCTCGGCAGCGCGACCGGCGCCGCGACGTCCTGCACCGGATCGGTCGCGTTCAGGAGTTCGACGAGCCGCTCGGTCGCGCCCGATGCGCGCTGCAGCTCGCCCCAGATCTCGGAGAGCGCGCCGACTGCGCCGGCGACCATGACGGCATAGATCAGGAACTGCACCAGCTCGCCCGGCGTCATCGCGCCGCCGCGCACGTCGCGCGCGCCGATCCAGAGCACGCCGACGATGCCGGCGAACACGAGGAGGATCACGATCCCGGTCATGATCGCCCGAGTGCCGATGCGCTTCTGCGCCACGACGTAGGATTTCTCGGTCACGTCGGCGAAGGCCTTGCGCGACGGCGCCTCGTGCGTGAACGCCTGCACCGTCTGCACCGAAGAGAGCGCCTCGGAGGCGTTGCCCGACGATGCCGCGATCCAGTCCTGGTTCTCCCGGCTGAGCCCGCGCAGGCGCCGCCCGAGCACGACGATGGGCACGATGACCGCCGGGACGATCAGCAGGACAAGGCTCGTGAGCTTGGGGCTGGTCGCGAGCATCAGGGCCAGGCCGCCGAAGAGGATGAGCACGTTGCGGAGCGCCACCGAGACCGACGAGCCGATGACCGACAGGATGAGCGTCGTGTCGGTGGTGAGCCGGCTCAGCACCTCGCCCGTCATGATGCGCTCGAAGAACGCCGGCGACATGCCGATGACGCGGTCGAAGAGCGCCTTTCGGATGTCCGCCACGACCCGCTCGCCGAGCCGCGTGACGAGATAGTAGCGGACCCCCGTGCCGATCGCCAGCAGGACGGCGATGCCGAGTGCCGCCGCGAAGTAGCTGTCGAGGAGCTTGGTCTGGCCGGTGTCGAACCCGTCCACCACCCGCCGAACGGCGAGCGGAAGGACGAGCGAGACGGCGGCGGTGAGCACCAGCGCCAGCGCCGCCAGCACCATGAGGCGCGTGTAGGGCACGACGAACGGCACCAGCCCCCGCAGCGAGCCGATGCGCTTGGATGCCGCGCGTTCCTCGGTCAGTCCCGTCGCCGGCTGTGCCATCTGCCCTGCCCTTCGTGGCGCCATGTAAGCTACGGGCCCTGACGCGGCAAGGCCGCGGTCAGGGCCGGACGTAGACGCCGAGCGCCACGCCGCGGCCGGCGCCGAGGTTGAAGCCGGTGATGCGTGCGGCGGCGAGGGCACCGGTGGCGGCCTCGAATGCCGCTTGTTGCGGCTGCGCGATGAACGCGACGGCACAGGGCGCGCTGATGAATGCGGCGGCGGCTTCGGGACCGTCGGCGAGGCGCGCGGCGGCGGAGGTGGCGAAGAGGACCGACGGCTCGGCGTAGCCCGCGACGATGACGGCGGGGTCCGGGCAGCGGTCGAACTCCGCGACCGTGCGCCCGATCGCCGCGGAGGGCCAGAACGCCGGGATCCGCGCGGCCGTGGGCCAGACGCCGAGCGCGACGAGGAACGAGAGCGCCACCAGCCAGACGCAGGCCGGTCCGCGCGCCCCGGCCCAGAGCGCGCGCAGCATAAGCGCCGTGACGGGAAGTGCGGCGATGGCGCAGCAGATCGCGAACGGAGGCAGCGCGCCGGTGCGCGTGTATGCGGTCCACCCCGCCGCGCCGATGAGCCCGAGCGGCCCCAGCGCCAGCACGGCCGTGGCGATGCGCGCCCAGAGCCGCGGCGGCGTGGCGGACCAGCCCGCGGCGGCGAGCATCGCGAGGGCGGGCAGGACCGGCAGCGTGTAGTGCGGCAGCTTCGTGGGCGCCGCCTCGAACACGAGGAACGCCGGCACCGCCCAGGCGAGGAGGAAGCGGACGCCGGGCTCGCGCCAGCGCGCCCGGAGGCCCGGCAACGCCACGACGAGCGCCAGGATGCCCGGAAAGAACGTCAGCGGCAGGAGGGCGAGATGCGTGCCGGGCGGCGCGCCGTGGCCTTCCTGCCCGCCGGCGAGCTTCGCCCCGAGGTCGCTCCCGAGCGACGCCGCCCAGAACGCGCCGCCGGTGCGGAGGGTGATCGCGACGGCCCAGGGCAGGACGAGCGCCGCGTAGAGCGCCGCCCCCGGCAGCGGCCGCACCGCGCCGAGCCAGCGCGCGCGCCGCGACGTGGCGACGAGCGCCAAGGCCGTCAGCGCCGTCACCACCGGCCCGACCGGCCCCTTCACCAGCGTCCCCAGCGCCAATGCGCCCCAGAAGAGCACGACGCGCCACGGCCCGACGCGACGGCCCGTCCAGGCCTGCGCGAGCACGCCCTGCGCCGCGACGATCGCGGCGAGGAGCACCGCGTCGGTCTTGGCGAGCCGCGCCTCGGACCCGAGGATCACGCTCGCGGCGAGGAGCACCGCCGCCGTCAGCGCCGCGCGCGGCGCGAGGAGCCCGCGCGCGAGACCGTAGCAAAGGAGCACCGCGGCCAGCGCGCCCGCCAGCGACACCGCGCGGTAGGTGCGGATGTCGTCCGCTCCCGCACCGCCGGTCAGCGCCACGGCGGCGGTCTGGAGCCAGTAGATGCCCGCAGGCTTCTTCAGCCGCGGCGCGGCGCCGAGCATGGGCTCCACGAGGTCGCCCGTGGCCCACATCTGCCGCGATGCCTGCGCGAAGCTCGCCTCGTCGCGATCGGTGACAGGCAGCGACGCGAACCCCGGCAGCCACAGCGCCAGGGCCACAGCAGCGAGCGTGACATAGGGCAGGATGGAGCGGGTGAAGGGAATCGAACCCTCGTCATAAGCTTGGAAGGCTTCTGCTCTACCATTGAGCTACACCCGCGCGCTGTCCGTATGCGGCGCGGCGGGCCCGCTGGCAAGCCGTCAGGCGGCGATGGGCTCGATGAGCTGCGGTCCCGTCGCGCGGTTCGAATTGACCGCCGGGTCGACGCGGCGCGCGGCGAACACCCCCTCCGCCGGGGCCCGCATCAGTGCTGCGGCGCCCTGCCCCGCCTCGCCGAGCCAGAGCGGCCAGTCGGCGGGCTCGACCGTCACCGGTACGCGCGTGTGGAGCGCGGCGAGAGAGCCCTCCGCCGCCGCGGTGACGATGGCGCAGGTGACGAGCGCCGTGCCGCCTTTCTCCCAAGCCTGCCAGACGCCGGCAAAGGCCAGCGCCGCGCCGTCGGCGCGGTTGATGTACCATGGAAACTTCGACCCGGAAGCGTCTGACGTCCATTCATAATATCCCGCCGCCGGGATCAGGCAGCGGCGCTCGCGCACCGCCGCGCGGAACGCGGGCTTCGTCGCCACCGTCTCGGCGCGCGCGTTGATGAGGAGCGGCCCGCCGGTGGGTTTGTCGTACCACGCCGGCACCAGGCCCCAGCGCATCGCGCGGAGCCGCCGTCCGGCCGTGACGACGGCGATCGTGTCCGTCGGGCAGACGTTGTAGTTCTCCGCCGCCGGCAGGTCGTTGGCGGGCACGGCGTCGAAGAGCGCCGCGATCGCCTCGAGCGGCGTCGTGATGACGAAGCGGCCGCACATGTTCAGCGGCGCACGATCCGCCCGTCGATGGCGGGGGTGTAGGGGCCGTTCGCGGCCAGATACTCCGCCACCACGTCGGCGAGGTCCGGACCGAAGTCGTAGACGTTGACCGCATCGGTGGCGAAGACCTTGTAGCCGTCGCCGCCGCCGCGGACGAAGTTGTTGCTGACCACGCCGTAGAGCTTGTCCGCGTCGATGGGCACCATGCGGCCCGCTTCGGCCACGCGCACGTCGCTGACGCGCGCGCCGGGCTCGGCCGCGGGATCCCACGCGAACGACAGCCCCGCCACCTGCGGAAACCGGCCCGCGCCGTCGGCGACCTGGCTCACGCCATTCTCGAGCGCGGCCACGATGTCGCGGCCCGCGATCTGAAAGGTCGAGAGCGTGTTCTGGAACGGCAGCACCGTGAGCACCTCGCCCATCGTCACCGGGCCCGCGTCGATGGAGGCGCGCACGCCGCCGCCGTTCTGCAGCGCGATCTCGATGCCCTGGTCGCGGACGCGTGCGAGCATCGCCTCGGCGATGAGGTTGCCCATCGCGCATTCCTGCGACCGGCAGGCATCGCGGCTGCCGTCGATGGAAGCCGCGGCTTCGGCCACGACCTCGTTGCGGATGGCGTCGAGCGGCTTCGCCAGCTCGCCGATCCGCGCCACGGTCGCGGCGTCCTCGGCGACGGCCGCGTCGAGGAGCTCAGGCTCGCCAGTGGCCGACACGAGCGCACCCGCGTCGTCGAACACGACGTCGAGCTCGCCAAGGTACTTGGAATAGGCGTAGGCCTGCACGATCGCGGTGTTGCCGACCATCGTCGGATAGGGCCCCGCCGCCTTGTCCGACGTGCTCGAGAGGTATGTGTGGCTGTGGCCGCCGACGATCACGTCGACGCCGGTGGTCGCGGCGGCGATGCGCTTGTCGACCTCGTAGCCCGAGTGCGACAGGACGATGATCTTGTTCACCCCCTCCGCCGTCAGCCGGTCGACCTCGCCCTGCACCGCCGCGACGGGATCGGAGAAGGTGACGTTCGGGCCGGGCGACGACAGCTCGCCCGTGTCCTCCGGGGTGAGCCCGATGAGGCCGAGCCGCTCGCCCCCACGCTCGATGACCACGGATTTGCGGATGACGCCCGCGAGCGCCGTCTCGGCATGGATATCCGCGTTCGACATCAAGACCGGGAACGTCACCGCGTCGAGGAAGCCGCGGAGCGCCGCGGGGCCGTCGTCGAACTCGTGGTTGCCGACGGTCATCGCGTCATAGCCGAGCTTCGACATCATCTCGGCCGAGAGCTTGCCCTTGTAGTAGGTGTAGAAGATCGTGCCCTGGAACTGGTCGCCGCCGTCGACGAGGATCGAGGTGTCGGAGCGGGCGCGGGCGGCCGCGATGGCCGTGACCTGCCGCGCCGAGCCCCCGAAGCATTGTCCCGCGGCGTCGTCCTCGCCGGAACAGGTGCTGTCGTACTCCGATACCGGCTCGAAGCGGGCGTGGAAGTCGTTCGTGTGCAGGATCGTCAGCCGGTACTCGGCGTGGGCGGTCCCGGCGAGACAGACGAGCGCGGTGGCGAGGAGCAGGGTTCGGCGCATGAAGTTCCTTTCGCTGGCGGCGAATGGTCGCTGCCGGGGCGGCATCCGTCAACCGCTCGCCCGAACCAGAGCCACCGTTGACGTGGCGTTCCCGGCCCGGCAAGAGACGAGGATGCTGGTCTACAAGGTTCTCCGCCGATCCGAATGGAATGCCTTCCGCGCCGCCGGTGAAACCGCTGGCGCGCCGGTCGACCGCACGGACGGCTTCGTCCATCTCTCGACGGCCGCGCAGGTCGCGGAGACGGTAGCGAAGCACTTCGCCGCGGAGAGCGATCTCGTGCTCGTAGCGCTCGACGCGGATGCTCTCGGCGACGCGCTGCGCTGGGAGCCCTCGCGCGGCGGGGCGCTTTTTCCGCATCTCTACCGCGCGCTCGGGAGCGCCGACGTCGTCTGGGACAAGTCGCTGCCGCTGGGGGCCGCGGGGCACATCTTCCCCGAAGGCGTCATGTGACGCCGCTGGAGCGCGCCGGGCTCGCCGTGCTGGCGCGGCTCGATCCTGAACGCGCGCACGGGCTGGCCCTGCGGGCGCTGCGGCTTGGGCTCGGGCCGAGCGGCGGGCCGGTGGCGCGGCCGCGGCTCGGCATGCGGCTCTCGGGGCTCAAGCTCGCCAATCCGGTCGGACTGGCGGCGGGGTTCGACAAGAATGCGGTCGCGGTGGCGGCGCTGGCGCGGGCAGGGTTCGGCTGGGTCGAAGTGGGGGCCGCGACGCCGCGGGCGCAGCCGGGCAACCCGCGGCCGCGGCTCTTTCGGCTGCTGGAAGACGGTGCGGTCATCAACCGCTTCGGGTTCAACAACGACGGGGTCGAGGCCATCGCGGCGCGTCTGGCGCGGCGGCCGGAGGGCGTGCCGGTCGGGATCAACCTCGGGGCGATGAAGGGCTCAAGCGATCCTGGCGCGGATTTCGCCGCCGTGCTCGCCTCCTGCGGTCCGCACGTCGATTTCGCGACGCTGAACGTGTCGTCGCCGAACACGCCGGGGCTGCGCGACCTGCAGGGGCCGGGCGCCCTCGGGCGCGTGCTGGCCGCGGTGCTCGCCGCGCGCGACGGGCTCGCGCGTCGGCCGCCGGTGTTCCTCAAGATCGCGCCGGACCTGAGCCTTGCGGAGCTTGCGGCGATCGCCGCGACCGCGGAGGACGCGGGCATCGACGGGATCGTGGCGACGAACACCACGACCGCGCGCGAAAGCCTGAAAAGTGCAAGCCGGGACCAAGCGGGAGGTCTTTCCGGGGCGCCATTGTTCGATCCGTCCACGCGCGTGCTGGCGGAGCTCGCGCATCTGACAGGCGGGCGGATGCCGCTGATCGGGGTCGGCGGCATCGTTTCGGCGGCGGATGCCTACGCGAAGATCCGGGCCGGGGCGTCGGCGGTGCAGCTCTACACGGGGCTCGTCACCGGCGGGCTGTCGCTGGCGGGCGAGATCGCGCGGGGGCTCGACCGGCTCCTCGCGGCAGACGGCTTCGCGCGCGTGGCGGACGCCGTCGGCACCGGGACCGAGCGCTGGCGTCAAGGAGGGACGGCGCGCCGTTCGAGCCGCGGGTAGCTCGCGCCGAGCGTGAGCGCGCGCATGACGTTGAGCACCATCAGCGACGCCCAGAGACCGTGGTTGCCGTAGGCGGGAACGAGCGCGACCACGGTGGCGGCGTAGACCGCGACGGACGCGAGCATCGCGTTCCGCATCGTGCGCGTCTCGGTGGCGCCGATGTAGATGCCGTCGAACATCCAGGCGGCGATGCCCACCACCGGCGCCACCGCGACCCAGCCGAGGTAGTGCCGCGCCGTCTCCTGCACCTCGGGCGCCTTGGCCATCGTGTCGATGATCGCGGGCCCGGCGAACCAGAACGCGAGCCCGAGGACGACGCTGCCGCCGACGCCCCACTCGCTCGTGACGACGGAGGAGCGCCGCAGCGCCGCGAGCGAGCCCGCGCCGACCGCCTGGCCCACCAGCGTCTCGGCGGCGAAGGCGAAGCCGTCGAGCGCGTAGGCGGTGATCTCCAGGAACTGGAGGAGCACCTGGTTCGCGGCGAGGGCGGTGTCGCCGAAGCCCGCGGCAAGGAAGATGAAGGCCGTGAAGCTGCCCTGCAGGACCACGGAGCGGATCATGATGTCGGTGTTGACGGCGACCATGCGGCGGAGCCGGGCGCGGTCGAGCACGCGAGCCCAGTCGCGCCACTGGTCGCCCGCGAAGGCCGAGCGGCAGAGCCAGAGGCCGAAGCCGAGGCCTGACCATTCGGCGATGAGCGTCGCCACCGCGACGCCGCCGACGCCGAGCCCGAGACCGAGCACGAAGAGGAGGTCGAGCCCGACGTTGAGGCCGTTCATCCAGAGCTGGAGGACGAGCACCGACCGCGTACGCTCGACCGCGAGGAGCCACCCGTTGACCGCGAAGAGCGCGATGGCGGCGGGGGCGCCCCAGAGCCGGATGCCGAGGTAGGTGCGCGCGAGCCCCTCGACCTCGGCGGACGCAGGGGCCACGCGGAACGCGAGCGCCATCAGCGGGAGCTGCAGCGCCGTCAGCGCCAGCCCCGCGACGGCGCCGATCATCAGCGCGCGCATCAGGATCGCGCCGGTCTCGGGCGCGTCGCCGGCGCCGTGCGCCTGCGCGACCATCCCCGAGGTGCCCATGCGGAGGAAGCCGAAGATCCAGTAGACCGACGCGAGGATCACCGCGCCGATGCCGACGGCGCCGATGGGCGCCGCGAGGCCGAGCTGACCGACGACGCCGGTGTCGACCGCGCCGAGGATCGGCACCGAGACGTTCGAGACAAGGATCGGCACGGCGATGCGGAGCACGCGGGCATGCGTCACCGGGGTCATCAGGCGGGCTCGACAAGAAAATGCCCCGTCGCCTGCGCGAAGAGCCGGGCGCGGCTGTCCTGCCAGGCCTCGACCTGCACGCTGGCGTAGCGCCGCCCCGAACGGTTGACCCGCGCGCGGGCATAGGCGTCGCGCGGCAGACCGGTGCGGAGGTAGTCCACGGTGAAGTCGATCGTCTTCGGCAGGCGCAGCGTCCCCTCGCCGCCGAGAGAGAGCGCGAGTTCGGCGATGGCCGTCACCTCGAGGAACGCGGCCGTGGCACCGCCGTGGAGCGCCGGCAGCATCGGGTTGCCGACGAGATGCTCGGCGAAGCGCATCGTCGCGGTCAGCTCGTCGCCATGCGCTGCGAACGAGATGCCGAAGAACGCCACCACCGGCACGCTTGCCACAAGCGTCGCGAGGCGCGCGTCGAGCCCTGTGTCGGCGCCGCTCACGCGCGGTCCACGGTGAAGGCGCCCGTCGCGGTGGCCACAGGGCGCGCGGCGTCGGCGTCGGTCGCGGTGGCGCGGACGAAGGCGACGGAGCGGGTGACGTGGTAGCATTCGGCGCGGGCCGTGAGCCGCTCGCCGGGCGTCGCGGGGCGCATGTAGTCGATGCGAAGGTCGAGCGTCGCGGTCGAGGGGCCGGTCGCCGGATGGCTCATCACCGCGGCCCCGGCGCAGGTGTCCATCAGCGTGGAGACGACGCCGCCGTGGATCACGCCCGTCGCGGGATCACCGATGAGCCGGGCGTCCCAGGGCATCGAGATCGTCGCCGTGCCTTCCGCGACCGCATCGAGCCGCATCGCGAGCGCGCGGGCGAGCGGGATCGCGGCGATGAACTGCTGCGCGCGGTCGGCGGCGTCGGACATGGAACCTCGCGGATGAAGCGCCTTGGTCGCCGCATCGCGGCGGGCGATCAAGGGGGAATTGGCCGCCGGGCTCGGCGATTGCGCGGTTGCAGCGGACCCGCTAGCATCGTGGCAAACGGGGACTGGCAGCGATGACCGATAGTCGCCTGACGTTCAAGGAGATGTGCGCCCGGTTCGAGGTGACGCCGCGCACGCTGCGCTACTACGAATACATCGAGCTGCTGCGACCCGAAAAGGACGGCCGCGCACGCTTCTACGGGGCGCGCGAGGTCGCGCGGATGACGCTGATCCTGCGCGGGCGGCGGTTCGGATTCTCCCTGGAGGAGATCCGCCAGTGGCTTGATCTTTACGACGCCGAAGGGACGGAGCCGCAGCTTGCCGCCTTCGTGGAGCTTGCGAACCGGCAGCTGGGCGAGCTCGACCGGCAAAGGACCGAGCTTCTGGCCACCATCGAAGACCTCCATGCGCTGCGCGACCAGACCTCGGCGCGGCTCGCCGGCTGACGCCACGTTCCGCCTCGTCCGGCTTGCAGGCCTCGCGCGGCGCGGGCAGTTTCGCATCACGCCTGTGACCGGAGGACGCCGATGCCGAGCTATGCCGCACCCGAGAAGGACATCGCCTTCGTGCTCGACGAGGTGCTGCACGTTGCCTCCTCCGACATCCCCGGCTACGCCGACCTCGAGCCCGAGTTCACGGCGCAGGTGATCGCCGAGGCGGGACGACTGGCCGCGGAAGTGCTGGCGCCCCTCAACGCCGTCGGCGACCGCGAGGGCTGCCGGCTCGAGAACGGCGTCGTCGTGACGCCCACTGGGTTCAAGGACGCCTATGCCGAGATGAAGGCCGGCGGCTGGATGGGGCTCGACTGCGACCCCGAGTACGGCGGCCAGGGGATGCCCTACGTGCTCAACACCGCCGTGGGCGAGATCTTCGTCGCCGCGAACATGGCGTTCCAGATGTACCAGGGCCTCACGCACGGCGCCTATTCGGCAATCCATGTCCACGGCACCCCGGCGCAGAAGGCCGCCTACCTGCCGCACATGGTCTCCGGCGACTGGACCGGCACGATGAACCTGACCGAGCCGCATTGCGGCACCGACCTCGGGATGATGCGGACGAAGGCAGAGCCGCAGCCGGACGGCAGCTACCGCATCACCGGGCAGAAGATCTTCATCTCCTCGGGCGAGCACGACCTTGCCGACAACATCGTCCACCTCGTCCTCGCCAAGGCGCCGGGCGGCGGGCCGGGCACCAAGGGGATCAGCCTCTTCATCGTGCCGAAGTTCCTCGTCAACGAGGACGGCTCGCTCGGCAACCGCAACGCGCTGTCGTGCGGCAAGCTCGAGGAGAAGATGGGCATCCACGGCAACGCGACCTGCGTGATGAACTACGACGGAGCTGCGGGCTGGCTCCTCGGCGATCTCCACAAGGGGATGCGGGCGATGTTCACGATGATGAACGAGGCGCGGCTCGGCGTCGGGCTGCAGGGCTACGCGCAGGCCGACGTGGCCTACCAGAACGCGGTCGCCTATGCGCGCGACCGGCTGCAGGGGCGCGACGTGACCGGGCCCGCCAACCCCGGCGGCGCCGCCGACCCGATCATCGTCCACCCCGACATCCGTCGCAACCTGATGGACCAGAAGGCCTTCGTGGAGGGCGCGCGGGCGTTCACCTACTGGGGCGCCGAGCTCATCGACCGCAGCCGGCGGATGGGCGACGCGGCCGCCGAGGGGATGATCTCGCTTCTCACGCCGGTGCTGAAAGGGTTCCTGACCGACAAGGGCTTCGAGATGGCGGTGGCCGCGCAGCAGGTCTACGGCGGGCATGGCTACATCGAGGAATGGGGCATGTCGCAGTTCGCGCGCGATGCGCGGATCGCGATGATCTACGAGGGCGCGAACGGCATCCAGGCGCTCGATCTCGTGGGCCGCAAGCTCGGCGCGGATGGCGGGCGGCACATCATGGCGTTCTTCGGGCTCGTGAAGGCGTTCGGCGCCGACCATGCGGAAGACGCGGTGCTCAAGGACGGTTTCCTCGGCCCGCTCGACCGGGCGGGCAAGGACTTGCAGGCGGCGGCGGGCTACTTCATGCAGCACGGCATGAAGAACCCCAACGAGGCGCTCGCGGGCTCCTACGACTTCATGCACCTCTTCGGGCACGTGGCGCTCGGGCTGATGTGGGCGCGGATGGCGCGGGCGGCGGGCGCGGCGCTTGCGGCCGGCACCGGGGACGCCGCGTTCTACGAGACCAAGATCGCGACCGGGCGCTACTACATGGCGCGGCTGCTGCCGGCGACGGCGCTGCATCGCGCACGCATCGAGACGGGCGCCGCCCCGGTGATGGCGCTCGCGGCCAACGATTTCTGATCGCGGAAGGTACGGGAATGCGACGCATCCTCCTTGCCGCCGGCCTCGCCCTGGCGGCGTCCACCTCCGGGTTCGCACGCGAGGCGACGGAAGCCGACAAGGCCACCGTCGCGGACCGCGCGGCGGGCTTCGCCGCGGTGTTCACCAATAAGACCTACGGCAAGCTGATCGACTACGTGCCGCCGAAGATCTTCGAGGCCATCGCGACGCAGTCGGGGCGGCCCGTCGGGGACGTGCGGGCCGCTGCGGCCGATCAGATGAAGGGTCTCGAGGCCGTCGAGTTTCGCGACATGAGCATGGACGTCGAGGGCGCGACCTATGCCGAGACCTCCAGCGGCCGATCCTACGCGCTCATCCCCACGCGCGCCACGATAACCGCGAGCGGGCAGACGATGAAGTTCGAGAGCACCACGGTGGCGATCGAGGACGAGGGCGCCTGGTATCTCGTCCGCATCGACGATCCGAGCCAGACCGAGATCCTGCAGCGCGCAATGCCGGACTTCGAGGGCATCGAGTTCCCCGAAGGCCGCATCGAGACGGTGGAGTGAGACGGGCATGATGCGGCTGCACTGCTTCGGCGAGTCCGGCAACGCCTACAAGGCCGCGCTGGCGATGACCGTGGCAGGCTGCGAATGGGAACCGGTCTACGTCGACTTCTTCAACGGCGGCGCGCGCACCGAAGCGTTCCGGGCCCTGAACGAAATGGCCGAGGTGCCGGTGCTCGAGGACGGCGAGCTGGTGCTCACGCAGTCCGGCGTGATCCTCGACTACGTGAGCTCCAAGACCGGCCGGCTCGGCGGACGCAGCGCCCTCGAGCGACGCGAGATCCTGCGCTGGATGTTCTGGGACAACCATCGGCTCTCCGGCATGATCGGGCCAATGCGCTTCCTGATGAACTTCGTGCCGCCCGAGAAGCGTCCCGAAGCGGTGATCGACTGGCAGCAGGCGCGGCTGAAGTCAGCCTTGAAGGTGCTCGAAGCGCATCTCGCGGGGCGATCCTGGACCGTCGGCGACGCGGTGACGATCGCGGACTGCTCGCTCGCGGGCTACCTCTACTACCCCGAGCCCTTCGGCTTCGACCGCTCGGACTGGCCCGCCATCGACGCCTGGCTCGACCGCCTCGCCGCCGTCCCGGGCTGGGCGACGCCGTACGATCTGATGCCGGGGTCGCCGGCGGACAGGCCGTGACGCGGCACCGCAGCAGCCGGCCGGACCCCGCCGCGAGAGCGTCCCGATGACCGCAGCCCCGGCCACGCTGGTCTTTCTGCATTTTCCGAAGACCGCCGGACAGACCGTCCATACCGAGCTCGCGCGCGTCGTGGGCAAGGACGCCGTCTCCCCCGTCCGTGTGCATTCGCAGGCGGGGACGGGAGCGGCGCAGTTTCCCGAGGGATACCGCCTCTATTCCGGCCATCTCGACTGGGAAGCGCTGGAAACCGTGCCAGAGCCGCGCTTCGTGTTCACCGTCCTGCGCGATCCGTTGGAGCGGATCGCGTCATTCTACTTCTACATCCTGCGCTGCGCGCAAGCACTGACCCCGGAAGAGCTGCAAAAGCCGCAGCACACCGGGTGGCGCATCGCGCTCGAGCGTGGACCGGACGAGTACTTCTTCGGGGGCTCGCACGACTGGAGGCAGGTCGTTCGCAATCACTACGATAACCCCTATTGCGCCTATCTGCTGACCCGGCTCATCCGCAGTTATGGCGCCGTGTCCGACCTGCCGCAGGACGTCCTCGTCGGCCGCGCCGCGGAGGCAGCACGCGCGCTCAGCGGCGTCTATTCGATCGACGCGCTCGATCGGCTGGAACGGGATCTCGACACGAGGCTCGGGATCCGGGTCGACCTGATCGGACGCTATGTGAACGCGGCCCCGGAACGGCAGACGGAGTCGCGGTGGGCGCGTCTCGAAGCCACGGTGCAGCGCCAGCAGACCACCGTCAGGCTGCGCGCGTCGCTGCGCGCGGACCGGATGCTGATGCATGAACTCGGCATGGGACAGCGGCCGGACGACGTCGCCGCCCCCGCCATGCGGCGAAACCGTTCGTGAATGCGGGGCCGGCGTCGCTGCGATCCGCATCGAGGTCTCGACGTATGGCCGGATGACCGCCGCCGTTGGCGCTGACCCCGATGGCGGCGCATATGCTGCGAACCAGTTTTCCGCCGGATCACCATGACCGACACCCGCTCGCGAGGCCAGGCCCAAAGGGTGTGCCGCCCAGCCTCCGCGCAATCGGGGACGGCACGCGCCGGTTCGCGCTTGCGGCCGCCGATGCGGCACCGATCTATAAGGAGGTTCCGTCTCTCGAAAGGCATTCCGCATGACCGAACCCCCGAAGCGTGGCGCTCTGATCGGCTGCGGTTTCTTCGCCGAGAACCACATGCATGCCTGGGCCGGCCTCTCCGGCGCCCGGATCGTCGCGCTCTGTGATCGCGATCGTGCGAAGGCCGAGGCGATGGCCGCGCGGTTCGACGTCGAGGCGGTGTTCGAGGATGCCGACGCGATGTTCGCGGCCGTGGAGCTCGATTTCGTCGACATCGCCACGACCGTCCAATCGCACCGGCCGCTGGTCGAGCGTGCGGTCCGCCACGCGGCGACCGTGATCTGTCAGAAGCCCTTCGCCGAGACGATGGAGGACGGGCGCGCGATGGTCGCTGCCGCGGCCGCCGCGGACGCCGCCCTGATCGTGCATGAAAACTTCCGGTGGCAGGCTCCGTTGCTGCGCCTGAAGGCGCTCGTGGACGCAGGCCGGATCGGCACGCCTGCCTGGGCGCGGGTCTCGTTTCGCCACGGCTACGACAATTACCGCAACCAGCCCTACCTCAAGGACATCGAGCGCTTCGCGATCATGGACGTGGGGCTGCACCTCTTCGATGTCGCCCGCTGGCTGATGGGGGAAGCGCTCGACGTCGCCTGCGCCACTCAGCGCCGCAACCCGACCGTGCGTGGCGAGGACACATTCACCGCGCTTCTCACGCACGCGACGGGCGTGACCGTCTGCGACTGCACCTTCGACGCGCGGCTCGTCCCCGAGCCGTTCCCCGGCGTGGCCGTGATCGTCGAGGGCGACGCAGGAACCGTCGCGGTCGATGCGTTCGGCCAGCTCGTCCTCTCGTCGGGTGACGTGGAGACGCTCGAGGACACCGCGCCCGCAGGCCCGGTCTGGGGTGCCGCCCCGTGGCGCGTCGTGCAGGACAGCGTCGCCAACTTCGCGGCGCACGCGCTCGAGGTCATGCACGGCCGTGCAACGCCGCAGCCGTCGGGGGCGGACAATCTCGCGACGCTGGCGCTGGCCTTCGCGGCCTATGAGGCGGCCGAGACCCGCGCCGTGGTGCGGCCATGACCCCCGAGCGCTGCAACCCCCCGCGTCCTGACGACATGCCGCTTCGACGCATGAAGGGCTCGTACATCCGGTCTGGTCGCGGTACGGACGACGCGAACGGCTGTTGCTGAAGGAGGATGAGATGACCGATGCCTTCATCTACGACGCGATCCGCACCCCGCGCGGGAAGGGCCGGCCCGACGGCGCGCTGCACGAGGTGACGGCGGCCCGGCTGTCGGCGCTCACGCTGAACGCGATCAAGGACCGCAACGGCCTCGACACGGCGGCGGTGGAGGACGTGATCTGGGGCAACGTCACGCAGGTCGGCGAGCAGGGCGGCTGCCTCGCGCGCACGGCGGTGCTGGCGTCCGACTTCGCCGAGAGCGTGCCGGGGCTGTCGATCAACCGCTTCTGCGCCTCCGGGCTCGAGGCCGTGAACCTCGCGGCGAACCAGGTCCGCGGCGGCGCGGGCGAGGGCTACGTGGCGGGCGGCGTCGAGATGATGGGCCGCGTGCCGATGGGCTCGGACGGCGCCGCGATCGCGGTCGATCCCTCCATCGCGATGGCGACGTACTTCGTGCCGCAGGGCATCTCCGCCGACATCATCGCGACCGAGTACGGCTTCTCGCGCGACGACGTGGATGCGCTGGCGGTCGAGTCGCAGAAGCGCGCGGCCCGGGCCTGGGACGAGGGCCGCTTCGCGCGCTCGGTGATCGAAGTGAGCGACCTCAACGGCCTGCCGATCCTCGCGCGTGACGAGTACATGCGCCCCGCCACCGACATGCAGTCGCTCGGTGCCCTCAAGCCCGCGTTCCGCGAGATGGGCGAGACGATGCCCGGCTTCGACAAGGTGGCGATCATGCGCTACCCGCACCTCGAGCGGATCAATCACGTGCATCACGCGGGCAACTCTTCGGGCATCGTGGACGGCGCGGCGGCGGTGCTGATCGGCAGCGCGGCCTTCGGGGAGGCGCACGGGCTGAAGCCCCGCGCGCGCATCCGTGCCACCGCGAAGATCGGCACCGATCCCACGATCATGCTGACGGGCCCGGTCCCCGCGACGGAGAAGATCCTCCGCGAGGCGGGCATGAGCATCGCCGACATCGGCCTCTTCGAGGTCAACGAGGCCTTCGCGGCGGTCGTGCTGCGCTTCCTGCAGGCGTTCGACGCGGATCCCGAACGGGTCAACGTCAACGGCGGCGCCATCGCGATGGGCCATCCGCTCGGCGCCACGGGGGCGATGATCCTCGGCACGCTTCTCGACGAGATGGAGCGGACGGACCGCGAGACCGGCCTCGCCACGCTCTGCGTCGCCTCCGGCATGGGCGCCGCGACGATCCTCGAGCGCGTCTGATGGCGGTGCTCCGCGCTGGCGACGTGGCGGAGCACGAGACGCCGTCCGAAAAGCGCGCCGAATGGGGCCGCATCGTCACGCAGGCCTTCGGCGACGCGGGCGGGCTCACGCAGTACGGCGCCTATGTGCAGGTGCTCCACCCCGGCGCGCGGACCTCGAACCGGCACTGGCACGAGGTGGAGGACGAGTTCCTCCTGATGCTCGAAGGCGAGGCGACGGTGATCGAGAACGACGGCGCGCACGTCATCGGTCCCGGCGATGCCTGCGCCTGGCCGGGCGGCGTGCCGAACGCACATTGCGTCGAGAACCGCTCCGACACGCCCTGCCGCTACCTCATCGTCGGCACGCGGCCCGTCGCCGACCGCTGCCACTACCCCGACCTCGGTCGCACGCAGGTCGACGACGCGAAGGGAGCGCGGCTCGTCGACGATGCGACCGGCGACGTGCTCCAGGTGTTCCGCGAACGCTAGAGCCCGAGGATGCGCCGTACCGCGCCCTGGTCCGCGCCGTCCGTCGTGAAGTCGTCGAACGCGCGTTCGGTCACGCGGATGATGTGGTCCTTGACGAACTGCGCGCCCTCGACGGCGCCGTCGTGCGGGTGCTTGATCGCACATTCCCACTCGACGACGGCCCAGCCGTCGAAGCCGTTCGCGGCCATCTTCGAGAACACCGCACCGAAGTCGACCTGCCCGTCGCCGAGCGACCGGAACCGGCCCGCGCGGTTCACCCAAGGCTGGAACCCGCCGTAGACGCCCTTGCGCCCCGTCGGGTTGAACTCCGCGTCCTTGACGTGGAACATGGCGATGCGGTCGCGGTAGATGTCGATGTTGTCGAGGTAGTCGAGGCACTGCAGCACGTAGTGCGACGGGTCGTAGAGCATGTTCGCGCGGGGATGCTGGTCCACGCGGTCGAGGAACATCTCGTAGGTGTCGCCGTCGTGGAGATCCTCGCCGGGGTGGATCTCGTAGCAGACATCGACGCCGTTCTCCTCGGCATGGTCGAGGATCGGACGCCAGCGCGCGGCAAGCTCGTCGAACGCCGCCTCGACGAGCCCCGGCGGACGCTGCGGCCACGGATAGAGGTAGGGCCAGGCGAGCGCACCCGAAAAGGTCGCGTGCGCCGTGATCCCGAGATGGCGCGACGCGGTGATGGCCTTGCGAACCTGATCAACTGCCCAAGCCTGCCGTGCCTTGGGATCGCCGCGCACCGAAGCCGACGCGAAGTTGTCGAACGGCAGGTCGTAGGCCGGATGCACGGCGACGAGCTGCCCTTGCAGGTGCGACGACAACTCGGTGATCTCGACGCCGTTGGCGCGCGCGGTCCCGGCCAGCTCGTCGCAGTAGTCCTTCGACGTCGCCGCCCGTTCGAGGTCGATGAGCCGGCCGTCCCATGACGGGACTTGCACGCCCGCATAGCCCCAGTCGGCGGCCTGCTTGGTGATCGCGTCCCATGAGTTGAACGGCGCCTCGTCGCCGGCGAATTGCGCGAGAAACAGGCCCGGGCCCTTCAGCGTCTTCATGTCAGTTCTCCCTCAAGCAAGCCCGGCCTTCGCCATGTGCCTGCGGATGTGGTCATGCCCGTCACGATAGACCGTATCCGGTCCCTCGGAAAAGTCGCGCCAGACCCTCGTCGCGGCGGCGAGGTCCGGCAGGCCGCGACCGAAGGCCTCGATGGTGAGCCAGCCATCGTAGCCGATGGACTTGATCGCGGCGAAGGTCGCGTCCCACGGGACGTGACCGCGGCCGGGCACCCCCCGGTCGTTCTCCGAGATGTGGATATGCGCGACATGGGCGGCATTGCGGGTCAGCGCGCCCACTGGATCCGCTTCCTCGATGTTGGCGTGAAAGGTGTCGTACATGGCGCGGATGTTCGGATGGGCGATGGCGTCGAGATGCGCTGCCGTCGCGTCCATCGTGTTGAGCAGGTAGCACTCGAAGCGGTTGAGCGCTTCGAGCGCCACGGTGACGCCCGCGCCCCGCGCATGGTCGCCGATGCGGCGCTGCACCTCGACGGAGCAGGCGAGTTCGGCCTCCGTCGGGCCCTGCCCGCTGAACCCGCCGAGCGTCGAGTGCAGCGGCCCGCAGAGGAGCGTGGCGCCGAGCGCATGGGAGCAATCGAGCACGCGCCGCATGTAGTCGAGACCCGCCGCGCGCTGCTTGGCGTCGCCGATGAGGTTCATGCTCGGGTCGCCCATCGCGGTCACGGCGGTGCGCGCAAGGCCGATGTCGTCGAGCATCCGGCCGGTCTTGGCGTAGTCCGCGGGCGTGCCGTCGAAGACCGGCACCTCTACGCCGTCGAAGCCCGTCGCGCGGATGTCGCCAAGCAATTCGGCGTGCTCCGGCCCGAGCCGGGTCGTCCAAAGGAACATGCACATGCCGACCCGCATCTTGATACTCACGCCTTTCTGGTCTTACCAGAAACATCGCCGGATGCCGTGTCAACCATATAGGTTTCACAGAGCTTGAGATCGCCTAGGATCTGGTCTAGCCAGATACGGACAACACGCGTCGCACAGCGACTAGAGGGAGGATCCCATGCATCTGTCGACCCACAACTGGATGCGGGCCGAGCCGCTCGACACCACGCTGCGACGGATCAAGCAGTACGGCTACGAAAGCATCGAGATCTCGGGCGAGCCGGAGCAGTATCCGGTCAAGGAGACCCGCGCGAGCCTCAAGGAGCACGGCATCCGGTGCTGGGGCGCGGTGACGCTGACGCTCGGCGAGCGCAACCTCGCGGCGAAGGACGAGGGCCAGCGCGCGCGGTCGGTCGACTACGTGAAGTCAGTGCTGACGATGGTGAGCGAACTCGAGGGCGAGATCATCACGTTGGTGCCCGCGACGGTCGGCAAGGTGGTGCCGGACGCAACGCCGGAGGAGGAATGGGCTTGGGTCGTGGACGCCACGAAGGAATGTTACGCCCACGCGCAACGGGTCGGCGTGAAGATCGCCATCGAGCCTCTGAACCGCTTCGAGACCTACCTCTTCAATCGTGCCGCGCAGGCGCTGGCGCTCGCGGACGCGGTCGGGCCCGAGTGTGGCGTGTGCCTCGACGCGTTCCACCTCAACATCGAGGAGACGGACGTCTATGAGGCGATCCGCCTTGCGGGGGCGCGGCTCTTCGATTTCCACGTCGCCGACAACAACCGTTTCGCGGCGGGGCTCGGGCATCTCGACTGGCCGAAGATCATCGGCACGCTGCGGGAGATCGGCTATGACGGCGGCGTGACCAACGAGTTCGTGGCGCCGGTGGACCGCACGCCCGCGGCGCCCTACCCCGACATGGTGGAGACCGACCCCGTCGACATCCCGCCCGAGCAACTGAAGTTCATCCAGGACCACGGCTCGAGCCTCCTGACGGAGACGTTCTACGCCGACCAGATGCGGATCACGGCCGAGACGATCCTTCCGCTCCTCAAGGGCTAGGCGTCTCGATGCGGATCGCTTCCGTTGCCGCATGGTGGGTGCAAATTCCGATCGAGGTGGCGCGCCAGCATACCTCGGACTTCGGGACGTTGCGGACGTTCGACGCGGCGATCTGCCGGATCGAGACAGATGACGGTCTTGTCGGATGGGGCGAAGGCAAGAACGCCGCTGGCAGTTCGGGCGAATACGGAACGCTGGTTCACCTTCTGAACCACGATTTCGGGCCACGCATCATCGGCCGCGATCCGGCGGACATCTCCTGGATCTGGGAGGACCTCTACAACGGGGTCCGCGCCGACAAGGCGCGCATGGCGGGCCATGCGATGCCGGAGATGGCGCGGCGCGGGCTCACCGTCGCCGCGATCAGCGCCATCGACATCGGGCTCTGGGACATCCTCGGCAAGGCCGACGGCAAGCCGGTGTGGCAGCTCCTCGGCGGTCGGAAGGCGGACCGGCTGCCGGCCTACGCCTCGGGCGGCTGGGCAGCGGCGGATGCCATCGGCGCGCAGTTGCAGGGCTACATCGACCGGGGCGGCTTTCGCGCCGTGAAGATGCGCGTGGGCGCGATGGATGGCGGGCTCCACGTCTCGGCGGCGCGGGTCCGCGCGGCGCGGGAGGCGCTTGGGCCGGAGATCGAGATCGCGGTCGACGCGCACGGCACCTACACCGTCGCGGAGGCGAAGCGGTTCGCGCACATGGTCCGTGACTGCGACCTCGCGTGGTTCGAGGAGCCGGTCATCGCCGACGACAAGCCGGGGATGGCGGAGGTGCGCGCATCGACGCCCGTGCCGATCGCGACCGGCGAGAGCGAGGCCACGCGCTTCGCGTTCCGAGACCTCGCGGTTCTGCGCGCCGCCGACATCTTCCAGCCCGACCCCGCCTTCTGCGGCGGCATCACCGAGGCGATGCGGATCGGGACGCTGGCGTCCGCGTTCAACCTTCGCCTCGCGCCGCATCTCTGGGCAGGCGCGCCCTGCTTCTTCGCCGGGCTGCACGTCTGCGCGGCATCGCCGGCGAGCTTCACCGTCGAGTTCTCGCTCGGGGCCAATCCAATGATCCATGACCTTGCCGTCGAACCCGTCACGGTGCAGGACGGCGTCATCGCGATCCCGGAGCGGCCGGGCCTCGGCTTCACGGTGAACGAGCGCATGCTGAAGGATCGCGTCCGGCGCGTATGACCCCTGACGACGCCCCGTTCCTGTCCACCCTCTTCGCGCATCTCGTCGCCGAGGCGCGGAGCAATGGCGACAAGGCCCCCTCAGAACGCGAGCTCGCCGACCATTTTGCCGTCAGCCGCGGGCAGGTGCGCGAGCAGCTCGCCATCCTCGAGGCGATGCGCGTCATCGAGCGGCGGGCGAAATCGGGCATCTACCTCACCGCCGAAGGCGCCGGTCTCGACCAGATGGCGCTGTTCGCGGCCGCGGGCATCCAGCTCGACCCGCAGCAGATCTTCGAGGCCGTCGAGCTGCGAAAGATCCATGAGATCAAGGCCGCCGAACTTGCGGCCGAACGCGCGACGGAGGAAAATTTCGAGCGGCTGCGCGAGATCCTCGCGCAGTCCGAGGCGGCGATGGCGGCAGGCGAAGGATTGAAGGGGCTCGACGGCGATTTCCACCTCGAGATCGTGCGCGCGACGCAGAACGGGATGTTCTTCCGGCTGTGCGCGAGCTTCTACGCGGCAAGCGCGCCGCGCCATGCGGTCTATTTTGCCCGGATGGAGCGCAGCGCCAGGTCCCATGCCGAACACCGGCTGATCTTCGATGCGCTCCGGCGCCGCGACGCGGGGCTCGCGCAGGCGCTGATGAACAGCCACCTCCGCGGCGCGCAGAGCTACTGGAGCGAGCTTCTCGACGGGCCGAGCGAAGACGATGCGTGAACGCCTGTTCACGACGCATCCGCTGCACCCGGAGGTGACGAAGGCGCTCGCGATCCTCGGCGACCTCCGCATCGCCAGCGCGCCCACCCGGAAGTGCATCGCAGCCGAAAGCGAAGGCGCGGCGATCGTGGTTGTCCGCGCGCCGATCCCGGAGGCGGTGCTGCGCCCGAGGCTGCGCGCGCTGGTACGGCACGGCGCGGGGCTCGACATGATCCCGGTCGGGGCCGCGACCGCGATGGGCGTGCTCGTCGCCAACGTGCCGGGCGCCAATGCGCTGACGGTGGCCGAGCACGCGCTCTGGAGCGCGATGGCGCTTCTCCGCCGCCATCCGGCAGTGTCCGTCGACCTTCGCACGCGAGGATGGGCCGCGGCGCGGGCCCATGCGGACGAGGGGCGCGAGCTCTCGGGTCGCATCCTCGGGATCGTCGGGATGGGCGCCGTCGGCACGACCTTGGCGCGCATCGCCGTGGCGGGCTTCGGGATGCAGGTGCTCGCGGTCACGAAGCGAACCGACCTCGCGCCCGGCGTGAACGCGGTGCCGCTCGCCGACATGCTGCGGCGGGCCGACATCGTGGTCCTCGCCTGCCCGCTGACAGACGCGACGCGCGGGCTTCTCGGACCCGCCGAACTTGCCCTCCTGCGACCGCATGCGGTGCTCGTCAACGTCGCGCGGGGACCGGTCGTCGACGAGGCGGCGCTGGTCAGGGCCTTGCGGGAGCGCCGGCTGGCCGGAGCGGCGCTCGACGTGTTCGAGACGCAGCCGCTTCGTGCCGGGCATCCGCTGCTCGACGTGCCGAACGTGATCCTGACGCCGCACATGGCCGGGATCACCGAGGAAAGCATGCTCAGGATGGGGATGGGCGTGGTGGCTGAAGTGCGCGCAATCCTCGAAGGCGGGCGTCCGGTGAGCTTCTGCAACCCGGAAGTCTGGGACCGCTACCGCGCCCGCTTCCCCGCAGGCTGACTAGGCAAGGCTCTGTCCCGTCGCGCGGTCGAAGAGCAGCACCTTCTCCGGCGCCCAGCCGAAGCGCACCGTCTCGTCAATTCGAACGCGCGTTCCGGCGGGTGCCATCGCGTGCAGCCGCGCGTCGCCGACCTGCATGGTGAGGATCTTGACGACGCCGTGGTCCTCGATGTCGAAGATCCGGCCCTCGGCGGGAGCGCCGGCATCGAGCCGTACGTTCTCGGGTCGTATGCCGAAGGTCAGCTCGCGGCCGTCCGACGCTGCCGCGACGGGCAATCCACCGCCGCCGAATACCAGATGGCCGTCCTCGATGCGCCCGTCGATGAGATTCATCGGCGGCGAACCCACCGCCCGCGCGACGAAGGTGTCGCGGGGCCGGTCGTAGACCTCCGAGGGCGTGCCGACCTGCACGAGCCGGCCGCGGTTCAGAACGCCGATCTTGTCGCCCATCGACATCGCCTCGACCTGGTCGTGGGTGACGAAGAGGAACGTGGCGCCGAGTTCGCCGTGGATGCGCTTCAGCTCGACCCGCAGCGCCTCGCGGAGCTTGGCGTCGAGTGCCGACAATGGCTCGTCCATCAGGAACACCTTCGGCGCCCGGACGATGGCGCGGCCGATCGAGACGCGCTGCATCTCGCCGCCCGAGAGCCGTTCGACCTTGCGGTCGAGCAGACGCGTGATCTGCAGTGTCTGAGCCGCCTTTTCCACCCGCGCCGCGATCTCGGCGGCCGCCATGCGGCGGATCGGAGACTTCAGGGGAAATTCGAGATTGCCGCGCACCGTGAGCCGCGGGTAGAGCGAATACTGTTGCAGCACGAGCGCCACGTCCCGCTCGGCGGCGTTGCGGTCCGAGACGTCGCGGCCGTCGATCTTGACCGTGCCCGCGGTCGGCGCCTCGAGCCCGGCGACGACCCGCAGCGTCGTCGTCTTGCCCGCCCCTGTCTGGCCGAGGAGCACGAAGAACTCGCCGTCCGCGATCTCGAGGTCGAGCCCGCGCAAGGCGCGCGTGCCACCGAAATCCTTGGTGATGCCACGAAGCGAGATCGATGCCATCAGGCCGCCCCCCACAACGCCACACCACTTGCCCGATCAAAGAAATGCGCGGCGGCGGCATCGATCCCGACCCAGACCTCCTGCCCTGCGCCGCGCACGAAGCCCGCCTCAGTGCGGGCGCGCAGCGTGCGGCGACCGAGGCGCACGTCGACGATGTCGTGGCTGCCGAGCGGCTCGACGTTACTGGCGATGCCCCGGAGGTCGCCCGGCGCGCCGTCGTGCCGGAGCGCCACCGCCTCGGGCCGCACGCCGAGCGAAAGCAAACGTCCGTTCGGCAATGCGTCGAGCTGCTGCGCCGGGAAGGCGAAGCCGTCGGGCGCACCTTCCAGCCGCACGGTGTCGCCCACGACCTCGGCGTCCACCACGTTCATCACCGGCGAACCCACGAACTCGGCGACGAAGCGGTTGGCGGGCCGCAGGTACACCTCGTCCGGCGCGCCGACCTGCTGGAGAACACCGTCGTGCATCACGACGATGCGGTCGGCGAGGCTCATCGCCTCGATCTGGTCGTGCGTGACGTAGACCGACGTGCTCGCGCGCGCGACGTGCAGGCGCTTGATCTCCGCGCGCATCTCCTCGCGAAGCTTGGTGTCGAGCGCACCGATCGGCTCGTCCATCAGGAGCGCCTTCGGCCGCCGCACCAGCGCCCGCCCGATGGCCACGCGCTGCATGTCGCCGCCCGAGAGCGCAGAGGGCTTGCGCGCGAGGAGCGGCGTGAGATGCAGGATCTGCGCCACCTCGCGCACCGCGGCCTCGCGGTCGCCGCGCGCCATGCTCACGGCGCGGAGCGGAAAGGCGATGTTCTCGGCCACGGTCATATGCGGATAGAGCGAGAACGACTGGAACACGAAGGCGATGTCGCGGTCGGCGGCCTTGCGATCCTGCACCTCCACGCCGTCGATGGCGATGCTGCCCGAGGTCACGCTCTCGAGCCCGGCGATGGCGCGCAGCGTCGTGGTCTTGCCGCAGCCGGACTGGCCCAGCATCACCACGAACTCGCCGTCGGCGATGGTGAGGTTCATGTCGCGGATGACCTGCGCCGGACCGAAGAACTTCTGCACGTCGGCGAGCCGGATCTCGGCCATCAGGGGCGCTCCCGCGGGTCGTCGGGCGAGGGACGCAGCGGATCGTGGCGCGGGTGCGGCACGGCGTCGAAGATGTCGAGGTCTTCGGGGTCGGCTTCACGCACCGGCGAGAACTTCGAGCACACGAGAAACGCGACCAGCCCCGCGAGCGTGATCGTCAGCCCGTAGCGGTGCAGCCCGAGCATCCACGGCTGGCACAGCGCGACGATCCCGAAGATCATCGCCCATTGCGCGATGGGCACGAACCAAGCGTGGTTGAGCGCGCGCAGGCTCACTTGCGGATCGCCCCGAACGACATGCCGCGCAGGAGATGGTTGCGGAGGAGGAACGTGAACACCGCGACGGGAATGAGGAAGAGGAGCGTGCCCGAGGCGATCACCGTCCAGTCCGGCAGGCCGGAGCCGACCTGCGACGGGATGTAGGGCGGCGCGGTCTGCGCGTTGCGGTTCGTCATGATGAGCGCGAAGGCGTACTCGTTCCAGGCGGTGATGAAGCAGAACACCGCCGTCGCCGCGATGCCGGTCATCGCCTCGGGCAGTACGATCTTCCGGAACGCCTGCATCCGCGTGTAGCCGTCGACCAGCGCGGCTTCCTCGTACTCGCGGGGGATCTCGTCGATGAAGCCCTTCATCAGCCACACGCTGAACGACAGGTTGAACGCGGTGTAGAGGATGATGAGCCCGAGATGCGTGTCGTTGAGCCCGACGACGCGGTACATCAGGAACATCGGGATCGCGACGACGACGGGTGGCAGCATTCGCGTCGAAAGAATGAAGAACAGCCAGTCGTCCTCGCCGCGCACCTTGAAGCGCGAGAAGCCGTAAGCGGTGAGCGTGCCCATCGACACGGCGAGCAAGGTCGACACGATCGACACGACGAGCGAGTTCATGAAGCGGTTCGGATAGCCCGAAAGCTTCACCTCGCCGCCGGGGCCGCGCACGACCTTCTCGCCGCCGTCGAGCACCGTCTGCTCCCACCAGGGTGCGGACGCGTAGTCTTCCGGCGTCGCAGGAGCGCGCAGCTGGCTGCGGCGGAGGAAGAGCTTCACGAAGGGCGACACCTCGGGCTCGAAGAGCACCGTCGGCGGCATCGTCGTCGCGAGGTTGCGCGGCTTGAACGCGGTCGAGCCGATCCAGTAGATCGGCACCAGCATGATGACCGTCGCGATCAGGACGGCGGCGATGGCCGCGCGGTTCGCGACCTTCTCGCCCGTGGTTCGGATCGCGGCCACCTCAGCGCGCCTTCACGCGGTTGAGGTACTTCACGTAGATATTGGTGATCGCCACCACCATCACCAGCACGATGTAGGCGAAGGCCGACGACATCCCCGTCTGCCATTCCTGGAACGCCATCTTGTAGAGCCGGATCGAGATCAGCTCGGTCGTCGGCTGCGACGAGAGCACGTAGGCGAGGTCGAAGGTCTTGAACGCCTCCATCGTGCGGAAGATGATCGCGATCATCAGGATCGGGGCGACGAGCGGCAGGGTGATGCGGAAGAACGTGTAGAACGTCCCCGCGCGGTCGATCTCGGCGGCCTCGTAAAGGTGCTTCGGCACCGCCGAGAGCCCCGCGAGCGACAGCAGCATCACGAACGGCGCCCACATCCAGATGTCGACGAGCGCGATGGCCCAGAGCGCCACGTCCGGGTTCGCCAGCCACTCGAAGTTACCGAGCCCGAGGAAGGAGTTGATGATGCCGAAGTTCGGGTCGTAGAGGAGCTTCCAGAACAGCCCCACCACCGCCATCGACAGCATCATCGGCAGCAGAAGGAGCGTGGTGATGAGGCCCTTGAACGGCATCTCGCGATTGAGGAGCATCGCCAGCCCGAACCCCACGATCACCTGCCCGGTGACGGAGATGATGACGTACTTCGCGGTGATCGTGAAGTTGGACCAGATGTAGGGGTCGCTTAGCAACGCGCGGTAGTTCGCGAGGCCGACGAACTTGGCCGGGGCATTGGTCGAGGCGCGGAAATCGGTGAACGAGTAGCCGAGCGACCACAGCAGCGGGAAGATGTTGAACACGATCAGGAAGGTGATCGTCGGGATGATGAAGAGGTTGCGGATCGCGAGATCGCTGAACCCGCGTCTGGCGGCGCGGCTGCCCGGATCGAGCCGGGTGATGACGGAGGTGGTCATCGGGTCGGGCGTCTCCTGCCTGTGGACCGGGAGACCGGGCGCGCCGGTCTCCCGGTCCCGCTATTTCGTCCGGCCATACTTCTCGAACGTCGCCTTCCAGTCCCCGGCGAGGCCGTCGAGCGCTTCCTTGGCCGTGCCCTCGTCGCCGACGACGAAGGGATACAATCTGCGGTTCGCGGCAGTCAGCAATTCAGCGAACTCCGGCACCGCCCAGAAGTCCTTCACCCGGAACATCGTCTGGTAGAACGCCTCGTTGTAGGGCGTGGCCTTGCGGAAGTCCTCGCTCTCGAGCACGGCAGCGCTCGCGGTATAGCCGCCAAGCTCGGCCCAGCGCTTCTGCACGTCGTCGCGGATGAACCACTCGAGGAACTTCATCGCCTCGTCCTTGTGGGTCGAGTAGCTCACCACCGAGATCCCCTGCCCGCCCAGCGCCGCGTACTGCTCGCCGGTCGGGCCGGCCGGGTTGGCGAAGAAGCCGGTCTCGGCGGCGTGCGGGTTGGTCGCGGGGTTGAGGAGCGCCGGCAGGAACGCGAAGAAGTTCATCGACATCGCGACGAGCCCTTCGGTCATCGCCTGGTTGTCCTCGACGAAGAAGGTCTTCGCCCAGCCCGGCGGCGTGTAGGAATAGAGCCGCTTGTAGTCCTCGAGCGCCGTCACCGCCTCGGGCGCGTTGACGATGCCGTCGACCTCGTAGGTCGCGTAGTCGCCGAGCGACGCGCCGTAGGAAAAGATCGCGTTCTCCACGCCCATCACGAGCGCATCGTAGGAATTGTCGGTGTAGACCGCGACGCCGTAGCGGTTCTCGGCGGGCCGGTTGAAGAACTCCGCGATGTCGAGGAGCTGCGCCCAGGTCGTCGGCGGCGCGAGCGGATAGCCGTACTTCGCCTGGAAGGCCTCCATCTCCTTCGGATCCTCGAACCAGTCCTTGCGGTAGGACCAGCCCACCGCGTCGCCTTCGGCGGGGATCGCCCAGTACCGGCCGGAGTCGCCGGGATACTCGGCGTAGTACTTCACCGTCGCGGGCGCGAAGACCTTGCCGAGGTCATGCTCGTTGAAGAAATCGGTGAGGTCGACGTAGTGCCCGCCCTCGGACGCGGCCCCGAGCCACTGGCTGTCGCCGACGATGAGGTCATAGGCCGACCCGCGCGCGTTGAACTCGGTAAAGGCCTTGGTCTGGAAGTCGGCCCAGGGGGTCGTCTCGACGACCACCTCGACGCCGGTCTCGGCTTCGTACTCGTTCACCAGTTCCTGCAGGTAGTTGGCGGGATCCCACTCGGCCCAGAAGATCACCAGATCCTGCGCCGATGCGGCCGGCGCCGTCAGCGCGGTTATCGCCGCCCCGACGACGAGGCCGGTCAGTTTCGTCCGCATGTCCGTCGTCCCTCCCAAAGACCTCTCGCGATCCGCAGACCGCCGGCGTCTGATGCACCGTGCGGACCGCGCTCGCTGAAGTTTGGTACTACCAGATTTGGGAACCCGTCAAGGCTCCAGCCGCATGCGGGTACGCGGGCTCCAGCGATTGACCTTGATGAAGCAGTACGACAGGGTTGGCCATAGCAGCGAACGGGCATGGCGTCTTGCGCCGAACTGGCCTGACCAGACCGGGAGACCCTGATGGCGGGTCGAGTTTACCTTGTCGGCACCGCCGACACCAAGGGCGAGGAACTCGCCTTCCTCAAGAGCCTGCTGGCGCCGCATCTGCCGGATCTGGCGCTCGTCGATCTCGGGCACGAGAGACCGACCACGAGCGTGGACATCTCCGCGCGCGAGATCGCGCAGGATCACCCCGAAGGGCCGGGGTTCCTCGACACGTCCGACCGGGGCACGCACACCGCCGGGATGGGGGCGGCGTTCGGGGCGCACTGCGCGCGCCACGCGGGCGCGATTGGCGGCATCCTCGCCATCGGCGGCGGCGGCGGCACGGCGATGGCAACGGCGGGGATGCGCGTGCTGCCGCTCGGGGTGCCGAAGGTGATGGTCTCGACGCTGGCCTCGGGCGACACGGCGCCCTACGTCGACATCGCCGACATCGCGATGATCCCGGCCATCACCGACCTCGCCGGGCTGAACCGGATCAGCCGCATCGTGCTGACGGCCGCCGCCGCCGCGTTTCGCGGGATGCTCGACGCGGTGGAGGCGCCCGCCGCCGACGCGCGCCCCGCGATCGGCCTGACGATGTTCGGCGTCACCACGCCGGCCGTCACTGCCATCGCGGCACGGCTCAGGCCCGATTACGACGCGCTCGTGTTCCACGCGACCGGCACCGGCGGGCGGGCGATGGAGGCTCTGGCGGGCGAAGGCCACCTCGCGGGCCTCCTCGACGTGACAACCACCGAGATCGCCGATCTTCTTGTAGGCGGCGTGCTGGCAGCGCGTCCGTCCCGGCTCGATGTCGTCGCGGAGACGCGGCTGCCTTACGTCGGAGCTCCCGGCGCGCTCGACATGGTGAACTTCTGGGCGCCGGCCACCGTTCCGGAGAGGTTCCGGGGCCGGAGGTTCTACGAGCACAACGCCAACGTGACGCTGATGCGGACGACCGCCGCCGAATGCGCCGAGATCGGCGCCTGGATCGGCGCGAAGCTCCAGGCCTGCGGGGGCGCGCTGCGGTTCCTCATCCCCGAGGGCGGCGTCTCGGCGCTCGATGCGCCCGGCGGTGCGTTCCATGACCCGGAAGCGAACGCCGCGCTCTTCGACGCGATCGAGGCAGCGGTGACGCAGACCGACGAGCGCCGCATCATACGCCTGCCCTGCCACATCAACGATCCGGCCTTCGCCGAAGCCGCCACCGATGCGCTCATCGCCATCCTCTGAGGACCACACATGCCCGCCATCCCCCGGCCCGAGATCCTCGCCCGCCTGCGACGCCTGATCGGCGAAGGCCGCCCGATCATCGGCGGCGGCGCGGGCACCGGGCTTTCGGCCAAGGCCGAGGAGGCGGGCGGGATCGACCTCATCATCATCTACAACTCCGGGCGTTACCGGATGGCGGGCCGCGGCTCCTCCGCCGGGCTCCTTGCCTACGGCAACGCCAACGACATCGTCCGCGAGATGGCGCTCGAGGTGCTGCCCGTCGTGCGTCACACCCCGGTCCTTGCAGGCGTCAACGGCACCGACCCCTTCGTCCTGATGCCGCGCTTTCTCGCCGAGCTCCGCGACATGGGCTTCTCCGGCGTGCAGAACTTCCCGACCGTCGGGCTCTTCGAGGGTGCGATGCGGCAGAGCTTCGAGGAGACCGGCATGGGCTTCGGCCTCGAGGTCGAGATGATCGCCGAAGCGCATGCGCTCGATCTCCTGACCACGCCCTACGTGTTCGACGCCGGCGAGGCGGAGCGGATGACGGACGCGGGCGCCGACGTGATCGTGGCGCACATGGGCGTCACCACCGGCGGCACCGTCGGCGCGACCTCGGCGAAGTCGCTGCAAGACTGCGTGGCGCTCATCGACACGATCGCGGCGGCCGCCCGCGGGGTGCGCGAGGACGTGATCGTGCTCTGCCACGGCGGTCCCATCGCGATGCCGGAGGATGCCGCGCAGGTTCTCGCGCGCACCACGGGCTGCCACGGCTTCTACGGCGCATCCTCCGCCGAGCGCCTGCCCGCGGAACGCGCCATCGCCGAGCAGATCCGCGCCTTCAAGAGCATCAGGCAAGGAGACAGGCAATGACCGAACGCACGTTCGTCTATCCCGAGGACGTCGAGAGCTACGGTTTCGACTGGGGCCGCCTCACGCTCACCTGCGGGCCGGATGTGACCGGCGCCGGACAGTTCTCCGCCGGCGTGGTCGAGCTGCCGCCCGGTCAGGGTCACGCTCGCCACAATCACCCCGGCGCGGAGGAGATCATCTACGTTCTCGAAGGCACCGGCACGCAGATGGTCGAGACCGCAGACGGCGCGCCCGTCGAGGAAGAGGTCCGAGCGGGCTGCACGATCTTCGTCCCGGAGGCACGGTTTCATTCCACCCTGAACTCCGGCTCTGCGCCGATGCGGCTTTTCGTGGTCTACAGCCCCGCCGGGCCGGAACGGTTGCTGCGCGACCTTCCCGACTTCCGCTCGATCCCGGCCGGGCGATGATCATCCCTGCACCCGTGACCGCCGCCTCGCCCGCGGACCTGCCCTACAGTTTCGAGCGGCTCGACGCGCTGATGGAGGCGCAGGGCATCGACGCGCTCGTCGCCACCTCGAAGCACGCGGTGCGCTACCTCCTCGGCGGCTATGCGTACATCTTCTTCTCGGCGATGGACGCGATCGGCAAGAGCCGCTACCTGCCCGCCTTCGTCTACCTGCGCGGCGACGCGGGGCGCACCGGCTATTTCGCCAACAAGATGGAAAGTCACGAGCATGCCGCGAACCCGTTCTGGGTGCCGCTCTTCGTGCCCGAGTTCTGGGGCTCGATCGACACGATGACCGCCGTCGCCGCGCATCTCGCCGGATCGAGCGCGCGGCGGATCGGGATCGAACCATCGTTCCTGCCCAAGGACGGCTTCGACACGCTCGCCGCCGGCGTGCCCGGCGCGACCTTCGCCGATGCGAGCCCGATGCTGGCGGAGCTCCGCATGGTCAAGACGCCGGCCGAGCTTGCCCTCGTCCGTGCAGCGACCGAGCTTACGTCGGCGGCGATGCAGGCGACCATCGCGGCCTCCGGCGAGGGCGCGGACAAGTCCGCCATCATCGACCGGCTCCGGGTCGAGGAGACCACGCGCGGGCTGCATTTCGAGTACTGCCTTCTGACCCTCGGGGCGAGCCACGTCCGGGCGCGCTCGCCGCAGCGCTGGCAGGCGGGCGAGGTGCTCTCGATCGACTCGGGCGCCAACCTGCACGGGTATGTCGGCGACATCTGCCGCATGGGTGTGCAGGGCGAGCCCGACGCCGAGCTCGAGGATCTCCTCGCCGAGGTCGATGCGGTGCAGCAGGCGGCCTTCGCCGCGGTGGCGCCGGGCCGGACCGGCACCGAGATCGTCACGGCCGCGAGCGAAGTGCTGCGCCAGGGGCCGAACGCGGAGGTCAGTGACTTCTTCACTCACGGCATGGGCCTCGTCGCGCACGAGGCGCCGTTCCTGATGACGAACCATCCCGTCGCCTATGACGGCACCGACGCCGAGACGCCGCTCGCGCCGGGCATGGTGCTTTCGATCGAGACGACGCTGCTCCACCCGGCGCGCGGCTTCATCAAGCTCGAGGACACCGTGGCCGTGACCGCGGACGGCTGCGAGCTCTTCGGCGCCGACAGCCGTGGATGGACCCGCGGCGGCTAGCGCAGGCCGGCGGCCGCTTCGGGGTCGCACAGGACCGTCACGTCCGGGTGTTCGCGAAGCGCCGAGGCAGGCACGTCGGACGTGACGGGGCCCTCGATCGCGCGTGCGAGCGCCTCGGCCTTTCGTGCCCCCGTTGCAAGCAGGACGATGCTACGGGCCGCGAGGATCGTCGCGATCCCCATCGTCACCGCGGTCCCCGGCACTTCCATCCCCGCGGGGAAATCGGGCGCGTTGGCACGTCGCGTGGCCTCGGTCAGCGTCACGACACGGGTGCGGCTGTCGTGGGCGGCACCCGGTTCGTTGAAGCCGACATGGCCGTTCGCACCGATCCCGAGGAGTTGCAGTCCGATGCCGCCTGCCGCCGCGATCCGAGCCTCATAAGACGACCCGGGCTCGGCGCACCCCGGCAGATGCCACATGGCCTCGGCCATGCCGGCGGCATCGAAGAGCTCGCGGCGCATGTAGGCGTGGAAGCTCGCCGGATGGCGGGGCGGGAGGCCACAGTATTCGTCGAGGTTGAACGTCCGCACGGCGTCGAACGAAAGGTCGCCGGAGGCGATCCTGGCCCGCAGCGCCGCATAGGTCGCGAGCGGCGTCCGTCCCGTGGCGAGACCAAGGACGGGCGCCGCAGTCGCCTTGACATAGCGCGTGATCCGCTCCGCCGCGGCCTCGGCCACCTCCGTCGCGTCATGGCAGACCCGCAGCCTCACAACCGTCCGAGCGCCTTTTCCGTCGCGGCGTCGAAGCGGTGGACCTCGCCCGGCACCGCGCGTGCCGTCACATCGGTGCCTATTTCGGGCACCGTTCGACCGCTGGTCGTGGCGACGATGGGCTGGCCTGCGTTTTCGAAATGCACCAGCGTCTCGGGCCCGAGCGGCTCGACCGCGGTGACGGTGCCAGATAGCGCGGGCCCGTCACCCGCGGTGGTGCCGACGCGCAGATTTTGCGGCCGGATGCCGAGCAGCGCGCCGTCCGTGCCGGGAAACACATTCATCGACGGCGTGCCGATGAACCGCGCCGTGAACACGTCGGCGGGGCTGTCGTAGAGCTCCATCGGCGTCCCGGTCTGCAGGATGCGGCCGTCGCGCATCACGACGATCCGGTCGGCCATCGTCATCGCCTCGACCTGGTCGTGCGTGACGTAGGCGATGGTCGTCCCGAGCCGACGGTGCAGCGCCTTGATCTCGATCCGCATCTGGGCGCGGAGCTGGGCATCGAGGTTCGACAGCGGCTCGTCGAAGAGGAACGCGGCGGGGCTCCGCACCATCGCGCGCCCGATGGCGACGCGCTGCCGCTGGCCGCCCGACAGCGCCGCGGGCCGGCGGTCGAGGAGCGGCGCGAGGCCGAGGATGTCCGCCGCCTCGCCCACCCGCGCGGCCTTCTCGTCCTTGCCAAGCGGCGACGTGTAGAGCCCGAAGGCGATGTTCTGCCGGACGGTCATGTGGGGGTAGATCGCGTAGTTCTGGAACACCATCGCGATGTTGCGCTGCTTCGGGTCGAGCTCGTTCACGATTTCGCCGCCGATGCGGATGGTGCCGCCCGAGACCTCCTCGAGCCCCGCGATCATCCGCAGCGTGGTGGACTTGCCGCAGCCCGAGGGCCCGACGAAGACGACGAACTCGCCCTCGGCGATGCCGAGATCGATGCCGTGGATGACCTCCGCGCGCCCGTACCGCTTCACCAGCCCCTCGAGCGCGATCGTCGCCATCAGCGCGCCTCCTGCAGGGCGCCGAAGGCCGCTGCCAGTTCTGCGCCCGCGGCTTCGGCGCGATGAGCATGGGCCCGGGCGGTTGCCTCGAAACCGGCAAGCCGCGCGCGATAGTCCGCCAGCGCCGGCTCGAGGGCGGCGCGCGCGGGGCCGCCGAAGCGGTCGCGGAGCGCGATGAAATGCGTGGCCGACACGACCTCGGCGAAGCGGGCGGCGTCCATTGCGGCCTGCCGCCCGGTCGCGGCCTCGAAGGCGTCCGCGAAGGGCGCGAAGCCTCCCGACGCAAGATCAGTCTCCGCCGCCACGACGGCGCGGGCTACGGCCGCCGCGATGCCGTGCGCTTCGCGAAACGACAGCCCCTCGTCGCGCACCAACGTATCGGCGAGCTCGGTGATGGTGATGCAGGCGCGCCGGATGTTGGCCTCGACGCGCGCCCCGTCGATGCGGACCGCGGACATGAACGCGGCCATCAGGTCGAGCACCCTGCCCGCCGCGGCGAAGGCCGCGTGGCCCGCCTGCTGGCTCTCGCCCTCGCTGTCGTTCATGTCGGTGAAGGGCGTGTTGTGCATGATCCCGAGCATCATCCGGGCTTGGCCCGCTCCCTGGCTTGCCAGATGGCGCATGTGCTCGATGGGCACCGGGTTGCGCTTCTGCGGCATGATCGAGGACACCTGCACAAAGGCGTCGGGCACGCGGATCTGGCCAACCTCGAAGGCCGACCAGACCTGCAGGTCCTGGATCACGCGCCCGAGATGCAGGAGCGTCAGCTCGACCGCGCTGTAGGAAGCGGTGATGTAGTCGACCGCGGCGATGCAGCCGTAGGAGTTGCGCTGCGGCGCCGCGAAGCCGAGGAGCCGCGCCACGCGCGCCCGGTCGATGGGAAAGCCCGAGGTGGTGATCGCCGCGGCTCCCATCGAACAAAGGTCGCTGAGGACACGCGCCGCCTCCACCCGCTCGATGTCGCGGATCAGCACCTCGACGGCGGCCGCGAGGTAGTGCCCGAACGTCGTCGGCTGCGCCGGCTGGCCGTGCGTGTAGGCGACGATCGGCGTCGCGATCTCGGCGTCCGCCTTGTCGATGAGCGCCGCGAGGAGCCCGCGTGCCTGCCCGAGGAAGGCATCGATCCGCGCCTTCAGCGCCATCTTGAAGAGCGTGTGGTCGATGTCGTTGCGCGACCGCGCCGTGTGGAGCCGCCCCGCGGCATCGGGCCCGAGCCGGGCTGCGAGCTCAGCCTCGACCTGGAAGAACCAGTCCTCGACGCTGCCGTCGTAGACCTGCGCCGCGGGATCGACCTCGGCCTCGATGGCGGCGAGCGCGCGGGCGATGTCGCCCGCGACGGGGCGCGGCAGGATGCCGGTCTCGGCGAGCATCACGAGATGCGCCCGGTCGATCCGCGCGAAGCCCGCCGCATGGTGCCGCCGCGCGATGTCGAAGAGCGGTGCCAGCACCGTGTCGCGGTAGACGGGATCGGGGAAGCGGCCGGCGTCGGTCATCCTCATCCCTTCAGCCCGGCCAGCATCACGCCCCGCACGATGAAGCGCTGCAGCGCCAGGAACACCACGAGCGTCGGAAGCGTCGCGAGGGCCGCGCCGGTCATGATCTTCTCCCACTGGATCGACTGCTCGACGGCGAAGCTCGTGAGCCCGATCGGCAGCGTGTAGTGCTCGGCGCTCGTCGTCACGATGAGCGGCCAGAAGAACGCCGTCCAGTTGCCGAGGAAGGTGAAGATCGCGAGCGCCGAGAGCGCCGGCGTCACCAGCGGCATGGCCACGCGCCACCAGATCGCGAACTCGTTGAGCCCGTCGATCCGCGCGGCCTCGAGGAAGTCGTCCGGCACGGTCTCGAAGAACTGCTTCATCAGGAACGTCCCGAACGCGGTCATCATGCCGGGGAACATGATGCCCCAGTACGTGTCGAGCCAGCCCAGGTCTGCCGACATGAGGTACCACGGGATCACCAGCATCTCGGTCGGGATCATCAGCGTGGAAAGGATCGCGATGAACACGACGCGGCGCCCGCGGAAGCGGAACTTGGCGAGCGTGTAGCCGACGAGGCTGTCGAAGAACACGTTCGACACCGTGACCGTCACGGCGACGAGCGCGGAGTTGAGGAACCAGCGCAGGAAGCGGCCGTCCGACAGCACCGCCGCGTAGTTGGCGAACGTCGGCGCCGACGGGACGAGGCGCAGGTCGTAGATCTGGCCCGCGGTCTTCAGCGACGTCGAGAGCATGAAGAGGAGCGGCGTGACCATCAGGAGCCCGCCGGCGAGGAGCACGGTCCAGACCAGCACCCGGCCGGGCCGGACGTTCGGCATCGCGAGGGGTGCTGCGCTCATCCGCGGGTCCGCAGGACGTAGAGCTGCGCCAAGGAGACGACGAGGAGGATGCTGAAGAGCACCACCGTCTGCGCCGCGGCGTAGCCCATGTCGAACGACGAGAACGCGGTCTGGTAGATCATCAGCACCAGGGGCTTGGTGGAGCCGAGCGGCCCGCCCGGATCGTTCGTGGTCATGTTGTAGACCTGATCGAAGATCCGCAGGAACCCGATCGACGCGAACACGACGAGGAACACGGTCGTCGGCTTCAGGAGCGGCAGCGTGATGCGCCGCAGGATGCCCCATTCGCCGACCCCGTCGATCCGAGCCGCCTCGTAGTAGGTCTGTGGGATCGCGCGCAGCCCGGCCATGAAGATGATGATCTGGAAGCCGAGCCCCGCCCAGATCGCCGTCGCCATGATCGAGGGCAGCGCGTTCGTAGTCGAGCCCAGGAAGGTGACCTGCGGCACGCCGATGCGTCCGAGCGCGGAGTTGATGATCCCCGTCGGCGCCGGCTGGTAGAACCACCGCCAGACCCAGGCCATCGCCGAGGCCGTGGTGATGAACGGCAGGAAGTAGAGCGTCCGCAGGAACGTGTGGCCGAAACGGATGCGGTCGAGGAACCAGGCGATGGTGAAGGCGAGGACGAGGCTGATCGGCGTGCCGAGGACGAGATAGGTGAAGGTGTTGCGGAACACCTTCCAGAACTCAGGGTCGGCAAAGAGGCGCGCGTAGTTATCGAGGCCGATGAACTTCGGCGTCGACATCAGATCCCAGTCCGTGAGCGACAGGCGGAAGGCGTCGTAGGTCGGGTAGAAACGGATGCCGGCGTAAAACACGACCGGCAGCGCGAGGAAGCCCCAGACCCAGAGCGCCCGCCGCGCGCGCATCGTCAACTGCGGCCCCCGGCTCTGGGCCACGGGCATCGCTACTTCGCCGCGTCGATGATCGCCTGCTCGGCCGTGGCCGCCGCGGCCACGCTGTCGGCCGGGGACTGGCCCTCCAGAAGCACGCGCTGCGCCATGTCGATGGCGACCTGGCGCTGCGCCGCCTCGTCGACGAAGAGCGTCGTGTGCGCGTAGTCGAGCGCCTTCAGGAACGGCCCGTAGATCGGGTCGGCGAGGTTTTCGGGCGTGAGCGCGGCCGAGCGGCGCGCGGGCAGCTCGCCCACGACCTTGAGCCAGACCGCCATCGCCTCGGGCGAGGAGAGATACTGCAGGAACGCCTCCGACGCCGCGAGCTCCTCGCCCTCCGCACCGCTGCCGATGGCGTTGGCGAAGTAGCTCGCGTAGTTCGACTTCAGCCCGTCGGCGTTGGCCGGAAGCTCCGCCACCGCCCAGTCGAAATCGGTGATCGCCGAGAACGAGCCGAGCCGGAACGTGCCGTCGATCGTCATCGCCGCCCGGCCGGCGCGGAATGCCGCCTGCCCTTCGTCCATGAAGTTGGCGACGCTCGCCTTGTCCTTGGTCTGCAGCGACGTGTAGAAGTCAAGCGCCTGCGCCCCCGCCTCGCTGTCGTACTCGACCTTGGTGTCGTCGTCGTTGTAGGGCACCCCGCCGAACTGGCGCACGAGCACCTCGCGCCACCACTGGTGGTCCTGCCCCGCCATGTCCATCGTGATGCCGACCGTCGTGAAGTTGCCGCCCGCGTCCTGTTTCGCGGTCGCCTTGGCGTCGGCCACGAGGTCGTCGAGCGTCGCGGGCGGCCCGTCGATCCCGGCCTCCTCGAAGAGCTTCTTGTTGTAGAAGAGCGCCAGCGACCGGACCGCGGTCGGCAGGCCGTAGTACATGCCGTCGCGCTTCATCGCGGTGACGATCGGGAAGAACTCCTTCTCGATCTCGGCCGCCGGGAACTTGTCCTCGGGAAGCGGCTGGATCAGCTTGCCGGCGACGAACTTGTCGGTCCAGCCGTAGAAGAGCTGCATCACGTCCGGCCCCTTGCGGGCGAGGCTCGCTGCGACGATGCGCGTCTGGTAGTCCGCGTAGGGGAAAGTCACCTGCTTCACGGTGATGTCCGGGTGCGCCGTCTCGAAGGCCGCGATGAGCTGGTCCATCGCCGTCACGCGGGTCTCGTAGATGTACTGCCAGTACTCGATCTCGACGGCGCCGGCCGTGCCCGTGCCGAGCGTCAGGACGGCGGCGCCCGCCAGCAAGATGCCCCTCGTCATGTCGGCCTCCCCTCGATATCCCGGTTCTTTCGCGCGAGCGTCATGCCGGGTACGAAGAGTGTCAACCGAGGAATGAACGTGTCGCCTCTGCCGCTGCCCGAAGCATTGTCCGCCCGTCGCGCGCTCCCGACCCGCAGCGCCAGGTGACGCCAGCCGCCCGCCTCGCCCGCGACGAAGCGGCACCGGCCCTCGTCGCGCTGCACCGGGCGTTGTCGCGGCTCGCGGGCGTCGTCACCGTGATGCAGACCGGCGCGCATCCCGACGACGAGCAGAGCGGCCTCCTCGCCTGGCTCCGCTTCGGGCGCGGGCTTCGCACCGTCGTCGCCTGCTCGACGCGTGGCGAAGGCGGACAGAACATCCTCGACGCCGCGCAGGGCGGCGCGCTCGGCGCCATCCGGTCGCGCGAGATGGAGGAGGCCGCGCGCGTCCTCGACGCGGACGTGGTCTGGCTCGGGCACGGCCCGGACGACCCGGTGCACGACTTCGGCTTCTCGAAGGACGGCGACGCCACTTTCGTGCGCTGGGGCGAGGCCCGCGTCGTCGCGCGCTTGGCCGACGCTTACCGCCGGCACCGCCCGGATATCGTGATCCCGACCTTTCTCGACGTGCCGGGACAGCACGGCCACCACCGCGCGATGACCCGCGCCGCCGCGGCCGCCATCGCCGTCGCCGCCGATCCCGCGACGGCCATCGCGGGGCTGGCACCCTGGCGGGTGGCGAAGCTCTACCTTCCGGCCTGGTCAGGAGGCGGCGGCACCTACGACGACGAGGTCGCACCGCCGCCCGCCACGCTGGTCGAGCGCGCCACCGGCCGCGACGAGGCCACTGGCGCCGACTTCGACCGCATCGGCGAATGGTCCCGCCGCCGCCATGCGACGCAAGGCATGGGCCGATGGCGCGACGCGCCCCGGACGGAGTGGCCGCTGCATCTCGTGGGCGGCGGGCCGGAGACGTCGATCACCGACGGCCTGCCCGTTGAGCTCGGCGTCGCGGCGGCCGACGAGGCGGTCGCCGCGGCCCGAGCCGCCTTTCCGGACCGCGCGCGCGTCGTCGCGGCGCTGGCCCTGGCCGACGCGGCGCTGGCGGAGGCGCCCGCGACGCACCGCACCGCGCGCAGGCGCCAGGAGATCGCGGCGGCGCTCGCCATCGCCGCGGGCCTCGACGTGTCCGCGCGGGCTTGGCCCGCCGCCGTGGAGCCCGGCGGGACGGCCGAGCTCAGCGTCCGCGTCGCGAGCCCGCTCGTCGCAGGCGTGACGGGCCTCCGCATCGCCCCGGTCGTGCCGCCTGGCGTCAGCGCCGAAGCCGCGGCGCTCGAGCCCGGGCAGCCCTGCGTCATCGCCGTCGGCATCGCGCCCGAAGCCGCGTTCACCGAAGCGTTCGAGCCCGCCTGGTCGGCGCTCGGCGGGAACGGCCCGGCGTCGGTCCGGCTCGAGGCCACCGTCGCCGGCCGCCGCATCGCCGTGCCCGCCGACCTCGACGAACCGCTGAGGATCGTCCCGCGCGCGGTCCTCACGGCGGAGCCCAGTGACTTCGTCGTCCGCCGCGGCGCCGTGCGTCCGCTCAGCCTTCGATGGCCGGAGCCCGAGATCGCGCTCGTCCCGCCCGCGGGATGGGCGCTCGACCAGGGGGGCGGAACGGTGACGCTGACGCCCCCGGCCGATCTTCCCGCGGGCCTGACGCGGATCGCGCCCACGCTCGACGGGCGCCCGGCGCGCACCGTCTTCGCGGCGAGCTATCCCCACATCGGCGCCGTCGCTCATGCCCGCCCCGCCGAGATCCGGGTCCTCTGCCTCGACCTCGCGATCCCTGCCGGCGCCCGCATCGGCGTCGTCGCGGGACCGGGCGACCGCCTCGCCCTCTGGCTCGCGCGCCTCGGCTGCGACGTGGCATCGCTCGACCGCATCGAGCCGGGCACCGACCTTGCCGCCTTCACCACCGTCGTCGTCGGTCCGCTCGCGTTTGGCACCCGGCCTGACCTTGGACCCGCAGTGCCAGCGCTGCACCGCTTCGTCCGCGCGGGCGGCCATCTCGTCACGTTCTACCAGCGCCCGGACCAGGGCTGGGACGCCGATAGGACGCCGCCGCTGCGGCTCGCCATCGGAACGCCCTCGCTGCGGTGGCGCGTCACCGACCCCGGCGCGCCCGTCACCGTCATGGACCCCGTGCATCCGCTCCTCGTGGGGCCGAACCAGATCGGGCCGGGAGACTGGGACGGCTGGGACAAGGACCGCGGGCTCTACTTCGCCGCCGCCCGCGATCCCGCCTATGCCGCCCTCCTCGCCATGTCGGACCACGGCGAGGCCCCGCTCGACGGCGCGCTCGTCTCCGCACGGGTCGGCGCGGGGCGCCACACCCACGTCGCGCTGACGCTGCACCACCAGGCCGACCGCATGGTGCCGGGCGCGTTGCGGCTCCTCGCCAACCTCATGCAACCGGCAGGCTAGGGGCGGCGTCGCCACCGCCCCTGAAAGCGCTAGTTCGCCGCAGGATGGATCTCGACCGGGCTGTCCGACATCGGCACGTCGAGCGGCTTGCCGTCGTTGAGGTCGGCGCCCGTGTTCGGGTCCGTCGCGGTGTTCTGCACGAACCCGCGCATCTGCCACTGGTAGGTCGCGAGCGCGCCCTCGATCTCCTGCAGGATGTTCGAGGTCTCGGGGTCGTTCTCCTCGGTCGCGTAGATGCCGCCGCGCACCTCCTCGGCGGTCGTCTTGTAGGCCGCGGTGAACCACCCGATGACCCTGGCGTCGTCGATGAAGCCGCCGGGGAACTCCGGGACGCCGGACGTCTGCACGATCGTCGTCGCACGCCCGTCCGAGGACGCACCGATCGCAAGGAGACGCTCGGCGCACATGTCGGCGTACTTCGACAGGCCCTCGTAATGGTCCTGAAGAAGCTCGTGCAGGCTGTAGAACAGCGTCCCCGATACGTTCCAGTGCGCCTGCTTGGTCTGCAGCTGCAGCTGCTGCAGTTCGGTGAGCGCCTGTTGCAGGCTCTTGACGCTGGCACGCAGCCCTTTCTCGCCGCCGTTCGGGCTCACGAACGGGCGGCCGGTGATCTCGTTGCTCGGGAACGCCCCGGTCGGCTGAGGGGCCGCAATCGGGGCCCCGGGCGACGACGACCCGTCGCGCCCGATCTTGCCCAGCGCGTCGGCGAGCCCCTTCACGTCGGCGCCGGCGAAGTTCGAAGGCGCGCTGTCCTGCTGGGCAAAGGCGATCGACACGGATGCCGGGCTTGCGATCGACACGAGGACGGCTGTGATGCATGCGGACGGCTTTCTGGCGTTCCTCCAAAACGATCGGCGACTTGCTGCCGCGCTTCCTGCAAAATCCCGGCGCTGCGGGAAGTTCCGGCGGTGCGGCGTCCGGGCACGGTGCACCGACGCGCCCGCTGACCCGACGTTCCGGCGGTCCGGCGCTTGATCGGCGGGGACGGCTATGGTTGCACTCGTGCCAGCCCGACCCGCGAAGGAGACCGCCATGCCCGACTTCACCTCCGCGACCGACGCCGACGGGGTGGCCACGATCACCTGGGACGTTCCGGGCCGGTCGATGAACGTGATGTCGATGGCGGGCTGGGACGAGATCGAGGCCGCCTTCGACGCCGCGCTCGCCGACCCCGCCGTGAAGGGCATCGTGCTGACGAGCGGCAAGGACAGCTTCGCGGGCGGCATGGACCTCAACGTCATCGCGCAGATGAAGGAGGCCGCCGGCGCCGAGCCCGCGCGCGGGCTCTTCGACGGGATCATGCGGATCCACGGCATCCTGCGGAAGATCGAGCGCGCCGGGATGGACCCGAAGACGCTGAAGGGCGGCAAGCCGGTCGCCGCGGCGCTCCCGGGCACGGCGCTCGGGATCGGGCTCGAGATCCCGCTCGCCTGCCACCGCATCTTCGCCGCCGAGAACCCCAACGCCAAGATCGGGCTGCCGGAGATTCAGGTCGGCATCTTCCCCGGTGCCGGCGGCACCACGCGGCTCATCCGCAAGATGGGCGCGATGGCCGCCTCGCCGCTCCTCCTCGAAGGCAAGCTCAACGACCCGAAGGGCGCGAAGGCCGCGGGCATCGTCGACGAGGTAACGGCGGACCCGGTCGCGGCCGCGAAGGCCTGGGTGCTCGCCGCGAAGGACGCCGACATCGTGAAGCCCTGGGACCAGAAGGGCTACAAGATGCCCGGCGGCGCGCCCTATCATCCGGCGGGGTTCATGATGTTCGTCGGCGCCTCGGCGATGGTGAACGGCCGGACGCAGGGCGTCTATCCGGCGGCGAAGGCGCTCCTCAGCGCGGTCTACGAGGGCGCGCTCGTGCCCTTCGACACGGCGCTCCGGATCGAGGCGCGGTACTTCACCAACATCCTGATGAACCCCTCATCGACGGCGATGATCCGCAGCCTCTTCATCAACAAGGAGGCGCTCGAGAAGGGCGCGAACCGGCCCGACGCGCCGCCCCTCAAGGTGGCACGATTGGGCATCATCGGCGCGGGGATGATGGGGGCCGGGATCGCGCATGTGGCGGCGCTGGCCGGGATCGACGTGGTGCTGATCGACGCCGACCAGGCGGCGGCCGAGCGCGGCCGGGCGCAGGCCGAGGCGCTCCTCGACAAGGCCGTGGCGCGGCGTCGGATGACGGCGGAGGCGAAGGCCGAAACGCTGGCGCGCATCACGCCCACGGCGGACTACGCCGCCCTCGCGGGCGTCGATCTGGTGGTCGAGGCGGTCTTCGAGGACGTGGGCGTCAAGGCCGGGGTCACGAAGGCGGCCGAGGCCGCGGCGGGCGCAGGTGCCACGTTCGCCACCAACACCTCCACGCTCCCCATCGGCGAGCTTGGCCGCGCGAGCGTGCGGCCCGAGGACTTCATCGGCATCCATTTCTTCAGCCCGGTCGACCGGATGCTCCTCGTCGAGATCATCCGCGGGCCTTCGACCGGCGACCGTGCCGTCGCCCGCGCGCTCGACTTCGTGCGCCAGCTCCGCAAGACGCCCATCGTCGTCAACGACGCGCGCTTCTTCTACGCCAACCGCTGCATCATCCCCTACCTCAACGAAGGCATGCGGATGGTGGCCGAAGGCGTCGAGCCGGCGCTGATCGAGAACGCGGCGCGGCTCGTGGGCATGCCGCTCGGGCCGCTGCAGCTCGTCGACGAGACCTCGATCGACCTCGGCGTGAAGATCGCGAAGGCGACCAAGGCCGCGATGGGCGAGGCCTACCCCGACGGCGCGGTGGACGAGGTGCTCTTCGCGATGGCCGATGCGGGGCGCATGGGGCGCAAGGCCAAGGCGGGGTTCTACGCCTACGACGACGCGGGCCAGCGCACCGGCCTCTGGCCGGGGCTTGCCGAGCGCTGGCCGGTCGCTGACGCGCAGCCCGACCTCCATACCGTGCAGCACCGGCTCCTCTTCGCGCAGGTGCTCGAGGCGGTGCGGGCGCTCGAGGCCGGCGTGCTCATGGACATCCGAGAGGGCGATGTCGGCGCGGTCCTGGGCTGGGGCTTTGCGCCCTGGTCGGGCGGGCCGTTCGCCTGGCTCGACATGCTTGGCGCGCCCGAGGCCGTGCGCCTCTGCGACGCGCTGGCGGCGGCGCACGGCGACCGCTTTGCCGTGCCGCCGCTCCTCGCCGGCATGGCGGCAGCGGGCGAGACGTTCTATGGCCGCTTCGGGACCGCCGCCCGCGCCGCGTGATTGTGACGCGCGTGGCGCTCGGCTATCACGGTGAGATGGGATCCGGCCTGCCCCGCGCATGACGGCGCTCGAGCGCTACCGGCGCCTCGAATGTCCAGGGCTTTGGCACGGAGCCGAGGGGGCGCAGCGGCGCGACGTCGTCGTGACGTTCGGCGAGGCGTCGCTCGTGATCCGCGACCTGCGCTCGGACGCGGCACTCGCGCACTGGTCCCTGCCCGCGGTCGAACGGCTGAACCCGCGCCGCGTGCCTGCGATATTCGGTCCGGACCGCGGCGCCACGGAAACGCTCGAGATCGACGACCCGTCGATGATCGAGGCCATCGAGACCGTGGCGCGCGTCGTCCGCCGCAATCGAAGGCCGGGCCGGGTGCAGCTCGCTTTCCTCGGCGCAGGGCTCCTGGCAGTCATCGGCGTGGTCGGCATCGTGGCACCGCGCGCAGTCATCGTCCGGGCCGCGGCCGTCGTGCCGCCGGCCGCGCGGGCGGCGCTCGGCGCGCGGATCCTCGCCGACATGGCGCCGACATGGGGCGCGCCGTGCCGTGCGCCGGCAGGACTGAGCGCGCTCGATGCGCTCCGAGACCGGCTCGGACGCGATCCCGACCTTTCGATCGCGATTCTCCCCAACCTCCGGGGCACGCTGCATCTGCCGGGCCGCATCGTCGCGGTCGGGCGCAGCGTCATCGAGGCGGAGGACGATCCCGATGTCTTCGCGGGCCATGTCATCGCCGAGGCGACGCGAGCGGATCGCGACGACCCCCTGTTGCCGCTCCTGCGCAACGCGGGGCTCGCTGCGACGGCGCGGTTCCTGACCACGGGCACGCTGCCGGAAGACAGCATCGCCGGGTATGGGGCCGACCTCGCGGCGGCGCCTCCGGCAAGCGTCCGTCCTGCCGAGCTCGCACCACGCTTCGCGGCCGCCGGGATCGCGTCCGAGCCTTATTCGCGCGCGGCCGGCGGCGACCCGGTCCCGGAGCCTTCGGCGCCCACTTCGGCGATGACCGACAGCGCCTGGGTGGCGCTGCAGGGCATCTGCGACTGACTATTTGGTGCCGAACATCCGGTCGCCCGCGTCGCCGAGGCCCGGGACGATGTAGCCGTGCTCGTTCAGCCGCTCATCGAGCGCCGCGGTGACGATGGGCACGTCGGGATGCGCCGCGTGCATCTGCGCCACGCCCTCGGGGGCCGCGAGCAGACACATGAACCGGATATGTCGCGCGCCGGACGCCTTCAGTAGATCGACCGCGGCAATCGACGAGTTCCCCGTCGCGAGCATCGGATCGAGCGCGATCACCAGCCGGTCCTCGAGCTCGGTCGGCACCTTGAAGTAGTACTGCACCGCCTCGAGCGTGGCCTCGTCGCGGTAGAGCCCGATGAAGCCGACACGCGCCGCCGGAATGAGCTCGAGCACGCCGTCGAGGAGCCCGTTGCCCGCGCGGAGGATCGAGATCAGCGCCAGCTTCTTGCCGTCGAGCACCGGCGCCTGCATCTCGCAGAGCGGCGTCTCGATGGTCCGCAGCGTCATGTCGAGCTCGCGCGTGATCTCGTAGGCGAGGAGCTGGCTGATCTCGCGCAGGAGTTGTCGGAACTTGCCCGTAGATGCCGTCTTTTCCCGCATCAACGAGAGCTTGTGCTGCACCAGGGGATGCCGGACGACGGTGAGATGCTCGGTCATGCGTCCTCCAGAAAGCTCCGGCCCGCACCGCTGTGCCCGATCCCGAGATGTGCCGCAAGCGTCGCCCCCACGTCGGCAAAACCCACGTGCCCGAGCGCACGGGCGCCAAGCCCGTGGCACAGGACCGGCACGCGCTCGCGGGTATGATCGGTCCCATGCCAGGTCGGGTCGTTGCCGTGATCCGCGGTCAGGATGGCGAGATCACCGTCGGAAAGCGCGTCGAGGAAGGCCGGCAGCAGGACGTCAAAGGCTTCGAGGGCACGGGCATAGCCGACAGCATCGCGGCGGTGACCGTAAAGGCTGTCGAACTCGATAAAGTTCGCAAAGGTCAAGGAATTGGCTTCCGAGACGGCCGCCGAAGTCAGCAAATGTTGAAAAAGGTCAACGTCCGACATGCCCTTTGCCACGTCGTCGACGCCTCGTCCGGCGAAGATGTCGCTGATCTTGCCGATGGCATGGACCCGGCCGCCCGCGGCTCGAACGTCGTCGCAGAGCGTCGGCGCCGGGGGGGGCAGCGCGTAGTCGCGGCGGTTGGCGGTCCGGCCGAACGCGCCCGGCGCGCCCGTGAAGGGCCGTGCGATGACCCGGCCGACTCGCATCGCGTGCAGCCGTGGCGCCATCGCGGCGCACAGCTGCAGGAGCCGGTCGAGCCCGAACGACCCCTCGTGCGCCGCGATCTGCAGCACGCTATCGGCGGACGTGTAGCAGATCGGCCAGCCGGTCGCGACGTGCTCCGCTCCCAGCCGTTCGATGATCTCGGTGCCCGAGGCGTGGACGTTGCCGAGGGTGCCGCCCGCTCCGCCGCGTGCCGCGATCTCGGCGAGAAGGTCCGGCGGAAAGACCGGGACCGCGTGCGGAAAATAGTGCCAGTCCCAATCGACCGGCACGCCCGTCAGCTCCCAATGCCCCGAAATCGTGTCCTTGCCGCGGCTCACCTCCGTCGCCACGCCCCAGGCACCCGTGGGCGTCGCGTCGAGGCCGGGCGTCGGCACCCCGGACGCGAGACGGATCGCGGCGCCGAGGCCCAGCGCGTCGAGGTTGGGCAGGCGGACGGTCTGCGACGCGAGGATATGCCCGAGCGTGTTGGCGCCCGCGTCCCCGTAGTCCGCGGCATCGGGGGCTCCGCCGCAGCCGACCGAGTCGAGCACGACGAGGAAGGCCCGCGCCATCAGGCGAACCGGCGGTGGACAAGCGGCGGGTCGGCGACCTCCGCGGGGCCCACGGTGAAGGCAAGCCGCACCGCGACCGCCGCCCGGTCCGCCTCGGGCTCGGTGGCAGCGTGGACGAGCGCCAGCGGCAGGTCGGGCGAGACGTGCTCGCCGATCCCGGCGATCTCGGAGAGCCCGACGGACACGTTGATGCGGTCCTCCGCACGCATCCGCCCGCCGCCGAGGCCCACGACGCAGCGCCCCAGGGCCGCGCCGTCGATCGCCGTCACATAGCCCTCGCGCGCCGCCGGCACCTCGCGCACCACGCCCGCTGCCGGCAGACGGTCCGGCCAGCGCTCGACGAAATCGGTCGGCCCGCCGAGCGCCGCGACCATCTCGCCGAACACCTCCGCCGCGCGCCCCGAACGCAGCACCGCCGCGATGCGCGCCGCCCCGTCGTCGGCATCGTCGGCGATACCGCCGAGCGCCAGGAGCTCACCCCCGAGCGCCGCCGTCAGATCCCACAAGGCATGGTTGACCGAACTGCCGGTGATGGTCTCCATCACCTCGATGACCTCGAGCGCGTTGCCCGCCGCGGTCGCGAGCGGCTGGCTCATGTCGGTCACGAGCGCCGTCGTCATGCAGCCCGCACCCTGTGCGGTCGCGACGAGGGCCCGCGCGAGCGCCTCCGCCTCCGCCATCGTCTTCATGAAGGCACCGGAGCCCACCTTCACGTCGAGCACCAGGCCCTCGAGCCCGGCGGCAAGCTTCTTCGACAGGATCGAGGCGGTGATGAGATCGATGCTGTCGACGGTCGCGGTGAGGTCACGGATCGCGTAGAGCCGCCGGTCGGCGGGAGCGATCTCGTCGTTGGCCGCCACGATGGCACAGCCGATGTCGCCGACGACGCTGCGAAGCTGCGCCACGCCGATGTCGGCGCGGTAGCCGGGGATCGCCTCGAGCTTGTCGAGCGTGCCGCCGGTGTGGCCGAGACCGCGCCCGGAGATCATCGGCACGAACGCCCCGCAGGCGGCGAGCGCCGGAGCGAGGAGAAGCGACACGCAATCGCCCACGCCGCCGGTCGAATGCTTGTCGAGAACCGGACCGGGAAGATCCCAGTCGAGGACCGAACCGCTGTCGCGCATGGCCCGCGTGAGCGCCACGCGGCCCGCCTCGTCGAGCCCGCGCGCGCAGACGCCCATCGCGAACGCGCCCGCCTGTGCGTCGCTCAGGCTGCCGTCGGCAAGGCCGATGGCCACCACGCGCAGGTCGTCGGAGGTCAGCGCGCGGCCGTGGCGGAGCGCGCCAAGGATCCGCCCGGCGTCCACTCAGCGGGTCATGTGACGGGCCGAGAATCCGCCGGGGAGAAGTGCACCGACCGTGGTCTCATGCCGCCCGCCCGCGGTGGTGCAGAGCGCGACCGGCACCTCGGCGCCGGCGAACTCCGCGAGCTTCTGGCGACACCCGCCGCAGGGCGGCACCGGGTCGGGGCTGTCGGCGATCACGAGCACCTCGGCGATGGCGGTGTCGCCCGCCGCGACCATCGCCGCAATCGCCCCCGCCTCGGCGCAGGTGCCCTCGGGATACGCCGCGTTCTCGACATTGCAGCCGACATGGACGGCGCCGGACACCGCCCGGATCGCCGCACCGACCTTGAAGCCCGAATAGGGCGCATGGGCGCGGTCGCGCACGGCGGTGGCGGCGTCGATGAGCTTCATGAGTGGCGTCTCCGGGCGAAGGCGCAATTGTGCGACCGCAACCGCCGGGATGCAAGCCGCGCTCAGGGCACCACTTCGGTATCGAACCGACCCGGCAGCGCCACCTCCAGCAGCTCGACGTCGGGGGTGAGGTCCGAATAGCGCGTTGCAAGACCGGGCGGGACCGCGAAGGCGTCGCCGGCCACGAGGGCGTGGGGCGCGCCGTCCTCGGGCGTGAGCGTGAGCCCACCCTCCATGACGAAATTGAACAATATATCCGCCGTGTGCCGCGTCTCGGGGGGTTCTCCTTGTCCTTTTCGGACAACCTGCACGCCGGCGGTCCCGCCGGTATGATCCGCGATCGTGGTGTCGCGCGCGACGAGGCCGGGGATGCGGAAGGGCTCCCACGTCGCCTCGGCGGCACGGTGATGCACGAACCGCTGGCCGTCGAACACCCGGGCGGGATCGGCCGGGCCGTTCGGGAGCGTCATCGCATGGTCGATGGTGGTGACGTGCTCCGCGGGCACGCCGATCTCGATCACCTCGATGTCGGGCGCCGCGTGCAGCACCCGGTGACGGATCCGCGGCGGCTGGATCACGCAATTGCCGGCGTGGAGGCGGAACGGTTCGCCCTGGTCCTCGTACACGAGGTCCACCCAGCCGCGGTAGCAGAAGATGAGCTGAAACCCGACGGTGTGGTAATGCACCATGTCGGGCACAGGTCCGCCGTCCGGGATGCGAATATGGCTCGCGATGATCGACCCGCCGAGCCGCGACGGGATGAGGTCTCGATAATGCATCCCGGCCCGGCCGATCACCCAAGGCGCGTTGTCCGCGAGCCTGCGGACGACGAGCGCGTGCTCGGTCCGGGGGATCTCGACGACGGGCGTCAGCGGCGCGACCTCGATCCGAGTGCCGTTCGGGGCGGTCAACGGCCCCGGCCCGAAGGCGTCCGCATCGTCCGTCAGCAGCCGCAGCGTGCCGGGCGGCTCCGCGGCACCCTTCTCAAGCCGGAGCCGGACACCGTGCCCGGAAATCACCGCCACGGCGGGGTCGTCGGCCGGAAAGATGCTGTCGAGCCGGAAGCCAAGCGTCCGGGTGAAGAACGGAAGGTCCGCGCGGATGTCTTCGCTGGACAGGCGGACTTCCGCGCGGATCTCGGAGGAGGCGATGCGGTCCATGTCCGGAACCTGCCTCTGGCCCACGCAACTTGCAAGCCCGGCAGGAACAACTACCTCGGCGGAACATTATCGGAACGAAGGAGCGCATCATGGCAGACGCGAACGACCCGACCAAGACCGAGCAGCCGAAGACCGACGCGCCCGGCAACGCCGACAAGCCCGTCGAGGACTGGGTGACGGGCGACGAGCCGATGACCGGCGCGCAGGCCTCGTACCTCAAGACGCTGAGCGAGGAGGCGCACGAACCGTTCGATCCCGACCTCACCAAGGGCGAGGCCTCGAAGCGCATCGACGCGCTGCAGCAGAAGACCGGCCGGGGGGCGTAGCAGCCACGGGCTTCCCCGCAGGTCGCCGATCGGCTATCCCGGTCGGGCGGCAGGGGAGGCCCGATGGACAGCGACCGGATCGACAGGGTCCGCCATGCGGCGCTCGACTATCATGAATGGCCGAAGCCCGGAAAGATCGAGATCCGGCCCACGAAGCCGCTCGCCAACGGCCGCGACCTGGCACTCGCCTACTCGCCCGGTGTGGCCGAAGCCTGCCTCGAAATCCGTGCCGACCCCAGCACCGCGAGCCGCTACACGAGCCGCGGCAACCTCGTCGCGGTGGTCTCGAACGGCACCGCGGTGCTCGGGCTCGGCAACATCGGCGCGCTCGCGTCGAAGCCGGTGATGGAGGGCAAGGCGGTCCTCTTCAAGAAGTTCGCCAACATCGACTGCTTCGACATCGAGGTGAACGAGCCCGATCCGGTCCGCCTCGCGGAAATCGTCTGCGCGCTCGAGCCGTCGTTCGGGGCGATCAACCTCGAGGACATCAAGGCGCCGGACTGCTTCATCGTCGAGGCATTGTGCCGGGAGCGGATGAACATCCCCGTCTTCCACGACGACCAGCACGGCACCGCCATCGTCGTCGGCGCCGCGGCGACCAACGCAATGATGGTGACCGGCCGGGCGTTCGCCGACATCAAGGTCGTCTCGACCGGGGGCGGGGCGGCGGGGATCGCCTGTCTCGACATGCTGGTGAAGCTCGGAGTGCCCCGCGAGAACATCTGGCTCTGCGATCTGGCGGGGCTGGTTCACGCCGGCCGTGCCGAGGAGATGACGCCGCAGAAGGCGGCCTACGCGCAGTCGACGGACATGCGGACGCTCGGCGAGGCGATCGACGGCGCGGACCTCTTCCTCGGGCTTTCGGGGCCGGGCGTGCTGACACCGGAGATGGTCGCGCGCATGGCGCCGAAGCCGGTGATCTTCGCGCTCGCCAACCCCGCGCCCGAGATCGACCCCGAGGCGGCCCGCGCCGCCGCTCCCGACGCGCTGATCGCGACCGGACGCTCGGACTACCCCAACCAGGTCAACAACGTCCTGTGCTTCCCGTTCATCTTCCGCGGCGCGCTCGACGCGGGCGCGACCGAGATCAACGACGCGATGAAGCTCGCCTGCATCGAGGGCATCGCCGCCCTCGCACGTGCCACGACCTCCGCCGAGGCCGCCGCCGCCTACCGGGGCGAGCAGATGACCTTCGGGCGCGACTACCTGATCCCGAAGCCGTTCGACCCGCGGCTCATCGGCGTGGTGGCTTCCGCCGTCGCCGAGGCCGCGATGGCCTCGGGCGTCGCGACGCGCCCCATCGCCGACCTCGGCGCCTACAAGCGCAAGCTCGACGGCTCGGTGTTCCGCTCGACGCTCCTGATGCGCCCGGTGTTCGAGGCGGCATCCTCGGCCGCGCGGCGGATCGTGTTCGCCGAGGGCGAGGACGAGCGCGTGCTCCGCGCCGCCAACGCGATGCTCGAGGAGACGACCGAGGTGCCGATCCTGATCGGCCGGCCCGACGTGGTGGAGAAGCGCTGCGAGCGCGCCGGCCTGCCGATCCGGCCCGGGCGCGACTTCGAGATCGTCAACCCCGAGAACGACCCCCGCTACCGCGACTACTGGGAGACCTATCACGACGTGATGCAGCGCCGCGGCGTGACCCCCGACATCGCCAAGGCGGTGCTCCGCACCAACACCACCGCCATCGCCGCCGTGATGGTGCATCGCGAGGAGGCCGACAGCCTGATCTGCGGCACCTTCGGCCAGTACCTCTGGCATCTGAACTACATCTGCCACCTCCTCGCGGCGCCGGGGCGGGAGCCGGTCGGCGCGCTCAGCCTGATGATCCAGGAGGAAGGGCCGCTCTTCGTCGCCGACACGCAGGTCAACGCGGAGCCCACGCCCGCGCAGGTGATGGCGACGGCGGTCGGCGCCGCCCGGCATGTCCGGCGCTTCGGGCTCGTGCCGAAGGTGGCGCTCTGCTCCCATTCCGCGTTCGGCAACCTCGATAATGCATCGGGCCGGGTGATGCGCGGGGCGCTGGCGCTCCTCGACGCGGCGGAGGTGGACTTCGCCTACGAGGGCGAGATGCCGCTCGATGCCGCGCTCGATGCCGACCTGCGCGGGCGCATCTTCCCGAACGCGCGCTTCGATGGCGCGGCGAACGTCCTCATCTTCGCCAACAGCGATGCCGCGAGCGCGGTGAGGAACATCCTCAAATTGCGCGGCGGCGGGCTCGAGGTGGGCCCGATCCTGATGGGGCTCGGCAACCGCGCGCATATCGTGACGCCCTCGATCACCGCGCGGGGGCTTCTCAACATGTCCGCGCTCGCAGGCACCCCGGTGGCACGCTATGGCTGAGGGCTACGCGGAGACCTACGCCCGCTGGCAGGCCGACCCGGAGGCGTTCTGGCTCGAGGCGGCGGGAGCTGTGGACTGGGTCCGAGCGCCGGTCCGCGCGCTCGACGCCTCCCGCGCGCCGTTCTACGACTGGTTCCCGGACACGCGCGTCAACGGCTGCTGGAACGCGGTCGACCGCCACGTCGCGGCCGGGCACGGCGAGCGCACGGCGATCCTGCACGACAGCGCGGCGTCGGGCGAGGTGCAGCGCATCAGCTACGCCGCCCTCAAGGACCGCGTGGCGCGGCTCGCGGGCGCGCTCGCGGCAGAGGGCGTCGGCCTTGGCGACCGGGTCATCCTCTACATGCCGATGGTGCCCGAGGCCATCGAGGGGATGCTCGCCTGCGCCCGGATCGGGGCGATCCATTCGGTCGTGTTCGGCGGCTTCGCGGCGGCCGAGCTGGCCAAGCGCATCGACGCCGCAGAGCCCGTGGCGATCCTCGCGGGCTCCTGCGGGATCGAGTCGGGGCGCGTCATCGCCTACAAGCCGCTGGTCGATGCCGCCATCGCGGCGGCGACCCACAAGCCGCGCTTCACCGTCATCCTGCAACGCGACGCGGGCCCCGCCGCGCTCGCCGCCGGCGACCGCGAGTGGGCCGCCTTCCGCGACGGCGGAACGCCGGTCGATTGCGTTCCCGTGCCCGGCAATCATCCCGCCTACATCCTCTACACATCCGGCACGACGGGCGCGCCGAAGGGCGTCGTGCGCCCGACAGCGGGGCACATCGTGGCACTCCTGTGGTCGATGCGGGCCGTCTACGACGTTCATCCCGGCGAGGTGTTCTGGGCGGCCTCGGACGTGGGCTGGGTCGTGGGGCACAGCTACATCTGCTATGCACCGCTCTTCGCCGGCTGCACCACGGTCATGTTCGAGGGCAAGCCCGTCGGCACGCCGGACGCCGGGGCCTACTGGCGCGTGATGGCCGAGCACCGCGTCGCGGCCTTCTTCGCGGCGCCGACGGCCATGCGGGCCATCAAGCGCGAGGATCGCGCCGGTGAAGGGGCACGCCGATACGATCTCGCGGCGCTCCGCACGGTGTTCCTCGCCGGCGAGCGCGCCGATCCCGACACCGTGGCCTGGGTCGCGGGGCTCCTCGGCAAGCCGGTGGTGGACCACTGGTGGCAGACCGAGACCGGCTGGGCCATCGCCGCCAATCCTCTGGGCCTCGGCGGCGTCGACGCCCCCACGGGCTCGCCCGGCGTCCCGATGCCGGGCTACACGATCGACGTGCTGAACGAGGCCGGAGCGCCCGTGCCGCCGGGCACGCTCGGCGCGCTGGCGATCCGGCTGCCGCTGCCGCCCGGGGCCCTGGCGACGCTCTGGACCGCCGACGCGCGGTTCGAGGCGAGCTACCTCGCGGAATTTCCGGGCTACTATGCGACCGGCGACGCGGGGATGCTCGACGCCGAGGGCCATGTCTTCGTCATGGCGCGCACCGACGACGTCATCAACGTCGCCGGCCACCGGCTCTCGACCGGCGCGATGGAGGAGATCCTCGCCACGCACCCGGATGTTGCGGAATGCGCGGTGATCGGGATCGCGGACCCGGTCAAGGGGCACGTTCCGGTTGGATTTGTCTGCCTCAACCGCGGTGCCTCGACGCCGCGCGCCGAAATCTCGGCGGCCTGTGTGGCGCTGGTGCGAACGCATCTTGGACCGGTGGCCGCATTCCGCCGTGCGGTCGTGGTGGACCGGCTGCCGAAGACGCGCTCGGGCAAGACGCTCCGCGCCGCGATGGCGCGCGTGATCGACGGCGACGATGGCGCGGCGCCTGCGAGCATCGATGACCCCGCAATCCTGCGCGAGATCAAGGCGGCGTGGGACGCGGGTTGAGGGCCGTTAACGGTTTGGTCGCTACTCGTTGGCATCAAGGCGTCGATGGCCTACAACCGTGCCGGGATGAGCGCGTACCCGGAAACGCTTCGACACTCGAGAGAGCCATGCCGACATGACGCAGAGCACCCCCTTTTCGTTCGGGGATCCGTTGCTTTCGAGAGACGCGACAGGGCAACGCCTCCTGGGGCACGACCTGCGCGCCGCGCTGTCGAACGTCATCGGCGGCTTGCGGCTCATCGACCGCGCCGACGCCGGACCCGCCGCGGGGGCGCAACTTGCACGAGTAGAAGCCTCGGCCGAGGCGGTGGCGCGACTGCTCGGGGACACCGTGCTGCGCGCCGAGGATCAGGCATCCGGCATGGGCGGCGCGGCAGGCCTCGACCTCCCGCATCTGCTGCATGATCTCGAGGCGCGCTGGGCGGCACGGGCCCGTGGCAAGGGGCTTGGTTTTGCGGTCGTCGCCGAGCCCGACACGCCCGACGTGCTCGCTCTGGACCGATCGGCCCTCGAGCGTGTACTCTCGAACATGCTCAGCAGCGCCATCAACAGCGCCGATGCCGGCACGGTCACGCTTCATGCAGGTCTGCGGGCGGACGGGACGCTGCGCCTTGCCGTGCAGGAGCCGCAATCGGTCTCGGCCGGCGGACCGGGCACGCAGCGCGGCGGGCTCGGGGCGCAGGCCGCGCGAGACACGGCCCGCCGCCTCGGTGGCCGCCTCGAGGACGAAGGCGGCGTGGTCGCGCTGGTCTTCCCGGCATCCGCGTGGTCGCCCCACCGCGTCGGAGCCGCAGGCGACCTGCCGGATCTCTCGCCCCTCCGCGTTCTCGTGGTCGGCGATGGCCAGACGACGCAAGGTCTTGGCCGGTTGCTGGCCGTCATGGGCGCCGCCTGCGAGGTGGCCGTCGACGTTCCGCAGGCGATGAGCCGCCTCGCGAACGAGACCTTCGACGTGGCGCTCATCGACACGGAGATGCCAGGCCATGCAGGGGTCGAGGCGATCCATTCGCTGCCGGCGTCGCGCGGTTCGATGGCGCGTATGCCCGTGATCGCGATGACGGCCTATCCGCTTCGCGCAAATCGAAGAGCGCTCTTTGCCGCCGGAGCCGACGGCATCCTCGCCAAGCCGCTGCCGGCGGCGGCCGCGATCGGCCGGCTCCTCCTCGAGACGCTCGAGCGAGCCCGCCCTGCATCCGGTGACCGGATCTCCCTGGCCGAAGACGCAGCACTCGATGGCACCACGCTCAAGCACCTCCTCGCCATCGCGGGGCCGACGGCGACGGAGCTGTTGCGCCGGCTCGACGAGGATCTCTGCCGTGTCGAGCGCGGCCTCGTCAGCGGGCTCGCAACGGCGGACCACGCCGCGATCCGCGCCGAGACGCATGTGCTCATCGCCCTTGCGGGCGCCGTCGGCGCGGCGAAGCTGCAAGGTCTCGCCGAGGCGTTGAACGCCGCCGCGCATCGCAAGGACGGCGTGCATATCGCGGCACTCGGCGACGAGATCCTGCCCCTCCTCGATCGTCTCATCCAGTTCATCGCCGACGAGCGTCCATGAGCCACGAGCCACTCCTGCTGATCGAGGACACGCCGTCGTTGCAGATGGTCTACGAGACCATGCTCGGCGGTGCCGGTCGCACGGTCGTGACGGAGGGCACCGCGGCTGGCGGCCTCGCCGCGTTCCGGCGCATGACGCCGCCGGTGGTGCTCCTCGACCTGATGCTGCCCGACCGCGACGGGCTCGACCTCATGCAGGAGTTCCTGGCGCTCCGGCCGGGCACGGCGGTGATCGTCATCACCGCAAACGGCTCGATCAACAAGGCCGTCGAGGCCATGCGGCTTGGCGCGCACGATTTCCTCGTCAAGCCTTTCGACGAGCAGCGCCTCCTCAACGCCGTCGACAACGCGCGCGGCGCGGTGCGTATGCCCGAGCCGCGGGACACCCAGAACGACGTCTCGCCGTTTTCCGAGTTCATCGGACGCTCGCACACGATGGCCGAAATCTACGCGACCATCCGTTCGGTCGCGCGCTCGATGGCGACGGTCTTCATCACCGGCGAGAGCGGCACCGGCAAGGAGCTCTGCGCGCAGGCGGTGCATGATCTGTCGAACCGTGCGACAGGGCCCTTCATCGCGCTCAACTGCGGGGCGATCCCGGTGGACCTTCTCGAGTCGGAGGTGTTCGGGCACCTCAAGGGGTCGTTCACCGGCGCCATTTCCGACAAGACCGGGGCGGCCGCCGCGGCGGACGGCGGCACGCTCTTTCTCGACGAAGTCTGCGAGATGGACATGAACCTGCAGACCAAGCTCCTGCGGTTCCTGCAGACCTCCACGGTGACTCCCGTGGGCGCGACCCGGCCGCGCAAGGTGAACGTGCGGATCCTCTGCGCCACCAACCGCAATCCGATGGACGCGGTTCGGCTCGGACAGTTCCGGGAGGATCTCTACTACCGGCTCCATGTCGTGCCGATCGTGATGCCGCCGCTCCGCACCCGCGGCAACGACGTGCTGGAGATCGCCACCAGCGCGCTTGCCCGCTTCGCCGCCGAGGAGGGCCGCGTCTTCACCGGCTTCGATCCCGAAGTGCAGGCGCTCTTCCTGCGGGCGCGCTGGCCGGGCAACGTCCGGCAGCTCCTCAACGTGCTGCGGAACGTCGTCGTCCTCAACGACGGGCCGACGGTGACGCTGGCGATGCTGCCGGCCGAGATACACCAGACGGACGGCACCGGCAACGAGCCCGAGCCGCCGCATGGCGCCCCGAAGCCCGGCCGCCTCAGGGTCGAGGACCTCGCCGGCCGGACGCTCGCCGAGATCGAGCAGATCGTCATCGAGCACACGCTCGCGACCTGCGGCGGCTCGGTGCCGAAGGCCTCGCGCATCCTCGACGTCTCGCCCTCCACGCTCTACCGCAAGCGCGACGGCTGGCAGGCGAAGCGGCACCCCGACGCGGCCGAGTAGCTCACACGAACTGCTCGCGCGTCAGCCGCTCCTCGAGCCCGTGGCCCGGATCGAAGAGCACATGGTGCGTGACGGCCGGCTCCGACCGGATCTCGACGCTCAGGACATTCCGCACCGACCGGCCGTCGGCGTCGGCCATCACCGGCCGCTTGTCCGGGTCGATCACGTCGAAGCGCACCTGCGCGGTCTTTGGCAGCAGGGCCCCGCCCCAGCGCCGGGGCCGGAACGCCGCCATCGCGGTCAGCGCCAGCACATCCGAGGCAATCGGCAGGATCGGCCCATGTGCCGAGTAGTTGTAGGCCGTCGATCCCGCCGGCGTACACAGGAGCGCGCCGTCGCAGACCAGTTCCTCCATGCGGAGCTTGCCATCGACGGTGATCCGCAGCCGCGCCGCCTGCGGGCCGGCGCGCAGGAGCGACACCTCGTTGATCGCGAGCGCGTGATGGACGATGCCATCCGCGGCGACGGCGCGCATCGCGAGCGGGTTGATCGCCTCCGGCTCGGCGGCGGCGACGCGCGCAGGAAGGTCGTCCTCGGCGAACTCGTTCATCAGGAAGCCGACCGTGCCGCAGTTCATCCCGTAGACCGGCAGCGGCAGGTGCTCGGTCGCGTGCAGGGTCTGGAGCATGAACCCGTCGCCGCCGAGCGCCACGACCACGCTCGCATCGCCGAGCGACGCCGAGCCGTAGCGGCCCACGAGGCGCCGAAGGGCCGCCTGCGCGAACTCCCCCCCCGAAGCGGTGAAGGCGATCCGCGGGCCAGTACCGCCGTCGGTCGGCATGCTCGGACTGGGCTCCACTTCCCCGGATGGCGCGAACTTCGCGGCTTTTGACCGGCGGCGCAATGGCGTAGCCTCGGCGCCGAAGCCAAGCGGGAGACACGCCATGAACGCCCTTGACCGCCCCGTCCTGCCGGGGTTCTTCGACGCCGGCCTCGCCGACAGCGACCCCGACCTCGCCGCCGCCATCGCCGCCGAGCTCGGCCGGCAGCGCCGCGAGATCGAGCTCATCGCCTCCGAGAACATCGTCAGCCGCGCCGTGCTCGAAGCGCAGGGTTCGGTGATGACCAACAAATATGCCGAAGGCTATCCGGGCCGGCGCTACTATGGCGGCTGCGCGCATGTCGATGTCGCGGAGAACCTCGCCATCGAGCGTGCCTGCGAGCTCTTCGGCTGCGGCTTCGCCAACGTGCAGCCGAACTCCGGCAGCCAGGCCAACCAAGCCGTTTTCCTCGCCCTTCTGAAGCCCGGCGATACCATCCTCGGGATGAACCTCGCCTCCGGCGGGCATCTCACGCATGGCGCCGGCCCGAACCTGTCGGGTAAGTGGTTCGACGCGGTGCAGTACGGGGTCCGGCGCGAGGACAGCCGTATCGACTACGACGAGGTGCAGCGGCTCGCGGAGGAGCATCGCCCGAAGCTCGTCATCGCAGGCGGCTCGGCGATCCCGCGCCAGATCGACTTCGCGCGGTTTCGCGAGATCGCCGACGGGGTCGGGGCGATGTTGCTGGTGGACATGGCGCATTTCGCCGGGCTCGTGGCGGGCGGGGCGCACCCCTCGCCGTTCCCGCACGCGCATGTCGCCACGACGACGACGCACAAGACGCTGCGCGGCCCGCGCGGCGGCATGATCCTGACCGACGACGAAGCCATCGCGAAGAAGATCAACTCGGCGATCTTCCCCGGCCTCCAGGGTGGGCCCCTGATGCACGTGATCGCCGCCAAGGCCGTGGCCTTCGGCGAGGCGCTGCGGCCCGAGTTCAGGGAGTATGCGGCGGCCGTCGTCGCCAATGCGAAGGCGCTGGCGGACGAGCTGACGGCGGGCGGGCTCGCGATCGTGACCGAGGGCACCGACACGCATCTGGCACTCGTCGATCTCCGCCCGAAGGGCGTTACCGGCGTCGCGACCGAAAAGGCGCTCGGCCGCGCGCGCATCACCTGCAACAAGAACGCGATCCCGTTCGATCCCGAGAAGCCGACCGTCACCTCGGGCGTCCGTCTCGGGACGCCGGCGGGCACGACGCGCGGCTTCGGCGACCCTGAGTTCCGGCAGGTGGCGCGCTGGATCGTCGAGGTGGTGGACGGTCTCGCGGAGAATGGCGAGGAGGGCAACGGTGCCGTCGAGGCCCGCGTCGCGGCCGCGGTCGAAGCGATGTGCGACCGCTTCCCGATCTACCCGTCGCTCTGAGCCCGGTCCCGCTCCACGCCGTGCGCTACGGCAGCGGCGCGCCGGCGCTGGTGATCGCGCACGGGCTTTTTGGCTCGCAGCGGAACTGGGCCGGCATCGCGAAGTCACTGGCGCGGGAGCGCGAAGTCGTCGTGCCGGACCTGCGGAACCACGGCGACAGCCCGCACGTCGACGCACACGGCTATGCCGACCTTGCAGGCGATCTCGGCGCGCTCATCGCGGACGAGGGCGGCGCCGCCGATGTGCTGGGGCACTCGATGGGCGGCAAGGCGGCGATGGTCCTTGCGCTGACGGAGCCCGCGCGGGTGCGCCGGCTCGTCGTCGCCGACATCGCCCCGGTCGCCTACGACCACGACCAACAGGTCTACCTCGATGCGATGGCGGAGCTCGATCTTGCCGGTCTTGCGTCACGGACGGAGGCCGACGCCCGGCTCGCGCCCGCCGTCGCCGACCCGCGCGTCCGGGCCTTCCTGCTCACCTCGCTCGACCTGCGCGCACGTCCTCCGCGCTGGCGGATCAACCTCGCGGCGCTCGACCGGGCGATGCCGGGCATCCTCGACTTCCCGGGTACGGTCGCCACGTTCGACGGGCCGGCGCTCTTCATCTCCGGAGCGCGATCCGACTACGTGCGGCCGGAGCACCGTCCCGCGATCCTCGCGCGCTTTCCCGACGCAACCTTTGCGGTGCTCGAAAGCACCGGACACTGGCTCCATGCCGAGGCTCCGGAAGCTTTCGTCACGGAGGTCCGGCGCTTTCTTGGCTAGATCGTCGGGTCGTGCGGCTGTGGGCGGAACATGCGCGCGAGCACGCCGTCATGCTGGACGAACTGTCCGAAGAGCGCCGCCGCCGAGTGCAGGCCGACGAGCACGAGGAGCACGGTCGTGAACACGCTGTGCAGGTTCCCGAAGGTCTCGGACCGCCCGAACCACGCCGCGAGCCCGAGAAGCGGCAGCACCGTCACGGTCGCATAGAGCAGGAAGTGGTTGGTCCGCGCGGCGATGCGCTGGATCTGCGGGTCCGATTGCGGCGGCGGCGGCACGCCGTGCTCCTGACGGACCCAGAAGCGTCGGACGATCAGCAGCAGGATCAGGAGGCCGAACATCATGTGGAAAATGGCACCGAGCGAGAACGTCCAGACCTTCGTCTCGATCCCGGTGTCGAAGGCGGCGCTCATCGCGTCGTGGAACAGGAATTGTCCGACCACGAGGACGAACACCGTCCAATGCAACGCGATCTGTCCGCGCGAGTATCCGGCGACTGCCATTCTCTAGCCCCTGATGGTTAAGCGGCGGTCACGGTAGCAGCGAGCCTCGCACCGGCAAGCGGGGCCGGGTGCGTCAAATAGGCTGCTTCGGGCAGGTCAGTCGGGCCCGGATCTCGCCCGAGTCGCCCTTCACCGTGGCCGGCACGACGCGGCAGCCGGTCGCCTCCTCCATGACGAGGACGAGCGTCGCGGTGAGGCCGTAGCGCTCCTTGCGGGTCGCATAGCCGAGCCGGATCGCCTCCGCGACATTGCCCTTGCGATAGACCGCGAAGTCGCGGCCATCGCGCGTCACGCGCGTCTCGACGGCCCCGAAGAACCCGGGCGCGGGCGAGGCGCAGCCGGCGAGCAGGAAAGCGAGGAGAACAAGGCGCATCGGCAGACTCCGTTTCCAAAGCCTTGCTTTCAACGAGTTAACCGCGGCTTAATCCGCTCGCGCGGAACTCCGTCCCGGAAAGGGACGTTGGACGCGGCAAATTGGCATCAAGGAGATCTCCATGCCCACCACCTTCGTCCGCCTCGCATCGCTTCTCGCGCTTCTCACCGTCGCCGCTTGCGGGACCGTGGCGGGCGCCGGGCGAGATATCTCCACCGCCGGCGATGCGATCACCGAGCAGAGCAACGACACCGCGTCGCAATGACGCTTCGGCCGGGGCGCCGTGCCCCGGCCCTAGCCGTCCATCTTCAGCGCGTTGATGAAGGCTGTCTGCGGGATCTCGACGCGCCCGAACTGGCGCATCTTCTTCTTCCCGGCCTTCTGTTTCTCCAGGAGCTTCTTCTTCCGCGTCACGTCCCCGCCGTAGCACTTCGCGGTCACGTCCTTCCGCATTGCCGAGAGCGTCTCGCGCGCGATGACCCTCCCGCCGATCGCGGCCTGGATCGGGATCTTGAACATGTGCCGCGGGATCAGCTCCTTGAGCTTCTCGACCATCGCCCGCCCGCGCATCTCGGCCCGGTCGCGGTGGACCATCATCGACAGCGCGTCTACCGGCTCGTCGTTCACCAGCACCGACATCTTGACGAGGAAATCCTCGCGGTAGCCGAGCATCTGGTAGTCGAAGCTCGCGTAGCCCTTCGTCACCGACTTCAACCGGTCGTAGAAGTCGAACACCACCTCGTTGAGCGGCAGGTCGTAGACCACCATCGCGCGAGAGCCGGCATAGGTCAGCTCGAGCTGGATGCCGCGGCGGTCCTGGCAGAGCTTCAGCACGTCGCCGAGGTACTCGTCGGGCACCAGGATCGTCGCCTTGATCCGCGGCTCCTCGATATGGTCGACATGGGTCAGGTCCGGCATGTCGGCGGGGTTGTGCAGGTCGAGTTCGGTCCCGTCGCGCATGACGACGTGATAGACCACCGACGGCGCCGTGGTGATGAGGTCGATGTCGTACTCGCGCTCGAGCCGGTCGCGGATCACCTCGAGGTGCAAAAGTCCGAGGAAGCCGCAACGGAACCCGAAGCCGAGCGCCGCCGAGGTCTCCATCTCGAAGCTGAACGAGGCGTCGTTGAGCGCGAGCTTGTCGATGGCGTCGCGCAGCGCCTCGAAGTCCGAGGCGTCGACCGGGAAGAGCCCGCAGAACACCACCTGCATCGCCGGCTTGAAGCCCGGCAGCGGCGTCTCGGTGCCCTTGCGCTCGGTGGTGATGGTGTCGCCGACGCGGGTGTCGCGGACCTGCTTGATCGAGGCGGTGAGCACGCCGATCTCGCCGGGCCCCAGCGCCTCGATGTCGTGCATCGAGGGCGTGAGCACCGCGAGCTTCTCGACGCCGTAGAGCGCGCCCGTCTGCATCATGCGGATGCGGTCGCCCTTGCGGAGCACGCCGTCGATGATCCGCACCAGCACCACGACGCCGAGATAGGCGTCGTACCAGCTGTCCACGAGCATCGCCTTCAGGGGCGCGTCGCGGTCGCCCTTCGGGGCCGGCAGGCGCGTGACGATGGCCTCGAGCACCTCCGGGATGCCGAGGCCGGACTTGGCGCTGATCGGGATGGCGTCGGAGGCGTCGATGCCGATGACGTCCTCGATCTGCTCCTTCACGCGTTCGGGCTCGGCGGCGGGCAGGTCGATCTTGTTCAGCACCGGCACGATCTCGTGGCCGGCGTCGATCGCCTGGTAGACGTTGGCGAGCGTCTGCGCCTCGACCCCCTGGCTCGCATCCACGACGAGGAGCGAGCCCTCGACCGCGCGCATCGACCGGCTGACCTCGTAGCCGAAGTCGACGTGGCCCGGCGTGTCGATGAGGTTGAGCACGTAGGTATGCCCGTCGCGCGCGGGATACTCGATACGGACGGTGTTGGCCTTGATCGTGATGCCCCGTTCGCGCTCGATGTCCATGCTGTCGAGCATCTGCTCGCGCATGTCGCGCGCGGCGACCGTCCCGGTCAGCTGGATCAACCGATCCGCGAGCGTGGACTTGCCGTGGTCGATATGCGCCACGATGGAAAAGTTGCGGATGCGGGAGGGGTCTGTCATCGCGCGGATATGATCGGGAACGGCGAGACGGTCAAGCTGCGCCTCCCCCCGGCCGATTGCAGCCAGCGGTCGATCGGCTAGACTGTCGTCTCGAACAAGGCGTTCACGAGGCAGACGGATGCGGCGAACGATGACCATTGTGGCGCTTGTGGCGGCGTCGCTTGCGGGCTGCACGGCGGCGCCCGAGGACGGGCCGGTCGGCCGGGCGTGCCTCGCCGGCGGCCGCACGACGAGCCGTGCGCTCTGCGGCTGCATCCAGTCCGTCGCGTCGGCACGGCTGAGCGCGTCCGACCAGCGGCTCGCAGCCACGTTCTTCAAGGATCCGCACCGCGCGCAGGTCGTCCGGCAGTCGGGCCGGAACTCGGCGTTCTGGGAGCGCTACAAGTCGTTCGGGAGCCAGGCCGAGGCGCGCTGCACCGGCTGACGATCAGGCGGGCTTCTGCGCCTTGGCGATGCTCTTCTTGATCTTCAGCGCCTTCAGCGAAAGCTCGTCGTCCTTGGCGCGCGCGAGAAACCCGTCGAGGCCGCCGCGGTGGTCCACCGAGCGGAGCGCATGCGCCGAGATCTTCAGCCGGAACGTCTCGCCCAGCGCCTCGGACATCAGCGACACCTCGTTGAGGTTCGGCAGGAACCGCCGCCGCGACTTGTTGTTGGCATGGCTGACGCTGTTGCCCGACATCGGGCCCTTACCGCTCAATTCGCAGACGCGCGACATGTTCGTTCCCCGGCTCTCACGATCGAAGGGAAGCGCATACCGAAGCCCCTCCGGCGCGTCAAGCGCCCGATGACCGAGCTGTCATGCCCCGTGAGCGCCCCCGGGGCTGTCAGTGCCGGCGCCGCGTGCTAAAAATGGAGCGGTCGTCGACGGAGATATCCATGCGCGCTCTCGCCCTCGCGGCACTTCTCCTCGGTGCCGTGCCCGCGGCCGCCGAGACCCGCGCCGACGCGGGCACGTTCGAGTTCTCGATCCGTGGCCTACGCGCCGGCATCCTCAGCTTCGCGGGTAGCGCGGACGCCAGAAGCTACGCTGTCAAGGGGCGGCTGACGAGCGCCGGGCTCTTCGGCGCCGTCAGGCACGTGAGCTACGATGCCGAGGCGCGGGGGCGCATCCGCGGCGGTCGATTCGTCCCCGAGCGCTACGCCGAGGCCGCCTCCACCGGCGAGCGCACATCCTCGGCGGCGATGGACTACCGGTCAGGCGTGCCGCAAGTCAAGGCGCACATCCCGCCGCAGCCGCCGTCCCCGAACGACGTCGATCCCGCGACGCAAGGCGGCACGGTCGATCCGCTGACGGCGCTCTATGCCCTCTTGCGCGACGTGCCGGCGGCGGAGGTCTGCACGCTCGATCTTGCCATGTTCGACGGCGCTCGGGCGAGCCGGATCGCGCTCGGGGCGCCGAAGCCACGCACCGACGGCGCCGTCGACTGCGCGGGCGAGTACCGCCGCGTCGCCGGCTTCTCGGCCAGGGAGATGGCCGAGAAGCAGCGGTTTCCCTTCACCGTGACCTACCGGCCGATCGTCGGCGGGGCGATGCGCGTGACCGAGATCGCCACCGATACGCTCTACGGCCGCGGCCGGCTCGTCCGGCAGTGATCGCCCCGGCGCTGCCGGTCGAAGCGGTCGTCCCGGAACTCCTCGCCGCCCTCGAACGCGCGGGCCGCGCCGTCCTCGTGGCGCCGCCCGGGGCGGGCAAGACCACCCGCGTCCCGCTCGCGATGCTGGAGGCCGGGACGCCGGGCCGCATCCTCGTCCTCGAGCCCCGCAGGCTCGCCGCCCGCGCCGCCGCCGAGCGGATGGCCGCGTCGCTCGGCGAGCGTGCCGGGGGCCGGGTCGGATACCGGATGCGCGGCGCCGCGGCGGTCTCGGCGGCGACCCGGATCGAGGTCGTGACCGAGGGCATCCTCACGCGGATGCTGCAGGACGACCCGAGCCTGCCCGGTGTCGGCGCCATCGTGTTCGACGAGTTCCACGAACGGTCGATCGCCGCCGACCTCGGCCTCGCCTTCGCGCTCGAGGCGCGCGCGGCGCTGCGGCCGGACCTACGGCTCCTGGTGATGTCGGCGACGCTCGAGGCCGCGCCGGTCGCGGCGCTGATGGGCGGCGCGCCCGTGGTCAGAGCCGAGGGCCGCGCTTTCCCGGTCGAGACGCTCTGGGCGGCCGCGCCGATGGGCGCGGGCTTCGAGGCGGAGGTTGCGGCGGCGGTGCGGCGGCGCTGGCCCGGGACGCGGGCGACGTGCTCGTGTTCCTTCCCGGCGAAGCGGAGATCCGCCGCGTGGCGCGGCTCCTCGCAGGCGTCGACGGCGAGGTTCGGCCGCTCTACGGCGCGATGCCGCTCAACCTTCAGCGGGCCGCGATCGCACCGTCCGAAGCCCGCAAGATCGTGCTCGCAACGTCCATCGCCGAGACCTCTCTGACCATCGAGGGCATCCGCATCGTGGTCGATGCGGGGCGCGCGCGGCGGGCGCGGCACG
>CBDCNH010000012.1:0-30527 GCA_965219015.1 Paracoccaceae bacterium
GCCGCCCGCACCGCGACGGTCGAGCGCCCCGCGGGCGGCTGGGCGCAGCTCTACCACGATCACGTCATGGGCGCCGACACCGGCGCCGACATGGACTTCCTCGTCGGCCACCGCGGCCGCGCCGTCGGCCGGGAGAGCCACTGAGGGTCGGCGCCGGTTGCGGCGCGACGGATGCACGCCTAGCGTGTGGCGATGAGCATCCTTCGCGTTCGCGAGTACCATGCCCGCATCGATCGGCTGAGGAAAACCTCCGGCAGCAGCCTTGAGAGCGTCCTGCGCGACTCCTTCCAGCGCCTGCTCGCGGACTGGAGCGAGGCGGCGGGCCTGACCTTCGCGCCCGAGCTGCCCCTGGGCACGGGCCCCGCGCGCAACCGCAGGCCAGACGGCACGATCCTCTACGACCTGCGGGTGCCGCACGGCTACTGGGAGGCCAAGGACACCGACGACGACCTCGACGCGGAGATTGCCGACAAGCGGTCCAAGGGCTACCCGGTCACGAACATCCTCTTCGAGGACAGCGCTACTGCCGTCCTGATCCAGGACGGGCGCGAGGTCATGCGCTGCGTCATGCGCGACGCGGAGGCGCTGACCCGGCTCGTCGCGGCGTTCTTCGCCTATGAGCCGCGGGTCTATGCCGAATGGCGCAAGGCCGTGGCGCAGTTCCAGACCGACCTGCCCGTGGTGCTCGCCGCCCTGCGCGACCGCATCGCGGAGGCATACCGCGACAACGCGGCCTTCGCCGCCAGGGCCGCCGCGTTCCTCGCCCACGCCCGCAAGACGGTGAACCCGAAGCTGGAAGAGGCCGACGTGCGCGAGATGCTGATCCAGCACGTCCTCACCGAGAACATCTTCGCGCGGGTCTTCGACGACGGCGACTTCCACCGCCAGAACAACGTGGCGCGCGAGCTCTACGCGCTGGAGGAGTCGTTCCTCGGCGGCGCCGACAAGCGCGCGATGCTGCACGGCCTGCGCCCCTACTACGCGGCCATCGAGACGGCAGCCTCCGAGATCGGCAGCCATGCCGAGAAGCAGACCTTCCTCAAGGTCGTCTACGAGTCGTTCTACAAGGTCTATAATCCCGACGCCGCCGACCGGCTGGGCGTGGTCTACACCCCGAACGAGATCGTCCGATTCATGATCCGCAGCACCGACTGGCTGATGCACCGTCACTTCGGGCGCAACCTGATCGACCAAGGGGTGGAGATCCTCGACCCCGCGACGGGGACCGGCACCTTCGTCTGCGAGCTTCTCGAGCACTTCCGGGGGCAGGACGGCATCCACGCCAAGTTCAGGAGCGAGCTGCACGCCAACGAGGTGGCGATCCTGCCCTACTACGTGGCGAACCTGAACATCGAGGCGACCTACGCGGCGGTCACGGGGCAGTTCGCGGAGTACCCGAACCTTGTCTTCGCCGACACACTCGACATGACCGAGGGTTTGGGCATCAAACGAGGACAGACGCCTGATCTTTTTGGCTCGATCAGTGCTGAAAACGGAGAGCGCTATAATAGACAAAACAAGCGCAAGATCAGCGTGGTGATCGGCAATCCGCCCTACAATGCCAACCAGCAGAACGAGAACGACAACAACAGGAACCGCACGTACCCGCAGATCGACCTGCGGGTGAAGGCAACCTTCGTAAAGCTCTCCACCGCGCAGAAGACCAAGGTCTACGACATGTACGCCCGCTTCTATCGTTGGGCCTTCGACCGGGTGGCGGACGAGGGGGTGGTGGCGTTCGTGACGAACCGCAGCTTCATCGCCTCGCGCACCTTCGATGGGTTTCGCGCTTATGTGGAGAAGGGCTACGGCGACATCTGGATCGTGGACCTCGGCGGCGACGTGCGGGCGAACCCGAAGCTGTCGGGGACCAAGCACAACGTCTTCGGCATCCAGACGGGCGTGGCCATCGCCTTCTTCGTGCGCGGAGGACGCGGCGAGGGCATCCGCTACGTCCGCCGGCCCGAGGACGAGGTGGCCGCCGACAAGCTAGCCTGGCTCTCGACCGCGCGGCTCGACGGGCCGGGCTTCGAGCGCGTCCGGCCCTCGGCGCGGCACGACTGGATAGACCAGGTGGAGAACGACTGGGACGACCTGATCCCCGTTGCCGACAAGAAGACCAAAGCCGCGAAGGTGAACGGGCAGGAGCGGGCGGTGTTCAAGCTGTTTTCGAAAGGGCTTGTAACGGCACGGGACGAATGGGTGGTTCAGAATTCGCCAGAACTTGCCTTTAAAGTAGGAGGAGGCTTGGCCAACGCTTTTAATGACAGCCTCGGTCTAAGGGCTGATAGCGAGCCTTGGTTAGACGATGAAACAGCCGTCAAATGGACCCGCTCATTGAAAAAGCGATGGACTGCTCGCAGGGAGTTGCAGCCAAAGGAAGCGGACGTTTGTGAAATAGAATATCGGCCATTCACTCGCAGGTCAGTTCTCTACTATTCACCATTAATCGAAATGGAATACTTGGTCCGGCGATTGCAAAATGGTCAGGAGCACTCGACTTCGATCCTAATTTCCGGGCATCCGGCGACCAAGCCTTTCCAATCAATGTGCGTCCGAAACGTTCATTCTTACCATACTTTGGAGGACACCGAGGCGCTCCCCCGCTACCGCTACACCCCCAAGGGTGAGCGCATCGACAACATCACCGACTGGGCCCTCGCACTCTTCCGCAAGCGATACGGCAAGACCGTCACCAAGGACGCGATCTTCCACTACGTCTACGCCGCCCTCCACGACCCCGTCTGGCGCGAGACCTATGCCATCAATCTGCGCCGCGAGTTTCCCCGCATCCCCCTCCACGACGACTTCGCCCGCTGGGCCGCCTGGGGCGAGGCGCTGATGGCGCTGCACGTGGGCTACGAGGGCGTCGACCCGCTGCCGCTCGTCCGAACCGACACGTCGGAGAAGCCCGGCAAGCCCATCCTCGCCTCCGACCGCGCCACCGGCACGGTCCGCATCGATGGCGCGACGACGCTCTCGGGCCTGCCGCCCGCGGTCTGGGAGTACCGGCTCGGCAACCGGACCGGCATCGACTGGGTGCTCGACCAGCACCGCGAGAAGAAGGTGCGCGACGCCACCGTGGAGGCCTGGCTCAAGGACAACCCCGACGCGCGCTACCGCTTCGCCGCCCACAAGGCGCGCGTGATCGACCTGATCGGGCGGGTGGCGCGGGTGTCGGTGGAGACGGTGGCGATCGTGGGCGCGATGCGCGAGGTCCGCGCCCGGGCCGACGCCGCCCCTTTCCCCGCCGCCACGGCTGCCCTAGACACGCCCGACTGAAGCGCGAGGGGTTCGGGGATGGGCTACAGGGTCGCCGTGGTGGGGGCTACGGGGAACGTGGGGCGCGAGATGCTCGCGATCCTGGCGGAGCGCGCGTTCCCGGCCGACGAGGTGGTGGCGCTCGCGTCGCGGCGCTCGCTCGGGACGGAAGTGAGCTACGGGGACGCGACGCTCGCGACGCGCGACCTCGAGACGTTCGACTTCGCGGGCTTCGACATCGCGCTCTTCGCGGTCGGCTCGGAGGCCACCAAGGTCCATGCGGGGCGGGCGACCGAGGCCGGCTGCGTGGTGATCGACAACTCGTCGCTCTACCGCTACGACCCGGCGATCCCGCTGATCGTGCCGGAGGTCAATCCCGACGCGATCGCGCAGGTCCGCAACAAGCGCATCATCGCCAACCCGAACTGCTCGACGGCGCAGATGGTGGTGGCGCTGAAGCCGCTGCACGACCGTGCGCGGATCAAGCGCGTGGTGGTGGCGACCTACCAGTCCGTGTCCGGCGCGGGGCGCGACGCGATGGACGAGCTCTGGACCCAGACGAAGGGCCTCTTCGTCCCCGGCCAGGAGGTCGCGCCCGCGGTGTTCCCGCGCCAGATCGCGTTCAACGTGATCCCGCAGATCGACGTCTTCATGGAGGACGGCACGACGCGCGAGGAATGGAAGATGGTCGCCGAGACGAAGAAGATCATGGACCCCGCGATCCGCGTCACCGCGACCTGCGTGCGGGTGCCGGTGTTCGTGGGCCACGCCGAAGCGATCAACGTGGAGTTCGAGGACTTCCTCGACGAGGACGAGGCGCGCGACATCCTGCGGGAAGCGCCGGGCGTGCTCGTGATCGACAAGCGCGAGCCGGGCGGCTACGTGACGCCGATCGAATGCGTCGGCGACTACGCGACCTACGTGAGCCGCATCCGGCAGGACAGCACGGTCGAGAACGGCCTGAACCTGTGGGTGGTGTCCGACAACCTCCGCAAAGGCGCCGCGCTCAACGCCGTCCAGATCGCCGAGATCCTCGGCAACCGGGTGCTGAAGAAGGGGTGACGCGGATCAGGAAGCGGTCCGGTGGACCGTTTGCCCGCTCGTCGCGCGCCGCGCCAGGGGCGGGCCGGCGTGCCCCTTACCAGAGCTTCGGCGCGGCGTAGGCGGCATAGCCCGCGTCGTAGGCTTCGGCATCGAAGCCCGCCTGCACCTCGCGGATGAAGGCGCCCGCGGTCGGGACGCGGGCGCTCTCGTCGCCGGCGGTCCAGAGGCCGGACCGCATCAGCGCCTTGGCGCACTGGAAGTAGACCTCGGCCACCGCAAGCACGATGACCGTCGCGGGCCGGCGGCCAGACTTTTCAAAGCCCCCGCGCAGTCCGGCATCCGCCGTGACCAGCGCATGGCCGTTCACCCGCACCACGTTCTCGCAGCCCGGCACCAGGAACATCAGGCTCGCGCGCGGATCGCGGACGATGTTGCGGAGCGCGTCGAGCCGGTTGTTGCCGCGCCAGTCCGGCAGCAGGATCGTTGTCGGATCGAGGGCGCGTGCGACCGTGCCGTCGTCGCCGCGTGGCGTAGCGTCGGTGCCTTCGGGGCCGACCGTCGAGAGGATGGCGAAGCGTGCCGCTTCGATCCATCGGCGGTAGAGTGGCGTCAGGTGGTCGGCGACCTTGGCCAGCGCTGCAGGAACCGGCGGGCCGTAGAGCGCCTCGAGCGCCGCCACGTCGGTGACGGGCTCGAACCGCCGCGTCACAGCGGCACGAAGCGGCGGCTGGCGGGCTCGTACTCGAAGAGCCCGCCCTCCCCGATGTCGGTCCAGAGGCCGTGCAGCGTCAGCCGCTCCTCCTCGACCGCCGCCTTCACGAACGGGAACGTCATCAGGTTGTCGAGCGAGACCAGCACCGCCTCCTTCTCGAGCGCCGCGAGCCGCGTGGCGGGGTCGGGCTCGTCCTTCACGCGTTCGTAGCCGGGCCGAAGGATGTCCATCCAGCGGCCGACGAAGCTGCTGCGTTCCTCGAGTTCGGGCGCTGCCCCCGAGCACATGTCATGGCAGCCCTTCACCCCGCCGCAGCCCGAATGGCCGAGCACCACGAGGTGCGCGACGCGCAGCGCCGTCACCGCGTATTCGATGGCCGCCGAGGTGCCGTGGATGTCGCCGTCGGGCTTCGAGGGCGGGATCAGGTTGGCGATGTTGCGGTGGATGAAGAACTCGCCCTGATCCGCGCCGAAGATCGAGGTCACCTGCAGCCGGCTGTCGCAGCACGCGACGATCATGGCGCGCGGGCTCTGCCCCTCGGCGGCGAGGCGGCGGTACCAGACACGGTTCTCCGCGTAGGTCGTGGCCTTCCAGCCGAGGTAGCGCTGCACCAGGTAGCCGGGGAGCGGCCGTGCGTAGTCCATCGTGCCGCGTTCCCGTCCGCTGTTTGGGCCAATTCGAGCGAAGTTGGCCGGGTTTCGCCGGCCGAGGTCAACCCTTTCTTGAACGCGGGCTGGCACCTTTCGGAGCAAGGCTGCGGGGGCGCAGTGCGGAAAGGTGATCGCATGGGACAAGTGACCCAGTTGCGGCATGAGGAGGGCGTGCGCCTCGACTCCGAGCGGATCGCGGCGCTCTACGCCGAGCTCGGCGACACGGGGGCAGAACACGTCATCTGCAGAGCCGTCGAGGAGATGGCCGTCCGGCTCACCGAGATGGAAGGTCAGCGGCGCGGCACGGACCTCGCGCCATTCTGCCGCAACGCACGCTGCCTCGGGCGGCTTGCCGGGCAGGTCGGCATGACCGGGCTCGCGCGCGTCGCCAACGACGTGGCGGCGAGTGCGGTCGCAGGCGAGCCCGCCGCGGCCTCCGCCACCTGGGCGCGCCTCCTGCGGATCGGCGACCGCTCGCTCACCGCGGTGTGGGACGTCCGCGACCTGTCGGTATGAAGCGGCGCTCCGAGCCGCCGGACACGCGGCGCCAGGGCTCGCACGTCACGGTTTGAGACGGGGAGCGCTCCGTGTCGGGTGCCAGGCGGCGGCTCGAGGCCGCTTCGGCGCTGGCGTGGGACAACGCCGGCCTTGTGGCGCCGCACCGGGAGGCGCAAGCATCGCGGCATCCTGCCTTGCCCGAGCGCCCCCATGCCAGACACCACGCCGCTGACCTTCGCCGACCCCGGCGCGCCGTCGCTCCCCGTTCATCTCGTCGCGGCGGGGCAGTCCGCAACCGGGCTCGGCGACGCGGCGGAGGCTTGGCTCGACGCATGCGGATTTGCCGGCCGGCTGGGAGAATTGGTCCTTCTGCCGGGCACGGACGGCAAGGTGGTCGGCGCAGCGCTCGGCTGGGGCGACGCCGGCGCGCGAGCGCGCGGGCGGTTTCATGTCGCGTCGGCCGTATCCGCGTTGCCCGCCGGAGACTGGCACATCGCGACGCCGCTCGACCCCGCGGACCGCGACGAGGCCGCGCTCGGCTGGCTGCTGGCCGGCTACCGGTTCGGCCGCTACCGCACGGCCACACCTCCCCGCGCCCGGCTGCAAGCGCCCGAAGGCTGCGACGCACGGCGGTTGGAGGCGATCGCGGCCGGCGAGGCGTTGACGCGCGACCTCATCAACACGCCCGCCTCCGACATGGGGCCGGCCGAGCTGGAGGCCGCCGCGCGCGCGCTGGCCCTCGAGTTTGGCGCCGGATTCGAGGTCTTGACCGGCGACGAACTCGCGCGCGGCTTCCCGATGATCCACGCCGTCGGGTGCGCGTCGCCCCGCGCGCCGCGGCTGATCGACCTCAGCTGGGGGACCGGGGGGCCGCGGCTCACGCTCGTCGGCAAGGGCGTGTGCTTCGACACCGGCGGGCTCGACCTCAAGCCCGCCGGCAACATGCTCCTGATGAAGAAGGACATGGGCGGGGCGGCCGCCGTCCTCGGCCTTGCGCGGATGGTGATGGCGACGGGCGCGCCGGTGCGGCTCCGAGTGCTCATCCCCGCGGTCGAGAACGCGGTCGGCGGCGCCGCGATGCGGCCGAAGGACATCCTGACCTCGCGCAAGGGCCTGACGGTCGAGGTCAACAACACCGACGCCGAGGGCCGGCTGGTGCTCGCCGACGCGCTGGCGCTCGCGTGCGAGGAGGCGCCGGACTGGCTGGTGTCGATGGCGACGCTGACGGGCGCCGCGCGCGTGGCCGTGGGACCGGACCTTGCCCCCTACTTCACCGATGACGCGGGGGTCGCGGCGGCGCTCGAGACCGCGGCGCGGCAGGTGCGCGACCCGGTATGGCGGATGCCGTTCTGGGAGCCCTACGAGGCAATGATCGAGCCCGGCATCGCCGACCTCGACAACGCGCCGGCCGGGGGCTTCGCCGGCGCGATCACGGCGGCGCTGTTCCTGCGGCGGTTCGCCGAAGGCGCGCGCTACACGCATTTCGACATCTACGGCTGGACACCCGCGGACCTTCCGGGGCGGCCGAAAGGCGGCGCGGGGCAAGCCGCGCGGGCGATCCTCGCGGCGCTGCCGGAGGTGCTCGGCACGTGACCGAGGCGTCCGTCGCGGTCGGCACGGTCGATCTCGCGGCGGCCCCCGGCGGCCCGCGGGTCCGGCAGGTGTTGTTCGGCCAGCGCGTGACGATCCTTGCGACCCTAGGGGCGTTCGTCCGCATCCGGGCGGCGCGCGACGGCTACGAGGGCTGGGTCGCGGCGGATGCGCTCGGGACCGCCGTGCGCCCGACGCACCGGGTCGCGGTTGCCGCCACGCATCTCTACCCGGCACCCGACATCAAGGCCGGGGTGCCGCTGGAGCTGTCGTGCGGCGCGGAGATCGCCGTCGCCGACACCGAGACCACCCGTTTCGTCCGCACGCTCGACGGCCGCTACGCCGTCGCCGCGCATCTCGCGCCCATCGACGCACCCGCTCCCGATCCCGTGGCGGTGGCGGAAGGCTTTCTCGGCACGCCCTACCTCTGGGGCGGCAACGGTCGTGCGGGGATCGATTGCTCCGGGCTCGTGCAGGCGGCGCTCCTCGCGACGGGGCACGCCTGCCCCGGCGACAGCGCGGACCAGGAGCGCGCGCTCGGGACGCCGCTCGCGGAGGCCGCGCCGCTCCGCCGGGGCGACCTCATCTTCTGGCGCGGCCATGTGGCGCTGGTGCGCGACGCAGGCACGATGATCCATGCCAACGCGCACCACATGGCCGTCACGATCGAGGACATCCGCGCCGGCATCGCGCGCATCGCCGCGACCGACGGGCCGGTCACGTCGCGCCGGCGGCTTTAGGCCAGCATCGCCAGCCGGACGCTCGCGCGCTCGACGAGCGCCATCGCGGGGACGCGGGGGGAGGAGCGGATCGCGAGATCGGTCTCGATGATGACGCCGATGGCGGTCTCGAGCCGCGGCAGCGTCCAGCGGCGGGCTTGGCGCGCCAGCATGTCCCGCCGCGGGCCGAAGGCCGGCGGTCGGAGCGCCGCGATCCCGGCAGGATCGACCGCGATGGTATGGAGCGCGCGAAAGTGGCGCAGCAGAGCGATCGCAAGCGACACCGGCGTGGCGCCCGCGGCCTCGAGCCGGCGGACGAGCGGAACGACGCGCGTGGCCGCTCCGTCGGCGATGGCGGCGATGGCGGCGTCGATGTCGGCATCGCCCGTCGCGGGCGCGCAGGCGGCGACGTCGTCGGGCGTCAGCGTCTCGGGAGCGCCGCCGCCATAGAGCGCGATCTTCTCGATGGTCTGTCGCAGGTCGCCCGCATCAAGGGTCTGCGCCAGTGCCGCCACGGCCGCCGCCGCATCGGGCGCGATCCTTGCCAGCCCGGCGGTACGGAGCCGCAGGTCGAGCTCCTCCCGGCTCGGCGGATCGTCGTAGAGCGCGATCGACGCCGCCGCGGCATGGCCCTCGAAGAGCTTTCGCAGGCTGGACCGGCCCGGCAGCGCTCCCGCCGTCGCGACGATGACGGCGTCGCCCGGCTGCCACGCCTTGATGGCCGCCGCGATGGCCGCAGTGGCGCCGTCGGCCACGCCATCGAGCACGATCACGCGCGGTCCCGGAAAGAAGCCGCGTGCCTTGACGGCATCGGCAAGCGCCGCCGATCCGGCCCTGAGGTCGGCCGCCGGAAACCGCTCGGCGCGCATCTCGGCCTCGCCGTCCGGCCCCGCGATGACCGCGGCGACCTCCCGGCGCCGCACCGCCACGCGCCCCGCGTCCTCGCCCCAGATCAGCACGCCCGGTGCCAGCGGGTCGGGCCGCGCGCAGAACCGCAGCGCCAGCGCACCGCTGAGCTTCACGGCGCGAGACCTGGGCTGGCAACAAGGCGCGTGACGATCCCGTCGGCGAGGATCCGCATGAGCCGCGTCTCGGCGTCGCGCTGGGCGGCGAGCGTGGCGACGGTGCTTCCGGTGGCGGAGTAGGCGGTGAAGTTGGCGACCGAGCCCGACGCGACTTCCGCACCCGTCGCGATGTCGGTCAACGTCCAGGCCACGGAGCCCGCGACCTGGTAGCGCGTGATGTCGTTCTCGGGCGTGATGCCCGTGCCGATGGACCGTGTGGCGATGCGGTAGCCGAGCGCATACCGCGCTGCCTCTGCGCGGCCGAGGCGCTCCTCGATGCGGCCGACGAGATCGAAGCCGAGCTTGTCGCCCGGGTCGTCGGCGCGCACCGCGTCCTGCAGACGCGCGGCCGTCCCGAGCGGGGCATAGGCGGGCGCGAAGCCGCAGCCGGCGAGCAGAAGCATCCCGAGAAAGGCGCCCCTAGAGCACCACATTGACGATCCGGCCCGGCACGACGATGAGCTTCAGCGGCACGGCGCCATTGAGGGCGCGGGCGACCATCGGATCGGCGAGCACCAGCCGCTCGACCTCGGCGGCATCCATGTCGCGGCCGACGGTGATCTCGCCACGCCGCTTGCCGTTGATTTGGATCGGCAGGGTGACGCTCTCCTCGACGAGAAGCGCGGGATCCGCCTTCGGCCAGGGCGCGCTGGCGCAGAGACCCGTCCCGCCGAGGAGCGCCCAGACCTCTTCCGCCAGATGCGGGACGATCGGCGCCATCAGCTGCGCCATCGCCCGCATCGCGCGCGCCTTGGCGGCGGCGCTTGCGTCCGAGCGTGACACCATGTTGGTCAGCTCGTGCAGCTTCGCGATGGCGCGGTTGAACGCGAAGCCCTCGATGCCCTCGGTCACGTCGCGGATCGCCCGATGCGTCGCGCGGTCGAGCTCGGTGTCGTGACGGGCGTCGCCGTCACCGCGCGTGAGCGTCTCCTGCGCCAGCCGCCAGACGCGCGCGAGGTGCCGGAAGGTCGCCTCCGCGCCGGCGGCGGTCCACTCCACGTCGCGATCGGGCGGGCTGTCGGACAGCACGAACCAGCGCGCCGCGTCGGCCCCGTAGGCGCGGATGATGTCCTCGGGCGCGACCACGTTCTTCTTCGACTTCGACATCTTGGCGGGCGGCAGCGTCTCGACCTCGGCCCCGGAGGTCCGGAGCGCCGCCGCGTCCTCGGGGAGATGGTAGACCGGCAGGCCGCGGCCGTCGCGCGTCTGGGTGATCGCGTGCGTGACCATGCCTTGCGTGAAGAGCGCGGCGAAGGGCTCGACGGCGCGCGGCGGCAGGTGGCCCGTCGCGTGCATCGCGCGGGCGAAGAAACGCGAGTAGAGGAGATGCAGGATCGCGTGCTCCACGCCGCCGATGTACTGGTCGACGTTCATCCAGTAGCCCGCCTCGGCGAGGTCGGTCGGCGTCGCGGCATGGGGCGCGGTGAAGCGCGCGTAGTACCACGACGAGTCGACGAACGTGTCCATCGTGTCGGTCTCGCGCCGCGCCGTGCCGCCGCAGCGCGGGCAGGCGGCCCGGCTCCACGTCGGGTGCCGGTCGAGCGGGTTGCCGGGCGCGTCGAACGTCACGTCCTCGGGGAGCCGCACCGGCAGGTTCTCGCGCGCCTCGGGCACGGTGCCGCAGGCGGGGCAGTGGATCACCGGGATCGGGCAGCCCCAGTAGCGCTGCCGCGAAAGCCCCCAGTCGCGCAGGCGGAACTGCGTCACGCCCTGGCCGACGCCGTTCGCCTCGCATAGGTCGATCGTGGCGTCGATCATCGCCTGGCCGGTCATCACCGTCTCGCCCGCGACCGGGCGCAGCCAGCGCACCGGCTCGGACTTCGGCGGCACGTAGGCGATGTCGCCCACGGGCTCCGGCGCCTCCAGCGCCTCGAACACCGGGATCACGTCGAGCCCGTACTTCCGCGCGAAGTCGAGGTCGCGCTGGTCGTGCGCCGGCACGCCGAAGATCGCCCCGGTGCCGTAGTCCATCAGCACGAAGTTGGCGATGTAGACCGGCAGCTCCCAGGCGGTGTCGAACGGATGCCGGACGCGGACGCCGGTGTCGTGGCCGAGCTTCTCGGCGGTCTCGATGGCGGCCTCAGAGGTGCCGCCCTGCCGGCAGCGTGCCGAGAACGCGGCCACCTCGGGGTCGGTGCGCTCGAGCGCGCGCGCGAGCGGGTGGTCGGGCGCGATGGCAGCGAAGCTCGCGCCGAGCATCGTGTCGGGCCGCGTGGTGAACACGTCGAGCCGCTCGAAGCCCTCGGGCGCGTCCACCGTGGAGAACGCGAACGCGAGCCCGCGCGACCGGCCGATCCAGTTCGCCTGCATCAGCCGGACCTTGTCGGGCCAGGCGTCGAGCCCATCCAGCGCGTCGAGGAGCTCGCCCGCGTAGTCGGTGATGCGGAAGAACCACTGCACGAGCTCGCGCCGCTCGACCTCCGCGCCCGAGCGCCACCCGCGGCCGTCGATCACCTGCTCGTTGGCGAGCACCGTGCCGTCCACCGGATCCCAGTTGACGAGCGCCGCCTTGCGCGTGACGAGCCCCGCCTCGAGCATGTCGAGGAACAGCGCCTGCTGCTGGCCGTAGTAGGCCGGGTCGCAGGTGGCGATCTCGCGCGACCAGTCGAGCGAGAAGCCGAGCGGCAGGAGCTGCGCCTTCATGTCGGCGATGTTGCTCCAGGTCCAGTCCGCGGGATGGATGCCGCGCTCGATGGCCGCGTTCTCCGCGGCAAGCCCGAAGGCGTCCCAGCCCATCGGATGCAGCACCGAGAAGCCGCACGCCGCCTTGTAGCGCGCGATCACGTCGCCCATCGTGTAGTTCCGAACGTGCCCCATGTGGATGCGCCCAGACGGGTAGGGAAACATCTCGAGCACGTAGTACTTCGGTCGCGCGGGATCGGCGCGCGCGGCGAAGATGCCGGCCTCCGCCCAGGCGGCCTGCCACTTCGGCTCGCATGTCGCGGGGTCGTAGCGGTCCATGCGCCCTAGAGCTTCGCGTCCTGGATGCGGAGCTGGCGCGCGCGGGTCAGGATCGCGTCCTCGACGGCGCGCGCGGTCTCGGCGCTGACCGGACCCGACTGTGACTGCAGCGCCACGGTCAGCGAGCGGGCCTCGAGCGCGGGATCCTTCACGTAGATCGTCGCGCGGTACGCGCGCCCGCCGCCGGGGGGCCGGCCGTAGCCGGTCACGATCACGCCCGAGAACGGATCGACGGATTGCACCGGCAGGAAGCTCAGCACGTCGAGCGAGGCGTTCCAGATGTACCGGTTGACCTCGACGGTCGTGTTCGGGTCGGCACGGTTCTGGAAGATGTCGAACACGGTCGAGCGCTTGACGTTCTCGGACGAGGTGGCGTTCGGATCGAACGCCGGGCGCACGGGCGTGGGGTTCGCGGTCCCGCTGGTGTTGCGCGAAAACAACCGCCCCGCGAAACCGTTGCCCCCGCACCCCGACAGCGCGAGCGCGAGGCCACCGATCAGGACGGCGCGGGACGCGCGGCGCAGGTGCATGAGACGGGCCTCGGACAAGATGCGTATCTCTACCGCGGGCGACCCTGTGGGACAAGGCCCTTCCCTGCCTGCGATTTTTCGGGCTCGCGGACGCTGCGTCCGGCGGTGAGTCCGGCCTGCCGCTGGCACTGTGGCAAAGCTGCACCAACGGTTTGCGGGAATCCCGGGGCGCTTTGCCGCGTGCTTGCTTTTGAGGGGGGGACGCCGGAAACAGGCTCATACCCAAGACCGGACGAACCGGGGTTGGGCCACACCTTAAGTCAACGAGGGAAACGATGAAAAAAGTCTTGTTTGCGACGACCGCTCTGGTCCTGACGGCAGGCGTGGCCTCCGCCGAAGTGGCGCTCTCGGGCGACGCCCGCATGGGGATCGCCTACAACGGCGACGACGCGAACTTCACCAGCCGCGCGCGGGTCAAGTTCACCGCCTCCGGCGAAACGGACACCGGCCTGACCTTCGGCTTCTCGTTCCGCGCGCATGAGTCCGGCGACGTTCTGGGGTCGGTCGGCCTGGCCTCGACCCTGACGGGCGGTGCGTATGGCGGGGGCCGCAGCGGTGCCGAGGAAGGCGCCGCGGGATCGGTCTTCATTGCCGGTCCGTTCGGGACCGTCTCGCTCGGTGACGTGCTCGGCGCGGCCGAAGCCGCCGTGGGCGACCTCTCGGGCGTCGGCCTCACCGGCCTCGGCGACTTCACGGACGGCAACTTCCTGACCGGCGACGGCGTCGAGGTCGGGTCGCGCAACCCGGTCCTCCTCTACTCCTTCACGCTCAACGATCTGTCGCTCTTCGCTTCGCTGAGCGACGGAAAGGCCGGTGGTGGCATCGCGACGGACGGTTCCGGTTCGCAGGATGTCCCGCAATCGTACTCGGTCGGCGGAAACTACAAGTTCGGGAACTACACGATCGCGGTGGCCTACGAGAACCGTGACAACAACGGCGCCTTCATCGACACCCCCGATGCGAACGGGTTCTTCAACGGCGTCCGCGATCCGAACGAAGCCAATCTCATCGACTCGTCGAGCCAGTACGTGATCGGCGGCACGGCGGCCTTCGGGGCGGCGACCGTGAAGGCGGTCTACGGCGACAACGACGACCTCAACTTCAAGTGGTACGGTGCCTCGGTCGACTACACGGTCGGCGCGACGACCATCACGGGCTTTGCGAAGGAGTTCGACTTCGATGTCGTCGACTTCACCCGATATGGCATCGGCGCATCCTATGATCTCGGCGGCGGCGCAGCGCTGAAGGGCGGCATCGTCGGCGGTGACGACGACGGCGCGAATGGCGACTTCGACACCATCGCCGACTTCGGCGTCGCGTTCAGCTTCTGATCGTTCGGTACCAGTTGCCTCGGATCGGGCAGGCCTTCGGGCCTGCCCTTTTCATTTGCGCGCGGTGATGTAGACCGCTGCCATGCCGCTCGCCGACATCGAAGCCCGCATCCGTGCCGCCGAGGCCGCCTCCGGCCGCGCGCCGGGATCGGTCGCGCTCGTCGCCGTGTCGAAGGTCCAGCCGCTGCCCCGCGTCGAGGCAGTGCTCGAAGAGGGCCATCGGGTCTTCGGCGAGAACAAGGTGCAGGAAGCGCTGGGCAAGTGGCCGGACCTTCGCCCGAGGTTCCCCGGCACGCGCGTCCATCTCATCGGCCCCTTGCAGACCAACAAGGCGCGGCAGGCGATGGCGCTCTTCGACGCCATCCACACGCTCGACCGCTCCAAGCTCGCGACCACGCTCGCGCGTCTCGCCGACGAGACCGGCGCCTGCCCGGACCTTTTCGTCCAGGTCAACACGGGCGCCGAGCCGCAAAAGGCGGGCGTGCTCCCGGACGATGCCGACGCGCTCGTCGCCGAGGCACGCGGCCTCGGCCTGCCGGTCATCGGCCTGATGTGCATCCCGCCCGCCGACATCGACCCCGCGCCGCATTTCGCGATGCTGGCCGGGATCGCCGCGCGCCTCGGTCTTGCCGGGCTTTCGATGGGCATGAGCGGCGACTTCGAGGCCGCCATCGCGGCCGGTGCCAGCCATGTCCGCGTGGGCTCCGCGATCTTCGGCGACCGGGTGCCGGGCTAGCGCACCACGAGCCGGTCGCGCGGGCCGAGACGCCGGACGATCCACCGCAGATGATCGCGCCGGAACGCCACGCAGCCCGCCGTGGGGTGGTGCGGCGACCGCCAGACATGGACGAAGATCGCCGATCCCGCGCCGGGCACAGCCGCCGCGTTCCAGTCCGTCGGCAGCACGATGTCGTAGAGCGGGTCCGCCCGGCGCAGGCGTTCGTGGTTGAAAGGATGCGGTGCGCGGACTTGGGTGTTGTAGGCGGGATCGGCGGCATCGTCCGACCATAGGTCGCGTGGCCCGATGGCGGTGGCGCGGCGCAGCTTCAGCCGGTCGCGCCGCGCCATCAGGCCGGTCATCCGGTGCCGGCCCGCCGGCGTCGCCCCGTCGCCCTCGCGTTTCGCGCGCGTGATCCCGCAGCGCCCGACGGCCACCGGGAACCTCCGCCCGCGAAACCGTGCGCCCCAGCGCCCGACGTGCAGGTCGGTCACAGCAGGTGCCCCGACTTCGCCGCCTTGGTCGCGAGATAATGGCTGTTGAACCGCGTCTGCCCGACCTTGAGCGGCACCCGCTCCGCGACCTCGATCCCGCACGCGCCCAGCATCGCGACCTTGGCGGGGTTGTTGGTCATCAGCCGCACCGCGCCGAACCCGAGATCCTGCAGCATCCGCGCGCCGATGCGGAAGTCGCGCTCGTCGTCCTCGAAGCCGAGCCGGTGGTTCGCCTCCACGGTGTCGAAGCCCTGGTCCTGCAAGGCATAGGCGCGCATCTTGTTGGCGAGCCCGATGCCACGCCCCTCCTGGTTGAGGTAGAGGAGCACGCCCGCGCCCTCGGCCCCCATCGCCGCCATCGCGGCGCGCAGCTGCGGGCCGCAGTCGCACTTCAGCGAGCCGAGGAGGTCGCCCGTGAAGCAGGCCGAATGGAGCCGCGCCAGCACCGGCCGGTCGCGCGCCGGGCTGCCGATCTCGATCGCGTAATGCTCGTCGCCGCCGTCCGTGGGCCGGAAGACGTGGATGCGTCCGGCTTCCGAGACCTCGAGCGGCAGCCGCGCCGAGATGATCTCGCCGAGGCCCAGGGTCTCGTCGTGGATGTCCGCCACATCGAGCCGCTCCAGCGCGTCCGGAAGCGGCCCCGGAACGAGCACGGCTGCCGGGAGGAGCCGCGCCGACTTCACCAGCGCCACCGCTGCGCGCGCCTCGGCTGCAGTACCGCCGCGCAGGGTGACGAGCGGACCCTTCAGCGGCGCTCTGAGGTCGAACGCCGGATCGGCCACGGCGTGTACCCAGGCCGCGTCCACGTCCGCCGGTAGCCGAACCCGCGCCAGATCGCCGTCGTAAGCGCGCGCCTTCAGCGTCTCGGCCCGGCGCGCGGTGACGGCCAGAACCGGGTCGCCCATGCCCCGCAAGGCCGCGAGCCGCGCATCGCCAAGGGTTTCCGCCGCCATCGCGACGCTGCCGCCGATCCCCACCGGCAGCCCAAGGCGCAGGTCGGCCCGCGCGCGGGCCAGCCGCTCGGGCACGGTGGCCGCGAGTGCCGCGAGTGGAAACAGTCCGTCCATCCCGCCGATGTAGCAAGGCGGGCGCCTGATTGAAACAATGCGGCACGTTGCGACACGTCGCCGTGAGGCCGATGACGCATCCCTTGCCGGGTTCGTGATCGCGGCGCACCTCCGCCGGCAGGGAGACCGAAACATGGCGACACTCAAGAAAATCCTGCTGGTGGACGACGAGGACGACCTGCGCGAGGCCTTGTCCGAGCAACTCGTGATGACCGAGGACTTCGACGTGTTCGAGGCCGGGACGGGCCATGACGCGATGGAACGGATCAAGGGCGGACACTTCGATCTTGCCATCCTCGACGTCGGCCTCCCCGACACCGACGGGCGCGAGCTCTGTCGCCGGATGCGGAAGCAGGGCGTGAAATGCCCCATCGTCATGCTGACGGGTCATGACACCGACGCCGACACGATCCTCGGGCTCGACGCGGGCGCCAACGACTACATAACGAAGCCGTTCAAGTTCCCGGTCCTCCTCGCCCGCATCCGCGCGCAGCTTCGCACCCACGAGCAGTCCGAGGACGCGGTGTTCCAGCTCGGGCCCTACACGTTCAAGCCGGCGATGAAGCTGCTGCTCGACGCGCGCGAGAAGAAGATCCGGTTGACCGAGAAAGAGACGAACATCCTGAAGTTCCTCTACCGCGCCACCGACGGGGTGGTGCCGCGCGACGTGCTCCTGCACGAGGTCTGGGGCTACAACGCCGGCGTCACGACGCACACGCTCGAGACCCACATCTACCGGCTGCGCCAGAAGATCGAGCCCGACCCCTCCAACGCGCGGCTCCTCGTGACCGAGTCGGGCGGCTACCGACTGGTGGCCTGAGGCTTTTCTGCTAGGCTGCCCGGATGTTCACGCTCGCCACCTGGAACATCAATTCGGTGCGGCTGCGCGCGGATCTCGTCGCGCGGCTCCTGACAGAAGAAGCGCCGGACGTGCTCTGCCTGCAGGAATGCAAGGCGCCCGTCGACCTCATTCCGCGCGAGGCCTTCGCGCCGCTCGGCTACGCGCACCTCGTGGCACGCGGGCAGAAGGGCTATAACGGCGTCGCGATCCTGTCGAAGCTGCCGCTCGAAGATGCGGGCGACACAGATTTCGCCGGGCTCGGCCATGCCCGGCACGTCGCGGCGCGGCTGCCCAACGGCGTCACGGTCCACAACGTCTACGTGCCGGCCGGTGGCGACGTGCCGGACCGCGAGGCCAACCCGAAGTTCGGCCAGAAGCTCGATTTCCTGTCGCACATGCGCGATGCCTTCCGCGCCGCCCCGCCGCATCGTGCGATCCTCGTCGGCGACCTCAACGTCGCCCCGCGCGAGGACGACGTCTGGAACCATCGCGCGCTTCTCAAGATCGTCAGCCACACGCCGGTCGAGGTCGAGCACTTCGGCGCGGCGCAGGATGCGGGCGGCTGGGTGGACGTGACCCGTGCCGACCATCCCGCCGGGCCGCTCTATTCGTGGTGGTCCTATCGCTCGCCGGACTGGTCCGCCGCCGACAAGGGCCGCCGGCTCGACCACGTCTGGGCGAGCGCCGACATCGCCGCCGCCGCGCACGCGAGCCGCATCCTGCGCCCGGTCCGCGGCTGGGAGCAGCCTTCGGATCATGCGCCCGTCTTCGCCGCCTTCGACCTCTAGCGCCCCCTTGGCGCGAGCGCGCGAGGGGCACATATAGGCGGCCAGCAGCATGAGGGGGACGCAAGCGATGCTCGAGTTCGGCAAACCGGCGGCGAAGCCCGCGCCGGCCGCGGTCGGCGACACGACCGAGGCCACATTCATGGCCGACGTGATCGACGGCAGCGCCGACGTGCCGGTCATCGTCGACTTCTGGGCGCCGTGGTGCGGGCCGTGCAAGACGCTCGGGCCGATGCTCGAAACCGCCGTGGCGGCGGCGAAGGGCCGTGTGCGGATGGTCAAGCTCGACATCGACCAGGCGCCCAACATCGCGGCGCAGCTTCGCATCCAGTCGATCCCGACGGTCTACGCGTTTTTCAAGGGCAAGCCGGTCGACGGGTTTCAGGGGGCCGTGCCGCAGTCCGAGGTGAACGCCTTCGTGACCCGCGTGGCGGCGATGGGCGGCGACGGCGGGATCGCCGAGGCGCTCGAGGCCGCCGAAGCCATGCTCACCGAAGGGGCCGCCGTCGACGCCGCCGAGACCTTTGCCGCCATCCTCGGCGAAGAGCCCGGCAACGCCGCGGCCTACGGCGGCATGGCGCGTTCCTACCTGGCACTGGGCGAGCTCGACCAGGCCGAGGCGCTCCTCGCGGCGGCCCCGCCCGCCATCGCCGCCGCCGCGCCGGTCGAGGCCGCCCGCGCGCAGTTGGGCCTCGCCCGTCAGGCAATGGACGCCGGCCCCGTGGACGCACTTCGCGCGGCCGTGGACGCGCATCCCGAGGACCACCGGGCACGCTTCGATCTTGCGCTGGCGCTCCACGCGAGCGGCGATGTCGCGGGGGCCGTGGACATGCTGCTAGACCTCTTCCGCCGCGACCGGACCTGGGATGACGACGCGGCGCGCAAGCAGCTGATGACCATCTTCGAGGCGCTGAAGCCGCAAGACCCGATCGCGCTCAAGGGCCGCCGCCGGCTCAGTTCGATGATCTTTGCCTGACCGCATTTGCCGGCCGCGCACAGTGAGCTAGGTTCGACGCATGGGGAAATTCGTAGACCTGCCCGACACGATACCGGTGTTTCCGCTGCCCGGCGCGCTCCTGCTGCCGCGCGCGCGATTGCCGCTCCACCTCTTCGAGCCGCGCTATCTCGCGATGCTCGACGATACCCTCAAGACGCGGGAACGCCTCATCGGGATGGTCCAGCCCCGCGAGGTTCCGGGCTCGCAGGAGCGGCGCCTGCAGTCCATCGGCTGCGCGGGCCGGCTCACCGGCTTTTCCGAGACGGAAGACGGTCGCTACATGATTACGCTTTCGGGCATCAGCCGGTTCCGCATGCACCGCGAAGTGACCGGATTCTCGCCCTACTTGCGCGCCGACGTCTCCTGGTCCGGCTTCGACCGTGACCGGGGCCCGGTCGAGACCGACGCGGGCTTCGACCGCGAGAGCTTCATGGTTCTCCTTGGAAAGTACTTCGCGGCGCAGCATCTCTCGACCGACTGGTCGAGCCTGAAGGAAGCGGAGGACGAGCTCCTCATCAACTCGCTCTCGATGCTTTGCCCGTTCGATCCCGAGGACAAGCAGGCGCTTCTCGAGGCGCCGTCGCTCGACAACCGGCGCGAAACGCTCGTGACCCTTCTCGAATTTGCGCTCCGCGGCGGCAACGGCGAGGAGATCATGCAGTGACGGGGGCCACGTTCGACCGCCGGATGCTTGAGGCGCTGATCTGTCCGGTGACGCACCGCACGTTGACCTGGGACGCCGCCCGCGCCGAGCTCGTGTCGGAGGGCGCGCACCTGGCCTTCCCGGTCCGCGACGGCATCCCGGTGATGCTGGTCGACGAGGCCCGCGCGCTCATCGACTAGGCCCGTTCGACCAGACCCGTTCGACTAGACCCGTTCGACTAGACCCGTTCGACTAGGCCCGTTCGACTAAGCCCGTTCGCCCCGCATCAATCGCGGCAGGTCTCCCGCCAGTCCCGCCGCCTCGCGCATCAGCCGGCGCCGGAGCGGCGGCAGCGCTCCCGCCAGCCCGAGGCCGAGGTCGCGTCCGAGGCGCAATAGCGGATTGTCGTTGGAGAATGCCCGGTTGAAAAGGTCGGTCGCCGCCACCAGGGCGCCGGCGTCGAACCGCCGCCAGCGCACGTAGCGCGCGAGCACCTCCGCTGTCCCGAAATCCTCGCCGCGCCGCCGCGCGTCGGCCAGCACCTCGGCGAGCGTCGCCACGTCGCGGAGCCCGAGGTTCAGGCCCTGTCCCGCGATGGGATGCACGCCATGCGCCGCATCACCGACAAGCGCCGTCCGGGGTCCGGTAAGGCGTTCGGCGACGCTCAGCGTCAACGGATATCCGCTCCGCGTGCCGACGAGGGAGATCGCGCCGAGCCAGTGGCCGAAGCGCGGCCGCAGCAGCGCCAGAAATGCGTCGTCGGGGAGCGCGGCGATGACATCCGCTCGCGCCGTGCTCTCGACCCAGACGATCGAGCACCGGTTGCCGGTCAGGGGCAGGATCGCGAGCGGCCCGCCCGGCATGAAGAACTGCTGAGCGATCCCGCCGTGCGGCTCGGCATGCTCGACCGCCGCGACGAGCGCAGTCTGGTGGTAATCCGTCACCCGGCGCGCGATCCCCGCACGTCGCGCGGTGCCGCCCCGCCGCCCGTCCGCACCGATGACGATCCGCGCCGCGAGCCTATTCCCGTCCGCCAGCGTGACGGCCGCGTCGTCCTGCGCCATCACCGCGCCCACATGGTGCGCGATCCCCGGCGTCGCTCCGACGCGCTCCGTGAGCGCGCGCCGCAGGTGCCGGTCCTCGACCATGTAGCCGAGCGGGCCCTCCTCCAGTTCGGCATGGTCCATCGCAAGATGCCATCGCGAGGGCCCGCGCCCGGCATGTCCATCGCTCGCCTTCACCGTCAGGATCGGGCCCGCGTCGTCCGCCAGCGCATCCCACAGCCCGAGCGCGCCGAGCATCCGTCGCGAGCCCTGCGCGATGGCGTAGGCGCGCCCGTCGAAGGGGCCGAGCGCGTCGGAGAGCGACGCCCGGTCGACCAGGGCCACGGACATCCCGGCCTGCGCCAGCGCCAGCGCCATCGTGGAGCCGGTGAGGCCGCCTCCCACCACCACGGCATCGGCATCGCGTGTCATGACGTGGGGATATGGCGAGCGGCCCGGCATTGTCCATGCGCGCCGACGCCGCTAGCGTCAGCGGCATGGATTGGCGCACCACTTCCGCGGCGGACCTCGGCCGCGGCATCGAAGCGGGGCGGATCGACCCGCGCGACCTCGCGGAAGCGTTCCTCGAAGCGATCGCGGCGCATCCGCTCGGCCCGCGCATCTACGCCCGCTCGACGCCGGAGCGCGCCCGCGCAGAGGCTGCGGCCGCCGCCGCACGCAAAGGCTTCCGGCGCAGCCCGCTCGACGGGGTGCCGCTGTCCTGGAAGGATCTCTTCGACACTGCCGGCATCGCGACCGAGGCGGGCTCGGCGCTGCTGGCGGGCCGGGTGCCCACGCGCGATGCCGAAGCGCTGGCGCGGGCCTCCGCCGCGGGCACCGTGTGCCTCGGCAAGACGCACATGTCCGAGCTCGCCTTCTCCGGGCTCGGGCTCAACCCCGTCACGGCGACGCCGCCGTGCGTCAACGATCCGGCCGCCGTCGCGGGAGGCAGCTCGTCCGGCGCCGCGGCCTCCGTCGCGTTCGGCCTAGCGCCGGCCGCCGTCGGTTCCGACACCGGCGGCTCGGTGCGGCTCCCCGCCGCCTGGAACGACCTCGTGGGCTTCAAGCCGGGCCACGGGACGCTGCCCGTCGCGGGCGTGGTGCCGCTCTGTCCGTCGTTCGACACCGTCGGGCCGCTCTGCCGCACCGTCGAGGACGCCGCCCTCCTCTGGGGCGTGCTGCGCGCCGCGCGCGCGCCCGACCTCCGCGGCGCGCACCTCTCCGGAACGCGGCTTCTCGTCCTTAAGACCGTGGCGCTCGACGATCTCGAGCCCGCGGTCGGGACCGGCTTCGAGGCCGCGGTCGCGCGGCTTGCCCGCGCCGGAGCCCGCATCCGGCACGCGGCGATCCCGGAGGTGGCGGACGCGCTGGCGCTGGCGGGCAGGGTCTACGCGCCCGAAGCCTACGGTCTCTGGCGCGACGCCATCGAGTCCGCGCCGGGCAAGATGTACGACCGCGTGCGCGAGCGGTTTCGTGGCGGGCGCGATGTCGCCGCCGCCGATGCGGTCGCCGCCTGGGAGACGCTCGACCGTCTGCGCGCCCTGTTCCGCGACGCGACGGCCGGGTTCGACGCCGTGCTGATGCCGACGGCGCAGATCGTGCCGCCCGATGCCACCCGTCTCGCGGCAGATGCGGACTTCTACACCGAGCGCAACCTCGCGGCGCTCCGCAACACGCGGATCGGCAACCTGATGGGGCTCGCGGCGCTCACGGTGCCGACGGGCACACCGTCCGTCGGGATCAGCCTCTGCACGCCGTCCGGCTCGGAGGCGCGGCTGCTGCGGCTTGGCCGTGCGGCCGAAGCGGCGCTCGGGGCCTAAAGGCCACACGCCGCGGCCGCGTCCCCATGCGGCTGGACCCGCGCCGCCGGCGCCGGTATCGTCCCGCCAACCGGGGCGCCATGACCCTGGACGCGAGGCGAGCATGACAGTCAGCGAGCGGTTCTCGGACCTTCCGGACTATGCGTTCCAGCGGCTGCGCGCGCTGCTGGCGCCGCATGCGCCGGGCGGCGCTCCGATCCAGATGTCGGTGGGCGAGCCGCGGCACCCGTTCCCGGATTTCGTGGGGCCGATCCTCGCCGAGCATCTCGGCGGCTTCAACGGCTATCCGCCCAACGAGGGCTCGCGCGGCCTCCTCGCCGCCTGCGCCGGCTGGCTCGGGCGGCGCTACGGCGTCGCGGTCGATCCCGCCACACAGGTGATGGTCCTCAACGGCAGCCGCGAGGGGCTCTTCAACGCCTGCCTCGCGCTCTGCCCCGCCTCGAAGAACGGCACGCAGGCGGCGGTCCTGATGCCGAACCCGTTCTACCAGGTCTATGCCGCCGCGGCGCTCGCCGCCGGCGCCGAGCCGCGCTACGTTCCCGCGACCGAGGCGACGAGCTTCCTGCCGGACTACGCGGGCCTGCCGGGTGACCTCCTCGACCGCACGGCCGCCGTCTACGTCTGCTCGCCCGCAAACCCGCAGGGCGCGGTCGCGGACGGCGCGTGGTGGCGCGACCTGCTGGCGCTTGCCGAGCGGCACGACTTCCAGATCTTCTCCGACGAGTGCTATTCGGAGATCTGGTACGACACGCCGCCGCCCGGCGTGCTCGCGGCGGCCGCCGCCGTCGGTGCCGATCCCGAACGGGCGTTCGTGTTCCAGTCCCTCTCGAAACGCTCGAACCTCGCTGGCCTGCGCTCGGGCTTCGTGGCGGGCGGGCCGGAGGGCATCGCCGCGATGAAGGTGCTGCGCTCCTATGCCGGCGCGCCGGTGCCAATGCCGTTGCAAGCGGTCTCGGAGGCCGCCTGGAACGACGAGGCGCATGTCGAGGCGAACCGCGCGGCCTATGCGGCGAAGCGCACCCTCGCGGGCGACGTCCTCGGCGGCGTGCAGGGCTACCGGGCGCCGGAGGCGGGGTTCTTCCTCTGGCTGCCGGTCGATGACGGCGAGGCGGCGACGCTGCGGCTCTGGCGCGAGACCGGGGTGCGCGTGCTGCCCGGCGCCTACCTCTCGCGCGAGGTCGGGGGCGTGGTGCCCGGTCAGGGCTACGTCCGCGCCGCCATTGTCGGCCCCGAGCCCGAGCTCGAGGCTGGCCTCGGCGCGCTTCGCGCCTGCCTCTACGGCTGACCGCGCATGGCCTCGCTCCACGCCCGCCGCCGCGACCCGCTCCTCGACGCGCGCACCCAGGCCGCGCTCGAGCGGCGCCTGCGCGAAGCCATCGGCATCGTGCTCGTGCTCGCCGGCCTCGCGATGGCGCTCGTCATCGGCTCCTACGCGGCGCAGGATCCGGGCTGGATGTCCGCCACCGACGCGCCGGCCCAGAACCTGCTCGGTCGTCCGGGCGCCGGCATCGCGTCGCCCCTCGTCATCATCGCCGGTCGCGGCGCCTGGGGGCTGGCGCTCGCGGGCGTGGTGTGGGGGCTGCGCCTCGTCCTCCACCGCGGCGAGGAGCACGCGCTTGGCCGCGCGGTGTTCGTGCCGATCGGCGTGGCGCTCGCCTCGGTCTACGCGGCCACGCTGCTGCCGCCACCGGACTGGGGCCATTCCTTTGGGCTCGGCGGGCTCTTCGGCGACACGGTGCTCGGCGCGGTGCTCGGCGTGGCGCCGGTGCCGGCGGCACTTGGCCTCAAGGTCGCGAGCCTCGCCACCGGGATCGCCCTCCTCGTCGTCTGGGGCTTCGTGCTCGGCGTCGACCGGCACGAGCTCGCGGGGCTGGCGCGGTTCCTCGGCGCGGGCTTCTACCGCGCGGTGCGCTGGTCGCTCCACGCGATGGGCGCGACCGGACGGGGTGCGGCTCTGGGGGCGGCTTTGGGGGCGCGCAAACTCGCCGAACGTCGTGCCGGCCGCGCCGCGGCGCACGACCTGGAAGACCCGGCCCCGGTCCGTCCGACGCACGGCATCCTCGCGCGGCTGCCGCTGCTGGCGCGGCGGCAGGCGGCGCCGCTAGAGCCCGAACTCGTCGAGCCGATGCTCCCCGCGGCGCGCCGCGACATCGACGCGCCGTCTCCCGACCGCGTGCGAGCCCGCATCGCCGATGCGGTGAGCGCCCGCGCGGCTCCGCGCGGCGAGCCGCAGTCCGCGCGCGAGGAGGTCGTCGTCCTGCGCCGCAGCGAGCCGGAGCGCGCTACCGTGCTCGCCGCCCGGCGCGAGCCCGCGCCCTCGCGCCAGGCCCGCGCGGAGGCCGAGCCGCAGCTCGATCTCGGCGAGGCGCAATCCGCCTACGAGCCGCCGCCGCTGTCGCTTCTCGCCCAGCCGGAAGAGCCCAAGCGCCAGCATCTCAGCGTCGAGGCGCTGGAGGAGAACGCGCGGATGCTCGAGAGCGTGCTCGACGACTACGGCGTCAAGGGCGAGATCGTCAGCGTGCGTCCGGGCCCGGTCGTCACGATGTACGAGCTCGAGCCCGCGCCGGGCCTCAAGGCCAACCGCGTGATCCTGCTCGCCGACGACATCGCGCGCTCAATGTCGGCGCTCTCGGCGCGCGTCTCGACCGTGCCGGGCCGCTCGGTGATCGGCATCGAGCTCCCGAACGTCCACCGCGAGAAGGTGGTGCTCCGCGAGATCCTCGCCGCGCGCGACTTCGGCGACAGCGCGATGCGCCTGCCGCTGGCGCTCGGCAAGAACATCGGCGGCGAGCCGATCATTGCCAACCTCTCCAAGATGCCGCACCTCCTCATCGCCGGCACCACCGGGTCGGGCAAGTCGGTCGCGATCAACACCATGATCCTGAGCCTCCTTTACCGGCTTTCCCCCGAGGACTGCCGCCTCATCATGATCGACCCGAAGATGCTCGAGCTCAGCGTCTACGACGGCATCCCGCACCTGCTCTCGCCCGTCGTCACCGACCCGAAGAAGGCGGTCGTGGCGCTGAAATGGGTGGTCGGCGAGATGGAGGAGCGCTACCGCAAGATGTCGAAGATGGGCGTCCGCAACATCGACGGCTACAACGGCCGCGTCGCCGAGGCGCTGGCGGCCGGCGAGATGTTCAAGCGCACCGTGCAGACCGGCTTCGACGAGGACACCGGCGAGCCCGTGTTCGAGACCGACGAGTTCATGCCCGTCCGCATCCCCTACATCGTCGTCGTGGTGGACGAGATGGCGGACCTGATGATGGTCGCGGGCAAGGAGATCGAGGCCTGCATCCAGCGCCTCGCGCAGATGGCGCGGGCGAGCGGCATCCACCTCATCATGGCGACGCAGCGGCCCTCGGTCGACGTCATCACCGGCACCATCAAGGCCAACTTCCCGACCCGCATCAGCTTCCAGGTCACGTCGAAGATCGACAGCCGGACGATCCTCGGCGAGCAGGGCGCCGAGCAGCTCCTCGGCATGGGCGACATGCTCTACATGGCGGGCGGCGCCAAGATCACCCGCATCCACGGGCCCTTCGTGTCGGACGAGGAGGTCGAGGAGATCGTCACCCACCTGAAGTCGTTCGGGCCGCCCGAGTACACCGCGAAGGTGCTGGAGAGCCCCGACGAGGACGCCGCGAGCGAGATCGACCTCGTGCTCGGCCTCGGCACGGCGGAGGGCGACGACGCGCTCTACGACCAGGCGGTCGCGGTGGTGGTCAAGGACCGCAAGTGCTCGACCTCGTACATCCAGCGCAAGCTCGCCATCGGCTACAACAAGGCCGCGCGGCTCGTCGAGCAGATGGAGGACGCGGGCCTCGTGACGCCCGCCAACCACGTCGGCAAGCGCGAGATCCTCGTCCCCGAGAGCTGACCGGCGCCGCTCGGGGCGCCGGCCCCATGCTCAGGCGTCGGCCTTCTCGACGGCCTCGTTGAGCGCCTCGCCAAGCGACTTGATCTTCTCGGCCTTGTCGCCCTCGGACTTGCCCGCGAGCGTGACGGTCTCCTTGGCGAGCTTCGCGACGAGCTTCTTGATCGCCTCGCCGTCGAGTTCGTCCTTGTGCAGGTGCTTCTTCAACGCCTCGAGGTCGCGGACGATCCCCTTCACGCCGGGTGTCTCGACGTCCTTCAGGGTCTCCTCCCAGCCCTCGATGTTCTTGACGGCGGCGCTGATGGTGAAGCCCTTCACGCCCTCCTTGATATGCTTGATGGTCGCGGCGAACTGCGGCATCCGAAGACTCCGTTGCTTGAGTGATGTGGGGTGAGGTGCCGGCGCCCGGAGGCGCTCGGCGATGTCGCGGGCGCGCGGGACGCAGGGCGTCGGGGCGCGGCCATCACGAATTAGTGGGGCGCTTCAGCGGGTCAACACGGCCCGCCGGATTTTTACGCGGCGCGCCCGTGGTGCTCGACCATCGCCGCGAGGTCCTCGGGCGAGGTCCGCGCGCCTACGAGCCCGCAGGCGTTCGGGATGTGCCGGAAGATCGAGCCGTCGGAGAAGAACGTGGTGTTGGTGACGAAGAGCACCTTCGCCCCCGGCCGCCGGTAGCTGGCGAAATCCGCGACCGCGAGCGCGCTGCCGGCGGTGAGCACGAGGTCGAGCACGATCACGTCGACCGTGAAGCGCAAGAGATGGCGCACCGCCGCGTCCTCCGTCCCTGCCACCGCCACCGCCGCGCCCTGTCGCAGCAGATGCGCCTTCCACAGCGCCCCGAGCGCCGCATCGCTCTCCACGATCAGTACCTGCATCACCCGTGACCCTTCACCGCCTGCGGTCATCGGAGCGCCAAAAACCTTAACGGAGGCTTAAAATCCGTTAACACTTATCAGCCGATGCGCGGACCTCCGCTCATCGGTCGGGCGCGTTGCGTCTCCGGGGCGGACTGCTAGGCTCGCTCCACGCCACCCCCGGAGCCGCCATGCGTCTTGCCCTCACCATCGTCTTTGCGCTCGCCGCAGCGCCTCTGGCGGCAGCACCCTGCGGCGGGCGCTTTCCCGCCTTCGTCGACGGCCTCGCCGCCGAGGCGGTCGCTGCGGGGCACCCGAAGGCATCCGTCACGCGGTTCTTCGGCGGCATCCGGCAGGACCCGAAGGTGCTCGCCGCCGACCGCAGGCAGGGCGTGTTCCGCAAGACGTTCACCGAGTTCGCCCGCGCGCTCATCAGCCGCGACCGTATCGAGCGAGGGGCCGCCAACGCGCGGAAGTACGCGGGCCTCTTCGACCGGGCGAAGGCGGAGTACGGCGTCTCGCGCGGCGTCCTCCTCGCGTTCTGGGCGTTCGAGACCGACTTCGGCGCGGTGCAGGGCAGCTTCAACACCGCCAACGCGCTCGTCACCCTCGCGCACGATTGCCGCCGACCGGACATCTTCCGGCCGCAGGTGATGGCCGCGCTGACGCTCTCCGAGCAGGGCGCGTTCGATCCCGCCACCACCACGGGTGCCTGGGCGGGCGAGATCGGCATGGTGCAGATGCTGCCGAAGGACATCCTCGAGCGCGGCGTCGACGGCGACGGCGACGGCCGTGTGACGCTCAAGACCTCCGTCCCCGACGCGCTCCTCTCCGGCGCCCGCGTGATCCGCGACCTCGGCTGGCGCGCGGGCGAGCCCTGGCTGCAGGAGGTGGTGCTGCCGGCGGACCTCGACTGGTCGCAGACCGGGCTCAACACCACGCTCCCCACCGCCGATTGGGCGCGCAGGGGGGTGCGGGCGCGGACCGGCAAGCTCGCGCCGGGCCTCAGCGCGTCCGTGCTGCTGCCGCAGGGACGCCACGGCCCGGCGTTCCTCGCCTACCCGAACTTCTCGGTGCTCTTCGAGTGGAACAAGAGCTTCGTCTACGTCACCACCGCCGCCTATTTCGCCACCCGCCTCGAAGGCGCGCCGGCGTTCGATCCCGGCGCCCCGGATGCGGGCCTCGACGGCGACGGCATGATGGCGCTCCAACGCAAGCTCGCCGCCCGCGGCCACGACGTCGGCGGCATCGACGGCATCCTCGGCGAGCAGACCCGCGAGGCCGTGCAGTCCGAGCAGGAGCGCCTCGGCCTCCCCGCCGACGCCTGGCCCACGCCTGCGCTGCTGGGCCGGCTTTGAACATTTAAGTTTACGTTCTACAAAATAGATAGTCAGGACGGCTTTCTTGAAAGCCAGTTCTCGTAATTTTCACTTAGTTGGCTTCGAATGTTGCAGGCTGGCAGGATGCATATTCTAAATAGCCATAGGATCGAGATTGCATCGTGGCCCGAGGCTGCCGACTTTCCGGAGTGAACCAAGTCTGCTCGTACTCTTCCTAAGCGCCTCATCTCTTCATCTATTTTTAGGCTTCTGATTTCTTCCTGGTAAAACCTGGATCTTTTATTTCCATTTCCAACAGCCGCTTCAATGGCAATCCACAAATATAGCACTCTGGAAGATGGATTTGTAGCTCTCAACGCGGCACCGAATAGCTCCTCAATATCGGGCCTTAGAGAGATCTTTTGAGGTGTGTCGCCAGCAACATTTATCAGCGCGGACCTATCGGCCCCAACATCTACATCTTCATTAAAACAATACTTCTCGTCCGTGGTGTGACTGGATCGATCAAGATTGATGTCGTATGTACCATCGTTTACTAACCTAAATGCTGCAGACAGCCCAAATATCAAATTTTACACGTAATGCGATTGATCTTCCGACTTTTTGCATCGGCCCCTCAGAGCACCCATCACAAGCTGTACTCAAGAGTATTCTCAGATGATTACCAGCCAAAAAAGATGATTGATGATGCACTCTTAGAACCCGGCTCTTCTTGAAATAAGAAAACGCCGCGGGAAATGAGGTCTCGGCCTCATCTAGTTTAAAAATATTAAACTTCATGAAAAAAGGTGAGCTATTTTCAACATGTCGAAGACCTTTCTGCACGGTCTTCTCGTCAAGATTAGATGCCCAAAAGGCAGAATAGACGAAACGGTCGCCTCTCGCCCTCAGTTCAAGAACTTCAGATACGGATGGCAGTATCCGAGTAAAAGGATTGCCAGCGTCCTGGTCCCCGATATGATTGAAATGTCCAAACACCCTTAACTGATCATCAGACACTTTCCAGCCCTTTATTCTTTCTTGATATCAACGTTGCAGTGGCGTCCACCTTTGATTCTAGGCCACCAGCGCCTCCGCCGCGCGCAGGTCGACGCTGACGAGCTGGCTCACACCCGGCTCGGCCATGGTCACGCCGTAGAGCCGGTCCATCCGCGCCATCGTCACGGCGTGGTGGGTGATGACGAGGAAGCGCGTCTCGGTCGCCTCGACCATCGCGTCGAGGAGGTCGCAGAAGCGCGCGACGTTGGCATCGTCGAGCGGCGCGTCGACCTCGTCGAGCACGCAGACCGGCGCCGGGTTGGCGAGGAACACGGCGAAGATGAGCGCAAGCGCGGTCAGCGTCTGCTCGCCACCGGAGAGAAGCGACAGCGACGCGAGCCGCTTGCCGGGGGGCTCGCACAGGATCTCGAGCCCGGCCTCGAGCGGATCGTCGGACGCCACCAGCACGAGCCGCGCCGACCCGCCGCCGAAGAGCCGCCGGAAGAGCCGTCCGAACTCGGCGTTGACCGTCTCGAACGCCGTCATCAGCCGCTCGCGGCCCTCACGATTGAGCGCCGCGATGCCGGTGCGGAGCGCGGCGACGGCGGCTTCGAGGTCGGCGCGATCGGTGACGAGCGCGTCATGCTCCGCGCCGATCGCCCGCGCGTCCTCCTCGGCGCGGAGGTTGACCGATCCCAGCGCCTCGCGTT
>CBDCNH010000013.1:0-640000 GCA_965219015.1 Paracoccaceae bacterium
GCCCCGTATCACCACGGTTATTTGCGCCGCTCGCTGCTGACCCAAGCAGAGGCGCTGCTGGAGGAAGTCGGCAGCGAAGCACTGTCGATCCGGGAGCTTGCGCGACGGGCGGGGGTGTCTCCGCGCGCACCTTACCAGCACTTCGCCGACAAGGAGGCGCTGCTGTCCGCGCTGGCGGCGGATGCGTTCAGAGCTTTTGGCGAGGCGCTGGCGGCGGCGGATGCGACCGCGACACCTGGTCGCGAGATCGAGGAGCAGGCGGTCGCCTATGTACGGTTCGCCCGCGCGGCGCCCGGACGCTTCCGGCTGATGTTCGGGCCTCGACGGGTAGAGCCGGAAGATGACCTTACCGCGGCCAAGGCTTTCGCCTTTGGCTTCTTACGGGGAGCCGCCGAGCGCGCCGCCACAACGAATGAAGACGTCCGCGCCTTGGCGCTGGGCTATTGGTCATTCGCGCACGGCCTTGCCGTGCTGCTCCTCGATGACCGACTTCACGAAGAACTCAGCGGCAGCGGCGACGCTTCCGTGCGCCGTATCGCGACCGCGCTGCTGGGAACCCGGCGGGAGTCGTCCGACGTTGATTAGGTTCACGTTGCAACAGCCGCTAGAGCGAGCAACGCGACGAAGGGGCCAAGCTGCGCGAGGTGCGAGTATTCACGGCGGCGGAGGATGGTCACGATCGCCGCGGCAATAATGGCCGCCCCCAGGATCAGGCCCAGCCCGCGCGTGCCGGGCCAGGCTACCAGCGCGGCGGTCACGATCTCTAGCGCGCCGGTGACATAGCACCACCACGCGGGATAGCCCCAGCGGACGTAATCGGCCCGCGTCGCGGACGTGCCGATCGCGTTGAACACCCCGGCCCCGAAAAATGCGGCGACGACTAGCCACGTCGAGATGGTGTGCAGCATCTCAGGCCAGCCCCGCGATCAGCGGAATGGCCGCGAGGATCATCAGCGCCGCCGTGAGGCCATGAATGCCGAACGCCCTCCCGGTCGAGCCTTTCGCGGCCAGGATGGTCGACATGTCGCAGACCGGGGTAATCGCCTGAATCAGCAGGATAATGCCGAGGATGCGCAGGTCGCCCCACGCCAGCAACGCGAACACGATCAATCCTGAAACGATGTCGCGCGAGCCCTTGAGGCGAAGCCACCAATCGGTGTTTGCTCCTTCCTCAGGCAGCGGCAGGCCAAAGCTCTGCGTCGCTGTCCTGGGCTTTGCGAGATACATGATGCCGAGCACGATGATCGCCACCGCCGCCAGCGCCGCCACGCCGATCGAGAACCAGTGCATCACGCCTCCTTTTAGGAATGCTATATAACCTAGCAACGCTACGAGAACAATTCGTGTTCCCAGTTAGGCGCTATACGATGGCCAGAAAGGTCGAGAGTTGGGCACCGCAGATAGAAAGCGCAGGGAGCGGGCCGAGCGCGAGCAGCGCATCACCGCGGCAGCGCGCGCGATTGCGGAGGGCGAAGGGTGGAGTGCGGTGACGATCCGTCGCCTAGCCGAGGAGATCGAATACAGCCAACCGGTCCTCTACGCGCACTTCGAGAACAGGGACGCAATCATAGCGGCGGTCGCTGTAGCGGGCTTCCGCGACCTGACATCCGCGCTTCGGCAAGTCGCGCCAAGATCGACTAACCGTCAACGGGCGCTCGAACGCGCTGCCACCACGTATCTCGCCTTCGCTCGCGAGCATCCAGCATTGTACGAAGCGATGTTCACGATGCCGACCATTCTCCACTTCGCGAAAGCCGATACCAGATCGGAGTTGCATGACGCCTTTGCGGCGCTTGGCGGCTGCCGTTGCGCCATCTGCGGGCGATGTTGAGGTCGCGACCGAGACATTCTGGGCGACCCTTCATGGACTGGCCGAGCTGGAGCGCTCAGGAAGGATCAGGCGCGAAGCGCGTGACGAGCGCTTGGCGATCATCGTTTCTGGTTTTCTTAGATCTTGAGAACGCGAGCAGCCTAAACAAGGCTCGTATGCCGAACCGCTGGCGGACGTGGTCCGCGATCGGCGGGGTGGCTCGGCATCGTCTTATGGGCGGCGTCGAGCCGGCGAGTGGAGCACCTCGTCACGTTCATGCTCGCTGTTCGGAGGGGTCCGGGAACGACACGCTGTCCGACAGCGCCGCCCAACGGGCGAGTTCGGCCTCGACAACTGCGAGCTTGTCGCGCACGCGGGTCACGCCAGACGTGCCCAACACGAGGCGGAACGGCGGGTCGTCGGACGTGACCGCCTCCACAATGGCCTTTGCGCCTCGCTTGGGGTCGCTGGGTTGTTTGCCGTCGGACGCGGCGAGCCGGGACAGCACCGCGCCGCTGGTCGCCTCGTAATCGGCGATCCGCGCGTCCGACCGTCGCATCGACTGCTGCTTGACGAAGTCGGTGCGAAACCCGTTCGGCTCGACGACGATCACGCGGATGCCAAGCGGCGCGACTTCGATCGCCAGCGCTTCCGACAGTCCCTCCAGCGCGAACTTGGTCGCGGCATACTGGCCGCAGCCGGCCAGCGCCGCGAAGCCGCCGACCGAGGATATGTTGACGATACGCCCGGCCCTCGCCTCCCGCATGACGGGCAACGCCGCCTGGATCAGCCGCACCGCGCCGAAGAAGTTCGTCTCGAACTGCGCCCGCGCTTCCTCCTCCTCGATCTCCTCGACCGCGCCGAGCTGCGCGTAGCCAGCGTTGTTGACCAGCACGTCGAGGCGACCGAACCGCGCCACCGTGGCGGTTACGGCCGCCGCGCACTGGCCCGGATCGGTGACGTCGAGCGCCAGGGCCAGAACCTGATCGTCGCGACCTGCAGCCAGATCGGCGACATCCGGCTGCCTTCGCGCGGTCACGGCGATGCGGGCGCCGGCCGCGATCACCGCCTCGGCGATGTCGCGACCGAGCCCGCGTGAGCAGCCGGTCATCAGCCAAACGGGAGTGTCGTCCGCCATTGGCGTCACTCGGCCGGCTTCAGGACTTCGGCCAGGGCCTCGGCGTTCTCGGCCTCCGACTTGGTCCTGGTCTCGGCGATCATCTGCCGGTTGTGTTCGCCGTAGATGACGTCCGGCTCGCCCTTCATGAGCGCGTCGTAGCCGCAGCGCGCGACCGCGCCGGCGTCGTCCATCGGACCCTGTGCGCCCTTGGTGTCGATCGAGCCCGCCCGGCGGAAGAACTCGGTCCCGGTCGCGCCCGGCAGCAGCAAGGTGACGCCCACGCCGCTGTCCTTCAGCTCGACGCGCAAGGACTGGCCGAAGCTCTGGAGCGCCGCCTTCGACGCGAAATACACGCCGGCATAGGGCCCGGGGGTCTTCGCGGCGGTGGAGGAAGTGATCAGGATGCGGCCTTCGCCCCGCTCGCGCATCGCGCGTCCGACGTGCCAGATCAGCCGCGTCGTCCCGAGGACGTTGGTCTCGAGCACGGCCATCGCCTCGTCGAGGACTTCGTCGAGAAAGGCCTTGCCGATGCCGTGGCCCGCATTGGCGCAGAAGATGGCGACCGGACGGCCAAGCGCCTGGACCTCCTCAAACAGCGCATCGACATTCGAAGCCTGCGACAGATCGGTTTCCAGCGAGAGCGCAATCTCGCCACCCGCCTGCCTGATCGCGACTTCCGCGTCGGCGAGCGGCCGGTCGGTGGCGATGGCGAGGTCATGGCCTTCGCCCGCGAGCAGCTTGGCGAGTTCGAAGCCGATTCCGGTTGATGCGCCCGTGACGAGCGCGAGGGGGCGTTGGTGGGTGTCGGTCGTCGTTGGTATTTCCTTCGTTTGAGGATGACGGCTTACCAGTCGAGCGGCTGGTCCTGCCAATCGAGATAGAGGTTCTCGCCCGAGCCCATGTGCCGTTCGACGACATCGGCGACGTCGGCGACGCCGCGCACGCTCGGCTCCAGCTCGATCTCGGCATCGACGGTGCCGTCGAGCGTGCCCATAGCGGTGTTCACGCAGCCGGGATGGATCGACAGTATCGTCGAAGGCCCGCTGATCGCGGATCGGCGCGAGGTCTGCGTCCAAGCGGCGATGGACGGCGCCGGTATCGCGTTTGCGGTGGAGTCGGTCGTGCGGGACCGGATCGAAGACGGAGTCCTTGTTCCCCTGCTGGAGGACTGGTCGGCCCCGTTCCCCGGCTTTTTCCTGTGCCATCCCCGGCAGAAGCTCACCCCGCCCGCGCTTCGCGCGTTCCTGAACGCGGTGACGGGCACTGCTCGGCTGTAGCGGCGCGCAGTGATGATCGGTTCAACGCGAGATCTTCAGCCCATTCTGGCGCACATTCAGTGAGAACGTGGACCTGCTCGGGCGCAGGCTATTTGAGCGGATGCACGCGCGGTGAGACACAAGCGAGACGTTGACCGGGCGGCGCGTGCTTCATGAAACGTTCACCCGCAAGGATAGTTACCCGAAAGCCCGGATGCTGGCGTTGATTTTAGCAACGGCTTTTATCGTTGGAACAGCCACGATCAGGCTGTCGACCTCAACCGCAACGAACCGGCCGTTTATCTGGCGATCGGGACACGTCCGAGCGTCCCGTTTCTCCAGGTCCACCGGGCAGTTTCGGGAAGAAGCAATCGGGAACAGATTTTGAGAAAACAGAGCCATATCTGCCGTCCGCCGTGGCTTGCCGTCAGCCGTCTCGTTGGAGGTTCCTTATGGGAAGGCAGCGACGGGTCAGTACGCCCGCCGCTCAGGCCCAGCGAATGAGAGGACGCCTTCGAGAAGTTGCAGGACGAATTATCCCACCCGCCCCCGGTCCACGTGCAAGCCGAAGCCGGATACGCCGGGGTCGCCCAACTCGGGCCGCAGCTCAAGGCTGGGGACCTGGTAGTCACCGCCGTTCTGCATCCGATAGGGAATGGGCGCGGCGGTCTCGATGGTTCGCATCCTCTCCTTCAACTGCCCCGCCACCACCTGAAAGCCGGCTTCGTCCATCCGGTCCACACGGTAGGCCACGAAGGGTGGCAGGACGGCATAGCCAGGGTAATAGAGGATGCCGTGGTTGATCGGGAACAGGATGTCCTCGATCGGGCCGTTCACGCCGCGGGGGGCATAGTGCGTCGCCCAGCCGCCGACGGTCACGATCAGCATCGCGCGCTTGCCGGCCAGCGTGCCTTCACCGAAGCGGTCGCCCCAATGCGTGTCGCTCCGTTCGCCCACTCCGTAGGCGAACCCGAAGGCGTACACCCGGTCCACCCACCCCTTGAGGATGGCCGGCATCGAGTACCACCATAGTGGGAACTGCAGGATCAGCGTGTCGGCCCAGAGCAGCTTCTCCTGCTCGACCTTCACGTCCTCCGTCAGCGCGTCGGCAGCGAAGGCCTGGCCGGAAGCCCCGGCCACCCGCAGACGCTCCACATCTGCGACACCCGGGAAATCCGAGCGGTCGACGGTCGCCTTCCATCCATCGGCATAAAGGTCACTGACCCGGACCTCATGCCCCTGTGCTTCCAGCTCGCCTACTGCGACATCGCGCAGCGCGCCGTTCAAGGAGTGGCGTTCTGGATGCGCAAAGACGAGAAGAACCTTCATGGTGCTTTGCTCCTGGCGATCGGGGCTTGTCAGAATTCGAGGACGATCTTGCCGAAGTGGCCGCCGGCTTCCTGGAGCCGGAAGGCATCCGCGATCGCATCGAGTGGAAAAGAGCGGTCGATCACCGGGTGACCATGGACGGCGTCGATGCCGCGGATCAGATCCTTCTGATGGCGGCGGCTGCCGACGATCAGGCCCTCGAGGCGCTGTTGCCGGGCCATGAGCATGGCCGTCGGCACAGCGCCCTCCCTCCCGGTCAGCACGCCGACCAGCGCGATGTGGCCGCTGACGCGCGCGGCCTTGATGGATTGTGCCAGCGTGCCCGGGCCGCCCACCTCTACGACGTGGTCGACGCCGATGCCGCCCGTCAGCTCCCGCACCCGGTCGCCCCAATCCTCTTCCCGGCGGTAATTGATGCCGTGCGCGGCACCCATCGCGCGAAGCCGCTCCAGCTTCTCGTCGGAGGAGGAGGTCGCGATCCCCGTGGCTCCCATGGCCCGGGCGATCTGCAACGCGAAGATTGACACGCCACCCGTGCCGAGCACCAGCACGCTGTCTCCGACCTTGAGGCCGCCGTTGACCATCAGGGCGCGCCAGGCCGTCACCCCGGCCGTGGTCAGGGTCGCCGCCGCGGCGTGGCTCCAGCCGGCCGGGGCGTGCGTGAAGGAGGTCGCCGGCGCCACCACCACCTCCCGGGCGAAGCCGTCGATCCCGTCGCCCGGCGTGGTGGCGAAGTCGGCGAGGGTGGCCTCACCGTCCAGCCAGGTCGGGAAGAAGGTCGACACGACATGGTCGCCGGGCTTGAACTCCGTGACCTCGGAACCGACCGCCTCCACCACCCCGGCACCGTCGGCGATGGGGATGCGGCCATCGGCGGCTGGCGACCGTCCCGTCACCACGCCCAGATCGTGGAAGTTCAGCGAGGTCGCATGAACCCGCACGCGGATGGCGCTCGGTCCGGGATCGCCGGGGTCGGGAAGGTCCACCAGCGTCAGGCCGTCCAGCCCTTGCTGGGGATGAGCCTGGATAGCCTTCATGCGGGTGATCCTCGGCTTCGCGAGGGCAGCCATTTCAGACGGTCGCGATCGCCGAGAGCGCCAGGTGCGCCGCCTGGACACCCGACTGTTCAGCCAAGCCCGGCATGGCCTTCGTCGAAGGCGTGCTCAGCCCGAGGCGCTCGGCGCCGGCCCGTTCCCAGGCGATCAGGTCCGATGGCTGTCCGCTTTGCAGCTCCTGGCGATCATCAGCCCGTTGATCGCCAATCCGGCCACAAGGCTTGCCGCCAACGCGCCCGACGTCCAACCCGCACGCTCATCCACTCGGAATACCGTCCTCACGCCCGGGAACCGAGACGTCGTAGGCGTTGAGCAGCATCGAGATCAGGGCGTAGCCGGCCACCAGGTAAACCAGCTCGGCCGTTTGGTCTTCGCCAAACACCTTCAGGGCACGTTGATAGGTGGATTCTGGAAGCTGCTTGCCGGCGGTCAGGGCCGCGGCGACATCGTAAGCGGCCTGCTCCTCCTCGGTCAGATCGGCGGGACGCTGGCCGGCTGCGACTGCGGCGATCTTGGCGTCGCTCAGGCCCGCCTGCCCGGCCACGCGCTCGTGGGCGTAGAGCTCGAAGCGCGAGTCGAACGCCGCCCCCGTGACCAGGATGGCCACCTCTTTCGCCAGCTTGGGCAGTTTGGAGTTCTCGAGCAGCACCTTGGTGTAGGCCCACGCCGGCCCCCCGAACTTCGGGAAGCGCAGCATGGGCGCGAAAGGGCCGAGAAGGGCGCCGTCCTCGCGCTTGATGACGTAATCCTTCAGATGATCGGCGACCTTGGCCATATCGTCATGCAGAGCCCGCGCATCCGGCGGCATCTGGTCGGGGGCAAAGGGCGGTGCGCGCATGGTTTCTCTCCTGGTCAGGCGGAAATCTGTTCGATTGGCGGAGGGCTCCGGCGCCGCCACGCCGTTCTCGCGATGGTGAAGGGTCCGGGAATTCGAGCCCATTCAGCATATTGGGCGTCACGTCGCGGTGTTGAAATCGAACCTTCTGCCTGTTGTTATCGAACGCATGGATACCAGGAACCTCGATCTCGGCCTGCTCGTCACGCTCGAAGCCCTTCTGGCGGAAGGGAACGTCACGCGTGCCGCCCGGCGCCTGAACTTAAGCCAGCCTGCCTTGTCGGCCCGGCTGGCGCGGCTTCGCGACGCCCTCGGCGATCCCCTCCTCATCCCGGCACAGCGCGGGATGGTCCTGACCCAGCGCGCAGTCGAGCTTCAGCAGCCCTTGCACGAGGCATTGGAACGTGTGCGTCGCGTCGTCGAAGACGGAGCGCCCCCTGATCCGGCGACCATGGAGGCGACACTGGTGATCGCGGCGAGCGACTACGTCCAGTATGCGCTGCTGGCGCGCTTCTCGGTTGCACTGCGGGCCGAGGCGCCGATGATCCGCATCGCCTGGCGAGCGCTCGACGTGATGGCGCTTCCCACGCAGTTGGAGCGTGGTGAGGTCGACCTGGCCTTGGCGGCGCCCGAACATGCGCCGGCTGCGATGCGTCAGCGCCGCCTCTACGAGGAGAGTTACGCGGTCATTGCTCGACAGGGGCATCCAAGCGTGCAGGGCGATCTGGAACTGGACGTATTCTGCGCGCTGGACCACGTCGTCGTATCGCCTCAGGGCGGTGGCTTTGCCGGGCCTGCCGACGCGGCGCTGGAGGCAATCGGCCGATGTCGTACCGTGGCCTTATCGACGTCGGGCTTCCTGATCGTACCGGAGATCGTGTCACGGTCTGACATGATCGCACTGATCCCGCGGCGGATCGCAGAAGGTTGGTCGGATCGAGTGCAGGTGCTGGAGCCGCCGCTCGCTATACCCGGATTCGTCATCGCCAGTATCTGGCATGAACGGACGACTACTCACGCGGCACAAAGCTGGCTGCGCGACCGACTTGCCGCGCTGGCATGATGTTGCATCCCGATGTACCGCAGGTCCAAGCTTACTTTCCCAAAACACCATCCCAATCGGGACGGTGGAGCGGGCTGACGAGTTGAACGTCCCGTGAAGCGTGCACCGCCCGATGAAAATCTTGAGTCCGTCTCATTCGGCTTGCGCCCAATCTCAAATAGCTTGCGCTCAGGCCGACTAATCGTCACATCGAGCGTGCTCCGGGAAGGCCCGAGGATCTGGCGTCGAACCGGCCATCATCGCGCGCCGTTACACTTTGGCGGAAGCAGGCAAGGATCAGCCCGGACTCGCACCTCAGGCTAGGCCAGCGTACGCGTCCTCGCTCAGTTGGGTGTTGCGCGAGGCCGGTCGACCCTCACGTCGGGTTCGCCAGCCTGGTCATCTGCTTCAGCATGAAGCCGGGCGCGATCCGGCTCACTATCCGGAGCATGTTGGCGACGCCGGGGCGGATCTCGAGCTTGCCCGCCTCGATGCCGGCGATGGCCCGCCGCGCGAGTTCCTCAGACGGCATCGCCTTCTCACGTTTCATCTCGCGCTCGAACTCGTCGCGGAACAGCGGGGTTTCCATGCCGGGCGGGGCGAGCTCGACCACGGTGACCCCGGTGCCCGTGAGATGGATGGGGAGCGACTGGGTATAGGAGTGCATCGCCGCCTCGGTCGCGCAGTAGATCGGCGCGGCCGGGAAGGGCAAAAAGGCGAGGCCGGAGGATACGTTCACGATCAGGGCGTTGGGGCGGCCCAGAAGGTGCGGCAGGAAATGCTGCACGGTCAGCACTGGTCCGCATAGATTAATTGCGATCTCGCGCGTCACGTCTTCGGCCCCGCCCGGCTCGGCGAGCTTGAGATTGCACATGATGCCTGCGTTGTTGACCAACGTGTCAAGCCTGGGAAAGCGCGCCAGCACCGCATCGCGCAACGCGGTGATCGCTTCGGGATCGCCCGCGTCGCTCTGGAGTAGGTGCGCGCCGGGCAGCATCTGCCTCGCTGCGTCTGGCCGCGCCCGATCGCGACCTGTCACGATCACCGTATTGTCGCGCTCGATCAGTTGTCGCGCCAGCGCCAAGCCGATGCCGCTCGTGCCGCCGGTGATGATAACCGTTCGCTGCTGCAGCTTCATGCGGGACCTCCTTGCGCTGGATGAGCGCGTGAGGGCCGCACTAGCAGTTCTACGTTGCTGTCGGAAAGAAGGCACCCGAAAGTACCGTAATTGTCGCCGGGAGAGTGTAATGAAGGGCTTGGACCATTTCACGGCCGAGGAGATCGAGCGCGCCCGGCGCTACGCCGCTGCGACCCCGCCTGCCGACCTCGACCCGCGCATCGGTGCGCTCGTGACCGAATTGATCGGCCGCATCGCCGACAAATGGACGATGCTGGTGCTGGAGGTGTTGGGAGAGCGCGGGGAGCTTCGGTTTACGCGCCTCGCCGAATTGGTGCCCGGCATCAGCCAGAAAATGCTCACCCAGACCCTGCGCCAGATGGAGCGCGACGGCCTGCTTGTGCGGACTGTGTTTCCCTTTGTGCCGCCAAAGGTTGAGTACCGGCTGACTGGGCTTGGGTTAGGCCTCGGGGCGGCTTTCTGCAGCGTTTGGGTGTGGGCGTCGGAGAACCTGAACGAGGTCGAGCGAGCACGCCAAACTTTTGACGATCGGGCAAACGCCTGAAGCGCTAAGCGTATGCTTTGGGGCCATCTCTTGCCGCCCCTGAGTTTTTTGGGACGCGGCCGGGCCGGCGGAATCAAGGGTTCGATCTCAACCCGCAGGTCGTCGATAGGAGCTTCTGGGCCATGCCGAACCGCACCTCGTGGACGGAGCGGAGAGGTGTAACTGCGATTTCGTGGGTCTGGGCATCCCCATCCCAAAAGGCATCACCGTTGAGCCGGGCTACCAGAACTTCACCATCTTCGAGCAGGGTCCTGATCTGAGGCGTCATGCCCTCGCCCTGTTCGTCGGTGCGCGCCCCTGAGCGACGTCGCTGTGTCAAGCCGGTCTATGACGCTTTGAGCTCCGGTGGGGCGCGGCTCGCCCCGCGTAAGCTGGCCTGCGACTTCGCCGTCAACATCGTCGCCCCTCTCCGGTGCAAGTCCGTTGTCGATCCAGGTCAATGGACCACGCCGACGACTGATGGCGCGCGGCGGCGAGCCCATGACGCGCTTGAAAGCGACGCTGAACGCGCTTTCCGAGTTGTAGCCAAACGACCGAGCGACGACGGATACCGGGTCACCGGATGTCGTCAGCCGATCGCTCGCCAGCATCATGCGCCAGCGCGTAACGTAGCTCATCGGGGCCTCGCCCACGAGGGCCCGGAAGCGGGCGGCGAAACCTGAACGAGACATCCCCGCCTGTTCCGCCAGCGCGGGCAGGGTCCAGCCGTGCCCCGGGTTGGAATGGATCGCCTTGATCGTCGCGCCGATCTGACGATCGGCAAGCGCCAGCAGCCAGCCGGGTTCCGCCGCCTCCCCAGCCTCCATGTGGATTCGCAACGCCTGGATCAGGACCATGTGCGCGAGGTGCTCGGACGCAAGCTCCGCCCCTGGCGCCTTCCGGCTCAGCTCCTCGCGCATGGTCTCGATCGACCAGCGCAGTGATGCTCGGCCCGCGGGATCCCGGACGTGGATGAAGGCGGGAAGCGTATGGATGAGCAGGTCGGCATGCACGTTGCCCAAGGCGAAATGTCCGCCTGCGATGAAGCAGCCTCCACCCTCCTGGAAAACCTCGATCCGGCCGTTGCGCTCGCAACCGTCGCTGCCGATCGAGGGCAGCCGCAAGTCGCTCGCAAGCCGGAACGGAAGCCCGCGCGGCAGCACGAAGCAATCCCCAGCCGAGAGCAATAGCGGTCCAGGACCATCGTCGACCAATATCCAGCACTGCCCCGAGACGATCGAATAGCACTTGATTCCCGTATGTCTCGGGAAGTCGATCGACCAGTCGCCGCCCATGTCGAAGCCGGAGGCGCCGTGAATGGCCGGCCGGAGCAGGCGCAGCACGTCCGACAAAGGGTCCATGGCATATCCTTGGATGAACTCGACATAAAATTGGACGTTTAATGATTGGAAGTCCAGAAGGCAAACCCACCTTGGAACCATCGGAAGCGGCGTGGCGCGACCCCAGCGTCGCCCCCCCTTCAGCTTTCTTATTTCGAGGATCGATCGGATGGCAGATTACGACGGCAAGCGTGTAGTAGTAATCGGCGGTACGAGCGGGATCGGACTGGCCGCCGCCAAGCTCCTCCAAGATCAAGGCGCCAAAGTGATGGTCACCGGACAGAGCGACGACGGCATCGACCAAGCTCGCACGGCTCTGAGTTCCGCCGCCTGGATCGTGAAGAGCGACGCCGCCAAGCTCGCCGACATCGACGACCTCGCCGCGCGGGCGAAGTCGGAGCTCGGTAGCGTTGACGCGCTGCTGATCTGCGCCGGCAAGACGCGCTTCGCGCCGTTTGAGTCGACCACCGAAGCCGAGTTCGACGAGCTGTTCGCGATCAACGCGAAGGGGCCGTACTTCACGGTGCAGAAGCTCGCGCCCTTGATCGTCGACGGCGGCTCGGTGGTGATCGTTACCTCAGCGGCCAACGTGATCGGCCAGCCGATGATCAGCGTCTACGCCGCGACCAAGGCGGCCCTGCGCTCCATGGTCCGGTCGCTCGGCCGTGAGTTGCTGCCGCGCGGCATCCGCGTGAACGCGGTTAGCCCCGGCCCGATCGACAGCGGCATCCTGGAGAAGTCCATGCCCGCGGACGCTGCGGCGCAGACCAAGCAGCAGATGACTGAGGTCAACCCGATGGGGCGTTTTGGGCGTCCAGAAGAGGTCGACAAAGCGATGGTCTTCCTGGCGTTCGAGGCGACCTACAACACCGGCGCAGAGCTTGCGGTCGATGGGGGCGGAACGCAGATGTGAGGTGGCGAGGTGCCGAGCATGATAACGCCGCGCGATCGGATCGACAGCGAACTCGCGAGGGCGCTCGACGCGGTGCCCAAGGGACCGGCCGGCATCTACGACCTCAGCGACATCGATGGGACGCGCGAGGCGGTTCGCAGGCAGGCGAAAGCCATGGTCGGGGACATGCTCGACGACCCGTCAATTAGCGTCGACGTGCTGCACGCCGCCCGTCCGGACGGGTCGCTTCTCGCCCTGAGGTGCTTCACGCCTGGGCAGGATAAGCCGCTTCCGGCCCTGCTCTGGTTCCAGGGCGGCGGCCAGATCCTCGGGTTCGCCGTGCCAGAGGACCCGTTCCTGAAGCGGATCAGCAGCCAGACGGGCTGCATCGTCGCCTCCGTCGACTACCGGCTGGCACCCGAGCACCGCGCTCCGGCAGCGGCCGGGGATGGGGCGCTAGCGTATGACTGGCTCCGCGGCGAGGCTGCGCCGCTCGGGATTGACCGCGAGCGAATCGGTATCGCGGGCGCGAGCGGCGGCGGCGGCATCGCCGCGGCGACCGCGCTGATTTTGCGCGACCGCAACGCTGCGCCCCCGCTGTTCCTATCGCTCAGTTATCCGATGCTCGACGATCGCAACGCGACCCACTCGGCGCACGAGATCACCGACATCGGCGTGTGGGACCGCAGCGCCAACCTGCTCGCGTGGCAGGCGATCCTCGGCGACTCCGCCGGAACGGATGCGGTCTCGCAGCACCAGGCGGCGGCACGGGCGGACGACCTCTCAGGTCTGCCTCCCGCCTTCGTTGCGGTCGGTGATCTCGACGTGTTCCGCGACGAGGCCCTCGACTTCGCGCGCCGGCTCGTCGCCGACGGCGTGGCGGTCGAGCTGCACCTCTTTCCCGGCGCCTTCCACGCCTGGGGCCTCTTCGCTCCGGAGGCGGCGATGACGGAGACGTTCAACCGGGTCTGGCAGGACTTCCTGCTCCGACGGTTCGGCGAGACTGCCCGGTGAAGCCCGATCAGGAACCGGCCGCGACGCCGGCCACTGGCCTCGAGCTCCGCTCCCTCGTGCGGGAGGAGGGCGAGCTTCAACTTGGCCTCGAGCGGGTCGCATCCGGCGATCCGGAACCCGGCGAGGTGATCGTCCGCATGGAGGCTGCGCCGATCAACCCGACCGCATCGCGCTCCTGCTCGGGTCGGCCGATCCGGCCGGGGCGAAGGTGGACGGTGAAGGAGACGACCGGCGGCTGCGCATCCCGCTCTCGGACGGGCAGATGACGGCCTTGCGTCCGCGTGTCGGCCTGTCGCTCTGTCCGGGGCTGGAGGGCGCGGGCGTGGTCGTCCGTGCGGGCTCAGGCGCCGAGGAACTGCTGGGGCGAACCGTCGCCACCTTTGGCGGCGGAATGTTCGCCGAGCTGCGGCGGATCAGCGTCGCCGACTGCATCGCCATGCCGGACGGCACGGCGCCGGCCAAGGCGGGTGCAAGCCACGTCAACCCACTCACCGCACTGGCGATGGTCGAAACGATGCGTCGCGAGGGGCATCGGTCCTTCGTGCTCACCGCCGCGGCATCGAATCTCGGGCAGATGCTTAACCGGCTGTGCCTCGCGGACCATCGACGTCGTCAACGTCGTGCGTCGTCCCGAGCAGGCCCAGATGCTCCGGGATCTTGGTGTCCGCTTCGTTTGCGACAGCAGCGCGCCGGACTTCGAGCCGCGGCTCACCGGCATGATCTGCGCGACCGGCGCGACCCTCGCCTTCGACGCGATCGGCGGAAGGATGACCTCGACCCTGCTGCGCGCGATGGAGAGGGCTCATGCGCCGGAGCGCTTCTCGATCTACGGCTCGACGACCTTCAAGCACGTCTACGTCTACGGCGGCGATCGCGCGGTTCAGGTGGCCCGCGACGTGGGACTCTGGAGCGTGTCGGGCTGGCTGATGATGACGGTCTCGCACAGCTCGACGCCGCAACGGTGCAGGCTGAAGCAACGCGTGGTCATCTGGACGGCACCTAGCCCGTTCACGGGAACGATACGGGATCCGGCCAAGCATCATCCACCAGGCGACGGGCGAGAAGCCTCCTCGATCCTTCCGGTTGAACCGACCAGCGCCTCGCCGATCGAGATGGAGCAGACCGTGACCAATACCTTCAAGCCCGTCGTCTACGCCAAGCACACGTGCCCGTTCTCCTTAAAAGTTCGCGTCTTTCTCCTGGATGCCGGGCAGCTTGACCGCGTCGAGCCGCGTGAAGCGTTCGATGCCGAGGGCGAGGAGGCGATCAGGCACGAGCTCAGCGGGCAGGTGCCGAAAATCAGCTACCCGACCGTGCGCTTCGGAGACGGCGACTACCTTTCCGAGCCCGACGACATCATCGCGCGCTTTGCCGAGATGTTCGATGGCGTTCCAGCAACGCTACCGACATCCAGTGCCTACGTCGACGGTCCGTTCCAACAATTGATCGGGCTCTACGAGGAGGCTGCCTCGCTACGAGAGCGCGGTTGCTGATGCCCAGGGTTACTGCTGCTGCGGCTTGAGATCGGCTCTTCAGACAGCAAGGCAACCAGCCTCGTGCGGCAGCGCGCATGAGCTGGAGCGGGGCGAACTCGCCGCTTAAAGAAGCGCCGTCGGGTGCTCGTTTTCTTATATGGTGCGGGTGGTCGGGCTCGAACCGACACTCCTTGCGGAACCGGATTTTGAATCCGGCGCGTCTACCAATTCCACCACACCCGCAGGCATCCAACACAGCGTCGCCGACCCCCGGGATGGGGTTACGCCACTGCTGTCCGGCTCGTGGGGTCCGAATGCCACAGGACGGCACGTCCCGTCTAGGTGGCTCACGAAGCTTCATCATCAATGCCGAACCGGAAAGCGGCAGGGCCACGCTGGCACCTGAAGGCCGGACCGCTCGAAGCCGTAGTCTTCGGCTGCGTCACCCAGGCGGGGAAGGGAGCCGAGACGACGAGGACCGCGAGATTTCCGGACGCGCGACCCACGCATTCGTGCGAAGGTGGGGGAGGAGGGAGCGCGGGTGGCGGGGGTCGGTAGGAGATGAGAACCAGCCAGGCGACCTGCTTCAGCCGGGGGAAGAAAGGTGCCAGGCTGCTGCCCGACGAGACGCGACGGCCGAAGGCGCTCGAGGACGAGAGCGGCCGGCAGGAGATCGACGCCGGCCGGACGCTCGATCCGGAGACGTTGCAGGACGTCATCCGGCAAAAGACTTGAAGCCGGGCCGCACGCGCGTTCTGAAGCGCGAGACCAGCGCAACGTGGGCGCTAATGATCCGATCGGCGCGCGGTTCGTCGCCGCCACGAAGGCCTCCGAACGCGTGGACGACCTTGCAGCCCTCAAGGGCGTCCCGCCCCACGACGACCATGCGGTCGCACGCACACCGAGCCAGAAGGACTGACCCATGCATCTCCTGATTATCGGCGCTGCCGGAATGATCGGCCGCAAGCTTGCCGAGGCCGTCGCCGCCACGGGCCGGATCGGCGACAGCGCCGTCGACATCCTGACCCTTGCCGACGTCGTGGCGCCCGACGTCGCCGCCGGATTTCCCGGCACCCGCACGTGCGTCACCGTCGATCTGACGGAGCCGGACGCTGCCGGGACGCTGATCGAGACGCGGCCCGACATCGTCGTCCATCTCGCGGCGATCGTGTCGGGCGAGGCGGAGGCCGATCTCGACAAAGGCTACCGGGTCAATCTCGACGGCACGCGCGCACTCTTCGACGCGATCCGGGTGACGGATGGCTACACGCCGCGCGTGGTCTACGCCTCGTCGCTCGCCGTGTTCGGCGCGCCGTTTCCGGAGTGCATCCCGGACGACTTCCACCTGACGCCGCTGACCTCCTACGGCACGCAGAAGGCGATGGGCGAGCTGATGCTCGACGACTATTCGCGGCGAGAGGTCCTCGACGGCGTGGGCATCCGGTTCCCGACGATCTGCATCCGTCCGGGACTGCCCAACAGGGCGGCCTCGTCGTTCTTCTCGGGCATCCTGAGGGAGCCGCTGAACGGGCAGGAGGCGCTGCTTCCGGTCGACGACGACGTGCGCCACTGGTTCGCCAGCCCCCGCGCCGCCGTGAGGTTCCTCGAGCACGCCGCCACGCTCGATACGGCCATCCTCGGGACCCGGCGCAACCTGACGATGCCGGGGCTGTCCGCCACCGTCGCCGACCAGATCGCCGCCCTGCGCGATGTGGCGGGAGACGGGGCCGTATCGCTGATCCGGCGCGCACCCGATCCGGTCGTCGCACGCATCGTCTCGGGCTGGGCGCGCAGTTTCGAGACGACCCGTGCCCGCGACGCCGGTTTCGAAGCCGAAACCTCGTTCCGCCGGATCATCGAGATCTACGTGGAGGACGAATTGGGGGGCAAGATACCCGACGTCCCGGCCCGGTGACGCTTGGACCGCACGACCGCACGCTCAAAGGGAACGAGGCACGACGAGCGGCGGCATCAGGGCAATTGGCTGCGCTCCTCCTGCCGAAGCGCCTCCTCGGCCGACTTGATCTGCGCTCGGGTGTAGGCCAGCGCGTGCGCGGCGAGGTCGGCGCTGTCCTCCCAGAGGTTGCGCCAGATGCCGAGGATGCCCTCGAGCGGCTGGCCGACCACGCGGGAGGAGAACGATTCGAACGTGATCGGCCCCGCGTAGCCCGTCCTGACCAGCGCGCGGAACACGCCCTGCAGGTCCACCGTGCCCGAGCCCATGTAGCCGCGGTGCGAGTCGCCGGTGTGGAAGTAGCCGAGGTGGTCGCCGGTCGCGGCGATGGCGGCGGCGGGATCGCTCTCCTCGATGTTCATGTGGTAGACGTCGAGGTGGACCTTGACATTGGGCGCGCCGATCCGGCGGCACATCTCGACCGCCTGCGCCGCGGTGTTGAGCACGTTCGATTCGTAGCGGTTGACGACCTCGAGCCCGAGCGTGATGCCCGAGGCGACGGCGACCTCGGCGACGTCGGCGAGCACGTCCACCGCCATTGCGACGCCCGCGGGCGTTGTCGGCACGCTGTTCTTCTGGAACGCCGAGTGCAGGATGCCGCAGAGGTGCGTGGCCCCGGTGTCGCGCGCGACGGCGAGCGCTTCGGTGAGGCGGGCGCGGCCGGCACGGGCCTTTTCGGGGTCGCCGCTCGAGATGTCGGTGGCGGCGTCGAGGCCCATCGAGAAGGTGATGCCGATGCCGTTGCGCTCGAGCTCTGCGCGGGTGAACGCGGGGTCGATGGAGGCGGGGTCGAGCGAGGGCGCCTCGATGAAGTCGTAGCCGGTCTCGGCGGTGCGGGCGATGGCGCGGGCACATTCGTCGCGGCTCCAGCCCGCCTCCCAGACGAGCGCGTGGACGCCGAGGCGGTTCATGCCACGGCCTCGCGCGGGCGCGCGGTGCCCTCCGCGTCGTCGAGGTCGGGCGCGCGGCCGTAGCTCATGTTCCGCATCTGCCGGATCACGCGGTCCATCTCGGCGTCGTCGAGCACCGGCGGCTCGCCCATCACGAGCGCCTGCACGTAGAGCCGCGCCAGCGTCTCGACCTCGATGGCGGCGGCGAGCCCGGCGGCGGGCGTGGCCCCGAGCGCGATCTGGCCGTGCTGGCCGAGGAGGCAGGCGGTGCGGCCCTCGAGCGCCTCCAGGGCCGCGTCGGACAGCGCTTGGGTGCCGAAGGTCGCGTAGCGGGCGCAGCGGATCGTGGTGCCGCCGAAGAGCCCGACCATGTAGTGAAAGCTCGGGATCGTGCGGTGATGGACGGCGAGCGAGGTGGCGTAGACCGAGTGGCAGTGGACGACGGCGTGGATGTCCTCGCGCGCGGCGAGGATGTCGCGGTGGAAGCGCCACTCCGACGAGGGGCGGCGGGCACCGCCGTAGCTGCCGTCGAAGGCCATCGGCACGATGTCCTCGGGCGTCATGGCGTCGTAGGGGAGCGAGCTCGGCGTCACGAGGAAGCCGTCGCGGGCGCGCGCCGACACGTTGCCGGCGGTGCCCTGGTTGATGCCGCTCGCGTTCATCGCGCGGCAGGTCGCCACGATCTCGCGGCGGAGGGTGTCGTCGTCGGGTCGGGTCACGGCTGGGTCTCCAGGCTGAGGCGCTCGTGCCAGAGCGCGGCGTAGGGGGCAAGATCGGGGATGCCGGCGAGGTCCGGGGCGATGAGCGCGACGGGCGGGGTCGTGCCGCCGTGACGAGCGAGGAGGGCGGCCCCCGCGGCGAGGCCGTCGCGTGCAGGGTTGACGAGCACGCGCGCCGAGGGGTGCAGCGCCTGCACCAGCGCGCCGTAGAGCGGGTCGCGCACGAAGCTGCCGTCGAGGACGACGGTGGCGGTGGCGGGCAGCCGCGCGAGCATCTCGGCGGTGAGGAGCGCTGCGGTCAGAAGCGCCAGCGTCGCGGGGTCGCCCGGCGGGCCGGCAAGGCGGCCCTGGCCCGCACGGCCGGGGAAGAGCCCGTCGTCGCGGCCGAAGAACGGGAGCGCCATCGTGCCCGCGGCCACGATGCGGGCGAGCGCCGCGCGCGAGGCGGGGCCGGGCGCGCGGCCCGCGATGGCGGCGAACTCGCGACCCGCCATCGCGAGCATCCCCGGCACCGGGCGGCCCGACACGTCGGCGTTGAGCGTGCCGCCGGGGCGCTCGGCGGCGAGGTCGAGGCCGCGCGTGCGGTCGGTGAGTGCCACGATCCAGGTGCCGGTCGAGACCACGGCGAGGTCGGCGAGCCCTGCGGCCTCATAGCGGTAGACGTTGGCCGAGCTGTCGTGGATGCCGTTCAGCACGCGCGTCGCGGGGTCGAGCCCGGTCGCGGCGGCGATCTCGGGGCGGAGCGTCCCGAGCGGCTCCCACGCGGGACGCATCGGCGGCATCAGCCGGCCCCAGCCCATGCGGCCGACGATGCGGGCGGGCCGCGCCTCGGGCACGCACCAGAGATGCGTCTCGGCGGCGGCGCTCGTCACCTCGTCGGCGAGCACGCCCGAGAGCCGCCAGGCCCAGTACTGCGGGACGTGGAGCCAGGCCGTCGCCCGCGCCAGCGCCTCCGGGGCGTCGCGGCCGAGCCAAACGAGCTGGCGCGCGGCATGGGCGGCGCCGAGCATGATCGCGCTACCGCGCTCGGCGAAGGGGTCGGCCGCCGCGCGATAGGCGGCGTCGATGCCGGCGGGCGGCGCGGCCTCGTAGTCGATCATCGGCACGACCGGGCCGTCCGGGCCGACGAGGACGCCGCTGCCGCCGTGGCCTGCGGGCACGATGGCGGCGATGGCATGGCGCCGCCCGAGGTCGCGGAGCGCCGCGAGGAGCCAGGCCTCGATCGCGGCGAGGTCGTGGTGGCGCCAGGGCGGGCCGTCGCGCACCGGGTTCGGGATGCCCCGCGCCTCGAGCGGCGCGCCGTCCGCGCCGACGGCATGGAGCTTCACGTTGGTCTTGCCCACGTCGAGCACCGCGACGACGCTCACCGCCGCACCCGTGCGAGGAGCGCCGCGAGCCCGCTACGCCCGGACTTCGCGACGACGACGAGGATCAGCGTGCCGCCCCAGAGCGCCACGGTGAGGTAGGTCGAGATGCCGAACTGGTTCAGCCCCGACGAGATCACCTGCAGGATGGCGAGCGCGATCATAAGCCCGGAGACGGTGCCGAATCCGCCGAATGGGTCCACGCCGCCGAGCACCGCTGCGAGGATCGTGACGAGGAGGTAGGACTGCGCGTAGTCGGCGCTCGCGGAGTTGAACGTGACGAGCATGACGAGGGCTGCGAAGAAGCACGTCGCGCTCGACAGCACGTAGACGCCGATCAGAACGCGCCGCACATCGATCGACGAATACCGCGAAGCCTCGATGTTGGAGCCGATCATCGCGCAGGCGACGCCGAAGGGCGCGTGGCGCAGCACCACGCCGATCACCGCGGCGACGGCGGCAAGGAGGAGGAAGATCGCCGGCATCCCGAGCACCGTTGCGTTGCCCGCGTCCGAGAGCGCGCCGGGCACACCGGACAGCGCCATGCCGCGGGTGAGGTAGATGCTGATCCCGTCGAGAAGCGACTTGGTGCCGAGCGTGACGAGGATCGGGTGGACGCCGGTGAAGGCCACGAGCGCGCCGGTCACGAGCCCGATCACGAGGCAAAGCGCCAGCCCCGCAGCGAGGGCCAACGCCACGACGGCGAGCGTCGTCGTGGCGCTCGCGTCGGGCACGAGGAGGCTGCGGAAAATCCACACCATCAGAAGCGCGCTCTGGTTCGCGGTCGCGATGATCGCGAGGTTGAGCCCGCCGGTCAGCAAGGGCACCAGCATCGCGAGCGACAGGAGCCCGAGGAGCGGGAGCTGGTACATGAACGAGGTGAACGTGGCGGCGTCGAGGAAGTTCGGCACCAGGACCGCGAACCCGAGCGTGAGCGCCGCGAGGAGCGCCACGAGCCCGGCGTGTCCGCCCGTGAGCCTGCGGATCGCCTCAGCCATCGGCGGGCGCCGCGCTCAAGGTGCGAAGCCGCCGGCCGCGGCGCGAGCTCAGCACCGTGACCGATGTGGAGACGAGGATCGTGAGGCCGATCACGATCTGGAAGAAGTAGGGCGACACGCCGAGGAGATTGAGCCCGTTCTGCAGCATCGCGAGGAGCACGATGCCGAGGAGCACGCCCGGCACGGTGCCGATCCCGCCCGAGAGGCTCGCGCCGCCGAGGACCGCCGCCGACAGGACGGCGAGCTCGGTCCCGACCATCGCGTTCGGCACGCTCTCGCCCACGCGGTTGGCCTGGATCATGCCGCCGAGTGCCGCGAGAAAGCCGAGGTAGCCGTAGGCGAAGAACGTGACGCGGCCGATGCCGATGCCGACGCGGCGCGCGGCCTCGGGGTTGCCGCCGGTCGCGTAGATCTGCCGCCCGAGCGCGCTGTGCGCCATCAGACCCCAGGTGACGAACGCCACCGCCGCCATCGCGACGATCGGCAAGGTGACGCGCACGATGTCGCCCGAGGCGAGCTCGGTGCGGTAGAAGGTGACGCGGTTCGCCCACCAGTCCGGCAGGTCGTAGATCGAGCGCCCGCCGGAGAAGTACATCAGGAGCGAGAACGTCACCGACATCATCGCGATGGTGGCGATGATCGAGGTGATGCGGAAGGAGTGGACGAGGAGCGCGTTGAGCGCGCCGAGGCCGGTGCCGATGCCGAGGCCCGCGGCGATCACGAGGGGGGCGGGAAGGCCTGCGCGCGTGGCCAGGAGCGCCGCGCAGTACTGCGAGACCGAGGCGGTGGCCGCGAACGAGATGTCGATCCCGCCCGAGACGAGGACCACGAAGAGCCCCATCGCGATGATCGCCTGCACCGAGTAGGTCTCGAGGAGGTCGATCACGTTCGGCAGCGTGAGGAACCCGCGCGCGGTGAGCGCGAACGCGCAGCCGACGACGAGGATCACGCCGAGGAGCCAGGCCTCGGGCCGCCGGCGCAGGCGCTGGAGGCGCGCGTCAGGCATAGATGCGCGCCTCGAGGTCGTGCTCGGGGATGGCGCCTGGCACCACCTCGCCGACGATGCGGCCCGCGGCCATGTGGAGCACGCGGTCGCAGGTGGCGTAGGCCTCGGCGACCTCGTCGGTGATGACGATGACGCCGACGCCCTGCCGCGCGAGGTCGGCCACCACCTCGTAGATGCCGGCCTTGTTGCGGATGTCGACGCCGACGGTCGGGCTGTCGAGGATCAGCACCTTCGGCCGCGTCGCGAGCCATTTCGCCAGCACCACGCGCTGCTGATTGCCGCCCGAGAGCGTGGCAAGCGGTGCGCCGAGGCCGGGGATGCGGATGCCGAGCCGGTCGACCCAGCTTCCCGCGAGCGCCCGGCGGCGCGCCGGCGGCATCAGGCCGAGCCGGCCGCGGAGGTCGTCCATCACGGCGAGGATCAGGTTGTCCTCGATCGATTGCGGCAGCACCACGCCGAGCGAGAGACGGTCCTCGGAGACGTAGGCGATCCCCGCCCGCACCGCGTCGCGGTTGGAGCGCAGGCGCAGCGCGTGGCCGTCGAGGCGGATCGTTCCGGTGTCGGCGGGCGCCATGCCGAAAAGCGAAAGCGCGAGTTCGGTTCGCCCCGCGCCGAGGAGCCCGACGAGCCCCAGCACCTCGCCGTGCCGGAGCGAGAAGCTGATGTCGGCGAACTCGCCGCGCCGGCCGAGCGCCTCGACCTCGAGACGCACGGGCGCCGCCGACATGTCGCGCGCCGCGACCCCGTGCTCGATCTCGACGCCGGTCATCAGTTGGCCGATCCGCCGCGCATCCACTTCGGCGGCGGGCCAGGTGCCGACCTTGCGCCCATCCCGCAGCACCGTGATCCGCTCGGCGATCTCGACCACCTCGTCGAGCCGGTGCGACACGAACACGACCGCGATCCCGTCCGACTTCAGCCGCCCGACGATGGCGAGGAGCCGGTCCACCTCGGCGCGGGTCAGCGAGGCCGTCGGCTCGTCCATGAAGATGAGCCGCGCCTCCGATGCGAGCCCGCGCGCGATGGCGGTGATCTGGCGCTCGGCGACGGAGAGCTCCGCCACGCTGGCGTCGAGGTCGAGCGCGAGGTCGAGCCGGTCGAGCACCGCGCGCGCTATCCGCCGCATCCCGGCCCGGCGGACCGGACGGAGCGCCCGCCCGAGCGTCTCGCCGACGGCGATGTTCTCGGCCACCGACAGGTTCGGGAAGAGCGACAGATCCTGGTAGATCACTTCGATGCCGAGCGCCTTGGCCCGCTGCGGCTCGAGCGGCAGCACGTCGGTCCCCTCGATCTCGATGCGCCCGCCCGAAGGCGCGTGCACGCCGGCGACCGCCTTGATGAGCGTGGACTTTCCGCAGCCGTTCTCGCCGACGAGGCAGTGGATCTCCCCCCGGCGCACGTCCCAGTCGATGTCGTCGAGCGCGAGCACGCCGCCGAAGCGCTTCGATAGGCCGATGAGCCGGAGGAACGGGACGTCTGTCATGGGACGCCGGGCGACGGTCTCTCGCGACCGGCGCCCGCAGCCTTCAAAGCCCGAGGTCCACGAGCCGGTCGATGTTCTCCTTGTCGAGAGCCTCGAGCTTCTGCGCCTGAATGAGCTTCTTGTCCGGGTAGACCTTCACCGCGCCGACGCCCGCGAGCTCCATCCCGTCCGTCGGCGTCTCGCCATTCGCGAGCATGGTGCCGACCTGCACGAAGATCTCGCCCGCCGTCATCGGGTTCCAGATGAAGCCGCCGCGGATCGTGCCGGATTTCACGTACTTGGCGCCCTGGCCGGGGGAGAAGCCGCCCACGAGCACCACCTTGTCGGCAACCTCGCGGTCCTCGAGCACGCGCGCGGCGCCGATCGGGCCTTGCGAGCCGAAGGTCAGGATGCCGCCGAGGTCGGGGTTGGCGCGGAGCTGGTCCTGCGTGGTGCGGATCGTGTCGTCGACGCTCTCGGCGACGCCGAAGCGCTGGCCGAGCATCGCCATGTCGGGGTAGGCCTCCTTCTGGTAGGCGATGGCGGCGTCAGCCCAGGCGTTGTGCAGCGGCACCGTCAGCGAGCCCACGTAGACGATGTAGCTCCCCTTGTCGCCCATCTCCTTGGCCAGGAGGTCCATGTGCGCGCGGGCGTAGTCCTCGATCGTGGTCAGCTCGAAGTCCCAGTCGCGGTTCTCCTGGTCCGGGCCCTCATGGGCGAGCACCTTGATGCCCGCCTCCTGCGCGCGGCCGAGGACGGGGGCGAGGGCCGCGCTGTCGTTCGGCACGATGCCGATGACGGCGACCTTGCGCGCGATCAGATCCTCGATGGCGCGCACCTGCTGCGCCGCGTCGGCCTGCGTCGGGCCGACCATCCAGGCGTTGGTGTCGAGGTTGGCCGCCTCCTTCTGGATGCCCTCCTCCATCGCGTTGAACCAGGGGATGCCGCCGATCTTGACCACGATGCCGACCTGCGCCTTGTCCTGGGCAAAGGCGGCGGCCGGCATCAGGCTTGCGGCCAGGCCCCCTGCCGAGGTGATGATGACGGTGCGTCGCGTGAGTTTCATGTGGTCGTCCTCCCGGTTTCGTTGATCTTGGCGTCGGTGAAGCGCGCCGCGGTCGAGCCGCGGATGGCGAGCGTGCAGCGCAAGCGTCGCATCTGCGGGGCGGCAAGATCGCCGGCGAGGCGGTGCGCGAGCTGCGACCAGGCGCAGTCCGCCATCGCCTCGACCGGCTGACGCACGGCGGTGATGCCGGGCGTCACGAGGCGCATCCACTCCATCTCGTCGAAGCTTGCCACGCCGATGTCGGCGCCGGCCGAGAGCCCGAGTTCGCCGAGCAGCAGATAGGCCGCCAGCGTCGTTTCGTGGTCGAGGCAGAGGAGCGCATCCGGGCGCGGCCGCCCGCGCAGCCGGTCGGCGAGAGCCGCGGGCGCATGGTCTTCGAAGCCGACCTCGATGAGATCGAGCGCCATGCCGCCGCCGGCACCGCCCTCCTGCGCGCCCGCCCAGCGTTCGCGGATGTTGCTGATGCCGAGGCTGGTCCCGACCACGAGGCAGCGGCGAAACCCCTGCGCGCGGAGGTGCCGCGTCAGGGCGCAGGTGGCGGCGGCGTTGTCGACGGCAACGAGGTCGTGCGCGCCTGCGTCGGGGATGCGGTCCACGACCACGAGCGGCGGGCCGGCCTCGGGCAGGCGGGCGCTCGACTCGCCGTTGCAGGGGATGACGATCAATCCGGCGGGCCGCCATTCGCGCAGCGCCGCGAGCCGCGCCGCCTCCTCGCCGGGATCGTTCCGGCTGGTCACGACCACGAGATCGAAGCCCGCGTTGCGCGCCAGCGTCTCGAGCGTCGCCACGAAGGTCGCGAACATCGCATTGGTGAGGTCCGGAACGACCACGCCGACGAGCCGCGACTTGCCCGAGCGGAGTCGCGACGCGCGACTGTCGCGGACGTAGCCCTGCATCGCGACGGCGGCGAGAACACGGCGCGCGATCTCCGGGCCGACACTCGATTTGCCGTTGAGCACGTTCGACACGGTCGCGACCGACACCCCGGCGCCTTGCGCGACCGACCGGATCGAGGCGCCTGGTGCGTTGCCCGCCATCGTGTCCTCCCGCAACGCGTCCTCCCGACTCTGCGGCCGGCGATGAAACGTTTCACCGGCAGCATTGTCCGCGACAAGGTTCGTGTCAATCGCGTGGTCGGGCCGCTCAAGGAGCACCGCATCGCCCAGCCGCCGGAACCGTCCCCCGGCGGCGAGCCGCTTTTCGGCGAGGAAAAGCGGACCGGCGGCATCGGGGCGACGTAATGGCACGTGCCCGCAGGAGGTCAGGTCCGCCGCATCCCGTCGGCGAAGATGTCGAGCAGGCGCCGCACCTGCACCTCCCAACCCGGCTCCGGGGGGCGGGCGTAGCAGATCGCGCTCATCGTCAGCAGGAGATCGTCGGCCCGCACGTCCGACCGCAGCGTGCCGGTCGACCGGCCGAGGGCGAGAAGGCCGTCGACCGCAACCGACAGGCGGCCCGACAGGTCGGCGTAGAGCGCCTTCGAGGCATCCGTCGGGACCACTGCAAGCGCGCCGAGAAGGCCGCGCTTGGTTGCCACGAGTGCGACGTAGGCGTGCATCCAGGTCCGCAGGGCGCGAATGCTGTCGGAGTCGTCGCGAAGGTCCTCGGCAAGGCGGACGAGATCCGCTACCTCGTGGGCGTAGACCGCCTGAAAGAGGTTCTCGCGGGTCGGGAAATGCCGGTAGAGCGTGCCGATGCCGACGTCCGCGCGCCGCGCGACGGCGCCGAGGCTTGCCGCGGGACCGCCCTGGCCTAAGACGTCCTTGGCAGCCGCGATCAGGCGCTCGCGATTTTGCAGCGCGTCCGATCTTGGCTTCCGCGAGCCGATTTCCGCCGACACTGACTTCTCCCATTGCGAAACGGAGGGGCACTCCGTATAAGCTCGATCCGATCCTGGCGTCCTGCCGCGCGGCGGCACATGGCAGAGGCGGCCGCGTTCGTCCAATCACGAAACTCCCGGAGGTTTCATGTCCCTCGTTCTCTCCCTCACCGTCAACGGCGAACGCCGCGACGTCACGCTCGAAGACCCCCGCGTGACGCTGCTCGACCTGTTGCGCGAGCGGCTGGCGCTGCCCGGCACCAAGAAGGGCTGCGACCGCGGCCAATGCGGGGCCTGCACCGTGCTCGTGGACGGGCAACGGATCAACGCCTGCCTGACGCTGGCCGTGACGCTCGATGGCGCGGACGTGACGACGATCGAGGGGCTGGCGGAGGGCGACGTGCTGCACCCGGTGCAGGCGGCGTTCATCGAGCACGACGGGCTGCAATGCGGTTACTGCACGCCGGGGCAGATCATGTCGGCGGTGGCACTGATCGCCGAGGGTCATGCCGGCGACGACCCCGAGCGCATCCGCGAGGGGATGAGCGGCAACCTCTGCCGCTGCGCCGCCTATCACGGGATCACCGAGGCGGTGCGCGCCGCGACCCGCCGCATGGCCGCGGACGGCATGAGGAAATCGGCATGAAGGTCTTCGACTACTCGAGGCCGGCAACGGTCAGGGAGGCCATCGCGGCCTGGACCGGCACAGCGGCCTATCTCGGCGGCGGCACCAACCTCGTCGACCTGATGAAGGTCGGTGTCGCGCTCCCCGACCGGGTGATCGACCTCGCCCGCCTGCCGGGGCTCGACCGGATCGAGACGCTCGAGGGCGGCGGCGCGCGGATCGGCGCGAGGGTCAGCAACGCCGATCTCGCGCATGACGCGGGCTTCGCCGCGCGGTTTCCGATGGTGGCGGAGGCGCTGCTCTCCGGCGCGTCGGGCCAGCTTCGCAACGCCGCGACCGTAGGCGGCAACCTGATGCAGCACACCCGCTGCGCCTATTTCCAGGATCCGGGTTCGGCCTGCAACCGCCGCGTTCCGGGTGCCGGCTGCGCCGCGCGCGGCGGCGACGACGGCGGCATGGCCGTGCTCGGCTGGAGCGACGCCTGCATCGCCACCAACCCGTCCGACTTCTGCGTGCCCCTCGCCGCGCTCGACGCGGTGGTCGAGGTCGAAGGACCGGATGGCCGGCGCGAGATTGCCTTCGCCGACTTCCACCGCCTGCCGGGCGACACGCCGGACCGCGAGACGGCGCTGGTGCCCGGCGAGATCGTGCTCGCGCTCCGCCTGCCGGCCGCGGCCGCCCTCTTTCGCGACAACGCGCGCTACGTGAAGCTTCGCGAGCGCACGTCCTACGCCTTCGCGCTGGTGTCGGCTGCGGCGGCGCTGCGGCTCGACGGCGGTCGCATCGTCGAGGCGCGGCTGGCGCTCGGCGCGGTCGCGGCGAAGCCGTGGCGGGTGCCGGCGGCGGAGGAGCTGATGGCGGGGCAGGCCCCCGGCGCCGAGCTCTTCGCGCGCGCTGCTTCCGTGGCGATGGAGGGCGCGATGGCTTCGGGCGCCAATGGCCACAAGATCGAGCTCGCCCGTCGCATCGCCATCCGCGCCCTCACGCTCGCGGCCGCCGGAACCCCGTCCCGGATGCCCGCGCTTCCCGCCTCGCCCTTCGGAGACCTCGCCCATGTCTGACACGCTCATCCACGCGCCCCGCTTCGGCTCCAACTCCGGTCAGCCCCTCAGCCGCCGCGACGGCGTGGCCAAGGTCACGGGAGCCGCCACCTTCGCCGCCGACAACCATCCCGACGGGCTTCTTCACGCGGTCTGCGTTCCCGCCACGATCGCGCGCGGCAGGGTCAGCAGCCTCGACGTGGCGGCCGCGAAGGCCCATCCCGGCGTGGTGGAGGTGTTCACGCCTGCCAATCCGCTGCCGATGGCCGGCGACCCGGGCTCGAAATCGATGATGTTCGCGTTCCGCTTCGAGGCGCTCCAGGACGATACGGTGCGCTATGCCAATCAACCGATTGCGCTCGTCGTGGCGGAGACGCTCGAGGCCGCCACGGAGGCCGCACGGCTCCTGGCACCCACCTATGAGGCGCTGCCGCCGCGCGTGGGGCTCGACGGCGACACCTCCTACACAGCCGAAAGCGCCGGGATCGGTTCGCCCGGCGAGACCGTTCACGGCGACATCGCGGCGGGACACGCGGCCGCCGAGCGCTCGGTCGACGTGACCTACGAGACCCCGGAGCAGTACCACAACGCGATGGAGACCCACGCCATCGTCGCCACCTGGGACGGCGACCGCGTGACGCTCGACATGCCCAACCAGGCGCTTGCGCTGTCATGCACGAACTACGCCTATTATCTTGGCGTCCCGGCGGAGAACATCCTGATCCGGAGCCCTTATCTCGGCGGCGGCTTCGGCTCGAAGGCGATCATCAACGGGCCGCAGATGCTGCCGATCCTCGCGGCGCGCAAGCTCGGGCGCCCGGTCAAGATGATGCTGCCGCGCGGCCAGATGTTCGGCCCGACGGGGCATCGGGGCGCCACGCGCCAGCGCCTGCGGATCGGCACCGATGCCGAGGGAGCGATGACCGTGCTCGACCACGAGGCGCTGGCCGTCACCTCGACGTTCGACGATTTCGTCGAGAGTGCGGCCAATGCCTCGCAGGGGCTCTACGCCACGCCCGCGCTGCGGTCGGCGCATCGCGGCGTGCGCGCGGACGTGGGAACGCCCGGGCCGATGCGTGCGCCGGGCGAGGCGCCGGGATCGGCGGCGCTCGAATCGGCGATGGACGAGATGGCCGAGGCGCTCGGGATGGACCCGCTCGAGTTCCGGCTGAAGAACTACGCCGAGACCGAGCCTGGAACGGGCAAGCCGTTCTCGTCGAAGGCGCTGCGGCAATGCTACGCGCAGGGGGCGGAGCGGTTCGGCTGGGCCGGGCGCCCGCGCACGCCGGCGACGCTGACCGACGCCGCCGGGATGCGCGTCGGCTGGGGCATGGGCACGGCGCTCTTCGCGGCACCGATGTTCGCGGCCAAGGCCCGCGCCATGCTGCTGCCGGACGGCAGCGGTCTCGTGGAAACCGGCGGCGTCGACATGGGGCAGGGCGCCTGGACCGCGCTGGCGCAGATCGGCGCCGACAGCCTCGGCCTGCCCCTCGACCGCGTGGTGTTCCGAGCGGGCTCGTCGGACCTGCCCGACGGCGGCGTCGCCGGCGGCTCCGGTCACACCGCGACGGCCGGCAGCGCGCTCCATGCGGCGGGCACCGACGCGGTGGCGCGGCTGGCGGATCTCGCCACCGCCGATCCCGCCTCGCCGCTCTACGGCACCGGCAACGCGGGCGTCGTGGCGCGCGACGGCCGGCTCTACGCGAGGGACGACGAGAGCCGCAGCGAGAGCTACGCCGACATCATCGCCCGCGCAGGCGGGGCGCCGGTGGAGGGCACGGGCTCGGGCGCGCGGCCGCCCGAGGATGCCGAACGGTACGCGATGTATGCCCACGGCGCCGTGTTCGCCGAGGTGAAGGTCGATCCCGACCTGTGCCAAATCCGCGTGACGCGGCTCGTCGGCGCCTTTGCGGCCGGCCGGATCATCAACCCGAAGCTGGTGCAGAGCCAGCTCATGGGCGGCATGATCTGGGGCGTCTCGTTTGCGCTCCACGAAGAGGCGCGGTTCGACATGCGGTCGGGCCGGATCATGAACGGCGACCTTGCGGGCTACCACATCCCGGTCAACGCCGACATCTCGGGGCTCGAGGTCATCATGGTTCCGGAGGACGACCCGCACGTGAACCCGCTCGGCGTCAAGGGCGTGGGCGAGATCGGCATCACCGGCACCGCGGGCGCCATCGCCAACGCCGTGCGCCATGCCACCGGCCACCGCATCCGCCGCTTTCCGATCCGCATCGAGGATCTGCTGGTGGCCTGATCCGACGAAGAGCGTCAGCGGGACGTCGAAGACCGGCGGACCGCCATCAGGCCGAGGATCTCGAAGAGCATCTGCGCGCCCGCGTGGGCGGTGTTCGACGTGGCGTCGTAGGCCGGCGCGACCTCGACCACGTCGCCGCCCACGACATCGAGGCCGGCGGCGCCGCGCAGGAGCGCCAGCGCCTCGCGCGTGGTCAGCCCGCCGATCTCGGGCGTCCCGGTGCCGGGCGCATGGGCGGGATCGAGGCTGTCGATGTCGAAGGACACGTAGACCGGGCCCTCCCCGATCACGTCGCGCATCGTCTCGATGACCGAGGCGACACCGCGGGCGGCGAGGTCGTCGGCACGGATCACCGTCATCCCGCTGTCGTGCGAGAACCCCCAGAGCCACTCCGCCGAGCCGCGGATGCCGATCTGCACCGTCCGCGTCGGGTCGAGCACGCCGTCGAGCACCGCGTTGCGGAACGGCCCGCCGTGGTGGAAGCGCTCGCCCTCCTGCGCCCCCGAGGTGTCGCAATGCGCGTCGATGTGGATGAGCCCGACCGGCCGGTCGCGGCCGACCGCGCGCAACACCGGGTGCGTCACCGAATGGTCGCCGCCGACGCCGAGCGGCAAGGCGCCCGCCGCCACGATCCGGCCGACAAACGCCTCGATGTCCGCATGGCTCGCGGCGAGGTCGTAGCGCGAGCGGAACGGCACGTCGCCGATGTCGGCGACCGCCATCTCGTGCAGCGGCGCGAGGTTCAGCGTGTCGTGGTAAGGCCCGACCCGCTCCTGCGCGCGAAGCGCGCGGGGCCCGAACCGCGCACCGGGGCGGTTCGTGACCGCGAGATCGACGGGCATCCCGTAGAGCGCCACGTTGAGCCCCGCCGCGTCGCCGTCCGGCCGCGCGGGCGCATCGAGGAGCGTCGGGAGCCCGGCGTAGGGCATCGGCCTCCGCCCGGCGGACCCCAGAAACAAGCTGGCCGCGCGGGCGTGCCGCGGGTCGGCGAAGGGCTCTTCGCCGGCGTAGCGCGTGCGAAGCCTAGCCAGGTCGTCGTCGGTCCAGGGCATGCGCCCTCCATGTGCTGTCGCTTGCCCATGCATCGGCGTCGCGTAGGTCCGGTGCAAGCGCCCCTGCACCGGGACGGCTGGCAGCGTTCGTCCGACGGGCGACGACCTCACGCGCCGGATCGGCCGTCACCTCGCCAGCTTCCGCGCCGCCGCCACGATGCCGTCACGCGAGGGGAGCGTGGCGGCGGACGCGGGGCCAGTGGCGATGAAGCTGTCGGTGGCCGTCACGCGGGCGGCACGGCGGCCGGCGAGGAGCGTCATCAGCGCTTCGGACTGGCTGCCGGTGGCGCGACATTCGTCGACCACGAGCACCGCGGCGCAGGCGCCGCACGCGGCGAGGATGGCGTCGGCGGGCAGGGGCGCGAGCCAGCGGATGTCGATGAGCCGCGTGCGGATGCGCTCGGCCGCGAGGATCGCGGCGGCCTGATGCGCGAGAAAGTACCCGTTGGCGTAGCTCACGATGGCGAGGTCGGGGCCGGCACCCTCGATGCCGATCTCGCCGAGCGGGATGCGGCGGTCCGGGGCGGGATAGGGTCGGAGCCAGTCGCCGGGGACAGCGCCGTCACGCGCCTGGTAGAGCGCGATCGGCTCCACGAACACGCACACGCGGTTCTCCTCGCGCGCGAGCCGGACGCATTCGCGCAGCATCATCGCCGCGTCCGCGCCGTTCGACGGGCAGGCGATCACGAGGCCCGGGATGTCGCGCAGCACTGCGAGCGAGTTGTCGTTGTGGAAATGCCCGCCGAAGCCCTTCTGGTAGCCGAGGCCGGCGATCCGCAGCACCATCGGGTTGGCGAACTGCCCGTTCGAGAAGAACGGCAGCGTCGCCGCCTCGCCGCGGAGCTGGTCCTCGGCGTTGTGGAGGTACGCGAGGAACTGGATCTCCGGGATCGGCACGAAGCCGTTCATCGCCGTGCCGATGGCGAGGCCGAGGATGGTCTGCTCGTCGAGGAGCGTGTCGATCACGCGGGCCGGCCCGAAGCGCCCCAAGAGCCCGCGCGTGACGCCGTAGACGCCGCCCTTGCGGCCCACGTCCTCGCCCATCAGGACCGTCTCGGGATGCGCGTGAAGGATGTCGGCCAGCGCCGAGCCGAGAAGCCGCGCCATCGGCTGCGGCGTGTCGAGGTCGCGCGCCTCCGGGTCCGGGGCGTTTGCGGCGCGGTTCCGGCGCGGCGGCGGGATCAGGCTCCGCGCCACGTCGGCGGCGGTCGTGAGGCGCGGGCGGGCGGCGGCCTCGGCGGCGAGCCGGGCGCAGGTCTCCCCCGCCGCGTCGTAGGCGCCGAGCGCCTCGGCGGGGGTCATCGCGCCGATGTCCGCGAGCCGGCGCACCGAGACGAGAAGCGGGTCGCGCGCCTCGTCGGCCTGCGTCTCGGCGGGGCTGCGATAGGCCGCCTCGACGTCGGAGCCCGCGTGGCCGCCAAGCCGCACCACCCGCAGATGCAGCACCGCCGGCCGCCGGGTGCGGCGCACGTGCTCCGCGGCGGCGACGGCGGCGCGGGCGGCGCCGGCCATGTCGCAGCCGTCGCCGGCGAAGTACGCGAGCCCCGGCCGGTGCGCGAGGCTCGCCGCGACCCAGCCCTCGGGCGTCGGCACCGAGATGCCGATGCCGTTGTCCTCGCACACGAGGAGGAGCGGCAGGGGCCCGCCGCGAAAGGCCGTCCAGGCCGCGGCGTTGAGCGCGCCCTGCGCGGTCGAATGGTTCAGCGAGGCGTCGCCGAACGAGGCCATCACCACCGCGTCGTCGGGCAGCACCCTGTGCTCGGGCCGCGCGCGCCGGGCAAGGCCGATCGAGAACGCGAGCCCCACCGCCTTCGGCAGGTGGCTCGCGATGGTCGAGGTCTGCGGCGGGATCGCGAGCCGCTTCGAGCCCAGCACCTTGTGCCGGCCGCCCGACACCGGATCGTCGGACGCGGCCGCGAGCCCGAGGAGGATGTCGCGCGCCCCATCCGTCTCGCCCGCCTGCGCGCTGCGGAAGAGCTGGAACGCGGCGTCGCGGTAGTGCAGGAGCGCCATGTCGGTGGGGCGCAGCGCGTGCGCCACCGCGGCCATGCCCTCGTGCCCCGCCGAGCCGATGGTGTAGAAGCCCTCGCCGCGCCGCTGCATCGCGCGCGCCTCGCGGTCGATCTGGCGGGACAGGCACTGCGCCTGCCAGATCGCACGGGCGGCGACAGGATCGAGCGCCGCGGCGGGAGGCACCTCGGGCAGGTCGCCCGACGCGATGCGGGCGCGGAACGTGGCGTCGATGCGGTCGAGCGGGTCCATCCGGCCTCTCTAGCGGGCGCGCGCCGCGGCGGCTAGAAGCGCCACGAACGGAGGGACACATGGACAACGCGGCACTCCTGAAGCGGCTCGGCATCGGCACGGACCCGGAGGGCGGGCTCGCGATGCGCTCCCCCATCGACGGCGGGGAGATCGCGCGCGTGGCGGAGACCGACGCCGCTGCTCTGGAGGCGATGATCGCCCGCGCCGCCGCCGCGTTCCCCGCCTGGCGCGACACCCCCGCCCCGCGGCGCGGCGAGCTGGTGCGGCTTCTCGGCGAGGAGCTGCGCGCGGCGAAGGACGACCTCGGCGCGCTCGTCTCGGTCGAGAGCGGCAAGATCCGCTCCGAGGGGCTCGGCGAGGTGCAGGAGATGATCGACATCTGCGACCTCGCGACCGGTCTCTCGCGCCAGCTCTGGGGCCGCACCATCGCCTCCGAACGGCCCGGCCACCGGATGATGGAGACCTGGCACCCGATGGGCCCCTGCGCGGTCATCTCGGCGTTCAACTTCCCCGTCGCGGTCTGGTCGTGGAACGCCTGCCTCGCGCTCGTCTGCGGCTGCCCGGTGATCTGGAAGCCGTCCGAGAAGACGCCGCTGACGGCGCTCGCCTGCGCCGCGATCCTCGGTCGCGCGGCGGAGCGGTTCGGCGGCGTGCCGGAGGGGCTCGTGCAGGTCGCCGTCGGCGGTGCGGCGCTGGGACAGGCGCTCGCGGCCTCGCCAGCGGTGCCGGTCGTCTCGGCGACGGGCTCGACGCGGATGGGCCGCGCGCTGGCGCCGGTCGTCGCGACGCGTTTCGGGCGGGCGATCCTCGAGCTCGGCGGCAACAACGCGATGATCGTGGCGCCGTCCGCGGACCTCGGCCTCGCGGTGCGCGCCATCGTCTTTTCCGCCGTGGGCACCGCCGGGCAGCGCTGCACCTCGCTGCGGCGGCTCATCGTCCACGCCAGCATCGCGGACGAACTCGTGGCCCGGCTCGCGCGCGCCTATGCGGGCCTCCCCATCGGCGACCCGCTCGCCGAAGGCACGCTCGTCGGGCCGCTGATCGACGCCGCCGCCGCGGAGGCGATGGACGCGGCGCTGGCGCGGGCCCGCGCCGACGGCGGCACGGTGCATGGCGGCGGGCGCGTGACGGAAGGCGTGCCAGGCGGCGCCTATGTTCGGCCTGCCATCGTCGAGATGCCGGGCCAGACGGAGATCGTGAGGGCAGAAACCTTCGCGCCGATCCTCTACGTCCTGCGCTACGAGACGCTCCCCGAGGCCATCGCGCTGCAGAACGGCGTGCCGCAGGGGCTGTCGTCGTGCATCTTCACCCAAGACCTGCGCGAGGCGGAGGCGTTCCTCGCCGCGTCGGGCTCGGACTGCGGCATCGCCAACGTCAACATCGGGCCCTCGGGCGCCGAGATCGGCGGCGCGTTCGGCGGCGAGAAGGAGACCGGCGGCGGGCGCGAGTCGGGCTCGGACGCCTGGAAGGGCTACATGCGGCGGCAGACCGCGACGGTGAACTTCTCGACCGGCCTGCCGCTCGCGCAGGGCGTCCGCTTCGACGTCTGACGCTGGACGCCTAAGGGATTCGAGATTGCCGACAGACCGCGATGGTGAACCGCCTCCGCGCTTCGCGACCGGCGCCGCAAGCCGCCCGCGACTTCTCGGCCGCCTGCCGCTCGCGACGCGTCTGACGCTGGACGCCTCCGGCGGTTCGAGGTCGCCGGCAGACCGCGATGGTACACCGCTTCCCCGCTTCGCGACCGACGCCGCAAGCCGCCCGCGGTTGCAGGGCCGCAGCGAGCCGCGACCGTCAGCGGACCGCGACGGTGAACGTCTCGGCCGGCCTGCCGCTCGCGCAGGGCGTCCGCTTCGATGTCTGACGCTGGACGCCTCCGGCGGTTCGAGGTCGCCGGCAGACCGCGATGGTACACCGCTTCCCCGCTTCGCGACCGACGCCGCAAGCCGCCCGCGGTTGCAGGGCCGCAGCGAGCCGCGACCGTCAGCGGACCGCGACGGTGGACTTCTCGACCGGCCTGCCGCTCGCGCAGGGCGTCCGCTTCGACGTCTGACGCGTCGCCCAGCGCATGGCGCGGCACCGGCGGAGCCCGTCCGGCGGCGGACCGCTCCGAGCCGCCCGCTGCGTCGTCCGACGCGAGGCACCTCCGGCGGCGGCCATCAGGGATGGACGGACCCGACGGCCGCACGTGCCACGGATTACGGTGGCGGCCTGCCGTCGCGCAGGCGCTTCGCGCCCCGTTCCGGGCGTCGCCGGCGACCGCGGGGCTCCGATGGACAATGTGCGCCGACGGCCCCCTCGACCGACCTGCCGCTCGCGCAGGGCGGCCGCTTCGACGTCTGACGCTGGACACCTCCGGCGGGCGCCACTATCTCGCCCGGATGCCCGCCAAGTCCGATCCGAACTCGAAGCTGATCGCCGAGAACCGGCGCGCGCGATATGACTACGCCATCGAGGACGATCTCGAGTGCGGCATCATCCTCGAGGGGTCGGAGGTGAAGTCGCTCCGTATCGGCGGTGCCAACATCGCCGAGAGCTACGCTTCGGTCGAGGGCCGCGAGCTCTGGCTCGTCAACGGCTACATCGCGCCCTATCGCGAGGCCAAGACCTTCGGCCACGAGGAGCGCCGCCGCCGCAAGCTCCTCGTGCGCGGCAAGGAGCTGGCGCGGCTCTGGTCCGCGACGGCGCGCGAGGGCATGACGCTGGTGCCGCTCAGGATGTACTTCAACGACCGCGGGATCGTGAAGCTCCGCATCGGCATCGCCAAGGGCAAGAAGCTCGCCGACAAGCGCGCGACCTCGGCCAAGCGCGACTGGGAGCGCCAGAAGGCCCGGATCATGCGCGAGAACGCCTGACCGCGAGAACGCCAGAGGCCGCGAGAACGCCTGACCGCGAGGACGGTCAGACGGCAGGGACGCCCGCTTCGAGCGGGACGGCGAAGCACAGGCAGTTCTGGTCCTGCGCGCGGTTGAACGACAGGTCGCGCGTCAGGGTGCGGATCAGGTACCAGCCGAAGCCGCCCTCGGGGTGATCCTCGATGGGCTCGGCGACCGGCAGCGCATCGCCGGCCGGCAGAGCGTCTTCCTGCAGCGGCGTGCCGCGATCTCGGGTCTCGCACAGCAGGATGTGGTCGCGAAGCTCGATGCGGAGCTCGATCGGCCCGGCCCAGGCGGCATAGGCGTGCTCGACGACGTTGTTGAGGATCTCCGCCAGCACCAGCTCGACCGTGCTGCGGTCATCGGCGCTGACGCCGATGCGCGCGAGCGCCGCATCGGTATCGATGAGGGCGGCACGCACGGCAAACGCATCGGACGCGAACGCGATGTCGACCGCGAGACGGCTCCGGCGCGGTGCCGCGGGCGTCGCGTCAGCGCCGGGCATGGCTCGTGGGTCATGGTCGGGGAGCACGGGCCGCCCTCACGATGCCTGCGGATGGACGGCTTGCGCGGGCGCGTCTGCGTGGATCGTGAAGACCGCGTCCATCCGCGTCAGCCGAAACACCTTCGCGACACCCGGGGTCAGCCCTGCGAGCTCCAGCGTGCGTGCGGGCCTGAGATGCTTGAGAACCGCCACGACCGCGCCGAGCCCGCTCGAATCGAGGAACGTCACCTGCGAGAGATCGAGGACCACGCGGCCGGCAGTCTCGTCGACAAGCTCGCGCATCCGGTCCTTGAACTGGATGGCCACGGCGGCGTCGATGCGCGGCTCGAGCACGCGGATGCAGTAGGGATCGCTGCCGGTTTCGGCGAAGACTTGCATGGCCAGACACCTCGTCACGGACGGTTGCTTGGCGTCACGCTATCCGGCAATCGTTAAGGCGGCGTTCGCGCCGACGGGGAGGGTCGCCATGCGCGCAGACTACGAAGACCTCGCCCGCGCCATCGCGGGCGCAACCGAGGGAGAGACCGACGCGGTCGCGCGGATGGCAATCGTCGCGGCGGTGCTCCACCCGGCCGACGACCGGTTCGACTGGACCGGCTTCTACCGCGTCCGGGGCGACCGGATGCTGAAGCTCGGGCCGTTCCAGGGCGCGCTCGCCTGCACCGCGATCCCGTTCGACCGCGGCGTCTGCGGGGCGGCCGCGCGGACCGGCGAGGTCCAGGTCGTCGCTGACGTCCACGCCTTTCCAGGTCACATCGCCTGCGCCGCCTCGACGCGCTCCGAAATCGTGCTGCCGGTGACGGGCGCAGGCGGCCGGCTCCTCGGCGTGCTCGACATCGACAGCGACCGCCCCGCGGCCTTCGACACGGCGGACGCCGAGGGGCTCGCCGCCATTCTTGCCGCCACGTTCGGGGAGACCGGGGATGCCTGAAGCCCGCGCTGGCGGCTGCCTCTGCGGCGGCGTGCGCTTCGAGGTGCGGGGCCCGATGCGCGCGGTGGTGTTCTGCCACTGCGGCCTCTGCCGCCGCACGACCGGGCACTACATGGCCTCGACGAACGTGGCGACGGCGGACCTCGTCCTCAAGCGCGACGACACGCTGCGCTGGTTCCATTCCTCCGACGCCGCGCGGCGCGGGTTCTGCGGCACCTGCGGCGCGAGCCTCTTCTGGCAGGCCGACGGGGCGACCGGACCGCCATCGCGGCGGGCGCGCTCGACATGCCGACCGGCCTCGGGGGCGAGCGCCATATCTTCGTCGCCGACAAGGGCGACTGGTACGCCATCGCCGACGGCCTGCCGCAAGAGTGACCGCCTATGCGCCGCCGGACGGGCCGCTCAGGGTGCTCCATGCCGACGCCGACATCCTCGTCCTCGACAAGCCGGCTGGGCTCCTGAGCGTGCCCGGCAAGGGGCCGGAGCTCGCGGACTGCCTCGTCACGCGGGCGCAGGCGGAGCACCCCGCGGCGCTCCTCGTTCACCGGCTCGACCGCGACACCTCGGGGGTGATCGTGCTCGGGCTGACGCGGGCGGCGCAGCGCGACCTCGGGCTTCAGTTCGAGACGCGGCGGGTGAAGAAGGTCTACGTCGCGCGGGTCTGGGGGCGTGTCGCGGAGGCGTCGGGGGAGGTGAACCTGCCGCTGGCGGTCGACTGGCCGAACCGTCCGCTGCAGCACGTGACGCCGGACGGGCGGCCCGCCCAGACGACGTGGCGCGTGGTCCGGCACGAGGGCGACACGACGCGCCTGCGGCTCATGCCGCGCACCGGGCGCAGCCACCAGCTCCGCGTCCACATGCAGGCGATCGGCCATCCGATCCTCGGCGACCCGTTCTACGCGACAGGCCCGGCACGCGACTTCCCGCGCCTCATGCTCCACGCCGAGAGCCTGCGCCTGCGCCATCCGGCGTCGGGCGTGACGCTCACCTTTTCGGCGCGCTGTCCGTTCTGAACGGAGTGGCTATTTACGTGATCGAGGGGGCCGGAGTTTCAACCAATTCAAATGAATTGGCCAATTACGCCTGAAAACATTGTGACCGATGCAAGGCCGTTAACAATTGGACCGAGCCGTTTCGATCTGTTCAGGTTGTTCCGTTCAAAATGGCAATAGGGATCAGTTCGATGAAAACAGCTATTTTCGCAGCCGCGGCCACCTGCGTCGTCGCCTCGGGCGCCGGGGCGGCCACGACGGGTCAGGGCACGGGCTACGTGCTCGGCGACGGCGGCACGACGCTCTCGGCGGTCCTGTCGCTCGCCACGCCGGTTGCGACGGGGACGGTCGCCCTCAACGACAGCGGCGTGCCGGTGGCGCTCGACGCCATCGCCTACCGCCCCAACACCGGCGGTTTCTTCGGCTATCAGGACGCGACCGACACGGTCTACAGCGTCGACGTGGCGACGGGTGCGGTCAGCGCGGTGATCTCGGGTGGGCCGAAGCCGGACATGCCGACTGTCGAGACGACGACGCCGGTGCTGGGCTTCGACTTCAACAACGTGCTCGACGCCGCGCGCGTCGTCAGCGCGAACGACGAGAACCTCGTGTTCTTCCCGACCCCGACGCGCGATCCCGCGGACCTCGTCCGCGCGACGGACCTCTTCTACGTCGCCGGCGACGCCAACGAGGGCGCGGACCCGAACGTGTTCGCCAACGCCTACACCAACGCGGTGGCGCTGCCGGTGAGCGCGACGCAGCAGTACGTCCTCGACAGCAACCTCGACATCCTCGCAACGCTCGGCAACAACGAAGGCACGCTGGCGACGGTCGGGCAGATCCTCGTCGACGGCACGGCGCTCGACTTCTCGGACGTGGGCGGGCTCGACATCCTGTCGCTGCGCGAGGGCGACAACCTCGCCGTCGCGCTCCTCACCGTCGGAGGCCTCTCGAACCTCTACAGCTTCGGGCTCCCGACGGACGCGGGCGATGTCACCGCGACCTTGCTCGGGTCGCTCGGCACCGGCTACTCGGGCCTCGCGGTGGCGCCCGCCGCGGTGCCGCTGCCGGCGGCGGGGCTCCTGCTCGTCGCTGGCCTCGGCGGCCTCACGCTCCTGCGCGCGCGGCGCGCCTGACCGTCACCGGGCGGGGGCCAGGCCTCCGCCCAACCACGATCATGCGGGCGGATGCGCCGCCGTCTCGCGCCCGTCGCGCTGCTTCGCCTCGGCATCGCCGCCGCCGTCCGGCAGCGAGAAGTCGAGCACCGGGTTGATCGGCACGATGCGGTGCGGATTGATGGTGTCATGGCTGTAATGGTAATGCCGCACGAAATGGTCGAAATGCACCGTCGCGGCGATGCCCGGCCAGGTGTAGAGCTCGCGCGTAAGGAGCCACAGCCGCGGGTAGTCGGTGATCCGCGCGCGGTTGCACTTGAAGTGCTGGTGGTAGACCGCGTCGAAGCGAATGAGCGTCGGGAAGAGGCGCCAGTCCGCTTCGGTGATCGCGTCGCCCATCAGGTAGCGCCGCCCGTCGAGCCGCGCCTCGATCCAGTCGAGCGTGTCGAAGACCTCGCGCACCGCCTCGTCGTAGGCGTCCTGCGTGGTCGCGAAGCCGGCGCGGTAGACGCCGTTGTTGAAGCCCGAATAGACGCGCGCGTTGACCTCCTCGATCTCGGCCCGGAGCGCCTCCGGCCAGTAGTCGCCCGCGTTGCCCGTCACGCCGTCGAAGGCGGAATTGAACATGCGGATAATTTCCGAACTCTCGTTCGACACGATCGCACCGCGCTCCTTGTCCCAGAGCACCGGCACCGTGACGCGGCCCGAGGCGTCCGGGCGGGCGCGGGTGTAGATGTCGCGGAGGTATGGCAGGCCGAAGAGCGTGTCCCCGGTGGTGCCCGGGAAGCCCGTGCCGAAGGTCCAGCCGTCGTCGAGCATGTCGGGATGCACGACCGAGATGGAGATCGCGTCCTCGAGCCCCTTCAGCGCGCGGAAGATCAGCGTCCGGTGGGCCCAGGGGCAGGCGTAGCTGACATAGAGGTGATAGCGCCCCGCCTCGGCCCGGAACCCGCCCTCGCCGGACGGGCCCGGCGCGCCGTCGGGCGTGATCCAGTTGCGGAACGCCGAGGTCGAGCGCTCGAACGAGCCGCCGGTCTTCTTGGTGTCGTACCAGCCGGTGTCCCAGCGTCCGTCGATCAGTCGGCCCATGTGCGTCCTCCTCGCCCGTCCTTTCGCGCCGGACCTAGCCCGCTCCGGCGCGGATCAACACGGCCAAAGGGCGCAGCCGCCCCCGCACTTTCGCACATCGTTAACAGAGCTTGATTTCAGCCGCGGAAAGCGCAAGCTCGGATCGGTCCCGGGGGGGATGAACGATGTCAAGCTATTTGCCGCAAGAGGTCCGCGACGGCCTGGCGGGCGTACGACCTGTCGCCGCGGGCCGGCTGACCGTCCGCTCGGGCGGCCAGACCATTCCGATCGTCCGCATCTGGGACACGGGCTTCGCGCTCGCGCCGCATGCGCGTCTGCGTCAGGGGCGCGTCGACCTCTACGACGGCGCGCGCTATCTCGGCGAGTGTCTCGTGACGCTGCGGATGGAGGGCGCGGAGCTGGTGTGCGACGTGAAGCGCCGCACCAGCGCCGGCACCGCTCCGCCCGCGGATTTCGTCCGCGAGCGGCCGGAGCCTGCGAGCCTCCTCGCGCGCTGACTATTGCAGATCGGCGAAGGCGTCCTGCAGCCGGCCGACGGCTTCCGTCACCATGTCGCGCGGGGCGGCGATGTTGATGCGGAGGAACGTCTCGCCGCCGGTCCCGAAGCTCGTGCCGTGGTTCACCGCGATGCGCGCGTCCTTCTCGACGCGGCGGGTGAACTCGGCGGCGTCCATGCCCGTGCCCGCGAAGTCCACCCAGGCGAGGTAGGTCGCCTCGAGCGGCATCGAGACCACGCCGGGGATCGCGCCCACGCCCGCGTCGAACACCTGCCGGTTGCCGTCGAGGTAGCCCATCAGGTCGTCGACCCAGGCCGCGCCCTCGGGCGAATAGGCCGCCGTCGCCATGTGCATCCCGAACGAATTGGGCGAGATGCCGAGCGCCATCATGCGGGCCGCGAACCGCGCCCGGAGCGTCTCGTCGGCGATGATGACGTTGCCGCTGTGCGCGCCGGCGATGTTGAACGTCTTGGTCGTGGCCGACATCATCACCAGCCGGTCGGCGATGTCGGGGCAGGTCGCGGCCATCGCGTGATGCGTCTGGCCGGGGAAGACGAGGTCGTGGTGGATCTCGTCCGACAACAGCACGAGGTCGTGGCGCGTGCAGAAGTCCGCGACGCCGCGCAGCTCCTCGGGCGTCCAGACCCGCCCGCCGGGGTTGTGCGGCGAGCACAGGATGACCATGCGCTCCCGGCCGGTCAGCATCGCGTCGTAGGCCGCGAAGTCGAGCCCGTAGCGCCCCTCCGTGCGGACCATCGGGCACTCGACCACCGCGCGGCCCGACGCCGCGATGATCCGCGCGAAGGCGTGGTAGACCGGCGTGAAGAGCACCACCCCATCGCCCGGCGCGGTGAACGCGTCGATGCACATCGCGGTACCGTTGACGAGGCCGTGCGTGGTGAAGATGTGCGCGGGGTCGACCTCCCAGCGGTGCCGCGTCCGCATCCACCAGGTGATCGCCTCGCGGTAGGCGGTGTCGTTGCCGAAGTAGCCGAAGACCCCGTGGTCGACCATGCCCTGCACCGCGGCGGCGACGACGCTCGGCGGGCGGAACTCCATGTCCGCGACCCACATGGCGATGCCGTCGTCGGGGGCCACGCCGAACATCGGCTGCATCATGTCCCATTTCGCGCAATGGGTGCCGCGGCGGTCGATCCGCTCGTCGAAGGTCGTGCCGTCGAGGCTCATGTCGGTCTCCGGTTTCCGCGGCCACGCTAACGCCACGCGCCCGGTACGCAAGGGGGCCTGCCGCGTGCCGGGGGCAGGGATTGCGGCACCTCGGGCCATCGCCTAAATGCCGGGCATGATCCGCCCCATCCTTCTCCACCCCGATCCGCGCCTGAAGCGCGTCGCCGACCCGGTTGCGGAGATCACGCCGGGGGTGCGTACCCTGGCGCTCGACATGCTTGCGACGATGTACGCGGCCCCCGGCATCGGGCTCGCGGCGCCGCAGGTCGGCGTCGCGATCCGGCTCATCGTGCTCGACTGCGAGAAGGGCGAGGAGACGCCGCCCGCGCCCGTCGCGATGGTCAACCCCGAGGTGATCTGGGCGTCGGACGAACTTGCAACCTACGAGGAGGGGTGCCTCTCGATCCCCGAGCAGTACGGCGACGTCGAGCGGCCCGCGGCGGTGCAGGTGCGCTGGACCGGGCTCGACGGCGCCCCGGTCGAGCGGCGCTTCGACGGCCTCTGGGCGACCTGCGTCCAGCACGAGATCGACCATCTCGATGGAAAGCTCTTCATCGATTACCTCAAGCCGCTGCGGCGCCAGATGATCACCCGGCGGATGGAGAAGCTGAAACGCGAACGGGCGCGGGCGTGACCGTGCTGCCGATCCTCCTCTGGCCGGCGCAGGCGCTGCGCGTCGTGGCGGCCCCGGTGGGCACGGTGTCGGTCGAGGTGCGGGCGCTCGCGGCCGACATGTTCGACGCGATGCGCGCGGCCCGCGGGCGCGGGCTCGCGGCGCCGCAGGTCGGCCGGCCGCTCCGGCTCTTCGTCATGGACGTGGGCTGGAAGGATGGCGCGTCGGACCCGATCGTCGCCATCGACCCGGTCATCCTCGAGGCATCAACGGAGAGCGATGTGGCGACCGAGGGATGCCTCTCGCTGCCGGGGGTGCCCGTGGAGGTGGTCCGCCCGAGCGCCGTGACGCTCGCCTACACGGACCTCGACGGCGTCCGCCAATCACGCCGGTTCGACGGCTTCGCCGCGCGCTGCGTCCAGCACGAGCGCGACCACCTCGACGGCATCCTCTGCATCGACCGTCTGCCGCAGGCGGGCCGCGCCGCCATCGAGGCGGGCCTCGCGCGGCTCGCAGGGTGAGGCTGCGCGCCGTCTTCATGGGCACGCCCGCCTTCGCCGTGCCGCTCCTCGACGCGCTCGCGAACGCCCACGAGGTCGTCGCGGTCTACTGCCAGCCGCCGCGTCCGGCCGGGCGCGGGCAGGCGCCGCGCGCGGGTGCTGTCGAGGCGCGGGCGGCGGCGCTCGGGCTCACCGTGCGACAGCCGCGCAGCCTCAGGAACGTCGAGGCGCAGGCCGAGTTCGCAGCCTTCGGCGCCGACGTTACGGTCGTCGCGGCCTACGGGCTCTTGCTACCCGCCGCGATAGTGACGGCGCCGCGCTTCGGCTGCCTCAACGCCCATGCCTCGCTCCTGCCGCGCTGGCGCGGCGCCGCGCCGATCCACCGCGCGGTGCTCGCGGGCGACGCCGAGACCGGCGTGACCGTCATGGCGATGGACGAGGGGCTCGACACCGGGCCGACGTTCGCGCGCGCCGCGACGCCGATCCGGCCGGCGGACACCACCGGCGATCTCCACGACCGGCTCGCCGAGATGAGTGCCGCGCTCATGCTCGACGTGCTGGCGGGCCTGCCGGGCAGCCCGCAGCCGCAGCCCGAAGACGGCGCGACCTATGCGGCGAAGATCGACAAGGCAGAGGCGCGGATCGACTGGGCGGCCCCCGCCGCCGAGGTCGACCGGCGCATCCGCGGCATGGCCCCGGCACCCGGCGCGTGGTGTCTGGCGCCGGATGGCGGACGGCTGAAGCTGCTCGGCTCCCGGCGCGACGATGGCGCGGGCATCCCGGGCGAGGTGCTGGCCACGGCGCCGGACGCGATCCGCGTCGCCTGCGGGACCGGGGCCGTCGCGGTGACGCTCCTGCAACGCGAGGGCCGCCAGCCGATGCGGCCGGAGACGCTGCTGCGCGGCTACGACCTGGAGCCTGGGATGCGCCTCGCTTGAGTCAGGCATGTGCCGGCGCGAGCCGCGCCGCCGCCTCCTTCAGGCGAAACGTCCCCGACCACGCGAGGCGCCCCTGCCAGGCCGCGAACAGGATCGCGGCCCCCGCGCGGTCCTTGCCGCCCGAGCCGAGCCGCACCGCGAGCGCCGTCTCGACACGTTCGCGCCAGGCGGTCGCGGCCTTGGCGAGCGCTGCATCACGGGGGCGCTGCTCGGGCATCGCCGCCGCCGCGGGCTCGAGCGCCTTCAGCAGCGCCGCCGCGCCTTTCGGCGTCAGCGGGGCCGCGGCTTCCGCGGTGTCGAGCGCCGCCTCCATCGCCGTCCAGCCCGCCAAGAGCGCCGTGCGTACCATGTCGTCACGGCTGCCGTAGCGCTGCACCAGGCTCGGCGGCGAGAGGCCCGACGCGGACGCCACCGCCGAGAAGGTCGCCGCGCGATCGCCGCCCGTGCGGACGATCTCGCGCACCGCATCGAGGACCAGGCGGTCGGAGACGGTTCTGGGGCGCGCCATGATCGCAACCTTAAACGACCGTTCGTTCGTGTAAAGCCTCGTTAACGAACGGGCTTGTACGGCGCCATGCCGGCGCGCGCGAGTTCGTCGGCGCGTTCGTTCTCGGGATGCCCGGCGTGGCCCTTCACCCAGGTCCAGGTCACGTCATGTCGCGTGCGTGCCGTATCGAGGCGGCGCCAGAGGTCGTCGTTCTTGACCGGAGCGCCCCCCGCCGTGCGCCAGCCGCGGCGCTTCCAGTTCGCCAGCCACTCGAGGATGCCCGAACGCACGTAGGCGCTGTCGGTCACGACGGTGAGCGCCGACGGCCGCTCGAGCGCCTCGAGCGCCGCGATGGCGGCCATGAGCTCCATCCGGTTGTTCGTGGTGTCGGCCGCGCCGCCCGAGAGCGCCCGCTCGCGCACCACCGCGCCGCCCTCCCGCGCGACGAGGAGCACGCCCCAGCCGCCCGGTCCGGGATTGCCGCTGCACGCGCCATCGGTGTACGCGAAAAGCTCCGCCATCTCAGCTCGCGATCAACCCGACGAGAAGGCACGGCACCACCACCGCGGTCAGCAGGAGCCGGAGCCGCATCCACCAGGCGGGCGCCAAACCCCAGCTCGCGAACTGGAGATCGAACACCAGGATGCCGAGAAAGCCCACGACAAGCGCGGAGAGCGCCTGAGCCGGCCCGCCGCCGACGGCGAAGAACGCCCAGAGCGCCGGGAGCACGCTCAGGGCATAGGGCAGGGCGACGCGACCCGTGCAGGCGAAGCCCCACAGCGCGCCTGACATGAAGCACAGGATCACCGTGCCGTAGGCGGCGAGCACGTAGGGCCCGGCAAAGCGCGGCCCGATGGCATGGACCGTGGCTTCGGCGAGCCCCGGCAGCAGCACGGTCAGCGCGCCCCACAGAAACGGCAGGAGCCCGGCGAGCCCGATCGCCAGCGCCGGTCGCGGGATCACGCGGTCTCGCGCAGCGCGCGCGGCACCTTGAACTCGACACGCTCCACCGCCGTCTCGACGATCTCGATCGTCACGGCGTAGCGCGCGCGAAAGGCCGCGACGACCTCCTCGACCAGCACCTCCGGCGCCGATGCCCCGGCGGTGATCCCGATGGTCCGCGCGCCCTCGAGCGACCGCCAGTCGATGTCCGCGGCGCGCCCGAGCAACTGCGCGTGACGGCACCCCGCCGCACGGCCGACCTCGACAAGCCGCCGCGAATTCGACGAATTGGGGGCTCCGATCACCAGAAGCGCGTCGATCCGGGGCGCCATCGCCTTGACGGCGGCCTGCCGGTTCGTCGTCGCATAGCAGATGTCCTCCTTGGCGGGCCCGGCGATATCCGGGAAGCGCGCCTTCAGCGCCGCCACGATGCCCGCGGTGTCGTCGACGGAGAGCGTCGTCTGCGTCACGAACGCGAGCTTCGAAGCGTCGCGGGGCTCGATCTTCGCCACGTCGTCGACGGTTTCGATCAACAGCACCTCGCCGGGCGGCAACTGCCCCATCGTGCCGACCGTCTCGGGATGCCCGGCGTGCCCGATCATCACCGTCTGGAGCCCCGTGGCAGCATGGCGCTCGGCCTCGATGTGGACCTTGGTGACGAGGGGACAGGTGGCATCGACCCAGGTCAGCCCGCGCGCCTCCGCGACCGCCGGAACCGCCTTCGGCACGCCATGCGCCGAGAACACCACGGGCCGCCCGTCCGGCACCTCCTCAAGCTCCTCGACAAAGACGGCACCCTGGCGTGCCAGCCCGTCGACGACGTAGCGGTTGTGGACGATCTCGTGACGGACGTAGACCGGCGCGCCCCAGCGCTCGAGCGCCAGCTCGACGATGCGGATCGCACGGTCGACGCCGGCGCAAAAGCCTCGCGGTGCCGCAAGAAGAAGGGTGATCTCGGGATCGCTCATGAACCGAGACCTAGGCGGAGCAGGCGGCCGCGTCCAGCCCGTCAGCTCCCCGAAGCGTCGGCTTCCTCGCGGTCGACCCGCGGCTCGCGCACCTCGCGCGGCGGACGCCCGATGACGTCGCGAAGCTCGTCGAGCTCGATGAAGTTGTCGGCCTGCCGCCGCAGCTCGTCGGCGATCATCGGCGGCTGGCTGCGGATCGTCGAGACGACCGACACCCGCACGCCCTGCCGCTGCAGGCTCTCGACCAGGGGCCGGAAGTCGCCGTCGCCGGAGAAGAGCACGATGTGGTCGACGCGGGACGCAAGCTCCATCGCATCGACCGCGAGCTCGATGTCCATGTTGCCCTTCACCTTCCGGCGACCCATGCTGTCGGTGTATTCCTTGGCGGGCTTCGTCACCATCGAAAAGCCGTTGTAGTGCAGCCAGTCGACGAGCGGCCGGATCGGCGAATATTCGTCGTTCTCGAGCAGCGCCGTGTAGTAGAACGCCCGCAGCAGCTTGCCGCGCCGCATGAACTCCTGGCGCAGCAGCCGGTAGTCGATGTCGAAGCCGAGCGCCTTGGCGGCGGCGTAGAGGTTCGAGCCGTCGATGAACAGCGCCAGCTTCTCGTCTTTGTAGAACATGCAAAAGGCCTTTCGACACGGAGCATCCTGCGGCGGCAGGCGGTTCCAATTCCAGCGCCAGCGAGGAACGCGATGCATCTAGCGGTTCGCCGGACCACCGCAAGACGTCTGTAACAGTAACGCTACGGCGGCGCGGATCGTTGCAATCGGCGCTTCACGACGTTGCGACGCTCCGCCCCCGCCGCTTGCAAACGCGGGGCCAAGCGGCTACGTGAGGCCGCTTATCCTTCGATCCTGATTGGAGCACCGATGGCCCGCGTGACGGTGGAAGACTGCGTCGACAAGGTTCCGAACCGCTTCGAGCTCGTCCTGCTCGCGTCGCACCGCGCGCGCGAGATCGCAGCGGGGTCCGCGGTGACGGTGGACCGGGACAACGACAAGAACCCGGTCGTCAGCCTGCGCGAGATCGCCGACGAGACCCAGGGCGCCGAGGCGCTCCGCGAGCGCATGATCGAGAGCCTGCAGACCCAGATCGAGGTCGACGAGGCGGTCGACGATGACATGGCGCTTCTGATGACCTCCGAGCACGACCGTCCGGTCCACGACACGATGGACGAGGAGCGGATGCTGCGCGCGCTGATGGAGGCGCAGAGCCAGGGCTGACCCCTCTGGTGCTGCGGGCATGATGATCGACGTCGAGGATCTCGTCGCCCTCGTCCGGAATTACAATCCCGCGACCGACGCCGCGCTGATCGCCCGCGCCTACGACTACGGCCGCCGGATGCACGCGGGGCAGCTTCGGCACTCCGGCGAGCCGTACTTCACCCATCCGGTCGCCGTCGCCGCGCTGCTCACGGAGCAACGGCTCGACGATGCGACGATCGTGACGGCGCTGCTGCACGATACCATCGAGGACACGAAGTCTACCTACGCCGAGATCGCGCGGCTCTTCGGCGAGGAGACCGCCGAGCTCGTCGACGGGGTGACGAAGCTCACCAACCTGCAGCTCTCGTCGCACGAGGCCAAGCAGGCGGAGAACTTCCGCAAGCTCTTCATCGCCATGTCGCGCGACCTGCGCGTGATCCTCGTGAAGCTCGCCGATCGGCTCCACAACATGCGGACGATCCGCTTCCAGGAGGCCGACAAGCAGGCCGGCAAGGCGCGCGAGACGATGGACATCTTCGCGCCGCTCGCGGGGCGGATGGGGATGCAGTGGATGCGCGAGGAGCTCGAGGATCTCGCCTTCCGGGTGCTGAACCCCGAGGCGCGCGGCTCGATCATCCGCCGCTTCATCACGCTGCAGCGCGAGTCGGGCGACGTGATCCACCAGATCACCAACGACATCCGCGCCGAGCTCGACCGCGCCCTGATCGAGGCCGACGTATTCGGGCGGGCGAAGAAGCCGTTCTCGATCTGGCGCAAGATGCAGGAGAAGGATCTCGCCTTCTCGCGGCTCTCCGACATCTACGGGTTCCGCGTCATCACCCGCTCGGAGGCGGACTGCTACCGCGTGCTCGGCTGCATCCATACGCGCTGGCGGGCCGTGCCGGGGCGGTTCAAGGACTACATCAGCCAGCCGAAGCTGAACGGCTACCGCTCGATCCACACCACCGTCTCCGGGCGCGACGGCAAGCGCGTCGAGGTGCAGATCCGCACCCGCCAGATGCACGAGGTCGCCGAAGCGGGCGTCGCCGCGCATTGGTCCTACCGGAACGGCGCCCGTGCGCGGAACCCGTTCGCAGTCGATCCCGCCAAGTGGATCGCCACCATCACCGAACGGCTCGAGCAGGCCGACGACAGCGACGAGTTCCTCGAGACGGTGAAGCTCGAGATGTACTCCGACCAGGTGTTCTGCTTCACGCCGAAAGGCGACGTGATCCAGCTGCCCCGCGGTGCGACGCCCATCGACTACGCCTACGCGATCCACACGCGGATCGGCAATTCCTGCGTCTCGGCCAAGGTGGACGGCATCCGCGTGCCGCTCTGGACGCGGCTGAAGAACGGCCAGTCGGTCGAGATCATCACCGCCGAGGGCCAGCGCCCGCAGGCGACATGGATCGACATCGCGGCGACGGGCCGCGCCAAGGCGGCGATCCGGCGCAGCCTGCGCGAGGACGACCGCGACCGCTACGTCCGGCTCGGGGCTGAGCTCGCGCGGGTGGCCTTCGAGCACGTCGGCAAGAAGGCGACCGACAAGGCGCTCCGCACGGCCGCCCGGACGCTGGGGCTCGGCGACGCGACCGAGTTGCTCGCGCGCCTCGGCAGCGCCGAGCTGACCGCGCGGCGCGTCGTGGCCACCCTCTACCCCGACCTCGTGGCCGCCACCGGCGAGGAGGTCGACGCGCAGCGCCCGATCCTCGGTCTGTCGCCGGATCAGCCCTACCGGCGTGCCGCGTGCTGCCAGCCGGTGCCGGGCGAGCGCATCGTCGGCATCACCTATCGCGGCAAGGGCGCCATCGTCCACGCCATCGACTGCCCCGCCCTCGCCGAGTTCGAGGAGGAGCCGCAGCGCTGGATCGACCTGCAATGGACCGCAGGCCGGCATCCTCCCGTCCACACCGTGAGCCTGAACATGACGATCAGCAACGATGCGGGCGTTCTAGGGCGCATCTGCACGCTCATCGGCGAGCAAAAGGCGAATATCTCCGATCTCCATTTTGTTGACAGGAAACCGGACTACTATCGCCTGATTGTCGAGGCAGATCTGCGTGACGTGGAGCACCTGCACACCGTGCTAAACGTCCTCGACGCAGACAGCGACGTGGCGGAACTCGAGCGCTTCAGGGATCTCGCGCGGAAACCCTGACGCTCCGGCAGGCGAGGCTCCTCGTGGTCTTCAAGCGGCGTACCCGGCTCACGACCTCCGAACGGCTCGCCTCGCTCGTCTATCCCCGCGGCGGCTGGGGCAGGGCGCTGAGCTACCTCTGGCACCGGATGCGCCGCATCCCCGACAAGCCGCACCGCATCGCGCGCGGCATAGCACTCGGCGTCTTCGTGTCGTTCACGCCGTTCTTCGGGTTCCACTTCCTCATCGCGGGCGCGCTCGCCTGGATCGTGCGCGGCAACCTCGCCGCCGCGCTCATCGCCACCTTCGTCGGCAACCCGCTGACCTTCCCGGTCATCATGCAGGTCTCCGTCGAGCTCGGCTCGTGGATGCTCGGGCAGGAGGGCGGGCTCCTGCTGCCCGCGATCGTCGGCGCCTTCTCGCACGCCTCGGTCGAGCTCTGGCGCAACGTCGTCGCGATCTTCACCGACGACACGACGCATTGGGAGAACCTCGCGCGGTTCTACGACCGGGTGTTCCTGCCCTATCTCGTCGGCGGCATCCTTCCGGGCCTCGTCGCCGCGGTGGTGTCGTTCTATCTGGCGCTTCCCGTGCTCGGCGCCTACCAGAAGCGCCGGACGAAGAAGCTTCGCGAGCGGTTCGAGCGCATCCGTGGCGCGATGCAGGCCCGCGCGGAGACCGACGCCGCGGGCGAGGAGAGCTAGATGTCAGGGTTGCGGCTCGGCGTGAACATCGACCATGTGGCCACGGTGCGGAACGCCCGCGGCGCGGTCTGGCCCGAGCCCCTCCGGGCGGCGCTGATGGCCGAGGCGGCGGGCGCCGATGGCATCACCGCGCATCTCCGCGAGGACCGCCGCCACATCCGCGACGCCGACATCGACGCGCTCGCCGCCGGGCTCGGCATCCCGCTCAACTTCGAGATGGCCGCGACCGATGAGATGCAGCGGATCGCGCTCCGCATCCGGCCCCACGCCGTCTGCCTCGTGCCCGAGAAGCGCGAGGAGCGCACCACCGAGGGCGGGCTCGATGTGGCCGGCGACAGCGAGCGCCTGCGCGCCTACATCGCGCCGCTCCGCGAGGCGGGCGCGCGCGTATCGATGTTCGTCGGCGCCGACGCGGCCCAGATCGAAGCCTGCGCCGCCATCGGTGCCGCCGTCGTCGAGCTGCATACCGGAGCCTACTGCGACCTTCACGCCGAGGGCGACCATGCCGGGCGCGACGCCGAGCTCGCCCGCATCGTGGCGGCGGCCCGCCAGGCCGCGCGCCTCGGGCTCGAGGTCCATGCCGGCCACGGGCTCACCTACGACACCGTCGCCCCCATCGCCGCGATCCCCGAGATGGCCGAGCTCAACATCGGTCACTTCCTGATCGGCGAGGCGATCTTCGCGGGCCTCCCCGCCGCCATCGCCGGGATGCGCGCCCGCATGGACGCGGCGCGGGCCGACGCGCCCCGACCCGCGTGATTCTCGGCATCGGCACGGACCTCGCCAACATCGAGCGCATCGCGGCCACGCTCGAGCGCTTCGGCGACCGCTTCCGCACCCGCGTGTTCACGCCTGCCGAGCGCGCGCGCGCCGAGCGCCGCGCCGATGTCGCGGGCACCTACGCCAAGCGCTGGGCGGCCAAGGAGGCCTGCTCGAAGGCGCTCGGCACCGGGCTCCGCATGGGCATATCGTGGCGCGACATGGGGGTCGCGAACCTCGCGACCGGCCAGCCGGTGATGACGCTGACGGGCTGGGCCGCGACCCGCCTCGCCGCGCTCACCCCGCCCGGCCACCGGGCGACCGTCCACGTCTCGCTGACCGACGACCACCCCTGGGCGCAGGCCTTCGTCGTCATCGAGGCGCTGCCCGAGCCCTCAACTTGACAGCACCCGGCGGGCGGAGGATGAACCCCCACTTCCCGCAGCGAGGACAGCATGGCCAGCACGACGGAGACGAGCGGCGGCATCGTCGACACGATCAAGACCGTCGTCTACGCGCTCCTCATCGCGGGCGTGTTCCGCACGCTGTTCTTCCAGCCGTTCTGGATTCCCTCGGGCTCGATGAAGGACACGCTGCTGATCGGCGACTTCCTGTTCGTCAACAAGATGGCCTACGGCTATTCGCGCTACTCCTGCCCGTTCTCGATCTGCCCGATCACCGGCCGGATCCTCGGTTCGGAGCCCGAGCGCGGCGACGTCGTGGTGTTCCGCCACCCGAGCCAGGGCGAGGATCTCATCAAGCGCCTGATCGGGCTTCCCGGTGACCGCATCCAGATGAAGGCGGGGCTCCTCTACATCAACGACCAGCCGGTGAAGGTCGAGCCGCTGCGCGACTTCTCCGAGACCTACGAGCAGCAGGGACCGCTCCGCTCGCTGCCACGCTGTTCGAACGAGCCCGTCGGCATCGGCGGCACCTGCCTGAAAGAGCGCGCCGCCGAGACGCTGCCGAACGGCGTGACGCACGACGTCCTCAACATCCGCGACGGCCTGCAGCAGGATGACACGCCGGTCTACACGGTGCCGGCGGCGATGTATTTCTTCATGGGCGACAATCGCGACAACTCTGCCGACAGCCGCTTCCAGGGGCCGGGCGAGCTCGGCTTCGTGCCCTACGCCAACATCATCGGGCGCGCCGACCGGATCATGTTCTCCTCCGCCGGCCGGTCGATGCTGTTCTTCTGGACCTGGCGCGCGAACCGCTTCCTGAAAGCGGTCAATTGACGCCGCGGGAATGAAGCTCGGGGCCGATCTCGCGGCGTTCGGCGCCCGGCTGGGCCACGGCTTCACCGACGACGCGCTCCTCGTCGAGGCCCTCACGCACGCGTCGCTCGGCTCCGCGACGCGCGCCGACAACCAGCGGCTCGAGTTCCTCGGCGACCGCGTGCTCGGCCTCGTGATGGCCGAGGCGCTCCTCGCCGCCGATCCCGCCGCCACCGAGGGCCAGCTCGCGCCCCGCTTCAACGCGCTCGTCCGCAAGGAGACCTGCGCCGACGTGGCGCGCAGCGTCGGCATGGGCGACGTGCTCCGCCTCGGCCGCTCCGAGATGATGTCGGGCGGGCGCAAGAAGGACGCGCTCCTCGGCGACGCGCTCGAGGCGGTGATCGCGGCGGTCTACCTCGACGGCGGGTTCGGCGCGGCGCGGCGGGTCATCCTGCGGCTTTGGGGCCGGCGCATCGGCGGCGTCGACGCCGACGCGCGCGACGCCAAGACGGCGCTGCAGGAATGGGCGCAGGGCCGCGGCCAGACGCCGCCGCTCTACGTTGAGGTTGCGCGCAGCGGTCCCGATCACGCACCCATCTTCACCGTCGAGGCGCGTCTCGAGGGCGGTGCCAGCCAGAGTGCCGAAGCCGGCTCGAAGCGGCAGGCCGAGCAGATCGCCGCGCGCGCGCTCCTCGCGAGGCTGGAGAGCGGCGATGGCGAACGCTGACATTGCCGGGGCGACCCGCGCAGGCTTCGTGGCGCTCATCGGCGAGCCCAATGCCGGCAAGTCCACGCTCCTCAACCGCATGGTGGGCGCCAAGGTCTCGATCGTCACGCACAAGGTTCAGACCACGCGGATGCGGATCCGCGGCGTCGCGATGGAAGGGGCGGCGCAGATCGTCTTCGTCGACACGCCGGGCCTCTTCCGCCCGCGCCGGCGGCTCGACCGCGCGATGGTCGCGGCGGCCTGGGGCGGGGCGGCCGACGCCGACGTGGTCGCCCTCCTCGTCGAGGCGCACCGCGGGCTGACCGACGGTGTCCGCGCCATCATCGACGCGCTCGGCGATCGCGTGGGCGGCCGCCCGGTGGCGCTCGTCATCAACAAGATCGACCGGGTGCGTGCCGAGGTGCTCCTCGGGCTGTCCGCAGCACTCAACGAGACGTTTCCCTTCGCCGCCACCTTCATGGTGTCCGCGCAGCGCGGCTACGGCGTGACCGAGCTGCGCGCCTGGCTCGCCGCGGCCTTGCCCGAGGGCCCGTGGCTCTACCCCGAGGACCAGATCGCCGACCTGCCGATGCGGATGATCGCCGCCGAGATCACCCGCGAGAAGCTCACGCTGCGCCTGCACCAGGAGCTCCCCTACGAGCTCACCGTCGAGACCGAGGCCTGGGAGGACCGCCCCGACGGTTCCGTACGGGTGGACCAGCTCGTCTACGTCGCCCGCGACGGTCACAAGGGCATCGTGCTCGGCCACGGCGGCGAGACGATCAAGGGCGTGAGCACGGCCGCACGCGCCGAGCTCGCCGCCTTCCTCGGCCGCCCGGCGCATCTCTTCCTCACCGTCAAGGTCCGCCCCGGCTGGCTTGACGAGGCCGAGCGCTACACCGAGATGGGCCTCGAGTTCGGCGACGGCGAGGCCGGCTGATGCGGCTGCCCTGATGCCCGAGCCGCGCCTCGCCACCGGCTTCTGGGTCCGCGCCTACCTCGCCCGCCTCCGCCTCGCCGACATCCCCGCGTTCCTGACCGCGCACGGCGACGACACCGCCGGGGCCGTCATCGTCAAGCTCGCCACGCTCGATGGCCGCGCGCGGGCGTTTCACCGCATGGTCGATCTCGCCGCCGGCGGCCGAGCCTGGGTGGTCCTCGCGGAGGGTGCCGAGCCCGAGGTCGATGCCGCCGTCGCCCGGCAGCGGGGCTACGACCCGGACCTCTGGGTGATCGAGGTCGAGGACCGCGCCGGCCGCACGCTGCTTGGCCAGGACGGGCTCGCCGAATGACGCCCGGAGCGCTTCATGGACTGGCGTGACGAGGGCGCGCTCCTCGCCGTGCGCCCGCATGGCGAGAGCGCCGCGATCGTCGAGGTGTTCACCGCCCTGCACGGCCGTCATGCCGGCGTCGTCCACGGCGGCGCGTCGCGGCGGATGGTGCCCGTCCTGCAGCCCGGCGCGCAGCTCGACCTCGCCTGGCGCGCACGCCTCGACGCGCACATCGGCACGTTCCGCGTCGAGCCGGTCCGCGCCCGCGCCGCCACCATCCTCAACGACCGCACGGCGCTCGCGGGCCTCGCCGCGGTCTGCGCGCTCGCCGCCTTCGCGCTCCCGGAGCGCGAGCCGCAGCCCGCCCTCTACGCCGCCACCACGCGCCTCCTCGACGCGCTCGCCGCGGGCGAGCCCTGGCCCGTGGCCTATGTCCGATGGGAGCTCCTTCTCCTTCGCACGCTCGGCTTCGGCCTCGACCTCGCCTCCTGCGCGCTCACCGGCCAGACCCACGATCTCGCCTACGTCTCTCCGAAGACCGGCCGCGCCGTGAGCCGCGGCGCCGCCGGGGAGTGGGCGAACCGCCTGCTGCCGCTCCCGGCGTTCTTCGTCGCCCCGACCCCTCCAACCTCCGCCGACCCCACCTCCGCCGACCCCACCTCCGCCGATCCCACTTCTGCCGACCTCGCCGCCGGCCTGCGCCTCACCGGCCACTTTCTCGCCCATCGGCTCGCCCCAGCCCTCGGCGACCGTCCCCTGCCCGAACAGCGCGCGAGGCTCATGGCGCGTCTGACATGACCGCCATCTGAACGAGGCGCCCTCGCGCCGGCGCTCGTGAAGAGGTCGATCGACCTCCAGGACCAGACCTCCCGCGTCGAGCACTCTGGTCGATGAGCTGCATCAGGAGCGCCGCGAGCGAAAGATGCGTCGCAACCGGCGCCGCATGTTCCGGCGGAGTGTGCTACGACGTATCCACGAAGCTGGCGACGCGCCCCACCCGCGCGCCGAGGCGGCCGAGGCCGCGATGGCACGGCGAAGAGCGCGTGCGAACTCCTCGATGCCTTCGATCCCGGCATTTGGTGGATCGGGTTGACGATGAATCGATCTGGCTCTGATGTCCAGATTTTGCAGATGTACTCGTAGGGCGTGAGGCCGCCGAGGGTCTTGAGTCTGCGGGCGAAGTTGTAGGCTGCTAGGAAATCGGCGAGGTGCGTACGCAGCTGATCGTGGCTGTCGTAATGATAGCGCTTTACCGTGGCGTCCTTGATTGTCCGGTTCATCCGCTCGACTTGGCCGTTCCTCGGGAAAACGATCCACCGGATCGTTTCCTGATCCTCGTCTCTCCAAGGGTGGTTCGGCTTCGTCAGGCGGTGCTCGATCCCATTGGCTTCGCAGATCATGTCAAAGCGTATTGGCCGGGAATAGATGGTGTTCCGGTTCCGGGGCTGCTCGGCGAACTGGATGCCGTTGTCCGTGAGGATCGTATGGACCTGATAGGATGAGCCGCAGGCGAATGCTTCGAGCATGTGCTGGAGGAACTCCCAAGCCGTCTTTCGGTCTGCCTTCTCGACGAGTTGGGTCACGGCAAACTTGCTGGTCCGGTCGATGCCGACGAACAGGTAAAGCTTGCCCTCGGAGGTCTGAACCTCGGCAATATCGATATGAAAGAACCCGATCGCGTAGCGCTTGAACCTCTGTCGTTTGGGCTTTTCCCCCTCGACGTCCGGCAGGCGGGAGATGCCATGCCGCTGCAGGCACCGATGTAGCGCCGAGCGCGTCAGGTGCGGGATCGAGGGCTGCAGAGCGTAGAGGCAGTCGTCCAGCGGCAGCAGCGTGTGCCGTCGAAAGGCGACGATCATCGCCTCCTCGGCCTCTGTCAGAACCGTCGAGCGCGGCTCCCTCGGGCCGGTCTTCAAATCCTCGACCGTCGCCCGCTTCCGCCACTTGGCGACCGTCTTGGGATTGATCCCCAACTCGCCGCTCAGCTGCGAGAGCGAAGCCTGCGATCGCTGTATTGCAGCTCTGACGGCGAACGTGGTCGTGGCGCAGCCGTGACGAACTTGTCCCATAATGCTTCCTTCCATCCATTCGAAAGGATCGCACCATCAAACCGTGGGATCAAACACCTAGGTTCTCTGACTCAAGGAGTAGCTTACAGAGCCCCGATATGGAATACTCTGCGAGATCACTTTCGATGAAGCCTCGACCCGAACTACCTTTTTTCCACCTCATCGTGATTGTCCTCTTCATCACCAATATTTTTATCCGACGTCCCTTCGATGTCCTTCTTTTTTCTAACTTCTTCTTCCTCACGAATTCTTAGCTCTTGCTCTGCCTGTACCTTACTTTTCGTCTCAGCATTAAGTCTATCTCGATGTCCCTTTTTTTCATAATGGTAAAGACCTTGTTTATTAGTTTTAAGGTCAAGTTTCCGTATTTATATACTATCTTTAAGCAGATCAACATACTGTTCTAGATCTTCTGTAGGCATATTTAGGATATCATCAATCATTGGCAAGTCGCCGCCAAGTTTACCATCATGGATACTTAAACCAAGCGGCTCAGACTCATAATCACCAAAATTATCATTAAAACCATCTCCTGAGATGTGATGGGTCGAGAACAGCCTATCAAAGGAGCGCCCTACGCGATCAACTACGCTTTGCCCTGCCCCGGTAAGGGGGTCACTTCCATTTAGCGCTCCGTCGTCCCAATAATCTGTTATCTGTTCGCTGGTGTAGACCGCGCCAATGATTAGTCCAGCGGCAACTAACTCGCCAATACACGCATCTTAAGCGCAATTCCCCCCCCCGGATCCCGTCCGTTGACGGGGTCTCCCCCGGCGCAGGCGTAGCGGCTGGTGCCGACGCCGGGCATGGCGACGTCGAACCAGTCGGGGGAGAGGAAGACGCCGAGGGTGGGGTCCATGTAGCGGGCGTTGAGGTACATGAGTTCGGGCCCGGCGTCGTAGCGCTCGCCGATCCAGGCGTGGTCCTCCTGCGGCAGCGTGCTGGACGCGGGCGGCTCGTTCGGCGCGCCGTACGGGCGGTAGGCGTGCAGCTCCACCCGGGCGCCGGTCGCGTCGGTGACGGCGCGCAGCGAGCCGAGCTGGTCGGTATGCAGGTCGTAGGTCTTCGGGCCATCGATGCGGACCCTATAAATTTCTTGTCGACATCAAAGTACTTCATAAGAAAGTTGGTTTTCACGTCTCATGTAACCCAGCTGGCATGAATTCGCGGGATGCGGGTGCGATCTCACCGAACTTCTCGATGATGAAGATGTCCCGGTCAGGCGGGCAGTAGAAGGACTCGTCGAACATGTCGATGCCCAGGTTCGCCAGGTAGCGCTCGAGCATCTGCCCCGTGAACCGGTCCTTGCGCCGCCTCACGGTGTAACTCGCCGTCTCCTCGAACGGTAGCTCCTCGCCAGCAGTATAAAATTCCCATTTGCTGCCATCGTAAGACAGGGATACAGTTCGCTTATAGCCAAAAGGCCTCTCCGTATCAGGACCGAAGAGTTCAAAGATAGTGGCTGGATAATTCGTAGCATCCTCTTTTGCTTGATACACAGCGCGCACTGCCTCGCACGAGAAATCCCAGATGAGCAGCGCGAGATACGCGAAGACATCGGTGCCAAGGTGTCCGTTGGCCAGAAACGCCGTCCACCTCGATCTCGTGGGGATAAAGAGGAACCTCCGACCTTCGACGCTCGTCAGAGGCAGAAGACGCATCAAGGTCGACGGAAAATCCGCACGAAAGCTGCTTTTGACCACTTCGACGTTGCGCCGCTCTTGAATGATGACCTGCCTCTCTAGAAAGGCGTCGGCCGCCTCTTCGGGGCCGAGCGATATGAAACCAAATTCACTTGTAATTGGTTTAAACTTTTCGCTGAGAATATTATTCATTCTAGTCTACTACCTTAAGTTCAACGTCTCCATCTGGGTCATTTGCTCTTATTCTATCTTCATGGTCCAGCCCCCGTTTTGACCTTTTGGCCGGCCCCTTAGACGAAGGAAGGCGACGCATGTCGCGGCACACCTTTCTCAGCATCCTTTCGATTGCCGCGTGCTCATGGGAGTTTGCTCCCCACGACCGCACTTCGCCGCCTCGACCTGCCTCGGCGACGGCGACCGTGATCGTATCCTTGTGCATGTCAAGACCGACTTAGGCGTCCACTTCCGACATGAGCGTTCTCCCATCCAAACGCTCGAAGCTCCGCACCGCCCTTCACGTCTGCGAAACGGTCATCCTATCTACCTCTTCGTGGGCTCCGAGGCCGGCGGCCGCGCCGCTGCCACAGCCTATACCCTGATCGAGACGGCCAAGCTCAACGGCGTCGACCCGCAGGCCTGGCTCGCCGATACCCTCGCCCGTATCCACGACTACAAGATCACCCGCGTCGATGACTTCCTGCCGTGGAATAGAGCAAAGTAAAACAGTCAGCCCGGACGTTTACTCCCCTCAACGGCCACCGAAATGCAGCCTGCGCCAAATCCCTGCATCTCGCAGCGTACACGAGCGCCTGGCTGGAACTCCCATGTTTCGTAATCTGAATCAAAGTCATCTGGCATTTCCAGGCGATAGACATCGCCGGAGATCAGAACCGCCGAAGCCGGTTTCATTACGTCAGTGCCCTCGTCAAGAAGCCTGACATAGATAGTCTTAGGGCGAATCCACCGTCGGGTGGAATCCAGTAGAAACTGGTTCCTAGAACGACGAAGTGGGTTCCTTGATCGACGAAGCCTTGACAAGGTCCGTTCATGGGAAATCTTCTGCCTGATCGTCATCCCAATCGGGATCTTTTCATCCTCGACGTGTCAGACGCGGCGCCCAAGGATGACATGGCGTCGATGGAGCACCCGATCTTCTCGCTATCCTTGAAGCCGGACATGCGGGAACTCGACTACACACACGACGGCAATCGGGTCGTGGTCGTTCCCAGCGGCAAGGGACTCGCCACGATTATGGACAAGGACATCCTGTTCTATTGCATCAGCAAGCTCGTTCACCAAATGAACGCCGGGGAGGACATTAGCCCCTGGGTCGAACTGACCGCGCATGAAGCGATGGCCGCCACGAACTGGCGGACCAATCGAGGATCGAGCAACCTCAAGTCTGGAATTTCAGCGACGCCCTGATCACGCATCCTGGCAGTCCCATTTGATGTAGGCCTTGGTGTCGGCGGCCCATTTGTCGTCGATTTCGACCGGCACGGCGCTGACGAGGCGCTCGAGGGACGGCTCGCCGGGGAAGACCCTGACGTGGCTCGTCCGCCGTTTGAGGTTCTGCTGGACGGCGCGCTCCATGGGGTAGGAGGTGCGCAGGCGGCGACGGCGATGCTCGGGCAGGGCGAGCACGGCGAGGCCTTCGGGCACGGTCTTCTCCAGCCATGCGGCGCGTTTCGGAGTGGTGGCGCGGTCATCCGCGACCAGCTCCGCGAGGGCGGTCTCGGCCCTGGCCAGCGAGCCGGCGTTCCAAACGGCGCGCAGCTCAGCACCGATGCGCTTGCGGATCTCAAGGTCCGGTGCGTGATGGATGGCGTTCCGGGCGAGGTGAACCCGGCAGCGCTGCCACGTCGCGCCGCCGAGCACCGCCCTGCGGGCCGCGCGCAGGCCGGCATGGTCATCAGAGACCACATCCTCTACCCCGCGCATCCCGCGGGCCTGGAGGCTCTCGAGGAAGGCCCGCCAGTGCACCTCTGCCTCCGACAGGGCCACCGGACACGCCCAGCACTCGGGCGGCGTTCGTCCGGGCCGATGCCGACGGCGGAAAGGACCGCCGCGTCGCGCAGTGAGGAGGGTCGGAAAACTGCCCGGCGGACTGTTTTCCCGACGAACGCCGCCGTGGCGCATCTTCTCGTACCGCGCATCGAGAATGAGGTATCCGGTCTCGCCAAGCTTCCGGGTCCGCCAGGCCTCCAGCTCATCGTCGAGCAGCTTGGCCGCACGGCTGACCTGCGACGATGAAAGGCTCTCAATGCCGAACTCGCGCATTCCCCTCTCGGCGTCACGCGTCGGCACGCCTTTTGCGTCCATCTCGGCCACCGCCAGCATCACCGCGCGCACCGACCGGCGGCCGCGCTCCGGCGATTGCGGGTAGAACGGCGTGCCGTCATGGCCGGCGGTCTTCGGGACGTCGACGGCGATTGTGCCTGCCGGCGTGTCGATGCGCTTGGGCTTGTAGCCGTTGGCGTAGCCCCGGCGATCGGCCGTGCGCTCATGATGGCCAGCGCCGAGGAACCGCTCGCGTTCGATCTGCATCGCCAACTCGAAGGCCCGACCGGAAACCGTGGCGATGCCGCCAGGGCCCTCATCGATCAGATGTTCCATGAGGGCCTCGATCGTCCTATCCTGCTTACCGTCCATTCGACGATCTCCACGGCTGATTTTTGAGCTCCATGGAATAACAGGATGGATCGCCCCTGCCGGGGCCGGCCCCGGCAGGGGCCCACGGCGCCATCGCCAAATGAATCTCCAGACGTCAGGTTACAGCACCGTGCACCGGCTCCCGTGCTGGCGCTGCCCAACCAGCGCTGGAGCCTTGACTTCGTCCACGACCAACTCGCCACTGGCCGGCGCTTCCGCGTGCTCACCATCGTCGATGACGTGACGCGCGAGTGTCTGGCAGCGGTGGTGTCAACGCCGCTCCAATTCTGACCCGCTTTCGTCGTCTGTGCCGATCGTAATCTGACCCATCCCGGTGGTTGATGTTGTGCGTCCGGGGTGGGGCATGCCCTACCCCGGACGCGGCTTTGTCCGTCAGGCCGTTTCGACAGCCGTGGCAGGCGGTGCGGCGGGTCGGGCGATCAGCCCGGCGCGGCGCTTGTCCTTGAGGCGGTAGCTCTCCCCCTGGATCGTCACCACTGAGGCGTGGTGGAGGATGCGGTCGAGCATGGCGGCCGTCAGCACGCTCTCGCCGGCGAAGGCCTGGTCCCAGGAGCCGAAGGTGAGGTTCGAGGTGAGGATCATCGAGCCACGCTCGTAGCGCTTGGCGACCACCTGGAAGAACAGGTTCGCCTGCTCGCGTCCCAGAGGCAGATAGCCGATCTCGTCGATGACGAGCAGCCGGTAGGTGCTCACAGCGCGGTGCATCGCCTCCTTGAGCTTGCCCTGTCGCTGGGCGGTCTCGAGCATCATGACGAGGTCCGCGGCGGTGATGAAGCGGACCTTCATCGCCCTTTGCGTGGCCAGGTAGCCGAGCGCGATGGCGAGATGCGTCTTGCCCACGCCCGACGGGCCCAGCAGCACGACGTTCTCGGCGCGCTCCACGAAGGCCAGGCTGGCCAGCTCGAGGAGCTGCTTGCGTGGCGCACCGCTGGCAAAGCTCCAGTCGTAGCCCTCCAACGTCTTGATCGCCGGAAAGCCCGCGACACGGGCGGCCATCTCCTTGGCGCGTACCTGCCGGGCCTCGGCCTCCGTGCGCAGCACATCCTCGAGGAAGTCCCCGAACGTCGCCTCGCGCGTTACCGCAGCCTGCGCCGCGGCCGACCACGCGCCATCAACAACCTTCAGCCGCAACTCTTCGCAGAGTGTGGCGATGCGGGCGTGCTGGAGATCGCTCATGACCGCGCCTCTCTGCCCGTGTCGCCCATGAACGGCATCAGCGCCTCGTAGACCGACAGCGGGTGCTGGAAGCCGACGATGGGCGCCGGCGGGATCGCGACGCGGGCGGCGAAGACCGAAGGCCCGCCCCGCAGGATCGTCCCGCCCCACGGTGCGGGCACGGGTTGCAGCGCCGAGCGTTCCTCCTCCAGCCGCTCGGCCGGCACCGCGTCCGTCGTGGCATGCACCCGCGCGTTGGCCACTTCGCGCAGCCAGCGCCGCACGGCCGCGTTGGCGGCGGGCACGTCGACGACGAGCCCGTCCTGCGCCATTCGGCTGGCGAAGGGCACGTAGAAGCTGCCCCGCAGGTAGCGGATGAACCGCTCGACCTTGCCTTTGGTCTGCGCCCGATAGGGCCGGCAGAGCCGGGGGCGGAACCCGCAATGTCCGGCGAAGTCGGCGAAGCCCGCATGGAGGCGGTGCTTGCCCTGCCCGTAGGCGTCGCGTTGCGTCACCACAGTGCGGACGTTGTCGTAGAGCACCTCGCGCGGCACGCCGCCGAACGCCAGGAATGCTCGCTCGTGGCAGGCGATCAGCGTCCGGGCGCGCTCGTCGGTCACGAACTCCACATAGGCTGCCCGGCTCCAGCCGAGAGTCGCCACGAACACCGACAGCCGTGATCCCACCCGGCTACCGCTGCGCCGGATCACCGCCCAGTCCACCTGCATCTGCTGGCCCGGAGCCGTCTCGAACCGCACCACCGGCTCGGGCAAGGCCCGCTCCCGCAGCGCCGCGACATGCGCCTTCACCATCGTGTAGCCGCCTGCGTAGCCCCGGGCCCTGATCTCCTCGAGCAGCACGTTCGCCTGGATCGTCTCCGGCGCGGCCGCCGCCAGCCGTGCGGCGATGTAGGCCCTATAGGGATCGAGCTTCGCCGACCGCCGCGGCCGCTCCTTATAGCGCACCGCCTCCTCGTCCCGAAGGTAGCGCCGCACCGTGTTGCGCGACATCCCCACCTCGCGCGCGATCTCCCGCACGCCCATCCCATGCTTGGCCAGCACCCGGATCTCCATCGCCATCTCCGCTCCGATCATGCTCGGCCCCCGTTCCAGTCAGGGGGCCACGCTACCGGGGTGGGTCAGATTACAATCGGCTCACGGGTCAGTTTTGCAGCGGCGGCTACAGTGGTCGATACCTCGATCTCGGGCCGGCGGGTGGTCCCGAGCTGGGCGATCTGATCGCCCGGCGTGGCACGCCGAAGATGATCGTCAGCGACAACGGCACCGAGCTGACATCGAACGCGGTGCTGGCCTGGTGTGGCGACGTCGGTATCGAATGGCATTACATCGCGCCGGGCAAGCCGACGCAGAACGGGTTCGTCGAAAGCTTCAACGGTCGCATGCGCGACGAGCTTCTCAACGAGACGCTGTTCTTCACGATCGGCCAAGCCCGGGTGATCCTTGCCCGCTGGGTTGATGATTACAACACCGAGCGGCCGCATTCCTCGCTCGGTTACGCCACCCCGGCGGCATTCGCCGCCGGTCTCGAAGAGCAACGGGCGGGGTTAACCCCGCCCGTTGCTTCGCCTGCGCTCATGCGCGACAACACGAACCGGTCTCTGGTTGCCGCTGAATGAAAGGCCGGGGTCACGTCAGCGTCGCCGCAGTGAAGGCCGGTCTAAGGGCCTATCGCGCCACGCTGGCCGAGGCCCTCGGCCGCGGCGAGCGCAAGGGACGCCGGAACGAAAAAATCCGCTTTCTCGGTCGCAGCAGCCTGCTCAGTGTCGACGAGATCGGCGACCTGCCAATCTCGCCCGGCGGCAACGATCTCTTCTTCCAGCGCGTCATTGCCCGATACGAGAAAGGCGCGATGATCCTCGGCTTCAGCCGCGGCTTACTTGGGGGAGGTGTTCGGCGACCCCGTCGTCGCACCGCGACCGAGATGGACGGCTCGGTCTGCGGCGGCGTGACTGCACGCTCGCAACCACGTCTAGCGCCTGAGGACGCCCGACGGGCTTTCCCCAGAACTCGCGGCCCCTCAGGCCAGACGCCGCCCCTCGGCGTCGAAGCGGTGCAACTGGTCGCGATCGAGCGCCACACGCACGCGGTCGTCGATCCGGACCTTCGGCTGTCCCGAGAGGACCGTCACCATGTTCGTCCCGTCGACCGCCCGGGCATGAAGCACCGTCTCGGCTCCGAGCACCTCGACCAGCGTGACGGTCGCGTCCAGCGCGTCCTCGCCGTCTTCCGCCAGTTTCAGATGCTGCGGCCGAATGCCCACCGTGATCTTGCCGTCCTGCGGCATGTCCACCTGCAGGCCACCGGGCAACTCTGCCCGTCCGGCACGGGCAGTGGTCTCGAACAGGTTCATGTTCGGGGCGCCGATGAAGCCTGCGACGAACAGGTTGGCCGGGTGATTGTAAAGGCCGAGCGGCGTGTCGGTCTGCTCGATCCGACCATTCCGGAGCACGACGATCCGGTCTGCGAGCGTCATGGCCTCGATCTGGTCATGGGTGACGTAGATCATCGTCGTCTTCAGCCGCTCGTGAAGCTGCGCGAGCTCGGCTCGCATGGTAACGCGAAGCTCCGCGTCGAGGTTGGACAGGGGTTCGTCCAGAAGGAACGCCGCCGGTTCCCGCACGATGGCGCGGCCGATGGCGACGCGCTGCCTCTGGCCGCCGGAAAGCTGCGTCGGGCGGCGATCGAGAAGCTCGCCGATCTCGAGAATGCCCGCGGCCCCATCGACGCGGCGACGGACCTCGTCGGCGGCCATCTTGGTGTTCTCGAGGCCGAAGGACAGGTTCTGCCGCACAGTCATGTGCGGATAGAGCGCGTAGGACTGGAATACCATCGCCAGCCCGCGATCCGCCGCCGACCGACGCGTGACATCGACGCCGTCGATCTCGATCGTTCCCGAAGTGGGGCGGTCGAGCCCCGCGATCAGCCGCAGGAGGGTCGACTTCCCGCAACCGGAGGGGCCGACGAAGACGACGAGCTCGCCATCCTCCACCTCCAGCGTGACGCCGTGGATGACCTCGGTGCCGCCGAAACTCCTGCGGATGTCATTCAGCAAGATGCGGCCCATGACGCGCCCTCTACTTGATGCCGGCACCGGCGATGCCGGTGGTGATGAAGCGCTGCAGAAAGACGAAGACCAGCACGACCGGGATCATCGTGACGACCGTCATGGCGAGAATGAAGTGCCACTGCACGTTCAGCTCGCCCGCATAGGTGTTGAGGCCCACCTGGAGGGTGTAGGTCTCACGGCGGCTGAGCACGATGAGCGGCCAGAGGAAGTCGTTCCAGCGCCAGACCACGGAAAAGATCGCGAGGACCGCGAGCGCCGGCGCCGCCAGCGGCAGGACGATCCGCCAGTAGATCTGCCACTCGCTCGCATGATCCATCCGCGCGGCTTCCAGCAGCTCGTCGGGGATGGTCAGCATGTATTGCCGCAGCAGGAAGACCCCCGTCGGCGTCGCCACGGTGGGCAGGATCACGCCCCAGAGCGAGTTCAACAGCCCGGTGGCGTTTACCACCGAATAGAGCGGCACGAGAATGACCGACAGCGGCACCATCAGCGTGGCGACGATCAGCAGCATCACCGCGTCGCGACCGCGAAACTGGTATTTCGACAGCGCGAAGGCGGCCATCGAATTGGTCAGCAGAGTGATGATCGTGGCCGTGAACGTGACGAAGACGGAGTTCCACAGGAAGCGGAGGAAGTCGTTGGCCAGTAGCGGCTCCACGTAGTTGCCCGTGGCCAGTCCGATTTCACGGACAGGGGTGCGATCCGCGATGTTCACGTTGATCTTGCCGCCGGGATCGGCTGGATCGACCATCTGGGCGTTCGTGCCGATCCGCCTGATCTCGGCCAACCGGCGTGTCGTGCCGTCCGCCTCCGTCACGTCGTAGAGCGGGAGGGGGGCGTCGTAGCCCTCGACCGTGGCGGCAATCTGCTCGTAGGGCAGGATCGTCGGAGGGAACTCGGCGAGCTGGGCGGGCCCCTTGAAGGAAGACGCGACGAGCCAGAGGACCGGCCCGAACATCAGGATCGTTCCGCCGATCAGCCAGACCCAGCTCACGATGTCGGTCCAGTGCCAGGCGTTGCCGTAGCCGCGGCGACGGGTCAGAAACTTCGCGACCCGGCTCATCGTTGCCTTGCCCCCTGTGCCTCGCTGCGGCGCGACAGCCGAAGTTGCGCCAGGGTCAGGACCACCAGGACGGCGCCCATCAGGATCGAAGCGGCGGCGGCGAGGCCGGGGTTTCGCAGGATCGACGCGAAGCCGACCTCGTAGATGTATTGCGTGAGGTACAGGGTCGACGTGCCCGGCCCGCCCCCCGTCAGCACATAGACCTCATCGAAGATCTGCACGCTCCGGATCAGCGCCAGCACCAGCACCACTGCCAGGTTCGGCCCCAGAAGCGGCAGGGTGATACGCCGGAACACCCGGCCGGGCGGCGTGCCGTCCATCTCGGCCGCCTCATAGAGATCGCGAGGGATCGCCTGGAGCCCGGCGAGGAGGATCAACGTGTAGAACCCCATGTGCGCCCATACGGAAACGCCGATCGTGGCCGTGAAGGAATAGGTGCGATCGTTCAGCCAGACTTCGGGATCGAGACCGAGCGAAACCATGATGAGGTTGAGAAGGCCCTGCCTTTGCAGGATCCAGCGCCAGATCAGCCCGACGACCACGGGCGACAGCAGGACGGGAAAGAAGAACACCGCGCGGAAGAAGCCGCGTCCGCGCATCTCGCGGTTCAGGATCAGCGCGGTGACCGTCGAGACCACGATCATGGTGGTCACCTGGAACACGACGAACAGGGCGGTGTTTCCGGCCGCGGTCCAGAACACGTCCTCCCGGCAGGTGACCCGACGGGTGTAGTCCTCGCATGTCAGGAGGCGGCCGTACTGCTGCATGCCGACATAGGCGCGGTCGCCCAGGAGGATGTCGGTTCCGGCGGTGGTGGAATAGACGAAGTTCAGGATCAACGGGATGAGCACGAACACGCCGAAGATGGCGAGGTTCGGCATGAGGAACACGGCCACCATCCCGGTCTGGCCCGTCCGGGCTTGCCACCACCGGAGCGGCAGGTCGGCCAGGCGGGCGAGCCAGACGAGGGGCGCCGTGGCGAGCGCCCCCAGCTTCTTGGAGATGGCGGCCATCGACCGGCTACTGCTGCGCGTTCTTCACGGCGTCGGCGATGTCCTCGTCCATCAGCTTGCGCGCCTCGTCGAGACTGATCTCGCCGGCCATGGTCTGGCTGACGCGGCTGACGAGCGCGCCGTAATAGGCGTTGGCCCATTTCCAGGCCGGGAGCTTGTCGGCCGCCGGCAGGGTTTCCTGCGACGCCGCGACGAAGCGCTCGAGCGCGGGCTGCACGTTCGGATCGTCCGACTGGAACTGCAGCCCGCCGGCCTCGACAAGGCCCGCGTGGGCCGGAAGGAACAGCGTGCGCTCGGAGAACTCCTTCACGATCGGTTCGGAGGCCAGGAAGTCCATCAACCGACCGACTTCCGCGGGGTGCTTGGTATACTTCACCCCGACCAGCGCCGCGCCGCCAGCCAGTCCGGAACAGCCCGCGGTGCCGCAGGGCGATCCGATCGCGACCCAATCGAACGCGTCGCCGATCTTGGTGGACAGGTTCGCGACCTGCCACGAGCCGGAATAGAGGAACGGGATCTGCGCGTTGATGAAGTCGTCCGCGCCCGAGCGATAGGTGGTCCCGGCCGCCGAGACCCAGATTTCGGGGAGCATCAGACCTTGCTTGGTCCAATCCACCAGCTTGGTGACGAACGTCATCGTGCCGTCGTCGATCGGCGCGGGTAGCCCGTCCTCGCCGATGTAGTTCGCGCCGTAGGATATGTCCGGTCCCGAGATGCGGTGTCCGGAGCGGTCGATGGCGAAGGCCGCGACAAGGCCCTGGCTCTTCGCGACCTCGCTCGACGCGTCGACCCAGTCGTCCCAGGTCGCGTCCTCGCCCGGCAGCGCGACGCCTGCCTGCTCGAACAACGTCTTGTTGGCGAAGCCGCCGACCAGCGTCAGCTGCGTCAGGAAACCGGGGATCGCATCGGAGCCGTCAGCGCGCATCCAGTCGAAGCGGTTGCCGAAGTTCTTCTCCCAATAGGCGGGATCCTTCACGTAGTCGCGCAGGTCGAGCCAGTGCTGCGCCTGCTCCTTCAGGTTCGTCACCCGTGCCAGGTCGGGGCCCTGCCCGGAGGCGAGCTGGATCGGCAGCTGCTCCTGGATCACCTGATAGGCCACGTTGTCGAACACGACATCGATGTCCGGATTTGCCTCCTCGAAGCGTTGCAGGAGATCCTGCATCACCTCGCCCTCGTTGCCGTCGGAGTACCACATCATGCGCAGCTCCGTCGGGGCCTGCGCGAATGCGACGGTGCCGAGACCCCACAGGGCCAGCGCCGCCAGAGATGTCGTCAGTTTCATCTATCTTCCTCCCAGTGGTCGTTCGACGCGAGCCTAGCCAGTTCGCGGAGGTTCGTCCCGCGCTTCAGCGTCGTCCGCGTGCCTTCGACGGTGAAATCGTCCGGGTCGATCCTTCGCGCCTCCGCCTCGACCGCGCCGGAGCCCTCGAAGCGGACAGTGCCATAGTCGGGATCGGAAACCACCAGCGCATCGCCGTCCTGGTCGATTTCCAGCGCAGCGAACCGCCGCGCGAAGCTGTCCCCGTCGCCGTGCAGCGCATCCGAGCCGAGACGCACGAGCCACCAGCCGTCGCGGCCCGCGAGGCGGAGCTCCGACCCCGCGGTCGGACCGGCCGTGACCGCTTCGAGCGCCGCCGAGCCTTTCAGCATGAGGTGCGCGCCGCCCGCGCGGGCGGTCGCGATGCGTCCGTCGAGCGCGGTCGCGTCGAAGGCCGCGCGCGGAAACCAGGCGTGCGTGAAGCCGGGCTGCGAGGGCTGTCCGGCGAACCGGACGACGGCAAGGTCGCGGTACTGCTGGACCCGCGGAACGGAGGCCGATCCACCCCAGTAGGACGGCCGCCCGAAGCCCGAATGGATCACCTCGCCGGGATGGTTGATCCAGACCTGGGCATTGGGATCGTCGCCCATCCGCAGGTGGATCAGCGTCTCCTGGTAGCCCCATTCACCCCAGCGGTACGCCACGGCGGAGCCGAGGGCGTGTTCGGCCGTCTTGTGGTGGTAGAGCTTCGCGATCCGGTCCTTGCCTTGGGCGAAGCGCCATTCCTGCGAGTCCGGCGCGGACCAGTCGGCCCGGTCCTTCCAATCCGGCAGCACGAGCCCGTGATCGCGCAGGCAAAGCGCCAGGCCCGGCAGCGCATGGAAGCGCGACCCGTAGCTGCCCGTGCCCCAGAGCAACCGGCCGATGGCCGTCAGCTCCAGCGTCATCGTGGATCGCAGCGAGTGCTCGTAGGACCGGCCCTGCGCCGCCGTCAGGATGCCCCGATGCGCCGAGTTCGCCACCAGCTCCACCAGCCGGGCGATCGCCGCTGCAGCCCGCTCGCGAAGGCGGGCATCGGGAGACAGGGCCTGCAATGCGGTCAGGCCCTTGAGGTCGATCGGGAAATAGGGGGCGGAGTTGAACTCGGCCATCTCCCATCGTTCGAAATGGTCGAACCACCCGTGCAGGCGCTCCGCTCCGACGGCGGAGTGCGCGGCTCCCGTCCGACCCGAGCGGCGGAAGGTCGCGCCCGGCAGGAGCGCGCCGCCGAGATGAGCGGCAGTGTGGAACAGGAGCGCGTGGTTTTCCGAGAAATACCACTGCACATCGTTACCCGGCTCGTCCATCCAGTAGCGGTAATTCAGGACCGTCTCGTCGATCCGCGCGGCCAGATCGCCCAGAGCGTCGCCGAACCGGGCGCGCGCGAAGATCAGCGGAACAAGCGCGAAGTCCGCGCAATCCCAGCACGCGTCGATGCGCGGCAGGGCCGCTTCGATCATCGCGCGGGTGTCCCGGCCGGCATCGCCCAGGGCCAGCCGGGCGAGGGCCGTCACCGTGTCGGCCTCGCCCTCGCGGGCGACCGTCTGCAGCGCCTCGACGATCCGGTCCGAGAGGTGCGCCGGGGCCGGACCCTGCGCCGCGCGGTGTGCAATCTCGGTCCCGAGAACACGGGTCGCCGCGAAGCCATCGGCTTCGAGCGTCACCTCGACATGACGAAAATCCGCCGGAAAGTCTCCTGCATCGCCGAGCTCGAAGCGGTCGGCCCCGACGGCAAGGTCGGTCGCGACCGCTGGCGCCAGATCGTGCGACATGAAATCGCCCGCGATCCGCGCCGTGGCGCGCATCGCGACGGGAAGCGATCCGGCCAGAAGCACCGTGACCGGGCCGCCGTCATGCGCGGGTCGAGCGAAGTGCATCCGTTTGAGGGCGGCTTCGATGTCAGCCGCACTCGGCGGCGCGGGGATCGCCTGGATGGCCGCGGGACCGTCGAGATAGGTGAGTTCGGCGTAGAACCGCGTGTCGCGCTCGGCCAGATCGTCGAGGTAAAGCGAGACGACGTTCTCGCCGGCGGCCAGATCCACCACGACTTCCGCCTCGGCCTCGAAGTTGCGCCGATACCCGGACATCGACAGCGCCGTCTTGCCGTTCAGGCGCAGCACCGCACCGCCGCAGGTGGCGAGGCGCAGGCGCGCGAGGCCTGCGGTGTCGGCGACGATCCGCGTTTCGGCCCGCGCCGCGATGCGGGTGGGGCGAAACCAGAAGCCCGACAGATCGATCCGCGGCGAGCCGAAGCCGAGCCACACCGTCTCCACCGGACCCGTCGCCGCCTCGTCCGGAGCCTTGCCGCGGAACGTTTCGGCAAAGTCCGTGCGGCAGGGATATTCATGCGGGATGAAGTTCCGCTCCCTCGTGAGAAAGAAGAACGGGTCCATCTCGCCTTCCATCGGACGCTCGGTCACGTCCCAAGGTGCCTCCGCGATTGCGGAATGGCGCCAGAGCGTGACGGGCTCGCCGGAGCCGAGAGGGCGGGTGAGACGGCTCACTGCAGATCCTTCACCGGCACCGGGATCACGTCCTGATAGACCTGGTTCTCGCCGGTCATGCCCCAGACGAACGCGTAGGGTCCCGTGCTCGCGCCCATGTGGATCGACCAGGCCGGCGACAGCACGCCGTCGCCCGGGGCCACGACGAGGTGGCGCGTGCAGTCGGGCTGGCCCCATGAAGTGCATCACGCGGTCGCCCTCGTCCATGTCGAAGTAGAAATACGCCTCCATCCGCCGCTCGTTGCAGGTGCGGGCGGCATGGTGTTCCAGACGCTGCCGGAAGCCGGATCGGTGATCCCCATGAGGAGAAGGCAGGACGGCGCGACCTGCGGGTGGATGTACATGCGAAGGGTGCGGAGGTTCGCCTTCGCCGCGTCGCCCATCGTGACGGCCTTCGAGTCCGAGACCGGGATCAGCCGGTGCGGATGGCTGGGCCCCCGCCGGAACGGAATTGAGGTAAAACCTGTGCGCCTTCGCCCGACAGCGTCACCTCCCGCGCCCCGCGGCCGACATAGAGAATGTCGCGAGGCGCGATGTCGAAGGTCTCGTCATCCACGTGGGACACGGACCGGGGCGACCGCCCGAGGTTGGCGATGCCGCCCTCGCGGGCCTCGAACAGGGTCTCGGTCCCGACCTCTGCCCCGTCCCCGATCGCAATCGGGTCCACCCCGGGACAGATGCCGCCCACCACCATCCGATCGACATGCGTATAGACGAACCGCGCTTCGCCCGGCGCCCAGAGGGCAGGCATCAAAAAGGCGTCGCGCAGGGCTTGTGTCGTCATGCCGTTGATCTCGGCGGGCGAGGCACCGTACCGGACGCTCCAGGTCCTGCGTTCGATGCCTCCGTCAGGCACAGGATGGCCAGCGACTGACCGTAAGCCCGTCGGCTTCACCGGGATTGTTCGCGGTAGAATTGCAGGTCGTGCCCATGCGCGTGCCGTAGGAGACGCCCGCGACCACGCCGTCGTTCCCTATCCGGGACAGCAGGTAGTCGACGCCCCGCCGTCCCGCCGCGGCCGCGGCCTGGCCCGCAAGCCCCAGCCGTGGCCGCCTTCATCAGCCCGTAGGCGATACCCGCCGTCGCGCTCGTTTCCTCGTAGGATCGAGGATCATCGAGCAGCGTGCGCCATGCGCCCGCCTCCGTCTGCAAGGGCAGGAGCGCGGCAATCTGGGAGGTCAGAACGCCGCGCAGAAATCCCGCGACCGGAGGCGACAGCGTGCAGAGGTCCGGCAGATCCACCAGCCCGGCAGTGATCCAGGCGTTGCCGCGGGCCCATCGGGCGCGGGCAAAGTTGTGACGGCCCGCGAACGTCCAGCCGTGGAAACCATAGCCCGGTCTGCGGATCGGAGAGATAGCGGGCATGCACGAGGAACTGGCGCTCCGCCTCGTCCACGAGGTCGCGGCGACCCGACGCTTCGCCGTAGGCCGCCAGGAACAGGGCCACCATGAAGAGCGTGTCGTCCCAAAAGCTCCCCGTCGTTGGTCCGGTCCGAGGCGTCGTGCTGAAGTCCGTCCTCTTCGGTCCGGGGCATGTCGCGATGACCCGGTCGGCCCAGCCATTCGAGCGCCGAAGGCCAGCGCGGATCGCGCGTCCGAGCCCATAGAAGCGAGAGCGCCAGCATCGGCGCGTGGTGTTCACATTGAGCGCCGGCAGACCGCGCTTCAGGTGTTCGACGTACCAGTCTTCGAGAATCTGGCGGAGATCGTCGTCGCCCGTGACGAGCCAGAGACGCGCAATGCCGTAAGAGCCCGACGCCCTGCGGCCATTCCCAGTTTGTCGAAGCTGATGTAGTCGCCCGCCGTTCCGTCGAGGTTGGGCTCGTCGAACCGGCCATCGTGGCGCAGCCCGGTCGTGCCGACGACCAGCGGCGGAGAATGGCATTCAGATCGCGCGGGTCGTGCATCGCAGGTCTCCTCGGGCGACACTCGTCAGCCTGGAAACCTTGTGCAAGGCGAAAGATCATGCGGCATCTCATGCGTGGAACGCCGCCGTGTCGCCTTGGACGACCTCGCGGCGCGGCGTTTTCTGCCTCGACGGTCGGCCCGAGCTCCGGTCCGCAGCCCAAGTGCCCGGCGACGTCCTACCGGTGTCCATGACGGGACGAAACGTGATGCTTGTCGCAAGCGGGGCCGGCGATGACCGACGCCGCCGCGCCCGCAGGACAGTCCACGCTTCATAGGCCGCGGGGGGTTGGGGGAGGCGTAAGCCGACCGGACCCCCCGCCGGTCGGCCCGTCAGGTTCGGTCAGGCCGCGATACCTCCCGGCCGAGCGGCGCATCCCGGGGGCGGGTCGCGGCGTGCCGCATGGGAGGGCGGCACTCGGCTCGTCCGAATCCCCCGGTCCCGGAACGCGGTGCCGGTGCCCGTCTGGCCCGTGCCGGCGACCGGAGCCCGGAGGGCCAAGCCCCGGCGTACGTCGACCTTGGGAAAGCCGGGGATCGAGAGGGCGACGGAGGCTGTGAGCTTCGCACGATGTCCGAGGGCTTTGGGAATGAAGCGCAGGGAGAACGAGCGGGGCCTCACCGTTCCGTCGCGCGGCCCGCCGAGGACGCCGCCGGCGACAGTTTCAACCTGGCGACGACGACACGCGTGGCCCGCAGACGCCCCGCATCCGCAACCGCAACCGACACCTGTGCTCCGCGCTTGTCGCTCATGGCGCCGGCAAGGTTTCGACCGGCCCGATCGTGAGCACGCAGCACGGTTGAAGACCGGGCCTGGTCTCATCCCGTCCGGCCTTCGTCCCTCAGGCGCCGGCGGCCGGGATGAGCAGCGCCGTTCCCTCTGCTCCGCCGCTCGTGCCAGCGCCCTGTCCGCCGTTCGCGAGCGGGACGCGCGTCCCGCATCGCCAGCGCGAGATAGGTCGCATCATATGCCGTTCAGTCCGTGGCTCTCCGCCAGCCCGACGATGCCGGCATCGTCCGACAGGGTCATGTCCACCGTCTCGATGGGCAGCCGGCGGAGGCGCAGGAGTGCCGGGGCGGCCTCGCCGCTCGGCAGACGCCGCCTGCGGGTCGCCATGACCAGGATGTTGCGAAGCTCGTACCAGATCAGCGAAGGCACCAGCCGCACCGTCCACCGCGATCATGTCGAGGACCCGATCCGCATCCGACGACGGCTCGTCCGCAGCAGCCAGGCGGCCGCCACCGAGGCGTCGACGCGACGAACGTCACCGGAAGGTCAGCGCCGTCCCGCGTCGCGCCAGGCGAGGATCTCGTCGGGCGTGGTCGCGGCCACCGCGGCGCGCGCCGCGCGGACGTCCGCGATGGCGCCCCTCGACGTCGTGCCGTCGTGCACGAGGCATCAGACGTGCGACGGGATGGTCGCCACGAGCGATCACGATCTCCTCGCCGCTTCCACGCGTGCGAGCAACTCCGACAGACGCGTCTTCGCTTCCCCGACCTTCACGACCATGCCCCATGCCCGTCTCCCGTACCCGCCAAGATCGCCCTCTGCCTATCCATAGATGGATGCACCAACTTGGTCAAGCCTTGGCCAATAAGCTCGCGGGCCAAGCTCCCGCAAAGATCGCCGATCCGCGACCGCTCGCCGCGGCGCCTGCGGGCGGTCGTCGGGCCGTTGCTGCCGAAAGGGGCCGCCGAGGTCGACGGAGGCGACGACGGACTGCAGGCCGCCCGGTGATCGCGATCCATCCGGCGCTCGATATGCGTCCGCAGCGCGCCGAATGGCGGCTTCGAAGACAGCGGAGCACCGCCAGCGGCGCGAACGCCACCGCCCCAGCATGCGGCGGCCCCTTCGGTGCAGGAGAGCGCCACTCAGGACGTCGGTGTCGAGAACGACGCGCGCGGCATTCATCGGTCAGGAGCACGTCCAGGCGGGCGCGCGCTTGAGGCGCGGCTTCGGACGCCGGACCGAGGGGCGAGCGACATCTTAACACGCACCGGATCTCAACGGTAGATCAGGGTGGGAAGCCACATGGTCAGGGCCGGGATGAAGGTGACGAGGCCCAGGACGATCACGAGGGGGATGAGAAACGGCGCGGTGCCGACGACGCATTGCTCGAACGGGATCTTCGCGACCCGCGCCAGCACGTAGAGGACCATGCCCACCGGCGGCGTCAACAAGCCCAGCATCAGGTTCAGGACCATGATCACCCCGAAATGGACCGGGTCTACTCCGATCGCGACCGCGATGGGAAGCAGAACCGGCACCATGATCGTGATCGCGGCCACCGTTTCCATGAAGCAGCCGACCGCCAGCAGGATCAGGTTGATCAGGATCAGGATGACCCAAGGCCTGTCGGAGACGATCAGCAGACCGGCCGCAAACTGCTCGGGCACCCGGTTGGAGGTGAGGATCCACGCGAAGATCGACGCGGCGCCGACCACGAGGAGGACGACGGCAGTGGTCTCGATGGTGTCGAAGCTCACGCGCAGGAACCGCGGCAGGGTCAGGGTGCGGTAGACCACCAGACCGAGGAACAGCGCCCAGGCGCAGGCCGCCACCGCGGCCTCGGTCGGGGTGAAGGCGCCCGAGAGAATGCCGCCGACGATGATGACCGGGGTCAGCAGCGACAGGAACGCGCGACGGAACATCGACCAGAGCACCAGCCAGTCGAAGGCCTGATCGCGTCCGAACCCGCGGGTCCGGGCCATGATCGCGATCATGATCATCAGCGCCGCCGCCATCATCAGCCCCGGGACGAAACCCGCGACGAAGAGCTGTCCGATGCTGGCGCCCGCCACCACGCCGTAGATCACCATCGGTAGCGAGGGCGGAATGATCGGGCCTATGGTCGAGGAGGCGGCGGTGATGCCGACCGCGAAGCCTGCATCGTAGTTCGCGTCCCGCATCGCCTTGATCTCGATCGCGCCGAGGCCGCCGGCATCCGCCACCGCAGCGCCGGACATCCCCGCAAAGATGACGCTCGCGCCGACGTTCACATGGCCGAGGCCGCCGCGCATCCAGCCCACGGAGGCAAGCGCGAAGTTGAAGATCCGTTCGGTGATCCCGGCGGTGTTCATCAGGTTTCCCGCCAGGATGAAGAACGGCACGGCGAGGAGCGGGAAGCTGTCGACCCCGTTGATCATCCGGTGCGCCACCACCATCGGCGGCGGCGTGCCGCTCGCGAGGATGAAGATCGCCGACGATCCGGCAAGCGCCACGGCGACCGGGAGGCCGAGGATCAGCATCCCGAGAAGCATCGCGAAGAGCCAGACGATGTCCAAGGGGCGGCCGCTAGTCGATGGCGCGGATGTGGTCCGCGTGGCGCGTGGGGTCGATCAGCGCGGAGGTTCCTTCGCGCAGGTGCCGCCACAGGTTCCAGGCCGACGAGGCCGCCATGCAGGTGAAGGCCACGCAGACGACCCAGTAGACCGACGATTTCGGGACGTCGATCGACACCATCATCTGCTGCGTCCGCCCGGCGATCTGCGCGCTGAACAAAGCCAGCGCCGCGAAGAACGTCGTCGTCAGCGCGTCGATGGCGGCCTGCGCGATACGTCGACCCGGGCGCGGCACCCAGCGATAGACGAACTCCACCGCGATGTGGCTCTGCTTGCGCGTCGCCATGATGGAGCCGATGAAGGTCACGCCGATCAGCAGGAACCGCGCGATCTCCTCTGTCCAGGCGACGGAGTCGTTGAGCACGTAGCGGGTGAAGAACTGCAGGAACACGACCCCCGCCAGCACCCAGAACAGGACCAGCACGATCCCGTCCTCCCACCTGAGGTCGGACAGGTCGATCCCTTCCTCCTCGAAAGCGATCGGCTCGACCGCACGTGTCTCGCCGTCAGGGTCCTTTTCGCGCATCGTGTCTCCTTCCGTGTCCGGCGGGCCGCCCCGGGGGACGGCGCGCCGCATCAGGGTCACTCGATGGCCTGCAGCCGGTCGTAGGTGGCCCGGTCCCAGGTCGCCGCCGGTCCGTTGTGCACGGCCTTCACCGCTTCGATGAACGGTGCGCGGTCGACCTCGTTGACCTCGACGCCTTCGCCGCGGAACCACTCGACGAGCTCCCCCTCGGCCTTGATGATCGCGTCGGTCGCGCAGACGGCCGTCTGCTCGGTGACGCCCGCGAGCGCCTCCTGGTCCGCCTCGTCCATCGCGTCCCAGGCGGGGCCGCCGACGATGGTCAGGAGGGCGTCGGTGATGTGGCCGGTCAGGTTGATGTCCTTCTGCACCTCGTAGAACTTCTTGGCCTGGATCGTCGGCAAGGGATTCTCCTGCGCGTCGACGGTGCCCTGCTGAAGCGCCAGATAGACCTCGGCGAAGGCGATCGGCGCGGGGTTGGCGCCCACGGCCTCCGGGAACATCATGTAGAGCGGCGCGTTCGGCACGCGGATCTTCAGCCCCTTCATGTCCTCGGGCTTCAGGATCGGCTTGTTGGACGTCACGTGCCGCGCGCCGTAATAGGTCATTGCCGTGATGTGGTTGCCCGTCGCTTCGGTATAGCCGGCCGACAATTCCTTGAAGAGATCGGAGTTCCGGTAATGGTCCCAATGATCATAGTCGCGGAACATGAACGGCGCGCCACCGATGGCGATCGGCCCGTAGGCCCGGCCCGCGAAGAGCTGCCCGGTATAGATGATGTCGACCGTGCCGAAGCCGAGCCCTTCGTTGATGTCCACCTCCTTGCCCAGCGACGAGGCCGGGAACACCTCGATCCCGAAGCGCCCCTCGGTTGCCGACATCAGCAGGTCGTTCGCGGCCACGGCGCAGGTATGGTACGGCTCGCTCGACTCGTAGACATGGGCCCACTTGAGTTTGGTCTCGGCTGCCGCCAGCGTCGGCAGCATGCCAAGAACCAGGATGCCGGCCGTCGAGGCACAGAGATGGCGGGTGATGGTCATCATGGTTCCTCCCAGAACATTGACCTGCGCGGTCGTCGCCGACGGCGCGAATGATCCTTGCTAACATGCTATCCAGCGGTGTGGCCGAATAAATCCTTCATCTTCGATGCCCATCGTCGGGATTTCTCGCCAGCGCACCTCACGCAGGATGAGGGCGTAGGGCTGGTGCAGCGCGATGCCGTCCGAGGCGGCTTCGATCCCATACCCGCAGCGCCGACGGTCCGGGCTGCGCTGCGGGCCGTCACGACCGCTCCTCGGTCGACCCCAAGTCAGGGCACGATGTCCGCATCCCTTCAGAGCGCGTTGAAGAAGCGCGACATCCGGGACATCGCTTCGTCGAGGACACGCAGGTTCTGGGCTCCGAAGCACAGGCGCAGGTGTCCTTCCCCGGCGCTGCCGTAGAACGAGCCGGACTCCACGACCACGCCCGCCTCGTCCATCAGGCGCTCGGCCAGGGCGTTCGACCTCAGGCCGGTCGCGGAGACGTCAGGCCAGACGTAGATCGTCCCCTCCGGCGCCGGACACGAGACGCCGGGCATCTGGTTGAGCCGGGAGACGACCAGGTCCCTGCGGACGCGATCGTCGTCGACCAGACGGCTCAGGACTTCGGCGGGCCCGTCGATCGCGGCCAGCGCGCCGTGCTGGATGAACGTGTTCACGTGGGTGACGTCGGAGGCGACGATCTTGAGCGGCCCTTCCATCAGAGCCGGGTCGCAGGCAAGCCAGCCGAGGCGCCAGCCGTCCATCGCATAGGCCTTGGTGAAGGCGGACATCGTCAGCGTCCGCTCCCGCATCCCGGGAAGCGAGGCGATGGAGACATGCTCCGCGCCGTCGTAGACGATCCGGTCGTAGACCTCGTCGGACATCACCAAGAGATCGTGCTCGATGGCCACTTCGGCCAGGGACTTCAGCTCGCCTCGGGAATAGACCCGCCCGGTCGGGTTGCAGGGATTGACCAGCGCGATCATCCGCGTCCGCGGCGTGATCTTCGCCGCGATCGCCGCCGGGTCGAGGGCGAAGCCGCGGGCCGCGTCGAGCGGTGCGAGGACGGGCACCGCGCCGGCAAGCTCGATCTTGCCGATGTGCTGCGGATAGTGCGGCGACGGCAGGACGACCTCGTCGCCCGGATCGAGGAACGCCTGGATGACCGCGAAGCTCGCCTGTGTCAGGCCGTTCGTCACGAGGATCCCGCCGGGCCCGACATCGACGCCGTTCTCGTCCCGCATCCGTCGGGCGAGCGCCCGCCGCAGCTCCGGCATCCCCTGCAGGTCCGAATAGTGGACGTGGCCGGCGCGGAGCGCGGCGATGGTGGCCTCCTTGATGTGCGCGGGCGTGTCCTCGACGGGTCGGCCGAGTTCCAGGTGGATCAGGTCTCCCGCCCCGCCCGGCGGCGCGGGCGAACATGCCGAAATCCTTCGGCGACGTGTCGGTGATGCGGCGGGCGAAATGCGGCATCGGCGCCTCAGGTCTGGCGGTGGTAGCGCGACTCGAAATACGCTACGAGCCGGACGGCAGGCAGCAGGAAGACGAGGTACATCAGCGCCGCGGCGATCAGCGGCGAGGGATTGGCCGTCAGCGCCTGCGCGTCGGTCGCCTGCTTGAGCAGATCCGGCATCGCCACGACGGAGGCGAGCGAGGTGTCCTTGGCGATGGCGACCGCGTTCGAGGTATGCGGCGGGATCGCGATGCGGAGCGCCTGCGGCAGGATCACCTTCCAGACCGTCACCCGGAACGGCAGGCCGAGAGCCTCGGCGGCTTCGGTCTGGCCCTTCGGGATCGCCTCGATCCCGGCGCGGAACACCTCCGCGGTGAAGGACGAGAACACGAGGCCGAGCGCCGTGGCGGCGGCCACGAAGGACGACAGCCGGATGCCGATGAAGGGCAGCGCGTAGTAGACGAGCACGAGCAGCACGAGGATCGGGATCGCGCGAAAGACGTCCACGTAAGCGATCGCCAGCCAGCGCAGGAGCCGCGGCGCGTAGAGGCGCACGAGGCAGATCGCCACGCCGAGGGCCCCGCCGAGGACGATCACCGTCCCGGCCAGGGCAAGCGTGTTGGCGATGCCCTTCACGAGCATCGGCCAGACGCGGACCATGACCTCGATGTTGAGGAAGGTCTGCGCGAAGTCCACGGGCTGCCGCGGGAGCCGGGATCAGCGGCCGGGGATCGGCATGACAGCCGCCCCGGACGTGCCCTCGGCGGGCGCCGCGCCGAGCCAGGTCTCGTAGAGCTTCGCCATCGTCCCGTCCTCCTTGAGCGCGGAGATCGCCGCGTCCACCTCGCCCAGGAGCGGGCTGGTCTTGGGCATCATGATCGCGAAGCGCTCCCCGGTCTCGATCCGTCCGGCGACGCGGAGCTGGGGCATCTGCTTGGCGGCGAACTCGAAGCCGAGGATGTCGCCGATCCCGCCCGCGATCCGGCCGTTCGCCACGTCGAGGAGCAGGTTCTGCTGCGTGGTGTAGCTGGCGTAGTCGCCGAGGCCGAATTCGTCCCTGTGCGCCGCGATCCATGCCTCTCCCGTCGAGGACGCGATGGCGCCGACGGGCTTGCCCGAAAGATCGTCGAGGGTCTGCACCGCGTCGCCCGCCGTGACGATGCCGAGGTCGCTGTCGTAGTAGGGCTGCGTGAAGTCCTGGCTGGCGAGCCGCTCGTCGGTGATCGTGATGGTCGAGATCGCCATGTCGATCCGTCCGGAGGAGGTCGCGGCGAACAGCGCCTGGAAGCCGAGATCCTGGATGTTCACCTCGCGGCCCATCTTCTCGCCGATCGCACGGACGAGATCGACCTCGAATCCCTCGAACTCACTCTTCTCGTTCTTGAACTCCCAAGGCGGGTTCGACGGGTAGGCGCCAACCTCGAGCGTCTGCGCGGTGGCCGTCGATGCGAGCCCGAGCGCGAGGATCAGGGCGGAAAGACCGAGAAGCTTCATGGAAAATGTCCCTCTGCGTTGCCACGAGGCGGTTACGACCCGCTTTCGCATCAACGATAACCGCAAGTCCCGCGCGGTTGATAGGGGCCACGCGCGCCGTGGTGCCCATGCCGCCATTCGCTTGCGGACGGGCTCAGACGAGGTCCGCGAGCCGGGCGAGGAGCCGATCGACATGATGCGCCCGGGTGGTCTCGCCGGGGGACAGGCGGAGCACGGGGCCGCGGGCGTCCGCGTAGAGCCCCGCCTGCCGCAGGCCGGCGACGATCCCGCCCGGATCGGCGCCTTCCGGCAGGCGCAGCATGGCGCTGCCTCCGCGGCGGGCAGGGTCCGTCGGGGCGACGGCTGCAAGGCCGAGACCCGGCGCCGCCGCGAGGATCGCGTCGCAAAGGCCCTGCGCGTTCTCGAGCCGCTGCCTGGCGTCGCCTCCGACGATCCGGCGCAGCGCGGGCACCGAGGCGATCGCGGCCAGCGGCGACGGCGTCCCGGCGTCGAGCCGGCGCGCGTCGGGTGCGTAGGCGAAGCCGCCGAGATCCCAGGCGAAGGGGTCGGGCTGGCTGAACCAGCCGCGCAGCTCCGGGCGCAGCGACCCGAGCAGATCGGGGCGGACCTGCACGATCCCCGCCCCGGGCGCGCCGCAGAGCCACTTGAGCGAGGTCGATACCACGATGTCCGGCGCGTGGTCGCGCAGCGAGAACGGGACCACGCCGATCCCCTGCGTCACGTCGAGGGCCACCAGGCTTCCCGCGTCCCTCGCGGCCGGCAGCAGGGCGTTGAGGTCGGCGCGGTAGCCCGCCACCGACGTCACCTGCGTGACGAGCGTGAGCGCCACGTCCCCGCCCAACCGGGCCAGCACGTCCTCCTCCCGGACCCACATCTCGCCGTCGCGCATCGGCACCGTCTCGAGCGTGAAGCCGTGGCGCCCGGCAAGGCCCGCGAGGAGGAAGTGCAGGCTGGGGAAGCAATCGGCGCCGACGAGGACGCGGCGACCGGCGAGGAGGTCGGGCGGGAGGCCGTGTCAGAACTGCGTGGAGCCCGGGCCGTCACCGACTCGGTGGTGGTGAGCGACCCCTCCGGGGCGTCGATCAGCCGGGACCAGAGGCCGAGGAACGCAAGCCGCGCTGCCAGCGCCGCGGCCCATTGTCGGTCGTCGGGCGCGGCCCAGACCCGCGTGAACTCCGCCAGGGCCGCCGCCATATCGGCGCCCTTGCCCGGATATTGCCCGATGGAGTGGGACAGGAAGTAGCCCGGATCGTCGCTCATCCGACTGCGGGCTCGACCGCGCCGGGACGCGACGCCTCCGAACGCTCGACGCCGTCCCGAGCGCCCGGCGCACCGGGCGACGCCGTCCGAGCGCCCGGCGTACCGGGTCCGCATCCCCGGCGGGATCGCGAACGCGTCGCCCGCGACGGGGCGCTGCGGCGAGCGGCCTTCGCCTTTGAGCACCAGCGACTCCGCTATCCCGAACGTGAACCGGATGCCCGCGTCCTGCACCGTCCAGACCGGCGCCTCCTCGCCCCGTCGGGCCACGTTCACGCCCGCGAGACAACCCGTGTCCCGCAGCGATCTCCGCAGTGCGGTCGACGAAGGCCGGCATCCCGAACGACCGCAATTCGGCGTCCCGCACGCGGCGGCGGACGAAGCGGCGGTCCGGGCCGACGCGACCGTTGGGCAGGGTCATGTCGCACTCGGCGGTGGTCACGTGCCCGGCCGGGATGCCGATCGCCGCCACGGTCCCGGAGGCGTGCGGGACGCGGTGGCGGAGCCGCGGCGGCTCGATCGCGCCGTTCCCCGGTCTCGGGGCGGAACTGCGTGTCCCGGTCCCCGCAGTCGAGCCCGGCCTCGTGGCGATTGTATGGCTGGCGAGGATCGACCCGTCCGGAACGTCCGGGATCGTCGCGGCAGTGCCTCCCGGCCCGCCCGACGACGCGCGGCGCTCGGCCGGCGCTGCGCCGCGCCGCACAGGCGGAGGCGGGCAGCGTCACGGGAAGGTCGAGGCGGTCGATCTCGACGCAGGTTCCGGGGGCCGCGTCCGCGCCCGTCTCGATCCGCCGGTTCCCGTGCCCGGAGACCACCCCCTCGCGCGGGTCGTCCGCCGGCAGGATGGGGTCGAGGCACATCCCGGGCGTCGCGGTGACGACCGGATGTCGTCGCGCGACCCGCCCGTTGGCAGCACGATCTCGGCGACGCGTCCGGCCACGATTGCCCCGCCTCGCCCCTTGCCCCGCGTGCTTCGATCATATTGCCATGACGAGGTGCTCGCAAGGTAGGAGGGTCGGGGATGCAACGGATCGCGGCGGTCACGGGAAGCCGCAGGCGGGCTCGGTCGCGCCATCGTCGCGCGTCTCGTCGAAGACGGACTGCGCGTCGCGGCGCTCGACCGCGACGAAGACGGGCTCGGCGCGCTCGTGGCCGCGCATGGCGATGCGGTCCTGCCCTTCGTGGTGGACCTGATGGATACGGCCGCCATTTACGCGACCTTCGAGCGGATCGGGGAGGAGGCCGGAGGGCCGGACGTGCTGGTCAACAACGCGGGCACCTGCCTCATGTCGGCCTTTCCCGACATCCCCGGGGACGAGCTCGATGCACAGATGGGGCTCAACTTCTCGGCTGCCTTCCACGCCGCGCAGGCCGTCGTGCCGCGAATGCTGATGCGGCCGGGCGTCAAGAAGATCGTCAACGTCTCCTCCAACGGCGCCTACAACTTCGACGTCTTCGACCCGCCGCACTATCGCGCGTCCAAGGCGGCGATGGACACGCTGACGAAGGATCTGGCGCGGCGCTACGCGCGCGACCGGATATCCGTGAACTCGGTCGCGCCCGCGATGACCGAGACGCCACTCTTCGACGTGGTCAGCCCTGAGGTGCTCCAGGCCGCGATCGCGCAGATGCCGCACGGCCGCGCGATGCGGCCCGAGGAGGTCGCGGCCTGGATCGGCTTCCTCGTCTCGCCGGCGGGCGACGTCTGCAGCGGCAACGTCATCATCCTCAACCAGGGAAGGGACGTTCGCTAGGCGTAATGCTCGGGCGCCTTGCGGAGCGTCGGCCATTGCTCCGGCCCATGCCCGTAGATCACGAAGGCGTCCCGCTCGCGCGCCAGCCGCATCAGCCGCTCCGCGCTGGCGATTGCCGCCACCGGAGCCCAGGCCGTGTCGAACCGCTCCTCGATCTCCGCCGGCCTGGAGATCGCGTCGGAGGCCAAGAGAACCGGCCCGGTCTGCGGCAGCTCGAGCAGGAACGCCAATTGCCCCGGAGCGTGGCCGGGCACGTGGAACAGCTCGAAGCCCGGCCCGATCCGTGCGTCGCCCTCAACGGTGATCGTCTTCCGGTCGGGCCAGTCCCAGGGCTGGCCGCCGGACCAGTAGAGCGGCCTCGGCAGTCTCCGCTCGACCGCGGAGACGAGGAGTGGCGCCTGCGTGAAATCGTAGAGCCCGCCCAGATGGTCGATGTGGCTGTGCGTCAGGACGAAGAGGTCGATGTCCTCGGGCGCGACGCCGGCAAGCGCGAGTTGCGCCGCGGGAAGAGTCTCGCGGGTCAGCGACAGGACCTGCCCGAACGATCCCAGCCCGTCCTCGGCGGTGGCGGCCTCCGCATCGTCGGCGTATTTCGCCGGGAAGCCGCTGTCGATCAGGACATGCTCGCCCGCGTCGGTGGTGACGAGGAAGCCGCAGATGCCGATGTCGCGCGGGCCTGCATGGACGCGGAACGATCCGAAGTCGAGAACGGTCAGGCGGGCGGGCCGCCCGGCGAGTAGGCTCAGATCCTGCATGGGGGGATGGTGCGTATGAAGGTGCGGATACACAAGCTCTTCGACTACCTGCTCGAGACGGTGGCGCGCGAGCCGGAGGCGTTCGTCGGCTTCTCGCTGTCGTCGAGCCCGCGGCTGGGCGACTTCCTCCCCGATCTCGACCCCGACCTGTCGCTCGACTGGAACCAGCGTTCGTTCCGCGGGCTGCCGGAGCTGCGCGCGCGCATCGTCGCGCAGGCCGGGCTCAGGGGCCTCTGCACGCCCGACGACGTGCTCGTCACCGCCGGCGCCGCCGAGGCGAACTACCTCGCGATCCGGCAACTCGTCGGGTCGGGCGACCGTCTTGTGGTCGAGACGCCCGGCTGGCCGCAGGCGGAGGTGCTGGGCCGCGCGCAGGAGGCCGAGATCGTCGCGGTGGCGCGCGACGAGGACGAAGGCTGGCGCCTGCCGTTGGACCGGCTCGCGGCGGCGGCGGTGCCGGGGACGCGGATGATCTTTTTGTCGAACCCGAACAACCCGACGGGATGCGTGATGGATGCCGCCGATCTCGCGGCCGTCGTCGACATCGCCCGTCGCGCGGGCGCCTGGCTCGTCGTCGACGAGGTCTATGCCGGCCTCGAATGGGAGGGGCCTCGCGCCCCGTCGGTGGCGGGCCTCTACGAGCGCGGGATCACGACCGGCAGCGTGTCGAAGGCGCTCGGGCTGCAGGGTCTGCGGACCGGATGGCTGATCTGCCGCGATCCGGGGCTGCTGATGGACGCGGTGGTTCTCCGCGAGAATTCGAGCGAGATCATGAACGTCCTGGGCGAGGTCGTGGCCGAGGTCGCGTTGCGTCCGGACCGCCTCGGCCCCGCGCTTGGCAAGGCCCGTGCGGAGGGGAGAGCAGGGCTCGACCGGATGGACGGGTTCATTCGGGGCAGCCCGCACATGTCCTGGGTGCGCCCGCAGGCCGGGTTGATCGGACTGGCCCGGCTGTCGCACGGCCTCGACGGGGAAGCGCTCGCCCGCCGCCTGCTTGACGACCCCTACCGCACGTTCCTGCTGCCCGGTATCGCCTACGGGCTGACGGGACATATCCGGGTCGGCGTGGGCGGCGGCGTCGAGGCCAATCTGGACACCGGGCTGGACCGGCTCGCTGCCTGTCTCGGCGCGATGGCCGCCGAAGCCCGAACGCGGAAAGGCAGATGACGGCCCTGCCCGCCACGTCAGCGGTTGCAGGCCGCCTCGCGAGGTTCCAGTCGCGGCCAATCACATCTCGCGGATGGTGCGGAGCGCGCCGTCGAGGGCCGTGCCCGCCTCGTCCCGAAGCGCGGCCGCGCGCAAGCGGCGGATCCAGTCGGCGGCGTCGCGTCGACCCTCCACCAGCGTCAACCCCGACAGGACCCGGTCGAACTTCGACAGGCCGCGCGCGTGGGTGTCCGAATACCCTTTGACGAGACGCCGGCACTCCAGGACCTCCACGCCGAGGTCATGGTCCCGCCCCCGCGTCTCGAGCGCGAGCGCGAGCCACCGTTCGAGATGCGCGACCTCCATGCGATGCCGGAACAGGGACCGCCGCCAGGCACGGAGGCCGGCCACCGACCAGAGGAGCGCGAAGGTCGCCGCGCGGTCGGTTCGCAGCCGCAGCCCCCGGTTGACCAGCCGGTCCAGACGCCGCGTCGCATCGGGCCGCGCGTCGAACCAGGCACCGAGGCGGGCGGGCATCAGCCCGATCACTTCCTCGGAGCGCGGATGGAAGAACTCCGTGACAGCGACCACGTCCCCGTCGCCGCGGCCGATCTCGGCGCGCAGGCGACGGTCGCGGCTGGCGCGGGTCTTGAGGTCCGCCACGCGCACGATGTCGTCGTAGGCCATTGCGTTGGCGACGTGCTTGGCCGCCGCCACCCCGAAGGCCCAGGGCGCGCGGTCGCCGTCGAGGCAGCGGTCGAGCCGGTCGAGATACTCTTTCCCGTAGGCGAGGTCCTGGAAGTCCACGACCTTCGCCAACCCTCGCCGCGCCATGTCCCGCACCGGGACCGGCATCGCATCCACCCGCTTCGACAGAGAGGCGTAGCCGCGCAGGAGCGTGGCGGGCCCCGTCATTGAGGCGTCGGGAGCGGGGTCGGCCCGGCTGGGCTCGACCCGCTCGGGCGCATCGACCTGCGCGAGCGCCGCGTCGAAGGCGGCGAGACTCCGTTCGACGCCCTTGCCGGAGGCGCGGATGACCGCCCGGTAGTCCTCCGCCTCGAAGGGGAGCGCGCCGGAGCCCGAGAGCGCGCCGAAGAGGGCCGCGGAGATGTGCGCGCCATGCGCGCGCGCCGCCTCGCGCATGTCGAAGCAGATGAACCGCGCCGAGAGCGCCAGGCCGGCCGCGAGCACCGGAGCCGGGTTCTTCCGCCCGTCGCCCGGCTCCTGCTTCTCGGTCACCGTCAGGTCGCGATGCGCCGAGCCGATCAGGACCGTCCGGTCCGGCGTCACGAACTCACGCAGCATCGCGCGCCCGACCTCGACCAGCTCGGAGGCAACGACGACGTCCACGTCCCCCTGCGCCGGCATCAGCGCGAAGACCGGCCGGCGGTCTGGTCGGACGGGATCGGCCCGCTTCATCTCGACGTAGTAGATCGTCGCACCGGTCCGCTGCGCGACGCCCGGCACGGACGTGGCCTGCGCGTGAAATCCGTTCGCTTCCGCCAGAGCAGCGATCCAACCCGAAAGGACGCCGCCGCCCTGCCCGCCGACGGCGAGGACGGCGACCTTCAGGATTGGGTCGCCCGCCGCCACGGGCGCCATCGACGTCATCCTCAGGCCCCTGTCGATCGCAGGCGACGCGCGTCGCGGCGGGTCTGAAGGCGGGCCCGGAAGCCGGCACGCACGCCATCGAGCCAGCGCTCCGTCCGGGACGGATTGGCGATGGCATCGGCCCGGTAGAACGACGGGCAGAGGACGGCGGCGTCCGCGACCTCGCCGCAATTCCCGCAGCCGACGCAGGTCTCGTCGATGTGGGCCACGGGGTCGTCGCGCAGCGGGTCATCCAGATGCCGCACGGTCAGCGACGGGCAGCCGGACAGCCGGATGCAGGCATGGTCGCCGGTGCAGACGTCCTCGTCGATCCCGAACCGCGTCTCCACCACGCGCTTGCCGTCGGCTTTCGCCTGCGCTCGCAGCGGCTTCTCGCGCCGCTCGCGGTTGAGCATGCATTCCGACGAGGCGACGATGACCTTCGGCCCGTGGCGTCGGTCGTCAGCGCCTCGCGCAGCGTGTCCCGCATCAGCCCGACGTCGTAGGTGTCGGGCAGCTCCCTCACCCACGTCACGCCCATGCCGCGGACCGCCGCCCCGATGGGATGCTTCGTCGACTTCGAGCGGTTGTCGGCGCGCGAGGACAGGATGTCCTGCCCGCCGGTGGCCGCGGAGTAGAAGTTGTCGACGATGACGATGACGCCGTCGTTGCCGTTGAACACCGCGTTCCCGATCGAGGTGGTCAGCCCGTTGTGCCAGAAGCCGCCGTCGCCGATGAACGAGATCGACCGACGCGTCGCGCCCGGCGCGTTCAGCGCGGAGGCGGACGCGGGGCCGAGGCCGTAGCCCATCGTCGTCGAGCCGAGATCGAACGGCGGCATGATCGAGAACAGGTGGCAGCCGATGTCGGACGCGATGTGGTGCGCCCCGAGCTCCTGCTCCATGAGCTTGGTCGCGGCGAAGATCGGCCGCTCCGGGCAGCCGGTGCAGAAGCCGGGCGGCCGGCCGGGGACGACCGGGGCCAGGGCGGCAAGCTCCGGCGGGACGGGCGGCACGTTCGGGGCAAGGTCATGCGGCGCCAGCAGCGCGGGTGCATGGGCGCGCAGGAAGTCGCGGATGCCGTCCAGCATGATCCGGCCGGTGTACTCGCCCGCCATCGGCAGCACGTCCTTGCCACGCAGCGCGACGCGCCGGCCGGCCTTGTAGAGGATCGACCCGATCGCCTGCTCGAGGAAGTCCGGCTGGCCCTCCTCCACCACCAGCACCGCCTCGCGGCCGTCGCAGAAAGCGACCAGCCCCTCGGGGTCCAGGGGATAGGTCACGTTCAGGCAGTGGATGTCGACGCGGCCCTCGCCGTAGTCGTCCGCGAGCCCGAGGCGCTGCAGCGCGCGCACGACGCCGTTGTACATGCCCCCCTGGCAGACGATCCCGACCGCGCCGTCCCCTCCGCCGAACGTCTCGTTGAGCCCATGCGCCCGGAGGTAGGCGAGCGCGGCCGGCAGCCGCTTCGATACCTTCTCCTGCTCGTGCAGGTAGGAGGCCGGCGGCAGCACGATCCGGCCGAGATCGCGGCGCGGATGCTCGAGCGCGTCCTTCACCGTCGTCGCCGGGGGTCTGTTGTCCTTCGCGACGAACGAGCCGGTCACGTGGCAGCACCGGATCCGCACCTGCAGCAGGACCGGCGTGTTCGACGCCTCCGACAGCGCGAAGGCATGCTCGGTGGCCGCGACGATGGAGGGCAGGTTCGGGCGCGGGTCGAGCATCCAGACCTGGCTCTTCATGCAGAAGGCGTGGCTGCGCTCCTGCATGATCGACGAGCCCTCGCCATAGTCCTCGCCCACCACGATCACCGCGCCCCCCGTGACCCCGCCCGAGGCGAGGTTCGCCAGCGCGTCCGACGCCACGTTGAGCCCGACCGTCGACTTGAAGGCGACCGCGCCCCGGATCGGGTAATGCACCGACGCGGCGAGCATCGCCGTCGCGGCCGCCTCCGAGGCCGACGCCTCGTAATGGACGCCGAGGTCGCGCAGGATGTCCTGCGCGTCGGCCAGCACGTCCATCAGGTGGCTGATCGGCGCGCCCTGGTAGCCGCCGACGTAGCCCACGCCCGACTGCAGCAGCGCCTTCGTGATCGCGAGGATCCCCTCTCCGGCGAACACCTCCCCCGCGCCGAGGCGGAGCGTCTCCACCTCCTTCCGGAACGAGCGTTCGGCCATGATCGCCTCCTGCAGTGACAGACGCGCGGATGCGCGTCCGAATGGTCAGGGACTGCCGCTGTCCCGGCAGCGGTTCAACGCCGCGCGCGGGTGTCGCGCTCGTCCGGACGCCGCTCGATCAGACCCGCCTCCTCAAGCTCGCCGAGCGTAGGGCTCATCGCGGACTGCTCCGTTACGGCATGGACGCAGAACGCGTTGATCATGGTCGCGTCATGCACGGACAGCACCGTCGGGGCGCGCATCTTGGCCGTCGTCAGGCCCCGCTCGCCAAGGCGGTCGGGCACCTGCGCGCCGTCGGTGCGAAGCGGGCGCAACGCCGCGCTCACAGCCGTGCCGCCAGGAGTGCGCCAGAGCCGCCCGACAGGCCGGGGCCGGGGTGCGTGGAGGCGCCGATGTGGTAGAGGCCGCCGATGTGCGTGCGGTGGTTTACGCTGTCCGCGAAGGGCCGCCACAGGAAGAACTGGTCGATCGTCGTGGCTCCGCCATAAGGGTCGCCGCCCTCCAGGTTCACGTTCATCGCCTCCAGCGCATGCGGGCCGATCACGACGCGCTCGCGCCGGATTGCGTCGAAGTTGCGGATATGGCGACGCAGGATGGCCTCGATGCGGTCGGCGAAGCGCTCGGCCACCGCGTCCGTCCAGCCGGCGCCCATTTCTTCGGTGCCCGTCTCGATCTCACCGGCCGCGTCGCCCTTCAGGATGCGCGGCGCCTCGGGCATCTGCAGCCACAGGATCGCCTTGCCCTCGGGGCAGCGCGACGGATCCTGCACGTGCGGCTGTCCCACGCAGATCGTCGGCACCGCCGGCAAGAGGCCGCGCTCCGCCTCGTTGACCGCGCGCGACACGCCGTCGAGACCGGGCGTCAGATGCAGGAGCGCGACCCGGGCGAGGGCCGGCTCGCCCCAGTCGGGCAGGCCGTCGAGCGCGTAGTGCATCTGGAAATTCGCCCGCCCGCGCCGGTAGCGCCGCGCCCGCGCCGCGGCCGGACCGACGTCCCCCGGGGCCAGCAGGCGGTTGTAGAGTTGCTCCGGCGTGACGGAGGCGATGACGCCGCGGCTCGCGCGCACGAACCGCCCGTCGGCGAGCGCCACGCCGGTTGCCCTTCCCCCCGCCGTCTCGATCCGCACGGCATCGGCGCCGGTGCGGATGCAGCCGCCATGCGCCTCGACGATCGCGCCGAGCCCCTCGGCGACGCGCGACGCTCCCCCCTTTGCCACCGGGGCGCCCGCCGCCTCGAGCGCGAAGGCGATCACGCGCGTCATCTCGCCCGAGAAAGCCGCCTCGGGACCAAGCCCCGCATGAAGGCACCAGGGCGCGAGGACCGCGCGGGTCAGCTCGTCCGTAAGCTCCGTCTCGAGCCAGCCGCGCAACGAGCCGAGCATCCCGCCGACCTCCGTCAGCAGCGCGCGCGGGCCGCCCCGCCGCCAGGTCTCGCGCGCGACGAGGCGCGCCGGTCCCGTTCCCCAGGCGGGCCCGCCGAGCAAGCCGAAGAGCAGGTCCGCGTTCGCCTCGACCTGTCCGATGCCGGCACGCAGCGCATCGCCGTCTCCGGGCGCCACCGCCTCGAAGGCGGCGTGGTTGGCGGCGCGGTCGCGGTTCAGGATCAGATGGCGTCCGTCCGGGAGCAGCACCCCGGTCGGCGCATCGGTCGTGCCGAACTCGACCCCGTGTCGCGCGAGGTCGGGCCCGAGCGCCGCCATCGCGGGGCCGGTCACGAACAGCACGAACGTCGTCGCCATCGTGTCGTGGACGTAGCCGGGAACGGTCAGCGCCTCGGTCCGCATGCAGCCCCCGATCCGATCCGAGCGCTCCAGCACGCAGACGGACCGGCCCTTCTTTGCCAGCGTCGCCGCCGCGACCAGCCCGTTGATCCCGCTGCCGACGATCACGTGCTCGAAGGGCCCGCCGACGTCCCGCACCTGTCAGCCGGCGACCAGGGCCAGTGCGCGGATCGGGCTTCCGGTGCCCGCCACGAGCTTGAGCGGCGCGGCGACGAGGATCGCGCCCTTGGGCGGCAGCGCGTCGAGATGCGCGAGCGACGCCAGGCCGTACATGTTGCTGGCATGCAGCAGCGTGTGCGCGGGGAACGGCGGGTCGAGTCGCGGCGCCTGGCCCCAGTCGGTGCCGATGCATTCCGATCCCCAGCCCTTGATCCCCTTGGCGATCAGGTACTTCACTGCCTCGACCGATGGGCCGGGCGAATGCGGCGCGCCGTCCGCGTCGGTGTTGAGGAAGGTCTCGGTCGACCCGGCGCGCTTGTACCAGTCCGTCCGCAGGACGACCCACTCGCCCGCGCCAATCGGCCCGTTCCTGGCCTCCCAGTCCTCGATATGCTCGACCGTCAGCAGGAAATCGGCGTCCGCCTCGCTCTCGGACGAGAAGTCGAGCACGTTGAGCGGGCCGACGAAGCTCTGCGGATCGATCGTGTCGGTGTAGCCGTCGGCGTAGTCCTTGCCGGAGACCCAGTGGTGCGGCGCATCGAAGTGCGTGCCCGAATGTTCGCCGATCTTGAGCCAGTTCCAGGCCCAGTAGGGGCCGTTCTCGTCATACTCGCTGATCTTGTGGACCTCGATCCGGGGCGTGTCCTCGCCGAACCCCTCCGGCAGCTTCAGCAGGGGCGTGTCCGGCCCGAGCGGACCCGACAGGTCGATCACCCTGACAGCACCAGACAGCAACCGTGACCCGAGCTCGGCGAGAAGGTCGGTGTCGCGCATCGAGACGGTCCTCCATGTCCTCCGGCCGAGCGTCGCAAAGGCTGTATTTACATGCAAGTGCAGATGACCCTCGGATCGGGCCCGCGGCAGGGGAGAGCGGTCCCGGGATGGGCCCCGCACCGCAGGCCACATTCGACGCCGGTGTCGTGGGCGCCGGCCACACCGCACGCGCCGCCGCGATCCGCCTGCTGTCGATGGGCTGCGCCACGTCCTCGATCCCGCCGACGTCACGGGCCCGGACTGCCTCTCCGCGCGCCGAAGTCCAGGGAGGAGAAGCTCGGCGGAGATCGCACCCGCCGGCGGGTGCTGAAGGCCCGGGGCCGGCTCGGGCCGACCAGGGGGGCCGCGGGCCCCTTGACGTTCGACGAGACATCGATCGGCTCGAAGCGTCCTCGAGCGGCCTGCAGGAAACGCCGGCAATCCCTCATCGGCATGTCACACGTACCAGCCGTCGACGTCAGCCATCACTCGCACGACCGTCGTTCCGGTGGCACCGGTCCGCCTCCTCCGCCACCTGCCCCGTCAACGCCTGCCGCAGGTCAGGCCCCCTACCCCACCACCCGGTGCAGCCGCCCCACCCGTCCCCGCACCGCCGCCGGGACGCCGGCTGCGTCGGCGTGCGCCGCCCAGTCCGTCACCGCCGCGGCGACCTCCGCCAGGATCGCGTCGCGTCGCGCGTCGGGCACCCCGGCGGCGCGTGCGAGCCGGCCGAGGGCGGCGCGGTCCACGTCGCGGCCCTGCCCGCCGATGGCGAGCGCGTGCTCGCCGCCCGGCCCGTCCGACGGCGTGAGGTCGTAGGCCGGCGCCAGCCGCCAGCGCCAGGCGCCGTGCGCGTCGCGGTCGAGGAGCGCGGAATGCTGGCGGCCGTGGTCGTCGCGGTTGTGCGCCATCGCGTTGAAGGCCGCGCGGCGCAGACCCTCCTCGACCGCGCGCACGTCGCGCACGAGCTGACGGATCCAGGTCAGCAGCGTTGCGTAGTCGAAAGCGTAGCGGCCGTGCTCGCTCTCGAGCGCGCCCGAGGCCGACAGCATGTGCCAGCGCCGGAGCCGCGCCCCCTGCCCGTCCGCCACCACCTCCCGGTCGAACCGGCGGATCGCGAGGACGGCCCGGCCGCCCGCGCGCCGCACCAGCCGCGTCGCCGGCATGTCGATCCCCGCGGCCGCGGCCATCGTGGCATAGGCGCGCTCGACCTCGGCGACATGCGCCCCGTCGCCCGGACCGGCGAACTTGACGATCCAGTGCGCGAACCCCGGCTCCGGCGGCGCATCGGCGGGGCGCAGGATGTCGTCCGGGCCGATCTGGCAGACGATCTTCGGCCGCGCGCCCCCCGACCCGCCGAGCGCCGCCCGGAGCCGCGCGGCGTCCTCGAGCGGCACCTCCCCCGCCTCGCGCAGCACCCGTTCCGCGGCCGAGCCGAGCTCGTCGAGATCGATCCCGCGCGCCGCGTCCGGTGCGGCTTCGGGTCGGTAGGTCAGCGCGCCCATGCCGCCGCGCCCGACGATGGCGAGGCGGTCCACCGGGGTGAGGTCGGCCCGGCGCAGGCCGCGCGCCTCGGCCTCGCGGTCGACGAGGAGCGTGCCCCAGCCGTCGGGCAGGCTGTCGGCGAAGACCCCGTTGAGGCCCCCGAACTCCGCCGGATCGCCCGGCGTCAGCCCCGCGGCGAGCGGCATCCCGTGCGGCGAGAGCGGCACGCCCGCCGCCAGCGCCTCGGGTGCCGCCTCGAAGAGCGCCGCACGGCGCGACCGGGACCAGGCGATCCGGCCGACCGGCAGGTCGATCGTGGCCCCCTGCCCGTCCGCCAGGCCCTCCAGCGCCACCGCGAGCGGCTCCTCGAACCGCCAGGGCGCGGGATCGCTCGCAGGATCGCTCACCGCCGCCGCTCCGCCGCCAGCGCCTCCTCCAGCGTTCCGGGCAGCGTCTCCGGCGGCGTTTTGGATGGAGCGAACAAGCCCGCCACGGCACCCTCCCGACCAAGCCCCTCGGCGATCCGCACGACGGTCAGGAACGGGGCGAGACCCGTCTCCTCGAAGCGCCGCAACGTCGGTTGAGGCACCCCCGTGCGCGCCGCAAGCTCGCGGCGGGTGAGCCGCGACGCCAGCCGCAGCGCCTTCGCGGCCTGGCCCGCGCGCGCCGCGACATCTTCGGAGGTGCAGGCTTGAAGCGATACGACCATATCAATGAACCGCCTGAGAAGGCCTCGATTGATACCTTGGTATCACGCACACTCCGGGAGCGACAGCCCGCACGACCGGTCTCAGGGCCCTCGCAGGTCGATCCCGGCCACGCCGTCGAACTCGCGCCGTGCATGACGCTCGATCAGCCCGGCAAGATGCGTCCGCACGTAGGTGGCATGGAAGGCCGAGGGCGCGCGCAGGATGAGCTGCCCGTCCACCAACCCGTCGCACCGCAGCGGCGCGATCCAGGCAAGATGCGTCGCAGGGTCCGCCGCCGCCGAGGCCGCCGCCACGCGCCCCCACGGACCGGCGCGGGGCTCGAGCGTCGGAAAGGCCACGACCGTGTCCGACGCAGGCTGCGGCACCGTGAGACGCGCGACGAAGTCCTGGCCCACCGCGTCCCAGGATGCCCGGGTATCGGCGAGGATCGCCGCGATCCCGAGCCCGTGGCAGGCCACCCTGCCCCGCGCCGCGGGTCGCTTCAGCACCAGCCAGCCCATCTCGCGCAGCCGCGCCACCTCGCGCTTCACGGTCCGCTCGTCGACCGACCAGAGCGCCGCCATCTCGCGCTGCCCCGTCGCGAGGATGTCCGCCCGCCAGTCGTACCGCGCCGTGACCAGCACCATCAACCGCAGCGCGAGCGTCCCGCGGTGTCCGGCCGACGCGCAGGCATGGGCGCCGAGCGCGGTCAGCAAGTCGTACTTGAATGCGGGCGAAGCGCGCCCGTCGAGACGCGGCTCCCGCTCCGGCATCATGAGGCCCGTGCGGGCTCTGCCGCATGACGATAAGGCTGCTGTGTTCCGGCCATCTCGGTCCTCGCCCGGGCATGTCGCTCATCGCAATCGCCGGGATCATGGCGATTAGCGTTGAGGCGACCCGGTCTGTCAAGTCCGCTCGACCGCGCAGTCTCTTTGGCGGCCCCACGATTATCTTGAATCCGGTATGAACAGGTATTGGAGGACACTCTGCATGTCACCCCAACTGCGCTTGATGTCCCCCCAAGCGCTTGCGGCTGTCACCTCAGCCCGGGCCATATCTGGCAATGATCGGAGAGCTGATCGCATGAGGAGCCGAATCACCCCCCGACAATGCGGCACTCACGTCGGTTTCCCCGCGGGGAAACCCATGCGCCGGTTCTGCGCCGTCTTGGCAGGAATAAACGGCATTGCCAGAATGTCAAATCTGTCGTACTTGGAAATCCCGCAACGATTTACGTTGAGCTTCCGATGTTCGATCACGCCGACCTCGCGACGCTCCGGGACGCTTCGCTGCGGATGCAGGGCCACATCCGCCGGCAGACCTTTTCGCCGAGCAGCGAGAAGGTCCTGCGCCGCTTTTCGTCGTGGGAGGTGTCGGAGCTGATCCTGCGGGTCAACCAGAACACGTTCCGCTCGCGCCTCGTGACCGATCCGAGCCTGCCCTCGGGCGAGGTCGAGCCCGACGGCCGCCAGCGCTGGTTCTCGCTCGAGGAGGTCAACGAGCTGCGCCGGCGGATGCGCGTCAACCGGCGCTCGCTGATGCCGGCGCGTCCGGCCAACCGTCGCGCGATCCGCGTTGCGGTCGCGAACTTCAAGGGTGGCGCCGGCAAGTCCACCACGGCGCTGCACCTCGCACATGCGGCCGCGCTTGACGGCTACCGCGTGCTCTGCATCGACTTCGACCCCCAGGCGACGCTCTCGCATTCGATGGGCCTGACGGACGTCTCCGAAGACCACACCGTCTGGGGCATCATGGCGCGCGACCTCGTGCGCGAGACGGACCGGATGAACCGGGCGACCCGCGGCGCGGAATCCGGGCGCGCCATCCCGCAGCGCCGCGTGCCGGACGCCATCTCCGGCGCGGGCCTCGCCGATCTGCGCGCGACCGACTTCATCCGGCCGACCTGCTGGTCGACCATCGACATCGTGCCGTCCTGCGCCAATGCGGCGTTCGTGGAGTTCGCCTCCGCGCAGTATCGTCATGCGAACCCGGACTGGTCGTTCTTCGCCGCCGTCGATCGGTGGCTCGATACGCTTCCCCCGGATGCCTACGACATGGCGATCTTCGACTGCCCCCCGGCCATCGGCTACCAGTCGATGAACGCCGTCTTCGCGGCCGACGTGCTCTACGTGCCGTCCGGCCCCGGCTATTGGGAATACGATTCCACCACCTCTTTCATCGGCCAGCTGTCCGACGCCTTGGGCGATCTGGCGGACTTCGACGAGGGAGGGGATTTCCCCGCGGGGAAATCGCGCAAGCGGTTCCTCGACATCCGCTTCGTGCTGACGCGCTACGAGCCGGGCAACGATCTGCACCGCGCCATGCGCGACGCCTTCTTCAAGGTGTTCGGCGAGCGCATGACCGAGCATCCGATCGAGCATACGCGCGCCGTCGAGCAGTCCGGCCGTTTCCTGTCCTCGGTCTACGAGATCGACTACCGCGACATGACGCGCGAGACCTGGCGGCGTGCGCGATCGACCTTCGATGCCGCCTACGGCGAGTTCAAGACCAACGTGCTCGCGGCATGGAACCGGATGGAGGAGCTGCCGTGACCCGCAAGCGCCGCGTCTTCGACGTCGACCTTCCCGCCAGCGCACCGCCCGAGGCCGCGCCGACCGGTGCGCTCGACACCTCGGACCTGCCCGCGGACCTTGAGACCAAGTCCATGCCTCCGTCTCGCCGCGGCCCGATGGCGACGGCCATCGGCGAGACCGGCGACGCGCTGCGCCACCGCCGCGCCGTCGAGGCCGAGATCCGGGCGGAGAACGACGGGCTAGCGGCGGAATTCGTCCGTCTGAAGGCCGCGGGCCTGGTCACGGACGTGATCCCGCTCGACCGCATCAGGACGCGCAAGCTGGTCCGCGACCGCCGCGCCGGGTCCGACCTCGACCTCGGCGACCTGAAGGCCTCGCTGCGCGACATCGGCCTCTCGAACCCGGTTCGCGTCGAACCGGTGGGGCAGGGGGCCTATGAGCTGGTCGAAGGTCTCCGCCGCCTGACGGCGTACCGCGAGCTTCTGGTCGAAACCGGCGATAGACGCTGGGGGGCGATCCCGGCGGCGATCCTGTCGTCGGGGTTGGACAAGGCGGCGCTCTACCGCCGGATGGTGGACGAGAACCTGGTCCGCAAGGACATCGCCTTCGCCGAGATGGCGTCCCTTGCGCTGGCCTACGCTGATGCGGGCATCGACGGTTGCGCCGACACGGACGCGGCCGTGAACATCCTCTACGCCTCGGCCGGCCCGCAGAAACGCAGCTACATCCGCCGCTTCGCGCTGCTGATGCGGCGGCTCGGCAAGGTGCTCGAGCATCCGGCCGCGATCCCACGGTCACTCGGCCTCGAATTGGCCGATCGGCTCGAGGCCGAGCCCGATGCCATCGCGGAGCTTGTGTCGCGACTTCGCGCTGCCGGGCCGGACCGCGACGGCACCGAGGAGATCGCCGTCCTGCGCGCATTCCTCGACGTCCGCGCGGTGCCGCCGGCGCAAAAGGGCAGGGGGGCGCCGCGGGGCTCCGCCCGCCGGGGGCGCGTCGCGCTGACGGTGCCGGTCGGCCCCGGCATCCGCTGCACGGCGACCGACGGGCGCGTCGAGCTGCGTGCCGTCCGCGACTTTGCCGCCGTCGACCGTTATCGTCTGGAGGCCGCCATCGTCGCATTCTGGAGCGCACTGGACGACGGAGCATTTCCCCGCGGGGAAATCAACGACGCCGAGTAAGCGTTTCGGGCGCTCGCTCCCTTGGATTATCCTTACGGAACAATTGCTTGGCTGCAAAGACCTCAGCCGAGCAAGCGCCCGGCGCGACCGGCCGTGCCGCGAACCGCCCGAAAATAGGCGGCCGCCTGGTTGACCGAGCGATGCCCGGACTGTCCCATCGCCTCAGGCAGGCTCACGCCCTGCAGGAAGGCTTCCGTCAGGTAGCCGGAGCGCAGCCCATGCGCCGAATAGTCCGCCGGGTCGTAGCCTGCCTGGCAGAGCCGCGCCTTGACGATGGCGTTGACGCTCTGCGGGGTCAGCGCCGCCTTACCCACGGCGCCCCATCGGCTGACGGCGCGGTAGACCGGACCGGACGCGATGCCCGACCCGGCGAGCCAGGCCTCCAGGTCGTCGATCGGCCGGCCGATCAGCACGACGGTGGCGGAGTCCGCGGCGTCGGTCGTCTTGGTGCGGCCCAGATCGACGATGAGGGATGGCCCCGTGCCATTCGGCACCGGGGAGCGGACGGGTGAGCGGACGGGTGAGCGGACGGGGGACCGTTCCAGCGCCTCGCATGTCAGGCCGGCGATCTCGCTCCGCCGGCGCCCACCGGCGGCGAAGCCGAACGACAGGATCGAGCGATCGCGCAGCGCCGCCAGGGACAACGCGGAGGCGTTCCGCGATCGGTCGAGGCCAATGGCGCTAATCTGCTCGTCGAGAACCTGCAGGAGCCGCCCGATGACCTCGCCGGCGATGGCCTCGCGGCTCTTGCGCCTGCGCCCGCGCGGCGCCGCACGCGCGGCGAACTGCACCGACTTCCGCAGGGCAGGGGAGGCGAAGGCCCCCTCGAGGTTGCGCCACCGGTGCAGCGTCGACCATGACGAGAGACGACGCCGCACCGTGCCGGGGGCATGCGGACCGGCCGCACGCAGCACCCCGGCCGCGATCAGCTCCGCGCGCACCGTCTCCGGCATGCCGTGGTCCGCGTCGATCGACTTTTGCGATGCGTCCCAGAGATGCTGCGCCACGAACTTCAGGACGAGGTCGAGCGGCGCCGGCCAGGGCAGCGGGCTGCCGGTCGACGCCAGCGCCCAGGCCTCGAGATAGCCAAGGTCGGAGCCGAGCGCGCGCAGCGTGTTGGCCCCCATGCCCGCTTCGGCGAGATGTCGAAGGGTGGCGACGTCGGCATCGCTCAGCAGATCCGCCAGGCCGGCCGCGCGTCCCTCGGGCAGGACGGATCCGAGCGCATCGAGGTCCGCGACCCGGCGCCCCAAGGCCCGCGGCGCGTCGAGACGACGATTCCGGGGGTGCTCGGGCATGGCCTGGACCTGTCGATCAGCGGACTCGGCGAAACATGCATGGTTCGTACGCCCACTTCAAACAAAATCGATAATAGTAATTTATCGACCGTGATCCGCTGATCCGCGAATTCGTCGAAGCGGCCAAGGACGCGATCGCGAAAATGAACTGAGCGAACGGCTTGGGAGGGAGGAACCGGGATGTTAGGCAGGCTTCACCGCATCGACGGCTGGATCGCGCGGATCGAACGGCTGGTGGCGCTTTTGGCGATGTCGGCCCTGGTCGGCATCCTCGTGGCGCAGGTGTTTTTTCGCTACGTCCTGTCCTCCCCTCTGTTCTTCGCCGAGGAGGTGGCCCTTCTGCTCCTGATCGTGGCGACGTTCTGCGGGCTCAGTCTGCTGGTCTTCGAACGCAAGCTGGTCTCGGTCGATCTGATTGGTTCCCTGCTGCCTGGCCGCCAGGGACGACTGCTCCGCGTGGCGGTCGGCGTGCTGGTCCTCATCCTGGCGATGGCGCTCACCGTGGTCGCGATCCGCTATGTCGCGACTCCCTGGGTCTGGTCCGAGCGATCCGCCACGGTTCCGATGCCGCGCGCGGTCATCCAAGTCTTCTTCGCTGTGGAAATGACGATCCTGTCGTTTCACCAGTTCCTTGCGCTCTTCGACTGGCTCGGTCAGGGCATTCCGGAGGTCGGAGCATGATCACCCTCGTCCTTTTCTTCGTTCTTCTCGCCTCGGGCCTGCCGATCATCTTCCTTCTGGTCTTCGCCTCCTTCTGCTTCGCGATCGAGGCTGGCGCGACCCTGCTTTTCGACAGCTTCGCGGTGCAATCGGTACGCGGGATCGAGTCGAACGGCTTCCTCGCGGTGCCGCTCTACATGCTGGTGGGCGAGATCATGAACCGGGGCGGCATCACCGAGCGGCTGGTGCGAAGCGCCATGCGCCTCGTCGGGGGGCTGCGCGGCGGGCTCGCCTACGTCAACGTCCTGACCAACGCCTTTGCGGCGGCAATTCTCGGGTCGGCGACGGCGCAGATTGCCATCATGACGCGCGCCCTCGTCCCCGAAATGGAACGTCATGGCTACGATCGGGGCTTTTCGACCGGGCTGTCGGTCGCATCAGGCCTTCTAGGTCCGATCATCCCGCCCTCGATCCTGATGATCATCTACGGCGTGCTGGCTTACCAATCCGTTGCCGCGTTGTTCATCGCGGGCCTCCTGCCGGGCCTTCTGATAGCCGTCGCGTTTTTCCTGACCGTCGGCCTGTCGCGCCGAAAGCTTCCAGTCGTGGCTGAACGGATTAGCCTGCCGATGAACCCGCGCGCGATCCTGGCGGACGCGGCGCCGGCGATCATCCCGGCGATCATCATCGCCGGCGTCGTCTCGGGCGCCATGACGCCCACTGAGGCGGGCGCTTTCGCCTGTGTCATCGCCGCGATCCTCGCAAGCGTCTTCTACCGCGCCATCGGACTGCGCGAATGGCCGGCGGTGTTCAATGCGGTCGTCCTGTCATCGGCGTCGATCATCGCGCTGATCGGGTTCGCCACGCTCTTCGGTTGGGTGCTGAGTTACGAAGGCGTGCCCGGTGCATTAGCCGACGGGATCGCGGGTGCCGCGATCGGGCCTGTCAGCTTCCTCCTTCTCGTCTGGCTGGTCGTGTTCGTCCTGGGTATGTTCCTCGACGGCATCGGCGTGATGATTGTCATCGTGCCGGTCCTGCTGCCGGTTGGTCAGCAGTTTGGCATCGACCCGATCCATTTTGGGGTCGTGATCGCCATCTCGACCCTGACGGGGCTGGTGACGCCCCCGGTCGGTCCGGGGCTGTATCTGGCGATGGATGCGACGGGGCTGTCGATGCTGGCGATCTGTCGGTCCGTCCTGCCGTTCATGGCGGCCTTTCTGGTGGCGACGGCGATCATCATCCTGTGGCCGGGATTGTCGGTCTGGCTGCCGCAAGCGCTCGGGCTGTAGCGCCCTGGTCGCGGAGACCCGGAAGGAGATCCTGATGGAACGTGTATGCGATGCCGAGCGGATGCTGATCGGCGGCGCGCTGGTCGAGAGCGTCGGCGGTGGTTGGTCGACGTCGATAGGCCCGGCGACGGAGGAGCCGATCGGTCGCGTGCCTGCCGGCGCGGCCGAGGACGTGGAGCTTGCGGTCCGCGCGGCCGAGGCGGCATGGCCGGACTGGGCGGCGATGACGCCCATGGCGCGGGCGCAGGCGATGCACCGTTTCGCGGACAGGATCGCAGCCCGGGCAGATGAGAATTTGCGGCTCGAGGTGAGCGACACGGGCAACACGATCCGCCCGATGCTCGTGATCGACGTGCCGAGCGCGGTCGAAAGCCTGCGCTATTACGCAGGACTCGGGCCCGACCTTCGCGGCGATACGATCCCGGCCACGGCGGAGCACCTGCATCTGACATTGCATTGACCCTACGGCGTTGTCGCGCGCATCGCGCCTTTCAATCATCCGTTAATGTTCGCCGTCGCACACACCGCTGCGGCGCTCGCCGCCGGCAACGCGGTGATCGTGAAGCCTCCCGAAACGTCTCCGATTTCAGCGATGGCGCTGGCCGAGATCGCTCGCTACGTCCTGCCGCCGGGCGTGTGCAACATTGTCACCGGCACCGGCGCCGCCGTCGGCGATGCGATCGTGCGGCATCCACGCGTCAAGCGCTTCGCCTTCATCGGCTCGCCCGAGACCGGCCGCGCGATCCAGCGGGCGGCGGCCGAAGTGACCGTGAAGCAAGTCTCTCTGGAGCTTGTAAATGCCGAATGAAAATTCCTCAGAAGTGCCGACCGAAAAATCCCCAGTTTCAGGATTTTCGGTCAGCGGGTGTCAGGCATGGGCGGCTCCGTTCTTTGGCGGCCGGCCGCGGCGTTTGGGTGCCGGCGGCGGCATGATTGCGGCGTGTGAGCGAGTATGCTCGGGGATGAGATCGGCGTGGGCGCGGAGGCGGTAGCTGGCGCCTTCGATCTGGACGACGACGGCGTGGTGCAGCAGGCGATCCAGCAGCGCGGTGGCGACGACGGGGTCGCCGAAGACCTCGCCCCATTCGGCGAAGCCGCGGTTCGAGGTCAGGATCATGGCGCCCTTTTCGTAGCGGGCGTTGACCAGCTGGAAGAACAGGTTGGCGCCGCCTGGCGTGATCGGCAGGTAGCCGATCTCGTCCACGATCAGCAGGCTGCTGCGGCCGAGAAAGCGGATCTTCTCGATCAGGTGGCCCTCGCGTTCGGCGCGGCCGAGGGCCTCGATCAACTCGGCCAGCGTAGCGCGATAGACCCGTCTGCCGGCCTTCACCGCGGCGACGCCAAGCGCGGTCGCCAAGTGACTTTTTCCGGTGCCCGGCGGGCCGAGGAAATGGACGACCTCGGCGCGGGTGACGAAGTCGAGCTGCGCGAGCGCCATGATGCGGTCGCGATCGAGCGAGGGCTGGAACGTGAAGTCGAAGCTCTCCAGCGTCTTCGGCGGCGTCAGCCTGGCGGTCTTGAGCGAGACGCCGATGCGGCGGGTCTCGCGGGTGGCGTATTCCTGCGACAGCAACGCATCGACGGCCTCGAGGATCCCGATCTCGCCGCGTTCGAGCTGGCGCATGGTGTGGTCGAGCGCCTCCAGTGCACGGGGCATGCGCAGGCCGACGAGGCTGGCGCGAATGCGGTCGAGCGTCTGCGTCATCGCGCTGCCCCTTCGCCGGCCAGGCGACGCGCCACCGCGTCGTAGAAGCTGAGCGGTCTGATGCCGACGCTTGCGAGCGGCGGCCCGCTGAACGCGGCTGGCGGCGGCGCCTTGCGGTGTGCAGGATCGACGCGGCGCTGGTTCTTGCCTTCCAGCACCGGGTGGGCGGCGATCAGCATGCCGTCTTCGAAGATCCGGACCTCGCTGGGATGGTTCTGGACGTCGAGGACGCGCTTCCTGGCGGTGTCGGGGACGCTGTAGAGATTGCCGCCCACCGAGACCATGCCTTCGCAACTGACGCGCGCTCAATGGTGAGCACGGCGCTGTAGGGGATGGCCGGGTGCGCGATCAGCGCCGGCGCCTCCTCGGCGAAATGCTCGTCGACGACGCGGCTTGTGGTGGCATGCACCCTCGGATTGGCGATCCGCGTGCGCCAGTCGTCGAACTGGGCATTGAGATCGTCGAGATTGCGGAAGGTTCTGGCCAGAAAGAAATCCTGCCGCACGTAGCGATAGGGCCGTTCGATCTTGCCCTTCGTCTTGGCCCGGTACGGCCGGCAGGCGCGCGGCACGGCGCCTGCTTTCCGGCGGCGGTCTCGAAGCGGCGCTCGAAGGGGTGGACCCGCGGTGGCCGGGCAGCGCGCAGGAAGTCTGTCACGACAGTAGCAGCCCGGATAGCCCCGCTCCTTCAGCTCGCGCAGGAGCCGCTTGCCCGACAGGTCGGGCCAGGCGTTGATCCGGGCGCGCAGGTAGTCCTCGAACGGCGCGATCATCCGAGGCTGCGCCGCGCGCGGGCTGTAGGCCGGTGGCGCGATGCCGACTTCGAGGTGCTTGCGCACCGTCTTGCGGTCCATGCCGAGCTTGCGCGCGATGGCCGAAACGCTGAGCCCCTGCCGTTTCAAATCGTGGATCAAGACGATCTCTCCCAGTGTAATCACCTGCCTGCCCCTCCCTTTGCGGGACAGCAGGTGGGATGTTTCCGCCGCCGCCGATCTGCGGGGGGCATGCCCCCCGCAGATCGGCGCACCGGCGCTCAGACTGGGGATTTTTCAAACGGCACTTCTGGGGAGATTACGCTCGGCAGTTACACCTTGAGCGTGATGCGATTGCCGCGAACGGTAGACGGCTTGTTCCGCGCCTCAGATTGCTCGACCATGAAGCGCTCGGCGAGGTCCTTGACAGTTGGAGCAGTCCGAGCGATCTGCCGCTCCTGGCTTGGATCGGCCCCGCTGCGCACTGAGGCGAGGAAGTCCTGGGCGAGTTTGCGCGCCCGATAGACGGTGACCTGACCGTAGGTGCCGAGCGACGGCTTCCGCCGCTCGCCCGTGGGCGTGCGATTGGAGAGCATGAAGACCTTGCGCCCGGCGGGGGTGATCTTGCTGAAGAAGCCCGGGACAATGGTGTCCCGGAGTTCTTGGTCGGTGGTACCGGGCCGGGCGGAGTCGACGGCGCTCTTGGTGAGCTTCATTGAAGGCATGTTTGGCTCCTAGTCGGACCCGCCTTCCAGGAGCTACATAGGAGCGGCGCTAGCGAGAACGGGAGCGTTTCGCGTCGAGGTCCGGCGTAGGATATGGAAAGCTAAACACCTGTTCTAGCTCGATTTATCCTGCTCCAGCGCACTCAAGCGTAGGGGAGCGTAGCTCATTCAAAATCCGGTTCCGCAAAGAGTGTCGGTTCGAGCCCGACCACCCGCACCAGCTTCAACTCGGGCGTCGCCAGAGGTCTTGGGTCGGAGGTAACCTCTAGAGTGCGCCGACTTGCTTGCGGACGGTCGTTCCCTGGGTCTGGAGCGAGGATGTTGTCTTTCATCCTTGAGGACTACGTACAATTATGACCCAGTTTACGAGTAGCCCGGCAGCGGATCTTGCCGGGCCTTTAGTAGATCCGCTACTCTAACAAGTCCGGCTGGTCGCCCTTCTGAGGGAAGCGTTTCTGGAAGAGCCTTTTGAAGGCAGTCACGGTGTCCGAAACCGCCATCAGGGTCATGACTTCCTGCACCTGACGCTTCAGCTTCTCAATACCGTAGCCTTGCGTGAGATGTTGGTGGAAACGAGAGCGACGGGTACCGTTGACCTTAGGGTTGATCGTGTCGAGTTACTCCAGCACCGCGCCGTTTTCCATGGGAAAATAGACGAAGTCGCGCGTGAACTTGGCGAAATGCTGCGGCCTGTTCTGGATCACCGCGCCCTTTGCGGTCTGCGTGAACTGCTTACTACCATAGAGCCTGTTGAGGTCGGTGTAGTAGCTGTCCGGGAATTGCTTCTCCCATTCGTGCTTCTCATCCTCGATGTACTGCTGGATGAGGATCCGAAGTGCCTTGGAATCGCGGATCTGCTGATAGCCAGTCGCTTCATCGATCAGCGCCACCACGCCGACCTTGGCGAAAGCGCTCGTGAGCATTTCAGCCTGAATGGCGATGCCGTGCTGCGATGCCGTGAGCTTCCCGGCTTTGTCGGCGGCGATGATCGCCTTGGCGACCTCGTTCAACACGTCCGCGTCATAGCCGTGCCCCAGATCTTGGGCCAGCGGCTTGAAGTTGATAGGGTTATTGATTTTCGCGCGCAGGTTGGCCGGGAGTTGGGATCCGAGGCCCTTGCGCTGCATCGTGCGCATGAAGGCGTTGCCGCCCTCAGACTTGAGGCCAAGCGCCTTGGCCATGCCGCGCTTGTGGAAGACGCGCCATCCGTCTTCCAGAACGTAGCAGTCCAGCATTATGTCTCCGACCGCCATCTGGCCTTGGTGGGTCGCCTTAGGAAGCTCGATCTCAGTCCCTACGGGAGTGCTTTCGTCATCAGCGTCGTCAGTCACTTCCAACTCCTTTGGATCCGTTTGAATGAAGCGCTCAAGAGCGTCCTCGAATGGGATGTCGATCGCCAAAGGGCGGTCTTTCTTCTTGTTCGACTCTGCGCCGAGCTTCTTCTTGTCGGTCATGCGATTAAATCCTTGGACCGAAGCCGACCGTTGGCATCAGCCAACAGTTCATTGACGCGAGCGCCTTCGCCGATGCCGCGCAGGTTGAACGGCCACGCGCTCTCAGCGACGTACCGGCCTAGGTGCTTTGCCGACACAAAAAGGTGGATCCCAATGATCTGGCGCTTCAACAGCGACCAGAAGCCTTCGATGCCGTTGGTGCGGTAGGATCCGTTAGAGTACTCGCCCGCGCTATGCCGGGCGACGCCATGATTAAACGTCCGGCCCAAGTTGCGGTAGCCGCTGTGTTCGTCGGTCGAAATCTGTGTCGCAGACGGCGACACAAAGGCACGAGCGAAGCGGGTCCAACGTGGCCGTATCAGTCGAGCGGATCACCATTGCAACAGCGTTGCCGCCGCGCTTCAGCGCGCCAATGACCGCCGTCTTGCCAGAAGTACCGGGACCATTCTTCGGATCCCCTTTGTGGCGGTTCGCCGCTTTGCCGCCGACATAGGTCTCATCGATCTCGACTTCGCCGTCCAACGGGCCGTGGAAGGACTGCGTACGCGCCGCGTGACGCAGCCTATGCAGCATGAACCATGCGGTTTTTTGGGTGACGCCAATGTCCCGAGCAAGCGTGGTGCTCGCAACGCCCTTCTTCTGCGACGTGATGAGCCAGATTGCCAACAGCTACTTGCGCAGCTCGATCTTGCTGTCCTCGAAAATTGTTCCGACCTTGATCGAGAACCGCCTCCGGCAGTCGCCACACTTATGAGTGCGCTTGTCGCTAAAGTGATAGACCTTCGTGAATCCGCAATAGGGGCAGGAAGCCCCATTTTTCCAGCGGATGTCCGTGAAATGATCAATGGCCGACTGCTCATCCGGGAAAGCGGTGACGACTTGGATGAGGGTGTTGAACTGTCTGGCCATCGGATCCGCTTCCAACTTCCGGAAACGACCATGGGCGACGATGTGACCCGCGTAAATCAGATTGGGTCACAAACGTATATATCCCCTTTCATCCTTCGGATCATCGATCGACATGGGCTGCGCTCCGCATCCGCTGACCACGCACGGCCGGAACTCCGTACGGGCCCGAGACCGCGCTCGACCCGGCGGTCACGACGCATGCCGGACGGGCGGCCGCCCCACGACGGGAGTGTCGAGGCCCTCGAGACGCGCCTTGAGCTGCAGCGCGAGATAGAGCGAGTAGTGACGCGACTGGTGCAAGTTGCCGCCGTGGAACCACAGCCCGTCCTGAGCGGTCGGCTTCCACATGTTGCGAAGCTCGCCCTCCCAGGGACCGGGATCCTTGGTCGTGCCCGACCCGAGGCCCCAGCATTTTCCCACCTTGTCGGCAACGTCCTGGCTGATGAGTTGCGCGGCCCAACCGTTCATCGAGCCGTAGCCGGTCGCATAGACGATGAGGTCCGCAGGAAGCTCGGTTCCGTCCGCCAGCGTCACGCCCGCCTCCGTCACCTCGGCGACCTGACCCTGGGCGAGCTTGATCCGTCCGTCCGCGATCATCTCCGATGCGCCCACGTCGATGTAATAGCCCGAGCCGCGGCGCAGGTACTTGAGAAAGAGACCGGTCTCGTCCTCGCCGAAATCGAGCCGGAACCCGGACGCCTGCAGACGCGCATAGAACGCGGCGTCGAGGTCCTTGGCCTTGTCGTAGATCGGCTTCTGCACCTCCGGGAACAGGCCGTACGGGATCGACGCGAAAATCATGTCGGCCTTTTCGTGCGTGATCCCGTTCGCCAGCGCGTCCTCGCTGTAAAGCGCGCGCATGCCGAGGTCGACGAGCGTCTCGCCGCGAATGACGAGGGTGGAGGATCGCTGGACCATCGTGACGTCCGCGCCGTGCTCCCAGAGATCCGCCGAGATGTCATGGGCGGAGTTGTTCGATCCGATCACGACCGCCTTCTTGCCCTCCCATCCGGTGCCGGCGCGATGCGCGCTCGAATGGACCTGCTCGCCCTTGAAACGGTCCCGGCCGGGCACATCGGGGATGCTCGGTACGCCCGACATGCCTGTCGCAAGGACGAGGTGCTTCGGCCTCAGCGTGACCTCCCGGCCGTCCCGGCGGACACGAACCGTCCATTCGCAGGCGTCGTCGTCGTAGCTCGCGCCAAGCGCTTCGGTCGATGTCCAGAGGTTCAGCTCCATGACCCTGGCATACATTTCCAGCCAGTCGGCGATCTTGTCCTTCGGCGAGTAGACCGGCCAGGTGTCCGGGAACGGCAGGTACGGCAGATGGTCGTACCAAACCGGGTCGTGCAGGCAGAGCGAGCGGTAGCGATTGCGCCAGCTGTCGCCCGCCCGCGCATTCTTGTCGATGATGATCGTCGGGACGTCGAGCTGCCGCAGCCGTGCGCCGAGCGCGAGACCGCCCTGGCCGCCGCCGATGACGAGGACGTAAGGCTGCTCGCGGTAGCCGAGCGCCTCGGTCTCGGCGTCGCGCCGCTCGGACCACGTCCTGCGGCCCGGGTGGACGCCGTGGGTCACGCCCGGAACCCGCGTCGTCCCCCGCCGCTCTTCATGACCCTTCAGCTCCGTCATGGCAGTGAGGAGCGTTCGGGCACGACCGTCGCGCAGACGGACATGCCCTTTGCCGCGCGCGGTCTTGGTCTCGAAGTCGAACCAGGCTTCGACCGTGCCGTCGGCGGCAGCATCGGCCTCCGTCACGGTCCAGCCCGACGGGGAGGACTCGCGGAGTGTCTCGCGCAACATGCCGGCGATGGCGTCGCGGCCCTGGAAGGTCGCGATGTTCCACGTCAGCGCCACAAGGTCGCGCCAGTAGCATTCATCGCCGAAGAGCGTCGTCGCCGCCTCGATGTCTTCGGCTTCCAGCGCGGCAGCAAAGGTCGCGAGCCACGTCCGGGCGCCGGTCATCGCAGGGGGGTCGATTGCGTTCATTTCCGGTCTCCTCCGCTGGTCGTCTCGCAGGAAATCAGCACATCCGCGGCCATGCGAGCAAAATCCTCGGAAGGGTCGGTGGAGATGCGGGGTAACAGCTGATCCAGCCGCCGCTGCCGCCAGCCAAAGTTGACAGGGCGGCGCACATCAGCGTCGATGGGAACCGGAGAGGTTCCATGAAGAAGTCGTCCAAGATCATCATCACCTGCGCGCCGACGGGGTCGATCCACACCCCGTCGATGTCACCCTATCTCCCCATCACGGCCGACGAGATCGCCCGCGACGCCATCGGGGCGGCGGAGGCAGGCGCATCGATCATCCATCTGCATGCACGCAAGCCCGACGACGGGCAGCCGTCGGCCGATCCGGCGGACTTCATGGCGTTCCTGCCACGGATCAAGCAAAGCACCAACGCGGTCGTGAACATCACCACCGGCGGCAGCCATACGATGACGCTCGACGAGCGGATGGCGGCGCCGAAGCTCGCGCGGCCGGAGCTCTGCTCGCTCAACATGGGGCCCCTCATCTTCGACTACAGCGCCGCGGGCCGGCGCGTGACCGAGTGGAAGCACCCCTGGGAACAGCCTTATGTCGAAGGCTCGCACGACCGGATCATGTACAACACCAACGCCTACATCGAGCGCATCCTGCGCGAGATCGGCGAGGCTTACGGCACCCGGTTCGAGTACGAATGCTACGACATCGGGCATCTCTACACGCTGGCCCATTTCGCCGACCGGGGGCTCGCGAAGCCGCCGTTCTTCATTCAGGGGGTGTTCGGCATCCTCGGCGGCATCGGGGCGGACGTCCGCAATCTGGCGCATATGGTGACGGTCGCGGACAGCCTCTTCGGCGACGACTACCTGCTCTCCGCCTTTGCGGCGGGCAGGAACCAGATCCCCTTCGGGACGCAGAGCGCGCTCCTCGGGGGCAACGTGCGCGTGGGCCTGGAGGACAGCCTCTTCATCGGACGTGGGCAGCTAGCATCGTCGAACGCCGAACAGGTCGCGAAGATCCGCACCATCGTCGAGGCGCTCGGGATGGAGGTCGCCCGGCCCGAGGAGGCCCGCGAGATGCTGGCCCTCAAGGGCGGCGACGATGTCGGGTTCTGACGGCGGCCTGAACGCGGTCGTCACCGGCGGCGCGGACGGGATCGGCGCGGCGATCGCCCGGCGCTTCGCGGGCGCCGGATGGCATGTCCATATCTGCGACGTGAGACGCGAGGCGCTCGAGGCGATGCTCGGCGCCCATCCCGGCATGCGGGGCACGGTCGCGGATGTCGGCGACGGCGATGACGTGGCGCACCTCTTCGCCGACGCGCTAGAATGGATGGCGGGCGGCATCGGGTGCCTGGTGAACAACGTGGGCGTCGGCGGCCCGCGAGCGGCCTTCGAGGACATCGCACTCGCGGACTGGGAGGAGAGCTTCCGCATCAACGTGACAGGGACGTTCCGCTGCATGCAGGCCGCGATCCCCGGCATGAAAGCGCGGGGCGGGGGCGCGATCGTCAACATCTCGACCGTCTCGACCCGGACGAGGTTGCCTCTCAGGACGCCCTACGTAGCCTCGAAGTTCGCGGTCGAAGGCCTGACCCTCAACGCCGCGCGCGAGCTCGGCGCCCATCGCATCCGCTGCAACGCGCTGCTGCCGGGGATGATGAACAACGCGCGGATGGACGGGATCATCGCTCGGCGGGCAGAGGAGGAGGGCCGTCCGCCAAGCGACATCGAGGCGGACTACCTGCGCTTCATCGCGCTCGGCGAGCGGACCGAGCCCGAAGACGTGGCGGAGACGGCGCTTTTTCTCGCATCGCCCGCCGGCGCGCGCATTACCGGGGAGCTGATCAGCGTATCCGGGTATATGGGCTGGGAGGAGTAGCTCCTTTTTTGCCAGGAACGATCGAACGAAAAGATAAAGGAGGACCACGATGGACATCATTCGAGCCGGCAGAGTTGCCGGAACCGTCGCGACGCTCGCGATCTTCGCCGCGGCGCCTGTCGCGGCGCGCGATCTCACGGTCGTCTCGTGGGGCGGCAACTATCAGGACGCGCAGCGCAAGATCTATTTCGAGCCGTTCAAGGCAGAGACCGGCACCCCGCTGCTGGAAGAGACATGGGATGGCGGCTACGGCGTGATCGCCGCGCAGATGCAATCCGGTCAGCCGAACTGGGATGTCGTTCAGGTCGAGACCGAGGAACTGATGCTCGGCTGCGCTGACGGGCTCTACGAGCCCATCGACTGGGAGGCCCTGGGCGGCAAGGATCGATTCGTGCCGTCGGCGGTCAGCGAATGCGGCGTCGGTGCGATCGTCTGGTCGACGGGGCTGTCGTACGATGCGAACGTCCTGAAGGAAGCACCGACGAGCTGGGCCGATTTCTGGGACACGGAGAAATTTCCGGGCAAGCGCGCCTTGCGTCGCGGTCCGAAATACGCCCTCGAGTTCGCGCTGATGGCGGACGGCGTGGCGCCGAACGACGTCTACACGGTGCTCGCAACGCCCGAGGGCGTGGATCGCGCCTTTGCCAAGCTCGACGAGATCAAGGGCGACATCATCTGGTGGGATGCGGGCGCGCAATCGATCCAGCTTCTAGCATCCGGCCAGGTCGCGATGACATCGGCGTACAACGGGCGACTGACCGGGATCAACCGGACCGAGGGCAAGAACCTCCAGATGGTCTGGCCGGGCAGCATCTATGCGGTCGATAGCTGGGTCATCCTCGCCGGCAGCCCCAATCTCGATGCGGCGAAGGAGTTCCTGGCCTTCTCCAACGACCCCGAACGCCAGGCGAAGCTTCCCGAATACATCGCATACGGGCTCCCGGTGAAGGCGGCAGGCGATTTGCTGACGGATGCCGAGCGCGTCGATCTGCCGACGTCGCCGGACAATCTCGAAGGCGCGATCCCGATCGACGGCACGTTCTGGGTGGACAATATCGAAGCGCTGAATGCGCGCTTCGATGCGTGGCTGGCCCAATAAGGCAGCGTCATCGCCGGGCACGATCGAAAGACGTGCCCGGAACGACCAGCCGCGCCAACGAACGGGAACCCGTGCCCTCCTTCATCCGCTTCGAGAACGTCGACAAGACCTTTGGATCGCTGAACGTGATCGAGGGACTGAACCTCGAGATCGCCGAGGGGGAGTTCCTGAGCCTTCTGGGGCCGTCCGGGTCCGGCAAGACGACGACGCTGATGATGCTGGCCGGCTTCGAGCGGGTCAGCGGCGGCCGGATCACGATGGACGGCAACCGGATCGACGCCGTGCCCGCGCACAAGCGCGGCATGGGGGTCGTGTTCCAGAACTATGCGCTCTTCCCGCACATGAGCGTCGCCGAGAACATCGCGTTTCCGCTGCAGATGCGGAAGGTGCCCCGGACGGAGATCCGCGAGCGGGTGGCGACCGCGCTCGACCGGGTGAGGCTCGGCCCTCTCGGCGACCGCCGGCCCTCGCAGCTTTCGGGCGGCCAGCAGCAGCGCGTCGCCCTCGCCCGCGCCTTGGTCTTCGAGCCGCGGGTGATCCTGCTGGACGAGCCTCTGGGCGCGCTCGACAAGAACCTGCGCGAAGAGATGCAGCTGGAACTCCGCGCGCTGCACCGCAGGCTTGGCCTCACCTTCGTCTTCGTGACGCACGACCAGAGCGAAGCGCTCACGATGTCCGACCGGATCGCGGTGTTCGACCAAGGCCGCATCGCGCAGATCGGAACGCCGGAAGACATCTATGACCGGCCGCAGAACCTCTTCGTGGCCGGCTTCGTGGGCGAGACGAACCTCATCCCCGGGCAGGTCTGCGCGGGCGATGCGGGCCGTCTCGCCGTTCGGGTCGGACCGGACCTGACGGTGCATCCCGCGGGGCTGACAGGCATGGCGATGGGCGCGAAGGCGGTCGTCTCGATCAGGCCCGAGTCCATCCACCTCGCCGAGCACGGCGTCGGAGGGCAGTTGCGCGCGGTGGTGGCCGATCAAGTCTACCAGGGGGATCACATCCGGCTCCTCCTGGAGGTCGGGGCGGTCGAGCTGGTGGCCCGCGTGCCGCGCAACCTCGCGCCTGCGCCGTCGGGCCGGACCGTCGCCATCGGCATCGACGACGACGCGATCCGGGCGTTTCCGGCTTGAGCTCGCACAGTCAGGCGCGTCTGCGGGCCATGCTTCTGGTCACGCCGCTGATCGTGTTCCTCGGGGTCTTCTTCGTCTGGCCGCTCGTCTCGGTGCTGACCTCGACGATCCGCAACGAGAGCATCATCGACGCCTTTCCCCGCACCGGCGAGGTGATCGGCGCGTGGACCGGACCCGACATGCCCGACGCGGACGTGCAGGGCGCGCTGATCGCCGATCTGCAGGCCATCGACCGACGCGCCCTCGGCTCTGCCGTCGGACGACTGAACAGCGTCGTTCCCGGCTTTCGGACCTTGATGTCGACGACGAGCCGCGCGCTCCGCGAGGCGCCGCAAGCGCCCGATCTCGCCATGATCGACCCGCGCTGGGCGGACCCCCGGTTCTGGCGGGCCATCCAGGCCGGGTCGCGGCGCTACACCGACCGGAATCTGCTGGCGGCGGTCGATCTGCGGCGAACGCCCGGTGGCGACATCGCGCGGATCCCGCCCGACCGGTCGGCGAACCGCGTGATCCTGTTCCGCACCTTCGTCATGAGCGCCACGATCACGCTGAGCTGCCTGGTGCTCGGGGTGCCCTATGCGCTGATCGCGGCCTCGTTCGACGGCTGGCGGCGCAACGCGATGCTGCTGGCCGTGCTCCTGCCGCTCTGGACGTCGCTCCTCGTCCGCACGGCGGCGTGGTACATCCTGCTGCAGGACAACGGGATCGTGAACGACACGCTGCTGGGCCTGGGCCTGATCGACCGGCCGCTGCCATTGATCTTCAACAGGTTCGGCGTCGTCGTCGCGATGACGCATGTGCTGCTGCCGTTCATGGTGCTCCCCGTGTTCAGCGTCGTCTCGGCGATCCCGAAGTCTCTTCTCCCTGCAGCGGCATCGCTCGGCGCCACGCCGATCCGGGCAATGTGGCGGATCCTCCTGCCGCTGACGCTGCCCGGCATCCTCTCGGGCACGCTCCTCGTCTTCATGGTGTCGATCGGCTACTACATCACGCCCGCGCTGGTCGGCGGTTCCAACGATCAGATGATCTCCGCGACGATCGCGTTCTATGCGCTCGAGACGGCGAACTGGGGCATGGCGGGGGCGCTCGGCCTCGTGCTCCTCGGGGTCACGCTCGTTCTCTACACAGTCTACGGTCGCCTGGCCCGAACTAGCTCGCCGATGGGGTTCTGAGCGCGATGAGCGTCCTCAAGGCCAGCTTCGCGGTCGCCGTGGCGCTCTTTCTGGTGCTGCCGCTCCTCGCCATCCTGCCGCTCGCGTTCACCTCCGGCATCTTTCTGAGCTATCCCGTCGAAGGCGTCTCGCTGCGCTGGTTCGAGGAACTGGGAACGAGCAGCGTCTGGCTGCGCTCGATCGTCAATTCGCTCATCATCGGGGTGTCCGTCACGGCGCTCGCAGTCGCGCTCGGGACGGCGGCGGCGCTCGGGATGCGGCGGAGCCTCGTGCCGCTCTCGTCGGTGCTGCGAACCGTCTTCCTGCTGCCGATGGTGATTCCCGCCGTCGTTTTGGGCGTGGGGCTGCAGATCCTGCTGACGCCGCTCGGTCTGGCGAACTCCTATCTCGGCGTCATCTTCTCTCACACGGTCCTCTGCGTGCCCTTCGTCGTCGTGAGCGTCTCTGCCTCGCTGGCCGGGATGGACAGAAATGTCGAGAAGGCCGCCGAGAGCCTGGGTGCGGCGCCGGTCACGGTGTTCCGCCGCGTGACGATGCCGCTCGCGGCACCGGGCATCCTGACCGGTGCCGTCTTCTCCTTCGCGACGTCGCTCGACGAGGTGGTCCTCACGCTCTTCGTCGCGGGGCCGAACCAGCGCACCCTCGCCCGCCAGATGTTCTCCAGCATCCGCGAGAACATCAGCCCGGCCGTCGCGGCGGCGGCCTTCGTGATCGTAATCGGCACGGTGGCGATGGCAGGGCTGCTGGCCGTCCTGCGCTCACGACGCGGGGCCGCTACCTGAACGCCGACGAGCGCCGGCGCTCGCTGCATCCGGCCCGGCGGCTTGCCGTCCCAATGGTGACCCCGGATGGATTCGAACCATCGACCTGCCGCTTAGGAGGCGGCCGCTCTATCCCCTGAGCTACGGGGCCATGCACGGCACGTAGCGGCAACGGAGGGCCGCGCGCAAGCCGCTTCCCGACCCGCGCGATAGGCGCTATGTCACGGGGATGCAGACCCCGATCCCGTCTCGTTGACGCGCATCGCCGACATCCCGCCACGCCGGCCGCTCACATTGCGCGACGTGTCGGAGGCCTGTGGCGTCAGCGAGATGACGGTGAGCCGCGTCCTCCGCAACCGCGCCGACGTGGCGCCCGCCACCCGGGCCCGCGTGATGGAGGCGACCCGCGCGCTCGGCTACGTGCCGAACCGCATCGCCGGCGCGCTGGCGACGAGCCGGGCCACCCTCGTCGCGGTGATCATCCCGTCGCTTGGCAATCTCGTGTTCCCCGAGGTGCTCGCGGGCGTGTCGGAGGTGCTGGGCGCGACCGCCCTGCACCCGGTCGTCGGCGTCACCGACTACCGCTCGGCCGACGAGGAGGCGGTGCTCTACGACATGCTGTCGTGGCGGCCGGCGGGGGTCATCGTCGCGGGGCTCGAGCACTCGGCAGCCTCGTCGGCGATGCTCAAGGCCGCAGGGGTGCCGGTGGTCGAGATCATGGACGTGGACGGACCCGCCATCGACGCTGTGGTCGGCATCTCGCACCACCGGGCCGGGCGCGAGATGGCCGAAGCGATCGTCGCCGCGGGCTACCGCAGGGTCGGATTCCTCGGCCCGCGGTTGCCCGACGATCACCGGTCGCGCAAGCGCCGCGAAGGTTTCGAGGCGGGGCTGGCCGCGGCGGGGTTCGCGCTCGCCGACCGGGAGTTCTACACCGGCGGGTCGGCCCTGCTGACCGGTCGCGAGATGACACGGGCCATCTTGGCGCGCAGCCCCGACCTCGATTTTCTTTATTACGCCAACGACATGATCGGCGCGGGCGGGCTTTTGCACTGCCTTGCCGAGGGTCTCGACGTGCCGGGCAAGCTCGGTCTCGCGGGGTTCAACGGGCTCGAGCTGCTCGCGGGCCTGCCGTGCCGGCTCGCGACGATGGACGCCTGCCGCCGCGAGATCGGTCGCCGCGCGGCGGGGCTCGTCGCGTTCCCCGAGCCCGGCGCGCGGGTCGAGCTGATGCCGAAACTCGTGCGCGGCGACACGATCCGCGGATGACCGCGCGCACGCTCGTCTGCATGAAATGGGGCGGCCTCTTCGGCGCGGAGTACGTGAACGTCCTTGCCAGCGCTGCCGTTCGCCACCTTGCCGAGCCCTGCCGCATCGTCTGCCTGACCGACGACGACGCCGGGCTCGGCCCCGGCATCGAGGCGCATCCGCTTCCGGACCTGGGGCTGACCCTCGCCGACCGCGCGCGACCCGGCGCCTGGCAGAAGATCGGGCTCTACCTGCGCGACGTGGCAGGGCTCGAGGGCCGGTGCCTCTTCATCGACCTTGACATGATGATCTGCGGTCCGCTCGACCGCTTCTTCGAGCTGCCCGCGCCGTTCGTGATGTACGACACCGGCCCCGGCGTGCGCCGCCGCCCGCGCCCCGGCCCGCCCGAGCCTGCGACCGGCATCTTCGCCTTCGATGCCGGCGCCGAGGCGCAGATCGCCGCGGCCTTCGCGGCCGACCCCGAGGGCGCGATGACGCGGTTCCGCAACGAGCAGGACTTCGTGGCCGCGCATGTGCGCGCCTATGCCTTCTGGCCGCCGGGCTGGGTGGTGAGCTTCAAGCGCCATCTCTGCCAGCCGATCGGGCGCGACCTCGTGCTGCCGCCCGACCCGCCACCGCCCGGTGCCAGCGTGGTCGCCTTCCACGGCGATCCCCGCCCCGCCGACCTCATCCGCCCCGGCCGGCACCGCTGGCGGGTGCTGCCGCACTGGGGGCGCGGCCAGGTCGGCTGGCTCGCGGACTACTGGCGCTCGAACGGCGGGAGGGTGCCCGATGCCTGACTGGCTCGGCGCGCTGCGCGAGCGGCTCAGGCACGCCCGGCTCAGGGGGCGCGAACCCGCGGAGGTGTTCGCGGGCTACCACGCGCGCGGCAAGTGGCGCGAGCCCGAGAGCGCTTCGGGCAAGGGCTCGACGCTCGCCGCGACGGCCGGGCTGCGCGCGGCGCTGCCGGGGCTTCTCGGCGACCTCGGCGTCACGCGGCTCCTCGACGTGCCCTGTGGCGACTTCAACTGGATGGCCCGGGTGGACCTCGCGGGGATCGACTACCACGGCGGCGACATCGTGCCCGCGCTGATCGCGGCGAACGCCGACCGTCACGGCGGCGCGGGGCGGCGGTTCTCGGTCATCGACCTCATCACGGGCCCCCTGCCGGAGACGGACCTCGTCTTCACCCGCGACTGCCTCGTGCATCTGTCGCACGCCCATGCCCTGCGGGCCCTGGCCACCATCCGGGCCTCGGGCGCGCGTTGGCTGATGGCGACGACCTATCCGGGTCGCGGCGCGAACCCCGACATCGTGACGGGGCAATGGCGCGCGCTCGACCTGACTGCGCCGCCCTACGGCCTGCCCGCGCCCGAGCGGATGGTGGCCGAAAGCTACACGGGGCCGGGCGGGGCGGCGGACAAGTGCATGGGCCTCTGGCGCGTGGCGGACCTTCCGGGAGACGCATGATGCAGATCGCGCACCGCAGGATCGGGCCGGAGGAGCCGCCGCTCGTCATCGCCGAGATCGGCATCAACCACGGCGGCGACCTCGACGTCGCGCGCGAGATGGTGCGGCTCGCGCGCGACGCGGGCTGCGAATGCGTCAAGCACCAGACGCATTTCGTCGAGGACGAGATGACCGACGAGGCGCGCGCGATCTTCCCGCCCAACGCCGACGTGTCGATCTGGGAGGTGATGGCGCGCTGCGCGCTGCCGCCCGGCGACGAGATCGCGCTCAAGGCCTACACCGAGAGCCTCGGGATGATCTACATCTCGACGCCGTTCTCGCGGAAGGCCGCGGATTTCCTCGACGGCATTGGCGTGCCCGCGTTCAAGATCGGCTCGGGCGAGGCGGACCACTTGCCGCTCGTGCGCCACATCGCGCGGCTCGGGCGGCCGGTCATCATGTCCACGGGGATGCAGACGGTCGCGACGCTGCGGCCCGCGGTGGCGGTGCTCGACGCGGCGGGGCTCGACTACGCGCTCCTCGAATGCACCAACCTCTACCCCTCGCCGCCCGAGATCGTGTCGCTGGCAGGGATCGACGAGCTCCGCCGCGCCTTTCCCCGCGCGGTGGTCGGGTTCTCGGACCATTCCATCGGCCCGTCGATGGCGCTCGGGGCGGTGGCGCTCGGGGCCTCGATCGTCGAGCGGCACTACACCGACAGCCGCTATCGGACCGGGCCCGACATCGCCTGCTCGATGGACCCCGCGGAGCTGAAGTTCCTCATCGACCGCAGCCGCGAGATCCATGTGGCGGCGCGCAACCCCAAGGCCCGAAGCGCGCCCGAGGAGGCGGTCTACCGCTTCGCGCGCGCCTCGGTGGTGGCCGACCGCGACCTCGCCGCAGGCCACGTGATCGCGGAGGCCGACATCTGGGCGCGCAGGCCCGGATCGGGCGCGATCCCGGGCTACGAGTTCGACCGCGTGGTGGGGCGCACGCTCGCGCGGTCCGTCGCGCGCAACACGCAGCTCGCCTGGACCGACTTTCTCGAGTGAGCTTGCCGGGAGGGCCGATCCGCGCCAAGACGCCGCAATGCGCCGCCTCCTCTTCGTCACCGGCACCCGCGCCGACTTCGGCAAGCTCGAGCCCCTGGCCCTCGCGGCGGGGGCTGCGGGCTTCGGCGTGGCGTTCTTCGTGACGGGGATGCACCTCCTCGCGCGCTACGGCATGACGCGCAACGAGGTGCGCCGGGTGCCGGGAGCGGAGGTCCACGAGTTCCTCAACCAGCGCCCCGGCGACCCGCAGGACACGGTGCTCGCCAAGACCGTGCTCGGGTTCTCGGACTTCGTGGCCGAGGCGCGGCCCGACCTCGTGGTGATCCACGGCGACCGGGTGGAGGCGCTGGCGGCGGCGCTGGTGGCGGCGACGAACGACGTGCGCTGCGCCCATGTCGAGGGCGGCGAGGTGTCGGGCACCATCGACGAGGTGTTCCGGCACTGCGCGACGAAGCTCGCCACCGCGCATTTCGTGTCCTCGGAGCGGGCGCGGGCGCGGGTGATGGCGCTGGGCGAGCCCGGCGACACGGTCCATGCCATCGGCTCGCCCGAGCTTGACACCCATGCGCGGCCCTCGGGCGTGACGCTGGCCGACGTGCGCGCGCGCTACGGCATCCCGGAGGGCGAGTACGGCATTGCGGTGTTCCATCCCGTGACCTCGGAGCGCGCGTCGATGGGCGCGCAGGCGGCGGCGTTCTTCGGCGCGCTCGAGGCATCGGGGCGGCGCTTCGTGGTGATCCTGCCCAACAACGATCCGGGCGCGGAGGCCATCCTCGCGGTGATCGAAGCGCTGCCGGAGCGGTTCCGGCGGCTGCCCTCGATGCGGTTCGCGTACTTCTCCGAGGCGATGCGGAACGCCGCCGTGATCGTCGGGAACTCGAGCGCCGGGGTGCGCGAGGCGCCGTTCCTCGGCGTGCCGAGCCTCGACGTGGGCTCGCGGCAGACCAACCGTGCCGAGGCGGCCTCGGTCACGGCGGCCGCGGCGGGTGACGGCGCCGCGATCGCCGCGTTCCTCGCCGCCGAATGGGGCCGGCGCTATCCGCCGCACGAAGGCTACGGCGCCGGCGGTGCCGCGGCGCGGTTCGTGGCGGTCCTCTCGGACGAGGCGTTCTGGGCGCGGCCGCTGCAGAAGGCCTTCGCGGATGCCGGGTAGGAGCGCGCTCCTGCGGGCCTATCTCGCGGCGACCGCGCTCGCGGCCCCGCTCGCCCGACGGCATCTCGCGCGGCGGCTCGCGGCGGGGCGCGAGGACCCGGCGCGGTGGCGCGAGAAGCTCGGGCAGCCGTCGCTGCCGCGCCCCGAGGGGCCGCTCGTGTGGATGCACGCGGTCGGCGTCGGCGAGGTGCTGGCGCTGCCCGGGCTCGCGGCGCGGATGCGGGCGCTCAGGCCGGGGCTCGAGGTGCTCGTCACCTCGTCGTCACGGAGCTCGGCCGAGGCCGTTGTGCCGAACCTGCCGCAAGGTGCGCGGCACCAGTTCCTGCCGCTCGACTGCCCGGCCTTCGTGCGCCCGTTCCTCGACCACTGGCGGCCGGACCTGTCGGTCTGGGCCGAGCGCGACGTGTGGCCGACGCTGATCCTCGCCTCGGAAGCGCGCGGCATCCCGATGGCCTTCGTCAACGGCAAGATCAGCGCGCCATCGCACCGCCGCAAGCTGCGCGCGCGGGCGGTCTTCGCCGACCTCTTCGCGCGCTTCGCCTTTGTCGCCGTGCAGGACGCGGGCTCCGCGCGGCACCTCGCGGACTTCGGCGTGCGGGCCGAGGTCACGGGCTCGATGAAGGCCGCCGCCCCGCCGCTCGCGGACCAGCCGGAGCGGCGCGCGGCGCTCCTGCGCGAGCTCGCCGGCCGGCGCGTGTGGGTCGCGGCCTCGACGCATGCCGAGGACGAGCCGCTGGTCGCGGCGGCGCAGGCGCTGGTGCTGGCCGACGATCCGGGAGCGGCGCTCGTGGTCGCGCCGCGCGTGCCGGCGCGGGCGGAGGCGGCGCTCGGGCACCTGCGCGCGGCGGGGCTCGACGCGGCGGTCCTCGGGCCCGACAACGCGCTCGGCGGACGGCACCAGGCCTACGTCGTGCCGCAAATTGGCCAGCTCGGGCTCTGGTACCGGATCGCCGACGCGGCCTTCGTCGGCGGCTCGATGGGACCGGTCGGCGGCCACAACCCCTACGAGGCGGCGCGGCTCGACTGCGCGGTACTGCACGGTCCGAACACGTCGAGCCTCGCCGACGACTACGCGGCCTTCCATGCCGCCGACGCGGCGCGCGAGGTGGCGACGCCCGAGGCGCTGGCCGCGGCGCTCGCCGATCCCGGGCTCGGCGCGTTGCGGGCGCGGGCAGCGGCGATCGCGCAGCGCGGCGAGGCGTCGATGGCGGAGGTCGCGGCGCGGCTCGTGGCGCTGATGCCGTGAGGCGGGCGCTGCGCTGGCTCTACCGGCTCGCGTGGCACCTCGTGCTGCCGGTGGTGCTCGCCTACCTCTGGCGGCGCGGGCGGCGCGATCCGGCCTACCGGCGGCACTGGGGCGAGCGCTTCGGCGGCGGCCCGGTCATCGCGGGCGCGGTCTGGGTCCATGCGGTGTCGCTCGGCGAGATGCGCTCGGCGGTGCCGCTGGTGCGGGCGCTCCTCGACCGCGGACACGGCGTGGTCACGACGCACCTCACCCCCGCCGGGCGGCGCGCGGCGGAGGCGGCGTTCGGCCCCGAGATCGCGGCGGGGCAGGTACTGGCGCGCTACCTGCCGATGGAGCTCGGCTGGGCCTGCCGGCGCTTCCTGCGGCGCGCACGTCCGCCGCTCGGGCTCGTCCTCGAGATCGAGATCTGGCCGGTGCTCATCGCCGAGGCCGCGCGGCTGGGCGTGCCCTTGGTGCTCGCCAACAGCCAGATGCCCGAACGGAGCCTGCCACGCGAGCGGCGGATCGCGCGCTGGGTCGGGCACCCGGTGGCCCGGGTGCCGCTGGTGCTCGCGAAGAGCGCGCGCCATGCCGCGCGGTTCCGGGCGCTCGGCGCGCGCGACGTGCGGGTGGCGGGCGAGCTGCGGTTCGAGCAGCCGATCCCCGAGGCGCACCTCTGGGCAGCCGCGCGACTGAAGGTGGCCCTCGGGCGGCCCGTCGTCGCGTTCGCGAGCGTCGTGGCGGGGGAGGAGGCGGGCTATCTCGCGGCGATCGCCGACCTCGACGCCATCGTCGTCTGGGTGCCGCGCGCGCCCGAGCTCTTCGGCCCGACGTCGGAGCTGTTGGCCGGGACGCGGATGCTGCGGCGGACGCAGGCGCTCGACGCCCGGCTCGGCGGCAGCATCGAGGGCGCGGACGTGCTTCTGGGAGACAGCCTCGGAGAGATGTTCTTCTACCTGGCGCTCGCCGACGCGGTCGTCGTCGGCGGCGGCTTCACGCCCGGCGGGGCGCACAACGTCATCGAGCCCCTGGCGCTCGGTAAGCCCGTGGTGACGGGGCCCGCGACCTGGTCGATCGAGTATCCGGGCGTCGAAGCGGAGGCGGCGGGTTTGCTGACGGTCGTGCAGACGCCGGCGGAGCTTGCACCCGCGCTGCGGCAGCTCCTCGCGAGGCCGGCGCCGGACACGAGCGCATTTTTCGGCGAGCATGGAGGGGCGACGGCACGCATCATGGCCGCCGTCGCGCCGTGGCTTGGCCGCTAGTTCGTCGCGGCACCTTCGGGGCCGACGCTGATGAGGTAGGCCGCCACATCCTCCATGTTCTTCTTCAGCTTGTAGGTCATGGCGCCCTTGGCCTTCGGGTCGCCGAGGTAGTCCTGCAGAAACTCGGTCGCGCCCTGGACGTAGACGACGAAGTGCTCCTCGTCCCAGACAAGGCCTTTCTCGCCAGCCGCCACCATCGACTTCGAGTACTTGAAGTCCGGGTAGCTGCCTGCCTTGCGGCCGAAGACGCCGTAGAGGTTGGGTCCGACCTTGCCGCCCTTGACGACCGCGGTGCCGTCATCCGCGACGATCGAGTGGCAGGCCTTGCACTTGTTGAACTCCTTGGCGCCGACCGCGGCGTCGCCGGCGGCGAACGCGGGCGCCGCCATCAGCAGGCCTGCGAGGGCCGGCAGGTATTTCGTAAGCATCGAGCTCTCCCTTGCTCTTCGACAGACCGGACTATCTAGCGTTTCCCGGTGCCGGTCAAAGGGAGCGCGCGCGGCATCACGCCACTGCGCGCGACAGGGCGCACTGGCTCCAGAGCATCCCGAGCGCGTTGACGAGATGGTCGATGTCGGCGTCGGTGTGCAGCGGCGACGGCGTGATGCGGAGCCGCTCGGTGCCCTTCGGGACCGTGGGGTAGTTGATCGGCTGCACGTAGATGCCGAACTGGTCCATCAGGTAGTCCGAGATCATCCGGCACTTGACCGGATCCTTGATCATCACCGGGATGATGTGGCTCGGGTTCGCGAGGTGCGGGATGCCGGCGGCGTCGAGCTTCGCGCGGAGGCGCGCGACCTGGCGGCGCTGCTGGGCGCGCTCGATCTGCGACACCTTGAGGTGGCGGATCGAGGCGGCGGCTCCGGCGGCGACCGCAGGTGGCAGCGCGGTGGTGAAGATGAAGCCCGACGCGAACGACCGGATGAAGTCGCAGAGCGCCGCGGAGCCCGCGATGTAGCCGCCCATGACGCCGAACGCCTTGCCGAGCGTGCCCTCGATGAGGGTGATGCGGTCCATCAGCCCGTCGCGCTCGGCGACGCCGCCGCCGCGGGGGCCGTAGAGGCCGACGCCGTGGACCTCGTCGAGGTAGGTCATCGCGCCGTGCTTCTCGGCGACCTCGACGATCTCGCGGATCGGCGCGATGTCGCCGTCCATCGAGTAGACGCTCTCGAACGCGACGATCTTCGGCCGGTCGGGATCGATGGAGGCGAGCTTGGCGTCGAGGTCGGCGGGATCGTTGTGGCGCCAGATCACGCGGTCGGCGCGGCTGTGGCGCATGCCCTCGATCATCGAGGCGTGGTTGAGCGCGTCCGACACGATCACGGCGCCCGGGATGCGCGCGCCGAGCGTCGAGAGCGCGGCCCAGTTCGAGACGTAGCCGGAGGTGAAGATGAGCGCCGCGTCCTTGCCGTGGAGGTCGGCGAGCTCGGCCTCAAGGACGAGGTGATGGTGATTGGTGCCCGAGATGTTGCGGGTTCCGCCGGCACCGGCGCCGCAGCTGTCGATGGCGTCCTTCATGGCCTGCCGGACGGCGGCGTTCTGGCCCATCCCGAGGTAGTCGTTCGAGCACCAGACGGTCACGTCGCGGGCGCCGTCGCGGCCGTGGTTGAGCGCGCGCGGGAACTGGCCGCAGCGGCGCTCGAGATCGGCGAAGATGCGGTAGTTGCCTTCGCGCTTCAGGTCGTCGATCTGGTCCTGGAACAGGGCGTCAAAGTCCATGCGCGTCCTCCCGCATCTTGCGTGTCGGTTTCGGCGCGGGAAGCATCCAGCGCCAGAGTTTCTGGTCGGGCAGCGGCAGCACCATGAGCCAATGCTCCAGCAGGGCGAGCGCCGTCAATGCGGCAAGGAGGCCGAAGCCCGCGGCCTCGGCTGCGCCCTGCGCGGCAATGAGCCGCTCCGTCCAGCAGCCGAGGGTCAGCGACAGAAGCGTGATCGAGACGGGGTAGACGCCGCTGATCGAGCCCAGCCGGAAGTAGCTCGGCAGGTGCGCGAGCGGGCGCGGCAGGAACTCGGTGTGGACCCTCAGGACACCGAAGAAGAGGTTCAGCTTGGCCGAGATCCGCGCCGCGAAGAGGAAGGCGAAGGTGTAGAACCCGAAGGGATTTGGCGCATCCCATGCCATGATGCCCATCGCCACGGCGACCGCGGCGAGCAGCATCTCGTGATAGGCGAGCGTTCCCCAGGCACGGATAAAGCGCTCCCAGCCTGCGATCCGTGGCGGGCAGGGCGCCGCGTTGGGGCCGGTGACGACGCCCGCGAGGAACGCGAGCTCGATCCAGCCCCAGATCGCGAGCGCCGCGAGGCAGCCGCCGTAGACAGCACCGGCGGTGAGGCTCCCCGACGCCGCGTCGAAGCCCCAGACGCCCGCGAGCGCCAGGGGCGCGGCGAGCGCCACCGTGACGAGATGCGCCCGGCCCTTGCGGCGGTCGGCGTGCTTCACGGCCATCAGGATCGCCCCGGTGGAGAACCACCAGGCGAAGAGGGCCGCGAGCGCGGGGAGCCAGCCTCCCGCCATCAGTAGGCCGGCACGAGGCGCGGGTTGTCGGGCACGGCGTTCTGCTTGACCGGGATCAGGTACAGGCCCGCGAAGGCGAGCCCGGCGCGCAGGCCGGCCGCCTTGGCGCCGAGCCAGCCGCCGACCCCGCCCTTCGCACGCGCCGCCGCCCCGTCCGCCATCGCGCGCCGGAGCCGCAGAATGCCCGGCGCCCAGCGCGGATGGTCGATGTCGACCTCGATCGGGAACACCTGGCGCGAGATCTCGGAGGTGATGCGGAGCACCTCGTGGTCGTACCAGTCGATGTCGATGCCGAGCGCCTCATGGAACTTCGGCCGCATGTGGTCGCGCACGCACATCACCGAGAACACCGCGACGAGGAAGAACCGGATCCAGAGCCGGTTGACGCCCGAGGTGAGCTTCGGGTCGGTCTTCATCAGGAGCGCGAAGGCCTCGCCGTGGCTGAACTCGTCGTTGCACCACTTCTCGAACCACTTGAAGATCGGATGGATGCGGTGCTCGGGGTGCCTCTCGAGATGGCGGTAGATGGTGATGTAGCGCGCGTAGCCGATCTTCTCGCTGAGGTAGGTCGCGTAGTAGATGAACTTCGGGCGGAAGTAGGTGTATTTCTTGGCCTTGGTGAGGAACCCGAGGTTGACCGCGATGCCCGCCTCGCGCAGCGCGTCGTTGATGAAGCCCGCATGGCGCGCCTCGTCGCGCGCCATGTAGTTGAAGAGCTCGCAGATGTCGGGGTTGTTGCCGCGCCGCTTCATCTCCTTGTAGAGCACGCAGCCGGAGAACTCGGCGGTGAGCGAGGACACCAGGAAGTCGGTGAGCTCGGCCTTCAGGCCCGGCTCCATGCCGTCCCAGTCGATCGCGTCCCAGCCTTCGGTCTTCTTGAAGTGGCTGCGGTTCGGGTCGGACTTCATCTGCGCGATGAGCGCGTCCCATTCGGCGCGCACCGGGGTCACGTCGATGCGGTCCATCTCGTCGAAGTCGGTGGTGTAGAACCGCGGGTCGAGAAGCGTCGTCTCGGCCGCGGCGGCGGTGGTGGCGTTGAGCTTGTCGGCCCGGAGCCGGTCGGTGTCGACGGCGACGTTCATGCCATGCCCTCCTCGGAGATGCGGTCGCCCGAGAACGAGAACTCGCAGAGCTCCATCGCGCCGAGGTCGCCCGTGGCGCGCGTCCAGAGCCGCTCGAGCCCGCTCGCCCGCGTGATCGTGGCGGTGCGCTCGGCGGTCACGACCTCGCCGTAGGGCGCCATGACCGGCGCGCCGTGGACCAGCACCTCGTCGCCCGGGTGCACCACCGCGCCGTTGTCGAAGCGCACGTGCGCGTGCAGCGACTCGAACCTGTGCGAGACCTCGACCGTGCAGGGCGCGGTCTCCGTCGATTTGCGAAACAGGGCCACGGCGCGTTCCTCCTTGGTGTCCGCTACGGCATCAGTCTAGCGAACGCGGCGGTGTTGTCCCGCCCGAATCCGATGAGCGCGAGCTCGAAGCCGGTCAGATCGTCGCGGAGGCCAAGCCGGCCGTCGGCGAAGCGCATCAGGCGCACGGGCGCGTCGATCGGCACGCCGGCCAGCGTGCGCTCGCGAACGATCACGCTCGAGACGCCCGAGATGAAGCCGCCCTTGTCGCCCGGCAGGTCGGCGATCACCGCGCCGGTGTCCGCGTCGATGACCTTCGCGGCACCCGACGTGTCGCCCGTCAGGATGATCTGGCGTTCCTGCCGAATGGCGATCTCGGGGTACTTCGCCTCGAGCGGACGGTCGGTGACGCGGGCGTAGGTCACGAGGGCGACGCACGCGATGACCAGCCCCAGCATCGCGCGCAGGAGCGGCTTCGGGATCATCTCGCGGTCGCGGCGGGCAAGAACCTGATGCGGGGTGAGCGTGGCCATGTCGGGTTACTCCGCTGCGATGGCGAACGAGGGCGCGGCGCGCGTGACCTGCGGCTCGGCGACGCGCGCCTCGGCGGCATCGGCGAGGGTCTGGGCCACCCGCGCCGCGTCGGGGATCGCGCGGAGCGCGGGCTCGCAGCGCGTGACCGTCCAGGGCCGGACGTGCGGCCAGGTGTTGAAGTACGACAGCCGCGCGGAGGACTTCAGCTTCAGCGCGATGGTGCCGGTGCCGCGCCGCCCGACCGCCGCGGAGGCCTCGACGATCTCGCGGTAGGGCAGGTTCAGCGTCATCGTGAGCGCCGCCCCGATCCGCATCGCGACCCGGCGGTTGGTGAGCGTGTAGACGGTGGTGCGCGCCTGCGCGTAGGCCATCGCCATCAGGATCGCGCACGCCACGATGCCCATGATGAGATAGGGCGACCCGGCGCGGATCGCTTCCGCAACCGGCATCTCGGCGCTGAGCGCGGTGCTGCGCCATGCCGCGCAGAGCACGAAGTAGCCCGCCACCCAGTCAAGGCAGAGCGACTGGCGCGCGAGCGCGAACCAGTTCGGCCGGCCCTGCCAGAGGATGACCTCGCCCGAAGGCGGCGCCTCGGGCAGGCCCGGGATCGGCTCGACCGCGAAGTCGTCGTGGCTATGATCGGACATGGCGGTCCCCTCCTAGAGTTGCGGCTCGAGCCGGTCGGCGGAGGCGTAGAGCTTGCCGCCCGCGTAGTAGCCCATGATCTTGTCCTCCTCGAGCTTCGTCACCTCGGTCGGGGTTCGGAGCACGGGGATGTCGGCGAACTGCCGGCCGTAGAGCGAGTGGATCGCCACGCGGTCCGACTTGATGCGGACGAGCTGGATCGGGATGATCCGCGTGCCGCTGCCCCATTCGCCGGTCAGGCGGAACTCGATGAAGCGCACGAGCTGCTCGGGCTCGTCGATCCAGAGGTCGGTCACTTCGCCGACGATCTCGTGGTCGCCCGCTTGCACCGGAAGCCCGCGCGGGTCGCGGCCGGCGGAGACCGTGTAATTGTTCACGCTCGCCATCGGGACGATCTTGTTGTGGCCCTTGCCGTCCAGCTCGGGCTTGTCGCGCCGCGGCGCCCAGCTCGCGGGGCCGACGCCATCGACGAGCGGGTTGCCGGTCGGGACGTAGGGCGCGCCGGCCGCCCGCGCGGTGCGGCGCAGCGCGAGATCGTGACGGATCGGCGCGTCCGGCCCGGGCACGAGGATGGTGCCCTCGCCGTGCGGCAGGATGAACGTCTTGGGCTTCGGGACCGGGAACAGCCCCTGGTTCGTGGCACGGTTGCCGTCGTCGTCCTCGAGGGGGTAGCCCTCCCGCATGTTCTCGGTCTGCAGATAGTAGATCAGCAGCGCGAAGAAGCCCCAGAAGAGCCAGATCGAGAGCGACGCGAGGTCGAAGTTGCCGAAGAAGGTAGCGATCATGGCGTGTCTCCGTGGTTCAGGTGGGCAGGTCGGCGAGGCCGAACTTGGCAGGCGCGTCGTCGAAGCTCTCGCGCACCGTCCGCACCAGCGGGCCGAGCACGACGAGGGTGAGGAAGAGGAGCGCGATCTCGAGGTGGTAGACGACCGAGTAGCCGACCGACGGGCTCGCCATCGCCTCGCCGAGGCGACCCGACGCGGCCCAGTGGTTCACCACGTCGCGCACGGTGCCGCCGATCAGGATCGACGCGCCCGCCGCGGTCGCCTGCGCGGCGCCCCAGGCGCCAAGCGCGAGGCCCCGCCCGGCGATGCCCTCGACGGGCATGGTCATGGCGGCAGTGAGCGTCGCGACCGAGAAGAGCCCGCCGCCGAAGCCGATGAGGCAGGCGCCGGCGAAGAAGATGGCGGGCGAGCCCATCGGGGCCGCGAAGATCACCGCCGAGAATGCGGCGATGCCTGCGAGGATGCCGCGCGCGGCCATCCTGTAGGGGTTGATGCCGCGCGCGAGCCAGCGCGCCGCGAGCCCGAAGCCCACGAGCGCGCCCGCCGCCCACATCGCGGTGAGGAGCGTGGTCGAGGACACCGAGAGGCCGAGGATCTCGCCGCCGTAGGGCTCGAGGAGCACGTCCTGCATGTTGAACGCGAGCGCGCCGATGGCGACGACCGCGAGGAGCCGGCCCGCGCTGCCGCCGCTCGCGAAATCGGCCCAGGCGTCGGCGAACTTCGGCCGCGGCTCGGCACGCTCGGCGGCCGACATCGGGCGCATCCGCTCCTGCTTCCAGAGCGCGATCACGTTGAGGATGACCGTCGCCGCTGCCACGCCCTGCACGACCTGCACGAGGCGCAGCTCGGAAAAGTCCTCGAGGAGCACGCCCACCGTCAGCGAGGCAACCCCCATGCCGAGGAGCAGCATCACGTAGAGGAGCGCCACCACGCGCGGGCGCGTCTCGTCGGACGCGCGGTCGCAGGCGAGCGCCATGCCCGCGGTCTGCGTCATGCTCATGCCGACGCCCGCCATCAGGAACGACGCCGCCGCGAGCACGGTGCCCGCCCATTCGGGGCCGATGGCCGGGCCGCTCCCGAGCACGAAGAGCGCGAACGGCATGACCGCGAAGCCGCCCATCTGCCAGAGCGAGCCGAACCACAGGTAGGGCACGCGCTTCCAGCCGATCGCGGAGCGGTGCGTGTCGGAGCGGAACCCGATCAGCGCGCGGAACGGCGCCACCAGGATCGGCAGCGCGATCATCGCGGCGACGACCATCGCCGGCACGTGCAATTCCACGATCATCACGCGGTTGAGCGTGCCGAGCAGCAGCACGCTCGCCATCCCGACGGAGACCTGGAACAGCGACAGCCGCAGGAGCTGCCCGAGCGGCAGGCCCTCGGAGGCGGCGTCGGCGAAGGGCAGCATCCGCACCGTGAGGCGGGTCAGCGTCTGCATCCGGGCCTGGCGGGTCAGCATGGCGAGAGCTCCATCGCCTGCGAGATGTAGAAGCCGGACGTGACGCGCTCGACGCGGGCGAGGCGGGCGTCGAGCCCGGCGTGGGCGACGGCGCGCGCGATGGCGGCGTCGGCGTGTGGAATGATGCGGGGCGAGCGGTCGGCGCGGGGCATCGCCTTGCCGGCAAGCCAGAACGCGGTGAGGAACGGCGTGCGCGGCGCGATGGTGAAGAGCACGCCCCCCGAGCGCCGCCCGAGCCCCGCGAGTGCTGCACCGATGTCGCGCGCGGCGTAGTGGATGAGGCTGTCCATCGCGACGACGCGGTCAAAGCGGCCGAGGCCCTCGTCGAGCATGTCGCCTGCGACGAAGCGGATGCCGAGGTCGCCACGCACCCGGCGGCGGGCGACGTCGAGGAGGCTCGGCGACACGTCTACCGCCACGACCTCGGCGCCGCGCAGCGCCAGCGCCTCCGCGAGCTGGCCGACGCCGCAGCCCGCGTCGAGGATGCGCGTGCCGCTGAGATCGTCCGGCAATGCGCCGAGGAGCGTCGCGCGCATCCGGTCGCGGCCGGCGCGGACGGTGGCGCGGACCCGGCTCACCGGCGCGTCCGAGGTGAGCCGCTCCCAGGTCGCGGCGGCGGTCCGGTCGAAGTAGGTCGTCAGCCGGTCGCGGGTCTCGGCGTAGGTGTCCATCAGTCGAACCCCAGCATCTCGAAGATGTCCCGGTCCTCCATCGGCGCGGGCGCCAGCGGGTCGGTGCCGGCCCAGAGCGTCTCGGCGAGGCGGACGTACTCGGCGCGCGCGGCCATCACGTCGGCGTCGGCCTCCATCTCGAAGAGGGTCTTCTTCTTCAGCCGCGAGCGGCGGATCACGTCGAGGTCGGCCATGTGCGCGAGCCGCCGGAACCCCACGCGGTCGCAGTAGCGGTCCACCTCGTCGGTGTCGCGCGAGCGGTTGGCGACGCAGCCCGCGAGCCGGACGGCGTAGTTCTTCGACTTGGCCTGCACCGCGGCGATGATGCGGTTCATCGCGTAGATGCTGTCGAAGTCGTTGGCGGTGACGATGAGCGCGCGGTCGGCGTGCTGCAGAGGCGCCGCGAAGCCGCCGCAGACGACGTCGCCGAGCACGTCGAAGATCACCACGTCGGTGTCCTCGAGGAGGTGGTGCTGCTTGAGGAGCTTCACCGTCTGGCCGACGACGTAGCCGCCGCAGCCGGTGCCCGCGGGCGGCCCGCCCGCCTCGACGCATTTCACCCCGCCCCAGCCTTCGTAGACGAAGTCCTCGGGGCGCAGCTCCTCGGCGTGAAAATCGACCTCCTTCAGCGTGTCGATGACGGTGGGCACGAGGCGGCCCGTGAGCGTGAAGGTGCTGTCGTGCTTCGGGTCGCAGCCGATCTGAAGCACGCGGCGGCCCATCTGCGCGAACGCCGCCGAGAGGTTCGACGAGGTGGTCGACTTGCCGATGCCGCCCTTGCCGTAGACGGCGAAGACCTTGGCGCCCTCGATCTTGAGCGCGTCGTCGAGATGGACCTGCAGCGAGCCCTCGCCGTCGAGGCCCTTCAGGTCCGGGATGAGTTCGTCGCGCGGGCTCATGATGTCGTCCTTCCTTGCGTCATTCGGCGGCGATCCCCTCGAGGCGGTCCTCGAGGTCGTCCGCGGCGCCCTTGAGCGCCGCGAGGGTCGCGGCGTCGGGGGTCCAGTACTGGCGGTCGGTCGCTTCCAGGAGGCGGTTCGCCATCCGCGCGCTGGCCTTGGGGTTGAGCGCCGCGAGCCGGGCGCGCATCTCGGCGTCGAGCACGAAGGTCTCGGACATGCGCTGGTAGACCCAGGGCTCGACCTGCCCCGTGGTCGCGGACCAGCCGACGGTGTTGGTGAGGTGCGCCTCGATCTGCCGCACCCCCTCGGCGCCGTGGCGCAGCAGGCCCTCGTAGAACTTCGGGTTCAGCGTCCGCGAGCGGCTCTCGAGCGCCACCTGGTCGGCGAGCGTGCGGACCTTGGCAGCGCCGCGGGTCTGGTCGCCGATGTAGATCGCGGCGTCCGCGCCGCGGGCACGCTTCACCGCGCGGGCGATGCCGCCCAGCGTGTCGAAGTAGTGATCGACGGAGGTGACGCCGAGCTCGACCGATTCGAGGTTCTGGTAGGCGACCTCCACCGTCTTCAGCGTCGCGCCCAGCAGCCGGTCGTGCTTCGCCGCGCGCCCGTCGCGGCCGTAGGCGAAGCTCTTGCGCGCCTCGTAGGCGTCGGCAAGCTCGTCCTCCGCCCCGAAGGCCGAACTCTCAACCAGCTGGTTGACGTTCGAGCCATAGGTGCCCTCGGCGTTGGAGAACACCCGCAGCGCCGCCTCGTCGAGGCTGGCGCCGGTCGCCTCGACGTAGGCAAGCGCATGGGCGCGCACGAAGTTGAGGTGCAGGGGCTCGTCGGCGGTGGCGGCCTTCCAGGCGGCCTCGGCGAGCATCCGCGTCTGCAGCGGCAGGAGGTCGCGGAAGATGCCCGAGAGCGTCATCATCACGTCGATGCGGGGCCGGCCGAGCTCGCCCAGCGGCACGAGGTCGGCGCCGGCGAGGCGGCCGAAGCTGTCGAACCGCGGCCGCGCCCCAAGGAGCGCCAGCGCCTGCGCGATCGGGCCGCCGTCGGACTTGATGTTGTCCGAGCCCCAGAGCACCAGCGCCACGCTGCGCGGCAGCGTCGCGTGGGTGGCGAGGAGGAGCGCCGCCTGCCGCTCGCCTTCGGCGACGGCGAAGGCGGTCGGCATCCGGAACGGGTCGAACGCGTGGATGTTGCGCCCCGAAGGCAGGACGGCCGGGTTGCGGATGAGGTCGCCCCCCGGCACCGGCGCGATGTAGCGCCCGCCGAGCGCGCGCAGGAGCGCGGGCGTCTCGTGGTCCTCGGCCATCAGCCGGTCGACGCGGGCGAGCGCCGCGGGATCGGTCTCGGCCATCGCGGCGAGGTGGGCGGCGCGTGCGGCAGGCTCCGGCGGGCGGCCGACGACATGGAGCCCGTCGGGGATCAGCGCCGCCTCGGCCTCGAGGAGCTTCAGCCAGAGCGCGTCCGCCGGCGTCCCGCCCATGTCCACCGCTTCGGCCTGGTCGGCGATGAGCGCGGCGAACTCGGGCGTCTGCGCGGCGGGATCGGCACGCCAGCGTCCGAGGCTGTCCTTGAGATCGGCGAGCCCGCGGTAGAGCCCCGCCTGCCCCAGCGGCGGCGTGAGGTGCGTCACCGTGACGGCGCCCGAGCGGCGCTTCGCGAGCGTCGCCTCGGAGGGGTTGTTGGAGGCGTAGAGGTAGACGTTGGGCAGGTCGCCGATGAGCCGGTCGGGCCAGTCGCCCGCCCCCATGCCGGCTTGCCGCCCGGGCATGAACTCCAAGGCGCCGTGCATCCCGAAGTGCAGCACCACGTCGGCGCGGAGCGTGTCGCGGAGCCAGAGGTAGAACGCCGAGAAGGCGTGCGTCGGCGCGAAGCCGCGCTCGAAGAGGAGCCGCATCGGGTCGCCCTCGGTGCCGAAGGCGGGCTGCAGGCCGACGAACACCTTGCCGAAGCGCGCGCCGAGGACGAACACGCCGCGCCCGTCGGACTGCGCGCGGCCGGGTGCCGCGCCCCAGACCGCCTCGATCTCGGCGAGCCAGGGCGTGTCCGCGACGATGCGGTCGGCGCCGACATGGGCGGCGATGTTGGCGTCCTGCCCGTATTGCGCGGCGTTGCCCTCGAGGACGGCGCGGCGGAGGTCGGCGACGGTGGCGGGCGGCGTGAGGTCATAGCCCACGGCCGCCATCGCATGAAGCGTGTTGTGGAGGCTCTCGAACACGTCGAGATAGGCCGCGGTGCCGGCGGCCCCGGCGTTGGGCGGGAAGCCGAAGAGCACGATGGCGACGGTGCGGTCGGCCACCGCGCTGCGGCGGAGCGTGGCGAGGCGCAGCGTCCGGCCGGCGAGGCGCTCGATGCGTTCGGGGCAAGGCGCCATCGCGCGGCTGCCGGGCGTGCCCGTGCAGGCGCGCGCGCAGCCGTGGCAGGCTTCCGCGCCGTGGCGGCCGGCGAACACGGTGGGGTTGGTCGCGCCGTCGATTTCCGGCAGCGCCACGAGCATCGTCGTCTCGACCGCGCCGAGCCCGGTGCCCGACGCGCCCCATTCGGCGAGGGTCTGGAACTCGAGGGGATGCGCCGCGACGTAGGGCACGTCGAGCGCCGCCAGCGCCGCGACGGCGGCGGGGCTGTCGTTGTAGGCCGGACCGCCGACGAGGCTGAAGCCGGTGAGCGAGACGAGCGCGTCGATGCCCGTGCCGGTGCCGGTGCCGGTGCCGGCCCTGGAAATAGGCGTCGATGGCCGGGCGGCTGTCGAGGCCGCCGGCAAAGGCGGGGATCACGCGCAGGCCGCGCGCCTCGAAGGCGGCGATGACGGCGTCGTAATGCGCGGTGTCGCCGGCGAGGATGTAGCCGCGCATCAGGAGGAGGCCGACGGTCGCGACGGGCGCCGCGGGTGCCGGCAGGTCGGCGAGCCGGGTGGTGATGCGGGTGGCGAGGGCCGGATGGTAGAGGCCGGTCTCGGGGTACTCGACGGGGGCCTTGGCGGTGGCGCCGCGCCAGTCCTGGCGGGTGCCGTACCGGCCGACGAGGTAGCGGATCATCTCGCCGACGTTCTCGTCCGAGCCGCCGAGCCAGTACTGCATGGTGAGGAACCAGGCGCGCACGTCCTGCGACTTGCCGGGGATGAAGCGCAAAATCTTCGGCAGGCGGCGCAGGAGCGCCATCTGCCGCGCGCCGCTGTCGGCGGAGGGCGCGCGGGTGCCGCGCAGCTTCTTCAGGAGCGCCATCGCGCCCGAGGCGGGCTTCGCCATGTCGAGATCGCCCATGCGGGTGAGCGAGACGATCTGGCGGTCCGCGACCATGCCCACCATCGCGTCGCAGGCGTCGCGGCGGGCGCGGAGCGCAGGCAGGATCGCCTGCACGTGCTCCTCGAGGAAGAGGAGGTTGGCGATCACGATGTCGGCGCGCGCCACGTCGGCCACCGCGGCGGCGAGCGTCGCGGGGCGCTCGGCCCAGTCGGCGGCGGCGTGGACGCTGACGGCAAGGCCCGGAAACTCGGGCGCGAGGCGGGCGGTGACGCGCTCGGCCGGGCCCGCGGTGTGCGCGTCGAGGGTGACGATGACGATGCGGTAGGGCTCAGCGCGCATGATGGGCCTTCGCCTCGTAGAGGGTGTCGATGCCGATCGCGTCGAGCCCGCGCTCGGCGGCGAAGATCTCGGTGTTGCGCCGTGCCTTGCCGCGGACGAAGAACGGGATCTTGCGGAGTTCGCGCTCGGCGTCGGGACGCCAGGTGATGATGGTCGCACCAGTCCCGGACGCAGGGGCCATCGAGGCCCCCGCGTCCGGGGCTGCTGGCGCAGCCGGCGCCTGCGGATGGGTGGCGCCATGATGGGATGGGCCGGCGGCGTCGTTGAACTCGAAGTCGTCGCGGAACATGTGGAGAAGGTGCTCCTCGAGCCCCATGACGAGGGGATGCACCCAGGTGTCGAAGATCACGTTGGCGCCTTCCCAGCCCATCTGCGGCGAGTGCCGGGCGGGGAAGTCCTGCACGTGAACGGGTGCCGAGATGACGGCGCAAGGCACGCCGAGGCGCTTGCCAATGTGGCGCTCCATCTGGGTGCCGAGGATCAGCTCGGGCGCCGCGGCGGCGATGGCGGCCTCGACCTCGAGGTAGTCGTCGGTGATGAGGGGCTCGAGCCCGTAGTCCTTGGCCATCGCACGCAGCGGGCGGGCCATCTCGCGGTTGTAGCAGCCGAGGCCCACGACCTCGAAGCCGATCTCGTCGCGGGCGATCCGCGCGGCGGCCATCGCGTGCGTGCCGTCGCCGAAGACGAACACGCGCTTGCCCGTGAGGTAGGTGCTGTCGACCGAGGCCGACCACCAGGGCGCGCGCAGGCGGCTCTCGTCGGTGCGGGGGGCGAGGCCGGTGATCGCGGCGACCTCGGCGAGGAAATCGCGGGTGGCGCCGGTGCCGATCGGGACGGTACGCGTCGCGGGCTGGCCGAACGTGCGGCCGAGCCAGCGGACAGCGGCGTCGCAGTGCTCGGGGTAGAGCGGCACGTTGAAGTGCGCGGCGCCGAGGCGCGCGATGTCGGCGGGCGCGGCGCCGAGGGGGGCGGTCACGTTCACGTCGACGCCCATCTCGCCGAGGAGGGCCGCGATCTCGGCCACGTCGTCGCGGTGGCGGAAGCCGAGCGCGGTGGGCCCGAGGAGGTTGGCGCTGAGGCGCGTCGTGCGGGGGACGGGCTTCGCGAGCGCACGGACGATCTGGAAGAACGTCTCGTCGGTGCCGAAGCCCTCGCGGCGCTGGTACGACGGCAGCTCGAGCGCGATCACCGGCACCGGCAGGCCCATCGACGCGGCGAGGCCGCCCGGATCGTCCTGGATCAGCTCGGCCGTGCAGGACGCGCCGACGATCAGCGCTTCGGGGCGGAAGCGCTCGTAGGCCTCGCGGCACGCCGTGCGGAAGAGGTCCGCGGTGTCGGAGCCGAGGTCGCGGGCCTGGAACGTGGTGTAGGTGACGGGCGGGCGCGCGCCGCGGCGCTCGATCATGGTGAAGAGGAGGTCGGCGTAGGTGTCGCCCTGCGGCGCGTGGAGGACGTAGTGCAGGCCCTGCATCGCGGTCGCGACGCGCATCGCGCCGACGTGCGGCGGGCCTTCGTAGGTCCAGACGGTCAGTTTCATGCCGACACCTCCGCAGGGGCGCCGGCGCGGCGTTCGCCGCGTCCGGCCGAGGGGGGCTCGATGCCCCCCGAGGCCGCGCCCCCGGCCGCCAGCAGGGCGCGGCGGCGCAGCGGCCGGGCGAAGAGGGCGGCAAGGTCGCCGGCCTGCTCGTAGAAGTGGACAGGCGTGAACACGAGCTCGATCGCCCATTTCGTCGCGAGCCCCTCGGCCTCGAGCGGGTTGGCGAGGCCGAGGCCGCAGACGGTGAGGTCCGGGCGCAGCGCGCGCACGCGGTCGAGCTGGCGGTCGACGTCCTGGCCCTCGGCGAGGACCGGGCCCTCGGGCAGGAGGTCGAGGTCCGGCCCGACGATGCCGCGGTGGAGGAACGGCGTCGCGACCTCGAGCGCGGCCATGCCGCATTCGATGACGAGGAAGCGTGCGAGCGGAACCTCGAGCTGGCTGTCGGGGAGGAAGACCACCGACTTGCCCGCGAGCGTGGCGGCGCCTGCCGCGACGGCGCGGCGGGCGCGGGCGCGGGGGGCCTCGGTGACGCGGGCGAACGTCTCGGCGGGGACGCCGAACGCTTCGGCGACGGCGGCGAGCCAAGCGGTGGTGCCGGCCTCGCCGAAGGGGAAGGGTGCCGCGAGATGGCGCGCGCCGCGGCGCTCGAGGGCGGCGAGCGTCTCGCCGAGGAAGGGCTGCACCAGCGCCACGACGGTGTTCGGCCCGACGGCGGGCAGGTCGCCCGAACGCCGCGCGGGCAGGAGGCGCACCGGGCCCACGCCCATCGCGGCGAGGAGCGCCAGCATCTGGTCCTCCACCACGTCGGGAAGCGCGCCCGCGACGAGGAGCGCGCGCTCGGCGGTCTCTGGCAGGCCCGGCACCATCGACGCGAGGCAGGCGTCCTCGCCCTCGGTGAAGGTCGTCTCGATGCCGGAGCCCGAGTAGTTCAGCACCCGGACGTGCGGCGCGTGGCGCTCGGTCAGCCGCTCGGCGGCGCGGGCGAGGTCGAGCTTGATGACCTCCGACGGGCAGGAGCCGACGAGGAAGAGCTGCCGGATGTCCGGCCGGCGGGCGAGGAGGCGCGCGACCTCGCGGTCGATCTCGTCCTGCGCGTCGGCGAGGCCGGCGAGATCCTTTTCCTCGAGGATGGCGGTGGCAAAGCGCGGCTCGGCGAAGATCATCACGCCGGCCGCGGACTGCAGGAGGTGCGCGCAGGTGCGGCTGCCGACGACGAGGAAGAACGCGTCCTGCATCTTGCGGTGCAGCCAGATGATGCCGGTGAGGCCGCAGAACACCTCGCGCTGGCCGCGCTCCTTGAGGACGGGAACGTCGCGGCAGCCGGTCATGCGGCGGCTCCGTCGAGCCGGGCGAGGCGCAGCTTGCGGAGGAACTGGCCGGCGTTGACCGCGTAGGCGGCATAGGCGGCGAGCGCCAGGACCATGAGGCCGGCGGGCGGCAGCGCTTGGGTCAGGAGCGCCGCCACGTAGCCCGCGTGGAGCGCGATCACGACGAAGCTGAACACGTCCTCCCAGAAGAACGCGGGCGCGAAGAGCCAGCGCCCGAAGACCGCCTTCTCCCAGACGGCGCCCGTCACCATGATGAGTGCCAGGAAGCCGGTCTTGACGAGGATGGAGAGGGTGGCGGCCTCGTAGCCCGCCCCGGTCGCGACGTAGCGGAGCACGAGGACGAGCGAGACCGCGAAGGCGGCGAACTGCAGCGGTGCGAGGACACCTTGCACCAACGTCCAGACGCTTGCGTCGCGACGTGCGCGCTCGGCCGGCGTGTAGAGCGGTTGGCGCGTCGCTGTCGTCATCGTCGAGTCTCCCGGCCCGTCTGTCTCGAACCTAAGACCGCCTCCGGGAAAGTGTCAACTCAAACTTACACTTCCAAAATTGACAGATTTGGGCCGAAAGTAAGGCCGAACGCGACCGCGCATTCAGAAGTGTCAATTTCCTTTGACAACTTCCGAGTGCTGCTCGACAGTCTTAGATGGCGTGCAGCGTGGAAGCGGGATTCGAAGACCGCCTGCCGCCCGTCGAGGGAGAGGTTCAGGCCATGGTGACACGCGCAGGACTCCCGAGGATCGGCGTGGTGCTCGGCGGTCGAAGCGACCCGCTGACGGCCGAGGTGCTTTCCATCGTCGCATCGCGCGTCGCGCCGCGTCCGGGCCTCAGGACGATGTGCCTTGATCTCGTGATCGCCGCCGCCGCGACGGCCGACCGCGCCGAGCGCGCGGCATGCCTTGCCACGGCCCGCGCGGAGGGCGCGACGGCGGAAGAGATCATCGACCTCTACATCCCCGAAGCCGCGCGCCGCATGGGCGAGGGCTGGCTTTCCGATGACATGACCTTCGCGGAGGTGACGATCGGCGCCGCGCGGCTGCAGGCGATCGTGCGCGACATCGAAGGCACGCTCCGGCCGGGCCGCACCGCGGCCGCCGAGTCGCCCTCGATCCTGATGATCGTGCCCGTCGAGGAGGACCATACGCTCGGGCCGATGGTCGCGGCGTGCCAATTCCGCCGTGCCGGGGCCTCGGTCCACATGGTCATCGGCCAGGGCGCCGCGCCGGCGGTCGAGATCGCCCGCAGGGTGGCGTGCAACATGATCACCATTTCGCTTTCTTCGGAGTCACGGGTTGAAAGCGTACGCATGCTCATCCAGATGCTCCGGGCGCAGTCGGGACATTCGGTGCCGATCGTCGTAGGCGGACCGACGCATATGATGAAGGACGAGACCAGGATGCGGACCGGCGCGGATCACGTGACGGCGAGCACGGTCGAGGCGCTTGCCCTTTGCGACCTCATACTCCGCGATGTCGCGCCGCGTTCCGGTGCGGTGAAGATCATCGGCTGATGCCATGCTGACCCAACCGGGATCGAGAGCCGCGCCATGACGTCACGCGGCACACGCTACTGGAACAGCGGGTCGATTCCGCTGATTGCGCCGGACATGCTGGGCGACATCATCGCGACGGCCTCCGATCTCGCGATCGTGGTGACGCTGGAAGGCGCTGTTCTTTCGGTTCTGGTGAACCCCAATCACAAGTCCTACGGCGCGCTCGATCACTGGGAAGGCGACAATCTCCGCGAGTACCTGACCGCCGAGAGCATTCCGAAGCTCGACGGGCAGCTGAAGCTGATGGCTTCGGGCGCCGAGAAGGGGCGTGCGGTCGAGCTCAACCATGTCGATAGCTCGCACTGGGAGTTTCCGGTGCGCTACACGCTGCACCGCATCGGGCCGGACGGTACGGTGCTGATGCTCGGGCGCGATCTTCGGCCCATTGCCGAGATGCAGCAGCAACTGGTCAAGGCGCAACTCGCGCTCGAGCGCGACTACGAGGCGCAGCGCGAGTACGACACGCGCTACCGGGTGCTGATGGAGACGCTCCGCGAGGCGCTGGTGTTCGTGTCGATGGGCACCGGGCGGATCACCGACCTGAACGATTCGGCGGCGCTCCTTCTCGGCGCAACGCGCGACGAATTGACCGGCGCCGCCTTCGCACAGGAATTCGAGGGCCGGCGGCGCAACGAGTTCATGGAAAGCCTCACCACGATCGCCTTCAACGAGACCGGTACGCCGGTCGAGCTGCAGGCGCGGCGTTCGCGGCGGCGGCTGGTGATGCACCCTACGTTCTTTCGTGCCGGAGGCGAGCGGGTTCTCCTGTGCCGCTTCGAGTTGACCGATGTGGCGGGCCCCGCGCTCGACGACGTGTCGGGCGATCTCGCATCGCTGTTCCGCGCCGGGCCCGATGCCATCGTCTTCACCGATCCCGACGGCACGATCCGCACGGTCAACGAGGCGTTCCTCAACCTCGTCGACGGATCCCATGCGGCGGCGGTCAAGGGCCGGTCGCTCGGCGACTTCCTGGCGCGCGGCGGGGTCGACCTCAAGGTGCTCGTCGACAACGCCTCGCGGACGGGCCAGGTTCGGTCCTATGCGACCCGGCTCGCTTCGGAATACGGCGCGCCGCTTGCGGTCGAGCTGTCCGCGGCCTGGCTCGCGGACCGGGCGCATCCGGTGATCGCGTTCGTCATCCGCGACGCGAGCCGGGCGGAGGCGCTTCGCAAGTCCGCGGCACCGGGGGGCGTCGCGCAAGGGTCGCCCGAGACGGCGCAGAGCGTGATCGACCTCGTGGGATCGGCGTCGCTGAAGGACATCGTGGCCGAGACGACCGACGTGGTGGAGAAGCTCTGCATCGAGACCGCGGTGGAGCTGACGCGCAACAACCGCGTCGCGGCGGCCGAGATGCTCGGGCTGTCGCGGCAGAGCCTCTATGTGAAGCTCCGCAAGTACGGGCTCCTCGCGCGCGACGACGCCTGACCTGCGGGTAACGCCGAGCGTCAACTTGGGTTGACAGTTTTCGCTTGATTTTGGCGGCGGACTGCGGCCGTATCGAAGCATGACTGTCAGCCCCGGTTTACACTCCTCGTTCATGCCCGCTCCGGCCGCGATGCTGGAGCTGATCAAGCCGATCACCTGGTTCCCGCCGATGTGGGCATACCTTTGCGGCGTCGTGGCCTCGGGTGCCGCGCCGGAGGGACGTTGGCTCCTCGTCGGGCTCGGCGTGCTCCTGGCGGGGCCGATCGTCTGCGGAATGAGCCAGGCGGCGAACGACTGGTGCGACCGGCACGTGGACGCGATCAACGAGCCCGGCCGCCCGATCCCGTCGGGCCGCATCCCCGGCCGCTGGGGGCTCGGGATCGCGCTCGCCATGACCGGGCTGTCGCTCGGCGCGGGCGCGCTCCTCGGGCCCTGGGGCTTCGGCGCGACGGTCGCGGGGGTGCTTGCGGCCTGGGCCTATTCGGCGGAGCCGGTGCGGCTCAAGCGCTCGGGCTGGTGGGGGCCGGGGCTCGTCGGGCTCTGCTACGAGGGGCTGCCGTGGTTCACCGGGGCCGCGGTGATGGCGGCAGGCGCACCGCGCTGGCCGGTGGTCGCGGTGGCCGCGCTCTATGCGCTGGGCGCGCACGGCATCATGACGCTCAACGACTTCAAGGCGCTCGCGGGCGACCGGCAGACCGGCGTGCGCTCGCTGCCGGTGACGCTCGGGCCGGAGCGCGCGGCGCGGATCGCCTGCTGGGTGATGGCGCTGCCGCAGGCGGCGGTGGTCGCGGCGCTGGCGGCATGGGGCCGGCCCTGGCACGCGGCGGCGGTGGCGGTCCTCCTTGCGGCGCAGGGGCTCGCGATGCGGCGGCTCCTGCGCGACCCGCGGCGGCTCGCGCCCTGGTACAACGCGACGGGCGTGGCGCTCTACGTCTCGGGCATGATGGTCGCGGCGTTCGCGCTGCGCGCGGTGGGGGGCTGAGGTGCTGACGTGGTTCGGGATCGTGCGGCTCGGCGTGGTGCAGATGGCGCTCGGCGCGGTCGTGGTGCTGATGACCTCGACGCTGAACCGGCTGATGGCGGTGGAGCTTGCGCTCCCGAGCGTGCTCGCGGGCGCGCTGGTGGCGCTGCACTACGGCGTGCAGCTCTCGCGCCCGACGTTCGGGTTCCTGTCGGACACCGGCGGCGTGCGGGTGCGCTACATCCGCGGCGGCGTGGCGCTCCTCGGCGCGGGCGCGCTCGGTGCGGCGGCGGCGATCCCGCTGATGGCAAGCGCGTTCTGGCCGGGGCTGGCGCTCTCGGTCCTGGCCTATGCAGTGATCGGGCTCGGCGTCGGCGCGGCGGGCACTTCCTTGCTGGCGCTCCTCGCCACCGCGACGGCGCCCCGGCGGCGCGCGGCGGCGGCGACGATCACCTGGCTCATGATGATCGCGGGCATCGCGGTCACGGCGGGCGTGGCGGGTCGGTTCCTCGACCCCTACGGGCCGGCGCGGCTGATGGCCGTGGTGGGCACCGTGACGGGGCTCGCCCTCGCGGCGACGCTCATTGCGACGGCCGGCATCGAGCGTGGGCTCGCGCCGGCGCGGCCCGAGGCGAGGATGCCGTTCCGCGAGGGGCTGGCGCAGGTCTGGGCCGAGCCCGAGGCGCGGGCGTTCACCGTCTTCGTGTTCCTCGCGATGACCGCGTACTTCATGCAGGAGCTGATCCTCGAGCCGTTCGGCGGGCTCGTGTTCGGGCTCACCACCGGGCAGACGACCTCGATGTCGGGCGCGCAGAACGGCGGCGTGTTCGCAGGTATGCTCGCGGTCGGGATCGCGGCGACGGGGCTCGGGCTCGGCTCGCTCCGGGCCTGGGTGGTCGCAGGCTGCGTGGGCTCGGCAAGCGCGCTCGGGGCGATCGCCCTCATCGGGCAGGCGGGAGCCACGACGCTTCTTCTGCCCGCCGTCGTGGCGCTCGGGGTCGGCAACGGCGTGTTCGCGGTGGCGGCCATCGGGTCGATGATGGCGCTTGCGGGGCGCGGTCGGGACCGGCGCGAAGGCACGCGGATGGGGCTCTGGGGCGCCGCGCAGGCCATCGCCGCGGGCTTCGGCGGGCTCCTCGGCGCGGCGCTCGCGGACGGGCTCCGGCTCGTCCTGCCGGCGCCAGCCGCGTTCGGCTCGGTCTTCGTCCTCGAGGCCGGGCTCTTCCTCGTCGCCGCCGCGATGGCGGCACGGATCATCGACCGTCGCGGATCCCCCGCGCCGGCGCCTCTTTATGCGGGAGAGTGACCGGATGACCTACGATGTCGTCGTGATCGGCGGGGGCCCTGCGGGGGCGACGGCCGCCGAGGATCTGGCCCGCGCCGGGCGCCGCGTGGCGCTCCTCGACCGCGCGGGCCGGATCAAGCCCTGCGGCGGCGCGATCCCGCCCCGGCTGATCCGCGACTTCGCCATCCCCGACGGCCAGATCGTCGCCCGGATCAACACCGCGCGGATGATCTCGCCGACCGGGCGGCAGGTGGACATCGCCATCGAGAACGGCTTCGTCGGCATGGTCGACCGCGAGCACTTCGACACCTTCCTGCGCGACCGGGCCGCGGGCGCCGGAGCGACGGCGCTCACTGGCACCTACGTCCGCATCGAGCGCGATGACACGGGCACGCACGTGGTCTACCGCGACCGCGCGACCCGCAAGGAAGCGCGCGTCGCCACGCGGCTCGTCGTCGGCGCCGACGGCGCGCGGTCCGACGTGGCGCGCGACGAGGTGCCGGGCGGGCGCACGATCCCCTACGTGATCGCGTATCACGAGATCGTCGCGGCCCCCGAGGCCGGCACGACAGGCTACGACCCCACGCGCTGCGACGTGGTCTACGATGGTGCGATATCGCCCGACTTCTACGGCTGGGTGTTCCCGCATGGCGCGCAGGCCAGCATCGGCATGGGCACCGGCCTCGACGGGGTGGACCTCAAGGCCGCGACGGCGCACCTGCGCGCGGCCTCCGGGCTTACGGGATGCGCCACGATCCGCCGCGAGGGCGCGCCGATACCGCTCCGCCCGCTCGACCGCTGGGACAACGGCCGCGACGTGGTGCTCGCGGGCGACGCGGCGGGCGTGGTGGCCCCCTCGTCGGGCGAGGGCATCTACTACGCGATGGTCGGCGGCCGGGTGGCGGCCAAGGCGGCAATGGCCTGCCTTGCATCGGGCCGGGCGAAGGATCTGCGCCTCGCGAGAAAGCTCTTCATGAAGGAGAACAAGGCGGTCTTCCGCGTCCTTGGCGCGATGCAGAACGCCTACTACCGCAGCGACGAGCGGCGCGAGCGGTTCGTGTCGCTCTGCCACGACATCGACGTGCAGAAGCTGACCTTCGAGGCCTACATGAACAAGGCGCTGGTCCATGCCCGGCCGATGGCGCACCTGAAGATCGGCCTGAAGAACGTCGCGCACCTGATGCGCCTCATTCCCGCCACGGCCACATGATCCCTGCCTGGGTCGACGGGCAGCTCATGCCCGTCGACAAGCTCAACGTGCATCGCCGGGGGCTCAGGCATCCGGCGGTGTCGGTGTTCGTGACCCTGGGCGACCGCGTGCTGCTCCAGCGCCGCGCGCTCGGAAAATATCACACGCCGGGGCTCTGGGCGAATGCCTGCTGCACGCATCCGCGCTGGGGCGAAGCGTCGGCCGCGTGTGCGGCGCGGCGGTTGCGCGAGGAGCTCGGGCTGACCGACGTGGCCCTCGAGCCGCGCGGACTGGTGGAGTACCGCGCCGACGTGGGCGGCGGCATGGTCGAGCACGAGCTGGTCGATCTCTTCGTCGGCGCGTTGCGCGGCTCAGTGCCGCTCGCACCGGACCCGGACGAGGTGATGGCGGTGCGCTGGACCGGACGCGACGCGCTCTTGGCGGAGATCGCCAGGACGCCAGAGCAGTTCACGCCGTGGCTCCGCATCTACATGGCCGAACACCGGGGCACGATCTTCCCTGACGCCTGACGCAACGCGCGACAACGAAAAGGCCCCGCCGCGCGTCTCGCGGCGGGGCCTCCCGTCGTTCCTGATCGGCGTCAGGGGTAGAGCGGCGGCTCGGTCGAGGCGAGCTCGGGCCAGTCCGTCACCATGTCCATGCCGTTGAGCGGTTTCTGGTAGCCCTTGTGGCACGTCGCGCAGGCGAGCTTCGGCCCGTCACCATGCGCCACGCCCTTGCGGTTCTCGGGCAGCACGGTGGCGAGCGGCACGAGGTAGTCGGTGTTGGCCTCGAGCACCATCTGGATGCCGAGGAGAGCCGTCGCCCACTGCGGCGTGACCTGCGTGGTGTCCCAAGGGGCGCGCGTGTTGTGGCAGAACGTGCAGTTCACTCCGAGCGAGTTGGCGAAGTAGTTCATCAGGCTGTAGGTGCGCTCGGCGTTCTGGATCATCGGGTCGCCGGGCTCGGTGTGGACGCGCGATTCGAGGTTGTTGACCTTGATGCTCGCGCCTTCGAGCAGATAGGCCTCGAGCGCGTCCGACGGCAGCCCGGTGTACTGGCTCTGCACCGTCACCCGGTTCTGCACCGACGACCACCCGGTCATGGCCGAGTTCACCGGCGTGATCTTGAACCAGATGTTCGTGGGCACGTTGTTGCCGCGATGGCAGGTGTAGCAGTTGACGCCCGCGTTGCCCGAGACGTTGACGTGCCCGGACCAGTTCTCGTTGAGGTTCTGCACCATCTGGATCATCCGCCGGGCGACGACCTTGGTGTAGATGTTGTCGGCGGCGTAGCTCTCCAGCCCGCCCGCGCCGTGGCAGTAGGCGCAGCCCTCGTTCGGCGCGACCCACTGGGTGATCGCGATCATGATGCGGTTGAAGTTGTCCTCGGTGACGTTCCCGAGCACCTGGACGTTCTGGTAGACCTCGGACGCGAGCTTGTCGCCGGGCTCCGGCTTGATCGCGGCGTCGGTGTAGTAGGCCTCTACGGTCGGATCAGGCTTCACGTTGTCGGAAAGGTGGCTGATCACCCCCATCCCGGTGCCGCGCGGCCCGGTCTGGGCCGCGCTGACCGTGAGCGGCGAGCCCCAGGTGATGACCATCGCCGCGACGAACACCGCCGCGCCGACGGCACCGACCAGCACGGCCGGGCCGAAGATGCCCTTCGGGTTGTCCTTGTTCCACTTGTCGAACCACCTTGGAAACATCTCACCCTCCCGTCGCGCTGTAGGCTTCGTAACCGTAGTCGCCATCGTAGACCGGCGCGAAGTGGTGCTCCTGCGCCCAGAGGAACCAGTTGTCGACGACCGTGCCGGTCAGCAGGATGCCGATCCCGCCCGTGAGCGTCGTCAGCACCGCGAACCACCACGCCCAGCGATGCACGCCCTCCATGGTCGCATTGAAGCCCATCGTCCAGCGCCAGAACAGCGCAGCCCGCTCGGTCGCCGTGCCGCGGTCGTAGATCTGCTCGAGCTCGCGGTCGCCGCCGAAGCGGCTGACGGCGAGGATCGTGGCCCCGTGCATGGCGAAGAGGAGCGTCGAGCCGTAGAGGAAGACGATCGAGAGGCAGTGGAACGGGTTGTAGTAGAGGTTGCCGTAGCGAAGCGAGAAGGCGGTCGTCCAGTCGAGGTGCGGGAAGATGCCGTAGGGCACCGCCTCGGACCACGATCCCATCAGCACGGGACGGATCAGGCCGAGCACGAGGAAGAGCCAGATCGCGCTCGCGAAGGCCCAGGCGACGTGCTTGCCCATCTTGTGCTGCTGCGCGAGCTGGTAGGAGCGGATCCACCACGCACAGACCGAGACCAGCAGGAAGAAGCTCGCGATGATGTACCAGCCGCCGTCGCTCAGCGGCGGGATCGAGAGCCCGTAGCGCGGCGAAGGCGGCTCGAGCGCCAGCCAGAAGAGCTGGCGGAGGAACTCGGGGATCGACCAGTTCACCTGCGCCAGCATGTTGAAGCCGACGATGTTGAACCACAGCGTCCCCGTGGCGATCGACACCACCCCGTAGACGCCGAGGTAGATCGGGCCAAGCTGGGCGTTGCCGATCCAGCCGATCAGGCTCGAGAACCCTGGACGGCCGTAGCGGCCGGCCATCATGTTGTTCTCGTTGTCCATGCCCCACTCGGGCGAGGTGCTCTGCACCTGGACCTGCGAGAAGATGTTTTGATACTCGACCATGATTCAGATCCCTCCCGCGGCGCGGACCGACGGCCAGATCGGCAGGTCGAGCCACCAGTTCCACCATTCCGGCCAGCCCTTCGCCCAGACCGGGCCGGAGATCACGATGCAGACCGCCGACCAGAAGCCCGCGTTGAGCGCGAGGAGGAGGCCGAGGCGGTGGATGCCGAGCGTGCCGACAGAGTAGCCGATGAAGTCGCGAAAGAACGTGTCCTCATGGTCGGGCGTCTTGCTCTCCTCGCCCTTCTCGGGGTTGGCGGCCGACAGGATCAGCGAGCCGTGCAGCGCCAGCGCCAGCGTCGTGGTGAAGAAGAACGTCACCGCGAGCATGTGCGCCGGGTTGTAGTGGAAGTGCAGGTAGGCGTAGCCGGTGTTCGACACCCAATCGAGGTGCGAGAAGATGCCGTAGGGAAAGCCGAAGCCCCATGCGCCCATCAGGAGCGGCCGGATCACCACGAGCGTCACGTAGGCGAGGATCGCGAAGCTGAACGCGATGGGCACGTGGTAGCCCATGCCGAGCTTGCGGCAGATCTCGACCTGGCGCAGCGCCCAGCTCGAGAACGCGCCGACGGCGCAGAACGTGATGATCTGCCACAGCCCGCCTTCGAGCAGCGGCGCCATGCCGAGCCCGTACTTGAGGTCCGGCGGCGCGATGTTGATGAGCCACGGGTTCCACGTGCCGCCCTGCGAGGCGCCCCAGAGGATCAGCACCGTGCCGAGGGCGGCGAAGAAGAACGTCGTGACGCCGAAGAAGCCGACGTAGAACGGCCCGACCCAGAAATCGAAAAGGTCGCCGCCGATGAGCGTGCCGCCGCGAACGCGGTACTTCCGCTCGAAACTCAAGAGTGCCATGCGCCTCGCTCCTTCCAGTGGCCGCGCCGTCGTCGAGGGATTTGCCGCGGGCGAGCCGTGCCGCCCGCGGCGAGTGCGGTCAGTTTGCGACCGTCTCGGTCGCGTTGGCGCGGGCCGCGGCCTGCTCGAACCAGTTGAAGTACGGGTTGCTGAGCAGCACGAGGTGGATCAGCACCGCGAGGAGGAACAGGAACACCCCCTGCGCGACGAACACCCGACGCGGATCGAAGATCAGCCAGATCTTGTAGAACTTGCTCATGTCGTGGCCCTCCTCAGAGCCAGGGGCGGTAGATGAAGACGGCGATGTGCGCGAGCACGGCCACGGCCGTGAAGAGCCACAGCCCGCTCATGTAGACCGAGTGCAGCTCCTGCGCCTGCTCGTCGGTGAGACCCGTGAAGGACAGGTCGGTTCTGTCAGCCATTAACTTTCCTCCGGAACGTTAGACCAACGCCGCGCCTCCCGGCGGCCGGGCCCGGACGGGCACCGCGCCCGCCGGCTTCCACCCCCTCGCGGGGGAGAACCTCATGCGCCCCCGGAGGGGCGTCCGCCGTCTCAGGCGGCAAAGATCATCGCCCCCTGGAGGGGCGTCCGCCGCCTAGGCGGCGAAAATCATCGGCGCGATCTCGCGGGCGTGGCTCCATGCGCGCGCGACCATCCCGCGGTTGGCGGGCGCGCCGCGGAGCGCCGCGACCGTCCATTCGACGGCGGCGATCGGCAGCGAGGCCGCGAAGATCAGACCGAAGTAGACGCGGAACTCGGTCCGCGCGGGTCGCTGGCCGCGGCCGAGCGGGGTGTCTGTCGTGAAGGCGCTCATGCTCTGTCTCCCGTTGTCGTCTCGTCCAGTGTCCCCGCACCGGGCCGCAGCCCCGCGACGGTCTCGAGCACCACCCGCTCGGCGCCGGCCTTCAGCGCCGCCGCCTCCGCCGCGTCGCGCAGGGAGCGCGCCGCGGAGATGCGGGTGAGGACCGGATGCTCCGCGACGATCCGCTCGAGAAGGCGCTGCGCGTCCTCGTCCCACGGGAAGTCGCGCCGGAGCGTGGCCGGCGTCGCCTCCGCGGCATCCATCTCGGAGCCGAGCGGCAGGATGTGGAAGAGCGCGTCGAAGAGGCCGTTGCAGACCTCCTGCACGAGGTAGGTCGCCCCCGCGTAGCCCATGAAGGGCGTGCCGGTGGCGCGTCGGATCGCGGCGCCCGGGAAGCCCGCGGGGATGAACGCGGGCCGCGGCCCGTGCGCGTGCCCCCCGGCCTGCTCGGCGAGGTAGATCTTCTCGTTGATCGACCCCATCACGATCAGCGGCCGGCCCTGCGCGAGCCCCGCCCGCACCGCGCGGTTGTCGGTCTTGGCCCCCGCGCGCCGTGCCACCGCGAGCGCGCAGGGAAGCCCCATCTCGTCCTCGAGGAACGCCCGGATGCCCCGCGTATAGGTCTCGCCCGCCACGATCGCAAAGCTCGCGGTGGCGAAGAAGTCCTGCGTCACCGAGCGCCAGAGATCCCAGAGCGGCTTCAGGGTCGAGTGCTTCTCGCGCGCGATGAACGGCTCGGGGTCGAGCCCCAGCATCTCGCCAAGTGTGCGAAGGAACCGCGTCGTGCTCTCCACGCCGATCGGGGCCTGCAGGTAGGGTTTGCCCAGCGCCTCCGCGAGCCCGCGGCCGAACTCGCGGTACATCACCACGTTGGCCTCGGCGTTGACGAGCTTGTTCATGTCCGCGAGATGCGCGCCCATCGGCATCACGAGGTTGACCTCGGCGCCGATGCCCTCGACGAGCCGCCGGATCTCGGCGAGATCGGACGGCATGTTGAACGTGCCGTACATCGGCCCGAGGATGTTCACGCGCGGCCTCGCGCCCGCCTCCCGCGGCGTCTCGCGCGGCAGGCGGCCCTTCGTCATGCCGAACTCGGTGAAGAGCCAGGTCATCGCGCGGTCGGCGGTCTGCCACTGATCCTCGTCGATGGTGCGCGGCAGGAAGCGCTGGATGTTGGTGCCCTGCGGCGTGACCCCGCCGCCGATCATCTCCGCGATGGAGCCCGTGACGACGACCGCCGGCAGCGCCGGGTCGAGCGTCTTCCAGGCGCGGCGCATCGCGTCCTCGGTCCCGCGGCCCATCTCGTCCTCGCCGAGCCCGGTGACGACGATGGGCAATTCGTGCGGCGGCAGCGCGTCGGTGTAGTGCAGCACGCTCGTGACGGGCAGGTTCTCGCAGCCGACCGGGCCGTCGATCACGACCTGCAGGCCCTTGACGGCGCAGAACGCGTAGACGGCGCCCCAGTAGCCGCCCGCCCGGTCGTGATCCTCGATCAGCATCAGATCATCTCCTCCGCCTTCGCCGCCCGCGCGCGCTTTTCGAGCTTCTTGGCGTGGAGCGCGCGGAACTGCGGCTGGACGTTCGGCGCGCCCTCCCAGACGCCCGCGGTGTCGCCCGTGCCCACGCCTTCGAAGAAGTCGCGCATCTTCGTCATGCGGTCGCGGTTGCCGATGGCGGCGTTGACAACCTCGGCGAGGCTCCCTGCCCCGGCCCGGCCCATCAGCGGGCGGGCGGAGATGAGGTTGGTGAAGTAGAGCGCCGGGATGCCCGCGGCCTTGGCCTTCTGCACCACCGGCGTCGTGCCGATGGCGAGATCGGGACGCACCGCCTCCATCGCCGCGAGGTCGTCCTCGAGGCTGGCGCGGAACTTCACCGTCACGCCGCGGGCCGCGAGCCAGTCGCGGTCGGCCTCGGCCTCGGGCGTGCGCGGGCAGGCGGTGCCGACGTAGGGGATGGACGCGCCGCTCTCGATCAGGAGCCGCGCGACGAGGAGCTCCGAGCCCTCGTAGCCCGAGAGCGTGATCGTGCCCTTGACGGGAGCGCCCGCGAGCGCCTCGGCGATGCCGGGCAAGCTCGCGTTCTGCGCCTCGGCGACGCGCGCGGCGGAGACCCCGAAGGCGTCGCCGATGGCCGCGAGCCAGGCCGCGGTGCCGTCGTGCCCGACCGGCGCCGAGCCGACGACAGGCCGGCCGGCGGCGCGGAACTCGCGCATCGTCGCGGCGTAGAACGGATGGATCGCCGCCGCGGCACCACAGTCGAGCGCCGCGTAGAGCTCGCGCCATTCGCGCGCCGGGATCACCGGCCCTGCCGCGAGCCCGAGGGGTGCCAAGAGCCCGCCGAGCGTCATCGGGTCGGCGGGGAACATCTCGCCGAGGAACGCGACCGTCGGCCGGTCGCCCCGGCCCCGCGCGGGCGCCTGCACGGGGCCCGCCTCGGCCTCGGCGCGGGCGCGGGCGAGCATCGCGCCCGCGAGCACGTCCTTCGCCTCGGCATGGGTCGGCACGCCGAAGCCCGGCACGTCGATGCCGATGATCCGCACGCCGTCGATCTCCGCCGGCAGGAGCTTCAGCGGCACGCCCGAAGCGGTCGGCACGCAGAGGTTCGTGACCACGATGGCGTCGTAGCGCGCCGGATCGGCCATCTCGTGGACCGCCGCGCGGATGTCCTCGAAGAGCTTCCCCGTCACCAGCGATTCGGAGTTGAACGGCACGTAGCCGACCGACCGGCGCGCGCCGTAGAAGTGGCTCACGAAGGTGAGCCCGTAGACGCAGCAGGCCGAGCCCGACAGGATCGTGCCCACGCGCCGCATCCGAAGCCCGGTGCGGAGCGAGCCGAACGCGGGGCACATGGACTGCGGCTTGTCGTGCGGGCCCTGCGGGTAGTCGGCGGCGTAGCGCGCGAGCGTCTCGCCCATGCCCGCGGCGCGCGCGGCCTCGGCCAGCGTGCCGCCCGAATGGCAGCCGACGCCGTCGATGCCGGCCGGGTCCGTCATGCAGCGTCCCTCCGGGAACAGGATTGGGGCCGGGGGCAGGATTGCGGCGCGGAGTCGCGGTGCGTGTCGTCGCGGCACGGCGTCGGCGCGCGGCCCAGTGCGGCCAGGGCGGCGTCCCAGCGCGAGAGTTCGGCGAGATCAAACATCGTCGTAGACCACTTCGAGCGAAGGTTTCGGGGCGGCATGGGCGCCGCGCATGTCGGCGTCGGTCGCGGGCTCGAGCACGAAGCCCGCGCCGGTGTGCTCGGCGGAGAAGAGGCCGAGGAGCTCGTCCTGCGTGAGCGCCTTGGGGCGGATCGGCGGGGCGGTGCCTACGTTGTCGGCGAGCGCCGCGAAGAGCGGCCCCCACGGGCTCGCGGACGTGCCGACGATCTGGTAGTTCGCGGACTTCTTGCGGATGTCGTCGTCGGCCGGGATCGAGGCCAGGATCGGCACGCCGGTCGCTGCGGCGAACGCCTGCGCCTCGCCGGTGCCGTCGTCCTTGTTGATGACGATGCCCGCGACGCCGACGTTGCCGCCGAGCTTGCGGAAGTACTCCACCGCCGAGCAGACGTTGTTGGCGACGTAGAGCGACTGCAGGTCGTTCGAGCCGACGACGATGACCTTCTGCGCCATGTCGCGCGCGATCGGCAGGCCGAAGCCGCCGCACACCACGTCGCCGAGGAAGTCGAGGAGCACGTAGTCGAAGTCCCAGTCGTGGAAGCCGAGCTTTTCCAGGAGCTCGAACCCGTGGATGATGCCGCGCCCGCCGCAGCCGCGGCCGACCTCGGGACCGCCGAGCTCCATCGCGAACACGCCGCCGCGCTTGAAGCACACGTCGCCGACGCGGACCTCCTCGCCCGCGAGCTTCTTGCGGCTCGAGGTCTCGATGATCGTCGGGCAGGCCTTGCCGCCGAAGAGCAGCGACGTGGTGTCGGACTTCGGGTCGCAGCCGATCAGCAGCACGCGGCGGCCCATCTCGGCCATCATGTGGCTGAGGTTGGCGAGCGTGAACGACTTGCCGATGCCGCCCTTGCCGTAGATGGCGATGATCTGCGTCTTCTTCGTCGGCGCCGCGGTCGGCACCTCGAGCGTCGGCGCGGCGGCCTCCTCGCGGAGGCGCGCGTCGAACGCCTTGAGGTTCGGGACATCGAGGCTCATTGGGCGGCTCCCCAGGTCAGGATCATCTTCAGGCAGGTCCGGTCCTCGAAGGCGGTCCGGTAGGCGTCGGGCGCGTCCGAGGCGGGGCGCGTGTGGGTGACGAGGCCGCCGAGCGACAGCGCGCCGCTCTCGACGAGCGCAGAGGTCGCCGCGAGGTCGTCGCGGGTCCATTCGGCGGCGACGCGGAAGCGCGCCTCGCGCAGAAACGCTGGCGGGAAGGCAAAGGCGACGGGAGCCGCGTAGAAGCCCGCGAGCACGATCTCGCCGCCCTTCGCGAGCCGGGGGATCGCCATGTCGAGAATACCGGGCGCGCCCGAGGCGTCGTAGATCGCGCGGTAGTCGCGGCGGTCATCGGCGTCGGGGTCGATGACCGCGTAGCCCGTGGCGCCCTGCCGGCGGTCGGCGTCGATGTCCCATACGGTCGGCGCGGGGCCGCCCGCCGCGAGCGTCAGTCGCGCGAGGAGCCGGCCGAGCGTGCCGTGGCCGATGATGAGGTCGGGCAGCACCGCGCCGGGCGCCGCAAGGGCGTGGCGCGCGGTGGCGGCGAGCGCGAGGAGCGCGCCTTCCGCGCCGAGGCCCGGGTCGATGCGCTGCACGCGGTCGGCCTTCGTCACGATCCGGCGTGATGCCGCCCCGAAGAGCCCGCGCGCGCCCTCGTAGCAGGTGGCGCCGGGGACGAAGACGTGCTCGCCCGGACGGAAGCCGCTGCCGGGCGCGGCCTCGACGACCTCGCCCGCTGCCTCGTAGCCCGGCACGAGGGGATAGCCCATGCCGGGGAACGGCGGCATCTCGCCGCCCCAGAACAGCTTCTCGGTGCCCGTCGAGACGCCGGAATGCGCGACCTCGACCACGATGTCGCCTCGGACGGGCGGCGTCAGCGCGAGCCGGCCGACCGCGAGGTCGCGCGGCCCATGCAGGATGACGGCTTCGGTGTGCATCGCGGGACTCGGCTCGGTTCTTACAGGTGTCAGCTTAACATGACAGTCTTGTCTGTAAACTAGGTTTGACAGTTTTTCGCGTCAGGCGGGTTTTCGTGCGGTGACGACGGATGTGACGAATGGGCGGCGGGTGCGATGGGCCTTCACGTCCGCGAAGCCCGCGGATGCAAGAAACGCGCCGATCTCGGCTGCGGACCGTGCCCGCCCGGTCCGCATCGCCAGCGTGTAGAACGCGAAATAGGCATCCCCCGCCCGCTCCGGCCGCGCCCCGCCCGCCATCGGCTCGGACACGATCAGGCGGCCGCCGGGAGCCAGCGCCGCGAACACGCGCCCGAGCAGCGCCGCCACGGTCGCATCGGCGTGGTCGTAGAGCACCCGCACAAGGCTGATGGTGTCGGCGCCGGTCGGGAGCGGGTCGTGGCGGAAGTCGCCGGGCGCGAGGCGGACGCGGCCTGGCGGGACGGCGGCCAGCACCTCGGGCAGGTCTACCAGCGTCAGCGCAAGCCGCGGGGCCTTCGCCGCGACGGCGGCGAGGAACGCCCCCGTGCCGCCGCCCACGTCCATCAGGTGCCGCGACCGCCGCAGGCTCACCGCGCGCAGCGTCTCCTCCGCGACGAGGGCCTGCGACTCGGCCATCAGCCGCGAATAGCGCGCGGCCTCCGCATCGCCGACGCCCGCGCCGAACACGTATGGCCAGAAGCCCGCGAGCTCGGTCTCCGCGTCGCCGCGCAGGAGCGCCAGCGGGTCGCCGAGGTCGCGGTAGAAGGCGCCGTGGTGGCGGACCATGCCGGCGAGCCCCGGCACGCCGCCGAGCGCCGCGCCGAGCCGTGCGGTGCGGTAGGCGCCGTCCGGCATCCGCTCGAGAAGCCCGAGCGACGCTGCGCCCTGCAGGAGCACCGCGAGCCTGTCCGGCGCGATGCCGGTGCCGGGCGCCAGCGCCTCGGCGGTCATCGCGCCGCGCGCGAGACGTGCGGGAAGGTCGAGCTCGACGGTCGCGAGGACGATCTGGCTGTAGACGAAGCCTGACACGAGGTCGAAGAGCCGCATCCCGTCGCGGCGCGCGATGCGGCGGGTGAGCGGAAAGGCGCTGGCCCAGCTCTGGAAGCGCGCGCTTGCCGCGCGGGCGTTGCGCCAGCCGCGCCAGTCGAAGGCCCGGCCGGACGCCAGCGCCGTCATCTCACGCCCGCTGCCGCGCGGCGAGGGGGGCGAGCGGGGTCAGCCGCTCGGCCTGACGGCGCACCATTGCGGCCAGCATCGCCTCGCCGGGGCAGGCCGGGATCGACGCGATCGCCCCCGCGAGCGTGTCCGTGAGCCGCCCGATGGCGCCTTCGACCCCGAGGGACGCAACCGCGTTCGGGCGGCCGTGCGCCGCGTCCTGTCCGGCAGGCTTGCCGAGGGCCGCTGCGTCCCCGAGCGCGTCGCGGAGGTCGTCGGCGATCTGGAACGCCTCGCCGATGCGCGCGCCGAGTTCTTCCCAGGGCTCCGCATCCTGCCCCGCCGCGATGGCACCCATCTGCGTCGCCGCGACGAAGAGCGCGCCAGTCTTCGCCCGGTGGTAGGCACCGAGGTCGATCGCGGCCTCGCTCTCCCAGCCCTGCCCCGCGCAGATGCCGCCCGGCATCCCGGTGCGCTGCGCGAGCGTGAGTACCAGCGGTCCGAGGCGCTCCGCGGCCGGGCTCCGCGCCAGCACCTCGAAAGCGAGCACGATCAGGCTGTCGCCCGTGAGCACCGCGAGCGGCTCCGAGGCCGCGCGGTGCAGCGTCGGCTTGCCGCGGCGCAGGTCGGCGTCGTCGAAGCACGGCAGGTCGTCGTGGACGAGGCTCGCGCAATGGATGAGCTCGAGCGCCGCCGCCGCCGCGTCGGTCACGCCGGGCCGGTCGTCGCCGCAGGCGAGCGCGACCGACAGCAAGATCGTCGGCCGGATCCGCGCGCCGCCCGGCGTGACGGCATACTGGAGCGCCGCCGCAAGCCGCGGGGGTGCGCCGTGGCCTTGCCCGAGCGCGATGGCGGAGGTCATGGCCGCGTCGATCCGCAGGGCGAGGGTCATGATCGCGCTCCTTTGAGTGTCAGAAATACTAGACAGTCTGATTGTAAATAACAGTGGACAGGCTAGCATCTCCTGTCAACGGCGAACGGAGTATGCGCGGATGGAGGCAGCGGTGATCGGCGCGGGCATCGGCGGGCTCGCCGCAGCGCTCCGGCTTGCCGTCGCGGGCGTGGAGACGGCCGTGTTCGAGCGCAGCGCCGCGCCGGGCGGCAAGATGCGGACGCTGCCGAGCGCCGCGGGGCCCGTCGATGCCGGACCGACGGTGCTGACCCTGCGAAACGTGTTCGATGCGCTTTTCGCCGAAGCAGGCGCGCGCCTCGAGGACTACGTGACGCTCATCCGCGAGCCGGTGCTGGCGCGGCACTGGTGGCCGGACGGCTCGACGCTGACGTTGACGGACGACCGGACCGCCAACGTAGCAGCCATCGCGGCATTTGCCGGAGACCGGGAGGCGCGCGCCTTCGGGGCCTTCGCAGCGCGGGCGGAGGCGCTTTTCGACGCCTTCGACGCGCCGGTCATGCAGGCGCCCGCTCCGACGGTGCGGGGTCTTGCGGCTCATGTTCTTGGCCGCCCGGCGCTCCTGCCGGCGATGCTGCCCGGCGTCTCGCTCGCCCGCGCTCTCCGGATCCAGTTCCGCGATCCGCGGCTGCGGCAGCTCTTCGGGCGCTATGCCACCTACGTGGGCGGGTCGCCGGATACGGTGCCCGCGCTCCTCGGGCTCGTCTGGCATGCCGAGGCGCGCGGGGTCTGGCGCGTCGAGGGCGGGATGCACCGGCTGGCGGAAGGGGTTGCAGCCCTCGCCACCGAACGCGGCGTGCGGTTTCACTACGGCAGTGGCGTGCGGCACATCGAGGTGCAGGCCGACCGGGTCGCGGCGATCCGGCTCGACGGCGGCGCGCGGCACGCCGTGTGCCATGCGGTGTTCGCAGGCGACCCTGCGGCACTCGTGAGGGGCCTCCTCGGGCCGGCGGCGAAGGGCGCGGTCCCGTCGGCGACCACCGAGCCGCCCAGCCATTCGGCGTGCGTATGGACGTTCGCGGCAACACCCGCCGGTCCCGATCTGGCGCATCACAACGTTTTCTTCGGCGCGGATCCCGCTGCCGAGTTCGACGACCTCGCGGCCGGCCGGCTGCCCCGCGACCCGACGCTCTACGTCTGCGCCGAGGACCGTCCGGGCGGCACGGGCGGTCCCGAGCGCTTCGAGATCATCATGAACGCGCCCCCTGCAAGCGGCGCCCGCAACCCCGAGGAGGACCTGCGATGCCACACGAGGGTGTTCGCGACATTGGCGCGGCGCGGGATGACGTTCGACCCGCCGCCGGGGCCGGCTGCGATGACGACGCCGCACGACTTCGCGGCGCTCTATCCCGGGTCGGCGGGGGCGCTCTACGGCCGGAGCCCGGCAGGGATGCTGGCGGCGTTCCGGCGGCCGACGGCTCGGACGGCGCTGCCGGGCCTGGTGCTCGCGGGGGGCGGGGCGCATCCCGGGCCGGGGATGCCGATGGCGGCGATCTCGGGCCGGCACGCGGCCGCGGCGATACTGGCGGACCGCGTTTCGACGTCGAGGTCGGCCCGGACGGCTACGCCTGGTGGTACGTCGACGGCGTCACCGACGACGGCAGCCGCGCGATCTCGGTCATCGGCTTCATAGGCTCGGTGTTCTCGCCCTGGTATCGCTGGTCGGGGCGCCGCGACCCCGCCAACCACTGCTGCATGAACGTCGCCACCTACGGCCCCGGCGGGCGCTGGGCGATGACCGACCGCGGCGCGGGCGCGCTCCGGCGCACGGCGGACACCCTAGCGATAGGTCCGAGCCGGATGCACTGGACCGGCACCTCGCTCGTCATCGACATCGACGAGGCGACCGTGCCGCATCTGACGCGCTTGAGAGGCCGCATCGAGGTCACGCCCGCCGCCGTCACCGGGGTCGACCTCGCGCTGACGCCCGATCGGCGGCACGTCTGGCGGCCGTTCGCGCCGGTGAGCCGGATCTCGGTGGACCTCGGCCGGCCGGGCTGGGCCTGGGAGGGGCACGGCTATCTCGACGGCAACTTCGGCACCGCGGCGCTCGAGGCGGACTTCTCGTACTGGACCTGGGGCCGCTTCCCGACGGCCGCCGGGGCCACGTGCTTCTACGAGGCCATCCGCCGCGACGGCAGCGAACTGGCCGCGGGCCTGTCCTTTGGCCGCGACGGCAGCGTGACCCGCGCGCCGATGCCTCCGAAGGCACGGCTGCCCCGGTCGCTCTGGGCCGTGCGGCGGGAGACGCGGGCGGATGCGGGGGCCACGCCGCGGCAGAAGCGCGGGATGCTCGACGCGCCGTTCTATACCCGCTCGGTGGTGGAAACGCGGCTTCAGGGCGAGACGGTCACGGGCGTCCACGAGGCGCTAGACCTCGACCGCTTCCGAAGCCCGTGGCTGATGCCGATGCTGGCGCTCAAGGTGCCGCGCCGCCGCGGTCAGGCCGGCTGAGGCACACCGCGCGGATTGCGAAGCGCAACCGAAAGGTTGAGCGCGCCGGCGACGGACACCCAAACGAGATAGGGCGCGACGAGAAGTCCTGCGATCAGGTCGAGGGATAGGAACGTGCCGAGCATCCCGGCGACGGCGATCCAGAGGAACGCCATCACCACGAGCGAGGCGCGCATCTTGTGCAGACCGAAGAACAGGGGCGACCAGAGCGTGTTGAACGCGATCTGCATCGCCCAGAACGCCATTGCCGACGCATTTCCGGGCAACAGCGACACGCGCGCAGCCGCGTAGGAGCTGGACAGATAGAGGACCGTCCAGGCGACCGGGAAAAGCCAGTCGGGCGGGGTCCATGACGGTTTCGACAGGGTTTCGTACCACTTGCCGGGCATGAAGAACGCGCCCGTGGCCGCAGCGGCTCCGGAGGCGGCCAGGAAGATGAAAAAGACCTGCCAGATCATCCCATCGAGATAGGGCCTCCCGATCCGCCGATCAAGCCAGGCAGACGGTCACGCGCCGCGAGCGACGCCATGACCGACACGACCGCGCCCGCGCGGCCCTCGCCCCAGGCGCCGCGGTGGCGTGGCTTGGAGGCGGCTTCGACGAGAAAGCGCACCGCCGGTGCAGGGTCGGCGTGGCTGACCGCGGAGCGGGGCGTCACCGTGGTGAGGCCGGCGCGGCCGACGGAGAGGGCGAGCAGGGCGAGCTTGGTCGCGGCGCCGGTGCGTGCGCGGCGGGTCATGCTGTCGTGGCCGGCCCGGGCGATCTCGGAGCCGATGGCGGCGTAGATGTGACGGGCGGCATAGATGCCGGGACGGCAGCCGAGCGGCAGGCACGCGATACCTGCCTCGGCGCGATGATAGAGGCGCGTCGCCTCTCCCAGAAGCCGCTTGGTCAGGCCCGCAAGTGCCGATCCGGGCGCGAGGCCATCGGGGTCGAGCCCCGCCGCCCGGACCCAGTCGAGCGGCAGGAACACCCGCCCCATCGCGGCGTCCTCGCCGATGTCGCGGGCAATGTTGGTCAGCTGCATCGCGAGGCCGAGGTCGCAGGCGCGGGCCAGCGCATCGGCGTCGCGGACGCCCATCAGCACGCACATCATCGCGCCCACCGAGGCTGCCACGCGGGCGCAGTAGGCATGAAGCTCGCCGAGGGTATCGTAGCGACGGCCCGCGGCATCCCAGGCGAGGCCCTCGAGCAGCGCCTCGGGGAGCGCGCGGGGTAGTCCCGTATCCGCGACGACGGCGGCGAACGCGCGGTCGGCGAAGGCATCGCGCGGGGCGCCGCGATAGACGGCGTCGAGCCGGTCGGCGAGGCTCGCCACGGCGTCCGCCTTGGCCGAGCCCTCGTCGACCGCATCATCGGCGATCCGGCAGAAGGCATAGAGGGCCAGCGCCGGGTCGCGGACGCGCGACGGCAGCAGCTTCGAGGCGGCATGGAACGAGCGCGAGCCCTGCCGGATGGCGGCACGGCACGCCGCGAGATCGTCCGGCGCGATCACGCGCGCACCGCAGCGGCGGCGGGCACCAGCTTGTCAAGCACCTCGGCCGAGGCGATGACGCCGGGCAGCCCCGCGCCGGGATGCGTGCCCGCGCCGACGAGATAGAGCCCCGCCACCTCCTCGGAGACGTTGTGCGGCCGGAACCAGGCCGACTGCAGGATGCGCGGCTCGATCGAGAACCCGGCGCCGAGCGGCGAGAGGTAGCGGTCGCGGAACGTGAGCGGCGTGAACACCTCCGAGGCCGAGAGGTGCCGCGCGAGACCCGGCAGCAGCCGCTCCTCCAGCACTGCCTCGATGCGGCGGCGGTAGGGCTCGGCCTCCGCCGTCCAGTCGGTGCTGCCGATGCCGAGATGCGGCACCGGGGCCAGCGCGTAGAAGGTGTCGTCCCCCTCGGGCGCCGCCGTGGGGTCGGTCACGGTCGGGCGGTGGACGTAGAGGCTCATGTCGTCGGCGAGCCTGCCGCGGATGAAGATGTCGCGCACCAGCCCCTCGTAGCGCGGGCCGTTGAGGATGGTGTGGTGCCCGACGTCGGGCCAGAGCGCGCGGGTGCCGCGGGTGCCGAAGTACCACACGAAGAGGCTCATGGAGGACCGTTGCCGTCCGAGCTTGCCGTCGGTCCAGCGCCGGCGCGGATGGCGGCGCAGGAGCGTGCGGTACGTGTGCCCCGCATCGGCGTTGGAGACCACGATGTCGGCGGCGAGGGTCTCGCCGCCGGCGAGCCGGACGCCGGCGGCGCGGCCGTCCCGCACCACGATCTCGTCCACGTCGGTGCCGAGGCGGAACGTGCCGCCCTGCCCCTCCACCACCCGCGCCATCGCGGCGGCGATCGCACCCGAGCCGCCCATCGCGTAATGCACGCCGAACGCCTTCTCGAGATGGCTCACGAGCGCGTACATCGAGGTGACGTGGAACGGGTCGCCGCCAATGAAGAGCGGGTGGAACGAGAACGCGAAGCGCAGGCGCGGGTCGCGGAACCGGCGGGCGGCGAGCGTATGGACCGGCTGGTCGGCGCGCAGGCGGGCGAAGGTCGGGAGCACCTTCACGATGTCCATCAGCCGCGACATCGGACGGCGGCCGAGATCCTCGAAGCCGAAGCGGTAGCGGCGCTCGGCGTCCGCGAGGAAGCGTTCGTACCCGTCAACGTCGCCGGGCGCGAGCCGCGCGACCTCGGCGCGCATCGCCTCGACCGCCTGGCGGGCGGTGAAGCGCGACCCGTCGGCGAAGCGGATCTCGTAGAACGGATCGAGCGCGCGCAGGTCCACGTCGGCATCGAAGGACCGGCCGCAGGCGGCCCAGAGCTCGCGCAGCAATTGCGGCACGGTGACGATCGTGGGCCCGAGGTCGAAGCGGTGGCCTTCCACGGTGAGCGACGACGCGCGCCCGCCGGGCATGTCGAGCCGGTCCACGACGGTGACGCGCCAGCCCTTCGCGCCGAGCCGCATCGCCGCGGCGAGCCCGCCGAATCCCGCGCCGACGATGACGGCGTGCGGCGCCTCCTCGCGGCGCAGGATGTCGGCGACGGCGGGATCGAACCGGTTCAGCATCGTGTGGTCCCGCTTGTGTCCATTCCGGTTTACAGTCACCTTAGACACGGGTTCCCGTACCGTCTAGGTTTCTTTATTTGAAGTGGATCAGGTGTCACGCAGGACTGACAGCGCAGGCCGCGTCGTGACGCTGAGCTTCCATCGCTACGAGGGGCTCGGCCGGGTGTGGGCGTTCGCGCGCATGGGGATCTCGCGGCTGGCGCTGCCGCGCGTTCCGGGGATCGGGTTCTGGAAGCTCCTCGGGTCGGGCGCGGGCGAAGGCTTCTCGGTCGTGCCGAACCCCGGCGTCTACGCCATCCTCGCGACGTGGGGCTCGGAGGCGGAAGCGCGCGCGGGTCTCGCGGCGCGCGTGTTCCGGCTGCATCGCGCGCGGGCTGCCGAAAGCTGGACGGTGATCCTCGCGCCGACCTCGGTGCGTGGCGCCTGGTCCGGCCGGGTGCCGTTCGCCGCGTCCGGCCCCGTCGCGGAGGGCCCCGTCGCGGAGGGCCCCGTCGCGGCGCTGACCCGCGCAACGATCCGGCCCCGCGCGCTGCGCCGGTTCTGGGGGCGCGTGCCGGCGATCAGCGACCGCGTGGCGGCAGACGCCAACGTGGTCTTCCGCATCGGCGTCGGCGAGGTGCCGTTCTTCCATCAGGTCACGTTCTCGATCTGGCCCGACGCCGCCGCGATGGCCGCTTTCGCGCGCCAGAGCGGCCCGCACGCCGAGGCGATCCGGGCGGTGCGCGCCGAAGGCTGGTTCCGCGAGGAGCTCTATGCGCGCTTTCAAATCCTGGGCGAGGCTGGCACATGGGGCGGCATGAGCCCGCTCGCGTCCCCCACCGCATGACGTTTCCGTTCTCGGCCATCGTCGGGCAGGAGGAGATGACGCGGGCGATGGTGCTGACGGCGGTGGACCCCGGCATCGGCGGCGTCCTCGTCTTCGGCGACCGCGGCACCGGCAAGTCGACCGCGGTGCGGGCGCTGGCGGCGCTGCTGCCGCCGATCCGCGCGGTGGAGAGCTGCCCGGTCAACTCGGCGCGGATCGAGGACGTGCCGGACTGGGTGCGGCTCGGCTCGACGCGCATCGTGACGCGGCCGACGCCGGTGGTGGACCTGCCGCTCGGGGCGACCGAGGACCGGGTGACGGGCGCGCTCGACATCGAGCGGGCGCTCGCGCACGGCGAGAAGGCGTTCGAGCCGGGCCTGCTGGCGCGTGCCAACCGGGGCTATCTCTACATCGACGAGGTGAACCTCCTCGAGGACCACGTGGTCGATCTCCTGCTCGACGTGGCGCAGTCGGGCATCAACGTCGTCGAGCGCGACGGGCTGTCGATCCGGCACCCGGCGCGGTTCGTGCTGGTGGGCTCCGGGAACCCCGAGGAAGGCGAATTGCGCCCGCAGCTTCTCGACCGCTTCGGGCTGTCGGTGGAGGTCGCCTCGCCCGCGGACATCGAGAGCCGCATCGAGGTCATCCGGCGGCGCGACGCCTACGAGACCGATCGCGAGGCGTTCCTGAAGCGCTGGGGCCCGAAGGACGCGAAGCTCCGCCGTGCCATCGTCGCGGCGCGCGAGCGGCTCGGGGCGGTCGCCACGCCCGAGGCGGTGCTGCGCGACTGCGCGGCGCTGTGCCTCGCCCTCGGGTCGGACGGGCTCCGGGGCGAGCTGACGCTCCTGCGCGCCGGGCGGGCGCTCGCGGCCTTCGAGGGCGCTTCGGAGATCGGGCGGGCTGAGCTCCGCGCCGTCGCGGCCCCGGCGCTGCGGCACCGGCTGCGGCGCGACCCGCTCGACGAGGCGGGAAGCACGGCGCGGGTCGCACGGGTCGTGGCGGACGTGCTCGGGTGAGCGCCTGGGAGCGGTTCGCGCTCGCCGCGCGGCTTCTCGCGGCGGACCCGAGCGGCCTTGGCGGCATGGTGCTCCGCGCGCGGGCGGGGCCGGTGCGTGAGCGCGCCATCGCGGCGCTGGGCGCGGTTCCGCTGCCGGAACGGAGGGTGCATCCCGGCATCGGTGACGACGCGCTCTACGGCGGCACGGATCTCGCGGCGACGCTGGCCTCGGGCGCGGTGGTTGAGGCGGCCGGGATGCTCGCAGTGCCCGCGTGCCTCGTGGTGCCGATGGCCGAGCGGATGCCGGCGGGGCTCGCAGCGCGGCTCGCCGGTGCCGTCGAGGCCGGGCATTGCGTTGTCGCGCTCGACGAGGGCGACCGGCCGGAGGAGCGCGTGCCCGGAGCGCTCGCCGACCGGCTGGCATTTCCCGTCGATCTCGATGGCATCGCCTGGAGCGAGACCGATGCGGAGCCGGTGACGCGGCCCGGCGGGGCGGCGCTGGCGGACGGTGCGGCGATCCGCGAGCTCGCGACGCTGGCCGAGATGTTCGGCGTCGCAGGGCCGCGCGCCATTCTGCTCGCGTTACGGGCGGCACGGGTCCATGCGGCGCTGGCGGGGCGAGGATTGGCGGAAGGCGACCTTGCGGTGGCAGCGGAGCTGGTGCTGGCGCCTCGCGCGACCCGGGTGCCGGAACTGGCGGCGGAGGACGCGCCGCCGGAGGAAGAGGCGCCGCGCGAGGACACCGGCAGCGGCCCGCTGCCCGACGAGGCGCTGGTGGAGGCGGTCCGCGCGCTGCTGCCGCCGGACCTCCTTGCGCGCGTCGCCGCGGCGCGGGCGGCCGACTGGCGCGAGGCAACGGCGCGGGGGCGAAGCGGCGCGCGAACCGGCGCGGGCGGCCGCTCGCGGCGCGTCCGGGGCGGCTCGGAGATGGTGCGAGGGTCGATCTCGTCGCGACGCTGCGCGCGGCTGCGCCGTGGCAGCGCCTCCGCGCGGCAAGCGCCGTCACGCGCCGGAAGGTCCACATCCGGCCCTCGGACATTCGGCTCCGGCGGTTCGAGGCGCGGAGCGACCGGCTCCTGGTGTTCGCGGTCGATGCTTCGGGCTCGTCTGCCTTCGCGCGACTTGGCGAGGCGAAAGGGGCGGTCGAACTGCTGCTCGCCGAGGCCTATGCGCGGCGCGATCACGTGGCGCTGGTGGCGTTCCGGGGGACCGGAGCGGAGGTGCTGCTGCCGCCCACGCGGTCCCTGGTGCAGACCAAGCGGCGGCTGGCGGCGCTGCCGGGCGGAGGGGCGACGCCGCTCGCGGCCGGGCTCCGCGCGGCGCTCGGCGTCGCGGCTGCAGGTGCCGCGCGCGGCATGACACCGACGCTGGTCCTCCTGACCGATGGGCGCGCGAACGTGGCGCTCGACGGCTCGGTCGACCGCGCGGCGGCGGCGGCGGACGCGCTGGCGCTCGCACGGACCGCACGAACGGGCGCGCTCGTCATCGATACCGGCGCGCGACCCGAGCGGGCGCTTGCCACCCTCGCCGCAGCGCTGGGCGCGCCCTATGTGCCGCTTCCGAAAGCCGACGCGCGACGCCTGTCGGCGGCCATCGGCGCGGCGCTCGAAAGGGAGGCGCGGTGAACTGGGACGACGACCTCGCGACCTGGCCGATGGCGCGCTGGAGCCGGCGCGTCGCCTGCCGGCCGCACCGGTGGCATGTGCAGGAAGCGGGCGCGGGGCCGGTGGTGCTCCTCCTGCACGGCGCGGGCGCCTCGACGCACACCTGGCGCGGGATCCTGCCGCCGCTTGCCGAGACCGCGCGCGTCGTCGCGGTGGACCTTCCCGGACAGGGCTTCTCGGTGGCCGGAAGCCGGCAGCGGCTCGGGCTCGAAGCGATGGCCACCGACCTCGCCTCGCTGCTCGCTCAGGAACGCATCGCGCCCGATCTCGTCGTCGGCCATTCGGCGGGCGGTGCCATAGCGCTTCGGCTGGCGCAGATCCTGCCTCGGCCGCCACGCGGCATCATCGGGATCAACCCGGCGCTCGCCGAGTTCGACGGCCTCGCGGGCTGGTTGTTTCCGGTGCTGGCCAAGGTGCTCGCGATGAACCCGCTCACGTCGCTGGTGTTTTCGCGCGTGGCCTCGTCCGAGGCGCAGGTGCGTCGGCTCCTCGCCAACACCGGCAGCCGGATCGACGACGCGGGCGTGGCGCTCTTTCGCCGCCTCGTCGCGGACCGCGCGCATGTCGAGGGCACGCTCGGGATGATGGCGCAGTGGCGGCTCGACCCGGTGCTCGCCGGCCTGCCCGGGATCGAGGCGCGGACGCTGTTTCTCACCGGCGCCAACGACAAGGCAGTGCCGCCCGAAACCTCCGACCGGGCAGCGGCGCGGATGCGCGACGCGCGGGTCGTGCGCTGGCCGGGGCTCGGGCACATCCTGCACGAGGAAGCCCCCGATGCCGTGCTGGCGACGATCGCGGCGGAGCTTGCGGCCGTCGCCTAGTGCCCGCCGCCCGGAGCGCCCGAAGCCTTTGGCGCGGGCTTCCGCATGAGCATGGCCAGGAACGCGAGTGACCCGAACAGCCCGGTCAGGATGGTGAAGACGTCGATGAATGACATCACCGACGCCTGCTGGGTCACGCGCGAGACCATCTGCGCGATCGCCCCGGCCTCACCGTCAATCCCCCGAGACGCGAGGTTGCCGCTCATCATGTCGAGTTGACGCACCGCTTCCGGATTGGACCAGGACACGCCATCCGCGAGCCGCTGGTAGTGCAGCGCGCCCCGATCCGCGAGCACCGTGTTGATCACCGCAAGCCCGACCGCGCCGCCGAGGTTGCGCGTGAGGTTGTAGAGCCCCGAGGCGTTCTTCAGCCGTTGCGGCGGCAGCGTCCCGAGGGCGAGGTTGTTGATCGGCACCATGCAGATCATCAGCGACACCCCGCGCAGAACCTGCGGCAGGAGAAGCTCCCAGAAATCCCAGTCGGCGGTCAGCCCGGTGAGCATCCACGTCGAGGTCGCGAAGCCGACGAAGCCGAGCAGCATCATCAGCCGCAGGTCCATCTTCTGCGACAGGATGCCGGAGATCGGCGCGGTGCAGAACATTGCCAGCCCCGAAACGAACACCGCCTCGCCGATCTGCAGGCTGTCGTAGCCCCGGATGCGGCCGAGGAAGAGAGGGTAGAGGTACGTCAGCCCGTAGAGCCCGATCCCCATCGTGAAGGAGAAGAGCGACCCGAAGGCGAAGTTCACGTCCTTGAAGGCGCTGAGGTCCACCACCGGCTCGGCCCGCGTGAAGGCCCTCCAGAAGAAGATGACGCCGCCCGCGACCATGATCGCCGCGGTGATGGCGACCGCCTGGTCCTGGAGCCAGTCATTGCCGGGGCCTTCTTCGAGCACGTATTCGAGCGCGCCCAGGAACGCTGCCATCGAGGCGAGGCCCCACCAGTCGAAGCGTTTGAAAAGCGCATGGTCGGGCTTGTCGAAGTCGATCAGCGTCCAGGCCGCGATCGCCACGCCGATCCCGGGCACGACGTTGACGAGAAAGAGCCAGTGCCACGAGAAGGTGGAGCTGAGGTAGCCGCCGACGGTCGGGCCGATCGTGGGCGCGAGCGTCGCGACGAGGCCGATCATCGGCGACACGATCGCGCGCTTCGAGGCCGGGAAGATCGTGAACGCGGCCGCGAACACCGACGGGATCATGCCGCCGCCGATGAAGCCCTGGATCGCGCGGTAGACGATCATCTGATCGATGTTGGTCGCCGTCGAGCACAGGAAGCTCGCGGCCGTGAAGCCCGCCGCCGAAACCGAGAACAGCACCCGCGTGGAGAGCACCCGGCCGAGGAACCCCGACAGCGGGATCATGATGACCTCGGCGATGAGGTACGAGGTCTGCACCCAGGAGATCTCGTCGGCGCTGGCGCCGAGCCCGGCCTGGATCTCCGCGAGCGACGCCGAGACGATCTGGATGTCGAGGATCGCCATGAACATTCCGAACACCATCGCGAGGAACGCGAGGAGCTTGCGGGGGTCCATACGGTCGCCGTCGAGCCCCGACAGGGCGCGCGGCGGGTTGGCGGTCGCGTCGGCCATGCTCAGCGTCCGGCGGCGTCGGGCAGCGAGCGGCTGTCCACTTCGGTGATGACGCTCAGCCCGGCGCGGAGGTGCCCCGCCGCGATGGCGTCCGCGGGCAGACTGATCCGCACGGGCACGCGCTGGACGACCTTGGTGAAGTTGCCGGTCGCGTTCTGCGCGGGCAGGAGCGAGAACAACGAGCCGGTCGCAGCGGAAATCGACGTGACCGTACCCTCGAAGGTCTGCCCCGGCAGCGCATCGACCGACACGCGAACCTTGGCGCCGGGTGCTATGTCGGCGAGCTGCGTCTCCTTGTAGTTCGCCTCGATATAGAGCTTCTCGGACGGCACGATGGCGGCGATCCGCTGCCCCGGCGTCACGAGGTCGCCCTGCTCGACGGCGATGTTGGAGACGATCCCGTCGAAGGGGGCGTGCAGCACCGTCAGGTCGAGATTGCGCTTTGCCTGATCGACCGCGAGCTCGAGCCCGCGCATGAGGCTCGCCGCCTCCGATCGCTCGGCGCCAAGGACGGCGACGTTGGCCTTGGCACTCGCGATCATCGCGTCGGCGCCGGCCTGATTGGCGATGGCCTGGTCAAGATCGGCCTCGTCCTGGTCGAGCTGCGACTGCGCGGCGACCTTGCGCTCGACGAGGTTGCGGGTGCGGTCGGCGGTGAGCTGCGCGTTGCGCTGCGCGGCGGCATCGGCCTTCTTTTGCGCCTCGGCCTGAAGGACGGACGCCTTCGCGGCCTCGACCTCCGCATCGATGCGCTTCAGCGTCTCGCGCTCGGTGCCGATCTTGCTGCGCGCGGTCTCGAGCTCGATGCGGTAATCGCCGTCGTCGAGCCGCACGAGCTCGTCGCCCGCCTTGACGCGCTGGTTCTCGACGACCGGGATCTCCTGCGCGTAGCCTTGAATCTTCGGCGAGACCTGCGCGATGTCGGCCTGAATATAGGCGTCGTCGGTCTTCACCATGAACCGTCCGACGGTCCAATAGTCATAGCCGTACCGCCCGGCGAGGCCCAGCACCACGAGCGCGATGATCGCGAAAAGGATGCGCTTGCGAACGCTGCCCTTCTTCGGAGCTTGCGGCACGGGCTGAACGGCAGTCGGCGCAGGAGCGTCCGGGCGCTGCGGGAACGGACGCACCGCACCGGTTTCGGCTTCATCGGCAGCAGACCGGGCGGCCGGGCGATCATCTAGCGACATGGGCAGGTTCCTCGAAGGCAATTCTACGAACGGACCGAACCGTTCGGTTCTGCGGTTGACTTAGAGCGAGCCAGCCCCCAGATCAAGGGCCATCGAACGGATCGGTTCGATTTATCCGGGCGAGTGCCGGCAGGGGAGCGATATGCACGGAAGAGACGCAGCGCAGGAGTGGCCCTGCCGTCCGGGACGGCATGCGGCCGGACAGGATCCGGCGAAGCGGGACCAGATTCTCAACGGCGCGCACCGGGTCTTTTCCGGCCAGGGGTTCGACGCGGCGAGCATGAACGACATCGCCCGCGAGGCATCGGTGTCGAAGGGGACGCTCTACGTCTACTTCGCCAACAAGGAGGAGCTCTTCGAATCGCTGATGGAACGGGAGCGCGAGCTTCTGTTTCGCGACGTCGAGGACGAGCTGGCGGGTCCGGGCACGCTCACCGAAAAGCTGCACCGCTATGCCGGCCGGATCGCGCGGCTGCTGTGTTCCGACGTCGTCGTTCAGGCGCATCGGACGGTGATCGGCGTGAGCGAGAGGATGCCCGAGATCGGGGCGCGGTTCTACGAACGCGGCGGACAACGTGGCAACCGGATCCTCAAGACGTTCCTCGAGAGCGAGGTGGCGCGCGGTTCGCTGGCCATCGACGACATCGACCTTGCGGCCTACCAGTTCACCGAACTCAGCATGGCCGGGCTGTTCCGGCGCCGTCTCTTCGGCCACATGCCCGACGCCCCGGACGCCGCCGCGATCGAGCGCAGCGTGACGGGCGCGGTCAACGTGTTCCTACGTGCCTACGGAACGGACCATCCCGCCGCTCGATGAAACCCGACCCACGGCGCGGCGAATGACGCCGGCCGCACGATGGCTCGCTAGAAGAGGCTGGCGCATCACCGCTCGAGGCAGCCTTGTGCTGACTACTCGGCAGCGATCGGCAGGTCGGACGACCGATGCTCGAGGGTCTCTCGCAGACGCGCGCGATACACCTTCGACAGCCGGATGATGTCCGGCTCGTCGAACTCGTGCGGCGTCCCGAGGTTCTGCCGCGCCCAGCCGTGGCGGCTGAGGTTGACGCCGCTGACGGCCGAGAGCGGGACTGCCGCAACAAGGCTCGCCGCAATCGGCACCAGCCAGAGCGACACGATGCCGGTGGCGATCCCCGCCACCAGAAGCCCGCCGGTGATCGTCTCGACGAGGTGGAACTTCAGCAGGACCGGCAGGGTGTAGTGCCCGCCCGAACGCTGCTGCGGCGTCCATGACTGGTGTGCGCCCAGGCCGACGCGCACGACGGCGATCATCTGCTGCACCATCAGGACCGGCGCGAATGCGATCGACGCCGACACTTCGGTCAGGAACGACAGCGCGAACTGCCAGCCGCCGCCGAGCCGGCGCATCGTCAGGCCGGAAAAGGCGAACGTGACCATGCCCATGACCTTGGGCGCAAGCAGCATCCCGTACATGAAGAGGAGGATGAGAACGTTGTCGGTCTTGCTCATCACCGGCCAGGTCGGGCGCAGCGGGTTGATGTCGCTGAAGTACGTGATGACGTTCCGGCTCTCGCTGGTGCCGAGGACGGCCCAGCATGTCAGCAGAAGGAACCAGATCGGCGAGACAAGATAGCTCATCGCGCCCTGGAAGAGATGGAAGCGCGAGATGGTGTGCATCCCCGAGGTCCGCAGGATGCGGAGGTGCTGGAGGTTGCCCTGGCACCACCGGCGGTCGCGGATCACGTAGTCGATCAGCGTCGCGGGCGTCTCCTCGAAGCTGCCCTTGATCTCCGGCACGAAGCGGACGCCCCACCCCGCGCGCCGCAGGAGCCCCGCCTCGACGAAATCGTGGCTGAGGATGAGCCGGCCTGCACCGTCGTGCGTGCCGAGGCGCGGCAGGCCGGCGCAGGACGCGAATGCGGCCGTCCGCATGATCGCGTTGTGGCCCCAGTAGTTGCCCTCGCGGTCGGACCACTTGGCGAGCCCCTCGGCCAGAAGGGCGCCGTAGATGGCGGAGGAGAACTGCTGCACGCGGCCGAAGAGCGACTGCGCGCCGATGAGTTGCGGGAACGACTGGATCAGGCCCGACGACGGGTCGGCGGACATCTCGTCGACAAGTGCGACGATGGCATGCGCGGACATCAGGCTGTCGGCGTCAAGAACGAGCATCGACTCGTGCGCGCCGCCGAAGCGCTCGATCCAGTCCGAAAGGTTGCCGACCTTTCGGTCTGTATTGTCGGCGCGGCGGCGGTACCAGATGTCGGAAGCGCCGGGGAGGTAGACCCGGAGCGCGCGCACAGCCTCCACTTCCTGCGCGGCGATGGCCTCGTCGCGGGTGTCGCTGAGCATGAAGACCGAGAAGTGGTGCCCGCCGGAATGGGTCTCGAGTTCGTGCAGCATCGCGGCCATGTTGCCGAAAACGTCCCAAGGCACTTCGTTGTAGATCGGCACGAGGAGCGCCACCCGCATCGGCCGCGCCGACCTCGCGGGACGGAAGCGCTGCCGTCGGGCGCGCAGGACGGTGAAGATGCCGGCGGTCGCGGTGCTGACCGAGAGCGAGATCCAGAAGAACGTGGCCGCGATGAGCGCGATCAGAACCACCTCGAGAGAATTGAGCCCGTCGCTGCCGAAGCGGTTGAGAAAGGCGCGCACCAGGACGAGCGTCGTCAGGATCGCGGGCACGAATACGACGAGGCGCCATAACCGCACGCCCTGCGCCGGCGCGAGCGGAGGCGCCACCGGGTCGCGATAGGGCGCGCGAAGGTTCTGGATCGGCCGCGCGAGCGGCGCCTCGGCCGGCATCAGCACGTCTCCCGCACCGGACGGTACGGAACTGCGGATTTGCGGCGGTGTCAGGTTGTCCATCGGTAGAGCCAGACCTCGGAAATGGCGATGCCGTCGACGACAAGGGCGGCGCGAAGCTCGGCCACCGCGGCATCGCCGGGATCGAAGGTGAAGGCGAGCCGCGGCCCGCCGGTATCAGGATTGCGCTGCAGGATCCCCGGCGTGACGCTCCCGGCGCTCGTCGAGAGGCGGATCGTCACGGTCGCAATGTCCAGCGGGATGCTTGGATGGGGCGCGTAGTCCACGGTGACGACATGGCCCCCTTCGACCCGGCCGCCGAGGCGGGTCTTCAGGATCTGCGCCACGCCGTCGCTCGTCCGGATGTTCTGCGCCCAGGTCATGCGATACGCGAACGGAAACTCGCTGCCAGCCGGCATCGGATCGCGTGGGCGCCAGTAGGCGACGATGTTGTCGTAGATTTCCTTGTCGGCCGGAATCTCGACAAGCGTCACCGATCCCTTGCCCCAGCCTTGACCAGGCTCGATCCAGACGCTCGGCCGTCGGTGGTAGTTCGCCTCGAGATCGGCGAAATCGGAGAAGGAACGGCTGCGCTGGACGAGGCCGAAACCCTTCGGATTCTCGTCGACGAAGCTCGACACCTGAAGATGCACAGGGTTGGCGAGCGCGCGCCAAAGCCACTCGCCCGCGCCGTTCGCGACGAGAAGCCCGTTGCTGTCATGGACGGCCGGGCGAAAGTCATCGAAGCGGTTGCGGTTGGTCGCGTCGAACAGGAACATGCTCGTCAGCGGGCCGACGCCCACATGGAGGAGGTCGACGCGCGGAAAGATCGTTGCGGAGACATCGATCACCGTCGCCTCGCCCGGCGCGATCTCGAACGTGTAGGCGCCGGTCGTGCTCGGGCTGTCGAGGAGCGCATGCATCCGGAGCGTTGCGGACTGCGCGTCGGGCACCTCGAGCCAGAACTTGGTGAAGTCGGGGAACTCCTCGCCCTCGGCGTCTGCGGTTCGCAACGCCAGTCCGCGAGATGACAACCCGTAGACCTCGTCGCGGCCCACCGCCCGGAAATAGCTCGCGCCCTGGAAGACCGCGAACTCCTGGTTGATGCCGACCTGAGGAAGGATGCCGCGCAGCCGCACCCCGGAATAGCCGAGCGTGTCGTCGATCGGGAGATCGGGAAACTTGTCGGTGTGATCGAAGGCCGAGATGTCGAAGGCAAGCTCATGCGCGATGTCGCCCTCGACGAGGCTCACCGTCACGCCTTGCGGGAAGTAGAGCCCGGGATGCAGGAGATCGGCGCGAAAGCCGATGTCGGTGCCGTTCCAGACCGCGTGGTCGCTGCGAAACCAGATCGACCGAAACATGTCGTAGGACAGGTCGCGCCATTCCTGCGGGATCAGCGGGCGCGGCCGGTACGGGTTCATCGCGAGCGCGCGCGCCTCGGCCTTCAGCGCGTCGACCGAGAAGGCCTTCGCCCCCGGCTTGAACGGAACCACCTTCGGCATCGACGCCGTGTCGGCGACAAGCGTCTGCGCCGCCGCACGGCCGCCGGCAAGCGCTGCCAACATTCCAAGGAAAGTTCGCCGGGTCGAGTGGGTCATCGGGTCTTCCGCCAAGGCTGCGACTTGAACCACGCCGTGGTGTAGGCCGTAGCTGTCAAAACCGCGAAACCGAAAAGGGTTCCCAAGGTCATCGTCGGCACAGTTACGCCTATCGCATCGAGGACCGCGCCGATCGCGCGGGCGAGCACCATGCTCGTCATGTAGACGGCCAGTGGCTGCTGTCCGACTTTTGAAATAACGCCGATGGCGCGCGTGCGCATCCTGTCCGCGCGTGTTCGCACCTGCGGCATAAGGCGCGCTCCATTTGTGCCCGCCGCTGCCCATGCGAGATAGGCAAAGGCCAGAAAATGGGCATATCGTAAAGCCCCGAACGACGTCTTGTCGGTCAGAAACAGGATGCTCCCTGCGACCCCGTCGAGGACCGGCACAACCTGGAGAATACGGAAATACGCAAGCGGCACGCTCGCGATGAGAATCACCCCGGCGGCGACGAGAAGCGGCCGCGTCACCGGCGGAGCGGGCAGCCAGCCGCTCAGGAATGCGAAGCCCGTGAAGAAGACGAGCTGCCAGCCGAAAGGATTGAAGAACCACGGCCGCATCGACCAGGGCTCGGCCGCCAGCTCGAGGACGTGCAGGTTGGCGCCGAGCCAGAGCGCGATCACGAAGGCCGCCGCAAGATAGCGGCTCATCTGCGCCAGTGCCATCACGACGGGCATCAGGACCAGGATCACAAGGTACATCGGCAGAACGTCGAAATAGTTCGGCACGTACGTCAGCGTGACGAGGCCGATCAGTGTCGGCGCGGTCTCGTCGAAGAAGGGCGCGAGGTTGAGGAGCGCCACATAATTCGTCGGCAGCACGTGCGCCGCATCGATGGCGGCCATCAGCGACGCCACGACGAGGAAGACGCCGACATGCGCCCAGTAGACCTGCCAGATGCGGTGCAGCACCCGCGCGGTCCCCATCGCCCAGCCCTGCGCCGCGAACACCGAACCGAAGGCGATCGAAGAGGCCATGCCGGAGCAGAACACGAAGATCTCCGTGGCGTCGGAGAAGCCGAACCGCGCGGGGATCCACAGCGCAAGGTAGTTCTCCGGCATGTGCGCGATGAAGATGATGAACATCGCCAGTCCACGAAAGAAATCGAGCCGGGGATCGCGCACGCGACGGACGGGCCGCCCCGGAACCGACACCTCGGGCTCGTTCGGAGCGACGACGTTCATTGGGGGCGCCGGGCCACCGCGTTCAAGCTGCCCGGGCGCGCAGGCCGCTTCCGGCAGCACCCTCCACCCGGCCCGTGGCAACGAGCGCGAGACGCGCAGCGGCATCGCCGTCCTCTCGGCCCGCAAGACTTGTCGTCGGCCGGATCGGAGCTGCCTGGGCATCGACGGCCGGTTCTCGACGGCGACGCGAAAGGCAGGAACGCCGTCGCACCGCTTTCGCCCGCGCGGACTCGGGCTTGCCGGCCTCCGTCTTTGCCAGCCGGAGCGGGGTGGCGCTTCCCGGTGCGAAAGACGCGATCTGCGCCACGCCCGATGCCGTGAGCCGCGCGCGCGGCCGCATGGCCGTGGCCATCCCGAAGCCGTCCGTCCGCATCCCGATGGCTCCCGTCGCTCGCCCGGCACTGTTGTTTGCCGGAGGTTGGCCACGAGTAAATCAGGTGACACCCTGTCTCACGTCGATGTGAGAAGACTGACGTGGAGCTTCAGTCGCGCCGGCCGAGCACGGCGTCGGTATCGGCGCCGAAGCGCGGCGGCGGCCGCTCGTAACGCACCGGGGTAGCGCTGAGACGCAGCGGATTGCCGAGGAGCCGGACGCGCCCGCCCGCGACCCCGGGGGCCGGAATTTCGACGACCATTCCGCGTGCCCGTGCCTGTGCGGAGCCCAGCGCCTCGGCGACCGTATGGACCGGCCCCACGGGCACGCCGACGGCTTCGAGCCCGGAAATGATCGCGTCGGTCGTGCGTGCGGCAAGGAGCGGCCGCAGGATCGCATCGAGGGCCACGCGATTGCCCAGCCGCGCCGGGTTCGTCGCGTAGTCGGGGTGGGTGGCGAGCCCCGGCATGTCGAGAAACTCGCAGAAGCGGGCAAACTGACCGTCGTTGCCGACCGCGACGATCACGTGGCCATCGGCGGACCCGTACACCTGGTAAGGCACGATCGACGGATGCCCATTGCCGCGCCGGACCGGATCGCATCCGGTCGCCAGATGGCTGGTGCCCTCGTTGATGAGCCAGGCCATCGCGCTGTCGACGAGGGCGAGGTCGATGAGCTGGCCCTCGCCGGTGCGGTCGCGGTGGCGCAGCGCGGCGAGGATCCCCGTGGCCGCGTACATGCCGCACATCACGTCGGCGATCCCGACGCCGACCTTTGCGGGTTCGCCGTCGACCGGCCCGGTCAGGCTCATGATGCCGCCGAAGCCCTGCGCCATCAGGTCGTAGCCCGGCTTCGCCGCGTTCGGCCCGGTCTGTCCGAAGCCCGAGATCGCGCACCAGACGAGGCGCGGATGCGCCGCACGCAGCGTGGCATGGTCAAGCCCGCGCCGTGCGAGATCGCCCGGCTTGAAGTTCTCGACCACCACGTCGGCCCGAGCCGTCAGCGCGCGCGTCTGCGCCTGCCCCTCAGGTGTCGAGAGATCGATCGCGACCGAGAGTTTGTTGCGGTTGGCGCACATGTAGTAGGCGGAAAGATCGGTCTCGCCTCCGTCGATCCCCTGCGCGAAGGGTGGTCCCCACGCACGGGTGTCGTCGCCGGCGGTGCGCGGGTTCTCGATCTTCCAGACCGTTGCGCCAAGGTCGCCGAGCAACTGCGTCGCCGTGGGACCGGCGAGGATGCGGCTCATGTCGAGCACGACCAGTCCGTCGAGCGCGCCCGCCATCAGCTGCGCCCGTCGCACGCACGAGGGTCAAGGGCCGCGGCGACGACGGTGAGCTCCGCGGCGACGCGCGCAAAGGAGATGGTGAAGCGGCGTCCCGCGCGGCTCCTGCCGTCAACGCGCGCGCCGCCAAAAGCGCGGGCGCGTGCCATGAAACTGCGGCGCAGAAGACCGACGCCCGCCAACGGCGACCGGCGCCGACGCTGCTTCATCTCGGGCTCGGCGAGCCTGGCGCAACGGGCGAGCGGCACCGCGGAGCCCATCATCGAGAGCCCCGAGACTTCGACCAGGAGTCGCAACGCGGGTGTGACCCGCTTCTGCAGCAGGAGAAATCAGTGGCACCGCCATCGACGGTCGCGCGGGTCTTGCAGCGGCACCTATCGTCGATCACTGCGGCAGGTCCGTAAGCTCGATGGACGGGGAGGCCTTGGCCGGCGCGTCACGTCCCACGTTCGGGCATCCGGTGCTTGGAGCGCTGCGCCTCATCGGCATCGACGCAACCCGTCATTAGAATCGGCGGCACACGGCCCAGCATGGCTTCGACGACGAGGTTGACCCGGTTCACCGCCCCCCGTCCGAGTGCCTCGAGGATCGCGGGTCACTTCGAGATGATGCGCGCCCTCCGACCTGAAGCCCATAGCTTTGTGATGCGCGAGGACGAACGCGATGCGGGCGCGCACGAGCGGGTCGATCAGCGTCGGAAGCCCGGCGCCCGGCATCGTGAGCGCACGCCGGCGGCGGGCCGCCTGGAGACACCGCGCAAGGACACCTGAGCCCCGCAAAGGTCGTTCGGACACGGACGCTCTCCGCTTCGGTTCGTGTCCGGCCTTAGCCGGAGCACGCCCGCGGAGCAAGGCACCCGCGCGTCAGACGAGGCTCGTGACGGTCCGATCGCCTCAGGACCGGAGGCCCGTCACGGACGATGCCGCGATCTTGCTGCCGTCGGCGAGCTTCAGCATGGTCTGACCGCCCTCGAGACGCACCTCGGCGATCCTTGCGTAGGTCTCGGCAGGCGTCGTCGTGAGGAGCGCGCCCTCCCGGTAGCTCTCCACCGAAAAGCTGTAGAGGCCGTTCGCGGCCTGGCTCCCGTCGGCAAGCCTGCCGGTCCAGTCGTGAGTGCCCTCGGCAAGCGATACGGCCTGGCGATCGATCTCGGCCCCGAAGGCGTTCCGGACCACGAGAACCGCGCTGTCCGCGGTCGCGTCGTGGGGGGTCTCGACCGCGACCGGTTCGCCGCGGAATGCCGCCGGCGCAGCCGACCGGGCCTCCATCCCGACCCAGCCCGCCGCCTGCGAGATCCCCGATGCACCGAGCTGCCCGCCGAGCGCGGCGAGAAGGTCGTTGGTCTTCACTTGTTGCTCGACGCCCGAGAACGTCGCGAGCTGCACGGCATAATCGGCCGAATCAATCGGGTTGAGGGGATCCTGGTTCTGGATCTGGGTCGTGAGCATCTTGAGAAAGGTCTCGTAGTCGGACGAGGTCTTCTTCGCGGGCTCTGTCGTGGCAGAGGTCTTGGTCATCTGCGTGACCGACGGCGCGGTGACATCCATAAGGCGGCTCCTGATCAGATGCGAATGTCGAGGCCGGCACCGCTCACATGGGCGCGGGGGGCGGCAAAGAGGGCCGGAATCGCCGGGCGGGTCTCCGGCCCATCGGGCGGCGCTTCGACGGGAAAGGGAGCTGCGCGGCTCGGCTGCCGGTCGGACGCGCCGAAGTCGAACGCGACCGACGTGTAGCCGAGATCGCGGAAATCCTGCGCCAGCGTGTCGATATGCCGGCGCAGAAGCTCGCGCGTCTCGGGCCGATCCGCGAGGAACGTGAGCGCGATCCGGTCTTCTGTCGCGACGAGCTTCATCCGCAACGAGCCGAGGTCGTCGTCGCCGAGGACGATGTCGACGCTGCGCCCTTCCGCCGCCACTGCCGTCTCGACGATCCTGTGCGCGAGACGGTCCACGGGTGCCGATCCGTGCGCGGTGGGTGCATGCGGGCTCAGATGTTCACGGAGCGGGCCGGACACGGGCTGCGGGAACCCTCCGTCGGTGCCGCCGTCGCCAGCGTCCTGCTCTGCCGGTTGATCGCGCTCCAAGTGTCGTTGCACCTTGGGCAGGTGCTCGACCGCAGCATCCTCAGGGCTTGCAACGCCCTGATGTCGAACAATTTCAGGATCTTCGGGTGGACCCACGTCGTCGCCCGATTGCGGGTCGTCCGGCGCGTCGCCCTGTGCCGCCGCGAGCGGCGCCGTCGCGGCAAATGCAGCCGCCAGAGCCGCCGGCGGTGCCGCGCTCCCGATCGTCGCTGCCGCCGCCGAGGTCAGCCTGGCACTCGCGACGTGCTGGCCTTCGGTCGGCTCCGCCTTCGGTGCTACGGTCCCCGGAATGTGTGGCTCCCGTGAGGGCGCTGACGGTACGACCTTCGATGCCGAAGCATCGCTTGGCGCGATGATGCGTCTTCCCGCCTTGATTGGCTCGTCGATGGCATCCGGCGCGAGCTCGGCTCGTCGCACGTCGGACTCCGGACCGGCCGGCCGGGACTCGCCGAAGGGGACGGATGCGAGGTCCGTCGGAACGCGGGCAACGGGTGCTTCCTTCAGGACAGGGCGCCCGACCTCGACACCGTCGGGGTCCGGTGCCGCGTCCGGTCTCCCTGTCGCTTCCTGTGTTGCCGAGTCGGATGGCTCATCCGCGCCTTCGCATGCCTCAGCACTGTCGCCGGACGCGACCGGAGGTGATGGCGATGGCTCGACAAGCGCCGCGATGACGATCGGAGGAGGCACCACGGCAACAGCGTCCGTCTCCGGGTCGTCGAGCGCAGCCAGCTCCGACGCGAAAGCGTCGTCCGTTGCCGGATCCATGTCGGCGGCAGTGCCACGGGCCTCGGGACGGCCGAAAGCCGCCCCGATCGCCTGACGCAAGGCAAAGGAAAACCCGTTCATTGCAAGTCCGATTCTCTCGCTGGCGGCTACCATGCCCCAGTCGGAGTTACCGGTTCTTTACCGGCTTCAGCCCATGCTGGCGAAAGTTTCTCTGAAAGGCACTGCAATGACCGTGACGCAGGCGACTGTCGCGACCAGCACGCACCGACCGCGCGACGATCCCGCCGCGCATGACAAGGCCCTTCGCAAGGCTGCCCAGGCTCTCGAATCGGACTTTCTTTTCGAGATGCTGAAATCGGCGGGCCTCGGCGAGTCGCGACAATCCTTCGGCGGCGGTGCGGGCGAGGAGCAGTTCTCCACCTTCCTTCTCCACGCCCGCGCCGACGCGATGGTCGAACACGGCGGAATTGGGCTCGCGGAACATCTCTACAAGGCCATGAAAGGACATATCGATGCGAAACCGTGATCGAACCGATGCCTTAAGCGAGATCGAGGGGCTCCTTGCGGAGACCCGGCGCGCCGCGATCGGCGCCGACTTTGCACGGCTCCCGGAGCTTGTCGCACGCACCGATGCGCTCGTGACCGGCTTCGAGACGACGGGAGCGGCGCCAAGGCCCGGCCGGATGGCGCAGGTCCGGGCTGCGGCACTGGCAAACCAGGCGCTGATCGAGGCTGCGATCAGCGGAATCAAGGCCGGTCGTCAGCGCATCGAGGTGCTGCGAAACGCGCATCGGAGCCTGCGGACCTACGACAGCATGGGCCGGCAGACGACGCACGGCGCCGGGATCGGAACGGTCGAGCGGCGTGCCTGATCGCTCCGGAATTGACGCAAATGCCGAATACTGGGCGGCACGGGTTTAGAGGTTCGTTAGCGAATTCGGCCCAGAAACGGCCCTGCACCTCGAAGCAGGTGGCGCGGCCGAGATGACGGGCCGCACCGGACAGAACGCCCGCCATTCCCGCCCACCGGCGGACATCACCCCGGCAAAACAAGCCGAACCGATTTAGGAACAATCATGACGAGCATTCTGACCAACAACGGCGCGATGACGGCCCTGCAGACGCTCAAGGGCGTCAACATGTCGCTCGGCAAGACGCAGGACGAGATCGCGACCGGCAAGGCCGTGGCCTCCGCGAAGGACAACTCCGCGATCTGGGCGATCTCCAAGGTCATGGAGTCCGACGTGAAGGGCTTCAAGAGCATCTCCGAAAGCCTCAACCTCGGCGAGTCGACGGTCGCCGTCGCGCGGCAGGCCTCGGAGTCGGTGACCGATCTGCTGACGAAGATGAAGGGAGCGATCGTCTCGTCGCAGCAGGACAACGTCGACCGGACGAAGCTGCAGGCCGACATCGCGTCCTACACCGATGCCATCAACACGATCGTGGGGTCCGCGCAGTTCAACGGCCTGAACCTCGTCAACGGTTCGGCCGGCGCAACGATCAACGTGCTCTCCTCGCTCGACCGCGCCGCTGACGGCTCCGTCGCCTCCTCGTCGATCACCGTGTCGAACACGGATCTCTCGACCGGAAACTACGTCGCCAAGGCCGCGTTCACCGGGTCGGATGGCGCCTCGACCGACGCCGACGTCGCGGGCTTCCAGCTCGACAAGGCCACGGGCACCGGCACGCTCGTCCTCGACGCGGCGACCGCGTTCGCGGAAGGCGACAAGCTCTCCGTGACCGTTGGCGGCAAGACCGCGTCCTACACGATCTCCGCGGCGGACGCGGCATCGACGACCCCCGGCGACATCGCCGCGGTCGGCCTCAAGAACGCGATCGACGCGCTCGGCATCGCCGACCTGACCGTCGACTACGACAGCGGCACCCCGGGCACGCTCTCGTTCACCAACGGCAGCACCCGCGATCTGGCGGTCAGCGCACAGTTCAAGAACGCCGGCTCGGGCGGTCTTTCGGCGCTCTCCTCGATCGACGTCTCGACCAAAGCCGGCGCCACCGCCGCGCTCGGCAACATCGAGACGCTGATCCAGACCTCGGTCGACGCGGCGGCCTCGTTCGGCACCTCGCAGTCGCGCCTCACGACGCAGAAGGAGTTCATCTCGAAGCTCTCCGACGCGCTGACCTCGGGCATCGGCACGCTCGTCGACGCCAACATGGAAGAAGCCTCCGCCAAGCTTCAGGCGCTGCAAGTGCAGCAGCAGCTCGGCATCCAGGCGCTCTCGATCGCCAACCAGGCACCGCAGAACGTGCTCTCGCTCTTCCGCTGACCACTGACGCCGGGGGGCCTCGCGCCCCCCGGCACCTTCTCCCCCTCCCCCTTCCAAGGTAGCAGCCATGCAAGCGCTCGACCTGGCCAGAAAGGCCTATGCCGCACCCGGTGCCCCGACCCGCACCGCGCGAGGCACCGAATACGACCTCTTCGCCCGGATCACGCACCGGCTTCGCGCCGCGCGGACCACGGGCTTTCCCGCCCTGGTGACGGCGCTGCACGACAACCGCGACCTGTGGAACCTGCTCGCCAGCGACGTCGCCGGAGACGGCAACGGCCTGCCGAAGCCGCTCCGGGTCCAACTCCAGGGCCTCGCGACCTTCACCACCCAGCACACGAGCAAGATCCTGGCCGGTGACGGCAGCGAGGACGTGCTCGTCGAGATCAACACGGCCGTCATGCGCGGCCTGCGCGCCGATCCGGCCGCACCGCAAACCGGAGGATGACATGTCGGGCCTCGTTCTCAAGCTCGCGCCGAAGGAGAGGATCCTGATCAACGGCGCGGTGATCGAAAACGGCGACCGGCGGTCGCGGCTCTCGATCATGACGCCGAATGTGCATCTCCTGCGGCTGCGCGACGCGCTGCATCCCGACGAAGTCACGACCCCGGTGCGGCGCGTGTGCTTCATCGCGCAGCTGATGCTGACCGGCGATGCCGAACCCGACGAGGCGCGCAGGCAGCTCCTGCGCGGGATCGAGCAGCTGAGCCAGGTGCTGCAGGATCCCGACAGCCGGGCGCATCTCGCCGTAGCGAGTGCCGCGGCGCTCGAGGGACAGCCCTATCCGGCGCTGAAGGCGCTCCGGGCGCTCCTGCCGCGCGAGGCACGCCTCTTCGCCGCAGCGGCGTCGTGAGCTTTCAGCCGATCATCCCGACCGGAGGCTACACCGGCTGGCGCTTCCTCACGCGCACGCTCGACAAGCAGCAGGCGGCGTTCGCCAAGTCGCCGCGGGTCGACAACGATATCGACTACTTCCGCGCCAACATCGGCAAGGTGAAGACCGCCGACGACCTCGTCGGCGATCGTCGCCTCCTGAACGTCGCCCTCGGTGCCTTCGGGCTCGAGGACGACATCAACTCGAAGGCGTTCATCAAGAAGGTGCTGGCCGACGGCACGACCTCCGACCGGGCGCTTGCGAACCGGCTTTCGGACAAGCGCTACTTCGAGCTTGCGAGCGCGTTCCGGCTCGACGGATCGGATGCCTCGGCGCTCGCCACCACCGCGTTCTCGGACCGCATCGCCTCGGCCTATGCCACGCGGTCGTTCGAAGCCGCGGTCGGCGACAAGGACGCCAACCTGCGCCTGGCACTCGGCCTCGACCGCGACCTCGGGGCGCTCGCGGCGTCGGACTCGAAGGACACGACGAAGTGGTTCCGCGTCCTCGGCTCGCGCTCGCTCCGCGAGGTCTTCCAGACCGCCTTCGGACTGCCGTCTTCCTTCGGTTCGCTCGATCTCGACAAGCAGGTCGAGGTGCTGCAGGACCGGACGAGACAGGCGCTCGGGAGCGACACGATCAGCCAGTTCGCAAGCGCCGAGAAACGCGAAGCGCTCGTGCGGAAGTTCCTCCTGCGTATCGACATCAATGCGCTCGGCGCGTCCTCGAGCCCGGGCTCTGCGGCGCTGACGCTGCTCCAGTCCCGACCGTCAAGCCTCTTCAGCCGCGGTCGCTAGCCAAGCTCGATCTCGTCGCTTGGGGTCGGGGCGCGGCGCATCCGCCCGTCGATCGGAGCCACGCCGGGGAATTCGGCTGGCGCGACCGGTTCAGAGCAGGCTGCCGACGAACACGCCGAGCCCGGTCAGCACGGCGCCGGCGCAGACATAGAGGAGCGGCAGAAGCCGCGACTCGCGCATGTCTTCGGCCACATCGTCGATCTGGCGCAAGAGCCGTCCTTCGACGAAAACGGGCAGCTTCGGTCCGAAGCGCGCGAGCACCCGCGCGGTGTCCAGAAGGTCGCGCAGCACCGCCTTGGGGCCGACATTCTCGGCGATGTACTCCTCGACCACGGGTCGCGCGACGCGCCAGATGTTGATCTCGGGATTGAGCGAGCGTGCGACACCCTCGACGACGACCATCGTGCGCTGCAGCAGAATGAGCTCCGTCCGGGTCTGCATGCCGAAGCGTTCGGTCACCTCGAAGAGGTAGTTGAGCAGCCGTCCCATCGAGATGCGGTTCGCGTCCATGCCGAAGATCGGCTCGCCCACGGACCGCAGCGCGCGCGCGAACTCGTCGATGTCCCGGTCGGGCGGGACGTACCCCGCCTCGAAATGCACCTCCGCGACGCGGCGGTAATCCTTGCGGATGAACCCGAAGAGGATCTCCGCATAGACCCGGCGCGTGTAGGCGTCGATCCGGCCCATGATGCCGAAATCGAGCGCGATGATCTCACCGTCGGGGCCGACCTTGAGGTTGCCCTGGTGCATATCCGCATGAAAATAGCCATCGCGGAGCGCGTGGCGCAGGAAGAGCTGCAGCACGCGCTCGCCCATCTCGGCGCGGTCGAAGCCCGCCGCGTCGATGGCCGCGTTGTCGCCCATCGGGATGCCCTCCACCCAGGCGAGCGTCATGACCTGCCGCCCGGAGAGGAACCACTCGGGCTTCGGCACGCGGAAGCCTGCGTCCTTCTTCGTGTTCGCGGCAAATTCCGCGGCCGCCGAAGCCTCCAGGCGGAAATCGAGCTCACCCTTCACCACGCCCTCGAAATGGGCGATCACTTCGGTCGGCCGCAACCTCCGGGCGGAGGGCGAGAGCAGCTCGATCATCTGCGCGGCCAGATGAAAGGCATCGATGTCGGTGCGGAAGGCCGCCTCGATACCGGGCCGCAGCACCTTGACGGCCACGAGCCTGCCCGAGTCGGCGAGCCGCGCGCGATGCACCTGCGCGATGGAGGCGGCGGCGACCGGCTCGGAAAACTCCGAGAACAGCGTCTCGAGCGGCAGTTCGAGCTCGGCCTCGACCATCGCCTTGGCGATCTCGAGCGGAAACGGCGGCAGCTTGTCCTGAAGGTAGCGCAGCTGCACCGCGAGATCGTTGCCGACGACATCGGGTCGTGTGGACAGGATCTGGCCGAACTTGATGTACGCGGGCCCGAGAGCCGTGAGGGCGCGCGTCGCAGGCGGCAGGGCCGGGTCGCCCTCGAGCCCGAGGAACCGGAACGGCCGGCCGAGAAGCCGCGCGACAAGCCGGAGCCGCGGCGGCGCCTGGAACGCCTCGAGCACCACGCCCATCGCCCCCGTCCGCTCCAGCGTCGCCCCGGTCCGGATCAGCCGCCAGATGTTGTGCGGCCCTCGCACCCTAGAGCTTCCACCCCGAATGGAGGGCGGCCACGCCCATCGTGAGGTTGCGGTAGCGCACCTGGCCGAAGCCGGCCGTCTCGATCATCGCGGCGAAGCGCTGCTGGTCGGGGAAGCGGCGTATCGATTCCACGAGATACTGGTAGCTCTCGCGGTCACCCGTCACGGCCGCACCCATTGCGGGAATGACGTTGAACGAATAGCGGTCGTAGGCCCAGGCGAGCGCCGGGTTCGGCACGCGGCTGAACTCTAGCACCATGAGCCGGCCGCCGGGGCGGAGCACGCGGTACGCCTCGGCGAGCGCGTCCTCGATCCGGGTGACGTTCCGGATGCCGAAGGAGATCGTGTAGGTGTCGAACCGGCCCGTGTCGAACGGAAGCGCCATCGCATCGCCGACGGTCCAGGCGAGCCGGTCGCCGAGCCGGTCGGCCTCGGCGCGACGCTTTCCCGCGTCGAGCATCGCCTCGGTCATGTCGAGCACCGTCGCCGTGGCACCCGGCGCACGCTTGAGGAAGCGGAACGCGACGTCGCCCGTGCCGCCCGCCACGTCGAGCAGCGCCTGCCCCGGACGCGGCGCCATCCAGTCGAGCATCGCCTCCTTCCAGACGCGGTGGATGCCGGCCGACATCAGGTCGTTCATCAGGTCGTAGCGGCTCGCCACGCTGTCGAAGACGCCGTGGACCAGTCCGGCCTTGGCGTCCTCGTCGATGTCCCGGAACCCGAAATGCGTGGTCCGCGGCGCTTCGGAGGTCGAGCCTTCGTCTTTTGGCGCATCTTCGGTCATCTGGCCTTGCCGGTGCTGGGTCGAGCCTCCTTATAGGCCGACGGGATGCCGTGACAACGCGCCCCCCTTGCCGAAAGGACGCATCCCTGCCCGAACTTCCCGAGGTCGAGACCGTCCGCCGGGGACTTCTGCCGGCCCTGGAGGGTCGGCGCATCGAGACGGCGCTGGTCCGCCGCCCGGACCTGCGCTGGCCGCTGCCCGAAGGGATGGCGGCGCGGCTCGAGGGCCGGCGCGTGACGGCACTCCGCCGCCGCTCGAAGTACCTGCTGGCCGATCTCGATTCGGGCGAAACGCTGATCGTCCATCTCGGCATGACCGGGCGCTTTCTCGTCGAAGACCGGACGCTCGTTCGTTTCGTGCATGGAAACGGTCCGCTCGAGAAGCACGATCACGTCGTGCTCGACATCGAGGGTGGCGCGCGCGTGCGCTTCAACGACGCTCGCCGGTTCGGCGCGATGGACCTGTGGCCGAGCGCGGACCTCGAGCGGCACTGGCTCCTCGCCGGCATCGGGCCGGAGCCCTTCGGGCCGGAGTTCGACGGCGCCTATCTCGCGCGGAAGCTCGTGGGGCGGCGGACCTCGATCAAGGCCGCGCTCCTCGATCAGCGCACGGTGGCGGGGCTCGGCAACATCTACGTCAGCGAGGCGCTGCACCGCGCGCGCCTGTCGCCGAAGCGGCTCGCGGGCCGGATCGCGCAGGCGCGCGCCGCGGCGCTGGTGCCGATCGTCCGTGCGGTGCTTGCGGAGGCCATCGAGGCCGGCGGATCGAGCCTGCGCGACTACCGCGGCGCCGATGGAGCGCTCGGACTCTTCCAGCACCGCTTTCGCGTCTACGGGCGCGACGGGCTGGCCTGCGTCACCGAGGGCTGTTCAGGCACCGTGCGGCGAATCGTGCAGTCCGGCCGGTCGTCGTTCTACTGCGCGACGTGCCAGCGCTGACATCGGTCGTTTGCAGGCCGCCGCAAGGATGTTAATGACGCTGCGAACCCGAGGGATACCGGCGCATGGCCTATCAGACGATCATCGTCGAGATCGCGGATGGCGTGGCGCTGATCACGCTCGACCGGCCCGATGCGCTCAACGCCATCAGCACGCGGCTCCTCGGCGAGTTGGCCGACGCGCTTCGTGCCGCGGGGACGAACGACAAGGTGCGTTGCGTGGTGCTGACCGGCTCGGAGAAGGCCTTCGCCGCAGGTGCCGACGTGCGCGAGATGGCAGAGAAGACTTTCGTCGAGATGTTCGCGGCCGATGTCTACGCCGAAGACGCGGGGACCATCGCGCGGTTCCGCAAGCCGATCATCGCGGCGGTGGCGGGCTACGCGCTCGGCGGCGGCTGCGAGCTTGCGATGATGTGCGACTTCGTCATCGCCGCCGATACCGCGAAGTTCGGCCAGCCGGAGACCAACCTCGGGATCATCGCGGGTCTCGGCGGCACGCAGCGGCTGCCGCGGGCGGTCGGCAAGGCCAAGGCGATGGACATGCACCTGACGGGCCGCTTCATGGATGCGGCCGAGGCCGAGCGGTCGGGGCTCGTGAGCCGCGTCGTCCCGGCCAAGAAGCTCCTCGACGAGGCGATGGCCGCGGCGCAGAAGGTCGCCGAGAAGCCGGCCCTCGCGGTGATGGCCGCCAAGGACGCCGTGAACCGAAGCCAGGAGATGGCGCTCGCCGACGGCATCGCCTACGAGCGGCGGCTGTTCCACGCGCTCTTCGCGACCGACGACCAGAAAGAGGGCATGGCGGCCTTCATCGAGAAGCGCGAGCCGCAGTTCCGCGGCCGGTAGGCCGGTTGACAGGCCCGGCGATCGCGCCTAGGAGACCGGCTTCGCCACGAGCAACAGCCGGAAATCCGCATGGCCAATACGCCCCAGTCCAAGAAGCGCGCCCGCCAGAACGAGGCCCGTTTCGCCGTCAACAAGATGCGCCGCTCTCGGATCCGCACCTTCCTGCGCAAGGTCGAGGAAGCCATCGCATCTGGCGACGGCGCGGTGGCGGCCGAAGCCCTCAAGACGGCGCAGCCCGAACTGATGCGTGGCGTGACCAAAGGTGTTCTCCACAAGAACACCGTCGCACGGAAGATGTCGCGGCTCTCGTCGCGCGTGAAAAGGCTTGCGACCGCCTGAGTCGCGACGCTACCCGACGATGCCCGGGGCGCCTTATGGCGCCCTTTTTCATGGCCGCGTAGACCCGGCCGCCCTCGGTGCCTTACAGGGATTCGCACCCCAAAGGACGAGTCAATCGTGAAGATCGGTTGCGACGGCTCGGGTCATCAAGCTACCTTCGACGAACGATTCAACTCGACCTCGGGGGACAAGAGGAACGGCCGGAAAGACGGTCCCTGACGGTGAAAGCTGCTCTTTCGCCGGCTGCATCAGGGACCTCTGCTCGGCCCGATCGGGATCCGAAGTGCGCCGGTCTCATGCGCGCGCACGGATCCTGCATTCGGTGACGGCACGGGCAGATTGCGCCCCGCGGCCGGCGCTAGCTCTGTGCCCCGACATAAGGCCGCCTCGGCATGGAGTTCCGGTGCGTGCGCGCTCCGGTGGACCGGCCGCGAAGCTGCCGGTCTGCCTCGGGCATTTGGCGCCTGCCGCAGGCCCCGGCCGGACGAGTTCGATCCGAGGCGTGCCGGGGGGCGCTGCACCCTTCCGGCATCGGGTGCAACGACAAAAGCGAGGCAAGACAGCGATCATGACACACGAAGCCTGGGGGCATGTGCGTGACGAACTTCTCAAGACCATCGGCAAGAACCACTTCACGATCTGGATCGAACCTCTCGAACTCGTCGGTGTCGATGCGGGCGTGGCGCGCTTCACGGTGCCGACGACCTTCATCGGCGACTGGGTGACCCGGCACTTTTCCGAGGCCATCCGGCGCGAGATGTGCGCGGCCGGAACGAGCGTCGAGAGGCTCGAGTTCTCGCTGCCGAAGGTCACGGCGCGCGCGCGACCGGCCGCACCGGCCAAGGCGCTCGGGCAGGCCTCGGTGTCGCGGTTCAGCGACGACCCCGACCAGCCGGGCGCACCGCTCGATGCGTCCAACACCTTCGACAGCTTCGTCGTCGGCAAGCCGAACGAGCTTGCCCATGCCGCAGCACGCCGGGTCGCCGAGAGCGGCCCGGTCACGTTCAACCCGCTCTTCCTCTACGGCGGCGTCGGGCTCGGCAAGACCCACCTCATGCACGCGATCGCTTGGGAGGTTCAGGCCCGCGCGCAGGCGCCGCGGGTGCTCTACCTTTCGGCCGAGCAGTTCATGTACCGCTTCATCCAGGCGCTTCGCGACAAGCGCATCATGAACTTCAAGCAGCTCTTCCGCTCGGTCGACGTGCTGATGGTCGACGACGTGCAGTTCTTCGCCGGCAAGGAGAGCACGCAGGAGGAGTTCTTCCACACCTTCAACGCGCTCGTGGATCAGGGCAAGCAGATCGTGATCTCCGCCGACTGCGCGCCGGGCGAGATCAAGGGCATCGAAGACCGCATCCGGTCGCGGCTGCAGAGCGGGTTGGTCGTGGACCTGCATCCGACGGACTACGAGCTCCGTCTGGGGATCCTGCAGCAGAAGGCCGAGGTCTACCGCGCGCAATATCCCGATGTCCGTCAGTCCGAAGGCGTGCTCGAGTTTCTCGCGTTCAAGATCGCGACCAACGTGCGCGTGCTCGAAGGCGCGCTGACGCGGCTTTATGCGTTCGCGAGCCTTGTCGGCCGTGAGATCACGCTCGATCTGGTGCAGGACTGCCTCGCCGACGTGCTGCGCGACAGCGACCGGCGCGCCAGCGTCGAGGAAATCCAGCGCAAGGTCTCGGAGCACTTCAACATCCGCCTCTCGGACATGATCGGGCCGAAGCGGGTGCGGACCATCGCGCGGCCGCGGCAGATCGCGATGTACCTCTGCAAGCAGATGACCGCCCGATCGCTGCCGGACATCGGCCGACGCTTCGGCGGCCGCGATCACACGACGATCATGCACGGCTGCCGGGTGATCGAGGACATGATCAAGAGCGACCGCCAGATCGCCGAGGACGTGGCGCTGCTGCGCCGGCATCTCGAGGTCTGAGCTTGCGATTGCGGGGCGTTTGGCTAGGTTCGGCGTCCCGGCGCGCGAGGGGTCCGGGCGGACAGGGTGGTCGGCATGAAGTTCAGCATCGAGCGCGCGGCGCTTCTCAAGGCGGCGGCTCAGGCGCAATCGGTCGTCGAGCGCCGCAACACCATCCCCGTCCTCGCCAACGTCCTCATCGAGGCCGATGGCGACGCGGTGAGCTTCCGCGCCACAGATCTCGACATCGAGGTTGTCGACCGCGCGCACGCGATGGTGGAGCGCGCGGGCGCCACGACCGTCTCGGCGGTGCTGCTGCACGAGATCGTCCGCAAATTGCCCGACGGTGCCCAGGTCCAGCTCATTGACGACACCGCGACGGGACGGCTCACCGTGCAGGCGGGCCGCTCGACGTTCGCGCTCGCGACGCTGCCGAAGCAGGATTTCCCGGTGATGGCCTCGTCGGAGTACGCGGCCAACTTCAAGCTCCCCGCGGGCGTGCTCCGGCGCATCTTTGACAAGTCGAAGTTCGCGATCTCGACAGAGGAGACGCGGTACTATCTCAACGGGGTATACCTGCACGTGGCGGAGGCGGAGGGCACGCGCGTGCTCCGCTGCGTCGCGACCGACGGGCACCGGCTCGCGCGCATCGATGCGCCGCTGCCCGAAGCGGCCGGCGACATGCCGGGCGTGATCGTGCCGCGGAAGACGGTGGGCGAGCTCCGCAAGCTTCTCGACAATGCCGACGCCGAGATCGCGGTGTCGGTCTCCGAGACGAAGGTGCGGTTCGCGACCTCCGAGATCACGCTCACGTCCAAGGTGATCGACGGCACGTTCCCGGACTACAGCCGCGTCATCCCGACCGGCAACACGCGGCGGCTCGAAGTCGATGCGGCCGAGTTCGCCAAGGCGGTCGATCTCGTGGCGACCGTGTCATCGGAGCGGAGCCGGGCGGTGAAGCTCGCGCTGCACGACGATCGGCTCGTGCTGTCGGTCAATGCGCCCGACAGCGGCCATGCAGAGGCCGAGCTTGCCGTCGCCTATTCCGACGAGCGGCTCGAGATCGGCTTCAATGCGAAATACCTTCTTGAGATCGCAAGCCAAGTCGACCGCGAGAATGCCGTGTTCCTGTTCAACTCCGCCGGCGATCCGACGCTGATGCGCGAGGGAACCGACACTTCGGCGGTCTACGTCGTCATGCCCATGCGGGTCTGACGCCGGGCGTGACCGCTTCGCGTGTCGCGGCGCTGAGCCTGGCGCAGTTCCGCTCCTACCGTTCCCTCGACCTCGCGTTCGACGGCCGGCCTGTCGTGCTCACGGGGCCGAACGGAGCGGGCAAGACCAACCTCCTCGAGGCGGTGTCGCTGCTGTCGCCTGGACGGGGCCTTCGGCGCGCGCCGCTCGAGGATCTGGCGCGTCGCCCGCAAGCGATCGGCTGGCGCGTCGGGGCCACGCTCGAAGGCGACGCGGCGCACGAGGTCGACCTGCGGGTGGAGTCCGGCACGTCGCGCAGCGTGCGGATCGACGGCAAGGCCGCCACGCAAGCGGCGCTCGGCGGGCTTCTCCGCGTCCTGTGGCTCGTGCCGGCGATGGATCGGCTCTGGATCGAGGGCGCGGAAGGCCGGCGTCGGTTTCTCGACCGCGCTGCGATGAGCTTCCGGCCCGGACACGGCGAGGCCGTGCTCGGCTACGACCGGGCGCTTCGCGAGCGCAACCGCCTGCTTCGTGACGGCATCCGCGAGCCCGGCTGGTTCGCGGCCCTGGAGGCGCGCATGGGGGACGCGGGCGCCGCCATGACAGCGGGTCGCCGCCATGCCATCGCCCGGCTCAACGTCATGCAGGCGGCGCCGGACTTCCCGACCACGGAGCTTGCGCTCGCCGATGACGGCTTCCCCGACACGAGCGACGAAATCACGGCCATCCTCGCCGCAGGCCGGCGGCACGACGGCGACGCCGGCCGGACATTGGCCGGGCCCCACCGCGCCGACCTTGCCGCGACCTATGCCGAGAAGGGCGTCCCGGCCGCGCAGTGCTCGACCGGCGAACAGAAGGCGCTCCTCGTCGCTCTCCTGCTCGCCAACGCCCGCGCCGTCGCGACGGATGCCGGCGCCACGCCGATCCTGCTGCTCGACGAGGTGTCCGCGCATCTCGACGCCCACCGCCGCGGATCGCTCTACGACGCCATCGCCGGCCTCGGCGCGCAGGCGTTCCTCACCGGCACCGAGCCCGGCCTCTTCGCAGGCCTCGCGGCCTCGATCCTTGCCGTGACCGACACTGGAGACGGCTCGCGGATCGCCCCGGCGCATGAAGGCCCGGACCCCTGATTTCGTACCCCCCGTGCGTGACAAACCGACTGTCACCGACTACTTACAAAGTGTGAGATCAGGATTTCCCGAATGACCGACACGCGCCCGACGCCCGATGACTACGGCGCCGATTCCATCAAGGTTCTGAAGGGCCTCGATGCCGTACGCAAACGGCCCGGCATGTACATCGGCGATACCGACGACGGCTCGGGCCTGCACCACATGGTTTACGAGGTCGTCGACAACGGCATCGACGAGGCGCTGGCCGGCCATGCCGACGCCGTGACGGTCCGGCTCCATGCCGACGGCAGCGTCTCGGTCAGCGACAACGGCCGGGGCATCCCGACCGACATCCACACGGGCGAGGGCGTCTCGGCGGCCGAAGTCATCATGACCCAGCTCCATGCGGGCGGGAAGTTCGACCAGAACAGCTACAAGGTCTCGGGCGGGCTGCACGGCGTCGGCGTCTCGGTCGTCAACGCGCTCTCGGACTGGCTCGACCTCCGCATCTGGCGCGGCGGCTTCGAGCACTACGCCCGTTTCGAGCGCGGCGACACGGTCGTGTCGCTCGAGGTCGTGGGCCCCGCCAACGGCCGCCGTGGCACCGAGGTGCGGTTCCTCGCCTCCACGACGACGTTCTCGAACCGCGACTACCAGTTCAAGACGCTCGAGAACCGCCTGCGCGAGCTCGCGTTTCTCAACTCGGGCGTCCGCATCGTCCTCGAGGACGAACGCCCCGCCGAGCCGCTTCGGACCGAGCTCTGCTACGAGGGCGGGGTGCGCGAGTTCGTGCGCTACCTCGACCGCTCGAAGGCGCCGCTCATCCCGGACCCGATCTTCATGATCGGCGAGCGCGACGGCATCACCGTCGAGGTCGCGATGTGGTGGAACGACAGCTACAACGAGATGGTCCTGCCGTTCACCAACAACATCCCGCAGCGCGACGGCGGCACGCACATGGCGGGCTTCCGCGGCGCGCTTACGCGGACGATGAACACCTACGCCCAGGCCAGCGGGGCCGCCAAGCGCGAGAAGGTGGCCTTCACCGGCGACGACGCCCGCGAGGGGCTGACCTGCGTGCTCTCCGTCAAGGTGCCCGACCCGAAGTTCTCCAGCCAGACGAAGGACAAGCTCGTCAGCTCCGAGGTGCGGCCCGCGGTCGAGACCCTCGTCGGCGAGAAGCTCGCCGAGTGGTTCGAGGAGAACCCGGGCCAGGCCCGCATCATCGTCGGCAAGATCGTCGAGGCGGCGCTCGCGCGCGAGGCGGCGCGGCGGGCGCGCGAGCTCACGCGGCGCAAGACGGCGATGGACGTGGCCTCGCTGCCCGGCAAGCTCGCGGACTGCCAGGAGAAGGATCCGGCGCTGTCGGAGATCTTCCTCGTCGAGGGCGACAGCGCCGGCGGGTCCGCCAAGCAGGGCCGGAGCCGCGCCAACCAGGCCGTCCTGCCGCTGAAGGGCAAAATCCTCAACGTCGAGCGCGCGCGCTTCGACCGGATGCTCGGCTCGGAGCAGATCGGCACGCTCATCACCGCGCTCGGCACCGGCATCGGGCGCGACGAGTTCAACCTCGCCAAGCTGCGCTACCACAAGATCGTCATCATGACCGACGCCGACGTCGACGGCGCGCACATCCGCACGCTTCTGCTGACGTTCTTCTTCCGGCAGATGCCGCAGATCATCGAGGGCGGGTTCCTCTACATCGCCCAGCCGCCGCTCTACAAGGTCGCGCGCGGGCGCTCGGAGGTCTACCTCAAGGACCAGGCCGCGCTCGAGGACTACCTCGTCGCGACCGGCATCGACGGCGCGGTGCTGCGCCTGGGATCGGGCGAGGAGATCGTCGGGGCAGACCTCGCACGGGTGGTGGAGGACGCGCGCGCCGTGCGCCATAGCCTCGAGAGCTTCCCGCGCCACCATCCGCAACGTATCGTCGAGCAGGCTGCGATCGCGGGCGCGCTGCTCGCAGGCCGGGTCGATGCCGACGCGCAGGGCGCAGCCGACGACGTGGCGGCGCGGCTCGATCTCGTGGCGCTCGAATACGAGCGCGGCTGGCAGGGACGCCCGACGCAGGACCACGGGCTGCGCTTCACGCGCGTGCTGCGCGGCGTGGAGGAGGTGCGGACCCTCGACGGGCCGCTCCTGCGCTCGGGCGAGGCCCGGCGGCTCGCGGCCTTCACCGAGCGGCTGCAGGAGGTCTACGGCGACCCCGCGCGGCTCGTCCGCAAGGACCGCGGGACGCTGGTGCATGGTCCCGTCGAGCTGCTCGACGCGATCCTCGCCGAGGGCGAGAAGGGCCTGACGCTGCAGCGCTACAAGGGCCTCGGCGAGATGAACCCGGACCAGCTCTGGGAGACCACCCTCGACCCCGAGGCGCGCACGCTGCTGCAGGTCAGGATCGACGACGTGGCCGAGGCGGACGACATCTTCACCAAGCTCATGGGCGACGTCGTGGAGCCGCGCCGGGAGTTCATCCAGACCAACGCCCTCAACGTCGAGAACCTCGACACGTGAGCCGCAGGGGAGGATTGTGGCAACGGATTGCTTTCCCGTGATTTTTCGTTGCGATTTCCGAGCGAGTATTTGACGCACCGGTACGTTCGGGTAAAGAGTGCCGTGGAACTGCCCATTATGTTCAACATCCTCTGGAGGATACCCAATGCGTTTCATTCCCCTGTCGCTCGCTCTCGCCGTCGCGCTGCCGGCCACCACGGCGCTCGCGCAAGACTCGATGACCAACATGCAAAGCGGCCTGACCATGCTCGAAGAGTCGGCCGCGAAGGCCTTTGCGGAGAACAACATCTCCGCCGACCCGCGCACCCTCACGATCTCGCAGCTCGCGGAGATCCACGGCATCCTCGTCGAATCGACCTCGATGGGCGTCGACGAGAAGGACAAGCTCGAGGCGGTCATCAACAACCGCTGAGCCACGCCTGAGCCTTCACGGGCTCGATCGGCGAGAAGTGGGCCGTGGCGAAAGCTGCGGCCCGTTCCGTTTGCCCCCCTTACCGAAAGCGTCAGAGTGCCCTCCGAAGCGCTGATCCTGATCGACGTGCAGAACGACTTCTGCGAGGGCGGAGCGCTTGCCGTGCCCGAAGCGAGCGCGATCCTGCCGCGCCTCCTCGGCCTCGCGGAAGCCGCGTCCGCTGTGATCCTGACCCAGGATTGGCACCCCGAGGGACACAGTTCCTTCGCCTCGCAGCATCCCGGACATGCGCCCTACGACGTCGTGGAGATGCCCTACGGTCCCCAGGTCCTTTGGCCCGATCACTGCGTCCAGGGAAGCCTCGGAGCGGCCTTCCATCCCGGCCTGCCCGAAGCGCGTGCCGATCTCGTCATTCGCAAGGGCTTCCGGCGGGACGTCGACAGCTACTCGGCCTTCTTCGAGAACGATCGCCGGACTCCGACGGGGCTCGAAGGCTACCTGCGGACACGCGGCATCGGGACCGTGACGCTTGCCGGTCTGGCGCTCGATTTCTGCGTCGCGTTTTCGGCCATCGACGCGGCCCGGCTCGGCTTTTCGGTCACGGTCGCGGAGGGCGCGTGCCGTGCCATCGATACCCAAGGCTCGCGTGCGGCGGCGCTGACCGGCATGGCGGAGGCCGGCGTCAGGCTGACGGACTGAGTCGCCTGAATTGCGGGCGCGTTTCCTTAATCCTTCGATGCTACTGAGAACCCCGGACGCCTGTAGAGGGGGCAGGAATGCGCGAGGGGATGGAGAAAAGCGCGCAGGGCGCGCTCGACGACCTGCACCGCTTCGAAGCCCGCCATCGGCCTGAAGGATTGTTCCTGCGCTACTGCCGGGCGCGCCTCCGGGGTCTCTGGGTCCGCCAGGGGATGATCGTCGTCGCCGTTCTCGGCGTCTGGGCTCAGATCGACCTGCGCTCTGCGTTGCTCATCGTCACGCTGCTCGGCACCGCCGAGATCATCGATACCGGCCTCCTCTGGTACGTCCCGCGGCGCTTGCAGGGTCGCTTGCCGTCACGGCGCACCATGTGGCTCGCCTGTGCCACGGCCCTGCTGCAAGGCGTGGCCGTCGCTGTCTGCTGCGCGACCGTATGGCTCGGTGCCCCGAACGACGCGCGCTTCTTCGTCACCGCCTGCGTCGTCCTGACGACGGTCGACGCGGTCCTGCTGCTCCCGCTCGCCGGAGCGGCGACGCTGGCCCGGATCAGCGTCGAGATCGTGGTGCTGGCGCTTCTTTTCGGTCACGATTTCGAGCTCCGGCACGACGCCGGGCCGTCCCAAAGCCCGCTGCTCTTCGACGTCCTCGCGGCGGCCACGCTCATGGTCACCGGCTGGTTCGTGATGCAGCTGATCAATCGCACCTACCGGCGCCGCATCGAGATCGAACGTGCGCTCCTGCAAGACCGCCACAAGCTCATCGTGCAGCGGGAGGCGATGGCCGAAAAGGAGCTGCACGCGCGTCGGCTCGCGCTTGTGGCACAAAACGCCAACGACAGCATTCTCATCACCGGGCCCGATGGAACGATCGACTGGGTCAATGCGACCTTTTCGAGGTTGACGGGCTACTCCTTCGGAGAGGCCTTCGGACAGCATCCCCGAGATTTGCTGAACGGCCACCTCACCGACGGCGCCGCCATCGAAGCGCTGCGGCACGCCCGCATCGAGCATCTGCCGATCCGCATCGAGATCGAGATGCTGACGAAGAGCGGCCGGCTGATCTGGATGGAAACCAGCCACACGCCGATCTTCCTCGAGGACGGCAGCTACGCGATGACCATCGCGGTCGAGCGCGAGATCACCGAGATGAAGCAGCGCGAGGCCGATCTCGCCCGAGCGCGCGAAGCGGCCGAGGCCGCCGCCCGCGCCAAGACGCGCTTCCTCGCCACGATGAGCCACGAGATCCGGACGCCGATGAACGGCGTCATCGGCATGGCGGACCTGCTCTGGGATACCGAGCTCACGGCGGGCCAGCGCAGCTACGTCGGCACGATGGTCGAGTCCGGTCGAGCGCTCCTGTCGATCATCAACGACGTGCTCGACCTCACGCGCCTCGACGCGGGCAAGCCGGTGATCACCCAATCTCCGTTCTGTCTGACCGATTGCGTGCGCGGCTCCATCGAGCTTCTGCGCCCGCTCGCCCTCGAGCGTGGTTTGAACCTCGTGCTCGAGATGCCGGCGTCGCCGCTGCCGCTCTTCGTCGGCGATGGCGGCCGGGTGCGCCAGATCGTGCTCAACCTCGTCGGCAACGCGCTGAAGTTCACCGAAGCGGGCAGCGTGCGGGTCCGCGTCGCCGAAGCGGACGCGGCGCTGCCGGGCGGCACGCCGGCGAAAGCCATCGGGATCTCCGTCACCGACACCGGCATCGGCATCGGCGCCGACCGGCTGGACCTGATCTTCGACAGCTTCACCCAGGCGGACAGCGAGACGACCCGGAAGTTCGGCGGCACCGGTCTCGGGCTTACGATCTCGCGCCTCCTCGCGACCGAGATGGGCGGCACGCTCTCGGTCGTCTCCGAGCCGGGCCAGGGCAGCCGGTTCGACTTCGACCTCCCGCTGCCCGTCGCGCCCACGGCGCCGGTTCGCGAAACCCCCGCCCCGGTCGAGACCAGCGGCGTCGCCGGCCACCGCATCCTGATCGCGGAAGACAACCGGACCAACGCGCTCATCGTCCGCAAGATGCTCGAGGACACCGGGGCGGAGCTCGTCTTCGTCACGGATGGCGCGGCGGCGGTCGAGGCCGCGGGGGCCGCGCGGTTCGACCTGATCCTGATGGACCTCTCGATGCCGGGAATGGACGGCCTGCAGGCGACCCGCGAGATCCGGGCGCGGGAGACCGGCATCGGCACCCGGACCGCCGTGATCGCGCTCACCGCAAACGCCTTCGAGGAGGATCGTCTGGCCTGCGAGGCGGCCGGCTTCGACGACTTTCTGACCAAGCCGGTGACGCGCCGTGCCCTGCGCGACTGCATCGGACGCCATGTCGCCTCGGACGAAGTGCCGATCCGGCCCACCCACCTGCAGCCCGCACGTCTGAAACCGCGTTCGAGCCAGCGCAGGGCGGTCGTGCCCGCGCTGGCGTCCGACGGGACTGGCACGCTTCTCGCTGCGGCACCGGGCGCGCAGCGAGGATCCTGAACGCCGCGGCCTCGGTCCTGGCCGAATGCGGGCTTTGACCCGCCGCGCGGTCCCGGCCTAGAAGAGGGCGGGGGACCGGATCACATGCTCGACATCGCGACGCGGGTCTACAATCACAAATGGCGGATCGACCCCATCGTGCGGTCGCTGCTCGACACGGATTTCTACAAGCTTCTGATGTGCCAGACCGTGCATCTCAACTGCGCCGACACCGACGTCACCTTCAAGCTCATCAACCGCAGCACCAAGGTCCGCCTCGCCGACATCGTCGCCGAAGCCGAGGTGCGCGAGCAGCTCGACCACATCCGCACCATCGGCCTCTCGCGCGGCGAGAGCACCTTCCTCCGGGGCAACACCTTCTACGGCAAGCGCCAGATGTTCCGCCCCGAGTTCCTCGCCTGGTTCGAGACGTTGCGGCTGCCGCCCTACGAGCTCGAGACCCGTGACGGCCAGTTCGAGCTCACGTTCCACGGCAAGTGGCCCGAGGTGATGATGTGGGAGATCCCCGCGCTCGCCGTGCTGATGGAGCTGAGGAGCCGGGCCGTGTTGCGGACGATGGGCCGGTTCGAGCTGCAGGTGCTCTACGCCCGCGCGATGACCAAGCTCTGGGAGAAGGTCGAGCGCCTGCGCGCCATCCCCGAGGTGCGGATCGCCGACTTCGGCACCCGCCGCCGGCACAGCTTCCTGTGGCAGGACTGGTGCGTGCAGGCGATGCTCGAGGGGCTCGGGCCGTCCTTCGTCGGCACCTCGAACTGCCTCATCGCGATGCGCCGCGAGGTCGAGGCGATCGGCACCAACGCGCACGAGCTGCCGATGGTCTACGCCGCCCTCGCCGGCACCGATGCCGAGCTTGCCGCCGCGCCCTACCGCGTGCTCGCCGACTGGCACCAGGAGCATGACGGCAACCTCCGCATCATCCTGCCCGACACCTTCGGCACGCCCGAGTTCCTTGCCCACGCGCCCGACTGGCTCGCGCGCTGGACGGGCGTGCGGATCGACAGCGGCGATCCGGCCGCCGCGACCGAGCGGGTCATCGACTGGTGGCGCGCGCGCGGCGAGGATCCGCGCCAGAAGCTCGTGATCTTCTCGGACGGGCTCGACGTCGCAGAAATCGAGGCCCTGCAGGCGCGGTTCGCCGGTCGGGTGAAACCGAGCTTCGGCTGGGGGACGCTTCTGACCAACGACTTCCGCGGCCTCGTCGCGGACGATGCGCTCGCACCGTTCTCGCTCGTCTGCAAGGCGGTCGAGGCGGAGGGCCGTCCGACGGTGAAGCTCAGCGACAACCCCTTGAAGGCGATGGGCCCGGCCGAGGAGATCGCACGCTATCGCAGGGTCTTCGGCGTGGGACGGCAGACCGAACGGCCCGTGCTGGTCTAAGCCTCGAGGAACGCCCGTGCGGCGACGGCGGCGCGGGCGGCATGGGCACGACGGCGGGGATCGCCCGTGCCCGTCCGCGTGGCTGCCCAGCCCGCCGAGGCGAGCGCGCGCAGGAACACGAAGAGCGGCAAGTCCCGCGCGATGCCGGGTGCGCCGTAGCCCGCGACGAGGGCATCGCGAAGGAGCGGATAGGAGGGCTGGCCCACATGCCCGACGAGCGCCGTTGCGAGATCGTAGGCGTGGTAGCCCCAGCCGCCATCATCGAAATCGATCAGCCAGAGCGCATCTCCCGACACGAGCACGTTGTCGACCAGGAGGTCGCCGTGGATCGCGCCCGAAGCGCAATGCGCGATGTCCGTCAGGCGGACCGCCGCCGCCGCACGCTCGACGTCCGCCCGCTCGCCACCGACGAAGGCATCGGCGTCGGCGACGCCCCAGCGGGGCCTTGGGCCGAGGATCGCAGCGATGTCCCAGCGCGGCCGGACGTCGTGGGCAAGTCCGTGGCTTTCGGCATGGAGGCGCGCGATGAGCGCGCCGAGCCGGGTGTAGAGGTCCGCCGGAGCGGTGGTCGCGGCAGCCGACAGGCCCACGCCATCGACCCAGGAGATCGCCGTCGCGCACCGGCCGCGATGCACGGCGATCCAGGCGCCCGCTTCAGTGGCCAGCGGCAGCGGCACGGTCAGCCCCCGCGCTGCGAGGCGGGCCATCCAGTCAAGTTCGGCCGCGATCGCGGCTGCCGACTGATACCCCGGCCGATGCAGTCGCAACGCCGCACGCCGCCCATCCAGAAACCGCACCTCGAAGACTTCGTTCTCGCCGATGCGGACAGGCCTCGGCGGCGCGGCCGTCTCACCCCAATGCCGCGCCAGATCGGCGGCGTCGGTCATGGCGAGGTCTTGCGGAGCGCCGTCTCCAGCGTGTCGAAGAAGAGGTCCGCATGTTCGATCCCGAACGGCATCGGCGGGCGGCACTTCAGCACGTTCATGCCCCGCCCGATGGCACCCATCAGCACGCCGTGCTGCCGCATCGTCTCGACGAGCCGCGCGACGAAGCCGGTCGCGGGGGCAAGGTCCGCGCCGGTGACGAACTCGGCGCCGAAGAAGAGTCCCGCGCCACGCACATCGGCGAGCAGCGGATGGCGGAGCGCCGCAAGCCGGTCACGGGCATAGGCACCGGCAAGCGCCGCGTTCTCCACGAGTCCCTCCTCGTCGATCACGTCGAGCACCGCGAGCGCCGCCGCCGCAGCGACAGGGGTGCCGCCGAAGGTGTTGAAGTAGCCGAAGGCTTCACGAAACGCGGCCATGATCTCAGGCCGCGCCAGCACCGCGGCGACCGGGTATCCGTTCGCCATGGGCTTGCCGAGCGTCACGATGTCAGGCCGGATCCCGGCGGCCTCGAAGCCCCAGAAGGTGTGGCCGAGACGCCCGAAGCCCGGCTGGATCTCATCGGCGATGACGAGCCCGCCGGCCGCGCGCACCGCCGCCTCCGCCGGCGCGAGAAACCCCGGCGGCAGCGCCGGAAAGCCCTCGTTGGCAAAGAAAGGGCAGAGGATGAGGCCGCCGAACCCGTGTCCCGCGGCCTCGAGCTCGGTCGCCGCGCGCGCGATCTCCCTCGCGAAAGCAGCGGACTGGCCCGCCGCGCTGCCCCCGATCGGACGGAGCGTGTCGGGCGCGGGCACCAGCCGGACATGGTCCGGCCGCCCCCCGATTGGCGGGCGGCGCGTCGAGAGCGCGCTGACGGCGGCGGTGTTGCCGTGGTACGTTGCGTCGGTCGCGATGATGCCGGTGCGGCCGGTCGCGGCGCGGGCCATCCGCAGCGCCACGTCGTTGGCCTCCGAGCCGGTGCAGACGAGGATGCCCTGCGTGATCCCCGCCCCGATCCGGGCGGTGATCCGCTCGAGATAGTCGAGCACGCCCTCGTGCAGGTAGCGCGTGTGGGTGTTGAGCACCGCGGCCTGTCGCGCGATCGCCCCGACGACGCGGGGATGCCCGTGGCCGACGTGTGCCACGTTGTTGTAGGCGTCGAGATAGCGCCGGCCGTCCGCGTCCCAGAGCCAGACCCCCTCGCCGCGCACGACATGGACCGGATCGGCGTAGAACGTCGGCACGTTCGGACCCATCAGCCGCCGCCGGCGGGCGGCAAGCGTCTCCGTCATTCCGGCTCGACGCGGCCACGGAGCGCCTTGACGGTGCCGCGCTGCACCTTGCCCTCGACGCGGCGGCGCTGGCTCCCGAGCGTAGGCCGCGTCGCGATCCGCCGCTTCGGTGCGTGCAGCGCCGCGCGGATCAGGTCAGCCAGCCGCTCGCGCGCCAAGTCCCGGTTGCGCGTCTGGCTGCGGGTCTCCTCGGCGCGGATCACTATAGCGCCCTCGGCGGTCCAGCGGCGGCCCGCGAGCCTTCGGAGCCGCGCCTTCTGGGCTGGCGTGAGGCCGGGGCTCCGTGCCGCCTCGAAGCGCAGCTCCACCGCGGTCGAAACCTTGTTGACGTTCTGCCCGCCCGGCCCCGACGCACGGATGAAGCTCTCGGCGAGCTCCCAGTCCTGCAGCGCGAGCGTGTCGGTGATCCACAGCATGACCGGACCCTAGCCACGACGCGCCAAAAGAAAAGGGCCGCCTGCGAGGGCGACCCTTCCGAGATCAAGGAGGCGGGCCGGTTAGGTGCGACCCAATCGAAGGTATCTCGCCTCAGGGGCTGCCCTCAGGCGGCGATCCCTCCAACTGTCCCGACGCCATACTCCATCATCACTCTAGACACTGGACCACCTCCTTTCATTGCGTTTCAGTTGATCCGACGTTGCCACAGATCGCGCCCGTGTCAACGGCTTTCACGTGATCCTCCACGCCATCCGTCCGACGATGAGGCGGAACGGGATCAGCGCCACCACGGCGAGCGCGATCTTCACCGACCAGTCCGCCGCCGCGAGGCTCACCCAGAGCGGGACGACCGGCCCGAACCCCAGCATCGGCAGGCGTTCGGTGGCCCAGGACACGTCGGCCGTGCGGTCGAGGAAGGCAAAGGTTCCGGAGAAGGCGATGCTGAAGAAGAGAGCAGTGTCGAAACTGGCGCCGATCAGCGTCGAGGCGAACGGCGCCTGCCACCAGGCTCGCGCCCGCAGCCGGTCGAAGACGCCGATGTCGAGAAGCTGCGCGACCAGGAACGCCATCCCTGAGCCGAGTGCGATGCGGAGCGTCACCAGCGGACCGTCCGCCCCCGCAATCTGCGTGCCGACGAGCGAGCAGGCGATGCCCGCGGCAAAGCCGGCGATGACGACGCGGCGTGCGGCGCCCGGACCGCGCAGCCGGTTTGCAAGGTCGGTGACGAGGAACGCGAACGGATAGGTGAACGCTCCCCACGTCAGCCACGGGCCGGCAAGGAACTGGACGAGGATGTTCGACGCAACGACGATCACCGCCATCGCGACGATACCTGCGAGAAGGATGCGGTCGGGCATGGGGGCAGTTCCTGTTTGCGGGGCGGGTTAGTCCCCGGGCGGCTTCGACGCAAGCCCGACGGGGATCACGTAGTCCACGATCTCGGTGCGCTGGAACGAGCGGAAGTTGTCGTCCGAGATCATCGTGAGCCGGATCGCGCCTTCCGCATCGCTCCAGACGGCCAGACCCTCGAGGTTGTCGTGGCGTCCTACCGCGGTCTCGAGAATGGTCTCGCCCGCCGTGATCATATCGCCCGTGATGGCGAAGCGACGGACGCGGCTGCGAAACCCGATGCCGTAGAGATCGCGCTCGAGCAGGTAGAAGAGCCCGTCGGGCCCGAAATCGGCGCCGACGGGGCGAAAGGCGTCGGGGCGCGCGATGCTGCACGGCTGGTCCCAGACGCCAATGCGATAGCGCCAGAGCGGCGTCGCGGCGACGTCCGGGCCGAACACCTCCGGCAGCGTCCAGAGCGCGCCCGCGGCGTCGACGGCCAGGGCCTCGAGCGACGTGTTCTTGCCAAGCCGCCGGAACGCCGGGTGTTGCGGCAGAGGCTTGCCGCGCGCGTCCGCCGTCTCGTAGAGGACCACCCGCGCCTCGCCTTCGAAGGACACGTAGATCTCGCCGCGCGGTCCGACGGCCAGCCCTTCGCTGTCGGTCTGCACGTCGCCGAGCGGGCGACCGAGCGGGCTCCTGAGCGCGACGAACTGGTCGAGCATCACGTCGGTCACGGCCCCTTGGGGGTCGCGCGCTAGCCGGCCCTTCGCAATCATGCCGCGGTCGGTCTGGCTGACGAAGCCGAGGCCCTCCGGATCGGTGAAGTCGAGCCCCGAGAAACCTCCGAAGCCCCGGATCGGGAGCTTCCACCGATAGCTGCCGACGAACCGCGCCCGCGCCGCAAGATCGGCCCCCTGCGACGGACCGGCGGCAAGAAAGGCCGCGCCTAGCGCGACGAAAGTACGGCGGCGCATTGCCTGGGCAGGTCGCTCAACACGTAGGTCCGCGCTGTCCGCTTCGGCGGACCCTTCGGCGCCACCTTCTTCGGTCCGGTCTTCGGGGGCGCAAGATAGTCCGTCACCCACCAGTCGAGGCTGGCGTCGCAGCCGGTGCCGCCCTGCGAAAGCTTCGCGACGGTCGGCTGCTGCGTCTGGCAGAGCGGCATTCCGGCGGGGCATTTCAGCCGGACATGAAAGTGGTCCTCGTGCCCGTAAAGCGGACGAAGCTTCTGCAGCCACGCGGTATCGGACGCCTTCGCGGTGCGGCAGATCTCGAGCTTGATCGCCGCGGCGACGAAGATGCGGTCGACGCGAGGGTCGGATGCCGCGGCTTTCAGGACCGCGCGATGCGCCGGCGTCCAGTTGCCGTTGATCCGCCGCTGGTCGGACGTGCGGACCGAGATCGCGCCGAGGCTCTCCCGCGCGGCGCGCGTCAGGTCGAGCCGGCGCGGGGGCAGGTACCAGACGTCGGCGTCGAGCCCGATCTGGTGCGAGGCATGGCCCGAGGTCATCGGCCCGCCGCGCGGCTGGCCCATGTCGCCGATGTAGAGCCCCGCCCAGCCGAGGCGGCGCGCCGTGCGGCTCAAGTCCTCCAAGTAGGCGACGAGCTGCGGCTGGCCCCAGTTGCGGTTGCGCGAGAGCCGCATCGCCTGCCAGGTCGGGCCGGTCTCGGGCAGCGCGACGAGGCCGGTCGCGCAGCCCCGCGAGTAGCTGCCGATGGCCGATGGCCTGCCGCCCGCGGGCGCCGTCTCGCGGCCGAAGAGGCTCGCGGCGGTCGGCTCGCCGGCCGCGGGGGACGCCATGAGCGCCAGAAGGATCAGGATGCGGACCATGCCACCTCGCTCGTCCCGTTCGGATCAACCCACAGTAGCAAGATCGCGCCGGCGAGGAACAGCACGATCAGCGCCGCGATGCCGAGGGGCTGGCTGCCGGTCAGCGCCGTGGTCGCCGCGACGCTGAGCGGCGCCACGAACGCGGTCGCCTTGCCCGACAGCGCGTAGAGCCCGAACGTCTCGGTCATCCGCGCGGGGTCGGCCTGGCGCACCAGCATCGTCCGGCTCGCCGACTGCAGGACGCCGCCCGCCGCGCCGATCACGCCGCCGACGGCGTAGAACGCCACGTCCGGCAGGGATGACCGGGGCGCGACGGGGAAACCGAGCACCGACCCGCGCGAGACGAACACGACCGCGAGCGTCACCAGCGTCATCGCGCCGAGCGACACGGCGATCACCGGCATCGGCCCCCAGCGCGTGTCGGCTCGGCCGCCGGCCCAGGTGAACGCGGCGCCGGTGACGAGCGCGAGGATGCCGAAGGTGCCGACCTCGACGACCGACCAGCCGAGCACGCCCTTGGCGTAGATGCCGCCGAACACGTAGATGCCGTTGAGCGCGTCGCGGTAGAGCATCGATGCGAGGAGGAACCACATCAGGCTCGGCGTGCGGGGCAGGCCCCGCAGCGTGGCGGCGAGGTCCGGCACCGCGTGGCGCAGGCTCGCGGCGACGGAGAGCCCGCCGGGAACGCGGGGCGTGCGGACCCACAGGAAGAACGGCACCATGAAGGCCGCATACCAGACCGCGGTGAACGGGCCGACCGCGCGTGTTCCCTCGCGGAGACCGGGATCGAGACCGAAGGCGGGCGCAAGACCGAGCAGCGTCCGGCCGCCGGCACCCTCGGCGAAGAAGCCAAGGAAAAGGACGAGCGCCACCAGGCCGCCGACATAGCCGAATGCCCATCCCGTGCCGGAGATGCGGCCGAGTTCGGCGCGCGTCCCGAGGGAGGGCAGCATCGCGTTGGTGAACACGGTCGCGAACTCGACACCGACGAGCCCGACCCCGAAGCTGAGGAGCATCAACGCCAGGCTGTAGTCGCCCGGCCTGGCGAACCACAGCCCCCACGAGCCGGCGATGTAGAGCGCCGAGAACGCCCAGACGAAGGGCATGGTCCGGCCGGAGCGGTCCGCGACCGTGCCGAGGAGCGGCGCCAGCACGGCGATGACGAGCCCGGCCGCGCCGATCCCGAAGCCCCATGCCTGCTGCGCCGTGCTGCCGTCGCCGACGAGATCGGTGACGTAGGGCGCGAAGATGAACGTGGCGAGCAGGGTCGGGAACGGCTGGCTCGCCCAGTCGAAGAACCACCAGCCCCAGATACGGCGCCGCGGCGCGATGTCGGCCATGACGCCCCCGGACGGTCCCCGCGCTCACTGAAACGGGAAAGGGGCCCCGAGGCAACCCGGGTTGCCTCGCGGGGGGCCAGCCGGTAGGCAGGCGCGGTTCCCGCCGGAGGCCGCCCGACCGATGTATTCGCTCTTCCAGACCCTGATGCTGGTGCTCGACATCGCGAAGTACATCATCTTCGCGCACATCATCATGAGCTGGCTCATCAACTTCCAGGTGCTGAACCTGCGCCAGCCGCTCGTCAGCCAGATCTGGTACGGGCTGAACCGGCTGCTCGACCCCCTCTATTCGCGGATCAGGGGGTTCCTGCCGAGCATGGGCGGGCTCGATCTCGCGCCGCTGATCGTGCTGGTGCTGATCTTTCTCTTGCAGCGGCTCCTTGTGAACAACGCCGGCGCGTTCGTCTGATCCCGATGCCCACGCCCGAAGCGCTCCTTGCCTCCGTCTTCGGCTTCGCGGAGTACCGCCCCGGCCAGCGCGAGGTCGTGGAGGCCGTGCTCGCGGGCCGCGACGTGCTCGCGATCATGCCGACGGGGGGCGGCAAGTCGCTCTGCTACCAGCTGCCCGCGATCTGCGGCGACGGCGTGACGGTGGTGATCTCGCCGCTCATCGCGCTGATGCGCGACCAGGTGCGGGCGCTGCGCGAGGCCGGCGTCGAAGCGGGCGCGCTCACCTCGCAGAACACCGAGGACGAGACCGAGACGGTCTTCGCGGCCGCCGACGGGGGCACGCTGCGGCTCCTCTACATCGCCCCCGAACGGCTCGCCGCGACCGCGACGCTGGGGCTTTTGCGCCGCATCGGCACGCGGCTCGTCGCGGTGGACGAGGCGCATTGCGTGAGCCAGTGGGGGCACGACTTCCGCCCCGACTACCTCCGCATCGGCGCGCTCCGGCAGGCGCTCGGCGTGCCGCTTGCGGCCTTCACCGCGACCGCCGACGCCGAGACCCGCGCCGAGATCGTGACGCGGCTCTTCGACGGCCGGGAGCCTGCGACCTTCCTCGGGGGCTTCGACCGGCCGAACATCCATCTCGCCTTCGCGCTGAAGGACGGCCCGCGGGCGCAGATCCTCGGCTTCGCCGCGGCGCGCAAGGATCAGGCGGGCATCGTCTACTGCGCCACGCGGGCCAAGACCGAGACGCTCGCCGCGGCCCTCCTCGACGCGGGGCACGCGGCCTGCGCCTACCACGCCGGGCTCGACGCCGAGGACCGCCGCGAGGTCGAGGCGCGGTTCCAGCGCGAGGACGGCCTCATCGTCGCGGCCACCGTGGCCTTCGGGATGGGCATCGACAAGCCGGACATCCGCTGGGTCGCCCACGCCGATCTGCCGAAGTCCGTCGAGGCCTACTACCAGGAGATCGGCCGCGGCGGGCGCGACGGCTTGCCTGCCGAGACGCTGACGCTCTACGGCCCCGACGACATCCGCCTGCGCCGCAGCCAGATCGACGAGGGCCTCGCCCCGCCCGATCGCAAGGCGGCGGATCATCTGCGGCTGAATGCGCTCCTCGGCCTCGCCGAGGCGGTGACGTGCCGGCGCCAGGTGCTGCTGGGCTACTTCGGCGAGACCACCGAGCCCTGCGGCAACTGCGACCTCTGCGCGGCGCCCGCCGAGACCTTCGATGCGACCGAGGCGGTGCAGAAGGCGCTCTCGGCGATGCTCCGGACGGGCGAAAGCTGGGGCGCCGGGCACCTCGTCGACATCCTGCGCGGCACCGCAACGGAGAAGGTGCGCGACCGCGGGCACGACAGGCTGCCAACGTTCGGCGTCGGCGCGGACCTCGGTGCGGACGCCTGGCGCGGCATCTTCCGGCAGATGACGGCGCGCGACCTCGTGCGCCCCGACCCCGCGCGACACGGGGCGCTGCGGATGACCGAAGCCGGCCGCCTGGTCCTGAAGGGCGAGGTGCCGGTCGAGTTGCGCCGCGAGACACCGCGCAGGACGCCCGCGCGCGACACGCCGAAGGCGCTCGTCGGCGCCGAGGACGAGGCTCTGCTGGCCGCGCTGAAGGGTCGCCGCCGGGCGCTCGCCGAGGCCGCGCGCGTACCGGCCTACGTGATCTTCCCCGACCGGACGCTGATCGAGATGGCCGAGACCCGGCCCGCCACGCTCGACGCGATGGCGCGGGTCGGGGGCGTCGGCGCGACGAAGCTCGGACGCTACGGGGCGACCTTTCTCGAGGTCATCACCGGGGACGCGCCCGCGCGGATGCACCCTGCGCGCGCCAGCCTCGCCGGCCGGGCATCGGGCAATGCCTTCGACCGGCTCTCGGACGCCCAGCGCGATCTCGCCCGCGGCGAGGACGGCACCGGGCGCTACATGGCCTGCTCGCCGGGAACGCTCCGCAAGATCGCCGAGGCCCGTCCCGGCAGCATGGACGCGCTCGCGCGCATTCCCGGCGTGGGCCCCGACCGCGCCGAACGCTTCGGCATCGCCTTCCTCGCGGCGGTCGGGCAAGACTAGCGGCGCTCGGAGGTCCGTCAGGACGCCTTCGCGGATGCCTGAGGTAGGAGCATCGTCGGAGCGGTCACGGTGTTCGCGACGGGTGCGTCATCGAACGGCTGAGGACGTCGCGCTCCCTCGGGGCACAGCGAGACGATCCGCTCGGTGATGGCGCTCTTGCGGAGCGGCTTGGTCAGATAGTGGTCGAGTCCGACCGCGAGGATGCTGGCTGCGTCGCCGTCGAGCGCATGCGCGGTCAGCGCCACGATCGACACGCGCGCAGCGCCCCGGCGGGCCTCGACCGCGCGGATCCGGCGCGTCGCCTCGAGCCCGTCCATCTCGGGCATGGAAATGTCCATGAAGATCAGATCGGGCCGAAAGCTCTCGAACATCTCGCAGGCTTCGCGACCGTTGTTGGCGAAGACGAGCTCGATATCGAGATCCTTCACCATCTTGCTGAACACGAGCTGGTTGGTGCGGTTGTCCTCGGCCGCGAGCACGCGCATCGCGCGCGGCTGGTCCGGCAGGACCGGTGGCAGCGGCAGGCCGGCCACAGCGCGAAGGTGGGCGTAGAGGTCGTGCCGCAGCAGAGGTTTCTGCAGGACGCTGGTGATGAGCCGGCCCTCCCCGCTCTCGGCGGCCGGATCGGCGCGAAGGCGCGACGGGTTCGACGTAAGCATCAGGAGCGGCATCCGGTGCCCGACCGCCCGGATCCGCCGCGCGAGCGTCAGCCCGTCCATCCCCGGCATCTCGTGGTCGGTCAGGATGACGTCGAAGCCGGGATCGCGCTCGAGCACGCCGAGCGCCTCGGCACCTGACGCGCAGACCGTCACCGCGAGACCGTAGGCGCTGAGCTGACGCTCGAGGATCGTCTGGTTGACCGCGAGATCGTCGACGACAAGCGCGCGGCGGAGCTCGATCGCCTCGCGCGGTCCCGCCGCTGGCTCCGCCACGGCCAGCACGACGCGGAACCCGAAGCACGAGCCGCGGCCGGGCGCGCTCTCGACCCAGATCGTGCCGCCCATCAGCTCGATGAGCTGGCGCGTGATCGCAAGCCCGAGCCCGGTGCCCGCGAACTTGCGGTTCTGCTGGTCCTCGACCTGGTTGAACTGCCCGAAGATGTGCTCGAGGTGCTCGGGCGCGATGCCGATGCCGGTATCCTCGACCGTGACGTGCAGCTCGTGCCGCCCCGGCGCGGCCTCGAGGCCGACGACGCGAACGAGCACGTGTCCCGCCTCGGTGAACTTCATCGCATTGCCGACGAGGTTGGTCAGCACCTGCCGGATGCGTCCCGGATCGCCCACGAAGCGGGTCGGCATGAACATGTCGTAGTCGATCAGCAGGTCGATGTGCTTGGCGCCCGCGCCGGAGTGCAGAAGCGTCGTCACCTCGTGGATCGAGCGCTCGAGATCGAACGGCTCGGGGTGCAGGATCAGCTTCTCGGCCTCGATCTTCGAATAGTCGAGGACATCGTTGATGATGACGAGGAGCGCCTCGCCGGATGTCCGGATCGTGTCGGCGTAGAGGCGTTGCTCGTCGTCGAGGACGGTGTCGGACAGAAGCTCCGCCATGCCCACGACGCCGTTCATCGGCGTGCGGATCTCGTGGCTCATGTTGGCGAGGAAGGCGGACTTCGCGCGGCTGGCGGCCTCGGCGCGCTCCTGCGCCTCGCGCCGCTCGGCCTCGCGTTCGATCGCTCCGGTGATGTCGAGGGCCAGCGAGACGACCCCCCCGTCGCGCATGCGGCTGTGCTTGAGCCGCAGGAACCGCCCGGTCGCGAGGCGCACGTCCAGGGTCTCGGCGGTGCCGGCCTCGGCGAGCGCCAGGATCTCGGCGCACCATTCGGCGGCGGGCCTCCCCTCGAGGTCGGCCACGCCCTCGCGGGCGGCAAGCGCGAGGATCTCGGCGTAGGGCGTGCCGAGAGCGATCTCGGCCAGGCCTGCGAAGGGCGCGCGGTAGGCGGCGTTGGCGGCGACGAGCCGCAACGCGGAGTCGAACACCGCAAATCCGTCACCGATGGCCTCGAGCGCGTCCCAGAGCCGGCGCTCGGCGACGTCCGCATCGCGATGCGCCGCTTCGATCTCGCCCATCCGCACCGACGCCTCGGCCTTCGCGACTTCGGCTTCGCCGCGCGCCATCACAGCGGTCTCGCGCTGCTCGACGATCTCTTCGGAAAGCTTCAGCGCGTGCCGGTCGAGCCGCTGGTGCGCGGCACGGAGCTCGCGGCCCTGCTGCTCGAGCAGGCGTTCGGCTGCAAGCCGGGCACGGCGTTCCTGCACGAGCTTGTCCGCAAGCGACATGGCATCCTCCGGCGATCGACGGTCGGGGACCGCGCCCTTCCTTCCGCGCCCAATACCACGATCCGCGTGAATTGCGGCTTAAGGCACGCTCCCTGAACGCATTGGCGAAAGCGCGGGAATCGTTGCGACCTCGAGTCAAATCGTGCCAGCATTTGTCGGGTCGAAACACGGAGAGATCGTGCATGCGCCGGCTTTGTGGCATTCTCGTCGTCGCGCTGTTCGCGACACCCCTGCTGGCCCAGGAGGCGCCGGTTCCCGACAGCCGCATCGTCGTCGTCCCCGACACGGACTTCCCCGGCAACGACATCGGCACGGCGTTCGATAGCACCTTCGAGGCGTGCAGGGCCGCCTGCCGCGCCGACAACCGCTGCGCGGCGTTCACCTTCAACGAACGCGCCGGCGCCTGCTTCTCGAAGTCCGCCGCCCCGCTGGCGCAAGCGTTCGCCGGGGCGCGCTCGGCGCTCATGCTGCGGACCGATCCCACGGCGCTTGCACGTGCCGTGACCCGCGCGGCGGAGCTCGGCTTCCTGACGGATGCCGACATGGCGACCGCGACGGATCAGGCACGCAACCTCGGCAGCGCCTATCCGGCCGGCACGACGCCGGCCGCCGACCTGCTCGCGGCCGCCGCCCGCGCCACCGCACGCCGCGACAGCGCCAGCGCGCTTGGCTTCATGGGTGCGGCGGTCTCGATCACCGATGCCGCCGACCAGTGGACCGAGCTTGCACGGCTGGCGCTGGCGGCGGCGACCGACGACGAGAATCGCGCCTACGACCTCCGCGCCAGCGCCGTTTCGGCGGCGATCAATGCCTACCTCCGCACCGACGCGAGACCGGTCCGCGCCTCCGCGCTCGTGGCGCTCGCCGATGCGCTGGAGGCGACCGGGCGGGGACGCGACATGATCCCGGCGCTGCGCCTCGCGCAAAGCCTCGCCCCGCGCGACGACACGGGCTCGGCGCTCGACCGTGCCATTGCCCGCTACGGCTTCCACATCGCCGACACCACCGTGGAGAGCGACCTCGCCCAACCCCGCATCTGCGCCGTCTTTTCCGAGCCGCTGGCTCCTTCGGGCGTGGACTACGCGCCGTTCGTGCAGCTGCCGTCGCAGGACCTCTCCGTCACCGCCTCGGGCAGCCAGCTCTGCATCGCCGGCGTAGAGCACGGCGCGCGCTATGCCATCACCTTCCGCAAGGGGCTGCCCGCCGCCTCCGGCGAAACGCTCGAAGCGTCCGCCGAGATCACGCAATACGTCCGCGATCGCACGCCCGCCGTGCGCTTTCCGTCGCGCGCCTACGTGCTCCCGAAGTCGGGCGAGATCGCCGTCCCGGTCGTCACCGTCAACACGGCGGCGGTCGCGCTGACGCTTTCGCGCGTGAGCGACCGCAACATCCTCCGCGCGATCCAGGGCGATTACTTCGCGCGGCCCGTGGATGCCTACGACGCCGACCAGTTCGACAGCGAGATCGCCGAGAAGGTCTGGGAAGGGACCGGCGAGACCGGTCAGGAGCTCAACCGCGAGATGACGACGCGGCTGCCGCTCGGCGGTGTCGTGGCGGGCCTCTCCCCCGGCGTCTACACGCTCCAGGCGGCGATTCCGGGCGCCGACCCTTACGAAACACCGCCGGCCGCGCAATGGTTCGTGGTCAGCGACATCGGCCTCACGACGCTGGCGGGGATCGACGGGTTGCACGTGACGGCCCGGAGCCTCGCCACGACCGACGCGAAGCCGGGTCTTGCGGTGACGCTTCTGTCCGTCGCGAACGCGGTCCTCGGCACCACGACGACCGACGCCGACGGGCAGGCGGACTTCGCGCCCGGTCTGATGAACGGCAAGGGCGGCGCCGCGCCGGGGCTGGTGACGGCGACGGACGGCAAGGACGACCTCGCCTTCCTGTCGCTGACCGACGCGGAGTTCGATCTCGCCGACCGTGGCGTGACGGGCCGCGAGCCGAGCCCCCCGATCGACGTGTTCCTCGTCACCGACCGGGGCGCCTACCGCGCCGGCGAGACGATCCACGCCACCGCCCTCGCGCGCGACCCGCGGGCCAACGCCATCGAGGGCCTGCCGCTGACCGCGCGTCTCGTGCGGCCCGACGGCGTGGAATATTCGCGCATGACCGAACCCGACGCGGGTGCCGGAGGCCATGTGTTCACGGTGCCCGTCGCGGGTTCCGCGCCGCGCGGGCCGTGGCGGCTCGAGGTCTACGCCGACCCGAAGGCCGCTCCGCTCGCGGCGACGACCGTGCTCGTCGAGGACTTCCTGCCCGAGCGCATCGACTTCGACCTGGCGCTGCCCGACACGCCGCTCCGGCTCGGCGACCTGCCGGCCCTGACGGTCGACGCGCGCTATCTCTTCGGGGCCGCGGGCGCCGATCTCGCCATCGAGGGCCAGGCAGCACTCAGCGCCGCTTCGGGGCTCGACGGCTATCCGGGCTACGTCTTCGGGCGCGCCGACGAGCCTTTCGATCGCGAGGTGGCGACCCTGCCGGACGGCATCCGAACCGATCAGGCCGGGCACGCCGATGTGCTCGTCGATCTTCCGGATGTGTCCGATCCCGGCCGCCCGCTCGACCTCACCGTCACCGTCCGCGTGGCGGAAGGCTCGGGGCGCCCCGTCGAGCGACAGGTGACGACGCCGGTGACGCCCGCCGCGCCCTTCCTCGGCATCCGTCCGCGCTTCGACGGCGCCGTTGCGGAGAACACCGACGCCGGCTTCGACATCCTCGCCCTCGGCCCGAACCTCGAGCCCGTGCCGCTCCCGACGCACTGGACGCTCGAGCGGATCGAGACGCGCTACCAGTGGTACAGGCAGTACGGCAACTGGGACTGGCAGGCGACGACGACGCGCACCCGCGTGGCCGAAGGCGACGTGACGACCAGCGCCGCCGGGCCCTCGGCGATCGCGGCGCGGGTCGGCTGGGGCGACTACGAGCTGACCGTCGAGCGCACCGATGTCGCCACGGGCGCCTATGCCAGCGCGTCGATGGAGTTCTACGCCGGCGGATACGCACCCGGCGATGCCGCCGATACGCCCGACACGCTCGCTGTGGCACTCGATGCGCCAAGCTATCGCCCCGGCGACACCGCGCATCTCCGGATCGAGCCGCGGGCGGCGGGCCTCGCGCTTGTCAGCGTGGTCTCGAACCGGGTCATCGACCGCCAGATCCGCCAGGTGCCCGCCGGCGCCACGGTGATCGACGTGCCGGTCACGGCAGACTGGGGGGCGGGCGCCTACGTCATGGCCTCCGTGATCCGCCCGATGGACGTGGCGGCCGGACACAATCCCGCGCGGGCCCTCGGCCTCGCCTACGCCGCCGTCGATCCCGGAGCGCGCCGCCTCGCCGTGACGATCGACGCGCCCGCCGAGGCCGAGCCGCGCGGGCCGCTCACCGTGTCGCTGCGTGTGCCGGGCGTGGCGCAAGGCGAAACCGCTTATGCCACCATTGCCGCCGTCGACGTGGGGATCCTGAACCTCACCGCCTACAAGGCTCCCGACCCGGCCGGCTACTACTTCGGCCAGCGCAAGCTCGGCGTCGCCGTCCGCGACATCTACGGCAGGCTGATCGACGGTCTGAACGGCACTCTCGGCGCGGTCCGCTCGGGGGGAGATGCGGGCGGACCCGGCCCCGCCGCCCCGCCGCCGACCGAGGAGCTCGTTGCCTACTTCACCGGCCCCGTCACCGTCGGCACCGATGGCATCGCGACCGCGACGTTCGACCTCCCGAGCTTCAACGGCAGCGTGCGCGTGATGGCGACGGTCTGGTCGCACTCGGGCGTCGGCGCCGCCACCGCGGACGTTCTGGTGCGCGATCCGGTCGTCGTGACCGCTAGCCTGCCGCGCTTCATGGCCCCCGGCGACGCGAGCCGGTTGCAGCTCGAGATCGTCCACGCCCGCGGTCCCGCCGGCCGGATGGGGCTCGACGTCACCGCGACGGGCGTCACGCTCGCCCGCGGCGACGTCCCCTCCGGCGTCGATCTCGCGGACGGCGGGCGCACCACGGTCGAGATCCCGTTCACCGCGGGAGACCCCGGCATCGCCCGCATCGAGGTCGCGGTCACCACTCCGGACGGCCACCAGCTCGTCAAGCCGCTCGTGCTCCCCGTCGAAGCGCTCGATCCCGCCATCGCCGCCACGAGCCGTTTCGACCTCGACCCCGGACGGACCTTCACGCTCGACGCGAACCTCTTCGCGGGCCTGCGCGCCGGAACCGCGTCGGCCGTCGTTGCTGCGGGTCCGATCGCGCGCCTGAACGCGCCCGGCCTCCTCGCGACGCTCGACCGCTATCCCTACGGCTGCACCGAGCAGCTTGCGTCGAAGGCGCTGCCGCTCCTCTACCTGTCCGACGTGGCGCGCGCGATGAACCTCGCCTCTGCCGGCGACATCGACGCCCGCATCGACGAGTCGATCACCGAGATCCTCGCCAACCAGTCCTCGAACGGCGCGTTCCGGCTCTGGGAAGCGGGCTCCGGCGACCCCTGGCTCGACGCCTTCGCCACGGATTTCCTCAGCCGCGCCCGTGCCACGGGCCACGCGGTCCCCGATGTCGCGTTTCGGAACGCGATGGACAACCTCCGCAACGGGGTGAACACCGCGCAGGACTTCGACACGGCCGCCGAAGGTGGCGGAGCCCTCGCCTACGCGCTGATGGTGCTGGCGCGCGAAGGCGCGGCGGCGGTCGGCGACCTGCGCTACTACGCCGACGTCAAGGCAGCCGCGTTCGACACGCCCATCGCCGCGGCACAGCTCGGGGCCGCGCTCGCCTCCTACGGCGACCCGACCCGCGCCGACGCGATGTTCGCCCGCGCCGCCCGGATCGCCGCCGCGCAGACCGACGACAGCTACACGTGGCGGGCGGACTACGGCACCGGGCTGCGCGACGCCGCGGCCGTGCTGGCGCTCGCCGAGGAGTCCGGCAGTACCGCCTTCGACACGGGGCCGCTCGTCACCCGCGTCGCCGCGGGAACCGCCTCCGGTCAACTCTCGACGCAGGAAGCCACCTGGGCGCTGCTGGCCACCCACGCGCTGATCGGCCGCCCCGGCGCGGACGGGCTCACGCTCGACGGCGCGACCGTCACGGGGCCGCTCGTCCGCGTCCTCGGTTCGGCGGTCGACGCCGACGGCACGGCGATCCGCAACGGCGGCGCCATGCCCGCCACGCTGACGCTTACCACCTTCGGCGTACCCGAGGCGCCGGTGTCCGCTGGCGGCAACGGCTACGCCATCGCGCGGCGGTACTACGCGCTCGACGGCGCAGCGGTCGATCCCGCGACGGTCAAGGCCGGCACCCGGCTTCTCACTGTCGTCGAGGTCACGCCGTTCTCCGACACCGAAGCGCGGCTGATGGTCGTCGATCCGCTGCCCGCCGGGTTCGAGATCGACAACCCGAACCTAATCCGCGGCGGCGACGTGGCGGACCTGGGGTTGGATCTCCTCGAGGACGCCGCCCACACGGAGTTCCGGCAAGACGAATTCCGCGCCGCGGTCGACTGGTCAGGAACCGCGGGGTTCCGCGTGGGCTACATCGTCCGCGCGATCTCGCCCGGCGTGTTCGCGCATCCGGCTGCCTCCGTCGAGGACATGTACCGCCCGGACTACCGCGCCCGGACCGACGCAGGCACCGTGACCGTCACGCCATGACGCGTGCCCTCGCGCTCGCCGCGTTGCTGCTCTGGGCGGGCGCGCTCGGCCGCGACAGGCTCGATGCCTGGATCGACGCGACCGTCCTGCCGCCCCTCGCCGCGGAGGCATCGGTCGAGGTGCGCGCCCGCGACGGCACGCTCCTGCGCGCGTTCACCGTGGAAGGCGACCGCTGGCGCCTCGGCGCGACGGCGCCGGACGTCGATCCCGGCTACGTCGCGATGCTCATGGCCTACGAGGACCGCAGATTTCTTCATCACCGGGGCGTCGACCTGCGGGCCATGCTCCGCGCGGCGGGGCAGGCCGTCACGCACCGCGGCATCGTCTCGGGCGGGTCGACCCTGACGATGCAGGTCGCGCGGCTGCTGGAAGCATCGGGCACGGGCGCGTGGCGCGGCAAGCTGCGGCAGATCCGCGTTGCGGTGGCGCTGGAGCGGCGGCTCGACAAGGCAGCGATCCTCGATCTCTACCTCATGCACGCACCCTTCGGCGGCAACATCGAGGGCCTGCGCGCGGCAAGCCTCGCATGGTTCGGGAAGGAACCGCGCCGTCTCACGACCGCCGAGGCGGCGTTGCTGGTGGCTCTGCCGCAAAGCCCCGAAGCGCGGCGTCCGGACCGGCACCCGGAGGCGGCCCGTGCCGCCCGCGCCCGAGTGCTGCAACGGCTGGAGGCACAGGGTGTGATCGACCACGACACGGCTATCTCAGCCGCAAGAGAGCCTGTTCCGACCGTGCGACACCCCGCTCCCATCCTCGCGCCGCTCCTCACGGAGCGGCTCAGGGCGCGCACGCCGACCGTCACTCGAATCGACACGACCCTCGACGCGCGCCTTCAGGCGAGCCTCGAGGCGCTGGCCGGCGAGGCGGTGCGCGGGCGCGGCGACCGACTGTCGGCGGCCATCGTCGCGGCCGACCACCGCACCGGCGAGATCCTCGCCTCCGTCGGCACGCCCGCCTTCGGGGATGACCGGCGCCTGGGCTTCGTCGACATGACGGAGGCTCTCCGCTCGCCCGGATCGACCCTGAAGCCGCTGATCTACGGGCTTTCGTTCGACGAGGGGCTGGCGCATCCCGAGACGCTGATCGACGACCTGCCGCGCGCGTTCGGGGGCTGGGCGCCACAAAACTTCGACCGGACGTTCCAAGGCACCGTGCGGGTGCGCGAGGCCCTGCAGCAGTCGCTGAACGTGCCCGCGGTGACGGTGCTCGACGCGCTCGGACCGGCCCGGCTGATGTCCGCCCTCGACCGCGCGCATGTCCGCGCCGTGGTGCCGGGCGGCGCGCCGGGCCTTGCGGTGGCCCTCGGCGGCGTGGGGGTCAGCCTGACGGACCTCGTGCAACTCTACGCCGGGATCGCCAATGGAGGCATGGCGGTCGACCTGCATGCGACGGGCGCGGCCGGTACGCCGTCGCGGCAGCTCCTCTCGCCGGTCGCGGCCTGGGAAGTCGGCGACATCCTCGCCGGCCTCACGCCTCCGCCGGGGTCGCCGGCGCACGCCATCGCCTACAAGACCGGCACGTCCTACGGCCACCGCGACGCCTGGGCCATCGGCTTTGACGGCGCGCATGTGATCGGCGTCTGGATGGGGCGCGCGGATGGGGCGCCGGTGCCGGGCGCGTTCGGCGGCGATCTCGCCGCCCCGGTGCTCTTCCGGGCCTTCGCGCGCCTCGCGCCAAAGCCGGTGCGGCTGCCGCCACCGCCACCCGAGACGCTGACGGTCGCGAACGCCGACCTGCCAGCGCCGCTGCGGCACTTCGCGCGCCGGGACGCCGTGTTCGCACCCGACCGCGATGCGCCGGAACTCGTGTTTCCACCGGACGGGGCCGAGATCGAGACGGACGGAGCCCCTCTCGCCGCGCGCGTACGCGGCGGCACGGCGCCCTTCACCTGGCTCGCCGACGGCCGCCCGGTTGCCCTGCGCGAACGCCGCCGCGAGACCTCGCTCGACCTCGCGGGCCCTGGCTGGGTCGACATCGCGGTGATCGACGCTCAAGGCCGCACGGCACATGCGAGCGTGACGCTCCGCTGACCTTTCGAGCCGCGCGCGAGCCGCTTATGGTCGTCCGACGCGGGCGTGAGGGACACATGGCGGACACGGGCGTGACGCCGATGATGGCGCAATATCTCGACATCAAGGCCGGGCACCCCGACGCGCTGCTGTTCTACCGGATGGGCGATTTCTACGAGATGTTCTTCGACGACGCGGTCGCGGCGGCGGCGGCGCTCGACATCGCGCTGACGAAGCGCGGCCGGCACCTCGACGCCGACATTCCGATGTGCGGCGTGCCGGTCGCAAGCTCGGACGGCTACCTGATGACGCTGATCCGCAAGGGCTTTCGCGTCGCCATCGCCGAGCAGATCGAGGATCCGGCAGCGGCCAAGCGCCGGGGCGCGAAATCCGTCGTGGCGCGGGCGGTGACCCGCGTGGTGACGCCCGGCACGCTGACCGAGGATGCGCTTCTCGATGCGCGCCGCCCGAACTGGCTCGCGGCTTTCGCGGTCGTGCGCGGCGAGGGCGCGCTCGCCTGGGCCGACGTCTCGACGGGCGTCCTTCGTACCGGCCCCTGCGCGCCCGCCGAGCTTGGCCGTGAGCTTGCCCGGCTGGCTCCACGCGAGGTTCTCCTGGCGGAAGGCGGCGCTTACCGGGATGCGGTGGTCCAGTCCGGTGCTGCGCCGACGGAGCCGGCGCGGGCGACGTTCGATACCGCGTCGGCCCGGAAGCGGCTTTGCGCGCTCTGGGGACTGTCCTCGCTCGACGTATACGGCGCCTTCGGGCACGCCGAACTCGCGGCGATGGGCGCGCTCGCCGCCTATGTCGAGCTGACCCAGGCCGGGCGGGCTCCGCATCTCCTGCCGCCGGTTCGCGAGCTTCCCGCCGGACGGATGCGGATCGACGCCGCAACGCGCGCGAGCCTCGAGATCACCACGAGCCTCTCGGGCGCGCGCAGCGGCAGCCTTCTCGATGCCATCGACCGGACCCGCACCGGACCCGGCGGACGGCTCCTCGCCGAGCGGCTTGGCAGCCCGTCGTGCGAGCTGACCGTGATCGAGCGCCGCCTGGCTGCGGTCGCGTTCCTGCGAGGCGAGAGCCGCATCTTGCACGATGTCCGCACCGAACTCGGTCACGTGCCCGACGTCGACCGTGCGCTGGGGCGATTGTCGCTCGACCGGGGCGGCCCGCGCGATCTCGGCGCCGTGCGGACGGCACTCGCCTGCGCCGCGACGATATCCGGATGGCTCGGGGCGGTCTTGCCCCCGCTGCTGGCGGAGGCACGGCACGCGCTCGTCGGGCTCACCGCTCTTGCCGAGATGCTCGATGCCGCGCTCGGCGGCGACCTGCCCGTGCTCGCGCGCGACGGCGGGTTCATCGCGCCCGGCCATGACGCAGCACTCGATGCGGCCCGGACGCTGCGCGACGAGAGCCGCACGGTCATCGCGAGCCTCCAGGCGCGCTACGCAAGGCTCGCGGGCGTAACCTCGCTGAAGGTGCGGCACAACAACGTGCTTGGCTATTTCGTCGAGACCACCGCGACCCATGCCGAGAAGATGCGCGCACTCCCGGAGACCTTCGTGCATCGCCAGACGACCGCCGGGCAGGTGCGTTTCGCGACCGCCGAGCTCGCCGACCTCGAGACGCGCATTCTCGACGCCGGGGCCGAGGCGTTGGCCATCGAGCTGCAGCACTTCGCGGAGCTTCGAGCGCAGGTGCTCGCGCGTAGGGTGGAGCTGACGCGGATGGCTCGCGCGCTGGCGGAAATCGACGTGGCGGCGGGCTTTGCCGAGGTCGCGCGCTCCGGCGCCTGGACCGAGCCTGAGGTCGACGACGGCCGCGCCTTCGACATCGAGGGCGGTCGCCACCCGGTCGTGGAGTCCGCGCTCCGCCGCGTCGGCGGCACCGGCTACGTCGCCAACGACTGCCACCTGAGCCCCGGCGACGGCGCTGCGATCCGGCTGCTGACGGGCCCGAACATGGCCGGGAAGTCGACGTATCTCCGCCAGAACGCGCTCATCGCCCTTCTCGCGCAGGCGGGGGCCTTCGTGCCGGCGGAGCATGCCCACATCGGCATCGTGAGCCAGATCTTCAGCCGCGTCGGCGCGGCGGACGACCTTGCGCGGGGCCGCTCTACCTTCATGGTCGAGATGATCGAGACCGCGGCAATCCTGCATCAGGCCGACGACCGCGCGTTCGTCATCCTCGACGAGATCGGCCGCGGCACGGCGACCTATGACGGGCTCTCGATCGCTTGGGCGACCCTGGAGCACCTGCATGACGTGAACCGCTGCCGCGGGCTCTTTGCCACCCATTATCACGAGCTGACGGGGCTGGCCGGACGCCTTGACGGGGTGACCAACGCGACGATGGCGGTCAAGGAGTTCCGCGGCGACGTCGTGTTCCTGCACGAGGTGCGAGACGGGGCTGCGGATCGATCCTACGGGATTCAGGTGGCGCGGCTCGCAGGGCTGCCGCTGCCGGTCGTCGCCCGCGCAAAAGCGGTGCTCGCGACACTGGAGCGCACCAACGGGCGGACGCTGGCGATGCCGGCGGACCTGCCGCTCTTTGCAGCGGCGCCGCCTCCGGCAAGAACCGAACCGAAAGCACTTTCGATGCTGCAGGATGCCGATCCCGACGCTCTGACCCCGAAAGCGGCGTTGGAGCTCGTCTACGCGCTGAAAGCGACCTTGTCCGGTTAGCCGCGCGGGCTCGAAGACACGCCGACCTGTGCGGGGCGAAGGAGGCGGTCGTGCAGCATGAAGCCGTCCGCCATCACCTGGATGATCTCGCCGGAGCGACTGCCCGGCACCGGCGCCTCGAACATGGCCTGGTGCTGTTGCGGATCGAAGGGCGTGCCGATCTCCGGCGCGATACGGGCGATGCCGTGCTTGGAAAAGATGTTGACGAGCTCGCGAAGCGTGAGCTCGATCCCCTCGATCATCGGACCGGCGGCGGAGCGCGCCTCATCCGTCGCGGCGGCGAGCGCGCGTGTCAGGCTGTCGTAGACCGGCAGCATGTCGGTCGCGAACTTTGCGCCGCCGTAGCTCGCGGCCTCGCGGCGGTCCCGCTCGCTGCGCTTGCGGGAGTTCTCGGCATCGGCAAGCGCGCGCATGAAGCGGTCGCGCATGTCGTCGCGCTCGGCCGTCAGCCGCTCGATCTCGGCACTGCGATCGTGGACGAAGAGGCTCTCCTCCTCGGCGAATCCTTGCGAAGCGGCCTCTGGCGCCATGTCCTCCGGCGCCATGTCCTCGACCGCGTCCATCGTCTCGTCGTTCTTCGTCTCAGCCATACCCTACCCCTTGCCGCGGTCGGAGATCAGCCGTCCGACCAACTGCGCCGTGTAATCCACGATCGGCACGATCCGCCCGTAGTTGAGCCGCGTTGGCCCGATCACGCCGACCGCACCGATGATCTTTCGGTCCGCGTTCATATAGGGAGAGACGACGAGACTGGAACCGGAAAGTGAGAAAAGCTTGTTCTCCGAACCGATGAAGATGCGGACGCCCTCGCCTTCCTCGGTCAGGTCGAGAAACTCGGCGATGTCGCGCTTGCGTTCGAGGTCGTCGAAGAGGCTGCGGATGCGCTCGAGGTCCGCGGAGGGCCCCTGGTCGGACAGCAGGTTCGCCTGGCCGCGCACGATGAGCCGCTCCCAGCGCTCGCCCTTGTCCTCCCAGACTGCGAGGCCGCTCTCCACGAGATCGCGCGCGAGGCTGTCGATCTCGCGGCGGCGCACCTCGATCTCGCTCGTCATCCGGGTGCGCAGCTCGGCGAGCGTGGTGCCGGCGGCCATCGCGTTGAGGAAGTTCGCGGCCTCGCGCATCGAAGCGGGCGTCTGCCCGAGGGGCGGCGTGAAGACGCGGTTCTCGACGTGCCCGTCGGTCAGCACCAGCACCACGAGCGCACGGTCGGGGCCGAGGCTCACGAACTCGATATGCCTGATCGGCGCCTCGTGCTTCGGGGCGAGCACCAGGCTCGCGCCGAGCGTCAGACCGGACAGCGCCGAGCCCACGCGGTCGAGCATGGTGCCCACGTCGCCGCCGGTGTCGCCGAGCGTGGCGTCGATGCGGTCGCGGTCCTCGGCCTTCAGCTCGGCGACCTCGAGGAGCCCGTCGACGAACATCCTGAGCCCGAGCTGCGTCGGCACCCGGCCGGCCGAGGGATGCGGGCTGCCGAGAAGGCCGAGGTACTCGAGATCCTGCATGACGTTGCGGATCGTCGCCGCCGACACCTGCCGGCTCATGCTCCGTGTCAGCGTCCGCGAGCCAACCGGATCGCCCGAGCTGAGATAGCCCTCGACGACGCGGCGGAAGACCTCGCGGCTGCGGTCGTTCATCTCGGCGAGCAGCTTCGATCCGTCGGTCATGCGTTTCCTTCGCGGGCAGGTTAGATAGGGAGCGCGGGGCCGCTGCGTCAATCGCTTCGGGGTTGCTTCGCCGGATCGGCTCGGCCTATCTCGGCCAGCGAGCGAAAGGAGCCTCCCATGCGTCCCTCCGGCCGGGCGACCGATGCGATGCGGCCGATCTCCATCGAGACGGGCGTGATGCGTCATGCCGAAGGGTCGTGCCTGATCCGCTGCGGCGACACGCACGTGCTGTGCTCCGCGTCCGTGGAGGACCGTCCGCCGCCGTTCCTGAAGAACACCGGCCTTGGCTGGGTGACGGCGGAATACGGGATGCTGCCGCGCGCGACGCACAGCCGCAACAGGCGCGAGGCGGCGCAGGGCAAGCAATCTGGCCGGACTCAGGAGATCCAGCGGCTGATCGGCCGGTCGCTGCGCGCGGGGATCGACCGGGCGGCCCTCGGCGAGCGGCAGATCGTCATCGACTGCGACGTGCTGCAGGCGGACGGCGGCACGCGCTGCGCCTCGATCACCGGCGGCTGGGTCGCGCTCAAGCTGGCCGTCAAGGGGCTGATGGCGTCGGGCGCGGTGCTCTCCGACCCGATCATCGATCACGTCGCAGCGGTGAGCTGCGGCATCTACGGCGGGCAGACGGTGCTCGACCTCGACTATGCCGAAGACAGCGCCGCAGGGACCGACGGCAATTTCGTGATGACCGGTCGCGGCGCCCTCGTCGAGGTTCAGATGTCGGCCGAAGGCGCTGCCTTCTCGCGAGCCGAGCTCGACGCGCTCCTCGCGCTCGCCGAGGCGGGGACGTCGGCACTCGTCGCGGCGCAGAAGGCCGCGCTGTGACGCCGCGGCTCTCGGGCCGGCTGGTGATCGCCACGCACAACGACGGCAAGCTCGCGGAGGTCCGGGCGCTGCTGGCCGGTCGCGCGCTGGAGCTGGTGTCGGCGGGCGCGCTCGGCCTCCCGGTTCCGGCCGAGACGGAGCCTGATTTCGTCGGCAACGCGCGCATCAAGGCCCGTGCGGCGGCGGATGCGTCGGGGCTGCCCGCGCTCGCCGACGACAGCGGCATCTGCGTCGATGCGCTCGGCGGCGCGCCGGGCGTCGCGACCGCCGACTGGGCGGAGACGCCGGACGGACGCGATTTCCGGCAGGCGATGACCCGACTCCACCGCGCGCTGCACGGGCGGCCCGAGCCCTGGACGGCGGCGTTCCACGCCACGCTGGTGCTCGCCTGGCCCGATGGCCGCGAGGCCGTGTTCGAGGGCGCGATGCCGGGCCGCGTGACCTGGCCGCCGCGAGGGACAGAGGGACACGGCTTCGACCCCGTCTTCGTGCCGGACGGCGCCCTGACCACGTTCGCCGAGATGCCGCCCGCCGAGAAGAACCGCATCAGCCACCGCGCGAAGGCGCTGGCGGCTTTCGCCGAAGCCTGCCTATGAGGCGTATCTCCACCGGATCGCCGTTCGAGGCCGCGATGGGCTACAGCCGCGCCATCGTGAAGGGCCCGTGGTGCTTCGTCTCCGGCGTGACCGGCTACGACTACACGACGATGGCCCTCCCCGAGGATGCGGCCGAGCAGGCGCGGAGCTGCTTCACGACGATCGCGCGTGTTTTGGAGGAGGCGGGGTTCGGCCTCGCCGATCTGGTGCGGGTGACGTACATTGTCAGCGATCCCGGCTATGTCGCCGAAGTCACGCCCGTGCTTGGTGAGATACTGGGGCAGATCCGGCCCGCCGCGACGATGCTGATCGCAGGTCTCATCCGGCCCGAGATGAAGATCGAGATCGAAGCCACGGCGTTGCGCGAGTGACCGCTTCCGCTGCCGTCGAGACGGTTCCGGGCGGCTTTGGCATCTACATCCACTGGCCGTTCTGCCTCTCCAAATGTCCCTACTGCGACTTCAACAGCCACGTCTCCTCGCACATCGACCAGCGGGTTTGGACCCGTGCCTATCTTTCCGAGATCGATCGTCTTGGCGCGGAGACGCCCGGACGGATCGTGGGCTCGGTCTTCTTCGGTGGAGGCACGCCGAGCTTGATGGACGCCAGCACCGTCGCCGCCATCCTCGAACGGATCGGGCGCACCTGGCGGATCGCCAACGACCTCGAAGTCACGCTGGAGGCCAATCCGACGTCGGTCGAAGCTGGCCGCTTCCAAGGCTACCGCGACGCCGGCGTCACGCGGGTCTCCATCGGCATCCAGGCGCTCAACGACCCTGATCTGGCTCGGCTCGGCCGTCGGCACACGGCAACGGAGGCGCGGGCGTCCCTGAAGATCGCGCGCGAGACCTTCGATCGCGTCAGCTTCGACCTGATCTACGCCCGGCAGGATCAGAGCCTGTCCGCTTGGCGCAGCGAGCTTGGCGATGCGCTCGATCTCGCCGTCGATCACCTGTCGCTCTACCAGCTGACGGTCGAGGATGGCACGGCGTTTGGCGCGCGGCACAGGGCCGGCACGTTGCGCGGATTGCCGTCCGACGATCTGTCCGCCGACCTCTACGCGCTGACGCAGGAAATGTGCGACGCTGCCGGGCTGCCCGCTTACGAGGTGTCCAATCACGCCCAGAAAGACGCGCAATCGCGGCACAACCTCGTCTACTGGCGCGGCGGAGACTGGTGCGGCATTGGTCCCGGCGCGCACGGCAGGCTCACGCTGGACGGCACCCGTGTGGCGACGGACACGCCGCTCGCGCCGCAAGCTTGGCTCGATCAGGTCGCGCGGACCGGGTCGGGCGAGACGACGCGAACGGTCGTTGCCAAGCCGGAGCAGGCCGAAGAATACCTGATGATGTCATTACGGCTGGCGGAAGGTCTTGATCTGACACGATATTCTGAGTTGGCTGGGCGGAAGCTCTCGGACCGATCCATCGAACGACTGGTGGAGCTCGGGCATCTTGCAAGAAAGCCCGGGCTCATTGCCGCAACCGCGTCCGGCCGAATGGTCCTAAATGCGCTCATCCGCGAGCTCTTGTTCCCCTGAGCCGGTGCGAGCGTGCGCCGAAAGCAGCGCGCAGAGCGTGTCGAGCTCTTCGAGCGTCGCATAGCGAACCGACAGCGTGCCGCCCGCAGCCCCCGGCTTGTGGTCGATGCTGATCGCCATGCCCAAAGCGGCCGAAAGATCCTGCTCGAGGACCTCGGTATCCGCGTCCTTCGCCGCAACCCTCCGAGGTTTGCGCTCGCGCGGGCCCTTCGCGAGCGCCTCCGTCTCCCGGACGGAGAGCGATTTCGCGACCACCTGCCGCGCCAGGGCAGCGGGATCGTCCGTCACGATGAGCGCCCGCGCGTGGCCTGCGCTGAGCTCGCCACGCCGAAGAAGGCCAAGCACGTCCTCCGGCAAGCTCAACAGCCGAAGCAGGTTCGCGATATGGCTTCGGCTCTTGCCGAGAGCCTCGCCGAGCTGCTCTTGCGTGTGCCCGAAACGGTCCATCAGCTGCCGGTACGCGAGGGCTTCCTCGACGGCATTGAGGTCGGCACGCTGAATGTTCTCGATGATCGCAAGTTCGAGGACGGCCGAGTCATCGAGTTCACGCACGAGAACCGGCACGTCGTGAAGCTGTGCGAGCTGCGCGGCGCGCCACCGTCGCTCGCCTGCGACGATCTCGTATGTATCGGCGTCACCCGGCGAAGGCCGCACGATCAGCGGCTGAATGACACCTTTCGCACGGATCGAAGCCGCGAGATCGTCAAGCGAAGCCTGCGGAAAATCGCGACGCGGCTGCGAGGGGTTGGGCACCAGCCGCTCGACCGGCATCGTCTCGGCAGTGCTGCGACGGCCGGTGGAGCGGTCGTCGAACGCGACATCCGCCATGAGGGCCGACAGCCCCCGCCCCAGGCCACGACGATCCTTGCGCTGGTCCGTCATGCCGCTTGCCCCCCCATCCGCTCGACCCCCGTCCGCGTGCTACGGGCGAGCATCTCACGCGCGAGCGCACGGTAGGCCATGCTACCCTTGGACGACGTGTCGTATGACAGCACCGGAAGCGCGAACGACGGCGCTTCACTGATGCGGACGTTTCTGGGAATGACAGTGTCGAAAACGAGGCCGCCGAGGTTGATCCGCACATCCATTTCGACCTGTTGCGAAAGCCTGTTGCGCCCATCGAACATCGTCAGCACGACGCCCTCGATCCGCAGGGCCGGATTTGCCGACTGCCGCACTTCGCGCACGGTCAGCATCAGCTGTGACAGGCCCTCTAGCGCATAGAACTCGCTTTGAAGCGGCACGAGGACCGAGTCGGCGGCGATAAGCGCGTTGAGGGTCAGCAAGCTAAGCGAAGGCGGACAGTCGACGAGGACGTACTGCACCTCGAGCGCGGCAATATCCGGACCACGCAGGATGGTTCGCAGCAGATTTTGACGACCAGAGGTTGCGTTCATCTGGATATCCGCCGACGACAGATCCGTGGTCGCCGGACACAGGAAAACATTAGCGAGCGTCGTGGGTGCTACTACATCTTGTAGCTTTGCGCTCTCAAGCAGCAAATCGTAGGTCGTCAGCTTGCGATCTTGAGCAGCCAACCCCAGTCCGGTCGAAGCGTTTCCTTGTGGGTCGATATCCATGACCAGAACACGAAAGCCGAGTTCCGCCAACGCTGCGGCGAGATTGATCGTCGTCGTCGTCTTGCCGACGCCGCCTTTCTGATTTGCCACTGCAATGATACGCAAATCGGTTCGGTCAGGCATCTGCACGCTTGATACTCCTGATCTTGAGGATCGCCGCCGCTGCGTCAGTCTTGCTCGGGATCGCCTTACATTCAAATTCCCACGTTCTTGACGCCGCCGCAATCTCATCTTTGTACCGAGCGCCTTTCAAAGCGAGCAGCGTTCCGCTCGGTGCCAAATGGCGACACACGAACCCGAGGAGTACGGGCAAAGGAGCTAGTGCGCGCGCGGAGACCACTTGAGCCCCGAATGCCGCAAGCGTCTCCAGACGCGCGGCCTCGACGGAAACGCGCAACCGCATTTCCTGCGCGGCCAAGCGTAGAAACGCGGCTTTTCGCTTGTCACTTTCGACAAGCACGACTTCGAGTTCTGGCTGATCCTGGGCCGCCAAAGCAGCAACTACGAGCCCCGGAAATCCTCCTCCTGATCCCAGATCAAGCCATGATGCTGCGTCGTGCGGTCGATGCTCCCAGAGTTGCAGGGAGTCCTCGAAATGGCGGTGCCAAATGTCCGGGAGCGTTCTGCTGGCGACAAGATTGATTGTCTTGTTCCAGCGAAGTGTCAGTGTCTTTAAGGTATCTAGACGAAGCTGTGTTTCACGTGAAACAATCACCCCGCTTCGAGCTCGCGCTCACGATTTTTCCGCAAATGCGCCATCAGCAAAAGCAGTGCGGCTGGCGTCATCCCTTCGATACGTCGCGCGTGAGAGAAGGTAGCAGGCTGCGTATTCGCAAGCTTGATCCTAAGCTCCGAAGAGAGACCGTCCAGAGCGCCGTACTCGAAATTGGCAGGGATCTTCATTCCATCTTCGCGCGCAAAACGCGTCACGGCCTGTTCCTGACGGATGATGAACGGCTCATAAAGCGCGTCGATCGCAAGCTGCTGACCAATAGTCCCAATCGTTTCAGCCGAAAGACCCGCACGCCTCATCACGTCGCTCGAATCGAAGTCATTCATCGAGAGAGCTTGATACGCGGTCAGCTTCCGCTTTTGCCCACCCTCGGATCGCCTATCGTCGGCGACGTAGTGTGCCTTCAGCAGCGCTTTCGATGTCGCAAGAGAATTGAGCTTCACTTCGCACCGCTTAAGCCTCGCCAGAGAGACACATCCGAACTCGCCGCCGGCGAGCGTCAGCCTTTGATCCGCGTTGTCACATCGCAACGAAAGACGAAACTCGCTGCGGGACGTGAACATCCTATAGGGCTCCGTGACGCCTTTCGTGATCAAATCATCAATCATGACGCCAATATAGCTGTTCGCGCGCGTAAGTGAGATCGGATCGCGTTCCAGGATAGCTGAAGCGGCGTACATCCCGGCAGCAAGGCCTTGTCCGGCAGCCTCTTCGTAGCCGGTGGTCCCGTTAATTTGTCCAGCCAAGTACACCCCGCGGATGTTGCGGAGCATCAAATGTGGCGTCAGCGCTCTTGGATCGATGTAATCATATTCTACTGCGTAGCCCGGTCGAGTGATGACAGCCTTTTCCAAACCGGCGATGGTCTGAACAAATTCCGTCTGCACGTCTTTGGGCAATGAGGTCGAAATGCCATTCGGATAGATCGTCGCAACGTCGACGCCCTCCGGCTCAAGGAAGATCTGATGCTGGGTCTTGTCCGGAAATCGAACAACCTTGTCTTCGATTGATGGGCAGTATCGCGGCCCGACACCGGAGACGGTTCCGCCATATGAGGCCGATTTGTGAAGATTGGAGCGGATGATGTCGTGCGTCACTGGGTTCGTGTGAGTGATGCCGCAGCTTACCTGTTTCAACGAAGTGGCATCAGTATCGAACGACAAAAAGCTAGGGACGGTGTCACCCTGCTGCTGCTCCAGACTGTCCCACTCGATCGAGCGACGATCCAGACGAGGCGGTGTTCCGGTCTTCAGCCGTCCGACCGGCAAACCGAAATCATTAAATCTCTGAGCGAGCCTGGACGACGGCTTGTCGTCAACGCGGCCGCCTGTTGTCGACACTTGGCCGGTATGCATCAACCCATTGAGAAATGTCCCTGTGCAGATGACAACTGCTTGGCTCCTGATCTCCGTGCCGTCAGCCAAGACGACGCCCTCGCACGTCTCGCCACGAATCGTCAGGTCACAAACCTCGCCTTCTACAACCGCGAGGTTCGGCGCTGCTCTTAATGCAGTCTGGATTTGGGCTTGAAAGGTCGGCCGATCAATCTGCGCGCGCGGGCCGTGCACAGCTGGGCCCTTGCTGCGGTTAAGCAGCCGATATTGGATGGCCGAAGCATCACCAGCCTTTGCCATGATGCCGTCGAGCGCATCAATTTCACGGACAATGTGACCTTTCCCGATACCTCCGATGGCAGGGTTGCACGACATCACGCCAATAGTTTCGGCCCGCATGGTGATGAGCGCGACGCTCAAACCTGACCGTGCCGCAACATGCGCCGCCTCCACCCCGGCGTGACCCCCACCGACAACCACGACATCAAATTGTTTCACGTGAAACATCCTACTTTCCAATGCAGAAGCTGGCAAAAATCTCGCCGAGAAGTTCTTCAGTCGCCACTTCGCCAATCAAAGGCGCCAGGCTCGAGGACGTCTCGAAAAGGTGCTCACTTATGATCTCGGGCCGTGCTTGTTGGCTCATTTCATCCGCAGCGGCACGAAGACTGGAGGAAGATTTAGACAGCGCCACACGATGTTGTTCTCGGGTTGCGACACCCGCATAGGCTGCCGCCTTCGCTAGCGGCGTCCCGATGGCCTTCAAAAGCTCCGCGACACCCTCTCCGGTACGTCCAGAGACCCGCAGGCCGCTACGTGGATAAAGATCCGCCATCCCCTGAACGACGATGTCTCCGTCGCGACGGTGCACTGGCAAGCGGGGTTGTGTCTCACCGTGCAAAAAGACCCGCACATCAGCGGCGTCTGCCCGAGCCAGTGCTCGCTCCACGCCAATCTGTTCGACGGGATCGATCGTCTCATGCAGCCCGGCGGTATCCAAGAGCGTCACAGGCAGGCCATCGATGTCCATGCGGACCTCGATGACGTCCCGAGTGGTCCCGGAGACATGCGATACGATTGCAGCGTCCCGACCCGCTAACCTATTCAAAAGGGTAGACTTTCCGACGTTTGGCGCGCCAACGATCGCGACTTCGAAGCCGTCCCTGATGCGTTCGGCAAACGTCAGGCCGCGCTGCTCCTCGGCGATGCCTTCAACGACCGATTGTATGTCGCCCATGATCGTGTCCATCACGCCGTCAGGGAGGTCTTCGTCGGCAAAGTCGATCGTGACCTCAAGCGAGGCGCGTGCGCGCATCAACGCCGCTCTCCAGCTTCGCGCCTTGTCCCCAAGGGCGCCAGACAACACCCGCTGCGCTTGCTTGCGCTGCCCCTCCGTCTCGGCATCGATCAAATCGGCCAGGCCTTCGACTTGCGACAGGTTCAGCCGCCCATTCTCGAGCGCGCGTCGCGTGAACTCTCCCGGTTCCGCGTAGCGCAGCCCGCGATGCGTTCCCAACTCCGACAGCACAGCCTGGACGACCGCACGGCTGCCGTGGAGATGCAATTCCGCCATCCGCTCGCCGGTATAGCTGCCGCCGTGCTCGAACACGACGACGAGGCCGGTATCGAGGATCTCGCGCGAGGCATCCCTGAGCGTACGCAGGCCCAGGGTCCGCGGCGCCGGCAACGTGCCGCAGAGGTCGACGACGGACTGCCATGCATGCGGACCGGACAGACGCACCACGGCCACGCCCGCTTTCCCGGGCACGGTGGCCGGCGCGTAGATCGTGTCGCTCATGCCGCAAGAGGCTCAGGAGTTCATCGAGTCGAAGAATTCGGCGTTGGACTTGGTCTGCTTCAGCTTGGAAACGAGGAACTCCATCGCGTCCGTCGTTCCCATCGGATTGAGAATCCGGCGCAGGACGTAGGTTTTCTGCAGATCGTTCTTCTCGATCAACAACTCCTCTTTCCGCGTACCGGACTTCAGGATGTCCATCGCCGGGAAGATGCGCTTGTCGGAAATCTTGCGGTCGAGCACGATCTCGGAGTTCCCGGTCCCTTTGAACTCCTCGAAGATCACCTCGTCCATGCGGCTGCCGGTGTCGATCAAGGCGGTCGCGATGATCGTGAGCGAACCGCCCTCTTCGATGTTGCGTGCAGCACCGAAGAACCGTTTCGGACGTTGCAAGGCATTGGCATCGACGCCGCCCGTCAGCACCTTGCCGGACGAAGGCACGACCGTGTTGAAGGCCCGGCCGAGACGGGTGATCGAGTCGAGCAGGATCACCACGTCGCGCTTGTGCTCCACGAGACGTTTCGCCTTCTCGATCACCATTTCGGCCACCGCCACATGCCGCGTGGGCGGCTCATCGAAGGTCGAGGAGATCACTTCGCCCTTCACCGAGCGCTGCATGTCGGTCACTTCTTCGGGCCGTTCGTCGATCAGCAGCACGATCAGGTAGCACTCGGGATGATTCGTCGCGATCGAGTTCGCGATGTTCTGCAGGAGAACCGTCTTGCCGGTCCGCGGCGGAGCCACGATGAGCGCGCGCTGGCCCTTTCCAAGCGGGGCGACCAGGTCGATGATCCGCGCCGAGCGATCCTTGATCGTCGGATCCTCGATCTCCATCTTGAAGCGCTCGTCCGGGTAGAGCGGCGTCAGATTGTCGAAATGAACCTTGTGACGCGCCTGTTCGGGGTCATTGAAGTTGATTTCGGTGACCTTCATGAGCCCGAAGTAACGCTCGTTCTCGCGCGGCGCCTGGATCACGCCTTCGATCGTGTCGCCTGTCCGAAGCGAGAACTGTCGAATGACCTCCGGCGACACGTAGATGTCGTCGGGGCCGGACAGGTAGTTCGCCGAGGGCGACCGAAGAAATCCGAAGCCGTCCTGCAGCACCTCCAGAACGCCGTCGCCGGAAATCTCCCAGCCATCTTCGGCGCGTTCTTTCAGGATCGAGAACATCATCTCGCCCTTCCGCATCGAAGGCGCGTTCTCGATGTCGAGTTCTTCCGCCATCGCAAGGAGGTCGGCGGGGCTCTTGGCCTTGAGGTCGGCGAGGTTCAGCGTTTCGAGAACGCCGTCGTCGAGCAGGGTCTCGGCAAGGCCGTCGGTGGCCTGTGCGGTATCCTGGTACATGTCCTGCATGTGATTTTTTCCGGGGGTCGGCAGCGCCCGTCACGATTGATCGGGACATCACTGCTGTGCGGGGAGGATGCGTCGGGCCGGGTGGCCGCGTCGCAAGTGAAGTAACAGACGGTCGGCGTCGCCGTCAACGCCTGATGCAGCGCTGCGTCAGAACTTGACGATCACCGACACGACGATGATCGCCGCAAGCACCGTCGGCAGCTCGTTCATCAGGCGATAGCGGCGCCCGGTCAGCGTGTTCTTGCCACGAGCGAAGTCCTTTCGGCGAGCGGAGAGCCACATATGGAACGCCGTCATGGCCAGCACGGCTGCGGCTTTCGTCCAGGGCCAGGCGAGCGACCAGTCGACGATGCCCGGCGTTGCGACCAAGAGCAGGCCGAACACCCATGTCGCGATCATCGCCGGGTTCATGATCAGCCGCAGGAGCTTCACCTCCATCGTCTGGAAGAGATCGTCGGTGCCGGTGCCGGTCTCGACCGCTTCGGCGTGATAGACGTAGAGTCGTGGAAGATAGAACAGTCCCGCCATCCAGGCGAGGATCGCGAGGACATGCAGCGCCTTCGTCCAGGGATAGATCGCCGCGAGAATGTCCTGCACCCGTAACCTCGTTGCCTCGTCGGGACTGATCTATTTGGTAGGGATGATGAATGAAAGATGAAGATGTAAGGGCTGTGGATAGTGGGGATCAGGGATCTTCCGACTTATCTGTCCCGAAAACTATATCCTGGGGAAAACTGGGCTCATAAGTCAGGAAAATCGGAAGAGGCGGAATTTTCGTCATAAAGTTCAGTATGTTGCAGTTATGACGATGACTCGACTGTGTATGGAACGGAGGATTGAACAGCGTGAACAGGTCTATCCCCAGGGTCCGCGACGCACGACCCGCCTCGGGACGAATGGGCAGTTTGCGCTTGTCGTGAGCGCAGGCTAGGCGCAAGGCTCGCGTCCAAGGTGTCTCGCACACCGGAACGAAGCGTGTTTGTCCCCGGTTCCACCGCCCGTCAATCCGTCACCCAAGGCGTCGATGATCCCTGAACCGCGTGACCTCGCCCCGGCCCGGATACCGCTGGCCGGCGTCATTGGCTCGCCGGTCGCGCACAGTCGGTCGCCACGGCTCTTCGCTCACTGGCTCGCGCGGCACGGGCTTCGCGGGCACTACGTGCCGCTCGACGTCGCGCAGTCGGATCTCGCGGCGGTGCTGAGGATGCTGCCGCGCATGGGGTTCGTGGGCGTCAACGTCACGATCCCGCACAAGGAGACCGTGCTGGCGTTTGCCGATCTCGTGACCGATCGCGCGGCTCTGATCGGCGCGGCCAACACGCTCATCTTCCGCCAAGATGGCCGGATCCATGCGGACAACACCGACGGTTACGGCTTCATCGCCAACCTGCGGCAGAACGCGCCCGCCTGGCGACCCGATGCGGGACCGGCGGCGCTCTTCGGGGCGGGCGGTGCAGCGCGGGCGGTGCTGGCCTCGCTTGTCGAGGTCGGCACGCCGGAAATCCGCATCGCCAACCGCACCCGCGCGCGCGCCGAAGCGCTACGTGACGAGTTCGGGGCCAAGGTCGTCGTCTTCGACCTCGTCCAGGCCACGGCGATGCTCGACGATACGACCACCGTGGTGAACTGCTCTGCGCTCGGGATGCTCGGCAAGCCCGAGTTCCGGGTGCCGCTCGACGGCGTGACACGGCGCACGCTCGTGACCGACCTGGTCTACACGCCCCTCAACACGCGTCTCCTTCTCGATGCGGCGGCTCGTGGATGCACCACGGTGGACGGGCTCGGGATGCTCCTCCACCAGGCGGTGCCCGGGTTCGAGCGCTGGTTCGGCCAGCGCCCCGCGGTCGACGCCGAGACGCGCGACGCGGTGCTGGCGCCGTGACCGCGTTCCGCCTCGGGCTCACGGGGGCGATGGGGGCAGGAAAATCGACGACGGCGGAGATGTTCCGCGCGCTCGGCGTGCCGGTCTGGGACGCCGACGCCGCCGTACATCGTCTCTATGCCTGCGGCGGTGCGGCCGTCGCGCCCCTCGGCGCCCTCGTTCCCGAGGCGGTCCGCGACGGCGGGATCGACCGCGCCACGCTTGGCGCCCGCATCGTGCGGGAGCCCGGGATGCTCGGCCGTATCGAGGCGGTCGTGCACCCGCTTGTCGCCACGGACCGTGCCGCCTTTCTGGCGTCGACCACGGCACCGCTTGTCGTTCTCGACATCCCGCTCCTCTTCGAGACCGGCGCCGAGCGCGACTGTGACGCGACGCTCGTCGTCACGGCGCCGGATGCGCTCCGCCGTGCCCGCGTCCTCGCGCGGCCGGGCATGACGCCCGACCGGCTGACGGCCCTGGAGGAACGGCAGCTCCCGCAGGCGAGGAAGGTCGCCCGTGCGACCTACGTGATCGCGGCGGACGGCCTTGAAGCGACCCGTGCCGCCGTGGCATCGCTGGTTACGCAGCTCGAGGCCCGCCATGCGTGAGATCGTGTTCGACACCGAGACGACCGGGCTCGATCCGGCCACCGGCGACCGCATCGTCGAGATCGGCGCGGTCGAGCTCTGGAACCATTTGCCGACGGGACGGACGTTCCACGAGTATCTCGACCCCGAACGGTCCATGCCCGCCGAGGCGTTCGCCGTCCACGGGCTCGACGATGCGTTCCTCCGCGGCAAGCCGAAGTTCGCGGAGATCGCCGTCGCGTTTCTCGCCTTCATCGAGGACGCGCCGCTCATCGCGCACAACGCGGCCTTCGACATGAAGTTCGTCAACGCCGAATTGCGCGCTGCCGGGCACGCGCAGCTTCCTCCGTCGCGCTCCGTCGACACGCTGGCGATCGCGCGCCAGAAGCTGCCCGGCGTCCAGGCCTCGCTCGACGCGCTCTGCCGCCGCTTCGGCGTCGACACGTCGGCCCGTGATCTGCACGGCGCGCTGCTCGACAGCCAGCTGCTGGCGGAAGTGTATCTCGAGCTGGTCGGCGGCCGTCAGCCGGGTCTCGGCTTCGCGACGGAGAGACAAGGCGGCCCCGTCGCCGCATGGACGCCGCCGCCGCGCCCGACGCCGCTCGAGCCCCGGATCACCGAAGCCGAAGCTCTCGCTCATGCAGCCTTCGTGGTGACGCTCGGCCCCGATGCGCTCTGGCTCAAGGGCGGCTAGGCCTTACGTCAGCTGCTGTTCCGCCCCCGCTGCCTCGGCACGCCGAGCGATCTCCTGGCGGTAGAGCGCCATGAAATCCACGGTGTCGAGGTTCAGCATCGGGAAACCGCCGTCGCGGGTCATGTCGCTGACGATCCGGCGCACGAACGGGAAGATCATCCGGGGGCACTCGATGAGCAGGAACGGGTGCAACTGGTCCTCGGGCACGCCCTCGACGTGGAAGATGCCGCCGTAGTCGAGCTCCAGCAGGAACAGGGCTTCGTTCGTCGCCTTGTTGCGCGACTGGATCTTGAACTTGAGGATGATCTCGAACTGGTGCTCGACGGTCCGTTTCCGCGCATCGAGGCTCACCTGCACCTGGATGTCGGGCGTGATCTCGCCCCCCTGCAGGCCCTTCTGCGCGACCATGTTCTCGAACGAGAGGTCGCGGATGTACTGCGCGAGCACCTGCATGCGGACCTGCGGGGCCGCTTCGGGCGCACTGCCGTTGGTTTCGGCCATGCCTGTCTCCTGAGCTTGGATCGCGTCTTGCGTCGGGCCGTCGTCTAGCAGAGCGGGCCTCGCGCCTCAATGCCGCGTCCAGCCGGACGGCCCGCCGGGCGAGGGATGCGTGGGCTGCTTCGGCGGCACGACCTCCTCGAACTCGCCGTCGATCACGTCCGGGCGGGCCGCCGGCCGAGAGGCGCCGAAGCCGACACTCCGGACCCTCACCCGCCTGCCCGCCGCGCGCATCAGCGCCGCACGGATGCCCGGCACCAGCAGCAGGAAGCCGATCGTGTCGGTGAGGAACCCCGGCGTCACCAGAAGCACGCCGGCCACGAGGATCATCGCGCCGTCGGCGAGCGGTTGCGTCGGATCACGCATCCCCTGCAGCGAGCCGCGGATCTCGGCCATCGCCATCCGTCCCTGCTGCCGCACCAGCGCGGTCCCGAGGATCGCCGTGCCGAGCACGATGGCGAGCGTCGGCCAGAGCGTCAGCCAGCCGCCGATCGTCACGAAGAGCGCGATCTCGATGAGCGGGATCGCCACGAAGGGAATGAAGAGCCACATGGGCGAACCTCGCGTCGGATGTGCCCGGCATCGGGCCATGAAGGGGCCGCTGCGGTGGACTCACCGCCCCTGCGTCCCTACATAAGCATCGTGCCCGGGGCTCCAAGAGCGATCCCCCCGAAGCCGTAGCGAGGCCGCCATGAACTCTGCCGTCATCGAACTCCTGGTGCTCGCCGGCATCGCGGTGTTCCTTATCCTGCGACTGAAGAACGTCCTGGGGTCGCGGGAGGGCTTCGAGAAGCCGGTCGTGCCGGTCGTGGCGGAAGGCGCCACCGCGAAACGCTCGCGCCGCGACTTCGAAGTCATCGAGGGCGGCCCAGACGCCGACATCACCGACCATGCGCCGGAGGGCAGCCCGGCGGCGAAGGCGCTTGCCGGCATGAAGGCCACGGAGCCGTCGTTTCACGTCGGCGACTTCCTTCGAGGGGCACGCGGCGCTTACGAGATGATCCTTGTGGCGTTCCAGAACGGCCACCTCGATCCTGTGGTGCCGTTCCTGTCGCGCAACGTCTTCGATGCCTTTACGGATGTCATCGAGACCCGCGAGCGGGAGGGCGTGCGGATCGAGGCGAATTTCGTCGGCATCCGCGAGCTGACGCTCGAGAACGCGACCTTCGACGAGGCGACGAAGGGCGCCGAGGTGACCGTGCGCTTCGTCGCCGAGCAGACCTCCGTGGCGCGCAACGCCGATGGCAAGGTCGTCGAAGGCTCGCCGAACGAGATCCAGCGCCAGAAGGATGTCTGGACCTTCGGGCGAAAGATGGGGTCCGACGACCCGAACTGGCAGCTCGTGGACACTGGTGCCTGATCGACCGAAAGTTGGGCAGTGCGGCGACCGCGCAGGCTTCGCCCCGACGAGAAGGCGCTTTGGGATCGCGTAGCCGGGACTGCGGCGCCGCTTCGGCCGGGTCATCCGACGGTGATGAGCGCGCCGCTCCAGACCGAGGCCACGCTGCGTCCGATCGAACCGTTTCGGTTGGGCGAGGCCGCACGGCCGGCCACGGCGGTCGTTGCCCCCGCCGCTCCGCCCGGTATGGACCGGCGGCGCTTCGAGCGCATGGTCCGCGGCCGTCTGCAGCTTGAGGGGCGGATCGACCTGCACGGCATGACGCTTGCGGAGGCCCGCTCCGCGCTCTTCGGCTTCATCCTCGAGGCCCATGCCGGCGGCAAGCGCCTGGTCCTCGTCATCACCGGCAAGGGTCGCGACACCGACGACGGCGGCCCGATCCCGCAACGGCGCGGCATCTTGCGGCACAACGTGCCGCTCTGGCTTCGGCAGGCACCGCTTGCCGGCGTGGTGCTCGACAGTGCGGAGGCGCATCGCAAGCATGGCGGCGGCGGCGCGCTTTACGTGTATCTGCGCCGGCGCCGCTGACGCGCGGGGACGCTCCGCGCGAGGCCGATCCCGACGAGCAGCGAGGACAGGGCGAACCAGAGCGCCATGTAGGGCATCTGCGCGACGAACGGGGTGCCGCGGTCGATGATCCATCCCGTCAGACCGGGCCCCAGAGCCGATCCGAGCACCATCACCGCCGCCGCGACGGCCTTGATCGCACCGAGGTGTCGCGTGCCGTAGCTTTCGGCCCAGAATGTCGCCGGAACGGTCATGCCCCCGCCGGCCGACACGCCGATGAGGACGAGCCCGAGCGCGGCAACCGAGAGCGAGCCGCTCGCCGCGAACACGAGAAAACCGGCGGCTGTCGCAAGCTGATAGAACGGCATCAGCTTCCGCGCGCCGAACCTGTCCACGGCCCAGCCCGTCAGCAGCATCGCCGCGATCCAGGTGAGCGTGTAGACGGGAAAAAGCTGCACCAGTCCAAGGTGCGACCAGCCGCGGCTCGCGGCGATATGGACCTGATGGAAGAAGAACGCCGTGCCGAACGCGGGCGGTCCAAGGAGCGCAGGCACCGTCATCCAGAACAGCGGGTCACGCAGCATCTCGCCCCGCGTCCAGTGGCGCCCGACCATGCCGGTCGTCTCGTCCTGCAACGCGGCCGACTGCGGGGTCCGCTCCGCCGCGAGAAGTCGCGCAAGAAAAGGCAGCATCAGGAGGAGCGCACCCGCCGACACGAGCCAGAGCGCGCGCCACGGCAGCACGAGAAGCAGCCCCGCGAAGCTGACCGGCAGCAGCGCCTCGCCCGCCGCCGTCCCGAGCATGGCGATCGAGAGCGCCCGACCGCGCGAGGCGGTGAACCAGCGCGCCATCGCCACGATGGCGATCTGGCTCGTCATGCCCTGCCCGAGGAACCGCAGCGCGAAGATCGCCGCGGCGAGGAGCCAGACCGAACGGGCCGACGCCATCAGCACGCAGGCGAGCGCCAGCAGCACGAGCACGATGCGACCGAGGCCGCGGACGCGGTAGCGGTCCGTCAGCGTGCCGGCCCAGAGCATCGCGGCCGCGCTGAGCGTGGTGCCGAGCGTGTAGATCGCGCCCCAGCCGCCGTTCGTCAGCCCGAAGTCATCGCGGATCTGCCCCGCGAAGACGGCGATGAAGAACGTCTGCCCGAAGCTCGACGCGAAAGCGAGCATCGCGCCCGCTCCGAGGAAGGTGCGGTTGGAGGTGACGAAGCGCAGGAACCTCATGCCGCGTCATCGTCGGTCGGACCGGCGATGGAAAGGGCTAGAGCACGTAGCGGCTCAGGTCCGCGGAGCGCGCAAGCTCGCCCACGTGCGCCTCGACGTAGGCCGCGTCCACCGTCACCGCCTCGCCGTCGCGATCGGGCGCGGCGAAGCTCAGCTCCTCGAAGACGCGCTCGATCACGGTGTAGAGCCGTCGCGCGCCGATGTTCTCAACCGAAAGGTTGACTTCCGCGGCGACGCGCGCCAGCGCCGCGATCCCGTCCTCGCTGAACGTCACCGCCACGCCCTCGGTCGCCATCATCGCCGTGTACTGCAGCGTCAGCGCGTTGTCGGTCTCGGTGAGGATGCGTACGAAATCCGCCTCCGTCAGCGGGCGCAGCTCGACGCGGATCGGCAAGCGTCCCTGCAGCTCGGGCAGCAGGTCCGAAGGCTTCGCGACATGGAACGCGCCCGATGCGATGAAGAGCACGTGGTCCGTCCTGACCGGCCCGTGCTTCGTCGAGACCGTCGTGCCCTCGATGAGCGGTAGCAGGTCGCGCTGCACGCCCTCGCGGCTCACGTCGGCGCCGCGGGCATCGGCGCGCGCGCAGACCTTGTCGATCTCGTCGATGAAGACGATCCCGTCCTCCTCGACCGCGCGGATCGCCGTCCGCGTCACGGTCTCGTCGTCAAGGAGCTTGTCCGCCTCCTCGCCGATCAGCACGCCGTAGCTCTCGCGGACGCTCATCTTGCGCCGCACCCGCCGCTGTCCGAATGCTTTCCCGAGCATGTCGCCGAGGTTCATCATGCCGCCCGGCTGGCCGGGGATCTCCATCCCCTGCATCGGATTGGCGGTCTCGGTCACGTCGAGCTCGATGACCGTGTCGTCGAGCTCGCCCCGCTCGAGCTTGCCGCGGAAGAGCTCTCGCGTCGCGGTCCGCGCGTCCGGCCCCGCGATGGCCTCGAGCACGCGGTCGGCGGCGGCGGCGTGGGCGCGCTCCTTCACGTCCTCCCGCATGGTCTCGCGCGTCATCGCGATGGCGGCGTCCACGAGGTCGCGGATGATCTGCTCCACGTCGCGCCCGACGTAGCCAACCTCGGTGTATTTGGTCGCCTCGACCTTGATGAACGGGGCCCGGGCGAGCTTCGCCAGCCGGCGGCTGATCTCGGTCTTGCCGACGCCGGTGGGGCCGATCATCAGGATGTTCTTCGGATAAACCTCGTCGCGCAGCGCGTCGCCGAGGCGGCTCCGGCGCCAACGGTTCCGCATCGCCACGGCGACGGCGCGCTTCGCGTCGGACTGGCCGATGATGAAGCGGTCGAGCTCCGAGACGATCTCGCGCGGGGTAAGGTCGGTCACGCGAGTGCTTCCTTGTGAAGGGCATCGGTCATCTGTTCGTCGAACCACCGCGGATAGGAGCGTGCCGCCGGAGCGGTCCCGTTCAGCGTCGCAATCTCGTCGGCCGTCAGCTCCACCGTTGCGGCCGCGAGCGCGTCGTCGAGATGTCGCGCCTTGCTTGCCCCGAAGATCGCGGTCGTCGCGCCCGGCTGCGCCAGCACCCACGCCAGCGCGACGGCCGGCATCGCCACCCCATGCGCGGCGGCAACATCGCGCACAGCCTCGATCGCCCGCTTGGCCACCGCAGGGTCGGCGCCGAGGAAGTTCTCCTCCGCCAGCCGTCCGTCGGCCGCTTCCATCGCATCGGGATCGTACTTTCCCGTCAGGAGGCCCTGCGCCAGCGGTGACCACGCCATCAGCCCGACACCCATCTCGCGCATCATCGGCAGCACGTCGGTCTCGATGTCGCGGTCGATCAGGTTGTAGAGCATCTGGGCCGCGACGAAGGGCGCCAGACCGTTGTCGCGCTGGAATTGCAACGCCCGTGCCGCCTGCCACGCCGGCCAGTTCGAGAACCCGATGTAGCGCGCCTTGCCGTGCTGCACGACCGTATCGAGCGCCGCCAGCGTCTCCTCCATCGGCGTGGTGAAATCGGTCTTGTGGACGATGAGAAGGTCGATCCATTCGGTGCCGAGCCGTTTCAGGCACGCTTCCACCTGCGTCAGCACGTGCCGGCGCGACAGCCCCGCGTCGGTGATCGCGGGGCCCTGCCGGAAGCCGAGCTTGGTCGCGATCACGGCATCTTCGCGCCGGCCCTTCAGCGCCGCGCCAAGCGCCGTCTCCGCGTCGCCTTTCGAATAGCCGTTCGCGCTGTCGAAAAAGTTCACGCCTGCGTCGAGGCAGCGCGAGACCATCTCCGTGGCCGCGTCCTGACCGACCGAGGCGACGTTGGGCATCCATTCGGAGCCGAGGTTGAACGTCATCGTGCCGAAGGCGAGACGCGAGGTGACGAGGCCGGACCGGCCCATGCGGCTGTAGATCATCGTGGAAGTCCCTGCTGTTCGCGCTGCAGATAACCGCGGTCGGCAAAACCGCAAGCCATCACGTCAGACCAGGAGCGACACACATGCGACGTAGAGCCTGCCTCATCGGCGCCATCCTTGCCGGAACGACGGTCCCGGCGCTTGCGGACGGGCCTATCGTCAAGGGCGCCTTCGCCGGCGCCAGCGGTCACGTCACCAAGGGAACGGTCGAGATCACAGAGACGAACGGCGCGCTCTTCGTGTCGCTCGGCGATGGCTTCGCGCTCGATGGCGGGCCCGATCCGCAGGTCGCGGTGGGCAACAAGGGCGATACGCCGACCGCCATCCTCGGCGACCTCAGCGAGCTTTCAGGCGCGCAGAACTACCCGATTCCCGCAGGCGTCGATCCGGCCGGGATCACGAAGGTCTGGATCTGGTGCACGGAATTCTCGGTCCCGCTCGGGGTCGCGGAGCTGCGCTAGGTTGCGGCCGCGGGCTCGATGCGTTCGACGGTGAGGGTGCCGTTGGTGAAGACGCAGATGTCGGCGGCGATCGACATGGCCTTGCGCGCGATATCCTCCGGCGGAAGGTCGCTTTCCATGAGCCCGCGGGCGGCGGCGAGCGCGAAGTTGCCGCCCGAGCCGATGGCAGCGACGTCATGCTCGGGCTCGAGCACGTCGCCCGCTCCGGTGATGACGAAGAGGTCCGCCCCGTCGGTCACGATCAGCATCGCTTCGAGGTTGCGGAGATACTTGTCGGTCCGCCAGTCCTTCGCCAGTTCGACGCAGGCGCGCGCAAGTTGCCCGGGCGCCGCCTCGAGCTTCTTCTCGAGCCGTTCGAGCAGCGTGAACGCATCGGCGGTCGACCCCGCGAACCCTGCCACGACCGGATGACCGCCCGGTGCGAGCCGCCGCACCTTGCGCGCCGTCCCCTTCATCACCGTCTGCCCGACCGTGACCTGGCCGTCGCCCGCGACAACCACGGCACCGCCCCGGCGCACGGCGAGGATCGTCGTGCCGTGCCAGCCGGGGAAGCGGTCTTCACTCATTCAGAGCGCCGACTCGATCCAGGTCGCGAGCGCCGCCTTCGGGGCAGCACCGGTCTTGTTGGAGACGACCTTGCCGTCCTTGAACATAAACAGTGCCGGGATGCCGCGGACGCCGAGGCCGGCGGGCGCGTCGGGGTTCTCGTCGACGTTGACCTTCACGATCTTGACGCGGCCGGCATACTCCGCGGAGAGTTCCTCGAGCGACGGCCCGATCTGCTTGCACGGGCCGCACCATTCGGCCCAGAAGTCCACGACGACGGGCAGGTCGGCGTGCTTCACTTCGGCGTCGAAGGTCGCATCGGTGACGGAAACGGTGGCCATGACGGCTCTCCTGATGGCAGCGGGAGACCGAAGCTAGGAACCGGCTTCGACCGCGTCAATGGGCGGTATGCTGGCGAGCGACGACCTCACGATCTCGGGAGGGAGCGGCATCAGGGTCCGCGTCGCGGTCCACAGGATCGCGGTCTCGATGCGGCGATCGGGCCAGACCTCGGCAAGGGCGGCCGCGTAGGCGCCCATCTGGCGCAGGATGCCGTCGGGCACGTCCGCGGGCCGGACCGGCACCGTGGCGTTCGACTTGAAGTCGACCGCGAGCACCCGTGACGCGTCGATCACCAGCCGGTCGATGCTGCCGAGCACCGTCCGCCCGCCGAGCGCCGCCACGGGTGCGGCGATCCCGACTTCCGCGAGCGTGCCGGGCCCGAACAGGGTCGCAAGCGCGGGGTCGCCGAGGATGTCGCGCGCGGCCGCCAGCGCCCGTGCCGCATCCGTGTCGAGCCCCGCGAGGATGCCGGGCACCGCGGCGTCCCAGAGCGATGGCGCCATCCCCGGCAGCCGCTCCAGCAGAAGATGCAGCGCCGTCCCCGCGCCGCGCCCATCCTCCGACGGCGCACCCGGCAGCGCCTTCTCTCCGCCGAGGTTCGACGGCGAAAGCGGCGGCGGCGCCCGGTCCGCGGCCGGCGCGGGCCGGTTCGCCCAGTCCGGCAGCACGATCCGAGGTGGCGGCGCGTCCGCGACGCGTGCGTCCGGCGCCGGCCACTCACCGAAAGCATGGCGGCGCACGTCGGGGCGGTCTGGCAGCGGCGCGTCGCCCGCCGCCCGCATCCCGGCCGCCACGAGTTGCCACCAGCACTCCGACTTCTCCGCCTTGCCCGCCGCCGCGACGATCAGCCAGCTCTCCGCGCGCGTCATTGCCACGTAGAGAAGCCGCCGGTTCTCCTCGTCGCGAAGCCCGGCCTCCGCCAGCGTCGCCTGCACATGCGGCTCCGGGGCCGCTTGCGCCGACGGCCGCCATCCCGGCCAGCCGTCCGGCATGACCTGCAGCGGGCCCGCCGCCGGAGCCCTGTGCTCGCGGCAATCGGGCAGGATCACCACAGGCGCCTCGAGCCCCTTGGCGCCATGTACCGTCATCACCCGCAGCAGCCTGCCCCCTGCGTCGGCCTGGCGCTTCTGCGCCACGTTGCCGGCCTGAAGCCAGCCGAGAAAGCCGGTGAGGCTCGGCACGTCCGCCGCCTCGTAGGCGAGCGCCTGATCGAGGAGCGCGTCGATGCCCTCTTCTGCCTCCATCCCGAGCCGCGCGAGCAGGCGAGTGCGTCCGCCATGCCGCGTGAGGCAGCGCTCGATGAGCTCGTAGGGCCGCAGGAAGTCCGCCCGGTCGCGCAGGTCCTCGAGGATCGCGAGCGTCTCGGTTCCGGCTCCGCTGCGCTGCAGGGCGCGCCACAGGAAGCGGTCCTCGCGCCCCGCCGCGAGGTCGTGGAGCGCCGCTTCGGACCAGCCGAAGAGGGGCGAGCGCAGCGCTTCGGCGAGCGCCAGATCGTCTTCCGGCGTCGCGAGGAACGTCATCAGCGAGACGATGTCCTGCACCGCAAGCTCGTCCTCGAGCTTCAGGAGGTCGGCACCCGCGATGGCGAGCCCCTCCGCCTTGCAGGCCCGGATCAGGAGCCGGAACAGCACCGATCGCTTCTGCACCAGGATCAGCACGTCGCCCGCGTGCATCGCCCGGACCCCGTCGCGCGTGGGGATGCGCGTGCCCGCGTCGATCATCGAGCGGACCTCGCGAGCCACCTTGTCGGCAAGCACGGCGAAGTGGTTCTCGTCGCCCACGAGATCGACCGGATCGTGCCAGTCGCCCTTCGCGGCCGTCGCGGCGGGCGCGATGACTTCCCAGAGATCGACGCGCCCCGGCATGTCCGCGCGATGAGCCAGATGCTCGACCGGCCCGCCGAGCCCGACCGCCGCGAAGGTCGCGTCCGTCACGCGCAAGATCGCATCCGACGATCGGAACGAATGTTCGAGCGCAAGCCGCCCGAGCGGCTGCCCGCCGGCTTCGAGCCGCGCCCCGAACGCCACCTCCTGGGAGTCGAAGACGCGCAGGTCGGCGCCCTGGAAGGAGTAGATCGACTGCTTCTTGTCGCCGACGACGAACAGCGTCCGCACCAGGTCGCGCGCGCCCTCACCGGCGGCGAACTCCTGCGTCAGCCGTTCGATGATCGTCCACTGGGCCGGGCTCGTGTCCTGCGCCTCGTCGACGAGCACGTGGTCGATGCCGCCGTCGAGCCGCCAGAGCACCCAGGCCGCGACCGACGGGTCGCGGAGGAGCGCGCCCGCCTTGAGGATGAGGTCGTCGAAATCGAGCCCGCCCCGTGCCGCCTTGCGCGCGTCATAGGCTTGCAGGAACGGCCCGGCGAAGGCGTGGAGCGCCACCGTCGCCTCCGCGGCCATCAGGCCGATGCGCCGCCAGCGAACGGCCTCGACCGTCTGCATCAGGTCTTGAAGCGGCTCCAGAAGCTCGCCCAACGCGGCGCGGGTTCCCTTGGTCGGAAGCGTGTCGATCTTGGCCGAAAACGGTGCCTTGCCGGACTTGGTGAGGAACAGGCCCTCGAGCTTCACGAGATCCGCGAGCCGTGGCCTTTCGGGACGCAATCCGGCAAGCACGTCCGCCGCATCCTTGTCGGTCTTGCTGCCCTGCCGCAACGTCGGCACGACCGCTGCCAGCAATCGCAGCGCTTCCGGCGTCAGCGTCCCCGCAACGAGCCCGTCGAGCGTTTCGCCGGGCGACACGCCGTAGCGCGCGAGCGCCGCGGCGCGGTCGAGCGGCGGCTCGAAGGTCGCGCGCGCCTTGGCGATCTCGCTCACGAGCTTGCCGAGGTCTTCCGCGCTCACCAGCCGCGCGATCCCGGCGACGGCCCCCGCCGCGGTGCCCGCCGCCAGTGTCTCCACGATCTCGTCGCGCAGGAGCGCCGCCGTCCGTTCGTCGAGCTCGACAAAGCGCGGCGACACGCCGGCCTCGAGCGGAAAGCGCCGCAGAAGCGCCGCCGCGAAGGCGTGGATCGTCTGCACCTTGAGCCCGCCGGGCGTCTCGATGGCCCGCGCGAAGAGCCGCCGCGCCTTGGCCAGCGCGTCCGCGTCGATCCTGGACTCGACCCCGAGATGCGAGAGCTCGGCGCGGAGCCGGTCCTCCGGCGCCATCGCCCAGGTCCCGAGCCGCCGGAAGAGACGGTTCTGCATCTCGCTCGCGGCGGCCTTGGTGTAGGTCAGGCACAGGATGCGCTGCGGATCGGTGCCGGCGAGGAGGAGCCGCGCCACCCGATCGGTCAGCACGCGCGTCTTGCCCGAGCCTGCGTTGGCCGACAGCCAGGTCGACGCGGCCGGGTCGGCCGCCTGCACCTGCCGCTCGGTGGCGTCGTCGCGCGGGGTCATGCGTCATCCCCGCCGACGAAGGCGATGGTCGCGGCGTCGCTCGTCTCCCATTCGCCGTAGCGCGCGAGGTGGTCGTAGTCGCCGCGGTCGGTTTCGCTGCGCGGTGCGCGGCGGGCCGTGTAGCCTTGCGACCGCTCGCCGTAGCGCGCGATGAGCCGGCCGAGCTCGTCCCAGGTGGCGTCGCTCGTCTCGCGCGTCATGACGCTCATCACCTCGTCCGGCGCAGTCCCGAGCCCGATGTAGCTGATCGCCGCCACCTCGCGCCGCCCGAGGTTCGCGAACGCGCCCCGCTCGGCCATCGCGGCCTCGATCAGGAGCTGCTTCTCGAAGGTCTTCTGCGCGTCCTTGCTGGGCGGCGAACCGGTCTTGTAGTCGTAGATGTGGAGCCGCCCGTCCGGCAGGACGTCGATCCGGTCCGGCCGCGCGGTGATGCGGATGCCCTGCGGCAGATCTACGGCGCCCCGGTCCTCGATCAGCGCCGGCCTGCCGACGGTGGCCGCCTCGCGCGCGACGAACCAGTCCGCGACGCGCTCGATCCGCGCCTGCCAGAGCGCCCGGGCCGAGGGCCAGGGCACCTCGGCATCGAGGACCGTGCGCGCGGTCTCGACCAGCCGGCGCCGTGCATCGTCCGGGCTTTCGTCGCCGGACGCCTCGACGAACCGCTGCAGCACCTCGTGCAGGATCGTGCCCCGCCCACGCGCATCGGGCACTTTCAGGAGCGGATCGAGCGGCTTCAGCCCGAGCACATGGCGCGCGTAGATCGCATAGGGATCGCGGAGCAGCCGCGTGATCGACGTCACGGCGAGTTCGGTCGGGCGCTCGGCGAGCGGCGGCGACGGCGACGGCCGGGGCTCGGGACGCACGCGGGTCTCGGGCGCATCGAGCGCCGTCGCACGCTCGAGCCAGACCGCGCCGCGCGACCGCATCGCGCCGAGAGCCTCCGTTCCGCCCTCGAGCCCGCCGAGGAGGTTCATCATCCGGTTCAGCCAGCGCGACGGAACGAGGTCCGCCTCCGCTCGCACCGCTCGCGCGAGCACCACGCGCCGCCCGGCGACCGCCTGCTGGAAGTCATGTGCCGAGAGCCCGATCTGCCGGTCGGGCAGCAACAGGCCCGCGTCCCGCCGCATCGCCCGATTGAGCCAGGCGTCGGGCGGCGGGACGCGCGGCCAGGTGCCTTCGTTGAGCCCGGCGAGGATCGTAAGGTCCGCGCCCTGCACCCGCGCCTCCAGCGTGCCCCAGATCATGATGCGCGGATGCCCTCGCGAAGGCTCCCGGACCTCGCGCCTGTTGAGGACGCTCGTGAACAGCGCGGCATAGTCGGCAGGGCCGAACCGCCCGCCATGCGGCGCCTCGCGGCCGAGTTCCGTCATCGCGTCGAGCGCTTCGGCACCCGCCGAGCCGTCCCAGAGCGCCCCCGTGGTTCCGCCGGCGCCCGCCGAAAGATGCGCGGCGAGGCGCACATGCGCCGCGACATGATCCGCCAGCGACTGCGTCCCGGCCAGCGCCGGCACGTCGATCCAGTCGCCGACCCATGCGGCCCAGTGCTGTCGCTCCGTGTCGTCCGCATGCCGCGCTGCGAAGTCGGTCAGCGTCGCGGCCGTCGGGTACGGTGGACCGAAGCGACGCAGACGAAGCTCGAAGTCGCGGGTGAAGCGCAGATGGGAGCCGCGGTCGGCCCCGGTCGCGACCAGCGGGTGCTTGAGGAGCGCCAGCAGCGATGTCGCCGTCATCGGCACGCCGAAGATCTCCGCCACCTGGCGCAGGAATCGTCCCGGCGCCGAGAGCGCGAGCGGTTCACCGGCGCTGTCGTCCGCCACGATCCGCCAGCGGTCGAGCGCCGCCGCGACCTGCCGCGTCAGCACCCGGTCGGGCGTGATCAACGCCGCCGTCACCCCCGTCTCGGCCGCTTCGCGCAAGAGGAGCGCGATGGCCAGCGCCTCGGCCCGTGGCGACGGTGCCTCGATGAGCGTGAGCCCGCCGGTCGCGGCGCCCACGTCGCCGAGGCGCGGGCCTTCCGCGATCCAGCGGTCCGTCACCGGCGCCGGCCGAAGCGCCAGCGACACGAGCCGGTTCCGTGCCGGGTCGGCGGGTGCGGTGACGGTCCAGGGCGCCACATCGGCGGGCGTCCGGTCGAGCCGGTCGAGGAGCCGCGCGAAACGGTGCTGCGGATGGTCCTCTGTCGCCGCATCGGGCCGCAACGCTGCCCAGACCTCGGGCGGCATGTCGAAGTCGTAGCCGGGCAGCACCAGCGCGCCCTGCGGCAGCCCTGCGACCGCCTCCATCAGCCGCGCCGTGGTTCCGCGCGAGCCGGTCGAGCCCGCGACGATCACCGGGTCCGCGGGCGGTGCGCGCTTCCATTCCGCCGCCAGCGCCTCGACCGCGCGCCGGTGCCGCGCCTCGACGTCGGGGGCGGCGTCGGCCTCGAAGTAGCGCGCGACGATCCCGATGAAGGCGAGGCTGCGCGCCCAGTGCGCCGAATGGACGCTGAGATCGAGCGACGCCAGCCGGGACGGCGGCACGCCCTCGCCCTGCATCTCGTCCATCAGGTCGGCCAGGCTGTCCGTGAGGTCGTAGAGTGCCGTCCGGGGTGCGAGGTCCGGCTGCCGGTCGAGCAGCGCCGCGACGAGGCCGGTCAGCTCGAGCCGGCGCCGGAGCGGCGGCACGGCGGGAGGAATCGGCACCGGCGGCGCCAGATCGGTCACGAGCTGCACCCGCGGCAGCAGAAGCGGCCCCCGCGCCGCCAGAAGGTCGAGCAGGCGGCGCTGCGTCCGGCGCGTGTTGACGAGGAGCGTCACCCGCGCGAGCGCTTCGGGCGCCTGGCCGGCCGTGCGGCCGAGAAGCCCGCCGACGAGCTCGCGCGCGAAGTCGACACCGGGCGGCAGCGCGAAGACGCGGGGATGGGCGGCGCGTTCAAACATCGGCGGCCTCGCGCAACAGGGTCTCGGCCAGCGCGATCGCGGCCGGATGGCCCACATCGCACCAGCCTCCGGGATGGATGATGCCGCTGCAGCGGCCGCGGCCGATGGCGCGGTCCCAGGCTGCGTTGAGAGAGAACGCCGGGCCCGGGATGGCGTCGAGGAGGTTGGGCACCAGGATCTGCGCGCCGAGGTAGACGTAGCCGCTGCCGCGCGAGAGCCGTCCGTCGGCGTGCAGGTCGAAATCGCCTGATCCGCGATGGCCGGTGGCGGCCGCCTTCGGGGCGAGGAGGAGGAGCGCGTCCATCGCCGCCGCGTCCCATGCCACGGACAGGCTCGTCAGCGGATTGGGTCCGGTCCAGACCGCGTCGGTGTTGAGCGTCAGCACCGGGCCCGGTCCGAGGAGCGGCAGCGCCGCCGCCAGCCCGCCGCCGGTCTCGAGCAGCGTCGTCTCGGGCGACAGCATGATGTCGGCGCGTCCCGCGAGATGCTCTGCGATCATGCCGCCGAGGTAATGCGTGTTGACCACCTTGCGCCCGACCCCGGCCTCGTCGGCGAGGTCGAGCGCGCGGTCGAGGAGCGTCCGGCCCGCGACCTCGATCAGCGGCTTCGGCCGATCCGCCGTGAGCGCGCCCATCCGGGTGCCCATCCCCGCGGCGAAGAGCAGGATCGCGTCCGGGGTCATCTGGCGCGGATCGCAGCGAGGTGCGGTGGCGTCGGCGGCGGCAACGACCGCGCGACGATCGCGGCCAGCCCGGCGAGCTCCGGGCGGGCGAGAGCCGTCTGAAGCTGGCTCCAGACGTGCGGCATCAGGTCAAGGTACTGCGTCTTGCCGTCCCGGACCGCGAGCCGCGCGAACACCCCGAGGATCCGAAGTGCGCGCTGGGCGCCGAGGATCGCCAGCGCGCGGTCGAGTGTGCCGGCATCGGTCCCGGTGCGGTCGAGATAGCGCGTCCGGGCGGACGCGCGCGCCGCGGCGGAGACGTCTCGACGAGCGTCGGCGAGGAGCGAGGCAAGGTCGTAGCCCGCCGGGCCCCGTGCCGCATCCTGGAAGTCGAGGAGCCCGACGCGGGCGATGCCGTCGCGCTCGGGCAACCACAGGAGGTTCTCGGCATGATAGTCCCGGAGCACCGGGACCGGCGCTCCGGGCAGGCTCGCGACGAGCCGCGAGACCTCCGCACCGAGCGCCCCGTCGTCGGCGGAACTGGCATACCAGTCGAGCGCGAGCCCCGCGAGGGGGCCCATCACCGCCGCATCCCAGGCCGGAAGCTCGGACGGAACCGGCAGGGCATGGAGCTCCGCGAGCACGTCGACCGCGGCGGCGTAGAGCGGCACCTCCAGCGCCGGGTCTCGCGCGGCGACGGTGGCGAAGAGCGCGTCTCCGAGGTCTTCGAGGAGGACGAAGCCCGCATCGGCGTCGGCGGCGAGGATCGCTGGCGCGCTGAAGCCGCTCTTCGCGAGCCATTGGGCGACCGCGACGAAGGCGGCGGGCTTCTCGCCCGATGCCGGGTCCGCGTCCATCAGCACGGCGGTTCCCGCGCGGCCCGCCAGCCGCTCGTAGCGCCGGCGCGAGGCATCGCCGGCGAGCGGCGCGCGCGTGGCATCGCCCCATCCGGCGGCCGCGACGAACGCGGCGAGGTCGCGGGCGCGCGTCATCGCGAGAGGCAGCGCCAGCGCGGATCGCGGCCTTCGAGCGTCACGCGCCGGCCGTCTCCATCGGTCTCGAAACGCAGCGTCAGGGCATGCGCGGGCAGATGCGTGCCAAGCCGGTCGGGCCATTCGACGAGACAGAGCGCGTCCTCGAACGCGTCGGCGAGGCCAAGCTCGGCGGTGTCGGCCGCGCGTTCGAGGCGGTAGAGGTCCGCGTGCCAGATCGCCGTTCCGCCCGCCTCGTAGGTCTGCACCAGCGTCCAGGTGGGCGAGGGCACGTCCTCGTGGCGACCCTCCCCGGCGAGGCGCGCCTGGATCAGCGCGCGCGCGAAGGCGGTCTTGCCGGCGCCGATCGGTCCTTCGAGGAGGATCGTGTCGCCCGGCCCGACCCGAGGCGCCAGCCATCGGCCGGCACGATCGGTGGCGGCGGGCGAGGGCAGGTACACCGCGCGTCCCATGCGCTCCCTACTGACAACTCGGTGTCGGAGCCGCAAGCCCGGTTCAGACCGTCTGACGCAGCTCGACGTCGGGCGCCGCCGTGAGACGAAGACGCCGGGCCGCCGTGACCGTCGGCGGGAGCGGCGCGATGCCGTCGGCGGTTCCGGCGGGCGGCGAGGGGAGCTGCGCCGTCAGCGGCGTGAACCCCACCAGCGTCGCGCCCCCGGCGAGCGGCGCCATCCGGCACGACAGCGTCGGTCCGCCCGCAATCTCCGCCGACCAGCGCCGCGCGACGCGGCCGGCCCGCGCCGCCACGATGTCGCGGGGATCGGCCCATTCGGCGCTGATCGAGCGGGCCTGCCAGTCGCGCGCCATCTCGGCGAGACCGAGCTCTCGCACCAGGGTGGACGGATCGCTGCCCCACAGCCGGGCATAGGCCGTGTTGGTCAGCACGAGCTTGCCGGCGGGCGAGAAGACCGCGATGGCCTCCTCGAGGCTGTCGATCACCGACTGGCCGATCTCGATGTCGGCCCGGAAGCGCCGCGTAATCGTCATCTCCGCGCTGATGTCCTGGAACATCAGCGCCAGCGCCCCGTCCGTATGCGGCCGCCCGACGACGCGGTAGGTCTGCCCGCTCGGCAGCGCCCAGGTCTCCTCGTAGACGCCCGTGGTCGCCGCCTTCTCCAGCGCCGACATCTGCTTGCGCCAGCTGCGGTAATCCTTCTGCTCCGGCATCCGGCGCTGCTCGCGCAGCGCGTCGAGGAAGCTCAGGAGCGTCGGACGCGCCGAGAGGAACTCCGGGCCGAGGCCGGTGAGGTCGATCAGCGCCGGGTTGAAGAGCGCCATCTGCCGCTGCCGGTCGAAGATCGCGAGCCCGATCGGCAGGTGCGCGAACGTCTTGGTCAGGGTCTGCAGGAAATCGCGCAGCGCGGCTTCGGCCTGCACCGCAGCATCGGCGGGGAGCGCGAAGCGCAGCGTTTCGGGAGCCTGCCCGAAGCCGTAGGTCTCGAACCAGCGCGGCTTCTTCTCGCCCGGCACCTTGAGCTGCACCCGCGCCGCCTTCGACGCAGTGCTGTTCGCCGGCGCCTCGCCCTGGAAGATGCGCGGCAACGGCCAGGTCTGCGGTGCGTCGTCCTCAACGAGGAGCCGCGCCGTGTCGAGATAGGCGCGATTGGCCCAGGTGACGGAACCGTCCGCCGTTTCCCGCCAGACCAGCATCGGCGCGCTGTCCATCGTGCCGCGCAGCGTCGAAAGCTCCTCCTCGGCCGCGCGCAGGCTCAGCCGGTCGATGAGCACGCTCTCGCCCTCGGCCTGCGGATCGCTCAGCGTCAGTCGAATGATCCCGGCGCGCCAGTCTGCCTGCAGGTGCAAGGGGCGCGCGCCGACGCCCGCAAGACCAAGGCGACCGCTGTCGGCAAGGCCCGCCAGATCGGCGTCGATGGTCGGGAACTGCACGGCAAGATGTCCCATCAGTCGCATCCAGGCATCGCCTGTCCCGTCGCATTGGGCCAGGAGCGCCCGGCCTGCATCGCTCGCGTCGACCAGCGTGCGGCCATCGAAGAGCAGGACGGTTCCCGTATCCGTCGGCGACAGGAGCCCGGTTCCGCGAGGTCGCAGACGCGCGGCGGCGAGCGACAATCCCAGGAGCGAAACGAAAGCGACGACGAGTGAGGTGGCGACGAGCGCCAGCCCGAGTATCCATTCAATTGCCATTCCGAGCCTCGAAAAGCGTTACGCGTACGGCACCGTCCCCGGCATTCACCCTTCGGCGACAATGGTTAACGGAATGTTAAGCGGAAAACCGCCGGTCGGACCGTGTCCGTCATGCATCGAGGGGAGGGTTGTCGCCGAGGGCTTCCGAACGTCCCTGCAGGATCCGTCGCAGCGGCCAGACGACCTCGACGATGGCGCCGATGCGCCCGCCGGTTTCGGCGCCGCTCAGGAAAGGGTCCATGCCGTTGGCGAAGGCGATCTCCGCGCCCGAGCGTTCGAGGAGCGTCTTGGCGATGAAGAGGCCGAGCCCCATGCCTTCGTATTCGAGGCGATGCGCGCGCATCTGCGGCGCGCTGCGCGTGCGGACGAACGGATCGCCGATGCGGCCGAGCACCTGCGGGGGAAAACCCGCGCCATCGTCGGCAATCCGCACCGAAAGCGTCCGATCGGTCCAGGCTACGTCGATCCAGACCGTGCTCGCGGCGAAATCGACTGCATTCTGGATGAGGTTCCGCAGCCCGTGAACGATCTCGGGTTGCCGCCGGATACCGGGCTCCTCCGGGCTTCCCCCGACACCCCTCGCGCTTTCGAAGCGGATCTCGCGCCCGCGTGCCTGGTGCGGCTCGGCGGCCTCGCGCACGATCGCCGTGATGGGCGCCTGCCGCAGCAGCAGATCCTGCCGCCCCGTCCGCCCCATGCTGCGAAGAATGTCGCGGCAGCGGTCGGCCTGCTCGCGGATCAGGGCGGCGTCCTCGCGGAGCGCCGGCTGTCCGTCGAGGTCGTCCATCAGCTCGGCGCTCACCATCATGATCGTCGCGAGGGGGGTGCCGAGCTCGTGCGCCGCAGCCGCCACGACGCCGCCGAGGTCGGTCAGCTTCTGCTCGCGCGACAGCGCCATCTGGGTCGCGAGGAGCGCATCGCCCATGGAATGGATCTCCGTGGCCACGCGGAAGGAATAGAGCCCGAGGAACACGATCCCGACGATGATCGAGAGGCGGAAGCCGAACTCGAACATCGGCGGCACGTTGAGCACCTCGCCGGCGTCCGTCGTCAGCGGCAGGTGGACGATCGAGACCAGCGTGACGATGGCGATGGCGACCATGCCGAGGAACACGGTCGTCTGGAGCCGCAGCGTGCTCGCGGAGATGGTGACCGGAGCGAGGATGAGGAGCGCGAAGGGATTGTGCAGGCCGCCGGTGAGGTAGAGCAGGAAGCCGAGCTGGGCGAGATCGAAGAGGAGCGTGAGCATCGCCTCGAACTCGGTCAGCCGCTTGTTGACCGGAAAGACGAAGATCGACACGAGATTGGCGATGATCGCGACGCCGACGACGGCATAGCAGAGGCCGAGGTCGAGGCGGACGTCGAAGAACCGGTCGGCCGCGATGATGGCGCCGAGTTGGCCCGAGATGGCGAGCCAGCGCAGCAAGATGAGCGTCCTGAGCCGAACCCATTCGCTGCGCGTCTTGCGATTCGGGAGACCGACCTTCGGCGTTCGCATCTGGTGATCCCCGACTAATGAATGCCCGCGGCGCGTCGGGCCATTGCTAATGGCCGCCCCGCGCACGATCAATGCGACGCAGACGAAGCGGGAATTGAGCCATGACACGCGCATACGCCATGATCGCCGCGGCCGTCCTCGCCGCCGGTCTCGGCCTGACGGCGAATTTCGCGCTGCGCGGCGGAGGAAGCGATCCCTTCGCCGAATGCCGCAGGTCGCGGATTGCCAGCGGAGCGGGCGCGATCGGCGGACCGTTCACGCTCGTCGACGGCAAAGGAGAGAAAGTCACCGACACGGATGTGATCGTCGGGCCGACGCTCATCTACTTCGGCTACACGTTCTGCCCGGACGTCTGTCCGCTCGATTCCGCGCGCAATGCCGAAGCGGTCGATCTATTGCAAGATGCCGGGGTTTCGGCAGTGCCGGTCTTCATCTCGATCGACCCGCACCGCGACACGCCCGAGGTCGTGCGCGACTTCGCCGGGGCCTACCATCCCAGGATGATCGGGTTGACCGGATCGACCGCGGAAGTCGCCGCGGCTGCGAAGGCCTACCGCGTCTACTTCAAGGCCAACCCGTCGGGCGACGACTATTACCTCGTCGATCACACGACGCTGACGTACCTCGTGTTTCCGAAGGCCGGCTCCGTCGACTTCTTCCAGCGCGAGGCGACGCCGAAAGAGATCGCCGACACGATCGGATGCTACGTCAGGAACGGTGCCGCATAAGGACATGCGTGCGGTTCCGCGCAATTGACTGGAGTTAGAGACGTTCTAGATTGGCGATCATGATGGACGGATTGGAACCACTTCGCGCGCGCGAGTCGGCAGAAGCGCTCGACATCGGGCCGGATCGCTCGCTTTTGATCGTCGACGACGACGAACCGTTTCTCCGTCGGCTCGCGAAGGCGATGGAAAAGCGCGGGTTCGAGCCGGAGATCGCCGACTCCGTGACGAGCGGCCGATCGATTGCTTTGTCGAGACCGCCCGCGTTCGCCGTCGTGGACCTTCGGCTCGAGGACGGCAACGGGCTCGACGTGGTCGAGGCGCTGCGGTCGCGCCGCCCCGATTGCAGGGTCGTCGTGCTGACCGGTTACGGCGCCATCGCGACGGCGGTCGCTGCGGTGAAGATCGGGGCTACGGACTATTTGTCCAAGCCGGCCGACGCGCATGACATCACCAGCGCGCTTCTCGCACGTGGCGGAAACCTGCCGGCGCCACCGGAGAATCCGATGTCCGCCGACCGTGTGCGGTGGGAGCACATTCAGCGGGTCTATGAGCTCTGCGACCGCAACGTCAGCGAGACGGCGCGACGGCTCAACATGCATCGTCGCACGTTGCAGAGGATCCTGGCAAAGCGCAGCCCGAAGTAGCCGCTGCTCCCTGCCAATCGATCTCGGTCCCGAGTTTCATATTAATGCTTGCCAACAATCAGGCTGGCATTGGTTTCAGTCTTGTGCCATTTCTCCCCAAATCAAAAATCAGGGGTATTGCAATGGACGTGGAACTCAACTCGATGTCGCTCAAGGAGCTAAAGGAGCTTCAGGCGCAGGTGACCAGGGCGGTCTCCTCATATGAGGATCGCAAGCGCAAAGATGCACTGGCCGATGCCGAAGAAGCGGTTCGGAAACATGGCTATTCTCTCAACGATCTGACGGGAACGGCGACGACGCGGAAACGCTCGAACGCGGTGCCGAAGTATGCCAATCCGGCCGATCGGAGCGATACGTGGTCTGGCAGAGGGCGCAAGCCGCGCTGGATGGAAGAGGCTCTGCGGCAGGGCAAGTCGCCTGAAGACCTCGCAATCTGATATTGGCGGCCGATCAACTTTCGCGCGTCAGCGTGCGGTGACGATCGAGATAGTCTGACCGCACCTGCACGGCCGGGCGGGGCTCAATGCCCCTTCCCGCGATCAGCCCGGATTGCGGGAAGCCGAACAGTCGATTGGCTTCATCGCGCGAAAAGCCGGCGATCTGCGTCGCTTCGAGCCAGGCCGAACAGCGATCCGCGCGTTTGATCGCCCGCTTGACGGCGGCCGGCAGCGCAGCCGGCAATCCGAAGCGCAAGTGGATTGCCGCGGCGAGCCGTTCGTCGAGCTCGCGGTAGACCGGGCCGACGGCCGCCTTCACGGGCGAGATCATGTCGCCGATCACGTACTCGGGCGCATCATGGAGCAGGGCCGCCAGGCGCCAGCGCGCGGGCGCGTCCGGGTTGGCCAGCGCGAAGAGCTCCTCCACGAGGAGCGAATGCTCGGCGACCGAGTAGGGGTGCTCGCCCGAGGTCTGTCCGTTCCACCGCGCGACGAAGGCAAGGCCGTGCGCGATGTCGGCGATCTCGATGTCCATCGGCGTCGGGTCGAGCAGGTCGAGCCGGCGCCCGGACAGCATCCGCTGCCACGCCCGTACCTGCTTCGTCCGCGCCATTGTCGCCCTGCCCCGCCGGTGCTATCGACCCCGCGATCAGTCCCGCACCATGGAGCCAAGAGCAATGCCGAAGGATTTCGTCGTGAGGGACATCGCGCTTGCCGATTATGGCCGCAAGGAACTGGTGATCGCCGAGACCGAGATGCCGGGGCTGATGGCGCTGCGCGAGGAGTTTTCCGGCGCGAGGCCGCTCGAGGGCGCGCGGATCGCAGGCTCGCTGCACATGACGATCCAGACCGGCGTGCTCATCGAGACGCTGGTGGCGCTCGGCGCCGAGGTGCGCTGGGCGTCGTGCAACATCTACTCGACCCAGGACCACGCGGCGGCCGCGATCGCCGAGACCGGTACGCCGGTGTTCGCCATCAAGGGCGAGAGCCTCGCGGACTACTGGGCCTACACTGACCGGATCTTCGACTTCGACGCGGGCCCGGCGAACATGATCCTCGACGACGGCGGCGACGCGACGCTCTACATCCTGATGGGCGCGCGCGTGGAGGCGGGCGAGGCGGACCTCATCGCCACCCCGCAGTCCGAGGAGGAAGAGGCGCTCTTCGCGCAGATCCGCACGCGCATGAAGGCCTCCCCCGGCTGGTTCACGAACCAGCGCGACGCGATCCGCGGCGTGTCGGAGGAGACGACCACGGGCGTGCACCGGCTCTACGACCTGCACAAGCGCGGCCTGCTGCCGTTCCCGGCGATCAACGTCAACGACAGCGTCACGAAGTCGAAGTTCGACAACAAGTACGGCTGCCGCGAGAGCCTCGTGGACGGCATCCGCCGCGCCACCGACGCGATGATGGCGGGGAAGGTGGCGGTCGTGTGCGGCTACGGCGACGTCGGCAAAGGCTCGGCCGCCTCTTTGCGGGGCGCCGGCGCGCGGGTGAAGGTCACGGAGGTGGACCCGATCTGCGCGCTGCAGGCCGCGATGGACGGCTACGAGGTCGTCCGCCTCGAGGACGTGGCCGCGGAGGCCGACATCTTCATCAGCGCCACCGGCAACCGCGACGTGATCCGCATCGAGCACATGCGCGCGATGAAGGACATGGCGATCGTCGGCAACATCGGCCACTTCGACAACGAGATCGCCGTCGCGTCGCTCCGCAACCACAAATGGACCAACATCAAGGACCAGGTGGACATGATCGAGATGCCTTCGGGCGCCCGGATCATCCTCCTGAGCCAGGGCCGACTTCTCAACCTCGGCAACGCGACCGGGCACCCGAGCTTCGTGATGAGCGCGAGCTTCACCAACCAGGTGCTCGCGCAGATCGAGCTCTGGACGCGCTCGGCCGACTACGCGCCCGGCGTCTACATCCTGCCCAAGCATCTCGACGAGAAGGTCGCGCGGCTGCATCTCGCGAAGATCGGCGTGAAGCTGACCGAGCTCGCGCCCGAGCAGGCCGAGTACATCGGCGTCGAGGTGGCCGGGCCCTACAAGTCGGACCTCTACCGCTACTGATCCGGCGACATTTTACTTTGCGCTCCGCATGGGCCGCTTTACCCCTTGCAACGGGGAAGCAGCTTTCAGCGGGAGCGCGACATCATGGGCAAACGTGACGAACTGATCGAGAAATACGCGGGCGATCTGAAGACGAAATGCGGGATGACGCCGGACATGGCGCTCCTGACCAAGGTGACGATCGGCTGCGGGCCGACGATCTACAATGCCGACAGCGAGACCATCGCGGCGTCCGACCACGCCGAGCTGGAGACGGTGCGGAAGAACTTTCTCGTCCGCAAGCTCGGGCTGAAGGACGGGCCGGAGCTGATGGACGCGATCGACGCCGTGGTCGAGACCTATGGCAGGTCCGAGCGCAACAAGTACCGCGCGGTGGTCTACTACATGCTCACCAAGCACTTCGGCAAGGATGGCGCCTTCGCCTAGAGCCCGCCCAAGGCGCAGATCACGTCCCATTCGGCTTCGGTGACGGGCTGCACGGAGAGCCGCGAGTTAGTGACGAGCACCATTTCGGCGAGCCGCGGCTCGGCCTTGCAGGCATCGAGCGTCACGGGCTTCGCAAGGGGCCCGACGGCGCGGATGTTGACGCAGTCCCAGCGGGGGTCGTCGGTCGTGCTGTCATGATGGATGGCGTCGGAGACCTCGACGATCCCGACGATCTCCTTGCCGACGTTGGAATGGTAGAAGAACCCGAGGTCGCCGAGCTTCATGGCGCGCATGAAGTTGCGCGCCTGGTAGTTTCGTACGCCCGTCCATTCCTCGCCTGCGTCGCCACGCGCGACCTGCTGGTTCCAGCTCCAGGCATCGGGCTCGGACTTGAAGAGCCAGCGCCCGCTCATCCGACGACGCGGCGCCAGGCGTCGAGCGTGACCGAGGCGAAGAGCCCGGCCTTGGCGTAGGGATCGCTCGCCGCCCAGGCCTCGGCACCGCCCATGTCGGCGACGTTCAACACGATGAGCGTGCCGGTCATGGCGCCGTCCGCGTCCACGAGCGGTCCGCCGAAGTCCACGACACCCGTCGCGGCGATGTAATCGAGATGTGCCGCCCGCACCGCCTGCCGCAGGTCGAGGCTTCCCGGCTTGTCGCGCGCAATGATGACGACCTGCATCCCTGTTCCCCTCAGGCTTTCGCGCCGCGCTTGCCGGACCCTAGCATCGGCGCGCTCGCGGCGTCGAGCGGCCAGCGGGGGCGTGCCCCGAGCGTCATGTCGTCGGGCGGGCCGACACGCAGCCGCTCGATTCCGGCCCAGGCGATCATCGCCGCGTTGTCGGTGCAAAGCTCGAGCGGCGGGGCGAGGAACCGGACCCCGACATCGGCGCAAACCGTCTCGAGTCGAGCCCGAATGGACCCATTCGCCGCGACGCCACCCGCCACGGCGAAGACCGGCACCTTCGCCCATGCCAGCGCTCGCCGCGACTTCTCGGCGAGCACGTCGGCCACCGCCGCCTGGAAGCCCGCGCAGATGTCGGCACGGTCGGCCTCACGCAGCGCGCCGCCGACGAGGCAGGCGTCGCGGAGCCGAAGCACGGCCGTCTTCAGCCCGGAGAACGACAGGTCGCACCCCGGCCGGTCCAGCAGCGCGCGGGGCAGGGCGAAGCGCTCGCTGTCACCCGTTCGCGCGGCCCGCTCGACCTCCGGCCCGCCGGGCTGGCCGAGCCCGAGGAGCTTGGCCACCTTGTCGAACGCCTCGCCTGGCGCATCGTCGATGGTGCCGCCGAGCCGCTCGAAGCGGTCCGGGCCGCGCACGACGAGAAACTGGCAATGCCCGCCGGAGACGAGGAGCATCAGGTAGGGGAACGCGATGTCATCGGTCAGGCGCGGCGTCAGCGCGTGGCCCGCGAGGTGGTTGACGCCGACGAGCGGCAGCCCTCGCGCCGCGGCGATGCCCTTCGCCAGCATCACTCCGGCCAGCACGCCGCCGATCAGTCCCGGCCCCGACGTGACGGCCACCGCGTCGATGGCGTCGAGCCCGAGCCCGGCCTCCGCAAGCGCCGCTTCGACCGCGTGGTCGAGCCGCTCGACATGCGCGCGCGCCGCGATCTCCGGCACGACGCCACCATAGGCCGCGTGCAGCGCCGCCTGCGAGACCACGACGGACGACAGGATCGACGGGCCGTCCCGACGGCTCTGCACCACCGCCGCCGCCGTATCGTCGCAGCTCGCCTCGATGCCGAGCAGCGTCGGATGGTCGGGCAGGCCTCGCGTTGTCGGCATCATCGGGCTCGGCTAGCATCGGGCATGACCCGCGGCAAGGATCGCCCGACGCTTCTGCTGACGCGCCCCGCAGCTCAGTCGGCGCGTTTCGCGTCCGCCGTCGAGGCCCGGTTCGGCGCGGCGCTCGGCGTGGTGACGGCGCCGATGCAGGCCATCGAGCCGCGACCCCTGCGCCCGCCGGACCCTGACATCCGGGGCCTCGTCTTCACCTCGCAGAACGCGGTTGCGATCTGGGCCGCGGGGACGACGGACCGCAGCCTCCCTGCCGTCTGCGTCGGGCCACGCACGGCGGACGCGGCGCGGACGGCGGGGTTCCACGTCGTCGCGACGGCGCATGATGCCGCGGCACTCGCGCCGCACCTTGTCGGCCGGGGCCCGCTTCTGCATCCGCATGGCGCGCATGTCGCGGGCCGGCTTGCCGAAGCGGGAACCGAGCTTCGCGAGGCGGTCATCTACGACCAGCGCGCGCTGCCGATGCCTGCGGCCGGCCGGTTGCTGCTGGCCGAGAGGGCGCCGGTGATCGTGGCGCTCTTCTCGCCCCGAAGTGCTGCTCTCGCACGGCCGGCTCTCGCCGGCGCGCGCGCTCCGCTGCGCGTCCTTGCCCTGTCGCCGGCGGTCGCTGCGGTCGTTCCGGCCGATGCCATCGCCAGGCGCCCGGACGCCGCGGCCATGCTCGAAGGGCTGCACGATCTTCTTGCGGGGCGAACCCCGGCTTGAAGCGGCAACTATCCGCGCGTTAAGGTGCCGGGCCGGACCGATCTTGCGGGCGGCCCGTAACCGCAGGAGCACGTGCCGTTGGCCGATCCCGAAGACCGCACGACCGATGACCCGACCCCCGACACCTCGACGGTCGCGACAGCGCCCGATCCCGAGTCCGTCCCGGACCTGCGCCGCGATGCCGTCGGCGGTCCTGAACCCTCATCACCGAAAGCGACCGAGCCCGCGCCCGAGCCGGCCCGACGCGGCGGCACCGGGTCGTTCCTTGCGCTGGTGCTCGGCGGGATCGTGGCCGGCCTCCTCGGTTTCGCCTTCGCGAAGTACGTCGTGCCGGATTTCCCGAACGATCGGCTCGAGAGCATCCGCAACACGCTCGGCGACCAGTCACGGCGGATGGACGATACCGCAGCCGCGCTCGCCGACAACGGCGCCAAGATCGCGGCGCTGGAGCAGCGTCCCAAACCGCAGGCCGATGCGGCAGTGACGGGCCGGCTCGACGCGCTCGAGGCGGCGCAGGAGGCCCCGCCCGACACGGGCACAGCCGAGATCCGCGACGCGCTTCGATCCCAGCAGGCCGACGTCGCGAGCCTCACCGCCCGGATCGCGGCGCTCGAGGCCCGGCCGGTCGCGACGCCCGGTCCCGCGCCGGAGACCGAAGCCGCGCTCACGGCACTCCGGCAGGAACTCGACGCGCAAAAGGCGGCGAACTCCGAGATGAGCGCCAGCGTGGCGGCCGCGGCGCAGGCGGCGCAGGCGCAGGTCGATGCGGCAGCGCAGGCGGCGCAGGCGAGGGTCGACGCGGCGCAGGCGGAAGCGAAGGGGCTCGAGGCACGCGTGGCGCTCGGCCGCATCGAGGCCGCGGTCACGAACGGCGGTCCGTTCGGCCCGGCGCTCGACGACCTTGCCGCGACCGGGATCCGCATCCCTGAACCGCTCCGGTCGGTCGAGGACGGCGTTCCGACGCTGAGCGACCTCCAGCAGTCCTTCCCCGAGCCCGCCCGCGCCGCGCTCGCGGCTGCGCGGCAGACCGAGACGAGCTCCGGGATCGGCGCGCGGTTCGGCGCCTTCACGCGCGCGCAGCTGGGCGTCCGGTCGCTCGCGCCGCGTTCGGGCGACGACGCCGACGCCGTGTTGTCGCGTGCCGAGGCCGCGGTGACGTCCGGCGACATCGACGCGGCGACGAACGAGATATCCGCGCTGCCCGAGCCCGGCCGGCAGGCGCTCGCCGACTGGACCGCCCACGCGCAGACGCGGCTCGACGCGCTTGCGGCGCTGCTGCCGCTCAAGGCCGATGTCGGTGGGGCGTCGCCCGCGCCCGCGAGCAACTGACGTGATCTGGTCCCTCCTCAAGACGCTCATCTTCATCGCGGTCGTCATCGCGCTCACTGTCCTCGCGGGAACGCTTCTCGAGAGCACCGGCGGCATCCGCATCGCGGTGGGCTCGGTCGAGCTGAACCTCGGGCCGTTGCAGGCGGTGATCGCGGCGGTGGTGTTCGTGATCGTCGTCTGGCTCGCGATCCGGCTGATCGCGCTCCTCGTTGCGGTGCTGCGCTTCCTCAACGGCGACGAGACCGCGATCTCGCGGCATTTCAACCGCCGCCAGCAGCGGAAGGGGCTCGACGCGCTCGCGGACGGGATGCTGGCCCTTGCGTCCGGAGATGGCAAGACTGCCGCGCAGAAGGCCGCAAGGGCGCGCCGCTACCTGCACCGGCCGGACCTCACTGATCTCGTGACCGCGCAGGCCGCCGAGATGACCGGCGATACGAAGGCGGCCGAGGAGGTCTACCGCCGGCTGCTCGGCGACGAGCGGACGCGCTTCGTCGGCATCCGCGGGCTCCTGCAGCAGCGGCTCGTCGCTGGCGACGACGCGACCGCGCTGAAGCTCGCCGAGCAGGCCAACGCGCTGAAGCCGAAGCACGCACCGACGCAGGATCTGCTCCTGAAGCTGCAGGCCGAGCAGGCCGACTGGGCCGGGGCGCGACAGACGCTCGGGGCGAAGCTGCGCCTCGGCAGCCTGCCGCGCGACGTCTACAAGCGGCGCGACGCGGTGCTGGCGCTGCAGGAGGCGAAGGACATCCTCGCCGAGGGCAACTCGATCGAGGCGCGCGAGGCGGCGATCACCGCCAACCGCGAGTCGCCCGATCTGGTCCCGGCGGCGGCGCTGGCCGCGCGCACCTACATCGCCGAGGGCAACCAGCGGCTCGCCGCGCGCATCCTGAAGCGCGCCTGGGAAGCCCGGCCGCATCCGGAGCTCGCCGCCGCCTTCGCCGAGATCGTGCCCGACGAGAGCCCGCTCGACCGGCGCCGCCGGTTCAACGCGATCACTCGGCTCCGGCCGGCGCACGAGGAGACGCGGCAGCTCCTCGCCGAGCTCGACATTGCCGCCGAGGATTTTCCCGGCGCGCGCCGGGCGCTCGGCGACCTCATCGACACGCACCCAACCGCGCGCGTCCTGACCATCATGGCGGCCATCGAGCGCGGCGAGGGCGCCTCCGACGCCGTCGTCCGTGGCTGGCTGACGCGCGCCCTGACGGCGCCGCGGGGGCCGCAATGGGTGTGCAGCAACTGCCACAACATCCACGCGCAATGGGTGCCGATCTGCGAGAACTGCGGCGCCTTCGACACGCTCGACTGGCTCGAGCCCCCCGCCGCGACCGGTCCGTCGCCGACGCAGACCGAGCTCCTGCCGCTCATCGCCGGCCAACCCGAGGAACCCGAGCCCACGACCGGGCCCGAACCCGAGCCCGAGCCCGAAGCGCCTGCGCCGGATGAGGACGTGCCGCGGCTCACCGAGCTCGAGGATCCCCTTCCCCGTCCGTGAGACAGGGGCGGCAAATTGGGGCTACCCACGCCGTCCGAACGCCGCTAAGACGCGCCCCGGAGCCGCTGTAGCTCAGCTGGTAGAGCACGTCATTCGTAATGATGGGGTCGGGGGTTCGAGTCCCTTCAGCGGCACCACTCCAGCCTTAGCGGTCGATTGGCAGCCCGCTCGGGACGGCCTCCGGGATGCCGAGCCGGCCGCGCAGCGCCGCGGGATCGGCGAGCGCACCGAGGAACGCTTCGAGTGCCGCGATGTCGGCGGGCTCGAGGCGGACGGGCGGACTGCTGACCGCGGCCGCGATGGAGGCGACCTCGGCGGGATCCTCCATGATCGCCCAGTCAGGCTTTGCAGGATCGAAGGCGGGTAGCACCGCACCGCGGCGGTAGCGTGCCAGCGCCGCGACGGGATCGGCATGGGCGCGGAGGAACGCGCCGAGGTCGGCGTAGGCGCCGGCATGGCCCCAGGGGCCGGTCGCGGTGACATTGCGAAGGCTCGGGGTCCGGAAGGCGTAGGCGTCGGCATCGCGGCCGGTCACGCGCATCCGGCCGACGTCGCGGCTCGTCGTCTCGAACCGCTCGGCCTTGCCCGGCCCGAGCTGCGGCTGGCCCATCGCGTGAAAACGCTGGTCGGTCTGGAACGGGCCGGAATGGCAGGCATCGCAGCCGGCCGGGCCGTAGAAGAGCGCCAGGCCGTCCCTCTGAATGTCGTCGAGGCCGGTTCCGGTTCGGAGGTACACGTCGAACGGGCTCGTGTCCGAGCGCCATTCCTCCGCCACGAAGGCCGCGATGGCGTTGGAGATGTCGGTGAAGGCGATGGGCCGGCCGGCCGCGATCTCCGGGTAGACCTGCTGGAACGCCGTGCGGTATTCGGCGATGCCCGCGACCCGCGCCGCGAGGATGTCCCACGCGCCGCCGGGGCCGGTGATGATGCCCTCGCGCACCGCCTTCGCGACGTCGTTCTCGGCGTAGTGGCCGGCCATCTCGTCGGATGCGAGCACCGGAAACATCGTCTGCGCCGACAGAACGCCCGAGAAGCCCGCGACCATCTCGTCCTCGAGCGGCGTCCTCAGCCCCGAGAGGCGCGAGGGGTCGGCCTCGATGCGGCCGTCGTCGAACATGATGGCGAACTCGTGCGCTCCGAGGTTGAAAAGCGCGGGCGCGTTGCGCGGGATGCGCTGCTCGGGGTCGTCGGTGCCGGTCACGTGGCGCTCGGGCCCCAGGCCCGTGGCGCCCTCGCCGAGGTCGAGCGACACGCCGTCGGAGGTGCCGAAGCGGGGATGGTGACAGGTCGAGCAGGCAATGTTCCGGTTGCCCGACAGGATGCGGTCGTAGAACAGCATCTGCCCCAGCCGTGCTTCCGCGGGATCGACGGCGCCATAGAGCGCATCCGTCACCGGCCGAGGCACCTCGGCCCAGGCCGGCAGGGCGGTCAGCAGCAGGCTGGCGAGGACGCGGCGCATCAGGCATTCAAGCACGCCGCGTCGGGGCGGCATAGGGTCTATGCGGACTCCGACGACCGCGCCCAGAGGTTGATGTCCTGCTCCTGCGCGTGCCGATCGATCTCCGCGAGCTCGTCCGCCGTGAAGTCGAGGTTCGCGACCGCTCCCGCGCAGTCCTCGATCTGGCCGGGACGCGAGGCGCCGATCAGCGCCGAGGTGATGCGCCCGCCGCGCAGCACCCAGGCGATGGCCATCTGCGCCAACGTCTGCCCCCGCGCCTCGGCAATGCCGTTCAGCGCGCGGATGCTCTCGACGGCGCGGTCGGTGATCTTGCCGGGATCGAGCGACTTGCCCTGCGCGGCGCGGCTGGTGTCGGGGATGCCGCCGAGGTACTTCTTCGAGAGCATCCCCTGCGCCAGGGGCGTGAAGGCGATGGAGCCGACGCCGAGCTCGTCGAGCGTGTCGGTCAGCCCGTCGTTCTCAACCCATCGGTTGAGCATGTTGTAGGCCGGCTGGTGGATCAGGCAGGGCGTGCCGAGATCCTTCAGGATCGCCACCGCCTCGCGCGTCCTGGCGGAGTTGTAGCTCGAGAGCCCGACGTAGAGCGCGCGCCCCGACCGCACGATCCGGTCGAGCGCGCCCATCGTCTCCTCGAGCGGCGTCTCGGGATCGAAGCGGTGCGAGTAGAAGATGTCCACGTAGTCGAGCCCCATGCGCTTCAGCGACTGGTCGCAGGAGGCGATGAGGTACTTGGCGCTGCCCCATTCGCCGTAGGGGCCGTCCCACATCGGGTAGCCGGCCTTCGAGGAGATCACCAGCTCGTCGCGGTAGCCGGCGAAGTCGGTCGCGAGGATGTCGCCGAAGGCCTCCTCGGCGCTGCCGGGAGGCGGGCCGTAGTTGTTGGCGAGGTCGAAATGCGTGATCCCGAGGTCGAAGGCGGTGCGGCACATCTCGCGCTTGCGGGTATGCGGCGTGTCGCCGCCGAAGTTGTGCCAGAGGCCGAGCGAGACCGCCGGAAGCTTCAGCCCGGACCGCCCGCAGCGTCGATAGGGCATCGAGGAGTAGCGGTTTTCGGCTGGCGCGTAGGGCATGTCGGTCTCCGGCTTTGGCCTCGACAGGACCACGCAGCCAGCGGGGGTGCAAGGGGCGACGCGGATCCGGCTCCGGCAGGCGGAGGACGCACTACTCGGCGGCAGCGGCCCGCATGGCGACAAAGTCGTTGAGACGCGCGCGTGCGCGCTCGGTCGCCCGGGCGATCGCCGCGTCCTCGCTGAGCTGCCCCCGCGTTCGGCGCGCGATCCGCCGGAGCTTCCACGCCGAGGCCCGGACAAGGAGGTCCGCCAACGGCACGGCGAGCATGGAATCGGGCCAGCGGTGCTCCTTCAGTCGCGTGGCGCCCTTGCCGGCGATCAGCACGACCAGCTCCCGCACCCCGGACGGCCAGTGCTGCGTCCAGGTCAGATCGAGGCCGAGGGACTCGGCCCAGTCGTTCCACTTCTCATGATGCCCCCGCGCGAAAGGTCGCGCGACGATCCAGGGCACCCGCAACGCGTCCGCGACGATCGCGCCGTGCATCGCTTCGGAGATGAGCACGTCGGCGCCGCGGATCTGCGCGATCACCTCTTCCGGCGGATCGGTCGGATCGATCAGCGTGATGCCGGCGCGCCGGCACACCGGTCCCCAGTTGCCGGTCGGAAGCGATTGGAAGTGCGGCATGAACGCGACGCCGATGCCCGGCGCCGCGGGCGGCAGGTCGTCGATCTCGCGCAGGAGGATCGCGCTGTCGCAAATCGCCGTCTCGGACGGCAGGCCCAGCGTCGCGGCCGTCCGCGGCCCGCGCACGAACACGACGTTCCAGCGCCCGTTCTGCAGGTCCGGCCTCGGGAAGTACCCCGCGATCCCGGACCCCATCACGTGCTTCACGCTGTCCCGCGGGAACATCTCCCCGAAGATCGAGCCGATGCCGACGAAGAGTTCGCTGTCGTCGTCGTCGAGAAAGCCTGGCGGCAGGAGGCGCGGCCACATGTAGGCGTTCAGCTCGTCGCCAAAGTTCGTCGGCGCGCTTCGGTAGTATGCTAGTTTCAAGAAGCGTTCTCCCGATCCGGCAAAAGCCTGTCGTCCATCTCGACTCGTAGGGAACAATCGCGGGATGCCCGGCGCGCGCACAGGCACAACCTCCGGCATGTCCGGCGACGTGACACGTGGCTACGCCGGGTGCAAGGGGGGCGTGGCTTCCCTGCATCGTGACCGGGCCATCTGGGCTGCACGATTGAACCGTGCGGGCGATGATGCGAAGGTCTGGCAACAGCCGGGGAACGTGGCGTCGTGAGCAGTAAAGTGACGAGGAAAGCCGCGGCGCTGGCCGCCGTCGTGCTTGCCGTGATCCCGGCGGGACCGGCACGTCCGCTCGACCGGCTCGTCTTCGCCTTTGCCGGCGACGATACGGATCTCAGGGACCGGCTCAGCGGAGCGTCGCTGCTGGCGCAGACGCAGCGCGACGGGACGACCGCGCCGCAGGACATCCTCGCCGCGGCCCGCGCCGAGTACGGGCGGCTCGAGGGCGCGCTCTATGCGGCGGGCTACTACTCGGGCGTGATCCACGTGCTCGTCGACGGTCGCGAGGCCACGGAGATCTCGGCGCTGAACCCGCCGCGCCGCGTCGGGACCATCACGGTCTCGGTGCAGCCCGGACCGAAGTTCAGGTTCTCGCGGGCAGAGATCGCTCCGGTCGCGCCCGACACGAAGCTGCCCGAGGAGTTCGCGCGCGGCGCCGTCGCGCAGAGCGGCGCGATCAAGACGGCGGCAGCGGCGGCGGTCACCGGCTGGCGGACGTACGGCCATGCCAAGGCGGATATCGCGGGGCAGGACATCGTCGCCGATCATGCGACGAACCTGCTCGACGCCCGCGTCGCCGTAAGCCCCGGTCCTCGGGTGCGGTTCGGGCGATTCACGATCTCGGGCAACGAGCGGACGCGGACCGAACGCGTGGCGGCGATCGCGGGCTTCCCGACGGGCGAAGTCTTCGATCCCGACAAGCTCGACCGCGTGGCGACGCGTCTGCGGCGGACCGGCACTTTCAAGTCGGCGGCGCTGACCGAGGCGGACAGGCTCGGCCCCAACGACACGCTCGACGTCGCGGCAGCGGTCCTCGAGGACAAGCGGCGGCGCATCGGCTTCGGCGCGGAATACGCGACCGACGAGGGCTTCGGGCTCTCGACCTACTACCTCGACCGCAACCTCCTGCGCGGCGCGGAGTCGCTGCGCTTCGACGCCAAGGTCAGCGGGCTCGCGGGCAATTCGGGCGGCATCGACTATTCGGTCGGCGTGACCTTCAACCGCCCGGCGACGTTCATGCCCGACACGGACCTCTACGTCACCGCGCTGGCCGAGCGGCAGGATCAGGACGACTACACCAGCGATCGCGCCGAGATCGGCGCGGGGCTCACGCGCTACTTCTCCGAGGAGCTGTCCGCCCAGGCCGGCGTCAGCCTCCAGACCGAGCGCGTGACCGACGTGCTCGGCAGCCGCAACATCACCACCTTCGCGCTTCCCGTCACCGCGACCTGGGACCGGCGCGACGACAAGCTGAACGCGACGAAGGGGTTCTACCTCGCGGGCGGCGTGACGCCCTTCGTCGGCATCAACGACTCCGGCACCGGCGGGCAGCTGAAGCTCGACGCGCGGGGCTACAAGGGTCTCGGCGCGGAAAGCCGGATCGTGCTCGCGACGCGGGTGCAGTTCGGCTCCGTCCTCGCCTCCGGCATCCTCGAGACGCCGCGGGACTACCTCTTCTATTCGGGTGGCGGCGGCACCGTGCGGGGCCAACCCTACCAGTCGCTCGGCGTGGTATCGGACTGCGCGGGCATCCTCGGCGGCGGCGCGGGCTGCACCATCCGCACCGGCGGGCGCAGCTTTCTCGGGCTCTCCGGCGAGGTGCGCGGGCGGATCACCGACAAGATCGGCGTGGTCGGGTTCTACGACGCGGGCTACATCGGCGCGGACAGCTTCGGCGGCGGCGACGTGCAGTCTGGCGCGGGACTGGGCGTGCGCTACCTCACCGCGATCGGCCCGATCCGGCTCGACGTGGCCGGTCCGGTCAGCGGCGACACCGGCAAGGGCGTGCAATTCTACGTCGGGATCGGGCAGGCATTCTGATGGCGCCGAGGCGAGCACTGAAGGTTCTGGCGGGTCTGGCGCTTCTGGCCTGCGTGATCGCGCTCGCGGGCCCGGTCACGCGGGCGCTGGCGCAGGACGACGACAAGGGTTTTCTCGTCAACCTCATCCAGAAGAACCTCTCTTCGGCGGGGCGCACGGTCAGCATCGACGGCTTCAAGGGGGCGCTGTCCTCGCAAGCCTCGCTCGACCAGATGACCATCGCCGACGACGATGGTGTCTGGCTGACGGTCAAGGACGTGGTGCTCGACTGGAACCGTTCGGCGCTGCTGCGGGGGCGGGTCGAGGTGACGGAGCTCTCCGCCGGCGAGATCATCGTCGCACGCCCGCCGAAGCCCGGCCCCGCGGCCGGCCCCTCGCCGGAGGCGAAGCCCTTCAGCCTGCCCGAATTGCCGGTGTCGGTGAACATCGCGAAGCTGACGGCGGCGCGCGTGGCCCTCGGCCAGCCTGTCCTCGGGCAGGCGGCGGAGCTGTCGGTGGCGGGATCGGTCTCGCTCGCGGGCGGCGACGGCGCGGCGAACCTCGCCATCGAGCGGACCGACGGCACGAAGGGCGTCTACAAGCTCGACGCGAGCTACGTGAAGGACAGCGGCGCGGTGAAGCTCGACCTCGCGGTCGACGAGGCCGAGGGCGGCATCGTCACGACGCTGGCGAAGCTCCCGGGCGCGCCGGCGGTGACGCTGACGGCCCAAGGCGCGGGGCCGCTCGACGATCTCGCCATCGACATCCGGCTCTCGACCGCGGGGCAGGACCGGCTCGCGGGGCAGGTGACGCTGCTCGCGTCAGAGGAGGGCGGGACCACGCTCAGGTCGTTCCGCGCGGATCTCGCGGGCGACCTCGCGCCGCTCTTCGCCCCGGACTACGGCGCCTTCTTCGGCAACGACGTGCGGATCGCGGCGGCGGGCGCGCAGACGCCGGGCGGCGGGTTCGCGCTGTCGTCGCTCGACCTCCATGCCCGGGCGCTCGACCTCACCGGCCGCGTGACGGTCGGCGCCGACGGGCTGCCGACGCTGATGGACGTGTCGGGGACGGTCGCGGCGGATGACGGCAGCCCGGTGCTGCTGCCGCTCGCGGGCGCGCGCACGCTGGTCGACCGCGTGGCGCTCGAGGTCGCCTTCGACGCGGCACAGGGCCCGGACTGGACGATGAGCGCCGACATCGCGGGCCTCGACCGGCCCGACGTCGCGGCGGGGACGCTGCGGCTCGCCGGCACGGGCCAGATCGCGAAGCCGGGCGGCACGCCGAACGTGAACGCGGACCTCACCTTCACGGCGACCGGCCTCGCGCCGGCGGCGCCCGCAGTGGCCGAGGCCCTCGGGACCGACGTGTCGGGGACGGCGACGGTGGCCTGGGCCGGCGGCGGGCCGGTGTCGATCAAGGCGCTGAAGCTCGACGGTGCGGACTACGGGCTGACCGGCGTGTTCGACATCGACGGCATCGGCAGCGACCTGAAGGTCGCGGGCAACGCCGCCGTCCGAGCGGATGACCTCAAGCGGTTCCGTGCGCTCGCCGGGCGGCCGCTCGCCGGCGCCGCGACCGTCGCCGTGACGGGCAGCGCCGAAGCGCTGTCGGGCGGCTTTGATGCCGATGCGACCGTCACCGGCACCGGGATCGCCATCGGCCAGCCGCAGGTGGACAGCCTCCTCGCGGGCCAGAGCACCGTCGCCGTCTCGATGAAGCGCGACACGACCGGCACGACGTTGCGCTCGCTTGCCATCAACGCCGCGACCTTGACGGCAACTGCGTCGGGCAGCCTTTCGACGGGCGCCGCAGACCTCACCGCGTCGCTCGACTTCGCCGATCTCGCGGCGCTCGGGGCGGGCTACGGCGGCCGGCTCAAGGCGGACGCGCAGGTCAAGGACGGCCCTGGCGGCCAGAACGTGGTCTTCACCGCCGACGCCAGCGACATTCGCACCGGCATCGCGGAGGTCGACGGTTTGCTCGGCGGCGCGTCGAAGATCGACGCCGACGTGACGCGCCGAGGCGAGGCCGTCACGATCAACCGCTTCGCCCTCGACGCGGCGTCCCTCACCGCCACCGCGAGCGGCACCTACGATCCGGGCTCGAGCGACGTGAGCGCGAAGATCGACTTCGCCGACATCGGCGTGCTCGGCCCGAACTACGGCGGCACCTTCAACGCCGATGCGCGCGTCACCGAGGTGCCGGAGGGGCAGCGCATCGTCCTGACGGGGCTCGGCCGCGACATCCGGATCGGCGTGGAGCAGGTCGACGGCCTCCTCGCGGGCGATGCGACGATCGACGCGCAAGCCACGAAGTCCGGCTCCACGATCGTGATCGACCGTGCGCGCATCAACGCGCGGACGCTGACGGTGACGGCGGACGGGCGCTACGTGCCGGGGGCGAGCGACATCACCGCCGACCTCGGCTTCACCGATCTCGCGGTGCTCGGTCCGGGCTATGCGGGCAGCCTCGACGCCAACGCGCGCCTGACCGAAGCGGGCGCGGACCAGCGCATCGTGCTCGACGCGGCGGGGCAGGACGTGGCGATCGGCCAGCCGCAGGTCGACGGGCTCCTCCGCGGGCGCTCGACCGTCGCGGCGAACCTCCTTCGCAGCGGGGCGACGATCACCATCGACGCCGCGTCGGCGCGGGCCTCGACGCTGACGGCCCAGGCGAGCGGCACGTACGCGCCGGGAGCGAGCGACGTCACCGCCACGCTCGATTTCGCCGATCTCAAGGTGCTGGGGCCTGCCTACGCCGGGCGGCTCGCGGCGACGGCGCATGTCACCGAGGCGGGGCCGGCGCGGCACGTGGTGCTCGACGGCTCCGGGACCGGCCTCGCCGTCGGCCAGCCGCAGGCGGACCGGCTGCTGGCGGGCACCAGCAGCGTCAGCGCGGACCTCACGCAGACCGGTTCCGCCATCGACATCGCGCGGGCAACACTGCGGGCCGCGACGCTCTCCGCCTCGGCGCAGGGGCGTTACGAGGCCGGCGCCAGCGACCTCGCCGCATCGGTGGACTTCGGCGACCTCGCCGTGCTCGGGCCGGGCTACGGCGGCAGCGCCACCGCCACCGCAACCCTGAAGGAGACCGGCAGCACGCGCGACGTCACGGTCTCGGCCGAGGCGCAGAACCTTGCCGTCGGGCAGCCTCAAGCGAACCGTCTCCTTGCCGGGACGACGACGCTCACCGCTTCGGGGTCGCAGGACGGCGCTGCGATCACGATCTCCGCGCTCGACCTGAAGAACCCGCAGCTCACCGCCACCGCGAGCGGCGGACAGACGGCAGAGGGGCGGACCCTGACGCTGGACGCGCGGCTCGCCAACCTCGGGCTCGTGGTGCCGCAATTCCCGGGGCCGCTCAGCGTGACAGGCACCGCGGAGCAGGCGGGCGACACCTACCGGCTCGATCTCGCGGCCGTCGGGCCGGGGGGGATCCGCGCGGACGTGAAGGGCGCGCTCGGAACGGACTTCAAGACCTCCGACCTCGCGATCACCGGGTCGGCGGAACTCGCCCTCCTCAATCCGTTCATCGCGCCCCGTTCGGTGCAGGCGCCGGTGCGGTTCGACCTCAGGATGGAGGGCGCGCCGGGACTTGCGGGCCTCTCGGGGACCGTCGCTGCCAGCAACATGCGCGTCGCGGCGCCGACGCTCGGGCTCGCGCTTCAGAACGGCAGCGTCGACGTGCGGCTCGGCGGCGGGCGCGCGACGGTGGACGCGAACGCCGCCTTCAGCACGGGAGGGCGCATCACCGTCTCGGGGCCGGTCGCGCTCGCGGCTCCGTATGACGCCGACCTTGCGATCGTGCTTGGCGGTGCCGTGCTGCAGAACCCCGATCTTTACAAAACGAGCGTCGACGGCCGCATCGCGGTCACGGGGCCGCTGACCGGCGGGGCGACCATCGGCGGCACGCTCGATCTCGGCGAGACCGAGATCCGGGTGCCCTCGACCGGGCTCGGCGGCGCCGAGGCGATCCCTGACGGGCTCGTCCACCGGTCCGAGTCGGCGGCCGTCCGACAGACCCGCGTCCGGGCCGGCCTCATCGCCAAGCCGGGCTCTGGCGGCGGCTCGGGCGGCGGCCGGCCGTTCCCGCTCGACATCACGGTCAACGCGCCGAACCGCGTGTTCATCCGCGGCCGTGGGCTCGACGCCGAGCTCGGCGGGTCGATCCAGCTCGGCGGCACGACGTCCAACATCGTCCCCGTCGGGCAGTTCGACCTGATCCGCGGCCGGCTGGAGCTGCTCGGCAAGCGGCTCGACCTCACCGAGGGCCAGGCGCGGCTCCAGGGCGAGTTCGTGCCCTACGTGCGGCTGGTCGCGACGACGACGGCCGGCGACGGCGTCACGGTCACGATCACCATCGAAGGCGACGCGACCGAACCGACGATCACCTTCGCCTCCTCGCCCGAGCTGCCGCAGGAGGAGGTCGTGGCGCAGCTCCTGTTCGGCAAAGGCTTGCAGAACCTCTCGATCCTGCAGGCGGCGCAGCTCGCCTCTGCGGTCGCCACCCTCGCGGGCAAGGGTGGCGAGGGGATCGTCGGCAACCTGCGCCAGAACTTCGGGCTCGACGACCTCGACGTGACGACCGACGATCAGGGCAACGCCGGGGTCCGGGCGGGCAAGTATCTGTCGAAGAACGTCTACACCGACCTCAGCGTCGGCTCCGACGGCAAGACCAAGGTCAGCATCAACCTCGACCTCACCTCGACGCTGAAGGCCAAGGGCTCGATCGGCTCGGAGGGCGGCAGCGGCGTCGGGCTCTACTACGAGCGCGACTTCTGAGCCGTTCGCCGGACGCCCGATAAGCGCGCGGCGCCGCCCCGCGGCCGTTCACAAATCCTCCGCATCCGCGCTCCGGGCGCTCTCGCCGGTTGACTCGCGGCGGCGCCGCAGCGCCAAATTGCCCGAGGCTGCGTTCGAGGACAGCCGCACCGGGACGGACAGGGGAAATCCATGAACCATTTCGCATCGCTCATTGCCGCCGCAGCGCTCGCCGCGCTGCCCGCCACGGCGCGAATGGCCGCGGCCGAGACGCCACCCGACACCTTGGTACAAGCCTATGTGATCGACGACATCATCACGCTCGACCCGGCGGAGGCGTTCGAGCTCGGCACCGGCGAGATCATTCGGAACACCTACGAGAAGCTCGTCAGCTACGACCAGAAGGACGTCTCGAAGCTCTACGGGGTCGTTGCCGAGAAGTGGGACGTCTCCCCCGATGGTAAGACGTTTACCTTCACGATCCGTCCGGGCCTCAAGTTCGCCAGCGGCAATCCGATCACCGCGGCCGACGCGGTGTTCTCGCTCCGGCGTGCGGTGAAGCTCGACAAGACGCCGGCGTTCATCCTCGACCAGTTCGGCTTCACCGCCGACAACGTGGACGCCAAGATCCGCCAGACCGGCGACATGACCTTCGAGTACGAGATGGACCAGGCCTATGCGCCGACGTTCGTGCTCTATTGCCTGACGGCGACGGTCGGCTCGGTCGTCGACATGAAGCTCGCGATGGAACACGAGACCGACGGAGATTTCGGCTACAACTGGCTCAAGACCGACTATGCGGGCTCGGGGCCGTTCACGATCCGCGAATGGCGCGCGAACGAGGTCGTGGTCCTCGAGCGCAATGACAACTGGTCGGGCCCGGCGCCGGCGATGGAGCGGGTGATCTATCGCCACATCCCCGAGGCCTCGACGCAGCGGCTCCTCCTCGAGAAGGGCGACATCGACGTGGCGCGGAACCTCGGCGCCGACGAGATCACCGCGCTGGCTAACAACCCCGACATCCGTATCGAGAGCAATCCGCAGGGCACGATCTACTACCTCGGGCTCAGCCAGAAGAACGAGACCCTCGCCAAGCCGCAGGTGCAGGAGGCGATGAAATGGCTGGTGGACTACCAGACCATCGCCGACACGATCATGAAGGGGAAGGTGAAGGTTCACCAGGCGTTCCTGCCCGAGGGCCTGCTCGGCGCGCTGAACGACAATCCCTACAGCCTCGACGTGGACAAGGCGAAGGCGCTCTTGGCCGAGGCGGGGGTGCCGGACGGGTTCTCGGTGACGATGGACACGCGGAACTCGCCCGACGTGACCGCCATCGCGACGGCGATCCAGCAGACGATGGCGGAGGCCGGGATCAAGCTCGAACTCATTCCCGGCGACGGCGGGCAGACGCTGACGAAGTACCGCGCCCGCAACCACGACATCTACATCGGCACCTGGGGGCCGGACTATCAGGACCCGAACACCAACGCCGACACCTACGCGCGCAATCCGGACAACTCGGACGGTGCCGCCGAGAAGCCGCTCGCCTGGCGGAACTCTTGGGACATCCCGGAGCTGACCCGCGAGACCGACGCAGCCAAGCTCGAGGCCGACCCGGAGAGGCGCGCCGAGATGTATCTCGACCTCCAGAAGCAGGTGCAGAAGGACTCGCCCTTCGTCATCATGTTCCAGGAGATCGAGGTGCTCGCTTTCCGCAAGAATGTGCAGGGCTTCGATCTCGGCCCCGCCAACGACGTCTATTCTGCCGCGACGAAGTAGGTGGTCGCCGGAACCGAGAGCGGTGGGGTCGCCGGGCGCAGCATCGCGCGGCCCCGGCTTCCGGGCTGGGTGCTGGCGGTCGGACGGCTCGTCGTCTCGATCTTTCTGACGTTCGTCGGGCTCCTCCTGGTCACGTTCCTGATCGGCCGGGTCGTGCCCTCCGATCCGGTGCTCGCCGTGGTCGGCGACCGGGCCTCGCCCTCGACCTACCAGGCGGTGTTCCGCGAGCTCGGCCTCGACAAGCCGCTCTGGGAGCAGTTCTGGATCTACCTCCGGCAGGTTCTGACGGGCGACCTCGGCACCTCGCTCCTGACCAAGCACACCATCGCGTCCGACCTCGCGCGCGCCTTCCCCGCGACGCTCGAGCTCGCGACGGTGGGGATCCTCTTCGGCACGCTGATCGGCGTCCCGCTCGGCGTTGTTGCCGCGGTCAAGCAGGGCAAGCTCGTCGATCAGGTGGTGCGCGTGGTCGGGCTCCTCGGCTACTCGGCCCCGATCTTCTGGCTCGGGCTCCTCGGGCTCCTGATCTTCTACGCCTCGCTCGGCTGGGTCGCGGGGCCGGGGCGGATCGACATCTCCTACGAGTATTCGTTCACGCCCCGCACCGGGCTTCTGCTCCTCGACACCGCGATGCAGGGCGAATGGGGCGCGTTCCGCAACGTGGTGAGCCACATCGCGCTGCCGGGGGCGCTCCTCGGCTACTTCTCGATGGCCTACATCAGCCGCATGACGCGGAGCTTCATGCTCAACGAACTCGGGCAGGAGTATGTCGTGACGGCGCGCGTGAAGGGCGTGAGCGAGCGGCGGATCATCTGGGTCCATGCGCTCGGCAACGCGGCGGTGCCGCTCGTCACGGTGATCGCGCTGAGCTACGCGGCACTCCTCGAGGGCTCGGTGCTGACCGAGACGGTGTTCGCCTGGCCGGGGCTCGGGCTCTACCTCACCAACTCGCTGCAGAACTCGGACATGAACGCGGTGCTCGGCGGGACGCTGGTGATCGGCGCGGTGTTCGTCGGGCTCAACCTGCTCTCGGACCTGCTGTACGCCGTGCTCGACCCGCGCGTGAGGCGGCGCAGATGACGGCCGCTCCCGGCGGGCGGCGCGACTGGCTCCTCACCGAGGCGCCGGCCTCGCGCAGCCAGGCGCGGCTCGGGCAGGCGTACCGCGTGTGGACGGGGCTCGCGGCGAACCGGCTGGCGATGCTCGGGCTCGTCATCGTGGTGGCGCTCGTCGTGGTGGCGCTGCTGGCACCGCTCGTCGCACCCTACGACCCGTTGATCGGCGGCGACCTTCGGACCGAGCGCCTGCTGCCGCCCTCGGCCGCGCATCTGATGGGCACCGACGACCTCGCGCGCGACATCTTCAGCCGCGTCGTCTGGGGCTCGCGGCTGACGTTGATGATCGTGGTGCTCGTGGCGGTCATCGCGACGCCGATCGGGCTCCTCGTCGGCACCACGGCGGGCTACTTCGGCGGCTGGACGGACGCGGTGCTGATGCGGATCACCGACATCTTCCTCGCCTTCCCGCGGCTGATCCTGGCGCTCGCCTTCGTGGCCGCACTCGGGCCCGGCATCGAGAACGCGATCATCGCCATCGCCATCACCTCGTGGCCGCCCTACGCGCGCCTTGCCCGCGCCGAGACGCTGACGATCCGGCAGGGCGACTTCATCGCGGCGATCCGGCTCCAAGGCGCGTCGGCGCCGCGGATCATCTGGGGCCACGTGGTGCCGCTCTGCCTCTCGTCGGTCATCATCCGGGTGACGCTCGACATGGCGGGGATCATCCTGACCGCGGCGGGCCTCGGCTTTCTCGGCCTTGGCGCGCAGCCGCCGCAGCCCGAATGGGGCGCCATGATCGCGGGCGGCCGGCGGTTCCTCATCGACTTCTGGTGGGTCGCGACGATGCCCGGGATCGCCATCTTCGTCGTGTCGCTCGGCTTCAACTTCCTCGGCGACGGCCTGCGCGACGTGCTCGACCCGAAGGCGTCGAAGTGAGCCTCCTTGCCGTCGAGGATCTGCGCGTCACCTATCCGACGCGCACCGGCCCGTCCGAGGTCGTCCGCGGGGTGAGCTTCACGCTGGGGCGCGAACGGCTCGGCATCGTCGGCGAGAGCGGGTCGGGCAAGTCGCAGACCGGCCGCGCGCTCCTCGGCCTGACGCCGCCGCCGGGCATGGCCACGGCGAAGCGGCTCGAGTTCGACGGGCAGGATCTGCGCGCCGCCACGCCCGCCGTGTGGCGCAAGCTCCGCGGGGTGCGGATCTCGATGGTGATGCAGGACCCCAAGTTCTCGCTCAACCCGGTGATGACGATCGGCCGCCAGATCGTCGAGGCGATGGGCACGCATGGCCGCATCTCGCGCGCGACGGGCCGCGACCGGGCGCTCGCCATGCTGGAGGCGGTGCAGATCCGCGATCCGGCGCGCGTGTTCGGTGCCTATCCGCACGAGCTTTCGGGCGGGATGGGGCAACGCGCGATGATCGCGATGATGCTCGTGACCGAGCCGGACCTGCTGATCGCCGACGAGCCGACCTCCGCGCTCGACGTGACGGTGCAGATGGAAGTGCTCGGCATCCTCGACCGGCTGGTCCGCGACCGCGGCATGGGGCTCATCTTCATCAGCCACGATCTGCCTCTCGTGTCGCGGTTCTGCGACCGGGTGCTGGTGATGTATGCGGGCCGCGTCGTGGAGGAGCTTGCCGCCGGCGAGATCGAGCACGCGCGGCATCCCTACACGCGTGGCCTCTGGGACTGCCTGCCGAAGCTCGCAGGAGACGCGCGCCCGCTCCGCACGCTCGAGCGCGACGCAGCGTGGGCCCGATGACCGACGTGCTCTCCCTCGACCGGCTCGAAGTGACCTTCGGCACCGTGCAAGCGGTGCGCGGCGTGAGCCTCGCTATCGCGGAGGGCGAGAGCTTCGGCATCGTCGGCGAATCGGGATCGGGGAAATCCACCGTCCTGCGCGCCGTCTGCGGGCTGGCGCCGGTGACGGGCGGCGAGGTTCGGCTCGACGGCGCCGTGCTGCGCCAGCCGCGGCGGGCGGCGTTCTACCGCCGTGTGCAGATGGTGTTCCAGGACCCCTATGCGTCGCTCCATCCGCGCCATACGGTCGACCGCGTGCTCTCCGAGCCGCTGGCGATCCACCGTTTCGACGACCGCGAGGCGCGGATCGCGCGGGCGCTGACCGACGTGGGCCTCGGTCCCTCGTTCCGGTTCCGCTTCCCGCACCAGCTTTCGGGCGGCCAACGCCAGCGCGTCGCCATCGCTCGCGCGCTGATCCTCGAGCCACGGGTGCTCCTTCTCGACGAGCCGACCTCGGCGCTCGACGCCTCGATCCAGGCCGAGGTGCTGAACCTCCTCGACCGGGTGCGCGCCGAGCGCGGGCTCACCTACGTCCTCGTCAGCCACGATCTGGCCGTCGTCGGCCACATGTGCGACCGTCTCGCGGTGATGCGCGAGGGCCGCGTCGTGGAGGAGCTGGGCCGCGACCGGCTCCGTGCGCGGGAGGCCCGCGAGCCCTACACGCGGGCCCTGATGCGCGCGGCGGGCGGCGAGGCCGCGGAACTTGACGAGGCAGGATGACGCTCCCGATCTTCGACGGCCACAACGATCTCCTGCTGAAGCTCTGGCGCCTCGATGCGTCCGACCGCGACGCCGCCTGGCTCGAAGGCAACGGCTCGGGCCAGCTCGACCTGCGGCGCATGGAGGCGGGCGGCTTCGGCGCGGGGTTCTTCGCCGTCTACGTCCCCTCGCCGCACGGCAACCTCGACTACGAGCGGATCATGGAGAACCCGCCGTTCGACATGCCGCTGCCGGAGATGATCCCGCTCGCCGAGGCGCAGCCTGTGGCACTCGCGATGGCGGGGATCCTGCTGCGGATGGAGCGCGTGGCAGGTGGGCGGTTCAAGGTCTGCCGCACGGTCCCGGAGCTGCGCGCCTGCCTCGAAGAGGGCGTGATCGGCGGCATCCTCCACATCGAGGGCGCGGAGGCCATCGGACCGGACCTCGACGCGCTCCATGCCTTTCATGCAATGGGGTTGCGCTCCATTGGGCCGGTCTGGAGCCGGCCGACGATCTTCGGCCACGGCGTTCCGTTCCGGTTCCCCGCCGACCCCGACACCGGGCCGGGGCTGACCGACGCCGGCAAGGCGCTGGTGCGGGAGTGCAACGCGCTCGGCATCCTCGTGGACCTGTCGCACCTCAACGCGAAGGGCTTCGACGACGTGGCCGCGATCTCGGACGCGCCGCTCGTCGCAACCCATTCCAACGCCTTCGCCGTGACGGCCTCGACGCGCAACCTCACCGACGCGCAGCTCGCTCGCATCCGCGAAAGCCGAGGCATGGTCGGGCTCAACTTCGCGACGTCGTTCCTGCGGCCCGACGGGAAAAAGTCGCCAGAGATGACCTGGGAGCCGATCCTGCGCCACCTCGACCACCTGATCGAGCGCCTCGGCGAGGACCACGTCGGCTTCGGGTCGGACTTCGACGGCGCCACGATGCCGCAGGGGATCGGCGACGTGACCGGCCTGCCGGCGCTGCAGGACGCGCTGGTGGCGCACGGCTACGGGCCGGACCTGATGCGGAAGCTCACGCACGAGAACTGGCTCGGCGTGCTCGAGCGGACCTGGAAGCCCTAGGAGACGGCGGACGCTTCGGCGGGCCGATAGCCCTCGACATAGCGCAGAGCGACGGCGCGAGCCGCGTCCGCATCGCCGACCTCGACCGCGACGCGAAGCGCCTTCAGCGCGGCGGCGACCTCGATCTCGGAGAGCGCCTCCTCGCGGGCGCCAAGGATCTTGGGATGCGGCGTCAGGGTCTTGCCCTCGCCCACGAAGGGCTCCTCGCACATCTTCTCGCCGGGGCGCATCGCGGTCAGCACGATCTCGATGTCGCCGTCGGGGTGATCTGCATCCCGCACCGTGTAGCCGGAGGCCTCGATGACCTGCCGCGCGAGCGTCCGGATCAGCACGGGCTTGCCCATGTCGAGCACGAACACTTCGCCGCCCTGCGCGAACGAGCCCGCAAGAAGGACGAGCCGCGTCGCCTCCTGCGCGGTCATGAAGTAGCGCGAAATCTCCGGGTGCGTGACGGTGACGGGCCCGCCGCGCGCGATCTGCTCCTGGAAGAGCGGGATCACCGAGCCCGACGAGCCGAGCACGTTGCCGAAGCGCACCATCGTGAACACGGTCCCCGACGACCGGTGCGCGAGATCCTGCACGACGAACTCGGCGAGCCGCTTCGATGCGCCCATGATGTTGGTCGGCCGCACCGCCTTGTCGGTCGAGACGAGGAGGAAGCGCTCGATCCGCGCTTCGGCGGCTTCGCGGGCGATCGTGGCCGTTCCGAGCACGTTGTTCGAGAGGCCCGCGAGCGGATTGGTCTCCACGAGCGGAACGTGCTTGTAGGCGGCCGCATGGAGGACCACCTGGACCTCGTGCTCGGCAAGCACCTTTCGGACGAGCCGAGCGTCGGCCACCGAGCCGAGCACCGTGACGAGCTGGCATCCGGTGTCCTCCGCCGCGGTCCGAAGCTCCTGGTCAGCGGTGTAGAGCGCGAGCTCGCTCAACTCGAAGAGCACCAGCCGGCGTGGCCGGCAGAGCAGCACCTGGCGGCAGAGCTCGGAGCCGATCGAGCCGCCGGCGCCGGTGACGAGGACGACGCGGCCGCGGTATGCCTCGCAGCCTCCCGCGAGATCCGAGTCGAGCCGGGCACGGCCGAGGAGCTGGCTCGGAGCGACGGAGATAAGCTTGTCGAGGAGCGCCTCCTGCCCGATCAGCTGCGCGAACGATGGCAGCGTCTGCACCTCGAGCCCGAGGCCGGTGAGCCGCCGCGCGATCTGCGCCTGCTTCGGCTGCGAAAGCGACGGCATCGCGAGGAGCACGCGGTCGATGGAGCGGTCGCGAACGATGTCCGCGATCCGCACCGGCGTGTGGACCCCGAGCCCGGCGATCGACAGGCCCTGCAGCGTCGGATTGTCGTCGACGAAGGCCACAGGATCGATCGAGCTGTGGTTGCGAAGCGCGGAGGCGAGCTGCATCCCCGTCGTGCCGGCGCCGTAGATGAGCACCCGGCAGCGCGCCTGGCCACGGCGATAGAGCGCGAGGAGGATATGGAGCATCGCGAAGCGGCTGCCGACCGACAGGAGGAAGAACAGGAGCCCGAACACGCCGTGAACGCCGAACGACGTGTCGATGTCCACGAGCCAGCTTAGCCACCAACCCATCACGGCGAGGCAGGCCGCAAGTATCGCCGTTTTCCGGACATCGGTGACGTCGTAGGCATTGAGCCGGACGCGCGAGATCCCGAGGAATGACGACAACACGCCCGCGAACACGATCATCGCCGGCAGAACGGGTGCGAGGCCCAGCATCGCGGCGCCGGGGCGGATGGTGCTGAGCTGCAGGATGAAGGCGAGCGCGTAGGCGATCGGCAGCAGGGTGAGATCGACGGCGAGCACGATGACTTGCTTCTGGCGGCGATCGAGGTCGCGAACGCGATCGAGCAGCGTGGCGTCGTTCAACCCTGCACCCCTTAGGCCTCAATCGGCTCTGCGGTTGGCCCGCATTAACCAGTTGGTTGCCTTGATGCGCGCACGGTTGGCAAAGTTCAATGGTATCTCAAGCCGATCAAGGACTTGATAGGCGGAAATGGGGTCATTTCGCAGCAAATCTGCACCAGTCGCGTCGCGATTGTGTCACCGGTTGATCAAATCGCGATGTGTGACCTTGAGACAGGCGAGCCCGATCGCGGCGAGCCCGAAGCCGAGGCCGAAGACGTAGCCCGGAGAGACGTAGCTCGCATCGTAGGTCGGGTAGAACGCCGACCGCGACTGGCCGATGAAATGGACGATGGGATTGTACCAGAGCCAGTCCCGATAGGGCAGCGGAGTGGACTGGAAGGTGAAGAGCAGGCACGAGATCAGGAAGAGCGGCCGCGTCGTGATGCCCCAGATGCTCTTCCAGGCCGGAAACGCGGTGAACAGAAAGCAGTTCAGCGTGCCGAGCCCGAGCGAGAAGCACGCGCACATCGCGACCGAAAGCGCCAGGCGACCGAGGTCGAGCGAGGTCTGGGTATCGTTGGTGAGCGTGATGAAGCTGAACACCAGCGTCCAGACGAGGAACTGCGTGAGCAACCCGATGAGGAGGCGCGCCACGATGGCGTCGACGAAGGTCACGGACGGATAGGCGAGCAGCGGGCGCGAGAAGTTGATCGACGCGGCGACCTTGCCGGAGACGTCGTTGTACATCATGAACGGCAGGATGCCGGTCGCGTAGAAGATGGGAAAGTTGACCCCGAGCGGCGGGACGCGGAACGCGAGCGAAAAGAAGAAGGTCAGGAGCGCGATCCCGGCCGCGGGCTCGAGGACGGCCCAGATGTAGCCGCCCGATGTGGTGCCGTTCGAGGTCGAGATCTCGCGCAGCACCAGCGCGAACACGGTTCGGAGCGACCGGAACCGCCGGTGTCTGCGGCTTTTCTGGCGCGGCATTGCGAGGGGGAGCGTATGCTGCAAGGCAGCCTCCATGCGACGGCGAGACGCTAGCAATACCGCCGCGCGTTGGCCAGTACCGGTTGCCAAGGCTGGGGAAGCGAGGCACGGATGGCGGCATGATCGCGCTCGAGAACCTGACCAAGGTCTTTCGCCTCCGCGGCCGGCAGAAGACGGTCGCCGACCACATCGACGCGGTCTTTCCGACCGGCGTGGCGGTGGGTCTCCTCGGCCGCAACGGGGCCGGAAAATCGACGCTCCTCAAGATCATCGCGGGCTCGATGGACCCGACCTCGGGCCGCGTGCGCTCCACCGGGACGATCTCCTGGCCCGTCGGCTTCGCGGGGTCGTTCCATCCCGAGCTCACCGGCGCGCAGAACGCCCGGTTCATCGCCCGCGTCTACGGCGTCGACACGGACGAGATGATCTCGTTCGTCAGCGATTTCGCCAACCTCGGCGCGCATTTCAACCTGCCGTTTCGCACCTACTCGTCGGGGATGCGCGCGCGGCTGGCGTTCGGCGTCTCGATGGCGGTGCAGTTCGACACCTATCTCGTCGACGAGGTCACGGCCGTGGGCGACACATCCTTCCGCGAGCGCAGCAACATCGTCTTCAATGACCGGCTCCGAAACGCGGGCGCGATCGTAGTGTCGCACTCGACGGCGATGATCCGCAGCATCTGCTCGGCGGCCGCCGTGCTCGAGGATGGCCGGTTGACCTACTACGACGACATCGAGGAGGGGCTCGAGGCGCACGAGCGCAACATGGCCGGCCTCGGCTGACGCGCCTCACACGATCAGGATGTCCCGCGTCACGGCGTCGAGGTCGTGCCCGCCGGCGAGCGTCAGCGCGTTGCCTTGGCCGAAATCGAAGACGAGCGAGCCGGCCACCATCGAGGCATAGGTCTCGACCACTTCGGCCGCGGTCATCGCGCCCTGCCAGAGCGTATGCGCGAGGGCGAGCGTCTCGGTCGCGTCACCGAAGTCGCGGATGACGTCGCGTCCGGCGGAGAAGATGAACGCGTCCGTGCCCGCGCCACCGATCATCAGGTCGTTTCCGAGGCCGCCGTTGATCCGGTCGTTGCCAAGCCCGCCGACCAGCGAGTCATCGCCGCCCTGGCCCCAGAGCACGTCGTTGCCGTCGCCGCCGAAGAGCAGGTTGGCCCGGAAGTCCCCGTTGAGGGCATCGTTGTGGCGGCTGCCGAAGACGTCCTCGACGGACCCGAGCCGATCGCCGGCCGCGTCCCCGCCAAAGCCCCTGCCGTTGGCGAGGTTGATCGAGACGGCATCGCTCGACGCGCCGTACTGCGCCCGGTCACGGCCGTCCCCGCCCGCGAGCATGTCTCCGCCGGGGCCGCCGATGAGGATGTCGTTGCCGGTGCCGCCGATGAGCCTGTCGGTGCCGCCGCGACCGTCGAGCACGTCGGTGCCGCCCTGTCCCGTCAGGGTGTTGGCACCGAGGTTGCCGAGGAGCCGGTCGCCGTAGTTCGAGCCGAGGAGATTCTCCACGGAACCGAAGCGGTCCCCCGCCGCGTAGCCGGTGTTGGCGCCGGGTCTCGCGAGGTCGGCCGTGACGCCCGAGACGGCGTCGGCATAGGACGCTTGGTCGATCCCCGCGCCGCCGTCGAGCAGGTCGGCACCCATGCCGCCCGTGAGGATGTCGTTGCCCGCGCCGCCGAAGAGCCGGTCGGCGCCGCCGCGTCCCTCGAGGACGTCGTTGCCGCCGAGCCCCGAGAGCACGTCGGCGCCCTGATGGCCACGGAGGGTGTCGCCGAAGCGCGAGCCGTCGATGGCTTCGATCGAGACGAGCCGGTCTCCCCTCGCGTCGCCCGTGTTCTGCGCCGGGCCGAGAAGGTCGACACCGACTCCCGCGCGTGCGGTGGCGTAGCTCGCGGTGTCGAAGCCCGCGCGCCCGTCGATCAGGTCCGCGCCGCGGCCTCCGGTCAGGACGTTGCCCGCCGCGTTGCCGTAGAGCCGGTCGGCGCCGAGGCCGCCCAGCGCGTTCTCGATGATCGTGCCCTCGGCGATGACCAGCGCACCTTTCCAGCCCATCACGTCGGACGCGGCACCGGGGGCGAGGTCGATCACCTGCCCGAGGCCGGCGAAGGAGTAGTCGATGGTATCGGTGCCGCCGGTATCGTCGACGGTGATGGCGATGGGCGAGCCGGAGTAGACCCCGACGTCGCGTGGCGCCTCGCGCGCGAGCTGTGCGAAGAGCGCGCCGAGATAGCCGCCCGCGTTGGAGTGGGCGCCGTATGTCGTGTTGCCCCCATGCACGTTCGGGGCCGTCCCGTAGAGCGCCTGCACGGCAAGGATGTCGGCGGCCATCGGCGTCACCACGTAGGCCTGCGTGCCGTGGATGTAGGTGTTCTGCGCCTGGTCGAAGTACGACATCACCGACGCCTGCCAGCTGTCGTTGCGGTAGTCGTTGTCGGAGCCGTAAGCAGCGTCGCCATTGTAATTGCCGGCGTGCCCGAGGCCGATCGCATGGCCGGTCTCGTGGATGAACGTCTGGAACGCGTAGCCGTCGAGCGAGGTGCCGTATTGCGCGATCCAATCCGTCGAGATGTTGACGGTCGAGGACAGAATCGTGTTGCCCCGCGTGGTCGAGGCCGTGGAGGCGCCCGGGGCTGCATCGTCGAATGTGATGCGCGCGTCGGGGCCGTTGGTCTCGACGAAGCGGATGCCGGTCGCGGTGCTCCAGCTCTCGCAGGCGAGCCGTGCCAGGCGCGCGCCTTCCGCGGTCAGGAGCGCGGTGCTGTATGTGATCGTGCCGCCGGGAACCACGTCGAACGACCGTGACGACTGGCCGGATGCGTTCCAGTAGCCCGTCGTGAGCTGCCAGGCGATCTCCTGCATCGTGTAGATGCCGGTGCCGGCCGGCGGCGGCGAGCCGGGGCCAGCGCCGCCGCCACCGCCGCCGGCCGGGTTGAGCGACAGGACATAGTCGCCCGTATCGTCGTCCGACAGCGCCTCCGCGTCGACGTAGTACCGCCCGGTGCCGGTCGCGACGAACTCGAGCCGGGCGTCGGAGCCGCCGCCGCCGTCGTCGTCGGACAGAAGATAGGCGCCGTTGGTGTCGCGGAGCGTGAGATAGGGGTCGCCGAGCGGGTCGTAGTCGGTGTCCCCGTCGAGCGTCACGACGTAGGTCTGCCCGGCCACCAGGTCGACCGCCGCCCAGTCGCTGTCGCCGCCGAAACCGACCGCGCCGCGCAGCGTGTCCCCCGGAGCAAGCCTGTAGGCCGTCGATGCGTTGCCGGCGGCGTCGTCGAACTCGAAGGTCGTCTGCCGGACAGCGGATGGCGGCGCGAAGCTGCACGTCGGGGCGTGGCGGTTGATCATCGCGCACATCATGCACATCGGCGGCACCTCCTGCGTAAAACCAGCCCCGACCAAGAGCCGCGAGGTGTGAGGATTTCCCTAAGATCTGTGGCCGCGCCGATCCATCGATGTCAACGACCTCGCTGACGCACCGCGGAAGCCCGCGGGATTTTCGCTAATCGCCCAAGTGCGGCCACAAAGTCCGAAGGCGGTATTAACGGCGCTCGGGCAGGCTCATCGGGCATGGGGGTGCTGTATGTCGGGTGATCGGTTTGGCCGAGTTCAGGCTCATTCAGACGCTTTCGAGCGACGCCTCCCCCTATCTCTCGGGCATCACGGATCTCGCGATCCGCTGGTCGGGCGGGGAGGCGACGCTCTATAGCGCCAGCGCCGCGGGCGGCGGCATCAGCGCGTTCCGCGTCTCGAACGGACCCGCCGAAGCGCTCGGCGTCCGCGCCTTCGGCCCGACGCCGCTCCGCGCCCTGCCCACATCGCTGGGCATGGTCGACCTCGGCGGCGATTGCTTCGTCTTTCCCGCCGGCCGGCTCGACTCCACCGTGCGCGGCTATGCGCTCGGACCGACAGGTGCCATCGGGGCGCAGACCGGATTTGCGACATCGAAGGGCTTCGAGGCCGACGTCACCGTGATGACGAGCGCGAGCACCGGCGGGCACAGCTTCGTCTACGCGGGCCATGCGTCGGGTTCGGGCATCGCGACTTACGAGGTCACCGAGGATCACCGGCTCGTGCAACGCGCCGAACTCGGCGCCCGGAGCGCGCAGGCGGGGCACGGGGCCACCGCAGACGTCGCGGCGCTGAGCGTCGTCACGGTCGGGCAGTCGCAGATCCTGCTTGCCGCGATGAGCGGCGGCGATGCCATAGCCTCGATGCGGATCGGCGCCACCGGCGTGCCGGTCGCCGCCGCGAGCCTCGGCGCGCAGGACGGCATCGGGATCGCCGCGCCGACGGCCATCGCGACGGCGACCCTCGGCGGCACGGTCTACGCGATTGCCGGCTCCGCGGGCACGGGTTCGCTCGCGGTGATGAGCGTCGGCGCGGATGGCGCGCTCGCGCTCACCGATTATGTGCTCGATACCCTCGGCACGCGCTTCGCGCATGTCACCGCGGTCGAGGCCGTGACGGTCGGCGACCGGGTCTACGTGCTCGCGGCCGGCAGCGACGATGGCGTGAGCCTGCTCACGCTCCTGCCGGGCGGGAGGCTCCTGTACCTCGGCGCGGTCGAGGACACCGCCGCCACGACGCTCGACAACGTCTCGGCGCTCGCCGCAACGGCGGTCGACGGGCGCATCGCCCTGTTCGTGGCGAGCGGGACCGAGCCCGGGCTCACCGAGTTCTCGATCGGCCTCGGCCAGGCCGGCGTCACCCGGATCGGAGCGGGCGCGGCCGACCGCCTCGTCGGCACGGGCGCCGACGACGTGCTCGCCGGCGGCGGCGGCGGCGACGTGCTGATCGGCGGGGCCGGCAGCGACATTCTGCTCGATGGCAGCGGCCGCGACCATATGGCCGGCGGAGACGGCGTCGACACCTTCGTCTTCGTGCCCGACGGCGAGCCCGATTTCATCACCGACTTCGAGCGCGGCGTCGACCGGCTGGACCTTTCCGCCTTCGATCTGCTCTACACCGCCGACCGGCTCACCGTCACCCCGACGTCGAACGGCGCGCAGATCCGCTATGGGAGCGAGCTCATCGTCGTGACCGCCCGAGACGGCATGCCGCTGACGGCCGCCGATTTCACCTCCGACCGCGTGCTGAACATCGACCGCCCGCCGCGCGGCGTCACCACGCCCGATCCGGTCCATCCGGGAACGCCCTACAACGACGTGCTGACGGGCACCGAAGGACCGGACGTGCTGCGCGGTCTGGCGGGGCACGACACGCTCTACGGTCTTGGCGGCAACGACGTGCTCTTCGGCGGGCTGGGCGCGAACCGGCTGATCGGCGGCGCCGGGATCGACCGCGCCGATTACGGCGACGCGACTTTCGGCGTGCTGGCGGACCTTTTCAATCCGCGCGAGAACCGCGGCCAGGCGCAGGCCGACGGCTACAGCGGCATCGAGGATCTGGGCGGGTCCGACTTCGCGGATTCGCTCCGTGGCGACAACGGCGCCAACATGCTCGACGGCCGTGGCGGCGCCGACGCGCTCTTCGGGCGCGGCGGCGCCGACCGTCTCTTCGGGGGCGCGGGCGATGATCGGCTCTACGGCGACGCGGGCGACGACTCCCTCAACGGCGGCGCGGGCGCGGACCGGCTCGACGGTGGCGCCGGGTTCGACTTCGCGGACTACGCCGGCTCAAGACCGGGTCTCCTCGCCGACCTGCAGGCGCCTTGGGCCAATCGTGGCGACGCTGCGGGCGACACCTACTTCGGCATCGAGGGGCTCTCGGGGTCCGGGAACAACGACAACCTTCGAGGCACGCGCGGCTCCGACGTGCTGTCGGGTCAGGGCGGCACCGACTGGCTCTTCGGCCGGCAGGGCAGCGACCGGCTCTACGGCGGCGCGGGCAGCGACGTGGTGATCGGTGGCGCGGGGGCCGACGTCCTCGATGGCGGCATCAACCGCGACCGCGCGCAATACTCCGACTCGCCGCGGGGCCTGACCGTCGATCTCCAAACCCCCCGCGCCAACACCGGCGATGCCACAGGCGACGTGTTCGTCTCCATCGAGGATCTCGGCGGCTCGCAATCGAACGACGTGCTCTACGGCGACCGAGGCTCGAACCGGCTCTTCGGCTACGGCGGCAACGACACGCTCGTCGGCCGCGACGGCAACGACTTCCTCTACGGCGGGGTGGGCAGCGACCTTCTCGACGGCGGCGCCGGCGACGACCTTCTCGAAGGCGGTCCCGGCAGCGACCGCTTCATCTTCCGTCCGGCCTACGACGACGACCGCATCACCGACTTCGACGTGCGGAGCGACCGCGTGCTTCTCGACGACGCGCTCTGGAACGGCCAGCACCTGCGCGCCGCCGACGTGCTCGACTACTATGCCACCGTGCGGGGCGGCAACGCGGTGCTCGACTTCGGGCACGGCGAAAGCCTGACGCTCCTCGGCGTCACCGATCTCGAGGCCCTCGCGCGCGACATCGTCATCATCTGACGCTCAGGCGATTTCCTCGGCGATGTCGATCACGTCAGGCTCGAACGGCTCGACCTGCGCCATCGCGTTGGCGCCCGCGGTGAAGGCCGTGAGGTTGGACGGGTCGAGATGCGCGAGCTGCCACGGCGCGAACCGCCACCAGCGGCTCCTGAGGAGCGGCGAGATCAGCGCCGCGGGCACGCGCATGCGCTTGATGACGGCCGGGTTCCCCGCGACGATGGCATAGGGCGGCACCGGCTTCGTCACGACCGCATGGGCGGCGACCACCGCCCCGTCGCCGATGCTGACGCCGGCGGCAATATAGGCGCCGTGACCGATCCACACGTCGTTGCCGATCTCGGTGATCCTGGCGCGCGTGGCCGGGCCGGTCGTCGTGAAGGCGTAGTCGTGATAGGCCTCGGCGCCGGTGAAGCCGCCCTCGAGCTCGATCGTGCGGTCGCGCAGGTAGAAGAACGGGCTCGTCGATGCCCAGGTGAGCGGATGGTTCTGCCGGCCGATCTGCACCTCCTCGCCGAAGGAGCAGTAGCGCCCGATCCGCGCTGCCGCGCAGTAGCCCGAGACCTGATAGGAGAACGCGCCGAGATGCAGCGAGTGCTCGTACTGGGTCCACTTCAGGCTGCAGGGCGCTTCGAGCCGTGTCGCGCTCGGCAGGGTGACGTTCGGACCGCCGCGGGGAAGAACCTCGACGCCCCGGTCAGCGAGCGACGCGATGGAGATCGAGAGCCGGGCCATGCTGTCCGTCCGTCCTGGGGATCTGTGCAAGCACCGTGTTCACCATTTCGTCGATGTCCGCAAACGGCAACACCGTCCCGTTGGGGGCCGCGCGCACCGCTTCCGCCTGCGCGCCGAGGTCGAAGCAGGTGACGGGGAACCCGGTCGCCAGCGCTTCGCGCACCGCGAAGGAGAAGGTCTCCGGCCAGACCGAGGGCATGAGCCACTCGGTGATACCGTGCCGCGCGACGATCTCGGGCAGGTCCGCCAGACGATAGGCGCCGTGGACCACGGCCGGTGGGGGCAGTGGCCAGGCCGGATCGACGCGGCCGACGATGACGAGCCCCGTACCGTCGTTCGCCCGCGCGAGCCGCTGGGCAAGGCGCTGGAGGACCGCCGCTCCCTTCTGATAACCGATGTCGCCCAGCACGCCGATGACCCTGCCGCCGCTGGCGGGAGCGGGCAGTTCGGGGACGGCATGGGGCATGCGGTGCGGTGCGATCACCATCCGCGCGGCATCGCGCGGGTAGGCCGCGGTGACGATGTCGAGCGAGCTCGACGAGAAGACCTCCACCCGGTCCGCCGCGCCGATGAGCCTGCCCCAGGCCTCGCGCCAGTCGGCCAGCGTGACCCGCGTGCCGTCCGGCCGGTTGATGTTGTGCGCGGGATCGACCGAAGCCGCTTCGGGGGGGCCGCGATACCGGCCCTTGGCGTCGAGCAGCGTATAGGCCGGGCTCACCGGAAAGTAGTCGTGCAGCAGCAGCGTGAGCCGGCTCCCGGGCCGGCAGAGCGCGAGCAACCGCTCGGGGATCGCCACGGGGTCAGGGTCGCCGACGCCGCAGGAATAGACGATGCGCCGGTTCGCGATTGGATCCAGGAGCCGGTCGATCAGCGTGAAGTCGTCGGTGTCGCCTGCGGTGACGCCCTCCGGCGCATGTGCCTCCAGCCGCCAGCGCCGGGCGCCGCCGACGCGCAGCACCAGCGCGCCGCCGACCTCCGCGATGTCGTCGGCGACATGCCCCTTGAGGTAGCTCTCCGCGCCGCCCCCCCACGAATGGGCGAGGTAGATCGGCATGGGGCGTCGTGCCGCCGCGCCGAGAGCCGCGATGGCGAGCGCGAGCCGCGCCGTCACCAGCGGGTCCGCCTGGATGAAGTGCTGCACGTCGCCGTCGAAGTTCGGGTAGCGGCGCGTGATCCTCTCGCCGTTCTCGCGCAGGAGCGCCCGCTTGGCCTCGCTGCCGAAGGACGTGCCGCCGCGATGCTCGACGAAGAGGTTGGCGATGCCGACATGCCGGGCGCCCATCGCCAGCGTCCGGCGGCACCAGTCGACCTCCTCGCCGTAGCCGCGCCCGAACGCGGTGTCGAGCGCCGGCACCCGTGCGAGCCAGGCCGCGTTCATCGCCATGCAGAACCCCACGCCCGTCGGCGCGTCGGCAATGACGCGGGGCGAGAGCAGGCGCGCCGCCGCGTCGATGCGCTCGGCCTGACCCGCGGCGAGCGGCGCGCGGACGCAGATCACCGGCACCGAGAAGATCTCGGCGTCGTTCGACATCGGCGTGACGCTCGCGATGGCGGGCTGATCGACGATGGGACGCATCAGCCGCGAAGCCCAGCCTGCGGGAACGAAGGCGTCGGAGTTGACGAGCACCACGTGGTCGCCCGACGTGCTGGCCTCTTCGAGCGCGCGGTTGACGGAGCGGATGAACCCGAGGTTCGTCTCGTTCTCGAGGATCTCGACCGCGCCTCGCGCTTGCACGTCGGGTCGCGCCGCCCAGTCGCGCAGCCACGGCCGGATCGCCGGGTCGGGCGAGCAGTCCTCGACGACGAGAAGCCGGAACGGCACGTCGGTGTGTCGGACCAGGCGGTCGAGAACCTCGGGCAGCAGGTCGAACGCGTTGTAGACCGGCACGATGATGGTGATCCGCATCGCGGCAAGCTCGGTCGTCGGGGCGGCGGCATGGTCGGCCTTCGTCGCGAACACATCCGGGTCGAGCGGCGTCAGCCCGCCGACGCGATGGAGTCCGAGCGCCCCGACGATCGCGGCCCGTGCCGCATCGGATCGCCGGTAGCGCCACTGCAGGATCGATGGTGCGAGGCTCGCCACGAGACCTGCGAAACGCGCCATCGTGGCTGCACGGGCCACGAGGAGACTGCGCTGGCGGAACGGGGGGACGGGATAGAGAAGCTGTCGCTGGCCGCGTCCGAGGCTGAGCCAGAGCGTCCCGAGGCTCCGCGGCGCCTCGACCTCGAAGCCGAGGTCGTTCGAGACGTCGGCGTCGGTCGCCTCCGCGACATCGGCGCGGCGGATGCGCCGGGCCGGGCCGCCCGCGGGTCCGCCCTCGCCCACGAGCACGATCCGTGCGAGCGTCGTCCAGCCGATGACGCGCAGCCGGCCGTCCTGGTAGCCGATGCTGTCGACATGGCCGACGCGCGTTCCGGTCTCGTCGAAGAGCGGAAAGCCGGGCCGCGCAAGGCGGCGGTGGCGCGCCTCGAACTGGCCGTAGACGGAACGGAGCCGCGCGAAGGCCATCAGGCGTCCGCCGGGAGAAGGCTCATCAGATACGCCCCGTAGCGCGACTTGAGGTAGCGCCGGGCGAGCGAGCGCAGCGCCGCGGCGTCGATCCAGCCGCGGTCGAACGCGATCTCCTCGGGGCAGCCGGTCTGCAGCCCCTGCCGGTTTTCCAGGGTGCGGACGAAGTTGCCCGCCTCCAGAAGGCTGTCGTGCGTCCCTGTGTCGAGCCAGGCGTAGCCGCGTCCCATCCGCTTCACCGAGAGAAGCCCGTCCGCGAGGTACATCTCGAGGAGCGTGGTGATCTCCAGCTCGCCCCGCGCGGAGGGCTGCACCTCGCGCGCCCGGCGCGGCGCGTCGCCGTCGAGGAAGTAGAGCCCGGTGACGGCGTAGCTCGATTTCGGCGCTGCGGGCTTCTCGACGATGGAGCGGACCTGGTCAGCGGCGTCGAACTCCACGACGCCGTAGCGCTCGGGGTCGGCGACGCGGTAGCCGAACACCGTCCCGCCCGGTGCCGCATCCGCTGCGTCGAGCATCATCGGCAGGCCGTGCCCGAAGAAGATGTTGTCGCCGAGGACCATCGCCGAGGCAGCACCCGCGAGGAACTCCTCGGCCAGCAGATACGCCTGCGCCAGCCCGTCCGGCGCGGGCTGCGCGATGTAGGTGAACGCGAGCCCCCATTGCGCGCCGTCGCCGAGGATCCGGCGAAACTGCTCCTGGTCCGTCGGCGTCGTGATGATCGCGATCTCACGGATGCCGGCGAGCATCAGCACCGACAGCGGGTAGTAGATCATCGGCTTGTCGTAGACCGGCAGCAGCTGCTTCGAAACGCCTTCGGTGATCGGGTAGAGCCGCGTGCCCGAGCCGCCGGCGAGGATGATGCCGCGCCGGGTCACGCGCTGGCCTGCAGCGCCGTGACGACGTCGGTGAGCGCCGCGCGCCAATCGGGCCGGTAGATGCCGAACACGCGTTCCGTCGCCGCGCAGTCGAGCCGGGAATTGGCCGGACGTGCCGCGGGCGTCGGATAGTCGGCGGTCGGGATGCCGCGCACCTCGATGGCGAGGCCCGCTTCGGCGAAGACGGCGCGGGCGAAATCGGCCCAGGTCGTGTCAGGGGCGCCGGCGTAGTGCCAGGTGCCCGTGGCCTCCGGGCGGCGCGCGAGCTCTGGCGCCATCGCGAGGAGGGCCGCCGCGATGCCGGACGCGGGCGTCGGGCCGCCGGTCTGGTCGTCGACCACACCGACGCTGTCGTGCGTGGCGGCGAGGCGCAGCATGGTTCGGACGAAGTTGGCACCGTCGCCGGAAAACACCCAAGAGGTCCGCAGGATCGCGTGCGGACCGTCCGCCCCGCGCACGGCCTCCTCGCCGGCGAGCTTGCTGGCGCCATAGACGCCGAGCGGGCCGGTGGGGTCCGCCGGCCTGCGCGCCTCGATGCCGAAGCCGTCGAACACGTAGTCGGTCGAGACGTGGAGGAACGGGATGCCCCGGCTTGCGGCCCAGCGCGCCACGGCGCCCGGGCCTGCGGCGTTGACGGTGAAGGCGAGCTCGCGCTCGGTCTCGGCGCGGTCCACGGCGGTATAGGCGGCGGCGTTCAGGATCGCCTCGGGCGGATTTGCCGCCAGCGCCGCGATGACCGTCTCCGGCTGCGCCAGATCGGCGTCCGGCCGCGCGATCACCGTCGCATCGGGGGCCGCGCGCCGGAGCGCCATCGCGACCTGCCCGGTGCCGCCGAGGATCGCGAGCCTCACGCCGGCGCCCCGAGCCGCTCGCCCACGCCCCCGCGCGCGAGGATGCCGCGCCACCAAGGCTCGTTGGCGAGGTACCAGGCGACGGTCCGCTCGAGCCCCTCGGCGAGCGTCACCGAAGGCCGCCAGCCGAGCTCGGCGCGGATGCGCGCGGGGTCGATGGCGTAGCGCGCGTCGTGGCCGGGCCGGTCGGTGACGAAGGCGATGGCATCGGCGTGCGGGCGGTCGCGCGGCGCCATGCGGTCGAGGATGGCGCAGATCATCCGCACGAGGTCGATGTTGCGCGCCTCGTTCTCGCCGCCGATGGCGTAGCTCCGGCCCGGAACGCCCTTCGCCAGCACGGTCAGCAGCGCATCGGCGTGGTCCTCGACGTAGAGCCAGTCGCGCACGTTCTCCCCCGCGCCGTAGACCGGGATCGGCTCGCTCGCGAGCGCCTTCAGGATCACCACGGGGATCAGCTTCTCCGGGAAATGATAGGGCCCATAGTTGTTCGAGCAGTTCGTGAGCAGCGTCGGCAGGCCGTAGGTCTCGTGCCAGGCGCGCACCAGGTGGTCGCTCCCCGCCTTCGTCGCCGAATAGGGCGAGTTCGGCGCATAGGGCGTGTCCTCGGTGAAGGCGCCCGTGGCCCCGAGGGTTCCGAACACCTCGTCGGTCGAGACGTGGTGGAAGCGGAACGCCTCCGGGCGGCCCGCCCTGGTCCAGTACGCGCGCGCGGCCTCGAGGAGATGAAAGGTGCCGAGCACGTTGGTCTCGACGAAGCTCGCCGGCCCGTCGATCGAGCGGTCGACGTGGCTCTCGGCCGCGAGGTGCATGATCGCGTCGGGGCGGTGCGCGTCGAGCACGCGGTCGAGTGCTTCGCGGTCGCGGATGTCGGCGTGCTCGAAGGCATAGAGCGGCTCTGAGGCGACGGATGCCACGTTGCCGTGCGACGCAGCGTAGGTCTCGGCATCGAGGTTGACGACGCCGTGGCCGTCCGCGATCGCCCGCCGCACCACCGCGGAGCCGATGAACCCGAGCCCGCCGGTGACGAGGAGCTTCACGCCGGCACCTCGAAGCCGTGCCGGAACGGGCTCTCCCAGGCGCCGAGACGCGGCGCGGCACGGTCCTTGTCGGAGAGGATCGGGTCGCCGGCGAGGCCCCAGTCGATGCCGATGGCGGGATCGTCCCAGGCGACAGCACCGTCGCACTCGGGCGCATAGTAGTCGGTGCATTTGTAGACGATCTCGGTGTCGTCCTCGCGCGTCGCGAAGCCGTGCAGGAACCCCGCCGGGATCAGGAGCTGCCGCCCGTTCTCGAAGCTGAGGTCCACCCCGACCCAGCGCCCGAACGTGCGCGAGCCCGTCCGCACGTCCACCGCCACGTCGAGGAGCCGCCCCCGGCCGCAGCGCACGAGCTTGGCCTGCGCGTGCGGCGGCGATTGGTAGTGCAGCCCGCGCACGGTGCCGGCCCGCGCCGACAGCGAATGGTTGTCCTGCACGAAGTCGAGCTCGATGCCGGCCTCGGCGAGCGCCCGGCGGCTCCAGCTCTCCGAGAAGAATCCGCGCGCATCGCCGAAGCGGCGCGGCTCGAGGATCACCACGCCGTCGAGGGCGGTCGGCTCGATCTTCATGGGCACGTCTCCGGTCGAACGCGCTCGCTCTAGCAACGCCCCGGCGCGAAGTCACGCCGCAATCGGTGGCCAATGCTGCGCTGCGGCAGACTGGCGCCGGGCGCGCCACCGTTCACCCAGATGCAGCACGTGATGACGATCGGCCGGCCCGGCTCCCGCAAATCGACCCTTGCGCGGGCGATCGGCGCAGCGACAGGCCTGACCGGCGTGCGGCCACGGTCATCGGCGGGCTGGCCGAAGGGAGCGGCCCCAAGCGAATAGACCGCGATCTGCCGCGAGGTCCATGCACGCGAGACTTGGACCTTCGAGGACCGTGGAGCCGTTTCTGACCACGGCGGCGGCGCCCCTGAGGCGCGCCCTTGCGCCCGGTCATTGGTCGGAGTGAGAGGATTCGAACCTCCGACCCCCTGCTCCCGAAGCAGGTGCGCTACCGGGCTGCGCTACACTCCGACCGGACTTCGGCGGGTTAGCCGCACCGGGCTTGCGATGCAAGGGGTGTCAGCGGCCGGACACGGCGTCGAAGCGGGGGGCGACGGAGGTGACGGCGCGGCTCCGGGCGTGACGGACGGGCTGGGTGACGGAGACCCGCATCCGCCCTTCGCGCACCACGATGTAGACGCCCGAGGCGATGATGATGGCGATCCCGATGGCGGCGGAGAGGGACGGCCGCTCGCCGAAGAAGAGCGCGCCGTAGACCGAGGCCCAGACGATCTGCGAGTATTGCATCGGGGCGACGATGCCCGCCTCGCCCGCGCGGTAGGCCGCGATCAGGCACAGCGCGGCCAGGGAGGAGAAGACCGCGATCACCGCGAGCGCGCCGAGGTCGCCGATGGGCAGCGGCCGGTAGGCGAAGGGCATGGCACACCCCATCACGACGAAGTTGCCGAGCATCGGATAGAGCAGCATCACCGCCGGGCGCTCGCGTCCGCCGATCTTGCGGAGGAGGATCGCCGCGATCGCCCCTCCGACTGCCGCCGCCAGGGCGGCGAGATGGCCGAGCGTCAGCGTCGCGGCGCCTGGCCTGACGACGATGAGCACGCCGACCAGCCCCACGATGACGGCCGCCCAGCGTCTGAGCCGCACCGTCTCGCCGAGGATCGGAATCGCGAGGACGGTGATGAGGAGCGGAGTGGCGAAAAGGATCGCGTAGACCTGCGCGAGCGGCAGGTGGGAAAAGGCGTAGAATGCACCAAAGGCGGTGACGACCGTGTTGAGGGTTCGGATCGCCGCGAGACGCGGCAGCTTCGGACGCAGGTTGCCGTCGGTCCGGTCGCGCATCAGCATGACCGTGACGACCGGAAAGCTCAGCAGCGTGCTGAAAAAGACGATCTGAAACGCGGAGTACGTGCCGCCGAGGTACTTCACCACGACGTCGTGCGTCGCGTAGATGCCAAAGCCGAGGAGCGCCATGAGCGCGCCGCGCAGGTTCGAACCGCCGGGCATCAGGATGACCTCAGAGACTGCTGCCGTCGCAACCTACAGGATTGTAGCGGCGCCTCAACGGCGCGTCATACGATTGTCGCCGCCAGTGCTGCGTGGAGGTCGTCGTAGCGGATCGGCTTCGACAGGATGCGGTGATTGCAGAACGCGGCGGGCAGGTTCTCCTCCGAGCCGCCCGAGAGGAAGAGATACGGCACGCCCGCGCGCTCGAGCGCTTCCGCGATCGGGAAGGACGTCTCGTGGCCGAGGTTGATGTCGAGAACGGCGCCCGACAGGCCTGGTGTCGCGGCGAGCGCGATGGCGCGGTCCACGGTGCCGACGGGCCCGACGACCGTCCAGCCCGCTGCCTCGAGCTCGGCTTCGATGTCCATCGCGATCAGCACCTCGTCCTCGACCACGAGGATCCTGCCGGCATCGGACGTCGTCACGTCGTTCATTTTCGGCACCCTGCGGGAAAAACTGCACGCCTGCGGCCGAGATGCGGGTCGCCTGCGCCGTCGCCCTAGCGGAATTGGAAGTCAGCGTTGCCGCGCCGTCAAGCAGAAGGTCGCGAGACACATCGCCGGGTCAGGGTGCCCGGCGGTTCGAGTCCGCGTCGGAGGCGAGCGAGGATTTCGGCGCGTTGGGGTCGTTCTTCCGATCTTCCGTCTTTTTCTTGCTGACCAGCGCAAAGATGATGAACGCAAGGAACGTGAAGAGCGCGAGCAGCACGATGATGTACGTGGCATCCATGGGCGTGTCTCCTGCTGGAATGATCGGCCGAACTCGGCAAGTATGGCCGAACACCCGGCGTGCGGCCTTGTTCCCGCCCGGACGCACCCTCACTTGGAGACCTGCCGTGCGCATCAAGATGACCGAGGCCCTTGCCCTGCGCGCGCGCGCAGGGAGCGACCATTTCCCCTTGATCGAGGCATTCTTCGATCGCGAGACCTGGCGGCTCGCCTATCTCGCGGTCGAGACCGGCGGCTGGTTCAGCCACACGGATGTCGTGCTTGCGGCACGGCTTTTCGGCGCGCCCGACATCGACGCGAAGGAGTGGCCGGTGACGGTCGAGGAGGAGGCCGTGAAGACTGCGCCCGAATGGTCGGGTGGCTCGGTGCCTTGGCTCGTCGACGCGCTGCCGCCGGTGTTCGTCGGCCCGTTCGGCAACACGACGTCGCCGCTGATGATGCAGGCCATCCTCGCCGACGCAATGGATGACGACGAGGGCGGCGCGGTCGACGCCAAGGCGGGCGACCGGGCAGTGCGCCGCTTCGAGCATTTCGGGGCCTGGCGCGACCGGCCCGTGTTCGGCGTCGACGGCGAGTTCGGGCCGCTGACCGACCTCATCTTCGAGACGTCGGACGGGCGGATCACGCATTTCGGCGTCGAGTTCGACGGCGGCATCGTGGCCGTACCGGTGGGTCGCCTGCACAGCATCCCGGAGGGGGGGACGCATCTTGTCCTCGATCTTTCCCGGGCCGACATCACGGCCGCTTACGCGGCGGCAGAGCTTGAGAGCTTGAGCGATGACCAGACCCAGCGACTCGCCTGAAACGTGCATTTCAGGAACCCGATCCGGCTTCGCACGTTGGTTCGTTGAGGGCGTCATGGCCCGACGAACTGATTGGAGAGAGTTATGAAGGTTCTTCTTGCATCCACTGCCCTTGCGGCGCTCGTCGCCGGTCCGCTGCTCGCGCAAACGGCAACGACGACCGACAGCGAGATGTTCATGCAATCCGTCCCTGCTGACGATATCCGGGCGTCGGATTTCATCGGCCACAATCTTTACGCAGCGCCTGGCGAGGTGGCGATGACGCCCATCGCCGACGCACCCGACGATTGGCAGGATCTGGGCTCGATCAACGACGTGCTGATGACGGCTGACGGCAAGGTCGATGCCGTCCTGATCGATGTCGGCGGATTTCTCGGGATCGGCTCGAAGACGGTCGCGCTCACGATGGCGAGCGTCAAGATCGTGCCGGACTCGGACGCGACCGGCGAGTTCTTCCTCGCATCGACGCTGTCCAAGGACACCCTGAACGCGGCGCCGGAGTTCACGATGCCGGGCGAGCAAGCGGCGAACACAACGACCACCGCTCCGGCCGTGACGCCTGCGCCATCCGTGACGGGCACGGGGGACAATACCGCAGCGGCGGGGTCGTCCACGGTGGCGCCCGCCGACGGCACGATGGGAAACACCGCTACTTCCGCGACGGCCGGCACGGCGGCAGCAGGCGGTGCAGTCGCGGGAGGTGCGGCGTCGATGGCGGACGGGACCGCCACGGCTCCCGCGGATCCGAACGCGGGGTATTCCGAAGTCTCCGCGGCTGATCTCACGTCCGAAGAGATGAAGGGCGCCGCGGTCTACGACAGCGATAACCAGTGGATCGGCGAAGTGGGCAACCTGGTGCTCGCCGAGGACGGGAAGGTGTCGAAAGCCGTGATCGATGTCGGCGGCTTTCTCGGCATCGGCGAGAAGCCCGTCGCGCTCGACATGCAGGACCTGACGCTGATGCGGAAACCGGATGGCGGTGATTTGCGCGTCAAGGTGTCGTCGAGCGAAGCTGATCTGAAGGCAATGCCTGAATACAAGAACTGATCGCTCGACCTGCGATGTGATGGGCCCTTCGGGGCCCATTTTCTTGTCTACAGGATGGATCGGTTGCTGCTGGCGATGACCGCGACGGTCGCGCGATCGGTCAGCTCGAAGGGCTCGCGTTCGTCGATCGACATCTGGGCGACCAGCCGGCGACGGCCGCGGTTGATCCGGCTCTTGATCGTCCCGATGGCACAGCCGCACATCCGGGCGGCCTCTTCATAGGAAAATCCGGATGCGCCCACGAGGATCAACGCCTCGCGCTGCTCCGGAGGCAGGGCCGCGAAGGCGAGCTGAAAGTCCCGCATCTGCAGTCGCCCGTCATGCGCGGGCTTCTCCGCAAGCCCGGCGGCGGCGACCCCATCCGTATCGGACACGACCCAGCGCGACCGGCGGCAATCGGAGTAGAACGTGTTGCGGAGGATGGTGAAGAGCCAGGCGCGCATGTTCGTGCCGGGCTCGAAGCGGTGGATGTTGCTCCAGGCCTTCACGATCGTGTCCTGCACCAGGTCGTCGGCGGCACTTCCGGTGCGCGTGAGACTGATCGCGAACGCTCGGAGCGCCGGCAGATAGGTGATTATCTCGTCTCGCGAATCGACGGCCGTGATGTCTGGAAGGTCATGGTCCGCCATTTTGCGTCCTGCTGTTCGATCTCGTCCAGGAGGCCCGCAAAGCGTTCTGTGCCGCACGCGGGCAGGGTGCCCAGCGCGGTTCGCAGATATCCGCCGAAGGCGTCAGATCGGGTTGGCCGGATGTCGTCTTCCATTGGGGTCTCTTTCGATGTCCGATCATCCCCCCCAGCCAACACCGAACCCGCGCGTCAGGCGGATGTTCCGTTGGCGAGCGTACCGTCGGTCAGCCAGGCGCGGATGCGGCGGCCTCGAGAAAGCCGAGCAGCACCGCCTCGTCGCCATGCAGGCCGCTGAGCTCCACCGGCACTGCGTCATGCGCGGTCGACGCGTCGCCGGCGAGCGCCACGACGGCGGGATGGATGTAGCTCGTCCGCGCGATGGTCGGCGTGTTGTGGAGCCGTGCGGCGGCAGCCTCCGCCATCGCCTTGACCGTAGGCTTTTCTTCCGTCCGAGCGACGCTGAAGGCCGCGAGTGTCCCGTTCCAGGTGCGGAACGTCTTCGCCGTGATGCCCGGCACTTCCGCAAGTCCGGCAAGGTAGGCGTTGACCTGATGCGATCCGACCGCGCGCGCCTCGCCATCGTCGCCGAGCCACGAGATCAGCGTGCGGCCGGGCAGGTCGCCGATGGCATGCAGGATGCGTTCGAGCCGCCGGTCGCGCAGACGCTGGCGGATCTTCAGCCCGCCCTTGGCGGTGAAGGCCACTCGGATCTCGCCGCCGGAAAGCCGCACGTGCTGCGGCTTCAGCGTCGTGGCGCCGAACGTGCCGTTCTCCTCGGCGTATTCCGGGTTGCCGACGCGCAGCCCCAGCCGGTCGATCAGCGCCACGACTGCCGCGATCGCATGTGCCTCGGTCCCCGGCGCGTCGCGCAGATCGCGGGTCATCCGCCGGCGGATGCGTGGCAGGGCGCGACCGAAGGCAGGCAACAGCTCGTACTTCTGCCGCGAGCGGAACTCCGTCCAGTCCGGGTGATACCGGTACTGCTTGCGCTTCCGGGCATCGACGCCGGTGGCGACGAGGTGTCCGTCCTCCCGCGGTGAGATCCAGACGTCCTCGTACGCGGGAGGCACCGCGAGTGACGCGAGGCGCTTGCGCTCGATCTTGTCGCTGATCCGCGTGCCGTCGGGGCCGATGTAGGAGAACCCCTTGCCATGCCGGTGCCGCCGGATGCCGGGCTCGCTGTCGGGATAGTACGTCAGCTGCAGGTCACCCGGAAGCTTGTCGCCCGTGACGAAGGCGACGTCCTCCTTGTCAGCGGGCCTCATAGTGGTCGGCCACGTAGGCGCCGCGCTGGCCCATCGGCTTGGCCGGCCCGACGGTCGTGTCGGGCTTGGTCCGCAACTCCAGCTCGGCATTGAGCGCCGCGCCGAGCAGCACGACGTACGCGCTGAGATAGAGCCACATCAGCAACGCGATCACGGCGCCGATCGAACCGTAGACCTTGTTGTAGTTGCCGAAATTGGTCAGGTAGACCGAGAAGGCGATCGATACGAGCCCCCAGATCACCACGGCGAAGATCGCGCCCGGCGTGATCCAGGCAGGCCGTGCCATGCGTCGGTTCGGGCCGTACCGGTAGACGACGCTCACGCCGGTCAGCACGACGAGGGCGGCGATCACCCATTGCAGCACCGTCAGCACCAGTGCGGCGAGCGCGCCCAAGGGAAACACCGCGAGCACGATCGGCACGACGACGACCGTGGCCAACGCCACGACGGCGACCGCCATCAGCGCGAGCGTCAGCCCGAGCGCCGAGATCGCCTCCCGCACGCCGCTCCTGTTGTCCTCCCGGTAGACGGAATTCAGTCCGAGGATCAGCGCCCCGACGCCCGAGCGTGCGGTCCAGAGCGCCGCCGTCGTCGAGACCACCGACGTCCAGCCAAGCGTGCTCGAATTGGCTGCGATCAGCGCGTCGAGCTGGCCCTTGATTAGCGCGAAGGCCTCCGGAGGCACGAAGCCCTGCATCAGCGAAAGCTGCCGCTCGATCACGCTCGGGTCGGAGAAGTAGCCCCAGAAGGCAATCAGCGCCGCCATCCCGGGGAACACGCCAAGGATCCCGAAGAATGCCACGCCTGCGGCCATCAGGCCGACGTTGCGCTGGCCGAGCGAGTTCCAGACGCCTTTGAGCGCCTGCCACCAGATACGCCGGTGTGCTCCGGGCCATACCGTCGGCATCGTCAGCGAAACCGTCGCCGGCACGCCGCAACGGTCAGGCCTTGTCCAGTTCGCTCTCCGATTTCAGCACCCTGTCGCCATCGTCTTGCTCGATTTCGTAGGCCGGCTCGTCGTCCGAGGCGTTGCGCGTGATCTCCGAGCCCTTGATCTTTCGGGTCACCTTCTCGGTGAAGCGCTCGACGATCTTGCCTTCCGCCGTCCCCTTGCCCCAGGTCCAGCTCACTTTCTCGCCCTTGCGGAATTTCGACATGCGCCATCTCCCAGCTACCTTGCCGCGACAACCCGGCCTCGGCAACCGGGTTCCGCGGTCCCGGTGCGGCGCTTTCGACGCGTGCGGTCAGTGCGTCCGCAACGCTTCGATCAGCCCCGCCTTGTTCAGCTTCGAGCGTCCGTCGATGCCGATCTCGGCCGCGCGCTTCCGAAGTTCTGCAACGGTCCAGTCCTGGTAGGGACGCGCCTCGCCGCCCTTCTTCTCGGGCTCACGTTCCGGATCGGCGCTGGCGTTTGCGATGCGGGCCGCCGCTTCCTTCGACAAGCCCTTGTCGCGGAGCGCCTCGTAGCGCGCGCCGTCCTTGATCTGCGGGCCGTGGTCCTTCGACATGGCGTGATCCTCCGGCTGCCCTCGCCTTGGTTGGTCGCGAAGGGTTTCCCCTTCGCGACCGCCGAATGTGCTTAAAGCCGCCGCGGCATCTCCCGGGGAAAGGTTCGCCGCGGTTCCGTCGCCGGACATCCGAAGAAACCTGGCCGCCGCTTGAGGGGAGGAGCGCATCTGCGGCCGGTTTCATGGCCACAACCGGAAGGCTGCAATTCGGTTCCGGCGGGATTTACGATGGCGTGCGAGCGTACGCCGGCCGAAGTCCTCTCGTGCAGCTTGCCTTCGCGGCCGCTGCGCGGCAGGGTTTGCGGCCACTGCGCGGCAGGGAAGCTGTGCACGCGGAGGGGGCGATGGACGGCGAGAAGGAACAACGTCGGAGCAGTTCGGGCGGGGATCAAGGCGCCCACTCCCACCACGAAGAGCACTCCGTCGAGGACGCGACCAAGCTTCAGGCGCGGCTGGTCTATGAGGTGATCCGGCGCGAGGGCGAGGATGAACTCGCCCGGCCGCTCCTGTCGCTTGCCTATTCCGGTCTGGCGGCCGGTCTGATGATCAGCTTCTCCGTCGTCGCCGAGGGCGTGCTTCGCGCCTACCTGCCGGACGCGGACTGGTCGTATCTGGTCGAGAACCTGGGCTACTCCGTCGGCTTCCTGGTCGTGATCCTCGGCCGGATGCAGCTCTTTACCGAGAACACGATCACCAGCGTGCTGCCCCTGATGAGCCGGCCTTCGCTGACGAAGTTCCGCGATGTCGCTCGGCTCTGGGCCGTGGTGCTGGCGGCCAACCTGGCGGGCGCGGTCATCGCGGCGAGCTTCATCGTCTACGGCAACGCCTTCGAGGGCGTCGTGATGGGCGCGATCGTCGATCTGTCGCATCACGCCATCGAGCCGGGGCCCTGGCTCCTGTTCTGGAAAGCGGTGCCGGCGGGCGTGCTCGTGGCGGCGATCGTCTGGATGATGCCGAGTTGCGAGGGCAACGAGTTCAGCATGATCCTCGCCTTCACCTGGCTCATCGCCGCGGGCGGCTTCGCGCATATCGTGGCGGGCTCGGTCGAGGCGTCGATCCTGGTGCTGCGCGGCGAGCTTGGCGTCGGAGAGGCACTCTCCGGGTTCACGCTGCCGGTGCTCGCCGGCAACATCGTCGGCGGCACGCTGGTATTTGCCCTGCTCGCCTGGGGCCAAGTCCATGCCGAACTCGCCCGCGTCGACGATGCCTGACATCTGCGTGGTGATGAACGCGGGCTCGGGAAGCCGGAAGCGCGAGGAGAAGCTCGCGGGCCTGCGCGCGGCATTCGACGCCTGGCCCGGCCGGTTCGAGCTGCGGCCCACCGAGGGCAAGACCCTCGAGGCCGAGACGGACCGTGCCGTCGCCGACGGGTTCGAGACGATCGTGGCGGCCGGGGGCGACGGCACGATCTGCGCCGTCGCGGGTCGGCTTCGCGGCACCGGGCGGACGATGGGCGTGATCCCGCTTGGCACGTTCAACTATTTCGCCCGCTCGCTCGGCCTGCCGGAAGACCTGACCGAAGCGGTTGCGACCATCGTCGAGGGCGAGGCGCATCCGGCGCGCATCGGCCTCGTCAACGATCGGACGTTCCTCAACAACGCGAGCATCGGCGCCTATCCGGCCATCCTCGAGACCCGCGAGGACATCTATCGCCGCTACGGCCGCAGCCGGGTCGCGGCGTACTGGTCGGTCCTGCTGACCCTCGCGCGCCTCGGTACGCCCATGCGGCTCGCCGTCACCGTGGACGGCAGGCGGGAGGATTTCCGCACCCCGCTCGCCTTCATCGTCAACAACGCATTTCAGCTCGAGCAGCTTGGTCTCGAGGGTGCCGAGCGTATCCGGGAGGGCGACTTCGCCTTGTTCGTCGCGCCCGACGACGGCCGGATCGGGATGGTGCGCCATGCCCTCGGGCTTGCGACAGGCAACCTGAAGCCCGGGCGCGACTACATCTTCCGGAACGGGCGCGAGATCGAGATCGCATCCCGCCGGCCCGCCCGGCTCGTCGCCCGCGATGGCGAGCGCGAGCGGCTGGCGTCCCCCTACCGCTTCAGCATCCTCGACGACGCGCTTTCCGTCATGGCGCCGCGGAGCACGGCGTGACGCGGCGGATCGTCCACCTGTCGGACCTCCATTTCGGCCGCGACCGGCCCGAGCTCGTCGGCCCGCTGCTCGAGACGGTCAACGCGATGGCGCCCGACCTCGTGGCGATCTCGGGCGACATGACCCAGCGCGCGCGGCCTCGGGAATACCGTGATGCGCGCCGCTTCATCGACGGCATCGTGCCACCCGTCCTCGTGGTGCCCGGCAACCACGACGTGCCGCTCGACAATCTCTTCATGCGGCTTCTGCTGCCGTGGAAGCGCTATGGTCGCGCGATTTCCCGCGACCGCCATCCGGTGTTCCGCGACGCCGAGATGACCGTGATCGGGCTCAACACCGTCACGCCCTGGAGCTGGCAGCGCGGCCGGCTGTCGCGCCGCGCGCTGGCGCGGGCCTGCGCCGCCTTCGCGCCGCTCGAGACGCCGCGCATCCGCATCGTCGTGGCGCATCACCCGATGGAGCATGCGCCGGGCGAGAAGAAGGAGCTGATGCACGGCGCCCGCCGGGCCGTCGAGGAGCTCTCGGGCTGCGGCGCCGATGCCGTGCTCTCGGGGCATCTCCACAGCTGGCGCGCCGACGCGTTCGCCGCCATCCCCGGTCATCGCGCGGCGCTGCAGATCCACGCCGGCACCGGGCTCTCGACCCGCGTGCGCGGCGAGGAGAACGACTTCAACCTGCTGACCTGCACGCCCGACCGCATCACCGTCGCGCGCCATGCGGCGGGCGAAGGGGCGGCGGCGTTCGCGGTCGTCGGCGAGGTATCCTTCGACCGCACCGCGCACGGCTGGGCGCCCGCCTGAGCCTCACCCCACGCGGTCCATCCCGAACGGAAAGTGGCACGCGACCGAGCGGCCGTCCGGGAGCGGCGCAAGGCGGGGGCGTTCGGCCCGGCAGAGGTCGGCGGCGATCGGGCATCGGGTGACGAACTTGCAGCCCGCGGGCGGGTTCGCCGCGCTGGGGATCTCGCCCGTCAGCACGATGCGCTGCCGCCGCGCCGCGACCCGCGGCACCGGGATCGCCGAGATCAGGGCCTTGGTGTAGGGGTGCGCGGGGTGCTCGAACACCGGGTCCGTCGCGCCGGTCTCGAGGATCGAGCCGAGGTACATGATCGCCACACGTGTCGAGACCTGCCGCACCACGCCGAGGTCGTGCGCGATGAACACGTAGGTGAGGTCGAGCCGGTCGCGCAGGTCCGCGAAGAGGTTCACCACCTGCGCCTGCACCGACACGTCGAGCGCCGACACCGGCTCGTCCGCGACGATGAGGTCGGGCTCCATCGCGAGCGCGCGGGCGATGCCGATGCGTTGCCGCTGGCCGCCGGAGAATTCGTGCGGAAACCGCGCGAGGGCCGTGGCAGGCAGGCCCACGAGCTCCATCAGCTCCCCCAGCCGCGCCGCGATGGCGGTGCCCCTGCGGATGCGGTGGACGCTGAGCGGCTCGGCGAGGATATCGCCGACCCGGCGCTGCGGGTTCAGCGACGAGGCGGGATCCTGGAAGATCATCTGCACCCGCCGCCGGAACGGCCGGAGCGCGCGCCGCCCAAGATGCGTCACGTCCGTGCCGTCGAAGGCGATGCGCCCGCCGTCCGGCTCCTGCAACCGCACGAGGCACCGCCCGAGCGTCGATTTCCCTGACCCCGACTCGCCGACGAGCCCCAGCGTCTCGCCTCGTGCGACCGACAGATCGACGCCGTCGACCGCGCGCAGGCTGTGCCCGCTGCCGGGGATCCAGTTGCGCCCGACCGTGAACACCCTCTCGACCGCGCGCGCCTCGAGAAGCGGCGTCACGCGGTCGCTTCCACGGGTCGAGCGACCCTGCGCCCGGTTGCGTCGAGAAAGCACAGCGCCCGGTGGCCGCCCGCCTCGCGGAGCGGCGGCGGCGTGTGGCACACGTCCATCGCGGCCGGGCAGCGGGCCACGAACGCGCAGCCCGGCAGCGGCTTGCCCGCCGGCGGCGGCATCCCCGGGATGGAGGCGAGCCGGGCGGGCCGGGCGCCGGTGAGCGGCGGGATCGAGTCGAGGAGCCCCCAGGTGTAGGGATGGAACGGATCGTCGAACACGTCCGCCGCCGTCCCGGTCTCGACGATGCGGCCCGCGTACATCACCGCCACCCGGTCGGCCATCTCGGCGACGACGCCCATGTCGTGCGTCACCAGCACCACCGCCGTCCCGTGCCCCGCGCCGAACTCGCGCAGGAGGTCGAGAACCTGCGCCTGCACCGTGGTGTCGAGCGCGGTCGTCGGCTCGTCGGCGATGAGCAGCGCCGGCCGGCACGACAGCGCCATCGCGATCACCGCCCGCTGCCGCATCCCGCCCGAGAGCTCGTGCGGATAGCGGCGGATCGCCTCCTCCGGCGCGGGGATGCCCACGTCGCGCAGCAGCTCCACCGCCCGGCCGCTCGCCGCCCTCCGCGACACCGCCTCGTGCGCGCGGATCTGCTCGGCGATCTGGTCGCCGATGGTCAGCACCGGGGTCATCGCGGTCATCGGATCCTGCGAGATGAGCGCCACGTCGCGGCCTCGGATGCGGCGGAGCTCCCGCGGCGCGAGGTCGAGCAGCGACGCGCCGCGGAACCGCGCCTGCCCCCGCACCCGCGCGGCCCGCCGGTCGAGAAGCCCGAGGAGCGCCATCAGCGTGACCGACTTCCCCGAGCCCGACTCGCCCACGATGGCGAGCACCTCGCCGGGCGCCACCTCGAACGACACGTCATGGACGGCGGCGACGGCACCGCCCTCGGTCAGGAAGCTGACGCCGAGCCCTTCGACCTCGAGAAGCGCCGTCATGCCCGCACGCGGGGGTCGATCACCGCATAGGCCATGTCGACGAGCGCGTTGGCCGCGACGACGAAGAACGACGAATAGATCACGGTCGCGAGGATCACCGGCAGGTCGAGGTTCTGCAGCGCGATGAACGTCAGCCGGCCGACCCCGTTCAGGCCGAACACGACCTCCGTGAGGAGCGCCGCCCCGCCGACGAGCGCGCCGAAGTCGAGCCCGAACATCGTGACGAACGGCAGGAGCGAGGTGCGGAGCGCATGGCGCAGCATGACGCGCGCGGGCGAGAGGCCCTTCGCGCGCGCGGTGCGGATGTAGTCCTCCGAATAGGCCTCGATGAGGTTCGACCGCAGCACCCTCGCATAGATGCCGATGTAGAGGACCGCGAGCGTCACCCACGGGATGACAAGCGCCCGGAACCAGCCGCCGACGCTCTGGGTGAGCGGCACGTAGCCGAGGCCCGGCACCCAGGAGAACGCCCAGGTGTCGTGGAAGCGGCTCTGGCTCACGAGGTTCATCACCTCGCCGAGCCAGAACACCGGCATCGAGATGCCGATGAGCGACAGGATCATCAGCCCGCGGTCCACCGCCGTGTCGCGCATCGCCGCCGCCGCGACGCCGACGAGGATGCCGCCCGCGACCCACAGCACCGCCGCCCCCGCGACGAGCGACAGCGTCGCCGGCACCGCGTCGAGCACCTGCGGGATCACCTTCTGGCCGCGGTTGACGAAGGAGGTGAGGTCGCGCGTCACGAAGAGGCGCTTCATCATCACCGCGTACTGCACCGGCAGCGGCCGGTCGAAGCCAAAGTCCGCCCGGATCTGCGCCACCGTTTCGGGCGCCGCGTTCCGCCCCGCGATCCGCGCCGCGGGGTCGGAGCCCGGCGTCGCGAAGAAGATCAGGAACACCAGCACCGAGATGCCGAACATCACGAACGCCATCTGCGCGACGCGCTGCACTACGGTCGCGATCACGAGCGCGCCTCGAGAGCCGCGATCACCCGCGGACCTGCCCGCGCGGGTCGAGCGCGTCGCGCACCGCGTCGCCGAGGACGTTGAGCGCCAGCACCGTGACGACGATGGCGATGCCCGGCGCCAGCGCCACGGCAGGCCGGGTGTAGAGGAGCGACTGGCCGTCCTGGATGATCGTGCCCCAACTCGCGTTCGGCGGCTGCACCCCGATCGAGAGGTACGACAGCGCCGACTCGGTGACGATCGCGAGCGCCATCACGATCGGCACGTAGACGACGATCGTGGGCACCAGGTTCGGCAGGATGTCGCGCGCAAGGATGCGCCCCGTCGGCAGCCCGAGCCCCTCGGCCGCGAGCACGAACTCGCTGCGCCGGAGGCTGAGGATGCGGCTGCGGATCGGGCGCGCGACGTAGGGCACGTAGATGATGCCGATGATCCCGATGGGCAGCAGCAGGCTCCCCGCGGTGATGACGATGGGCCCGAGGCGGATCGTGCTCGTCAGGAGCACGATGGAGAGCGAGATCGCGAGGAGGTAGACCGGGAACGCCCAGAGCACGTCGAGGATGCGCGAGAGCACGAGGTCCGTCACGCCGCCGAGGAAGCCCGCCAGCGTGCCGATGAGCGTGGCGAGCGTCAGGCAGATCACCGTCGCCGCGCTCGCGATGAGAAGCGAGTTCCGCCCGCCGTACAGGAGCCGCGCCGCCACGTCGCGGCCCTGGTTGTCGGCGCCGAGCGCGTAGCCGCCAAGGTTCCAGGTCGGCCCGAGCGGCGTCACCCCGAGCCCGAGCCCGGAGGTCGACTGCTGCATCACCGCGACGCGCGCACCGTCCACCATGACGTGCCCCGACAGGTTCGAGCGGAACGGATCGATGCCGATGACGCGCGCGTAGAGCGGTGCCGCGAGCACGAGGACCACCACGGCGAAGAGGACGAGCGCCGCCGCCACCGCCGAGCGGTTGCGCGCGAGCCGGCGCAGCGCCGTCGCCCACGGACCGCGCCCCTGCGATGCCGCGATGGGCTCGGCGGCGGCGCTCACGGCCGCCCGCCTCCGCTCACTGCACCCAGGCTTGCGAGATCACCCACTTGTACTGGTTCGAGAACAGGTAGTTGCCGACGCGCTTCGACAGGAAGTCGACGTTCTTCGGCGTGAAGAGCGGCGCGAGCGGCGCCTCCGCCATGAACGCCTGGTCGATCGCCGGCCAGTCCGCGTTGGCAGCGTCCGGGTCCGTCACCGCGAGCGTCATCGTCTTCTGCATCCGCGCGTCGAGGTCGGGGTTGCAGTAGCCCGAGATGTTCACCGACGCGTCCGAGCCCTCGTGGAACGACGCGCAGGACAGGAGCACGTTGATGAAGTTCGAGGCCGCGGGATAATCCTGATACCATTGCGAGACGCTGATCTGCACCTTGTTGTTGGTGTTCTGGATGTAGGTGAACTGGATGTTGGGCGAGATCGCGTTGACGCTCGCGTCGTAGCCGAGGTCGCGCAGCACCGACTGCAGGTAGGTGCCGACCTGACGGCTCACCGTGTTGTCCTCGACGATCACCGTCACCTTCTGGCCCGCCGTGCCCGACGCCTTCACAAGCTCCTTGGCCTTGTCGAGATCGGGCGCGGTCCAGGTGTCGCCGCCGCCCGCGGTGTAGAGGCACGCATCCTCGTGCCCGGGGAAGCCGGGCGGCAGGATGGTGCAGACGGGCTGCGCCAGCACCGAGCCGCCGAAGATGCCGACGAGCGCGTCGCGGTCGATGGCATAGTTCACCGCCTGGCGCACGCGCACGTCGTCGAAGGGCGCGAGGTTGGTGTTCATCGGCGCGTACCAGAACGCCGTCAGCGGGTTGACGTGGACCTGGTCGGCATATTGCGTGCCCATCTCGTTGAGCCGGTCGGTCGGCGGCGGGTCGATGGTCCAGTCCTGCTGGCCGTTGGCGATGGCGGTGATCGCCGCCTCGTCGGTCAGCCCGAAGCTGTACTCGATGCGGTCGACGAAGCCGTCGGGCTGCGCGTCGGCGCTGAACTCCTTGAACTCCGGGTTCCGCACCAGGACGAGCGACTGGTTCGGGTTGTAGCTCTCGAACATGTAGGGGCCGGTGCCGGGGATCGGCGCCACGCCCACGTCGGAGGTCGGCGTGTCGGCAGGCAGGATCGAAGCATGCGGCACCGCGATCTTCATCATGAACTCGGGATCGGGCGCGACGAGGTTGATCGTCACCGTGCGCGCCGCCGCGTCGCCGACGACGCCGCCCTCGAGCGTGCAGTCGGCGGGCGACTTCAGACAGGCGTCCGCGCCGACGATGCCGTTGTAGAACGTCCCCGAGGTCGGCCCCGAGACCTTGAAGATGCGCTGGAACGAGGCCACCACGTCATCGACCCCGAGGTCCGACCCGTCGGCGAACTTCACCCCGTCGCGCAGCCTGAACACGTAGGTCTTGCCGCCGTTCGTGGGCTCCGGCAGCGCCTCGGCGAGGTCCGGGACCACGTCGTTGCCCGCCTCGCCGCCGGCCTTTCGGAACGTCAGGAGCCCGTCGTAGACGAACTGGAAAAGCTGCCAGTACTGCGCGGTATAGTTGATCATCGGGTCGATGGTGCCGGCCGCGGCGGTCGCGGTCAGCTTGAGCGTGCCGCCCCGGTGCGCCGCCATCATCTCCTCGCGTGACTGCGCGGCGGCGCCGGTGGCGATCAGCGCGGTCGCGGTGCAGAGGGCCGCTCGGGTGGTCCAGGCTGTCATCGATGGCTCACTTTCTGTGGTGTCCGGGCTTCGACGGTGTCGAGGAAGGCGGCGACCTCGGCGAGGCAGGCATCCTTCTCCTCGACGTGAGGCATGTGGCTCGAGGCCTCGAAGATGCGCCAGCGCACGTCGGGGATGCGGTCGGCGTAGGGCTTAACGCAGGCCTCCGTCGCCTCGTCGTGGCGGCCGGAGACCAGCAGCACCGGCACCTCGATGGCGCCGAGCCGGTCCTCGATGGTCCAGTCCTTCAGCGACCCGATGACGTGGAACTCGCTCGGCCCGTTCATCGCGTGATAGACCGTGGGGTCAGCGGCGATTGCGGCGAAGGTGCGCTCTACCTCGTCCGGCATCGGCACCACGCGGCAGACGTGGCGCGCGTAGAACACCGCGACCGCCGCCTCGTAGGCGGGATCGGCGGTCGTCCCCGCCGCCTCGTGCGCGAGGAGCACGGCCTGCACCTCCGGCGGCAGGGCGTCGCGCAGCCTGTTCGCCTCGGCGACCCAGGTGTGCATCGACGCGGGCGAGTCGGCGATCACCAGCGCCCCGAGCCCCGGGGGCCGGCGGACGGCATATTCCGCGCCGAGCATCCCGCCCCACGATTGCCCGAGCACCGTGTGCCGATCCTCGATCCCGAGGTGCCGGAGGAGGTTGCCGAGCTCGTCGAGGAACAACTCCACCGTCCAGTGCCCGCGCCCGGCGCCCGGAAGGTGCGTCGAGCGGCCGTTGCCGATCTGGTCGTAATGCACCACCGGCCGGCCGGTCTCGGCGATGTCGGCGAACGACAGCACGTAGTCGTGCGTGCAGCCCGGCCCGCCGTGCAGCACCACCAGCGGCGCCGGTCCCGCGTCGAGGTCTCCGGTCACGCGGAACCATGTCTCGTGCGCCCCGAACGGAGCGCGGCCTTCCCGAACCTGCATCGAAGCCCTCGCCTGTCCGCTAATGGTTTGCGGGGCAAGCGGGGCATGTCAAGCGACCAACCCGGCGCCGGCGGCCGTGCCGCGCCCGGAGACGTGCAGTGCCCGATTGCGCGGCACCCGGCTGATTGACGCACCTCACGGCACTTTCTAGGGTCGCCCCTCATGGATCGGCCGACGACGAGGGATGTGGCGGCGGCGGCGGGCGTCAGCCTCGCGACGGTGGACCGCGTGCTCAACGCGCGGGATGGCGTCCGCAGCGCGACGATCGAACGGGTCCGCGCCGCCATCGACGCCATCGGTTTCGAGCGCGACCTCTCGGCGGCCAACCTCGCGCGTCGGCGTGCCTACCGCTTCGAGTTTCTCCTGCCTTCCCGGTCCAACGAGTTCCTCGCCGAGGTCGTGGCGCGGATCGACGAGACCAATGTCGCCCTCCGGCACGAGCGCGTCGCGATCGACGTCGCTCGCGTCGCCGTCTCCGATCCGCGCGCGATGGTGCAGGCGTTGGCCGCCGCCGCCGCCAGACGCCCGGACGGGATTGCCGTGATGGCGCCCGAGACGCCGCAGGTGCGCGACGCGATCCAGCGCGTCCGCGGCGCGGGCATCGCCGTCGTGGCCTTCGTGTCCGACCAGCCGAGCGCGGCCTGCGACCGCTTCGTGGGCATCAACGGCGCCGATGCCGGACGCACCGCCGCGACGCTGATCGGGCGGTTCTGCGGTCCCGGGACCGGCAGCGTTCTGGCGGTGACGGAGACGATCCAGTCGCGCGACAGCCTCGAGCGGCGGTTCGGCTTCGACGAGGTGCTGCGCGGCGACTTCCCGCACCTGTCGCCGCTGCCGACCGTGGAGACCCACGACGATCCGCGCCGCACCCGCGGCGTGCTGCTGCGCGCGACGGATCGCGCCGACCTCCGCGCGATCTACCTGATGGGCTCCGCGCCGGCCGAGGCGATGGCGGTGCTGCGCTCCCTCCACCGCGATCCGGGCGTCGTCGTGGTCGCGCACGAACTGACGCCCGCCACGCGGCAGGGGCTTCTCGACGGCGCGCTGGCGGCCGTCATCACGCAGGACATCGGTCATCTCGTCCGCAGCGCGCTGCGGGTGCTGCGCGCGGAATCGGACGGTGCGCGGATCGTCGCGTCGCAGGAGCGCATCCGCATCGAGATCGTGCTGCGCGCCAACCTGCCACGCGAGGACGACGGGCTCGCCGCCGAATGACGCCGAAAAGTGTTTACGTGAGGTACGCACCTCATTAGGCTTCGCGGGACGCCGGGCGTTTGTCTGGCAGGAGATCTGGGAGGATCGCATGACGAGACCGGCATTCCTGACGACCGCTGCCCTCACGGCCCTCGGTTTCGGCACGGGCGGGGCGCACGCGACCGACCTCACGCTCTGCTGGGCGTCGTGGGATCCCGCCAACGCGCTCGTCGAGCTCAGCAAGGACTACGAGGCGCAGTCGGGCAACAAGATGACCTTCGAATTCGTGCCCTGGCCCAACTTCGCCGACCGGATGCTCAACGAGCTCAACTCCGGCGGCCAGCTCTGCGACCTGATGATCGGCGACAGCCAGTGGATCGGCGGCGCGGCGGAGAACGGCCACTACGTCAAGCTCAACGACTTCTTCGATGCCAACGGCATCAAGATGGACGACTTCATCCCCGCGACGGTCGTGGGCTACTCGGAATGGCCGAAGAACACGCCGAACTACTGGGCGCTGCCGGCTTTTGGCGACGTGGTGGGCTGGACCTACCGCAAGGACTGGTTCGAGCGCCCGGAGCTGCAGGCCGCGTTCAAGGAGACGTATGGCCGCGACCTCGGCGTGCCCCAGACCTTCGCCGAGCTGAAGGACGTCGCCGAGTTCTTCCAGAACCGCCAGATCGACGGCAAGACGGTCTACGGCGCCTCGATCTACACCGAACGCGGCTCCGAAGGCATCACGATGGGCGCGATGGACGTGCTCTATTCCTTCGGCTTCAAGTACGACAACCCGGACGAGCCCTACGCGATGGACGGCTACGTGAACTCGGCCGGCGCCGTGGCGGGGCTCGAGTACTACAAGGCGCTCTACGACTGCTGCACGCCGCCGGGCTCGTCGAACGGCTACATGTCCGAGGGCATCGACGCCTTCAAGTCGGGGCAGGTGGCGCTGCAGATGAACTTCGCGTTCACCTGGCCGGGCTTCGAGAACGACGCCGACGTGGGGCACGGCAAGACCGGCTACTTCGTCAATCCCAAGGGCCCCGACGGCGAGCAGTTCGCGCAGCTGGGCGGGCAGGGCATCTCGGTGGTGTCCTATTCCAGCAAGAAGGACGCGGCGCTCGACTACATCAAGTGGTTCGCCAAGCCCGAGGTGCAGGCGAAATGGTGGACGATGGGCGGATACTCCTGCCTGAAGTCGGTGACGCTCGCGCCCGACTTCCCGACGAGCCAGCCCTACGCGCAGACGTTCCTCGACTCGATGGCCATCGTGAAGGACTTCTGGGCAGAGCCGAGCTACGCGACGCTCCTGCAGGACACGCAAAAGCGCTTCCACGACTATGTGGTCGCCGGCAACGGCACGGCCGAGGAGGCGCTCGACGGTCTCGACCGCGACTGGACGGAGACCTTCGAGGACGACGGCAAGCTCTAGGCGCAACCGGGCGGGGCACCCGTGCCCTACCCGCATCCGACCGGATTTCCCGCATGACCGCCGAGACCCAGACACGCGCGCCCGCCGCGGCCCCCCGCGGCAGGCTGCGCGGCCTCTCCGACCGCGCCATCGCCTGGGTCTTCATCGGCCCGACGATCGTGCTCCTCCTCGCGATCAACATCTTCCCGCTGATCTGGACGGTCCGGCTCAGCCTCACCAACTTCCGCGCCAACCGCACCAATGCCCCCGTCGAATGGGTCGGCCTGCGGAACTACGAGCGCATCCTCACCGATCCCGACATCTGGCACTCGATGCAGGCGACCGCGCATTTCCTCGTCTGGACGCTGGTGCTGCAGGTGCTGATCGGCTTCACGCTCGCCTGGCTCATCAACCGAAAGTTCCGCGGCAACGACCTCTGGACCACGATCATCGTGCTGCCGATGATGCTGTCGCCCGCCGTGGTGGGCAATTTCTGGACGTTTCTCTACCAGCCGCAGATCGGCCTCTTCAACTACGCGATCGGCTTTCTGACCGGCGCCGATCCGGCATCGTTCTCGATGATCGGCGACGTGGCGCTGGCGCCGTGGTCCATCGTCATCGTCGACACCTGGATGTGGACACCGTTCGTCATGCTGATCTGCCTGGCCGGGCTGCGCTCGATCCCCGAGAGCCTCTACGAGGCCGCCGAATGCGACCGCGCGTCGCCGTGGCGGCAGTTCTGGACCATCACCCTGCCGATGGCGCTGCCGTTCCTGATGCTGGCGGTGCTCTTTCGCGGCATCGAGAACTTCAAGATGTTCGACCTCGTGGTGCAGCTCACCGGCGGCGGTCCCGGCTCGACGACCGAGCTCACCTCGATCACGCTGAAGCGCGAGGCGTTCGAGAAATGGCGCACGGGCTACGCCAGCGCCTACGCGGTGATCCTCTTCGTCACCGTCTTCGGCCTCGCGTCGATCTACGTGAAGGCGCTCAACCGCGTGAAGAGCCGGTGAGCGCCTCCGTCACCGAGCCTTCGGCGCGGCAGAAGTGGATCGCGGGCGGCCTCGTGATCCTGTACGCCGGCGTCACGCTGCTTCCGCTCCTCTGGATCGTCGCGACCGGCTTCAAGTCGCCGTCGGACGCGATCTCGTACCCGCCGAAGGTGCTCTTCACGCCCACGCTCGAGGGCTACGTCAACCTCTTCACGACTCGCACGCGGCTCTCGCCCGAGGCGCTGGCGGCGCTGGGCGAGCCCGCAACCTGGGTCGACCGCATCGTGCGCCAGTACGGCATGGTGATCTCCGGGCCGAGCCGCTACGGCGAGCGGTTCCTCAACTCCGTCATCATCGGCTTCGGCTCGACGTTCCTGTCGGTCAGCCTCGGCACCGTCGCCGCCTACGCCTTCAGCCGCTTCCGCGTGCCGCTGAAGGACGACCTGCTGTTCTTCATCCTCTCGACGCGGATGATGCCGCCCATCGCCGTGGCGATCCCGATCTTCCTGATGTTCCGGTCGGTCGGGCTCAGCGACACGCATGTGGGCATGATCCTGCTCTATACGGCGGTGAACCTGTCGCTGTCGGTATGGCTCCTGAAGGGCTTCATCGACGAGATCCCCGTCGAGTACGAGGAAGCCGCGCTCATCGACGGCTACACCCGGTTCCAGGCGTTCCGGCTGGTGGTGCTGCCGCAGGCCGCGACCGGGATCGCCTCGACGGCGATCTTCTGCCTCATTTTCGCCTGGAACGAATACGCCTTCGCGGTGCTCCTGACCTCGGGCACCGCGCAGACCGCCCCGCCGTTCATCCCCACGATCATCGGCATCGGCAAGGACTGGCCCGCCGTCGCCGCGGGGGCCACGCTCTTCCTCGTCCCGGTGATGGTGTTCACCATCCTGCTGCGGAAGCACCTCCTGCGCGGCATCACCTTCGGCGCGGTGCGGAAGTGAGGCGCCTCTTCCGCCGTGGCCCGTGGGAGCTCGCCGCCACGCTCGTCATCGCGGCAGGCGTGGTGATGCTGATGCAGCCCTTCGTGCTCGCGCTCTACACCTGGTCCTTCGTCGTGACGCTGACGGGCACGGTGATGTTCATCGTCGTCAGCCACTTCCCGGACTGACGATGGCCCAGATCGTCATCCGCGACCTCCGCAAGGACTTCGGCGCGTTCACCGCCGTGCGGGCGTCGAGCTTCACCGTGGAGGACGGCGAGTTCTTCATGCTGCTCGGCCCCTCGGGATGCGGCAAGACGACGACGCTGCGGATGATCGCGGGGCTGGAGCTGCCGACCTCGGGCGAGATCTTCATCGACGGCGAGGAGGTCAGCCGGCTCCCGGCAAGCCGGCGCGACATCGCCTTCGTGTTCCAGATGTTCGCGCTCTACCCGCACATGAACGTGCGGCGCAACATCACCTACCCGCTCGTGAGCCAGGGGATGCCGCGCGGCGCCATCGCCGCCAAGCTCGCCGAGGTGGCGCGCATCCTCGGCATCGAGGACATCCTCGACCGGCCCGTCGGCGGCCTCTCGGGCGGCGACCGGCAGCGGGTGGCGCTCGGCCGCGCCATCGTGCGCGACCCGAAGTGCTTCCTGATGGACGAGCCGCTCGGCGCGCTCGACGCGGAGTTCCGCGAGCGCATGGCCGAAGAGCTGCGCGCGCTCCACGACCGGATGGGAGCGACGACGGTCTACGTCACGCACGACCAGCTCGAGGCGATGCAGATGGGCGACAAGATCGTGGTGATGAACCACGGCGTCGTCGAGCAGTTCGGCGTGCCGCAGCGGATCTACGACTGGCCCGCCACGCGCTTCGTCGCCACCTTCATCGGCTCGCCGCCGATGAACTTCCTGCCCGTCGAGTCGCGTCTCGCCGCCGGCGCCGACAGCGTGCGCCTCGGCGACGCCGCGGTCGCGATGCCGCGGCTGCGCGAGGCCGCCGCCGGCGCCCTCAGCCTCGGCGTGCGGCCCGAGCACGTCCGCCCCGACGATGCGGCCGGCTTCCGCGGCCGCGTCGCGGCGACCGAGTACCTCGGCACGACGCAGATCGCGACCTTCGACACCGCCCTCGGCCCGGTCAAGGCGCGGGTGCCGGCCGCCCTGAGGCTTCGGACGGGCGAGACCGCCGGCCTCGCGCTCGACGCCCGCACGCTCAGCCTCTTCGACGCCACCGGCCGCGCGGTCCGGTCCGACGGCAACGCGGAGGTGCTCGGTGGCTGAAGTCGCGCTCGATGCCGTGACGAAGCGGTTCGGCGCCGATACGGCGCTCGACGGCGTGACCCTGAACGTGCCCGACGGCGCGTTCGTCGTGCTCCTCGGCCCGACCGGCGCGGGCAAGACCACCACGCTGCGCCTCGTCGCGGGGCTCGACACCGCCGACACCGGCGCGATCCGCATCGGCGGCCGCCGCGTCGACGCCCTGACGCCCGCCGAGCGCGACGTGGCGATGGTGTTCCAGCAGTACTCGCTCTACCCGCATCTCACCGTCCGCGAGAACCTCGCCTTCCCGCTGCGCTCGCCGCTCCTCGCCACGAACCGCGACGAGATCGCGCGCAAGGTGGCCGAGGTCGCCGAGACGCTGCAGATCGCGCACAAGCTCGACAACAAGGCGACGGCGCTCTCCGGCGGCGAGATGCAGCGCGTCTCGATCGGGCGCGCGCTGGTGCGGCGGCCCTCGGTCTACCTGATGGACGAGCCCCTGAGCTCGCTCGACGCCAAGCTCCGCGCCGACCTCCGCGTCGAGCTGAAGGCGATCCAGGCGCAATCCGGCGCGACCCTCCTCTACGTCACCCACGACCAGATCGAGGCGATGACGATGGCCACGCACGTGGGCGTGCTCGACCGCGGGCGGCTGGTGCAGTTCGGCACGCCGCGCGAGGTCTACGAGGCGCCGGTGTCGATCACCGTCGCGAGCCGGCTCGGGCAGCCGCGCATCAATATCCTGCCGGCGGATCTCTTCGGCGGCGCCGTGCCGCGCGCGGCCTCCATCGGGCTCCGGCCCGAGCAGATCGTGATGGGCGAGGGCGCCGAGGCCAGCGTCGTGCGCGTCGAGCGGCTCGGCGACCAGACGCGGCTGCATCTGAGCTACCGCGGCTATCCCATCATCGGCGTCACCGATCCGCACACCGGCCTTGCGCCCGGCGCGGCGATCCTGATCCGCCCCGAGCGCCCGTACTGGTTCGACGCCGACGGCGCCCGCATCGCCTGAAGGAGCCCCGCATGACCCAGTTCTTCAACGCGCGCGAGGAGATCGTCACCGAGGCCATCGAGGGCCTCGTGCTGGCATCGGGCGGCCGGCTCGTGCGGCTCGACGGGTTCCCGCACATTCGCGTCGTCCTCCGCGCCGACTGGGCGCGAGACCGCGTGGCCCTCGTGTCGGGCGGCGGCTCGGGGCACGAGCCGGCCCATGCGGGCTTCGTCGGGCCGGGGATGCTCACGGCCGCGGTCTGCGGCGACGTGTTCGCCTCGCCGTCGGTCGATGCGGCGCTCGCGGGGATCCTCGCCGTCACGGGGCCGGCGGGATGCCTCCTCGTCGTCAAGAACTATACCGGCGACCGGCTCAACTTCGGGCTGGCCGCCGAACGTGCCCGCGCCTTCGGGCTCAAGGTCGAGATGGTGGTGGTCGACGACGACGTGGCGCTTCCCGATCTCGCGCAGGCGCGCGGCATCGCGGGCACGCTCTTCGTCCACAAGGTCGCGGGCGCCCTCGCCGAGACGGGTGCAGCGCTTGCCGAGGTCGCGGCCCTCGCGCGCCGGGTCGCCGGCGCGACCGTGTCGCTCGGGATGTCGCTCGACACCTGCACCGTGCCGGGCTCGCCCAAGGACAACCGCATCCCCGAGGGCGAGGCCGAGCTCGGCCTCGGCATCCACGGCGAGAGCGGCGCCGAGCACATGCGCTTCACGTCCGCCCGTGCCGCGATGACGACGGTCGTCGACCGGCTCGCGCGTTACGCGGGGCCGGGACCGAAGGCCGCGCTCCTCAACAACCTCGGCGCCACCACCCCGCTCGAGATGGCGATCCTCGCGCGCGAGCTCCTCGCCACCCCGCTCGGGGCGGACATCCACCTCCTGGCCGGTCCCGCGCCGCTGATGACCTCGCTCGACATGCACGGCTTCTCGGTCTCGCTCCTGCCCCTCGACAACGAGATCGCGCGCTACCTCGCCGCGCCCACCGGCTGCGCCGCCTGGGCCCCCGCTGCGGCACCGCACAGGCCGGAGCTGGCGCCGATCCCCGACGGGCTGACGCCGCTGCGCCCGAGCGCCTCGGCCGATCCAGCGACGGCCGCGTTCCTTGCGCGCTGCTGCGACATCCTGATGGCCGCCGAGGCGGACCTCAACGCGCTCGACGCCCGCTCGGGCGACGGCGACACCGGCTCCACGCTCGCCGGCGCGGCGCGCGACCTCCGCGCGCGCATCCCCGACCTGCCGCTCGCCGATCTCACGCAGCTCTTCCGCGCCGTCGGCGCCGAGCTCAGCCAGACGATGGGCGGCTCCTCGGGCGTCCTCCTGGCGATCTTCTTCTCCGCGGTAGGGGATGCCGCCTCCGCGGGCGCGCGCATGGCCGATGCGCTCCGGGCGGGGCTTGCGCGCGTCTCCGAGGTCGGTGGTGCCGCGCCCGGCGACCGCACCATGATCGACGCGCTCGGCCCGGCGCTCGAGGCGTTGCCGCAGGGTCTTGCCGCGGCCGCGAGCGCCGCGCGCACCGGCGCCGACGCCACCGCCCGCATCGCCCGCGCCGGTGCCGGCCGTGCGAGCTACATCGGCGCCGACCGCCTGCTCGGCTGGAACGACCCCGGTGCGGAAGCCGTCGCGCGGCTCTTCGAGCACCTCTCCCGGTAGTCGGCGCGGCGCCATGCCGCGCGGAACATCGGCGGCACGCCTCCGTTGGCACATGTGGTCGCTCCCGATCGACCCTGCATCCGAAACGAAGGAAACCAGATGACGCTGACCCGACGCTCCGCACTCTTCACCCCGGCCCTCATCGCCGCCGCGGCAACACCCGTCCTCTTCGGATCCCCGCCTGCATTCGCGGCGGCGGACGACGAGTACGTGACGAAGACGCTCGAGGGGGGCACGTTCCTCCTCAAGACATCCGAGCTCGCCCAGACCAAGGCGACCGGCGCGATGCTGAAAGAGTTCGCGCGCCTCGAGATCGGCGAGCAGACGGCGCTCGGCGAAGTGTTGAAATCGACCGGCGCCACCCCGCCGCCGCTGATGGCCGCGCACCAGAAGACGCTCGACGACCTGCAAGGCATGGACGGCCCGGCGTTCGACGCTGCCTATCTCAGCGCCCAGGTGACGGGTCACAACGAGGCGCTCGCGCTGCAGAAGCCCGAGGCGATGAAGACCGACGTCACCGTGCCCGTCGCTGCCGCCAAGATCGCCGCCGAGTTCATCACGACGCATCTTGCCGTGCTCGCGGGCATCAAGGCATCCATGAGCTGACCTGCCGCGTCGGGCTGGCATCCCCGGCCCGACCGCCCTACGCTTCCGGAAAGAGGGAGCGTTCCATGCCTGTCACCCGTGGCCGCGATTTTCAGAGGCCCGGCCGGTCGGCGGTGTTCGCGGTCAACGGCATGTGCGCGACCTCGCACCCGCTGGCCGCCAAGGTCGCCATCGACGTGCTCGAGGCCGGCGGCAACGCGGTCGATGCCTCGATCGCGGCGGCGGTGCTCCTCGGCATCTGCGAACCGCACATGACCGGCCTCGGCGGCGACTGCTTCGCGCTCGTGAAGCCCGCGGGCAGCGACGGGATCATCGCCCTCAACGGCTCGGGCCGCGCGCCGGCGGGGCTCGCCGCGGCCGACCTGCGCGCCGCCGGCGCCACCGCCATGCCGATCGCCGGAGCGGTCCCCGTGACCTACCCCGGCGCCGTCGACGCCTTCTGCCGGCTGTCGGACGCGCACGGCCGGATGGGCCTCGCCGAGGCGCTCGCGCCCGCGATCCGCTACGCCGAGGAGGGCGTGCCGGTCGCGCCCCGCACCGCCGCCGACTGGGACGCCCTCGCCGGCACGCTGACCGGAGCGGCGCGCGACGCCTATCTCCTCGACGGCGCGGCACCGCGGCCCGGCCAGATCTTCCGCGCCCCCGGCCAGGCCGACGTGCTCCGCCGCATCGCCGCGCGGGGCCGAGCCGCGTTCTACGAAGGCGAGGTCGCGGCCGACATCCTCGGCGCGCTCACGGACCTTGGCGGCAGCCACGACGCGGACGGCCTCGCCGCCACCGAGGCCACCTGGGGCACGCCGCTCGAGGGCGACTACCGGGGCGCGACGCTCCTCGAGCATCCGCCGAACGGGCAGGGAGCCACAGCGCTCCTGATGCTCGCGATCCTCGGCCAGTTCGACCTCGCGTCGCTCGACCCCGCCGGCCCCGAGCGGGCGCATCTCGAGGCCGAGGCCGGCAAGCTCGCCTACGACGCCCGCGACCGCTTCCTCGCCGACCCGGACCACGTGACGCGACTCGCACACATGACCGCGCCCGAGACCGCCCGCAGGCTCGCCGCGCTCATCGACCCCGGCCGCGCGATGGCCGCGCCCGCGCCGCTGACCGAGGCCGTCCACCGCGAGACGGTCTACCTCACCGTCGTCGACCGCGACCGCATGGCGGTGTCGCTGATCTACTCGCTCTACCACGGCTTCGGGTCGGGCATCGCCTCGCCGAGGTTCGGCATCCTGCTGCAGAACCGCGGCGCGGGGTTCTCGCTCGCTCCGGGGCACCCGAACGAGGCCGCGGGCGGCAAGCGTCCGATGCACACGATCATCCCGGCGATGCTGCGCCGCGAGGGCAGCCTCATGTCCTTCGGCGTCATGGGCGGCGCGTACCAGCCCGCGGGCCATGCGCGCATCGTGACCAGCATGCTCGACTTCGGCATGGACCCGCAGGCCGCCATCGACGCGCCGCGGAGCTTCGCGACGCCCGACGGCCTGGTGCTCGAGACGGGCTACGGCGACGCCGCCCGCGCCCGCCTCGCCGACCTCGGCCACACCGTCATCCCCGCCTCCGCCCCCCTGGGCGGCGCGCAGGCCATCCTCATCGACGAGGCGACCGGCACCCTCGAAGGCGGCTCCGATCCCCGCAAGGACGGCGCGGCGCTGGGGTATTAGGGGCGGCACGGGTCCGGATAGAGCCTGATCCTGCAATTCGGGTGTCGAATTCCCAGTCCTGCAACGCGAACCGTTCGAGGAAAGCGCCAACCGATCCCGGTGAGCGCAACGTCGGACGGCTGATCGCACGTGTTCGGGAACTGTCAGTTGCGGCGCCGACACCGAGGGCTGTCGTAGGCCTTGCACCGGAAAAGTACTGCCTCCGGCAATCGGGGCGACTGGGCAAACGACGACCGGATGAGATTTACTGTCACGCGCATCAGACCCGAATCGCCGCCAGACGCGTAACGGCGAGCGCGGGTGTCCTTGGCGTCGCGCGGTTTTGGCCGGACGTACCGTCCGGCGCCGTCTTGCCGCGCTGGGTGCCCGGCGGATGGGTGGGGCCGGCCTACTCCATCGGCGAGCATGATCCCCCGCGCAAGGCGCTCGAGCGGATCCCGATCGTCAGGTCGCCCGTCTCACGCTGTTCCGATCGCAGAAGACGCGAAGCTCAACGCGCGCAGTGCTCTCCGCCTTCACCATTAAAGGATCGGTCCCGATCAGCGTCACCACGGCCTCGACCTCACCCTGCCAGTTCAGGACCGGCGCCGCCAATGCGGCCAATCCAGGGATGTAGCGGCCATCTACGGAGGCCATTCCAGATCCCCGGATCTCGGCCACGAGATCGGACAGGCGATCGGGGCCGTCGGTCCGGATGTCGGTGAGCAGGGCGCGGTTGTGTGCGGCTCGGCCGAGTTCGATGGCTGCCAGCGCGTCCGTAAGGTGTCGTGGCAAGAACGCGAGGAACGCGCGCCCGGTGGCAGAGGACAGGAGCGGCAGCGTGGTGCCGAGGCCGAAGGACGTGACGACGGGGGAGGCTGCCCGCTCCCACCGGACGACCGTAGGTCCGCCCTCCGACCAGACGGCAAGGAGCGCGGTGAGGCCCGTGCGGCGCGGCAGCTCCGCAAGGTGATCTCCGGCCGCGTTGACGATGTCGTTGCGCGCGATCGCCGCGAGGCCCAGCTCGCGCGCCGCAGGTCCGAGGTCATAGGTTCCCGACCGGCCGTTCTGCTGCACTAGGCCCGCATGGGCGAAGGAGGAGAGATAGCGATGCACCTTGGAGACGGGCATGCCGCACGTGCGCGCAAGCTCGCTGACGCCCGTGGCGCCCGGTTGCGCGCTTAAGGCCTTCAGGACGCGCAACGCCGCGTCGAGCGACTGGATGCCGCCGGGCGCATCCTCCGTCGAAGCTGTCTCGTCCCGCATCGGCCCTCGCTCAGTCATCCTCGATCATCCGGCGCAATCCTCGGGCGGGTGGAGGCGAAGCCGGTTCCTGTCGCCTTCCACGAAGAGCCCCCCGACCTCGCGCCTATGGACGACCGTCGTGGACCCGACGCGCCCGATATAGGCGAGCGCGAACGTCTTGTCCCCCCACTCGATCGCCCGAGCGCGACCGTCATCAGGTCGCGCTGGTGCGTGGGACTTGCGGCTGGCCTCCGTCAAGCCGGATTTGAGCGACCCGAACCACGACCTGAGCTTGCCTTGGTCGGTGCCTCGATCGCGCAAGAACCGATGAACTGTCGCGTCGAACCATGCGAAGTCGCGGGCAGAAGACGATCCCGCTGTCAAACCGAGACTCGCGAGCTTTCCTTTTTGCGGTATGTGTTGCATGGAGCGGAAACATGTGGTCCTGTGCAAGGGGAGGGTGGAATGGTCAGACTCGAGCGCATCGACATCCTAGGCGGCGGGCCGTCCGGTCTCTACCTCGCGTCCCTTCTGAAGCGGGAACGCCCCGCGGCGCAGGTCCGTGTCCTTGAGCAGAACGCGCGCGGAGCCACGTTTGGGTTCGGCGTGGTCTTCTCGGATCGCGCGCTCGACTTCCTCGCCGCCGACGATCCCGAGACCCACGACCTGATTGCCCCGCACATGGAGCGCTGGCAAAACATGACGCTCGTGCATGGCGGCCACGAGGTCATGGTGGACGGTATCGGCTTCGCCGCCATCGGCCGACTGCACCTCATCGAGCTGCTCGCGGGCCGGGCGGAAGCCGTCGGGGTCGAGATCGCCTACGACACCGTCGTGCGCTCGGCCGACGATCTCGACGCGGACCTCGTGGTGGGCGCTGACGGGTTGAACTCGCTTGTCCGGCGGTCCGACGAGGCGGCGTTCGACGTGTCGCTGAGCGAGTTCGGCAACCGCTTCGCCTGGTTTGGCACGCCGCGCCCGTTCGACACCCTGACGCAGAGTTTCGTCGCCACGCCGACCCCCGCGCATCCGGGTGCGGCGATGAATGCACACCATTACCGCTACGAGCCTGCGATGAGCACCTTCATCGTGGAATGCGATGCGGAGAGCTTCGATGCGCTCGGCTTCGCTGGCATGGACGAGGGGGCAACGGCGCGGTTCTGCGAGGACGTCTTCGCGGACGCGCTCGAGGGCACGCCGCTCGTCGCCAACCGGTCGGTCTGGCGTCGATTTCCGAAGCTCTGGTGCGACCGCTGGGTGAGCGGCAACCGCGTGCTGATCGGCGACGCGGCGCACACGGCGCACTTCTCCATCGGGTCGGGCACGCGGCTCGCGATGGAGGACGCCATCGCGCTCGCCGCCGCGCTGCGCGAGGACGACGACCTGACGGCGGCGCTCGGGGCCTACCAGGCGACGCGTCAGCCGGTCGCGCGCAAGATCGTCGATGCCGCAAACACGTCCGCGGACTGGTACGAGACCTTCGCCCGGAAGCTGTCTCTCGCTCCCCTCGATTTCGGCTTCGACTACATCACGCGGTCGGGGCGGGTCGACATGGACCGGCTGCGCGGCCTCTCGCCGGCCTTCATGGCCGCCTACGACGACCACCGGAGGGCCGGATGACCAGCATCGTGGATCCGGTGGGACGGACGGCCGGGGCCGACGCGATCGGCTTCGACAAGGCGCGCCATCCGAACTGCTCGGCGATCCTGTTCGACAACCTGGCGCGCAACCCCGAGGCGCTCGCGGTGACGGGGCCGAGCGGCGACCGCACCTACCGCGCGCTCTGCGCCGAAGCGTCGGCGTGGGGTCGCGCCTTCCTCGCGGCGGGCCTCGCCACCGGCGATCGCATCGTCTTTTTCCTCGACGACACGCCGGCCTTCCCGGCGGCCTTCTTCGGAGCGGTCCGCGCGGGCCTCGTGCCGGTCCTGCTGAATACGCAGGCAACGCGCGACCTGCTGGCGTTCTACCTCGCCGATTCGGGTGCGCGCGTCGCCGTCGCCGAGGCGGTCCTCGCTGGAATGTTCGAGCCCGGGGACGTCGGCACCCTCGTTGTCGTGGGCGAAGACGCGGCGGCCGGGCTGCCGCGGGGGGCGATGTCGGCGGAAACGTTCCTCTCCGGGAACGACGGCGTACTGCCCTGCGCGCCGACCGGACCCGACGACATGGCGTTCTGGATGTACTCTTCGGGCTCGACCGGACGGCCGAAGGGGATCGTCCATCTCCATCACGACATGGCCTACACGGTCGCCGCCTACGCCGACCACGTCTTGAAGGTCCGGCCGGACGATCGGCTCTTCTCGGTGCCCAAGCTGTTCTTCGCCTACGGATTCGGCAACGGCATCACCTTCCCCTTCGCCGCCGGGGCCACCGCGGTCCTGATGCCGGGCCAGCCCCGCGCCGACGCGGTGCTCGACACGATCGAGACCTGGCGCCCGACGCTGCTCTTCGGGCTGCCGACCCTCTACACCGCGCTCGCCCGCGCCCCGAACGTGGCCGCGCGGGACTTCTCGTCGCTGCGCCTCAGCCTCTCGGCGGCCGAGATCCTGTCCGAGGACGTGTTCACCGCCTGGCGAGACCTTACCGGACTCGAGCCGGTCGAGGGACTGGGCTCGACGGAGATGCTGCACATCTACCTGTCCAACACCGAGACCGACAAGCGGCTCGGCTCCGCCGGCCGTCCGGTCCCGGGCTATGAGGTGAAGCTTCACGATCCCGACGGACGCGAGGTCGCGCCGGGCGAGGAGGGCGTGATGCTGGTGCGCGGGGAGTCCTCGGCGCCCTGTTACTGGAATCGGCCCGACAAGACGGCAGACGCGATGCGCGACGACTGGGTCTACACCGGCGATCGCTTCGTCGAGCGGGATGGCGCCTTCTACTTTCAAGGTCGAGCGGACGACCTCATCAAGGTCTCCGGCCAGTGGGTCTGGCCGCTCGAGGTAGAGCGCTGCCTGGCCGAGCATCCCCAGGTCCACGAATGCGCCGTGCTCGCCCATCCGCTCGCGGACAAGCGCATGACCCTGCGCGCTGTCGTCCGGCTGCGCGACGGGCTCGAGGGGTCCGAGGCGCAGACGGCGGCGCTGCAGGCGCACGTCAAGGACCGCCTCGTCGCCTACAAGTATCCGCGGATCGTCGAGTACGTGAAGGCGATGCCGCACACCGGCACCGGCAAGATCGACCGTCAGGCGCTCATGGCGCCGCAAGCGAGAGGGACATGACGATGGACGCGAAACCCGCCGAGACGCCGGAGCGCCGCGCCTTCTACGAGCGCATCGACCGGCAGCACATGACGCCGCTCTGGTCGGTCCTGGGCGACCTCGTGACGCCCGAGCCGCGGTCGGGCTGCCGCGCCTTCGGCTGGCGCTTCGAGGACATCCGCGCGGCGATGATGGAGGCGGGCGACCTGATCACCGCCAAGGAAGCCGAGCGCCGTGTCCTGATCCTCGAGAACCCCGGTCTGCGCGGTCAGTCGCGTACGACGACGTCGCTCTACGCCGGCGTCCAGCTCGTGCTTCCGGGCGAGGTCGCGCCGGCGCACCGGCACACCCAGTCGGCGCTGCGCTTCGTGCTGGAAGGCGAGGGCGCGCACACCGCCGTCGACGGCGAGAAGACGATCATGCGTTACGGCGACTTCGTCATCACGCCGCCGATGGCCTGGCACGACCACGGCAACGAGACCGACGCGCCGATGTTCTGGCTCGACGGGCTCGACATCCCGGTCGTCTCCTTCCTCGACGCCTCCTTCGCGGAAGGCCTGGGCGAGGACGAGCAGGCGATCACCCGCCCGACGGGCCAGTCCTACGCCGAGTACGGCCACGCCCTGCTGCCCGACGGCGACGCGCGGCACCGCGCGCGGACGTCGCCCATCTTCAACTATCCCTACGAGCGCTCGCTCGAGACGCTCGGCGCGATGCGCGCCGGCCGCGACCCCGATCCCTGCCACGGCTGGAAGCTGCGCTACGCGAACCCGCTCGACGGGGGCGACGCGATGCCGACGATGGGCACGGCGATCCAGATGCTTCCGGCGGGGGCCACGACGCCCTACCGCTCCACCTCCGGAACGGTCTTCGTCTGCACCGACGGGACGGGCCGGTCGCGCATCGGCGACGAGGTCGTGGACTGGGGGCCACGCGACATCGTCGTCGTCCCGTCCTGGAAGAGCGTCGTCCACGAGGCGGACGGCGAAGCCATCCTGTTCTCGTTCAACGACCGCCCGATCCAGCAGAAGCTCGGCCTGTTCCGCGAGGCGCGCGGGAATGCCTGACTTCGTCGTCGATGCGCCGCCGGTCACCTCCATCGCCGTCGAGGGGCAGGAAGGGCGCTTCCCCGTTCGCCGGATCTTCTGCGTCGGCCGCAACTACGCGGCACATGCCCGCGAAATGGGGCGCGACCCCGACCGCGAGCCGCCGTTCTTCTTCACCAAGCCCGCCGACGCGGCCTTCGACGCGGGCGAGGCCGACGGTGCGCGTATCCCCTATCCGCCCGAGACCGCGAACTTCCACTACGAAGCGGAGCTGACCGTCGCCATCGGCCGCGGTGGCACGGATATCGCCGAAGGCGCGGCGCTCGATCACGTCTATGGCTACGCGGCCTCGATCGATCTCACCCGCCGCGATCTGCAACTCGAGGCCCGCGAGAAGGGCCGGCCCTGGGATTGGGGCAAGGCCTTCGATCTTTCCGCGCCCCTGGGCCCGATCCGGCGCCACGAGGACGCGACCGACCTTGACATGACTCGCAGCGGGATCCGGCTCGAGCTCGACGGCGAGGTCCGTCAGGACGCCGTGCTCGGCGAGCTGATCTGGTCGGTCCCGGAGGTCATCGCCACGATCTCCCGGTCGATGGCGCTGCGGCCCGGCGACCTCGTGATGAGCGGCACGCCTGCGGGCGTGGGGCCGATCGCCCCGGGCCAGCGCCTGCGCGTCGTGATCGACGGCCTTGCCCCCTGCATGCTCGACATCGAGGCGAGGGCGTGAGCCTCCTGCTCCATTCCTTCTTCCGGTCCTCGACCTCCTTCCGCGTCCGCGTCGCGGTCAATCTCAAGGGATTGTCGTTCGATCAGGAGACGCACGACTTCCGCGCCGACGCGCAGCGCGCCCCGGCTTATCTCGCCCTGAACCCGCAAGGGCTCGTGCCGACGCTGACCACGCCCGAGGGCGAGCTGACGCAGTCGCTCGCCATCATCGAATGGCTCGACGAGACCCATCCCGAGCCGCCGCTCCTACCCGCGGATCCCTGGGGCCGCGCGCGGGTCCGGTCGCTGGCGCAGATCGTCGCCATCGACACCCACCCGCAGAACAATCTCCGCGTCCTCACACGCCTGCGCGCGCAGTTCGGCGCCGACGACGCGGCCGTGGCGGACTGGTTCCGTCACTGGGTCGCGTTGTCGTTCGAGGCGCTTGAAACCCGCCTCGCGCGCGAAACCGAGACCGGCGCCTTCTGCCACGGCGACACGGTCACGCTGGCCGACATCTGCCTCGTCGGGCAGTCGGTGAACAACGCCCGCTTCGCCGTCGACGAAGCACCCTACCCCACCATCCGCCGCATCGTCGCGGCCTGCCTCGAGCAGTCCGCCTTCGAGCGCGCGCTGCCCGCGAACCAACCCGACGCCGTCTGAGCGTCGACTGTCTGGGAGGACACCGCATGACCCGATCGACCCGGCTTGCCACGGCCGTCGCCGCCCTCGCGCTCACGACGAACTTCGCCGTAGCGCAGGTCGTCTCCATCGCCACCCCGCCGCAGGGGTCGGTCTGGAACACGATGGCCTCCGTCATCGCCGGGCAGCTTCGCGAGCATTCCGACCTCAAGGCCCTGGTGCAGCCGATGGCCGGGAACGAGGCGATGCTGCAGGCCGTCGACCAGGCGCGCTCGGAGTTCACGCTCGACGACGTCAACGACGTCATCACCGCCTCTTCGGGGACCGGCGAGTGGTCGGACGCGCTCGGCAACCTGCGTATCGTCGCGCGCATCAACCCGTTCCCGATCGGCCTCTACGTGAAGGACGCGTCGGGCATGACCGAGGTGGCCGACCTCGCCGGGCATACCGTCCCCTCGGGATGGGACGGGTTCCCGCTCGCGCGCAGCCACATCGACGGCATCCTCGCCGCGGGCGGCCTGACGATGGCGGACGTGACCGGCGTGCCCGTCCCCGAGCTGATCCGCGGCTCGGACGCGCTGGCCTCGGGGCAGGTCGACTCGGCCTTCTTCGCCGTCGGCGGCCCGAAGGTAGCGGAGGTCGACGCGTCGGTCGGCGGGGTGCGCTTCCTGAAGATCGACACGTCCGACGCGGCGCTCGCCCGGATCCGCGCGGTGCGTCCGGCCTTCTACTTCAGCGACGTCGAGCCCGCGCCGTTCCGCGTGGGGGTGCGCGAGCCGATGGCCTTCGTCACCTGGGACAACGTCCTCGTCGCCGGGGTCCACGTCTCGGACGAGGCGGTGACGGACATGCTGACCATGCTCGCCGACAACACGGCCGCGATGGCCAAGGCCTATCCGCCGCTCGGCGCCTTCTCCGTCGAGCGCGCCTACAAGGCCTATCCCGGCGTCGCCTACCACCCGGCCGCCGTCGCGTTCTTCGAGGCCCGCGGGATCGAGCAGGCCGACTGATGGCCGGCGCGCAGGACGATCCCGACGGCGTGACCTCGGCACCGGCGCGCGATGCGGGCGCGTTCGGCAGGCTACGCAACGGGCTCGCCTTCGCGCTGACGCTGGCGGCGGTCCTGTTCGCCGCCGACGTGCCGGCCCGCCTCGGCTGGTCGTTCTACACCGAGCAGTTCCTGGCCCTCGTGCTCGGGCTGGCGCTCGCCATCGCGTTCCTCGACCGACGCGGGCCGGACGGGGTCGAGGGACTGACGCCATCCCCGCTCGACATTGCCCTGGCGATACTCGGTCTGGGGCTCGGCCTCTATATCTCCTTCGACTATGCCCGCCTGATCGGCGCGGCGTACTCCGTGCCGCCCGACACCGTGGCCATCGCCGGCGCGCTCTTCGCCCTGATCGTCGAGGCGCTTCGGCGCAAGGTCGGGTGGACCCTCGTGATCGTCGTCCTTGTCGTGTGCGGCTACGGGCTCGTGGGCCACCTCGTGGAGGGGCCGCTGCAGACGCGGCAGGTCGAGCCCGCCCGCCTCCTCGTCTACCTCGGCTTCGACACGAACGGCGTCCTCGGGCTTACCCTTATGGTCGCGGCCACGGTCGTGGTCGCCTTCGTCTTCTTCGGCCAGCTCCTTCTCAAGTCCGGCGGCGCCGACTTCTTCAACGACATCGCGCTCGCCACGATGGGTCGGCGTCGTGGCGGTGCGGCAAAGATCTCGATCCTCGCTTCCGGGCTCTTCGGCTCGATCTCCGGCGTCGTGGTGTCCAACATCGTGGCCACCGGCGTGGTCACGATCCGCCTGATGGTTCAGTCGGGCATGGCCCGGCACAAGGCGGCGGCGGTCGAGGCCGTCGCGTCGACCGGCGGGCAGATCGTGCCGCCGGTCATGGGCGCGGTCGCGTTCCTGATGGCCGACATCCTGCAGCGGCCCTATGCCGAGATCGTCGTGGCCGCGATCGTGCCCGCGCTCCTCTACTACGTCGCCATCTACGCCCAGGTCGATCTCGAGGCCGCGCGCGACGACGTGGCCGCGGTGGACGAGACCCTGATCCCGCGCACCGGGCCCGTGCTGCGGGCGGGCTGGGTCTTCGCGCTGCCGTTCGGCGCCATCGTCTACGCCATCTTCTACGCCAACCAGCGCCCCGAGACCGCCGCCCTCTGGGGCGCGCTCGCGGCCACGCTCGTCGGCTTCGCGACCGGGTACGGAGCCAAGCGGATGCGGCCGCGCGACCTCCTCGACGCCGCGGCGGAAACCGGGCGGTCCACCGTCGACATCGTGCTCATCGCCGCCGCCGCGGGCCTGATCATCGGCACCCTCAACGTCACCGGCCTCGGCTTCGGGCTGACCTTCTCGCTCGTCTCCCTCGGCTCGGGCTCGCTTCCCGCCCTTCTCCTCATCGCGGCCGGCGTCTGCATCGTGCTCGGCATGGGCATGCCGACGGTGGGCGTCTACCTCCTCCTCGCCGTGCTCGTGGCGCCGTCGCTGGTCCAGTCCGGGGTGCAGCCGATCGCGGCGCATCTCTTCATCTTCTACTTCGGGATGATGTCGATGGTCACGCCGCCCGTCGCCATCGGCGCCTTCTTCGCCGCGGCCATCGCCCGCGCCAGCCCGATGCGGACCGCCTTCGAGTCGATGAAGCTCGGCTGGACCGCCTACCTGATCCCGTTCCTCTTCGTCGCCTCGCCCGCCCTCCTGCTCGACGGCCCCTGGCCCCTCGTCGCCGCCACGGTGGCGACGGCCTGCGTCGGCGTCTACGCGATCTCTGCGGCGATCGTCGGACATCTGATCGGCAGGCTGTCCCTCGTCTGGCGGGTCGTCGTCCTGCTGGCGGGCATCCTGCTTCTGCTGCCTCCCGCCTTGGTGTCGTCGATCTCTGCAATCGCCCCGATCTGGCCGCCGAGCTTCGGCGCCGCGATCCTCGTGATGGCCATCCTCGCACAGAGGCTCCGCAAGACCCGGCTCCGCCGGGAAGTCCGTGCATGACAGGCAATGGACTCGATCATCGATAGACGATCGCCGGTCCGATAGATGAAGTTGCGACGACAAGCGCGCGAAGTCAGGACGCGCCGTGATCAGGTCCCGCCATGTCGCGACACCCGGGCGCGTGTTCCACAGATGCCCCAAGCCCAGAACCTGCAGGCGGACGACGGTCGGCATCACGCAGATGTCGGCCAGCAGGGCCGGCCGGACAGCCCGCAACTCGGACGCCGTCGTATGCGCCGTCGCGGTCAGTTCGGGCACGCACTAGGCCGTTGCCGCCGCGCACGCGGGGCCGGCCAGACCTCGAGGATGCAAACTGCCGCCGCCCCCGCGTTGCGCCGGGCGAGAGCAGCATTGCCGCAGCGACCGTGATGGCGACCGCCCCCAGGCACCGGGTAGACCCATCCCGGCGAGCGCGCGGACCGGCAGCCAGTAGAGCCCCCAGAGGACACCGGTGAAAACGACGATCGCCGTCGCGAGGGTCGTGTCTCGATGGGTCTGCATGGGCCCCTCAGAGGGCAGATGATCCTGCGGTCCGGAGAAGGCGCAGGCGTCTCGGCGAGACTTGAAGCGTGCGTATAGCCAAGGACCGAACCACCGCTATCCGATGTGCCGCCGGCCGGTCATCACGGACATGTCTGGCTGAAGGTTTGCCGAGCCTCCATTGGAGATCGGAAGTCCGCCCGCACCGGAGTCCGCAACCGTTCGCCCAAGCTCCATCCCGCGCTGGGGCCGGCGCGGCACCTTCTGGCGCTCTCGTGGACCGAGAGCGGCGTCACGGGCTGCCCTCCTCCGGTCGGAGGGCCGAAGCCGTCCACTGCGCGGCGAACCCTAGTCCCCCACCGCGCGGATGAGCTTCGGCGTCAGCACGCGGAGCACGGCAGCGAGGTCGGGGCCGCGCTTGAGGACCGCGCCGCCTTCGCCGATCACGGCGTACATGCCCTGCCGGTGGCGGAGCGCGGGGCGCTTCTCGATGCGGTAGAGCGGGTTCTCGGCGGTGCGGCGGAACACGGCGAACACCGCCACGTCCCGCAGGTGCGAGATGCCGTAGTCGCGCCACTCGCCCGCCGCCACCATGCGGCCGTAGAGGCCAAGGATCAGCGTGAGCTCGCGGCGATCGAAGGCGACGTCGTGCGGGACGGGCCCGAGAGGCAGCGGATGGATCGGCACCGGCCGAACGTGGCGCGGCGCGCGCGCGAAATCAAGCGTCGCCCGACCCGACGCCCGACCCGACGCCCGACCCGACGCTCGCCCCGATGCCCGACCCGACGCGAAACCGCCCCGCCCGCTCCACGATCCCGCCGCAATCCGGGGCCATAAGGGAGAGGTAGCGGCGACGCTAGCCCCCGGTGGTGCGGTTCAACCGCCCCCACCCAGCCGGCACCACCGGGGATCTTCGCCGCTCGGCCAGTGTGCCGCACCGCGCGGTCCCGGATCGGGTGCTGCGCCAGCCGCGCCGCTCCACCCGAGCGGTACTTGCGCCGCCGACGCAGCGCGCCCGATGCCGCGCCGTGGATCAAGCCGAAAGGTCCGTCGTGCCGGACCGAAGCCCGAAGGTTCCCGCAAGGCCGCCGCGTCGGCCTGCCGTTCGAACGCTCGACCGCGGACGCGCTCCCGGCTCCTGACCAACCCTCCGGCAGCACGATCCCCAGGCAGGCCACGCTCAAGCGGGCGGCATGACGGCCACGAGCCGCACGAGATCGGCCTGCGATCCGGTGCCGGTGCGTCGGAAGACCTGCGCGAGCTGGGACTTGATCGTCGACGGGGCGAGGCCCGGCGCGGTTGCGGCGGAGGGAACGCTCTGGCCGCGGGCGATGCAGTGCAGCACGCGCGTCCCGGCCGGGCTGAGCCCGTAGCAGGCCGCGAGCGCGGCGACGGCTTCCGCGCCCCGGTCGTCGGGGTCGATTCGACGCGAACGAGGATCGCGGGGCTGCCTAAGGTCAGCGCGGGCCCCGAGCCGCCCGGCGACACCCTGATGACGAGCCTCCCCACGACGAGATGGCTGGACCTCGCGTCGGGGCCCGCTGGCGGCACGGAGCGCTCCCGAGAAGCTGCGCGGCATCGCCCTGCGTCCCTACGATCAGGCACCCGGAACGGTCGAGCCGAAGCGCCCCGTCAGCGGAATGGGCGACCGTCGCGACGGCCCGCGCATTCATCGCGAGCGGCTGGAAGCGGGCGTCGAGCAGCATCGCGGCTCCGTGCAGGGCCTCGAGGGCCGCCACCGTCCCCGATCGCTCGGCGCGGCCCTGTGCAAGCGCGAGCCAGAGGTCGATCGCCTGGTCGATGTCCGGGCGCGGCCGCTCCCTCCGCGCGAGGCGCGGCGACAGTGCGATGCCGACGCCGCCGGCGCGCGTCCGGTCGCCGCCTCCGCGATGCGCGAGCTGCAGCATGGCGGCGATGGTCTGCGGGTTGAAAAACGTCGCTCGCCAGGCCGGATCTGAGCACACTCGAATAACCACGGTGTCGCTTCGGGGATAGGTGCCGGGGCCATTGCGTATCGCGGGGTCGAGGCGTCCACTGACGAGCCAGCTGTCGCGGCCTTTGATGTCGTTTCCGCCGGCGCCGCCCGCGTAGTCGGCAATCGCGACGAGGGCCTTGGTCCAGGTCTCCGACCCCGTCGCATCGCGTGCGAGAGCCTCGCGTGCCGCGCGGCCCTTGGTGGTGCCGGAAATGCCATGCCTTTGCGCGGCCGCCATCCCGATCCGTCAGGCGCGTGACGGTGGAAGCCTCCGACCCCGGCTCCTCCGGCTCGGCCGCTGGTGCTGTCGATCCCCCGACCGGGGGAAGCCGGCAGGCGCGAGACGGGGCGAGGGTGTTCACCGATGGCCATTGCCCGGCGTTCGTCGCCCGTTCTCGGCATCCCCGCGGATCGACCGGCCGTGTCTCGGACGACGGCTCGCCGCGCGGCGTCCGTCCTCGGAGCGATGCTGTCCTGGGCGGGACGGCATTCTCTTTACTGCCCGAGGCCACGGTCGTGATGGTGCTGGGGTCGTTCCTCACCGCGGCCCTGTCGTCGTCCGGACTTGTGCTGTCGCGGCGGCGCTCCCCTCGCCGCGACCTCGGTGCCGCCCGCCCTGCCGGTCTGGCTCGCGACCGTGGCCTGCGAGGTGTCGCCCGAGCTGAGCCTAGGATCCTGTCGGTCGTCGGACCGCCCGTCGCGAGTGCCGCAGCACTTGCCGCGATGCTCGGCCTGGCGCCGCGGCTTGCCCTCTGGCTGACGATGCCGCCGCTTGGCATGGCGCCGGTGTCGCTGCCGGGGCCGTTCGGCAGCGAGGTCGCGTTCAAGCTGGGGGAGATCGCGGTGCGCCCCCTCGTCACCGTGGGGTCGGCCGGGGCGCTCGCGCTCGTGCTTCTCGCGCTCGGGCGGCGGGCGCCGGCGCTGCTGCCGGCCACCGTGCCCGCCGTCATCGCCATCTTCGGGCTCGCCATCGTGGCGCTTTCGGCGGTACCGCGCGTTTCGCGGTCGACGCCGACGCGGCTCTCTTCGGGAGGCTGTTCGCGGTCTCGCTCGTCGTGTGCTTCGGGCTCTGGGTCGCCGGCGCGCTGCTCTTTCGTCCGCTCGGCCCGCGTCAGGCGATGACGATCGGCTTCCTGTTCTGCAGCCGCAACCAGTCGCGCGTCTGGGCGGCGACGGGTGCCCAGTTCACGCCGATCGTCGACAGCTGCGTCGTGGCCGCGATCCTGCCGAGCCTCATCCTCCCGGCTGCGCGGCTGGTGGCGCGCTTCCCGCCGCCAAGCGCCCTGACGCGCGGGTCTCACCCGAACGCGCCGTGGCAGAACCAGCCGGCGGAGGTCGCGGCGCCGTGGGCGAAGAAGAGCCACAGCCGCTCGCCCGCTCCCGTTTCGATGCGCCAGTAGTCGCGCAGGCCCGAGCGCCAGGCGGGGTCGTCGAGCCACCATTCCGGCGCGATCCGCTCGGGGCCGGTCGCGCCCGCCACGACATGCTCCCGGCGGCGCCAGCGGAACGTCGCGGGCACCGCCGGCACCTCGGGCGCCGTCACCGGCTCGGGCGCGAAGAGCACCACCGGACGCGGCGCGTGGGGCAGCGGCCAAGGGGGTGCCGGCGCGGACCAGGCGGCGGCGAGCACGAGGGCGGTCTTTTCGGGGATGTGGCTCTCGGCCGGGTGCAGCCGGGTGATCGCATCGGGCCCGAGCCGGGCGCCGAGCTTGCCGATGAGGTCGTCGAGGTCGGTGTTGGCGGCGAGCCGGGCGGCCACGTCGGAGGCCGCGTCCATGTGGCCCTTGTGCTGGCGGGCGTGGACCGGCTCGGTCACGTGCGCCTCGATGCGGAGCCGGTCGATGCCGAAGCCGGGCTCGATCTCCCCGACCTTGAGCGCGAGGAGCGGACGCAGCCGCGCGGGCTCGGCGCTCGGCCGCGCGAGGCCGAGCTCGAAGCGCTGCACCGTATGGTCGGCGCGGAACGCCTCGAGCCGGAGCCGCCGCGCGCCGCGGCCCTTCTCGGCGAGCCGCGCGCCGAGCACCGGCAGCATCCGGTCGATCGCGGCCAGGATGTCGGGCGCGAGCCCGATCGGCTCGGGGAACGTCAGCCGCACCGCGAAGTGCAGGGGCGGCCGCGCCGGCGAGACCGCCTCGGGCACCACCCCCATCGCCTGATCGAGCCGATGCACCACCGCGCGGCCGAAGCGCCGGGCGAGCGCCGCGCGGGGCAGCCCGGCGAGGTCGGCCACGCGCACCAGCCCGAGCCGCCCCAGCGCCGCCACCGTGTCGGGCGGCAGCCGCAGCGCCGCGACCGGAAGCCCCGCGATGGCGGCATGGGTGCGGCCCGCGGGCGCGATCCGGCCCTGCGGCACGTCGGGGGAGGCGCGCTGCGGCGCGGGCCCGCCACGCTCCCAGTGCCGCCGCTTGCCCGCCCGCGCGATGGTCGCGCGCGCCTCCTGGTCGATGGCGTCGCCCGAGCGCACCGCCGCGGCGGCTTCCCCCGCGAACCGCGCCAGCGCCCAGGCGGCCCCGGCGGTGTCGGCGATCCCGGTCCGCACGCTGAGCCCGAGGTCGGCGCAGTCCGCCTCCGCCTCGGCCACCAGCACCGCCTCGCCGCCGAAGAGATGCGCGCAGCCGGTAAGATCGACGATCAGCGACGCGGGCGGCTCCTCGGCGACCCAGGGCGAGAACTTCCCCGCCCAGCGCCGGAGCGCGGTCAGGAACGCGGCCTCGGCGGGCGCGTCCTCGGGCCGCGTCACCAGCGCGGGGCACATCGCGCAGGCGTCGCGCAACGGCTGGCCCGGCCGGACCCCCGCCGCCTCCGCCTCGCGCGTGAGCGACGCCAGCACCTGCATGTTGCCGGTCTCGCGCACCACGGCGAGCGGCCCGCCGAGGCCCTGCCGCTCGAAGCGGAGCACCCGTTCGGCGGCGAGGCGCGGGAACCAGAGCGAGAGGATGCGGCGCTGGGGCACTCGAATGTTCCTGAAGTGTTCTCATTCTTACGAACCCCCTCTTGCGGAGTCGAGTCGCGCGCCGCGGCCGATGACACGTCCGTGACCGCCGCCAAAAGGCTTTGACCGACGCCGGCCTCCCGCTAAGGTCAAGGCCGCAGCCCCTCCCGGAGTAACCGCACATGACCCTCTCGAAGATCCTCGCCGTGCCTGCCCTTTCGATCGCTCTCGTCGCCGGCATGGCCGTGGCCAAGGAAGGCGTGCAGAACCCGGCCGTGCAGAAGCGCCAGGACCTGATGGACAAGCAGGCAGGGGCCGCCAAGACGCTGGGCGAGATGGCCGCGGGCAAGACGCCCTTCGACGCCGCCAAGGCCGCCGACGCGAAGGCGACGCTCGAGGAGACGGCCAAGCAAATCCCCGTCGTTTTCGAGGCCGAGGAGACCGACCCGAAGTCGGACGCCAAGCCCGAGATCTGGAGCAACTGGGACGACTACGTCGCCAAGGCCGACAACCTCGAGCAGGCGGCGCTGAAGCTCGACGTGACCAGCGTCGAGACGGTCCAGGCCGGGATGAGCGCCGTCGGCGGCGCCTGCTCGGCCTGCCACAAGGAATACCGCATGAAGTAGGCCGCTTGCGCCGCCTCTCGTCCTCGCGCAGGTTTGCCGCGAGGACGAGGGAGGACGCGATGCGAACCCGTGCCGCGGTGGCGATGGCCGCCGGCCAGCCGCTCGAGATCATGGACGTGGAACTCGACGGCCCGCGCGCCGGCGAGGTCATGGTCGAGATCCGCGCGACCGGCATCTGCCACACCGACGAGTTCACCCTGTCGGGCGCCGACCCCGAGGGGCTGTTCCCCGCGATCCTCGGCCACGAGGGCGCGGGCGTCGTGGTGGCGGTGGGCGAGGGCGTGACGTCGCTCGCCGAGGGCGACCACGTGATCCCGCTCTACACGCCCGAGTGCCGGTCCTGCCCGTCCTGCCTCAGCCGCAAGACCAACCTCTGCACCGCGATCCGCTCGACGCAAGGCCAGGGCGTGATGCCCGACGGCACCTCGCGCTTCGCGCTGCCGGACGGCATGGGCCTCAAGCACTACATGGGCTGCTCGACGTTCGCGAACCACACCGTGCTGCCCGAGATCGCGCTTGCGAAGGTGCGGTCCGACGCGCCGTTCGAGAAGATCTGCTACATCGGCTGCGGCGTCACCACGGGCATCGGCGCGGTGCTCAACACCGCGCAGGTCGAGGCGGGGGCGAAGGCCATCGTGTTCGGGCTCGGCGGCATCGGGCTCAACGTGATCCAGGGGCTGCGGCTCGCGGGCGCCGACATGATCGTCGGCGTGGACCTCAACCCCGCCAAGAAGGCGTGGGGCGAGCGCTTCGGGATGACGCATTTCGTCAACCCCTCCGAGGTCGGCGGCGCGCTGACGCAGCATCTGGTGGAACTGACGCGCACTCCCTTCGACCGGATCGGCGGCGCGGACTACACGTTCGACTGCACCGGCAACGTCGACGTCATGCGAACCGCGCTCGAGGCGAGCCACCGCGGCTGGGGCGTGTCGGTGGTGATCGGCGTGGCGCCGGCGGGGGCGGAGATCCGCACCCGGCCGTTCCAGCTCGTCACCGGGCGGACCTGGAAGGGCTCGGCCTTCGGCGGCGCGCGGGGGCGGACCGACGTGCCGCGGATCGTCGACTGGTACATGGACGGCAAGATCGAGATCGACCCGATGATCACCCACGAGCTGCCGCTCGCCGACATCAACCGCGGCTTCGAGCTGATGAAGGCCGGCGAGAGCATCCGGTCGGTCGTCGTGTATTGACTGTGCATATCGTCGATATGACTGCACATATCCGAAACGGCCTCGCCATCCCGCGATGGAGCGCCTAGCGTCCTGCCCGAACCCCGTCCCGAAGGATAGATCATGCTCCGAGCCCTCGCTCTCGTCCTCGCCCTCGCTCCCGGCCTTGCCTTCGCGCAGGACGCCGTGCGGGTGCGCGGCACCGTCACCGGCCTCGAGGGCTCGACCCTCGGCGTGAAGACCCGCGAGGGCGAGGAGGCCAGCATCGCGCTCGGCGCCGACTGGCGAGCGGTCGGCGTCACCGCGGCGACGATGGCGGACATCAAGCCGGGCGATTTCGTCGGCATCGCGTCCAAGAAGGGCGCGGAGGACCGCGACGTGGCGCTCGAGGTGCTGATCTTCCCCAAGGCCATGGCGGGCACCGGCGAGGGCAGCTACCCCTGGGATCTCGAGCCCGAGAGCACGATGACCAACGCCACCGTCGCGGAGTCGGTCACGACGGTCGACGGCGACACGCTCACGCTGTCCTACAAGGGCGAGAGCAAGGCCATCACCGTGTCCGACGGCACGCCCATCGTCACCTTCGGCCCCGCGACGCCCGCCGACGTCAAGCCGGGCGCGGTCGTCTTCGTGCCGGCGATGCTCGGGGCGGACGGCACGCTCACGGCGGCGACGGTCGTGGTCGGCACCGGCGGCACCGTTCCTCCGATGTGATGGCGGACCGCGTGTCGGCCCCCTATATGAGCGGGAACGCTGACACCCCGAGGAAGGAAGAGCCGATGGACTGGATGCTCCGCGACGATGGCGAGACGCCCGAAAAGGCGGACAAGCCGGAAAAGGCGTCCGGCGCCGTCGATGCGCTGTTCTTCAAGAGCCGCAACGTCCTCGTCACCGGCGAGATCAACGACAAGCTGGCGCAGCGGACCGTGACGCATCTCCTCGCGCTCGCGCAGGACGGCGACGACCCGATCAACCTCTTCATCTCGTCGCCGGGCGGGCATGTCGAGTCGGGCGACATGGTCCACGACATGATCAAGTTCATCAAGCCGAAGGTCCGCGCCATCGGCTCGGGCTGGGTCGCGAGCGCGGGGGCGCTGATCTTCATCGGCGCCGACCGCGAGGACCGCTACTGCCTCCCCAACACGCGGTTCCTGCTGCACGAGCCCTCGGGCGGCATCGGCGGCTCGACCTCGGACATGATGATCCAGGCCGAGCAGATCCGGCAGATGCAGCGCCGCTTCGAGAAGCTGTTCTCCGAGGCGACCGGGCAGACGCCGGAGAAGATCAAGGCGGACACGACGCGCGACTTCTGGCTCAACACCGACGAGGCCATCGCTTACGGGCTCCTCGGCTCGGTGATCCGCTCGATGGACGACCTCGGCTGACCCGCGCGGCGGCTCCGGCGGATGCCGATGCGGTGCGGGCAGGGCTGGAGCCGGTGCTCCGGGTCGGCGGGACCAGCGACATCCGCCGCGACGCCGCGCTCGGCGGCGATCACGTCGCCGGCGCCAGCACCGCGATCCCCGCGGCATCGCGCGGGCGATATGTGGCCACGCGCTGGCCACGGCGCGGGCTTCGGGCTACAAGGCGATGCAGGTCAACTGCGTCGTCGCAAGCAACGCGCCTGCCGTCGGACTGTGGCATCGGATGGGCTTCGCCACCGTCGGACGCCGGCCCGGCGCGATGCGGCATCCCGCGCTCGGCTGCGTCGACGCGCTGGCGATGTTGCGGGGACTGGAGGACATCGTGACCGGGGAGGCTTCCTGATGGCCCGCGCAGGGATTCCGCTGCTGGCGGTTCTGATCGACGCCGACAACACCTCGCCGCAATGGGCCGATGCGATCTTCGAGGAGATCTCGGGCCTCGGCGAGGCGTCGGTCCGGCGCATCTACGGGGACTTCTCGCGGACGCAGCTCCGCGGCTGGGCCGACAAGCTCGCGAGCCTCGCGCTGGTTCCGCACCAGCAGTTCGCCAATACCATCGGCAAGAACTCGTCGGATATCGCGCTCGTCATCGACGCGATGGACATCCTGCACTCCGGCCGCTTCGACGGCTTCGTGCTGATCTCGTCGGACAGCGACTTCACCCGGCTCGCGAGCCGGATCCGCGAACAGGGGCTCGATGTCTACGGGATCGGGCAGAGAAAGACGCCCGAGGCGTTCCGCAAGGCCTGCAAGCGCTTCATCTTCGTCGAGAACCTGATGGCGAGCCCGGAGCCCGCGACGACGCCCGACGCGCCGAACCTATGGCCCGACGCGCGGTTGATCGAGCCCGCGGCGCGGAAGGATCCCGCGACCGCCGCCGTGCCGCTCATCCACGCGGCGATGCGCGCGATCGGCGACGACGAGGAATGGTACTCGCTCGGACAGATCGGCCAGTACCTCATCACCGCATCGCCGGATTTCGACGCACGGAGCTACGGCAGCAGCAAGCTCAGCGACCTCATCGCCAAGACAGGCGCCTTCGAGACGCGGAAGTCGATGGGCAACCACGTGCAGGTGCGGCGCTCCGGTCAGACTGCGTAGCGCGCGAGGAACATCGCCACCGCGCCATCGACGACGCGGGCGATCTCGATGTCGGTGAAATGCCGGGCGAGACCGAAGACCATGCGCGGATAGAGATCGGCCTTGCAGAGCTCGGCGAACTGGTCGGCGGCGAGGTCGGGGTCTTCGACGGCAAGCTCGCCGCGCGCGGTGGCGGCGACAAGATACGCGCGGATCCTTGCGCGAACCTGCGCGGGGCCCGACTCGTAGAACGCGCGTCCGACCTCCGGGAAGCGCTCGGTCTCGGCGACCATGACGCGGAAGACGCGCTGCGTGAGGTCGGAGAGGAGGAACGTCGTCATCCAGCGCGCCGCGTCGCGAAGGATGACCTCGGGCGCGCCCGGACGGTCGAAGATCTCGACGGCCCGTTCCGCCTGCGCCCGGCATTCGGCGCGCGCGACCTCGAGGAACAGCAGCCGCTTGTCGGGAAAGTAGCTGTAGAGCGTCGCCTTGGAGACGCGCGCCTGGCGGGCGATATCGTCGACCGAGGCGCCGTCGAAGCCGGAGCGCAGGAACACCTCGCGCGCGCCTTCGAGCACCTGGTCGAACTTGCGGCCCCGTCTGACTGCGGCCTCGCCGGTCATGCGCCTGTCCTCCGCGACGCCCGTGATAGCGCGTCCGGCGCCGGATCGTCCAGCGGGCTTGCCGCCGCCTGACGGGACGTTAGATTGGAACGATTCTAAATCGGAGGCGATCCATGATCCCGGGCTTCGCGTCGCGCCGCCGCTTTTCCGAGCTGACCGAGCGCGAGATCCTGGCGCTGGCGATCTCGTCGGAGGAGGATGACGGGCGCATCTACCGCGGCTACGGCGCGCGGCTGCGAGACGATTATCCGGCATCCGCAGCCGTCTTCGACGGCATGGCCGACGAGGAGGACGGGCACCGGCGGCGCCTGATCGATCTCTACCGCGCACGTTTCGGGGAGGTGATCCCGCTCATCCGCCGCGAGCATGTGGCGGGCTTCTACGCGCGCCGTCCGGTCTGGCTCGTCGAGACGCTCGGCCTCGAGCGCATCCGGGCCGAGGCGGAGGCGATGGAGCACCAGGCGGAGCGGTTCTACCTCAGGGCCGCCGCGGCCACGCAGGACGCCGCGACCCGCAGGCTCCTCGGCGACCTCGCGGCGGCCGAGGCAGGGCACACGGCCAGGGCGGGCGAGCTGGAAGCGGAGCATCTCGGCACGGACGAACGCAGCGGCGAGGACCGGCAGGCGGCGCGGCAGTTCGTGCTGACCTGGGTGCAGCCGGGGCTCGCGGGCCTGATGGACGGCTCGGTCTCGACGCTGGCGCCGATCTTCGCGACGGCGTTCGCGACGCACGACACGCATACCACGTTCCTCGTCGGGCTCGCGGCCTCCATCGGCGCGGGCATCTCGATGGGCTTCACCGAGGTCGCGTCCGACGACGGCGCGCTCTCGGGCCGCGGCTCGCCGCTGAAGCGCGGGCTCGCAGCGGGCGTGATGACGGCGGCGGGCGGGCTCGGGCACGCGCTGCCGTACCTCATCCCGGCATTCTGGACCGCGACGGGCATCGCCTTCGCGGTGGTGTTCGTCGAGCTCTGGGCCATCGCCTGGATCCAGAAGCGCTACATGGCGACGCCGTTCGCGCGGGCCGCCTTGCAAGTCGTGCTCGGCGGTGCTCTCGTTTTCGGCGCGGGGGTGCTGATCGGGACGGGGTAGATGGACGAGACGGGCTACATGCCGCTGCCGCTGCCGGATCGGGTGCGGCGGGGCGACGCCGACGCGCAGGCGGCCGTCGAGGCGTTTCGGGACACCATGCGGCGGCGCCATTCGGTGCGCGACTTCGCCCCCGACCCGGTGCCGCAGGCGGTGATCGAGGCCGCCGTCGCCGCGGCAGGCACGGCACCGAGCGGCGCCAACCAGCAGCCCTGGCACTTCGTCGCCATCTCAGACCCCGCGATGAAGGCCGAGGTCCGTGCCGCCGCCGAGGCCGAGGAGGAAGCGTTCTACGCCGGCGGCGGCGGCGACGCCTGGCTCGCGGCCCTCGAGCCGATCGGGACCGGCGCCTCGAAGCCGCATCTCGAGGTGGCGCCCTGGCTCGTCGTCGTCTTCGCGCAGCGCTGGGGCGAGGCGCCGGACGGCGGGCGCCGCAAGCACTACTACGTCCCCGAGAGCACCGGCATCGCCACGGGCTTCCTCATCGCCGCGCTGCACCACGCGGGGCTGGTGGCGCTCACGCACACGCCGAACCCGATGAAGTTCCTCAACGCGCTCTGCGGCCGCCCGGACGCCGAGAAGCCGCTGATGATCCTCGCCGTCGGCCACCCGGCGCCGGACGCGACCGTGCCCGCCGCGGCGAAGCGCAAGAAGCCGCTCGGGGACATCCTGACGGTTCTGGATGGTTTGTAGCCATTTCTACTAGACTATAGTCAAAAACACTATAATGCCTTAGACATCGCTATGGATCCATTTCGCAATCCCTTCGCGCCCGGCGCGGGCAGCAGTCCGCCGGAGCTGGCAGGCCGGGGCGACATCCTCGATGTGGCGAAGCTATCCTGCCGCCGGGCCGTCGCGGGACGGAGCGCCCGATCGCTGATGCTGCTCGGCCTGCGTGGCACCGGGAAGACAGTGCTGCTCGGAGAGATCGAGACCATCGGCCAGTCGAACGGCCTCCTCGTCTCCCGGATCGAGGCGCCGGAGGGGGAAAGCCTCGCTCGGTTGCTTTTGCCGGAAATGCGAAAGGTCATGCGAAGCGTGTCGAATGTGGAAGCCGCACGGCAGCTTGCCGAGCGCGCACGACGCGGCCTTCGCGGATTTGCAGCAGCGCTACGGATCAGTGTCGCAGAAATTGACATCGCGGTCGTGCCGGAGCCAGGTCTTGCCGACAGCGGAGACATCGTTTCCGACTTGCCAGACCTCTTCGAGGCCATCGGGATAGCCGCGAAGGCCGCCGGAAAGGGCTGGCTGCTCCTTGTCGACGAAGTTCAGTATCTCTCCGAACCGGATCTTTCCGCACTTATCGTTGCGCTCCATCGGACGGCGCAAAGGGGCCTGCCGGTGGTCTTCGCCGGCGCAGGACTTCCTCAGGTAGCGCGCCTGGCGGGCGACGCGAAGTCCTCTGCGGAACGGCTCTTCCACTACCTTGCTGTCGATGCGCTCATGCCCGAGCCCGCTGCCCGCGCGATCCGAAAGCCGATCGAGGACGAGGGCGCATCGATCGACGACGACGCGCTGGCGCTGATCGTCGCGCAGACCGCGGGATACCCGTTCTTCCTTCAGGAATGGGGTGCTTCGGTCTGGGACGTTGCAGAGGCGGACAGAGTGTGCCTCAGGGACGCCGAAATCTCCTACGGGCTGGCACTTCAATCTCTCGACGAAGGATTCTTCAAGGTTCGCGTCGACCGTCTGACGCGCGCGGAAACCGCCCTGGTGGTTGCGATGGCGGGGCTTGGTGACGGGCCCTACCCCATGGCGTCCATCGCTGCCGCGCTCGGACGAACCCAGAGTTCGCTCGGACCGACCCGGGCGAATGTCATACGCAAGGGTATGATCTGGAGCACGGAGCATGGCTATCTCGACTTTACCGTCCCGCTCTTCGCCGACTACATGCGGCGCCGTCAGGCGGCCCCGGACCCGTCTGCCTGATCCCGCGCGTTGCCTTCCGTCCGCCCATGCTGTTCAAGGGGCGGCTGGAAGCGGCGGGGGAAACCGGGGATGAAGACGGTTTCGGAGAACCGGGCCTTCGGGGGCGTGCAGGGCGTCTACAGCCACCTCTCGGAAGCGACGGGCACGGAGATGACGTTCGGGCTTTTCCTGCCGGAGGAGAGCTCGGACGATCCGGTGCCGCTCATGTGGTACCTCTCGGGGCTCACCTGCACGCACGAGAACGCGATGCTGAAGGCGGGCGCGCAGGGCTGGGCGTCGGAGCAGGGCGTGGCGATCGTGTTTCCCGACACCTCGCCGCGCGGCGACGGGGTGGCGGACGACGCGGCCTTCGACATGGGGCAGGGGGCGAGCTTCTACGTCAACGCGACCGAGGCGCCGTGGAGCCCGCACTTCCGCATGTGGGACTACCTGGTGGACGACCTGCCGGGGCTCCTCTTCAACACGTTCCCGCTCGACGAGGACCGCCAGTCGATCACCGGGCATTCGATGGGCGGGCATGGCGCGCTCACCATCGCGATGGCCTATCCGGGGCGGTTCTGCTCGGTGTCGGCGTTCGCGCCGATCGCGCACCCGACCGCCTCGGACTGGGGCCGGCGGCAGTTCCGCGCCTATCTCGGCCGCGACGAGGCGCGCTGGGCCGCGCATGACGCGACCCTGGTGCTGCGGAAGCGCGGCTTCGACGGGCCGCTCCTGATCGATCAGGGCGCCAGCGACCCGTACCTCGACCTCCTGATGCCGGAGGCGCTCGCCGAGGCGATGACGGCGCGCCGTCAGCCCGGCGTGTTCCGCATGCAGAAGGGCTACGACCACAGCTACCATTTCGTCGCGAGCTTCATGCAGGACCATGTCGAGTTCCACGCCGAGGCGCTCTATGCGTGAGCGGGCGTGACGGCGATCTACGTCGATGCCGACGCCTGCCCGGTGAAGGCCGAGGCCGAGCGGGTGGCGGGGCGCCATGCGGTCACGATGTACCTCGTCTCGAACGGCGGGCTCAGGCCCTCGCCGCATCCGCGCGTCGAGATGGTGTTCGTGCCCGAGGGCCCCGACGAGGCCGACCGCTGGATCGCCGAGCGCGCGGGTCCGGGCGACGTGGTGGTGACGGGCGACGTGCCGCTCGCCGCGCGTTGCGTGGCGGCGGGCGCGCGGGTGCTGCGGCACGACGGGCAGGCGTTCACGCCCGCCAACATCGGCAACGTGCTCGCGACCCGCGACCTGATGGCCGACCTCCGCGCCGCCGATCCGTTCCGGCAGGGCGGCGGGCGGCCCTTCGCACGCGCCGACCGCTCGCGCTTCGCCGGCGCGCTCGACGCCGCGGTTCGCGATGCCCGGCGGGACGCGCCGGATGATTGAAGCTGTCGTCTGGGACATCGGCAACGTGCTTCTCGAATGGAACCCCGAGCGGTTCTACGATGGGCTGATGCCGCGGGCCGAGCGCGAGCGCATGTTCCGCGAAGCCGGGCTCCACGCCATGAACGAGGGCATCGACGCGGGTGCGGTCTTTCGCGAGACGGTCCATGCCCATGCCGAGGGTTTCCCCGAGTGGCGCGAGTTGATCGTGCTCTGGCACGACCGCTGGGACGAGATCCTGGCGCCGGCCATCGACCGCTCGGTGCGACTGCTGCGCGCGCTCCGGCGTGCCGGCGTGCCCGTGTTCGCTTTGTCGAACTTCGGTCGCGAGAGCTTCGCGCTGGCGGAGACGGCGTATCCGTTCCTCGCTGAGTTCGACCGCCGCTACATCTCGGGCCGGATGGGCGTCATCAAGCCCGACCCGGAGATCTTCGCCCGTGTCGAGGCGGATTGCGGCGTGGCGCCGGCGGGGCTCCTTTTCGTCGACGACCGGCCGGAGAACCTCGCTGTGGCAGCGGCGCGGGGCTGGGGGACGCACCGCTTCGAGGGACCGGAGGGGTGGGCCGCGCGCCTGGTGGCGGACGGGCTGCTCAGCGTCGAGGACGCGGCCTGATGGAGATCGTCGGCCCGGAGGCCGAGGCGCTCCTCGACTGGCCGGGCGTGGTGGCGGCGCTCGAGGCCGGGCACCGCCTGCCGCGGGCCGAGCTGCGCGACAGCGTGATCGTGCGGGGCCTGGACACGGTTCTGACGCGCACGGCGACGGTGCCGGGGCTCGGCACGGCGGTGAAGGTGGCGACCGTGTTTCCGGGCAATACGGCCAAGGGGCTGCCCGCGGTCAACGGGACGGTGATGCTCTTCGACGACGCCACCGGGCGGCCGGAGGCTCTGGTCGACTTCCACCTCGTGACGAAGTGGAAGACGGCCGCCGACAGCGTGCTGTCCGCGACGCGGCTCGCGCGGCAGGAAAGCCGCCGGATCCTGATCGTCGGTGCCGGCGCGGTTGCGCGCTCGCTGCGCGAGGGCTACGCCGCGCTGTTTCCCGGCGCCACGTTCACCGTCTGGGCGCGACGGCGGGAGGCGGCCGAGGCGCTGGGCTGCGCCGTCGCGGATGATCTCGAGACGGCCGTCGCGGCGGCCGACATCATCGCCACCGCGACGATGGCGACGGAGCCCATCATCCGCGGCGCCTGGCTTCGGCCCGGCACGCACCTCGACCTCATCGGCGCCTACCGGGCCGACATGCGCGAGGTGGACGACGCCGCCATCCGGGCGGGGCGGCTCTTCGTCGATGCGCGCGCGACCACGGTGGCGCATATCGGCGAGGTCGCCGACCCCATCGCGCGCGGGGTGATCGGCCCGGAGGCGGTGATCGCCGACTTCTACGAGCCGGAGCGCTACCGCCGCGAGGCGCCCGGCGAGATCACCATCGCCAAGAACGGCGGCGGCGCGCATCTCGATCTGATGGTCGCGCGGCACATCCTCGCGCGGTCACGCGAGCGCGGCTGAGGGCGCGCGCTCGCGGATCGGCAGGTGGACCACCGCCGAGAACGCGCCGATCGCGACCCCGATCCACCACACCGCCGTGTAGGTGCCGTAAAGGTCGTAGAGCCGCCCGCCGAGCCAGACGCCGGTGAAGGCACCGAGCTGGTGCGAGAAGAACACGATGCCGTAGAGCGTGCCCATGTACCGCAGCCCGTAGAGCTGGGCCACGAGCCCCGAGGTGAGCGGCACCGTGGCGAGCCAGAGCGCGCCCATGCCGGCGGAGAACACGAGCACGCTCGCGGGCGTCACCGGCACGAGGATGAACGCCGCGGCGAGGATCGTGCGCCCGGTGTAGATGCCGGCGAGGAGGTACTTCTTCGAGTGCCGCCGGCCGAGCGCGCCGGCGAGGATGGTGCCGCCGATGTTGGCCGCGCCGATGACCGCGATGGCGAGCGCGCCGAGCGCCGACGTGGTGCGGACGCCGAGGCTCGCCAGCGTCCCCGACGGGTCGATGGCGCCGCACATCTCCGTCACGAGGGCGGGAAAATGCGCGGTGATGAAGCCAAGCTGGTAGCCGCAGGAGAAGAAACCGAGGAAGATGAGCGCGAACGACGGGTCGCGGAGCGCACGGGCGAGGGCGTCGCGAAGGGTCTCCGGCGTCTCGTGCGCCGTGTCCCCGGCGGGCGCGCGCAGGAGCGGCAGCGCCGCGAGGACGGACAGGATGAGGGCCGCGAAGATGAGAAACACCGTCTGCCACGGGAAGTGGCCGAGGAGCCATGCCGCCGTGGGCGCCCCGAAGACCTGCCCCGCCGAGCCGGCCGCGGTGGCGATGCCGAGGACGAGCGAGCGGTTCGCGTCCGAGGCCGCGCGGCCGACGACGGCGAGGATGACGCCGAAGCCGGTGCCCGCGACGCCGAAGCCCACCAGGATCTCGAGCATCTGATGCTGCTCGGGGGTCACGGCGAAGGCCGACAGCACGAGCCCCGCGGCGTAGACCACCGCGCCGAGCACGATCGCCCGGCGGTCGCCGAACCGCTCGGCGAAGGCGCCGAAGATCGGCTGGCCAAAGCCCCAGGCGAGGTTCTGCACCGCGATGGCGAGCGAGAACTCGGCGCGCGGCCAGCCGAATTCGGCGCTGATCGGGATCTGGAACACGCCGAAGCTCGCACGGATCGCGAAGCTGACCATGATGATGATCGACGCGCCGACGAGGAGCGGGGTGAAGACGCGGGTGTCGGGCATCGCGGGCCTCCGGGAAACGCGGAACGCTGGCGCGGGCTGTCCGGCGCGTCAAGGCCATGAGCGCGCCGCTCGTCGATCTCTACGCGGACCGCGTGGCGCGGGGCCAGCTCAAGGCCGATCCCGTGCAGATGGCGGCCCTCGAGGCGCTGGAGCCGGTGCGCGGCTGGCTCGAGGCGACCTCGCACAAGCGCGGCTTTCTCGACGGGCTCCTGCACCGCGCGCCGGAGCGGCCGCGGGGGGCCTATCTCTGGGGCGGCGTCGGGCGCGGCAAGTCGATGCTGATGGACCTCTTCCACGAGGCGACCGACATCCGCAGGAAGCGCCGGGTGCATTTCCATGCCTTCATGCAGGAGATGCAGGCGGGGCTGCATGCGGCGCGGCAGACCCATGCGGCCGACGCGCTGAAGCCCGTTGCCGAGAAGGTGATCGCGGAGGTGCGCCTGCTCTGCTTCGACGAGATGCAGATCACCGACATCGCCGACGCGATGATCGTGGGGCGGCTCTTCGAGCGGCTCTTCGACGCGGGCGTCATCGTCGTCGCGACGTCGAACCGGCCGCCGCACGACCTTTACGAGAACGGCCTCAACCGGGCGCTCTTCGAGCCGTTCATCGCGCTTCTCGAAGACAACATGGACGTGCGCGAGCTCGCCGCGGCGGGCGACTACCGGCAGGACCGGCTGCGCGGCGCGGCGGTGTTCTTCACGCCGGCGAACGCCGAGGCGCGCCGTGCCATCGAGGCGATCTGGGCGGACCTTTCGGGCGGTGCCGCAAGCCCCCTGACGCTGCACGTCAACGGCCGCGACGTGGTGCTTCCGGCGGTCCGCAACGGCGCCGGCCGCGCGTCCTTCTGGGAGCTCTGCGCCAAGCCCCTCGGCCCCGCGGACTACCTCGCCATCGCCGGGGCGCTTCGCGTGCTCGTCCTCGAGGACATCCCGCGGCTGTCGGCGGCGAACTACAACGAGGCCAAGCGCTTCGTGACGCTGGTCGACGCGCTCTACGAGGGCCGGGTCCGCCTCATCGCCTCTGCCGCCGACGCGCCGGAATCGCTCTATCTCGAAGGCACGGGGAGCTTCGAATATGCCCGGACCGCGAGCCGATTGCGCGAAATGCAGTCAGAGGGCTGGGGGAGCTGACACCGGAGGTTGACTTGACGGCTTCCGGAGCCAGTCTACACCCCACTCTTCCAGTCGAGCGCCCCGAGGGACCACCCATGTCACGTCATCCGGCACTGCTGCGGGCACTTTTCGGCGTGGCGCTCTGCGCCCTCGCCGCTCCGGCCGCCACCGCGCAGCAGGGCCCCCCGGGCGGTGCGCCGCCGCCTCCCAAGGTCACGGTCGCCACGGTGAAGACGGAGCCGGTGACGCTCACCAGCACGCTCCCGGGCCGCGTCGTCGCTTCGGCGAGCGCGGAGGTGCGCCCGCAGGTGGCGGGCATCATCACCGACCGGTATTTCGAGGAGGGCGGCCACGTCGAGGCGGGAAGCGCGCTCTACAGGATCGATCCCGCGACCTACGATGCCGCGGTCGCGGTCGCGAAGGCGGCCGTCGCCCAGGCCGAGGCGCAGTCGTCCTCCGCCCAGAAGGACGCCGCCCGGATCGACGAGCTCGCATCGCGCAACGTCTCGAGCGATCAGGCGCGCGACCAGGCGAACGCCGCCCGCGACAGCGCCGCGGCGAACGTGCAGGCGGCCGAGGCGCAGCTTCTGTCGGCGACGATCGAGCGCGACTACACCACGATCCGCGCCCGGCTCTCGGGCGAGATCGGCCTGTCGCTGGCGAGCCCCGGCGCGCTGGTGACTGCGAGCCAGGCCGATCCGCTGACGGTCATCCGCAACATCGATCCGGTCTACGTCGACGTGACGCAATCGGCGGCCGAGCTCCTCGCGCGGCGCCGCGACGAGGCGGGCATCGCGAAGGAGGCGGGCGGAAAGATCGATCGCCGCGACCTCAGCGTCTCGCTGATCCTCGCCGACGGCAGCACCTTCGACCAGACCGGGACGCTCACCGCCGCCGAGCCTCACGTCGACGAGCAGACCGGCGTGGTCGTGCTCCGCATGACCTTCGCCAATCCGCAGAAGCTGCTGCTGCCGGGGATGTACGTGCAGGTCAACATGCCGACGAAGATGCTCGACGCGGCGCTCGTGGTGCCGCAGCAGGCCGTGAGCCGCGACCGCACCGGACAGGCGACGGCGCTCGTCGTGAAGGACGACGACACGGTCGAGCAGCGCACGCTGACGGTGCTGCAGGATCGCGGCTCGGACTGGATCGTTTCGGACGGGCTGGCGCCCGGCGACAGGGTCATCGTGTCGGGCCTGCAGAAGGCCAAGCCCGGCGCGAAGGTCACGCCGCAGGACCAGGCCGACACGCCGCCGCCGGGGGAAAAGACGCCGACGGCCAAGGCCGATGCCGGCGCCGCTCAGGCGCCCGACGCCGCGACCGCTTCGGACTGAGCCGGCCGTGGCGCGCTTCTTCATCGACCGTCCGATCTTCGCCTGGGTGATCGCGATCGTGATCTCGGGCATCGGCGTGCTCGCGATCCTGACGCTGCCGATCGCGCAATACCCGCAGATCGCGCCACCCACGGTGCAGATCCAGGCGAGCTATCCCGGCGCGTCGGCCGAGACGGTCGCGAATACGGTCACCCAGGTGGTCGAGCAGCAGATGACGGGGCTCGACGGCCTGCGCTACATCTCGTCAAGCTCGAGCACGTCCGGCGGCGCCAGCATCACGCTCACCTTCGCGACCGGCACCGATCCCGACATCGCGCAGGTGCAGGTGCAGAACAAGCTCGCACAGGCGACTTCGCTCCTGCCCGACATCGTGCAGCGGCAGGGCGTGACGGTGCAGAAGTCGTCGTCGGGCTTCCTGATGGTCGTGGCGCTGATCTCCGACAGCGACGCGAACAACGCGACGGACCTGTCGGACTATCTGGTCACGAACCTCGTCAACGAGATCAGCCGCGTCGACGGCGTGGGCAACGTGCAGGTGTTCGGCGCCCAGTACGCCATGCGGATCTGGCTCGATCCGTCGAAGCTCGCCGCCTTCGACCTCACGCCGTCGGACGTGGTGGCCGCCGTCTCGGCGGAGAACGCGCAGATCTCGGCCGGCGCGTTCGGCGCGCTGCCGGCGCCCGCGGGGCAGGCGCTCAACGCCACGATCACGGCGCAGTCGCTCCTCCACACGCCGGAGGACTTCCGCCAGATCGTGCTGCGCGCCGAGACCGACGGCGGGCTCGTGCTCCTCAACGACGTGGCGCGGGTCGAGGTCGGGTCCGAGAATTACTCGACGATCTCCCGCTTCGACCGCAAGCCCTCGGCCGGGATGGCGATCAGCCTCGCCCCCGGCGCCAACGCGCTCGATACCGCCCGGGCGGTGAAGGCGCGGCTCGACGAGTTCGCGCAGTTCTTCCCCGAGGGCGTCCACTACGTCGTGCCGTTCGACACCACGCCCTTCGTCACCATCTCGATCGAGGAGGTGGCCAAGACGCTCGCGGAGGCGGTCGTGCTGGTGTTCCTGGTGATGTTCCTCTTCCTGCAGAACTTCCGCGCCACGCTGATCCCGACGCTCGTTGTGCCGGTGGTGCTGCTCGGCACCTTCGGCGTCCTCGCGGTCGCGGGGTTCTCGATCAACACGCTGACGATGCTCGCGATGGTGCTCGCCATCGGCCTCCTCGTGGACGACGCCATCGTCGTCGTGGAGAACGTCGAGCGGATCATGGAGCAGGAGGGGGTGAGCCCCGTCGAGGCGACGCGGAAGTCGATGGACGAGATCACGAGCGCGCTCATCGGCATCGCGGTGGTGCTCTCGGCGGTGCTGGTGCCGATGGCGTTCTTCGGCGGCTCCACGGGCGTCATCTACAAGCAGTTCTCGATCACGATCATCTCGGCGATGGCACTGTCGGTGGTGATGGCGCTGACGCTCACACCGGCGCTGACGGCGACGCTCCTCAAGCCGAAGAAGAAGGGCGAGAAGAACCGCTGGTTCGGCTGGTTCAACCGCGGCTTCGACGCGACGACGCGGGGCTACGCCTCGAGCATCGGCTGGATCGTTCGCCGGCCGCTGCGCGTGGGCCTCGTCTACGCGGCGATCATCGCGGGAATGGTGCTTCTCTTCCTGCGGACGCCGGGCGGGTTCCTGCCCGACGAGGACCAGGGGATCCTCTTCACGCTGGTGCAGGGACCGACCGGCTCGACGGCCGACCAGACGCTCGGGGTCATCAAGCAGGTGGAGAACTTCTACCTCGACGCGGAAAAGGACGTCGTGGAGTCGGCCTTCGGGGTCGTCGGCTTCAGCTTTGGCGGTCAGGGCCAGAACCAGGGCATCGTCTTCGTCCGGCTGAAGGACTGGGCCGACCGGACCGGCGCCGACCAGACCGCGCAGGCGCTCGCGGGGCGGGCCTTCGGCGCGCTGAGCGGCATCGAGGGGGCGATGGTGTTCCCGGTCGTGCCGCCCGCGGTGATCGAGCTCGGCAACGTGTCGGGCTTCGACTTCTTCCTTCAGGCGCGCTCGGGCCAGAGCCACGAGGAGCTCCTCAACGCGCGCAACCAGATGCTCGGGATGATGGCGCAGAACCCCAAGATCGCCTCCGCGCGGCCGAGCGGGCTCGAGGACGCGGCCCAGTTCAACCTCGACATCGACTGGCGCAAGGCCGGCGCGATGGGCGTCTCGGCGACCGACGTGGGCAACCTGCTGACGATCGGCTGGGCGGGGCGCTACGTCAACGACTTCATCGACCGCGGCCGCATCAAGCGGGTCTACGTGCAGGGCGAGCCGAAGTCTCGCGCGGGGCCGTCGGACATCGACAAGTGGCGCGTCCGCAACGACAGCGGCGGGCTGGTTCCCTTCTCCAACTTCGCCGACGCCTCCTGGGAGTTCGGCGCGCAGGGCGTGAACCGCTACGACGCGGTGCCCGCGATGGAGATCCAAGGCACGCCGGCGTCCGGCGTCAGCACCGGTGAGGCGATCACTGAGATCGAGAACCTTGCGGGCCAGTTGCCGCCGGGCTTCGAGGTGGCATGGACCGGACTGTCGCTCGAGGAGCTGGAAAGCGGCAACCAGGCGCCGCTCCTCTACGCGCTGTCGCTGGCGGCGGTGTTCCTGGCGCTCGCCGCGCTCTACGAGAGCTGGACGATCCCCTTCGCCGTCGTGCTGGCGATGCCGATCGGCGTGCTCGGCTCGCTCGCCGCGGCCTGGCTCGGCGGCTTCGACAATGGCGTGTTCTTCCAGGTCGGATTGCTCGTCGTCATCGGCCTCACGGGGAAGAACGCGATCCTGATCGTGGAGTTCGCCCGCGAGCAGCACGAGGCGGGCGAGAGCTACTTCGACGCCGCCGTCACCGCCGCGCGGCAGCGGTTCAGGCCGATCCTGATGACCTCGATGGCGTTCTCGCTCGGCGTGCTGCCGCTGGTGCTGAGTTCGGGCGCGGGCTCGGGCGGTCGCACGGCCATCGGCGCGGGCGTGCTTGGCGGGACGATCTCGGCGACGGTGCTCGGCATCCTCTTCGTGCCGCTCTTCTTCGTCACCATCGCGCGGCTGACCTCTCGGAGGGAGAAGACGCCGAAGGGGAAGCCGGAGCCGATGCCGGAGGGCGCCCCCGCGGAGTAGCTCAGGCGACGGCCGCGGGCGCGTCCGTCGCGAGCATGTCGCGGACCATCGGGATGACGCGGGTGCCGTAGAGTTCGATCGAACGCAGCATCGCGTCGTGCGGCAGGGTTCCCGCGGAGTACTTCATGTCGAACCGGCCGAGCCCGAGCGCGGTCACGGTCGCGGCGATCTTGCGGGCGACGGTCTCGGGCGCGCCCACGTGCAGCGCGCCGCGGTCCGCCTCGAAGTCGAAGGTCGCGCGGGTCGCGGGCGCCCAGCCGCGCTCGCCGCCGATGCGGTCGTGCATCGCCTTCCAGTGCGGGAAGAGCGCCTCGCGCGCCTCGGCGTCGGTCGCCGCCACATGGCCGTGCGAATGGACGCCGAGCGGACGCGCCCGGTGCCCCATCTCGGCCGCGGCACGGTGGTAGAGGTCGACGAACGGCCGGAACCGCGACGGCGCGCCGCCGATGATCGCGAGCATCATCGGCAGGTCGTGCGCCACCGCGCGGACCACGGACTGCGGGCTGCCGCCGACGCCGATCCAGGCGGAGAGCGGCGCGCCGAGCGCCGGGAACACGCGCTGGTCGGTCAGGGGCGCGCGCGTGGTGCCCGCCCAGGTCACGGCGGGCTCGCGGAGGAGGCGGACGAAGAGGTCGAGCTTCTCCTCGAACAGCGTCTCGTAGTCGCGCAGGTCGATGCCGAAGAGCGGGAACGACTCGGTGAACGAGCCGCGGCCGAGGATCGCCTCGGCGCGGCCGTCCGAGAGGGCGTTCAGCGTCGAGAAGCGCTGGAACACGCGCACCGGGTCGTCCGAAGACAGCACCGTGACCGCCGAGGCGAGCCGGATGCGCCGCGTGCGCCCGGCGATGGCGGCGAGGACCACCTCGGGGGCGGAGACGGCGAAGTCGTCGCGGTGATGCTCGCCGATGCCGATGGCGTCCACGCCCGTCTCGTCGGCGAGGACGGCCTCGGCGACGACGTTGCGAAGCACCTGATCGTGCGGCACGAGCGCGCCGTCCGGGTCGCGCGTCACGTCGCCGAAGCTGCCGAGGCCGAGGATCAGGCTCATGTCGTGTCTCCTGCTGTCCGCGCCGAGATGGGTAGTGCAGCGGCGCCTGCAAGCCGCGCTGATGCACAGCGCCTGTTCAGCCGTTCTCGCGCAGCACCGATCCCGCGAGGTAGAGCGAGCCGCAGATCATCACGCGGGCGGCGGGCGCCTCGGCGGTGATGGCTCCAAGGCCGCGCCGACGGAGGGCGCCGTCACGGCGTCGATCCCGAGGGCCAGCGCCGCCTCGCGCGTGGCCTCGGCGGGGAGCGTCGCGGTCTCGCCGGGGATCGACACCGCGTGGAGGCGGACCGCATGGGCGGCCAGCGGTGCGAGGAACCCCGCCACGTCCTTGGTGGCGAGCATTCCGCAGACGAGATACGTCCGGCGCTCCGGCATCGCGGCGAGCGTGGCCGCGATGGCCTGCCCGCCCGCGGGGTTGTGCCCGCCGTCGAGCCAGATCTCCGCTTGCGGCGCCGCCTCGGCGAGCGGCCCGGAGCGCAGCCGCTGCATCCGGCCCGGCCATTCGGCGCGCGTCACCGCCGCCTCGCAGGCCGCCTCGCCGTGGCCCATCTCGCGCAAGCTCGCGATCGCGGCACCCGCGTTCAGCACCTGATGCGGGCCGACGAGGTTCGGCAGCGGCAGGTCCAGAAGCCCGCGCTCGTCACGGTAGACGAGCCGCCCGCGCTCGGCGGTGACGTGCCAGTGCTGCCCGTAGGCGAGGACCGGAGCCCCGGCGCGCGCGGCGGCGGCCTCGATGACGGCGAGCGCCTCCTCCGTCTGCGGCCCGACGACCACGGGCACGCGGCGCTTGATGATGCCCGCCTTCTCGCCCGCGATCTCCGCCACGGTCTCGCCGAGGTACTGCTGGTGATCGAGCGAGACGGGCGTGATGACCGTGAGCCGCGGCGCCTCGACCACGTTGGTCGCGTCGAGCCGCCCGCCGAGCCCGACCTCGAGGAGGAGCGCGTCGGCGGGCGTGCGCGCGAAGGCGAGGAAGGCCGCCACCGTGGTGATCTCGAAGTAGGTGATCGGCGCGCCCGCGTTGACCGCCTCGCACTCCGCGAGGAGAGCGGCCAGCGCATCGTCGCCGATGATCCGGCCCCGGACGCGGATGCGCTCGTGGAACCGCGCGAGATGCGGCGAGGTGTAGGCGTGGACCGCGAGCCCCGCCGCTTCGAGCCCGGCGCGCAGCATCGCCTGCGTCGACCCCTTGCCGTTGGTGCCCGCGACATGGATCACCGGCGGCACCGACCGCTCGGGATGGTCGAGGCGCGCGAGGAGCCGCCACATCCGGTCGAGCGTGAGGTCGATGATCTTCGGATGCAGCGCCAGCATCCGCGCGAGAAGCGCGTCGGTGCCGGCGGCATCGGGGGTCATCGCGCCGTGTCGGTTGCGGCCTCGGGGACCGGCGGGGCCGGCGGCGCGACCTCCGCGACGGGCGCCGCGATCTCGCCGCGAACCGCCGGCGGCAGGCCGAGGAGGAGCCGCACGATCACGATCAACTCGTCGCGCATCGCCTTCCGGTGCGTCACCCGGTCGAGCATCCCGTGGTCGAGGAGGTATTCCGCACGCTGAAAGCCGTCGGGCAGCTTCTCGCGGATCGTCTGCTCGATCACCCGCGGCCCGGCGAAGCAGATCAGCGCGCCCGGCTCCGCGATCTGCACGTCGCCGAGCATCGCGTAGGACGCCGTGACGCCGCCCGTGGTGGGGTTGGTCAGCACGACGACGTAGGGCAGGCCCGCGTCGCGCAGCATCTGCACCGCGACGGTGGTGCGCGGCATCTGCATCAGGCTGAGGATGCCCTCCTGCATCCGCGCCCCGCCCGCGGCGGCGAAGAGGACGAGCGGGCGCTTGTGCTCGACCGCATGGCCCGCGGCGGCGAGGATCGCGTTGCCGACCTGCACCCCCATCGAGCCCGCCATGAAGGCGAAGTCCTGCGCCGCGGCCACGATCGGCGTGCGGCCGATCTCGCCGGCGGCGACGAGCATCGCGTCGCGCTCGCCCGTCGCCTTCTGCGCTGCCTTCAGGCGGTCGGCGTAGCGCTTCTGGTCGCGGAACCCGAGCGGATCGACCGGCGCCTCGGGCACGCGGATCTCGGTGAAGGTGCCGCCGTCGAACAACCTCTCGAACCGCGCGCGCGGCGAGATCGCCATGTGGTGCTCGCAGTTGGTGCAGACGTTGAGGTTCTCCGACAGCTCGCGGTGAAACAGCATCGTGCCGCATTCGGGGCACTTCGACCACAGGTTCTCGGGCACCTCGCGGCGCGAGAAGAGCGAGTTGATCGTGGGCCGGACGTAGTTCGAGATCCAGTTCATCGCGGCTTTCGGACGGCTTCGGGCTGCCGCGGAGATAGGGAAACCCTCGCCCGTTTGCAATCAGCGCCGGAGCGCCAGCCGCCCGAGACCCCAGAGCACGAGGAGGAGCACCACGTCGACGCCGAGGAGCGGCAGCATCGCGCCCGCGTCGTGCTTCGGCACGGCGGCGATGCGGAGCGACAGTCCCGAGAGCTGGCCCGCAGGGGCGACCACGAGGAGCGCCATGACGTTGTTGGCGAAGTGGAAGCCCCAAGACGCGCCGAGCGAGCCCGTGCGCGCCGTCAGGTCCGCGGCGACGAGGCCGAAGAGCGCGATCGCCGCCATCGTGCCGAGCGCCACCGGCACCGCCGCCGTGGGGTCGAAGTGCAGCGCGCCGAACACGAGGCTCGGGAGCAGCATCCACGCCAGCCGCCAGCGGAACCGCGCGGCCATCTGCTGCAGGAGGTAGCCGCGGAAGACGAGTTCCTCCGCCCCGGTCTGCAAGAGCACCCCCGCGAGCGCGAGGGGCAGGAGCGCCGCCCATCGGAGCGGCGGAAGGTGCGGCGCGCCCTGGTCCCCGGGCAGGAGGAGCGCCGCGAGGCCGTAGACGAGCGCCACCACAGCGACCATCCGAAGAAAGTCGCCGACGACGCGTGCGCGCGGCCCGAAGAGGCTCGCCGCGGGCCGGCGGTGCACGAGCCGCGCCGCGAGCGGCGGCCCGGCGGCGAGGAAGGCGAACGACGCGAGCACCGCGAGCATCGGTCCCGGCTCCGTGGCCGCGGCGACCCGGCCGAGCAGCGCCTGCGCCGGCACGCGGCCGAGCGCGAAGAAGAGCGCGCCCGACGCCGCGAGGAGCCCGCCCATGTAGACCGCGCCGATGAGCACGAGCCCCGCGAGGATGCGCCAGGCCGCGGGTCTTCGGGCGGCCGCGTCGGCGAAGCGGGCGAGGGCTGGCGGCATCGGGCGCTCCGGCGGCATTGCCGCGCGAGGGATACAGGGCGGCCCCGTGCCGCACAATCTTGTGCGGGCGTTGACGCTGGCTTAAGCCCGGCGACAAAGGGGAGGCACCACGATGCGCGATCACGGCACCAACGAGCCCTACGACAAGTCCCGGCTGCCGAGCCGCCACGTCACCGAAGGGCCCTCGCGCGCGCCGCACCGGAGCTACTTCTACGCGATGGGGATCACCGAGGAGGAGATCCACCAGCCCTGGGTCGGCGTCGCGACCTGCTGGAACGAGGCCGCGCCCTGCAACATCGCGCTCAACTGGCAGGCGCAGGCGGTCAAGGGCGGGGTCAAGAAGGCGGGCGGCACCCCGCGCGAGTTCACCACCATCACCGTCACCGACGGCATCGCGATGGGCCACGAGGGGATGCGCTCCTCCCTCGCCTCGCGCGACGCCATCGCCGACACGGTCGAGCTGACGATGCGCGGGCACTGCTACGACGCCATCGTGGGCCTCGCGGGCTGCGACAAGTCGCTCCCCGGCATGATGATGGCGATGGTCCGCCTCAACGTGCCGTCGGTGTTCATCTACGGCGGCTCGATCCTGCCCGGCCGCCACGAGGGCCGCGACCTCACCGTGCAGGACATGTTCGAGGCGGTGGGCCAGCACCAGGCCGGCAACATGTCGGACGCCGAGCTCGACATCCTCGAGCGCGTCGCCTGCCCGTCGGCGGGCGCCTGCGGCGGGCAGTACACCGCCAACACGATGGCCTGCGTGTCGGAGGCGATCGGGCTCGCGCTCTTCAACTCCTCGGGGATGCCCGCGCCCTACGAGAGCCGCGCGCAGTACGGCGAGGCCTCGGGCGTGGCGGTGATGCGGCTCCTCGAGGCCAACATCCGCGCGCGCGACGTGGTGACGCGGAAGTCGCTCGAGAATGCGGCGCGGGTCGTGGCCTGCACCGGCGGCTCGACCAACGGCGGGCTGCACCTGCCGGCCATCGCGCACGAGGCGGGGATCGACTTCGACCTCTTCGACGTCTGCGACATCTTCCGCGACACGCCCTACTTCGTGAACCTGCGGCCGGGCGGGCAGTACGTGGCGAAGGATCTCTACGAGGCGGGCGGCGTGCCGGTGGTCCTGCGCGAGCTGCGCCGGGCGGGGCTCATCCACGAGGACTGCGTGACCGCCTCGGGCCGCAGCATCGGCGAGGAGATCGACCTGGTGACGCGCGAGGCCGACGGGCGCGTGATCTTCCCGGTCGATGCGCCGATCACGCCGACCGGTGGCGTCGTCGGGCTGCGCGGCAACCTCGCGCCCGAGGGCGCCATCGTGAAGGTGGCGGGCATGTCCACCGCCGAGCAGGTGTTCTCGGGGCCGGCGCGCGTCTTCGAATGCGAGGAGGACGCCTTCGAGGCGGTGAAGGCGCGGAGCTACGCCGAGGGCGACGTCATCGTGATCCGCAACGAGGGCCCCGCCGGCGGTCCTGGGATGCGCGAGATGCTGGCGACGACCGCCGCGCTCTCGGGGCAGGGCATGGGCAAGAAGGTGGCGCTCATCACCGACGGACGCTTCTCGGGCGCGACGCGGGGCTTCTGCGTCGGGCATGTCGGGCCCGAGGCGGCGGCGGGCGGGCCGATCGCGCTGCTGCGCGACGGCGACGTCATCACGCTCGACGCGGTGGCGGGCACGATCACCGTGGCGCTTGCGGACGAGGAGCTGGACGCGCGGCGGCAGCAGTGGAAGGGCCCGCGCGAGACGCTCTACGCCTCGGGCGCGCTCTGGAAGTACGCGCGCCTCGTCGGTCCGACCCGGGCGGGGGCGGTCACCCACCCCGGTGCTGCGGCCGAGCGGCATGTCTACATGGACCTCTGACGGCCCGGCCGGAGGTAACGCGATCGCAACGCTCCCGCGCGAGGATGGCGTGAGGGAGCCCCGGATGCTGTTCGAGAGATTGCTGCACCGACGCGCGGTTCCCTCGGCGGAGGATCGCGCCTGGCACCCGCTGCCCTGGGCGGAGCCGATGCTGCCGCCGGGGCTCCTCGCGCCGCCCTCCGGGACCATGCTCGCGCCGGGCGTCACGCTCTGGCACGGCGATGCGGCGCCCGAGATCGTGCTTCGGCAAGTCGTGGCGGACCCGTTCGCGCTGGCGATCGAGGTCTTCGCGAGCCCCGGCGGCTACGTCTCGCTCGCGTTCGACCTTGAGCCGGACGCCTTCGGACCGCGCCATCTGCTCGTGCTCGAGGCAGAGGTCGCATCCGAGCGTCCCGTCGGCCTGGTCGCGCGCCTCAACTTCGCCGCCGGTCCCAACACGGGCCGTCTCGTCCGCGGCGCCGAGCCGGGCCGCGTCGCGGTCGCGTTCGATCCCGCGTCGCTCGCCTCGCCGGGCCTCCGCGACGAGCCGGGCGGCGTGGATCCCGCGCGCATCGACCGTGTGTGGGCCGATCTCATCCTCGTCGGCCCCGCACAGAACCGCATCGAGCTTGCGGACCTGCGCTTCGTCCGCCGCCCGCGGGCCGAGCCGTGACGGTCCTGCGGCTGCTCGGCGCCGCCTTCGTCGCCGATACCTGCGAGGTCTGGCTCGCCGGCGGCGATGGCCTCCCCGGCGTGACCCTCGTCAGCGACGGAACCCGCGTCGTGGCGCGCGTGGCCTCCGGCGATGCGCCCGGCACATGGCGCGCGCGGGCGGTCCTTCCGAAGCTGCCGGGGCCAGGCCGCTCGCGCCGCATCACCGTGCTCGACGCCTCCGACGGCGAGGTGATCGGCCACGGCGAGATCGCCGCCGGAGCGCCCGACCCGGCGGCGCTCGCGGGCGAGGTCGCGTTCCTGCGCGCCGAGGTCGAGCTTGTGAAGCGCCTCCTCCGCGCCCGCCTCGCCGAGGAGGCGGGCACGGGCTGACGACGCCGCGTCGGGGGTGACAGCGGGCCGGGCGGCGGGCAGGGTCCGCGGCATGAGCCCCTATCCGCACCTTCTCTCCCCGCTCGATCTCGGCCCGCTCGCGGTGCCGAACCGCGTCGTCATGGGCTCGATGCACACCGGGCTCGAGGAGACCGGCGACTGGGGCCGCGTCGCCGCGTTCCACGTCGCCCGCGCTTCGGGCGGCGTCGGGCTCATCGTCACCGGCGGCATGGCGCCGAACGCGCGGGGCGGCGTCTTCCCGGGTGCGGCCGGGCTGCACGGAGCCTCCGACATCGCCAACCATCGCGGCGTCACGGATGCCGTCCACGCCGCGGGCGGCCGCATCGCCATGCAGATCCTGCACGCCGGGCGCTATGCCTTCGGGCAGGGTTGCGTGGCGCCGAGCGCGCTCAAGGCGCCGATCGCGCCGCACGTGCCGGAGGCGCTCGACGACGCCGGGGTCGAGGCCGAGATCGACGCCATCGCGGTGGCGGCGGCGCGCGCGCGCGAGGCGGGCTACGACGGCGTGGAGGTGATGGGCTCGGAGGGGTATCTGCTGAACCAGTTCCTCGCCCGGCGCACCAACCGGAGGCAGGACCGCTGGGGCGGCGACCTCGCGGGCCGGATGCGGATGCCGGTCGAGACGGTGGCGCGCGTCCGGGCGGCCGTGGGGACGGACTTCCTCGTGATCTACCGCATCAGCCTCGCGGACCTCGTGCCCGAGGGCTCGACCTGGGACGAGACGCTGGCGCTCGCGTCGGCGGTGATCGCGGCAGGCGCGAACGTGCTCTCGAGCGGCATCGGCTGGCACGAGGCGCGGGTGCCGACGATCGCGGCCTCGGTCCCGCGCGCGGCCTTCGCGGACCTTGCCGCCCGGCTCCGGGCCGCGGTCGCGGTGCCGGTGATCGCCGCCAACCGGATCAACCGCCCCGCGACCGCCGAGGCGCTCCTCGCCGCCGGCGCCTGCGACCTCGTGGCGATGGCGCGGCCGCTGCTGGCGGACCCCGCCTTCGTCGCGAAGGCAGCGGCCGGCCGGGCCGACGAGATCGCGCCCTGCATCGCCTGCAACCAGGCCTGCCTCGACCATGCCTTCGCGGGCAAGGTCGCGAGCTGCCTCGTCAACCCTCGGGCCTGCCACGAGACGGTGTTCGCGATCACCCGCGCCGCCGCCGCGCGCCGTGTCGCCGTCGTCGGCGCCGGGCCGGCGGGGCTCGCGGCGGCGCTGGCGGCGGCGGAGCGCGGCCACCGGGTGACGCTCTTCGAGCGGGCGGGTGTCATCGGCGGGCAGATGAACCTCGCGCGGGTCGTGCCGGGCAAGGAGGAGTTCGACGGGCTCATTCGCTGGTATGCTAGAATGCTGGAGCTTGCCGCGATCGCGGTCGAGACGGGCGTCGATGCGGAGCCGAGCGACCTGCGGACGTTCGACGACGTGATCGTGGCGACCGGCGTGCGTCCGCGCCGGCCCGGCATCACGGGGGAGACCGGCGCCACCGTCGCCGCTTATGACGACGTGCTCGCAGGCCGGGTCCACGCCGGCGACCGCGTGGTCGTCGTCGGCGCGGGCGGCATCGGCTTCGACGTGGCGACCTATCTCGTCGCCTCACCCCGCGACGAGGGCGACAACGCGTTGGCGGCGTGGCGGCGCGACTGGGGCATCGGCGATCCCGCGACCGATCCCGGCGGCCTTGCCCCGGCCGGCCCGGAGCCCGCGCCGCCTGCGCGCGCGGTGACGCTGCTGCAACGCCGCCCCGGCGCTCCCGGACGCACGCTCGGCCGGACGACAGGCTGGATCCACCGCGCCCATCTCGGCATGAAGGGCGTCACGATGCGCGGCGACGCGGCCTACGAGCGCATCGACGGCGACGGTCTCCACGTGCGCTTCGGCGACGAGGCCGCGGTGCTGATCCCTGCCGACACGGTGGTCCTTTGCGCCGGGCAGGAGCCGGAACGCCGCCTCGCCGAAGCGATGGCGGCGCGAAACATGCCATGCCACATCATCGGCGGCGCCGACGTGGCCGCGGAGATCGACGCCCAGCGCGCCATCGCAGAGGGCACGCGCGTCGCCGCCGCCCTCTAGCCCGGCCGGTCGATGCGCCGCCAGCCGGGCAGGCGGATCCGGGCTCGGAGGCCCGTCGGCGTCGTCGCAAGCGCGAGGTCGCCGCCGTGCATCTCGACGATGCGGCGCGTCAGCGGCAGGCCGAGGCCGATCCCGTCGGCGCTGCGCTGGCGGACCCGCGCGCCGACGCCGAAGGCGCTCCAGATGCGGTCGGCGTAGGCGGGCGCGATGCCGGCGCCGTTGTCGTCGATCACGATCTCGACCGTGCCGTCGTCGGCGCCCCTCGCGGCGACGGTCGCGTGGCTGCCGCCGTGCGCGATGAAGTTCGTCACGAGGCAGGCCAGCGCGAGCTCGATCAGCGCACGGTCGCCGCGCAGGCGCAGCCCCGCAGGTTCTGCGAGGTCAAGCCGCTTGCCGCGCAGCGAGGCGAGCTTGCCGAAGCTCGCCAGCGTCGCGCCGAGGGTGCCGTCGAGATCGATCTCGCTCTCGTCTAGCGCGATGTCGCCGGACCGGAGCTGGGTGAACGACAGGATGCTGCCGACGATGGACTCGAGCTGTTCGGAGGCCGACAGGATCGCCGCGACGATCTCCTGATCGTCCTCGGTTGCAGGCGCAATGACCTGCGCCAGACCGTAGATGTGATTGAGCGGCGTTCGAAGCTCGTGCCCGACGAGCGAGAGGAACTCCTCCTGCGCCGTCTCCGCGATGTGCCGGAGCGCCGCGACCTTGCCGGCGTCCTCCTCGAGCGGCACCTCGTAGAACCGCGCCACCATCCCGGCGATGTCCTCGAGCATCGCGATCCGATCGAGCGGGACATCGCCATGCGGGACGAGATCGACCCCGCAGACCGTGCCCATGCAGAAGCCCGTCGCAAGGATGACCGGCGCGCTCGCCGAGAACCGGACGCCGGGGCCGGTCACGATCGGGTGGTTCACGGACCTCGGATCGGCATGGGTGTCGGGGAACACGATCGTCCGCCGCTCGGCGACGGTGAAGCTGCACAGCGAGGCCTCGCGCGGGGTGCCGTCGAAGTCGATGCCGTCTCGGGCGAGGAACGTCTGCCGGTCTTCGTCGAAGAGCGAGATGAACGCGATGGGCGTGCCGAGGAGGCGCCGCACCAGCGAGGTGACATGCGCGAAGAACCTGTCGTCGCGCCGCGTCTCGAGGTTCATCACCGCGACGGTCGCGGCGCGCGCGGTCTCGTTGACGGGGAGGGGGTAGTTTCGCAGGGCGGTCATCGCAACCTCTTGCCTTGAGAGGCCATCATGCCGGTCGTCCGTTAACGAAGCCTGACCTCGGCCCCGACTGTCGGCTTCGGCGTGACTTTGCCCTCGCATCGCCATCATTATCGCGCTCATTCGCCACAATCCGGAAGCAAGGTGCCGATCCGAACGGTGGCGGAGGGCATATGGACCGGCTGAGCGAGATGGAGGCCTTTGCGACGGTGGTCGATCAGGGCGGCTTCACGGATGCTGCGCGCAAGCTCGGCATCTCGAAATCGGCAGTGTCGAAGCATGTCTCCGCGCTCGAGACACGGCTCGGCGCGCGGCTCCTCAACCGCACCACGCGGCGCGTCAGCCCGACCGAGATCGGCCTCGCCTACTACGACCGCGCGCGCCGGGTGCTCAACGACGCAGGCGAGGCGGATGCGCTGGTGACGGCGATGCAGACGGCGCCCACCGGGCACCTGCGGCTCTCGGTGGCCACGGACTTCGGCGTCAGCCTGCTGGCACCGATCCTCGGCGACTTCCTGCACGCCCATCCCGCAATCACGGTCAGCGTCACGCTCAACGACCGCTACGTCGAACTGATCTCGGAGGGCTTCGACCTCGCGATCCGCGTGGGCGAGCTCGAGGACAGCTCGCTGCGCGCACGGCGCATCTTCTCCACCTCGCGCCGGCTCGTCGCCTCGCGCGCGTACCTCGAGGCGCATGGCCGGCCGGAGCGGATCGACGAGCTGAACGCGCACAAGCTCCTGCACTACTCCAGTCAGGCCGCGGGCAACGTCTGGAAGCTCACGTCCCCCTCGGGCGAGAAACGGCAGGTGCGCGCGGCGGGCTGGCTCACGGTCAACGACGGCCAGTCGCTCCTGCACGCGGCCATCGCGGGGCTCGGGATCGCGTACCTGCCGGACTTCCTGCTCGAAGGCGCGCTGGCGGACGGGCTGGTGGTCCCTGCGATGCCGGGGCTGCCGGAGGAGCCGCTCGGCATCTACGCGATCTATCCGCCGGGCCGCTACACGCAGCCGAAGGTCCGCGCGATCATCGACTTCCTCGTCGCGCGCTTCGCCGAGCCCGCGGCGGCACTCCGCACCGCGGCGGAGTAGCGTCAGGTCGGTCCGATCGCCACGACCTCGACGCGGCGGTTCCGCGCCCGGCCCTCCGGCGTCGCGTTGCTGGCCCGGGGCGCGAGATAGCCTGCGCCCTCTGCGTCGAGTTGCGCGCGCGCGACGCCGTAGCGTCCCACGAGACGGGCGACGACGGCGGCGGCCCTGGCGCGGGACACCGCGACGTTGGCGTCGAGGCTCCCCGACAGATCGGTATGGCCGACGACGAGCGCGCGCATCCTCGGGTTCGCGAGGAGCCAGTCCGACAGAGCGCCAAGCGAGGCGTAGGGCGCATCGGCCAGCACCGCCGAGCCGCTCGCGAACTCGAGGTCGTCGAGCGCCGCGTGGCCGTCGCGGAGCAGTGCGGCGACGAGGCCGGCGGGAGCTCCCTCAACGGCCGACGGAGCGGGCTCCGGTTCCGGCGCGGTAAGCACCTGCGTGCGTTCGGGCACCGCGTCGCCGGTCGAAGGCGTGACCTCGGTCAGCTGCACGAAGGCGCTCTCGGACGACCGGCTGACCATGACGGCGGCCAGACCGGGCCCCGGTCCGGCACGCTCGGCGAGGAGGTAGTGGAAGTTGCCGAGATCGACGTGCATCTCCGGCTCCGGCAGCACGCCCGCGTCGTAGCGGAAGTCGAACCCGCCGCAGCCCTCCGTCTCGCAGCCGAACCGGACGACGTAGCCCTGCGCCGCAAGACTTGCCCGCACCATGTCGACGATCCCGAGGGTCGTCGCGGCACCGGCGATCCGCCAGGCGGTGCGCGTCACGCGGCCCTCGCGGGTCAGGGCGGGAACCCTGCCGTCGGACCAGGCGCCTTCGGGCAGCCGTGCGGTCGCGGGGTCTTCGGTCCGGGTCGTCGTCACGGCCGCCCCGTCCGGCAGGTCGAGCGTGACGGCGGCTGCGGCATGCGCGGCCGTCCAGACGACGAGGACGGCGCAGCGGCGAGAGAGGCGCCTCACCGGACGCGGTAGTGGTAGCGCCCGGCCACCGCGAGCCCGACGCCGGAGTAGAGCGCGCGGGCGGGCGCGTTGGCTTCCGTCACGGCGAGGGCGAGCGTGCCGGCGCCGGCGGTCAGCGCCCAGCCGGCGGCGGCGGCGAGGATGCCTCGCGCGAGGCCCCGGCGGCGCAGCGCCGCGGGGACTTCGAGCGCGTGCAGCATCGCGACGTCGCCCGCCGCCGCGACGAAGGCCGCGCCGCCGATCCGGTCGCCGGCACGGGCGAGGAGCGCCGCCTTCGGCACGCGGACGCGCGCCATCGCGGCCTGACGCGCCGGCCCGATGCCGGCCGTCTCCCAAAGCGCCCGCACCGCCGCGAGCGGCGGCCAGTGCGCGAGCACGTCCCCGGCGCCCGCCAGGCCCGCCGCCGGCCCGGCATAGAGCAGCGTCGGATCCTTGATGCGGTAGGCCAGGCGGCCGAGCCATGCGTCGAGGGCATCCTCGCCGTCCCGCACCATGAAGAGCGGAGCGTCCGACACCGTCGCGTCGTCGGGCGGCTCGGTCCCGTCCCAGGTCGCCGCGGAGAGCCGGGAGCCGCCGCCGCCACCGTCGCGCAGCGTGACCGGCCCGTCGCGGCGGACGGCGACCGGAACCCAGGTCGCGGCCAGCGCGTCGAAGAGGGCCGCCGTCACGGAGCGGGCGGGAAGAGCGCCGCAAGACGGACCATCGCGTCGCTGATCCGGCCGGGCTCGGTGCCGCGAACGACCACGTTGACGCCGAATGCCCCGTCGCGGACGAATGGGTACGATCCGACGGAGAGCTCGGGGAAATCGTCCGCGAGCGCCTTCAGCGGCGCCGCGATGTCGCCTTCGCCACGGTCGACGCGCAGCGACTGGCTGAGGAGCGGCGCGCCCCCGGTGAGCGTGGGCAGCAGCGAGGCCACCATCGCCTGGAAGATGTTCGGGACGCCCGCCATCACATGCACGTTCCCGATCGTGAAGCCGGGCGCGGCCGAGACCGGGTTGTCGATCAGCGCGGCCCCTTCCGGCACCCGCGCCATGCGGAGCCGCGCATCGTTCATCTCGGTCCCCGAGCGCGCGTAGTGCGCGGCCAGCACCGCACGAGCATCCTCGCGCACGTCGATGCGCGCGCCGAAGGCCGCGGCCATCGCATCGGCGGTGATGTCGTCATGCGTGGGTCCGATGCCGCCCGAGGTGAACACGTGGTCGTGCGTTTGGCGCAGCGCGTTGACCGCGGTGACGATGGCGTCCGCACTGTCGCGCACGATGCGGACCTCGCAGAGGTCGATCCCGGCCCGCGCCAGCTCGCCGGCAAGGAAGTGCATGTTGGCGTCGCGCGTACGGCCGGTGAGGATCTCGTCGCCGATGACGAGCATCGCTGCGGTCGGATTGGGCATCGGCGGCTCCGTGGCTTTCCTGCTCCTTACCCGACGAAAGGCGTTGCTTCCAGAGATCGTGCGCTGGCCAAGCGGCCCTGCCGCACCTATCTTCGACATGGAGCGGATCGGAGAGCTTGCCGTGGACCACAGCACCCGCAACCGTCTGACCAAGGACGGCATCAGACTATACGAGCCCGCGGACTTCGCCGGGATGCATGCTGCAGGGCGCGTCGCTGCCGATATCCTAGACCGCATCGGGCCGCTGGTCGCGCCCGGCGTCACGACCGAGATGCTCGACTCGGCCATCGAGCGGATGGTCGTCGATGCGGGCGCGCGATCGGCGACCATCGGCTACCGCGGGTATCGCCACGCCTCGTGCATCAGCGTCAACCACGTCGTCTGCCACGGCATTCCGGGGCCGAAGGTGCTGAAGGACGGCGACATCCTCAACATCGACGTGACGGTGATCCTCGATGGCTGGTTCGGCGACACGAGCCGGATGTACGTGGCGGGTCGGGCGGACCGCAAGTCGGCGCGGCTGGTCGACGTGACGCATGAGGCGCTGATGCGCGGCATCGCGATGGTGCGGCCGGGAGCGACGTTCGGCGACATCGGCCATGCGATCCAGAGCTATGCGGAGGGCGAGCGCATGTCGATCGTGCGCGACTTCTGCGGCCACGGTCTCGGGCGGGTGTTCCACGCGCCGCCGAACGTGCTGCACTATGGCGCAGCGGGGTCCGGGGCGACGATCGAGGAAGGCATGTTCTTCACCATCGAGCCGATGGTCAACTTCGGCCGTCCCGAGATCAAGGTTCTCTCGGACGACTGGACCGCGGTGACGCGGGACAAGTCGCTGTCGGCGCAGTTCGAGCATTCGGTGGGCGTCACGGCAACGGGCTGCGAGATCTTCACCCTGTCGCCGGCAGGACGGTTCCACACCAGCGCATGAGATGGACGACGGTGCCGCCATAGGCGCGCCGGTCGATGAGGTCGAACCCTGGCGGAGGCGAGAGCGCCGCGCCGTCCTCCCAGACCACGGCCGCGTCGTCCGCCAGCCAGCCGGCCGCGGCGGCTCGGGTCAGCGCCGCTTCGCCGAGGCCAGACCCGTAGGGCGGGTCGCAGAAGCAGAGCCCGTGCGCCTCGCCTCGCCCGAGCCGGGTGGCGTCGGTCGCAAGGATCTGCGCTTCGGCGCGCAGGGCCGCGACGTTCGCGCGCAGGAGGGCGAGGGCGGCGTGACCGCGCTCGACGAAGGTGGCGCTTGCCGCACCGCGGGACAGCGCCTCGAGCCCGAGCGCGCCGGTGCCGGCGAAAAGGTCGAGCACGCGCGCGCCGGGCACCGGGTTGCCGGCAGGACCGTGCGCGAGGAGGTTGAAGATCGCCTCCCGCACCCGGTCGGAGGTGGGGCGGAGATGGGCGGCGCGGTCGCCGGCGCCCACGTCGGCGAGGCGGCGCCCGCGCCAGTCCCCGCCGATGATCCGCATCAGCGCAGCAGCGGCTTCAGGTCCGCCTCGGGGTCGGCGAGCACCGCGGGATCGGGGCTCCGGCCCATCTCGAGGAGCCGCTTGCCGACCATGTAGGCGCGCCCGTCGTTGAGCGCGTCGACCGCGACGAACCGCTTGCCGCAGAAGTACCAGAACGACCGGGCCTCGCCCGGACCCGGCCGCGTGACCACGCGGTCGTGGCCGGTATGGAGCCCCGCGATCTGGAGCTTGGTGTCGTACTGATCGGACCAGAACCACGGCACCGGCGCGTAGTCGCGCGCGGCGCCGAGCATGTTGTCGGCGACGAGCTCGGCCTGGTCGATCGCGTTCTGCACGCATTCGAGGCGAAGCCGCCGCTCGCCCATCGGGAACGACGCGCAGTCCCCCGCGGCCCAGACATGCGGCGCCGAGGTGCGGCCCCGCGCATCGGTGCGGATGCCGTTCTCGACCGCGATCCCCGCCGCCTCGGCAAGCTCGGTGGCGGGCACGACGCCGACGCCGGCGATCACGAGGTCGAGCGCCAGCTCCGTCCCGTCGGTCAGCACCGCACCGGTCACGTGGCCCTCCCCGGTCAGCCGGCGGAGGCCGACGCCCTCGAGGACACGGACGCCCTGGCCCTGGTGGAGGGACCGGATGACGTCCGCGGTCTCGGCGGCGGCCACCCGGCACAGGATGCGCTCCGCCATCTCGACCACCGTCACGTCGAGCCCGAGCTTCACGCCGAGCGCAGCACCTTCGAGCCCGATGTAGCCGCCGCCGACGATGAGCACGCGCGCGCCTGGCTTCAGGGCCCGACCGATCCCGTCGATGTTGGCGAGCGTCCGCCCGATGTGGACGCCTTCGAGGTTGCCGCCAAGCTCGTCCGGCAGGCGTCGCGGCACGGCGCCGGTGGTCAGGGCCAGCTCTTCGTAGGCGAGAACCTCGTCGCCGAGCGTCACCGTCCGGGCGGCGGTGTCGATCGCGGTCACCGGCGTGCCGAGGCGCAGGTCGATGCCCTGCTCGGCGTAGACCTCCGCCTTGCGGAGAAAGAGCCGCTCGAGCGGCACCGTGCCCATGAGATACCCCTTCGAGAGCGGCGGGCGCTGGTAGGGCGGCACCGGCTCCTCGCCGATCAGCGTGACCGGCCCCGTGTAGCCCTCCTGCCGGAGCCGCGCGGTCAGCGACGCTCCGGCCTGCCCCGCGCCGATCACGATGATGCCTGCCATCCGAAGTCTCCCCGCTTGCCGCATCGTCCCCGCTAGACCTATACACCGGCGGACGCGGCGAAAAGGACACGACATGGCGATCAGCGAGGGCGACACGCTGCCGGACGCGGACCTCGTGCGGCTGGGGCCCGACGGGCCGGAGACGGTCGGGGTCGCCGGCCTGACGCGGGACCGGCGCGTGGTGATCTTCGCCGTGCCGGGCGCGTTCACGCCGACCTGCCACTCCGCGCACATGCCGAGCTTCGTGCGGACGCGCGACGGCTTCGACGCGGCGGGCATCGACGAGGTCGTCTGCGTCGCGGTCAACGATCCCTTCGTGCTCGCCGCATGGAGCGAGGCCACCGGGGCCGGCGCCGCGCGGATCACGATGCTCGCCGACCCCGAAGGCGGTTACACCAGGGCGCTCGGCATGAGCTTCGATGCGCCGGGCGCGGGACTCATCGGCCGCTCGCAGCGCTATGCGATGCTGGTCGAGGGCGGCCGCGTCGCGGTCCTGCACGTCGAGGAGGCGCGCGGCACCTGCGAGGTCTCCGGCGGCGAGGCGATGCTCGCGGCGATCCGGCAGCGCGCCTAGCGCTTCGCGGCGCGGATCTCGCAGAGGCTGAGCACGGGTGCTGCATGGTCGGTCTCGACCGCCGCGTCGCCTGCCAGACGGTCCATCGCCGCCGCGAGCCGGATGTCGGCCATCGTGAGCCCGCCTGCGTCGTGCGTGGAGAGCGTCACGTCGACCACGTTGTAGCTGTTGCGCCAGTCGGGGTGATGGTCGGCCTTCTCGGCGGCGAGCGCTACGCGGGACATGAACCCCCAGGCCTCGACGAAGCTGCGGAACGTCCAGACCTTGCGGAGCGCGTCGCCTTCGGGGGCCGCGCGCCAGCCGGTCGCGTCGAGAGCCGGCAGGCTGTCCCGACGCTCGGCCTCGGTGAGACGGGCGGTCACGCGCCGTGCCGCGCGGGCATGTCGGCGTCGTCGAGAGCCTCGGCGCGCTGGGCCGCCGGGCGGTCCGTGACGCGGGCCACGTAGTCCTCGAAAGCGGGCCGCGCCGGGATCGACTTGAACTTCAGCCCGTAGATCACCTGCGAGCCGGCCGCGACGTCCGCTGCGGTGAAGGTCTCGCCCGCGAGGTACGGGCTTTCCTCGAGCCGCGCGGCCATCGTCTCCACGCAGTCCTCGAAGGTGCCGTAGCCGATCCAGCGCCGCGTCTCGGGCGTGACCTCGACGCCGAGCCGCCGGTCGCTGACGGCCGCCTCGAACGGACCCGCGCCGAAGAAGAGCCAACGGTAGTACGCGCCCCGTTCGGAGACGGGCGGCGCGAGCCCGGCCTCCGGGAAGGCGTCCGCGAGATACGCGCAGATCGCCGCGTTCTCGGTCACGACCGTGCGGCCGTGCCGGATCGCGGGCACCTTGCCCATCGGGTTGATCGCGAGGTACGCGGGCGCCTTCAGGGCGTCGAACGCGACGGTTTCCACGCCGTAATCGGCGCCGGTCTCCTCGAGCATCCAGCGCGCCACCCGGCCGCGCGACATCGGGTTGGTGTAGAGCGTGAGTTCAGGCATGCGGCACCTCCTCTGCCCGAGCCTAGCATGGCGTCAGTCGATCCGGGAGTCGCGGCGGAAGGGCCCGTAGGCGGTCATCACCTCGATCTGCTCGCCGACCGCCGCGCGCTCGGCCTCGAGGTAGCGCGCGATGGCGGCACGGAAGCCTTCGTCGGCGATGAAGTGCAGCGAGTGGACGGGCGTGGGCAGGTAGCCGCGCGCGAGCTTGTGCTCGCCCTGCGCGCCCGCCTCGACGCGGGCCATGCCTTCGGCGATGGCATGGTCGATGGCCTGGTAGTAGCAAAGCTCGAAATGCAGGCAGGGATGGTCCTCGACCGCGCCCCAGTAGCGGCCGTAGAGCGTCTCGCGTCCGATGAAGTTCAGCGCCCCCGCGACCGGGCGGCCGCCGCGCAGCGCCAGCACGAGGAGCATGTCATGGCGGAGGTGCGCCTGCGCCTCGTCGAAGAACGCGCGCGTGAGGTAGGGCGTGCCCCATTTCCGCGCGCCGGTGTCCTGGTAGAATCGCCAGAACGCATCCCAGTGCCGCGGCTCGATGGCGTCGCCGGTCAGCGCCACGATCTCGCCGCCAAAGCCCTGCGCCGTCTCGCGCTCCTTGCGGATGTTCTTGCGCTTGCGCGAGGACAGCGAGCCGAGGAAGGCGCCGAAGTCGGCGTAACCCGCGTTCTCCCAGTGGAACTGCTGCGTGACGCGGTGGAGGAGGCCCTCGCCCGCCCCGGCGATCGCCTCGGCCTCGGTGCAGAAGGTGACGTGCGCGGAGGAGAGCCGGTTCTCGGCGGCGAGCTGCATCATTCCCGTCATCAGCGCCGCGCGTCCGCGATCCTCCTCGCCGGGAGCGGTGAGGAAGCGCCGTCCGGTGGCGGGGGTGAACGGCACGGCGCATTGCAGCTTCGGATAATAGCGCCCGCCCGCGCGTTCCCAGGCGTCCGCCCAGTTGAAGTCGAAGATGTACTCGCCCTGGCTGTGGCTCTTGGCGTAGAGCGGCGCCACCGCGATGACCCGGTCGCCTGCCCGCGCGACGAGGTGGCGCGGCGACCAGCCCGAGCCGCGGCCGACCGAGCGGCTGACTTCGAGCGCGCGCAGGAAGCGGTGCGTGGTGAACGGGTCCGAGGGGCGTCCGCCGCCGGTGGCCTCCGGGCAGGCGCAGGCGTCCCAGTCCTCCGCCGCGACGTCGGCGAGGCTGTCGAGCACGGCGATCTCGATGGTGTCGGGGCTGGCGAGCGAGGGGCGGGGCAGGGACGCGGCCTCCGGTTGGGCGCGGCCGATCAGATGGCGTCGCGCGCGGCGGCGTCAAGGCGGTGCGGCAGGTAGCCCTCGAACGTGATCGTGTCGGCGATCCGCCGCGCCTCCGTCTCGGCCTCGCGCGAGCGGATCGTCCAGCAGGCGATGGCGGCGCCCTGGCGCTTGAGTGCGGCGATCCGGGGCGCGTCCAGGTCGCGCGCCGCGTGCGAGACGAAGCTCGCGCCGGTGCGGTCGTAGTCGGCGATGGCCGCCAGGCGCATCCGCGTCTCGGCAGGGACGCGGGGCCAGTCGTCGGCGGCAAAGGCGCAGGTGGTGAGGCCGCGCGGGGTGTGCGGAGCGAGCGCGGCAAAGGCGGCGACGGCGTGCGGGTTGAACGACATCACGGCGAGCGGGCCGTCGTAGGCGGCCACCGCCTCGGCCACCGCGGCTTCGAGCGGCCCGATAGCGGGACCGAGCGCGCCGTCCTGGTCCTTGATCTCGACGAGGAGCGGCACCTGTCCTGCGACAAGCGCGAGGATCTCGGCGAGCATCGGGATCGTCTCGTCGCTATCGGTCAGCCGGGTGCGGCCGAGATCTGCGGCCGTGCGCGCGCGGAGCGGCCCCGCGGCCGCGGTCAGCCGGTCGAGCGTGTCGTCGTGGAACACCACCGGCACGCCGTCGGCGCTGGGCTGCACGTCGATCTCGATGGCGTAGCCCGCGGCGACCGCGGCCCGGACCGCGGCGCGGCTGTTCTCGATGCGGCCGAGGCTGCGGTCGTGCAGCGCCCGGTGCGCGATCGGGGCGGCGAGGAAGCCCGGCGGCAGCGGCGGCATCAGGAGAGCTCGAAGATGCCCTCGATCTCGACCGCGACGCCGAACGGCAGGGCCGCCACGCCGACGGCCGAGCGGGCATGGCGTCCGGCCTCGCCGAGGATCTCGACGAGAAGGTCGGAGGCGCCGTTGATGACCTTGGGCTGATCGCCGAACGAGGGCGCGGAATTGACGAACCCGGTCAGCTTGACGACGCGCACGAGCCGGTCGAGGTCGCCTTCTGCCGCTGCCTGGACCTGGGCGAGAAGGCTCAGCGCGCAGGCCCGCGCGGCCGCCGCGCCCTCCGCCACGCCGAGCCCGTCGCCGAGCCGGCCCGTGAGCATCCCCTCGGCGGTCTGGCTGATCTGGCCGGAGACGTAGAGGAGCCCGCCGGCCTTGACGAACGGGATGTAGCTCGCCGCTGGTCGCGCAGGCTCCGGCAGCGTCAGCCCGAGCGCTTCCAGCTTCCTCGCGATCTCGCCCGCCATGACCGTGCCCCCCGTCGTTCCGGGCGAACCCTAGCGGCGGGGGCCGCGAGGGGCAATCGCTCAGGTCTCGCGGAACGCCTTGGTGAAGTAGTCCGCGAAGGGCTTGACCAGCCAGGCGATCGGGCGGTGGGTGCCGGTGCGGAGAAACGCCTGCACCGGCATTCCGGGCACGAGCGTGAGGCCGGAGATCCGGGCCACCTCGCCCGGGTCGAGCGTGATCTCGGCGCGATAGTAGCTCGCGCGGGTCGCCTGGTCGATGAAGGCATCCGCCGAGATCAGTCGGACGGAGCCGAAGAGTTCGGGCGTGGTGCGGCGGTCGAACGCCGGGAAGGTCAGCGTCGCGGGCTGCCCGACCGCGACCTCGTCGATGTGGATCGGCTCGATGCGGGCGGCGATGACGAGCGGGCGGTCCTGCGGCACGAGGTAGAGGAGCGGGTCCGCCGCGCGGATCACGGCGCGCGGCGTGGTCACGGTCAGCCCGTAGACCACGCCGGCGACAGGCGCGCGGATCTCCAGCCGGTCGATCTGTTCGGCCAGCGAGCGGCGCCTCTCGGCGAGCTCCATCTCCTGCGGGCCGACGTCGCGCAGGAGCGTCAACGCATCCTCGCGCCGGGCGGACGCCAGCTTCAGGACGCCGATGTCGATCTCCGAGGCGTGTGCGGCAGCCTCGGCGGCACTGGCGGCGAGGCTCCCGATCGAGCCTTCGAGGCGGGCTTCCTCGCGCTCGAGCGACAGGACGCGCGTCGCCTCGGCGAGCCCGCGCGAAAAGAGCGACCGCTGGCCGACGAGTTCCTTGCGGATCAGGGCCACCTGCGTTTCCAGCGCGGACTTCTGCGCCGCGATGCCGTCGATCTGGGCGTCGATCTGCGCGTGCTGGCGGCCCATCTGGTCGGCCTGCTGGGCATAGCTCTCGCGGCGCGCCACGAAGAGGCGCCGCTTGCCCTCCATCAGCGCCACGAGGTCCGGGCGACCGGCCTGCGCTTCGGCGACGAGCGGGGCCGGGAAGGTGATTGCGTCCGCGTCGTCGCGCTCGGCCTCGAGGCGACCGCGGCGGGCCAAAATCTCGAAGTACTGGCCCTCGACGATGGCCGCTTCCGAGCGCAGCGCCGCGCCGTCGAGCCGCAAGAGCGGCGCTCCCGCGGCGACGACCGAGCCCTCGGTGACGAGGATCTCGGCCACGACCCCGCCATCCGGGTGCTGCACGACCTGGCGGTTCTGCTCCACCTCGATCTGTCCCGCGGCGATGATCGCGCCGTCGAGCCGCGCGAAGGCGGCCCAGCCGCCGAAGCCGCCGAAGAGGACGAGGAGCGCGGCGATGCCGGCAAGGACCGGGCCGCGGCCCGTATAGGCGCTCACGCCGCACCGCCCTGCGCCTGGGTCCGCGCGCCGGGTCCGCGCAAGATCTCGGCGTGGTTCTCCACGAGGCTGCGGAGCACCGCGTCGCGCGGCCCGAACGCGCGCCGGGTGCCGTCGTCGAGCACGAGGAGGAGGTCGCATTCCTGGATCGCAGCCGGCCGGTGCGCCATGATGAGGACGGCACGTCCGGCGGCCTTGGCGCCCCGGATCGCGGTGTTGAGCGCCTCGGAGCCGTCGTTGTCTAGGTTCGAGTTCGGCTCGTCGAGGATCAGCACGGCGGGATCGCCGTAGAGCGCCCGCGCGAGGCCGATGCGCTGCATCTGCCCGCCGGAGAGCCGGCCCCCGACGGCGCTGACGCGGGTATCGTAGCCCTCGGGCAGGCGCAGGATCATCTCGTGCGCCGCCGCGGCGCGGGCAGCCGCGACGACCTTCGCCGCGTCGGGTGCCGCCGCGAGCCGGGCGATGTTGTCGGCGATCGTGCCGTCAAAGAGCGCCACGCGCTGCGGCAGGTAGCCGACGAGCGCGCCGAGCACGTCGGGTGCAAAGCGCGCGAGGTCCGCGCCGCCGAGCCGCACGTGTCCCGCGGTGGGCGCCCAGGCCCCTGTCAGCGCCTGCGCGAGGCTCGACTTGCCAGCACCCGAAGGGCCGATCACGCCCATCGCCTGACCCGGGCGCACGGCGAAGGAGACCCCGCGCAGCACCGCCTGCGCCGTCCCGGGCGGCACCACCGTCAGCCCCTCGGCGACAAGCTCCGCGGCCGGGCGCGGCAGCGCCATGCGGGCGGGCTCGGGCGGAACGCGGTCGAGAAGCTGTCCGAGCCGGCGCCAGCCCTCGCGCGCCCGCGCGATCAGCCCCCACTGGCCGATGCTCACCTCGATCGGCCCGAGCGCGCGGCCCATCAGGATCGAGGCCGCGATCATCGCGCCGGAGGTGAGCTGGCCACGGAGCACGAGGAACGCGCCGAGGCCCAGCATCGCGGACTGCAGGAACTGCCGGAAGATCCGCGACAGCGCCGCATAGCCACCCGCGCGGTCGGCCAGCACGACGCTGGCCGCGAGCGCCGCCCCACGCGCGCGGTCCCAGCGGACAGCGGCGGCAGTCTCCATCCCGAGCGCCCGGACCAGCCCCGCCTCGGCGCGGATCTGCCCCGCGAAGCCGTCCGCCACCTGCGCGGCCTGCGCGGCCGCCGCGGTTGGCGCCCTCGTGCGCGACTGGTTGGCGAGCGCCACCACGACGAGGAACACGCCGCCTCCGATCGCGAGCGCGCCCATCGCGGGATGGAACACGAAGATCGCCGCGACGAAGAGCGGCGTCCAGGGAATGTCGAAGACGGCGAGGAGCACCGGTGCCGCCAGGAGCGCCCGGATGGCCTCGAGGTCGCGCAGCGCCGCGTGCGGGACCGGGTCGCCCGGCGCGTCGGTGCTGCCACGGAGGCTGGCGGCGAAGATCCGCCGGTCGAGCCGCGCCTGGAACCGTGCGCCGATCCGTACCATCACCCGGCCGCGCAGGTAGTCGAGCGTGCCCATCATCGCGAAGAGGAACGTCATCAGCACGAAGAGCGCCGCCAGCGTCTCCTCCGACCGGCTGCCGAGCACGCGGTCGTAAACCTGAAGCATGAAGAGCGGGCCGGTGAACATCAGCAGGTTCACCGCAAAGCTGAACACGCCCGCGGCGACGAAGAGCCCGCGGCTCTCCGCCCGTGCCGCCGCAAGCTCGGCGCTCGGTCCGTGGGTCGGCTTTGATCCCGGCATGGCTCTCCCTGGCGTCGCGATCGCAGTTGTCTCCCGTCGGACTGCGACCTACCTTACGCACCGGCGCGCAAGAAGGAACTTGTTAGCGCAGGACTGCGAACAAGAAGTTGAGACGCCCGTGCCCAATGCGACCCCGCTCCGCGCCTTCGGGCCCGCCTTCGCCGTGGCCCTGGTGCTCGGTGGATGTGCCGCGGGCGCGCCCGACGGCGACCCCTACGAGCGGCCGAACCGTGCGGTCTACGGCTTCAACAAGGGCGTCGACCGGGTCGTGGTGCGGCCGGCGTCGCAGGTCTACGGCCACGTGCTGCCGAAACCGGTCCGCGAGGGCGTCCATAACGTGTCGTACAATCTGGCGGTGCCGGGCGACGTGGTGAACGGCGTGCTCCAGGGCGATGTAAACCATGCGGTTGAGAACACGTTCCGGTTCCTGATCAACTCGACGCTCGGCATCGGCGGCATCTTCGATCCCGCCACCTCGATCGGCGTGCCGGGCCGCCAGACCGACTTCGGCGAGACGCTCTACACCTGGGGCGTGCCGGAGGGCGCGTTCGTGCAGGTGCCGGTCCTCGGTCCCTCCACGGTCCGCGACACCACCGGCACCGTGGTCGACTACGTGCTGAACCCGACGCGGCTTGCGCTCCAGGACGATGCGCGCAACGTCAAGACCGCGTTCGACGTCGGTGCGACGCTCGGGACGCGCTACACCTACACCGGCATCGTCGACGACGCGCTCTACACCAGCGCCGACGGCTACGCGCAATCGAAGCTGCTTTATCTCCAGAACCGTCGCTTCAAGCTCGGCGATCAGTCGCGCACGGACGACGAGTTCGATCCCTACGACGAGGTTCCCGATGGCCAATGAGTCTCACCTGCTGACCCGGCGCAGCGTCGTCGGGCTGATGTCGGCGGCGGCGCTGGCGGTGGTCGTGCTGCCGCGACCGGCGCTCGCGGCGCTCGACACCGCCGGCGCGCAGGCGCTCATCGGCAGCGTCGTCGGTGACATCAACGCGACGATCAACTCGGGCGCGTCGCGCGGCGCGATGTACCGCGACTTCGAGGGCATCTTCGCGCGCTACGGCGACGTGCCGGTGATCGCGCGCACCGCGCTCGGCCCTGCCGCACGGAGCGCCTCGGCGGCGCAGATGCGGGCCTTCACGGACGCTTTCTCGGGCTATCTCGCGCGCAAGTACGGCTCGCGGTTCCGCGAGTTCATCGGCGGCCGGGTCGAGGTGCAGAAGGCGGCGCGCGTCAAGACCTTCTACGAGGTCACGACGACGGCGATCCTGCGCGGCCAGCCGCCCTTCGAGGTCAAGTTCCAGGTCTCCGACCGGAGCGGGCGGAACCTCTTCTTCAACATCATCATCGAGGGCGTGAACATGCTGGCGGCCGAGCGCACCGAGATCGGCGCGCTCCTCGATCAGCGGCGCGGCAACCTCGATCAACTGATCGCAGACCTGCAGCGCATCTGACGGACCCGTCAGCGGTCGCGCCCGCGGTCGGGTTGCCGGTCGGGCTGGGCCTGCACGTCGCGAAGGATCTGGTCGGCGAGCCCGCCGTCTTCGGCATAGGGATCGGCGCCGTAGCGTGCCGGCGCGCCGCTCTCGTAGGTCTCGCTCGACGAGCCCGCGAAGGGGATCACCGGACCCGGCGGCGGCGCCGTGACGAGGGGGCGCGCCGGCAGCCCGTCCTCGACGCGGGCCATCACGGCGTGCCAGATGTCGGCGGGCAATCCGCCGCCGGTGACGCCCTTCAGCGGGCGATTGTCGTCGTAGCCCATCCACACGCCCGTCACGTAGTCGGCGGTGAAGCCGATGAACCAGGCGTCGCGCGCGGCCTGCGTGGTGCCGGTCTTGCCGGCGGCCTCGCGGTCCTTGAGGCGCGCGCGGCGGCCGGTGCCCTCCTCGACGACGGCCTGCATCATCCAGGTCAACTCGCGAGCGGCCTTCTCCGAGATCACGCGCTCGCCGATGCCGCCGGTCTGCCCGATGAGCGGCGTCCGGTCGCCCCGGATGGTGAGGTCGGTGAGGCCGTAGGGCCGCACGCTCGATCCGCCGTTGAGGATGCCCGCATAGGCGCCCGTCATCTCGAGGAGCGTGGCCTCCGACGCGCCGAGCGCCAGTGCTGGACCGTCGGCGAGGTCCGAACGGATGCCGAAGTCGCCCGCCACCTTCCGCACGAGGTCGCGCCCGACGCCTTCGGAGATCTTCACCGCGGGGATGTTGAGCGAATGGGCCAGCGCCTCGGTCAGCGTCACGCGACCCGCGTAGGTGCCGGTGTAGTTCCGCGGCGTCCACGGACCCGAGCCGCGGATGTCGAGCGTGAGCGGTTCGTCGACAACATAGTCGTAGGGGCTGGCGCCGAGGTCGAGCGCGGTCGCGTAGATGAACGGCTTGAACGCCGATCCGGTCTGCCGCAGCGCCTGCGCTGCGCGATTGAAGCCGCCGGCGGCGCTCGACCCCCGCCCGCCGACCATCGCGCGGATCGCGCCGTCCGCCGACATGACCACGATCGCCGCCTGCACCTCGGAGCCGCCCTTCAGCTTCGTGGCGAAGACCTCCGCGAGCCCGGCCTCGGCCGCCGTCTGGATGCGCTGGTCGAGCGTGGTATGGATCGTCACGTCCTCGGTGGTGTCCGAAGTCAGGAACGACGGCCCGCTGTCCATCACCCAGTCGGCGAAGGCGCCGCCTTGCGGTGCCTTGGCGGCCGACGAGAGCGTCGCGGGATGCGCCCGGCCTTCGGCGAGCTGGGCCTGCGTGACGTAGCCCTGTTCCGCCATCAGCCCGAGGATCACGCTCGCCCGGCCCTGCGCGCGCGCGAGGTTCCGAGTCGGCGCATAGTACGACGGCGCCACCAGCAGACCTGCGAGCATCGCGCCCTCGGCGGGGCTCACGTCGCGCGCGGACTTGCCGAAGTAGCGCTGCGATGCCGCCTCGAAGCCGCGCGCGCCCGCGCCGAGGTAGGCGCGGTTGAAGTAGAGCGTCAGCACGTCGGCCTTCGAGTAGCGCGCCTCGAGCGCCAGCGCGAAGGGCACCTCCTTCAGCTTGCGCCAGACCGATCCCTGCCGGCAGTCGGCCTCGTAGGCGGCCTCGGTCTTCCAGCGCGCGGGATCGTAGGGCACGCCGAGACAGAGGAGCTTCGCGACCTGCTGCGTGATCGTCGAGCCGCCGTTGCCCTCGAGCGGCTTGCGGCCCGCGCGCAGGTTGATCGCGATGGCGCTCGCGATGCCGCGGGGGCTGACGCCGTAGTGGCGCCAGAAGCGCTTGTCCTCGGTGGCGACGACCGCGTTGCGAAGGTTCGGCGACACGTTGGCCGCGGTGATGTCGCCGTCGAAGGTCTCGCCGCGCCAGGCGAACACCGCGCCGCCCGCGTCCGTCAGCGTCACCGAGCCGCGCACCCGGCCATCGAGAAGGCCCTTGAGCGGCGGCAGGCCGGCATAGAAATAGAGCGTCGCAAGCCCGAGGACGACGACGCCGAGAAGAGCGACGCGCAGGCCGACGCGGACCACGGCGCGCAGCAGGCCCCTGATCAGCGCCGCGACCACGCGTGCCGGCCCGCGCCGGACCCGCCGCCCGGTCCGCTTGCGCGGCGGGCGCTTCGCGTCTCTCGGCGTGCGCCGCTCCGCCACCAGGGGTGGTTTCCGTCCGGCCATGTCCATGTCCTGTCGCTGCCTCGGTGCCGCCCGTCTTGGCGCGGGCGTATCCGCCTCCCTGTCTAGCAAGTTTCCGAAGCGAAAGGGAGCGCCGGCCTCGTCAGCGTTGCGGTCAATCTTTGGTCAGACACCGGACGTTTCGCCTCATTATCGGGAGGCAGAGTGCAAATAGCCCCTTTTTCGGGCAGACGCCTTAACGCCGTTTCTTGTCGCACGCCCGTGATCCGGCCTTTTGTCGGCTGGGGAAGCAAGAGTTCGGCGGCCTTCGACGGGCCGCAGGGCCGGTTCGCCGCCCGGCTCGCGAAGAGGGAACAGCGCGTGAAGCTCATCATCGCCGCGATCAAGCCGTTCAAGCTCGAGGAGGTCCGCGAAGCGCTGACCGCCATCGGCGTGCGCGGCATGATGGTCACAGAAATCAAGGGGTTCGGCGCGCAGTCCGGCCATACGGAGATCTACCGTGGCGCCGAATACGCGGTGAACTTCGTGCCGAAGGTCCGCATCGAGGTCGCGGTCGCCTCCGCGATGGCCGAGGAGGTCGTCGAGACCATCGCCAAGGCCGCACGCACCGACAAGATCGGCGACGGCAAGATCTTCGTGCTGAACCTCGAACAGGCCGTGCGGGTGCGAACCGGGGAGACCGACGATGACGCGCTCTGATCCCGCCCGCGTGACCTCTACCGAGATGAAAGGACCGACCCGAATGAAACTCACGAGGCTTCTCACCGCAGCCGCCGCGGCGACGCTGAGCCCGCTCGCGGCGCTCGCGCAGGACGCGCAGGCCGCCGCCGCCGACGCCACGGGGACCGCCGCGGCGGTCGTGCCGGACAAGGGCGACACGGCCTTCATGATGATCGCGACCGTGCTCGTCCTCTTCATGACGCTGCCGGGCCTCGCGCTCTTCTACGGCGGGCTGGTGCGGACGAAGAACATGCTCTCGGTGCTGATGCAGTGCACGCTCATCACCGCGCTCGTGATGGTGATCTGGGTCATCTACGGCTATTCGGTCGCCTTCGGCGGCGGCACCAGCCCGTTCTGGGGCGGCGGCGCGAAGTATTTCCTCGCCGGCATCACGATGGACAGCACGGCCGCGACCTTCTCCGACGCGGTGATCCCCGAGTACGTGTTCGTCGTGTTCCAGATGACCTTCGCGGTCATCACGCCGGCGCTGATCGTCGGCGCCTTCGCCGAGCGCATCAAGTTCTCGGCGGTCCTCGTCTTCGTCGCGCTCTGGGTGACGCTCGCCTACTTCCCGATCGCGCATATGGTCTGGGACAGCGCGGGCTACATCTTCAACCTCGGCGCGATCGACTTCGCCGGCGGCACGGTCGTCCACATCAACGCGGGCACCGCGGCGCTGGTGGGCAGCCTCTTCGTCGGCAAGCGCATCGGGCTCGGGCGCGACATGATGGCGCCGCATTCGATGACGCTGACGATGGTCGGCGCGTCGATCCTCTGGGTCGGCTGGTTCGGCTTCAACGCGGGCTCCAACCTCGAGGCCAACGGCGGTGCTGCGCTCGCGATGATCAACACCTTTACCGCGACGGCCGGCGCGATCCTCGCCTGGTCGCTCCTCGAGGGCGTGTTCCGCGGCAAGGCGTCGATGCTGGGTGCGGCCTCGGGCATGGTCGCGGGCCTCGTCGCGGTGACGCCCGCCTGCGGCACCATCGGGCCGGTCGGCGCGATCATCCTCGGCGCGCTCGCGTCCTGCGGCTGCTACTTCTTCGTCTCCACGGTGAAGAACGCGCTCGGCTACGACGACAGCCTCGACGTGTTCGGCGTCCACGGCATCGGCGGCATCATCGGAGCCATCGGCACCGGCATCTTCACCTCGCCGAGCCTCGGCGGGGTCGGCTACGCGGACGGCGTGACGATGGCCGGGCAGACCATGATCCAGGCCGAGGCGGTGGTCATCACCATCGTCTGGTGCGGCGTGGTCTCGGCGGTCCTCTACTGGCTCATCGACATGACGATCGGCCTGCGCGTCGAGCCCGAGGCGGAGTCGCAGGGGCTCGACCTCACCTCGCACGGCGAGGCGGCCTACCACGCCTGAGAGGTTCGTAAGGGTTGCGGGCGGCGGGGCGCGGTCCCGCCGCCTTATGCGTTCAGACGCCGGCGTCCTGCATCGCCGCGACGAGCATCGGGATGCGGGCCGGGCTCAGCCCCGCGACGTTGATGCGGCTGTCGCCGACCATGTAGATGCCGTGCGCCTCGCGCATCCGGGCGACCTGCTCCGGGGTCGCGCCGAGGCGGGAGAACATGCCCCGGTGCGCGCCGAGGAAGGCGAAGCGGTCCGACCCGGTGGCGTCCCGCAGCGCGTGGGCCAGCGCCTCGCGGGTGGCGATCATCGTCTGCCGCATCGCCTCGAGCTCGGCCTGCCAGTCGAGCCGCAGGCCGGGGTCGTCGAGGATCATCGTGACGAGCCGCGCGCCGTGGTCGGGCGGGAAGGAATAGGTCAGCCGGTTCAGCGTCGCGAGCGTGCCCTGCAGGATGTCGCGCCGATCGGGCCCGTCCGCGATGGCGAGGAGCGCCCCGGCGCGCTCGCGGTAGATGCCGAAGTTCTTCGACGAGCTGACCGCGACCAGCAGTTCGGGCAGCGTGGTCGCGAGCAGCCGTACCGGTGCCGCGTCGGCGTCGAGCCCGTCGCCGAAGCCCTGGTATGCCAGATCGACGAGCGGCACCGCGCCCGTCCGCCCGAGGATCGCCGCGACCTCGGCCCATTCGGAGGGGTTGAGGTTCGCGCCGGTCGGGTTGTGGCAGCAGCCGTGCAGGAGCACCGCGTCGCCGGGGTTGAGCCGTCCAAGGTCGTCGGCGAGCCCCGCGAAACCCACCCCGCCGGTCGCCGTGTCGTAGTAGCGGTAGGGCCGGTGCGCGAGCCCGAGGTGGTCGAGCATGGCGATGTGGTTGGGCCAGGTCGGGTCGGGCAGATGCACCACTACGTCGGGATTGGCGAGGCGCAGCGTGTCGAGCGCGAGCCGCAGCGCGCCGGTCCCGCCGGGAGCCGCGGCCCCCGCCACACGGTCGTGCGGCACCGCGCCCGCGAGGACGAGGTCCGCCATCGCATGGACGAAGGCCGGATCGCCCGCGAGGCCGGTGTAGGTCTTGGTGCCCTCGACCTCCCAGAGCCGGTGCTCGGCGGCCTTCACGGCGCGGAAGATCGGCGTCAGCCCGTCCGCGTCGCGCCAGACGCCGACGCCGAGGTCGAGCTTGTCGCTCCGGGGATCGTCGCGGTACATCGCCATGAGGGCGAGGATCTTGTCGGGCGCCTGCGGTGCCAGCGTGTCGAACATCAGCTTCCCCTCGCGACGGGGCGGCCGCCTGCCTCGGCGCCCCACTCCGCCCATGAGCCGTCGTAGAGCCGGTGCGCGCGGTTGCCGAGCCGTTCGAGCGCCAGGCTCAGGATCGCCGCCGACACGCCCGAGCCGCAGGTGGTGACGACCGGCGCGTCGGGATCGACGCCCGCGGCCTCGAACGCGGCACGGAGCCCGTCGATGTCGCGCATCGTGCCGTTGGGCGCGAGCACCTCCTGCCACGGCAGGTTGTGCGCCGCGGGCATGTGGCCCGCGCGCAGTCCCGGCCGCGGCTCGGGCGCGTCGCCGCGAAAGCGCGCGGCGGAGCGGGCATCGACCACCTGCGTCCCCGCGCCGAGCGCCTCGGCCACCGCATCCGCGTCCGCCGCGACGGGCCGGAGAGCACCGGCGCGCAGCGTGCCCACCGTGACCTGCGGCGCGCCGATCTCCAGGGTCCGGCCTTCGGCGCGCCACTTCGGCAGGCCGCCGTCGAGCACCGCCCAGCCCGAGAGCCCCATGCGGCGCGCGAGCCACCAGACCCGTGGCGCGGAAAAGATGCCCGCCGCATCGTAGACGACGACCGGATCGCCGTCCGACACCCCGAGCGCCGCCATCCGCGCGGCGACGACCTCGGGTGCGGGCGCGGCGTGCGGCAGCGGGCTCGCCGGGTCGCACACGCTGTCGAAGTCGAGGTAGACCGCGCCCGGAATGTGCGCGGCGGCGTATTCGGCCGCGGGATCGCGCCCGGCGTCGGGCAGATGCCACGAGGCGTCGATGACCCGGACCTGGCCCAGCCGGTCGGCGAGCCACCCGGTCGAGACGAGGGTTTCGGGATCGTCCTCCATGTCGCGGAAGCTAGGCCAGCCGCCGGCCGAACGCCAGCCTCAGCTCCGGGCCAGCACGACCACGCCGGCGACGATGAGCGCGATGGCCGCGACGCGCTGCCACGACACCGCCTCGCCGAGCAATGCCGCCCCCGCGACGGCGACCATCACGAAGCCGAGCCCGAGGAACGGATAGGCGAACGACGCTTCGGCCCGGCTGAGGACGGCGATCCAGGTGAGAAGGCTCAGCGCGTAGCATGCGAGCCCGGCGAGCAGGGCCGGGCGCAAGAGGACGTCGAACGCCGCCCGCGCGCCGAACGCCACCCCGTCGCGCGCGGCAAGGCGCAGGAAGATCTGCGCCGCGGCGTTCAGCGAGACGCTGACCAGGATCAGGGCCAGCGTCGCGGCGCGCGGCGGCATCGGCCTAGATGCCCGAGAACCAGTTGAAGCCCTTGTCCTCCCAGTAGCCGCCCGGATACGTGTTCGTGACCTCGATGGCGGTGATCCACTTCGGGTTCTTGAACCCGAGCTTGGTCGAGGTGCGGAGCCGCAGCGGGAAGCCGTAGGGGTCGGCGATGGGCTCGCGCGCGTATTTCGTCGCGAGAAGCGTCTGCGGGTGCAGCGCGGTCGCCATGTCGATGCTGCCCGAGTAGTCGTCCGCGCAGCGGAAGGCGACGTACTTGGCCCTGAGGTCCGCGCCGACGGCTTCGAGGAAGCTGCGGAGCGTCGGGCCGGACCATTGGCCGATGTAGTCCCAGCCCTCGACGCAGATGTGCCGGATGATGACCTCCTTCTCGGGGAGGGCGCTCATTCGCGGGACGGTCCAGGGTGTCTTGTCGGACACCATCCCGGCGAGTTCGAGCTTCCATGTCGCGCCGTCGACGGGCTTCACGAACTCGGGGTCGTAGAAGGCGTTGAACCTTGGCGGCTTGATGACCTCGGCTTCGGTGAACGTGGGCGCCAGGTGGTCGGGACGGAAGATCGCCGCCTGCACGCGGTCGTTGAAGGTGCCGATGCTGCGGAGCATGGCGTTGACCGCGCCCTGATCGCCGAGCTTGCAGCCCGACAGCATCGACAGCGCGCCGAGGCTCAGCGCGCCGCCGAGGATGCGGCGGCGATCGATGTCGGCGATGAGCCGCGCGTGTTCCTCGAGCGGGCCCTGATCGACCGGCGTGGCGGGGCGGAAGCGCGAGCGGGCCATCAGGGCGCCTCGGCCGGTTCCTGCGGCCCGCCCGTGACCATCGCGACGAGGGTGCGCGGCACGAGGAGCGACAGGAGGACATGGATGGCGAGGAAGCCGACGATGGCGGCCATCCCGAGGAAGTGGAACCACCGCGCCGCCTGGAACGAGCCGAAGAGCGCGGCGAGCTCGGAGAGCTGCACCGGCTTCCAGATCGAGAGGCCCGTCAGCACCTGCAGCACGATCACGAGGAGGACGCCGATATAGAGGAGCCGCTGCACCGCGTTGTAGCTCAGGATGTCGCCGTGCGAGAGCCGGAACCGGAGCGCCTCGCCGATCTCGCGGAGGACCGCACCGGGCCAGACGGGCAGGAACTTGCGCCGGAACCGCCCCGTCGCGAACCCGTAGACGAGGTAGGCGAGCCCGTTGACCGCGAGCACCCACATCGCCGCGAAGTGCCAGTTGAGGCCGGTCTGCATCGGACCGCCGAGCCGCGCCCATTGCGGGAAGTGCAGCCAGCCGATCAGCACCTCGTCGTTGTAGATCGTCCAGCCGCTCGCGATCATCACGAGCATGGCCACCGCGTTGGTCCAGTGCATCAGGCGGAGCACGAGAGGGTGAAGCCGAGATGTCTTGACCATGATGGCGCAATCCCTCCAGATCGACGACGTGACGCTCGGGAGGTATCGTGGTGCGGATCGTTCTGCCAAGGCAAGTTTTCGTGTCGATCGCGGCCTGTGTCCTGTCTGCGCTGCCGTCGATGGCGGACACGCCCGCGGAACGGATGGCGGCGCGGTATCCGCAGCCGGTGCGGACCGGCGATCTCGTGGGCCTGCCGGTGCAGGACGGGCTCGACCGGATCTACGGCTATGTGTCGGAGGTGGTCCGAACGCCCGACGGCCAAACCCGGCTCGTCGTGCCGTACAGCACGTGGCTCGGCTGGTGGCCGGATGCGCCCTTCGTGACCAAGCGTCCGGTCGCGGTGCCGATCGAGACGGTCGCGATCCTCGGCCGCCACATCAACGCGCTCGACTTCCACCGCGCGGATTTCGAGGACGCTCCGGCATGGTCCGCGTCCGACGGAGCCGCGATCCCGGCCGACGAGACCATCCGCATCGCCCTCGGCAAGCGATGAGGCGGCTTTCGGGCACCGCGGGGTATCGCGCGAAATTGAAGCGCGAGCGCTGAACCGAGGTTGGTTTCGCGGTGTTTGTCGAGCATGACACGTCGCTGATCAGCGTGGGTTAGGGGTTGAGGCGCCAAATGAGTGACGAGCAGGCATTGCGCCTCCAGACGCTGGCAGTCCAGACCCCGGGCGAAGCCGCCCCGCCAAACGGTCTCGCGGCCCCGTTGCACGTCGCGGCGACATACGTCCGCGACGAAAGCAACCTCTATCCGTCCGATCACGTCTATGGCCGCGCCGACAACCCGACGGTGCGCCAGACCGAGGCGCTGCTGGCCGCGCTCGAGACTGGCGATGCGGCGCTTCTCTTCAGCACGGGCATGGCGGCGTCCATCGCCGTGATGAACGCCTTCGACGGCCCGACGACCATCCTCGCGCCGGCCGAGATGTACGATGGGCTGCGACGCTGGCTCCTCGGGGCGCATCGGTTCGGCCACGCGGTCGAGTTCGTCGACATGACCGATCTCGGAGCGGTGGGAGCGGCACTTCACAGGGTCTCGCCGGCGCTCGTCTGGATCGAGACGCCGAGCAACCCGATGTGGCGGGTGACCGACATCGCTGCGGTCACGCGGCTGGCGCACGCCGCGGGGGCGCTGGTCTGCGTCGACTCGACCGTGTCGACGCCATGCTTCACCCGTCCGCTCGAACTCGGGGCGGACATCGTGATGCATTCGGCGACGAAGTATCTCAACGGCCATTCGGACGTCATCGCCGGGGCGCTCATCACGCGCGGGCCGGCCGACCTCTGGCGCCGGATCGCCACGATGCGGACCGAGCAGGGCACGACGCTCGGCGCCTTCGAGGCCTGGCTGCTCGCGCGCGGTCTTCGGACGCTCGACATCCGGCTCCGGACGCAGGCGGCGACCGCGGCCCGGCTTGCGCGGCGGCTCGTCGCCCACCCTGCCGTCGTGCAGGTGCTTTATCCCGGCCTCGAGACCCATCCCGGCCATGCGGTCGCGGCGCGGCAGATGCAGGGCGGCTTCGGCGCGATGCTGTCGATCCGGATCGCGGGCGGTCGCGAGGCGGCGCTCGACGTGGTGGCGGGCTTCCGGCTCTGGAAGCGCGCGACCTCGTTCGGAGGCGTCGAGAGCCTCGTCGAGCATCGCGCCTCGATGGAGGGCGAGGGCTCGACCTGTCCGGACGATCTCCTGCGCCTCTCGGTCGGCATCGAGGACGAACGCGATCTCCATGCGGATCTCGACCGTGCGCTCGGTGCTGTCGCCGCCCTGCCGCTGCTTCGGGCCGCGCCATGAGGACGGTCGGGATCGCGGTCATCTGCAAGACGCCCGAAGCGGGGAAGTCAAAGACCCGCCTCTCGCCGCCGCTACGGCCCGAGCAATGCGCCGAGATGTCGGCCTGCTTCATCCGCGACCTCACCCTGGGCATGGCGACGCTCTGTGGCAACGCCATCGCGGGCTATGCGGTCTACACGCCCGTCGGTTCCGAGGATCGGCTGCGGCGCATCCTGCCGGACGGCTTCGGGCTCGTGCCGCAGTGCGAGGGCGACTTCGGCGTCAGGTTGCGGCAGGGCGTCGAGGACATTCTCGCCCTCGGGCACGCCGGCGCCATCGTCATCAACTCCGACAGCCCGACGCTGCCGCCGGGCATCGTAGCCGACGCCGCGGCGCGGCTCCTCGAGCACGACTGCGTGGCGCTGAGCCCCGCGGCGGACGGGGGCTACACGCTGATCGGGCTGTCGCAGTCCCATCCCCGGCTCTTCGAGGACATCCCCTGGAGCACCGATGCGGTCTATCGGCTGACGCTCGATCGCGCCGCGGAGATCGGTCTGCCGGTCGCGGATGTCGCTCCCTGGTATGACGTGGACGACGCGGCCTCGCTCGCGACACTGCGCCATGAGCTCGACGGCACGCCGCCGCCCTTCGCGACCGCCGCGCATCCGCCCGCGGACGCGCCGGCGACACGGGCGTATCTCGGGACCGTGCTGCCGGCGCTCGCCGCGCAATGATCGGCCGCGTCCTCGCCGATCGCACGGTGCTCCTCGTCCTCCTCGGCGCCGCGGCCATCGCGCTCGCCCTGGCCGCGGGTCCGGTCGGCCTGCGCTGGGGCAACAACGGCTACGTGGTCTGCCTCATCGCGGCGGGCGCCGTGGCGGCGCTCGCGAGCCTCGACGTGCGCGGGATGCCGCAGGGCCGCGCGATCCTCATCGTGCTCGCCGTCGCGGCGGCCGTGCGCTGGATCGCGCTCGACTGGGCGCCGCACATCTCGACCGACATCTACCGCTACGTCTGGGACGGCCGGGTGCAGGGCGCGGGCATCAACCCCTACCGCTACATCCCGGCCGATCCCGCGCTCGAGTTCCTGCGCCAGCCACGGATGTACCGCCTCATCAACCGCGCCGACTATGCCCACACCGCCTATCCGCCCTTCGCGCAGATGTTCTTCTTCCTCGCCACGCGGACCGGGGACACGCTGGCCTCGATGCGGCTCGCCATCGTCGGCTGCGAGGCGCTGACGGTCTGGGGCATCTACCTGCTGCTGCGGCGGATGGCGCTGCCGCCGGCGCTGATCGTCGGCTACGCCTGGCACCCGATGGCGATCTGGGAGGCAGCCAACGGCGGCCATGTCGACGCGCTCGTGAGCCTGATGGTCGTGTGGTCGCTGGTGGCGCTCGTCGCGGGACGGCGGCTCGTCGGGGCGGCGCTGGTGACCTGCGCGGTGCTGGTGAAGCCCTACGCGGCGATCCTCATCGTCGCGTTCTGGCGCCTCTGGGACTGGCGGGCGCCGCTCGTCGTCCTCGTGGTGGCGGTAGCGCTCTATCTGCCCTACCTCGGCGCAGGCTGGGGCGTGCTCGGCTTCCTGCCGCAATACCTTCACGAGGAGCGGCTCGACTCCGGATCGGCGTTCTGGCTCGTCCTTGCCGTGCGCCGGCTCTTCGGCGACGTGCCCGGCCTGGTGCCGGCCTACGTGGCGCTCGGGTTCGCGGCATTCGTCGTGGTGGCCTGGCGCATCCTGCGCGAGCCCGCGGTCTACGCGCCCGACCGGCAGGTGCGCGACGCGATGCTCCTTCTTGTCGTCGGGCTCTTCTTCCTGTCGCCGAACTATCCGTGGTACTACCTGCCGCTCGTGCCGTTCGTCGTGCTGGGCGGGGGGCCGGTGCTCTGGGTGATGACGCTCGGCGCGCTTCTCTTGCATGCCGACTGGACGCATGGCGACCCCAACGAACGGTTCCTCTTCGTCAAGTCGATCTTCAACCTCGCCTGGCTCGTGACGGCGCTGGCCGTCCTCTACCTGCCACGCATCCGAAAGCCCTTCGTCGCATGAAGTTTGCCTCCGGTTCCGCCGTCGTCAGCGTCGTCATCCCCTGCCTCAACGAGGAGGAGGCGATCGGACCACTGGTGGTGGAGCTCTGGGCCGAGGGTGTCGACGAGATCGTAGTCGTCGACAACGGCTCGACCGATGCCACCGCGGCGCGCGCTGCGGCCCAGGGCGCACGGGTCGTGTCCGAGGCCATCGCGGGCTATGGCCGGGCCTGCGCGCGGGGCGTCGCCTCGGTGCGGCCCGAGTGCGAGATCGTGTGCTTCCTCGATGGCGACGGCAGCGACGTTCCGGCGTTCCTCGCCGCCGTCGCGGGGCCGGTCGCGGCGGGGGATGCGGACTTCGTGATGGGCTCGCGGGTGGGGGGCACGCGCGAGCGCGGCAGCATGACCGCGCAGCAGGTCGCGGCCGGACGGGTCGCGGGGCGCCTCCTGCGCGCGGCCTACGGCGTCCGTTTCACCGACATGTCGCCGTTCCGGGCGATGCGGATCGAGACCCTGCGGCACCTCGGGATGCGCGAGATGACGTACGGATGGAACCTCGAGATGCAGATGCGCGTGGCGGCCGCCGGGCTGCGGGTGCTCGAGGTGCCGGTCGATCACCGGCGCCGCCGCGGCGGCGTGTCGAAGGTGTCGGGCGACATCGTGGCGAGCCTCCGCGCCGCCTGGCGCATCACCGCGACCTTCCTGCGGCTCCGGCGCGAGCTCGGCCCCGCGGCACCCCGGACCGACGTGCAAGGAGCGGACTGATGCGCGTCCTCGTCACCGGCGGCGCCGGGTTCATCGGCCGGCACGTCCTCTCCGGCCTCGCCGATCGCGGCCACGCGGTGCGCGTGCTCGACGTGCTGCGCGCCGACGTGCACGGGCCGGACAGCGGCTGGGCACCGCCCGCCGGGATGGAGTTCATCCGCGGCGACGTGCGCGACCCGGCGGCGGTCGACGCGGCACTCGCCGGGATCGACGCGGTGGTCCACCTCGCCGCGAAGGTCGGCCTCGGCGTCGCGGTGAGCGACCTGCCGGACTATGCCTCGAGCAACGACACCGGCGCCGCCGAGATCCTCGCCGGGATGGCGCGTGCGGGATGCGCCCGGCTCACGCTCGCAAGCTCGATGGTCGTCTACGGCGAGGGTGAGGCGATGTGCCCGGAGCACGGCCCTGTCCGGCCGGCGCCCCGCATCGAGACGGCGCTCGCGGCGGGCAACTTCGAGCCGCCGTGCCCGGTCTGTGGACGACCCCTCGCGCCGATGCTCGTCGGCGAGGACACGGCCTTCGACCCGCGCAACGCCTATGCGACGAGCAAGCTCGCGCAGGAGCTCTTCGCCGCCAACTGGGCGCGCGTCACCGGCGGCTCGGTCGGAGCGCTGCGCTACCACAACGTCTACGGACCGGGGATGCCGAAGGACACGCCCTATGCCGGGGTCGCCGCGATCTTCCTGTCGGCGCTGCGCCGCGGCGAGGCGCCGACGGTGTTCGAGGACGGCGGCCAGCGGCGCGACTTCGTGCATGTCCGCGACATCGCCGCCGCCACCATCGCCGCCTGCGAGCAACACGACGCGGGCGTGCGCGCCTGGAACGTCGGCTCCGGCACGCCCCGCACCGTGGGCGAGATGGCCGCGGCCCTCGCCCGCGCGCTCGATGGTCCCGCTCCGGTCGTCACCGGCCGCTACCGCCTCGGCGACGTGCGCCACATCACGGCCGACAGCGCGCGCCTCCGCGCCGATCTCGGCTGGGCGCCGCAGGTGGCCTTCGAGGACGGGATGCGCGAGCTGAGTGGGGCCGAAGAGCACCACGAGCGCGCTTGACCGGAGTTATTCTCGCGTGGGACCATCGGCGGTGCCGGAGGTCGTGCGCCATGCCGATGACGTTTCCGAACGAACCGCGCGCGTACCGCGCTGCCCGCCTCAAGCTCCTCGAGCGTGAGATCGCTCTCAGAAGGCAGATGGAGGAGGTCGCAGAGACGCTGCGATCGCTCCCTCCCGGTGGCGAGGTGCCCGAGGATTACAGCTTCGACCGGATCGGAGCCGACGGCATGCGCGAGACCGTACGGCTGTCCGAGCTCTTCGATGCCGGCGATACGCTCATGGTCTATCACTACATGTTTCCCCGGCACAGGGAGGACCGTCGGCCGGGACCGACCGCCGGAGCCACGGCGGAGCTTCCGCTCGCCGACGGGCCCTGTGCGTCCTGTACGGCGCTCATCGACATGTGGGAAGGGACGATGCCGCATTTCGAAGGACTCGGCGGCAAGCTCGTCATCGTCGCACGGGCGCCGATCGAGCGGGTGGCGGCGTTCGCGCGCGACCGGGGCTGGACGTACGCGAGGCTGCTCTCGGACACGACGGGCAGCTTCCGTCGCGACTACGGCGGCGACGGCCCGGACGGCAACTCGGTGCCGATGATGACCGTGTTCAGGCGCTGGCCCGACGGCAGGATTCGCCTTCATTGGGCGAGCGAGCTGGTACACGAGCCGACCGAACCGGGTCAGGACATGCGCCATCTCGGTACGGTCGAGCCGCTCTGGACGCTGTTCGATCTCACGCCGCGCGGGCGACCCGAGGGCGACGAGCAGCTCGACTACGCCTGTTGCGCGGCAGATGGGGTCAGAACGGGAACACGAAGCTGATCGTCGTCGCGGTCACGAGCCCGACGATCAGGTTCATCGGGATGCCGATCCTGAGGAAGTCGCGGAACTCGTAGTCCCCCGCGCCGTAGACGAGCGTGTTGGTCTGGTAGCCGATGGGCGTGGCGAAGCTCGCCGAGGCCGCGAACATCACCGCCACGACGAAGGGCCGCGGCTCGACGCCGATCTGATTGGCGAGCGCGATCACGATGGGCGTCATCACCACGGCGACGGCGTTGTTCGTGACCACCTCGGTGAGGAAGGACGCGATGAAGTAGACGACGAGCAGGGTCACGAACGGCGAGAGCGACTTCAGCGCGGGCGCCAGCCAATTCACGATGAGCTGCACGGCGCCGGTACGGTCGAGCCCCGCGCCGATGATGAGCATCGAGAAGATCAGGATCAGGATCGAGGCGTCGATCGAGCCCCAGGCTTCGTCGCTGTCGATGCAGCGCAGCACCAGGATCGCCGCGACCGCGACGAGCGCGAGGATGCCGATGGGGGCCACGTTGAACGCGGCGAGGAGCACCACGCCGACCAGCGCCAGTATGGCGACGGGCGCCTGCCGGCGGCGAAAGGCACGTCCGCCCGGTTCGGTGATCGAGACGAGGTCGCCCGACTGCCCGAGTGCCATGAAGCCTTCGGGCGGGCCTTCGAGGAGGAGCTTGTCGGCGGGCCGGAGCCGCACGCTCGCGAGGTCCGGGCCGGCGATATGGCCCTGCCGGTGCGCGCCGATCACGCGCATGCCGTTCTGCCGCCCGATGGCGAGATCGACGATGCGGAGACCGGAGCGCGTGCTCGCCGGCGTAACCATCGCCTCCGCGACCCGCAACTCGACGTCGGGCTCAAGCTGCGCGGTGCGCCTCAGCCCCACGCGGAGTCCCTCGGTCTCGGCGAGCGTGAGGAGTTCGGAGGTCGAGGCATTGACGATCACCGTGTCGCCTGCCTTCACCTCGCGCTCGGGGAGCTTGCTGCGCTGGATGCTGCCCGCGCTGCGGATGCCCGTCACCTTGATGCCGGCGCGACCGAAGTCGGCGATCTCGCCCAAGGGCTCGCCGGCGAATTCGTAGTCCGGCAGGATCGTCGCCTCCGAGACGAAACGGGTCTCGTTGCCCGCGTCGGGATCGGTCGAGGCGCGGTCGGGCAGGAGGAATCGCGACAGCACCAGCATCAGGAGCCCCCCCGTCGCCGCGGTGACGATGCCGACGGGCGCGATTGAGAAGATCGAGAACGTCTCGAGCCCCGCGCCCGAGGCGATCCCGGCCACGAGGATGTTGGTCGAGGTGCCGATGAGGGTGCAGGTGCCGCCGAGGATCGCGGCGTAGGAGAGCGGGATGAGGAGCCGCGTCGGCGCGATGCCGAGGCTGCCCGAGAGCCGGATCACCACCGGGATGAGCACGAGGACGACGGGCGTGTTGTTGACGAACGCGGACGTCGCCATCGCGGCGGCGAGGAAGATCGCGATGGCAAGCGCCGGTCGCCCCCGCGTCCGGTTGATGAGGAGCCCCGCCACGAAGTCGAGAAGGCCGGTCCGGACGAGCGCGCCGGAGATCACGAACATCGCGGCGATGGTGATCGGCGCGGAGTTCGAGAACGCATCCATCACCTGGTCGGTCGGCACGAGGCCCAGCACGACGTAGAGTGCCGCACCGGCGGCGGCGGTCACCTCGGGCGGGTAGCGCTCGATGATGAACGCCACGAAGAGGAGCGCCAGGAGTCCGAGGGCGACGAAAGGCTGCGCCGAGCCGAGGATCTCGGTCATCAGGTACGGAGCGCCGCGAAATGTGCCAAGCGGAGGATCCTCTTTACGAGATACCGGCCCCGAGTGGTGCCATGCGGTCGCAGCCGTGGCAACGCCGCGCGGTGCTCGCAGGGCAAGTCCGCTGTGCGCCGGACGGGGTAGCCGGCCGGCATACGCGGACCTAGGTCCAGCACAGCGCGCGATACGCGCCCCAATGAGGACTGCTTGAATGACCGAAGCGAAACTCTTTTCCAGCCTGACCGTCGGCGATCTGACGCTGCCGAACCGCATCGTGATGGCGCCGATGACGCGCAACCGTGCGGCGCCGGAGGGCGATCTGCCGCAGGCGATGCACGCGGACTACTACGCCCAGCGCGCCTCCGCCGGGCTCATCATCACGGAGGCGACGCAGATCAGCCCGGAGGGCAAGGGCTACGCGCAGACGCCGGGCATCTACAGTGCGGCGCAGGTCGGCGCGTGGCGCCATGTGACCGACGCCGTCCACGCCGCGGGCGGCCGCATCTTCGCGCAGCTCTGGCACGTCGGGCGGATCTCGCATGTCTCGATGCAACCCGACGGGCAGGCGCCGGTTGCGCCGTCGGCGATCGCGGCGGGGGCCAAGACGTTCGACGGGACGGGCTTCGTCGATACCTCGACGCCGCGCGCGCTCGAGACCTTCGAGCTGGCGCGCGTGGTCGATGATTTCCGCGCCGCCGCGCGCAACGCGGTCGCAGCGGGCTTCGACGGCGTGGAGATCCACGGCGCGAACGGCTACCTTCTCGACCAGTTCCTCGCCGATGGCTCCAACCATCGCGACGATGCCTATGGCGGGTCGGTCGAGAACCGGATGCGCCTCCTGTCCGAAGTGGTCGAGGCCGTCACGGCGGTCGTCGGGGCAGGCCGTACCGGCGTCCGGCTCAGCCCGCTCGCCGGCGCGCAGGGCGCCGTCGCGTCCGATCCGATGGCGCAGTTCGGGCCTGTGGTCGACATGCTCGACCGCGTCGGGATCGCCTACCTGCACATGATCGAGGGCTCCGCCGGCTCGCCGCGTGCCGACGATACCGTGGCGAGCGTGCAGGCGCTCCGGCGCCGGTTCTCGGGCGTCTACATCGCCAACAACGGCTACGACCGCGAGCTTGCGATCGAGGCCGTCGCGTCCGGGGAGGCCGATCTCGTGGCCTTCGGCGTGCCCTTCATCGCCAACCCAGACCTGGTGGAGCGCCTGCGCCGCGACGCAGCCCTCAACCTGCCCGACAAGGCGACGTTCTATGGCGGCGGGACCGAGGGCTACACCGACTACCCGACGCTCACGGCATCGCAGGCGGCCTGAGCCCCGGCGCTGACCGCTTATTCCGTGGTCAGCACCACGACGCTCTGGTGGCCGATCGCGATGCTGCGGTCGGCCACCTCGCCGTCGAGTACGCCCGCGCTGTCGAAGCCGACCCGCCAGGCGCCGTCCGGCACCTCTTCGCCGAGCCGGAAGTGGCCATCGGCGCCCGAGTTCAGGATCACGATCCAGCGGCCCTTGTCGAGCAACACGCCGAGGCAGCGACCCTCGCCGTCGTTCCAGTCGTCGTCCTGCATCGCCCGCCCGTCCGGGTGCAGCCACTGCACCTCCTTCGCGGCGCCGACATCCGGACCGACGAGGAAATTGCGCCGCGAGAAGGCATGTGTGCTCCGGCGGAGAGCGATCATCGCCTTCGTGCCAGCGAGAAGCACCGGGTCGGCGTCCTCCCAGTCGATCCAGGCGATTTCGCTGTCCTGCGCGTAGGTGTTGTTGTTGCCGTCCTGGCTGTTGCCGATCTCGTCGCCGCCGAGGATCATCGGCACGCCTTGGCTCACCATCAGCGTGGCGAGCATCGCCAGCATCCGCCGCCGCCGGGCATCGAGGATCGCCGTGTCATCCGTCGGCCCCTCGGCGCCCATGTTGTCGGAGACGTTGTTGTCATGGCCGTCGCGGTTGCCCTCGCCGTTGGCGTCGTTGTGCTTGTCGGTGTAGGACACCGTGTCGCGCAGGGTGAAACCGTCGTGCGCGGTCAGGAAGTTGACCGACGACGTGGCCGGCCGGTGCGAGTGGTTGAACTGCACCGGCGAGCCCGCGAGCCGTGCCGACAGGTCCGGCAGCCGGCCGGCATCGCCGCGCCAGTACGCGCGCATGTCGTCGCGATACTTGTCGTTCCATTCGCGGAACGGCCAGGGAAAGCCGCCGACCTGGTAGCCGCCCTCGCCGATGTCCCAGGGCTCGGCGATCAGCTTGACCTTCGAGAGGACCGGGTCCTGCCGGATCGACGTGAAGAACCCGCCCTCGCGGTCGAAGCCGTCGATCTCGCGGCCGAGCGTGCTCGCGAGGTCGAAGCGGAAGCCGTCGACGTGCATCGCCTGCACCCAGTAGCGGAGCGAGTCGAGCACCATGCGGAGCACCATCGGGTGCTTGACGTTCAGCGTGTTGCCGGTCCCGGTCTGGTCGAAGCTGTGCCGCGGCGCATCGGGCGAGAGGACGTAGTAGCTGGCGTTGTCGATGCCCTTGAACGACAGCATCGGACCGAGCTCGTTGCCCTCGCCGGTGTGGTTGTAGACCACGTCGAGGATCACCTCGATCCCTGCCGCGTGGTAGGCGCGCACCATGCGCTTGACCTCGGCGATGCGGGTCGAGTGCAGGTAGGCCGGATGCGGCGCGAAGAAGCCGAGCGTCTGGTAGCCCCAGTAGTTCGCGAGCCCCCGCTCCTCGAGCTGGCGGTCGGTGACGAAGGCATGGATCGGCAAGAGCTCGAGCGCGGTGACGCCAAGCTCCTTGAGGTGCCGCACGATGGCCGCGTCGCCCATGCCGCGAAAGGTGCCGCGGATGTCCTCCGGGATGTCGGGGTGCAGCATCGTCATGCCGCGGACATGGGCCTCGTAGATCACCGTATCGGTCCACTCGGTCGCGAGCGCGAGATCGCTCTCCCAGTCGAAGTCGGGATCCTGCACCACGCCCTTGACCATGAAGCGCGCGGAATCGCGGGCGTCGAACGACAGATCCGCCTTGCGGTGCCCGATCCGGTAGGCAAAGAGCGCATCGTCCCATTTGAGCTCGCCCCGGATCTCCTTGGCGTAGGGATCGAGGAGCAGCTTGTTGGGATTGAAGCGATGCCCGGCCTCCGGCTCGTAGGGACCGTGGACGCGGTAGCCGTAGACCGTGCCCGGCCGCGCCCCCGGCAGGTAGCCGCTCCAGATGCCGCCCTCGCAGTGCGGCAGCGTCAGCCGGGCCGTCTCCCGCGTGCCGTCCTCCGAAAAGAGGCAGAGCTCGACGCGCGTGGCGTGCTCGGACCAGAGCGCGAAATTGACGCCGTCACCGTCAAAGCTCGCGCCGAGTTCGGCGTTGCGGAGTACGCTCGTGTCGAAGTTCGGCGCGGCTTGGGAGGATGTCAGCATCGGAGGGTCACCATCACGGAGATCGCCGCGGCTCGCGGCAGAGCGTACGTTCGTCTACCATCACCCTGGTGCCGCAACCAGCGCCGAAGCCAGCGCGGACTTTGCCAGGCGGCATTTGACGCAGCCTCGAGGCCGCAAGGGGACGCTTTGAAACGAGTGCCGCTGGCCGCCGACGCGGCGTGTCCCTCATCCGGTGGCCCAGGCGCGGATCGACCAGCGCGGGCTGACCCAGGCGAAGAAACCCGGCGGGCGCGGAATGTCCGCGGCATCGAGTGCGAGCGTGATCCCGAGATCGCCCATGCCGAACTGCCAGCGTGCCGTGACGTGCCGACCATCGCGGATCACCTGCGTCGGCGCGCGGCGCCCCGATGCGACGCGCGGCACCACGTAGCGCGCCCGCAGTGCGAGCAGGCGCGCGGTGAGGCTGCGCCAGTGCTGCGCCGCAGCACCGTCGGTCCAGGAGAGCCGGGAGCGCGCGAAGGTCTCGAAGGCGTTCGGGTCCGGGACCGCGGGGCTGCCTTCGCCGGCGAAGTCCTGGATGCCGTCGGCGCGTCCCGTTTGCACGGCCTCGCCGAGTTCGCCCGCATAGTCGGTGAAGAACTGGAACGGCACGGTCTCGCCAGCTTCCTCGCCCATGAAGAGAAGCGGCGTGAACGGGGCGAGCAGCAGGAGCGCATGCGCCACCCGCGCCGCATCGGGCGAGGTCAGGGTCAGGAGCCTGTCGCCGCGGGCGCGGTTGCCGATCTGGTCGTGGTTCTGGTTGAACGTCACGAAGCGCTCAGGCGGCAGATGGTCCGAAGGTTCGCCGCGACGGGCATCGGTGCCGGATCGTCGCTGGCCGCGCTCGACGAAGCCGTGTTCCAGCGCCAGCGCGATGTCTCCGACCGGATCGACCGCGAATGGCGCAAGGTAGCTTCCCCGCTCGCCCGTCAAGGCGGCGTGGACGGCATGGTGCCAGTCGTCGTTCCACTCGCCGTCGCAGAGCCCCGGAGCGTGCAGCCGCGTGATGTTGCGGTCGTCCTCGGTTGTCAGGTACACAGGCCGGCCGAAGTCCGCCTCGTGGAGCCTCCGCGCAAGGTCCGGCAGGAACGTGCCGTCCGGATCCACGTAGTCGATGGCGTCGAGGCGGAGCCCGTCGAAGCGGAACTCGCGAAGCCAGTAGACTGCGTTCTGGGTGAAGAAGGCCGTCACGGCCGGCTCATGAAACGCCACCGCGCCGCCCCACGGCGTCTGCCGGTCCGCGTCGAAGAACCGGGGCGCATAGTTCGGCAGATGGTTCCCGAGAGGCCCGAAGTGGTTCATCACCACGTCGAGAAACACCATCAGGCCGAGCCCGTGCGCCGCGTCGACGAGCGCGCGCAACTCGTCCGGTGTGCCGTAGGCCGGATGCACGGCAAACAGCAGAACGCCGTCGTAGCCCCAGCCGCGACTGCCGGGGAACTGCGCGACCGGCATCAATTCGATCGCGGTGATGCCGAGCCGGGCGATCTCCGGCAGCTTCGCGGCAGCGGCGGCGAAGGTTCCCTCCGGCGTGAAGGTGCCGACGTGGATCTCGAGGAACGCTGCATCCGTGAAGGGTCGTCCGCGCCAGTCGGTCCGCCACTTATACCCACCCGAGGCGAGTACCGACGGCCCTTCGACGCCGGCGGCCTGCAGCCGCGACGCAGGATCGGCGCGGTCCGCGCCGTCGATGCGGAACACATAGGCTTCGCCCGCTCGTGCCGGTGCCGTCCCGGCCCAGAACCCGCCTCCGTCGCGCGCGAGCGGCGTGACGCGCCCGTCGACCACGGCATCGACCGTCGATGCATCGGGCGCCCAGATGCCGAAGCAGAACGAGCCGGCATCGGCGGCCCGGGCGCCCCATTGCAGATCGTCGTCAGCTTCCAACGATGGCGCCGCCGTTCGGGTGCAGCGTCTGGCCGGAGAAGTAGCTGCCGTCGGACGACGCAAGGAAGAGGTAGCTCGTCGCGATCTCCCAGGGTTGGCCCGGGCGGCCGAGCGGCACCTGCTGGCCGAACTCGGGCATCTTCTCCTCCGGCATCGAGCCCACGATGAACGGCGTCCAGACCGGGCCCGGCGCCACGGTATTCACGCGGATGCCCTTCGGCGCGAGCTGCTGCGCCATCGAGCGCGACAGCGCCAGCGTGGCGCCGCGGGTGGAGGAATAATCCACCAGCGCCGCGTTGCCCTTGAAGGCGTTGATCGACGATGTGTAGACGATCGCGGCACCCTCCTTCAGGTGCGGCAGCGCCGCCTGCGTCACGAAGAACTGCGCGATCACGTTGCTGTCGAAGGTGCGGCGCAGGTTCGCTTCGGTGATCTTCTCGAAATCCGGCTCGTAGAACTGCTCGGCGGCGTTGTTGATGAGCACGTCGAGCTGATCGAAGCGCTCGACCGTCCGGCGGACGATGTCGAACGCGTGGTCGCGGTCGGCGATGTCGCCCGGCAGGAGGAGCGCCTCACTGCCTTCGGCTTCCACGAGCCGCTTCGTCTCCTCGGCATCGCGGTCCTCGTCGAGATAGGCGATGGCGACCCGGGCGCCCTCGCGCGCGAAGAGCACCGAGACGGCGCGGCCGATGCCGCTGTCTCCGCCGGTGACGAGCGCCACCTTGTCCTTGAGCTTGCCCGTGCCGGGGTGGCGCGGCGTGTAGTCGGGTTCGGGATCCATCTTCCATTCGTCGGCGGGCATCGCGTCCTGATGCTGCTCGGGGATCGTCGGTGCGTCGGTCATGCATGTCTCCTTTTCCTCGGACGAAGCCGTCGGGCCGGTCACGGTTCCGGCGCGGCGCCAAGGTGCCGCACGAGGAAGGCCGCGACGCCGTCGAGCGTCGCGGCGCCTTCCGGAATGGCGTCGGGCCAGAGCGGCCAGAGATGGAAGAGACCGGGCGTCACCACGAGCTCGACGGCGGCACCTGCGCGCGCCGCCTCCGCTGCAAGAAGGAGGCTGTCGTCGAGGAGCACCTCGGTCGTCGCGACCGCGATATGGAGGGGCGGCAGCCGGGAGAGGTCGGCGCCGAGCGGCGAGACCTCCGGGTCCGCGGGGTCTCGTCCGCCCATCGCCATGCGCGCGAGCCGGGCATCGTCCGCGTCCGCGTTCATTGCGTCGCGGGCGCTGTTCGGTCTGCGCGTCGTGCTCTTGCCGGTCCGGTCGGTGTTCGGCGACAGGAGCGCCAGCGCGGCGATCCGGCCGGGACGCGCCAGCGCCGCGACGAGCGCCAGATGCCCGCCCGCGCTGTCGCCGACGAGGGCGAGCGGTCCGTCCCAGGCGTCGATCACCGCCAGCGCGTCGTCGCGCTGGGCCGGCCAGGGATGCTCGGGCGCCAGCCGGTACTCCGGCACGATCACCGTGCAGCCGGACGCTCGCGCGAGCCAGGCGGCGGCCGTGCCATGCGACGCGGCGCTGCCGAAGACGTATCCGCCGCCGTGGAGCCAGACGATCCGGCGCGCTCCGTCGCCGAAGATGCCCGCCGGGATGCCGCCGATCCCCGTGGTTTCAAACGGTGGCGCCGGCCCAAGGAGCGCCGCGAAGGCCGGGCGCATCGCCTCCGGTCCGCCGCCGAGCTCCGCCGCCGCGATCCGCGCGCGGACCTCGGCGGTGTCGCGCGGCCTCACGTGTCGATCGAGCCCACCGCGCCGCCGTCGACGCGCCAGCTCGCGCCCACCACGAACGACGCGAGCTCGGAGCACAGCATCGCGATCACCGGCGCCACCTCGTCCGGCCTGCCGCGGCGCTTGAGCTTCAGGAACGGGCGCTCCTCGGCAAGAAAGCTCTTCACAGCCTCCTCCTCCGAGACGCCAAGCTCCTTGGCGCGCTTCTCCATCATCCCGTCGGTCATCGGCGTTTCGATGAACGCGGGCGCCACGCAGTTCGCGAGCAGCCCGGCGCCCGAATGGGCGATCGCGATCGACTTCGAGAAGCTGAGGAGCGCGCTCTTGGCGGTGTTGTAGACGCTCTCGTCGGCATAGGGCTGCGAGACGTTCTCGGAGGCCACGAACACCATCCGGCCCCAGCCACGGCCGACCATCGCGGGGCCGATCTTGCGCGAGAGCCGCACGGCCGACATGAAGTCGGTGTTCCAGGCCTCGAACCAGTCGTCGTCCGCCATCTCGAGGGGATCGCCCTTGGCCCCCGTGACGCCCGCGGCATGGACGTAGATGTCGAAGCCCGTCCCGACCTCGTCGAGGAACGCCTCCGCGGTCTCGGTCTTCGAAAGGTCGGCGGCGAGGCCCGTGGCGCCGAGCTCCGTCGCGAGCGCCTCGACCTTGTCCGCGTCCATGTCGGTGAGCGTCAACTTAACGCCCTCGGCGGCGAGGATCTTCGCGGTCTCCCGGCCGATGCCACCGGTCGCGCCCGTGATGAGGGCCGATCTGCCCGAAATGCCGAGATCCATGAACCGTGTCCTTCCTGCGACTGTCGCCGGTGCAAGCAGGCACCCGACGGCCCGGTTCCCTCAGCGCGCGGAGAGGGCTGGAAAATCCGCCTCGGACGGCGCTTGATCCGCGGGCGGGCGAGTCGTCGCGACAAGGCCCGATCATTGGAGTAGCGGGATATGACATTTCGATCCTTGTGCATTACCGGACTGGTATCTTTCCTGGGCGTTCAGGCCCAAGCCGCGACCGTCGACGTGACCTTCGGCGGCTCCGGCGTCAGCGGCGTGCTCCGGCTGACCTACGGCGCCGCAACCGACGCGACGTACCCCGAAGCCTTCGTGGTCACCGGGATCTCCGGCAGCTTCTCGGATGCGGGTCTCGGCAGCTTCGCGGTCACCGGGGCGCTGCCGCTCGCGGTCACCGCTCCCGAGCCTGCGAACCTGCTGGCGCCGGCGAGCTTCTCTGCGTTCGACGTGGCATCGGGCCTGCCGGACGAGAACGGCGGCGCGCTGCATTACGACAACCTCTACTGGCCCGGCGGATCGGTGCAGACCGCGACCGACTATCCCCCGCACGGTGGCGCCTTCGACATCTACGGGCTCCTGTTCGGGATCGGCGACGGGAAGGTGGTCAACCTCTGGAGCAACGGCATCTTCGGCGACGGGCCTCCGAGCTACGGCGTGGCCGTCGTGACGCACGAGACGGCGCTCGACTACGTGAGCGGCGTTACCTTGAGTGCGGTTCCGGTCCCGGTCCCCTTGCCGGCTGCGCTCTGGCTTCTCGGCGGCGGGCTCGCGGGCCTCGCCGCGCTGTCCCGCCGGAGGGTCTGAGCCTCACCCCTCGCTAGCCGCGGACGGAACCTCGCGGTCCGTCCTTCGTTTGCGGCGCAGGAGGCGAGCCCGATGGCGAGGGACGACAGAACGCCCGACGGCGCCGTTCAGGAGGTCGTCGGGCGCGCCCGCGAGGCGATGGACGGCGACGAGGCGACCCTGGGAGATCTCGTGGCGGCGCTCGGCCGGTCGCAGGTCGGCCTACTCCTCGTCCCGGGCCTCCTCCTCGTCACGCCGCTCGCCGCAATCCCCGGCTTCTGTTCGGTCTGCGGCATCGTGATCGCGCTCATCTCGGTGCAGATGGTGGCCGGGCGGTCGCGGCTCTGGCTTCCGGGCTGGATGCTGCGGCTGTCGGTTGGCGCCGAGCGGGCCCGCCGCGCGCTCCGCCGCCTCGACCGCGCCGCCCGCTGGCTCGACCGCCACACCCGGCCGCGGCTCGAGGCACTGGTCCGGCCGGTCCCCGCGAAGCTCCTCGAGGTGCTCTGCATGTTCGCGGGCGGCATCATCCCGGCGCTCGAGCTGTTGCCGCTCACGTCGTCGATCCTCGGCGCCGCCGTGACGCTCTTCGCCGTCGCGCTCCTGACCCGCGACGGCCTCGTCGCGGCGGCCGGGCTCGCGGTGGTCGCAGCGGCGGCGGCGACGGTCGCCTGGCTCGTCTGAGCCCGCGCACCTTGCGGCACGGGACGCCGTGCTTATACTGCAGTGCAGCATAAAGACGCCCCGCGTCGAAAGGCTCACCCGTGACCCCGACCGCAAATCCGCTCTTCGACCGGATCGAAGCCGCGCTCAACCGCGTCTACGCGGCGCTTCCGGCTGGAGCCGCGCCCGTGGCCGTCGTCGTGCTGGCGCTGGCTCTCGCCTACCTCGCGCATCTCGTCCTGTGGCGGCTGCTGCGCCGCGCCCTCCGCGACCACGGCGTCTTCGGCCGCGACGTGCTCGCGCGGGCGCGTCTGCCGGTGCGGCTCTTCTTCTATCTGCTGGCGCTGTCGCTCGTGCTGCCGCTCGCCGACCTGCCGGACCGCTGGCGCAACGGGCTCACGCACCTCGCGCTCGTGATCCTCATCGTCACCGTCGGCTGGGTCGCGACGCTCCTCGTGAACCTCTTCGCCGAGCGCTCCGTCCGACACCTCAAGATCGATGCCGACGACAACCTCAGCGCCCGCAAGATGGTGACGCAGCTGCGCGTGCTGAGGCGCGTGGTCGACATCCTGATCTACATCGTCACCGCCGCCGCGGTGCTCTTCACCTTTGAGAGCGTGCGGACTTACGGCATCAGCCTCTTCGCCTCGGCAGGCGCGGCGGGGCTCGTCGTCGGCCTCGCCGCGCGCCCGGTCCTCGCGAACCTCATCGCCGGGGTGCAGATCGCGCTGACGCAACCGATCCGCATCGAGGACGTGGTGATCGTCGAGGATCAGTACGGCTGGGTCGAGGAGATCTTCGCGACCTACGTGGTGATCCGGCTCTGGGACTGGCGGCGGCTCGTCGTGCCGCTGTCTTACTTCATCGAGAAGCCGTTCGAGAACTGGACGCGGGAGAGCGCCTCGCTCATCGGCAACGTCGTCTGGTACGTCGATTACACGGCGCCTGTGGAGGCGATGCGGGACAAGCTCACCGAGCTCGTCGGTGCCTCGCCGCTGTGGGACGGCAAGGTCGTCAACCTTCAGGTTGTAGAGACCGGCGGCGACGCGATGCAGGTGCGCGGGCTGATGAGCGCGCGGACCTCGCCGCAGGCCTGGGATCTGCGCTGCGCGGTGCGGGAGGGGATGATCGCCTGGCTCCAGGCGGAGCACCCGCAGGTGCTCCCGCGGACCCGGGTCGAGGCGCAGCTGCAGGACGCCTCGGTACGTCGCCGCGGGGAACCCGAGCCGCTGCCTCGTGTTGCCTCGGAGCCGCACGCGTAGGTTGCGGGTTCCGCAAGAGACCGACATGGACGGACCGTTCGTGATGATCACGGGGGCTGCGACGCCGATCGGGCGCGCCGCAGCCGCGAAGCTGGCTGGCGACGGGATGGAGGTGATCCTCGTCGATGCGGATGCATCCGCGCTCGAGGACGCGGCGCGCGAGGCGGGCGGCGGCTGCCATGCGGTTGCGTCGGGCCGCGACGACGCGGCCGGGACGTACGACCTCGCCCGGACGGTCGCTGCGCGCTTCGCGATGCCCGAGGTTCTGGTCTGCCTCGTCGCCGCCGACGCGAATTGGCGTGCGGGCGACCTCGACCCCCTCGCCATGCCGGACCCGGTGTGGCGCGCGTACTGGGACGACGCGTTCCTCGGCACGCTCCGCATCCTGCGCGCATTCGTGCCGGCGATGCGGGACGCGGGGCGCGGCCGCGTTCTGGTCGTCGTGACCTCGCGCGACCGGCCGGAGGACGAGGACGCGCCGCGCTCCATCGCGCCCGGCGTGATGGCCGCGAGCCTCGTCGGCGCCGTGAAGGGCCTCGCGCCGCGGCTCGCCGCCGAGGGGGTGACGCTCGCGTCGATGGCGCCGGACGCGCCGGGCATCCCGGGCCGCCCGATCATCCTGCCGCAGGACCGTGGCGCGCCGGTCCCCGAACGCGGGCGCGTGCGGACCATGACCCCGGAGGAGATCGGCACCGCGATCGCACTCCTGTGTTCGGGCGGGCACGCCGTAGAGCCGGGGGCGAACTACCACATCGACGGTCAGCTGCCGCTCGCCTGAAGCGTCAGCCGGCGTCCAGCGCCGCGACGATGGCGTCTCCCGTCTCAGTGGTGCTCGCAGTGGCCGCTCCGGCCGCCGCGAGATCGGCCGTACGAAGCCCATCGGCGAGCACCCGCGCCACCGCCGTCTCGAGCCGCGTCGCGGCCTCGCCCGCATCGAACGAATAGCGCAGCGCCATCGCGAAGCTGAGGATCGCCGCGACCGGGTTGGCGCGGCCGGTGCCCGCGATGTCGGGCGCCGAGCCGTGCACGGGCTCGTAGAGCGCCTTCGGCCGCCCGTTCGGCCCCGGCGCCCCGAGGCTCGCGGACGGCAGCATCCCGAGCGAGCCCGTCAGCATCGCGGCGCAGTCCGACAGGATGTCGCCGAAGAGATTGTCGGTCAGGATCACGTCGAACTGCTTCGGCCAGCGCACGAGCTGCATCGCCCCGTTGTCGGCGAGCATGTGCGTGAGGCCGACGTCGGCGAAAGCCTCCTCGTGGACCGCGACCACCTCCTCGCGCCAGAGCACGCCCGCCTCCATCACGTTCGACTTCTCCATCGAGCACACCCGGTTGCCCCGCTGCCGCGCGAGCGCGAAGGCGACCTCGGCCACGCGGCGGATCTCGGCCGTCGTGTAGCGGTGCGTGTTGACGCCGACGCGGCCGCCCGCGTTGTCGGGGAAGATGCCGCGCGGCTCGCCGAAGTAGACCCCGCTCGTCAGCTCGCGGACGATGACGATGTCGAGCCCCGCCACCACCTCGCGCTTCAGCGACGAGAAGTCGGCGAGCGCGTCGAAGCATTGCGCGGGCCGGATGTTGGCGAAGAGGTCCATCTCCTTGCGGAGCCGGAGGAGCCCGCGCTCGGGCTTCAGCGCGAAGTCGAGCCCGTCCCACTTCGGCCCGCCGACCGCGCCGAGGAGCACCGCGTCCGCCGCCTGCGCGCGCGCCATCGTGGCGTCGGAAAGAGGCGCGCCATGCGTATCGTAGGCGATCCCGCCGACGAGGTCCTCCGCCACCTCGAACGGCAGACCGTTCCGCCCGAACCAGGCGATCACCTTGCCGACCTCGGCCATGACCTCGGGGCCGATGCCGTCGCCGGGGAGGATCAGGAGGGAATGGGGCATGACGTCTCCTTCGTGTCGGCCTCGCCTAGCCAGCCGTCCGGGGAGCGTCAAGCCGCGCGAAGCCCTCGGCGAGCGCATCCCATACCCGGCGGATGCGCGGCGCGCGGTAGAGCGCCGCGGTCGCGGTCAGCCAGATCGGCCACGCGGGAAGGTCGAGGTGCGGGAGCACGCGCTCGACGGCGGGGTCGGCGTCGGCGACGCGGCACTGAACCCCGCCGATGCCGCAGCCTGCGCGCACCAGCGCCCAGTAGGCCATCGGATCGTCGCAGCGCACCCCGAACCGGTCGCGCGTGACGTCGAGGCCGAGACCGGCGAGCGTTCGCAGGTCGAGGTCCGAGCGATCGAGGCCGACGACATCGAAGCGCGCGAGATCGGCGAGGTCTTCCGGCCGGCCGACGCGCTCGAGGTAGTCGCGCGCGCCGTAAAGCCCGATGGAGAGGTCGGCGACGTGCCGCGTCACCACGTCGAGGTCGCGCGGCCGGTACATCCGAAGCGCGATGTCGGCCTCGTGGAAGAGGAGGTTGTCGCTCGCGTCCGATGGCGCGAGCTCGATGGCGATGTCGGGCTCGGCCGCGCGGAGCGCCGCCAGCATCGGCGGCAGCGCGGTGTGCGCGACGACCACGCTGGCCGTGATCCGCACCGTCCCCGCAAGTCCCGGCCGCTGTGCCGCCGCCGCCAGCCCGAGTCCGGCGGCCGCGGCCCGCATCGCGCGCGCCGCGGGCAGGAGCGCCGCCGCCGCCTCGGTCGGCACGAGGCCCTGCGCCACCCGGTCGAAGAGCGTCACGCCGAGCTGGCCCTCCAATGCGCGGACGCGCCGGCCGAGCGTCGGCTGCGCCATCCCCGACGCGCGCGCGGCCGCCGAGAGCGAGCCGCCGTCCGCGACGGCGAGGAAGGAGGCGACGAGCGACCAGTCGAGAGCGGTGTCCATGCGTTCCTGCATATCCCATCGGCGCTTCCATGCAATTCCCGTCGGACCGCTCCGCGGCTAGCTATCGGGCATCGCATTCGAAAGGAGCCTCCCATGACCCATACCGTCCTCGTCGCCGGCGCCAGCGGCGGCATCGGCCGCCACGTCGCCCGCGCCTTTGCGGTCGCCGGCTGGGAGGTCCGTCGCTACGCGCGCGGCACCGACATGGCCGAAGCCGCGCAAGGGTGCGACGTCATCTTCAACGGCCTCAACCCGCCGCTCTACCACAATTGGAAAGAACTGATCCCGGCCATCACGGCGCAGGTCGTCGCCGCCGCCAAGGCGAGCGGCGCGACCATCGTGATGCCGGCGACGGTCTACGTCTACGGCACCGAGCCGGAACCCTGGACCGAGGCCACGCCGCACCGGCCGGTCTCGCGCAAGGGCCGCATCCGCGCCGAGATGGAGGACATGCTGCGCGCCGCCTCGCGCGACGGCGTGCAGGTGCTCCTCGTCCGCGCCGGCGACTTCATCGACGCAGACAACCCGCAGACGCTGCTGCGGATGGCGGTGCTGCGCGGCCTGAAGCGCGGCCGGATCACCGCGACGGGCGACCCCGACGCGCCGCGCGCCTGGGTGCATACGCCCGACCTCGCGCGCGCCATCGTGGCGGTCGCCGAGCGCCGCGCCGCGCTGCCGGCGTTCCACGAGGTCGGGATGCCGGGATACACGTTCAGCTTCGCGGACCTGGCGCGGATGCTGGAGCCGCTGACGGGCCGGCGCATCCGCATCGGCCGCTTCCCGTGGTGGGCGCTCCGGCTCGCGGCGCCGGTCCACGAGCTCTCGCGCGAGCTTCTCGAGATGCGCTACCTGCACGGGTTGCCGCACGAGATCGATGGCTCCCGGTTCCACGCCCTCTTGCCCGACTTCCACCAGACCCCGCTCGAGACGGTGATCGCGGCGCACCTGCCGGATGCGCCTCAGTCGAGCGCGATGTCCACCCAGACGAGCCGGTGACGCGAGGCTGCCGCCGCATCGTCGGCGCCGGGCGCTCCCGGAGCGGGCCACCAGACGCCCGCATCCGCCACCGCGAGGCCGCGTGACGGCAGCACGTAGTCGAGCCGCAGGTTGCCCGGCGCCTTGGGGTAGGCGGCGGTGTCGAGCGCCGGGTCGCCCCGCTGGCGCGCGTCGGCGGCCGCAGCCCCGCCTGCGCTCCGCGGCGCGGGGTCGTGCAGGTCCGCTCGGGCGAGGAGGGCTGCGACGGCCTCGTGGCGGCCCTCGCCGTCGGCCGGGTCGAGGTTGGCGTCGCCGAGGATCACGAACGGCGCGTCGGGCGGCGGGTCGTCGAGCTTGCCGTCGAGATAGAGGCTCCAGATCCGGATCTCGTCGCGGTTCCGCAGGCCCAGCCGGTCCTCCGGGCCGTCGAACACCGGCGGCGTGGCGTTGAAGGCCAGCAGGTGCAGGCGCCGCTCCCCGACGATGAGTGGCACGTCCCAGTGCGCCACCGTGGAGAGCCGCTGCGCCGCCTGCGCGGCCTCGGACGGGAAGGGCTTGCCGTCCACCTGCGGCAGCTCGGCGCCGGGCAGGTCGCGCCAGAGCATGCCGGTGAAGGCCCGCGCGGCGCCCGCGTCGACCGGCACGCGGCTCAGGAGCGCCATCCCGTCCGCGCCGGTGAAGCGGCCGTAGCCCTGCGCGTCGGTGGCGTCGCCGGTCCGTCCGTCGCCGTTCATGTCGAGTCCGGTCGCGAGCCCGGTGTTGGGCCGCAGCGCGAAGCGAAAGGGGTAGGCGCCCGCGCGCTCCGCGAAGGCGCCGAGTGCCGCGCCGCCCGCGTCCCAGTCGAAGCCGGTCAGGAGGAGCACGTCCGGGTCCGCGGCGCGGATCACCTCGAGGACAGCCGCGACCTGGGGGTCCGCGCCGCCGAGGATGTCGCGCAGCATCAGCCCCGGCCCCTTGCGCGAGAGCTCGACGTTGTAGGTCGCGATCCGCAGCGTGTCGGCGCCCGCGGTCCCGGCCACGAGCGCCAGCGCGAGGACGCCGAGCCTCAGACCCAGGGCCGCGCCTCGGCCGACCGGCGCTCGAAGGCGTCGATGGCGGGCGTCTTCTCGAGCGAGAGCGCGATGTCGTCGAGGCCGTTCAGCAGGCAGTGCTTGCGGAACGCATCGACCTTGAAGCCGAACGACACGCCGTCCGCCGTCGTCACCGTCTGCGCCGCGAGGTCGACCGTCATGCGCGCGTTCGAGCCCTTGCGCGCCTCCTCCATCAGCGCGGCCACCTCGGCCTGCGGCAGCACCACGGGCAGGATGCCGTTCTTGAAGCAGTTGGCGTGGAAGATGTCGGCGAAGGACGGCGCGATCACGCAGCGGATGCCGAAGTCGAGGAGCGCCCAGGGCGCGTGCTCGCGGCTCGACCCGCAACCGAAGTTCTCGCCCGCGATCAGGATCTCCGCCTGCCGGTAGGCGGGCTCGTTGAGCACGAAGCCCTCGATCTCGCTGCCGTCGGGCCGGAAGCGCATCTCGTCGAAGAGGTTCGCCCCAAGCCCGGTGCGCGCGATCGTCTTCAGGAACTGCTTGGGGATGATCATGTCGGTGTCGACGTTGATCTGCGGCAACGGCGCCGCGACGCCGGTGAGGGTGGTGAAGGGGGTCATGTCACGTCCAGACTTTCAGAAAGATGTGCAGTTGATGCTATATCGGCTGCAGGTTGTCTGCGTAAATCCGTTGTCTGGAAGTTGCCTGGCAGTGCCTGCAGCACATGCTCGAAGTCGTCCCCTGTCAGGTCCATACCGTTCTTGCCGGTAAGGGCATCCAGTTCGCCGAGCAGCCCCGGAACAGGAACACGATCCTCTCCCGGCCGCTGCGCGTCGACTTGATCTGCGAGGCGAACGGGATCGAGCACTGCCTTGCGAAGCCCAATCACCCCTGGAGAGACGAGGATCAGGAAAGGATCCGGTGGATCGTTTTCCCGAGGAACGGCCAGGTCGAGCGAATGAACCGCACCATCAAGGACGCCACCGTCAAGCGCTTCCACTACGACAGCCACCAGGTCGAGCGAATGAACAGCTAGGGTCAGCATGATCCTGACCTTGGCAGGCCGAGGGCTTACGGCCAGGTACGCTCACCCATGACGACGGCTGCACCGAGTTCCAGATCGCCGACGTTCGAGAAGTCCGGATAGGCTCGCGTCATCGCTGCAACCAGTTCGGCCGATGTCGTCGCGTTCGGCACCTCGGCGTCGACCTTGTCGAGGTACGTGCGCGTGAACTTCACCCCGGATGTGTCCTCGGAGCTTTCCCCGACCACGTGGCCCGAGATGACCCGGCTAGGGTTCAGGGCCAGCATTTCATCGAGGGACGCGCGCCATTTATCGCGCGCCGCCACGGTGGATGCGTCGGCGAGCCAGACATGCACATTTTCATAGACCAGCACGCCACCGAGGATGATCTCCTCCGACGGAACCCACAGGAACGTGTGTTCGGGATTGTCCCCTTCGAGGCCAACGATCTTCACCGGTTCCCCGTCGACCGTCATCGCATCGCCTTCGACCGGACCGGGAATGACCGTGGCTGTCGGCGCGTTCTCTCCCAGGATGGGGGTCCAGAACGTCACCTTGCCGTCGATGCTGGCCTCGATCGCATCGATTGTCGGTTGAGTCGCGACGACTTCTGCGTCCGGAAAAGCAGCCGTGATAACGTCGAGGCCGAAGTAGAAGTCGGGATCCGGGTGACTGATATAGATGGTCTTCAGGGTGCGGCCGCTGTCCCTGACCATCTGCGCGACGGTTTCCGCGTCGTTCTTCTGGAATTGGGCGTCGACGAGAATTGCTTCCGTCGGGCCCATGATCAGGGACGATGCGACGCCGAAGACGCTGGCGGCACCGGGGTTGAACGTCTCAACCTCCAGATCGGCGGCGTTTGCGAGAGTGGACGACATCATGAGGATCGCGCCTGCTGCAAGGGATTTCATTGAATTTGCCTTTCTTCGAAGTGATGCGACCTGAACCGGGGTCAGGATGCGCGTTGGTCATCATGTTCCGGCCGGACCTCTAGTCGCGAGAGATCGATTGGTTCTGTCCTGCCGTCCGAATGGCGCAAAACCGTCGGATCGCCTGTCGCACCGTGCTCCTGCCGCAATGCTGCCGCTCGGCCGGCCAATCGTCCGACCTGTCGCTGCAGTTCCGGCGTTCCGATCCGGTTGGCAGCCGATGGATCGACGCCCGCGCGCAGCAGCGCCTCTGTGATGTGGCTGCGGTCGGGGGCGGACATTCCCTTGACGAACCGGGCTCTCCGAAGCCTTGCGGTCAGCGAAAGCTGCTCGCGCGCCCTTCCCGTGAACCAGCGCGGCGGCTTCAGCGGTGAGCCCGCAGTCGAGCGCCACCGTCGGGGACATCGGGATGTCCGCCGGCTGGTGGAAGAGACCCTCGCCAAAGCGATGGACCTCACGCGCCAGCCTCACAGCATCTCCCGCACGTCGGTCAGCCGGCCGGTGATGGCGGCGGCGGCGGCCATCGCGGGGCTCATCAGGTGGGTGCGGCCGCCGCGGCCCTGGCGGCCCTCGAAGTTGCGGTTCGAGGTGGCCGCGCAGCGCTCGCCGGGCGCGAGCTGGTCGGGGTTCATCGCGAGGCACATCGAGCAGCCGGCAAGGCGCCACTCGAAGCCCGCGGCGACGAACACCTCCGCGAGTCCCTCGTCCTCGGCCTGGGCGCGCACCAGCCCCGAGCCCGGCACGACCATCGCGCGGAGCCCGTCGCGGACCTTGTGGCCGCGCAGGATCGCGGCGGCGGCGCGCAGATCCTCGATGCGGCCGTTGGTGCAGGAGCCGATGAACACCGTGTCGATGGCGACGTCGGCGAGGCGCGTGCCGGGCTCGAGGCCCATGTAGGCGAGCGAGCGGCGGACCGCCTCGGCCTTGCCGGGGCCGAAGTCCTCGGGCGCGGGCACGGTGCCGGTGATCGGCAGCACGTCCTCGGGCGAGGTGCCCCAGGTGACGACGGGCGCGATGTCCTCGCCCCGCAGCGTCACCACCTTGTCGAACTGCGCGCCCTCGTCGGAGACGAGCGTGCGCCACCAGGCGAGCGCCGCCTCCCAGGCCGCGCCCTTCGGCGCGTGCGGGCGGCCCATGACGTAGGCGAACGTGGTCTCGTCGGGCGCGATGAGCCCCGCCCGCGCGCCGCCTTCGATGGCCATGTTGCAGACCGTCATGCGGCCCTCCATCGACAGCGCGCGGATCGCCTCGCCGCAGTACTCGATGACGTGGCCGGTGCCGCCCGCGGTGCCGGTGGCGCCGATGACGCTGAGGGTGATGTCCTTCGCGGTCACGCCGGGGCCGAGCGCGCCGGTGATCTCGACCTTCATGTTGCGCGCCTTGCGCTGGATCAGCGTCTGCGTGGCGAGCACGTGCTCGACCTCGGAGGTGCCGATGCCGTGCGCGAGCGCGCCGAAGGCGCCGTGCGTGGCGGTGTGGCTGTCGCCGCACACGACGGTCATGCCCGGCAGCGTCCAGCCCTGCTCGGGGCCGACGATGTGGACGATGCCCTGCCGCACGTCGCTGACGGGGTAGTAATGCACGCCGAACTCGCGCGCGTTGCGGTCGAGCGTCTCGACCTGGATACGGCTCTCGGCGTTGTCGATGTGCGCGTCGCGGCCCTCGGTCGTGGGCACGTTGTGGTCCGGCACCGCGATGGTGCGCTCGGGCGCGCGGACGCGGCGGCCGGCGAGGCGCAGGCCCTCGAAGGCCTGCGGGCTCGTCACCTCGTGGACGAGGTGGCGGTCGATGTAGAGGAGCGAGGTGCCGTCGTCGTCGGCGGAGACGAGGTGGTCGTCCCAGATCTTGTCGTAGAGCGTGCGGGGCATGGGCGGGGTCCGGTGCTGGAGGGCGGGATGCGGGCCGGGACGCCCTCAGCCGCGCGCCAGCACCGACCGCGCATCGCCGAAGAAGCGCCAGGGCAGGCGCTTCCGGTCGTCGAGGAGAATCTTCCGGCGCATCCGCACGGGGTTACGCCGACCGGCGACGCCTCGCAAGGGCAAGCGCGGCCAGACCGGCACCCAGAAGGCTCGCGGCGGCCGGCAGCGGCACCGCGGCCGGCGCGACCTCGTAGAAGCCGAGGCTCACGTTGGTCTCGAAGCCCGGCGCGAGGACGTCGAAGTACCACTCGCCCGGCGTGTCGGCGCCATCGGTGAGGCTGAACACCAACTCGCCGGGCGCGAGCACCAGCATGGTCGCGTCGTCGAGCGTGAACGCGACCGGGCTCGAGACCGTGATGCCGCCGAAGCCGCCCCCGCCCGGACCCGTCACGAAGCCGGTGAGCGGATCCCACGACGGCGCCGTGCTGCCGCCGAGGAGCTGGTCGAGGGTGGTGCCCCCAATCGTGAACGATGCCGCCGTAAGCGGCCCGCCGGACGCGGGCGCCTCGAAGCCGCCGAGCCGGGCGCCGCCGTCGACGTCGAAGACGTCATAGCTCGCCGCCGGGGCTTGGAGGGGAAGGGAGAATGAGATCATAGCGATGGCAAGGACGCGTTGCATGAGAGAATCCCTTCGGTGTGAATGGACCCAGTCTACGACAGGAGTCGCGAATCGCGAAGCTCGCCGGTGCGACGGGATGCCGATTGCGCGACGTGCCGGTGTCCGTCATCGATGGGGGACGATGTCACGCATCCGGACCATCATCGCAGCGGCGCTCCTGATCGGCGCGTGCGGACCGGCAGGGGCGGAGATGTACAAGGGTTACGAGACGCCGGACTATGCCGTCGAGCGGCGCGAGACGCTGCCCGAGGGCACTGTCGAGATCCGCGACTATAGGGCCGGGACGGTGGCCGAGGTGACTGTCCCCGGCAGCCGGTCGGGCGCGCGCGGCGCGGGGTTCCGCAAGCTCGCGGGCTACATCTTCGGCGGCAATGCGGCGGGCGACAAGATCGCCATGACCACGCCGGTGACGCAGATGGCGGCGCCCGATGGCGGCTGGACGGTCCGCTTCGCAATGCCCGCCGACCGTGCGGCAAGCCTGCCCGCGCCACGCGATGCCACGGTGCGTTTCGCCACGACCGGGCCCGTGCGCCGCCTCGTCCTCGAATTCGGCGGCATCCCGTTCGAGGGCCGTATCGACCGCCGGATCGCCGCCGTGCGCGCCTTCGCCGCGGCGCAGGGGCTCGCGGTCGACGGCGCGCCGGTCCTGATGTTCTACGATCCGCCGTTCGCGCTGCCCTGGACGCGCCGCAACGAGGTCGCGCTCACGCTGCGCTGAGCGTGGCTGGCTTGCGGGGCGGTTTGGTGCGAGGCTCGGCCGAGGCAGCCCGATCACAGCCATGAACGAACTCGACCCCACCGTCTCGGCCTGGTTCCACACCGCGGTGCGGACGCTCGATGCGTTCCTCACGAGCCTCGCGGAGCCGTACCGGCTGTGGCAGATCGCGCTCATCCTCGCGATCTGGGGCGCGGCCTATCTCGGCCGGATGCTTGCGGCGCCCCGGCTCTACGCCTGGATGCGGGGACGCGAGGGCTGGCCGAAGTGGCGCCTCCGGGCGCTGGTGCTGATCCACAAGCGGCTTCGCAGCATCATCTTCGTCGTCCTCGCCTGGGCCGTCGTCGGCCTCTTCCGCGAGCTCGCCTGGCCGCAGCGGAGCGCCATCGTCTTCGTCGCCGCGACGCTCGCGACCGCTTGGCTCGTCGTGGGGCTCCTCGCGCGCATCATCCGCAACCGCTTCCTGCGCCGGATCGTGACCTGGGGCGCCTGGATCTACGTGACGCTCCTCGTGCTCGGCGTGCTGCCCGACGCCGAGCGCGGACTCGACAGCCTCGCGGTGCCGCTCGGCACCTACACGATCTCGGTCCTCGACGTCCTGAAGGCGCTCGTCATCACCGGGGTGCTCTTCACGCTGGCGCGGCTCGCCTCGTCGAACGCGGCGCGGACGCTGTCTTCGAACGAGGACATCTCGCCGTCGATGCGCGTCCTCGTCATCAAGGTGATGCAGGTCGTGCTCTACGGCTCGGCGTTCTTCATCGGCCTGAAGGCGGTCGGGTTCGACCTGACCGGGCTCGCGGTGCTCTCGGGCGCGATCGGCGTGGGGCTCGGGTTCGGGCTGCAGAAGGTCGTCTCGAACCTCGTCTCCGGGGTCATCATCCTCCTCGACAAGTCGGTGAAGCCCGGCGACGTGATCTCGCTCGGCGAGACCTTCGGCTGGATCAACGCGCTCGGCGCCCGCTACGTCTCGGTCGTCACCCGCGACGGCAAGGAGTACCTGATCCCGAACGAGGATCTCATCACCGGGCAGGTGGTGAACTGGTCCCACTCCAACGACTTCGTGCGGCTCGACCTGTTCTTCGGCACGTCCTATGGCGACGATCCGCACAAGGTCCGCGCGCTCGCCGTCGAGGCCGCGCAGGCCGCGCGGCGGGTGCTCAGGACGCGGCCGGCGGTCTGCCATATCGTCGGCTTCGGCGACAGCTCGGTCGACTACATCCTGCGGTTCTGGATCCGTGACCCGACCGAGGGGCTGACCAACGTGCGGGGTGCGGTCTACCTGGCGCTCTGGGACACGTTCAAGGCGAACGGCATCTCGATCCCGTTCCCGCAGCGCGAGGTGCGCGTGCTCGACAGGGCGGGCTCGACCCTCACCGACCGCGAAACCGCCGTGCATCCCGACCACGGGTCCGCCATGACGGAAGGCGAAGCCGCCGAATGAGCCGCCCGAGCGCAGCCTGCGCCGCAGCACGCGCACGGGACGGCCGGCGCAGGACACGGTTCGCGACATGTCCGAGCACCCCGCCCGCGAGCACCTGCCAGATGTCGTGCTTGGCTGCCGTCAGGCGGGAGAGGCCGGTGAACGCCGCCGCGAACACCACGATAGCCTGCACGGCCGGGCTCGCCGCAAGGCAGGTTCGAATGAGCTCGCTCGCTCCGAAGGTGGCGGCGGCGGCATGCGCCGACGGAAAGCCCGCATCGCCGCCATTCGGTCTTCGCGAGATCGCTTTCGAGCCGAGCGCCGCCTTCGACCCGTGCGCCGTGACGAGAAGCGCGCCGAAGCGGACGAGGTACTCCCCGGCCGATCCGGTCTTCGCGCTGCACGCGAGCCCGAGCACCGGGAGCGCGATCTGCAGGTTGTCGCCGTAGCGCTCGGCGCTGGGCACCGTGATGAGCACCGTCGCTCCGAGGACCGCGACGACGACATGCGCGAAGACGATGCGGCGAAGCCAGGGGAGGACGGCCATCGGAGAAGTCCTGATCGCGAAAGCGCGCCCTCCCTGCGCCGGAATGTCCGCTGGACGCAAGCGGAACCCGGCGCTAGGTGTTTCGGCGATGGAAGCGGGAGCCTTGGTGCGCCGCCTGCTCCACCCTACCGACGCCGCGAAAGGACCGCCCGTGTCCCATACCGAAGAACCTTCCGGCACGCGCCGCGATTTCCTGTTCTACGCCACCGCGGGCGCCGGGGCGATCGCGCTCGGCGCGGGCGTCTGGCCGCTCGTCAACCAGATGAACCCGTCGGCCGATGTCGAGGCGCTGTCCTCGATCGACGTCGACGTGAGCAGCGTCGCGGAAGGCACGCAGATCACCGTGAAGTTTCTCGGGAAGCCCGTCTTCATCCGGCACCGCACCGCCAAGGAGATCGAGGAGGCCAACGCGGTCGACCTCGCCGACCTGCCGGACCCGCTCGCCGAGAACGCCAACATCGCGGGCGACGCGCAGGCCACCGACGAGAACCGCGCGATGCCCGACAAGCCGGAGTGGCTGGTGATGCTCGGCGTCTGCACGCATCTCGGCTGCGTCCCGCTCGGCGACGGCGCGGGCGACTACGACGGCTGGTTCTGCCCGTGCCACGGGTCGCAGTACGATACCGCCGGCCGGATCCGTCGCGGTCCCGCGCCGCGCAACCTCGAGATTCCGGTCGCGAAGTTCACCGACGACACGACGATCAAGCTCGGCTGAGGAGACGCAGCAATGCCCGGCATTCCGCACGATCATTACGAGCCGACCTCCGGCGGAGAAAAGTGGCTGCATCGCCGGCTGAACGTGGTGGGCCTGCTCTACGACGTCCTGATGTTCCCGACGCCCAAGAACCTCAACTGGATGTGGATCTGGGGCATCATCCTCACGTTCTGCCTCGTGCTGCAGATCGCCACCGGCGTCGTCCTCGCGATGCACTACACGCCGAGCACCGCCGATGCCTTCGCGTCGGTCGAGCACATCATGCGCGACGTGCGCGGCGGCGCGATGCTGCGCTACCTGCACGCCAATGGCGCGTCGCTGTTCTTCGCGGCCGTGTACCTCCACATCTTCCGCAGCCTCTACTACGGAAGCTACAAGGCGCCGCGCGAGGTGACGTGGATCATCGGGATGCTGATGTACCTCGCGATGATGGCGACGGCGTTCATGGGCTACGTGCTGCCCTGGGGGCAGATGTCGTTCTGGGGGGCCACGGTCATCACCGGGCTCTTCGGCGCCATCCCGGGCGTCGGCGCCTCGATCCAGGAATGGCTCCTCGGCGGGCCGGCGGTCGACAACGCGACGCTCAACCGCTTCTTCTCGCTGCATTACCTCCTCGCGTTCGTGATCGCGGGGCTCGTCATCACGCACATCTGGGCGTTCCATTCCACGGGCAACAACAACCCCACGGGCGTCGAGGTGCGGCGCACGTCGAAGCAGGAGGCCGAGCGCGATACCGTGCCGTTCTGGCCCTACTTCGTCCTGAAGGACATGCTCGCACTCGTCGTGATCCTCGCGATCTTCTTCGCGGTGGTGGGCTTCATGCCGAACTTCCTCGGCGAGCCCGACAACTACATTCCGGCCAACCCGCTGGCCACACCGGCGCACATCAAGCCCGAATGGTACTTCCTGCCGTTCTACGCGATCCTGCGCGCGTTCACCGCCGACGTCTGGGTGGTGCAGGCGGCGAACTTCATCTCCTTCGGCATCATCGACGCGAAGTTCTTCGGCGTGCTGGCAATGTTCGGCGCGATCGTGCTCCTGGCGCTTGCGCCGTGGCTCGACACGTCCTCGGTCCGCTCGGGCCGCTACCGGCCGATGTTCAAATGGTGGTTCGCGCTGCTCGTCCTCGACTTCGTGGTGCTGATGTGGGCGGGCTCGCAGCCTGCGGAGGGCATCTACGGCCTCATCGCCCTGATCGCCGCGGCCTACTGGTTCGCCTACTTCCTCGTCATCCTGCCGCTTCTCGGTGTGATCGAGAAGCCGCTGCCGATCCCTTCGACGATCGAGGCCGATTTCGCGTCGCACTACGACGGGGCCACCGGCGGGACCAAGACCATCGTCAACCCGGCCGAGTGAGGGCCTGCACATGATCCGATCCGCAGCGCTTGCCGCCCTCGTCGCCCTCGCCCCTCTCGCCGGGGCGGCGCAGGAGCATACGGCGCACATCGAGGACTATGCGTTCTCGTTCGAGGGGCCGTTCGGAAGCTACGACCGCAACCAGCTCCAGCGCGGGCTGCAGGTGTTCACCGAGGTCTGCTCGGCCTGCCACGGGATGCAGTACGTCGCCTACCGGACGCTCGGCGACACCGGCGGCCCGGAGCTGCCGGAGGACCAGGTCAAGGCCTACGCCGCGACGCACGACATCGACGATGCCGCGACCGGCGAAACGCGCCCCGCGGTGCCGTCCGACCATTTCGGCATGTCGCAGTACGAGGGCGCGCCGGACCTCAGCCTCATGGCGAAGGCTCGGGCTGCCTTCCACGGCCCCTACGGGCTGACGGTCAACCAGCTCTTCCGCGGCACCGGCGGGCCGGAATACATCCATGCCCTCCTTGGTGCCTACACCGGCGAGGACAAGGACGAGGCGGGGACGACGTTCTACGAGAACCCCGTGTTCTCGACCGGCTGGATCAAGATGCCCCCGCCGCTGTCGGACGGTCTCGTCGAGTTCGCCGACGGCAGCCCGAACGACGTGACGCACATGTCGGCGGACGTGGCCGCGTTCCTGATGTGGACCGCCGAGCCGAAGCTCGACGCGCGCAAGGAGGCGGGCTTCGTCGCGGTGCTGTTCCTCGCGATCTTCGCGGTGCTCCTCTACTTCACCAACAAGCGGATCTGGGAACCGATCAAGCGCCGGACGACCCGCACGACGGCGCCTCAGACGCCGAGATAGCGCCTGAGCGTCGCCGACGGAGCGGCGAGGAGCCGGTCCGTCGGCACAGGCGGCGCGACCGTGCCGTCGTCCACGACGATCACGTCCGTTGCGATCCGCTCGGCATCGCGGGTGTCGTGCGTGACCATCAAGAGCGTCGCGCCCGACGCCTGGGTGATCTCGCGGACCAGGTCCAGCATCTCTGCCTTCAGCGCCGGTCCGAGAGCCGCGAAGGGCTCGTCGAGCAGCAGCACCGGCCGAGCCCGCAGGAGTGCGCGCGCCAGCGCGGCCCGTCCCTGCTGGCCGCCCGAGAGCGCGGCGGGCTTGCGCCTGGCGTGATCGGCCAGGCCGACCCGCTTGAGCGCCTCGCCGACCCGGTCGCGGTCCTCTGGAGACAGGCGAAGGTCCGGCCGGATCCCGAGGCCCACGTTGTCGGCGACACTGAGATGCGGAAAGAGGTTGTTGTCCTGAAAGAGGATGCTCACCGGACGGGCCCCCGGTGCGACGCCGGCAAGGTCGCGGCCATCGACCGCGATGGCGCCGGCGACGAGCGGCACGAAGCCCGCGATCGCGGCGAGGAGCGTCGACTTGCCGCCGCCGGATGGCCCGATCACCGCGGTGCGCGTGCCGGTCCCGAGCTCGACGTTCGCGGTCAGCGTGAACGTGCCCAGCGCCGCGCGGACATCGGCGAGGGCGAGGCTCATGCCCGGCCGGCCCGCGACACTCCGGCGAAGAGCGCAAAGGCGAGGAGCGTCAGCACCAGCGAGGCCGATGCGGCCTCGGGCAGACGGTAGGCCGCGATCAGCCGGTAGATCGCGAGCGGCAGGGTCGGGTTGTCCGACCCCGAGAAGAGCGCGATGACGCCGAGATCGCCCGCCGAGAGTGCGGCAGCCAGTCCCGCCGCGAAGCCGAGCGGCGTGCGGATGCGTGGCAGCGTCACCAGCCAGAGCCGCGTCGCGCCCTCCATCCCGAGGCTCGCGGCGAGCCTGCCGTAGTCCGCATCGGCGGCACGCAGCCCCGGCACGATGGCACGGAGCACGAAGGGCAGGGCCGCGAGGGCGTTGACGAGGAGCGTGACCGGCAGGGCGAGCGGCGTGGGATCGGCGAAGGGCAGGACGGCGATGAAGAGCCCGGTTCCGAGCACCAGCGGCGAAGCGGCAAGTGCCACGAGCCCGGCGCCCTCGAGGACCGGACGACGGACCGCGGCGAGTCCGAGCGCCAGGGCCGCCGTGACGCTCACCGCCGCCGCACCGAGCGCGACGCCGAGCGAACGCACCGCCGCCGCCCAGATCTCGACCGGCAGCACCGCGATGCGCGGCAGCCCGCTTGCCGCTACCGCCAGGAGGGGGGCCAGCAGAAAGGCCGCCGCGAGACCGATGAGCCCTGCATCGACCATACGCCAAACGCCCTGCGGTGCCGGGACGGTCTCCGCACGGTCGAGGCCAGGCCCGAACATCGCGGGCTTCGCGAGCCCGAGGGCCAAGCCGACGGCGAGAAGCCCGAGGCCCGCCTGCACCAGCGCCAGCAGCGCGGCGCGCCCGAGGTCGAAATCGAAGCGGACCGCCTGGTAGATCGCAAGCTCCACCGTCGTGGCGCGGGGGCCGCCGCCGAGCGTCAGCGCCACGGCGAAGCTCGTCAGGCAGATCGTGAACACCGCGAAGGCGGCCCCCGGCAGCACCTCGCGGAGGAGCGGCCGCTCGAGGTGCCGCATGACCTCGCGCGGCCCGAAGTCGAGCGAGGCCGCCAGTCGCAGCCGTTCGGCGGGGATCGCGGCCCAGCCCTGCAGGATGAGGCGGACGGCGAGCGGCAGGTTGAAGAACACATGCCCGAGGATCACCCCCTGCGGCCCGTAAAGCTGCATCCCCGGCAGGCCCAGCACCGCGAGACCGGCGTTGAGCGCACCGTTGCGCCCGAAGACCGCGACGAGACCGAGGACCGCCGTCACCACGGGCAGGATGAACGGCGCTCCCATCACGGCCACGAGCACCCCGCGCCCTGCGAACCGTCGCCGCGCGAGCGCCCGCGCCACGGGCACCGCGAGCCCGACCGAGAGCGCCGCGGACAGCACCGCTTGCCAGAGCGTGAACCGGACCGCCGCCCAGTCCGCCGGCCCGAGCCCGCCGACCGCATCCGCGCGGGATGCGACGAGCGCGATGGATCCGAAGACGACCGCAAGCACCACCGCCGCGACGCCCCAGCCCGCGCGTGCCATCAGCGGCTGAGACCGGTCCGCCAAGCCTCGATCGCCGGTGCCGCTGCCTTCGCCGCGTCCTCGGGCGTGAGCCAGATCGCCGTCTTGGGCCGGATCATCTGCTCGAAGCCGGCCGGCAGACCCTCGGCCGGCGTCACGGCAGGGTACATCCAGTTCGTCGTCGGGAGCACCTTCTGCGCGGCGTCCGACATGAGGTAGCCGAGGAACCGGTCCGCGAGCTCCGGCTCCGCGCTCCCGGCGAGCTTCGCCGCGACCTCCACCTGCAGGTAATGCCCGGACGCGAACGGCGCCGCGGCTTTGGTCGGGTCGTCCTCCGCGATCAGGTGATAGGCGGGCGAGGTCGTGTAGCTCAGCACCATGTCCGCCTCGCCGGAAAGAAAGAGCCCGTAGGCCTCCGACCAGGCCGGCGTCACCGTCAGGATGCGCGGCGCGAGGCTGGCCCAGAGCGCCTCGGCGCGGTCGCCGTAGAGTGCCTCGACCCAGAGCACGAGCCCGAGCCCCGGCGTCGAGGCGCGGGGATCCTCGATCGCCACCTTGAGGTCGCTCGCCGCCAGCGCCTCGAAGCTGTCGGGCGGCGTGGCAATCCTGGTCTTGTCGTAGACGAACGCGAAATACCCCCAGTCGAAGGGAAGGAACGTGCGGTCGTCCCATTCAACCGGAAGGTTGAACTTCGGCGCAGGTCCATCGAACCCTGCGAAGAGCCCGGTCGCACGGGCGTCGGCGACCTGGTTGCTGTCGAGGCCCACGACCACGTCGGCCTTGGACCGGGCGCCTTCGAGCCTGAGCCGGCTCAGGAGCGCCGCCCCGTCGCCGGCGGTCACGAAGCGCAGGTCGCAGCCGCATGTCGCCTCGAACCCCGTCTCGATGGCGGGGCCGGGGCCGTAGTCGGTGGCGAAACTGTCGTAGGTGTAGACGGTGAGCACGGGCGTCTCGGCCAGTGCCGGACCCGCCGACAGCAGCGCCAGCGCAAGAAGTCGTCGCAACATCGCATCCCTCCTGATGCGGGCCGACGGGGGTAGGGGTGCCTTGGCTGCCACCTTCCCTCCGCCGGTCCTAACCGGTTCAGGTTCGACGGGTTCGCCTTGCAGCATCTCAGCCCGTCGCCGGGCACCCCGAGGTTCCGCCACGCTAGGCCGGAGCATCGACCCCGGCAAGGCCAAACGTCTTGAGGCGGCGTCGGGCCGCGGCTAGACCCGGCCGCGGGGGAGCCTGATGAGCCACAACACCTTCGGACATCTCTTTCGCGTGACCACTTGGGGCGAGAGCCACGGGCCCGCCATCGGCGCGGTGGTCGACGGTTGCCCCCCCGGCGTGGCGCTCGACGAGGGCGTGATCCAGCCCTGGCTCGACCGCCGGCGGCCGGGGCAGAACCGCTACACGACGCAGCGGCAGGAGGCCGACGCGGTGGCGATTTTGTCGGGCACCTACGAGGGGCGGACCACGGGCACGCCGATCCTGCTGCAGATCGCCAACACCGACCAGCGCTCGAAGGACTACACTGCCATCGCCGACCGCTTCCGCCCCGGCCATGCCGACATCGCGTACTTCCAGAAATACGGGTTGCGCGACCCGCGGGGCGGCGGCCGGTCCTCGGCGCGCGAGACGGCCTCCCGGGTCGCGGCGGGCGGCGTCGCGCGGGCGGTGCTGGGCGCGCTCGCGCCCGCCATCCGCATCACGGGCTACATGGTCGCGATGGGGCGCCACGGCATCGACCGCGCGCGCTTCGACCGCGACGAGATCGCCCGCAACCCGTTCTGGACGCCCGACGCCGCCGCCGCGGAAGCCTGGGCCGCCGAGCTCGACGCGCTCAGGAAGTCGGGCGATTCCATCGGCGCGGTGATCGAGGTCGTGGCGGAAGGCTGCCCGCCGGGCCTTGGCGCGCCGGTCTACGGCAAGCTCGACGCCGAACTCGCGGCGGCGATGATGTCGATCAACGCGGTCAAGGCGGTCGAGATCGGCGACGGCATGGCCGCCGCGGCGCTTGCAGGGTCCGAGAACGCCGACGAGATCGAGATGGGCCCCGAGGGCCCGCGCTACCGGGCCAACCACGCCGGCGGCGTGCTCGGCGGCATCTCGACGGGGCAGGACATCGTGGTGCGCTTCGCGGTCAAGCCCACCTCGTCGATCCTGACCCCCCGCGCGACCGTCACCACGGCGGGCGAGCCCACCGACATCACCACGAAGGGCCGTCACGACCCGTGCGTCGGGATCCGCGCGGTCCCGGTCGGCGAGGCAATGATGGCCTGCGTGCTCGCCGACCACCTTTTGCGCCACCGCGGCCAGGTCGGCGACGGCCCGCGCGGGCGGATCGGCTAGGCGCTGCCCGTCGCGGCGGCGAGCGCGGTATCCATCAGCGCCTTGATCTCGGTCTTCGAGGTGCCCGCGACGATGCGGCCGAGCTCGCGGTCGCCCTTCAGCACCACCAGCGTCGAGCGGCGCGGGATGTTGAGCCGCCGCGTGATTTCGGCGTCCTTGTAGGTGTCCCAGTCCACCTTGATGAAGGCGATGTTGGCCTCGTAGGCCGGGTCGGCGGACTTCCACGACTGCATCGCGCGGTCTTGCGCCGCGCAGGTCGTGCACCAGGTCGCGGAGAAATCGAGGAACACCGTCTTGCCGGCGGCGAGGTCCGCCTCGACGAGGCCGGGGGCGTAGGGCACCGGCTCGGCGCGCGCGGCAAGCGGCAGGGCGAGCGTGACGGTGGCGGTGACGGCGAGGAAGTCGCGGCGGTTCATGGCATGTCCTTCAGATGGCGACGGAGAGATCCTGCAGCCACACCGGGCTGTGCTCGACGAGCCAGCCTTCGATGACGTGGTGCCACTGCATCAAGATCATGGTCCCCACGGCGACGAACAGGACGCCCATGAGGGGTTTCGAGCGGGCGGCGATGCGGCGCATGAGCGCCTGCCGTCGCTTAAGTGCCGAGCGGGCGCCGTATCCGAGGGCGAGGACGATGGTCGAGACCCCGAGCGCGAACGCGCCCATCACGACCGCCGCGCGACCGAGGTTCTGGCCCTGGCTTGCGAGCGAGATGGCGCCGCCGAGCGTCGGGCCGACGCAGGGGCTCCAGACCGCGCCGAGAAGCATCCCGCCGAGGAATTGCCCGCCCGTGCCGGAGCGGTCGATGCGATCGATCCCGGCGTCCGCACGGGCGGCGAAGCCCGCGGTGGCGGTCGCGAAGCCGGCGTCGAGCTGTGGCACGAGGAGCACGAGGCCGAAGCCGATCATCAGCACCGCGCCCGCCTGCGCGATGCTGTCCTCGGAGATCCCGAAGCTCCGGCCAAGCGCTGCGACCCCGATCCCGAGCGCCACGAACGCGAAGCTCAGGCCCGCCGCGAGCGCGACCGGCCCCCAGCGGCTCGCCTGCAGCGCCGTCGCGAGCACGATCGGCAGCACCGGCAGCACGCAGGGATTGATGAGCGTCAGCAGGCCCGCGCCGTATCCGAGGAGAAGTTCCATGCTGCGGACACTGACCGAGCCTGCGACCCTCTGTCACCCCGCGTTCGCGTGAGCACGATCAACTCGCCGTCAGGATTGTGTCGAGGCCGCCAGCGGCGGGGCGCGCGAGAGCTGCACCGCGAGGATCCCCGCCATGACGATGGCGACGCCGGCAAGGTCCGCCGGACCGATCCGCTCGCCGAGAAGGACGGCCGCGATGACCACGCCGAAGAACGGGTTTAGGAAATGGAACGTCGCGGCGCGGACCGCGCCGATGCGGCCGACGAGCCGGAACCAGACCCAGGTGGCGCCGAGGCCGGGCACGATGGTCGTGTAGGCGAAGGCGGCCACCAGCGGCCAGGACCAATGGACCACGAAGGGCTCGGTCGCGAGGGCGGGGACCGCGAGCGCCGCGGCGCCGACGAGCATCTGCAGCCCGACGAGCATCATCACCGCCCGACCGCTGGCCGCCCCCCGGACCGCGAGCGTGGCCACCGTCAGCGCCACGACGCCGCCCGCGCAGAGGAGGAGCCCGCCGGTCGCCACGCCCGCCTCGAGCCGCGCGCCCATGATGACCGCGACCCCGGCGACGCCTGCCGCGAGCCCCGCCATGCCGAGAGGCCGGAGCCGCGCGCCGAACACCGCCCAGCCCGCGAAGGCGACGAGGAGCGGCATCAGCGAAGCGACGATGGCCGCGAGCGAGGCCTCGACCGAACGCATCGCGACGAAGTTCATGCCGAGGTAGAGCGCGTTCTGGCAGATCCCGAAGATCGCCACGCTGCGCCATTGCGCGCCCGTCAGCCGGAACGGCTGTCCGAGCGCGCGGGCGATGGCGATGCCGATCAGGCCCGAGATGAGAAACCGCAGCGACAGCGCGGTCAGCGGCGGGGCCGCGGCGACGATGATCCGCGCCGAGGTGAAGGCCGAGGACCACATCACCGCGAAGGCGAGCCCCATGCCGATCGCGCGCAGGTCCATGTCCGGGGCTCCCTTCGCGGCCGAGCCTAGCGGGTGCTCAGCCGGGCGAAAGGGGTTGCGCGCGCAAGGCCGCCTTGCGAAGGACGCGCATGGCCGAGATCGTCATCACCGTCGACGGACCGCCGGTCGCGGTGCCGCCGGGCGCTGTCGCAATGGTCGTGACCGATCTCGTCATGGACGCCCCTCCAGCCCCCGATGCCGCAGTGACGCCGGACGGGTTCGCGCTGGTCCGCGTCCCCGTCCCCGGTCTCGCGTGGTACCGCACGCTCTTCTCGCGCGTGGGCGCCGAATGGCTCTGGGAGTCGCGCCTCGCGATGCCGGACGCGGTGCTGAGGGAGATCCTCGTCACACCCGGCGTGGAGGTCTACGCGCTGACCGACGATGGCACGGACATCGGGCTTCTCGAGCTCGACTTCCGCGCCGAAGGTCTCTGCAACCTCGCGTATTTCGGCATCGTCGCCGGGCGGACGGGGCAGGGGGCGGGCCGCTGGATGATGGCCCGCGCGCTGGCGCTCGCCTGGCGCGAGAACGTGGCCCGCGTGCGCGTCAACACCTGCACGCTCGACCATCCGGCGGCGCTCGCGTTCTACATCCGCGCGGGCTTTCGCCCCGTGGGGCAAAGGGTGGAGGTGTTCACCGATCCGCGTCTCCGCGGGCTCGTCCCGAAGGAGGCCGCCCCGCGGATCGCGCTTCGGGAGCCCTGAGGCTCAGGCGTTCACGCTGTCCTTCAGCGCCTTGGCGATGGTCATCTTGACCACCTTGTCGGCGGGCTTGGTCAGCTGCTCGCCGGTCGCGGGGTTGCGGACCTGGCGCTCGGGGCGCGAGCGGCACATCACCTTGCCGAGGCCGGGCAGCGTCACCGCGCCCCCGCCCGCGACTTCCTTCGTCACGATCTCGGTCAGCGCGTCGAGCGCCTGCGTCGCGGTCTTCTTGTCCGCGCCCATCGCGTCGGCCAGCGCCGACACGAGTTGCGTCTTCGTCATCGGTTTGTTCATCGGTCCCGTCTCCTCGTCACCGCCCCGGTTCATGCGGGGTCATCCTCGCCAAGTCGCGGCATAGCTCGCTGCTACACCGGCTTTCGGCCAGCAAATCAAGCGAATTGTCGTGATACGGGCGCTTTTCCGCCCCTCAGAGAAAGGCGGTTTCCTCGAACGATCGCAACTTGCGGCTGTGGATGCGCTCGAGCGGCATCTCCCGGATCCGCTCCATCGCGCGGATGCCGATGAGGAGGTGGCGCGCGACCTGCGTGCGGTAGAACTCGGTCGCCATGCCGGGAAGCTTCAGCTCGCCGTGGAGCGGCTTGTCGGAGACGCAGAGCAGCGTCCCGTAGGGCACCCGGAAGCGGAACCCGTTGGCGGCGATGGTGGCGCTCTCCATGTCGAGCGCGATGGCGCGGGACTGGCTCAGGCGCTGCACCGGCCCGGACTGGTCGCGGAGCTCCCAGTTGCGGTTGTCGATGGTCGCGACCGTGCCCGTCCGCATGATGCGCTTGAGCTCGTAGCCCTCGAGCTGCGTCACCTCGGCGACCGCTTCCTGCAGCGCGATCTGCACCTCGGCGAGCGCCGGGATCGGCACCCAGACGGGCAGATCGTCGTCGAGCACGTGGTCCTCGCGCAAGTAGGCGTGCGCCAGCACGAAGTCGCCGAGCGACTGCGAGTTGCGAAGCCCCGCGCAATGCCCGACCATCAGCCAGGCGTGCGGGCGCAGCACCGCGATATGGTCCGTCGCGGTCTTGGCGTTGGAGGGGCCGACGCCGATGTTGACGAGCGTGATGCCGCTGCCGCCCGGGCGGACGAGGTGGTAGGTCGGCATCTGCGGCAGCTTCTCGAGCCTTGGCAGGACGCCCGCGGGATCGGTGATCTCGGCGTTGCCGGGCCCGACGAAGGCGGTATAGCCCGAGCCCGCGTCGGCGAGCGCGAGCCGGGCGTAGGCCTCGAACTCCTCGACGTAGAACTGGTAGTTGGTGAAGAGCACGTGGTTCTGGAAGTGCTCGGGCTCGGTCGCGGTGTAGTGCGCGAGCCGCGCCAGCGAATAGTCCACGCGCTGCGCGGTGAAGGGCGCAAGCGGGCCCGAGCCGTCGGCGTTCTGCGACCCGCGGCCGTTCACGATGTCGTCGTTGGTCGTGGCGAGGTCCGGCACGTCGAACACGTCGCGGAGCGCGAAATCGAGCACGCCCTCCTGCGGCACGTTCACGGCAGGGTTGCCCGCGACCGCGAAATGCACCGGGATCGGCGTCGCCGAGGGGCCGATGATGACCGGCACGCCGTGGCTCCGCATCAAGAGGTCGATCTGCTGCGTGAGGTAGCTGCGGAAGAGGTCGGGCCGCGTCACGGTGGTGGCATAGACGCCCGGCACCGCGACATGGCCGAAGCTGAGCCGGCTGTCGGCCTTGGCGAAGCTCGTCGTGACGATGCGGATCTCGGGGTAGAAGGCGCGGTAGCGCGCGGCGGGGCGGGGGCCGCCGACGGCCTCCGAGAAGCGCGCGAGGAGGAACGCGGTCGCTTCGGCGTAGAGCGTCTCGAGCGCCGTCACCGCTTCCGCCGCCGAGGTGAAGCTCGTGGCATGCGGCACGTCGGGCGTGAGGACGGGCAGGTTCTTGTCGGAGTAGTTCATCTTCGAAGTGTAAGCGCCCGGACGCGCCTGCGCTACCCCGCCGCGTGCCGGACCTCGCGTGCCGTGGCCTGCAGCGCCTCGAAGGCGGCGAAGCGCCGCGCGTGCAGGTCGGCCATCTCCGGCGCGGGGGCGTAGGTTGTGGCCGGCGCCGACATCGCGGCCATCGCGGCGGTCATGTCGGGGAACGCGCCGCCCGCGACCGCCCCGAGGATGGCGGCGCCGAGGAGCACGGGCTCGGCGGCGGCGGTCGCGACCACCGGCTTGCCCGATGCGTCGGCGAGGAGCTGGCGCACGAGGTCGGCCGCGCCCGCGCCGCCCGAGATCATCACCCGCTCGACCGGCGCGCCGTTCGCGGCCTGCGTCTCGATGATCTGCCGCAGCCCGTAGCCGATGCCGCAGAGCCCCGCGACGTAGAGCGCCACGAGGCTCGCCACGTCGGTCTCCATGCCGATGCCCGCGACGAGCCCGCGCGCGGCGGGATCGGCGAAGGGCGCCCGGTTGCCGAGGAACTCCGGCACGACATGCAGCCCGCCCGCGAGCCGAGCGGCCTCCGAAAGCCCGTTCGTCTCGGCCTCGCGCGCGAGCCAGACGGGGAGCGGCATGCCCGCCGCCCGCGCCGCCTGCAGCGCTTCGGGGTAGGCGGGATGCAGCGTCACGAGGTGGTCGATCGCCGCGCCAGCCGCGGACTGCCCGCCTTCGTTCAGCCAGGCGCCGGGCACCATCGCGGAGTAGTACGGCCCCCAGACGCCCGGCACGAACACCGGCTCGCGCGTGGTCGTCATGGTGCAGGACGAGGTGCCGAACACGTAGGCGAGGCTCGTCGTCGGGTCGCCCCCGCTGCCCATCGCGCCCACGGTGCCGATGCCCCCCGCATGGGCGTCGATGAGCCCCGCGCCGACGGGCGTGCCCGCCGCGAGCCCGAGGTCGGCGGCGGCGGCTTCGGTCAGCCCCGCGCCGAGCGCCGTACCGGGGTCGACGACCTCGGTGCCGATCCGCGCGAACCCCTCGTCGGCGAGCGCGCCGAGGCCGATGGCGCGGAAGTAGTCCGCGTCCCAGCGCCGCTCGTGCGCGAGGTAGGTCCATTTGCATGTGAGCGTGCAGACCGACCGCGCGAGCGAGCCCGTCGCGCGCCAGGTGAGGTAGTCGGCGAGGTCGAGGAACTGCCATGCGGCGGCGAAGGTCGCGGGGCGGTGCTCGGCGAGCCAGAGGAGCTTCGGCGTCTCCATCTCGGGCGAGATGCGCCCGCCGACGTAGGCCAGCACCGGATGCCCGATGCCGTTGATGCGCTCGGCCTCAGCGACCGCGCGGTGGTCCATCCAGACGATGATGTCGCGCGCCGCGTCCTCCGAGGCGCCGACGGCGAGCGGCGTGCCGCCCTCGCCCAGCACCACGAGCGAGCAGGTCGCGTCGAAGCCGATCCCCGCCACGTCGCCGGGCACGATGCCGGCCTCGGCGACCGCGCGCCGCACGGAGGCAGAGACCGCGGCCCAGATCTCGGTGCTCGACTGCTCGACGGCCGCTCCGGGCCCGCGGAAGAGCGCGATGTCGGTCTTGGCGGAGCCCAGCATCGCGCCCGCGGCGTCGAACACGCCCGCGCGCGCCGAGCCGGTGCCGACATCCACGCCGATGAGATGTGTGGCCACCCTAGAGATCGACCGTCGAGGGCAGGATCACGATGTCGCGCACCGTCACGCCCTTCGGCCGCGTCAGCATGAACATCACGGCGTCGGCGACCTCCTTCGGCTGCATGAGGCTGCCGTTGGCGAGCGCCTCGTCCATCTTTGCCTTTGGCCAGTCGTCGAGGAGCGCCGTCACCACCGGTCCCGGCGCCACCGCCCCGATGCGGACGCCCTGCGGCGCGATCTGCCGCCGGACGGTATGCACGAACGCCTGCACGGCGAACTTCGAGGCGGTGTAGATCGGCTCCCAGACCACCGGCACGAAGCCCGAGATCGAGCTCGTCACGACGATGTCGCCGGTGCCGCGTTCGATCATGTGCGGCAGCACCGCATGGATGGTGCGGAACGCGGCGTTGACGTTGAGGTTGAGCACGCGGTCCCAGACGTCGGGGTCGCCCTCGGCCACGGGGCCGCCGATGTAGGCGCCGGCGTTGGCGTGGAAGATGTCGAGCTGGCCCGAATGCTCGAGGATCGCGGGCAGCATGGTGGCCACGCTCGCCGGGTCGAGGAGGTCCACCGCGAGCGGGACGGCGCGCTCGCCAAGCTCGTCGCAGATGCCGCGCACCTTGTCGCCCGCGCGGTCCACGAGGACCACCCGCGCGCCGGCGTCGAGCATCGCCTTCGCGCATTCGAGGCCGATCCCGGATGCCGCGCCCGTGACGGCCGCGACCTTGCCGTCGAGTTCACGCGCCATGTCGCGTCTCCCCTCAGGCCCGGCCATGCGACACGCGGCTCTGCCGCGCGAGGCTGTCGACGATCACCGCGATGGCGAGGACGCCGCCGGTGATCATGTAGCGCAGGCTCGACGACAGGTTGAGGAGCGTGAGGCCGTTGGCGATGGACTGGATCACGATGATCCCGAGGAGCGCCGACCAGGCGTTGCCGCGCCCGCCGAAGAGGCTGGTGCCGCCGATCACCGCCGCGGCGATGGCGTTGAGGTTCACGTCGCCGGTGCCTGCCTGCTGGCTTGCCGAGGCGAGGCGCGCGGCCGAGAGCACGCCGCCGAACGCCGCGAACATCGAGCAGAGCACGAACGCGCTCGCATAGATGCCGCGCACGTTGATGCCCGACCGGCGCGCGGCCTCGCGGTTGCCGCCCACGGCGGTCATCGAGCGGCCCCACTTCGTCCGGGTGAAGGCGTAGTTCATGATGACGACGAGGAGCACGAAGAGCCCGAACATCCACGGCACGCCGCGACCGAGGTTGAGGTAGTAGACCGCGGCCTCGAAGATCACCGTGAGCACGAGCGCCCTGAGCACCGTGCCGACGATCGACGGCGCGGAGAGGTTTGCCGCGCGGCGTCGCTGGGCCGTCCGCTGTCCGGCCACCAGGATCACGATGCCGGGGATCAGCGCCAGCGTGTAGGACACCCAGTCCGGCATGATGAGGAGCTGGCCGAAGCTCACCATCGCCGAGCCGTAGGGCAGGTTGATCGAGCCCGTCGCGCCGAGGATGTAGAGCTGCATCCCGAGGATTGCGAGGAGCCCCGCCAGCGTCGCCACGAACGACGGCATCCCGAGCCGGTTGTAGAGGAGCGCATAGACCGCACCGATGACCGCGCCCACCGCGACCGCCGCGATGATCGCGAGGATCACCGGTACGCCCTGGTTGACCCAGAGCACGCCCACCACCGCCGAGGCGAAGCCCGACATCGAGCCGACCGAGAGGTCGATCTCGCCGACCATCAGCACGCAGACGATCCCGAGCGCGATCACGCCCGTCGTCGAGCAATCGAAGATCAGGTTCACGAGGTTGTTCGAGGAGGCGAAGACCGGATTGAGGCTGGTGAACACCGACCAGATGATGACGAGCCCGACGATGACCGGCAGCGAGCCGAGGTCGCCCGAGCGCACCCGGTCGAAGAAGGCGCCGATGGCCCCGCCGGCGCCCGTGGCGTGCTTGACGCGGACGTCGCTGCGGTCGAGGAGCGTGCCCTGCGGCGCGATCTTTCCCGGTGTGTCGCTCATGCCTGGCTCTCCTGTGCCATCTCGCGGCGGCCCGCGCGACGCGACACCGCGTTGTCGGAGGCGCCGGTGATGGCGCCGACGAGTTCCTGGTTGGACGTCTCGGGTGTGAAGACGCCGTTGTTGCGCCCGAGCCGGAGGACGACGATGCGGTCCGCGACCGCGCGCACGTCCTCCATGTTGTGCGAGATCATGATGACCGCGAGGCCCCGGTCGCGTACGCGCTCGATCAGGTTCAGCACCTCCGCGGTCTGCGCCACGCCGAGCGCCGCGGTCGGCTCGTCGAGCATGATGAGCTTCGGCTCGAGGAGGAGCGAGCGCGCGATGGCGACGGTCTGGCGCTGCCCGCCCGAGAGCGAGGCGACCACGTCGCGCACCGACGGGATGCGCGCGGCAAGCTCGTTCAGAAGCGTCCAGGCACGGACCTCCATCGCCACCTCGTCGAGCTGCCAGACGTTCTCCTCGCGCCCGAGGTAGATGTTGGCCACGACATCGAGGTTCTCGCAGAGCGCCAGATCCTGGAACACCGTGGCGATGCCGAGATCGAGCGCAGCGCCGGGGCTCGCGAGCGTGACCGGCTTGCCGTCGAAGCGGATCTCGCCGGAGGATGGCTGGTGGACGCCGGCGAGCACTTTCACCAGCGTCGATTTGCCGGCGCCGTTGTCGCCGACGAGCGCCACCACCTCGCCGGCCTTGACCTCGAGGTCGATGTCCGTGAGCGCCGAGACCGCGCCGAAGTTCTTCGAGATGCCCTTGAGGCTGAGCACGACCTCTCCGGGGGTCTTCTGTCGCGTATCGGTCATCGGCCTCGCCTCCCTGTCGTGATGTCCCGGCCGCCGGTCCGCGGCCGGGACAGGCTTCATGCCAGGATCACTTGATCCCGAGCTTGTCGCAACCGTCCTTGTAGCGGCCGGTGCAAAGCTCGGCCGCGGTCACGATGCCGGTGTCGACGACCTCGGCCTTGAGGTTCTCCTGCGTCACCACCGCCGGCACGAAGAGCTCGGACGGCGTGTCGTAGAGCGTGGTCTTGGGCTCCGGCGTCTCGCCGTTGAGGAGCTGCACCGCCACGTTGGCCGCCGCGGCCGCCACGGTCTCGGAGGGCTTCGAGATCGTGTTGTACTGGTCGCCCGCGATGATGAGCTGCAAGGCCGCGATGGTCGCGTCGTTGCCCGTCACCGGCGGCACCGGGTCGACGCCCGCCGCCTTGAACGCCGCGATGGCACCGCCGCCCGTGCCGTCGTTGGCCGCCACGACCCCGATGATGTCCGTGCCGAAGCGCGTGATCTGGCCCGAGGCCCATTCCTGCGCCTTCGGCGGCGCCCATTCCGGCGTGTCGTACTCGGCGAGCGTCTTGTAGCCGCTGTCCTTCAGGCCGGCGTGGATGCCGTCGCGGATCAGCCCCGCGGCCGCGTCCGTCGGCGAGCCGTTGATCTCGAGGATGCCGCCCGTGTCGGTCGCCGCCCCCATGTCCTTCAGGTGTGCCACGAGCGAGTCGGTGATCGCCTTGCCGATGCCCTCGTTGTCGAACGAGACGTAGTAGTCCGCCGGCACGTCCGGGATCGGCCGGTCGTAGGCGATGATCTTGACGTCCTGGCTTTTCGCAAGCTGCACCAGCGAGGCGGCCGAGCTCGAATCCACCGGGTCGAGCACGATGACCTTGGCACCTTGCGTGATGACGGAGTTGAACTGCTGCTGCTGCAGCGCCGCGTCGCCGTTGGCGTTCTGGTAGAGCACCGTGCAGTCGGCGCAGAGCTTGCCCATCTCGGCCTTGAAGCCCGGGAAGTCATGCTCCTCGTAGCGCGTCGAGGCCTGGTCCGGCATCAGGAACGCGACGGTGCCGGTGGTCTGGGCAAGCACCGCCGTGCTGCCCATCAGGGCGATCCCGAGCGCCACGGCGCCCGTGAGCTTCGTTGCAAGTGTCGTCATCTTGTCTCCTCTCGAGAATGAACGGCCGAAGCCGGGTTGGGTCATGCGGCCTGCGCCGCTTCGGTGTGGCCAGTGAAGAGCGCGCGGAATTGCGAGGGCGTCATGCCCTTCTGCGCCTGGAACTGCCGGTTGAAGTTCGAGATGTTGTTGAATCCCGATGCGAAGCACACGTCGGTGATCCGCGTCTCGCCGGCCATCAGAAGCTGGCACGCGAGGCTGATGCGGAGCCTATTCACGTACCGCACGAGCGCCATGCCGGTGTGCCGCCGGAAGCTGCGCGAGAACGCACCGGGGCTCAGGCCCGCGATCGCGGCGAGGTCGCCTTCGGAGAACGGCTCCGTCAGGTTCCCGTCGATGTAGGTCAGCGCGCGGTTGATGCCGGTCGAGAGGAATCCCGAAGGATCGGGAAGGTAGCCGGCGCTGGTGAGCGGCCGGGCGGCGTCGTCGCCGCTGAGGTGGCGCACGAGGCCGAGGAAGAGTTCGATCCGCCGCACGCCCTTCGCCGCGACCAGCTCGGCGAGGACCGGAGCGGCCCGGGCGGCCGTCTCGGGCGCGAAGAGCAGCCCCGCGCGGCTCGCCTCCAGCATCGGCGCGCAGACCCCAAGCTCCGGCAGGAGGGCGATCGCGTCGGCGATGAAGACCGCCGAAAACTGCACGACGCGGCTGCGGAGCGGCACCGCCTCGCCGGCGCCGATGTCGCTGACCCAGTTGTGCGGCAGATTGGGGCCCGTGAGCACGAGGTTGCCGGGGACGAAGCTGCCGATGAAATCGCCGACGAAGAACCGGCCGGACGTCGCCACGACCTGATGGATCTCGTACTCGGGGTGGAAGTGCCAGCGCACCGTGTGGAACGGATAGCCGTGCTCCCACGCCTTGAACGCTTCGCCTCGACCGATCTGGACGAGCTCCAGGTCCGGATTCATCCGCCGTTCCCTCCCCTTGCGGCATCCGGGCCTTGTGGCACCGATACGCCGCTTCAGCGCGGGCCGGGTTCGCCGGTCGCCGCATACCTGTCACGTTAGGCGCGGTTCGCAGCCCCCGCTACTACGGAAGGGCAGCTCGGCCGATACTTTTTTGACCGATGCGCTGCCTGTCTGGCCGCTTCTGCAAAGTGGCGTCAGCCTTCGTCGGCCTTGTCCATCGCTGTGGCGACGCCTTCGGCCCAGTCCCGTCCGGGATCGCCACCCCAGAGAAGCCAGGCGATGTATCCCGCCGAGGGATCGTCCTCGTCGCCGAACTTCGCCGCGCGCTTGTCGACCGCATGGCGGGCGAAGTAGCTCGTCATCCGCCGGATCGTGTCGGGCGAGAGCGTGGCGCGCCCCTTGAGGTCGCGCGCCCGGGCGACGCCGATCCGCGTCCCGCCGCGATCGAACTTGCCGCGGAGTTCGAGCCCCTTCGTGGCCGCGTCCGCCGCGTCCTGCGGCGGGGTGAAATCGATGTCGGCGTATTTTTTCGGGATCGTCATCTCAGCCCTCCATTGCACTGGGAACGCCGCCGCAAGGCCGCTGTTCCAGCCTTGCCATCGGGGCGATGCACGGCCACATGCGGGCGGTGCCTGCGCTCCTTTCCTTCGGCCACGGATACACCGCACGCGCGCTTACGCGCCGCCTTCTCGCGCGCGGCTGGCGGGTGATCGGCACCTCGCGGACCGATGAGGGCCGCGACGCCATTGCCGCGACGGGAGCCGAAGGTGTCGTCTGGCCAGGGCCCGACATCGACGCGGCGCTCGCCGCGTCGACCCATCTCCTCTCGTCCGTGCCGCCCGACGAAGCGGGCGACCCGGTGCTGGCGGCGCTCCCCGACATCGGCACACGACCTTGGCGCTGGGCGGGCTACCTCTCGACCACCGGCGTCTACGGCGATCACGGCGGCGCCTGGGTGGACGAGACGACCCCCCCGAGCCCGGCCTCCGCACGCGGGCGTGCGCGGCTGGCGGCCGAGACCGCATGGCAGGCGTCGGGTGCGCCGAGCCACGTCTTCCGCCTCGCGGGCATCTACGGCCCCGGACGCGGACCGTTCGAGAAGGTCCGCATGGGCACCGCACGGCGCATCCTGAAGCCCGGCCAGGTGTTCAGCCGCATCCACGTCGAGGACATCGCCACCGTGCTCGAAGCCTCCATCGCGGCCCCGGCACCCGGCGCGATCTACAATGTCTGTGACGACGATCCCGCGCCGCCGGAGGACGTGCTCGCCTTCGCGGCCGAGCTCCTCGGCCTGCCGCCGCCGCCCGCCGTGCCGTTCGACGACGCCGAGCTGTCACCGATGGCGCGGAGCTTCTACGCCGAGAACAAGCGCGTGCGGAACGACCGCATCCACGCGCTCGGCGTCCGTCTGCGCTATCCGACCTACCGCGAGGGGCTTGCCGCGATCCTGCGCGATCCCGCCTGAAGGTCCGCGCGGAGGACGGCGAGAACCTTCGCCTCGATGTCCGCGGCTCCCAGCCGCGCGGCGCGGTACATCGACGCCGGGCTCGCCTGGTCGATGAACGTGTCGGGAAGCACCATCGCGCGGAACTTGAGGCCCCGGTCGAAGACGCCCGCCTCGGCCAGAAGCTGCGCGACATGGCTGCCGAACCCGCCGATCGCGCCTTCTTCCAGCGTTACCAGAGCCTCGTGCTCGGCGGCGAGCCCGAGGATCAGCTCGCGGTCGAGCGGCTTCGAGAACCGCGCATCGGCGACGGTCGTCGAGATGCCCTGCGCGTCGAGCGCCTCGGCGGCCACCAGCGCCTCGGCAAGCCGCGTTCCGAACGACAGGATCGCCACGCGCGTGCCCTCCCGGAGCACGCGCCCCCGGCCGATGGCGAGCGGCACGCCCCGGTCCGGCATCTCGACGCCGCTGCCCTCGCCGCGCGGATAGCGGAACGCGATCGGGCCCGCGTCATGCGCCGCCGCCGTCGCGACCATGTGGACGAGCTCTGCCTCGTCGGCGGCCGCCATCACGGTGAAGCCGGGGAGGTTCGACAGGAACGCCACGTCGAAGGCGCCCGCGTGCGTGGCGCCGTCCGCGCCGACCAGCCCGGCGCGGTCGATGGCGAAGCGGACGGGCAGGCGCTGGATCGCCACGTCGTGCACGACCTGGTCGTAGCCGCGCTGCAGGAACGTCGAGTAGATCGCGCAGAACGGCCGCATCCCGCCCGCCGCAAGCCCCGCGGCGAAGGTGACGCCGTGCTGCTCGGCGATGCCCACGTCGAAGGTGCGCGCGGGAAAGCGCGCGGCGAAGAGGTCGAGCCCGGTGCCGTCGGGCATCGCCGCCGTCACCGCGACGATGCGCGGATCGGCCTCCGCCTCGTGGATCAGGCTCTGCGCGAACACCTTGGTGTAGCTCGGCGCGTTGCTCGGCGTCTTGGCCTGCGCGCCGGTCAGGACGTCGAACTTGGAGACGCCGTGCCCCTTGTCCCGTGCGGTCTCCGCGGGCGCGTAGCCCTTGCCCTTCCTGGTGATCGCATGGATCAGCGTCGGCCCCGTCGCCCGGTCGCGCACGGTCCGGAGCACGGCGAGCAGCTGCTCCATGTTGTGCCCGTCGATCGGACCGACGTAGCTGAAGCCCAGCTCCTCGAAGAGCGTTCCGCCGACCGCGATGTGCTTCAGCACATCCTTGGCCCGCTTCGCCCCCTCGCGGAGCGGCGGCGGCAGCAACCCGACGGCGCCCTTCGCGGCGGCCTTCAGCTCCTGGAACGGCGCGCCGGCGTAGAGCCGCGAGAGATAGGCCGACATCGCCCCGACCGGCGGCGCGATGCTCATCTCGTTGTCGTTGAGGATGACGATGAGGCGTTTGCCTAGGTGTCCGGCGTTGTTCAGCGCCTCGTAGGCCATGCCGGCGCTGAGCGCGCCGTCGCCGATCACCGCGATGCAGTCGCCGATGCCGTGCTCGGGCGCGCCGCCGAGGTCGCGCGCCGCGGCAAAGCCGAGCGCGGCCGAGACCGACGTGGACGAATGTGCGGCTCCGAACGGATCGTAGGGGCTCTCGGAGCGCTTCGTGAAGCCCGACAGGCCGCCTTCCTGGCGCAGGGTGCGGATCCGGTCGCGGCGGCCGGTGAGGATCTTGTGCGGGTAGCACTGGTGGCCGACGTCCCAGATGATCCGGTCGCGCGGAGCATCGAAGACCGCGTGCAGCGCCACGGTAAGCTCGACGACACCAAGCCCCGCGCCTAAGTGTCCGCCCGTGACGGACACCGCCGAGATCACCTCCGCGCGCACCTCGGCGGCGAGCCGGTCGAGTTGCGCGTCGGAGAGGGCACGCATGTCGCGCGGGGTCGACACCTCGTCGAGGAGGGGCGTGTGGGGTCGGTCGGTCATGGGCATCCCGATGAGCGCGTCACGAGCGACGTGCGATGACGAAACGAGCGGCGGCGCGCAAGGTTTCCGCCGCGTCGCCGTAAGGGGCAAGCGCGCCGCAGGCCGCCGCCACGAGATCGGCCGCGCGCGCCCGTGCCGCGTCGAGGCCAAGGAGCGACACGAACGTCGCCTTGCCGGCGCCCGCATCCTTGCCGACCGCTTTGCCGACCTCGGCGGCGTCGCCGGTGACGTCGAGCACGTCGTCGGCGATCTGGAACGCGAGCCCGAGCGCGTCGCCGTAGGCCGCGAGCGGTGCCGGATCGGCGCCCGCGAGCACGGGCCCCGCTGTCGCGGCCCAGGTGATGAGCCGCCCGGTCTTCAGTCCCTGCAGCGCCGTCACCTCGTCCAGCGTCAGCGGGGCCGAAGCGGTCTCGGCCGCGATGTCGCGCGCCTGCCCGCCGACCATGCCGGCGATCCCGGCGTCGTGCGCGAGCCCCGCCACCAGCGCGAGCCGCCGCTCCGCCGTGCCGCCCGCACGTGCGAGAAGCCCGAAGGCGAGCGCCTGCAGGCCGTCGCCCGCGAGGATCGCCGTCGCCTCGGACCAACGCCTGTGGACCGTCGGCCGCCCGCGGCGGAGATCGTCGTCGTCCATCGCGGGCAGGTCGTCGTGGACGAGGCTGTAGGCATGGACGCACTCGATCGCCGCCGCCACGGGACCGGCCTCGGCGGCCCCGAGCCCCGAGAGGCGCGCGCCTTCGAGCACGAGAAATCCGCGCAGGCACTTGCCGCCCTGCAGCGCGTAGTACGCGGCGTCGAGGAGGTCCGAAGCCCCTCCGAGCCGCGACCGTTCGGCGCCCACCTCGCGGCCGACCACCCGTGCGGCCTCCGCCATCGCGTCGGCCAGCGGCGCGGCACCTCCGTCCACGCTCAGTCGACCTTGACCGTCACCGTGCCGGTGGGCGCGCGCCCCTCGCCGAGGGTGATCTGGGCGACGCGCTCTTCGGCGGCCTTGAGCTTGGCCTCGCAATGGACCCGCAGCGCAGCGCCGCGCTCGTAGAGCCCGATCGACTCCTCGAGCGGCACGTCGCCGTGGTCGAGCCGGTCCACCACGGTCTCGAGCTCGCGCATCGCGTCCTCGAAGCTCATCGCGGCCACATCCGCCGGCGTGTCGGTCATGCGCCCCGCTCCATCAGCACCTCGACATGCGCCGCGGCCGAGGCCGCCAGCGCCGCAAGATCGTAGCCGCCTTCGAGCACCGATACCAGCCGCCCGCCGGCATGGGTTTCGGCGAGGTCGGCGATCGCCTCCGTGATGCGGGCGAAGTCCGCGGTCTCGAGCTGCAGGCCTGCGAGCGGGTCGGCGCGATGCGCGTCGAAGCCCGCCGATACGATCACCATCTCCGGCGCGAAGGACGCCGCCGCCGGCAGGATGCGCGTGCGCCAGGCGTCGAGGAAGGCCGGCCCCCGCGTGCCCTCGCCGAGCGGCACGTTGAGGATCGTGCCATGCGCGCCGGCCTCGGAGGCCGCCCCCGTGCCAGGGTAGAGCGGCATCTGGTGCGACGACGCGAAGAACGCGCGGGGCTCATCCCAGAGGATCGCCTGCGTGCCGTTGCCGTGATGCACGTCGAAGTCGAGCACGGCGACGCGGGCGAGGCCGTGCCGCTCCATCGCATGGAGCGCCGCGATGGCCGCGGTGCCGAAGAGGCAGAACCCCATCGCCGTGCAGGGCTCCGCATGGTGGCCGGGCGGGCGCATCGCGACGAAGGCGTTGGCGACCTCGCCGCCGAGCACAGCATCGACCGCCGCGACGGCGCCGCCGACGCCGCGCCGCGCCGCCGCGAGCGAGCCCGGCGAGAGCCAGGTGTCGGGGTCGAGCGCGACGTGGCCCGCGGGCGGCACCGCCTCCGCCAGCGCGTCGAGGTAGCTCTGCGGATGCGCGAGGAGAAGGTCGGCGTCCGTCGCCAGCGGCGCCTCGCGGCGGTCGAGGTCCGCGAACCGCGGCGCGCCGAGCGCCTCCGCCACCGCGCGGAGCCGCGCCACCTGCTCGGGATGGCCTTCGGGCGTCAGGTGCCCGAGGCCATCGGGATGGGCGAAGAGCGCGGTCGCCACCTGTCAGTCCGGCGCCAGCATGTAGCCTGCGCCGCGCACCGTCTGGAGATAGCGCGGCTGCTTCACGTCGGCCTCGATCTTGCGCCGAAGCCGGGCGATCTGCACGTCGACGGCACGCTCCTGCGCCTGGCCCCCGTCGCGGCCGAGATCCTCGACGAGACGCGCGCGCGTGACCGCCTCGCCCGGGCGGGCCGAGAAGATCCGCATCAGCGCGCTTTCCGTTGCGGTCAGCCGCACGGCCTCCGGCCCGCGCCACATCTCGCCGCGCTCGACGTCGTAGCGCACCGGACCGAGCTGAAGGCTCTTCGGCAGCGCCTCGGCCGGGCGGGTTTGCGGCACGCGGCGCAGGATCGCGTTGATGCGGAGGAGGAGTTCCTTCGGCTCGAACGGTTTCGGCAGATAGTCGTCCGCCCCGGCCTCGAGCCCCGCGATCCGCTCGAGCGTCTCGCCGCGCGCGGTCAGCAGGAGGATCGGCGTCGTGATCTCGTCGCGGAGCGCGCGCGTCAGGCTGATGCCGTCCTCTTCGGGCATCATCACGTCGAGCACGATCAGGTCGAACTCGAGCCCGCGCAGCAGCCGCCGGGCCTGGCCTGCGTCACGCGCGATGCTGACGAGAAAGCCGTGCCGCATCAGGAACTTCTGCAGGAGCTGCCGGATCCGTTCGTCGTCGTCGACGACGAGGAGATGCGCCTCGGCATCGGGCGCTTCGGTCAGCGGTGCATGGAGGTGGAAGCCGGTCATGCACGACGTCTCTGCAGCGCCCGGGAGCGCTGCCGGGCGTCGGCGTCCATCATCGCCGAGAGCACCTGCCGGAACCCCGCCACCGCCGCCGGCCCCGCGGCCTTGTAGGCAGCGCGCATCCGCACGCGCTGCGCCTCCGAAAGCTCCTTCTCGAGCACCGCCCCCTGCGGCGTCAGCGACAGGAGCCGTTCGCGCCGGTCGGTCGGCCCGATCCGCGCCGCGACATGGCCGTCCTCGATCAGCGCGCGCAGCACCCGGTTCAGCGACTGTTTGGTGACGCCGAGCACCGCCATGAGGTTCGACACCGTCGTCTCCGGGCAGCGGTTGACGAAGTGCAGCGCACGGTGATGCGCGCGACCGTAGCCGTGCTCCTCGAGGATGCGGTCGGCATCGCCCGTGAACCCGCGATAGGCGAAGTACATCGCCTCGACACCCTGCAGAAGCTGCTCGTCGGTCAGGAACAGCAGCGCCTCGCCGCTCGCCTCCGCCATCGTCGCCCCCGCCATGCGTCGCTCCTCAGGACGTCCCGGTGCCGAGTTTAGGGCAGTCATGTTGACATTCCAAGAGCCGATCCGTAGCGTCCGGGCAGCCTCGCCGCCCGCGCGGCCGACGCACCCCTCAGGAGACCGACCGATGCCAGCAGCCTACGACGACCGCGACGGAAAGATCTGGCTCGACGGCACCCTGGTGGACTGGCGCGACGCCAACGTCCATATCCTGACGCATGCGATGCATTACGCAAGTTCGGTGTTCGAGGGCGAGCGCTGCTACGGCGGGCGCATCTTCAAGGGCCGAGAGCATTCCGAGCGGCTCAGGCGGTCGGGCGACCTCATCGACATGGAGATCCCCTTCACGGTGGAGGAGATCGACGCCGCCAAGGCCGCGACGCTCGCCGCCAACGGGCTGACGGACGCGTATGTCCGTGCCATCGCGTTCCGCGGCGCGGGCCCGGAGATGGGCGTCGCGTCGAGCCACAATCCGGTGCGGATGGCCGTCGCGTGCTGGGAGTGGGGCGCCTATTACGGCGACGCGAAGATGAAGGGCGCGCGGCTCGACATCTCGAAGTGGAAGCGCCCGTCGCCCGAGACCATCCCTGCCGAGGCCAAGGCGGCGGGGCTCTACATGATCTGCACCATGTCGAAGCACGCCGCCGAGGCGAAGGGCTGCTCGGACGCGATGATGCTCGATTATCGCGGCTACGTTGCAGAAGCTACCGGCGCTAACATCTTCTTCGTCCGCGACGGCGAGGTCCACACGCCGCTGGCGGACTGCTTCCTCAACGGCCTGACGCGGCAGACGGTGATCGGGATGCTGCGCCACCAGCAGGTCAAGGTCCACGAGCGGCATATCATGCCCGAGGAGCTCGAAGGCTTCGAGCAATGCTGGCTGACCGGCACCGCGGCCGAGGTCACGCCGGTCGGCCGGATCGGCGACTACAGCTTCGAGGTGGGTGCGATGACCCGCGACGTGGCGACGAGCTACGAGGCGCTCGTCAGGGCCTAGCCGCCTTGGGTCATCGCGCGCCGGGCGCGGTTGCGCTCGATGCCGAGCTGGCGTTCGCGCCAGATGATGAGACCGCCCGCGGTGATGATGACCGCGGCGCCCGCGAGGGTCGTCACGGTGGGCGCCTCGGCGAACACGAAGAACCCGATCGCCACGGCGAGGAGCATCGAGGCGTAGTCGAACGGCGCCACCACGGAGGCGTCGGCGAAGCGGTAGGCGGACGTCAGGAACGCCTGACCGAGCCCGCCGAGGAGGCCGGCGGTGACGAGGAAAACGGCCTCGCGCGGGCCGGGGGCCGTCCAGCCGAACGGCAGCGTCGCGAGCCCGAGGGCCGTGCCCGTCGCCGAGAACCAGAACACGATGGCCGGCACCGCCTCGGTCTGCACCAGCCGGCGGACGGACACCTGCGCCAGCGCGGAGGCGACGGCGCTCGTGAGGACGATCGCGGCGCCGAGGCTCTCGCGCGGGCTCCCCGGAAACGCCGTGAGCCGGGGCCAGAGCACGACCAGGACGCCCGCGAGCCCCAGCCCCACGGCCGACAGGCGGAACGCGCGCACCCGCTCGCCAAGGAACATCGCGGCGAACACGACGACGAGGAGCGGGGCCGCATAGCCGATGGCCGTGACCTCCGGCAGCGGCAGGAGACCGAGCGCGGTGAAGCCGAGCCCCATGCCGACGGTGCCGAGGATGCCGCGGAGCGCGTGGCCGGCCGGGCTCCGGACGCGGAGCCCGCCGGGCAGCTCGCCCCGCACCGCGAGCCAGGCGAAGATCACCGGCATCGCGAAGAGCGAGCGGAAGAACACCGCCTCGCCGGGCGGGATGCTGCCCGTCGTGGCCTTGATGAGGCTCGACATCACCACGAAGAGCGTGACGGAGGCGAGCTTGAGGAGGATGCCGCGGAGGGGCTGCATCAGGCGGGGAGCCGCCCCGCGGCCCAGGCCGCTGCATCGGCCACGGCAGGGTCCGGGTCGGCTGCGAGCCCGCGCACGACGGGAGAGAGGGATGGGTCGCCCGAGTTGCCGATGGCGTAGAGCACGTTGCGGACGAAGCGGTCGCGGCCGACGCGCTTGATCGGGCTGCCGGAGAAGCGCGCGCGGAAGCCCGCGTCGTCGAGCATGGCGAGGTCGGCGAGGCGGGGCGCCGCGAGGTCCGTCCGGGCGGCGTAGCGGGTTTCGCGGGCGGCCTGCGCGAACTTGTTCCACGGGCAGACCGCGAGGCAGTCGTCGCAGCCGTAGATGCGGTTGCCGAGCGCCGGGCGGAGCGCCGGGTCCACAGGGCCGCGGTGCTCGATCGTCAGGTACGAGATGCAGCGCCGCGCGTCGAGCTGCCAGGGCGCCGGGAAGGCGCGCGTCGGGCAGATGTCGAGGCAGCGCGTGCAGCTGCCGCAGCGCGGCGCGGCGGGCGCGTCGGACGGAAGCTCGAGCGTGGTGAAGATGGCGCCGAGGAACACCCAGTTGCCGAGGTCACGGCCGAGGAGGTTGGTGTGCTTGCCCTGCCAGCCGAGGCCCGCCGCGGCCGCGAGCGGCTTCTCCATCACCGGCGCGGTATCGACGAACACCTTCACGCCCGCGCCCGGCGCCTCCGCCGCGAGCCAGCGTGCGAGCCGCTTCAGCTTCGGCTTCAGCGTGTCGTGGTAGTCGCGGCCCCGCGCATAGACCGACACCGCACCCCGGTCGCGCTGGCCGAGGACCGCCAGCGGGTCGTCCTCGGGCGCATAGCTCTCGGCCAGCATCACGACCGAGCGCACGTCGGACCAGAGCCCGCGCGGCGACGCCCGCTCGCCCTCCCGCGCGGCCATCCACGCCATCTGCCCGTGTCGGCCCGCGTCGAGGAATGCCCTCAGCCGGGTCGCCGCCTCGGGCACCGCGTCCGGCGCGCAGACACCCATCGCGGCGAAGCCCGCCGCGCGCGCCTCCGCTCCGAGGCGGTCCTTCAGGTCCATCTAGAAATCGAGGTTGGAATAGTGCGGCGGCGGCCTGAAGCCGGGCACCACGTCCGCCAGGAGCGAGCGGAACGACGGGCGCGACTTGATCTTGGCGTACCAGTCCTTGACGTTTGCATTGCGGTTCCAGTCCACGTCGCTGATGTAGTCGAGGCAGGACAGGTGCGCGGCGGCCGCGAAATCGGCGAGCGTCATCACGTCGCCCGCGAGCCAGCGACGCTGGTCGAGCAGGAGCCCCATGTAGTCGAGGTGGAACTTCACCTTCGACGCGCCTGACTTCACCGCCTTGCTGTCGGGCGTGCCGAGGCCTTGCACCTTCTTGTGGACGCGCTCGTTGAGGAGCGGATGCGTCACCTCGGCGTTGAACTTGTCGTCGAACCACGCCACGAGCCGGCGCACCTCGTAGCGGTCCTCGGGCGCCTTCGGCAGCAGCGGCGGAGCAGCGTTGGTCTCCTCGAGGTACTCGCAGATCGCCTGGCTCTCGGACATCGTGCGCCCGCCGAGGCGCAGCACCGGCACCTTGCCGGCGGGATTGCGGCGCAGGAACTCGGGCTCCTGCTCCCAGTAGCGCTCCTCGACGAGCTCGACCTCGATCTTCTTCTCCGCCAAAGCCAGCCGAACCTTGCGGCAATAGGGCGACAGGGGGGCGTGATAGAGACGGTTCATCGGGCGGGCTCCGGGCGGGGTCCGGTCTGTCTACCGCCCGCGCGCGCCGGGATTCAACCGTCAAGCAGGCGGGCCTCGACGCGGGCGGGCCTCGAAGCAGGCGGCGCGGCCGTCGGCGCGGATCGTGGCCGCCCCGTCGGCGATCGCGGCGGCCCGGCGGCGGAGGGACGCCGTGGGCTTCGCGGCGCTGCGGCGCTTGGGGTCGGGGAGCACGGCGGCGAGGCGCGCGGCCTGGGTCGGCGTGAGATCCTTCGCCGACACCTTGAACGCTTCTTGCGCCGCCGCCTCGATGCCGAAGGTGCCGGTGCCGAACTCGGCGAGGTTGAGATAGACCTCGAGGATGCGCCGCTTCGGCCAGACCGCCTCCACCGCCGGCGTCAGCAGCGCCTCCAGAGCCTTGCGCGCCCACGAACGGCCCTGCCAGAGGAAGAGGTTCTTCACCGTCTGCTGGCTCAGCGTCGAGGCGCCGCGGCCGCCGCCCTCGTCGATCGCGGTGCGGATCGCGGCCATGTCGAAGCCCCAGTGCAGACAGAAGTTGGCGTCCTCCGCAGCAACGATGGAGCGCAGCATCACCGGCGCGATGGCATCGGCGGGCACCCAGGTGCGGCGCACGGCGCCGAGGCGCCGGCTCTCGGCGAGGATGTAGGGGTCGGTCGGCGGCGGCACGACGGCGAAGAGCACGATCGTCGCGAAGGCGAGGACGGCGAGCGCACCCATCGCCCGCAGCCCCCATCTGAGCACGCGCGGCAGGAGGCGCCGACGCGGCTGCGCGGCTTCTCTGCCGCCGACCGGGGAAGACGCGCGCCGTGCCATCGGCCGAGACTGACCACGCCGGGCAAACCGCCGTCAAGCCGGCGTGCCGGCGGCCTCGAAGCGTGCGGGGTCCGGCAGGAGCACCGCGAGGATGCCGAGCGCCGGCAGCCAGGCGCAGATGTCGAACACGAAGTCGATCCCCTTCGCGTCGGCGACGAGGCCGATGACCGCGGCGCCGATCCCGCCCATGCCGAACGCAAAGCCGAAGAAGAGCCCCGACACCATCCCCACGCGCCCCGGGAGGAGCTGCTGCGCGAACACGACGATGGCCGGGAACGCGGACGCCAGCGTGACGCCGATCACCACCGTGAGCGCCCCCGTCCACGCGAGGTTGGCGTGCGGCAGGAGGAGGGTGAATGGCAGCACGCCCAGGATCGAGACCCAGATCACCGTGCGCGTGCCGATGCGGTCGCCGATGGGCCCGCCGATCACCGTCCCGACCGCGAGCGCGCCGAGGAAGACGAAGAGCATGAGCTGCGCGTCCTGCGTGCCCAGCCCGAAATCGTGGATGAGGTAGAACGTGTAGTAGCTCGTCATGCTGGCGAGGTAGAGGTACTTCGAGAAGATCAGCGCCAGCAGCACGAGGACCGCGCGGCGCGTTTCTGCCCGGGGGAGCTGCGTCGCAGCCGGTCCGGCGGCGCGGCGCGGCAGGCGGGTCTGCGCGGCGTACCAACGGCTCACGCCGGTCAGGATGAGGATGCCGAGAAACGCGGCGAGCGAGAACCACGCGACGCTCGGCCGTCCCAGCGGCAGCACGATGAAGGCCGCGAGCAGCGGGCCGATCGAGGTGCCGAAGTTGCCGCCGACCTGGAAGATCGACTGCGCCGTCCCGTAGCGCCCGCCCGAGGCCATGCGCGCGACGCGCGAGGCTTCCGGATGGAATATCGACGAACCGATGCCGATCAGCGCGGCGCCCCCGATCAGGAGGCCGTAGCTCGGCGCGACGGCGAGGAGCAGGAGGCCCGCCAGCGTGGCGGCCATGCCGAACGGCAGCGACCACGGCTGCGCGCGCCGGTCGGTATAGATGCCGACGACGGGCTGCAGGAGCGCCGCCGTGACCTGGAACGCGAGCGTGAGGAGGCCGATCTGCCAGTAGTCGAGCGCGAAGTCCGTCTTCAGCATCGGGTAGATCGCGGCCAGCAGCGACTGCATGACGTCGTTCAGCAGATGCCCCGCCGACACCGCGAAGATGACGGGCCAGGCGGTGACGCCGTAGCTGCGGAGCCGGGACTGGGCGATGTCGGTCATGGCGGTCTCCGGGCGGTGCGCGCAAGCCCTAGCAGCCTTTCGCGATCGGGCCAATCTCGATGCCGGGACCGGACATGGACGTCACGCCGACCCTCGCGCCGCGCCGGGCGGGGTGGATCGTCCCAGACCGTATCGCTTTACACCGCCACCTGCGCGCGACTGATGCACGCGCTGACGGGAGTGGTGCTGGTCACGACCGACGCGGGGCGGTGAATGGTGCCGCCAGCCCACGCGCTCCCGGTCCCGGCGGGGCAGGTCCGTTCGGTGCTCGTGCTTCGGGCGGTGGCGATGCGGTCGGTCTAACTCCACGAGGACGCCGTGCCGGGACGGCCGGAAGCGCTGCGCGGTCTCCTTCTCGCCGAAATCCCGCGGCTGCCGGAGTGCTCGCCGGCGCTGCCGACAGCAACGCCTTAGCCAAACGGGCCGGGACAGGTCGGCGCAACGTCCCCCGCCGCTTCCGCAGCGAGACCTCGATGGGGTTCGGGCGCGCCGCCGCGCTGCTCTGGCTCGCCGCTGTAACGCGGGTCGTGCTCGACTGCGGCCACGACCGCGCGGCGGCGGTCGCGACGATGTTCCGCCGCGCCCTCGGCATGGCCCCGCACGCCTGGGTCACGAGCGCGCGGCGCCGGGACTTGGCCTCACTCCGCGGGCAGCGCCGCGGGCTCGGCCGCCAGCGGATACGGCAGCAGGCGCAGCATCTCCTTCGGGCAGACCTGCAGGAAATGCGCCTTCTCGCGGCTCCAGTGCTGCAGGATCTCGGCCGCCCGCGCGCTGCCGGTCTCGCGGCGGTGTCGCTCCACGAGGCCGCGCACCGCGTGCTCCCAGTGCGGCTCGGTCACGGCGCAGGTCACGAGCGTTTCCGCGTTGATGAGCCCCGGCGCGAGGCCGTCGGGATCGTAGAGATAGGCCATCCCGCCGGTCATGCCCGCGCCGAAGTTGGCGCCGATCGCGCCGAGGATCACCGCGACGCCGCCGGTCATGTACTCGCAGCCGTTGCTGCCGCAGCCCTCGACGACGACGCTCGCGCCCGAGTTCCGGACGGCGAACCGCTCGCCCGCGCGCCCGGCGGCGAAAAGGAACCCTGCGGTGGCGCCGTAGAGGACGGTGTTGCCGATGATGGTATTCTCGTGCGCCACGAGCGGCGACGACATGTGCGGCCGCACCGTGATGATGCCGCCCGAGAGCCCCTTGCCGACGTAGTCATTGGCGTCGCCCGTGACCTCGAGCTTCAGCCCCGGGGCCGCGAAGGCGCCAAGCGACTGGCCGCAGGAGCCCGCGAGCTTCACCGTCAGGTGGTCGGGCTGCAGCGAGTTCCGCATCCCGAACCGTGCCACGATGTGCGACGAGGCGCGCGTGCCGATGGTGCGGTGCGTGTTCCTGACCGCGTAGGAGAGCTGCATCTTCTCGCCGTCCTCGAAGAACCGCGCCGCGTCGCGCACGATCTCTGCGTCGAGCGTGTCGGTCACGGCGTTTCGCGGCCGCATCCGGTCGAGCCGGATGCGGTGCGCGCCGTCGACGGTGATGAGGAGCGGGTTGAGGTCGAGGTCGTCGAGATGCGCCGCCCCGCGCGACACCTGCGTCAGCAGGTCCGCCCGGCCGATGACCTCCTCGAGCGACCGCGCGCCGAGCGAGGCGAGGATCTCGCGCACTTCCTGGGCGTAGAACGTGACGAGGTTGACCACCTTGTCTGCGTTCCCGGTGAAGCGCGCGCGCAGCGCCTCGTTCTGCGTGCAGACACCAACCGGGCAGGTGTTGGACTGGCACTGCCGCACCATGATGCAGCCCATCGCGATCAGCGCAGCGGTGCCGATGCCGTATTCCTCGGCGCCCATCATCGCGGCGATCACGATGTCGCGCCCGGTGCGGAGCCCGCCGTCGGTCCGGAGCAGGATGCGCTCGCGGAGGTTGTTCATCGCGAGCACCTGATGCACCTCGGTGAGCCCCATCTCCCACGGCAGGCCCGCGTACTTGATCGAGGTGCCGGGCGAGGCCCCGGTGCCGCCGTTGTGGCCCGAGATCAGGATCACGTCGGCCTTCGCCTTGGCGACCCCCGCCGCGATGGTGCCGACGCCCGAGGCGCTGACGAGCTTCACCGTCACCTTGGCGCGCGGGTTGATCTGCTTGAGGTCATAGATGAGCTGCGCCAGATCCTCGATCGAGTAGATGTCGTGGTGCGGCGGCGGCGAGATCAGCGTCACGCCGGGGGTGGAGTTGCGGAGCCGCGCGATCAGCTCCGTCACCTTCATGCCGGGCAGCTGCCCGCCCTCGCCGGGCTTGGCGCCCTGCGCGATCTTGATCTCAAGCTCCTCGCAGGCGTTGAGGTATTCCGCCGTCACGCCGAAGCGGCCCGAGGCGACCTGCTTGATCTTCGCCGACGGGTTGTCGCCGTTGGGCTCGGGGTGGAAATGCGCCGGATCCTCGCCGCCCTCGCCCGAGTCGCTCTTGGCGCCGATCCGGTTCATCGCGACGTTGAGCGTCTTGTGCGCCTCGGGGCTCAGCGCGCCGAGGCTCATGCCGGGCGTCACGAAGCGCTTGCGGATCGCGGTGATCGATTCGACCTCCGTGATCGGCACCGGCTCGCCGAGCGGCTTGATGTCGAGAAGGTCGCGGATGTGGATGGGCGGGTTCGCCCGCATCGCCGCGGAATATTGCTTCCAGAGGTCGAAGCTTGCCCGGTCGCAGGCGGTCTGCAGCATGTGCATCGTCTGCGCTTCCCAGGCGTGCTTCTCGCCCGAGCGCCGTGCCTTGTAGAAGCCGCCGATCGGCAGCACGTCGGCGCCGCCCTTCCAGCCGAGCGCATGGACGCCCTCCGCCTTGTGCTGGATGCCGCCGACGCCGATGCCGCTGATGCGGCTCTGCATACCCGGAAAATACTCCGCCACCATCGCGCGGCCGAGGCCCACCGCCTCGAAGTTGAGCCCGCCGCGGTAGGACGAGATCACCGAGATGCCCATCTTCGACATGATCTTGAGGAGGCCTGCGTTGATCGCGTCACGGTAGCGGCGCATCGCGTCGGTGAGGCTACCCTCGACGAGGCCGCGCGCGATGCGGTCGGCGACGCTGTCCTGCGCGAGGTAGGCGTTCACGGTCGTAGCGCCGCAGCCGATCAGCACGGCGAAGTAATGCGCGTCGATGCACTCGGCCGCGCGCACGTTGACCGAGCAGAACGTCCTGAGGCCTTTCCGCGTGAGCCAGGAATGCACCGCGGAGGTCGCGAGGATCATCGGCATCGCGACGCGCCCCAGCCCCTGATGCTCGTCGGTCAGCACGAGATGGCCCGCGCCGGAGCGCACCGCGTCCTCGGCCTCCGAGCGGATGCGCTCGAGCCCCAGCCGCAGTGCGTCGGGCTCGGCGGCGTCGGGGAAGGTGCAGTCCACGAAGCCGACCTGGCCGCCGAACTGTTCAACCATGCGGTTGAACTCGGCGTTGCCGATGAACGGCGTCTCGAGCACCAGGATCTCGGTCTGGCTCGAGTCCTCGTCGAGCACGTTCTTGAGATTGCCGAAGCGCGTCTTGAGGCTCATCACCCGGTGCTCGCGCAGGCTGTCGATGGGCGGGTTCGTCACCTGGCTGAAGTTCTGCCGGAAGTAGTGGCTGAGCGGGCGGTAGACCGACGACAGCACGGCGGCCGGCGTGTCGTCGCCCATCGAGGCCACCATCTCCTTGCCGGTCTCTGCCATCGGGGCCAGCACCTGCTCGAGGTCCTCCATCGAGTAGCCCGCCGCGATCTGGCGGCGGCGCAGTTCGGCGCCCTCGAAGAGCGGCGTCTCGGGGATCTCGCGCATCATCGCGTTGAGGTCGAACACCTTCTCGACCCAGTCGCCGAAGGGCTGTGCTGTGGCGAGCTGGTCCTTGAGGTCGCGGTCGTGCAGGAGCCGGCCCGTCGCCATGTCGACGGCGATCATCTGCCCCGGCCCGAGCGCGCCCTTCTGGCGCAGCGTGGTCTCGTCCACCTGCACCATCCCCGCCTCCGAGCCCGCGACGAGGAGCCCGTCGCCGGTCACGACGTAGCGCATCGGCCGGAGCCCGTTGCGGTCGAGCCCGGCGCAGACCCAGCGCCCGTCGGTCATCGCAAGCGCCGCGGGCCCGTCCCAGGGCTCCATCACCGCGTTGCAGTAGGCGTACATGTCCTGCCAGGGCTTCGGCATCTCGACCGCGGACTTCGACCAGGCCTCGGGTACGAGCATCGTCTTCGCCATCGGCGCGTTGCGCCCCGCGCGGACGATGACTTCGAACACCGCGTCGAGTGCGGCGCTGTCCGACGAGCCCTGCGGGACGATCGGCTTGATGTCCTCGGCCATCTCGCCGAACGTCGCCGAGGCCATGCGGATCTCGTGGCTCCGCATCCAGTTGAGGTTGCCCTTCAGCGTGTTGATCTCGCCGTTGTGCGCGAGCATGCGGAACGGCTGCGCGAGCCACCACTGCGGGAACGTGTTGGTGGAGTAGCGCTGGTGATAGATCGCGAAGGCGCTCTCGAACCGCGCGTCCATGAGGTCAGGGTAGAACACCGCGACCTGCTCGGCGAGCATCATCCCCTTGTAGATGATCGACCGGCACGACAGCGAGCAGAGGTAGAGCCCGGCGATCTGCGCCGCGACGGCGGCCTTCTCGATGCGGCGGCGGATCACGTAGAGCTCGCGCTCGAAGGTTTCCTCGTCGATGCCCTTGGCGTTGCGGATCAGGATCTGCTCGATCTCGGGTCGCGTCGCGTTGGCCTTGTCGCCCAGCACCTCGGTGTTCACCGGCACGTGGCGCCAGCCGTAGATGTCGTGCCCGAGGCGGAGCACCTCGGTCTCGACGATGGTGCGGCAGCGTTCCTGCGCGCCGAAGTCGGTGCGGGGCAGGAACACCTGGCCGACGGCGATCAGGCTCGCGGTGTCGGGCTCGTGGCCGGTGCGGCGGACCTGGTCGTAGAAGAAGCGGACGGGGATCTGCACGTGGATGCCGGCGCCGTCGCCGGTCTTGCCGTCGGCGTCGACCGCGCCGCGGTGCCAGACCGCCTTCAGCGCGTCGATGCCGTGCTGCACCACCTGCCGGCTCGGCGTGCCGTCGATGGCCACGACGAGGCCGACGCCGCAGGAGGCGTGCTCGTCCTCGGCGCGGTAGAGCGCGTGCTCGTCCATCCAGGCGCGCTTGGCTTCCTCGGCGGCGACCCAGGCGGCATCGAAGGTGGTCATGGGGCGTCTCCATCGACATGCGGACTCTTCGCTTCATACTCGGCACCGGTCAGCCGCTTGTGCCGGCCTTCGAGCTGAACGAACGCCGGCGCTCGGTCCGTGTAGATCTCGGAGCGGAGCGGGAAGCCCTGCGCCCCGTCGAAGAGGCCGGGCATCAGCTCGTATTCGGCGTCCGGGCCGCTCGTCTCGCGGAACCACAGGTGCGACCCGCAGGCGGGGCAGAACGCCCGCTCGGCGAAGGGCGACGAGGCGAAGCGCTCGACCGCGCCCGTGACCGTCACTGACGCCGCCGGGGCGCCGAAGACGAGAAAGAGCCCGCCGGACCAGCGCTGGCACATCCGGCAATGGCAGGCGCCGACCTCGGTCTGGTGGTCCCCCGACACGGTGATGGTGACGGCGCCGCAGAGGCAGCGGCCGCTCAGCGTCTCGGTCATGGTGCGTCCTCGTCGGGCATGAACATCGAGCGCGCCTCGTAGTCCGCGGCGCTCACGCGGGAATGCGTCCCTGCGAAGGCCGCGGCGGCGAAGGCACGGTCCGCGTAGACCTCATGGTGCAGCGGCAGGTCGCGCGCGCTCTCGAAGAAGCCGGGCATCAACTCGTAGTCGGCGCCGTCTGGCGTCGTGTCGCGGAACCACAGGTGCGTGCCGCAGGCCGGGCACCAGGCGCGCTCGGCGAAGGACGACGAGGCGTAGGTCGCGACCGTGCCTGTCACCGTCACGTCGGCGGGGGCGGCACGGAAGCCCGCCATCACGAAGCCGGACCAGCGCCGGCAGAGCGCGCAATGGCAGACCGAGACGCCCGACGGATCATGCGCGCGCACCTCGATGCGGACCGCGCCGCAGAGGCAGCGGCCGTCCATCATCCGAGCGGGTGCTGCGGCAGGGTGACCGGTCCGAGGCTGAGCACGCCGCAGTCGTAGATCGGGGTCGAGGCCATGAAGCCGGTCTCGCCCGGGCGGGCGATGGCGACGGGCGAGTTGTCGGTCGTCTCGCTCGACCCGTCGCTCCAAATGCGCGTCTCGACGCCGGCGATGAAGATGCGATGCTTGCGCGAGACGTACTCGGTGCCTGCCGCCTTCGAGATGATCTCGCCGTTCGGGCCGCGGACGGTCATCGCGAAGGCGGTCTTGTCGAGCGGCTCGCCGTCCACCTCCGTCGTCTCGCCCGTCATCCGGTCGAAGCCCGCGATGCCGAGATAGGCGTCCCGGTCCTCGCCCGTCATCGCGAAGTCGTAGTCGTCGCGCCCGGTCTCGAAGAGGCCCGAGAGCGAGGACGGATCGGCCGGCTCGGGCTCGAGGGCCCGCAGCGTGCCCGGATCGGTGTCGAAGGTCTGCAGCCACTGGTACTCGGCATCGGTATGCGCGAGGTTGGTCGGGCCGTCGGCGCTGAAGTTCGCCGTCCAGCGCTCGCCCGGCTTGTCGGCGGTGCAGGTGTAGACGTTGGCCACCGTGCAGCCGCGCATCTGGATGGTGAGCTCGCCCGTACAGCCCGAGGGCGGGACGAAGCCGCCCGCCAGCGCCGGACCGGCGGTCAGAAGGAGGGTCGCGAGGCAGGCATGGACACGCATCTTCGTTTCCTTCGCGGTGGGGCCCGTCATTCTGCGGCCACCCGTGCGGGTCGTGCAAGGTCGGCGAGGATCGCGTCGGCGGCCTCGCGCCCGTCGCGGATCGCCCAGACGACGAGGCTCGCCCCGCGCACGATGTCGCCGATGGCGTAGACGCCCGGCAGCGTGGTTGCGTGGGTGCGGAAGTCGGCGCGGAGCGTGCCCCACCGTGTCGCCTCGAGATCGGGCGCCTGCCACATTTCCGGCAACGCCTCGGCCTCGAAGCCGAGCGCCTTGACGACGAGGTCGGCGGGTTCGGACCAGTCGCTGCCCGGCACGAGCTCGGGCATCTGCCGCCCCGTCGCGTCGGGCGCGCCGAGCGCCATGCGCTGGATCAGCACCGCGTTGACCGGATCGCCGTGGAACGCCTTCGGCGTCGCGAGCCAGAGGAACTCGACGCCTTCCTCCTCGGCATTCGCGACCTCGCGCTGCGAGCCCGGCATGTTGGCGCGGTCGCGGCGGTAGAGGCATTTCACCGAGGTGGCGCCCTGCCGGATCGCCGTCCGCACGCAGTCCATTGCCGTGTCCCCGCCGCCGATGACGACGACGCGCTTGGCCTTGGCGTCGAGCGCGCCGGAGTCGAACTCCGGCAGGGCGTCGCCGAAGCCGCGGCGGTTCGAGGCGGTGAGGAAGTCGATGGCGCGCACGATGCCGCCCACGCCGGATCCCGGCCCCATCAGCTCGCGCGAGACGTAGACGCCGGTCGCCACGAGCACCCGGTCGTGCCGCGCGCGCAGGTCGTCGAAGGCGATGTCGGTGCCGACGTCGCAGTTGAGCACGAAGGCGACGCCGCCCTCCTCGAGCTGGCGCACGCGGTCCATGACGACGTGCTTCTCGAGCTTGAAGCCGGGGATGCCGTAGGTCAGCAAGCCGCCCGCGCGGTCGTAGCGGTCGTAGACCGTGACCTGCACGCCCGCGCGTCGAAGCCGGTCGGCCGCCGCGAGCCCGCCCGGCCCGGCACCGATGATGCCGACGCTCTCGGACCGCTCGGCATGGGGCCGGATCGCGGGCACCCAGCCTTCGGCCATCGCGAGGTCGGTCACGTACTTCTCGACCGAGCCGATGGTGACGGTGCCGTGGCCCGATTGCTCGATGACGCAGTTGCCCTCGCACAGCCGGTCCTGCGGGCAGATGCGGCCGCAGATCTCGGGGAAGGTGTTCGTCGCCTGCGCCACCTCCCAGGCTTCGCGGAGCCGGCCCTCGGCGGTCAGCCGCAGCCAGTCGGGGATGTTGTTGTGCAGCGGGCAGTGGCTCTGGCAGTAGGGCACGCCGCACTGGCTGCAGCGGCCGGACTGCTCTGCGGCCTTCTCGGCGGCGAAGGTGCGGTAGATCTCGCCGAAGTCCTGCGTCCGGTCGTTTGCGGAACGCTTCTCGGGCGTCTCCTTCGGGACCGTCACGAACGACAGCATGCGGCTCTCTGCCATGACGGTGTCTCCCCTTGCGGCAGATGGCTTATGCCAAGGGCGTCGCGATGAAAAGACAGCTTTACTGACTAATTACGCGGAATTATCGCAGCAAGCGCGCCGCCAGCAGGCACGTTCGGAAGAAAACAGGAAGCGAGACTTACCTTTTGTCAGTATCCTGCCGCCAAAGCGGCCAAGGACACCGCTCCGACGACGATCCGCCACCAGCCGAAGATTGCGAACCCGTAGCGCGACACGAAGTTGAGGAGCGCCCGCACCACGAGGAGTGCCGCGAGAAACGCGACGATGAAGCCGACGACGATCTCGTTGATGGCGCCTGCATCGAGGACGTCGCGGTTCTTGTAGAGGTCGTACGTGAACGCCCCGAGCATCGTCGGGATCGACAAAAAGAATGAGAACTCCGCCGCCGCACGCCGATCGGCGCCGAGGATGAGCGCGCCGACGATGGTGGCGCCGCTTCGGGACACGCCTGGCACGAGCGCGAGCGCCTGGAAGAGCCCCACCTTGAGCGACATGCCGAGCGGGAACGCCATCGCGCTCTCGTGCCGGTGTTTCACAGGCATCCGGTCGACGAGGATGAGCACCACGCCGCCCAGGATCAGCATCACCGAAATGAGCCGGGGCGACTCGAAGAGGATCTGCTTGATGACGTCATGGAGGAGCGCGCCCAGGACCGCCGCCGGAAGGAACGCGACGATGACGGAGAGCACGAAGCGGCGCGCCTTGGGATCGCTGCCCACATGCGCGAAGACGTCGATCAACCGGCGTGCGTAGACGACGAGGATGGCGAGGATGGCGCCGAGCTGGATGACCACCTCGAAGGTCTTGCCGGCGCTCTCGAAGCCGAGGAAGTGCCCGGCCAGGAGGAGGTGTCCGGTGGAGGAGACCGGAATGAACTCGGTCAGGCCTTCGAGCAGCCCCAGGGCCGCGGCCTCGACAAGGCTGCTCGCCATCTCAGTCCCTCAGGTTCTTCGCCGATTGCTTGATGTCGGCGTACTGGCCCGAAGGGCGATAGCGCCAGAGGTATTCGGGCAGGACCGCGGCCATCGGCGTCGGGGCCACGCCGAGATCGGCGAGCGTCCGCGCGCCTGCGGCCACGACATTGTCGGCGCGCAGGTTGGTGACCTGGTCTCGGGTAATCAGCGTGTTCGAGAAGAGCCCGAAGCTCACCGTCTCGAGAAGATCGAACCCGGCTCCCATCACGGTCGCGACCGGAAACGGCACCCCGATGATGGCGCGGCGGCGCTGGATGACCTCGAGCATGAGGCCCATCAGCTCGCGGAAGGTCATCACCTCCGGTCCGCCGAGCTCGTAGATGCCGCTGACGGCCGGGTTGGTCACCGCCTCGTGACAGGCAGCCGCGATGTCCCCGACGTAGACGGGCTGGAAGCGCGTGCCGGCGCCGACGACCGGGATCGCCGGGCCGAGCCGCGACATCGCTGCGAAGCGGTTGAAGAACTGGTCCTCGGGCCCGAACACGATGGAAGGGCGCAGGATGATGGCGCCGGGGAACGCTTCGACCACGTCGCGCTCGCCGAGGCCTTTCGAGCTTGCGTAGTCGCTCGGGCTCCCGGCGTCGGCGCCGATCGCCGAGATCTGCACGAGGCGGCTCACGCCTTCCGCACGCGCAGCGCGGGCGACCCGTGCGGCCCCGTGCCGCTGCACGAGGTTGAACTTGTTCTTGCCGCTCTCGACGAGGATGCCGACGCAGTTGACCACCGCATCCGCGCCCGTCATGACTTCGGCCACCGAAGCGTCGTCGCGGATGTTGCACAGCACGGGCTCGACCTGGCCCACCACGCCATAGTAGCGCACGAAGATCGCATCGTTCGGCCGCCGCACGGCCACGCGCACACGCCAGCCGGCCCGTGCCATCCGCTGCGTGATGTAGCGCCCGAGAAAGCCCGAACCGCCGTAGATCGTTACGAGCTTCGACATCAAGCCTCCGGCCCCCGCGGCATCGCCCGCCTCCTTAGCGACGGCACAGGACCGCAACAAGTTCCAAACCGGACGCCTCTGCGCGGTCAGAGCGCGATGCGCCAATCGCCGCCGGTTGACACCTCGGGTCCGTGAGGGATAGATCGCGCTCGGCATCGCCCAGATGGCGGAATTGGTAGACGCGCAGGTTTCAGGTACCTGTACCCAAAAGGTGTGGAGGTTCGAGTCCTCTTCTGGGCACCAGCTACCCGCCGACCCGGATCCGCCCTACACAACGCATGCTCTTCGCGGTCCCGCGTGTTTTGCGGCGGCGCCTTCACCGACCGACCAGACCGGCCCCGGCGCAGACCGGCAGACGATGAGACATGCGATCGCTTTCGATCGGCGGGCTAGGGCAGGTCGAGCGGGGGGGCAGATCGAACGGGATAGGCTCGGCGAGGTGCTCCGTGAGCCTTCACGCCACGTGCGCTTGGCGGGTCAGTGCCACGTCGGCCGGGGTCATGCCCGCCCCGCCCATCACCTGTGCGACGCGGAGACCGTCGAGGACGAGCCAGACCGACCCCGCGTCGTCCCGGTCGGGCTCCACGGTCAGGTGCGGATCGGGGTGCTGCGCGGGGTCGTAGAGGATCTCGAGGTGATCCTCCGTCGCGTCGTAATCGTCGATGCGTGCGGTATCGTCCGCGTTGGTCGCGGTCCCGATCTCGAAACGGTCCGCGCCGGCACCGCCGCTCGCGATGTCGCCGCCGCCGAGGATGATCCGGTCGTCGCCATCGCCGCCGTTGAGAAAGTCGCGCCCGTCGATGTCGTGGCGCTGGGCGTCCATCACGCGGCCATCGAGCACATCGTTGCCGGCGCCGCCCATCAACGTATCCTGACCGATGCCTCCGACGAGCCGGTCGTTGCCGAACCCGCCTTCGAGCGCGTCGTCGCCGGGACCGCCGACGAGACGGTCGTCGCCCTCGCCGCCGATGAGGTGATCGTCGCCGCCGTTGCCGAACATCGCGTCGCCGCCCTCGTGGCCGGCCAGCGTGTCGCTGCCGCCACCGCCGCGCAGCCGGTCGTCGCCGCCGTCGCCGTCGAGAAGGTCGGACCCCGCGCCGCCCGAAAGATCGTCGTCGCCATCGCCACCGTCGAGCGCATCGCGGCCCTGGTCGCCCGCGATCACGTCGGCGCCGTCGCGTCCGCCGAGATAATCGTCGCCGCGGTGGCCCTCGAGATCGTCATCGCCGCCGCCGCCCGCACGGACATCGGTGCCATCGGTGCCGTCGAAGTGCTCGGCCGCGTCCGGTGCGCCGGAATGGTCGCTGCTGATGCCATCGCCCTCGTCGTCGAGCGACACCAGCGGCGCTTCGGGCGCTTCGTCCTCGATCGGGAAGGCGTAATCGAGCATGTCGCCGTCGTCATCCGTCTCCGCATTCGCCTCGGGGGCGTCGACGTCTTCTTCCTCGTCACCGGCATGGGGGACCAGTGCTGCATCGGCGAACACGCCGGCCATCAACACCCCGAACAACCCTGCAAAAGCCAGCATCGTGACACCGATCATGCTGAGGCCACGGTACCGCGGCCCATTAACCATCTGTTAATGAATGATATTATCCTCAGAATGTGGCAAAAGCAAGGCAAACGACAAACTCGAGACACCCGGCTTCCCATCGGGCGCGATCCTCGGTATGAGCGCCGGGTCGACCGGCCGCCGCGCCGGCGGCATCCCTCCACGGCCTCGCTGGACGACATCCCGGCCCGTGCCATCCCCTTTTGACAAGGAGCCCCCGATGTCGATCACGCCCGAAGAGAAGACCCGTGTCATCAAGGAGTTCGGCCTCAAGGAGGGCGACACCGGCTCGCCCGAGGTGCAGGTCGCCATCCTGTCCTCGCGCATCGCGACGCTGACCGAGCATTTCAAGACGCACAAGAAGGACAACCACTCGCGCCGCGGCCTCCTGAAGCAGGTGGCGCTGCGCCGGAAGCTCCTCGACTATCTGAAGTCGAACGACGAGCCGCGCTACGCCGCGCTGATCGAGCGCCTGGGCCTGCGCCGCTGACGCCACGGCGTCGCGCAAGGTCGGACATCCGGGACGCGGCCCTGCCGCGTCTCGAGAGCCCTGATGCGTCAGCGCGGTCGCTTTCCATTTCAGGCCGGTTGCGCTAAGGCCGCCCATCGAAATCGGGCGCACGGACCCCCGCGCCACTGCCACATCTTCGGGGTCAGGGAGAATTCGCTCCCTATGCAAAGGGCCGGACGGGCCCAGACAGGAAACACCGCATGTTCAACGTAAGCAAAAAGTCCATCGAATGGGGCGGCGAGACGCTGACCCTCGAGACCGGCAAGGTCGCGCGCCAGGCCGACGGATCGGTCATCGCCACGCTCGGCGAGACCTCCGTGATGGCCAACGTCACTTTCGCCAAGACGGCGAAGCCGGGGCAGGACTTCTTTCCGCTCACCGTACACTACCAGGAACGCTACTACGCCGCCGGCAAGGTGCCGGGCGGCTTCTTCAAGCGCGAGGCGCGGCCGTCCGAGAAGGAAGTGCTGACCTCGCGGCTGATCGACCGGCCGGTGCGCCCGCTCTTCGTGAAGGGCTTCCGCCACGAGGTGCTCGTCATCGTCACCGTGCTGAGCCACGATCTCGTCAACGAGCCCGACATCGTGGGCATGATCGCGGCATCGGCGGCGCTGACGCTTTCGGGCGTGCCGTTCCGCGGGCCGATCGCGGCCGCCCGGGTGGGCTTCTCCAATGGCGAATACAAGCTCAACCCCGACGTCGACGACATGCAGAAGCTCAGGATGAACCCCGAGCAGCGGCTCGACCTCGTGGTTGCGGGCACGCGCGACGCGGTGATGATGGTCGAGAGCGAGGCCTACGAGCTCTCCGAGGCCGAGATGCTCGGCGCGGTCAAGTTCGGCCACGAGGCGATGCAGCCGGTGATCGACCTCATCATCGACCTTGCCGAAGCGGCCGCCAAGGAGCCGTTCCACTATGACGCGCCGGACTACTCGGCGCTCTATGCGAAGGTGAAGGCGGCCGGCGAGACGGACATGCGCGCCGCCTTCGGACTCCGCGACAAGCAGGAGCGCACGACCGCCATCGCCGCCGCGCGCGACAAGATCACCGCGAGCCTGTCCGAGGACGAGCGCGCCGACGAGAACCTCGGTTCGGCGTTCAAGAAGCTCGAATCCTCCATCCTGCGCGGCGACATCATCGCCGGCGGCGCGCGCATCGACGGGCGCGACGCACGCACGGTGCGGCCGATCGAGGCCGAGGTCGGCATCCTGCCGCGCACGCACGGCTCGGCGCTCTTCACCCGCGGCGAGACGCAGGGCCTCGTGGTGACGACGCTCGGCACCGGCGAGGACGAGCAGATCATCGACGCGCTGCATGGCAACTCGCGCTCGAACTTCCTCCTGCACTACAACTTCCCGCCGTATTCGGTGGGCGAGGTCGGCCGCTTCGGGCCTCCGGGCCGGCGCGAGATCGGCCACGGCAAGCTCGCCTGGCGCGCGCTGCAGGCGGTGCTGCCGCCCGCGACGGACTTTCCCTACACGATCCGCGTCGTCTCCGAGATCACGGAGTCGAACGGCTCGTCGTCGATGGCCTCGGTCTGCGGCGGGTCGCTGTCGATGATGGACGCGGGCGTGCCGCTGAAGTCGGCGGTGGCAGGCGTGGCGATGGGGCTCATCCTCGAGGACGACGGCAAGTGGGCCGTCCTCACCGACATCCTCGGCGACGAGGACCACCTCGGCGACATGGACTTCAAGGTCGCGGGCACCGAGGCCGGCATCACTTCGCTGCAGATGGACATCAAGGTCGCGGGCATCACGCCCGAGATCATGGAGGAGGCCCTCGCGCAGGCCAGGGACGGCCGGATGCACATCCTCGGCGAGATGTCGAAGGCGCTGACCGCGGGCCGGTCGGAGTTCTCCGAGCACGCGCCGCGCATCGAGACCATGACGATCCCCACGGACAAGATCCGCGAGGTCATCGGCTCGGGCGGCAAGGTCATCCGCGAGATCGTCGAGACCTCGGGCGCCAAGGTGGACATCAACGACGACGGGGTCATCAAGATCGCCTCGTCAAACGGCGAGGCGATCCGCCGCGCGCACGACATGATCTGGTCGATCGTGGCGGAGCCGGAGGAAGGCAAGATCTACACCGGCAAGGTGGTCAAGCTCGTGGACTTCGGGGCGTTCGTGAACTTCTTCGGCAAGCGCGACGGGCTCGTCCACGTGAGCCAGATCGCATCGAAGCGGCTCAACCACCCCAATGAGCTCCTCAAGGAAGGCCAGGAGGTCAAGGTCAAGCTCCTCGGCTTCGACGACCGCGGCAAGGTCCGGCTCGGCATGAAGATGGTCGACCAGGAGACCGGGCAGGAGATCGGCGAAAAGGCCGATGCCGAGGCCTGAGATTTGACTCACGCCTGAGATGAACCGCCGTTAACCTCTGGCCGGTCGCGATCCTGCGGCCGGCCCGAGGAGCCATCATGCGCCTGACCCCGCTCGTCCCTGCGCTGATCGCGGCCAGTCTGGCCATGCCGGCCGGCGCATCCGTCCTGACCGACACGTATTCGAGCTTCTGGGTTCTCGGCGACAGCCTGAGCGATCCCGGCAACCTTGCCGCGCTGACCGGGGGTGTCGCTCCCGGACCGGATTACCCGACGGGCCGCTTCTCCAACGGGCCTGTGTTTGCGGAATATCTGCAGGGCGACTTCGCCGCGGCGGGCAGGCCGGCGGCAAACTTCGCCTTCGGCGGCGCCACGGCGGCTCCTGCGGACCCGGGCGACCCGCCGGGCCTTCCCGAGCAGACGGCGCTCTTCGAGCTGTTCTCCGCGGGGGCGCGCGGCAGCCGCCCGCTGGTGTCGGTGTTCTTCGGCAGCAACGACATCTTCGAGGCGCTCGGCGGGCCCGACGTGATCGCCGCGGCCGAGGCGGCCGCCGACGCGGTCATTGCCGCGGCGTCCGCCATCGCCGCCGGTGACGGCGTGCAGGACTTCGTGCTCTACACGCTCCCCGACATCGGCCGCACGCCGGCCTACAGGCTCTTCCAGCCAGCCCTCGCCGCGGACGCCACCGCCGCGAGCCTCGCCTTCAACAGCCGCCTCGCGGGAGAGGTCGGCGTCCTTCGGGCCGCCGGTGCGCGCGTCACCACGGTGGACATCTTCGGCGCCTTCACGGCCCTCCTCGACGACCCTTCCGCAATCGGGCTCGCCGACGCGACGCTGCCCTGCGTGTTTCCCTCCGATGGCATCGCCGCACTCTTCGGGCAGCCGCGGGTCTGCGATGCCGGGGCTGCGGCGACGCGCGTGTTCTACGATGGCGTGCATCCGACGAAGGGGGTCCACGCCTACTTCGCCGGCGCCGTCGAGGCCGCGGTCACGGCCGACGTGGCCGCGGTGCCGCTCCCCGCGACCCTGCCGCTCGCGATGCTCGGTCTCGGCGCGCTCGCGATGATCCGCCGGCGTCGACCGGCCTGAACCCATCGGCGATCTCGGGCGTTGCGCCCGATAGGCAACTCCCGGAGACACCGATGGCCGACATGACCCTGACCGACATCGCGCAGAGGATGCGCGGCATCGACATCGCGATGATGTCCACGCGCAGCCCCGAAGGCACGATCCTCGGCCGTCCGATGAGCAACAACGGCGATGTCGACTACGACGGCGACAGCTACTACTTTTCCTACGCGGACACCCGCAAGGTGCGCGACATCGCGGCCGAGCCGAAGGTGTCGCTCGCCTTCGAGGGCCAGGGCGGTTTCTGGGCCGCGGTCGATGGAACGGCGACGGTGATCCGCGACAAGTCGGCGTTCGCGGCGCACTGGACCCCCGACCTCGACCAATGGTTCGAGGATGGTGTCGACACGGACGGTTGCGTGATGATCCATGTCGCCGCCGAGCGCATCCACTACTGGCAGGGCACCGACGACGGCGAGATCACTTTGTGATCGGCCAGCAAGGCTAGTCGGTTACAAGGATGCGGTCCGGCCTCAGCCAGAACGGCGGCACGCACAGCGCGCGGTTCGACAGCGGCAGGATCTCGGGCGCGAGATCGACACCGACGAGGTCCGCCACCACCCTGCGGCGGGCCTCGATGCGCGCGGCGACGTCAGGGTGGCTCGCCGCCAGCGCGGCCCGGAGGTCGGCATCGGCGAGGACGACCGCATCCTCGGCGTTGAGCGCCTGCCCGTCGGCCATCGGGACCGGGATGATGTCGACCTGGAAGGGCATCCCGGACGCAAGGGAAATCGTCGAACCCGGCGTGACGGGCGTGTGCGACCACTCGTCGTGGCCGGTCAGGTGGCCGGGGTTGAGCGCGGGCGCCAGGCCGCCTCGTGCGAGCGCCTCCGTCACCGCGGCATGCACGGCGCTGCCAGTCGCGCCGAGCCTGACGGTGGCGTACCATGCCAGAAGGCCGCTGAAGTAGGTGCGCGCCTTCGCCTCGAAGGCGTCGTTCAAGGCGCCGTCGCCGGTGGCGAGCAGCCCCGCACGCGACGACAGGCCGCCCCAGTAGGAGACGGCGGTGGTCACGCCGTCGCCGTTCGCGAGCTTGCGCGCCGTCGGGCTGGCGAGCCCGATGACCGGGCCGTCGGTCGCGGCGGCCGAGGTCATCATCACATGCGCGTTCATCGGCTCGCCCGCGTAGCCCATCCGCGCGGCGCAGGCGAACTCCGTGTCGCCGGGCCGCGCGCCTTCGAGGATGCGCCAGACCGCCGCGGACGCGCGCGCGGCCGCCCATTCGTGGAGCGCGATCTGGTCGGCGTCGATCCGTGACCGAAGCCCCGCGGCCGGATCCATCAGCACGGGCGTCGCATCGGCGATCTCCGAACCCGGCAGCGCGTCGAGGACGTAGGCCGGCACCGCCATCGGCCGGGCCATGCCTTCGGTCTCCGCGGGCCCGAGATACTTCCAGCCGACGATACCGATCGTGCCGCCGACGCCCGCGTCGCGCAGCACGCGACCGAGCGACGGTGCGCGCGTGCGGTCCTGTCCCATCAGGCTCAGGCTCTGCGCGAGGTGCGTCTCCAGTCCGGCGAGCCCGGCACGCGGCGCATAGCCCATGCACTCGTTGCCAAGGACGAGCGCACGGCGGCCACCCGGGCCGAGAAGCAGCAGCGCCTCCTCGAAGCGCGGGTCGAAGCCGGCGAGATAGGCCATGTTGGCGATGTGCTCGCGGTCGGCATAGACCACCAGCCAATCGGTGCCCGCCGCCGCCAGCGCGGCATCGCAGCGCGCGGCGTGGGTGGCGGACGGGATGACCGGCAGTGCCTCGGGCGCGACGAGAGGCGGCAGCGCGCGCTCGGCGAGGCGGATGGGCATGGCGGCTCCCGGCTTGTCGCACGGCGCTTAGCACGCCCGTCATCCGATGGCCAAGGCCGCTTTCCTTCGCGACGGAAGCGGCTACCTTGTTCGTTCATTTGCAATTTCCCGCCCCGCTTCGGAGCGCGCCTGTCGATGTCCATCCTGCGGCAACTCCTGCTGACCCTGGCGCTCGTCGGCATCGCCGCTGCGGCCGCGGTGACCTACGTTCCGGCGGCGCGCGCCTGGCTCGCGGGACCGCTGTCGCGGATCGGGATCGTGCTTGCGGTCGATGCGCCGGAAGACGCGCCGGAGGCACGGCGGGGCGGCAAGGGGACGACGGTTGTCGCGGCGAGCCCCGGCACCGGAGCGATGGGTGGCAAGGTCGAGGCCATCGGGACGGGCCAGGCACTGCGCTCGGTCCTGGTGATGCCGGAGGTGTCGGGCCAGGTGACGGCGCTGCCGCTCGACGCCGGTGCCGTGGTGAAGGTCGGCGATGTTCTGGCGCGTCTCGACGACCGGGAGGCCAGCATCGCGGTGGACCGGGCGCAGCTCATGCTCGACGACGCGCGGGTCACCGACGATCGCACCAAGAGCCTCCAGTCGCGCGGCGCGGCGTCGGAGCTGCAGGTCCAGAACGCCGACCTCACGCTGAAGTCGGCCGAGCTCGAGCTTCGCCAGGCCGCGTTCGACCTGTCCCAGCGCGAGGTCCGTGCGCCCATCGCGGGCACCATCGGGATCGTCGGTGTCGAGGTCGGCGCGCAGGTGACGAGCGACACCGAGTTGATGCGGATCGACGACCGCTCGAGCCTCAACGTCGAGTTCCGCGTCCCCGAGCGGTACGCCGCCCGGATCAGGGTCGGCGATCCCGTCGCAGCGCGTCCCCTTGCCGCGACCGCGAGCCTCACCGGCCGCGTCAGCGCCATCGACAACCGCATCGACGAGACGAGCCGCACGCTGATCGTCCGCGCCGCTTTCGCCAATGCCGATGACCGGCTTCGCGCGGGCATGGCGTTCAACGTCACCATGAGCTTTCCGGGCGACCCGAAGCCCGCCGTCGACCCGCTCGCGATCCAGTGGAGCTCGGACGGAAGCTACGTCTGGGTCGTACGCGACGGCAAGGCGGCAAAGGTGGCGGTGCGGATCCTGCAGCGGGGCGGCGACGCCGTTCTCGTCGACGCGGACTTCGTCGCCGGCGACCTCGTGGTGCGCGAAGGGGTGCAGACTCTGCGACCGGGTGATCCGGTCAAGGTCGCGGACGACGCCGACGCGCCCGCGGAGGTCGCGATCACGCCCGAGAGGTCGTCGAAGTCGTGACCGCGCCCGCAGCCTCCGGCACGGCGCTCTTCGTCCGGCGACCGATCCTGGCGCTCGTCCTGAATGCGCTCATCGTCATCGCGGGGCTTGCGGGGCTCCTTGGCGCCGAGGTGCGCGAGTTGCCCGACGTCGACCGCCCCGTCGTCACGGTGAACACGGACTTCGAAGGCGCGGCCCCCGAGACCATCGACCGCGAGGTGACGGCGGTGATCGAGGGCGCGGCCGGCCGGGTCGCCGGGGTGAAGTCGATCTCCTCCTCGTCGCGGTTCGGCTCGAGCCGCGTGACCGTCGAGTTCGGCGACGGCACCGACCTCAACGTCGCGGCGACCGACATGCGCGACGCGATCGGCCGCATCGCCAACGATCTGCCCGACGCCGTCGACGTCCCCCGCATCGTCAAGGCAGACGCCAACGCCAGCGCCGTGATGCGGATCGCCGTCACATCGCCGACGCGCTCGCCGCAGGATCTGACCGCGCTCGTCGAGGACCAGGTCGAGGACCGGCTGCTCGCGGCCCCCGGTGTCGCGGACGTGCAGGTCTACGGCGACCGGCAGCAGATCTTCCGCGTCGAGATCGACCCTGCCGCTCTCGCCGCCCGCGGCCTGTCGCTCGCCGACGTTCGCACGGCGCTCCGCAACGTCTCCTTCGACGCCCCTGCGGGCGCGCTGAAGAGCGCGGGCCAGAGCCTCGTCGTCCGCACCACTGCGGCGATCTCGACGCCCGAGGAGTTCGAGGCGCTGACGCTTGCGCCAGACGTGCATCTCGGCGATGTCGCCTCGGTGACGCTCGGGCCCGCGTCCGGTGCCACCACGCTGCGCGCCAACGGCGAGATCGGGGTCGGGCTCGGCATCATCCGGCAGGCGCAGAGCAACACGCTCGACATCTCGAAGGCGGTGCGCGCGACCGTGGCGGAGCTTGCACCGATCCTGCCGGCCGACGTGAAGATCTTCGTGACCTCCGACGACGCCACCTTCGTCAAGGGCGCGATCCGCGAGGTGGTCCGCAGCCTGATCCTCGCCGTCCTGATCGTGACCGCGATCATCTACCTCTTTCTTCGCGACTGGCGCGCGACGCTGATCCCGGCGCTGACGATGCCGGTGGCGCTGATCGGGACGCTGGCGGCGATCTGGCTCGTCGGGTTCTCGATGAACATCCTGACGCTGCTGGCGCTGGTGCTCGCGACCGGCATGGTCGTCGACGACGCCATCGTGGTTCTGGAAAACATCGTCCGCCGCCGGTCCGAGGGCATGGGCGCGCGCGCCGCGGCGGTCCTCGGGACGCAGCAGGTGTTCTTCGCCGTCGTCGCCACCACCGCGACGCTGGCGGCGGTGTTCGTGCCGCTGTCGTTCCTTCCCGGCCAGACCGGCGGGCTCTTCCGCGAGTTCGGCTTCACGCTCGCGATCTCGGTGCTCCTGTCGTCGATCACCGCGCTGACGCTTTGCCCGATGCTCGCGAGCCGCCTCCTGACCGCGGCGCCCGACTCGCGTCCGGGCCCGGTGGCGCGCTTCGGAGGCTGGCTCGGCGGGGTCTATGCCCGCACCCTCCGCTGGGCGCTCGCGGCGCCGCTCGTGGTGATCGTCGCGGCGGCGCTCTTCGCCGCGGGCGCCTGGGCGGTCTACGGCAACCTCCGGCAGGAGCTCACCCCGTCCGAGGACCGCTCGGTGGCGCTCTTGAGCGTGCGGACGCCGCAAGGCGTGTCGCTCGACTACACCAACGCCAAGATGCGCGAGATCGAGGCGGCTGTCGCGCCACTGCGGGCCACGGGCGAGATCACCGACGTGTTCTCGATCTCCGGCTTCGGCAATCAGGACAACCGTGGCTTCATGGTGATGTCGCTGGCGCCCTGGGACGAGCGCGCGCGCCCGCAATCCGACATCGTGGACGAGATCAACGCCAAGCTGCGGCGGATCATCGGCGTGCGGGCCTTCGCGATCCAGCCGAACTCGCTCGGCATCCGCGGCGCGGGGCAGGGCCTGAGCTTTGCCATCGTCGGCACCGACTACGGCAAGCTCGCCGCCCAGGCTGCGGACCTCGTGGCGGCGATGAAGGAGGATCCGGCGCTCGGGCAAGTCCAGATCGGCTACGACACCGCGCAGCCGCAGCTCTTCATCTCCGTGGACCGTCGCCGCGCCGCGGATCTCGGCGTCAACATCGACGGCCTGTCGGACGCGTTGAAGGCCGTGCTCGACGGCAGCAAGGTCGGCACCGTGTTCATCGGCGACAAGAGCTACGACATCGAGATGCTGACCGCGGGCCAGGCCGTGAACGATCCCGGCGACCTCGAGCGGCTCTTCATCCGCACCGAGTCCGGGGCGATCGTGCCGCTCGCGAGCTTCGTGACGCTCGAGGAGCGCGCGGTGGCGCCGGAACTGTCGCGCGAGGCGCAGATGCGCTCGGTGCCGATCACTGCGGAGCTGACGCCGGAGAAGTCGCTCGGCGCCGGGCTGGAGGAGGTCGAAGCTCTTGCCGCGGACATCCTGCCGCCTGGCGGCCGCGTGGTGCCGCTCGCCGAGGCCGCGACGCTCGGCGACACCGCATCGGGGCTGGCGCTCACCTTCGGGTTCGCGGTCCTCGTCGTGTTCCTCGTGCTCTCGGCGCAATTCGAGAGCTTCATCGCCGCGGTGATCGTGATGGCGACGGTGCCGCTCGGCCTCGCCTGCGCGGTCTATGCACTGGCGCTGACGGGCGGCAGCCTCAACGTCTACAGCCAGATCGGGCTCGTGCTCCTCGTCGGCATCATGGCGAAGAACGGCATCCTGATCGTCGAGTTCGCCAACCAGCTCCGCGATGCGGGGAGGAGCGTGGCGGAGGCGATCTTCGAGGCGTCGACCGTGCGGTTGCGCCCGGTGATCATGACGATGCTGTCCACCGTCCTCGGCGGCGTGCCGCTCATCGTGTCGTCGGGCGCGGGCGCGGAGGCGCGCGGCGTGCTCGGCTGGATCATCGTCGGCGGGCTCGGGCTCGCGACGGTCTCGACGCTCTACCTCACGCCCGTGGCCTATCTCCTGCTCGCCCGTTTCTCGACGCCGAAGGCCGCCGAGGAGGCGCGGCTGGCGGGCGAGCTGGCCGATGCCGGGCGGAGAGCCGCGCCGGCCGAGTGAGGCTCAGGACCGGAACGACAGGCGCAGCGTGAATACCGTGCGGGCCGCGGAGAAGCCGTCGGGCGCTGGGGGAATGCGCGCGGCGCGGACCGCGGCGAGAGCGGCGGCGTCGAGCTCGGTGCGCCAGGAGGTGCGCGCGACCTTGACGTCGAGAAGCCGCCCGTCCCGCCCCACCGCCAGAGCCAGCGTGACCGTGCCGGTGTCGCTCTCGGCAGTCCGGGGATAGCGCTTCTCGCGCTCCACCGCCGCCCGGATCTGGCCGCCCCAGAAGGCCTGCAGGTCCGCGCGCCCGGTGCCGCCGGCGGCGCTCGCCGCCGCGCCGGAGCGCGCCGCACCGGACGAAGCGGGTGCCGCGGGCGCGGCGGTCCGGGGTCTCGCCTTCGGGCGGAACGGCGCCGCCTTGGCTTCGGGAGCCGCCGCGGGAACGTCGGGCGCTGCGACCGCCGGCAGCGCGGGCGGCGCCAGAGACGAGGACGGCAGCGCCGCGGCCGGCGGGACGGGCAGGTCGGGCGGCGGCATGCTGGCCGCGGGCGCGGATGCGGGAACGGCGACGTCGGGTGCGGCATCCATCGCCGCCAGCCGGGCGGTGAGCGCAGCACCGGGGGTGGCGATCGTCAGGGGATCGGGCGCGGTGCCACCGACACCGGGCGGCAGGACCGACAGCAAGGCGAAGGCCGCAGCATGGACACCAAGCGCTGCGAGCAGCGCTCCTGTGGCCTCGGTGATGCGCGTCATCGCGGCAGCACCGCGAGGCCGACATCGGTGAACCCCAGCGCCGCCAGCCGGGGCAGGAGAGCCGCCAACGCCGAGGCCTGCGCCGCGCGGTCGGCGCGCACGAGGAGCGGCCCCTCGCGCCCGGCCAGCGCCGCCACCGCGGCGTCGCCCGCCGCGTCCTCGAAGCGCAGCGTCCCGGTGGCGTCGAGCGTCAGAACGAGTCCCGCTTCGGTCGCCGCGGCTTCGGACGCCTGCGGTGGCGTGACCGGGACCGGCTCGGGCGGCGCGATGGCGGCGGTCATCAGGAAGAAGACGAGAAGCAGGAAGACGACGTTGATCATCGGCACGATCGGCTCGCCGCCCGGACGGCGTGGCGTGAGGCCGATCTCCATCAGGGCGCCAGCACCAGCGCGCCCACGCTCATGCGGAGCCGCTCCATCACCGTCACCACGCGCTGCACGTCGGCGCCGTCGCGCGGGCGGACCACGACCGTCCCGGCACCAGCCAAGGCGGCCGCTGCGGCGTCGAGGGGCGTCGGCACGCCGTCGAGTGCGATGCCGTCGGGGCTCACGTCGACCACCCGCGGGGCGCGATCCGGACCCGGTCCCGCCGCACCGAGCGGGAGGGCGAGGTCCGCGCCGAAACGGGCGGCGAGCATGAAGAACACGAGGAGGAGGAAGATCACGTCGATCATCGGCGTGAGGCTCGGCCGGCGGCGGCGGGGGAAGGGGGCCACCATCACCGCAGGCTCCGGTCGGAGGGCCGCACCAGCACCCGCGTCGCGGCGTCCTCCATGTCGAGCCGGAGCCGCTCCACGATGCCGTCGAACCAGGCGAGCGCCACCGACGCAGGGATCGCGACCGCCATGCCCGCGGCGGTCGTGAGGAGGGCTTCCCAGATGCCGCCCGCGAGCGCCGCGGGGTCCGCCCGCGCGCCCGAGGCTTCGAGGGTGCGGAACGCGCCGATCATGCCGAGCACGGTGCCGAGGAGCCCGAGGAGCGGCGCCACGCCTGCGATCAGCTCGAGCGCGCGCAGGCCCTCGCGCGCCTCGGCAAGGAGGCCCTTCGCCACCCGCTCGGTCTCCTCGCGTGCGGCGAACTCGTCGAGCTCGGGGTCGCCGTCCGCCGTCATGGCGGCGCGCACGAGCCGCGAGCGGTAGCTCCGCGCCGTGCCGAGCCGCGCGAAGGCCTCGTCATGCCGGCCCTCCGACCACGCCCGGATCGCCGCCCGGCTGCCGCGGCCGCCGAACGCCCCCTGCGCCGACAGCCGCACCAGCTTCCAGAAGATGAGCGCCGTCGTGAACACCGAGAGCGCCGCGATGGCCCAGATGACCGGGCCCCCGAGCGCAAGGAAGCCGCGGGCGCGCTCCCAGAGCGCCGCCGGCTCGACGGCGCTCAGGTCCATGCCCGGCTGCCTTCAGAACACGACCGTCTTGTTGCCATTCACCGTCACCCGCCGTTCGAGATGCAGCCGCACGCCGCGCGCGAGCACCCGCGCCTCGACATCGCGCCCGGCCGCCACGAAGTCCTCCGCCGTCATCGCATGGGTGACGCGCTCCGTCTCCTGCTCGATGATCGGCCCCTCGTCCAGATCGGGCGTCACGTAATGTGCCGTGGCTCCGATGAGCTTCACGCCGCGCTCGTGCGCCTGGTGGTAGGGCTTGGCGCCCTTGAACGAGGGCAGGAACGAGTGGTGGATGTTGATGATCCGCCCGAAGAGCTGCCGCGACAGCCCGTCCGACAGCACCTGCATGTAGCGCGCGAGCACGACAAGCTCGCTCCCCGTCTCCTCGACGATCTCGAGAAGCCGTGCCTCCTGCTCGGCCTTCGTCGCCGCCGTCACCGGCAGATGGTGGAACGGCAGCCCTTCGATCTCGGCCCAGCGCGCGGCATCCGTGTGGTTCGACACGATCGCGGCGACATCGGCGTCGAGCGTGCCTTGGCGGACCTGGTAGAGCAGCTGCAGGAGCGCATGGTCGAACTTCGAGACCATCAGGATCATCTTCGGCCGGTCGGCGCGGTCGTAGACCTGTGCGGTCATCCCGAAGCGATGAATCGCAGGCGCGAGGGCGGCCTCCATGTGCGCGCGGCTGAGGTCCGCGCTGGTGAAGGCGATCCGCATGAAGAACCGGTTCGACGCGCGGTCCCAGAACTGGTTGCTCTCGGCGATGTTGGCGCCGCGAAGCGCGAGCTCGGCGGTCACGGCGGCGACGATACCCGGACGATCCTCGCAGGCGAGCGTCAGCACGAAGAGGCGGTCGGTCATCGTCTTCCCCGGTCGGTGACGCGCCCGTTCTAGGCCGGAGGACGGATTGCCGGAAGCCCGGATGCGGCATCCGGGCGTCGGTTAACGCCGTCAGACGAAGCGGTTGACGAGGTTCTCGAGCGCTTCCTGCCGGCCCGAGCGTGGCGCCGGATCGAGGTCGGCGGCGATGGCGCGGTCGGCAATCGCGTCGAGCGTGCCGCTGGCCAGCATGGCTTGCGCGTCCTCGGTCTCCCAGCCCGCGTACCGCTCGGCGCGAAGCCGCTCGAGCGACCCGTCCTCGATGAGCGCCGCGGCCGCGCGCAAGCCCCGCGCGCAGGTGTCCATGCCGCCCACGTGCGCCAGCACCAGATCGGATGCGTCGAGACTCTGGCGGCGGATCTTCGCGTCGAAGTTGGTGCCCCCGGTGGTGAAGCCGCCGGCGCGCAGCACCTCGTAATAGGCCAGCATCGCCTCGGGCGCGCTCACCGGAAATTGGTCGGTGTCCCACCCCGACTGGTAGTCGTTGCGGTTCATGTCGATCGAGCCGAAGAGCCCGAGCGAGGCCGCGAGCGCAAGCTCGTGCTCGAAGCTGTGGCCGGCGAGGATGGCATGGCCCTGCTCGATGTTGAGCCGCACCTCGCCCTCGAGGCCGAACCGGCGCAGGAACCCGTAGACCGTCGCCACGTCGTAATCGTACTGGTGCTTGGTCGGCTCCTGCGGCTTCGGCTCGATCAGGATGGTGCCCGGAAAGCCGATCTTGTGCTTGTACTCGACGACCATCGCGAGGAAGCGCCCGGCCTGCTCGGCCTCGCGCTTAAGGTCGGTGTTCAGCAGCGTCTCGTAGCCCTCGCGCCCGCCCCAGAGCACGTAATTCTCGCCCTTGAGCCGGTGCGTCGCGTCCATGCAGGCGCGCACCGTGGCCGCGGCATGGGCGAACACGTCGGGATCGGGGTTGGTTGCGGCGCCGGCCATGTAGCGCCGGTGCGAGAAGAGGTTCGCCGTGCCCCAGAGGAGCTTCGTGCGGGAGGCCTCCATCTTGCCGCCGATGTGGTCGGCGATGGCGTCGAGGTTGGCGATGCTCTCGCGCAGGCTGCCGCCCTCGGGACGCACGTCGGCGTCGTGGAAGCAGAAGAACGGCGCACCGAGAATGTCGAAGAGCTCGAACGCGGCGTCGGCCTTGAGGCGTGCCGCGTCCATCGTGTCGCCGTCCCAGGGGCGCCGGAACGTCGGGCCGCCGAAGGGGTCGGTGCCGGGCCAGGCAAAGGTGTGCCACCAGGCGACGGCGAAGCGCAGGTGGTCCTCCATGCGCTTGCCGAGGATGACCGCGTCGGGGTCGTAGTGCCGGTAGGCGAAGTCGGAGGTGCTGTCGGGGCCCTCGTAGCGGACCTGCGGGATGTCGCGGAAGTAGGCGGTCATGCGTAGTCCTTGAGGAGCGCCTGCGCCGCGAGATGCCGGGCGTGGGCGGCGTCGAAGGCGGGGACGAGGCTTGGGTCGGGCTCGATGAGGCGCGCGGTGGCGGGGGCGGTCGCAATCTCCGCGCCGGCGCCGGTGGCGGCCATCAGCCCGAGCCGCGCCGCGCCGAACGCGCCGCCGAAATCGCCCGCGACGGGGAGCGCCAGCGGCAGGTCGAGCGCCGTCGCGATCACGCGAAGCCAATAGTCCGAGCGCGAGCCGCCGCCGACGGCGATCAGCCGCTCGATCCGGGTGCCGGTCGCGGCGAGCGCGTCGCGGCAGTCGCGGAGCGCGAAGGCCACGCCCTCGAGGACGGCGCGCGTCGCCGCCGCCTGGTCGGTCGCGTGCTCGAGGCCGAGGAACGCGCCGCGGATGGCCGCATCGTTGAGCGGCGTCCGCTCGCCGCCGAGGTAGGGCAGGAAGCGCGTCCGGCCGGGCGCGCGGAGCGGCCCGAGGTCCGCGGTCAGCGCGGCAGGCTCGGCGCCGGCGAGCCCTGCGAACCAGTTCAGCGCGTCCGTCGCGGCAAGGATCACGCCCATCTGGTGCCACGAGCCCGGCAACGCGTGGCAGAATGTATGCACCGCCGTCTCGGGCGCCGGATGGTAGCCGTCCGAAGCGGCGAAGAGCACGCCCGAGGTGCCGAGCGAGACGAAGGCCTCGCCCGCGCGCACCACGCCGACGCCGATGCCCGAAGCCGCGTTGTCGCCTGCGCCGCCAGCGACCACGGTGCCGGCACCCATCCCCCAGCGCGCCGCGAGCTCGGGCCGGAGCGTGCCCGAGATCGCCGAGCCCTCGACGAGGCGCGGCATGTGCTCGCGGCCGAGGTCCGTCGCGGCGAGGAGCGCGTCGGACCAGTCTCGGGCGCCGGTGTCGAGCCAGGCGGTTCCCGCCGCGTCCGACATCTCGGCCGCGTGCTCGCCGGTGAGCCAGAGCCGGAGGTAGTCCTTCGGCAGCAGCACCTTGGCGACGCGCTCGAACACGCGCGGCTCGTGCCGGCCGACCCATACGAGCTTCGGCGCGGTGAAGCCCGGGAACACGATGTTGCCGGTGGTGTGCCGGAACATCGGGTCGCCGTCGAGCTCGGCGGCCTCGGCATGGCTGCGGGTGTCGTTCCACAGGATCGAGGGGCGCAGCACCGCATCGGCGGCGTCGATGAGCGTCGCGCCGTGCATCTGCCCCGAGAGCCCGATGCCCGCCACGTCCGCCAGCGGTTGGCGCGGCCAGCGCGTCGAGCACCTGCTCGGCGGCGGCGATCCAGTCCGCGGGCGACTGCTCGGACCAGCCATCGTGGGGGCGCGACACCGCAAGTGGCGCCGTCGCCTCCGCGAGCACGGCCTGGTCCTCGCCGATGACGATGCCCTTCAGCCCGGAGGTGCCGAGGTCGAGGCCGAGGAAGGTCATTGCGCGGCGGTGACCTTTTCGGGCCGTTTGCCGAGGATGATCATGCCGAGCACGTCGTCCTCGGTCACGTCGCCGACACGCTCGACGCCCACCATCTCGCCGTTCTTCATCACCGCGATCCGGTCGCAGAGGTCCATCACGTCGTGGATATCGTGGCTGATGAGGAAGATGCCGAGGCCCTGACGCTTCAGCTCCTGCACGAGCTCGGCCACCATCCGCGTCTCCTGCGGCCCGAGCGCGGCCGTGGGCTCGTCCATGATGAGGATGCGCGCGTTGAAGTAGACCGCCCGCGCGATCGCGACGGACTGGCGCTGGCCGCCCGAGAGCGCCGACACGGGGTCCGCGAACTTGCGGAAGTTGGGGTTGAGCCGCGCCATGATGCGCCGGGTCTCGGCCTCCATCCGGCCCTCGTCCATGAAGCCGAGCGGCGTGATCAGCTCGCGGCCGAGGAACAGGTTCGCGGAGCTGTCGAGGTTGTCGGCGAGCGCCAGCGTCTGGTAGATCGTCTCGATGTTGTAGCCCCGTGCGTCGCGGGGGTTCTCGATGGTCGCGAGCTCGCCGTTGATGCGGATCTCGCCGCTGTCGGCCTTGTAGGCGCCCGAGAGGCACTTGATGAGCGTGGACTTCCCCGCGCCGTTGTGGCCGAGGAGCCCGACGACCTCGCCGGCGTGGAGGTCGATGCTGACGTGGTCGACCGCCCGGACGCCGCCGAAGGCGATGGAGATGTCGCGCATCTCTACGAGCGGCACGCGCGCGTCCATCAGCGGAGCCCCGCGCGGCGGCGGTACTGCACGTCGATCCAGACCGCGAGCACGAGCACCGCGCCGACGACGATGTTCTGCAAGGGCGCATCGACCCCGACCATCGCCATGCCGGACTGCAGCGACTGCATGATCATCGCGCCGAGGATCGCGCCGTAGATCGTGCCGATCCCGCCCGCGAGCGCCGTGCCGCCGATCACCGCGGCGGCGATCACGCGCAATTCGTCGAGCGTGCCGATGTCGTTGGTGTGGAAGGTCGCGCGGGCCGAGGACACGACGGCGGAGATGGCGCAGAGAGCACCGAGGAGCGCGAAGATCTTCACCGTCAGGAGCCGCGTGTTGATGCCCGACAGGTCCGCTGCGCCGGGGTTGCCGCCCGTCGCGAAGATGTAGCGCCCGAACCGCGTCCGCTGCGCCGCAATGGTCATCGCGACGGCGATGCCGATGAGGAGGAGCACCGAGATCGGCAGTCCGTAGCCGGTGCTGTAGCCGTCGGGAAGCTCCGCGCCGCGTGCCGCGAACTCGCGGCGCAGTACCGCCTGCGGAATCTCGTAGGCGTTCAGGAGCGCGACGAACCCGAGGATGGCGCCCACGGCGACGATCGCGAGGACGACCTCCGCCCAGAGCGGCTTCACCGCGATCTCGTGCGTCACCTTGATGCGGCGGCTCTGCCACAGCACCACGAGCACGCCCACCGACGCGATGATCGCGGCGATCCACGACGCCGTGACGCCGAGCGTCCCGTTGATGCCCCCGAAATCTAGGAACACCGGATCGAGCGGCCCGACGGTCTGGCCGTTGGTGATGTACCAGCCGACGTGGCGCCAGATCAGGAGGCCGCCGAGCGTGACGATGAACGACGGGATGCCCTGGTAGCCGACGAGCCAGCCGTTGACCGCGCCGATCGCGCCGCCGACGCAGAGGCCGGCAAGGATCGCGATCCAAGGCGTCAGCGGGTAGCCAAGGCCGAAGCCGAGCGCCGCGGGCAGGTAGACCGTCTGCACCATCGCCATCACGGCCGAGCAGGCGGCGAGGATCGCGCCGACAGAGAGGTCGATGTGGCGCATCACGATGATGAAGACCATGCCCGTCGCCATGATCGCGACCGAGGCGGTCTGGATCGTCAGGTTGAAGAGATTGCGCGGCGTCAGGAATCGCCCGCCGGTCATCACGTTGAAGACGACGCAGATGACGATGAACGCGGCGATCATGCCGAGGAGCCGCGTGTCGATCTCGAGCGTCGCAAGCACGCTCTTGCGCGGCGTGCTCCGCGTGCCGGCTGCGGTGTCTGCCATGTCGGGGAAACTCCGGGGAGATTGCGCCGCCCCCGTGCGGGAGCGGCGCCGGTCGGTCAGTTGCAGATGGCCGGGCCGCTGGTCACGCCCTGGCAAAGCTCCTGCTTGGTGATCCAGCCCGCGTCCACCACCACGTCGAGGTTGTCCTTGGTGATCGGGATCGGCGTGAGGAACTTCGCCTCGAGCTCGGTGCCGCCGGGCGTAGTGAACGGCGCGGCGCCCGCGACATCGGACATCTTGCCCCCCTTGGCGAGCATCACCGCGATGTCGCCGGCTTCCTTGCCGAGCTCGCGGCTGTCCTTCCAGACGGAGACGGTCTGCGTCCCGAGCGCGATGCGGTTGAGCCCGGCCGTGTCGCCGTCCTGGCCCGACACCGGGATGCCCTCCATGCCCTGCGCCGAGAGTGCCGCGACGGCCCCGCCCGCAGTGCCGTCGTTGGACGCCACGACCGCGTCGACGTTGTTGTCCTGCGCGGTCAGGATCTGCTCCATGTTGCGCTGGGCGTTGGCCGGGAGCCAGCCGTCGGTGTAGGCCTCGCCGACGATCATCACGTCGCCCGCGTCGATCGCCGGCTGCAGGACTTCCTGCTGGCCGCCGCGGAGGAAGTCCGCGTTGGGATCGGTCGCCGAGCCCTTGATCATCACGTAGTTGCCCTTCGGCGCCGCTTCCAGCACTGCGCGCGCCTGCATCCGCCCGACCTCGACGTTGTCGAAGGTAAGGTAGAAGGCCCGTTTGTCCTCGATCAGCCGGTCATAGGCGATGACCGGGATGCCTTCGTTCGCCGCCGCCTCCACCGCCGGACCGATGGCCTCGGTATCCTGCGCCAGGATGATGAGCGCGTTGACGCCCTGCGACATCAGGCTTTCGACGTCCGACAGCTGCTTGGCCGAGGACGACTGCGCGTCGGTCGAGACATAGGTGGCGCCGGCCGCCTCGAGGGCCTTCTTGATCGCCGCCTCGTCGGTCTTCCAGCGCTCTTCCTGGAAGTTCGACCAGCTCACGCCGACCTTCATGTCCTGTGCGAATGCGGCGCTCGTCAGGCCGGATACCCCGGCCGCGGCGAGCACGGCCGCGAGCACGCGCGGCTGCATCGGATAACGCATCTTGATCCTCCCTCTGAACTTGGTCGGCGTTGGCCCGTCCAGCAGACCCGCCGTCGTGCGCGAAAAATGCCGTGCGATATTTTAGTTGTCAAACTATTCGAGCGCCGTAATTCTTCGAACGATGTCGAAACAGCCGGGTTTCGCTGCAGTGCGGCGGAGATTGTGCAATCCTTGGTGCAGATGGTCCGCCCGAGCCGACCGATTGGTTTGGAAGGGAAACGAATGAGTTCGGCCGCGACGCCGCGCATGGACCCTGCCACGCGTCCGCCGGGGTGCGGGCCGCTTGCGCCGCCGTTTCCCGACTTCCTGCGCCCGCTCCGACAGCAGGTTTTCGAGCGCGTCCGCGCCGCGGGCAGCATCGCGCGGGCGCAGGTGGCGCGTGACCTTGGCGTGAGCCCGGCCTCGGTGACGGCCCAGACATCGGGGCTGATCGAGGCGGGGCTCATCGAGGAGCGCGAGGCCGACCCGCGCGGCATGGCCCCGGATGTGAGCCGCGGTCGCCCGCCGGTGGCGCTCGGCGTCAAGGTGGAAGCGCACCGCGTCGCCGGCATCAAGCTTTCGGACAGCGAGACGACGGCGGTGGTGATGGACTTCGCGGGCGGGCTTCTCGCCAGCGAGACCCGCACCCGCGACGCCGGCCCGCTGACGACGGCCGCCGCCGCCTCGGCCGTCTCCGACATCCTCGACCGGGTGCTCGCCGCGGCCGGACTCGCGCGCGGCGACCTCACCGCGATCGGGCTCGGTATCCCGGGCTTCGTCGACGGGCCGTCGGGCGCGGTCCTGTGGTCCTCCGTGCTTGTCGACCGGCCGGTGCCGTTCGCCAAGGTGCTCGCCGCGCAGATCGGCCTTCCGGTGACAATCGACAACGACGCCAACCTCGTGGCGCTGGCCGAGTTGTGGTTTGGCGCCGGGCGGGCGCGGACGGATTTCGCCGTCGTCACCATCGAGCACGGCGTCGGCATGGGAATGGTGCTCAATCACCGACTGTTCCGTGGCATCCGCGGCGTCGGGCTAGAGCTCGGGCACATGAAGGTCGATCTCGACGGCGCGCTTTGCCGTTGCGGCCAGCGCGGTTGCCTCGAGGCCTACGTCGCGGACTATGCGCTGGCGCGGGAGGCGGTGACGGCGCTCGACTGGGCGCACAAGGACCGCCAGGCGGTGTCGGTGCTCCTCGAGAGCCTGCACGACCACGCCAAGGCCGGCAGCGAGGCCGCGCGATCGATCTTCCGCCGAGCGGGGCGCTATCTCGCGCTCGGGCTCGCGAACGTCGTCAATGTCTTCGATCCCGAGGTCATCATCCTGTCGGGCGAACGGATGCGGTTCGACTACCTCTATGCGCGCGAGACGCTGGCCGAGATGGCGACGCTGATGCTCGACACCGGCCGCAAGCCCGTACGGATCGAGACCCACGCCTGGGGAGATCTGATGTGGGCGCATGGTGCCGCGGCGCTGGCGCTGTCGGGCGTGACGGAGGCGCTGCTCGCCGCGCCGCCACGGGAGGTCGCGGCGCAATGATCCGTGTCCTTCTCGTAGCTCTGCTCGCGAGTCCGGCCGCTGCTGACCCTGCCTTCGTCAACCGCGTGGGCAATCTCCCAGGTCCGCAGGTCTATGCCGGCGGCTGGGAGCACTTCGTCGGGGGCGGCGTCGCCATCCTCGACTGCAACGGCGACGGGTATGACGACCTCTTCACCGCAGGCGGCACCAATCCGGCGAAGCTCTACGTCAATGCGACCGGCACTCCGGGCGCACCGATCCGTTTCAGCGCCGGCTCCCTGCCGTCGCTCGTGGACGTTACCGGCGCCTGGCCGCTCGACATCGACGGCGACGGCAATCTCGACCTTGCGGTGCTTCGCGTCGGCGCCAACGTGCTCATGCGCGGCGACGGGATGTGCGGCTTCACCGACGCCACCGCCGCCTGGGGCCTGGTCACGCGCGATGCCTGGTCGACGGCGTTTTCGGCGACTTGGGAGCCGGGCGAGACCTGGCCTACGCTCGCCATCGGCAACTACGTCGACCGCGCGAACCCCGGAGGGCCGTTCGGCGCCTGCGACGGCAACGAACTCGTCCGCCCCGAAGGCCGCCGGTTCGCGGCGCCCGTCACGCTGGCGCCGGGCTATTGCGCGCTGTCGATGCTGATCTCGGATTGGACGCGCACTGGCCGGCGCGACCTGCGGATCTCGAACGACCGGCACTATTACGTGAAGGACGGCTACGAGGAGATGTGGACGCTGCGCCCCCTGCGCCCGCTCGGGCCGCAGGACGGCTGGCAGCGGGTGTCGCTCTGGGGCATGGGCATCGCAAGCCGTGATCTCGACGGCGACGGGCGGCCGGAGGTGATGCTGACCTCGATGGGCGACCAGCTCTTGCAGCTCAACCGGGTCACGGGCCTGGTCAACGCGCCCTTCTCGCTCGGCACCTACGCGCAACGGCCGTTCCGCGGCGACGACGGCCGGCCGTCGACCGGCTGGCACGCCGAGTTTGCCGACGTCGACAACGACGGGCGCGACGATCTCTTCATCGCCAAGGGCAACGTCGACCAGATGCCATCGAACGCGATGCGCGACCCGAACGACCTCTTGATGCAGCAGCCGGACGGCACGTTCATCGAGAAAGCCGGGGAGGCCGGCATCGACACCGATGCGCGCTCGCGCGGCGCGGGGCTCGCCGACCTCAACCGCGACGGGCGGCTCGACCTCGTGGTGATGAACCGCCGCGCACCGATGGAGGTCTGGGAGAACGCGACGCCGGGGACGGGCCACTGGCTCGAGATCGAGCCGCGGATGGCGGGGCCCAACACCCGTGCCGTCGGCGCCTGGATCGAGGTCGAGGCGGGCGGCGGCGTTCAGGCGCGCGAGATCACCGTCGGCGGCGGGCATGGCAGCGGGCAGGCGGGTCCGCAGCACTTCGGGCTCGGCGCGTCGACGGCGGCTCGGGTGCGCGTGACCTGGCCCGACGGGACGGCTTCGCCTTGGGCCGACATAGCCGCCGATGCGCGGATCACGGTCAGGCTTGGCGCTGCTGGGCTCGTGATGGAGAGATTGAATTGAGTCTTCAGCTGTGGCTCGAAAATCGGGCAGGACATTTTTATCCAGTCGAGCGGACAGTTACTGGTCGTCCTCGTCCGTCCTTAAAAAGTGCTGCGCCAAGACACTCGCCTTGATGACAGGGCGGTGAACACCCTCGATCGGCAGGGAGCTGGGCGGCCGTGGGCCATGCACGAAAGGCGGCCTCGATGTCCGGCACCTCGCGCGGGGCGGCCTCCACGGCGCATAGGTTGGCACGCGCGGACGCCACCAGCCGCTTCTGCGTGATCCGATGGTTGCGGAGCCGGCGTACCTCTCTTGCCTCGCACTCGCACCGGTCGAAGGGGGCGCGAAGGACAGGCAGAAGCGGGATTATTGACGAGAAGACGATGCCGAAGCCGCTTCGTGTCGGCGCACGGCATGGGCATCGACGTGCGGGTCTCGGGCGATCTCAGTCTGGCGCCTGAAGCAGACAAGCTCGCGATCCTCTTAAGTCCAGTCGCTCGGCCGTGCGTGGGCGGGATGGGCGCGAAGGACACGCAGAGGGGCCGGGCCGACGGGAAATCTCGGCAGAGCGCCTTCGAGCAGAGCGAGGAAGCTGTCGCGCTGCAAGCCTCCGTTTAAGGATAAAAAGTCTAGGCGCGCGGCCGCGGGACCGGCTCGGTGTGAGTCGCGGCGGGTAAGTCTGGCCACCATCCTTGTCCTCAAGTTGACTGCGAGGCGGCAGCAATGGCGGTGGCGCGGTCCTCGCGCCGCACGAGGCCCGCGGTCGCTGTTGGGCAGCCTCGGTGGTCGACATCGGCGATGGCGCCGGAATGAGCTTTCTGGTCCGCGCCAGAACCACCGTCGAACATCGCTTGCACCGCCTCAAGCTCGGCCTCGCCATCCGCGATTGTGGGAGATCGGTCCCGATCCAGCCGCGATCCCCGTCAGTAGTTTTCGCGACACGGGATGATCAGGACGCGCCGGGTGACGCCCGGACCGGTGGGATTGGGCGAGCCGTGTTCGTGGGCGTCGTCGTGAAGGTCGACCTTCCACCAGACCTTCCGACCCACGACGACGACGTTTCCGAAGCTGTGGTCGCCGCAGGGTTCGTTGTTCTCGGTGAAGGCGTCGTCGAGCGCCACGGCGCTGAGGGCAAGACGCTGGAACTCTGGTCCTGCACCCGCGACCGTCCGCGTGACAACGACATGCCCGCTCGGGATGCGCCATGCGTCTGCGCCGCGGATCAGCTCCGGGATCGCTTCGCGGCGGCTCCAAGCCGCATCTTGAGATCCGCGTCGGCAGTCGGTTTCAGCGGAACCAGCCGTTCGTGGTCGGCGCAACACATGCGAAGTCCGAGCTTCCGGACGCTGTGCACGGTCTGAATGGAAGAATCGCGCCCAGGGCGCAGAAGTGAAACTTGCGTACGTAAAGTTGGCCCGTAGCCGGCAGCGGCCAAATCGCTTTACGCTGAGATCGACTTCTCGTGCCCTTGACACAATCGCATTCGAATGCACAAGGCATTGTAGCCGCGTTCGCCCTTCGCGCCATAGCGCTCCCAACGGCAGCGGAGGTTCCCGAGCGTGGCTCGTCTTGGATGAGTACGCTCTACCTTCGGCCGCAGACTCTAAGGAAAGGCCACCATGAGCATTCCCGACCAGCTCTCGGACATTGATCCCGCAACTTATGCACCCTACCGCGATCCCCGAGACTATATCCTCAGTTGGACCGACGAGATCTGGATCGATCTGGGGCTCGGGCGGCTCGGCGAACATTACGCGCAGGACATAAAGGTCCACACGGCCTATGGCGAAACCTACGATTTCGACCATGTCCTGACGAACAGCGTCCAAAAGATGAGCGCGTTTCCGAATGGCGGCGGCGGCAGCGGCGAGGACGTGATCTGGGAGCAGCGCGGGCAGGCCGGCTTCATCTCCTCCCACCGCGTCTTCAAGACCGGCACGCACACCGGCTATTGGATCTACGGCCCGCCCACCGGCAAGGACTGGGTGTCGCGGACCATCGCGCACTGCACCATTCAGGGCGGCAAGATCGTCGAGGAATGGCTGGTCCGTGATGAATGGGCCGTGCTGAAATCGCTCGGCCTCGATCCCGTGGTCATCGCGACAGACCTGGCAAAAGCCTCTCCCGTGACAGGCGAGCAGGTCGATATCGCGTCCTCCGCCGCGTTCGCGGGCAGTTACGAGAATCCTACGCTAGAAGGCATCTCGGGGCTCCGTCCCGATCGCTATGTGACGGAATGCGAGATGATCCGCGCCATGTTCGACGAGGTCTGGAACCGGCGCCTCTTCAATCGTGTGCCGGAATACTGCGATCCGAAGGTAGTGTGCCACACGACGAGGATGCACCGCGCTCAGACCATTCCCGGCTACCAGCAGGGAGTGATCGACTTTCTGGCCATGTTCCCTGACGGGAGGATCGAGCTGCGCGACCTCGTGGTCAACGAGTCCCCCGATCTGGGGCTTCGGATCGCCGCGATCTGGGTGCTTCACGGCACCTATTCTGGCGTCCCGTTCTACGGTCCACCCACGCATACTCCGGTCAAGGTTCTGGGGGCGTCGCATTACGAGGTGAGAGGCGGCAAGATCCTCCGCGAATGGCGGATCTATGACGAGATAGCGGTGCTCACCCAGATCATGCAGGCGCGGCTGGCCGCAGGGGGCGTCTGAGATGGCACGGCGGCCGCTGATCCTGATCGGCGGCACACTTTGCGACGCACGCCTGTGGCAACCGCTGCTGGACGGGTGGTCCGACACCGATGTCATCACGGTAACGGTCCGCGAGCGGACGGATAAGGTGACGATGCAGGGCTACGCAGCCGAACTCCTCGGGCAAATGCCGGCGTCTTTCGCGCCGGCAGGCTTTTCGCTGGGCGGGCTGGTGGCGCTGGAGATGGCCGCGCAGGCCCCCGAGCGGATTGGCGCGCTCGCCCTGATTTCCGCCGGCGCCGGACCGGAACCGGATCAGGGCGCGGAGATGCGGCGGGCCGGCGAGGCGGCGGTCGGGCGACACGGGATGGCTGCACATGTCTGCCGCGATCTGGTTCCGCGCTATGCGATCCGGGAAGGACAGGTCGGGACTGTGGAGACGCTGATCGCGATGGCAGAGGCCGTGGGGCCCGACCTCTACCGGCGGCAGAACGATCTAGCTATTAGCCGCGTCGACACTCAGCCGCGACTGTCTCGGATCCGCTGTCCGGTGCTTCTGGCCACAGGCAGCAACGACCCGCTTTGTCCGCCGTCGCGCCACGAGGAGATAGCGCCGTCGTTTAACGACGCGGCGCGCGCCGCGATCCCCGGATGCGGTCATCTGGTGCCGCTGGAAGCGGTGGATACGCTGCGTACGCTCCTTCGCGATCTTGTTGCGACATCGACCGGCTGAGGCGTATCCCTCCGCGGTCCCGAAGCGGCCTCCCGCTGCAATCCAGACACCGGGTTAATCAATTCTTGACTTGAACTAGAAAGTTGTTCTCTTGGATGCATTCGAATGCGCGACGCGCAATGAGCGATGGTCGTCCGCCATCCGTCCTGCGCCGTTTAACCAAACGAAGCAACACAGGGAGCAAACTCCATGAGCTTATCGACACGCGGCCTGAACCTGACGGCTGGCCTGATCCTTGCGACCGGACTGGTCGGAGGCGCCTTTGCTCAGGAGATGCCCTATGGCCTCAAGCCGGGCAAACCCTACGATGGCGCGACGGTCAACATCATGCTGCCGAACGCCGGCCAGTATCGCGCCCAAGCCAAGCGGCTGGACGAGCTGAAGGAACTGACCGGCATCACCGCCGTACACAGCTACGTTCCTTACGGCCAGCTCCTCGACAAGATCACCGCCGAGGCCATCGCGGGCAGTGACACTTACGATCTGGTGACCTGGCAGGATACCTGGGGCCCGTCCCTGGCCGGCTTCCTCGAGCCGCTCGACGACCGCATCGCCGAAGACAATGTCGACCTCACCGACTATCCCGATGTCTTCGTCGAATGCTCGAAATACAAGGATACGATGCTCGGGCTTCCGGTGCGCGCTCAGGCGCAGCTTCTGTTCTACCGCAAGGATCTGCTCGACCAAGCGAGCGTCGAGCCGCCGAAGACCATGACCGAAATGGTCGAGGTCGCGAGGGCCGTGCAAGAGACGACCGGCGTGTCGGGCATCGCGATGGACTACGGCAAGGGCAACGGCTTCCAGAATCTCTTCAGCTGGATGAACTACATGTACGGCCGCGGCGCCCAGTTTCTCGACGACGAGGGCAACGTCGCCTTCAACAGCGAGGCGGGAGTCGAGGCGACCAAGGAGTATCTCGGTCCACTGCTGGACGCAAAGGTTGCGGCGCCAGGCTCGATCCAGTTCGTCGAGGGCGACAAGGTTTCCTCGATGGCGCAGGGCAACTCGGCCATGGTCATGGTCTGGTGGTGGGGCTATCCGGTGCTGACCGGTGAACGCTCCACGCTCAAGCCCGACCAGGTCGACTTCGTGGCGGTCCCAGGTTTCGGCAACGACACGAGATCCGGCATCGGCCAATGCATGCCCTTCGGCATCATGAAGCTGTCCAAGAACCAGGATGCCGCGTGGGAAGTCCTGAAATGGATGGCAAATGCGGACCTAGAGCGGGACATCGCCACCGACAAGACCGATCCCGACACGAACGAGATCATCGTCGTACACAGCTCCAGCCTGCAGGATCCTGCCGTCAACGATGCGAACAACGGGGTCGAGAAAATCGGCTTCGAGGCGCTGCAGTCGTCCCAGACCATGCCGATGCTGAAGACCTGGCCGCAGGCAGCCTCGATCCTGGAAGCGACTATCTCTGATCTGGCTGCAACGGGAGGCGATGTGAAGGCGGCGCTCGACGAGGCGGCAGGCGAGGTCCAGCGCATCGTCGATCGCAACCCCGAATAAGGACTGGGCAGGATGAACGACGCAAATCTCAAGTGGGGGCTTCTGGCCCCCGCGATCGTGATCGCGGGGGTCATGCTCTTCTACCCGATCGTGCAGTCGTTCTGGTATTCCCTGCACTTCTGGAACCTGACGCAAAGTCCTGTGCTCGGCCCCTTCGTCGGGCTCGACAACTACATCCGAATGCTGACCGACGATCCGCAGTTCTGGAGCAGCGTCTGGGTCTCGCTGGTCTTCTCGTTCTTCTCCGTCACGATAACGATCACGCTGGCGCTCGCGATGGCGCTGCTGCTGCAAGGGTCGGCGCCGCTTGAAGTGAACGTACGGACCTTGCTCGTGCTCGCGTTTGCGATGTCGCCGGCGCTGGTCGGCATCTCCTGGCGATTCCTGCTCAGCCCCGAGTTCGGCGCGGCGGACGCGGTCATAGAATGGCTCTTCCCCGCCATGCGGGACGTGCCGATCCTCGCCGATCCCCGGACTGCGATGGCCGCCCTCGTGGCCGTCGATGTCTGGCACTGGGCGCCCTACTTCATGCTCACCTTCGTCGGCGCGCTCGCGTCGCTGCCGCAGGAGACCATCGAGGCGGCGCAGGTCGACGGGGCGGGCCGAATCCGCATCTTCTTCGGTGTCATGCTGCCGCAATTGCGCTCGGTGCTGACCGTCACGATCCTTCTCAAGGCCATCTTCTCGGTCAAGATGCTCGAACAGGTCATCACCATGACCAAGGGCGGCCCCGGCACGTCGACCTCGACCGTTCCCTACACGGTCTACGAGACGGCGTTCCGCTTCTACGACTTCGGCTATGCGGCCGCGATGGCCTACTTCTTGGCCGCCGTCATGCTGGTCCTCGCTCTGATCTACGCCTGGCTCACGATGGAGAAGGTGCGGTGACCGAACAGGCGCTTCCCATCCATCTGGAAAACCGCGCGCGGTCCCGGCGACGGCGCAACACCACGGCACTGCGGGTTCTGCGGGTCGTGGTCATCCTGGCCATGTCCCTGCTCTGGCTCGCGCCGATCGCCTGGATCGTCGCGACGGCCTTCAAGTCGCCGGTCGACGTGCTCTCGCTCGACCTCTTCTTCGAGCCGACGCTGGACAACTTCCGCCGGGCGTTCGGGCCGAATTATGAGCTTGGCAACCGGATCTGGAACAGCGCCATCGTGACCCTCGGCACGCTGATCGTGTCGATCCCCATTGCCACGGCGGCCGCCTATGCCTTCTCGCGGTTCCGCTTTCCCGGCGGGGCGATCTGGCCACTGGCATTGCTGGCAACGCAGTTCGTGCCGGCTGTCATGGTCATCATTCCCCTCTTCATCCTGTTCCGCTCCATCGGCATTCTCGACACGCCGATCGCGCTGATCGGGGTAAACCTGTCGATCGTCATTCCCTACGCGATCTGGATGATAAAGGGCTTCATCGACGCGTTGCCGATGGACATGGAAGAGGCGGCGATGACCGATGGCTCGTCGCGCTTCCGGGCGATGATCGACGTGGTCGTGCCAGTAGCCATGCCAGGCATCGTCACCGCGACGATCTTCTGCTTCGTCGTCACCTGGAACGAGTTCTTCTTCGCGCTGATCCTGACGCAGGACAACGCCGTGACGCTGCCGGTATCGCTGATGAGCGCCCGGACCGACCGTGGCGACGCCTGGGAGATCATGGCCGTGATCGGCCTGACGATCATGGTTCCGATGATGCTGATATCGAGGCTCGTTCAGCGCCATTTCCTGAAGGGCCTTACAACCGGCGCAGTGAGGTAGAGAGCTATGGCTTCGGTCGAACTGAGAGATATCTCCAAGCGTTTCGGCGCGGCGATCGGCGTTGCGTCCTCGTCGATGAGCGTGGCGGACGGCGAGTTCATGGTCTTCCTCGGGCCCTCCGGATGCGGCAAGACCACGACGATGCGGATGATCGCGGGGCTGGTGGAGCCGACCGAGGGCTCCATCGTCATCGGCGGCAAGGATGTCACCGACGCGCCGCCCAAGGACCGAGACGTTGCGATGGTGTTTCAGAACTACGGGCTCTATCCGCACATGACGGTCGGTAACAACATCGGCTATCCCCTGAAGGTCAGGGGCGTCTCCAAGCCCGATCGCGAGGCCCAGGTCAGAGATGTGGCCGAAAAGGTCGAGCTGGCGCATCTGCTCGACCGTCGGCCTGCGGCGCTCTCGGGCGGCCAGCGGCAGCGTGTGGCGTTGGCGCGCGCCATCGTGCGGCGCCCGCAGGCGTTCCTGATGGACGAGCCGCTGTCAAACCTCGACGCGCAGCTTCGCGTTTCGATGCGCGCCGAAATCAAGCACCTCCAGCGGGAACTCGGCATCACGACCATCTACGTCACGCATGACCAGATCGAGGCGATGACGCTCGCCGACCGGATTGCGGTGATGTACCAGGGCAGCGTGCAGCAACTCGGCACGCCCGAGGAGATCTACAACACGCCTGCCAATCTCTTCGTCGCCGGTTTCATAGGGTCGCCGCCTATGAACCTGATTGAAGGCGAGATTGAGGGCGGAACATTCAGGGCCGCGGGCTTTGCCGTTCCGCTGACCGGCAAGCAGGCGACCTCCCGCTCCAAGGTCGTGCTCGGCATCCGTCCCGAGGATATCCGGATCGTGGAGCCAGGCGCCGGCGAGATCCAAGGCCAAGTCTACACGTTCGAGCTGACCGGAGACGCCGTTCTCGCCACGATCGACGTGGGCGGCAAGCGCCTCTGCGCGCGCGGAGACCGGCATGTGCGCGCCGACATCGGCGAGACGCTGACGTTCAAGCTCGATCCGGCCTATTGCCATTTGTTTGACCGCGAAAGCGGCCTGCGTCTGGATGTCCGGCCAGCGTAATCACCCCAGCCGAGCCGAGGACCTGCGGATCAGCCGGCTTGCCAGTTTCACCGTCTCGGTGGCGCGTTCCGGCTCGGCGATCCGCCGCAGCAGCATGTCGACCGCGCGTTCGGCCATCGGCACGACATCCTGGGCGACGGTCGTCAGATCGTAGGTCGGTCGCCCGGCTTCGGCGACATCGTCGAACCCAACCACCGAGATGTCCTCGGGAATGCGCCATCCGAGCCTGAACCGGCAGGCATCCATCACGCCCATCGCCAACTGGTCGTTGGCGCAGATGACCGCATCCGGCCGCGCGCCGTCACCGACCGCCCGGAGAAACGCGTCGCGTCCGCTGTCGTAGGAGAAATTGCCGGGAACCACCGTGATGTCGGTCACGCCGAGCTCGGCCAGCCGGCCGGTGGCGCCGGCGATCCGCGCCTGGCTGACCGGCGCGCCGTCGGGTCCGCCGACGCAGAGGATCCGGCGATGCCCGCCCGCCATCAGCGCCTCGGCGATCTCGCGGCCGCCCGCGGCATGATCGGTCGAGATGCTGTCCACCTTCGGCATGGATATGTCCCGGTTGAAGAACACGATGGGCATCGCCCGTCGCAGGAACGGCGCAAAATCGTCCCGTGTCATCAGCGCGCAGCAGATCAGCCCGTCGAGCGGATATTCCAGCGCCTCGTGGAGGATGTCGGATACGGCGCCGTCGTTCTCGACCACCATCAGCAGAAGGCGCAGTTCGTGCGTCTTGAGCGCGTTGTCGATAACAAAGACAATGTCGGGGTTGTTGCGGATGGTGAACTTGGTCGCGATCACGCCGATCATGTTCGACCGCTGCGTGATGAGCGAGCGCGCAAGGATGTTGCGGGTATAGCCCAGATCCGCTGCCACCTGCAGGACATGATCGCGCGTCGACTGCGAGATGTTGCTGTCCGGCTGGAAGCAGCGCGAAACGGTGGATTGCGATACACCCGCGACCCTTGCCACGTCATAGGACGTTGCCCGTCGCCTTTGGATGTCTGACACAGCGGCGCTATCGAATCCTGTCATCTCGCAAGAACCTCACATGCGCGCTGCGCTGTAGGCCGCTATCATGAAAGCTGCGGATGACGCAGTAGTTTGTCGCGCTCGGGCTTCGTTCGCCCGGCCTGTTCAGTAGCCGCTGTCGCCGCGGCTTGTGCGGTCTCCGCCGCGTGCGAGGGCGACCGCGTTCCGGGCGGCGAAGCTCAGAAGGTTGGCATCGTTCCCGGGGGTGACCATGCCAAAGCCCTGTCGCAACCTCTCCGCCGCGGCGGGACCGGACGAGCAGAAGATCCCGGCCGCCTTCCCGGCCTTGCGGCAGGCGTCCACGATCCTCTCGATCGCCTCATTGACCACAGCCTCGCTCGACTCCGCCGCGGGCGCGACACCGAGCGCCAGGGCCAAGTCGTTCGGACCGACATAGATGCCGTCCAGCCCCTCGGTGGCGACGATGGCGTCGAGGTTCTTTAGCCCCCCGACAGTTTCGATCATCGCGAGCGTCACGATCTCGCCATTGGCGCGGTCGAAGTAGTCGGCCCCGCCATAGAGCAGCCCCCGCGCCGGTCCGAAGGAGCGACTGCCGTCCGGCGGGTAGCGGCACGCATCGACAAAGGCCCGCGCGTGCTCGGGCGTCGACACCATCGGACAGATGATCCCGTAGGCGCCGGCATCCAAGAGCCGCATGATGAGCGCAGGATCGTTCGACGATACACGGGCAAAGGGGATGGCCGGAGTGGCGGACAGCGCCTGGAGCATGGTCAGCGCCGCGTCGAAGCCCATCATTCCGTGCTGCGTGTCGACCGTCACCACGTCGAAGCCGCTGTGCCCCATCAGTTCGGCCGAATAGCTCGATGGAATCGCAAGCCAGCCGTTGACCACGGTACGCCCCTCGGCCCAGGCCGATCTCACCTCATTGCGTCGCATGACAGCCTTTTTTCTTGCAGGTTTAACCTTCATTGAGTACAATGCATTCGAATGCAAAACATGGCAAGCGTTATTGCCGGCCGGAGTGTTTCATGACACCAGAAGAGCAGCTCGCCGGGATCGCTCCTTCGGCCTACGCACCCTACCGCGATCCGCGCGACTACATCACCAGCTGGACCGACAAGATTTGGATCGGACGGGGGCTTGGCCATATCCACGACCATTACGCGCCCGATGTGAAGGTCCACACCGCCTATGGCGAGACCTACGGGATGGACAACGTCATCAGCAACTCGCTGCAGAAGATGGTGGCGTTTCCAAACCGAGGCGGCGGACATGACGACGTGATCTGGGAAAGGCGCGGCGAGCACGGGTTCATCTCGTCGCATCGGGTCTTCAACAACGCGACGCATCTCGGTCACTGGACCTACGGTCCGCCGACCGGCAAGGACTGGGTCAACCGCAGCGTCGCGCATTGCCTGGTGCAGGACAATCTGGTGACCGAGGAATGGGTGATCCGCGACGAATTCGCGGTGCTCGGAGATCTCGGCCTTGATGCCTATACCGTCGCCGGCGATCTGGCGCGCAGATCGCCGATCCTGGGCAAGGCGATGACGGCCGGCGACGAGGCGCCCGCCTTCGCGGGCACGATCGACGATGTTCTGGCCGAAGGGATCTCGGGGCCGCGGCCCGACCACGCCCGCGCCGAATGTGAGACCGTCCTGAAGATGTTCGACCGGGTTTGGAACAGGAAATTCTTCGACGAGGTGCCGACCTATTGCGCGAACAACATCGTCTGTCAGACGGTGAGAATGCGCCGGGCGATGGGCATCAACCCCTATCAGATGGAAACCATGGCGTTCTTGTCCTTCATCCCCGATGGCAAGCTGGAGGTGCGAGACGTGTGCGTGCACGACTCGCCCGATCTGGGCCTGCGAGTCGCGACGATCTGGCTGCTGAAGGGCACCTATTCCGGCGCGCCCGTCTATGGCCCTGCCAATGGCGCGCCGCTCAACATCCTCGGATCCAGTCATTTCGAGTTCCGGGGCGGCAGGATCATCCGGGAATGGCGCATCTACGACGAGATCGCGGTGCTCGCCCAGATCCTGCGCGCCTCGCCCGAACGCGCGCCGGATGCGGCTTGGCCCGAGACGACTGCCGGTGTGAGGAGTCCGACATGAAAGATGATGCCACGAAGACTTCGAGCGCGTCCGAGAAGATGACGCCCGAGGACGCGCGCAAGCGCCTGGTCCGCCACGCAGACATGGTGCCCGAGCGCGTCGCCTTCATCGACTGCAAGATGCCCGGGTCGGACAAGAAGGAGAATTACTCCCTGATCGGTCCCGGCGTCACCCAGTCCAAGGACCAGAAGGTCGCCCTGTCCGAGCCGCATGGCTTCAGCCTCGGCGTCGCGGCGATGCCGCCGGGCACGACCAACAACCTGCACATTCACTACACCGCCGAAGTCTTCATGATCTACAAGGGCACCTGGCTCTTCCGATGGGGTGCCAACGGCAAGGACGGCGAAGTCATCGGCAACGCCGGCGACATCGTCAGCATGCCGACCTGGATCTTCCGCGGCTTCTCCAACGTCGGCGACACGGATGGCTGGATCTTCACGGCTCTCGGCGAGGACGATACCGGCGGCATCATCTGGCATCCCAGCATCCTCAAGGTTGCGGCCGAGCACGGGCTGTATCTGACCAGGGACAACATGATGGTCGATACCTCCGCCGGCCAGGCCAAGCCGGCCGATGAGGACCTAATCGATCCGATGGACGACGCCTCGATCGCCGAGCTGCGCCGCTATTCCGTGGAAGAGATGCAGCAGCGTCTTGTTGCGTCCGGCGACAGGCAATGGTCGGACCGCGCGCTTCTCGACGCCGCGCTGCCGGGCCACGGCGCGCGCGTCGCACCGGTCCTCGGCAACGGCATCACGCAGGATCGCGACCATGCGACCCCGATCCCCGAACCCCACGGCCTGTCGATCGACTGGCTCGGCATTCCGGCAGGCGGGAAAGTCGGACGGCACCGGATCGCCGAAAAGCAGGTACTGATCGTGTTCAAGGGCAGCGTCGAAGTGACATTGGACGGCATCGACGGTCCGATTTCCCAGACCGTCGAGTCGCAATGCCTGTTCTCGTTCCCGTCTCATGTCTGGCGCGAGATCAAGTCTGTCGGTGACGATGAGGCGCAAGTCGTGCTGATGACTGCAGGCGATCACCGCAAGCGGATCGAGTGGAGCGACGAGATCGTCAAGGCAGCGGCCGGCAAGGGACTTGCCATCGACCACAACGGCTATGTCGCCAAGCTCAGCCTCCTGCCGCAATCGCGCCGGGTGGCGCTTGCGGAGGGTTGAAGCCTCGCGCAATTAGGAGCGCCTTCAGCCAAGGCGCTCCGGCATCAAGCCTCCCCCCCCGATCCGAACTTCGAGACGACGTCCTCGACCTGCGCCGGCGTGAGCTTGACGGCGTTGATCCCCCGCATGAGCATGGTCAGCTTCGCCGTTTCCTCCAGCTCTTCCATGACATAGGCGGCGCCCTCGAGATCCTTCGCCGCGACCACCGGGCCGTGATTGGCCAGAACAACCGCGCTTCGCCGCCCGGCTAGGCCACGCACCGCATCGCCCATCGCCGGATCGCCGGGGCGGTAGTAGGGCAACAACCGGACCTTGCCGCAGCGCATGATCGAATAGGCGGTGAACGGCGGAAGCATGTCGTCGGGATCCGTCTCCGGCAGCATCGACACGGCTACCGAATGGGTCGAATGCAGATGTAGCACCGCGCCCGCCCCGGATCGGGTCTCGTAGAACGCGCGGTGCAGCGGCATCTCCTTGGTAGGCCTGTCACCGTCCACGTGCCGACCCTGCGCGTCGAACCGCGCCAGACGCGCCGGGTCCAGCCGCCCGAAGGTTGCGCCTGTCGGCGTGACCAACAGGCCGCCATCCTCCGTCCGCGCCGAGATGTTTCCCGACGCGCCGCCGGTGAGGCCGCGGGCAAACATCGACGCCGCCCACCAGCAGATGTCCTCTCTGAGCTTCGCGTCGGTCATTGCCCGCTCCGCAACAGGACATCCGCCTTGGAGAAGAAGTCACGGCTGCCGAAATTGCCCGATTTCAGCGCCAGGACCAGATCGTCGCTTGCGCGCATGACAGGCACGCCTGCGTCGATCTCGGGGCCGATCTCCAGCCGCTCCGGGCGGATCGCCTCGACCACGGCGCCGGAAGTCTCGCCCCCCGCGCTTATCAGCCGCGCGACGCCGCGCGCCACGAGGGCCCGCGCGAGCTCTCCGAAGAATGCCTCGAAGCGCGCCGCAATCTCTTCCCTGCCGAACCGCGCCTGCGCGGCCTTCACCGTTTCTGGATCGGCGGAGGAGTAGACCAGCGGCAGGCCGGTCTGCTCCAGCACCCAATCGGCAAGTTCGGCCGCCGTGGCGTCGCCACCTGTCAGCGCTTCCGCCATGATCTCCCGCTTCGGGCCGGCATGGGCTGTCACCTGCGCGCGGGTCGTGGCCGAACACGAGCCCGACACCGCGGCGGCGCGACCCGGCTGCCCGGTCCATTCCGCCGCCTGTCTCGAGACACCGAAATTGGCGGGCAGACCCATGCCGATGCCCGAGCCGCCGGTCACGAGGACGCAACCTCGCGCCGCCGCCCCGAGCGCCAGCAGATCCGCGTCGCGGATCGCGTCGGCCACCATGAGCCGGTGGCCCTTGCTCTCCTCCTCCGCCATCCTCGCCGCAATCGCCTCCGGTCCTGCAAACACGGTCTCGGCGGGAATATGGCCGATGCTCCCTTTGGTCTGGTGCCCCAGCCAGCGGCGCAGATCGGGATCCGTCATCGGCGTGAGGGGATGGGTCTCCATGCCGCTCTCGCTGAGGAGCCTGTCCCTGACGAACAGATGCCCCTGATAGACCTGCCGCCCCGCGGCCGGAAATGCCGGGCAGACGATGACCTGCCGCGCATCGAGGGCGCCCGCAAGCGCCTCGGCGACCGGCCCGATGTTGCCCGCCGGCGTCGAGTCGAAGGTGGAGCAGTACTTGAACAGGAACTGCTCGCAGCCCTGTCCGCGCAGCCAGTCCAGCGCCTCCAGCGACTGGCGTACCGCCTCCTGCGCCGGGATCGAGCGCGACTTCAGCGCGACAACGCCCGCGTCCACGCCCGCCTCCGCGGGCCTGGACGGAACGCCGACATACTGAACGGTTCGCATGCCCGCTTTCGTCAGCGTGTTGCCCAGATCGCTCGATCCGGTGAAGTCGTCGCCGATACAGCCCAGCAGCATCAGTCCGTCCCTTCCTCGATGGCGGTGCTGCGGCGAAGCCGCCGCGCGATCTCAAGCGCGCTCAGATGGCCCTGCTCGACGACCAGATCGGTGAAGGATCGGCCGCTCGCCAGGCTGTCCCTGACAATGTTTGAGGTCCGCGCGTAGCCCAGTTTCGGGACCAGCACCGTCGCGAGGGCGCTGGACGCCATCAGATTGGCGAGCGATCTCTCCTCGTCGGCCTCGATCCCCGCCACGCATCGCTCGCTAAAGATCGTGGCGCCTTGCGTCACGAGTTGGAAGGTCTCGAACAAGCGGGATGCGACGACCGGCTCGAAATGATTGATCTCCAGCTGGCCGTTCAGGGCCGCTAGAGAGACGGCCAGATCGTTTCCGGTGGCCACGAAGGCAACCTGCTGCACCATCATCGGAATGACCGGATTGACCTTGCCCGGCATGATCGACGAGCCGGCCTGCACCGAAGGCAGGCGGATCTCGCCGAGGCCTCCGGCCGGGCCGGAAGACAACAGGATCAGGTCCGCGGCGATCTTGCCCATGAGACTGGCCGAGGCGCGCAACTCGGCCGAGATGCGGGCGAAGGCGTCGGAGTTTTGCATGCCATCGAAGAGGTCGCCCGAGCCGGTGACCCTGGCACCGACCACGCTGGACAGATGTCGAAGGACCGTGGCGCGGTAGCCTGGCACAGCGCCGAGTCCGGTTCCGATCGCCGTGCCGCCGAGCGGGACCACAAGAAGATCGCCCGTCGCGACGGCCAGCTTTTCGCGGCAGCGACGGACACCGCTCGCATAGCCGCCGAAAGCTTGTCCCAGCGTCATTGGCTGCGCATCCTGCAGGCAGGTGCGCCCGAGGCGAAGAACGCCATCGAACGCCTCCGCCCTGTCGGCCAGCGCATCGGCAAGCCCATCGAGCGCCCGCAGCGCGTCCGAGGCCAGTGCAAGACAGGCCAGTTTCAGGGCTGTCGGGATCACGTCATTCGTGGACTGGCAACAATTTACGTGGTCGTTCGGATGCAGGTGCCCATAATCTCCGGGCGCATGGCCGAGTATCTGCAAGGCTCTGTTCGCGATAACCTCGTTGGTGTTCATGTTGATCGACGTGCCGCCCGAGCCTTCGAGCATGTCGATGACGAACCACTCCAGATGCTCCCCCGCAATGATCTCGTTGCACGAAGCGACGATGGCATCGGCGCGATCGGGAGAAACTGCACCCAGGTCGCGGTTCGCCAGCGCTGCGGCTGCCTTGACCTGCACGAGCGCCCGGACAAACGCCGGCTCCTCCCCGATCCGGCGATGCGAGATCGCGAAGTTCCCCTGGCCTCGCGCCGTGTTGACGCCGAAGAGCGCGTCCTTTGGAATCTCGATGACACCAAGAGCGTCGGACTCACGCCGGACAGGAGAGGCGGCGGTCGACATGGCAGAATCCTTATCCATCGGGGGCAGCCGGCGCGGTCGCGGGTAAAGGTAAGCGTGTGATCGTCTTTCCGCACGCCGGGGCAGCGTCGGACGTGCCCATGAAAGACGATGTAGACGCCCGGTTCGAGAAGCTGGCAAGCAAGGATCCGCGTTCTGAAGACCATCGCGGCCCTCGACGACGAAAGGCGTCATCGCGCCGGTGAAGACGACAGGAACCCTCGGCTTTGGCATCTTGGCCAGCAAATCCTCGGCCGTCTCGGCCATCGTGTCGGTCCCGTGCAGGACGACTACCGCGTTGTTCCGGCTCGCCGACAGGCGGATCGAACGGATGATCGTGGCCCGGTCCGCATCCGTGAGCTGACGCGAGTCCATCTGGAGCAGGTTGCTCGGGCTGAGAGGCCAAAGAGGCTGCCGACGATGTTCAGCTCGTCACGCCGACAAGCTCGAACCACGCCGCGGAGATAGCCGCCGGGATCGGTGACGGGGGGCGCGGGTACCTTCGCGCCTTGCATTCGCCGCCAGGAGACACAAGGTCGCCAAAGGACCGCCGGGCGTGTTCTACGCGTCCGAGCTGCCAGCTCCACGTCGTCCCAGGCAAGTGATCGTCGCCGGCCTCTGCGGATGTCGAGGCGGAGTTTCATGTCGGACGAGGCCAGGACGCAGGCTCTGCGTGAGGTCAGATTTTCCAGAACGACCGCCGACCTGTCAGCGGCGCTTCGCCAGCGGCTTCGCGATGGCGAGGGCAAGGCGGCGGAAGCTCGCGGCGGCGCCGTCCTCCTCATCTTCCGCCAGAAAGGCATCGAGCTTCGGCCAGGCGGCGATCGCATGGTCCGTCACGGGATCCGTGCCGGCCACGTAAAGGCCCGCCCGGATCATCAGCTCGGCGCGGTCATAGGCGCCAAGCAACTGCCGCGCGCCCGAAATGACCCCGTTCTCATCCGGCGTGGCGGCGGCCGGCAGGCTTCGCGACACCGAACGCACGACGTCGACGGCGGGAAAGCGGCCCCGCTCGGCGATCGCGCGGTCCATCACGACATGGCCGTCGAGGACGCCGCGCAGGATGTCGGCAACGGGCTCGTCCATGTCCGAACCTGCGACGAGAACGGTGAAGATCGCGGTGATGTCGCCTGCGTTTTCCGGCCCCGGCCCGGCCCGTTCGGCAAGCGCCATGAGAAGATGCGCGGTGGACGGCGGAAAGCCCCGGAGCGATGCCGACTCGCCGCCCGCGAGCGCCACCTCGCGGTGCGCCTCGGCAAAGCGCGTGAGCGAGTCGGCGAGGAGGAGCACATGCTGGCCCTGGTCGCGGAAGTGCTCGGCGACGGCCATCGCGGCCCAGGCGGCGCGGCGCCGCACCAGCGGCGAGAGGTCCGACGTGGCGGTGACGATCACCGACCGCGCCATCCCTTCGGGCCCGAGAACCTCCTCGACGAACTCGCGCACCTCGCGGCCCCGCTCGCCGATCATCGCGATCACGACGACATCCGCCTCGACGCGTCGCGCGAACTTCGCGAGCAGCATGGACTTGCCGACGCCAGAGCCCGCGAAGAGCCCGATGCGCTGGCCACGCACGAGGGGGAGAAGCGTGTTGAACACCGCGGTGCCGGTCTCGAGCCGGGTGCCGAGACGCCGGCGCTCGGTCGCGGGGGGCGGCGCCGCGCGCAGGGGTCGCGCGACGGAGCCGCGCGTGAGCGGGCGACCGTCGAGCGGGCGGCCGAACGGATCGACGATGCGGCCGATCCAGTCGTTGCCGGGCGCGATGTCGCCGGGGCCCGCAAGCTCGACCTCGCAGCCGACGCCGATCCCGTCGGGGGCGCCGTCGAGGAGGACGCTCACCGCGCCGGGCTCGATCTGCACCACCTCGCCGCCGATCGTCGCGCGGCCCGTGGGAAGCACCGCCACCCGGTCGCCGATGGCGGCCATCCCGAGCCCTGTCACCGACAGCGTGCCGCGCCCGACGCCGGTGACGCGACCAAGATGACGGATGACAGGCACCGCGGCGATCTCCGCGAGGAGGCCGTCAAAACCAGATGTCATCTCTGTGCTCCCTTCGTTCCGGCGATACCGTTTCTTAGGGAATCAGACTTAAGGCTTGGTGCATCAGATCGAGGGAGAAGCCCCGGTGTTCGAAAAACTTGAGATCTTCCAAATGGCGGGTGCGATGGCCCGTCATGCCGGCGCCCGGCAGGCCGCGATTTCGCAGAACGTGGCGCAGGCCGACACGCCGGGCTACCGCGCCGTCGATACGGCCTCGTTCGCGGACGCCTGGGCGAAGAACGACGACTTTGCGCCCGAAGCGACCCGGCCCGGGCACATTCGGGCGGATGCGGGCGGCGGGATGGAGATGACGCTTCGCGACACGCCGGACGGCGCATCGCCCAACGGCAACACGGTCTCGCTGGAACGCGAGATGGTCCGCGCCGCCGAAGTCCGGCAGGAGCACGACACCGCGCTCGCGATCTACCGCAGCGCCTCGTCGATCCTCCGCACCAGCCTCGGGCGGCGCTGAGCATGACCGAGTTTCTCAACTCGATGACGGTGGCGGCTTCGGGCATGCAGGCGCAGGCCGCGCGGCTCCGGCACACGTCCGAGAACATCGCCAACGCCGATACCCCCGGCTACCACCGCAAGACGGCCAGCTTCGAGGACGCCGTGGTCGACGGGCAGAAGTCCGGCGCGGTGATGCTTGGTCCGGTCGAGCTCGACCAGCGCGAGCTGACCCGGATCTACGACCCCGGCCATCCGATGGCCGACCAGACCGGCCACTACGATGGATCGAACGTCGATCTGGTGGTCGAGATCGCCGACGCCCGCGAGGCGCAGCGAAGCTACGAGGCGAACCTCAAGATGTTCGATCAGGCGCGGCAGATGTCGCAGAGCCTGCTCGACCTGCTCCGCAAGTAAGGATCTTCCAGAATGGATATCGCAGCATCCCTGGCCGCAAGGTCGTACGACAGCGCCCGCCCGGCGACCGCGGCCACGCCTCAGCCGGGCGGCGCGGACAGCGGCTTCGCGGGGCTCGCGCAGAGCTTCGCGGACACGCTGGCGTCCGGCGAGGCGACCGCCAAGGCCGCGATGACCGGCGGCGCCGATCCGCACGCGCTGGTGCAGGCGCTGGCGCAGACCGAGCTCGCCGTCGAGACCGCCGTGACGGTCCGCGACAAGATGGTCGAGGCGTACCAGGAAATCCTGCGGATGCCGGTCTGAGCATGAGCGACCTCGCGTTCTTCGACGTGCTGCGCCAGGGGCTCTGGATCGCCGTCACGATGTCGGCGCCGATGCTCGCCGTGGCCCTCGTCGCGGGCGTCACGGTCGGGCTCTTCCAGGCGCTGACCTCGGTGCAGGAGATGACGCTCACGTTCGTCCCGAAGGTCGCGGCGATGCTCGCGGTGTTCTGGGTGTCGATGAGCTTCATGTCGGAGACGCTGGTGAGCTTCTTCAAGACCGGGATCATCCCGATGATCGCGGGGAGCTGAGATGGACAACACGGTCTACACCACACTCGCCCGGCAATCGGGCCTGATGCGCGAGATGCAGGCGGTCGCGAACAACATCGCCAACATGTCGACGACGGGCTTCCGCAAGGAGGGGATGCTGTTCTCCGAGCACGTGGCGGCCCTCGGCGGCGAGGAGCCGTCGCTGTCGATGGCGAGCGCCAACGTGCGGGTGACGAACCTCGCGCAGGGCGAGCTCGAGCAGACGGGCGGCAGCTTCGACTTCGCGGTGCAGGGCGAGGGCTTCTTCCTGCTCGAGACGCCCGAGGGCGAGCGGCTCACGCGCGCGGGCAGTTTCACGCCCAACGCGGAGGGCGAGCTCGTCAACCCTGACGGCTACCGGCTCCTCGACCTCGGCGCGAGCCCGGTGTTCGTGCCGCCCGATGCGAGGTCGGTCACGCTCGCTGCGGATGGCACGCTCTCGGCCGACGGCCGGCCTGCGGCGCAGATCGGGCTCTTCCGGCCCGCCGACCCGAACGACCTCCGCCGCGACGCGGGCACGCTCTTCTCCGCGCCGGGCGGCACCGAGCCCGTCGAGGGCGGCACGATGCTGCAGGGCTTTCTCGAGGGCTCCAACGTCGAGCCCGTCACCGAGATCGCCCGGATGATCGAGGTGCAGCGCGCCTACGAGCTTGGCCAGACCTTTCTCGACCGCGAGGACGAACGCATCCGCGGCGTGATCTCGACCCTCGGCCGCTGAAAGCGGCGAACGATACTCGGCCGCTGAACGCGGCGAACGATACTCGGCCGCTGAAAGCGGCCGCTACCATTCCGCCGAAACGCGGACACGACCGGCCGTCGAACGCGGCCAGACCGACCCGGCCGTCGAACGCGGCCGCTTATGTTCCCCGAAAGGAAGCAGAATGCGTGCCTTGCAGATCGCCGCCACCGGCATGAGCGCCCAGCAGATGCGCGTCGAGGTGGTGTCGAACAACCTCGCGAACATGAACACCACGGGCTACAACGCCCGTCGCGCCGAGTTCGCCGATCTGCACTACCAGCAGGTCACCCGCGCCGGCACGATCAGCGCCGCCGACGGGACCGTGCTGCCGACCGGCGTGCAGGTCGGCCTCGGCGTGCGGCCCGCGGCGATCAGCGTGAACCTGCAGCAGGGCGCGCTCGAGCAGTCCGGCGGCGACCTCGACGTCGCCATCGAGGGCAAGGGCTACCTCGAGGTCACGCTGCCCTCGGGCCAGTCGGCCTACACCCGCGACGGCAGCCTCAAGCGCTCCGCGGACGGCGCCATCGTCACCTCGGACGGCTACGAGGTCGTCCCCGGCATCGTGATCCCGAACGACAGCCGCTCGGTGTCGATCAACGCCGAGGGCGAGGTCTACGCCTACTTCGGCGACCAGCCGCAGCCGCAGCTCCTTGGGCAGCTCTCGATGGCCGACTTCGCCAACGCCAAGGGGCTCGAGGCGATGGGGAGCAACCTCTTCCTCGAGACCGCCGCCTCTGGCCCGGCGCTCGTCGGCACGCCCGGCGAGACCGGGCTCGGCACGCTCAGGCAGGGCTACCTCGAGGAGAGCTCGGTCGATTCGGTCCGCGAGGTGACGGAGCTCATCAAGGCGCAGCGCGGCTACGAGATGAACGCCAAGGTCATCACCGCCGCCGACCAGATGCTCGGCGCGACGGTGCAGGTGCGCTGATGCGGGCGCTCGCGCTCCTCCTCGCGCTCGTCCCCGCCGTCGCCGGCGCCGACACGCTTGTCGCCGCGCGCACGGTGCGGAGCCTCGCGGTCCTCGGGCCGGACGACCTCGCGCTGGTGCCGGGCGACATCCCGGGCACGCTCTCGAGCCCCGCCGACGCCGTTGGCATGGAGGCGCGCGTCGTGCTCTACGCCGGGCGCCCGATCCGCGAGGGCGACGTCGGCGCCGCGGCGGTCGTCGAGCGCAACCAGCTCGTCACCATCGCCTACGACAGCGGCACGCTCCGCATCGCGACCGACGGCCGCGCGCTCGCCCGCGGCGGCGTCGGCGACGCGATCCGGGTGATGAACATCGCCTCCAAGACCACCATCACCGGAACGATCGGGGCCGACGGCGCCGTCCACGTCCCCGGCAGCGCATCCCTCCGATAAGGCAGCCCCCCATGCGTCTCCCGCTTCTCGCCCTCTGCGCGCTTTCCGTCGCCGGCTGCCAGCGGCTCGGCAACGTCGGCCGCGCGCCGGATTTCTCGCCCCTCGAGGGCGGCACCGAGTACCACGCGATGTATTCGGCCCCCCTGCCGCCGTCGATCGAGCGCACCCGCGCGACCGATGCGGCATCGCTCTGGACCGGCGGGCGGCATTCGCTCCTCGGCGACCGTCGCGCGGGCACGCGGGGCGACATCCTGACCGTCGTGATCGAGATCGACGACAAGGCCGAGATCAGCAACACCTCGGGCCGGTCGCGCTCGGGCGCGGAGAGCCTCAAGGTGCCGCAGCTCTTCGGGGTGTCGCAGGCGCTCGACCGCGCGCTGCCGGACGGCGCCAGCGCGGCCGACCTCGTCTCGACCGACAGCACGTCGAGCTACAAGGGCGACGGATCGGTCAAGCGCAAGGAGAAGCTGACGCTCCGCGTCGCCGCCACGGTCGTCGAGACGCTGCCGAACGGCGTGCTCCGCATCGAGGGCAGCCAGGAGGTACGGGTGAACTACGAGCTGCGCGCGCTCCTCGTGACGGGCTACGTCCGCGCGGGCGACATCTCGCGGCAGAACGAGATCACCTACGACAAGATCGCGGGCGCGCGGATCTCCTACGGCGGGCGCGGTCAGATCACCGACGTGCAGCAGCCGCGCTACGGCCAGCAGGTCGCCGACATCGTGCTGCCGTTCTGAGATGAAGCTCGTCCTCCCCCTCATCCTCGGCGTCGCGGGCCTCGCGGGCGGGGCCGGCGCCGGCTTCTTCCTCAAGCCCGCCGCAGCGCCCGCCGCCGAAGCCGCCGACCCTCACGCAGCGCCCGCCGAGCCGGGGGCCGAGAGCGGCCACGGAGCGGAGCCCGCGGAGAGCCATGAAGCCGGCGGTCATGACGCCGGCGGGCATGGCGGCGAAGGCGAGGCGCCGCTGCACGACTACGTCAAGCTCAACAACCAGTTCCTCGTGCCGGTGGTGGAGCGGGGCGAGATCGTCTCGCTCGTCGTGCTGTCGCTAAGCCTCGAAGCGGCGCCCGGCTCCACCGAGGCGGTCTATGCGCGCGAGCCGAAGCTGCGGGACGCGTTCCTGCAGGTGCTCTTCGCACACGCCAACGCCGGCGGCTTCAACGGCGCCTTCACCGAGGCCGCGCCGATGGACGGGCTCAGGACGGCACTCCGTGAGGCGGCGACGAAGGTGCTCGGCGACACCGTGACCGACGTGCTCATCATCGACCTCGTGCGCCAGGACAGCTGAGTCAGCGCTTCTTGCGCTCGGCCGCCAGCTTCTTCCGCAGCGCCTCCACGGCGGCGTCGCGGCCGAAGTCCCGCGTCGCGGCATCTCGGAGCTCTCGCCATTCGGCGGTTTGCCGGGCGAGGACGAGGTTCAGCTCCGACCGGCGCCGTGCGATCCAGCGGTCGTAAAGGAGGCCCGCCCGAGCCGCCGCCGCGAAGTCGAGCCCTTCGACGGGAGGAGCCGCGCCCGCATCGAGCGCCTGAAGCTTCGCTGCCGTCGCGTCGCAGGCAGCCCGCGCGCCGGAGAGCGCGCCAAGCCGCGTGTCGAGCGCGAGCCGGGTGAGCCGTCCGAGCGCTGCGAGCTCCCGCTCGGTCCCGCGGCTCACGGCTTCCGCCTCGCGCGCTTCCGCATCCGTTCGGCAAACCGGATCGCGGCTGCAACGGCGCGGTACTGCTCGGGCGGGATCTCGTCGCCGAGATCGACCGTAGCGAAGAGCGCCCGCGCCGTCGGGGGATCGCGGTGGATCGGCACGCCCGCCATCGCCGCCGCCTCACGGATCCGCGCCGCGATCTCGTCGGTGCCCTTGGCGACGCAGACCGGCGCACCCTTCGTCGCGCGGTCCCATTTCAGCGCGACCGCGTAATGCGTCGGGTTCACCACCACCACATCGGCCTTGGGAACCTCCGCCAGCATCTGCCGGGTCGCGATCGCATAGCCGCGCTGGCGGCGCTGTTGCTTGACGTGCGGGTCGCCGTCTTGCTGCTTCATCTCGTCGATCATCTCCTGACGCGACATCCGAAGCTTCTTGCGGTGCTGGAACCACTGCCAGCCATAGTCGAGCCCGCCGATCAGGACGGCATTGAGAAGCACCAGCGCCAGGAAGTCGCGCAGGAGCCGCATCAGCTCGGCGGTTGCCAGCGCCGGCTCGAGATCGAGCGCACCGAGGATCCGCGGCATCCGCGCGGCCAGGAAGAACCCGAGTACCGTCGCCACCACCGCGAGCTTGACGAAGCTCTTCGCGAACTCGACGAGTCCGGTCGGACCGAACTTGTTCTTCGCGTTGGCGAGGATCGACACGCGCGAGATCTTCGGCATCAGCTTCTCGGGGCTGAAGGTCAGCGCGCGCTGGGCGACGAGCGACGCCAGCGCTGCGGCTGCGGGGAAGACGAACCAGGGCAGCACGTCGAGGAGGATATGGCCGAGAAGCCCGGCGACCGGACCGGTCGGCCCGCCGAGGAGCACGGGCGCAAGGCTGTCGGCCTGGCCGAGGAGCGTCGTCGCGGTCTGGCCGAGCGCGATCAGGCTGCCGCCGCCGAGGGCCATCGCGCAGAGGAGAAAGCCTGCATAGGACGCGGCCGTCGTGAGGTCCGCGGACTTGACGATGTCGCCTTTCTTGCGGGCGTCGTCGAGCCGCTTCTGCGTCGGCTCGTGTTCCTTCTCGCTGTCGTCGTCGCCGCTCATGGCATGACGTCGAAGGGCGCCGCGAGATAGGACAGAAGCGCGCTCCGCCAGACCCAGAGCGCCACGGGCAGCACGATCACCAGGAGCCCGAGCCCGCCGAGCGAGAGCGCCGGCGCGCCGACGAAGCTGACCGAGAGCTGCGGCATGGCGCGGTTGATGACGCCGAGCGCCACGTTGTAGAGGAGCGACGCGAGGATGAACGGCGCCGCGAGCGAGAACGCGAGGCTCACGGCGCGCGCGACGCCCGCGATGCCCCAGCCCGAGAGCGCGTCGCGCGAGGGGAAGCGGCCGGGCGGGATCACGTCGTAGGACTGCACGATCAGCTCGACGACGCGGACGTGGAGCCCCGCCTTCACCGCGAGCGCCAGCCCCGCGACGACGAGGAGCTGCGAGATCGCGGGCTGCGGCTCGACCCCCGCGCCGCCGAAGAACTGCGACAGCGAGGTCGCCTGCGCCGCGATCGTGCCCGCCATCTGCAGCGCCAGAACGAAGAGCCGGAGCCCGAGCCCGATCGCGAGCCCCGCGACGACCTCGGTCGCGAGCGGCAGCGCCGACAGGGTGCCGACCTCCCCGAGCGGCGCCACGCGCCCGGCGACCGCGGGCAGCACGATCACCGTGAGCCCGAGCCCGAGTGCGATCCGCACCCGCGCCGGCACCGACTGCTCGCCGAACGCGGGCAGCAGCGCCATCGCCGCGCCGACCCGCAGGAAGACGACGAAGCCGGTGGCGAGGAGCCCCTGCGCCTGATCGGCGAGGGTGCCCAGAAGGGTGCCGAGCTCGGCGTTCAAGCGGGGACCATGCCGACGAGGGCCGGCCGCGCATCGGCGCCGATCTCGTCGAACGACATCACCGGCGCGGTGAGCCCCCGCGCCGAGAGCACGGTCCTGAGGAACCGCCGCCGCCGCGTCGAGGTCACGAGCGCCGGGAACACGCCTGCCTCGCCGACCTTTGCGAGCCGCTCGGCGACCGCGTTCGCGAGCCGGTTGAACTGGTCGGGCGGCAGCGCCACGTCGGTCTGCCCGCGGTCGCCGTCGATCTGGTAGGTCGAGAACGTCGTCTCCCATTCCGGAGCGAGCTGCAGGAGCGGGATCGTGCCGTCCTCGCGCCGCATCTCGGCGACGAGCTGGAAGCCCAGCCGCTGTCGGACGTGCTCGCAGATGGACTCGGGGCCCGCGTTGGCCCCCCGTGCCTCCGCGATGGCCTCGAGGATGAGGGCGAGGTTGCGGATCGAGACGCGCTCCTCGAGGAGGAGCCGCAGCACCGCGAGGAGGAGGTCGACGGGCACCTTGTCGGGGACGAGCTCGTCGATCATCCGCCGGTTCGCCTCCGCGCGCGCCTTGTCGGAGAGGTTGACCACCTCGTCGAGAAGCTTGCGGAGCGCCCGGAGCGTCAGCAGACGGCCGAAGTTGCGCTTCAGCACTTCGAGGAGATGCGTCGCGAGCACTTCGGTCGGCGTCACCACCGTGGTCCCCGCGAGCATCGCCTCCTCCTGCCGCTCGGCCAACACCCAGCGGGCGGGCGCGCCGTAGACCGGCTCGCGCACGTCGATGCCGGAAGGGTCCGGGACGCTCACGTCCGAGACGAGCGCCAGCACCCGCTCGGGGTAGAGCCGGTCGCGCACCTGCTCGACCCCTTGGATGCGGATGCGGTAGGTGCCGGGCGCGAGGCTCGCGTCGTCCGTCAGCCGCATCTCGGGCAGGATGAGCCCATAGACCGACGCCACGTGGACGCGCATGTTGGCGATGCGCGCATCGAGCCCGGTGGCGGGATCGAGCACCATCGCGACGAGGTTCGGCGCGAACTCCACGTGGATGTCGTCGAGGTCGAGCACGTCGCCGATCGACTTTTCGGGGAGCGCCGCCGCGATCGCGGCCGGCGTCGCGGCCGCGAGTGCCTTCGCGGTCTCCCGCCGGCTGCCGAAGAACGCCGCTGCACCGAGCACGCCGGCGCCGGCGATGAACGGCACGAACGGCATCCCCGGCACCAGCGCGAAGAGCCCCATCAGGACTGCGACCGTCGAGAGCGCCGCGGGATAGCGCCCGAGCTGGCTGAAGAACGCGAGGTCCGTCGCCCCCTTGGCGCCGCCCCGCGCGAGCAGCAGCGCCGCCGCGATCGAGATGATGACCGACGGGATCTGCGACACCAGCCCGTCGCCGACGGTGAGGATCGTGTAGGTTTCGAACGCCTGCCCGATCGGCATGTGATGCAGCGTCACGCCGATGATGAGCCCCATCACGAAGTTCAGCATCGTGATCATCAGGCCCGCCACGGCATCGCCCTTGACGAACTTCGACACGCCGTCGAGCGAGCCGAAGAACGTCGTCTCGGCCTGCTCGCGCTCGCGCCGGGACTTCGCCTCGGCGTGGTCGATCGCGCCCGCGGCCACGTCGCTGTCGATCGCGAGCTGCTTGCCCGGCATCGCGTCGAGCGCGAACCGTGCGCCGACTTCCGCCATCCGGCCCGCGCCCTTGGTGATCACGATGAAGTTGACGATCAGGAGCACGCAGAACACCACGAGCCCGATCACAACGTTGCCGCCCATCACGAACATCGCGAAGCCCTGGATCACGTCGCCCGCGGCGCCGGTCCCGGTATGGCCCTGCCCGATGATGAGCTTCGTCGACGAGACGTTGAGCGAGAGCCTGAGCATCAGCGAGGCGAGGAGCACGGTCGGGAAAGCGGAGAAATCCAGCGGCCGCTCGATGAAGAGCGTGACGGTGAACATCAGGATCGCGAGCGCGAACGACACCGCGAGGCCGATGTCGAGCACCCAGGCCGGCATCGGCAGGATCATCATGATGATGACCGCCATCAGCGCCAGCGCCAGCAGGATCGTCGGGCGGAAGATCGCGCGGAGCGTAAGCGCGGGCACGGCTCAGCCCTCGACCGGGAAGAGGCTGCCGCCGCGCGACGCGGATTGCGGCACGAGCGATCCGAGCGCTCCGGCCCCGCCGCGCTGCAGGAGCGGATAGGAGTTGAGCCGCGGCGCCTCGGACGTGGCATCGGGCTCGATGGAGGCGAGGAGCGGCGCGGGGATGTCGGGGAGCGGCACGCCGTCCTCGTGCGCGAACTTGGCGCGCAGGGTCTGGAAGCGCTTCGAGTAGCCCTCCGCATGGACCGCGGTGCGCGAGTGGTAGGCGCCGGCCGCCTTCTCCCAGCTGCCCTGCTCGGCAAAGAGGTTGCTCAGGAACTCCGCCGCGTAGGCCGCGTTCTTGGCCGGGTCGAACATCTCCTCCTTCGAGGCGAAGTGCTCGTGGTGCCAGCGGTAGTTGATCTGGAAGCACCCCACGTCGAAGCTGCGCGCGCCGCGGTCGAAGTTCTTGTCGACGAAGGCCTGCGCCTCGGGCCGGGTGTCGAACCAGAAGCCCTTGCCCTCCATGTTGACCGTCCAGGGCCAGGGCCGGAATACGCCGTCGGCGCGGCGGCCGGTCTCGGTGAGCGCAATCGCCTTCAGAACCGAGATCGGCACGCCGCTCGCCTTCGAGGCCTGCGCCGCCGCGGCCTCGCAGATGGCCGGCAGGTCCGCCGTGGCGGCGGTCGTGGGCACGGCGAGCGTGGCCTGCGGTGCGACAGCGAACGCGAGCGCGAGGCCCCTCAGCACCATTCGCGCGCGGCCGACGGCCTTGCGCTCACCGACGCGACGGATGTCGCGGCGCGACGGGAGCCCCGCGACGATGCGGGGAAAGTTGGTCAGGGTCATGGTGCGGCATTTCTTGCTGCGGGGATGACGCCACCCTAGTCCCGGGGTCTTGCGATTCGGTAAGCAGGGTCCAACGTCAGGGCTGCTTTGACGGTGCGAGCATCCGGGTGACCAAGGCGCGCGTGCCGGCCGAGCCCTCGAGCAGCGCCCGTGCGGCGGCCAGCGCGCCGTCCGTCGCCGGCGCTGCCTCGGGCACGAGACGGGCGTCCGAAAGCTCCGCGAGGAGCCCCGTCGCCGTGGCCCTCGCGTCCTCGTCCCCGAGTGTCCGGACACGCTCAAGGTCGCCGGCCCGCCAGGCGGCATCCGCCTCGGACGTCACGGCACCCGCGTCGGCATAGGCGTCGGCGGCCGCGGCATGTTCGTCGAGCCGGCTCAGCGCGTCGCCCCGCACCGTCGCCGCCGCCGTTCCCGGCGCGCCCGCGAGGATCCCGAGCGCACGACGGCCGTCGCCATCGCGGACCGCGGCCTCCGAGAGCACGATCCGCGCGTCCGGGGCATCCACGTCCGGCTCGAGCAGGCGTTCGGCCGGCGCGGTGAAGCCCAGCGCCACCAGCCGCCGCGCGAGCATCGTGCGAACGTCCGGTCCGAGCGCGGGATCGGCGAGCCGGTGCGGCTCGCCGACGGTGTGGCGGAGGAAGGCGAGGTCAGGCGCATCCTGCGCGAGCGCCATGAAGAGCTCGGACGGGAGAGCCGCGGGGACCGGCGCTTTCGCCGCGCGGCGTTCCAGCCGGGCCAGCGCCGCGAACGCGTCGTCGTAATTTCCCGTCGAGGCAGTGGCGAGAACTTCCGCACGTGCCAGCCGCGCGCCGAGGGGCGTCCCGCGGGCCTGGAACGCCAGCGCTGCGAGGGACGCGACCGCATCGGTGTCGAACGTCTCGTGTCGCGCGAGCCGCGCTTCGGCGAGTTCCGCAGACGCCAGAGGGGAGGCGGCCGCGTCTTCCGCCGCGACGCCTTCAAGGATCGCTTCGCCGCGCGCGTCTTCGCCTGCGCGCAGGGCCAGCGCCGCACCGACAAGGCGGGTTCCCGCGCCGGCATCGCCGATTGCGCGGGTCACGGCGTCATGCACCGCGCGAGCCGTTCCGGCATCCCCGGCGTCAAGGAAGCGGCCCGCGAGCGGCGGCCCCAACTGGCGCCGCAGCGCGACCGGCAGGTCCGAGAAGGCCCGGATCACGGCACCCCGGTCGATGCCGGTCGCTGCCGCCGGACCGGGCGTCGCGAGCACGGCCCAGAGCGCTGCGGCGCCGTCGCATCCCGCCATCCCGGCGAGCCTGCCAGGGCTTCCGGCCGCGCCGTCGTCGACGATGCTTGCGATGCTCTCGAGGATGTCGCGGTCGGGGACGGAGACCGGGAACGCCTGCAGCGTCGCGCGTGCCTCGGCTCCGAAGCCGAAATAAAGGTAAAGCCGCGCGAGGTCGGCGACGGCGGTAGCCGACGGGGCGTCGAACTCGCCCAGAAGGGCACGACGGCGCTCGGCGATCTGCGAACTGGCGGGCTCGCCGTTGCCCCATGAGGCGACGTCGAAGAGCCCGTCAGGCAGGCAGCGGAGCCCGTCGTCATCGACGGGATCGCGCTTCGCCAAGGTGCCGCCGTCGCGGTCGAAGCTCGTCTCCGCGGCAAGTCCGACATGATCGTCGAGCGCGGGCGTCGGCTGCGGCTGTGGCTGCGGCTCGGGCATGGCGACGGGCTCGGGCTCGGGCGCGTCGGGCCGTTCGATCTCGGCATCGACGAGCCCCTGCGCCGCGGCGCGCGCGAGTTGCTCGACGAGCGCGTGGCGCGCCTCGACGACGCGGTCGGCCGGCACCGGGGTCGCTAGGCTCCGGCGTGGCCCGATCGGCGCCGGTGTCTCGACCGGCCAGAACCATGCCGTTTCCGCTGCCGGCGTCGTCCCCGCGGTCAGCGGCAGCGCTACCGCCGGCGGCGCCGGGGCCGGCGCGCTCACGTCGAGCGGCACCTCGAAGGGAGAGTCCGCACGTGGCACGCCGTCGACGAGATCGAGCACGAGGATGCCCGGGCGAAGTTCGGTCACGGTCGCATGGCAGGCGCAGAGCGTGGCGAGGGCGAGCCCGTCGGCGGTCGGGGCGATCCCGCGGAGACGGGTGCGGGGGATGCGGCGCCAGACCGTCGAGAGATCGAACGACACGTCCGCGCGGTCGAGCCTAAGCGCGTAGCCGCCTTCGGTGCGCCCGAAGGTCCAGCCGGCGGGCCGGGCGAGCTGCACCACGAGCCGCGAGAACCCCGGGTGCTCGCCCGACCGGACCTGCACGGTCTCGGCCGCCGCCGGCACGGCGAAAGCGAGCGCCGCGAGGACGGCGACGAGGCGGATCACGCCGCCTCCTGCTTCACGTCGCGCAGCGCATCCTCCAGCGCCGAATAGGTGGGGCGCTTGTGGTGCGGGGTGTTCTGCCGGCCGACCTCGATGCAGATGTTCGTCGCGTGGTTGTGCAGGTTCGCCACCAGCACCTCGCGGATGAGCTTGTAGAAGTGCCCGTCCTCCTCGACGACGGCCTGCACCTTCGCGGCGAAGGGGCCGACGAGCCCGTAGGCCATGAACACGCCGAGGAAGGTGCCGACGAGCGCGCCGCCGATCAGCTTGCCGAGGATCTCCGGCGGCTGGTCGATCGAGGCCATCGTCTTGATGACGCCGAGCACCGCCGCGACGATCCCGAGCGCGGGCAGCCCGTCGGCGATCCCCTGCAGCGCGTGCGACGGGTGCAATGCGTGGTGCAGGCTGGTCTCGATCCGCTTCTCGAGGATCTCCTCGACCTGATGCGGGTCGTCGTAGTTCATCGACGCAGACCGCAGCGTGTCGCAGATCAGGTCGACCGCCTCGTGGTCCGTCAGGATGCGGGGGTAGCGCCCGAAGATCGCGGAGGACTTCGGCGCCTCGATGTGCTCCTCGAGCGCCACCGGGTTCTGCCGCGCGAGCCGGATCAGCTCGAAGAGGAGACACAGCAGGTCGCGGTAGTCGGTCGGCGTCCACTTCGGTCCCTTGAAGACCTTGCCCATGTCGCGGAACGTCGCCTTGATGGCACCGAGATCGTTGGAGATCACGAAGGCGCCGATGGCGGCACCGAGGATGATGATCATCTCGTGCGGGGCCGAGTGCAGGATGATCTCCATCTTGCCGCCGGCGAACATGTAGCCGCCGAAGACCATGCCGAAGATCACGACGATGCCGATGATGCCGATCATGAGTGTCTCCGGGGCTGATGCTGCGCTTGCACCGAAGGTCGCAGACGCGCGTTAAGATTGCGTCTCGTGGTGGCCTAATTCTTCGGGACGAGCGCGTTGCGGCCCGCCAGCAGCACCGAAATCGCATAGCCCGTCTTGGGGCTCAGGCCCGCCATCACCGACGCCGCGGCATCCGGGCGCATGCGGGCCAGGAAGCCCGCGGAAAACTCGGGCTCCATCGTCTCGAAGAGCGTCGCGGCGTCCTTCGGCTTCATCGCCTCGTACACCGCCGTGAGCCGCACGAGATCCTTCTCGGACGCCTCGTCGGCGAGACTGAGCGTCGCGGCGAGCTTTGTCTCGGCGGCGGTCAGCGCGGCGAGCCGGGCGTCGATCGCCTGCTCCGAGAACGCGAGCGCCTGCTTGCGATCGGCCAGCGCCCGCTCGCCGTCGGTGAGCGCCTTGTCGCGGGCCTCGAGTGCGGCCAGGAAGGCCGGCGTGTCCGAGGGCGTGCAGCCGGCGGTCGAGACGCCAGGGGCTGCGGCTTCGATCGCCACGGCCGCGCTGATGCCTTCGGCGAGACGGATGACGCCCGAGGCGGCCATCAGGCCGGCGATGACGGTCATCGCGCCCCGGACGCGCCGGCGTTTCGGCCTTGCGGAGGCGGTCATTGCGCCATCTCCGGACGCCGGCGGCTGCTGGCGTGGCGGACGGCGCGCAGCTTGCGGGCGCTGTCGGGCGCTTCCTCGGCGGCTGCGGGCGCGCCGGCTTCGGGCAGGTCGTGCATCGAGGCAAGAAGGATCTCGAGCCGCGCTGCGACACCTTCGGCCCGCCGGGTGCGGACCTCGAGCGATTCGACCGACCCGGAGGCGGCGGACCGCGCCCCGTCGAGCGCACGCGTCATCTCGTCGACCTGCGCCGACAGGATCGCGATGGCCGAGCCCATGCCGGTCTCGAGCGCGGTGAAGCGCTTGAGACGCCGCGACAGGACGAGGCAGTAGGCTGCCGCGGCGAGCGCGCCGGAGCCAAGCAGGATGTCGGCGATGAACGTCATGTCGAGACCTCTCAGTTCAGGACGAATTCGGTGACGAGGAGATCGCGCACGCGGCCCTCGCCGGTGACGATCTGCACCCGCCGCAGCATCTGCGCGCGCAGCCGTGTGAGCGCCGTCGGGTCGTCGAACTCGCGGACCTCGACGGCACGCAGGTAGGTGTTCAGCACGTCGAGAATGCGCGGCATCAGGTGCTCGACATCGGCGGTCTCGGCGGACCCCACCTCGAGTTCGGCCGCGAACCTCAGGTGCCGGCTGCTCGATCGCGGCCCGAGCGAGATCACGATCGGCTCGATCTTGACGAACCCTATGGGAGCCAGCGGCGCGGGTCCGGCGGGAGCAGGCTCTTCCGCGTGGCCGCCGCCGATCAGACCGGACGAGGTCGCGTAGTATCCCGCACCGCCGAGCGCGAGCGCCAGCACGAGGCCCGCCAGGAGCGGCAGTTTCGAGCCCTTCTTCGGCGGCAGGGCAGTCGCATCGGCGGTGTCGGTCATGGTTCGTTCCGTTCGTTGACGATCCCGCTATAGGCCCATTCCGACTAACGGGTTGTTAAGCGGCATCGGCGACACCCGGGGACACGAGCTTCGGGCAGTACGTCCGTCGGAAGGGAGAATCGCCTTGCAGCAGATCGTCACCATCTGGTCGTCGCTGAGCCTGCAGCGCCGGGTGGTCGTGGTGCTCGCCACGGTCGCCATGTTCGCGGCGGTCCTCGGCCTCTCCCGGATGGCCTCGCATCCCGGCATGGCGCTGCTCTACTCGGGGCTCGAGAGCGGCCCGGCCGGCGAGGTCGTCCAGGCGCTCGAGACCCGCGGCATCGCCTACGAGGTCCGCGGCGACGCGATCTACGTCGACCAGAGCCGTCGCGACGAGCTGCGCCTCACGCTTGCCGCGGAGGGCCTGCCGACCTCGAGCACGGCGGGCTACGAACTTCTCGACGGCATGTCGGGCTTCGGCACCACCTCGCAGATGTTCGACGCGGCGTACTGGCGCGCCAAGGAGGGCGAGCTCGCCCGCACGATCGTCGCGAGCCCGCATATCCGCTCGGCGCGGGTTCATATCTCGGCAGCCTCGGCGCAGCCCTTCCGCCGCGACCAGACGCCGACCGCCTCCGTGACCGTCACGACCGCGTCGGGCTCGCTCTCGCCCGCGCATACCAAGGCGCTGAAGTTCCTCGTGGCCTCGGCGGTCACCGGGCTGAAGCCCGAGGACGTCGCGGTGATCGACAGCACCGGCGGGCTGATGATGGCGGGCGACGAGGATCCCTCGACCGCCGGCGGCGACCGGGCTGCGGACCTGAAGGCCAACGTCGAGCGGCTTCTCGAGGCGCGCGTCGGCTACGGCAACGCGGTCGTCGAGGTCAGCGTCGAGACCGAGACCTCGCGCGAGCAGGTCACCGAGAAGCGCTTCGATCCGACCAACCGCGTCGCGATCAGCACCGACACCGAAGAGCGCTCGACGAACTCGAAGGACCAGAAGCCGGGCGCCGTGACGGTCGCGAGCAACCTGCCCGATGGCGACGCGAAGGCCGGCGGGCAGTCCTCGAGCCAGAACTCCGAGACCCGCGAGCGGACCAACTTCGAGGTCTCCGAGACGCACCGCGACATCCTTAAGATGCCGGGCTCGATCCGGCGGCTGACGGTCGCGGTTCTCGTCGATGGCGTGACGACGACCGACGCTTCGGGGACTGCGGTGACAGAGCCCCGGTCGGACGAGGAGATGGCCTCGCTCCGCGAGCTCGTGGCCTCCGCGGTCGGCTATGACGAGGCGCGCGGCGACGTGGTGACGCTGAAGTCGCTCGTGTTCGAGCCGATCGCGCCCGCGGGGACGAGCGCCGAGGCGGGCTTCCTCGCGGGCCTCAACCTCGATGCGATGACGCTCCTGCAGCTCGGCGTGCTCAGCGTCGTGGCGCTGGTGCTCGGTCTCTTCGTGGTGCGGCCGATCCTCGGCCTCGCGCCCGCCGCCGTTGCCACGCTCGCCCCGCCCGCGGTGCCTGGCGCGGCGCGCTCGCTGCCGGCCCCGGGCGACGCGGCGCCCGGCCGGGTGCTCACCGGCGAGATCGATGACGGCCCCGAAGACGCCGACGGCATGACGCTCGTCGGCGGGCCCCGGGCCGATGCGACCGGCCGGCAGGTCGCGCGATCGGACGGCGATCCGGTCAAGCGGCTGCGGCGGCTGATCGAGGAACGGCAGGACGAGACGGTGCAGATCCTGCGCAACTGGATGGAAGACCGCGAGGAGAACGCGTGATGGGACGGCCCTTGAAGCTCGAAGTCTTCGAATACCTCGACCCCGCGGATGCCTCATCGGTGCCGCAGCATGCGGTCGAGGAAGTTCGCCTGGCGGCCTACGAGAGCGGTTATACCGCGGGCTGGGACGACGCCGCGGCGGCCAATGGCGAGGCGCAGGGCCACATCCGCGCCGAGCTCGGCGCCAACCTGCAGGAGATGGCGTTCACCTATCTCGAGGCGCGCGGCCATGTGATGCGCTCGCTCGAGCCGCTCCTGCGCGACATGGTGGCCAAGGTGCTGCCCGAGATCGGTCGCGCGACGCTCGGACAGATGGTTCTCGAGGCGGTGATGCCGCTCGCGGCCGAACTCGCCGACGCACCCCTGACGCTCGTGCTCAACCCCGCGAGCCGGACGCTCGTCGAGCCGCTCGTCGTCGGCCAGAGCGCTGTTCCGGTGGTGATCCGCGAGGAGCCGACGATGGGCGAGGGCCAGGTTGTGCTCAAGACCGGCGTCCGCGAGCGACGCATCGATCTCGACGACACCGTGGCCCGCATCGGCTCTGCGATCGACGGCTATTTCCACATCGAACCGGAAGCGAAACGGCATGGATAACGCAAAGCCGAGCGAGAATGTGAGCCCGTTCACGCAGGTGCCGATCGAGATCACCATCTCGGTCGGCAAGACCCGGCCCGCGGTCCGTGATCTCCTGCGCCTGCGCCGCGACGCCGTCCTGGTGCTCGACCGGCGCGTCGAGGATCCGGTCGAACTCTATGTCGGGACGCGCCTCATCGCGCGGGGCGAGTTGCAGGAGCTCGACGGCGAGCAGGCGGGACAGCTCGCCGTCCGCCTCACCGAGGTCATCGACATGCAGAACGGGCTCTGACCATGCGCCGCGCGGGCCTGCTGGCCCTCGCCCTCGTTCTCGTGGCCGGTCCCGCGGCGGCGCAGGTCACGCTCTCCCTCGGCGACGACGGCTCGCTCGCGACGCGCTCGATCCAGCTCCTCGTCCTCGTGACGCTCCTGAGCCTCGTACCGGGGCTCGCGATCATGATCACCTGTTTCCCGTTCATCGTGACCGTGCTCGCGATCCTGCGCCAGGCCATCGGCCTGCAGCAGTCGCCGCCCAACATGCTCATCGTCAGCCTCGCGCTGTTCCTGACCTACTTCGTCATGGAGCCGACGTTCACCGAGGCCTACACCAAAGGCATCGAGCCGCTCGTCGCCGGCACCACCGAGCTCGAGCCGGCGTTCCAGGCCACGATCCAGCCGTTCCGCGTGTTCATGGCCGGCCGCATCGAGCCCGGCACCTTCGAGGAGCTGCGCGCGCTCCGCCCCGACACGCCCGTGTCCGCGATCCCCGAGGCGCCGCTCTCGATCCTGGTGCCGTCGTTCCTGCTCTCCGAGATCTCGCGCGCCTTCCAGATCGGCTTCCTGGTGTTCCTGCCGTTCCTCATCATCGACCTCGTGGTCGCGGCGGTGCTGATGTCGATGGGCATGATGATGGTGCCGCCGGCGATCGTCTCGCTGCCGTTCAAGCTCGCGTTCTTCGTCGTGGCGGACGGCTGGAGCCTGATCTCCAGCGCGCTGGTGCGGAGCTACTTCTAGCGCCGGAGCCTGCGCCAGGAGAACCGGTAGTTCCGCGGCCGCACCAGGCTCAGGACCGGCGTGAGCGGCAGCCGGACGAGCGCGTTCCAGTCCCGCCGCCGCCAGAACAGCCCCGCCGCATCGAGGTAGGTGGCGTAGGCGCTCCGGACGTCTCCGACCGCGAAGGCGTCGCGGAGCGCGAACGTCACCGTCCGGGCCAGCGCCGTCTCGCGCAGCGCCGGCGCGCCCGGATAGGCGCCGCTGCCGTTGCGCCGCAGGATGTAGCGCGTGGCGGCGCGCATCCGCGGCACACTGTGCGTCAGGCTGTCGGCGTTGCCGGTCCGGTAGCCCACGAGCACCGGGGACGTGACGGACCAGACCTCTCCCAACGCGCCCGCCCGGTAGAAGAGATCGGTGTCCTCGCCGCAGCGGACCTCGGTCGTGAACCCGCCAAGCGCTGCGAATGCGTCGCGACGGATCACCGTGTTGCAGGCACCGAGCATCGCCAGCCGGGCATCGAGGCGCATCTCGAGCATCGTCGGATGGCGCACGATCGTGACCGGCTGTCGCCCGATCGCCGCGAGGCTGTCGCGCTCGGTGAAGGGTGCCGTCTGGAGGAAGATGACGCGCGGCCCATCCGTCGCCGCTTCGGCGAGCACTCCGGCGAGCGCCTCGACCGTCCAGGGCAGCCACAGGTCGTCGCTGTCGAGAAACGCGAGCCAACGCCCCGTCGCCGCTTCCGCCGCGCGGTTCCTTGCGGCGCCAGGGCCTGCGTTATCCTGCCGGATGAGACGCATGGGCACGCCCTGATGCGTCGCGATGAAGGCCTCCGCCGCCTCGGCCGTCCCGTCGGTCGAGCCGTCGTCGACGATGATGACCTCGTAGGCGCCCCGCTGACCCTCGAGCGACCCGAGGCAATCAAGGAGGAGGTCCGGCCGATTGAAGGCCGGCACGATGACCGAGAAGGCGTACATGGTTTCCCCGTGGGCTGGTCGGCGGCACCCTTGCTGCCGCGGCGCCGCCCGTGCAAGCCCGTTGGCCGCAGCCGATGCCGGAGGGAGCGACCTTGCCCGGAGGTGCTTGAACCTTGCGCGCCCGGAGCCTAACCCGGGGATGACGACGGCACGGGGCGCAGCTTGGCAAATTACCTCCACATCGGCGATCTGCCCGACGGCCTCGATCTCGGCGCGAGTGTGGCCATCGACTGCGAGACGATGGGGCTCCATCCGCATCGTGACCGGCTCTGCCTTGTGCAGATGTCGTCCGGCGACGGCGACGCGCATCTGGTTCAGGTCGCCCGCGGCCAGACCAGCGCGCCGAACCTGACCGCGATGCTCGCCGATCCGGCGGTGCTCAAGCTCTTTCACTTCGGCCGCTTCGACATCGCGGCGATGCGGCATGCCTTCGGAGTGCTCGCGGCGCCCGTCTACTGCACCAAGATCGCCTCCAAGCTCGTGCGCACCTTCACCGACCGGCACGGGCTCAAGTATCTCCTGCAGGACCTTGTCGGCGTCGATGTCTCCAAGCACCAGCAGATGTCGGACTGGGGCGCGGCCGACCTCACCGAGGCGCAGCTCGCCTATGCCGCCTCCGACGTGCTGCACCTGCACCGCCTCAAGGTCGAGCTCGACCGGATGCTGGCGCGGGAGGGGCGGACCGAGCTTGCGCAGGCCTGTTTCGACTTCCTGCCGGCCCGCGCGGCGCTCGATCTCGAAGGCTGGCCGGAGGTCGACATCTTCGCGCATTGAGCAGGGCTCCGCCGGCGGGGCTTGAACTCCCGTCCGAAAGTGCCGACGTTCCTCAACAGAACGGAGCGCCCGAGATGCAGGCCGAGCAGACGGCGACAGAGCCGACCGAGGCGCCCGGCATCGGCATCGCCCGCCGCGTGATCGGCTGCGAGGCCGCGGCCCTCGGCGCTTTGGCCAGTTCGATCGGCCCGAGCTTCGGGGCGGCGCTCGAGCTCCTCGAAGCCATCCGAGGTCGCGTCATCGTGACCGGCATGGGCAAGTCCGGCCATGTCGCGCGCAAGATCGCCGCCACCTTCGCCTCCACCGGGACGCCGGCGCACTTCGTGCATCCCGCCGAGGCGAGCCACGGCGATCTCGGGATGCTGATGCGCGGTGATGCGGTGATCGCGCTCTCGAACTCCGGCGAGACGCCGGAACTCGCCCACGTGATCGCGCACACCCGGCGCTTCGCGATCCCGCTCATCGGCATCTCCTCGCGCCCGGCCAGTGCGTTGATGCGGCAGGCCGATGTCGGGCTCGTGCTGCCGGTCGCCGCCGAGGCCTGCGGCACCGGCATCGTGCCCACGGTCTCCACGACGATGATGCTGGCGCTCGGCGACGCGCTCGCGGTGGCGCTGATGGAGGCGCGCGCCTTCACGCCCGGTGATTTCCACGCGATCCACCCGGGGGGCACGCTCGGCGCCCGGCTGAAGCGCGTCGCGGACCTGATGCACGGCGGTGCGGCCATGCCGCTGGTGCCCGAGGCGATGCCGATGCCGGAGGTGCTCCTCGCGATCACCCGCAAGGGCTTTGGCGTTGCGGGCGTGACCGACGGTGCCGGACGTCTCGCGGGGATCGTCACCGACGGGGATCTCCGGCGCCACATGGCGGGGCTGATGGCGCTCGACGCCGCCGACGTGATGACGCGCGGTCCTGCGACCGTCGCTCCCGACGCGCTGGCCGAGACCGCGCTCGCCGCGATGAACGAGCGCCGGATCACGTGCCTTTTCGTGACCAATCCGGTCCATCGCATCCCGATCGGCATCATCCACATCCACGACTGCCTCCGCGCGGGGATCGCCTGATGCGGCGGGCCGACAACGCCTATTCGCGGCTGGTGGCGCTCCTGAAGCTGGTGCTGCCGCTGGCGGCACTCGCCGTGCTCTCGACGCTCTTTCTCGTCTCGCGCCGCACCGGCACCGTCACGCCGTCCGAGGCGCCCGTCGCGGGCGCCCGCGCGCTCGCCGCCGAGCCCCGGATCAGCGCGCCCGACTTCACCGGCATGACCGCAGATGGCACGGCCGTGATGCTCACCGCCGCCAGCGCCGTGCCCGACCCCGCCGATCCGACCCGGCTGACGGCCAGCCGGCCCGCCGCGACGCTGGTGGCTCCCGACGGTGGGCGCACGCGGCTCGACGCGGACCGCGCCCACATCGACGGCGCCGGGGGGCTCCTCACGCTGACGGGCGACGTCCGCATCGCCACGCCCGCCGGCTACGACATCCGCGCGGGCGAGATCGTGAGCGCGCTCGACGTCGTCCGTGCCGTCGCGACGGGCGGCATATCGGCGACCGGTCCGCTTGGCCGCATCGAGGCCGGCGGCATGGTGCTGCGCGCAGACAGCGCGACGCCCGGCAGCTATGTCGTCGTGTTCAACTCGGGAGTTAAGATGCGCTATGATCCGCAAGGCTAGCCTCTTCGCCGCGCTCTTCGCGGGCTCCGTCGCGACTCACGCCCTGGCGCAGATCGCGCCGGACACCCCCGTCGAGGTCACGTCGGACAATCTCACCGTCGACCAGGCCAGCGGTTCGGCCGTGTTCGCGGGCCACGTCCTCGTGGCGCAGGGGCCGCTCAAGCTCTCCGCCGGGTCGCTCCGCGTCGAATATGCAGCGGGCTCAAGCGGTGGCCGCGGTCGGATCGCCCGCATGGAAGCCTCGGGCGGGGTAACGCTTGCCAGTGCGACCGAAGCCGCCGAGGCCGACACCGCGACCTACACCGTCGCCAGCGGCGAGATCGTGATGACCGGGAACGTGCTCCTCACGCAAGGCGCGACCGCGCTCACCGGCGACCGCGTGGTCGTCGACGCCCGCACCGGGAACGCGCGCGTCGAGGGTCGCGTCCGCACCGTGCTCGCGCCCGCGAAACCGTGACGCCGCCCCCGGTCCTCAGCGTCGCGCAGGGTGACGGCGGCCTCCGCGTCACCAACCTCCGCAAGAGCTACCGCCGCCGCCCGGTGATCCGCGACGTGTCGATTACGCTCGCCCGCGGCGAGGTCGTGGCGCTCCTCGGACCCAACGGCTCGGGCAAGACGACGTGTTTTTACGCCATCGCCGGCCTCGTCGCGCCGGAGGGCGGCCAGGTGATGCTCGACGGCCGCGACGTGACGGGCCTGCCGATGTACCGCCGCGCGCAGATGGGCATCGGCTATCTGCCGCAGGAGATGTCGATCTTTCGCGGGCTCAACGTCGAGGACAACATCCTCGCCGTTCTCGAGATCGCGGAGCCGAGCCGGATCAAGCGCCGCGAGCGGCTCGAGCAGCTCCTGTCGGAGTTCTCGATCACGCACCTTCGTCATGCCCCGGCGCTGGCGCTTTCCGGCGGCGAGCGGCGGCGGGCGGAGATCGCGCGCTGCCTCGCCGCCGGGCCGCGCTACCTGCTGCTCGACGAGCCCTTCGCCGGCGTCGACCCGATCGCGGTCGGCGAGATCCGCGCGCTGGTGACGGACCTGCGAACCCGCGGCATCGGCGTGCTCATCACCGACCACAACGTCCGCGAGACCCTCGAGATCGTGGATCGCGCCTACATCCTTGCGGATGGCCGGGTGCTGATGAGCGGCACCGTCGACGAGGTGGTGCGCGACGAGAACGTCCGCCGCGTCTATCTCGGCCAGAGCTTCCGGATTTCCTGACCGGCATGGCGGTGAAGCCCGGCCTCCATGTCTCGCAGCACCAGCGCCTCGGGCTGACACCGGCGCTCAGGATGTCGTTCTCGCTGCTCCGGCTCGCCGGCCCGGACCTCACCGAGGCCATCGAGCGCGAAGCCGCCGACAACCCGTTCCTCGTCGTGGAAGATGTGCGCCGGGGATCGAGATCCAGCTGGGACGGCGCCGATGCGCTCGAACTGGTCGCGCACGAGCCATCGCTGGTCGAGCGGCTCCGCCACCAGATCGCGGCGCTGCCGGTCGGGCGCGAGGTCTCCGCGATGGCCGAGTACCTCGCCGGCCAACTCCGCGACGACGGCTATCTCGACGGGACCACCGCCGAGATCGCCGGCGTGCTCGGACTGTCCGAGGCGCTCGTCACCCAAGGGCTGGAGGCGCTGCAGCTTTGCGAGCCCGCGGGCATCGGCGCGCGCGATCTTGGCGAATGCCTGGCGCTCCAGCTCGCCGATCGCGGGGTCGAGCCCGGTCTCGCGCGCAGCGTGCTCGCGCATCTCGATCTTCTTGCCGCCGGCCGACTGGGAACGCTCGCGACGCGCCTCGGCATTCCTGCAGCGCAGGTTGCCAGGATCGCGGAGCTGCTCCCCGAACTCACGCCGCGGCCGATCGTCGACTCCGCGCCGCTGGCACCGGTCCTGCAGCCCGACCTCATCCTCGAGGCGCAGGGCGGAGGCGGCTTTCGCGCCAGTCTCGGGCAGCGCCCCGGCGACGCCGTACGCATCGACACCGCACTTCTCGCGACCGCCGCCGCGAGCGCCGACGCGGGCGGTTTCGTGGCGTCGCGGCGCGAGCGTGCCGAGGCGCTGATGCGCGCGCTCGCGTTCCGGGGCGAGACGCTCCTGCGGATCGGCAACGCCATCGCGGTGGTGCAGCACCGCTTCTTCGCGCTCGGCCCCGACCACCTCGTGCCGATGAGCCGCGCCGCCCTCGCGACCGAGCTCGGCCTGCACCCTTCGACCGTCGGCCGCGCGGTCGCGGGCAAGGCCATCAGCGTCGCGGGCCGGCTTCATCCGCTCGCCGCGTTCTTTTCGAACGCGCTTCCGGCCGCGAACGACCGCAGCGTCGCGGCCTTCGTCGTGCGGCGCAGCATCGCGCGCGTCATCGCCGCCGAAGCGCGCGGGGCGCCCGTCACCGACGACGCGCTCTGCCGGAGGCTCAGGGACGAGGGCGTTGACATCGCCCGTCGAACGGTCGCCAAATATCGCCAGCAAATGCGTATCCCGCCTGCCCACCAGCGCCGCCGCGGCGCCGCGGGACGGGGCGCCGTGCCGCCCGGTTCCGCCTGATGCCCGGTCCCGTGGCGAGGGAGGACATGCGGAGCGCCCTTCCGCGAGGCAACGGGAGACCACCATGCGGGTTCAGATCAGCGGCAAGCAGATCGATGTGGGCGATGCCCTGCAAAGCCACGTCAAGGACATGCTGGCGCTGACGCTCGAGAAGTACGCGCAGCGCCCCACGGATGCGCTCGCCACCTTTTCGCGTGACGCGCACGAGTACGTCTGCGAAGCGACCGTGCATCTCTCCTCCGGCATGACGGCGAGCGCCAAGGCCCGCGCGACGGAGATCTACGCGGCGTTCGACGGCTGCGCGGAGAAGCTCGACAAGCAGCTCCGCCGCTACAAGCGTCGCCTGAAGGATCACCACCGCGAGCGGCAGGAACCGGTTGAATTCGGCGGCGGCTCGTCCTATATCCTCGCCGCGCCGGAGGAGGCCAGCGACGACGAGCCCGATTCCCTGGCGCCGATGATCATCGCCGAGATGGAGGCTAAGATCCCGGCACTTTCGGTCGGCGAAGCGGTGATGCAGATGGAACTCGTGGGCGGCCAGCTTCTCGTCTTCCAGAATGAGAAGCACCGCGGCGTGAACATCGTTTTCCGGCGCGACGACGGCAACATCGGCTGGATCGACCCCCGCCTCTGACGCGGCAGGTCGGGCAACGTAGCTACCTGACGCGCCGCACCCGGCGCGCTGCACCAAGAGAGTTCATGCATATCAGTCAAATCCTGCGGCCCGCGGCGGTCAGGGTCGTCGGTCCTCTGACGAGCAAGAAGCGCCTCTTCCACGATCTCGCGGAGACGGCGGCCGCCGCCTACGGCATCGCGTCCGACGCCGCCGTCGATGCGCTGCAGGAGCGCGAGAGCCTCGGGCCGACCGGCGTCGGACACGGCATCGCGCTCCCCCATGCGCGCGTCGAGGGCGTGGGCGAGGTGGTAGGCGTGTTCTTCAAGCTCGACCGGCCGCTCGACTTCGGGTCCGTGGACCGTCAGCCGGTGGATCTCGTGTTCGCGCTCTTCGCCGGCCACGATGCGGGCGTCGAGCACCTCAAGGCGCTGGCGCTCGTGTCGCGGACGATGCGCGACCCCCGCGTCTGCGCTAAGCTGCGCGCCAACTCGGACCCTGTGACGCTTTATGCCGTGCTGACCGAAGCGCGCACGACGCAGGCTGCCTGAGCCGCGACGGCGCGGTCTAGGTCGGCGGGGTTGAGGACCAGATTGCGGAGCGTTTCCGGGTTCTGGCGCAGGAGCGACGGCGTCGGGACCGCCTCGAAGCTGCGCCCCAGATGCGCGGCCACCCGGTTGAGCGCCGCGAGGTCGCGCAGTTCGGCATAGTCTATCGTTGCCGCCGCGGCCCCCGTCCAGGCTGCGAAGTTTCCCCCCTTCGCCGCGTAGGCCGCGAACTCTTCGGGATCGAAGGTCACGCGCACGTGCCGCCGGTCGGCTGCGTTCCGCAGCTGCCATTGCCCGGTGGCGCGCGCGATCTTGAGCGACACGTAGGTCTCGACCAGATCCCGTGTCAGCGCGATCTTGACGATCCCGGGGTCAGCCAGCAGCGCCGGCTGCACGCGAGGGTCGTGGTCGTCGAAGTACCGGAACCCCGGCAGCCCTTCGGCCCGGCGCATCATCCGCCGCAGGAGCCGCAGCGGATGGCGGTTGCGCTCCTCGAGCGTCATCCCGAAGCTCTGCGAGCGGTTCGGCCGCCCGATGAAGGACGGGTTGTAAAGCTCGCCGTGGACCGTGACGCCGGGGAGCGTGGCCAACGTCTGCTCGAGAAGGTTCGACCCTGTCCGCATCCGCGCCAGGATGACGAAGGCGCGCGGCGTCTCCGTCACGGCAGGCGCGAGGTGCGACCGGAGCGGGGTTGGGCCTCGTGCCGCGCGCCATCCTCCACGATGGCGCCGGCGAGCCGCACCTCGAGCCCGTCGTTCCGCAGCGCTGCCACGAGGGCCGCGAGCCCGCGGACGTCGAGGAGCCGGGGCAGGTCGATCGGCCCGCGCGCGAGACCCGGCTCGAGATCCGCGACGAGCGTGCGGAGCGGCGTCACCGGTCCGCTGAGCACCGCGGCAAGCGTCCAGACCCGGACCCGCGCCCGCGCCCATGTCCATTGCAGATGACCGAGATGCTCGGTCTCGACGCGGTTGAGCCACGCCGCTTCACGGCGGAGTTCGGCGAACGGCCGACCGGAGTGCAGGAGCGGCAGCAGCCAGGCGCCCGAGACGGCCGCGACATGCGCGTTCGGGTCGGCTGCGAGGACATGCGTGATCGCCTGGGCGTCGCCGGGCCCGAAGAGGAACGCCTGCCGCTCGCCGCCGGTCGTCCGCACGAGGTTGGCGAGGAAACCGCGCGGGTCGTGGTCGCGGAGGGCCGCGCTGTTGCTGAGGTTGCCCGGGCCGAGCTCGGCCCCTTCGGCGAACTGCACGGCGTCGGGCGCAAAGAGGCGGCCGTGAACGGTGCCGGCCCCCATCCGGGCGATCCATCCGGGAAAGTCCTCGAAGATCGCCTCGAAGCCCTCGTAGACGCCGTAGGGGGCGGCCGTCTTGCCGTTCTCCCATCCGTCGCGCGGAAACCGGCTTTGCATGTAGAGACCCGGACGGCCCTTCTGCCGGCGCTCGCCCGCGGCGGTGAACAGCTCCTCGAGGCGCCGGCCGCGCACCGCCGTAGGCGCGGTCCCCGGCCTGAGAAAGGCCTCGTAGAGCCGGTCGGCGCCGGACCAGATCTTGCGCGCGACGAAATGGTCGGACTGGTTCAGCTCTTCCAGATGGTCGTCGTAGAGCACGTGCGGCCGTCCGCCCGCGTCGAACCGCGCCAGTGTCAGCGACCGGCTCTCGATGCGCGGCGACACGCGGCGCGCGAGGGTCTGGAAATACGCCTCGTCGGGGATCCAGACGCGCCGGAAGTAGCGGTCGAACTCGGGCCGGCGCGGGTCATCGAGAATCGCCGCGAGCGTCGCGCGGGTCAGGCACCACCACTGCGAGCCGAGATGCGGCACCAGCCCCTCGGGCAGGGCGCGGCACACCTTCAGCCGCCGCTGCAGCCGCACGTAGCCGTCGAAGAGCCGCCGCCGCCGTTTCCACGGGAACGGGAAGCGCAGCGTGAAGCGTTCGAGGTCGAGCCCGCCGATGGTCCAGGGCGCATCCGTCACGGCGGCGGACTGGATGAAGTCGGTGGCCTCATGCGCGGCGAGGAAGGCCTTGAGCGCGCCGAGCGGACGGATCGGCAGGCAGGAGCCCGAGGCAAGGAACACGTGGCTCGCGTCCGGGAAGGCGTCGAGGAGCAGGCGGCCGGCGTCCTGCGTCGCCGCCGTCAGCGACCAGGTGCCCCACTCGCAGCGCCGACGCCGCGAGAAGCGCACCCGGTCGAGCCCCGCGAGCGCGTCGGTCATGCGCCGGACCTCGGCGCGCGGCGCGCGCGCGTCGATGTGGATCACCACCGGTGCTCCCGCCTCGGCCCAGTGCCGCACGACTTCGGCGGCACGGTCGAGCGCCCCGTGCGCGAGGACGATGAAGCCGACCGTCACGCCCAGTTTCCCGACGACATCAGGCCCAGCGTCTCGAGCTGGCGCCAGCCCGCGTAGCGCTCCGAGCCCTCGCGCCAGAGGTCGAGCGCGCCGCCCTCGCCGTAGGCGCGGTACTCGCGCCCGCCGCCGTAATGCTCGCCGCGGGTCATCTCCTCGCGCGTCTTCACGGTGAGCGAGCTTAGGAACTTCGCGTGCAGCAGGCACCCCGAGGTCATCTCGCCGCCCCATTCGTCGTAGGTCGCGTTGAGGCCGCGCGGCAGCGCCATGTGCGTCGACATCACGTAGGCATAGCTCCGGTGCCACTTGACCAGCGGGATCTTGTTGAGCGCCGGCGCATGGTCGGGTGCCGCGGCGAAGAAGGCGCGCGCCCGCGGGCCACCTTGGATCCACAGGTTGCCGAACCAGTCGTTGCGACGGATCGTGTAGTTGGCGGCATCGAACCACGGCGCCACCTCGACCGGGTCGGCGCCCTCCGCGCAGACCGCCGCATCGACCGGACCCTTGGGGTAGAGGTCGAGCTGCATCGCGGCGAGCGAGCGCCGCTGCCCCGCGTCTAGCCAGTCGGTCAGCGCGCCGAGCGGCCGCGTATCGCAGAACGGATAGACGAGGAACTCGTCGACATCGACCGTCAGCGCCCAGTGGCCATGCGCGTGCCGGCGCGCGAGATGATTGAGCCAGTCGACCCCGAAGCGCGCGCGGCGGTAGCTTGCGGCCGTGCGCCAGAGCGATACGTCGGGCTCCGCCGCCAGCATCGTGTCCGAGCCGTCCTCGGAACCGTTGTCGACGAAGACGAAGTGGCCGATCCCGAGGCGGCGGTAGTAATCGAGGAAATACGCGAGCCGCGGCCGCTCGTTCCGCAGCACGCAGAAAAGGACGATAGCGCCCGGCCGGATGGTCGCGGTCCGATCCACCACAGGTTGAAGTTCGCGCCGCTTGCGCCAGGCTCTAAAGCGTAGGCGCTGGCGCTCGAGCCGCAGGCGATACGCTTTTCGAAACCCCACGCCACCTTTCCCCCGGCTGCCGCGACACACGCGGACTCCGACCGTTAGCCATCGGGCGTTAAGACGATGTTGAAGTGATCGTCCCACGTCGGCAGCTTCGGGGCGCGTCGCCGGTCCCCCCTGCGCCACGCCTCGGCCATCTCCCGGATCGCTTGCAGCCAAGCATACCGGTCGGAAAACGCTGCGTAAACCGGATAGTCGCCGAGGATCTCCCGTGTGATGCAAAGATCACCCGCAAGCACCGGGACGCCGCGCGCCGCGGCTTCGCAGGGCGCCAGACCGAAGCCCTCCGCGAGGCTCGGATGCAGGAGCGCCGCGGCGCCGTCGATGAGCCGCGCCACGTCTCCGTCCGCGAGCCCGGACATTTCGCTGACGCAGGCGGGCCTGGCGTCCAGCCGCGCGAACACGTCTTGGTTGAGCCAGCCGCGCGCGCCGGCGATGACGAGCCGGGGTGGATCCGGCTCGCGCGCAAGCACCTCCCAGAGATCGAGGAGCAGCGCGTGGTTCTTCCGCGGCTCGATCGTGCCGAGCGCCACGAAGGTCGGCGCCGTCGCTCCGGGACCGGACGCCGCGTCGACCACCGCGACCCCGAGCGGCGCCACCAGCCCCGGCGGCATGCGTCCCGCTGCCTCCAGCCACGCCTCGCTCGCCGCGCGGGTCGCGCGGGCCGGATGGATCACGCGCGCCGCATGATGGGCCACACGGGCGACGAAAGCGCGGCTTCGCCCCTGTGACCGGGCGTCCGCGAAGGCCGGATGGTCGAGCGGGATCGTGTCGTGCAGCAGCACATTGAGCGACAGGTCCGCGAGGCCTGCCGCCGTCGGACCATCTAGGCCCATGTGCCCGACGACCCATGCCTCGCTCCCGTTCGGCAGGTGCCGCTTCAGCATCCGCCGAAGCCCGCCCGGTCCACAGCGCGCCACGGCCGCCCTGCGCGCGTCGCCGATGCTCCACGTCGGCGATTGCAGCGCTCCGGCCATTCCGGCGGCGTCGAGTAGCACATGGCCGAAGCGCGTTCGCACCAGCCCGTAGGCCGGCGCCGCGCCGGCCACGAACCGTTCGGCGTAGCGGCGTTCGACCCGGTCGATCCCGGTCGGCGCGCGCCCGTCCGAACGGCGGGCGGTGCGTGTCAGCTCCAGAAGTCGCGCGGCCGGGGCTACTGAGCGGCCCGCTTCACCGCCGACATCTCGTCGAGGAACGCGGAGAACTCCTCGCGCAGCTCGTCGCGCGCCAGCCCGAACGCAACGGTCGCCTGCAGGAACCCCGCCTTCGAGCCGCAGTCGAAGCGCTGGCCGCGGAAGCGGAAGCCGTAGACGTTATCCGATTTCCGGATCTCGGTCGCGATCGCGTCGGTGAGCTGGATCTCGCCCGCGGTGCCGGCCTTCGTTTTGGTGAGGTTCTTCAGCACCCGCGGCGTGAGGATGTAGCGCCCGATCACCGCGAGGTTCGACGGCGCGTCCTCGGGCTTCGGCTTCTCGACCATCCCCGACACCGATACGATCGACCCCATGTCCTCCTTGATCGCGAGCACGCCGTAGGACGACGCCTTCTCGGGCGGCACCTCCATGGCGGCGACCATGTTGCCGCCGGTCTCGGCATGGGCCTCGATCATCTGCTGCAGGCACGGCTTCTCGGCCGCGATCACGTCGTCGGGGAGGATCACCGCGAAGGCCTCGTCACCGATCATGCGATGCGCGCACCAGACGGCGTGGCCGAGACCCAGCGCCTTGTGCTGGCGGACGTAGGCAATCGCGCCGCTGTCCATGTTGGTGGTCTCGAGCGCTTCGAGGAGATGCGTCTTGCCGGATCGTTGCAACGAGGCCTCGAGCTCCGGCGCATGGTCGAAGTAGTCCTCGAGCGCGCTCTTGCCGCGCGACGTCACGAAGATGAACTCGGTAATCCCTGCGGCGCGCGCCTCGTCGATGGCGTACTGGATGAGCGGCCGGTCGACGAGCGTCATGATCTCCTTCGGGATGGACTTCGTCGCCGGAAGGAAGCGCGTCCCGAGCCCCGCCACCGGGAAGATGGCCTTGGTTACCTTGGGATGTTTCATCGTCGATCCGTTCCTCTTTTCGGGTCCGCGTCTGGCGGAAAACGTAGCCGAGTCGGTATGTAGTCGGTCCGGTCTGCTGCGGCAGGGTATCCGCCAACCTGTTACGAAAAAGCAATGGATTTGCATGCGAGCGGGTTCCTTCCCGTGCATTTCGGCAGCGGCCCGCCGCTGAGGCGAAATCAGGGCTCGAACGGTGCGGAAACCGGCCGAACCCGCTCGCACATCCGCACGATCGTCGCCACGCGCCGCTCGGGCCGCCCGGCGATGGGCATGACGAGACCGACGCGGACCTGCCAGAACCCGCGCGGATCGAACGACATCCTCGGACGAAGCCGCATGCCACCGAGCGTGACGAGCGTCACGACGCGTCCTGCGGCCACGCGCTCGATGGCCTGGCGCTGCCTCCGTCGCAGGGTCCATCCCCATCCGGCGAGCACGACGCCGGTTCCGGGCGCAAGTGGCGGGATGCGAAGGAACGGGGGCGCGTTCCCGGTCAGGGGCGAAAGCTCCGGCTGTGGCCGTCCTCGGCCGTCTGCGATGCCGCGATCGAGCGAGCGGAGGAGCCGTGCGACATCGCCGGGCTCGATGTTGCCCGCCACAAGATGCCGCAAGAGCCGTGCGCGCGACTGGCGGCGGAGCCGTCCCAGCGCCTTCGGCAGCGCATCGGCGGCTGCATGGCGGCGCAGGAACACCGCCGTGCTCGCGCCGACATCGTGCAACGTGCGCGGCGCGCGATCGGGTGTGCGCCGCGGACCCGGCGCCTGGTCGTGCTGCACTTCGGCATCCGGCACCACCGCCGTCTGCCCCAGGCGCGCAAGTCGCAGGTTCACGTCGCTGTCGTCGAGAAAGTACCGCAGCGCCGGATCGAATCCGCCGATGGCGATCAACGTCGCACGGCGGAATGCGGCATTCGTGCCCAGCGTCGCGACGGCGCCGCCGTGCGGCGCGTCCTGTGGCCCCACGCCCTCGAAGGGCTGCAGCCGCCCTTGCCGGTCGACCTGCCGCGCGCGGGCCTCGTAGCGGAACCCGTCGCGCCCCCGTGTCCAGCCGGTCGCGGCGACCACGCGCCGGTCCGCAAAGCTCGCGGCGAGCCGGCGCGCCCAGGTCGGCTCGGCGACCGCATCGTCGTCGATGAAGGCCACGACCTCGCCGGCCGCGAGCGCGAGACCGGCGTTGCGGGCGGACGAGATGTTCTCCGCCTCGAACGCCGCCATCTTGATGCGCCCCGTCCATGCCGCGACGGCCGCGAGCCCCGCCGCGTCGGCCACGACGACGATCTCCATGCTGGGATGGTCCGATTGCAGCAGCGCCACGAGGCAGCGTGCGAGAAGGTGCGGCCGTCCGTGGCTCACCACGATCACGCTCGTGGACGGCGTCACGGCAATCCCGACGCGACCAGCATCGCCTCGATGCGGGGCACGTCGGCGGGGTTGTTCAGCTCCCAGAACGGCCGCCCCCGCGCATCGACCTCGACGCAGAGCACGCGACGGCCCTGCTCGAGAAAGCGCATCTGCTCGAGCCCCTCCTCGGCCTCGAGCGGTCCCTGCGGCCAGCCGGGATAGGCGGCAAGCGCCGCCGGCCGGTAGGCATAGACGCCGACATGGTGGAACACCGGCGTCGGCGCGTCGGCGGCGAACGCGCCGGTGTAGGGGATCACTTCCTTGGAGAAGTAGAGCGCAGCGCCCCCCGCGCCGAAGACCGCGGTGGTCCCGCCGACACGGCCCGCACGGCGGTCAGCGCGAAACGACGCCAGCGCCGCGCCGTCGCAGCGGAGCACGGGCGTCGCGAGCGCCGCGTCCGGGTCGCGGGCCAGCCCGGCGATCAGCGGCTCCATGAACCACGGCGGCGTCAGCGGCGCATCGCCCTGCACGTTCACCACGACGTCGTAGCCGCCGCCGAGCGCCTGATGCGCCTCCGCGCAGCGCTCGGTGCCGTTGGCGCAGCCGGAGGACGTCATCACCACCTCGGCGCCGAAGCCCCGCGCCGCATCCGCGATGCGCGTGTCATCGGTGGCGACGACGACAGCGGCCGCGCCGTCCACCGCGCGCGCCGCGTCCCACGTTCGCCGGATGAGGCTCCTCGCCTCGCCCGTGGCCCCGCGCAGCATCACGAGGGGCTTGCCGGGATAGCGCACCGAGGCGTGGCGTGCAGGGATGACGATCAGGGCGCGTGTCACGCGACGCGCATCCGGGTAGAAAGGTTCCTGCCTTTGCAAGGCATCTACAAAAGTATCACGCCGGGAGCGAGCGCCGCGAAATGCGGGTTCTCGTAGCCGGGCTTGCCGTAGCCGAGGTCGCCCGTCCCGTCGAGCCGGACCACCCGGCCGCCGGCGCCGCGAAGCACCGCATCGCCGGCGGCGGTGTCCCATTCCATCGTCCGACCGAGGCGCGGGTAGAGGTCGGCCTCGCCCGCCGCGACGAGGCAGAACTTCAGCGACGATCCGGCCGAGGCCACGTCGCGCACCGCGTAGCGCGCGATGTAGGCGTCCGTCGCGGCATCGCGGTGCGACTTCGAGGCGACGACCACGAGCGCCTCGTTGTCGGGCTCCGCCACGCGGATCGCCTGCGCCGGACCCTCCGTCTCCGGGTCGAATGCCCCGGTTTCCTCGATCGACCGCCCGTCCGGCAGAGTGCGGAAGAGCCGCCCCTTCGCCGGCGCGTAGACCACGCCGCGGACCGGCCGGCCAGCCTCGACCCACGCGATGTTCACCGTGAACTCGCCGCGCCGCCGAACGAACTCCTTGGTCCCGTCGAGCGGATCGACGATCAGGAAATCACGCGCCTCCAGGCCATGCGTCGCGGCCTGTTCCTCGGTCACGAGCGGCACGCCGGGGAAGGCCGCGCGCAGGCCCGCCGAGATCAGCGCGTCGGCGGCGCGGTCGGCGGCCGTCACCGGGCTCGCATCGTCCTTGGTGTCCACGTCGAAGTCGGTGCGGTAGATCGCCATGATCCGCGCACCCGCTTCGAGTGCGAGGCGGCGCATCACCGAGGCCAGCCGGTCGTGGTCCATCGCGCTCTCCGTTGCCCGCCGGCTTCGGGTTCCTTATCGTGACGCGTTGACCAAGTTTCAAGGATTGCGCGCCACCCTTGCCCCGGATGTCCGTCGCCGCTCCCTTCGCGATCCGCCGTCGCCGGCCCGCCCTGGCGCTGTCGACGCTGGTCTACCATGCGGCGGTCCGCAACGTGCGGAAATCGCATGGCAACGCGGTGGTGGGGCTGCTCCTCAACATCTTCCAGACCGTGCTCCTCGTCGTCGTGTTCTACGTGATGTTCGAGGTGCTCGGGATGCGCTCAACCGCGGTGCGGGGCGACTACGTGCTCTATCTCATGTCGGGGATCTTCCTCTTCATGACCCATGCCAAGACGCTCGCCGCCGTCGCCAAGGCCGAGGGCCCCGCCTCGCCGATGATGCAGCACGCGCCGATGAACACGGTCGTCTCCATCGGTGCGGCGGCGCTGGGCGCGCTCTACCTTCAGGTGCTCTCGCTCACGGTGGTGCTCTTCGTCTACCACGCCGCCTGGCAGCCGATCACCATCGACAGGCCGGCGGGCGCGATGGCGATGCTGCTCCTCGCCTGGGCGTCCGGGGCGGCGATCGGGGTGATCTTCCTCGCGATCCGGCCGTGGTCGCCGGAGCTGAGCTCGATCGGCGCGCAGATCTACGGCCGCGCCAACATGATCGCGTCGGGAAAGATGTTCCTCGCCAACACGCTCGGCTACAAGATGCTCAGGATCTTCGACTGGAATCCGCTCTTCCACACCATCGACCAGGCGCGCGGCTTCACGTTCATCAACTACAACCCGCACCACAGCTCGATCGGCTATGCGGTCAAGGTCACGCTGGTGTGCCTCGTGATCGGTCTCATGGCCGAGTTCTACACCCGCCAGCGGGCCTCGGCGAGCTGGCAGGCCAAGCGCTGAGGCTCACGCGCCGAGGAGCAGGCCCGCGCGCCGCGCCTCCGTCCCCGCCACCTTGCCGAGCCGCCCGCCGGCCTGCACGATCCGCTGCTCGGTTCGGGCGAAGAACACGCCACCCGTCGGGGCCCGCACCGTCGTGACGGTTCCCGACACGGGATCCACGACATCGGCGACCGCATCGCCCGCCTGCAGCGTGTCGCCGACGTCGGCGCGGAAACTGACCAGCCCCGCGACCGGCGCGACCACCGGATCCGATCCGGCGAGCGGCGTGGGCTGGCAGAGTGCGGCCGGCACAGGTGCCACGGTGCCGCCAAGCACGCCCGCATGGCGCAGGAACGCCACGATCGCCGCCGCATCCACCGCTGCGGTCTGCCGGTCGACATCGCGCTGGCCGCGAAGCTCGACCGTCAGGCTCGCGAGCGCGCGCGGGATCGCGGCCTCCGGAAACGCCGCCGCAAGATCGGCCCAGGGCCGGCTCACCGCCTCGTCGAAGGGATTGCCGCCGGAGACGTCCGCCAGAAGCACCGCGCGCGCTCCGAGATGGGCGGCGAGCGGCGCAAACACCTCCATGTGGGCGGCCTGCGTGTAGACATGCACCGCCGCTTCGCCGTCGCAGTGCAGGTCGAGCACCATGTCGGCCCCGAGCGCGAGCCGCATCAGGGTCTGCCGCAACCGGTCGGCCGGCGTCGGCGCGGGCCGGGCGTCGAGCGCCGCCGCGAGCGCTTCCCGGATCAGCGCCACGTTGGCCGCCACGTCCGTCCCGAGCGTGCCGATGCGCGCCATCGCATCGGGCGCGAGGTCCGGGTAGCCGCGGTTGAAGTTCGCGCCGTCCGCGAGGTCGAACCGCCCGATGCCGTGGCCGAGCACCGTCTGGCCGAGCCCGATCGGGTTCGCGACGGGCAGCACGGTGACGCGCCCCGTCACCGTCTCGCCTTCGAGGAGGTCGCAGAGCGCCCGCGCCGCGATCATTCCCGGACCCTCGTCGGCATGGAGCCCGCCCTGCACATGGACCCAAGGCCGCGCGCCGTCGTCGCCGAACGCGAGCACGGTCAGCGCGTGCTCGGTCCCGAGCCCGAGGCCCCGGATGGTGTGGATGATCTCGTGCATGCCGCGGACTCTTTTTGCGCTGGACGGACAGTTCCTAGGCGATGCAGGTATGGCTGGCCAGACCTTGGCTCGCGAGGGCAGGCACCCCGGCATCGAAGCCTCGAGGAACCGCCATGCACCGCGCCTTTCCGCTTGCCGCAGCTTTCATGCTTGCCCTCCCGATCGGGGCGCGCGCCGAAGGGCCGGCCTCGGCCGTACAGATCTCGCCCCATGTCGGCGAGATGACCACCGACCTGCCCGCGCCCGAGACCGATGCGACCGTGAAGAAGGTCGCGCCGGAGCCGGGAACCTCGGGCGACGTGCGCGACACGCTGCGCTTCGAGCCGTTCGACATGGTCGAGGATCTCTTCCGCAACGACATCGTGCTCCTGATGCGCCACGGCCCGACGGACTGGTCGAAGCTCGACACGCACGACGTCGGCCCGACCGACTGTCCGAACCAGCGCATCCTCAGCCCGAACGGCGCAGCCGACATGGTCAAGCTCGGCATCCTTCTCGCGGGCAACGACATCCGGCCCGCGAAGATCATCGTCAGCGAATGGTGCCGCAATCAGCAGACCGTGGCGCAGCTCCGCGCAGGGTTCGAGCAGATCGACCCGGCCTACAACGCATCGATCGCGGTCGAGACCGATGCGAACGTCAATCTGCTCTTGTCGCTGCAAGGTGCTGCGACCGTGACGAAGATGCGCGAGATCATCGCCAACTGGACCGGCGTGGGCTCGCCCGGGCCGCTCCTCATCATCTCGCATTTCACCAACATCGACGAGCTGACCGAGTTTCACGTCTACGAGGGCGAACTACTGGTGCTCGATCCGAAGCGGCAGAGCCGGGTGCTGGGCTACGTCCGGCTCCGCAGCGCCGGGCCGGACGTGGGACATTTCGCGCAATAGACGCCTCAGACATGCGGCTCGGCGATGGCGGCCTTCAGCGGCATGTTGTCGGCGGTCGTGACCGTCTGCCGCTCGATCATCCGATGCACCTCTGGCGGCGCGTCCCCGCGATGGAGCGCCCGAAGCCGGTCCGTCACCGCGACGTCGCCTTGGGTCCGGCGCTGGTTGTGGCGCACGTAGTCCACCCAGGTGGGAACATGATAGCTTTCGGACCAGACGTCCGGATGCTCGAGATCGCGCAGGAGCGCCCATTGCCGCGCGCCGTCTCGGATGCGGATGCGGCGCCGTTCGGCCATCAGCGCAAGGAAGGCGGGCACGTCGACCTGCTCGATCCGGTAGTCGACCATCACCATGATCGGCCCGCTCCGCGCGGTGAGGTCGAGCCGGAGCGGCGGCTCGGAGAACCGGTCGGCGGGATCGAGGTTGAGCGCCTCGAACTCGGGAAGCGGCAGGACGAGCCCCACGGCACCGCCTGCCAGCAGGAGCGCCGCCGAGGCGAAGAGCGCGCTGTCGGACCCCAGCGCCTCGGCGACCACGCCCCAGATCCACGCGCCCGCCGCCATGCCGCCGAAGGTCGCCATCTGGTAGAGGGAGAGCGCGCGGCCGACGACCCAGCGCGGCGTCGAGAGCTGCACCGTGACGTTGAAGAGCGACAGCGCGATCACCCACGATGCGCCGCTGACGAGGAGGACCGCAGCGCTGAGGGCGGCCGACCCCGAGAGCCCGAGCCCGACCGCGCTCAGCGCGAAGCCGAGGAACGCCGCGCGCACCACGGTCTCGTTCGACGCGCCCTCGCGCAGGCGGCGGCTCGCGAACACCCCGGCGATGGCACCGGCGCCGAACGCGCCCAAGAGGACGCCGTAGACGATCGCCCCGCCGCCGATCCGTTCGCGCACCACGACCGGTAGCAGCGCCAGGATCGAGACCGCGCCCGCCCCGAAGAGCGCGCCGCGCAGCATCACGCGCATCAGGTTCGGCGACATCGTCACGTAGCGCACGCCGGTCGCGACAGCCCGTACGAACGGCTCGGCTGGCAACGCCGATCCGCTCTTCGCCGGCTGCCAGCGGGCGAGCGCCACGATGAGGGCGACGTAGCTCAGCGCATTGGCGGCAAAGGCCACCGCGACGCCCGCGGCGGCGACGATGGCACCCCCGATGGCCGGGCCGATGCTTCGCATCAGGTTGAAGCCGACCGAGTTGAGGAGCACCGCCTGCGGCAGCGCCGCGCGAGGCACGATGTCGCCGACCGACGCCTGCCAGGACGGGTTGTAGAGCGCCACGCCGCAGCCGATGAGGAAGGTGAAGGCGAGAAGGAGCCACGGCGTCATCAGCCCGGCATAGGCCACCGCCGCGAGGGCGAACGACACCCCGAGCATGAACGCGAGCGCCGCGAGCATGATCCGGCGCCGGTCGAAGCTGTCCGCGAGCGCTCCCGCGGCGAGCGAGAAGATCATGATCGGAAGCGTCGTCGAGGCCTGCACGAGGGCCACGAGCGCGTGGCTCGTCGAGATCTGCGTCATCATCCAGCCGGCCGCGACCCCTTGGATCAAGCCGCCGAGGTTGGACACAAGCGTCGCCAACCAGAGCCCGCGAAACATGGGATAGGTGAACGGCGACGCCGCTGCGGGGGCGCTGGGGCTCGATGACATGGGGCGCTCGCATGCAGGTCGATCGACGGTTACGACGCCCTCCCCCGAAGGGCAAGGTTGCGGAGCGCGCCCCGGTCTGGCACATGCGGCGGCGCATCCAGAAACCCTCGCAGGTCCACGTGCCCTTTCTCGACCATCTCAGCAATCGCGGCGTCCACGAGCTGAAGATTGCCAACACGTTCCACGGTCGCGTGACCTACGACGGCCCGCCGGTGTTCCCCTATCCGCTCGTGCTTCTTGCCTTCTCCAACCGTTCGGGCTCAAACCTGCTTGCCGGCTATCTGCGAAACACCAGACGCTTCGCGGGCTGCGGCGAGCACCTCAACCACGATGGCGTGGAGCGCATCGCGCCGGAGTTCGGCGCCGAGACGTTTCCCGATTTCATCCGGGCCTTCGAGGCCGCGCGCCGCGGCGACGCCGCCATCCTCGGGTTCAAGGCGTCGTCGCACCAGATCGCGATGCTGCTGCGCTGGCGGATCGACACGATGTACCAAGGCGTCCGCATCATCCACATCGTGCGCGAGGACGCGCTGGCGCAGGGCATCTCGTTCTCGATCGCCGCGCAGACCCGGCAGTGGTCGAGCGCCCAGAAGAACGAGGGCATCGTGCCGGACTATGATTTCGACGACATCAGCGCGCGTGTCGACGGTGCCCTCGTCTCGGGAAACGCGATTGCCCTGCTCGCGAGCGTCTTCGAGCTTCCCTACCTCCGTGTGAGCTACGACGACCTCGTGCGCGACCCGGCCACGGCGGTGCGTTCGGTCGCCGCGTTCTGCGACGTCGACGTCGGCGCCTGGAAGCCTGGACGCGCGCCGATCGAGAAGCAGGCGACCGAGCTCAACGACGCGTTCGGCGTCCGCTACCGCGCGGAAGCTCGGTCGCGGATCCTCGGCTGACACGACAACGTGTCGCCTTGCGGCGTGCGGGGCATGAACATAACCTGAACGCATGGCGAAGCAGTCCCTCCAGCAAAAGCTCGCTCTTCTGTCGGATGCGGCCAAGTACGACGCGTCCTGCGCGTCGTCCGGCACCGAGAAGCGCGACAGCCGCAAGGGCGGGCTCGGTTCGACCGAGGGCTCGGGCATCTGCCACGCCTACGCGCCCGACGGGCGCTGCATCAGCCTCCTGAAGATCCTGATGACGAACTTCTGCATCTACGACTGCGCCTATTGCATCAACCGCGTGTCGAGCCAGGTCGAGCGGGCGCGGTTCTCGGTCGAGGAGGTGGTCCGGCTCACGCTCGAGTTCTACCGTCGCAACTACATCGAGGGGCTGTTCCTGTCCTCGGGCATCATCCGGTCGCCCGACGACACGATGGCCGACATGGTGCGGATCGCCGAGACGCTCAGGACCGAGCACGGCTTTCGCGGCTACATCCACCTCAAGACGATCCCCGACGCCGACCCCGCGCTGATCGAGGCGGCGGGACGGTTCGCCGACCGCCTGTCGATCAACGTCGAGCTGCCGACCGAGGCCGGGCTGAAGGCGCTCGCGCCGCAGAAGGACGCGGGTTCGATCCGGGGCGCTATGGCGGGCGTCCGGCTCGCCCGCGAGGCCTCGCGGGAGACGACGCACACCGGGCGGCGCGCGGCGCGGTTCGCGCCCGCCGGGCAGAGCACGCAGGTCATCGTCGGCGCCGATGCCGCTGACGACCGCGCGATCCTCGCCTCATCGGCGCGGCTCTACGGCAGCTACGGGCTGGCGCGGGTGTATTATTCCGCGTTCTCGCCCATCCCCGACGCCTCACGCGTGCTGCCGCTGGTGCGTCCGCCCCTGATGCGCGAGCACCGCCTCTACCAGTCGGACTGGCTCCTGCGCTTCTACGGCTTCGAGGCGTCCGAGATCACGCCGGCGTCCGGGATGCTCGATCTCGCGCTCGACCCGAAGCTCGCCTGGGCGCTCGCGCACCGCGGACGCTTCCCGGTCGACGTGAACCGCGCGCCGCGCGAGATGCTGCTGCGGGTGCCGGGCTTCGGCACGAAATCGGTGGGCCGGATCCTCGCGGCGCGCCGGCTGAAGGCACTTGGCTGGGACGATCTGGTGCGGCTCGGGGCGGTGATGAAGACCGCGCGACCCTTCATCGAGGCGCGGGACTGGACGCCGGGGGCAGCGCTCGACGCGGGCAATCTCGCTGCGCGCTTCGCCGCCCCGCCCGAGCAGCTGGCGCTGATCTGACATGCGGCGGATCGCGCTGCCCCTGATCGGCACGTGGGGCGCCTGGCGCAGCGCCGCCCGCCGCGAGGCGCTCGCCGGCACCCCTCCCGAAGCGCTCGCCTGGACGCGCGGCACCGCCGACGACGAGTTGCCCTTTGCCGCCGCCGATACGCCGGTCCCGCGCGCTTCGCTTACGGTGCCGAAGCGGTTCCTCGAGCTTGCCGAGGCCGCCGTCTGCCATCCCGCGCCCGACCGGTTCGCCCGGCTCTATGCCCTTCTCGTCCGCCTCCAGGCGGAGCCCGGCGTCCTTGGCGACCGGACCGATCCCGCCGTCGGGCGGCTCGTCGCGATGGAGAAGGAGGTCGCGCGCGCCAGCCACAAGATGAAGGCCTTCGTCCGCTTCCGCGACGTGGCGCAGAACGAGACTGGCCGGCGCCGGTTCGCCGCGTGGTTCGAGCCCGCCGCGCATGTGACCGAGCGCACCGCCCCGTTCTTCGCGCGCCGCTTCGGCGACATGGACTGGGCCATCGCCACGCCCGAGATCACCGCCCGCTTCACCGACGGCGCGCTCAGCTTCGAGGAGACCGCCGAGGTGCCGCCCGCGGGCGAGGACGCGACCGAGGCGCTTTGGCTCACCTACTTCGCCAGCATCTTCAACCCGGCGCGCCTCAAGACGCAGGCGATGCAGTCCGAGATGCCGAAGATGTACTGGAAGAACCTTCCCGAGGCGCGGCTGATCCCCGGCCTGATCGCGGGCGCCGAGAAGGAGGTGGCGGCGATGCACGCCCGCGCCGCGAGCCAGCCGCCGCCCTTCGCCGCCCGCATCCTCGCCCGCAGCCCGGAGACCCCGCCGATGCCCGACGCAGAACCGAACACCCTCGCCGAGGCCCGCGCCGCCGCGGCCGTCTGCACCCGCTGCCCGCTCTACGAATGTGCCACGCGCACGGTCTTCGGCGAGGGGCCCGAGACCGCACGGATGATGGCCGTGGGCGAGCAGCCGGGCGACCAGGAGGATCTCGCCGGGCGGCCCTTCGTCGGGCCCGCGGGGCAGGTGTTCGACCGCGCGGCGCAAGCGGCCGGCCTGAAGCGCGAGGAAGTGTACGTCACCAATGCGGTCAAGCATTTCAAGTTCACCCCGCGCGGCAAGCGGCGCATCCACCAGAAGCCAGACCACGACGAGATCGCGCGCTGCTCGTGGTGGCTCGGGCTCGAGACGCGGTTCGTCGCGCCGAAGCTGATCCTGGCGCTCGGTGCCACCGCCGCGCACGCGCTGACCGGCAGCGGGGTCGGCATCATGAAGCGCCGCGGCACCGTCGAGGCGACCGCCGAGGGCGTGCCGGTGTTCCTCACAACGCACCCCTCGATGATCCTCCGCATTCCCGACCGCGCCGCGCAGGCCGACGCCGAAGCGGCCTTCACCGCGGACCTCGGCCGGGCATGGGAGGTGCTGGCGGACCTCTGAACGGGTGTGCTAGCGAGGCGCGAGGAGGCGCTCCATGACCACATCCCCGTTCCCCGGCATCACCTGGCTGAAGGCCCCCGCCGCCGATGAAGGCGCCGCGGCCGCGCCCGTGGCGACCCTCGTGGCCGAGGTGCTCGCCGCCGTGCGCGACCGGGGCGATGCCGCCGTCGCCGAATACGCGCGCCGCTTCGACCGTTCGGAGCGCGACGCCTTCGAGGTCAGCGACGCCGACCGCGCCGCTGCCGTCGAGGATCTCGCGCCGCAGACCCGCGCCGACACCGAGTTCGCCATCGCCAACGTGCGCGCCTTCGCGGAAGCCCAGCTCAACACGATCCTGCCGCTCGAGGTCGAGCTGCTGCCGGGCGTGTTCCTCGGCCACCGCGTCATCCCGATCGAGACGATCGGCGCCTACGTTCCGGGCGGCCGCTTCCCGCTCCTGTCCGCGCCGGTGATGACCATCGTGCCCGCCCGCGTCGCCGGCTGCCGCAGCGTCATCGCCTGCCTGCCGCCCAACGCCGACCGCGCGATGATCGCGGGCTGCCATCTCGCGGGCGCCGACCGCATCTTTCGCATCGGCGGCGCGCAGGCCATCGCGGCGATGGCCTTCGGCACCGAGACCGTGCCCCGGGTGATGAAGATCGTCGGCCCCGGCAATGCCTTCGTCAACGAGGCCAAGCGGCAGGTCTTCGGCCCCGTGGGGATCGACCAGCTCGCCGGGCCGTCGGAGATCTTCGTGCTCGCCGACGCGACCGGGGACGCCGAGATGATCGCGACGGATCTCCTCGCCCAGGCCGAGCACGATGTCCGGACGCGCGTGGGGCTTGTCACCACCGATGCGGGCCTCGCGCGGCGCGTCGGGGCCGAGGTCGAGGCGCAGCTCGCCACGCTGGCGACGGCGGAGGTCGCGGGGCCGTCGTGGCGCGACCGGGGCGAGATCGCGGTTGCCGAGAGCGAGGCGGCGATGATCGCCTATTCCGACCACGTCGCGGCCGAGCACCTCCAGGTCCATACCGCCGATCCGCAGGCGTTCGCGGCCCGGCTGACCAACTACGGCTCGCTCTTCGTCGGCGAGCTGGCGAGCGTGGTCTATTCCGACAAGTGCTCGGGCACCAACCACACGCTGCCGACGATGGGCGCGGGACGCTATACCGGCGGGCTCTGGGTCGGGGCCTGCGTCAAGATCGCGACGCACCAGCGGCTCGACGAGCGCGGCGTCGAGGCGCTGGCGCCGCCCGCCGCGCGTCAGGCCGCGAGCGAGGGGCTCGAGGGCCATCGACGCGCCGCGCAGCTGCGCCTCGACCGGATGCAGATGCGCTAGAGGGGCGGACGCGGGACCAGATGGTCGGTCGCCGCCTCGAAGGCGGCACCGATCCGGAGGAGCGTCGCCTCGTCGCCGTGCCGCGCAACGAGTTGCGCCCCCAGCGGCAGACCGCCCGCGAACCCCGCGGGGAGCGAAAGCGCGGGATGGCCGGTCACGTTGAACGGCAGCGTCCGCATCGGCGTCCAGACCGGGCGATCGCCGTCGAAGGCCGCAAAGGCGGGCGCCGGGGTCAGCGTGGTGGCGGTCAGGATCGCATCGTACGGCGCGAGCGCGGCATCGACCCCGGCGCGCAGACGGGCGGCGGCGACGAGCGCGGTCGCGTGATCGGCCTCCGTCAGCGCCGCACCGGCCACGAGGCCCTGCCAGGCCTGGCGGCCGTAGGCCTTGCCGGCGCGGAGGCTGTCGAGATGCACCGCATAGGCCTCGTGGTGCAGGATCACCGAGCCCACATCCTCCATCATGCGCGCGTCGGGGAGGTCGATCAGCGCGATCTCGGCGCCGAGGAGCGACAGGACCGACGCCGCTCCATCGACCGCCTCGATGACTTCGGGGGCGGCGGACGGGTCCGCGGCGAAGAAATCGCGCGCATAGCCGATGCGGAACGGCGCGCGCACAGGGGCCGGTGCCTCGCCGGTTAGCGCCGATAACACGGCAGAGGCATCGCCGCTACAGGCCGCGAGGATGCCGACGCAATCGAGGCTCGGGCTCAGCGGGTAGACGCCGCTGAGGGGCAGGCGGCCGAACGTCGGCTTCAGGCCGACGACGCCGGTATACGCCGCGGGGCTGCGGACCGACCCGCCGGTATCGGTGCCGAGCGCCACCCGCACGAGCCGCGCCGCCACTGCCGCGGCGGAGCCGGAGGACGAGCCGCCGGTGATGTGGGCTCCGTTCCAGGGGTTTCTCGAAGGCGGGTGCGCGCCGTCGAAGGCGGGCCCCGTCAGCGCGAACTCGTAGGTCGCGACCTTGCCGAGCGGAACCGCGCCTGCGGCTTTCAGTAAGGCGACGACCTCAGCATCCGTCGCGGCCAAAGCCCCGGTCCGCCGTCGCGCGCCGCACGTCGTCGGCGTGCCGGCGAGGTCGATGATATCCTTGATCGCAAACGGGATTCCCTGCATCGGGCCACGATCCAGCCCCGCCGCGAAGTCAGCATCGGCTTGCCGGGCGGCTGCGCCGGCGATCTCGCGGGCGACAAAAACAAAAGCTTTAACCTTGGCGTCCACATCTGCGATCCGCGCGAGATGGTGGTCCAGCAGCGCGCAGGCCGTCAGCGTTCCCGCCCGAAGCGCGGCGCCCGCTTCCGCGATGGTCAGCTCAGTCGGCCGCATCGACCCACGCGCGTACCCGGGCGGCTGCGTCCGCCAGCGCCCGCGCAAGCACCAGGACCGCGGGCCCGGCATCGTCGCGGAGCACGAGCCCGTCGCGGGCGAGCGCGCCGATCAGGGGGTCAGGTGCGCGCATTCTCGAACGCCTCCCAGGCCGCCTGGAAGGCCGCGAAACCGAAGCCGGGCGCGCGGGCGGGTCCGAGCACGAGCGCCTCGGTCGCCTGCATCCGGGCGATCGCCGCGGCGAGCGCCGGGATCACGTCGGGCGGGATCACCACGGCGCCATGCCGATCGGCATGGACGAGGTCGCCGGGGGCGATGGCAAGGCCGAACACCGTCACCGGCGTGCCGATCTCGGTGACGTGGACGAAGGCATGGCTCGGACCGATGGAGCCCGCGACGACCGGGAAGCCCGGCGCGAGATCCCCGAGGTCGCGCATGACGCCGTTGGTCAGCGCGCCGGCGTTGCCGAAGCCCTTGTGGACCGCCGTGTTGACTTCGCCCCAGAACGCGCCGACGCAGTCCGGCCAGTCCATGTCTTCGACGACGACGACGCTCGGTGCGGGCGCTTCCGCGGCCGCACGATAATAGGCCATCCGTCGCGCCCGCACCGCGTCGCGCGCCTCCGTCGGCGGCAGGCGGGCGGCGATGCGCGCCGTCACCGCGTAGCCGACCATCGGCGCCGGCCCCGAAGCGCAGACGGTCCCTCGCGTGAACCGGTCGAACCCGCGCGCGCCCTGTGCCACCTCGATCGCGTTGCACACGGTTGGCGTATCGACGCGGGCCAGAAGCGCCAGCAGATCATGATCCATCCTCGGTCTCCATCCAGGCCGCAAGGGCCGCGTTGGTCTCGGCGGGGCGCTCGAGCACCGGCAGGTGGCCCGCGCCCTCGATCACCACGAGCCGCGCCTGCGGCATCGCCGCCGCCATCGCCCTGTGCCGGTCGTGCGGGCAGAGCCGGTCCTCGGCGCCCATCAGCACGAGCGCCGGCCGCCGGTAGCGCCCGAGCACGTCGAGCGCATCCGGTCGCGCGGCAAGCGCTGCCGATTGCGCCGCGAACACCGCCGGCCCGAGCCCCAGCGCCATGTCGAGGCAGATGTCGAGGATGGCGGCCTTGCCGGGACCGTCGGCGAGATACATCGGCTTCATCTCGTCGCGCATCACCGCGGCGAGCCCGCCCGCCAGCGCGCGCGCCACCTGCGGGCCGCGGCGGGCGGCGACCTCGGGCGTCTCGGGGAAGGGATTGGTGTCGAGGAGCGCCAGCCGCGCGACGCGCCCGGGCGCCTGCCGCACCACCTCCATCGCGACGATCCCGCCCATCGAGAGCCCCGCGAGCGCGAACACCGGAGGCGCCGTCGCGAGCACCGCTTCGGCCAGACCACGCACGCTGTCCGAGCCGACGAGCGGCGCCAGCACCAGCGTCCGGGTCGCGGAGAAAGCGGCGACCTGCGGCCCGAAGAGCCGGGCGTCGCACATCATGCCGGGGAGGAGCACAAGCGGCGTCAAGAGGCCCGCCGCGCGCCTTCGGCGAGGGTGGCGAGCTTGGCCCAGGCGATCTCGGGATCGACCGCGCCGAAGCCCGCGAAGGTGCCGAAGCCGCAGTCCGAGCCCGCGATGACGCGGTCGGCCCCGACGATGGCGGTGAACCGCCGGAGCCGTTCGGCCACGAGGTCGGGGTGCTCGACGAAGTTGGTGGTCGTGTCGACCACGCCGGGCACGAGGATGCGGTCCTCGGGGATCTCCGCGCGGCGGTCGCGGAACACGGCCCATTCGTGGCCGTGGCGCGGGTTGGCGGTCTCGAAGAGGACGTAGCGCGCGCGCACCTTCATCAGCACCGGGAACACCTTCGCCATGTCGATGTCGCAGACATGCGGGCCCTCGTAGTTGCCCCAGCAGATATGGACGCGGACGTGCTCCTCGGGGATGCCGCGGAGCGCCTGGTTGAGCGCCTCGACATGGGTCTCGGCGATGCGGAGGAAGGCGGCGTCGTCGAGGTCCGCGAAGAGCATGTGGCGCGAGAGGGCGAGGTCGGGGCAGTCGACCTGCAGCTTGAGCCCGGACGCGACGATGCGGCGGTACTCGTCGCCCATCGCCTCGGCGAGGGCGGCGAGATAGGCCTCGCGCGTCGGGTAGTGCCGGTTCTGCAGGAAGAGCGCGATGACGCCGGGGGAGGCCGCGTTCATGAAGCCGCGCGTGGCTCCCGCCGCCGCCATGCCGGCGCGGAGGTTGCCGATGTCCGCCTCCAGCGCCGCGGCGCCCTTCGAGCGGACCTCGCCCGTGCACATCGGCCGCGCGTAGGTCGGCGTGCCGCCCTCGCGGGCGAGACGCGCGAGGAAGGTCGGGAAGAGCTTGAGGTCGGCGGGCGCGTTCCGCGGCCCGTCGCCCTCGAAGCCGGTGTAGCGGTCCTTGACGTAGGTGGCGTAGCTGATCTTCGACATCTCCCCGTCGGACACGACGTCGATCCCGGCCGCGACCTGCCGCGCCACCGCGTCGGCGACCGCTTGCGTCATGCAGGCATCGAAGGCGGCGGGGTCGTAGGGCTCGCCGCGCTCGCGGGCGAAAAGGAAGTCGACGACGGCCTGGCTGCGGGGGAGCGAGCCGACATGGGTGGCGGGGAGGGGCATCGACGGGTCTCCGGTTCGGGCGCGTTGGGCGGCGGCAGAGGTCGGCAAAGAACGGCGGCTGTTGCCGCCATTCGGAGCGCGCGGGTGCGCGCAAGGCTGATGCTGGGCGCGCGCGTGTTCGCGCGCGCCGGCGGGGCGCTCGCCGCCCCCGCACCCCCGGCACTGCTCTCCAGGTTTCTGGCGCAAGACAGGTCAGAGGCGCGTCGCGCCGGCGTGAGGTGGCGCGTCACGGCCGCCATGTCGCGCCGGCGGGATCGTCGGTGCCGACGACGTGGTAGAGGCTCGCCTCGCCCGACATCGACGGCAGGGCGGCATGGGGCAGATCTGCCGGGACGCTCATCGTGTCGCCCGGCGCCAGAACCGCCTCGCCGCCGTCCCAGGCGACGCGCCAGTGCCCGCGCATCGGCATCAGCACCGAGGGGCGGTCGTGGGCGTGCGGCGCATCGGTCGCGGAGCTGCGTGTCAGGAGCGTGATCTCGAAGCCGGGCCGGTCGCGAAGCACGCCTTCGGCGCCGATCACGCGGGCGGGCGCGTCCTTGGCGAGCGCGACGAGATCCCAGTAGCGCGCGACGTGCCCCGGCACGACCTCGGCGGGCGCGGGCTCGGGATAGGCGGCGAGCTCGGCCTCGGTCAGGACCGGCATCGGTGTCGTGCCTTCGGGCAGAGACTGGCCCTTCTTGGTGTCGTAAAGCTTGCCGTTCGAGCCGAGCACCAGCCCGTGCGCGCGAGCGTCCTCGATCACCTGCGGCGCCCAGATCACGCCGCCGCCGGCGTCGTCGCCGCCGAGCACCGCCATGATCATGCCGTAGTCGACCCCGACGTTCTCGAAGCCGCGGAAGATGCCCGTGGGGATGTTGATGATGTCGCCTTCCTCGAGGATCACCTCGCCGGCCTGGCCCCAGCGGCCCCAGAAGAACCTCCAGCGGCCCTTCAGCACGAAGAACACCTCCGCCGTGCGGTGGCTGTGGAGCGAGTTGCGGCAGTGCGGCGGCTGGCCCGCGGCGCCGATGTTGAAGCCGTGCGGCAGCGCGATGTGGACGTGCTGGTCGGGGCTTTCGGACACGCCGCCGCCGATGATGGTGAAGTTCTCCTTCTGGTCGCTGCCGGGCGTGTGCGCGTCGATGAAGGCGGTCTTGCAGGGCCGGAGCTCGCCGTAGCGGACGATGCGGGCCGCCATCTCGGCGGCGGTCACGCTGGCACGGGCGGGGGCGAGGGTGTTCATGGGGCGGTTCCTTTCGGGGCGGTGAAGCCGGGGTCGCGGAGCGGCACGCCGGGCGGCGCGCCGGTCAGGTCGGCATGGACCCAGACCATGCGGTCGATGAACCACATCTTGCCGCCGACGGCGAGGGCGAGGCCGAGAAGGGTCGCGGCGGGAGCGAGCGCCGCGAGGCCGAGCGCGAGGGGAACGAGGCCGAGCGCCGCGGCGAAAGCAAGGCGCATGGCCGCGCGACGGTGGTGCGGCGGCACCGCGGTGCCCATGCTGAGGTAGAGCCGCTCGCCGAGGACGCCGCGGCTGATCCACGCGCCGAAGTCGGTCGGTGGCGGGAACGCGCGCGGGTTGGCGAAGGTCCATGCGACGAGCGCCGTCGCGAGGAGGCCGGCGCCCGTCCAGCCGATCCAGACGCGCGACCAGGCCGCGAGGGCAAACCCCGGCAGGATGGCGAAGCGCGTCCAGCCGCTCCAGGGGTTTGCGTGCCGAAGCCAGGTCGCGTCGGTCATGCGCATGAGGCGGGCGGCGGCGGCGAGGGACATGTCAGTCGACGATCTGCGGCACGAGGGTGGCGAGCGCCGCCGCTCCGAGCGCCGCCGCGGTGGCGGGGTCCGGCGCGATGGCGCGGATGACGAGGAGGTCGCCGTCCTCGTAGAGCGTCTGCGTCTCGAGAGCGCTCGCGTCGAGGGCGACGCGCGACAGGAAGCCGACCGCGCCGCCGGCGTCGCGGCGCTCGATGCCCTTGCAAAGGGCGGACGGCGAATCGCGCGCCTTGCAGAGGGCGAACATCGTCTCCGCTGTGGTCGCGCCGGCGCGGATGCGGCCCTCGGTGCCGTCGGTGCTGCGAAGCACGTGAATGTCGACGGTGGTGATCTCGGCGCATTCGATGCAGAGGAGCGTGAGCCGGTCGGGCTCGGCCTTTCGGACGAACCTGCCGCCAGGAAGCGGTGCGGTTTCGGTATCGAGGGTGGTGAGGTCGCGCGTGCGGAACCCCTCGGCGGCGGCCGGGGTGGCGAGGAGGACGGCGAGAAGCGTGGCGCGGAGCATGGCTCAGCCTCGGTGCAGCAGGATCTGTCGCCAGATCGCGGTTTCGTCGTAGAGGGTGAACTCGCGGCGGAGCCCGCGGGGGCCGAACTCGGCGTGCGTCATCCCCATGACGTGGACCTCGGCGCCCGAGGGCGGACCGAAGCGGCCGAACCCGTCGTGCCGGCCGTCGAGGCTCCAACGTACGGCGGCGCGGTCGGGCTCTCCTTGATCGGCGCGGCCGATGACGTGGTGGACGGCGAAGGCGGCCGACGGGAAGGCGGCGCGGAGTCCCATCCAGGCGCGGTCGGCAAAGTCCCAGGACCAGCCGCCGCGCCCGCCCGGATGCTCGGCGCGGACGGCACGGTCGTACGTTCGCGGGATGACGGCGAAGTCCTTGCCCATGATGGCGCCGAGGATGCCGGCGAGCTCGGCGCCGCGCGGATGGTCGTTGCCGCGGCCCGTGTAGCGGCCCGGCACGTCGTCGGCGGGGCGGAACGGACGGCGGGCGTGCTCCGCGCCGCCCTCGGCGGCGATGCGGTCGCGCACGAAGGCCTCGGGGTCGAGCCCGAGCTGCAGGAGCACGCCGGAGCCGTCGCGCACCAGCCATTCGTCGTAGATCGCATTGTCCTTCGCGGCGCAGTCGGCGATGGCGCGGACGCTGAAGCGCCGGCCGGTCGGCGGCCCGTAGGCGCCGTGGCCGAGATGCGTGCCCATGCTGACGATGCGGTGCGAGGAGAGGTACCCGGCGTGCGCGTCGCCGGACCAGATCACGTCCTCGCCGAGAAGCTGGCGGTCGGGGAACTCGGCGAGCGTCGCCATCGTGTCGTCGATCGTGCGCTCGTTGCCCTGCACGATCCCTGCCGGCAGCCGCACGATGACATCGGGCGCGTAGTAGCGATGGAGCGTGGCGAGGCCGCGGTCCTCCCAGATCTCGCGGGTGATCTTCAGGATGTAGTCGGGGAGGTCGGCGAACTCGGGGTCGAAGCCCTGCATGGTCTACCCCGTCGCGAGGAGGATCTGCTTCCAGATCGCGGTTTCGTCGATGAGCGCCCATTCGCGGCGGAGGCCCCAGGGGCCGAACTCGGCGTGGCTCATGCCCATCACATGCACCGTCGCCCCCGTCGGGCGGCCGAACATGCCCCAGCCGGCGTGCTTGCCGTCGAGCGACCACCGGAGGGCGGCACGCGGCGGCATCAGGGGGTCGTCGCGGCCGATGACGTGGTGAAGGGTGAACGCGGCATCGGGGAACGATGCGCGCAGGCCCGTCCAGAAGCCGTCGGCGTCGGCGGGACCGTGGCCGTCGCGCCCGCCCGCGTAGTGGAGCTCGCAGGCGCGGTCGTAGGTCTCGGGGATGACCGCGAGGTCGGCGGCCATGATGCGCCCGAGGATGTCGGCGTAGCGCGCGCCCCAAGCGTCGTCGTTGCCGCGGCCGTCGTAGGGGCCGGGGCGGTCGCGCGCGGGGGTGAAGGGCCGGACGCAAGCCTCGGGGCCGCCTTCGCGCGCGATGAGGTCGCGGGTCCAGTCCACCACGTCGAACCCGAGCTGGCGCACGACGGCGCCCTGGTCGCGCACCAGCCATTCGTCGGTGACCCGGTCATCGGCGATCGCGCAGTCGGCGAGGATGCGGTAGCCGACACGACGGCCGGTCGGCGCCCCGTAGACGCCGGCGCGGGTGTGCGTCGCGGTGCAGTAGAGCCGGTGCGAGGAGAGGTAGGCGTCGCTCGCGGGGGTGGCGCGCGCGGGGTCGTCGCACCAGATCACGTCCTCGCCGAGGAGCGCGCGGTCCGGGAACTCGTGCAGCGTCGCGAGCGTCGCGGCGATCACGCCTTCGTTGCCCGCGACGATGGAGGCGGGCGAGCGCACGAGGAGGCCCGGCGCGTAGCGGTGCGTCAGCGTGGCGATGCCGCGGTCCTCCCAGATCTCGCGGGTGATGCCGATGATGAAGTCGGGCACGTCGCGCCACTTCGGGTCGAAGCCCTTCATGCGGCCCTCCGGGTCGAGCCTCGGACCACGAGGGCGCCCGGCAGGCGGACGCTGTGCGGGCCGGCGGCGCGGCCCTCGATCCGGTCGAGGAGCGTCGCCACGGTCTCGGCGACCATCCCGGCGATCGGCTGGCAGAAGCTGGTGAGATCGTAGGCGGGCCAGGCGGCAGGCGCGGCGTCGTCGAAGCCCGCGACCGCCACGTCGGCGGGGACGCGCAGGCCAAGATCAAAGCGCAGCACGTCCATCACCGCGAGCGCCATGTGGTCGTTGGCGACGAACACGGCTTCGGGGCGGTCAGGGCCTTCGAACATCGCACGTGCGGCCGCCGCGGCGCGCGGCTGCTCGTAGCCGCCGTCGCCCCATGCCGCGAGCGTGAGCCCCGCGGCCGCGAGCCCGGTGCGGAAGCCCGCCTCGCGGTCGCGTTGCGTCGAGGCGCCGGCGAAGCCCGCGATGTAGCCGATGCGCCGGGCTCCGGTGGCGGCGAGATGGGCGGCGACGGTGGCGCCGCCGGCATGGTTGTCGGTGGTGACGCAGGAGAGCCGGGCGTCGTCCTGGTCGCGGTTGAAGAGCACCACCGGGATGCCCGCGGCGGCGCAGTGCCCGGCCAGGACCGACGACATCGACACCGAGGCGAGGATCAGCCCGTCGACCTGGTAGTCGAGGATCTCGCGCATCACTTGGCCCACGTCGCCGGTCGTCGGCTGCGCCATGAACATCAGCACGTGGTAGCCGCGCGCCTGCAGCGCGACGGACAGCCGCTCGACGGCGTCGGCGTAGAAGACGTTGCCGAAATAGGCGACGACGAGCCCGATGATGCGCGAGCGCCCGGTGATGAGCGACCGCGCGAGCGCGTTCGGGCGGTAGCCGAGCGCGTCGGCGGCGGCGCGCACCTTGAGCGCGGTCGCGGCCGACGCGGAGGCGCCGGGGGTGAAGACGCGGCTGACGGCGGACTGGCTGACGCCCGCCTCGCGGGCGACCTCGGCGGCGGTGACGCGGGACGCGGGCTTCATGACCGGGCGTCCGAGCCGCCGGGCGCGGGTGCCTCTCCGCACCGGGCGACCGGGACCGCAGGCGCCTTCCCGGAACCCCGCCCGGCCCCGCACGCGGGCCAGCGCGGACCGGCCGCGGGGCGCGAGGCCGCAACGGGCGTCATTGCGCTGTCCATCCGCCGTCGACCATCAGCGACGAGCCCGTGACGAGGGCGGCGGCATCGGAGGCGAGGTAGACCACGGCGCCCATGATGTCTTCGACCGTGCCGGCGCGGCCGAGGGCGATGCGGTCGGCGATCCAGGCGGCGCGCGACGGGTCGGCGAAGGTGGGCTCGGTCAGGGGCGTGCGGATGAACGTGGGGCAGAGCGTGTTGACGCGGATGCCGTGCCGTCCCCATTCGAGCGCCATCGCCTTGGTGAAGCCCTCGACGGCGTGCTTCGTCGCGGCGTAGACGGCGCGGTCGGGTCCGCCGACGTGGCCCATCTGGCTCGAGACGGTGACGATCGAGCCGGGACGGCCTGCCGCGATGAGGCCGCGCGCCACCGCCTGCGCGAGGAAGTACGCGCCGCGGACGTTGAGCGCGGTCACGGCGTCGTAGTCGGCAGGCTCGGTCGCCTCGGCGGGCGCATGGCGCGCCGCGCCGGCGCTGTTGACGAGCACGTCGAACGGGCCTGCGCGCGCGACGGCTTCGGTGGTGGCCGCGATGTCGGCCACGTCGAGCACGAGCGCCGCGGCGGCGTGGCCCGCGGCGCGCATCGCGGCCACCGCCGCGTCGAGCCGGGCGGCGTCGCGGGCGGCCATCGTGACGTGCGCGCCCTGCTCGGCGAGCGCCGCTGCGGCGCCGAGGCCGATGCCGGAGGAGGCGCCCGTGACGAGCGCACGGCGGCCGTCGAGCCGGAACGACGGCGTGCGCGGCAGCCTCATGCGGCCCACGCCAGCGCGAGGCCGCGGAAGGGCGGGAACCCCGCGTAGCCCGCCGCGCGACCCGCGGGAGGCGTGGCGCCCGCGGCGAGGAGCGTGCCGCGCGGGGCGACGTAGGAGGTGATCCGCCGCCGCGGCGCCTCGTGCCAGCCGATGTTGAACGCAGCACCGATCGGGAAGAAGCCGATCTCCGAGAAGGGCAGGTGGTCGTGGAGCCACCAGGCGAGGTCGCGCCAGTCGCGGCCCGCCGGGAAGCCGGCGGCGAACCACGGGACGACGATGCAGGCCGTAGCGCCCATCCGGCCCGCGGCGTCGCGGCGGTCCCAGACGTGGCGCGCGGCGGCGGCCTCGGTGCGGGCGCAGTTCATGCCGCGCGCGTTGCCGAAGGCGTTGACCGCGGCCGAGCGGTAGGCGCCGCGCACCATCACCGGCCCGAAGGTCTCGACGATGGGATCGAGGAGGTCGGTCGCGAGCCGCGTCCCCGCCGCGATGGCGAGGTCGGGGTCGTCGGGGATGTTCGGCAGGCCGTGCAGCGCCGCGATCTCGGAATGGAGGAACGTCCGCATCTGGAAGTGCCGCGAGAGCTGCACGCGGCCGAGCGCCTCGAGCCCGCGCAGGCTCGCGGGCCGTCTCACTCGGCGGCCTCCCGCGCGCCGGCGGCCCCGCCGTAGGGCACGTTGCGCCCGCCGTAGCGGCGGACGCGGAGGTTGCACTGCTCGGCATGGCCGACGAAGCCTTCCAGCAGGCAGAGCCGCGAGCCATATTCTCCGACCATCGCGGCGGCCTCGTCGGTGAGGATGCGCTGGTAGCTGTGCGTCTTGAGGAACTTGCCGACCCAGAGCCCGCCGGTGTAGCGCCCTGCCTTCCGCGTCGGCAGCGTGTGGTTGGTGCCGATCACCTTGTCGCCGTTCGCAACGTTGGTGCGCGGCCCGAGGAAGAGCGCGCCGTAGCTCGTCATGCGCTCGAGATACCAGTCGTCGCGGTCGGTCATCACCTGCACGTGCTCGGAGGCGATGTCGTTGGCGGTGGCCAGCATCTCGTCGTGCGTGTCGCAGACGATCACCTCGCCGTAGTCGCGCCAGGATACCGAGGCCGTCGCGGCCGTCGGCAGGATCGCGAGGAGCCGGTCGACCTCGGCCAGCGTCGCCTCGGCGAGGCGGCGCGAGGTGGTGAGGAGGATCGCAGGCGAGTTGTAGCCGTGCTCGGCCTGGCCGAGGAGGTCGGTCGCGCAGAGCTCGGCGTCCACGGTGTCGTCGGCGATCACCATCGTCTCCGTCGGCCCGGCGAAGAGGTCGATGCCGACGCGGCCGAAGAGCTGGCGCTTGGCTTCGGCGACGTAGGCGTTGCCGGGGCCCACGAGCATGTCCACGGGGGCGATCGTCTCGGTGCCGAGCGCCATCGCGCCGACGGCCTGCATGCCGCCGAGCACGTAGATCTCGTGCGCTCCGCCGAAGTGCATCGCGGCGACGATGGCGGGATGCGGCGCGCCGTCGACCGGCGGGGCGGCGGCGGCGATGCGCGGCACGCCCGCGACGCTCGCGGTCAGCACCGACATATGCGCCGAGGCCACCATCGGGAACTTGCCGCCCGGCACGTAGCATCCGACGGACTGCACGGGGATGGTGCGGTGGCCTAGGACGACGCCGGGGAGCGTCTCGACCTCGATGTCGGTGATGGACGCGCGCTGGGCCTCGGCGAAGCGCCGGATCTGGGCCTGCGCGAAGCGGATGTCGGCCATCTCGCGCGGGGTCACGCGCGCGACGGCGGCCTCGATCTCCGAGGCGTTGAGACGGAAGCTCGGCGGCGCGTAGCGGTCGAACTTCAGCGCCAGGTCGCGCACGGCGGCGTCGCCCCGCGCTCCGATGTCGGCGAGCGTCGCCTCGACGGTGGCGCGCACCGCGGCGTCGTCGTCGGCGCGCTCGGCCTCGGGCTTGCCGCGCTTGAGATGGCTGATCGTCATGACGTCCTCGGACTTTTGGGGTCAGGCGGTCCCGATCCGGGCGCCTGTCGCGCTATCGAAGAGATGGCACGCGGCGGCGGGAATCCGGGTATGGACCATCGCGCCGATCTCGGCGCGGTAGTCCTTGGCGGCTTTCACGGATACGAGCGCGGCGCCGATCCGGTAGGAGATCATCGACGCCTCGCCGAGGAGCTCGATCGCGTAGACCGGTGCGGCGAGGTTGCCGCCTTCCGCCACGATGCCGACATCCTCGGCGCGGAAGCCGAGCGTCACCGGTCCGTCGCGCCGCTCGCCGAGCCCGGCCACCTCGATCCCCGGCGCGCGAAACGTACCGTCCGTCATCGCGCCGTCCACGAGGTTCATCGCCGGCGAGCCGATGAAGCCCGCGACGAAGGTGTTGGCGGGATGGTCGTAGATGTCCGTGGGCGTGCCGACCTGCTGGATCACGCCGCGGTTCATCACCACGACGCGGTCGGCGAGCGTCATCGCCTCGATCTGGTCGTGCGTCACGTAGACCGTGGTGGTTCGCAGCGTGTGCTGCAGGTTCTTGATCTGCGCGCGGGTCGAGACGCGGAGCTTGGCGTCGAGGTTCGAGAGCGGCTCGTCCATCAGGAACACGGTCGGCTTGCGGACGATGGCGCGGCCGAGCGCCACCCGCTGGCGCTGGCCGCCGGAGAGCTCCGCCGGGCGGCGCTCGAGGAAGTCGGTCAGCTCGACCATCTCGGCCGCCCGCATCACCCGCTCGTGGTGCTCGGACGCGGGCACCTTGCGGACCTTCAGCGGGAAGCGGATGTTCTCGTAGACGGACATGTTGGGGTAGAGCCCGTAGGACTGGAACACCATCGAGATGTCGCGGTCCTTCGGTTCGAGCGCGTTGACCATGCGGTCGCCGAGCCAGATCTCGCCCTCCGTCACGTCGTCGAGCCCCGCGATCATCCGCATCGTCGTGCTCTTGCCGCACCCGGACGGGCCGAGCAGCACGAGGAACTCCTCGTCGCGGATGTCGAGGTCGAAGTTCTCGACCGCGACGTAGGCACCCCAACGCTTGCAGACGTTCTTCAGACGCAGTTCCGCCACTGAGTCAGCCTTTCACCGCGCCGGCGGTGAGCCCGCTGACGATCTGCCGCTGGAAGAAGAGCACGAGCACGAAGAGCGGCACGATGGCCGAGACCACCGCCGCCACCGCGTACATCACGTTGCCCTCGGTCTGCGTCGAGCCGAGGAAGCTCGCGATCTTCGGCACCATCGTCTGGTTGTCCTGGCTGAGCAGCACCGACGTGACCGCGAAGTCGTTGTAGGCGAGCAGGAAGCTGAAGAGCCCGGTCGTCACCACGCCCGGCCACATCACCGGCACGACGACGAGCCGGAACGCCTGGAAGCGGGTGCAGCCGTCCACCAGCGCGCTTTCGTCCAGATCCTTCGGGATCGACAGGAAGAACGAGTGCAGCATCCAGAGCGTGAACGGCTGGTTGATCGCGACGAGGACGATGATCGTCGTGGGCAGGTAGCCCCAGATGCCGAGCTCGAAGAACGGCAGGAGATACCCCGACACCAGCGTGACGTGCGGCATGGCACGGAACACCAGCGCCACGATGAGGATCCAGAACGTGTAGCGGAACCCCGACCGCGCCAGCGCATAGCCGCCGAGCGTGCCGAGGGTGAGCGAGATGATCGTGACGAACAGCGTCACGACCCCGGTGTTGAGCGCCGCGTGCCAGAACCGCTGGCCGATCCAGGCGCCGCGGTAGCCGGCGCCGGTGAACTCGCTTCCGGTCTGGGCCACCGTCCGCGGACCCGTCAGCGCGTTCACCCAGTCGGTGCGCGAGAAGAAGTCGGCCTCGACCTTGAACGAGCCCCAGGCGGTCCAGAGGAACGGGAACGCCGCGAGGAAGAGCCAGATCAGAACGAAGCCCACCGAGAGCGTCCTGAGCGGCAGCGACTGGCGATCGGCGCGGGCGGCGGGTTCTCGCCGGGCGGCCCTGCGCGCGGCGGGAGCGCGGGTCTCGGCGACCATTATGCAACCTTCCGGTTGAAGTCGCGCCAGGTCCGCAGCAGCACCGGCAGGAGCAGGATCACCACGCCGAGGATCGTCAGGATCGAGGTCGCCGCCGCCGAGCCGAAGAGCGGCGAGTCGCCGGCGCGGAGGTCGGAGTAGATGAGATAGCTGAGCGAGGTCGCGTTGGCCGCGGCCGAGAAGCCGATGATCGGCTCGAAGACGCGAAAGTTGTCCATGAGCTGCATCAGCGCCACGAACGTCGCGAGCGGGGCGAGATGCGGGACGACGACGTAGCGGATGCGCTCCCAGCGGCTCGCGCCGTCGATCATGGCGCTTTCGATCGTGTCCTTCGGCACCGTCTGCAGCCCCGCATAGAAGGTGATGAAGCTGAACGGCGCGTTGTGCCAGACGCCGTAGACGAAGAGCGTCACCCAGGTCAGCGTCGGCGAGGCCTTGAGCGAGAGCTGCGCGTCGCCGGTGACGGCCTGCAGCGTGGCGCCGATCACGCCCCGCTGGTCGATCATCCAGAAGAGCACCAGCGCCCCGATGAGCGGCGTCACGATCATCGGCAGGAGCGAGAAGAAGATCACCGGCCCCTTGATCAGCCCCGGCACCGAGTTCACCCCGAGCGCGATGAAGAAGCCGAGCACGATGACGAGCGGGGTCACGACGATGGTGTAGGCGAGCGTGAACGAGAGCGCCTTGTAGAGCGGCAGGTTGAGGATGCCGCGGACGGTCTCGCCGAAGCTGCCGCTCGCGGCGCGGATGCGGCCGATCTCGGCGAAGGCGAGATGCGCGGGGTTGAGGTAGGTGCCGAGCGCGTTGAACTGCCCGAGCGGTTCCTCGGCACGGAGCTTCGCCATCGCGGCGGCGTCGACCCGGCTTTCCTCGGTGCAGCCGAACGGGCCGCAGGTTTCCGTCACGGTCATCTGCTGGGGGTGCTCGACGTAGAGCGACTGCACCGCGACCGAGACGATCGGCAGCGCGATGAAGAGGACCATCACGAAGAGCGATGGCAGGATGAAGGAAAGGAAGGTGCGGTGCGGCATCGGGGTCGCTCCAGTGCAGGCGGCCGGGTGCTGCCACCCGGCCGGGTGGCGTCACTTCAGGAAGCCGCCTTCCTTGGCCTTGGTGTTGTAGGCGTTCGTCGCGTCCGTCAGCGCCTGCTCGGCGCTTTCCTGGCCTTGCATGAACTCCGCGAGGTTGTCGCCGAGCGCGGTGTGCAGAAGCGTCATGTAGGGCAGCATCGGGTAGGGCTGCGCCTTGTTCTTCAGCGTGTCGAACACGCCCACGGCCGCGGGCGTCGGCTCGTAGCCCTTGATGAGCCAGGCCGCGGCGGCGGCATGCTCCTCCGCCGTCACCGGCTCGAGGCCGTGCATCATCGCGCGGAACGAGGCTTCGGCGTCCGCATCGGAGATGTTCTTCGCGATCGTGAACCCGTCCCACCACAGCGAAGCGGCCGGGATGGAGCCGCCGCCCACGTCGGGCGCGCTGGCGAAGGCCGTCTCGGCGGCGATCTCGGGCGACGGGCTGTCCTTGTCGATGAAGGCGCCGGCACGCGAGCCCCAGCCGTTCAGCATCGCGACCTGGCCCGCCTCCCAGATCGGCTTGACCGCATTGGTGTCGTAGGTCACGAAGTCGGGGCTCATGTAGCCCGCCATCTCCTTCATCGTCTCGAGCGCCTTGATGCCCTTGTCGTTGTCGATGGAAGCGACCGCCGTGCCGGGCTCGAAGAACGCGCCGCCGAGGCCCATGTACATGTTGACGAACTCCTCGCCGAGATCCCAGCCCGGCTTGAAGTTGGCCGCGAGCGGGTTCTGCAGGATGCCCTTGTCGCGCAGCACCTTGGCGGCGGCGATCATCTCCTCGTAGGTCTTCGGCGGCTCGACCCCGGCTTCGGCGAGCAGATCCTTGCGGTAGTAGAGGTGCTGCGCGTTGGCCATGAAGGCGATGGCCATGACCTTGCCGTCGATCTTGATAAGCTGCGTCGGCTGCAACTGCTGGCCGTACTCCGCCACGAGATCGTCGAGCGGCCGGATCAGCCCGTCGTTGAGGAGCGGCACCACCGAGTTGTTGGCGACCATCGCGACCGTGTAGGTCGCGGGGTTGGTCGAGAGCGCGGGCACCTGGATGTTCTTGTGCTCGGTCGTCTGGTTCGCCGTCACCGTGACGCCGCCGCCCGCGCAATCCTTGGCGCGGTCTGCCACGACGTGCAGCGCCTCGAAGTCGTTCGACAGGATCCGCACCGATCCGGTCTCGATGCCGCATTCGGCGAATGCGGCGCCGCTGGTCAAGAGCAGAGCGCCGATGGCGAGGGAAGGTCTGAACATGGCCGTCATGGTCTCTCCTGTCTCGGGGATAAGGTGTCCCGCCGGCGGCGGCTTCGGAAACGCTAACGGGGGGTGAATACGCTTGCAAACTTATTCGCGTCGTGATGGTCCGGGGCATGGACGACACGCCGTCTCGCATGAAGACCGTGCTGCATGATGGGCTGGAGGCGTTGGCCGAAGCCGGTCCCGGCGGTGCGCTGGCGGCGCTCGCGCCGCTCTACGCGCCGGACGCGGTCTGGCGCGGCTCGCATCCCCTGAACGAAATGACCGGCGCCGAGGCGATCGCCGCGACGGTCTGGGAGCCGCTCCTCCACGCCATGCCGGACCTCGAGCGGCGCGACCTCATCGTCGTCGGCGGCGCCTACGAGGGCCGCGGCTATGTCGCGACCGTCGGGCACTACTGCGGCACCTTCGCGGCGGACTGGCTCGGCATCCCCGCGACCGGGCGGCCGGTCTGGCTCCGGGCGGGCGAGGTCCACGAGGTCGCGGGCGGTCGCATCGTGCAGTCCAACTGCCTGTGGGACGTGCTCGATCTGATGCGCCAGGCGGGCGTCTGGCCGGTCGCGCCGAGCCTCGGCGTCGAGGGTCGCTGGCCGGGGCCGCGCACCGGCGACGGCATCGTCCTCGGCGCGACCGACCCCGAGGCGAGCGCCGCGTCGCTGGCGCAGACGCTCGCGATGCAGGCGACGCTCGGCGCCTACCGCGATGCGGACCAGGGGCCGGAGGGCCGCGCCGGGCTCCTCGCGATGCCGCAGCGTCACCACTGGCATCCGAGGATGATGTGGTACGGCCCCGCCGGGATCGGCACCACGCGCGGGCTCGCGGGCTTCGTCGACGATCACCAGATGCCGTTCCGCGCCGCCTTCCCGCGCCTGCCCGACGGCCCTGAGAAGGCCGCGGTCGATGCGGCGCGCACCCATGCCGGCGGCGGGCATTACATCCGCGTCGGCGATGGCGCCTACTCCGTCACGGGCGGCTGGCCGAGCCGGACGGAGCTCCACAGCGGCGACGGCTTCATGGGAATGGGGGCGACGGGGCGGATCGTGACGATGCGGGTGATGGACTTCTATCACCACCACGAGGGGCGGATCCGCGAGAACTGGGTGCCGCTCGACATCATCCATCTGCTCGGGCAGATGGGCTTCGACGTCATGGCGCGGATGCGGGCGCTGGTGCGACGGGCGGGCTGACGGCCTGCCGGGGCGCCGCCGCGAGGCACGCGAAGGCCGCCGACCCCAGCACCGCGAAGCCCGCGATCACCGGCACGGTGCTGCCGTCGTAGAGCCATCCGATCGAGGTCGCGAACACGAGGCTGCCGACCGTGGTGACGGTCGCCACGACCGCCGCGGCCACGCCCGCGTCGGCGCCGAAGGGCTGCAGCGCGATGGCGTTGAGATTGCCGAAGGTGAGCCCGAGCGCGAAGAGCGCGGGCCCGGTGAACGCGACCCAGAGGACGAGCGACGGGTCGCGCCCGGTGGCGAGCACCGCGCCGAGCCATAGGAGCGCCCAGACCGCCACCGCGCCGGTCGCGGCCCGGCAGATGGCGGTGAGGGGGAAACGCGCGACGAGGCGGCTGTTGGCGAACGCCGCGGCGCCGAGAAAGAGCGCCGTCGCACCAAAGAGGGCCGGATAGAGCGCCCGCGCATCGTAGACCTCGGCATAGAGCTGCTGCGACGAGGTGACGTAGCCCATGAGCGCCCCGTAGACGGCGGCGCCCGCGAGCGTCACGGCCATGCTCTGCCGGTGCGCCAGCACCCCGGCCGCGCTCCGCAGCACCCGCGTCGGCCGGAGCGGACGGGGCACGCGCAGCGTCTCGGGCTGCAGGAGCGCGAGCCGGAGCCCGCCGACCCAGCCGAGGCAGAGCACCACGACGAAGATCGCCCGCCAGCTCCCGACGGTCAGGATCGCCTGGCCGATGGTCGGCGCGAACACCGGCACCATGATGAAGACGGTCATGATGAGCGACATCAGCCGCGCCATCGCGGCGCCCTCGTAGAGATCGCGGATCATCGCCACCGTCACGATCCGCGGCCCGGCGACGCCGAACCCCTGGAGCGCCCGGCCGAGGAGCATGATCTCGAACGTGGGCGCCGCCGCCGAGAGGATCGAGCCCGCGGTGAAGAGGCCGAGCCCGGCGAGGATCGCGGGCTTCCGGCCGATGCTGTCGGAGAGCGGGCCGTAGAGCATCTGGCCCGCGGCGAGCCCGAGGAGGAACGCGGTGACGACGAGCTGCCGGTGGTTGCCGTCCGCCACGCCGAGGTCGGCGGCCAGCGCGCCGAGACCGGGGAGCACGGTGTCGATGGAGAGCGCGACAAGGCCGATCAGGCAAACGGCGGTGACGAGGAAGCCCTTCGGCGCGGGCTCAGGGGGCAAGCGAAACCCGGTCGGCCATCTGGCCGAGACGCACCTGCATGAGAAGCGACAGCTCGTCATAGACGCGCCACTCGTCGACGATGCGGCCGTCGCGGACGTGGAAATGCGACATGCCGAGCACCTGCACGCGCTTGCCGGTCGGCGCGCCGAGCGACGCGAGGATCCCGTAGCCGAGGTGGTGCCCGTCGAGGATCCAGCGCACCGCGACCTTGGTGCCGCCCTCCGCGGTCGGGACCGAGCAGACGTGCTGCGCCGAAAACGCCGCATCCGGGAGCGATCCGATGAGCCCGAGCGTCTGGTGCGTGACGGCGGCGGTGCCGTAGAGTTCGGTCATCAGCGGCCCGTGGTACTGCACCGTCGGCGCGTAGACCTCGCGGATCAGGCCCAGCATACGGCCGTTCCAGATCCTGTGGAGCCAGCGCAGCACGTCGCGCTCGATGTCGGTCGCGGCGATGGCGAGGTCGGGCTCGGCATCGGGCGGCAGCTGGCCGAGGACGAGCCCGGTCTCGCCGATGTCGATCGAGAGCAACCCCTTCTCGTGGTAGGTTCGCGCCATCTCGGTCGCGAAGCGATCGGCGTCGAGCCCGAGCTGGCGCAGGATCGCCATCTGGTCGGCGACGACCCACTCCCGGTAGATGCGGTTCTCGAACACCATGCAGTCGGCGATGGTGCGCGAGACGAAGGCGCGGCCCGTGGGCGGGCCGTAGCGGCCGGGCTGGGTGTGCCGGCCCGATCCGGTGACGAGGTGCGAGGTGTAGAACCCGTCGCGGTCGTTGCCGCCCCAGATCACCTGCGTCGCCATCCCGCGCCGTTCCGGGAGCATCACGAGGCGGGCGATGGTGTCGCGGACGATGTCCTCGCGATTGTAGATCGTGCCGCCGGCGCCGTAGAGGATGCAGTTGTGCGTGTAGTGACTGTAGATGAGGCCGATGTCGCGCTCGTCCCAGATGCGGTGCGTGCAGCGGACGATGTAGTCCACGATGTCGGTGTAGATCGGATCGAACCCGGCCATCGCCTGCGTGCGCGGGCCGGTGGGCGCAAGCGCGGTATAGTCGTGGCGCTCGACCTCGAGGATGCGCGGCTCGGTCTCGGCGGGAATATCGGCAGACTTCATGGCGCGATCGTCGCACGCCGTGAATGCGTATGCAATCGCCTCCGTGCTTGCATTGCCGCAGCACACGGCGAAGCTTGGCCGGATGGCGGGCGAGGCTTCACCACGGCTCAGGCTCCGCGTGGTCTTCGGAGCCGACGCGATGCTCGGGCCGGGCAAGGCGGACCTTCTCGAGGCCATCGCCCGCACGGGCTCGATCGCGGCGGCGGGGCGTGCGATGGGGATGAGCTACAAGCGCGCGTGGTCGCTGGTCGAGGAGATGAATGCCGCGTTCCGGGCGCCGCTCGTCGAAAGCGCGCGCGGCGGGCCGAAGGGCGGCGGCGCGCGGCTCACGGAGACGGGCTTGGCGGTGGCGCAGCACTTCCGGCGGCTCGAGGCACGGGCGGCCGAGGCGGGCGCTGCAGAGGTCGCGGCATTGCAGGCGCTCATCAGGGAATAGGGCTTGCCGGCGGACGGAGCCTGGGTGATATGTCCGGTGAAACATATCGGTGAGGCTCCATGCTGCGCGGTATCGGATTTGCGTTAGCGCTGATAACGGCGCCGATGGCGGCGGCGGCGGACGTGACCGTGTTCGCCGCCTCGAGCCTCAAGACCGCGCTCGACGACGCGGTGATGCGCTGGAGCGCCGCGACCGGGGGCACCGTGACCGTCGCCTACGGCGCGACCTCCGCGCTCGCGCGCCAGATCGAGGCCGGCGCTCCGGCGGACGTGTTCCTTGCCGCGAGCCCGGACTGGATGGACGATGCGGAGCGGGCGGGCGCGCTGCGGCCCGGAACCCGACGCGATCTCTTCGGCAACGCGCTCGTCCTGGTGGCGCCCGGTGCCGGCGACGCAGCGCCGGTCGTGATCGGGCGCGACTTCGACCTTGCCGCCCGGCTCGGCGACGGGCGGCTCGCGATGGCGCTGGTGGATGCGGTTCCGGCGGGCGTCTACGGCAAGGCGGCGCTGACCTCGCTCGGGCTCTGGGACGCGGTGGCGCCGCGCGTGGCGCAGGCCGACAACGTGCGCGCGGCCCTCGCCCTCGTCGCGCGGGGCGCGGCGCCGCTCGGCGTCGTCTATGCGACCGACGCGGTGGCCGAGCCCGCCGTCCATGTCGCGGGCACGTTCCCCGACGCGAGCCATCCGCCCATCGTCTATCCCGGCGCCGTGACCGCAGGCAGCACGTCGGACGAGGCGCTCGCGTTCCTCGACTGGCTCGGCACCGAAGCCGGCATGGCGGCGTTTGCCGGGCAGGGCTTCCAGGTGCTGCGCTGACGGGTCTCGCGTCCGCCGAATGGACGGCCGTGCTGCTGTCGCTGAAAGTCGCGGGCGTGGCCACGCTGATGTCGCTGCCGGTCGGCATCCTGGTGGCGCTGGCGCTGGCGCGGGGGCGCTTTCCCGGGCGCCAGGTGCTCAACGCCGCCGTCCATCTGCCGCTGATCCTGCCGCCGGTGGTGACGGGGTATCTGCTCCTCATGGCCTTCGGACGGCAGGGGCCGGTCGGCGGTTTCCTCGAGGCGGCCGGCGTCACGCTCGCGTTCCGCTGGACCGGGGCGGCGCTCGCGGCGGCGGTGATGGCGTTCCCGCTGATGGTGCGTGCGATCCGGCTCGGGATCGAGGCGGTCGATCCCGGCCTCGGCGAGGCGGCGGCGACGCTCGGGCGCGGGCCGGTCGCGGTCTTCCTCACGGTGACGCTGCCGCTGGCGCTCCCCGGCGTCATCGCGGGCGCCATCCTCGCCTTCGCGCGCGCAATGGGCGAGTTCGGCGCGACGATCACCTTCGTGGCGGCGATCCCCGGCGAGACCGAGACGCTGGCCTCGGCGATCTACGCGCTTCTGCAGGTGCCGGGCGGCGAGACCGGCGCGCTGCGGCTGGTGGCGGTCTCGGTCGTCATCGCGTTCGTCGCGCTCCTCGCGTCGGAATGGGCCGGCGCGGCGGTCGCGCGGCGGATCCGGGGCGGATGAGCCTCGAGGTCCGGCTCGCGCACCGCTTCGGCGCGCGCGACGTGGCGTTCGCGGCGCCTCCGGGGGTGACGGTGCTTTTCGGGCCGTCGGGATCGGGCAAGACGACCGTGATCCGCGCCGTGGCGGGACTGCTCCGGACGGACGCGGGGCGCATCGCGCTCGACGGGCGCGTGCTGACCGACACCGATGCAGGCGTGTTCGTGCCGCCGCACCGCCGCCGGCTCGGCGTCGTGTTCCAGGCGCCGCGGCTCTTTCCGCACCGCAGCGTGCGCGGCAACCTTCTCTTCGGCAGGGCGGGTGCCCGCGGGTTCGACCGGGTGGTGGCGCTCCTGGGCGTCGAGGCGCTCCTTGACCGCCGGCCGGCGGCCCTCTCCGGCGGGGAGGCGCAACGGGTGGCCATCGGCCGGGCGCTGTTGGCCGACCCGGCGATGCTGGTGATGGACGAGCCGCTGGCGAGCCTCGACGCGGCGCGGAAGGCGGAGATCCTGCCCTGGCTCGAGCGGCTTCGCGACGAGGCGGGCGTGCCGATCCTCTACGTCAGCCATGCCGCGGCCGAGGTCGCGCGGCTGGCGACGACGCTGGTGCTCCTGCGCGACGGCCGGGTGGTCGGCGCGGGGCCGGTGGAAGCCGTGCTCGCCGATCCGGCGACCGCGCTGGCGCTCGGGCCGGAGGCGGCGGGAGCGGTGCTGACGGCGCGGGTCGCGGCACAGCACGCCGATGGGCTGGCGGAGCTTGGCATCCGCGCAGGGCGGCTCTGGCTGCCCGGGATCGCGGCGCCGGTGGGCGCGGTGCTCCGCATCCGCATCCCGGCGGGCGACGTGCTCGTCGCGCGCGAGCGGCCCCGGGCGATCTCGGCGCTCAACATCCTGCCCGCCGTGGTCACGGGCATCGCGGGCGACGGCGCCAGCGTCGCCGTCGGGCTCGATCTCGCCGGCGACGCCCTCGTGGCACGGCTGACGCGGCGGTCGGCTCTCGCCCTCGGGCTGGCGCCGGGCGTCCCGTGCTTCGCGATCCTGAAGTCGGTCGCCATCGCGCGGGGCGCCGGCCCGGACGATGCGGGCTTCTGACTTTCGCCGGGCCGCGGCGCCCGGTATCCGACAGGAGCGCTCAGGGAGGAAACGCTATGGACGCGCTGATCTGCGACGGCGTGCGGACGCCGATCGGGCGCTACGGCGGCGCGCTCGCCGGCGTGCGCGCGGACGATCTCGCCGCCATTCCCATCGCGGCGCTGATGGCGCGCAATCCGGGCGTCGCCTGGGCGGAGGTGGACGACGTGATCCTCGGGGCCGCGAACCAGGCGGGCGAGGACAACCGGAACGTCGCGCGGATGGCGGCGCTGCTCGCGGGGCTGCCGGTCGAGGTGCCGGGGCTGACGCTGAACCGTCTCTGCGGCTCGGGGCTCGACGCGGTGGGCCAGGCGGCGCGGGCGATCCGCGCGGGCGACCACCGCATGGTGATCGCGGGCGGGTCCGAGAGCATGACGCGGGCGCCCTATGTGACGCCGAAGGGCGCCGTGCCCTTCGCGCGCGGGCTCGAGACGTTCGACACCACGCTCGGCTGGCGCATGGTCAACCCGGAGATGGCGGCGCGATGTGGCACGCAGTCGATGGCCGAGACCGCCGACATCGTGGCGCGCGAGTACGGCGTGAGCCGCGCCGACCAGGATGCCTTCGCGGCCCGGAGCCAGGCGCGCTGGGCGGCGGCGGAGGCGGCGGGGCGCTTCGCCGTCGAGATCGCGCCGGTGCCGGTGGCCCAGCGGCATGGCCCGCCGGCGATCGTCGCGGTGGACGAGCACCCGCGGCCCGGGACGACGGTGGCAGCGCTGGCGAGGCTCCCCGGCATCAATGGGCCGGAGCTGAGCGTGACGGCCGGCAACGCCGCCGGGATCAACGACGGGGCGGCGGCGCTGCTCCTCGCCGATGCGGCGAGCGCGGTCAGGAACGGGCTGGTGCCGCTCGCGCGCGTCGTCGCGATGGCGGCGGCGGGGGTCGAGCCGCGGGTGATGGGGATGGGGCCGGTGCCGGCGGTGCGGCGCGTGCTCGACCGTGCCGGACTGGCGCTCGCGCAGATGGACGTGATCGAGCTCAACGAGGCCTTCGCGGCGCAGGCGCTGGCGGTGCTGCGCGCGCTCGGCCTGCCGGACGACGCGGCGCACGTGAACCCCAACGGCGGGGCCATCGCGATGGGCCATCCGCTCGGGATGACCGGCGCGCGGCTCGTGCTGACCGCGGCGCGGCAGCTGCAGCGGACGGGCGGGCGCTATGCGCTCTGCACGATGTGCGTCGGCGTCGGGCAGGGCACGGCGCTGATCCTCGAACGGGCGTGATCGCGGACGCGATCCGGGCGGCGATCGCAGCCGGCCGCCTCGGCGGCGGACACGCGCGGATCGGGCCCGGCGGCGAGGTCGAGGCGATGGTCGCGGGGCGGATGGCGCCGGACGGGCCGGCGCTGACCGACCCCGGCTTGAGGCTCCGCATGGCGTCGATCTCCAAGGCGGCCACGGCGCGGGCGGCCTGCGTGCTGGCGGGCGAGGGGCTCGACCTCGCGGCGCCGGTGCCGGGGCTCGGGACCGTGACGCTGGCGATGCTCCTCGACCACACCTCGGGGCTGACCGACCGTGCGGGCTACATCCCGGAGCGGGGCGAGAGCCCGCTCGCCTTCGTCGCGGCGCGGCCCGATGCCGTGTCGGGACGCCCGCCGGGGACGTTCTTCGACTACGCGAACCTCAACTACATGGTCGCGGGCGCGGTGCTGGAAGCGGCCACGGGCGAGCGGTTCGACGTGCTGGTGCGCCGGCTCGTGCTCGCGCCCGCGGGCATCGGCGGCGGATTCAACTGGGCCGGGGTCGCGCCCGCCGACCGGGCGTTGCGGCTCGGGCTCTGGCAGCGGCAGGGCGACCGGCTGGTGGCGACCGCCGACGGCCCGGAGTTCGACGCGGACGCCGACGCGGTCTGGCGCGACCGCGGCGTCAGCCTCGCGGGCTACGTGCCGGGGCGGGACACGACGCTCCTGTCGCCGCACGCGGGCCTCAGGATGAGCGTGATCGAGGCGGCGCGGCTCGCGCGGCTCTTTGGCGAGGACAGCGCGGCGGGGCGGCTGCAGCGGCGCGCGCGCTGGCGCTGGGACGCAGCGGCGCGGAACGGCGAGCCCTGCGGCGGGCTCTTTCCGGCGTTCGGGCTCGGGCTCACGTTCTTCGGCAACCGGCTCGTGGGCCATGCGGGCAACGCGCTCGGCTTCGCGGGCGGGGCCTGGCACGACCTCGCGACCGGCGTGTCGCACGCCTGGTTCCTGACCGGCGGCGCGGACCTCACGGCCGAGGACGGTCGCGAGGCTCCCTACCCGCCCGAAGAACGCGCGATCATGGAGCGGCTCGCGGGCGGCGGCGGGGTGACGCGAGGTTAGCGCTTGCCAACGCGCCCCTGACGCAAAGAATGGCGCATCGTTCGCCGCCGACGGGTGGCCATTCACCAGAAAAGAGGGAGAACCGAATGACCATCCACGCCGCTATCGCCCGAACGGCGATGCTCGCGCTCTTCGCCAGCGGAACGGCCGTGCTTGCCGCCGGGACCGGGCCGAACGGCGAGACGCTCGCCGACAGCCAGACGTTCACCTACCGCATCCTCGACGAGTTCCCGACGCTCGACCCGCAGCTCATCGAGGAATCCGTCGGCAGCGACATCGCGCGCGACCTCTTCGAGGGGCTGGTGAACCAGGATGCCGAGGGCAACCTCGTGCCGGGCGTGGCGACGAGCTGGGAGGAGAGCGAGGGCAACAAGGTCTGGACGTTCCATCTCCGCGACGCGAAATGGTCGAACGGCGATCCGCTGACGGCGGGCGACTTCGTCTATGCCTGGGAGCGCGCGGCGGACCCCGCGACGGCCTCGAACTACGCCTGGTACGTCGAGCTCGCCTCGATCGCGAACGCGGCCGCGATCATCAAGGGCGACAAGGCGCCGGACACGCTGGGCGTCAAGGCGCTCGACGACCACACGCTCCAGGTGACGCTCGACCAGCCGACGCCCTATTTCCCCTCGATGACGAGCTACGCCACCTTCTCTCCGGCCCCGAAGGCGACCATCGAGAAATACGGCGCGGACTGGACCAAGCCCGGCAACATGGTCTCGAACGGCGCCTACGTGCTCACGCAGCACGTGCCGAGCGAGTACAGCGTCCGCGAGCGCAACACGAACTACTGGGACGACGCGCACACGACCATCGACAAGGTGACGGCGCTCGTCATCAACGACGAGAACCTGGCGCTGACGCGCTACCTCGCGGGCGAGCTGGACCGTACCGAGGTGCCGGCGGGGCAGTATCCCGACCTCAAGGCGAAGTTTCCCGAGGCCGCGGTGAGCTTCCCGAACCTCTGCTCCTACTACTACGCGATCAACGAGCGCCCGGACGCCAACCCCGCGCTGCAGGACGAGCGGGTGCGGCGCGCGCTGAGCCTTGCCATCGACCGCGACGTGCTCGTCAACCAGGTGCTGAAGGGCGGCCAGTACCCGGCCTACACGCTCACCCACGTCAAGACGGCGGGCTTCGTGACGCCGGACGTGGCGGCGGCCGACATGACGCAGAAGGAGCGCGACACCGAGGCGGCGCGGCTCATGGACGAGGCGGGCTACGGCAAGGGCGGCAAGCCGCTGAGCCTCAACCTGATCTACAACACCTCCGAGGCGCACAAGGCGCTCGCAACGGTGGCGAGCCAGATGTGGAAGCAGAAGCTCGGCATCGACATCCGGCTCAACAACATGGAATGGAAGACCTACCTCGACATCCGCAAGAACGGCGAGTTCGACCTCGCGCGTTCGGCCTGGTGCGGCGACTACAACGAGGCGTCGACGTTCCTCAACGTGATGACGACCGGCAACGAGGCCAACGACGGGCACTTCTCGAGCGCCGAGTTCGACGACCTGATGGCGAAGGCCAAGACCGAGGCCGACCCCGAGCCGACCTACACGAAGGCCGAGAAGATCCTCGAGGACGCCAGCGCCATCGTGCCGGTCTACCACTACACGTCGGTCTACATGCTGAACCCGAAGCTGAAGGGCTATCCCTTCGACAACGTGCAGGGCAACTGGTACTCGCGCACGTTCTACAAGGTCGCCGAGTAAGGCGCGCGCGGCGGGAGACGTCTCCCCGCCGCGGCCCCTCCGGCCCGCACTGTGCTCAGTTTCATCCTGCGGCGGCTCGCGGTCGCCATCCCCACGATCCTCGTGCTGATCGTGGTGTCGTTCCTTTTGATGTACGCGGCCCCCGGCGGGCCGTTCACCTCCGAGCGGGCGCTGCCGCCCGAGGTGCTCGCCAACATCCAGGCGAAGTACGCGCTCGACCAGCCGCTCTGGCGGCAGATCCTGCGCTACATCTGGAACGTCGTGGCGCATTTCGACTTCGGGCCGTCGTTCATCTACAAGGACCGCACGGTCAACCAGATCATCGCGCAGGGCTTCCCGGTGACGCTGACCTACGGCGCCATCGCCTTCGTCGTCGCGGTCGTCGTCGGCGTGGCGCTCGGCATCGCGGCGGCGATCCGGCACAACTCGTGGCTCGACTACCTGTCGGTCGGCGTCTCCATCGGCGCGCAGGTGCTGCCGAACTTCGTGATGGCGCCGATCCTCGTGCTGATCTTCACGCTCTGGCTCGGCTGGCTGCCCGGGGGCGGCTGGCAGGGCGGGCGGTGGCCCTTCGTGGTGATGCCGGTGATCGCGCTCGCCACGTCCTACATGGCGTCGATCGCGCGCATCACGCGGTCGTCGATGCTCGAGGTGCTGTCGTCGAACTTCATCCGCACCGCGCGGGCGAAGGGGCTGCCGGCGCACCGGGTGATCCTGCGGCACGCGCTGAAACCGGCGCTGCTGCCGGTCATCTCCTACCTCGGGCCGGTCTTCGTCGCGATGATCACGGGTTCCGTGGTGATCGACCTCTACTTCTCCACGGGCGGGATCGGGCAGTTCTTCGTCAACTCCGCGCTCAATCGGGACTATTCGGTCATCATGGGCATCACGATCCTGACGGGCGTGCTGACCATCCTCTTCAACCTCCTCGTCGACGTGCTCTACGCATGGATCGACCCCAAGATCAGGCTCTGAGCATGGCGATCGCGACGCACGAGACGGGGCTGGCCGAGACGTTCGCCGAGGTGCGGGGACGGTCGCTCTGGCAGGACGCGCGGCGGCGGTTCCTGGCCAACCGCGCCGCGACCGGCGGCCTCGTGGTGCTCATGCTGATCGCGGCTTTCGCGCTGATCGGTCCCTTCGTGGCGGTCTGGTCGAACGACGAGGTGGACTGGTCGGTGCTCGGCAACGTCGCCGAGGCGGGGCGGCCGTCGCTCGCGACCGGGCACTGGTTCGGCACCGACACGCTCGGGCGCGACCTCTTCGCGCGCACGGTGCAGGGCACGCAGGTGTCGATGATGGTGGGGCTCATCGGCGCGCTCATCTCGGTCGTCGTCGGCACGCTCTACGGCGCGGTCGCGGGCTACGTCGGCGGCCGGACCGACAGCGTGATGATGCGGATCGTCGATGTCGCGATGTCGATCCCCTACATGTTCGTGCTGATCCTCCTGCTCGTGGTGTTCGGGCGGTCGATCCTGATGCTCTTCGTCGGCATCGGGCTGATCTCGTGGCTCGAGATGAGCCGGATCGTGCGCGGGCAGACGCTGAGCATCCGCGGCAAGGAATACGTCGAGGCGGCGGTGGCGACCGGGGTGCGGCCGCTGACGATCATCCTGCGGCACGTGATCCCGAACCTTCTGGGCGTGGTGGTGGTCTACGCCACGCTCCTCGTCCCCAACATGATCATCTACGAGAGCTTCATCAGCTTCCTCGGCCTCGGCGTGCAGGAGCCCAACACGTCGTGGGGCGCGCTCATCAACGACGGGGCGGGGCAGATGCAGTACGGCACGCTGTGGCAGCTCGGCTTCCCGCTCGCGTTCTTCGTGCTGGCGCTCTTCAGCTTCTTCTTCGTCGGCGACGGGCTGCGCGACGCGCTCGATCCGAAGGATCGCTGAGCGATGTGCCCGAAGGATCGCTGAGTGCTGCTCGACGTCTCCGGCCTGACGGTCAGCTTCTCGACGCCGGACGGCGAGGTGAACGCGGTCAACGGCGTGAGCTTCGGCATCGACGCAGGCGAGACGCTCGCCATCGTCGGCGAGAGCGGCTCGGGCAAGAGCCAGACCGCTTTCGCCATCATGGGGCTCCTCGCGCGCAACGGCCGTGCGGGAGGCTCGGTCCGTCTCGACGGGCAGGAGCTCGTAGGCATGGCGCCGGCGGCGCTCAACAAGGTCCGCGCGCGGCAGGTCGCGATGGTGTTCCAGGATCCGATGACCTCGCTCAACCCCTACATGCGGGTGTCGTCGCAGATGGCCGAGGTGCTGCAGCTTCATCGCGGCATGGGCCGGGCGGCGGCGCGGGCGGAGTGCCTGCGCCTCCTCGATGCGGTGCGGATCCCCGACGCGGCGGCGCGGCTCGACATGTACCCGCACGAGTTCTCGGGCGGGATGCGGCAGCGCATCATGATCGCGATGGCGCTCTCGGGCCAGCCGCGGCTCCTCATCGCCGACGAGCCGACGACGGCGCTCGACGTGACGGTGCAGGCGCAGATCCTCGATCTCCTGGGCGAGATCCGGCGCGACTTCGGGACGGCGGTGATCCTCATCACGCACGACCTCGGCATCGTCGCGGGCTTCGCCGAGCGGACGCTGGTGATGTACGGCGGGCGCATCCTCGAGACCGGGCCGACGGACGCGCTCTTCGCCCGGCCGACGCAGCCCTACACGCTGGGGCTGTTGCAGGCCGTGCCGCGGATCGACCGGGCCGATGCGAGGCTGCGGACCATCCCGGGCGAGCCGCCGGAGATGCTGGGGCTGCCGGCGGGCTGCCCGTTCGTGCCGCGCTGCGGCTGGGCGATGGAGGTCTGCGCGCGGACCATGCCGCCGCTCGAGCCGGACGGGCGCGGCCTCGCGCGCGCCTGCCACGCCGCCGCGGAGACGGTCGCGTGACGCTGCTCGAGGTGGACGGTCTCGAGGTGACGTTCGACGTGCCCCGGCCCGGCGGCTGGCCCTGGACGCCGCCGCGGCACCTGCGCGCGGTCGCGGGCGTGTCGTTCCGGCTCGGGGCGGGCGAGACGCTCGGGATCGTCGGCGAGAGCGGGTCGGGCAAGTCCACGCTGGCGCGCGCGGTCGTCGGCACGCTGCCGGCCTCGGGCGGGCGGGTGCTCTGGCTCGGGCAGGACCTCGTCGGCATGGCGCCGGGGCCGCGACGCAAGCTCAGGCGCGACGTGCAGATGATCTTCCAGGATCCGCTGGCCGCGCTCAATCCCCGCATGACCGTGGGCGAGATCATCGCCGAGCCGCTGCGGACCCATGCGCCCGACCTGCCGCGCGCCGAGGTCCGCAAGCGTGTCGCCGCGCTGATGGAGCGCGTCGGGCTCCTGCCGAACCTCGCGTCGCGCTATCCGCACGAGTTCTCGGGCGGCCAGTGCCAGCGCATCGGCATCGCCCGCGCGCTGATCGTCGAGCCGAAGCTCGTCGTGTGCGACGAGCCGGTGTCGGCGCTCGACGTGTCGGTGCAGGCGCAGGTGGTGAACCTGCTGGCGGACCTCAAGCGCGATCTCGGCCTCGCGATGATCTTCATCGCGCACGACCTGAGCGTGGTGCGGCACATCTCGGACCGCATCCTCGTGATGTACCTCGGCCGGGTGATGGAGTTCGGGCCCGCGCCCGAGCTCGTCGCCGCCCCGGCGCATCCCTACACGCGGGCGCTCATCGCGTCGGTGCCGATCCCCGATCCGGTCGCCGAGCGCGCGCGGCACCGCCCGATCCTCGAGGGCGAGCTGCCGTCGCCGCTCCGCCCGCCGTCGGGATGCGTGTTCCGTACCCGCTGCCCGATCGCGCGCCCGGCCTGCGCCGGGGACGCGCCGCCGATGGTGGCCATCGCGCCCGGCCACCGCGCGGCCTGCCCCTACCATGCCGACGTCAGCGCGCCATCCGCAGCGTCAGGTTGAAGCGTCCTCCTTCGGCAAGGAGCGTCGACGAGCCGGGCCGGATGCGGTCGATGCCGTGGAACGCGAGGCGCGCGGCGCCGGCGAGGACCGCGACATCGCCGGAGCGGAGCCAGACCGAGCGCGTCGGCCCGCGTCGCCCGGCGGTGCCGACGCGGAAGAGCGCGTCGTCGCCGAGCGAGATCGACACCACGGGCCAGGCGAAGTCCGCCTCGTCGCGGTCCTGGTGCAGGCCCATCCGCGCGCCGGCGGCGTAGTGGTTCACGAGGCACGAGTCCGGTGCGTCGGCGAGCCCGGTGAAGCGGTGCCACACCGCCAGCACGGACGCGGGGATCGGCGGCCAGGGCGTGCCGTCGGGCCGGCTGTCGGCGTAGCGGTAGCCCGCGCGGTCCGTGACCCAGCCGACCTCGCCCGCGGCGCTCATGCGGACCGACATCGGGCGGCCGCCGGGGGTCACGGGCGTGGCGAGCGGGGCCGCGGCGAGCAGCGCGCGGATGGCGGCGAGCATCTCCGCCTGCGCGGCCGCGTCGAGCGCGCCGGGATGGATGCGGGCGCCCATCAGGTCGAGCCCGGATTCGTGCAAGGTCATGGCGCGGCCTCCCATTTTTGCCCGGCCCCGCCCGCTTGCGGCCCCGGAACCCCCTCCCTATATACGCCCCGAAGCGCGGTCAGGCACGCCCGGAGCATTCCGGGGGCCGGGCCAGACAGGATCGGAGGCAGTCGCCGCTTTCGGGTCTGCACCTCCAGAACATCGCCAGAAAGAGGGTGTACTACATGGCCAAAGTGATCGGGATCGACCTCGGGACCACGAACTCCTGCGTCGCCATCATGGATGGCTCGCAGCCGCGGGTCATCGAGAACTCGGAAGGGGCGCGCACGACGCCCTCCGTCGTGGGCTTCACGGAAAGCGAGCGACTCGTGGGTCAGGCCGCCAAGCGGCAGGCCGTGACGAACCCGAGCAACACGGTGTTCGCGGTCAAGCGTCTCATCGGCCGCCGCCGCGACGACGAGCACATCGCGAAAGACCTCAAGAACCTCCCCTACAGCCTCGTCAACGGCGGCAACGGCGATGCCTGGGTCGAGGTCCGGGGCGAGAAGTATTCGCCGTCGCAGATCTCGGCGTTCATCCTGCAGAAGATGAAGGAGACCGCCGAGAGCTACCTCGGCGAGGAGGTCAGCCAGGCGGTCATCACCGTGCCTGCGTACTTCAACGACGCGCAGCGGCAGGCCACCAAGGACGCGGGCAAGATCGCGGGCCTCGAGGTGCTGCGGATCATCAACGAGCCGACGGCGGCGGCGCTCGCCTACGGCCTCGAGAAGAAGGAAGCGCGCACGATCGCGGTCTACGACCTCGGCGGCGGCACCTTCGACATCACCATCCTCGAGATCGACGACGGCCTCTTCGAGGTGAAATCGACCAACGGGGACACGTTCCTCGGCGGCGAGGACTTCGACATGCGGGTCGTCAACTACCTTGCGGACGAGTTCAAGAAAGAGACCGGCGTCGACCTGACGAAGGACAAGATGGCGCTGCAGCGGCTGAAGGAAGCCGCCGAGAAGGCCAAGATCGAGCTGTCGTCGAGCCAGCAGACCGAGATCAACCAGCCGTTCATCTCGATGGACCGGAACTCCGGCCAGCCGCTGCACATGGTGATGAAGCTCACCCGCTCGAAGCTCGAGAGCCTCGTCGGCGACCTCATCAAGCGCTCGATGAAGCCCTGCGAGGCGGCGCTCAAGGACGCGGGCGTGGCCAAGGGCGACATCGACGAGGTGGTGCTCGTCGGCGGCATGACGCGGATGCCGAAGGTCGTCGAGGAAGTGACGAAGTTCTTCGGCAAGGATCCGCACAAGGGCGTCAACCCCGATGAGGTCGTGGCGCTCGGTGCCGCGATCCAGGCGGGCGTGCTGCAGGGCGACGTGAAGGACGTGGTGCTCCTCGACGTGACGCCGCTGTCGCTCGGCATCGAGACGCTGGGCGGGGTGTTCACCCGGCTCATCGACCGCAACACGACCATCCCGACGAAGAAGAGCCAGATCTTCTCGACCGCCGAGGACAACCAGAACGCGGTCACGATCCGGGTCTTCCAAGGCGAGCGCGAGATGGCGGCCGACAACAAGATGCTCGGCCAGTTCAACCTCGAGGACATTCCGCCAAGTCCGCGCGGGATGCCGCAGATCGAGGTCGCGTTCGACATCGACGCGAACGGCATCGTCAGCGTCAACGCCAAGGACAAGGGCACCGGCAAGACGCAGCAGATCACCATCCAGGCCTCGGGCGGACTCTCGGACGCCGAGATCGACAAGATGGTGAAGGATGCCGAGGCCAACGCGGACGCCGACAAGACGCGCCGCGAGGTCGTCGAGGCGCGGAACCAGGGCGAAAGCCTCGTGCACGAGACGCGGAAGTCGCTGAAGGAACACGGCGACAAGGTCGATCCCTCGACGGTGGAGGCGATCGAGCTTGCCGTCGGCGCGCTCGAGGAAGCGCTCGGGACCGAGGACGCCGGCAAGATCAAGGGCGGCGTCAACAACCTGCGCGAGGCGGCGATGCGGCTCGGCGAGGCAATCTACAAGGCGCAGGCGGCCGAGGCCGAGGGCGCTCCCGAAGCCGAGGGCGACAGTCCGCGCGGCGTGGACGAGGATATCGTCGATGCCGACTTCGAGGATCTCGACGACAGAAAACGCAGCTAGGAACGCGGCGGAACCACTTCGGCCGGCCGGGGCACGCCCCCGGCCGGCCGCAATGTTCCTTGAGGGGAGCCAAGAATGGCAAAGCGGGATTTCTACGAGGTGCTCGGCGTGCAGCGCGGCGCTTCGGCCGACGAGCTGAAGCGCGCCTACCGCCAGAAGGCCAAGGATCTGCACCCGGACCGCAACGCCTCGAACCCCAACGCGGAGTCGCAGTTCAAGGAGGTCAACGAGGCCTACGACACGCTGAAGGACGGCGACAAGAAGGCCGCCTACGACCGCTTCGGGCACGCGGCCTTCGAGGGCGGCATGGGCCAGCGGCCGGGCGGCGCGGGCGGCGGGCAGGGCGACTTCGCCTCGGCGTTCTCGGACGTGTTCGAGGATCTGTTCGGCGACTTCATGGGCGGCCAGCGGGGTGCTGCCGGCGGCCGGCAGCGCGCGTCGCGCGGATCGGACCTGCGCTACAATCTCGGGATCAGCCTCGAGGACGCCTTCTCGGGCATCCACAAGACGATCAGCGTGCCCGCGTCGGTCGTCTGCGACACCTGCCACGGCACCGGCGCGGAAGGCGGCTCGGAGCCCGCGACCTGCCCGACCTGCGCCGGCATGGGCAAGGTCCGCGCGCAGCAGGGCTTCTTCACCGTCGAGCGCACCTGCCCGACCTGCGGCGGCATCGGCCAGATCATCAAGAACCCCTGCCGCGTCTGCGGCGGCGCGGGCCGCGTCGAGCGGGAACGCGCGCTGTCGGTCAACATCCCTGCCGGCGTCGAGACCGGCACCCGGATCAGGCTCACCGGCGAGGGCGAGGCGGGGCTGCGCGGCGGGCCGTCGGGCGATCTCTACATCTTCATCGAGGTCCGCGAGCACCCGCTCTTCCAGCGCGACGGCACGGCGCTCTTCTGCCGCGTGCCCGTCAGCATGGGCACGGCGGCGCTCGGCGGCGACATCGAGGTGCCGACCATCGACGGCGGCCGGAGCCGGGTGAAGGTGCCGGGCGGCAGCCAGACCGGCAAGCAGATGCGGCTCCGCGCCAAGGGGATGCCGGCGCTGAGGGGCGGCGGCAACGGCGACATGATGATCGAGCTTGCCGTCGAGACGCCGGTGAACCTCACCTCGCGGCAGAAGGATCTGCTGCGCGAGTTCGAGAAGCTGAGCGAGGACAACAACCCCGAAGGCTCGACGTTCTTCTCGAAGGTCAGGAGCTTCTGGGACGGGATGAAGGGCTGATCCTCACATCAGCGGCCGCTGGATCGGGACATCGAGCGGGATCCCGGCAAGTTCCTCGATCGCGCTCTCGCTCATGATGCGGAGCGTGCCCGCGGACCACGACACGATCTGGCGCGACCGGAGCCGGGCCAGCGTCTTGTTGGTGTGGACGAGCGAAAGCCCGAGCGCATCCGCGAGATCCTGCTGCCGGTAGGGCAGCGCGAACGTCATTCCCGTGGCGAGGCCCAGCGCACGGGCACGGCGGAAGAGCTTGGCGAAGGCCCAGGCGATGCGCTCGGCGGCCTCGCGCTGGCCGACGGTGGTCAGCGCCTCGCCGAGGAAGCTCTCTTCCATCGCCGCGAGCCAGGTCAGGTCAAACGCCCGGTCGGAGTGGTGACGGAAGAGGTCGTAGAGCTGCGAGCGGTTGAAGACGCAGAGCGTCATCGCGGTCGTCGCCTCGACGGAATGGCGCATCTCGCGCATCACGCCCGCCTGCAGGCCGATGAAATCGCCCGGCAGCACGAAGTTGACGACCTGACGCCGCCCGTCGAGATCGGTCTTGTAGCGCAGACCCATGCCGCGCAAGGCGGTGAAGAGCTGCGGGCTGTTGGAGCCTTCCATCAGGAGCGTGGTGCCGGCGTCGACCTGCAGCTCGCCGACCTTGAACCGATCCATGAAGTCCACTTCGTCGGCGGTGAGCGGCTTGAACACGGGATGCCGGCGCAGCGGACAGTGGCGGCAAGATATGCTCATCGCCGCATGTCACAGGTTAATGCGCGCGCGTCCGCTCGCAGGCAATGTTTCCCGGGCCGATTCGTCTCGGGTCTGGAGCCAATGCCGTGGGCCATCGCATGATCGATCTCGACCGGGACAGCGACGCGACCTGCGCCTTCGTGGTCGTCGAGCCGAACCCCGTGTTTCGCAGGGACATATGCGAGGCCCTGCGCGAGCTCGGTCCGGCCTGGACGATCGCGGCGGGGGCCACGCTGGACGAGGTGTCGGGCGTGGCCTCGCTTTTGACCAACATCGTCGCGGTCTTCGTCAGCGCGGTGCCGGGCGAGGCGATGCGCGCCGCCATCGCCGAACATTTTGGCGTCACGCATGCCCGCATCGTCGTGGTGACCGGTTTCGGAACCGAGGCGGAGATCCACGCGCAGGGGTGGCATCACCTCGCGCAGCCGTTCACGACCGCGGCGGTGCACATGCTCGTCACGACCCTTCTCGCGGCGCGCGTCCGCCCCTGACGCGGCGCCCCATGTCGAGCCCGGCGAAGAAGGCGTCCTGCAGCGGAGGCGACGGCGGCGGCGCGGGCGGCAGCGGGACGCGGCGCTTCTGGCGCCGTGCTCCGAGCGTCCCCAGTCCGACGAGGACCAGCGCCAGCACGCAGTAGCCGGCACCGACTGCGGCGGACGCGAAGACCGGGCCGCGCATCGTCGCGAGCCGCGACCAGCCGGCGGCGGTCAGAAACGCCACTCCCACCCCGATGCAGAGGCCGGCCAGGCCGAACAGAACCGCCGCGCGCGCCGCGTCGGCCGCGGCGCGCTTCACGTCGCCGAGCATCCGGGCGTCACTTCCGCGCCGTGAGGAGCCCGAAGAGGAAGCCAAGCGCCGCGACGATGCCCATCGCCGCCGCAGGCTGGCGCCGGATCAGCGCGCCCGCCTCCTCGCTGAGATCGAGAGCCTGATCCTGCAAGCGGCCGAGCTCGTCGCTGGCGCGGTTCCGCAGCGCCGTCGCTTCCGACCGGATCGAGTCGGCCGCCTCCCGGCCCTTGATCTTGCCGAGCGCCCCGATCGTGTCGGTGATGGCGCGGATGTCGTCGCGCAGCGCCGCGATCTGCTCCTGAAGCTCGGCGGTCGTCACGTCGTCTTTGATGGCGTTGATGTCGGTCGCGCGGACCATGCGATCTTCCTCATGTCTCGGCGCCCCTTCCCCGGAACGCCAAGACATTGAACGCCCAGAGGCTTCAGGCCGCAAGCGTTTCCGTCGAACTGAAGAACATCGCCTGGCTCACTGCCGAGCGCACCTGCTCCTCGGTGTAGGGCTTGGCGATGAGGAACGCGGGCTCGGGCCGTTCGCCGGTAAGGAGCCGCCGCGGGAAGGCGGTGATGAAGATCACCGGGATATCGCCGAGAGCGTCGACGATCTCGTTGACGGCATCGATCCCCGATGAGTTGTCGGCAAGCTGGATGTCGGCAAGGATGAGGTTCGGGCGCTCCTTGCGGCTGAGCTCGATCGCGGCATCGCGCGTCCGAGCGACACCGGTGACGCGGTGGCCCATCGCGCCCACGATCGACTGGATGTCCATCGCGATGATCGCCTCGTCCTCGATGATCATCACCTTGCCGAGAACGGTCGCTTCCATCTCGCGCAGGGCGATCTCGAAAAGCTCTTCGGCCTCGCCGGCGGAGCATTGCATGATCTCGCCGATCTCGTCGAAGCGGAACTCCTCGATGGTGCGGAGAAGAAGCGCCTCCCGGGTGTTCTTGGTCAGGTGGCTGAGGTGGACGAGCGCGCGGCTCTCGAGCGACCCGCTGTCGCCTTCCGCGACCGGCGCCCCGGCCGAAGACCAGATCATATGGAAGGCACGGAAGAGCGCCGCCCTCGGCGACAGCGTGAGGTCAAAAATCTCGCGCTCGGCCAGGATCGCCTCCAGCGTCGCGGCGGCGTAATGGTCCCCCGTCGTCTGGCTGCCGGTGATGGCGCGCGCATAGCGACGCAGGTAGGGAAGCTGCTCGCCGATCATGACAGAAAGATCGGCGGACGAGGCGTCGTTCATGGGCACTCCGGAAAACTTTGGACGATCATGGGAACCGAACGCTGGCGCCGTTTCTTAAGTTCCGAAATAGTTGAGTTCGGCGGCCGAGAATGGTGCATGTGATCTATGAGCAAGGACAAGTCTCTGCCGAAAGACAAGTCTTTGCCGGACGATAGCCTGGCGCGGGGGGCAACAAGGTCTACCCTCGAGCAGCAGATCGACGAGAACCTTCGCAAGGTTTACCAGCAATCGCTTGACGAATCCGTCCCGGAAAAGTTTGAGGAACTTCTGAGGAAGTTGCGCCAGCAGGACGGTCGTACGTGACGCTCCACCCCAAGGACGAACTGGTCGAGCATCTGTCGGCCTTGCGGGCGTTTGCGCTCAGCCTGACACGCAACGGAGCAGCGGCGGACGACCTGGTGCAGGACACCATCGTCAAGGCGTGGACGCATATCGATGGGTTCACGCAGGGCACCAATCTCCGAGCATGGCTCTTCACCATCCTGCGGAACACGTTCTATTCCGACCGGCGCAAGGCCAAGCGGGAGGTGCCGGACACCGACGGTCTTTTTGCCGCGCGGCTGTCGCAGAAGCCCGATCATGACGGCCGGCTCGCGCTTGCGGATTTTCGCGCGGCCTTCGAGCAGCTTGGCGACGAGCAGCGCGAGGCGCTGATCCTGGTGGGTGCATCGGGGTTTTCGTACGAAGAGGCGGCCGGCATGTGCAACTGCGCGGTCGGCACCATCAAGAGCCGCGCCAACCGGGGCCGCAAGCGGCTGGCCGAGCTGCTGAGCCTCGTCGAGGGGGAGGAACTCGAGATGACGGACGCCGCGACGATGGCCGTGATCTCGGCGAACTCGCACACCGCTGGATAAGGCTCCGCCGCGCCGTCCTGCCGGGATCGCCGGCTCGCGCGACCTGCACCGGACGTTCGACGGCCTCGGGTTCCGGCTTGCGGTGCTCCTGTCGCTGGCGCTTCTGCCGCTCGGGATGATCGCGGTCTGGCAGACCTACCGGGTCGCGCACCAGGCCGAGCAGTCCGCGCGTCTGGCGCTCATCGGGCGGACATCGGAGGCCAGCGCATCGGAGCGCGGGCTGATCCAGACCGCCCTCGGGGCCGCACAGGCGCTCGGACCGTCGGTCCTCGACCGGCTTGCCGACCCGGAGGCCTGCCGCGCCGTCCTGTCCGAGTACGTCCGCAATTCGGTGAGCTTCATCTTCGCCGGCTTCATCGGGATGGACGGCCGCGTTCTCTGCGCGTCGAGCGCCAACATCACCCAGCTCGCGGGCGACGGCGTGGCGCCGATCCTGTCGTTCGGGCGGCCGATGATCTCGGTGTCCCGGACCGGCCTCGTCACGGGCGCCTCGGTGCTCCTCATCACCGAGCCGATCGTCAGCAACGGGGTGCAACGCGGCAGCCTCGTGATCTCGCTGCCGCACCGGACCATCGAGCGGCTCTTCCACTACGGCGAGCGGCTCGCGCCCGAGCAGTCGATCATCTTCAACGAGCGCGGACAGATCCTGAGCGCGACCGGGGGGCTCGCCACGGCCGCCGGCTACCTGCCCAGGAGCGGCGCGCTGACGAGCTACATCGGTTCGGAAGACCACGTCTTCACGGACCGGACTGCGGCCGGACAGCGGCGCACCTTCGTCGTCGTGCCGCTGATCCCCGGCCTTGCCTACGCGCTCGGCGTATGGCCGGTCGAAAGCGCGCTCGGGCGGGCCGACCACGTCGCGCTGCTGGCGCTCACGGTGCCGATCCTGATGTGGATCGCGGGGCTCGCGGTCGCCTACTTCGCGGTCCACTACAGCGTCATCCGGCCGGTCCGCGCGCTTCGCGGCAGCATGCGGCGCTTCGCCATCGGGCGCCGCGACGCGCCGGTGCCGGTGCTGAAGGGCGCGCCCTACGAGCTGCGCGAGGTGGCGCAGACGTTCCAGAACCTCACCCGGATCATCGCCCGCGACGAGACCGAGCTCGAGGCCTCGGTCGCTGAGAAGACCGTGCTCCTCAAGGAAGTGCATCACCGGGTGAAGAACAACCTCCAGCTCATCACCTCGATCACCAACATGCAGATCCGCAAGGTCCGGGAGCCCGAGGCGCGGCGGGTGCTGAAGAGCATCCAGGACCGGGTGATGTCGCTCGCCACGATCCATCGCAACCTCTACCAAGCCGAGACCCTGTCGGCCGTGCGCGCCGACGTGGTGATCGGCGAGATCATCAACCAGATGATCGTGCTCGCGGCCGGGCCCGGCACCGGCCTCGATGTCACGACGGACATCGCCGCGGTCACGCTCACGCCCGACCAGACGGTGCCGCTCTCGCTCCTGGCAACCGAGGGCATCACCAACGCCGTGAAATACGCCGGCGGGCCCGACGGCCGGCGGAACGTCCGGGTGACACTCGACCGGATGCCGGACGACCGGGTGACCTTCCGCATCGTGAACTCGCGCGGAGGCGACCCGGAGACGCCCGCGGGCACCGGGCTGGGCGCCCAGCTCATCGACGCCTTCGCAAGCCAGCTCGACGGCACCGTGAGCCGCGAGGTTACGGAAGACCGCTTCGAGCTCTCCGTCAGCTTTCGCGTGGCGGCCTTCGAGCCGATGTGACGGCGACGCCGGGCGTGCATCTGCCCGAGCGCCAGCGTGTCACGGCCTTGACCGATCGCGCGGTCCAATGATGGCTCCCCGACGACGCCAGCGCTGCCTCGCGCACGCCGGAGACGGCCGCGTCGGCCGGACAAAGCGCGCGAACCGCCGACGAGCGGGCCGGATGCGCCCGCTGCTCACCGAAGAGGTCGTCGAGCCTTCAGCCGGCCTGCGCCTGCGCCCGCTCGATAAGCACGCCCAGCGCCTCGGCCTGGCCCGTCAGGAGCGTCCGGTCGCTCTCGTCCTCTGCCGCGTCGGCGGTGTCGACGGTGAGGTCGCGCACGGACTCCTCGCCGCGGATGACCGCCGGCAGGACGTTGGTGTCGAGGTCGGTCAGGATTGCCCGGCCGCGCACCACGGTCTCCTGGATCAGCCCGAAGAACGACCCGTCGTCGTCGGGCTCGCCTCCGAGCGCGCCGAGCCGCCGGGCTAGCTGGGCCTCGTGGTCGCGGTGGACGCGGGCGAAGTCGCGCACGATGCCGATGATCTCGGGCTCCGCCTTCGCCTCCATCTCGTCGTAGCCGCGCAGCACGTCGACGAGCCGCGTCTGCAGCTTGGCGAGCGCGCGCGTGAAGGCGTCCGGCTCGGGGTGGGTCGTCTCGTTCGGCATGGTCGTCTCCTGTGACCGGGACGGCGGCGGAACGTCCGGCGAAGATCGCGGTTCCGGTGGCGTCAGACGGTCAGCGCAACCGACCACAGCAGGAGCGGGATGGCGATGATCCCGCCGATCGGGCCCCAGAGCCAGAGCCAGAAGACGAGCGAGACGAAGACCAGCAGCGGGTTCACCGACATCGACCGGCCGATCAGGCTCGGCGTGACGAACTGGCCCTCGAGGAAGTTGAGCCCGACGTAGCACGCCACCGGCAGGAACGAGCTGAGGCCGTCGAAGACGACGATGCCGGCGACGAGAAGCGCCCCTGCGAAGAAGGCCGGACCGAGGTAGACGATGAAGTTGAGGATGCCCGCGAGGAAGCCCCACAGGAGCGGCGAGGGCATCCCGATGAGCTGCATCGCTCCGGCGGTGGCGAGACCGAGGACCGCGTTGATGAGGGTGATCGTCAGGAAGTAGCGCGACACCCGCCGCTCGGCGGTGCGTAGCTTCTGCGCGGTCTGTCCGCGCCGGTCCGCCGGATCGAACTGGATCGCCAGCCATTCGTAGATCTCGAGCCGCGACAGGACGAAGAAGAAGAGCGTGCCGAGGAAGAGGATCAGCTGGCCGATGAGCGTCGGCGCGAAGAGGAGCGCATCGCTGAGGCGCGGGATCTCGAAGGCCCCGTTGGTGCCGGCCCCGTCCTGCTTGGTCGGGTCGAGGGCCGTCGCGACTTCCTTCGACACGCTCTCGATCCCTTGGATGGCCTTCTGGACGGCGCCGACCGTGAAGCGAAGCTCGCGCCAGATCTGCGGCGCCTGGTTGATGACGCTCTGCGCGAGCGGCTCGAAGATCAGCACCAGCACCCCGATCGCGCCGAACCCAAGCAGCACCGTCAGGAGCGCCGACGGCACCCGGCCGAGACCGATCCGCCCGAACACGTCGGCGAGGGGCGACAGCACGAGGCCGATGACCAGCGCCAGCACCACCGGCGCGACGATCCCCTCCGCGAGCTTCAGCGCGATGAAGGCGGTGATCGACGCGATGACGAGGAGCGACCACTTCGTGACTTCATCGACCGACATCGCGATCCATCCTCTCTGGCAAGGGGCGGGCAAGACCACGGGACCGCCGGAAGGGCAACCGGGTCTCGAGGCGAGCGGGAACCCCGACCGGGTGGCAGACGTTTCCCTACTGCAATTGGACCGGGAGAACAGCTATGAATTGGGACCAGATCAAGGGCAAATGGACCGAGTACCGCGGCAAGGCGAAGGAGCAATGGGGCGATTTGACCGACGACGATCTCGACCGCGTCGACGGCAAGCGCGATCAGCTCGTAGGGCTCGTCCAGCAGCGCTACGGCAAGGCCAAGGAAGAAGCCGAGGCGGAGGTCGACGCTTGGCAAAGCCGGCACTAGGCTTCTAGCATATCAGTTGTTCGGGGCTGTCCTCAGGGGCAGCCCTTTTTGCTGGCTCAGGCGCGCCAGTCGAGGACGCGGCGCTCGACGATGCCGATGAGGGCGCTCACGCCGATGCCGAAGAGCGAGAGCATGGCGACGCCCGCGAAGAGCCGTTCGAGATCGTAGAGCGCGCCCGCGGTCAGGATGTAGGCGCCGACGCCGTGCTGCGCGCCGAGCATCTCCGCCGCGACAAGGAGGATGATCCCGATCGCGAGGCTGATGCGGAGGCCCGACAGGATGCCGGGCATGGCGCCCGGCAGGATGATCTTCCGCACGATCGATCCCCAGCCGAGCCCGAAGCTCTGGCCCATGCGGATCAGCGTGCGGTCCACGTTGTCGACCGCGCCGTAGGTCGCGACGACGGTGGGGGTGAAGGTGCCGAGCGCGATGAGCGCGTACTTCGACCCTTCGTCGATGCCGAACCAGATCACGAAGAGCGGCAGGAGCGCGATCTTCGGCACCGGGAAAAGCGCTGCGACGAGCGGCACGAGGGCCGCGCGGGCGACCGAGAAGAGCGCGATGACGACACCGATGACGATGCCGGTGCCGACGCCGAGCGCGGAGCCCACCACGAAGCGGGTGAGCGAGGGCACGACGTCGGCGCGGAGGCCGCCGGAGCGGTATAGCTCGCCGAAGGTCGCCAGAACGTCGGACGGCAGCGGGACCGTGAGGTTCGAGATCAGTCCCGCGCGGCGGCCGATCTCGACCCAGCCGAGAAGCACGAGGATGACGAGAAGCCCTGCCCACCGGTGCGGACGATGCCGGAAGCCGCCGCCGCGGAACGGGACCGCGCGAGGGGCGTCGGTGGCGAGGTCAGCCATCGAGGAGCGCCTCGTCGGCGGCACGAGCCTCGTCGCGCATCAGGGTCCAGAGGTGCTCGCGGTGGGCGATCAGCGCCGCGTCGCCTTCGGTGCGCGCGCCGAGCGGCGTGTCGATCTCGACGATCTCGCGGATCCGCCCCGGCCGGCGCGAGAGCACCACGATGCGGTGCCCGAGCCGCACCGCTTCGCCGAGGTTGTGCGTGACGTAGATCGCGGTGAACGGAGTGCGCTCCCAGAGGCCCACGAGATCCTCCATCAGAAGGTCGCGCGTCTGGCTGTCGAGCGCCGAGAGCGGCTCGTCCATCAGCATCACCGCGGGGTTGACCGCGAGCGCGCGGGCGATGGCGACGCGCTGCTTCATGCCGCCCGAGAGCTGCCGCGGCAGCGCGCGGGCGAACTCCGTCAGCCGGGTGCGCGCCAGCACGTCGGCGACGATGGCCGCGCGCTCGCGCCGCCCGAGCGGATGGTCCTCGAGCACGAGGCTCACGTTGCCCTCGACGCTGCGCCACGGCAGGAGCGCGAAGTCCTGGAACACATAGGTCAGCGCGTTGAGGCAGCCTTCGGGCGCCGCCCCCACTTCGAGGATGGCGCCCCGGCGCGGCCGCTCGAGCCCGCCTGCAAGGCGCAGGAGCGTGGACTTGCCGCAGCCCGACGGCCCGACGATGGCGACGATGCGCCCCGACGGCACGTCGAGCGTCACGCCCTCGAGCACGTCGGTCGGCCCGTAGCCGTGGCTCACTCCCTCGAAGCGCAGGTCCACCGCCGCGGCTCAGATCGCCCGGACGAAGCTCGTGTCGACCACCGTCTCGAAGGCGATGCCGTCGTCGATGAGCCGCTCGGACTTGAACCAGGCGAGCTGGTCCTTCAGCGAGGCCACGTGCATCGCCGCCCCCTCGTTGATCCGCATCGCGCCCGCGAGGATGCCGGGCGCAGCCTTGGCCACGTCCTGCCCCTCGGCCACGTAGCGCGCGATGAGCGCGACCATCTCGTCGCGCGCGGCGTCGCCGGCGGTCCGGTCCACGAGGGCGGCGTTGTAGTCGGCAGCACCCCGCGAGAAGCCGTCGAGGAATGCCTTCGCGCGCTCGGGGTCGTCGGCGGCGGTGCGGGCGGAGGTGAACACCGTCGTGACCTGGTAGTCGGGGAGGAAGTCCGCGACGAGGCCGATCTGTTTCGCGCCGCCCGCGGCGACGAGCGACTTGCCGACGTTGGGCACGATCGACCAGGCGTCGATCTGGCCCGAGGTCAGCGCGCCGATGACCGCGCCGACCTTCTGCAGCGGCACGAACGTCATCTCGAAGCCGCCGGCCTCGGCGATGCGCGCGCCCATGTACTGGAACGACGAGCCCGCCGTCGTCATCCCGAAGCGCGCGCGGGCGAGCTTGGCCGGGTCGGTCATGCCGCGGTCGTAGGCGTCGTTCGACGCGAGGATGATCTGGCCCTCGATGCCCTTCTCCTCGCTGAGCGCGCCGCCGATGACCTTCACCGCGCCCTTGTCGGCGAGCGAGACGAGGCCGCCGGTGATCGCGGTCACGCCGAAGTCCACGTCGCCCGACGCGATGGCGACCGCCATCGGCTGCGCGGCGTCGAAGAAGCGCAATTCGGCAGCGAGCCCCGCCGCCTCGAAGTAGCCGCGCTCCATCGCCACGAAGCTCGGCGCGTGGCTCCCGAGGCGCAGCGCGCCCACCACCGCCTTGCTCGCCGCGCGCGCCGGCAGCGCAAGCCCCGCCGCCGCTGCGGCCCCGAGGGCGAGCCCCTCGCGTCTGGTGATCCTCATGGCGTCCTCCCGTTTTCCGCCGGTCTACACGACCGAGGCCGCTGCGGCTAGACGAGCGGCATCCGACCGGGGGCCCGAGGGTCGCGGTACTTGTCGGGCACGCCGCGCTCCATGAGGCGCCGCGCCGCGAAGGCGAGGCGGTCGCGATCGAGCGTGACGCCGAGGCCCGGGCCCTCGGGGATCACGTCGAAGGGCTGCTGGCGCAGCAGCGACTGGTTCGGCTCGCGGATGCGCCGCGCAAGCGTGCAGGTAGGCCGCGGTGCCGAGCCCCGGGTCGCCCGAGTAGCACCAGAAGTCGATCCCCGCGCCCGCGCAGGGGGCCTCGAAGGCGGGGGCGAGGGCGAGCGCCGAGGGGAGCGAGAACGCCTGGTTCGAGTCGATCCTCAGCATCGCGTCCGGCCCGAGCGCGTTCCGCAGCGCCTCGACGAGGGCGATGTTGGCGCGGAGGTCGGGCTCCGAGACCTTGTCCCCGAAGAACGCCGTGCCGTGCGTCTCGCGCAGGCCGAGGCAGTCGTCCACGATTGCCGCGACGCTCGCCTCGCCGCCGCGGCCGTCCTGCGGGAGGCGGTAGCTGACGTAGTCGGTGAACGGGATCGCGCGGCGGTGGATGCCGCCGAGGACGTTGGCGAACGGCTGGTTCCAGAGACGGCCGCGCAGATCCCGAGGCGCGATCTCGACGCCGCCCCAGGCGCCGCGGGTCGCGTGGTCCGTGACGCTGTGCGCGCCTGGCATCGACGGCAGCACGCGGCGCTCGAGGCCGGCGATGTCGAGCGGGTCGAGCCCGGTGAGCGCGTCGGCCGAGGCCGCGATCAGGGGCGCCGAGGCGTGCGAGGGCGCCTCGCCGACGCCGGTCACGCCGTCCGAGGTCTCGATCTCGACGACGCCCTTGGTGAACCCGTCGAGCGCGCCCTAGGACCACCGGTCCGGCGCCTCGAGCGGGATCAGCAGCCACGATCCCGGAGGGCTGGGCGCTCGACGCAGGAGGGCGCCCGACCACCGGTCCGGCGGTCGCGCCTGCGGGCGGGCACAGGGGCGGCGCTCCTCTCGGGCGCGGCCTGGTCGTTCGGGGCCTCGTCGCTCGGCGACGACGCGGGCGGCCCGCCCCGGCTCGGGCTAAGCTACATCGCCATCGATCCCGGAGCCTTCGGAGCGGCCTTCGGCGCCCGCGTCGAGACGCTCATCTCTGCGATGACCCGCGAACCGGGGGTGCGCCTGCCGGGCGCCCGCAGACATGCGTTCCAAGCATCGGCGGAGAGGGACGGCGTGTCGGTCGACGCGGGGTTTCGTAGCGTGCTCGACGCCTTTGATCGCATGACTCTGCCGCTATTTCCGGCAAAAACTGCGTCTCGGGCGACCGAAGGACGAAGAAACCCGCACTTTGCCTTTTCGTTCCGCCTCGTCCTGCTACCTATCCCCGAAACGCACTGGCGCCAAGGGAAGCTCATCGCATGACCAACTCCGAAACCCGTCCTCTCCTCCGCCGCTTGGCGAGGTCCGCGCGTGCGGGCCGCGTCGACCGGCGCGAGTTCCTTGCGCTCGCGTCCATTCTCGGCGCCTCCACGGCGACCGCCTACGGGCTGATCGGTGCGGCCGTTCCCGCGCTGGCGCAGGATGTCGAGGGACAGCCCGGCGGCGTGCTCCGCGTCGGCCAGAAGGTGCTCGCGGTGAAGGACCCGCGAGCCTTTGACTGGCCGGAGATGGGCAACGTCGCGCGGCAGTTCTGCGAGCCGCTGGTGCGCTGGAAAACGGACTTCACCTTTGCGGGGATGCTGGTCGAGAGCTGGGAGGTGTCGGACGACGCCCGGACGTACACGCTCAACGTCCGGCAGGGTGCGACGTGGAACAACGGCGATCCGTTCACCGCCGACGACGTGGTGTTCAACATCAAGCGCTGGGCCGACGGCTCGGTCGAGGGCAACTCGATGGCCGCGCGGCTCGTGTCGCTCACCGATCCCGCGACGGGGAAGATGCCGGACAACGCGGTCGAGAAGATCGACGACCATACCGTGCAGCTCAACCTCGGCGTGCCCGACATCTCGCTCATTCCGTCGTTCTCGGACTATCCGGCGCTCTGCGTGCATCAGTCCTTCTCGGGCGATCTGACGGCCTCGCCGATCGGCACCGGGCCGTTCGAGCTCGAGAGCGTCGAGATCGGCTCGAAGGCCACCGTGAAGAAGCGCGAGAGCGGCTGGTGGGGCGGCGAGGTCTACCTCGACGGCGTGGAGTTCATCGACTACGGCACCGACCCTTCGGCGACCGTGGCGGCCTTCGAGGCCGACGAGATCGATCTCGACGACGAGTCGATCGGCGAGTTCGTCGCGGTGCTCGACGGGCTCGGGCTCGTCAAGGAGGAGACCGTCTCGGGCGGCACGATGGTCACGCGGATGAACATGCAGGTGGAGCCCTTCACCGAAAAGGCGATCCGCAACGCGTTCCAGATGGCGACCGACAACGCGGTGCTCCTCGAGCTCGGCTACGCGGGCCTCGGCGTGCCGGCGGAGAACATGCACGTCGGGCCGATGCATCCCGACTACGCCGAACTCCCGAAGCAGCCGCATGACCCCGCGAAGGCGCTCGAGATGATCAAGGCGGCGGGCCACGGCGACACCGAGTTCGAGCTGATCTCGATCGACGAGGACTGGCTCAAGGTCACGGCGGACGCCGTCGCGGCGCAACTGCGCGATGCCGGCATCAACGTCAAGCGCACGCTGCTGCCGGGCTCGACGTTCTGGAACGACTGGACGAAGTACGCCTTCTCCAGCACGTCCTGGGGCGCGCGGCCGCTCGGGGTGCAGAACTATGCGCTGGCCTACCGCTCGGGGGAGGCCTGGAACGAGAGCGGGCACAACGACCCGGCGTTCGACGGCAAGCTCGCCGAGGCGCTGGGCATCTTCGACGACGAGAAGCGCATCCCGCTGATGCAGGAGCTGGAGGCGATGCTGCAGGACAGCGGCGTCATCATCCAGCCGTACTGGCAGAGCCTCTTCGCGCACCACACCGACGCGGTGATGAATTATCACAAGCACCAGGCGCGCGAGATGCACCTCGAGAAGGTCTGGCTCGACGCCTGATGGGCGCGGGCGCAAGCTGAAGCGTCGCTTGCCGGCGGGCGGGGCGGGGTTCGCCCCGCCACAAGGCTCCGTGGCGTAAGCGGCGGCGGGATTGCAGACCTTCGACTACATCATCGTCGGCGCGGGCTCCGCGGGGTGCGTCCTTGCGGAGCGTCTGTCGGCGAACGGGCGGCACAGCGTCCTCCTGCTCGAGGCGGGCGGCACCGACCGGCGGCTCTTCGTGCAGATGCCGCTCGGCTACGGCAAGCTCTACCACGATCCGGCGGTGAACTGGCTCTACCGCACCGAGCCCGATCCGGGGCTCGGCGGGCAGCGCGACCACTGGCCGCGCGGCAAGGTCGTGGGCGGGTCGTCGTCGATCAACGCGATGGTCTGGATCCGCGGCCACCCGCAGGATTACCAGGACTGGGAAGCGGCGGGCAATCCGGGCTGGGGCTGGGCGGCGGTCGGCGCCGCCTTCCGCGAGATCGAGGCCGTCGAGGGCGGCGGGCCGGGCCGCGGCACGGACGGCCCGCTCCGCATCCTGCGCGACCGGCCCGACCCGCCGCCGCTCCTGCCCGAGTTCCTCGCCGCGGCGGAGGCGGCGGGGCTGCCGCGCAACGCGGACTTCAACGGAGGCGACCAGGAGGGCGTCGGACCCTACGAGCTGACGGTGCGCGGCGGGCGCCGGAACTCGGCCGCGCGCGCGTTCCTGCGCCCGGCGCTGCGGCGGCGCAACGTCACGCTGCGGACCCACGCGCAGGTCACGCGGGTGCTCTTCGACGGCCGGCGTGCCACCGGCGTGGCGTACCTCCACCGCGGCGCGTTGCACGAGGCGCGTGCGGGGCGCGAGGTGATCCTCGCGGGAGGGGCGATCAACACGCCGCAACTCCTGCAGCTTTCGGGGATCGGGCCGGCGGGGCTGCTCCGCGATCACGCAATCGAGGTGCGTCACGCCAACGATCAGGTCGGCGCCAACCTCACCGATCATCAGGGGCTGAACTATACCTGGCGGATGCGGGTGCCGACGCTGAACGAGCGGCTCCGGCCGTGGTGGGGCAAGCTCGACGTGGGGCTGCGCTGGCTCCTCGCGCGGCGCGGGCCGCTCGCGCAGTCGATCAACCACGGCGGCGGGTTCTTCCGCAGCTCGCCCGACGAGCCGCGGCCGGACATGCAGCTCTACATGCAGGCGTTCTCGACGCTGATCCCGCGCGACGGCGAGCGGCCGGTGCTGACGCCGGACCCGTTCCCGGGGCTGTCGCTCGGGCTCTCGAACTGCCGGCCGACGAGCCGGGGGCACATCCGCATCGCGAGCGCCGATCCGCTGGCGCATCCGTGCATCACCGCTAACGCGCTTTCAAGTAACAGCGATATCGCGCGGATGCTGGCAGGGGTGAAGCTGCTGCGCCGGATCGCCGCCGAGGCGCCGCTGGCGGCTCTGGTCGCGGAGGAGCTGCGCCCCGGACCCGACTGCACCGGCGACGACGACCTGGTCGCCGACATACGCGCGCGGGCGGGGACGGTGTACCACCCGTGCTCGACCGCGCGGATGGGGCCAGACCCCGCGACCTCGGTGGTCGATGCGGCGCTGCGGGTGCATGGCATCGGCGGGCTGCGCGTCGCGGATGCCTCGGTGTTTCCGAACATCGTCTCGGGCAACACCAACGCGGCGGCGATCATGGTCGGGTGGCAGGGTGCCGCGCTGATCCTGCGCGACGCGGGCTAGCTCCGCTTCACCGCGTCGCCGAGCGGCACCTCGATGCGGCAGAGGATGCCGTCGGGCTTGAACTCGAGCTCGACATCGCCTTCGAGCTCGGTCGCGATGCCGGTCTTGAGGAGCTTCGAGCCGAAGCCGCTGCGGTCGGGAGGCAGCACCGGCGGCCCGTCGATCTCGCGCCAGCGCAGCCGCAGCCAGCCGTCCTCGACCTCCCAGGTCACGGTCAGGCGGCCCTCCTGCTCCTTCAGCGCGCCGTACTTGACGGCGTTCGTGGCGAGCTCGTGAAGCGCCATCGCGAACGACACGGTCGCGCCCGGAGACAGCCGGACGCCCGGACCACGCACGCCGAGACGGGACTCGAGCGCATCGCCGGAGCCGAGGAACGGCTCGATGGTCATCGTGACCAGCCGGGCGAGGTCGGTCGCGTCCCAGGCGGTCTCGGTCAGGAGGACGTGCGCGTTCGTCAGCGCCTGGATGCGGTGCCGGAACGCGGTGACGAATTCGTCCATCGTGGCGCTGTGGCGGACGGTCTGGTTCATCACCGAGGCGACGATGGCCAGCATGTTCTTGACCCGGTGATTGAGCTCCTCGATCAGCAGCTTCTGGCTGCGGGCGAGGGCCATCTCGTCGGTGACGTCGCGCACGAGGCCGGTGCCGCGGCCGGCATCGCCGTTCCGCGGCGGCAGGACCGTGCCGGTGAGCTGGACGTGGCGGACCACGCCGGACGGCAGGACCACGCGATAGGCGACGTCGAACGGCGCGGACGCCGCCTCGGAGGCGCCGACATGCGCGGCCACCGCGTCGATGTCGTCGGGGTGGACGCGCGCCCGCCAGGCATCGAGCGTGATCTCGCCGTCGTCGAGCCCGAAGATTTCCCTGCCCCGCGCATCCCATTCGATCCTGCCGTCGCCCAGGTTCCAGGTGCCCCAGCCGAGCCGGGACGCGGCGGTCGACATCGCGAGGAGGTCGCGCGTCTCGCGCAGCGAGGTCTCGGCCTCGCGGCGCTGCGTGGTGTCGACGAAGCTGACGACGACACCGTCGATGCGGTCGTCGATGGTGCGGTAGGGGCGCATCCGCAGGAGGAGCCACCGGCCGTCGAGCGACCCCACCTCGCGCTCCCGCGGCACGAGATCGGTCAGCACGTCGCGCGCTTCGCTGGCGATCTCGGTGAACGCCTGCCCCTCGTCGTGCAGGCTGTGCGTGAAGTCCGTGATCGGGCGGCCCACGTCGCTCATGGTGATGTTGAAGACGCGCGTGACCTCCGGCGTGAAGAGCTTGATGCGGAGCTCTGCGTCGAGGAAGAGCGTGCCGATCTCGGTCGCGGCGACGAGGTTCTGCAGGTCGCTGTGCGCGGTCGAGATGCTCTCGAGCTTGGTCTTCAGCTCGGAGTTGACGGTCTGCAGCTCCTCGTTCATCGACTGCAGCTCTTCCTTCGAGGTCTCGAGCTCCTCGGAGGTGGAGCGATACTCCTCGTTGATCGACTGCAGCTCCTCGTTGGCGGCGCGCAGATCCTGGACCGCGGCCTCGTGGTCGCGGCGGCTGGTGCTGAGCCGGTGCTGGAGCGAGCGCAGCTCCTCGTAGACCTGCGTCGGCACCGTTGCGGGCGCGTCTTCCGCATCGTCGCGGTCCGACACGCGGCCGCTGTCGAGAAACATCACGAGCGCGCGGCGCTGCGCCGCGCGCTGCGTCGCGACCGGCAGGACGTGGACCGAGACATAGCGCCGCTCGGCGTCGAACTCGACCTCGATGCGGAGCGTCAGCGTCGGCTCGTCGTGGCCGAACGCCCGGTCGAGCGCGCTCTTGAGGTCGAGCCGCAGCTCGGGGCGCACCAGAGCGGTGAGGTCGGTCGAGAGCGTGCCCTTCGACGGCTGGATGAAGCGCCCGGCGGTCTCCGAAAGGTGCACGACGCGGAAGTCGTCGTCGACGATCGCGCTCGGCGGGCTCAGCGCCTCGAGCGCCGCGGCATGCGCTCCGGGCGCCGAGCGGTCGGGCTCCGCCGGGCGCGGCGGGGTCGTTTCGACGAAGGGCACGTGCGCGGGCACGTCGCCCCCGACCATGAGCGGCAGCCGGCGCGAGGCATGAGGCTTGATGGCGTAGATGCGGGCGTCCCGATCGACCGCGCGGAACAGCTCCGGCGTCAGGTCGACGGTCTCCGCCGAGCCGAGGAACAGCATCCCGTGCGGATTGAGGGCGTAGTGGAACGTCGCGCAGATTTGCCGTTGCAAGGTCCGGTCGAGGTAGATCAGCAGGTTCCGGCAGGACACGAGGTCGAGCTTCAGGAACGGCGGGTCCTTCAGCGCGGAATGGGTCGCGAACAGCACCATCTCGCGCACGTCCTCGCGAACGCGGTAATGCGTGCCCTCGTTGGAGAAGAACCGCGACAGGCGCTCGGCGGAGACGTCGGCCTCGATGGACAGCGGATAGCGGCCCTCGCGCCCGGTCGACAGCGCGCCGTCGTCGAGGTCGGTCGCGAAGATCTGCACCCGCATTTCGAGGCGTCGGCGGGCCATCTCCTCGCGGAACAGGATCGCCAGGCTGTAGGCCTCCTCGCCGGTCGCGCAGCCCGGCACCCAGACGCGGATCTGCGCGGGCTCGGCCTCGTCGAGAAGCGGGCCGATGGCGTGCTCCACGAGCGCGTCGAACGAGGCGGGGTCGCGGAAGAACATCGTGACGGAGATCAGGAGGTCGCCGAAGAGCTCGTGCGCCTCCTCCGCGTTCGTCCGCATGTAGTCGGCGTAGTCGCCGAGGCTCTGCATCCGCGCGACCTGCATGCGCCGGAAGATGCGCCGCATGACGGTGGCGCGCTTGTAGTTGGTGAAGTCGTGCCCGGTGCGCGCGCGCAGGAAGCCGATGATGCTGCGGACGTGCCGCTCGGCGGTCTCGGCGTCGAGATCGCGGACGGCGAGCTTGCTGCGGACGATCTCGGCGATGCGGCCGGCCATGTCATCGAGCGGCAGCACGAAGTCCGCCGCCCCGGTCGCGATGGCGCTGCGGGGCATCGTCGCGAACTCGGCGTCGAGCGGATCCTGCACCAGCACGACCCCGCCCGCGCCCTTGGCCGCGCGCACGCCGAGCGCGCCGTCGGGGCCTGCGCCGGTGAGGATGACCGCGATGCCGTCGCCGTGCCCGGCCGCGAGCGAGCGGAAGAAGATGTCGATCGGCGCGCGCTGGCCGCGCGGCTCCGAGAAGGGCTGCGCGGACACCGAGTCGTCCGAGACGACGAGCTCGCGGTCGGGCGCGATGACGTAGATCGTGTCGGGCTCGAGCGGCAGGCTCTGGCTCACCTCGCGCACCGGCATCGGCGTGGTCTGCGCGAGGATCTCGGTCATGTGGCTGCGGTACGTCGGATCGAGGTGCAGGATCACGACGTAGGCGAGCCCGAGCTTCGGGTCGACGCGCTCGAAGAACCGCTGCAACGCCGTGACGCCGCCCGCGGACGCGCCCACGCCGCAGACCGGCACCCTCGGCACCGCGGCGCCGGCGGACGCTCCCTGGCCGAGCGGACCGGGTCGCGCCGGTTCGTCGTCGGCGCTTGGCATGACGTTTTCCTGCATTTCCCCGGCGTGAGCCTACCTCAGGTTCGCGTACCGCTCAATGTCGGATACCGCACCGAGGGTTTCCGGCAGCGGGTCGCCTCGGGCCGAAGGACGGCATGCCGCATGGCGGAACTTGCCGACCAGCGAGAGCATTGGCAGCCAATGCGCCGGGTTCGGCGCGGGAGAGCGCCACATGTCCGACCCTGACGCCACGCCCGACGGTGCCACGCCCGACGATGCCACCCCCGACACGGACACCTCGCCGGACGGCGGGACACCCGAATACGGTGGCGCGGCCGGCGGCTGGGGCTCGGTCCGGGGCATCGGGCGCATCCTCGCACAGGAACGCCCCGCCCCTGGCGCCCTCGAGACGCTCTACCGCCAGAACAAGCCCGGCGGTCACATGTGCACCTCGTGCGCCTGGGCGAAGCCCGCGAAGCCGCACCGCTTCGAGTTCTGCGAGAACGGCGCCAAGGCGACGCTGTGGGATCTGACGACGCGGCGCTGCGGGCCCGCGTTCTTCGCCGAGCACACGGTGAGCGAGCTTGCCGGCTGGCCGGATTTCGACCTCGAGCAGACGGGCCGGCTGACGCATCCGATGCGCTACGACGCGAGCGCGGATCGCTACGTCGAGACCGGCTGGGACGAGGCCTTCGCCGCGATTGGCGCGGAGCTGAAGGCGCTCGATCCGAAGTCGGTGGTGTTCTACACCTCGGGGCGTGCGGCGCTCGAGACCTCCTATCTCTTCGCGCTCTTCGCCCGGCTCTACGGGCACAACAACCTCCCCGACAGCTCCAACATGTGCCACGAGACCACCTCCGTGGCGCTCAAGGCCGCCATCGGCTCGCCCGTCGGCACCTGCGTGCTCGACGACTTCGAGCTCTGCGACCTCATCCTCTTCTTCGGCCAGAACACCGGCAGCAACTCGCCGCGGTTCCTCCGCCCGCTGCAGGAGGCGGTGAAGCGCGGCTGCCGCATCGCGACGTTCAACCCGGTCCGCGAGAAGGGGCTCATCGCCTTCACCGATCCGCAGAGCCCGTTCGAGATGCTCACGGGGGCGAGCACGGAGATCTCGCACGACTATCTTCAGGTCCGCCCGGGCGGCGACATCGCGGCGCTCGCGGGGCTCTGCAAGCATGTCCTCGAGGCGGAGGCCCGGCACGGCGGCGTTCTCGACCGCGCGTTCATCGACGCGCACACCGACGGGTTCGACGCCTTCGCGGCGGAGATGGACGCCCGCGACTGGCCGGGGATCGTCGCGGCATCGGGGCTGTCGGAAGCGGCGCTGCGCGGCGTCGGCGACCTCTACATCGCCGCGAAGAACGTCATCGGCATCTACGGGATGGGGCTGACGCAGCACGTCCACGGTTCCCAGAGCCTCGAGATGCTGACGAACCTCTTGATGCTGCGCGGCAACCTCGGGCGGCCGGGAGCGGGGATTTCGCCGGTGCGGGGGCACTCGAACGTGCAGGGCCAGCGGACCGTCGGCATCTCGGAGAAGCCGGAGCTGGTGCCGCTCGACCGCATCGCCGCACTGTTCGGCTTCGAGCCGCCGCGCGAGACGGGCATGACGACGGTGGAGGTCGTCCAGGGCCTCCTCGACGATCGGGTGAAGGGCTTCGTGAGCCTCGGCGGCAATTTCGCGCGCGCGATCCCGGACCAGGGCCGGTCGGACGGCGCATGGAAGCGGCTCGGCCTCAACGTGCAGATCGCGACGAAGCTCAATCGGTCGCATCTTCTCGTCGGCCCGAAGGCGTGGCTGCTGCCGTGCCTCGTGCGCGCCGAGGAGGACATGCAGGCGAGCGGGCCGCAATGGGTGTCGATGGAGGATTCGCTCAGCCACGTCCATGCGTCGCGGGGCAAGCGGACGCCCGCGAGCCCGCAGCTTCGCTCCGAGGTGGCGATCGTGGCGGGGATCGCCGCGGCGACGCTCGAGCCCAATCCGCGCGTCGCCTGGGAGGGATGGACCGGCGACTACACGCGGGTCCGCGGCCTGATCGCGCAGACCTACCCCGACGAGTTCCACGACATGGACACGCGGATGCACGAGGCGGGCGGCTTCTACCGCGGCAATGCGGTGCGCGACCGGGTCTGGAAGACCGATACGGGCCGCGCGCATTTTACCGCTCCTACGGTCCGGATGGCGCTCGGGCAGGAGCCTGGGGGCGACGTGTTCACGCTGGTGACGCTGCGGTCGAACGACCAGTTCAACACGACCATCTACGGCCATTCGGATCGCCTGCGCGGGCTGTCGGGATCGCGCGACATCGTGCTCGTGAGCCCGGCCGAGATGGGCCGCATCGGCGTGACCGAAGGCCAGCGGGTGACGCTCGTGTCGAGCGTCGACGACGGCCACGACCGCCGCGTGATGGGGCTCCGGGTGGTCGGCTACGATCTGCCGGCAGGATGCGTCGCGGCCTACTACCCCGAGGCCAATCCGCTGGTGCCGCTCGACTACCACGACGTCGCCTCGAAGACGCCCGCCTACAAGGGCGCGCCGGTGCGGATCGAGGTCTGACCCTGGCACGCGCAGCCGTCGTCCTTCTCGCGGTCGCACCCGTCTCGGCTTCGGCCGCGTCGGTCCCGGTGGTCGAGACCAACGGTCCCCTGGCTGCGGCGCAGGCGGAGTTGATGCTGCAGGCACTCGGGCTGATGGCCATCGTCGTCGTGCCGGTCTTCGTGCTGACGGCGATCATGGTGCTCCGCTACCGCCGGGGCCGGAAGGCGACCTACCGCCCGGACTGGGGGTTTTCCTGGCCGCTCGACATCGCGATCTGGACCGTTCCGGCGCTCATCGTCATCATGATCGGGTTCCTCCTCTGGACGCGGACGCACAGGCTCGATCCCTACCTTCAGGCCGGGCCGGGCGAGGTTCTCGAGATCGAAGCCATCGCGCTCGACTGGAAGTGGGTGTTCCTCTACCCGCAGGCGGGCGTTGCGACCGTCAACTCCCTGGTCATCCCGGCCGATCGCCCGGTCCGGGTCGCGCTGACGTCGGACACGGTGCTCAACGGCTTCTTCATCCCGGGGCTCGCGGGGCAGATCATGGCGATGGCCGGGATGCGGACCGAGCTTAACCTGCGCGCCGATGCGCCGGCGCTGATGTGGGGCAAGAACACGCAGTACGACGGCAACGGCTTTCCCGCGCACGAGTTCGAGGTCCGGGTCGTCGACGCCGCAGGGTTCGATGCGTGGACGAGGCAGGCGCAGGGCGCGCCGAAACCGCTCGGCGCCGCGCTCTACCGGACGCTTTCCGGCCAGCAGGCGACGTCGCCGGTCGAGACGTTCTCGGGCTTCGATCGCGCCATCTTCGCCGACACGATCGCGAAGTACCGCCCCGAGATGATGGCGGGCCCCGGCATGGAAGGGATGCGCTGATGTTCGGGCGGCTCGGGTTCGACGATCTTCCGGTCTACAGCGCCGTCGCGGCGGCCGCCGCCGGCGTCGTCGTCGCGGCCGGCGTGGCGATCCTCGTGGCGCTCACCGTGACGAACCGCTGGCTCTGGCTCTGGCGCGAGTGGCTGACGACGCTCAACCACCGCAAGATCGGGATCATGTACGTCATCATCGCGCTGGTGATGATGCTGCGCGCGTTCCTCGAGGCCGCGATGATGCGGACGCAGCAGGCGCTCGCGCTCAACAATGGCGGGTTCCTGCCGGCGGAGCATTACGCGCAGCTCTTCTCGACGCATGGCACCACGATGATCTTCTTCGTGCTGATGCCGTTCATGACGGGGCTCATCAACATCGTGCTGCCGATGCAGATCGGGTCGCGCGACATGGCGTTCCCCTGGCTCAATGCCATCGGGCTGTGGCTGACCGCGGCGGGGGCGGCGCTCCTGATGGTGTCGCTGGTGCTGGGGCGCTTCTCGACCGGCGGCTGGACCGGCTATCCGAGCTTCACCGAGGCGGGCTTCAACCCCGGCACCGGGCCCGACTATTGGATCTGGACGCTGACGCTCTCGGGCATCGGCTCGACCTTCGCCGGCATCAACTTCATCGCAACCATCTGGAAGCATCGCACGCCCGGCATGGCGCTGATGGCGATGCCGCTCTTCTGCTGGACGTCGCTCTGCACCGGGCTCCTGATGGTCTTCGCGTTCCCGGCGCTCACCGTCGCCACCTCGCTGCTCTGGCTCGACCGCACCTTCGGGTTCCATTTCTTCACCAACGGCGACGGCGGCAACGTGATGCAGTACGTCAACCTCTTCTGGCTCTGGGGCCACCCGGAGGTCTACATCCTGATCCTGCCGGCGTTCGGCGTGTTCTCCGAGGTGATCTCGACGTTCTCCTCGAAGCGGCTCTTCGGCTACACCTCGCTCGTCTACGCGACGATGACGATTTCGGTATTCAGTTTCACCGTCTGGCTGCACCACTTCTTCACGATGGGCGCGAGCGCCGGGACCAATGCCTTTTTCGGCATCATGACGATGATCATCGCGGTGCCGACAGGGGTGAAGGTCTACGACTGGATCTTCACGATGTTCCGGGGGCGGCTCCGCTTCGACGTGCCGATGCTCTACGCGACCGGCTTCCTCGTCACCTTCGTCATCGGCGGCGCGACGGGCGTCCTGATGGCGATCCCGCCGGTGGACTGGACCGTCCACAACTCGGTCTTCCTCGTCGCGCACTTCCACAACATGGTCATCCCGGGCTCGCTCTTCGGCATGTTCGCCGGCTACAACTACTGGTTCCCGAAGGCGATGGGGTTCCGGCTCGACGAGACGTGGGGCGTGCGGAGCTTCTGGTTCTGGATCGTCGGCTTCTACGTTGCCTTCATGCCGCTCTACCTGCTCGGGCTGATGGGCATGAGCCGGCGGATGCAGCAGTATTCGCATCCGGAATGGCAGATCTGGCTCGTCGTCGCCTGGGCGGGGGCGGTGCTCGTCGGGTTCGGGGTGCTGTCGCAGGTGATCCAGCTCTGGGTCTCGGTGCGGGACCGCCACAAGCTTGAGGACGTGTCGGGCGACGCCTGGAACGGGCGCACGCTCGAATGGTCGATCCCCTCGCCGCCGCCCGACTGGAACTTCGCGCGGCTGCCGGAGGTGTACGGGCGCGACACGTTCGTGGAGCGCAAGCTTTCCGGCACTGCCTATGCCGAGCTGCAAACCGGCCGCTACGAGGACATCGAGATGCCGCGCAACACGGGCTACGGGTTCCTGATCGGCATGGCGTCGTTCGCGGTCGCGTTCGGCGCCGTGTGGTGGATGTGGTGGCTGGCGGCGCTCGGGTTCGTGGCGGTCTGGGCGCTGCTGATCGCGCGCAGCTTCGACGCCGAGCCTGAGCACACGATCACCGCGGCGACGCTGCATGCCTACGACCGCGCCCGCGTCGAGCTCCTGCAGCGGCTGATGCCGGGGCGCAGCATCGCCGACGGGGTGCCGATCGCGCGCGACGAGACGTGGTGAGCGAGAGCCGCCATCCGGGTCTCCAGGTCGGTCACGACGACGAGGTCAGCGAGGAGGAGAACGAGAAGTCGAGCTTCGGCTTCTGGGTGTTCCTGATGAGCGATGCGGTGCTCTTCGCGATCCTCTTCGCCAACTACGCGGTCTACGCCCACGGCACAGTCTTCGGCCCGCAGCCGGCGGAGGTGCTGAGCCTCGGCACCGCCTTCGTCGAGACGGTCCTGTTGCTCACCTCGACGCTGACGATGGGGTTCATGAGCGTGGCACTCAGGCATGACGACCGAACCGCCGCGGCGCGCTGGCTCTGGGTCACGCTGCTGCTCGGGGCCGCGTTCCTCGGGCTCGAGGCGCGGGAGTTCTCCGACTTCGCCACCAGAGGCTACACCCCACAGGCGAGTGCGTACCTCTCCGCCTACTTCACGCTGGTCGGCACGCACGGCATCCACGTCGCCGCGGGGGTGATCTGGGGGCTGGTGATGCTCGCGCAGCTGCGCGTGCCCGCATTGGAGGGGATGGCGCGGTCGCGGCTGGTGCGCCTCTCGCTCTACTGGCATCTCCTCGACGTGGTCTGGGTCGCGATCTTCTCGGTCGTCTACCTTGCGGGAGTGGCACGATGACGGAGACCGCGCGCGAGGGACGCCGGACCTATCTGATCGGCTATGCGTGGGCGACGGGCCTGACCCTGCTCGCCTTCGCCGCGGTGTTCTGGGATCTGCCGGGGGGCCACTGGACGCTCGACATCGTGGCGGCGGCGGCCGTGGTGCAGATCTTCCTGCATCTGCGCTACTTCCTCCATCTCGGCCTCTGGAAGTCGCGGCGCGAGGATCTGCAACTCGTCCTTTTTGCGACGCTGCTCATCATGCTGATGGTCGGCGGCAGCCTCTGGATCATGTTCGATCTCAACGAGCGCATGCTCGGGCTGCAGCCGGACGATCCGGCCGAGACCGGGGCCAACCTGCCCTAGCGAAGCCGGGGTCGCGTCAGGGCGCCGAGGCCGGGGTCGCCGGCACCGAGGCTGCCCGTCGCCCGAGGATCCGTCGCCGGATCCGGGCGTCGATGGGCATGGCGACCATCGCAACCGCGACCGAGAGGACGAGATACGCGATGCCCATCACCGGCAGGGCGATGCCGGCGGCCTCTGCCAGGGCCAGCATCGGCGCGATCAGCGGGAAGTGCAGCACGTAGAGCGGGAACGAGATCGCTCCGAGAAAGGCGAATCCTCTGCGCGTCCGGCCGGTCGCGCGCGCTTGCGTGCCGGCCGCGACGAGGAGCGGCGAGACGACGAGAACGAACGCGAGATCGTAGGTGCGCCTGACAGCACTGCCTCCGTCGATCAGCAGAAGCGCGAGCAGGATGACCAGGAGCGGCCATGCCCCGAAGCGCCCGAGCGCCGCCGGGATCCGAGCGCGCAGCGTCCAGATCAGCACGCCGAGCGTGAAGGAAAAGAACACCCGCGCGAAACCGCCGTGGATGTTCGACCAGGTGGCGCCCGAATCGATCGTGCCGGCGGCCGTCGCCTGCACCAGGAGCGCCGCCGCGCTCGCCGCAACGACGACGACGAGCGCCGGCCGCGAGAGCCAGCGACAGCATCGCCCGTAGGCACCGTTGACGACCACCTCGAAGAACAGCGACCAGGCCGGCGCGTTGAGCGGAAAGAGCGTGAGCGCGGTCCCGGTGAACGGCGCGGGGAGAAAGAGCGCGCCGGCGAGGAGCCCGAAACCGATCTCCGCGAGCGTCAGGCGGTCGTCGCCGATCGCCAGCATGACGAGGACCGACGCCAGCCCGAGGACGAGCCCGGCGAGGTGCAGCGGATAGAGCCGCACGAGGCGCAGCTCGAAGAAGCGGCGCACCGGCATTCCGGCGGCCAGACGGTCCCCGTAGGCATGAGCCACGACGAAGCCGCTCAAGAGAAAGAAGAGGTCGACTGCCAGGTAGGCGCTGTCCGCGAGGCCGGGGTGAAAGAAGTCCTGCCCGTGCAGCAGCATGACGGCAAACGCGGCGACGCCGCGCAGGGCATCGAGGGTCGCGTAGTGCGGTGTCGGGACCGAAGCATCGCGGTTGGCCTCGACGCGCCGCGGCGCGGCGTCACGGACGGGCGAGCCATTTGCGGCAAGATCATGGTCCACGCGAAACCTCTCAACAACCTGCGATACGCAACTCCGCCCAAGGGAACGTCGAGCCATGCCGGTGGCCCGCCAAACATAGCGTCAAGTGCGTTGCCCTGCGCCTGCAAAGTTACATTTTTTCGGTCATGAGTGCGCTTCATTCTTTCTTCGGTATCAGAACCTATCGTTGCGGCTTAAGGGTGGCAAAATGTGGCGCTGCAGGTGGATTTGACGTCGATGAAGGTGCTTATCGTTGGAAACATGGGGTATGTTGGCCCGCCCCTGGTGCGGCAGCTGCGGCGGGAACATCCCGCGGACGAGCTTCACGGTTTCGACACCGGCCTTTTCGCGCACTGCCTCTCCGGGGCCGAGCGCCTGCCCGAACTCGATCTCAACATGCAGACCGTGGGCGACGTTCGCTCCCTCGATCCCGCTGTCCTCCGAGGTGTCGACGCCGTGGTGCAACTTGCCGCCGTGTCGAACGACCCGATGGGCAAGGAGTTCGAGGCGCCGACCTACGAGATCAATCGCGACGCCACCGCCCGGCTGGCGCGCGCCGCGGCCGATGCGGGGGTCCGCTCGTTCGTCTTCGCGTCGAGCTGCAGCATCTACGGCGTCGCGGACGGGCCGGCGCGCCGGGAGAGCGATCCGACGGCGCCCTTGACGGCCTACGCGCGCTCGAAGGTCGCGAGCGAGGAGATGCTGGCGTCGCTCGACACCGACATGACGATCACGGCGCTGCGCTTCGCCACGGCCTGCGGGTTCTCGCCGCGGCTGCGCCTCGATCTCGTGCTCAACGACTTCGTCGCGGCGGCGCTCGCCGAGGGCCGGATCACCGTGCTCAGCGACGGCAGCCCCTGGCGCCCGCTCATCGACGTGTCCGACATGGCGCGCGCCATCGACTGGGCCATCCACCGCGACGCCGGGAACGGCGGCCGGATGCTGGTCGTCAACGCGGGCGCGACGTCGGGCAACTACCAGGTGCGCGATCTCGCGACGGCCGTGGCCAGCGCGCTGCCGGGCACGGAGGTTTCGATCAACACCGACGCGCCGGTGGACAGCCGGTCCTACCGCGTCGACTTCGGGCTCTTCCAGGGATTGGCACCCGACCACCTGCCGCTCAAGTCGCTGGAGGCGTCCATCGCAGGTCTGATCGAAGGGCTGCGCGACATGGGGTTCGGCGATGCGGGCTTCCGCAGCGGCAACCTGATCCGCCTCCGCACGCTCGAGCGCCACATCGCCGCCGGACGGTTGACGGGCGACCTGCACTGGCTGGCACGGGCATGAGCGCGCGCATGCCCAAGGTCGCGATCTTCGCCGGCGGCCTCGGCACGCGGCTCAGCGAGGAGACCAGCATCCGGCCGAAGCCGATGGTCGAGATCGGCGGCTGGCCGATCCTGTGGCACATCATGAAGATCTACGCGCACTACGGCCTCACCGACTTCGTGGTCATCGGCGGCTACAAGGTCGAGGTCATCAAGGACTACTTCCTCAATTTCCGGCAGCGCCAATCGGATTTCACGGTCGATCTGGAGAGCGGCGACATCGAATACCATACCGGTCATGGCGAGAACTGGCGCGTCACGGTGCTCGACACCGGGCGCGACACCATGACCGGCGGCCGGCTCAAGCGCGCGCGGCACGTGCTCGGCGACGAGACCTTCTGCCTGACCTACGGCGACGGCGTGTCCGACGTTCCGATCGACACGCTCCTCAAGGCGCACCGGGACGGCGGCGGCTGGTGCACGCTCACCGCCGTGACGCAGCCGGGCCGCTATGGCGCGCTGCGCTTCGAGGAGGACGGCGTCAACGACGAGAGCGTCAACGTGCTCGGCTTCCGCGAGAAGGGCCGCGGCGATGGCGGGCTCATCAACGGCGGCTTCTTCGTGTGCGAGCCCGAGGTGTTCGATCTCGTGGACGGCGATGCGACGGTCTGGGAGGAGGAGCCGATGGACCGGCTGATCGCCGCCGGCAAGCTCCGCAGCCTGCGGCACGACGGCTACTGGCAGAGCATGGACACGCTGAGGGACCGGCAGGTGCTCGAGGATGCCTGGCGCAGCGATCCGCCCTGGAAGGTCTGGACATGATCCTCGTCGACAGCGCGCTCGCCCGGCGCGTCGAGGAGGGCCGGCCAATTCGCGTCGGCCTCATTGGCGCGGGGTTCCAAGGCAGCGGCATCGCGCTGCAGATCCTGACCGCCGTGCCGGGCCTTCGGCTTGCGGCCATCGCCAACCGCACGGTCGGCAAGGCGGTCGCCGCCTACGCCCAGGCGGACATCACGCCCCGCGTCGCCGATGGCCCACGCGATATCGAGGCGGCGTTGGCCGGGGCCGTGCCGCTCGTGACCGCAAACGCCGAGGCGCTTGCCCGCGCCGACGGGCTCGATGCGATCATCGAGGTCACGGGCACGGTCGAGCACGCCGCGCGCGTGGTCCTCGCGGCGCTGGAGACGGGCAAGCACGTCGTCCACATGAACGCCGAGCTTGACGGCACCGTCGGCCCGATCCTGAAGCGCCGCGCCGATGCGGCGGGGGTGATCTACAGCTTCTCCGACGGCGACCAGCCCGGCGTGCAGATGAACCTCTACCGCTTCGTCGCGGGGCTCGGCGTGACGCCCGTGCTCTGCGGCAACGTCAAGGGGCTGCACGACCCCTACCGCAATCCCGCGACGCAGGCCGGCTTCGCGGCGAAATGGGGCCAGAGCCCGGCGATGGTCGCCTCTTTCGCCGACGGCACCAAGATCTCCTTCGAGCAGGCCATCGTCGCCAACGGCACCGGCTTCCGCGTGGCGCGGCGCGGCATGATCGGGCCCGACTTCTCGGGCGGCGACCCCTATGCGCCGCTGACGACGCTCGACGACACCGTGGCATCCCTCGCGCCGCACATCGATCCCGCGAAGCCGGGGCTCGTCGACTACGTGGTTGGCGCCCGTCCCGGACCCGGGGTGTTCGTCCTCGGGACGATGGAGAACCCGCGGCAGCGGCACTACCTCAACCTCTACAAGCTCGGCGAGGGGCCGCACTACCTGTTCTACACGCCCTATCATCTGTGCCACTTCGAGGTGCCGACCTCGGTGGCTCGCGCGGTGCTCTTCCGCGATGCCGTGCTGGCGCCTGCGGCGGGGCCGCGAGTCGGGGTGATCGCGCTCGCGAAGACCGACCTCGCGGCGGGGACGCTCATTGCCGAGTTCGGCGGCTTCGAGGCCTACGGGGTGGCGGAGAACATCGACGTGATCCGCGCCGAACGGCTTCTGCCCATCGGTCTTGCGCTTGGCGCCCGGTTGCGGCGCGCCGTGGCGAAGGACCATCCGCTGACGTTCGACGACGTGAGCTTTCCCGACGGACGTCTCGTCGATCGGCTCTACGCCGAGCAGGACGCGCATTTCGCGCCAGAGCCGGTCAGCGCATGATCTTTCACGACACGACGCTGGCCGGAGCGACCCTGATCGAGCTCGAACGGCGCGGTGACGACCGCGGCCATTTCGCGCGCACGTTCTGCGCGCGCGAGTTCGGCGCGGCAGGGCTGCCGACCGCCTTCGTGCAGCAGAACATGTCCGTTTCGGCCGAGGCGGGCACGGTGCGGGGCATGCACTTCCAGCGCGCGCCCCATGCCGAGGCGAAGCTCGTGCGCTGCGTGCGCGGCGCGCTGCTCGACGTCATCGTGGATCTGCGCGACGGCTCGCCGACCTGGCTTCACCACGAGGCCTTCGAGCTTTCCGCCGCGAACGGGCACATGCTTCTCGTCCCGGAGGGGTTCGCGCACGGCTTCCAGACGCTCGTCGATGACGTCGAGGCGAGCTATCTCGTGTCCGCCTATTATGCGCCCGAAGCCGAAGGCGGGCTCCGCCACGATGATCCGCGCCTCGGGATCGCCTGGCCGCTGCCGGTTTCGGTGATCTCCCCGAAAGATGCCTCCTGGCCGCTGATCGAGGATCGTTGAGCGAACCCGGTCGACGCTGAGCGCTCAGTAGGATGCCGAGACGGCCGATCGCATCGTAGTGTCTGGCCGCTCCGGCTTTGAGCCGGTGTCCCGCTGCGGTCGTCCCCGACGCGCCGACCCGAACCCATCGTGAGGCCAAGCGCTGACCAAACCGGTTCGCACGGCGCGCGCTTCGACGTCGCAGGTCGACGGTCGGTCCGTGGACCGCGCGACCGACGTGCGGGCGACGCGGCGCTCGGTTCCGGCACGGTCTGCGCGCTCCGTGCGCCACGCCCTGCACTCCGTCGTCGGCGCGTTCATCTGCGACCGAGGCCGCACCGCGGATGACCAAGGCCTGTGCTCGGTCCGGGGATCGAAGGTGGCTGACGCCCGCTGGTCCGGGCGATTCGGGTTCGGCCCGGCACGGTCCGCGGGATCGATCAGCCGCGCCCTTCGCAGGGCGTGGTCGGACCTCGGGGCGAGTTCATTGGCCGGCGCAATTGGGCCGACCGTCGGCACGACAACCGCGCGGCTGGCGTGCCGGTGACTTCGGGTTCGGTCTGGGCACGCTCCGCGCGCTGGTTGGGCGCGCTCTCGCGGGGACGCGTCCAAGCCTTGCGGGCCAGGCCGGAGGCCTGCGCGTCCAGGTCGACCGTCGGCGCGAGAACCGCGCAACTGGCGTGCCGGTGACGTCGGGTTCGGTCTGGGCACGCTCCGCGCGCTGGTTGGGCGCGCTCTCCGCGAGGCGGGTCCAGGCCTGGCGGGCCAGGCCGGAGGTCTGCGCATCCGGGCCGACCGTCGGCATGGGGACGGCGCGACTGGCGTGCCGGTGACGTCGGGTTCAGTCCGGGTGCGCTCCGCGCGCTGGTTGGGCGCGCTCTCGCGGGGCGGGTCCAGGTCTGGCGGGCGGGGTCGCGGGCCGGCGTATTCAGCCGTCTGTCGGCTCGACGACCGCGCGGCCGACATGCGGCGCGCTCATTTGGGCGTCCTCGCGTTCAGCCCGGGCGCGATCCGCGCGCTCCGCAGGCCGCGCCGTCCGCCGAGGCCGCGCGTTAAGACGTCTCGGGCTAGGTCGTCGCCGGCGAGAAAAGGTCGACCGTCGGTCCGAGGATCGGGCGTGACCGACGCCCGCCGATCCACGGGCGCAGCTCGAGCTCGGCCTCGGCGCGGTCCGCGAGGTCGGCAAGCCGGGCCTTGCGTTCGGCCACCTGTGCGGGAACCGGTAGGTCGAGCCGGCGGAGCATCTCCTCGAACCGATAGGCCCAATCGTGCTTCCTGAGCGAGCGCGCGGCGTTGAGGATGCCGGCGCGTCGGATGCGCTGCGGTTGCGCCTCGATCTCGGCGTAGAAGGCCGGCATGTCGACGGGGTCGAGCGGGATCTCGATGATCGCGTCGGGCCAGTCGAAGAGCGTCTGAAACTCGGGAACGGTGGGCGCGGTCCCGATCATCACCGCCCCCGCCGCGGCGCCCTCGAACACGCGGGCGGGCACGGTGTCCTCGCCGCGCGACTCCCGCGTCTTGGCGGCGTCGATCTTGAAGTTGAACGACGTGAAGTAGCGGCTCTGGCGGATCAGATGGTAGGTGCGGAAACGCGCTTCGGGGTAGCCGAAGGTCATCGTGCCCGGCGGCAGATCCCACAGGTAGTTGAGCTCCTGCCGGCTCGTCATCTCGACGAGCTGCTCGTGGACGCGCTGGTGCGTGCGGCCGATCGAGACGACGTCGATCGGGCGCGCGCCGGGTTTCGGCCAGGGCGTCGCGGCAAGACAGTCGACGGCGGCCGGCAGGTGACTGACCCCGGTGCCACTGACGCGGCGCGCCGTCGCGACGCTTCCGGCATTGAACAGGAACACCTCGTCGAACGGCTTCAGCAGCCGGTAGTAGTTGCGCTTCTCCTCGACGAGCGCGGTCCAGGTCTCGAAGAGGAACGCGGCCGCGATGCGGCTGCGCTCGCGCCAGCCCTCGATCGACTTGAGGCAGATCAGATCCTGCGGCCGCATGCCGACGAAGAGGAAGAGATCGAAGTCCTCGTCGATCTTCTTGTGCTCGTAGCCGCTGAACGGAACGCCCCGCGTCGCGTGGCGGGCAAGCGAAACGGCCTTCCAGGCAGCGCCGTGTCGCGCCGAACCGGGAGCCACGATCGTGGTTTCGGCCATCGTCGCGATGGACGCGCAGGCCTCGAATACGAGGCGGTTGTAAAGCGCGGAGCCGAGCGCGTAATGCGACGCGATGCAGACCCGAAGCGGACGGTTCAAATGGGCAGAAACTGGCACGGCGAAACCCTCTTGGCGAACCCAAACGTCGCTCCGCGGGAAATGGTCAAAGAAGGTTAAAGCATAGGCAGGAATCCGCGCATGTCAACTTTCGAGTCCGTCGAGGGCACGATCGACGTCGAAACTGTGGTGATCGGCGCCGGGGTCGTCGGCCTCGCGGTGGCCCTGCAGCTGGCGCGCGCGGGTCAGGGCGTCCTGGTGCTCGAGGCGCAGACGCACTTCGGAACCGAGACCAGCAGCCGCAACAGCCAGGTGATCCATGCGGGCATCTATTATCCGCCCGGATCGCTCAAGGCGCAGCTCTGCGTGCGGGGGCGCGACCTGCTCTACGGGTTCTGCGCGGAGCGCGGCGTGGCGCACAAGCGGCTCGGGAAGATCATCTTCGCGGCGAACGAGGCCGAACTCGGCATCCTCGACGGCATCGCGGCTCGGGCCGCAGCGGCGGGCGTCACGCTTGCGCGCCTCGGCGCGTCGGAGGCCGCGGCGCTGGAGCCGGCGCTCGCGGTCGCGGGCGCGCTCCACTCGCCGCTCACGGGCATCGTCGACGTTCACGCGCTGATGCTTGCGATGCTGGGCGAGATCGAGGCGCTGGGCGGCCAGCTCGTCTGCGCCGCGCCGGTCACGTCCGTCCGGCGCGAGGGCGGCGGCTGGGCCGTCACCGCCGGCGGCGCGACGGCGACGGTCCTCCACGCGCGCCACGTCGTCAACGCGGGCGGCCTCGCCGCACAGGACGTGGCCCGCGCCATCGAGGGCATGGAACCGGCACGGATCCCGGAGCGCAGCCTCGTGCGCGGGGTGTATTTCGCCTACGACGGCGCGGTGCCCTTTCGACGGCTGGTCTACCCCGTGCCCGTCCCTGGCGGTCTCGGCACGCATCTCACGCTCGACCTCGCGGGCCGCGGGCGCTTCGGGCCGGACACCGAGGCGGTCGACCGGATCGACTACCATGTCGATCCCGACCGTCACGGCGCGTTCGTCGCGGCTGCGCGCAAGATCTGGCCGGACCTTGACCCCGCGCGCCTGCGGCCCGACTACGCGGGCATAAGGCCCAAGGTGCCGGGCGGCGACTTCGTGATCGCCGGGCCGGCGGACCACGGTCTTGATGGCGTCGTGCAACTCTTCGGCATCGAATCCCCCGGGCTCACGGCGTCGCTTGCGATCGGCGAAGCGGTGGCGGTACGCCTCGCGGGCTGATCTACGTTGCCCTCCGCCGCGACCGAAGAGGACCGCTCATGCCGAGCCTGATCCATGCGAGCCTGATCGCTGTCCTGGCGGCAGAGCCCGCCGCCGCCGAGGTCTTCGCGTTCGATGCCTTTCTCGGGCGACGGCAGATCGGCACGGTCACGTGGGAGACGACGGCGGCGCGTGGCGGCACGGTCGCGCATCTGCGCTCCGACATGGACAACACGCCGCTCGGCGTCGGCGACGGCACGTTCGACGCGGTCTCGGAGCCCGCGCGCATGTCCGACGGCACGCCGGTCACGCGCTACGTCGCGCGCACCGACGAGCGCGTCATCACCGTCACGTCCGACCGGGGCACGGTCGTCGAGACGCGCGTGAGCCCGGAAAGCGAGGCCACGACGCTATCCGAGCCGGCGCTCGTGCCGCAGGGCGTGCTCGACCTCGCGGCGGGGTTCGGGCGGTTCGTCCAGACGTCGGGATGTCCGGCGCCGTTCGGCATGTACGACGGCCGCCGGGTCATCTCGGTCGGCCCCACCGCCTCGGTGCAGACCGGCGGTCTGCTGACCTGCCGGCTCGCCTACACGGTCGTCGCGGGGCCCGGGCATCTCTCGCCGTTCCGCTTCCGCTCGATCCGGCTCGAGCTCTTCTACCGCGTCGACCCGAAAGCGACGCTGCTCGAACAGATGGACGTTCACGCCGGCATCTTCGCGATGCAGCTGGTCCGGCACGAGCCTCGGTAGCGGCGCTCAGGCCCAGAGCTCAGGCCCAGAGCTCAGGTCCAGAGCTCGGGCGCGGCGCCGTAGGCGATGTAGAGCGGGTGTCTCGGGTGGCCGTCCCGGGTGCGGCCGAGGTGGTGCAGAGGGCGCGGCCCGGCGCGGAGCAGCGCCTCGACCGCGGCGCCGCGCCCGAGATGCGCGCCGTGGGTGCCCCAGGCGCAGACCACCGTGTCGGCCCAGGCGAGGCTCTCGGTCAGCGCCGCATCGTTGCCGGGGCCGACCGGATCGGCCGCGGCGCGCATCCTCTTCGGGTCCGTGTCGCGCCAGGCGAAGATGTTGCAGACCCGGAACGCCCCGTAGCCGAGCGCGCGGGCGCGGCGCTCGCAGCGCTCGACGGAGGGGTCGTTCATCACCTCGGTCGCGGTCGAGGGGTTGAGCATGACGAAGAGGACGCGCGGCAGCGCGGCGTCCCAGGTGCGCGTCAGCAGGTAGCGGTAGCGCAGGCAGGGCGAGTAGACCGCGGTGCTCGCGGCGTCGCCCTTCACATGGCTCCGCGTCACGAGGTCAGGCATGGAACACGCGCTCGGGGTGCAGGACATCACCTCGCGCATGACCGACCGCCACCGCTCGCCCGTCGTGGCTGGCCCAGGCGCGGCCGTCGGGCATGTCCTCGGCGACAAGCGCGCCGGGGTTGCCGTGCCGGAGCCGCAGGGCGCCCTGAGCGGTGGCGACGCGCTCGGGCACGCCCGCGAGTGCGGTCTCGAGCGGCAAGAGCAGGGCGTCGAGGTCCGGCGTCCGTGCCAGCGCCTCGAGCCGGTCGAAGGCCAGCGCGTCCTCGACGCGGAACGGACCCGAGCGCGTGCGGCGGAGCCAGAGCGCGTGCCCGAGACAGCCGAGCGCCGCGCCGAGGTCGCGCGCGATGCCGCGCACGTAGCCGCCCTTGCCGCAGTCCATCTCGAGGTCGGCATGGTCGCGGTCGGGTCGCCCGACGAGGACGAGCCGCGTCACCTCGATGGGCCGCGCGGCGAGCGTGAAGTCCGCGCCCTCGCGCGCGAGATCATACGCGCGGGCGCCCGCGACCCTGATCGCCGAGACGCGCGGCGGGACCTGGCTGATGGTGCCGCGGAACGCGCCGAGCGCGGCCTCGATGGCGTCGGTTGCGGGTCGGGCGTCCGCTCTGGCGATGATGTCCCCCGCGGCGTCGTCGGTCGTGGTCGCGGCGCCGAAGCGGACCCGGAAGCGGTAGGTCTTGGTGGCCTCGGCGATGAACGGCACGGTCTTCGTCGCCTCGCCGAAGGCCACCGCGAGCACGCCGGTCGCATCGGGGTCGAGCGTGCCGGCATGGCCCGCCTTGGCTGCCGCGAGGGCCCACCGCGCGCGGCCGACGCATCCCGTGGAGGTGATGCCAGCGGGCTTGTCGATCACCAGCCAGCCCGAGACGGCGCGGCCGCGGCGGCTCATTTCTCGGGAACCACCAGCCCCACGATCGGGCCCATCGGCAGGCCGATGTCGTCGCGCCCGAGGTCGGGCGCATAGAGCCGCGAGATCGAGCCGTCGAGGTAGAGCGCGTTCGGAAGGCCAAGGGTGTCGCGGAAGACGCGCGCGAAGGCGTGGAAGGTGACGGGCCGGTCGGAGATGACGAAGACCGCGCGGCTGCCGTCGCCGCTGACGCCGACACCGTTCCGCACATAGGTGGAGTCCGACGCCGCGAGGAAGCGCGGATGGAGCGCGCCGTCGATGACGAGCATCGGGCCGGACTGGGTGGCGAACCGGCAGGCCGGGCGGTCGGCGTCGAAGCGGCGCGACTCGATCACCGCGAAGCCCGAAGCGCCGATGCAGAACACGCCGTTCGGCAGCAACCCGAAGTTCCCGGGCCCGGCGGCGGTGACGATGGCCGCCTCCTCGCCGCGCTCGCCGATGAAGAGCCCGACCGGCGCGCGACCGGGATGATACATGCCCGCGTTCATCGCGAAGCCGAGCGTCAGGCGGTCGGCGGAGAGGATCGCCTTGATGCGCGCGAAGCTGCCGTAGGGCGTGCCGTCGGGGGCGGTCTGCCAGAGGCGCACGTCATCGCTCGCGGTCACTTCGCAGACCGCGTGGCCGATGCCCTCGACCTCGATGTGGCGGCAGGGCGCCGCCGCCCCGGCGGAGGCCATCGCGCTCAGGCCCGCCGCAAGGACGAGCGCCTCAAGGCGCATCGGCGTCATCGTCGGGCGCCTCGACGTCCCGGCGCACGTCGGCCTGCGCCAGAAGCCGCCGCGTCGCGTCCATCCGGTCGAAGGTCTCGTCGATCTCGAAGCGGATCTCGGGCGCGAACTTCAGCGTCATGCCGCGGGCGACGGCGCGGCGCAGGTCCGCGCGGTTGCGCCGGAGCGCCGTCAGCGCTTCCTCGCGGCCCTGCCCGCCGAGCGGCAGCACGAAGGCCGTCGCCACCTTCAGGTCCGGCGAGGTGCGGACCTCGCCCACCGTGATCGACATGCGGTTGAGCTCCGGGTCGTGGATGTCGCCGCGCGCGAGGATGTCGGCGAGCGTGCGCCGGATCAGTTCGCCGACGCGAAGCTGGCGCTGGGTCGGGCCTTCGCTGCCGCGGGAGTGTGCCATCGCCTTCATCTAGGCCAGCGCGCGGGGCCCCGCAACCGGCAGGCTTTGCCATTGCCGTGGCGGACCGCTAGGTCTCGCGGCATGGCGACCGACGGCAGACCGGGGATCGTGGTGACGGGTGCGGCGGGCCGCATGGGGCGGCGCGTGCTTCACGCCGTGATGGCCGCGGACGAGGTGCGGCTCGCGGGCGCGCTGGTCCGGCCCGGACATGCCTGGGAGGGCCGCGACGTCGGCACGGCGCTGGGCGGGGCTGCCGTCGGCGTGCTTGCCGGCGCCGACGCGCTCGTGGCCTTTGCCGAGGCGGATGCGGTGATCGACTTCTCGACGCCCGAGGCGTCGGTCGGGTTCGCGGCGCTCGCGGCGCAGGCGCGGCTCGTGCATGTCATCGGGACCACGGGGCTCGCACCCGCCGAGCTCGCGCGGGTCGCGGCGGCGGCGCGTCATGCGGTGATCGTGCGCGCCGGCAACACGAGCCTCGGGGTCGCGGTGCTGGCCGCGTTGGTGCGGCAGGCGGCGGCGGCGCTTCCGGGCTGGGACGTCGAGATCGTCGAGGCGCATCACGGAGCCAAGCGCGACGCGCCCTCGGGGACGGCGCTCCTCCTCGCCGACGCCGCCATCGCGGGCCGCGGCGGCGGCGTGGTCGGGACCGACGCCGCGGGGCCGCGCAACCCGGACCGGATCGGGATCGCGTCGGTGCGCGGCGGCGACATCGTGGGCGAGCACGACGTGATGCTCGCGGGCGCCGGCGAGCGCGTGGTGCTGCGGCACATGGCGACGGACCGGGGCGTCTTCGCCGACGGTGCGCTCCGGGCCGCGCTGTGGGGGATCGGGCGGAAGCCCGGCGCATACGGGATGGCGGACGTGCTCGGGCTCTGACGGGCCCGGAGTCCGACTGGCCCAGAATCTGGCGGGCCCAGAATCTGGCGGGCCCAGAACCTGACGGGCTCAGAAGTCGATCGCGAGGCCCTTCTTCTCCCAGTCGCCGTAGCGCACGGGGTCCGGCCCGTCGCGGCCGCCGATCTCGGTCGGGCGCGGGTCCGTCGCAACTGCGTCGCGCCGGGCCCGGGCTTCGGCAAGCGCGCGGGCGGCGGCGTCGGGGAGCGGGTGGATCGTGGGCATCGTGCGCCTCCTTGTCGTTCGCGACCGCGCCTCATATAGGCGCAGGCCGGGCAGCGCACAGGGGGGTGCCGGGTTGGCGAGAGACGAACCGGCGGGCTCCGCCGCACGGAAGGCCGCCGCCGGGCTCCTCGACGCCGTGCTCGGCGACCGCCGGCCGATGTCGGACGCGGTCGCCGCCGCCAAGGGGCCGCTCGCCCGGCTCGACGGGCCGGACCGGGCGCGGGCGCAGCGGCTGGCCGCGACCGTGCTGCGGCAGCTGTCGCGCGCCGACGCGGCGCTCGACCCGTTTCTCCGCAAGCCGCCGCCCCTCGGGGTGCTGAACCTCCTCCGCCTCGGCGCGGTCGAGATCCACGGCGAGGGCGCCGCGGCGCATGGCGTGGTCAACGCGGTGGTCGGGCTGGTGCGGCAGGGCCCGCGGACGGCGCCGCTCGCGGGGCTTGCCAACGCGGTGCTGCGCCGCGTCGCGGCGGACCGGACGGCATGGGATGCGGCGCCGCCGGCACGTCTGCCCGATTGGCTCCGCGACCGGCTCGCCCTGGCCTGGGGCGAGGCCGCGACCGTGGCGATGGAGACCGCGCACGCGGCCGGTGCGGCGCTCGACCTCACCGTGCGGGAGCCCGTCGGCTTCGAGGCGCGCGCGCTGCCGACGGGGAGCCTCAGGATCGACCGGCCGGTGCAGGTCTCGGAGCTGCCGGGCTACGCCGAGGGCCGCTGGTGGGTGCAGGACGCCGCCGCCGCGATGCCCGCGCGGGTGCTCGCGACGCAGCCGGGCGAGCGCGTGCTCGACCTCGGCGCGGCTCCCGGCGGCAAGACCCTGCAGCTCGCCGCCACCGGCGCCGACGTCACCGCGCTCGACATCTCCGGCCCTCGCGTGGTGCGGCTCCGCGACAACCTCGCGCGGACCGGGCTCGCGGCGACGATCGTGGTCGCCGACGCGCTCGCCTGGGAGGGCGGGCCGTTCGACGCGATCCTTCTCGATGCGCCGTGTTCGGCGACCGGCACGATCCGGCGGCACCCCGATCTGCCGCATGTCCGCGACGGGAGCGACATCGACGCGCTGATCCGCCTGCAGGCCGCGCTCCTCGACCGGGCGATCGGCTGGCTGGCGCCGGGCGGGCGGCTGGTGTTCGCAACCTGCTCGCTCCTGCCCGAAGAGGGCGAGGCGCAGGTCGCCGCCGCTCTCGTCCGGCATCCGTCGCTCACCCTCGACCGTGAGGCGCTCGCGCTGCCCGGCGTCGAGCGCGGCTGGATCGCCGCCGGTGGCGGCCTTCGGCTGCGGCCGGACTACTGGCCGGACCTCGGCGGCATGGACGGGTTCTTCGTGGCGTGCCTGCGCGGGTGACACCGCAAGCCCTGGAGGCTAAGATGCTGGCCATGAGCGCAATTCCGTCCCGCCGATGAGCCCGTCCGCGACCTGGACCGAACGACGCGCGCGCGCGATGAACCGGCTGCACGCCGCCGCCGCATCGGTGGCTCCGGGCGAGACCGGTTTCCGCGTGCCGCCCGAGCCGCGCATCATCGGCTCGCTCGCGCGCGGCCGACGGCTGGTGGCCGGGCGCTTCGAGCATGGCGGCGCGTCGGTGGTGGCGCCGGGGGGCTCGCCGTGGACGCTGCCGCGGCAGGGACCGGCCTTCGAGGCGTGGCTGCACGGGTTCGGCTGGCTCGACGATCTGGCGGCCGTCGGCGACCCGGAGGCGCGCGCCGTGGCGCAGGCGTGGGTGACGGGGTGGATCCGCCGCTTCGGGCGCGGCAACGGCCCGGGCTGGGAGCCGGGGCTGACGGGCCGGCGCGTCGTGCGGATGCTCGACCACGCGGGCCTCGTGCTCGGCAGCCGGGACGAGACCGAAGGGGCGCGCTACTTTCGCAGCCTCGCCGGCCAGACGGCGTATCTCGCGCGGCGCTGGCCGGTGGCGGCGCCCGGACTGCGCCGGATCGAGGCGCTGGCCGGGCTGGTGACGGCGGCGCTGGTGCTGCGCGGCATGGAGGGGCATGTCGGCGAAGCGGTGGCGGCGCTCGGCGGCGAATGCACGGCACGGATCGATGCGGGCGGTGGGATCGCCTCGCGGAATCCCGAGGAGCTCCTCGAGATCTTCACCGACGGCGGCCTCGCGCGGTTCCACGGCGGCGGGCGCGGCGCGGGCGGGCGGCTCGACCATGCGCTCGCCGTCGCGGGCGTGCGCGGGACGGCGTCGGGGCGGCTTGCGATGGGCTTCGCGCGCCTTGCCGTCGGGCGTACGAGCGTGATCGTCGATGCGGCGGCGGCACCGCAGGGCGCTGCCTCGGCGGCGGCGCATGCCTCGACACTCGCGTTCGAGTTCACGTCCGCCCGGCGACAGCTCATCGTCAACTGCGGCTCGGGGCGCGCGTTCGGCCTGGACTGGTGGCGGGCGGGCAGGGCCACTTCGTCGCATTCGACGCTCGGGATCGACGGCGTGTCGTCCTCCCGGCTCGCGGCAGGGCGGCGGGCACCGCGCGACGACCATGCCGAATGGTTCGCCGACGGGCCGCGCTCCGTGCAGGCGCATCTGACGCGGGGCGGCGAGGGGCCGGCACTGGTGGCCGGGCACGACGGCTACGTCGCGACGCACGGGCTGACGCACGTCCGACGGCTCGGTCTTGCCTCCGATGGCCGGTCGCTCGCGGGGGAGGACACGCTCGGCGCGATGAACGCCGAGGACGCGCGGCGCTTCGAGCGGCGCTTGCAGGAGATGCGGGCGGATGCGGTGCGCTATTCGGTGCGCTTCCACCTGCACCCCGATGTCGAGGCGGTCCTCGACCTCGGCGGACGGGCCGTTTCGCTCACGCTGCTCAGCGGCGAGATCTGGGTGTTTCGCCACGACGGGCAGGCGGCGATGGCGCTGCAACCTTCCGTCTATCTCGACCCGCATCGCCCGGCGCCGCGCGAGAGCCTGGCCATCGTGCTCACCGCGTCGGTCGCCGACTACGCGCACCGGGTGGGGTGGACGCTCGCCAAGGCGCAGGGTACGCCCACGCACATCCGCGATCTCGGGCCTGGCGACGACCCCGAGGACGCCTGATCCCGGGGGCTGCCGTGACCGATCTCGTGCCGCTCCGGCGGGCGTTCCTGTCCGTATCCGACAAGACCGGGCTCACGACGCTGGCGCGGGATCTCGCGGACCGCGGCGTCGAGCTCGTCTCCACCGGCGGCACGGCGGCGCATCTGCGCGCCGCGGGGCTCGCGGTGCGCGAGGTGGCCGATGTCACCGGCTTCCCCGAGATGATGGACGGGCGGGTGCGGACGCTGCATCCGGCGGTGCATGGCGGGCTCCTCGCGCGGCGCGACGACGCGGGACATCTCGCGGCGATGGCGGCGCACGGGATCGCTCCGATCGACCTCGTGGTGAGCAACCTCTACCCTTTCGAGGCGACGGTCGCGGCGGGCGCGGACATGGCTGAGGCCATCGAGATGATCGACATCGGCGGGCCCGCGATGATCCGGTCGGCGGCGAAGAATCACGCCTTCGTGGCGGTGGTGGTGGACGTGGAGGACTACGCGGCGCTCGCCGCCGAGCTGGCCGGGACGGGTGGGGCCACGCGGGCCGCGTTTCGTGCCGGGCTGGCGCTGACGGCGTTCGGGCGGACGGCGGCCTACGACGCGGCAGTGTCGGGCTGGCTCGCGGACGCGATCGGCGAGGCGGCGCCGCGGCGGCGGGCGATCGCGGGACGGCTTGCGGAGGCGCTTCGCTACGGCGAGAACCCGCATCAGGCCGGAGCCTTCTACGCCGACGGCAGCGGCGACGGGCTCGCGGCGGCGCGCCAGTGGCAGGGCAAGGCGCTGAGCTGGAACAACATCAACGACACCGACGCTGCCTGGGAGCTCATCGCCGACCTCGGCGACGATCCCGCCTGCGTCATCGTCAAGCACGCCAACCCCTGCGGTGCGGCGGTGGGTGCCACGGTCGCGGAGGCCTACGGCCACGCCTTCGACTGCGACCGGACCTCGGCCTTCGGCGGCATCGTCGCGGTCAACCGCCCGCTCGACCGGGCGACGGCGGAGGCGGTGGCGGGCGTGTTCACCGAGGTCGTGATCGCGCCGGACGCGGACAGGGATGCGCGGGCGGTGTTCGCCGCGAGGCCGAACCTGCGGCTCCTGACGTTGCCGCTGCGGGCCGCCGGCCCCGCGCGAACGGTGCGGCAGGTGCGGGGCGGGTTCCTGGTGCAGGATCGCGATGCCGCGCTCTTCGGGCCGGACCTGCGCGTCGTGAGCAGGCGCGACGCGGACCCGCGCGAGATGGCGGACCTGCGGTTCGCCTGGAGCGTCGCCAAGCACGTGAAGTCGAACGCCATCGTGTTCGCGAAGGACCGCGCCACCGTCGGCGTCGGCGCGGGCCAGATGAGCCGCGTGGACGCCACCCGGATCGCGGCGAGGAAGGCGGCGGATGCCGCGGGCGCGCTCGGCCGCGAGGTGCCGCTGACGGCGGGATCGGTCGCGGCATCGGATGCGTTCTTCCCGTTCGCGGACGGGATCGAGGCGCTGGCGGAGGCGGGCGCCACGGCGGTGATCCAGCCGGGCGGATCGGTCCGCGACGCCGAGGTGATCGCGGCCGCGGACCGGGCGGGGCTCGCGATGGTGTTCACCGGCATCCGCCATTTCCGGCACTAGGATGCGCCTCGTCGCCATCGTCGCGGGCGTGGTCGTGGCGCTCGACCAGGCGTCGAAGTACGTCGTCGTGCATCTCCTGCACCTCGACCTGCGGCGCGCCATCGACGTGTGGCCGCCCTACCTCAATCTTCGCATGGCCTGGAACGACGGGGTGAACTTCGGGCTCTTCGGCAACGAGGCGGCTCTGGTGCGCTGGGGGCTCGTGGCGGTCGCGCTGGCGATCTCGGCCTGGATCTGGCGCTGGATCGCGCAGGGGCGGCATCCGCCGCTGGTGCGCGCGGCGGCGGGGCTGGTGATCGGCGGCGCGCTCGGCAACGCGCTCGACCGGGTGATCTACGGCGCGGTCGCGGACTTCCTCAACATGTCGTGCTGCGGCATCCGCAACCCGTTCGCCTTCAACGGTGCGGATGTCGCGATCTTTGCCGGTGCGCTCGGGCTGGTGCTGCTGGCGGGTCGCGCGAAGACCGCGTGACGCGCGAGGGCGGGTGCGGTAGACACGGGTCGAGTTCGGGCCGGGGAGGGCGGATGCGACTGCGGGCGGGCATTGCGGCGGGGCTGGCGGCGGCGGCGGTGCTCGGCGCCTGCGGGTCGAGCGACCAGCCGCGGCTCCTCAACCTGCGCGCCTCGGGGCCGGGGCCCGACGAATTCGGCGTGCTGCCCTCGAAGCCACTCGAGATCCCCGCGAGCATCGGCGCGCTGCCGGCACCGACGCCGGGCGGTCGCAACCTCACCGACCCCACGCCCAACGCCGACGCGGTCGCGGCGCTCGGCGGTCGCGCGGGCGCAGGATCGCCGCCCGCCGCGGACGGAGCACTTCTCGCGAGCGCCACGCGCTACGGCACCGACCCAGCCATCCGGCCGAGGCTGGCTTCGGCGGATCTCGCGTACCGGCAAGCCAACGACGGCCGGCTTCTCGAGCGGATCTTCAACGTCAACGTCTACTACAAGGCCTACGCGCCGCTGGCGCTCAACCAGTACGCCGAGCTCGAGCGCTGGCGACGGCTCGGCGTGCGGACCAACGGCGCCCCGCCACCGCCCGTGATCAGACGCTGACGGCCAAAGCGCCGCATGTCACATCCCCGTGCCCCCGGTTGTCGCGGCACGGATGAAGTGGTGCTCTGTCCCGTCGCATTTGCCGAGGACCGCCCGATGCACCGCCTGACCTTCCCCGCAGCCGCCTGCCTGACCGTATTCGCCCTGCCGGCCCTCGGTGAGGCGGTGACCGACTTCACCCTGCCGAACGGCCTCGAGGTCGTGGTCATCGAGGACCACCGTGCGCCGGTCGTGACCCAGATGGTCTGGTACCGGGTCGGATCGGCGGACGAGGTGCCGGGCAAGTCCGGCATCGCGCACTTCCTCGAGCACCTGATGTTCAAGGGCACCGACACGATGAAGCCCGGCGAGTTCTCGGCGACCGTGTCGGCCAACGGCGGCAACGACAACGCGTTTACCTCCTACGACTACACCGCCTATTTCGAGACCGTGGCCGCCGACCGGCTCGATCTCGTCATGGGGCTCGAGGCGGACCGGATGCGGCATCTGAAGCTCCCCGAACAGGACGTGCTCACGGAGCGCAAGGTGATCCTCGAGGAGCGCAACCAGCGCATCGAGAACGACCCTGGCGCGCTCTTCGGCGAGCAGAGGAACGCGGCGCAGTACCTCAACCACCACTACGGCATCCCGATCATCGGCTGGAAGCAGGAGATGGAAGGGCTGACGCGCGCGGATGCGCTGGCGTGGTACCGCACGTACTACGCGCCCAACAACGCGATCCTCGTCGTGGCAGGCGACGTGACGCCGGACGCGGTGAAGGCGCTCGCCGAGACGCATTACGGGCCGCTCGCGCCGACGCCGGGGCTCGCCCTGCGGGACCGCCCGTCCGAGCCGCCGCAGCGCGCCGAGCGCCGGCTGACGATGGAGGACGCCCGCGTGGCGCAGCCTTACGTGATCCGCACCTACCTCGCGCCGGAGCGCAATCCGGGCGACCAGAAGACTGCCGCCGCGCTGACGGTGCTGGCGGAGATCCTCGGCGGCAACAGCCAGACCTCGGTGCTCGGCCGCAAGCTGCAGTTCGAGAGCCGGCGGGCGCTCTACACGTCGGCGTTCTACGACGGCGATACGCTCGACCGGACGACCTTCGGCTTCGCCGTCGTGCCGATGGACGGCGAAAGCCTGCAGGCCGCCGAGGACGCGACCGACGCGGTCATCGCGCAGTTCCTGAAGGACGGCATCGACCCCGCCCAGTTCGCGCGGATCAAGACCGAGATGAAGGCGGGCGAGATCTATGCCAAGGACGACGTGCAGGGGCTGGCGCGGCGCTACGGCGAGGGGCTGGCGATCGGGCTCTCGATCGCGGACATCCAGGCGTGGCCCGACGTGCTCGCGGCGGTGACGCCGGAGGACGTGCTCGAGGCGGCGCACGAGGTCTTCGACCGCAGCCGCTCCGTGACGGGCTGGCTCATGCACGACGACAGCGCGCCGCAACCGGTCAACGCCTCGGTAAGCCTGCCGGGCGGCGCGGGAGACGTCAAATGAGCGCCTTCGCCAGGCTCTGCGCCGCGGCGGCAGCGGCCCTCGCGCTTGGCTCGCCCGCGCTTGCCGAGGTCGACATCACCGACGTGACATCGCCAGGCGGCATCCATGCCTGGCTCGTCGAGGAACATTCCCTGCCGTTCGTGTCGCTGGAGATCCGCTTCAAGGGAGGCGCGAGCCTCGATGCCGATGGCAAGCGCGGCGCCATCAACCTGATGACCGGGCTCCTCGAGGAAGGCGCCGCGGACCTCGACGCGCAGGGCTTCGCCGAGGCGAAGGAGGCCATCGCGACCTCGATCGGCTTCCGGCCGCGCGATGACAGCATCGCCGTCTCGGCGCAGTTCCTCACCGAAACGCGCGATGAGGCGGCCGAGCTGCTGCGGAAGTCGCTCGTCGAGCCGCGCTTCGACGCCGCCGCCATCGAGCGCGTGAAGGGCCAGGTGATCTCCGGCATCCAGTCCGACGCCCAGGATCCGCAGGCCATCGCGGGACGCACGTTCGACGCGACGGTGTTCGCCGACAGCCCCTACGGCTCGTCGCGCGACGGCACGGTTGCGAGCGTGGGGGCGCTGACCCGCGACGACCTCGTGGCGGCGAAGGACCGGGCGCTTGCGCGCGATCGCGTCTACGTCTCGGCCGTCGGCGACATCGACGCCGCGACGTTGGGCGAGCTTCTCGATCACGTGCTCGGCGGGCTGCCCGCGACGGGCGCGCCGATGCCGCCGCCTGTCGAGCCGGCGTTCGAGGGCGGCGTGACCACCGTGCCCTTCGAGACGCCGCAATCGGTCATCGCGTTCGGCCAGCCCGGCATCCCGCGCGAGGATCCCGATTTCTTCGCGGCCTACCTTCTGAACGACATCGTCGGCGGAAGCCGGTTCGGGTCGCGGCTGATGACGGAGGTGCGCGAGAAGCGCGGACTGACCTACGGCGTCTCGACCTACCTCTTGCCGCTCGACCTCGCGGCGATCTGGATGGGCAACCTCGCCTCCGCCAACGCGAGCGCCGGAGAGGCCATCGAGGTGATCCGCGACCAGTGGGCGCGCGCCGCGAAGGAAGGCGTGACGCAGGCGGAACTCGATGCCGCGAAGACCTACCAGACCGGGTCGTTCCCGCTCAACTTCTCGGGGAACGGCAGCATTGCCGATATTCTCGTGGGCTTCGAGATCGAGGGACTGCCGATCGATTACGCCCGGACCCGCAACGAGCGCATCGACGCGGTGACGCTCGCCGACGTGAACCGGGTCGCGGCGCGGCTGATGCAGCCCGAGAAGCTGCGGTTCATCGTTGTGGGCGAGCCCGAGGGACTCCCGGCGGGCAACTGAAAGCCTTCCTTCTGCGGTTGCATGCGTGCTAGGGGTGGGGGTATGAACGCGCCCGCTCCCAACATGCGGCCTCCGATCCGCCAGCTTGATGAGGCGGTCGTCAATCGCATCGCGGCAGGAGAGGTCGTCGAGCGACCGGCGTCGGCGGTCAAGGAGCTCGTTGAGAACGCGCTCGACGCCGGCGCGCGGCGCATCGAGATCGGCTACGCCGACGGCGGCAAGTCCACGATCCGCGTAGCGGACGACGGGCATGGCATCGCGGCGTCGGACCTGACGCTGGCGCTGGCGCGGCACGCCACGTCGAAGATCGACGGCACGGACCTGCTCGCGATCAACAGCTTCGGCTTCCGCGGAGAGGCGCTGCCGTCGATGGCGGCGGTCGGGCGGCTCACGCTCACGTCGCGCGTGGCGGGTGCGGCTGCCGCGACGCTGCATGTCGCCGGGGGACGGGCGGGGGCCGTTGGGCCGGCGGCGCTCGGGCGTGGCACCGTGGTCGAGCTTGGCGATCTCTTCTTCGCCACGCCCGCACGGCTGAAGTTCCTGCGAAGCGACCGGGCCGAAGCGATGGCGATCGCTGATGTGGTGCGGCGGCTTGCGATGGCGGTGCCTGGAACGGGATTCACGCTGACGGATTTCACGGGCGGGCACGAGCGGGCGATCTTCGCGGTCGAGCCGGAGGTCGGACCGGACGCGACGGCGCGGCGCCTGGCGGCGGTCCTTGGGGCGGCGTTCGCGGACAATGCCGAACCCGTTCGGGCGGAAGCCGACGGGCTCCGGATCACGGGTCTGGCGGGGTTGCCGACCTACTCGCGCGGTGCCGCGATCGCGCAGCATGTCTTCGTCAACGGGCGCCCGGTGACGGACAAGGTGCTCGTGGGCGCGCTGCGGGGCGCCTATCAGGGGATGCTGCCGCGCGGACGGCATCCGGTGGCGGCGCTCTATGTCGCGTGCCCGGCCGATCTCGTGGACGTCAACGTCCATCCGGCGAAGTCCGAGGTTCGGTTCCGCGATCCCGGCGTCGTGCGCGGGCTCGTCGTCTCGGGCGTCCGGCGCGCGCTGGCAGGACAGCGCGCCTCGACGACGGTCGGGGACGCGATGGTGGCGGCGTTCGAAACTGGTAAGCTAGCATACCAGATGGAGCGTCCGCGGCAGCAGTCCTTTGCGCGACCGGGGTTCGGGTTCGCCGAGGCGGCACCGGTGTTCGAGCCGGCCGCGACGCGCGAGGACGGCCCGCTCGGCGCGGTCCGGGCGCAGCTGCACGGGCTCTACATCGTCGCGCAGACGCCGGACGGCATCGTCATCGTGGACCAGCACGCGGCGCACGAGCGGCTGATGCTGGAGGGGTTGCTGGCGCAGGCCGCGGATGCGGGCGTCGCCGCGCAGGCGCTCCTCGTGCCGGAGATCGTGCCGGTCGCGGAGGCCGAGGCGGAGCGGCTCGCGGCGCTGGCGGACGAGCTCTCGCGGCTCGGGCTCGACGTGGAGCCGTTCGGGCAGGGAGCGGTCGCGGTGCGCGCGACGCCGGCGCTCCTCGGGCCCTGCGACGCGGCGGCCCTCTTGCGCGATGTGCTCGACGAACTGGCCGACACCGGCGGCAGCACCGCGCTCGGCGCGCGGGTGGAGGCGGTGCTGTCGCGCATGGCCTGCCACGGCTCGGTGCGCGCCGGGCGGGCGCTCAAGGCGGACGAGATGAACGCGCTCCTGCGGCGCATGGAGACGACGCCGCGCTCGGGGCAGTGCAACCACGGCCGGCCGACCTACGTGGCGCTGGCGCTCGCCGACATCGAGCGGCTCTTCGGGCGGCGATGATCGAGGTCGGGGGGCAGAGCCTGAACCTCACGGACCCGCGGCTCCTGGCGCTGGCGGCGGCGGTCGTGGTGCTGCTCCTTCTCCTGTTCATCCTCCGCGCGGCACGGCGCGCGGTCGCGACGGCGGTGCCGGTGATGGCCGAGATCGGGCGGCTCGGGGCGGTCGTGGGGCACCTGTCGGACGGACAGCAGCAGCTCGCCGGCGGGCTCCGCGCGGTCTCCGAGACGCAGGTGTCGGCGCAGGCGAAGCTCCTCGAGCTGATGGAGGCACGGCTGGCGGACGTCGGGCGGCGCGTCGGCGAGGATCTGGCGGGCTCGGCGACGCGGACGGCGCGAAGTCTTGGCGACCTGCAGCAGCGGCTCGAGACCATCGACCGGGCGCAGGCCAACATCGAGAAGCTCTCGGGCAACGTGCTCGGGCTGCAGGACATCCTGTCCAACAAGCAGACCCGCGGCGCGTTCGGCGAGATCCAGCTCCACGACATCGTGGCGAAGGCGTTGCCGAAGGATGCCTTCACCTGGCAGGCGGTGCTGTCGAACGGGCGTCGGGCGGACTGCCTCGTGCATCTGCCGAACCCGCCGGGGCCGATCGTCGTCGATGCGAAGTTCCCGCTCGAGGCCTACGAGGCGCTGCGCCGTGCCGCGACCGACCCTGAGCGCGCCGAGGCCGGGCGGGCGCTGCGGGCATCGGTCCGCAACCACGTCAAGGCGATCGCGGAGCGCTACATCCTCGACGGCGAGACTGCGGACGGCGCGATGCTGTTCCTGCCGTCGGAGGCGGTCTATGCCGAGTTGCACGCGAACTACCCCGAGGTCGTCCGCGAGGGCTTCGCGGCGCGGGTCTGGATCGTGTCGCCGACGACCTGCATGGCGGTCCTCAACACGATGCGCGCGGTGCTGAAGGACGCGCGGATGCGCGAGCAGGCGGGCGCGATCCGGCGCGAGCTGCACCTGCTGTCGGACGACCTGCGGCGGCTCGGCGAGCGCGTCGGCAAGCTCGACACGCATTTCGGCCAGGCGCAGCAGGACGTTCGTGATATCCTGATCTCGTCCGACAAGGCGGCGCGGCGCGCGGGACGGCTCGACTCGTTCGACTTCGAGGATCTCGCGCCCGACGCCCCGGCGAAAGCGCTCCGATGATCCATCTCACCCCCGCCGAGTACCGCACGATGCCCTGGGCCAACCGCGGCGGCACCACGACCGAGCTCATGCGCGAGGACGGGCCGGAGGGCACGCTCGCGTGGCGGCTGTCGATGGCGGTGGTCGACGGCGACGGGCCGTTCTCGCATTTCGACGGCGTGGACCGCTGCCTGACCGTGATCGACGGACCGGGGTTCGGGTTGGTCGGCCCGCACGGGCGGCGGGACGCCGTGCCGATGACGCCGCTGCATTTTCCGGGCGACATCGAGACGGCGGCGGTGGACGTGACCGCGCCGGTGCGGGACTTCAACGTGATGGTGGACCGGGCGTCGTTCACGGTCGCGGTGCGCGTCGCACGCGCCCCCCAGCGGGTGCATCTGGCGGGCGCGGTAATGGCGCTCTTCGCGGTCGAGCCCGCGTCGTTCACGCTGGGGCGGCTCGGAACCGACATGGGCGTGCATGACCTCGTGACGTTCGAGGCGGAGTGCGAGGTCGAGCTCGGGTCGGGCGTGGTGCTCGCGGTCGAGATCGTGGCGCGGGAGGCTGCGGCGGGTGCGTGAGTGGCTGGGCAAACGCTATTGGCTGGTCGGTGCGAGCCGCGGGCTCGGCGCGGCGCTTGCGGGCGTGATGAGCCGCGCGGGCGTCGAGTTGGTCCTGTCAGGACGCGACGAGGCGGCGCTCGGCGCAGTCGCGGCGGCGTTGCCGGGGCGCACGACGGTCGTGCCAGTGGACGTGCGTGACACGAGCGCGGTCAGGGCGGCGGCCGAGGCGGCCGGCGCGATCGACGGGGTGGTCTACAATGCGGGCGTGCTCTGGCGTATGCCGGCGACGGAATGGGACGCGGGGCGCGTCGAGGCGATGCTCGACATCAACCTCACGGGTGCGGCGCGCGTGATGGGCGCGGTGATCCCCGGCTTCGTCGCGCGGGGCCAAGGCCACGCGGTGCTGACGGGCAGCCTCGCGGCCTACCGCGGCGCGCCGGGCACGATCGGCTACGGGGCGAGCAAGGCGGGGATGCTCTGCCTCGCGGAGGCGATGCGGATCGACCTTCGCGGCACCGGGATCGAGGTGCAGATCGTCAATCCTGGGTTCATCCGCACCGGCATGATCGAGAAGCTCGACGGCCCGAAGCCGTTCATGCTCGAGGCCGATGCCGCCGCGCGGATCATGTTCGAGCACATGGGCACCGGCGCGTTCAAGCGCAGCTTTCCGGGACTGGCGGCAGCCTTCGTCCGCAGCGGGCAGTTCCTGCCGGACTGGCTTTACGAGCGGATCGTGCCGCGCTGACGGCTCAGCCCTGGCGGGCCTTGAAGCGGCGCTGCGTCTTGTTGATGACGTAGACGCGGCCCTTGCGGCGCACGATCTGGCAGTCGCGGTGGCGGCTCTTCAGCGAACGAAGCGAATTCCTGACCTTCATCGGTCGTCTCCCTCTCGCGGCGCCTCCGCGCCCTGTGGCGATCGTGCCGGACGAGCCCGGCGGACCGATGGTGGGCGCGACAGGGATCGAACCTGTGACCACTACGATGTCAACGTAGTGCTCTACCGCTGAGCTACGCGCCCGATGGTGCTCCGCCCAAGGTACGGTCGGTGGCGCCGGTCGCCGGTCTCTAAAAGATTGCTCGCACCCCTTCAAGACCTTTTGGCGTCCGGTCAATCGGCGCTATGTTCGCAGCAAGGGAGAGCAGATGAACGGTTCGGCCTACACGCTTGCGATGCCACGGGTATCCGCGACCAGCGCCATCTTCGCCTCGCCGCACAGCGGTTCGGTCTACGACCCGGCATTCCTGCGCCGCTCGGTGCTCGATGCCTGGTCGATCCGGTCCTCGGAGGACGCCTTCGTCGACCAGCTTTTCGCGGCGGCGCCAACGCTCGGTGCGCCGTTGCTCGCCGCCTGCGCGCCGCGGTCCTTCGTGGACCTCAACCGGAGCGCCGACGAGCTCGACCCCGCGCTCATCGACGGCGTGCCGCGCGGGGCGCACAACCCACGCGTCAGCTCCGGCCTCGGGGTGGTGCCGCGCGTGGTGTCGAACGGGCGCGCGATCTACCGGGGCAAGATGCCCTACGCGGAGGCCGAGGCGCGCATCGAGGCCTTCTGGCGCCCGTACCACGCGGCGCTCCGCAACCTGATCAGGACGCACATGCAGGCGTTCGGCGAGATGATCCTCGTCGATTGCCATTCGATGCCGCACGAGGCCATCGAGGGCTACGGCGCCTCGCTCAACATGGGCGGGACGTGCCCGCAGGTGGTCCTCGGGGACCGGTTCGGCGCTTCGGCCTCGGCGGCCATCGTGGACCGGATCGAGGCCGCGTTCACCGCCGCGGGGCTGCGCGTGGTTCGCAACGCGCCCTTCGCGGGCGCGTTCATCGCACAGCAGTACGGCCGGCCGTCGCAGGGGCAGCACGTCGTGCAGATCGAGATCGACCGGTCGCTCTACATGGACGAGGCGCTGATCCGCCCCAATGCCGGGTTCGACGACTTCCGGCAGCTGATGACGGGCGTGATCGCGGCCATCGTCGAGATCGGCCGCGGCGCGCTGCCGCTCGCGGCCGAGTAGTCAGCGCAGCGCGCGGCCCTTGAGGATCGCGCCTTCGCCGAAGCGCGCGCGGATCGCGTCGGCGGCGCGCTCGGCGGCGGCGCGGCGGCCGGCTTCGGGGTCGAGGAGGTCGGCGCTGCGGTCCGCCGTGGCCGCGGCCCTGAGGTCGGAAATGCCGACGCCGATCAGACGGAACGGGCCCGGCGTGCGTTCGGCGTCGTGGAGCGCGCGGGCGGTGCGGTAGATGCGGTCGGCGAGCTGGGTCGGCTCGTCGAGCGTCTGGCGGCGCGTCAGGAGGCGGAAGTCGGTGCGCTTCAGCTTCAGCGTCACCACGCTCCCGGCAAGCTCGCGCGCCTTCGCGCGGTCCGAGACCTGCTCGGCGAGGCGCCAGAGGTGGCCGTCGAGGATGCCCGCGTCGGCGGTGTCGGCGTCGAACGTGGTCTCCTTGGAGATCGACTTCACCGGCTCGCGCGCCGAGACCGCCCGGCGGTCCTCGCCCCGCGCGAGATGCCAGAGCCGGTCGCCGCCCGAGCCGAACCGGGCCGCGAGGTCGCGCCGGTCCCAGCGGAGGAGGTCGTCGAAGCTGCGGATGCCCGCGCGCGCGAGGCTCTCCTGCGCGGCCTCGCCGACACCCCAGATGAGCCGCACCGACTTGCCGGCGAGGAACGAGGCGGTGTCGGCGCGGCCGATGACGGCGAAGCCGCGCGGCTTGTCGAGGTCGGAGGCGATCTTGGCGAGGAACTTGTTGTGCGCGAGCCCGATCGACACGGTGAGGCCCAGCTCGCCCTCGATCCGGGCCGCGAGCCGGGCGAGGAGCACCGCGGGCGGCGCGCCGTGCAGCCGCGCCGTACCGGTGAGGTCGAGGAACGCCTCGTCGAGCGACAGCGGCTGCACCGCGGGGGTGAGCGCCTCCATCATCGACCGGATCGCGCGCGATGCCTCGACGTAGGCGTCGAACCGTGGCCGCACGACGACCGCGTCGGGGCAGAGCCGGAGCGCTTCCCACATCGGCATCGCCGAGCGCACGCCGCGAATCCGCGCGATGTAGCAGGCCGTCGAGACGACGCCGCGCCGGCCGCCGCCGATGACGACCGCGCGGTCGCGGAGGCTCGGGTCGTCGCGCTTCTCGACGGAGGCGTAGAAGGCGTCGCAGTCCATGTGCGCGATGCCGAGCGACATGAGCTCGGGGTGCGCCGCAACGCGTGGCGACCGGCAGGCGGGGCAACGCGCGCCGGCGTCGAACGGGGTCAGGCAGTCGCGGCAGAGGGCGGGCATGGCCCATGATAGCGCCGCGAGAGTGCCGCGGGAACGGTGCTTGCGTCGCACTTTCCCTGCGTGGACCCACGCGGCATAGTCGGTGCGGGCCCTCCGGTCCGGGAGGATGACACCGTGTCGCTCAACGATCTGTCCGGCGGGAGCGTCGTCATCGCGGTTCTCGCCGCGCTCGTCATACTCTGCGTGTTCCTCGGGGTGCGGATCGTCCCGCAGTCCGAGAAGTTCGTCGTCGAGCGCTTCGGGCGGCTCCGCGCCGTGCTCGGGCCGGGGATCAACTTCATCGTGCCGTTCATCGACCGGGTGGCGCACCGGGTCTCGGTGCTCGAGCGTCAGCTTCCGAGCACGCGACAGGACGCGATCACGCGGGACAACGTGCTCGTGGCGGTCGAGACCAGCGTGTTCTACCGCGTCACCGAGCCCGAGAAGACGGTGTACCGGATCCGCGACATCGACGGCGCCATCGGCACGACGGTGACGGGGATCGTGCGGGCCGAGCTCGGCACGATGGACCTCGACGAGGTGCAGTCGAACCGCTCGCGGCTGATCCTGAAGATCCAGGAGTCGCTGGCGCAGGTGGTGGACGACTGGGGCATCGAGGTGACGCGGACGGAGATCCTCGACGTGAACCTCGACGAGGCGACGCGGGCCGCGATGCTGCAGCAGCTCAACGCCGAGCGGGCGCGGCGGGCGCAGGTGACGGAGGCCGAGGGCAAGAAGCGCGCGGTCGAGTTGCGCGCCGACGGCGAGCTCTATGCCGCCGAGCAGCTCGCCAAGGCGCGGCGCATCTCGGCGGACGCGGAGGCCTATGCGACGGGCGTGGTGGCGGTCGCGATCCGGGAGAACGGCATCGAGGCGGCGCAGTACCAGGTGGCGCTGAAGCAGGTCGAGGCGCTGACCGCGGTCGGGCAGGGTGCGGGCAAGCAGACGATCCTCGTGCCCGCGCAGGCGCTCGAGGCGTTCGGCGACGCGTTCCGAATGCTGAAGGGGCGCGGATGATCTGGCAGGTCTGGTGGGTCTGGGTCGGCGGCGGGCTGGTGCTCGCGGCGCTCGAGGTTCTGGCGCCGGGCTACGTGTTCCTCGGCTTCGCCATCGGCGCGGTGGTGACGGGGCTGTCGATGGCGGTCGGGTTGCTGGCGCTCTTTCCGGCGGGGTTCGCGGTGCAGCTTCTCTTCTTCGCGGGCGTCTCGCTCGTCGCGTGGATCGCGTTGAGGGCGTTCCTCGGGGTGCGGACGGGGCAGGTCAAGATCTGGGACCGCGACATCAACGACTGAGCGCTGCGGCCGGGCCGGGAACCCGGGTTCCGGGGCGGGCGTTCGGCTCGCATCTGTCACAGGAGGGCGTCAGATGAAACCGACTGAAGCGCGGACCACACGGACGGATGGCGCGGGAATGCGCTCGGAGCCCGGCCTGGTGCCGGGCAGCTCGGAGGCGGCGGACCGCGCCGCGCACGGGGGCGGGGCAACCGCGTCGTCGCGCACGGTCGTGGCGCCGCAGACATCGGGGCGCAATGCGGGCCTCTGGGTGGGGCTCGTCGTGGCGGTCATCGTCGTCGGGCTCGTGGCATACTGGTTCATCGGCGCGCCGAACCCGGCGACGACGGACCCGGGCAACGTACCGTCGGTTGCGACGGACGGCACCGCGGTGCCGGACACGACCACGGCCGTCGAGGGGACCGCAGCGCCGCAGGCGAGCGACCCCGCGCCTGAAGCGACGCCCGCCGAGCCTTCGGCGACGACGCCGGCGCCGGACGCGGCCAACCCGTCGGCACCCGCGGCAACGGATGCAGCGCCTGCGCTGCCGGTCGCTCCCGATGCCAACACGGGAACCCCGCCGGTGGAAAATGGGGCGCCGTCGTCGACGCAGCAGGTCGAGCCGCCCGCTACTGCGCCGGGGAACTAAGGCCCTCGAGGATCGAGACCACGGCGGCGCGAGGGTCGCGCGCCTGCCAGACCGGGCGTCCGACGACGATATGGTCGGCGCCCGCCTCGAGGGCGGCGCGCGGCGTGAGGATGCGTTTCTGATCGCCGGTCGCCGCGCCCTCGGGCCGGACGCCCGGCGTCACGATCAGCCGGCCTGCAGCCTCGGGGAGCGCGCGGATGCTCGCGGCCTCGAGGGGCGAGGCGATCACCCCGTCTGCTCCGGCCTCGAAGGCGCGGAGGGCGCGCTCGGCCACGATCTCGGCGACGTCGCCCGGTCGGATCATCCCGGCATCGAGATCGGCGCGGTCGAGCGAGGTGAGGACGGTCACGGCGAGAATGCGCGTCGCGGCGCCGCCGCGCCCGTCGATGGCGGCGCGCACGACGTGCGGATCGCCGTGGACGGTCAGCAGGTCGAGGCCAAAGGCCGCGACGCCCCGGACGGCTGCGGCCACGGTCGCGGCGATGTCGAAGAGCTTGAGGTCGAGGAAGATGCGCTTGCCCTGCTCGTCGTGCAACTCACGCGCGAGCGCAAGGCCGCCGCCGGTGAGCATCCCGAGGCCGATCTTGTAGAAGCTGACGAGCGGCCCGAGACGCCCGGCGAGGGCCAGGCCGGCGAGGACATCCGGCACGTCGAGCGCCACGATCAGGCGGTCGTCGGCGACTGGCTCGGAGCTTGGCATGGCTCCGGTCCTACAGCGCGGCCGAAGATTTGCCAAGCCGGGCGTCTTGCAGGACCGTTGCAGATTTCCCACATGCCCGAGAGGTCCGACGGATGCGTGCCGCCAAGCGGGCGCCGGTGCGGATGCTGAACGGGAGTGACGGATGAACATCGAGAAATTTACCGAACGCGCGAAGGGCTTCTTGCAAGCCGCCCAGACGATCGCGGTGCGCGAGAACCATCAGCGGCTGTCGCCGGAACACCTTTTGAAGGCGCTCCTCGACGACGAACAGGGGCTCGGCGCCAACCTCATCGCGCGCGCCGGCGGATCGGCGGAGCGGGTGAGCGAGGCGCTCGACGCGGCGCTCGGGCGGACGCCGAAGGTCACGGGCGACGGGGGGCAGGTCTACATCGACAGCCAGACCGTGCGCGTGCTCGACGAGGCCGAGAAGCTTGCGGCGAAGGCGGGCGACAGCTTCGTGCCGGTCGAGCGCGTGCTCACGGCGCTGGCCGTGGTGCCGTCGAAGGCGCGCGAGGCGCTGGCGGCCGGTGCGGTGACGGCGCAGACGCTCAACGGCGCTATCAACGATATCAGAAAGGGGCGTACCGCCGATACGGCAAGCGCGGAGGAGGGCTACGACGCGCTGAGGAAGTATGCGCGCGACCTGACCGAGGCCGCGGCCGACGGCAAGATCGACCCGATCATCGGGCGCGACGAGGAAATCCGGCGCACCATGCAGGTGCTGAGCCGGCGCACGAAGAACAACCCGGTGCTGATCGGCGAGCCGGGCGTGGGCAAGACCGCGATCGCGGAGGGGCTTGCGCTTCGGATCGTGCGCGGCGACGTGCCCGAGAGCCTGAAGAACAAGAAGCTGATGGCGCTCGACATGGGCGCGCTCATCGCCGGCGCGAAGTACCGCGGCGAGTTCGAGGAGCGGCTGAAGGCCGTGCTCGCGGAGGTCACGGCGGCGGCGGGCGAGATCGTGCTCTTCGTCGACGAGATGCATACGCTCGTGGGTGCGGGCAAGGCGGATGGGGCGATGGACGCCTCGAACCTCCTGAAGCCCGCGCTGGCGCGGGGCGAATTGCACTGCGTGGGCGCCACGACGCTCGACGAGTACCGCAAGTACGTCGAGAAGGACGCAGCCCTGGCGCGGCGGTTCCAGCCCGTGATGGTGTCGGAGCCGACGGTCGACGACACGATCTCGATCCTGCGCGGCATCAAGGAGAAGTACGAGCTGCACCACGGCGTCAGGATCAGCGACTCGGCGCTCGTCGCCGCGGCGACGCTGAGCCACCGCTACATCACCGACCGGTTCCTGCCCGACAAGGCGATCGACCTGATGGACGAGGCCGCGAGCCGGCTCCGCATGGAGGTCGACAGCAAGCCCGAGGAACTCGACGCGCTCGACCGCGAGATCCTGCAGAAGCAGATCGAGGCGGAGGCGCTCCGGCGCGAGGACGACGCGGCGTCGAAGGACCGGCTCGAGCGGATCGAGCGCGAGCTCGCGGAGCTTGGCGAGACCAGCGAGGCGATGACCGCGCAATGGCAGGCCGAGCGCGACAAGCTCGAGGTGGCCCGTGGTCTCAAGGGTGAGCTCGAGCGCGCAAGGGGCGAGCTCGAGCAGGTCAAGCGCGAGGGCAACCTCGGGCGCGCGGGCGAGCTCAGCTACGGGATCATTCCGGGACTCGAGAAGCGGCTTCTCGAGGCGGAGGCGCGCGAGGGCGACATCCTCGTCGAGGAAGCCGTACGGCCCGAGCAGATCGCCGAGGTGATCGAGCGCTGGACGGGGATCCCCACGTCGAAAATGCTCGAGGGCGAGCGCGACAAGCTCCTTCGCATGGAGGAGGAGCTCGGCCGCCGGGTCATCGGGCAGCACGCGGCGGTCAAGGCGGTCGCCAATGCCGTGCGGCGGGCGCGAGCGGGGCTCAACGACGAGAACCGGCCGCTCGGGTCGTTCCTGTTCCTCGGCCCGACGGGCGTGGGCAAGACCGAGCTGACGAAGGCGGTCGCGGCTTATCTCTTCGACGACGACGCGGCGATGGTGCGGATCGACATGAGCGAGTTCATGGAGAAGCACGCCGTCGCCCGTCTGATCGGGGCGCCGCCGGGCTACGTCGGCTACGACGAGGGCGGGGTGCTGACGGAGGCGGTGCGGCGCAGGCCATATCAGGTGATCCTCTTCGACGAGGTCGAGAAGGCGCATCCGGACGTGTTCAACGTGCTCCTGCAGGTGCTCGACGACGGTATGCTGACCGACGGACAGGGCCGCACCGTCGACTTCAAGCAGACGCTGATCGTGCTCACGTCCAACCTCGGCGCGCAGGCGCTGAGCGTGCAGGCCGACGGCGCCGACATGGGGCTGGCGCGCCGGGCGGTGATGGACGCGGTGCGGGCGCACTTCCGGCCGGAGTTCCTGAACCGGCTCGACGAGACGATCATCTTCGACCGGCTGACGCGGGCGGACATGACCGGGATCGTGAAAATCCAGCTCGGGCGGCTCGAGAAGCGGCTCGCCGGCCGGAAGATCGTGCTCGACATCGATGCCGGTGCGAAGGCCTGGCTGGCGGACGCAGGCTACGATCCGGCGTTCGGGGCGCGACCGCTGAAGCGGGTGATGCAACGCAGCCTGCAGGATCCGCTCGCGGAGATGCTGCTGGCGGGCGACGTTCTGGACGGGGCTTCGGTGACGGTGCGGGCGAGTGCGGACGGGCTGGTGATCGGCGACCGGATCGCGACCGGCCGGTACGACGCGCCGGCGGATGCCGTGCTGCACTGATCGCAAAGTCCGGTGGCGGACCGGTCCGGTCCGCCACCGGACCGCCTAGTTCGCTTGCTTCGGCGGCAGCAGCACGCGGTCGATCACGTGGATCACACCGTTGCTGACGACGATGTCGCCCTGCGTCACGAGCGCGTCGTTGACGTGGACGCCTCCGCGCGTGCCGTCGATGCGAAGCGCGCGACCGTTCAGCGCCACGACATCGTTGGCCTTGCCGGCGAGGGTGGCGGATGTCGCCGTGCCCGGAATGACATGGTAGGTCAGCACGTAGGCCAGCTCCTGCTGGTTCTCGGGCTTCAGCAGGCGTTCCAGAGTCCCTTTGGGCAAGGCCGCGAACGCGTTGTTGCCCGGCGCAAAGACCGTGTAGGGGCCCGGGCCTTGCAGCGTCGTAAGCGCTCCCGAAGAGGTCAGCCCGGCGACGAGCGTGGAAAACTGGGCGTTCGCGGACAACGTATCGACGATGTCGGGCGTCGGCGCGGACATCGTCGAGCAAGCGGCGAGCGTGAGCCCGACGGCAGTGGCGGCAATGGCTCCGAAGGCGTGACGGCGGTTCATGGGAAGCGTTCCTTTCCGTTCGGCGACTGGCATTCGCAGCAGCGCCCCGAACGGCCTGGTGCGGCGGCGGCCCCTGGGCTGCCGCCGACAGAATGCCCGCCCTCGGTCCGGGTTCCAAGTCCGGCGTGAGGGCCCGCGCGGGGATTATTTCGGCGGCATCAGGACCGAATCGATCACATGGATGACACCATTCGAGGCCTCGATGTCCGGCTGCGTGACCTTCGCGTCATTCACCGTCACTCCGTCGGTGGTGCCGATCGTCACGGGCTTGCCTTCGACCGTGGTGGCTTCCATGCCGTCCTTGAGATCGGTCGACATCACCTTTCCGGGCACGACATGGTAGGTCAGGATCTCCGCGAGCATCGCCTTGCTCTCCGGCTGGAGTAGCGTCTCGACCGTACCTGCGGGCAGCTTCGAGAAGGCCTCGTCCGTGGGCGCGAAGACGGTGAACGGGCCGGGGCCCTTCAGCGTCTCCACCAGACCGGCTGCCTGGACGGCGGAGACGAGGATGGAGAAATCGCCGGCCGCCGTCGCCGTGTCGACGATGTCGGAAGATTGCGCGCCCGCGGCAAACGGCATGAGCATCACACTGGTCGCGAGAGCGAAAAAGCTGCGTCGTTGCATCGTGTAGCTCCTTTGGGTTCAGCATCTGGTCCGTACTTGATCGCACGGATGACGGCGGTTGCAGAGGTGCTACGGCCGGAGTGCGACCTCATGGCCCTTCCACGCGGGCCGGCGGTGACGTTCTTTTCGATAACGCCGCGGATTGAACGGAAGTGTGACGCAACCAAAGCTCTGCTTTGCGGTAGATATGCAGTAAGAGCATATCCGTTCACCAGTCGCAGGGAG
>CBDCNH010000013.1:645000-934925 GCA_965219015.1 Paracoccaceae bacterium
CCACAGACTTACTGAGCCTAACCAAACTCCGAATACCCGAGAGTACTATCCGGGAGACAGACATCGGGTGCTAACGTCCGGTGTCGAGAGGGAAACAACCCTGACCTGCAGCTAAGGCCCCCAATTCGTGGCTAAGTGGGAAAGCATGTGAGACGGCCAAAACAACCAGGAGGTTGGCTTAGAAGCAGCCATCCTTTAAAGATAGCGTAACAGCTCACTGGTCTAGTCAAGCTGTCTTGCGGCGAAGATGTAACGGGGCTCAAGCCACGAGCCGAAGCTCAGGATGTGGAGCAATCCACGTGGTAGCGGAGCGTTCCGTGATACAATTCCGCGTCTCCTCTGCGCCCTCGGGCGTATCGGAGACTTGGAGTTTACTGTGAAGCCGGGCCGTAAGGCATCCGGTGGAGTGATCGGAAGCGAGAATGTTGACATGAGTAGCGATAAACAGGGTGAGAGACCCTGTCGCCGAAAGTCCAAGGGTTCCTGCTTAAAGCTAATCTGAGCAGGGTAAGCCGGCCCCTAAGGCGAGGCAGAAATGCGTAGTCGATGGGAACCAGGTTAATATTCCTGGGCCAGGAGGATGTGACGGATCCCGAGGGTTGTTCGCTCTTATCGGATTGAGCGAGCTGCTTAGGGGTTCCTGGAAATAGCCCTCCATCGGACCGTACCCTAAACCGACACAGGTGGACTGGTAGAGAATACCAAGGCGCTTGAGAGAACCACATCAAAGGAACTCGGCAAAATACCTCCGTAAGTTCGCGAGAAGGAGGCCCGGCTGGTACGCAAGTGCCGGCTGGGGGCACAAACCAGGGGGTGGCGACTGTTTACTAAAAACACAGGGCTCTGCGAAGTCGCAAGACGACGTATAGGGTCTGACGCCTGCCCGGTGCTGGAAGGTTAAAGGGAGAGGTGCAAGCTTTGAACTGAAGCCCCAGTAAACGGCGGCCGTAACTATAACGGTCCTAAGGTAGCGAAATTCCTTGTCGGGTAAGTTCCGACCTGCACGAATGGCGTAACGACTTCCCCGCTGTCTCTGATGTGGACTCAGCGAAATTGAATTGTCTGTCAAGATGCAGACTTCCCGCGGTTAGACGGAAAGACCCCATGCACCTTTACTCCAGCTTCACACTGGCATCAGGTACAGCATGTGCAGGATAGGTGGTAGGCTTTGAAGCGGGGACGCTAGTTCTCGTGGAGCCTCCCTTGAGATACCACCCTTGCTTTGCTTGATGTCTAACCGCGATCCGTCATCCGGATCCGGGACCCTGTGTGGCGGGGAGTTTGACTGGGGCGGTCGCCTCCCAAAGAGTAACGGAGGCGCGCGATGGTTGGCTCAGACCGGTCGGAAATCGGTCGTTGAGTGCAATGGCAGAAGCCAGCCTGACTGCAAGACTGACAAGTCGAGCAGAGACGAAAGTCGGTCATAGTGATCCGGTGGTCCCAAGTGGGAGGGCCATCGCTCAACGGATAAAAGGTACGCTGGGGATAACAGGCTGATGGTGCCCAAGAGTCCATATCGACGGCACCGTTTGGCACCTCGATGTCGGCTCATCTCATCCTGGGGCTGGAGCAGGTCCCAAGGGTATGGCTGTTCGCCATTTAAAGAGGTACGTGAGCTGGGTTTAGAACGTCGTGAGACAGTTCGGTCCCTATCTTCCGTGGGTGTAGGAGACTTGAGAAGAGTTGCCCCTAGTACGAGAGGACCGGGGTGAACGCTCCACTGGTGGACCAGTTGTCGTGCCAACGGCAGTGCTGGGTAGCTATGAGCGGACAGGATAACCGCTGAAGGCATCTAAGCGGGAAGCCCCCTTCAAAACAAGGTCTCCCTTGAGAGCCGTGGCAGACCACCACGTCGATAGGCCGGAGATGTACGTGCAGCAATGCATTCAGTTGACCGGTACTAATGGCTCGATAGGCTTGATTTGATTCAGCAGAAGCACGTCTTTTGCGACAAGCGCGGACTTGGACAGGTTTGTATACTTCTTTCTTGGTTTGGTGGTCATAGCGCGAGCAAAACACCCGACCCCATTCCGAACTCGGCCGTTAAGTGCCGTTGCGCCGATGGTACTGCGTCTCAAGACGTGGGAGAGTAGGTCACTGCCAGACTTAGCGAGAAGTATGCGTATCTCTTTATACGGTGCCCACCTGAAGCTTAAGCGTCGCGGGATGGAGCAGTCCGGTAGCTCGTCAGGCTCATAACCTGAAGGTCGTAGGTTCAAATCCTACTCCCGCAACCAATTTGCCACGCGCTACATCGTGCATACTCGCCGTCCTACTGGGCGGCATTTGCATTTGCAGGACCGGTAAAAGCTCTGTATAAACAACATCGGTTAAGGTCTATAGTGCTTCTTAAGCCGGTGCGGTTGGAAATTACAGAAGCACGCGCGGCGCCCCATAAGGAAGATCCTCTCGCAGGCTGAACACTAGACAGTGTCTTTGGATCGACGGCAATTCAATTAATGAACTGGAAGCTCACGCTGTCCATCACATCTGTGATCGACGTCACGAGCAGCGCGTCGTTCTAGAGGTGCTACGTGCATAAACCTGCTCCAAGTAAAGGTTTGGCGCAGCATCTTGGTGCGCTCGCCTAGCGAGAGGGTTGCGCACAGGCACGCATGTACGCACCACAAGCAGGTGGCCCAGCATTTGAGCAAATTGGCAGGCATCTGGTCGTGGACGCTGTTAGGCTTTAAGCTTCGTGTTGTTGGCTTGACCGGCCGAAGACTTTGAAGGTCGGCCGTCCGAGGAGGTAGGGCCCATTGGCTGAGTCGTCCCTCACGGGAGGAACCGGCAATCTTGTCGAACTTTTCGGTTTTTTGCCTGCCTTGTGCGTGCTTGTCCAGGAGGCGGCACGGATGATCATCAGTAAAGCGAGAAGCTTTGCAAAAATCGCGAGACGAATAGCTGCTACTCTCTTGCTTGAGGTCGATGCGCTTGGTGAAGCCCACAATCGCCTTCACAAACTGATCCTTTGTCGCCTTCTTTCGACGAGCGTCGCGACGCTGCTCTTGCGCATCTCCGTCCCGAACTTGCCGCGAAGTCGATTTAACCCCGAAAGCCTCCTCTTCCATCATCTCGGCTTCGGATTTCTCCGTCTCGTCTACGCGATCGAAGGCTTCCTTCAGGCGCCCTTGTCGTTCTCATCGACCGACAATGCGAGCGAGTCCAAATCGATGATGCGGTTTCGAAGGCCGCGGACGATAAATACGTCGCTGTCGCCGAGGCTGTTGTTCAAAACCTGCCACGGTTGGTATGGCCGACGACCGGTGATGAAGTCGCCGTAGCTATGAATGTGACTTCGGGGCCAAGGCACAGATTGGTAAAGACTGGACCGTCCTTTTTGCTGAACCGCAGCTTGCCGTCATCTGTTTCGATCAAGAAGGTATAATCCCCTTGGTGGCAAAGCTTCCGCAAGGCAACCCACCGATCTCGGCGAACCACCCGCTCTTCCACGAGACGCTCGATCTTGCCCGATCGGGGCCTCGCAATGCTGATCGAGGAGTCGCGTGTCACTCAGCAGCGAGCGAGAAGATTCTGGATTGAAGCCGCCGAGTGGCTCTTTCAGGTCCGGCCCTGCCCACGGTCCAGACTTATAACCAGTAAGTGACGAATGCGACGAGGGCGCATGCCGAGAGGAGCTGGACCGGGCACCGGTCATCCTGCGTTCCGATGCGGCGCCAATTCTTGAGGTGCGCGAAACATGGTCTCGATCTTGTGGCACAGGCGATAGAGCCGCGTCGTGTGGGATTCGGACCTTGCGGCCAACCTTTGACGAGATGCACGGGGAAATCCCCAATTCGATCAGGGCGCTGCGGAACGAACCGGCATCATGACCCCGGTCCGATTGGTGTGGAAATCCCGTCGTGATCTCCGTGGCTTGCAACGAATTTCCCTGCCGGGCGGGAACAGGGACGAAGGGTTCGACGATCAGGGTCTGCATTACGTCCGAAGAAGGAAGAACGCAGGATGAACACGGTGGCGTTGGGATAGTTAATCGCGCTTCTGCCAGTGCGCCTCGCCAGTGCTTCCGGCCGAGGGTTCATGCCAACCGGAAAAGCCGCTCCTGCACTTCCCACGCCATCGGGATGCCCGCGCAGAGGACCGAGGCGACGGATATTTCGGGGGGCTGAAATCCATCAAGAATAGCGGCCCGAACGGATGGCGCGAGAAAGGCCAGCGGGATGCGTGCGCGGAACTAGGGTTCCGAATGTCCGGTCGTCGTCGCGATCTCGGTCAGGGATCTGCCTGCCTTTAGGGATCTCGCCCAAGTATGGGCTTCAGCCAGTGTGCGCAGGAGCATCGGGTCAGGAGCAGGCTAAACGACGCCCGCAATTATGCGGGTCTCGACACCGCGTCGGCGGAGCGCAAGAGGAGAGACGAAGGTCAGGAGGCTCAATGTTCGATCCTATGGTTTGATGATGCGATCCTTTTCCCGGAATGGAAGGAAGCATTATGGGACAAGTTCGTCACCGCTGCGCCACGACCACGCACGCCGTCAGAGCAGCAAATACAGCGATCGCAATCTTCGCTCGCGGTGCTGAGCCGTGACTTGGGGATCAACCCGAAGACGGTAGCGAAGTGGCGGAAGCGGGCGGCGGTCGAGGATCTGAAGACCGGGCTGAGGGAGCCGCGCTCGACAGTTCTGACCGAGGCGGAGGAGGCGATGGTCGTCGCGTTCCGGCGCCATACCCTCCTGCCGCTCGATGACTGCCTCTACGCGCTTCAGCCGACGATCCCGCACCTGACGCGGTCAGCGCTGCACCGCTGCCTGCAGAGGCATGGCCTCTCGCGTCTGCCGGATGTCGAAGGCGACAAGCCCAAGCGCCAGAAGTTCAAGCGCTACCCGATTGGGTTCTTTCACATCGACATTGCCGAAGTGCAGACTGCGGAAGGCAAGCTCCACCTCTTCGTCGGCATCGACCGGACATCCAAATTCGCCGTCACCCAGCTCGTCGAGAAGGCCGACAGGAAAACGGCGTGGGAGTTCCTGCGGCATATGCTCGAGGCATTCGCCTGCGGCTCATCCTATCAGGTCCACTCCATTCTCACAGACAACGGGATCCAGTTCGCCGAGCAGCGCAGGAACCGGAACACCGTCTACTCCCGGCCGATGCGCTTCGACATGATCTGCGAGGGCGCGCCGAAGTCCGCCATCGGTCCGAGGACGATGGCGCGCGGGATCGAGCACCGGCTGACCAAGCCGAACCACCCCTGGAGAGACGAGGATCAGGAAACGATCCGGTGGATCGTTTTCCCGAGGAACGGCCAGGTCGAGCGAATGAACCGCACCATCAAGGAAGCGACCGTCAAGCGCTTCCACGACGAGAGCCACGATCAGCTCCGCACCCACCTCGGCGACTTCATGGCAGCCTACAACTTCGCCCGAAGGCTCAAGACCCTCGGTGGCCTCACGCCCTACGAACACATCTGCAAAATCTGGACATCAGAGCCGGATAGGTTCATCCTCAATCCGATCCACCCAATGCCGGGACTGAACACCTAGCATCCAGCGCTTCGGTCGTGACATTCAGCGCGGCGGAGATCGGACGGGCAGCAAGCCGCAGACGGACGTGGTCGTGTTCGAGGCAGACGACCTCGATGAGCGTGCCGACACGCATCGGGTCTGTCTCGACCTCCGTGGCGAGCGCCTGTGCCCGTCGCGCGATGTTCGCCGCATGCGTCCCATCCGGTGCGGCGAGAAGGGCATGTCGCTCGGCCAAGGCGCGCAGGTGAGCCGCAACGATCCGGTGAAGGGTCGCCTCGATCGTCGCGGCCGGCAGCCCCCAGCCCGTCGGATCGATGCCGCCGGCAATCAGGCGATGCGAGACGTAATAGGCAAAGCGCCGGCCATGGCGCTGCGTCTGCGTCGGCGTCAGGATATCGCCGGTCCCGTCACGCAGCTTGCCAGTCAGCATACGCGCCTGTAGTGCTTCGTTGCTGCGACCGCGCGGCCTGGCGCGCACGGCGATAAGGCATGCCTGCACCGTGTCCTACAGTTCCGTGTCGATGATGCGGCCATGCCGACCGGGGTAGGTCCGGTCCTTGTGCCGAATGCGGCCGATGTAGACGGGATTGGTCAGCAGGTAGTGGATCTGGCCCCGAGTGAACGGGCCGGTGCCCCGAACACGGACAGACGGGGTAACGCCCGCCTTTGGCCGCAGGCCAAGCCGTGTGGCCTCGATCTCGATCAGGCGCAGATTGCCGAGATCGCGGTAGAGGCGAAAGATGTGCCGCACCGTCTCCGCTTCGTCTTCCTTGAGCAGAAGTTCGCGACGCAGCGGATCGGGGTGGCGGTCATAGCCGAGCGGCAGGGTGCCGCCCATCCAGAGGCCCTTCTTCTTGGAGGCGGCGATCTTGTCGCGGATGTGCTCCGCCGTCGCTTCACGCTCGAACTGCGCAAAGGAGAGGAGGACATTAAGCGTCAGCCGCCCCATCGAGGTGGCGGTGTTGAAGGCCTGCGTGACGGAGACGAAGGAGCAGCCGCGCGCGTCGAGCCGCTCGACGAGGCGACCAAAGTCAGCGAGCGAGCGTGTCAGGCGATCGATCTTGTAGACCACGACCATGCCGATGCGACCGGCGTCGATCTCGTCAAGGAGCCGCTGGAGGCTCGGCCTGTCGAGAGTTCCGCCGGACAGCCCGCCATCGTCGAAGCGGTTAGGCACGAGCTTCCAGCCTTCGTAGCGCGGGCGATGGCCGAGAGCGAGCGGTGGCGCGCACCTTCCCACATGAATCCGTTGGGCACAACATCAACGACATGGGTGGTGCCGTTCCAAGTCCGCAAGAGCCGCGCGCCCGGACGCAGCGTAGGTGCGGCCTTGCGCGCGTCGCCTGCCACGATGCATTCGAGGCGTGCCAGCTCCGGAAGGATGCGAGACCGCACCGCTTGCCGGGCGGCAAGGAGGGGATGCGTGCGTCGACCCGCGGCGCTTGGTTGGAGGCGTTCTGCCCCGCAGGATCATCGTCCGGCCGATCTGAAATGCCACCGTGCGGCATGGGATCAGAGCAGCGCGGGCGGCGCGCGGGCGGATATAGGGGGATTGCCGGCCCGTGCGCGGGCGACGAGGCGCCCAAGGTTCCGCCAGACGAGAGCCGGCGTCGCGCGGCGGACACACGGGGCGACGTGGATGTCCGGCGGATCGCTCAGGAGGCGGTAGGAGGGACAGTGATGCTTCTCATGCGACGAGCCTTCGCCGCAAAGTTCATGAAAAGACCCGCCAGTTGCCAGATCTGCCGCCTTATCTGGGACCGTGTGCTCCGGCGCCATCCGCGCAGCCGAACGACGCTGGCCATTGCGACCGTCAGGATGACGGCCGTGCAGATGAGTACATGGCTTTGCCTCAAGACTGCCATTTGTGGTTTCGACATGCAGAGAAGCCCGCTTCAGGCGCTTCTCCGGAACGCCGGACCTTACGCACAAATGCGACGGGCGCCAGCAGGCCACAGCGGTCTCATGGCGCCCGTCACGTTCATGTTTCGGTCGTCAGAGGGACCGTCGCGTCCGCGCATCCTCTGCAGCCGCGCGCATGGCGCGTCGTCCGGCCTCGGAGACCTGGCGCGCCGTGGCGATCGTGTCGGGCTGGGCGGTTCGCATCGATCCCGAGTCGAAGGGCGGCTGCGGGTCGTATTCCAGGATCAGCTGCTGAAGCCGCGCGACCTCCTCGCCGCGCAGGACCGAACTGAGCACCAGGCCGAAATCAAGCCCGGCGGTGATGCCCCCGCCCGTCATGCGGTTGCGGTCAAGCACCACCCGTTCGTCGACCGGCGTGGCCCCGAACAGCGGGAGCAGGTCGCGTGTCATCCAGTGCGACGCCGCCCGGTAGCCGTCGAGAAGCCCGGCCGCGCCGAGGATCGTCGATCCGGTGCAGACGCTGGTGACGTAGCGCGCGCGCGAGCCCCGGTCGGCGATGAAGTCGAGCAGCGCGTCGTTGCGGAGCGCCAGGTCGGTGCCGCGCGGCCCGCCGGGCACGAACAGCACGTCGAGATCTTGCGGGCACTCGTCAAACGTCATCGTGGGCACGATCTCGAAGCCGCTGTCGGCCATCACCGGCGCGCGCGTCTGGGCGACGATGTGGGTTTCCGTCTTCATCATCGTCTTCATGAGGAGCTGCGGCGCCACGAGGTCCATCGCCGTCAGGTTGGGGAACAGAACCAGTCCGCAGGTGAGCGGGGTCATGGCGTCCATCGAGGGCGAGGAGGTCGCCCCGTCCGGGGACGGCGATCCGGTCTGGGCTTGGGCGCTCGAGACCGATGCGAGCGCCGCCGCGGCCGACGCGGCCATCGCCGCGAACTGTCGGCGGGTCGGATGGATGGGACTGTGGGTCATGGGTTCGTTCCTTCTGTTGCGTTTCAAGAAGTGATTTGCCTCGGGTTCGCGCGATCGCGTTCAAGGGGCATCGTTTGGTTCGGGCGGCGAAGCCGCCTGACCTCGGCGGGGCCCGTCACTCGAAGCTGCCGGTCAGGCGCGCCCACCATTTGGCATCGGTGGCGCCTTCGCCCCCGTCCGGTGCGGTGGTCAGGCCGGTGACATAGAGGTCGATCGGTCCGAACCGGAGGCCGTGGACTTCGGTCGCGAAACGCCCGTCCCGGTCGATCACGCCATGCGCCTTCTGGCCGTTCTCGCCCGGGGTGAAGGCGATGCCATACGCCTCGGCCACCCGCCACGTCGCGTCCTGCCCGTCCTCTGGCCGCACGGTGAACAACGACCAGTTGGCGGGGTCGAACCCGCGCGCCTCGCCGAAGGAAGCGCCTCGGGTGCGTGCGCGACGGCGCCCGTGGCCACAACTGCGGCCATGAGCGCGAGGGCCGGGAACAGCGTGGAACGACGTGTCATGCCAGGTCTCCTGCCTGGGGGGTGGGAGCGGGCGTGGCCGCGCGCCGAAGAGCACGGGCGGGGCGCCCCTCGGGCCAGGGGTCTGAGAGGGGTGGGTCGGTGAGGAGCGACCGGTCGCTTAGCGACTGGAGGAAGGCCACGAGATCCGCCACACCTTGAGCGCTCGTCTCGAAGCCGATCACACGCGCGTCCTTGAGCGGGCTGTCGTGGCCGGTCCCGACACGGGGCCCGGAGTGATCATTCGGTTGCCCGCGGCGTGGTGCGCGATCACCTCTTCGGGCATCACGCCCGCGCAATCCGCGTCGAGCGGCGAGGACTTGCAGCCCGGCGCCGTTCCGGGCGCGTTCGTCATCGGGTCGGCGCCGGCCAGCACCGGAGCGGGGTCGATGACCACGGTTCCGGCCGCGGGGTCAAAACCCTCCAGCGACACGGCGGTGCGGTTGGGCCGCCCGCACTCAGTCGCGGGCGTCCGGCTCCGAACGGCCTCGCCGCAGTCGAAGGCGCCGACATGGAGGAAGTAGCCACCCGCGCCAAGGCCCGCGCCCATGAAGGCCATCAAAGCGGGGGCGGGGTTTGGGCCGAGATCGCCGCCGGGCATCGCCGTACCGGCGGCTTCGGGCACGAAGTCGATCTTGAGGGACTTGTATCCGGCCTGCCAGCTCCAGAACATCGCCGAGACGTTCAGCGGCGAGGCCGCCAGCGGTGCGTCGGCGTGGTCGAGCGCGAAGGGCATATGCCATCCGCCCGCGGGCACGGTGCCGCGCAGGCTGAGGTTGGTCCCGGGCGAGCCGTCGACGCAGGGGTCGGCGCCGTTCTCGAAGTCGAGGAGCGCTGCGCCGCCCGATTGCCAGATGCCGTCGTCGTCGAGGGTGACGGGTACCGTCCGGCCGGAGGCATCGGTCAGAGCCACGTCGGCAACGTGGAGCCGGAGATCGGCGCCGCGCACGGGCCGGCCGCTGACACCCATCGAGGCCGTGGTCCCGCAGCCGAAGGGGATGCCGGCGAGCCCGGCGGCGAACGGGATCTCGACCGCGACCTGCCCGAAGGCTGGCATGGCCGCGACACCGACCCACAGGATGGGCGCGGTGACGCGAGGAAGGCGGAACATGATGCGGTCCTTTCACATGACGGATCGACCCGGGCGGAGGGTCCGGGCTTGAGACGATCTGTCAGGCGAAGGGAGGCGCGCGGGGTGGGGGAAGGCCCGTAGGAGCGAGGGCCGGCGGGTAGGTCGGCGTCGAAAGGGCCGTGGCCATGCGCCGCTCGGCCGGGGTCCAGTCCGGCTTGGGGATGCCCAGATCTGTGACCGGCACGACAAGGCCGCAAGGCTCATCAGAGGCGGTGGACGAGATCGGGTTGCCGTCCGCATCAAGCGTTATTGTGACGAGCTGGTCACCTGAGCAGATCACCACGGTGGTTCCTGCAAGACCGACTGCCGCGAGCCCCGCGGTCGCCTTCGGCAGAATCAGGCCGAGGACCAGGAGCAGGACGACGAAGGGGCTTGGGGGCCGGTTCATCCCGCTTCCTAGACCATGCGTCGGCATCCGGCGAGGGGAGCTCGTGTCGCAGGTCGCTCCGTCGGAAGGCTGGAGATCCTCCAAGTCCTAGATTCGGACCTCAAGAAGCCCGACGATGGTTTTTTTTCGCGGTCGCGTCCGGCCCAAAGTTCGGGACATGCCTCTTGGGGTCACGAGATGCACGACGGACGTCGAGATGGAACTCGAAGAAGGGACAAGGAGAGACGGCCCTACGGCGACCCTTATTGGTAACGCGAATGCTTCGACGCGTCGTTCGCAAGAGAGATGCGTGCTGGCCGATTGCATCATAGAAGTTTCAAATTCGAACACGGACGTTCGGTACGAGGGGTCGAACGGCAGCTCCGTCCCGCAGTCCGGCCGTTCAAGCGCTACGTGGCGGATGACCGCTCAAAGCCTCGATCGACCGATGCTGCGAAGCGGACGGAATGCGGCTTCGTAGCAACGGGTCTGCCATAGACCAAAGACACGTGCGTGAGCTCCTTGAGAGGTTCCCCCGCGAGCACGGTGTGCGACTGGCCGTTTCGGCTGGCCGGCGGTTACGCTTTCGTGAGATTTACGGGGTGTGCGTCGGCAGGTGGAAACCGGATCGACACCCGCAACCCGGGATGGTTGTCCTCGAGGACGACGCGGGCGCCATGCAGGGCGGCAATGGCCGCGACGAGGCTCAGCCCCAGGCCGGTGCCGGGCACGGAACGGCTGGCGTCGAGCCGCACGAACCGTTCGAGCACCCGGCCGCGATCGGCCTCGGGGATGCCGGGGCCATCGTCGGAAACGGACACGACGGGCAGGTTTCCCAGCGGTGCGACCTTGATCGTGACGGTTGCCGGGGACGGGGAATGTTCAACCGCGTTGGCCACGAGGTTGGTCAAGGCCTGCGTCAGGAGATCCTTGTCGCCATTCACGCTGACCGGGGCTGTTGGCACCTCGATGCACAGCCGGTGGCCGGCTTCGTCGGCTGACGCCTCCAGAATTTCGTGGACGGACCTCGCCAGGCCGCAAAGATCGATCATCTCGCTACGCAGCTCGACGGTGCCGGACCGGAGCCGCGCGAGCCGCAGGATCGCGTCGAACGTCCCCGAAATCGCGTCGATGTCGAGAAGCGCGGAGCCGATCTCGTGCCGCGTCTCTTCGGGAACCCGGGGCGAGAGGGCCTGCGGCTCGAGCCGCATCCGCAGACGCGCGAGCGGGGCGCGCAGGTCGTGGGCCACGTCCGTCGAAACCTGCCGGATCGAGTCGATCCCGGCCTCGAGCCGGTCGAGCGTCTGGTCGACCCGTGCGGCGAGCTTGGCAAGGTCGTCGTTGCCACCGTCCCCGATCCGAAGGTCCATGCGCCCCGCACCAACGTCATCCAGAACCCGGTCCATCCTGTTGATACGAAGCTCGTTGCGACGCGCGATGACCAAGGCGAGCCCGATCGACAGAAGCATCGCGATGGATAGCGACCAGCCTGTTGTCTGAACGAGAATCTCGCCGCTCTCGGCGATCCACGCCTCGTCCCGCGCGGCGATCACCCAGCCGATGTCGGTCCGGATGCCGAAGGCGAGATAGGCCTCGGCCTCGTCCGTGCCGGTGCGTTCGCTCCCGGGAATGTCGCGATTGACCAGCAGGCGGCGCTCGCCCTCGAACGGCGCCTTCACCGCCAACGATCCGAACCTCGTGCCGGTGTCTGCGTCCACGAATGCGACCAGGCTGGCGCCATCTCTCGTCGAGCGGACCAGGGCTGCAATCTGCTCCCTGAGATCGGTCATGTCGCCTTCGGCCGCGATCCGGGCCAGGCTTTCGGCACTTGACTGCACATCGGCCGACAGGCGCCGGCTCATTCCCCGCGAGAGAAACAAGTAGGACAAGCCCCCCGCCGACAATGTGCCGATGGTGAACACCGCCGAAAGCGCGAGCGCGAACCGCATCGACCAGGAGAACGGCCGCCTCACAGTTGCAGCACGTAACCCACGCCGTGCAGCGTGACGAGAAAATGCTTGTCGAACGGCTTGTCGATCTTGTTACGCAGGCGGCTGATATGGGTTTCGACGACGCTTGTCTTGGGGTCGAAGTGCAGCCCCCAGACGGACTCCAGAAGCACGGTGCGGGTCTGGACGCGTCCCGGCCGCTCCATGAAATGCTTGAGCAGCAAGAATTCGCGCGGCTGAAGGTCGATCCTCGCGCCCTCGCGGGTCACCTCGCGTTTCAGAAGGTCCAGCCGGAGGTCACCGATGACGATCTCCAGAACCTCGTCGCGCGTTGCAGGACGGCGGCAGATCGTGTCGATCCGCGCCAGCAGTTCGACGAAGGCGAAGGGCTTGACGATGTAGTCGTCCGCACCGCCGCGCAGTCCCGCCACCCGGTCGTCGACCGCGCCCATGGCCGTCAGCAGGATGGCAGGTGCGTCCACCTTCGCCGCGCGGAGGGACTTCAGGATCGACAGTCCGTCAAGGCTGGGGAGCATCCGGTCGAGAACAAGCAGGTCGTAATCTCCCGACATCGCCTGGGCCAGCGCGTCCTTGCCGTCGGTCAGGTGATCGACGACATGGCCCTCTCCGGACAGGCCCTTCACGACATAGCCGGCGGTCTCGACATCGTCCTCGGCAAACAGGATGTGCATCGTCGCCCAATCACCTCTTCGGTCTGAAAGGCCGGGCTTCGCTGGCGAGGCCAAGCCGGAGGACGCAAATCACCTGCCGGCGTCAGGCGTCGTCGTCGCCCTCATGGCCATCACCCTAATCGGAAGACAGCGCCTCGGCGAAGACCTCGCCGCTGTTGGCGTCGATCGTCACGGTCTAGAACTGGGCGTCGGCAGCGGTCACGACCGCCTTTCATGCAGCGCGGTCCCTCTGCTCGTCGTCGAACGACACTTCGGCGAGCTTGCCCCGCTGGGCAGCCAGGGCCGCGTCGCACGCCTGCTCGCGACAACGTCGCGCGCTGCGATCAGCCCGGCGGGGGAGAGGATCAGGGTCTTGCAAAGCATCGGGTTCTCCTTTGGTGAAGGTCCATTTGCCTGCCGTCACCGGATGGGCAGCAAGAACGCGGATCGCTTTTCCAAGAACTTACACTTTCGTAAGAACACGTCTTTTCCGGACCGGAGGGATTTCGGCTATTGCCCGCATCGCGTTGGTACAGACCACGAGCAACAGCAGATGGATCGCCTCGGAACGAAAACGAGCCCAATCGGAACCACGTCCCTGCGGAACACAGCGCCGATCCTGCTTCTCGTCGCCAGGTCCGCCCGCGGCCTCATCGTAAAGTGATCTGACGCCTCATACCCCCGACCAGATCCTTTCCTCGCTCCAGCCACTCGGCGTTTTCCGCTACTGGCTGATCGGGCTCGCCTCGGCGCTCGAGGCGTTTCTCCTGACCCGTGTCGTGATGCCCGGAACGCGGGTCGTCGATGCAGGCGGCATCCTCGTCCCGAGCGGTTCGCTCGACTTCTTCGATCTCGTTCGGTTCGTGGCCCTTGGGTCGATCCCGGGATCGGAAGCGAGCACCCGGACCGGCCGTCCGGCAATGCGCCGCCTCCCCGGACGCGGGCGAATCGAGAGCTCGGACACCATCGCCCGCCATACGGATCTTCGAGAAGAAAGGCGGGGTCGCGTTGATGATGGGACGTTTTGTCGGATCGGTCGCAGGTCCGGTCCCGCTCGCCGCCGCCATGTCGGGAATGGAGCGGCGTCGGTTCGTGATCTGGAACGTTTCGGGCAGCTTCTCCTACACCTTGGCGAACGTCGCCATCGGCGGTTTCCTCGGCGAAGTGCTCGACCGGATCGGCGGCTCGCTGGCGCGGTCAGCCGAACGATCTGACTTGCTTTACCGTCCGAACCCTAGGGTCGCGCAGGGCCTGCTGCAGAGGTGGCCCGCATCGATCTTCCGCGCGCCTAGGGCGACTCCGGCGCCGGGCGAACAGCCCTCGTCCTCTGCCATCCATAGACCAAGCGTCCACCTTACCGATCCGTAAGAAGCGCGACAGACGGTTTGGGAAACGTCCTGTCACGGTGACTCCTGCGCGCCTCTGACGGAGGTGCGTTCAAACCAGACAGGACGCCTTCCATGACCTCACCCCTCAGAAACCTGGCCCTTTCGGCGATCCTGATCGCCGTGCCTGCCGGGGGCTTCGCGCTTGCTGAGATGTACTTCTCCCCGACTACGCAGACCGCATCCGCCGCACCCACGTCCGCAGGTCTCGGCGACCTCACCGCTTACAAGGACATCGTCTCGGATACGCAGCGGATCGCCGCCAGCGGTGACCTCGCCGCCGCCGAGCGCCGGATCACCGACCTTGAAACCCTCTGGGACGACAACGCTGCCGCCTTGCGTCAGGCCGACCGGCCTGCCTGGAACGCGGTCGACGCCGCCGCGGACGCCGTCTTCTCGGCGCTTCGGGCGGGCGCTCCGGACCCGGCCGCGGTCGAGACGACGCTCGCGAGCCTGCACAGCACGCTCGACGCGCCCGTCCCGCTCGCGGCCGCCGGTCCCGTCCAGTACGTCGCCGGCATCGCGGTGACGGACGAGACCGGGCGCGCGCTGCCCTGCGAGGACCTGCTCGGCCAGCTTCGTGACGCCACGTCGACCGCGAAGCCCTCCACCGAAGTCGCCGACCTGCAGACCCGAGCACTCGAACGCTGCAACGCCGACGACGACGCCCATGCCAACGCTTTCTCGGCCCAGGCGCTTTCCCAGATCAGAGGATGACCATTTCATGAGCGATGCAACCTATGCGGATTTCGACCATCCGCTCCCCCAACCCGCTCGGATCAACCGCGTGCCGGAAGTCACGCCCGGATTCTGGCTGATCAAGTTGATGGCCGTCACCATGGGCGAGACCGCCGCCGACTTCCTGGCCGTGAACCTCGGCCTCGGCCTCAGCGCGACCACAATCCTGATGAGCGCCGTTCTGGTCGCGGCGATGATCTGGCAGTTTCGCCAGCGCGCCTATGTTCCGGCCGTCTACTGGCTCGCCGTGGTGTTGATTTCGGTCGTGGGCACCCTGATCACCGACAACATGACGGACGCCTTCGGCATCCCGCTGATCTACTCGACCATCGGTTTCATGCTCGCACTCGCCGCGACCTTCGCCGTCTGGTTTGCGGTCGAGCGGACCCTGTCGATCCACGAAGTCTTCACCTTCCGCCGCGAGGCCTTCTATTGGCTCGCAATCCTGTTCACTTTTGCGCTGGGAACCGCGGTCGGCGACCTGATTTCCGAGGCTTTCGGGGTGGGCTTTTCCGGAACCGGCGTGCTCTTCGGTCTCATAATCGCGTCCCTTGCGCTGGGATACTTCGCGCTCGGCCTCGACGGAATGTGGGCTTTCTGGCTCTGCTATATCTTCACGCGGCCGCTCGGCGCCTCGTTGGGCGACTTCCTGGCGCAACCTGCTGACTACGGCGGGCTCGGGCTCGGCACCGTGATCACCAGCTTTGTCTTCCTCGCAGTGATTGCCGGAACCGTGGCGCTGATGACCCGCAGAACCGTCCCCGAACGCGCGGAATGACCCGACATCCGGAGAGCCGGCCAATCGCCGGCACTCGTCCCTCGGATAGGACCAAACTCATGGATCTGCTTCACATCCACCATCTGTCCGTCGTGATCGGAGACAAGCCGGTCCTGAGCGATGTCAGCCTGACCGTGGCCGCCGGCGAGATCGTCGGCCTGCTCGGCCCAAACGGGGCGGGAAAGAGCACCACGATCGCTGCCGCGCTCGGGCTTCTCCGACGGCAGGGCGGCGAGGTGGACATCCTGGGACAGGATCCGGGCTCGGCGCCCTCGGGTATCTATCGCGACATCGGCGTATTGCCCGAACAGAACGGGTTCTACGACTGGATGTCCGGGCACGACTATCTTGCGTTCTTCGCCGAACTGCATGGCGTCGCCCCTGAGCCCGCGATGATCGCGGACCGGTTGGCCGCGGTCGGTCTCGAGCCGCGCCGGGACCAGCGGATCGGCACCTATTCCCGGGGCATGCGTCAGCGCCTTGGGCTCGCCCGCGCCTTGATCGGAGAGCCGCGGCTGGTGATCCTGGACGAGCCGACCAACGGTCTCGATCCGCGCGGCCGACACGACGTGCATGAACTTCTGCGCGGGCTGGCCGCGCGCGGGACCGGCGTTTTGATGTGCACGCATCTTCTGGACGACGTGGAAAGGCTCTGCCGCCGCGTCGCCGTGATCGCGGACGGGCGCACCGTCGCCGAAGGCACGATCGCCGATCTTGTAGGTAGGTCGGATCGCAATGACCGTTACCGGCTGAGCCTCGCGGTCCCACCGCCCGATCCGCTTGCCGTCGCGGAGATCCGGGGGGTCGAGCGTGACGGCGAGACCTGGCTGATCGACCTCGAACCCGACGCCGCGCCGGACGCCGTCTGGCGTCAACTGATCGACCAAGGTTGGCAGATCACGGAAATTCGCGGCGAAGGCCGGGGGCTCGAAGCTCTCTACCTGTCGCTCACCGACGCACCGGAAAGGAAAGCCGCGTGACACCCGCAGCACTCATCGCGCGCAAGGAAGCCGGCGAACTCCTGTTCAGCCTGCGCGGCCTCGCCTGGCTTCTGGCGCTCTGCGCGGCGCTCTCGGCCTTCACGCTGCTGCTCGTCGGCAGCACCGAGCTCAGCCTTCTCGACAATGCCCAGGTTGTCTACGACATGGCTGGCCTGATCACGGCGCTCGCTGCGCTGCTTGCTCTCATCGTCGGGATTGACGCTACGGCGGGCGAGCGGGAACGGGGCAGCCTCGTGCCGCTGCTCTTGGTGCCGACGCCGCGGCGCAACATCATTCTGGGCAAGCTCGGCGGCATCCTGATCGCGTGGACTGCGATGTATCTTCTGTCGCTCCCCTATCTCTGGGCCGTGGGCAGCACCGGCCAGAACCTTGCCGTAGCGATCGTGCTGATCGCGCTCCTCGGTACGCCCGTCGTGCTGACGTTCGGATTTCTCGGCATGGCGCTTGGCAGTTGGCTGCCCTCCGCGCGCGCGGGCCTGATGACGGGGATGATCGCGCTCGCGGTCTCGGCCAGCCCGCTTCTCATCGGGCCCAGTCTGAGGCAGTCGGCCATCGGCCGCATCTTCGACGCGATCAACCCGTTCTCGGGCACGGTCAATGCCTATGACGCGGTCATCATCGACTCGAAGTCGATCCTCGCGCAATGGCCCGGACTTGCGCTGGCCCTGATCTGGCTCGCGGCCGCGCTTACGCTGGCGGTCACCGCCTTCAACCGCCTTTCGCGCTAGGAGACCCGCCATGAAACGTAGCCTCGCACGACGCGCCGCCGCCGCACTGATCGGCATGACTGCGCTGGCTGCTTCGTTTCCAGCCGCGGCAAATGAGCTGGCGATCCGGATCGCCCCGTCGACCGACAACCCGGCCGATCCGCAGATGGGCGATCATCTCGCCTTCCAGACTCGGCTCATGAATACCGGCACGACCCCGATCGAGGGCGTGATCTCCTGGCTCAGCATCGTCCGCGTCGATCGGGGCCAGGAGGCGCCGATAGGGCTTGAGGACTGGAGCGCCGAGAAGGCGGTGACGCAAGCCAGCCTTGCCCCGGGCGCGACGATCGTGACCGACTGGCCGATGCGCCTGATTGAGGACGGCCACTACCGCGCCGTGGTCAGCGCTGCCTCCCGCGGCGGCACCGTCCTCGCCGCCAGCCCATTCGCGGATTTCGCGGTGCGCGCGAAGCCGGTCGTGCAATCGGCGCGCGTCCTGCCCGTCGCCGCAGGCGTCCCGCTTTTGCTCCTGATGTTCTTCTTCTTCAGACGGAGAAAGTCAGCAAGTGCATGATGGTGCGACGGATTTTTCGATGGCATCCAAAACAGGGGACTGAAGAAGGTTGTCCTTCATGCCCAGCCCCTCCGCCACCCGAACGCCGCTGAAATTTATCCTACTGACGATCCAGCAGCACCGACGCGCCGCAGGATGGCACCAGCGCCGGCCAGTCGGCGACGGGGCGGCGTTCGAGCGTGCCGAGGATTGCGGCGATGGGCCCGCCGTGGGTGATGACCGTCACGCGCCCCGGCGGCAGTCCGCGGAGCGCGGTCATCGCACGACGGGCCAGCTCGGCGGTGGTCTCGCCGCCGCCGGGGCGGAAGTTTTCGGGGTCGGTGAGCATCCCGTCCATCGCGCTGCCGGTTTCCGCATGGATGGCGTCCCACGCGCGGCCCTCCCACACCCCGAAGTCGCGTTCGGCCCAGTCGGGGCGGGCCTCGCTCGCGAGGCCGGTGGCGCGGGCGACGGCGCGAGTGCGAGACAATCCGGAGTGGATCACGTGGTCCGGTCCCCAAGCGGCGAGGTCACGCCCGAGCCGTGCCGCGTCCCGTTCGCCCGCGCGCCCGAGGCCCGCATCCGAGCGTCCGTAGCAGCGCCCCGCCCAGGCACGGGACACCATCGGGTGGCGCAGGAGCATGATCACGCGGCGGCGGCGAGGAGGAACAGCAGTTGCCCCGCATAGGCCGCGAACCCCAGGCAATCGCCCGTCGTGCCGCCGATCCGGCGCAGCACCAGCCGCCGGAGCCAAGCTATGAGGACGGCGCCGAGGAGAAATGCCACCAATGTGGCGCCGGGATTTGCGACGGCGAACGGCGCCAGCCCCGGCAGCGCCAGCACGCAGGCGCGCCCGAGCGTGCGGCGGTCAGCCCCCGCGCCCACGTCCTTCGCGAGCCCTTCGCCCGCCGGCGCCGGCGGAACGAGCGCCATCGTCGCGACGACCACGAGCCGCCCGAAGGTCGCGGCGGCGACGATCGCGAAGGGCTCCGCGACCAGTGCGAGCGTCAGCGCGGCGCGCAGCCCGATCCCCAGCACCAGCGCGACGGTGCCGTAGCTGCCGATGCGGCTGTCCTTCATGATCCGCCGCACGTCCTCGGGCATCTGCCCGCCGCCGAACCCATCGGCGAAGTCCGCCACCGCATCCTCGTGGAACGCCCCGGTCGCGCGCGCTTCGACGGCGAGCGCCAGCCCGACAGCGACGAGCGGGGGCCAGGCCTCCGCCGTCCCGACAAGGACCGCGGCCGTCAGGCACCCGACGAGCGTGCCCACCAGCGGAAACCACGCGACGGCCCGCACGAGACCCGCGCGGACCATGTCGGCGGGGACGGCGCTCGTGTCCGGCACCGGCAGCCGCGTCAGGAACTGCACCGCGAGCAGCGGCGGCAGCCAGGGCGGCATCACGCGCCGATCTCGGCCAGCGTTGCCACGCCGGTGAGGAGCGCCGCTGCGCTGTCAAGGAGCGGCAGCGCGACCAAAGCCCCCGTGCCCTCGCCGAGCCGCATCCCCCAGTCGAGCACCGGCACGAGGCCGAGCGCGGCGAGCGCCGCGTCGTGGCCGGGCTCGGCGGAGCGGTGCGCCGCGATCATCCGCGCCGCGCTGCCGGGAGCGAGGCGCTCGGCGACGAGGGCGGCCGCGGTCGCGACGTAGCCGTCGAGGAGAAGCGTGACCCCCGCTTCCGCTCCCGCCGCGAAGAACCCGGCCATCGCGGCGATCTCGAAGCCTGCCACCGCCGCGATGGCCTCGCGGAGCGGCAGCGCCTGTGCCCGCGCGACCGCCGCGCCGACGATCCGCGCCTTCGCCGCAACCGTGGCGGCATCCGCCCCCGCCCCCGGCCCGACGGCGGTCTCCCCCGCCAGGAGCCCGGTCAGGCAGGCGGCGGGCGTGGTGTTGCCGATGCCCATCTCGCCCGCGATCAGGATCGCGCATCCCTCGTCGGCCGCCCGCCGCGCCTCGTCGGCGCCGACCTCCCAGGCCGCGTCGAAGGCCGCTACGGTCATCGCGGGACCGAGGGCAAGGTCTGCCGTCCCCGGCCCGACGGGGGCGCTGCGAAACCACGGCGCCTCGGATGCGACCGGCCCCGCCACGCCCACGTCGACGAGCCGCAGGCCGCAATCCTGCGCCGCGGCGAGGGCGGTCGAGGTGGCGCGGCCCGCGAGGATCGTGGCGACCATCATCCCCGTCACCGCCGAGGGCCAGGCCGAGACGCCGCTCGCGACGACCCCGTGATCGGCCGCGAAGAGCACGATCCGCCGCGGCCGCGTCACCACTTCGAGCCGGCCCTGCGCCACCGCGAGCCGCACCGCCAGCGCCTCGAGCGCGCCGAGGCTGCGGCGCGGCTTCGCGAGCGCATCGAGATGGGCCCAGGCTTCGGCTTCCGTGATCATCAGATCATCCGGATGACGGACTTGTCGATCGCCAGCATGTAGCCCTTCCGCGCGATGTTCTTGATCAGAAGGTCGGTCACGATCTGGTTGCCGAGCGTGTCGCGCAGCCGCTTGATCCGCGTCGCCCCCGCCGCCTCGTCGCAGTCGGCGGCGCTGCGCCCCGAGATCACCGCCTCGATCTCGGCGCCAGAGAGCACGTCCTCGTCCATCCGCGCCTCGGCCAGCACCGCGAGCGTCTCGATCGCGGCGACCGACAGCTTGAACTCCATGTTGTTGAGATAGACCGTGTTCTCGCCACGGCTGATGAGCAGCGACGACACCTCGATGCCCGCGCGGCGCACCTCCGACATGCGGCGGTTGAGCGCCACGATCATCACCAGGAACACGAGCGCGGCCACGAGGAGGGCGGTCGCGAACACGAGGAGCACGAAGATCACCATGCGGTAGGACGCCAGCGTGTCGCCGAACGCGGTGCCCGATTGCGCCAGGATCTCGAGGAACTTGATGTCCGTGCCCGAGGTCAACCCGTCGTTGGCGACGAAGATGCGCTCGACGCGCTCGTTGAAGGCGTTGGCGTCCGGCAGGCTCAGGAACAGCACGACCGCCGCCGCGAGGAGGATCGCCACGATGGCGGCGAGCCCCACTGCGACGACGCGATTGCCCGAGCGCAGGGCCTCAGAAACGAAGGAAGTACGGACCGGCACTGCCCTTCCTTTGCCCAAGCCCCTCCGGCCCGAAGACCGAGAGCACGTTGAGGAGCGTCCAGCCGCCCCGCGCCAGCCGCTGCGCGATCACGCCGCGCGCCGCCTGCGCGCTGCCGCAAGCGCGGTCGGGGAGCTGGATCACGCCGTAGTGCAGCCGCAAGGGGCCGTCCTGCTTGGCCTTGTAGTCCGCATAGCAATCCGCCGCCGCCGGCACCGTAAGGGCCGCTGTCAGGATCAGGCCAAGGGCAGCGCTGCGGAACATCGCCGCGACCCTGCCCGCGCGGCGCGTGCAATTCAATAGCGTGGCCGGCGTCATCGGGCGGCGGCCGGGATGCTATCGGATAACAGCTCGCCGTTATTGCCTAGCCGGCGGGGGCGACCCCAGGTGAGCACGACCGAAACAAGCCGCCCGGAAGGACTTGCCATGACGCTCCGCTCCACCCTCACCGCTGCCATCGCGGCCCTTGCCATCGCGGTCAGCGGATTTGCCGCGCCGGCCGCGGCGAAACCCGACCGCGACCTCGTGCGGCTTCTCGCGGGGGCCGCCGCAGTCGCCGTGGTCGTCGGCGCGCTGGACCACGACCGTCGGGAACAGCGCGTGGAGCAACGCTATTACCAGCCCCGACATTACCAGCCCCGACGCGGCACGCCCTATGTCTACCACGAGCAGGGCTACGGTCGCCCGGCGTACCGGCCCCAGCGGGTGCCGGCGCTGCCGTCGTCCTGCGTGCTCCGTGCGGCGGGCAGCTACGACGCCTATTACTCCGGGCCGTGCCTCTACAACGCGGGGCTGGGGCGCTACCTGCCCGAGGCTTGCGCCGAGTTCGCGCGCAGCCCGAATGGCTGGCACCGCGTGTTTGGCGCGAATTGCCTGACGCGCGCCGGGCTCCGACCGGAACGCCACGGGCGCCGTTGGTAGCCTCTTTCCGAGACAGATGCGGCGCTGCCCCGGCGCACGTGTCTCAGGGCGGGAGACTTCCCCGGCTTCCGCCCGAAACTTTTGCCGAGTGCTCGCCGTACATCTCTCCGGTGGCGTGCGAGTTCTGACGAGTGCCCTCACACGGTGCGTAACGAGTGGTGTGACAAGTAGCGGGCGGCGGGTTGATCCGCCGCCCTTTTTCATGGACGACGCTCCCTTGGTTCGCACCCCTAAGCTTCGGCTGGCGTCTCGGGGTGTTGCGCGCCGGGGCGCGGCGGCCTTAACGTGCGCCATGCTCGACCTGACCGTGTTCCCGGATTTCACGCTCGAAGCCGCGGCCTCCGGCGAGGGCTTCGGCGTGATCGTCGGCGTCGACGAGGTTGGCGTCGGACCGCTCGCGGGGCCGGTGATGGCAGCGGCGGTGTGGCTCGATCCGGAAGCGATCCCGGAGGGATTGCGCGACTCCAAGGTGCTCGGTTCTGCACGCCGGACGGCGCTTGCGGAGGCGATCCGCCGCGTGGCGGTGGTAAGCATCGGCCAAGCCAGCGTGGACGAGATCGACGTGCTGAACGTCCTTGCCGCCAGCCATCTTGCGATGCGGCGGGCGCTGACGGGGCTTGAGGTGGTGCCGGATCTTGTGCTGGTCGACGGGGCGCGCCTGCCGGCGGGGCTCGGCTGTGCTGCGCGGACGATCGTGCGGGGCGATGCGTCGTGCCTTTCGATCGCGGCGGCATCCATCGTCGCCAAGGTCGCGCGCGACGCGCTGATGGTGGATTTGGCGCAACAGAATCCAGGCTACGGCTGGGAGCGCAACATGGGCTATCCGACGCGCGAGCATCGACAGGCGCTCGCCGCACTGGGGGCGACCGCTCACCATAGGCGGTCGTTCCGTCCGGTGCACCAGACCTTGTATCAAGAAGTTTCGCCAAGCATCTGAATCAAAAAGGATTTGACGGCGAATCGTCGATCCCGGACTCTGCCTTTCGTCAAGAGCGGAGCCGGACATGGATGCGACCGACATGGCAGGCGTCGCGGCGGCGCCGCGCAACGTGATCCTCGGCGGCGACTGCACCGCCGTGATGGCTGACCTGCCGGACGGGTCGGTCGATCTCGTGTTCGCCGATCCGCCCTACAACCTCCAGCTCCGGGGCGAGCTGCACCGCCCAGACCGCAGCCGCGTCGACGCGGTGGACGACGCCTGGGACGCCTTCCCGAGCTTCGCAGCCTACGACGAGTTCACCCGGGCCTGGCTTGTCGAGGCGCGGCGGGTGCTGCGGCCCGACGGCGCGCTCTGGGTCATCGGCAGCTACCACAACATCTTCCGCGTCGGTGCGGCGTTGCAGGACGCGGGCTTCTGGATCCTCAACGACGTGATCTGGCGCAAGTCGAATCCGATGCCGAACTTCCGCGGCAAGCGGCTGACGAACGCGCATGAGACGCTGATCTGGGCCGCGCGATCGGAGACGAGCCGGCCGACGTTCCATTACGAGGCGCTGAAGGCGCTCAACGAGGGCCTCCAGATGCGCTCGGACTGGGTGCTGCCGCTGTGCACCGGGCGCGAGCGGCTGAAGGACGGGGCAGGTGCCAAGGCGCATCCGACGCAGAAGCCCGAGGCGCTCCTGCACCGTGTGCTGGTCGGGACGACCTCGCCGGGCGATCTCGTGCTCGACCCGTTCTTCGGCACTGGGACGACCGGGGCGGTGGCGAAACGGCTCGGGCGCGATTTCATCGGCATCGAACGTGACGCCGGCTACCGGGCCGCGGCCGCGCGGCGGATCGCTGGCGTGGCGCCGCTCGACGCGGGCGCGCTCGAGGTCACGGGCTCGCGGCGGTCCGAGCCGCGGGTGCCGTTCGGAGTGCTGGTCGAGCGCGGGATGCTGCGGGCGGGCGAGGTGCTCGTCTCGGCGAACGGCAAGACGGCGCGGGTGCGGGCGGACGGGACGCTGGTGTCGGCGGAGGCGCGGGGGTCGATCCACCAGGTCGGCGCGGCGCTCGAAGGCGCCCCATCGTGCAACGGCTGGACCTACTGGCATTTCCGCCGGAGCGGCGAGACGATCCCGATCGACGTGCTGCGGCAGGCCGTCCGGGCGGAGATGGTGGCGGGCTAGCCTCAGGCCGCCACCTTCCAGTCCGTCACGCCGGGGTAATGCTGGCGGCGCCAGGCTCTGACGCGCGGGTTCATCATCCGGCGCCAGAGCGGCGGGATGAGCGCCGCAATCGTCATCACCGGATAGCCCCAGGGCAGCTGCGGCGCCTCGTCCGGTCCCCAGGACTGCAGGAGCGGAAACCGCCGGTCGGGCTTGAAGTGGTGGTCGGAGTGCCGCTGCAGGTTGATGAGGAGCCAGTTTGACGCCCGGTGGGACGCGTTCCACGAGTGCCGCGGTGCTACCGGCTCGAACCGGCCGTTCGGCAGACGGCGACGAGCGAGGCCGTAGTGCTCGATGTAGTTGACGAGCTCGAGCTGCCACACGGCGACGAGCGCCTGGAACGCGAAGAGCGCGACGCCGGTTGAGCCGCCCGCGAGCCAGGCCAGCGCGAGGAAACCCGCCTGCAAGGCCCCGTAGCGCCAGAACGGGTTGCTGCTATGCCAGACCGGCAGGTCGCGGCGGGCGAGCATGGCGCGCTCGGCGGCGAAGGCCGAGACCAGCCCGCCCGGCAGCACGCGCAGGAAGAAGCGATGGAAGCCCTCGTTGTACCGAGCCGAGACGGTGTCGCGCGGCGTGCCGACGTGGATATGATGGACCCGCAGGTGTTCGGAGCGAAAATGGCCGTAGAGCGTGATGGTCATCAGGAGGTCGCCGAGCCAGCGCTCGGACCGGAGCCGCTGGTGCATCAACTCGTGCGCGTAGGTGATGCCGATGGTGCCCGACAGGATGCCGACGCCGAAGAAGAGCCCCAGCGCCTCGCCGGACGAGAGGCCGCTGCCGTGCGTAGTATGCCAGATTGCGCCGTAGATCACCGCCGCCTCGATCGGGAACCAGATCAACGTGATCGCACGATGCCAGCGCAGCGCGCTGTCGGGCGTGGCGGGATCGGCGGACGCGGTGTCCGCGCCGGTCGCGAGATCGAGGAGGCTGAAGAGCCCCCAGCTCGCGGCGGGAAGCAGGATCAGCGTCCAGCCGCCGTGCGTCGCCACGAACGCTGCGAGCGGCACGAGGCCGAGCGAGAGCCAGAACGGCAGGGCGGCGGGAAGGCGGTCGGTCGTATCCATCGCGTCAGTCTGCGCTTTCGGTCACTCAAGGGCAACGAGCGCGCGCGCGTGCGCCTTTTGCATCACGGTCGGCAGGTCCGTCGCGCGGAAGTCGACGGCCGCGACGAACGTGCCCTGCGCCTCCGGCCCGAGCGTGGCGACGGCGACCGCGAGAGTGAGCCTGAAATGCGTGAAGACATGGTTCACGGGCTCGGGCAGGAGGCGCCAGTCGGCCGCGACAGGCGGGGTGACGGGCTCGGGCTCGGGCGTCCAGGTGGTGCCGGGCCAGCCGAGCGTGCCGCCGAGAAGCCCGCTCTGCGGTCGCCGCTCCATCAGCCAGGCTCCATCGCGGCGGCGGCCGACGAAGGCGGTGCCGTGCCGGAGCGGCTTTGGCAGGCGCACGGCGCGGCGCGGCAGCTCGGCGGCGATGCCTTGCGCGCGCGCCGCGCAGCGCGCCATCCACGGGCAGATGCCGCAAGCGGGGCGCCGCGGGGTGCATATCGTGGCACCAAGGTCCATGACCGCCTGGGCATGGTCGCCGGGACGGCACGCGGGGGTGAGGCTCTCGGCGAAGGCATGAAGCGCCGGCTTGGCGGCGGGGAGCGGCGTGCGGCAGGCGAAGAGCCGGGCCATCACGCGCTCGACGTTGCCGTCGACGACCGTGGCGGGGGCGCCGAACGCGATCGCGGCGATGGCGGCGGCGGTATAGGGGCCGACGCCCGGCAGCGCTCTGAGACCCGCTTCGGTCGTGGGGAAACGCCCGCCGTGGTCGCGCATGACGGCGCGCGCGCAGGCGAGGAGGTTCCTCGCCCGGGCGTAGTACCCGAGCCCCGCCCATGCGGCCATCACCGCGCCATCGTCAGCGCCGGCGAGCGCGTTCACGTCCGGCCAAAGAGCGAGGAACCGCGCGTAGTAGCCGCGGACCGCAGCCACCGTGGTCTGCTGCAGCATCACCTCGGAGAGCCAGACCGCATAGGGATCGGCGCGCCGCGTGTCCGACGGCCGCACCCGCCACGGCAGGTCGCGGGCGTGCCGGTCGTACCAGGCGAGGAGCTCGGCCGAGGCGGCGTCACGCATTGTTTATGACCGTCCTCCCCATGCCGCTGGCGCCCGCGGCGCGAGCGTCTAAGGTATCTTCTGACCACGACCGGAGCAATCACATGGCCGCGCGCCGCCACGGCTTCACCCATGCCGCAGCGCTTCTTCGCGAGCGGATCCGCGCGGCGGGCGCGAGCCGGGGGTTCTCCACGGCCGGCGTGCTGACGCACTGGGCCGACGTGGTAGGCGCGGACATCGCGGCGCTGGCGCGGCCGGTGAAGATCGCGCACGGGCGCGGCGGGCTGGGCGCGACGCTGACGGTCGAGACCGGCGGAGCCGCGGCGCCGGTGGTGCAGATGCACGTGCCTGCGATCATCGCGCGGGTCAACGCGGCCTCGGGCCATGCGGCGGTCTCGCGCGTGAAGATCGTGCAGGCGGCGGGAGCCGCCGTATCGGCGCAAGCGCCTGCGCCGCCGCGTCCGGCGCCTGCCCGACTGCTCGCGGTGGAGGGAGTTCGCGACGCAGGCCTGCAAGACGCCCTTGCGAGGCTCGGGCGCAACGTCGCGATGCGACTTGATCGAAAGGAGGCATGACATGCCGAAGAAACTCCTCGCCGCCGCGCTCGTGCTGGCGCTCCTTGCCGGCGGCGCCTGGCTGACGACGCAGCGCGGCACGCCTGCCGGACCGGGACTGCTCGCCGCCGACGCGCAGACGACGGACCCCGCGAGCCTGCCCGCGGTGCCGGAGATGGTCCTCGGCGAGGCCGCGGCGCCGGTGACGGTGATGGAATACGCCTCGTTCACCTGCCCGCATTGCGCGCATTTCCACGCGACGGTGTGGCCCGAGCTGAAGGCCAACTACATCGACACCGGCAAGGTGCGGTTCGTCTACCGCGAGGTCTACTTCGACCGCTACGGACTCTGGGCGGCGATGGTTGCGCGCTGCGGCGGGCCGGTGCGGTACTTCGGGATCGCGGATCTGATCTTCGACCACCAGAAAGAGTGGCTCGCCGACAGCGATCCGGCAGTGATCGTCGGCAACCTTCGGACGTTCGGCAAGACGGCGGGGCTCACCGACGCCGAGCTCGATACCTGCCTCGGCGACAAGCCGATGGCCGAGGCGATGGTCGCGAATTACCAGAAGACCTCGACCGCCGACAACGTGGAGGGCACGCCGACCTTCTTCGTGGACGGCAAGAAGTACTCCAACATGGACTACGACGCCTTCGCAAAGATCCTCGACACGGAGCTGGCGGCGAAGGCGGGGTAGGACGGGGCGGTCACTTCTAGCGCGGCGGAGCCCCGATCCCCAGCCCCGCGTCGATCCGCGTCCAGTCCGACACCTTGAGCCGCACCGGCAGCGTCAGGATGCGGCCCCGCCATGCGGGGGGAAGCCGGGCCGCGTCCTTCTCGGTGGTGACGAGTTCGGCGCCGAGGCGGCGGGCGTCCTCGGCGAGCCGTGCCAGGAGGGGCTCGCCGAGCGGCTGGTGATCGGCGAGGGGTTCGGCCCGGAGCAGGTCGGCCCCAAGAGCGCGGAGGGTGGCAAAAAACTTCTCCGGCTGGCCGATCCCGGCGAAGGCGAGCGCTCGGAGGCCGCGCCATTCCATGCCGGTTGCGAGCGGGGCAAGATGCGCGGCGACGATGGGGACGGCGACCTGTGCGCCCCAGGTCGTGCGGAACCGCGCCTGGGCGGCATCGTCGCCGATCGCGAGCACGAGGTCGGCGCGGGCGAGGCCTGCGGCGACGGGCTCGCGCAGGGGGCCGGCGGGAAGGCAGCGGCCGTTGCCCCAGCCGCGCGCCGCATCGACGACGACGATGGCGAGATCGATGGCAAGGGCGGGATCCTGAAAGCCGTCGTCCATCACGATGGCCCGACCTCCCGCGGCGATGGCGGCGCGGGCGCCGGCGGCACGGTCGCGCGCGACGGTCACCGGAGCGAAGGCGGCAAGGAGCAGCGCTTCGTCGCCGACTTCGGACGCTGCGTGGCGGTGCGGGTGGACCGCGACGGGACCGGCGAGCGAGCCGCCCCAGCCGCGGCTCAAGGCGTGGGCCGGGACGCCGGCGCGCTCGAGCCGCTGCAGCAACGCGATGACGGTGGGCGTCTTGCCCGACCCGCCGACATCGAGGTTGCCGACGCAGATGACGCGGGCAGGAACGCGAACGTGGGCCCCCCGCGCCCGCCTGCGGGCGGTGGCGAAGGCATAAAGCGCGCCCAGGGGCGAGAGCGCCAGCGCTGCCGGATGCGACGCCTCCGACCAGAACGCGGGCGGTCTCATCGTCGGAGGCCCGTGACGGGTCCTGCGCGTGCCGCCGCGGCGCAGGTTCCCTTCAGGGCGCTACTGCGCGGCAACGAGCGGCGTCGGGCTTCGCGCATCGGAGGCGCCGCGGCGCAGAGCCTCGGCCAGTTCGACATGCTCGAGGACGCGCGCGGTGATGCGCTCGACCGTCTCGCCGCCATCGGAGGCGACGCGCCATGCGTTGTGCGCCAATGCCGCGGCCCGGTCCGGAGCGAGAAGGTCGCCGACCGCCTCGCCGAGTGCCGTGGCGTCGTAGACCATGCGTGCCGCCCCGGCGCCGGCCAGGCGCGCGTAGGCGTCGGCAAACGCCTCCGTGCGCGGCCCGTGCAGGATCGCGGAGCCGAGGGCAGCGGCCTCGAACGGGTGACGCTGATCCGCGTGGGGGCTGAGCGTGCCGCCGAGGTAGACGACCGGCGCCAGTCGGTACCAGAGGCCGAACTCGCCTTCGGTGTCGGCGATGTAGATCTGGTCCTCCGCATCCGGGTCGTCGTCGCGCGACCGGAGCGCCACCTCCCAGCCATCGGCGACGAGCGCGTCGGCAAGGGCGGGCCCACGGGCCGGATCGGCGGGCGCCAGAACGAGGAGGAGGCGGTGCGAGAGCCGGAGCGCCGCCCGGAGCGCCGTGACGACCACCCTTTCTTCGCCGGACGGCACCGCCGCCGCGAGCCACACCGGACGCGCCTTGAGGACGTTGGACAACGCAGTGCGCTCGGCTTCGTTGCACTCGAGGACGGCGCCGCAGTCATCGATCCGTCCGGTGACCTCGATGCGAGCGAGCGGCGCGCCCTGCCGTGCGATGCGGGTCGCCGCGGCGGCGTCGGGGACGAGCAGCCGGTCGAAGCGTTGCAGGAGCGACTTCAGGATGCCGGGCGAGACGTGGTCCGCACCGGCCGCGTCGGAAGGGCCACCGAGCATGAGCAGCGGGATGCCCGCCCGATGCGCGAGGTGGATGGCAAGCGGCGGCAGCCGTTCGCCGGAGAGGATCGCGAGCGATGGCCGCCAGTGCGCGAGGAAGCGCTCGATCGAGCTGCCGGACTCCGGCGGCGGCGGCGCCCAGAGCGCGCCGGGGGGAAGATCGGCCGGCGCGCCGCCAGCTTCGGCGGGCGCGGTGACGACGATGTGGACCCGCGGCCGTTCCGCCCGCAACCGGGCCACGATCTCGGCGAGGGCCCGAAGCGCCGCGGGGGTGCCTGCGTCGCACCACAGGACCGTCCCCTCGGGGCGCCGCGCGTAGTCGGCGGCGGCCCCCGCCTCGACCCGGCGCGCGGCGCGGGCAAGATAGACCGCGAGGCTGAGCGAGCGGCCCACGCTCAGGGCCGCATCGCCTCGGTCGGTCCGGCGGCGGTCGTCTCGTCGAGGAGCCGGTGCAGATGCGCGATGAAGTAGCGCGTCTGCGCGCTGTCGACGGTGCGCTGCGCCTCCGCCTGCCAGGCCGCGAAGGCGCTTGCGTAGTCCGGGAACATGCCCACGACATGCACGTCGCGCGCGTCGCGGAACTCGGTGCCGTCGGGATCGACGAGCTCGCCGCCGAAGACGAGATGCAGGCGCTGGGTCATCGGGAGCTCCGTTCGGTTCGGCGCGGAGCGTAGTGGATGCCGGAATGGGGTCAACCCGCGGCCGGGCGTTCGGATCGTGGGCGTCTCGCGCAGGGCGTCAGCTCTTTCCGCCATCACCCGCGCGCCAGCCGTTCCACGACCGCGGCGTGGAGCGCCGGTGGTGCCGCGACGACGCCGGCGGCGAGGGGACGGGGGGCGTTGTAGCGGATCGCCTGGCCGGAGCGGTCGGTGACGCGGGCGCCGGCGGTGCGGGCGATGAGGTCGCCGGCGGCGATGTCCCATTCCCAGCTGTCGCGGAGCGTGAGGAGGCCGTCGAAGCGCCCCTCGGCCACGAGGCAGAGCCGCCAGGCGAGGGAGGCGCGGAAGGCGCGGCGCAGATCGGGAGGCGGGCCCTGCCAGTGCTCGGGCGCCATCGCGGCCTTGCCGGCGAGGAAACTCGCGCCGTCGAGGCCGGTGCGCGTCGCGGGCACGAGGGGCGCGCCGTTCAGCGTCGCGGTGCCGCCGCGGGTGGCCGCGTAGAGGAGCCCGCGGACGGGGAGGAACACCGCCGCTGCCACCACCTCGCCCGCTTCGGCGACCGCGAGCGCGTGCGAGAAGGTCTCCTCGCCGGCGATGAAGGCACGGGTGCCGTCGATCGGGTCGGCGATGAACACCCGCTCCGCCGCGAGCCGGGCGGCATGGAGAGCGCCGGTGTCCGGCGTCTCCTCCGACAGCCAGCCGTAGTCCGGCCGGGCGGCGGGCAGCGTCTCCCGCAGCATCGCGTCCACCGCGAGGTCGGCGGAGGTCACGGGCCCCGCACCGCCGGGCTTCTCCCAGACCTGCGGGTTGCGGCGCCAGTGCCTGAGCGCGATCTCGCCGGCGGCGCGCGCGGCCTCGATCAGAAGCACGAGGTCGTCAGCGTCCAAGCGTCAGGCGCCCGCGAGGGTCAGGCCCTCGACGAGAAGGCTCGGCACCACCGCACCAGCCCAGGCCCGCGCATCGTTGGCGGGACGGAGCGTGCGGAGCATCTCACGGAGGTTCCCCGCGACGGTGCATTCGTTGACCGGGTAGGCGATCTCGCCGTTCTCGACCCAGTGCCCGGACGCCCCGCGCGAGTAATTTCCCGTGGTGGGATTGATCGAGGCGCCGATCAGCGAGGTGATGAGGAGGCCGGTGCCCATGTCAGCGAGGAGGCCCGCGCGGGACTGCGTGCCTTGCGTCAGCGCCGTGTTGGAGGTCGAGGGCGAGGGCGGGCCGGAGGGGCCGCGCGCAGCGTTGCCGGTGGGCGCCATCCCGAGGCGCCGGGCGCTCGCGAGGTCGAGCGTCCAGCCGGTGAGCCGGCCGCGCTCGACGATGGTGCGGGCCCGCGTCGGCAGGCCCTCCGCGTCGAACGGGCGCGACGATGGCCCGCGCGGGCGGTGCGGCTCCTCGGTGAGATCGAGCCCGTCGGGCAGGACCGGTGCGCCGAGCGCCTCGCGGAGCCAGGACGAGCCGCGCACGATGGACGCGCCGTTGATCGCCGCGAGGAGGTGGCCGGTGAGCGACGACGCCACGCGCTCGTCGTAGACCACCGGGAAGCGGCCTGTCGGCGGTTTCCGGGCGCCCGTGCGTGCGGCGGCGCGTTCGGCGGCGCGGCGGCCGACCGTCTCGGGGTCGTCGAGGTCGGCCTGCCACTGGCGGCTGTCGGCGAACCAGTCGCGCTCCATGCCCGTGCCGGTCCCGGTGATGGCGACGCATGACAGCCAGCGCCCGGTGCGCGCGTAGCCGCCCGCGAAGCCGTTCGACGCGGCAATGTGGATGCGGCGGCGGCTGTAGCCGGCGCCCGCGCTGTCGACGGTGGAAACGGCGGCGTTGGCCAGCGCCGCAGCTTCGGCGCGGCGTGCGTCGTCTTGGAGCGTGGCGGCGGCGGGTTCATCGGCGGGGTCGTCGATCTCGAGCGCCGCGATATCCCAGCCGGTCGCGAGCTGGCCAGCGTCGGCCAGCCCCACGCCTTCGTCCTCGGGCGCCTCGCGCGCCATCGCCACCGCGCGCTCGGCCATTTCGGCGATCGTTTCGGCGGAGGTCGCCGAGGCCGCGACGCAGGCCTGCCGCCGTCCGATCAACACGCGGACCCCGATCTCGACGCCCTCCGAGCGCTCGGCCTGTTCGAGCGTGCCATGCCGCACGTCGATGTTGATCGCGGTGCCCTCGACCGCCATCGCGTCGGCCGCTTCAGCCCCGGCGCGGCGTGCAGCCTCGAGGAGGGCGGCGGTATAAGTGTCGAGTGCGTCGGTCATCTGGCATCTCCGTGGCCTGCCGCAGGTAGCCCTGCGGCCCATCAAGGGCAAGCGCGGGTGCTTCGGTCGCGGTCCCGCCCCGGTGCCGGAGAGGCGCGCTCCGGTCCTACATCATCGCCTCGATCAGGAAGGGTCCGGGTTCTGTCGCGGCGTCGGCGATGGCGCGGGCGAGGTCGCCGGCGTCCTCGACGCGGCGGCCCGGCACGCCCATGCCGCGCGCCAGCGCCACGAAGTCGAGTTCGGGGCGGTCGAGGTCGAGCATGCTCAGCGCGTCCGGACCGGGGTTGGCGCCGACGGCCATGAGCTCGTGCTTGAGGATCGCGTAGCTGCGGTTGGCGAAGATCACCGTGGTGACGTTGAGCCCCTCGCGGGCCTGTGTCCAGAGCGCCTGCAGCGTGTACATCGCCGAGCCGTCAGCCTGCGCGGCGATCACCGGGCGATCCGGGCAGGCGAGCGCCGCGCCGGTAGCGAGCGGGAGGCCCGCGCCGATCGCGCCACCCGTCAGCGCCAGCCAGGAATGGGGCGGGCAGCCGCGCATGGCCTCGTAGATGTCCCGCCCCGAGGTCACGCCCTCGTCGATGACGATGGCGCCCTCCGGCACGGCATGTGCGAAGGCGGCAGCGAGGCTGGCCGGCGTGATCGCGCCCGAGGGCAGCGCCACCGCCGGCCGGGCGTCCACAGGACGCGCGGCACGCGCGCCGATCCGGTCGCCAAGCGCCGCGATGGCGGCGGGCCCGTCGGCGCCGAAGCCCGCGAGTTCGACGATCGCGCAGGCCTCGGGCAGCAGCAGGCTCGGCCGGCCCGGATAGGCGAAGAACGCGACCGGCGGCGCCGCCTCGATCAGGATCGCGCGGCGGTAGGGGGCGAGGACGCCCAGGGCCTCCTCGATGGGGTAGGGGATCTTGGCGACATGGGCGCGGCCCGCGCCGCGGTCGGTGCGCCGGCTCGATACCGGAGCGAGGATGTCGGCGCCGGTCAGGTCGGCGATGCCGCGAAGCTGCGCGAGGGCGCCCGGGTCTTCGAGCACAGTGTCGCCGACGAGGAGCACCGTGCGATCAGTCGATGCGAGCGCGCGCACGGCCTGATCGAGCCGGGCTTCGTCCGGCGGGGCGGGCGGCGCGGCGCAGCTCGCGGGTGCGAGCACGCCGCCGTCGTCCCAGCCGATGTCGGCAGGGGCGATGAGCGTGGCGATGCGCGCCGGCCGGCCGGTGGCGGCGGCGAGCGCGTCCATCGCGTCGGCGGCAAAGCTCTGCGCCGAGGTTCCCGCGCGCACCCAGTCGCTGAAGGGGGTGGCTGCCCCTTCCACGTCGGCCGAGAGCGGCGCGTCGTAGCCCCGGTGGCGCAGCGCGTGGTCGCCGACAATGTTCACCATCGGCACGCGCGCCTTGCGGGCGTTGTGCAGGTTCGCAGAGCCGTTGGCGAGGCCGGGCGCGAGGTGCAGGAGCGTCGCGGCGGGCTTGCCGGCCATCCGCGCGTAGCCGTCGGCCGCCCCGGTCACGACGCCCTCGAAAAGGCCGAGGACGCAGCGCATGAGGCGCGTGCGGTCGAGCGCGTCGACGAACTGCATCTCCGATGTTCCGGGATTGGCGAAGCAGACCTCCACGCCGCCGGCATGGAGGCTGCGGACGACGCTTTCCGCGCCGTTCATGTCCGGCCTCCCGCGGCGTCGCGGAAGGTCGTGAGGAACGCGCGGGCGTTGGCGGCGAGCGACGGCCCGAGATAGCCGCCCTCCTGAACCAGCACGGTCGGCAGGCCGAGGGCGGCGATGCGGCGGGCCATCTCGGCAAAGCCGCCCGCATGGACGGCGACAGCGGCGAGCGGGTCGTCGGCGGCCATGTCGAAGCCGAGCGACACGACGAGCGCCTCGGGCCCGAAGCCGCGGATCGCGTCGAGGCCGCGGTCGAGATGCGCCAGCACCTCGGCCTCGCTGGCGCCGTGATCGAGAAGGATGTTGAGCGTCGTCCCGGCGCCTTCGCCTGCGCCGGTCTCGTCGGCGTGGCCGAGGAACCAGGTGGCGAAGGTGGCAGGATCGGGATGCAGCGAGCAGAAGAAGACGTCGCCACGGTCGTAGAGGATGTCCATGCTGCCGTTTCCGGTGTGGACGTCGACGTCGAGGAGCGCCAGGCGCGCGAAGCGGGCGCGGAGCCGCTCGACCGCGATGCAGGCGTTGTTGAAAAAGCAGAACCCGTTGCCGGCGTCCGCCATCGCGTGATGGCCGGGCGGGCGGCAGAGCGCATAGGCCGCGCGCGCGCCGCTTGCGACCGCTTCGGCGGCCGCCACCGCGGACTGCGCCGACCAGTAGGCCGCCTCCCACGAACCTTCGGTCAGCGGCAGCGAGGTGTCGGTGATCCACCAGCCGAGCTGGCCGCGGATGTCGCGCGGCTCGCGCCCGCGGCGACGGCCCGGATGGTGCGTCGGGATGGCAAGCGCACCGGGCAGTGCCACCGCCATGAAGCGGCTATGCGCGTCGGCGAGGAAATCGACGTAGGCCGGGTCGTGGACCGCCTTGATCGGCCCGATCCCGGCATCTTGCGGGACCGCGATCTCGAAGCCTTCCGCCTCGAGCATGTCGCGCAGGACGGTCGCGCGCTCCGGCTGCTCGGGATGCGGCTGGGCGGCGCCGAAGCGCAGGTAGGTCTCGGGCGCGTGGCGGAGCTGGCGCGCGTCGAAGAAGGCCCTCACGCGGCGCGCTGCGCTTCGAGGACGCCAAGGCTCCGTTCGGTCACGTCCATCGCGAGGTCGATCTCCGCCCGCCCGACGATGAGCGGTGGGCAGAAGGCCATCGAGTCGCCCATCGCGCGCGAGATCACGCCGGCCTCCTGCATGATCGCCGCCATTGCCGAACCGCGCTGGCCGGGTGCGTCGCCGGGCTTCAGCTCGAGCGCGCCGATCAGCCCGACGCCGCGCGCCTCCGCCACGAGCGGATGCCCCGCGAGCGCGCGGAGGCGCTCCTGCAGGTAGGCGCCCTGCTCGGCGGCGTTGGCCACGAGGCCGCGCTCCTCGATGATGTCGAGGTTCGCCATCGCCACCGCGGCGCCGACCGGGTGCGCCGACGCGGTGACGCCGTGGCCGAAGGTGCCGATGCGGTCGCTTTCCTCGGCGACGGGGTCGTAGACGCGCGCGTTCATCAGCACCGCCGACATCGGGAAGTACGATGAGGTAAGCGCCTTCGAGAGCACCATGATGTCGGGCCGGATGCCGTAGGTCTGCGACCCGAACATCTGCCCGGTGCGCCCGAAGCCGCAGATCACCTCGTCGGCGACGAGCAGGATGTCGTGGCGCGCGAGCACGGCCTGGATCTTGTCCCAATAACTGCGCGGCGGCACGACGACGCCGCCCGCGCCCATCACCGGCTCGCCGATGAAGGCGGCGACGGTCTCGGGGCCTTCCGCCTCGATCATCGCCTCGAGCTCGTTCGCGAGCCGCGTGGCGAAGTCCTCCTCGGTCTCGCCGTCGCGGTGCTGGCCGGCGTAGTGCGGCGAGCCCGCGTGCAGCACCTGTGGCAGCGGCAGGTCGAAGGAGCGGTGGTTGTTGGGCAGCCCCGTCAGGCTCGCCGAGGCGACGGTCACGCCGTGATAGCCGCGCAGGCGGCTGATGATCTTCTTGCGCCGCGGCTCGCCCATCGCGTTCGAGCGGTACCACACGAGCTTCACGACCGTGTCGTTGGCCTCCGAGCCCGAGTTGGTGAAGTGGACCTTGCTCATCGGCACCGGGGCCATGCCGATCAGCCGCTCGGCGAGGTCGATCGCGGGCCCGTGCGACTTGTGGCCGAAGCTGTGGTAGAACGGGAGCGTGCTCCCCTGCCGCCGGGCCGCCTCGACGAGGCGCGGCTCGCTGAAGCCCACGGCGACGCTCCAGAGGCCCGACATCGCCTCGAGATAGCGCTTGCCGGTGTTATCGATGACGTAAGCGCCGTCGCCGCGCTCGATGACGAGGGGGCCGACCTCGCGGTGGCGGACCGCGTTGGTGTAGGCGTGGAGGTGATAGGCGATGTCACGCGCCTCCGCCGAGTTCATGCCGTCGGCCATGCCGGACCCCTTTTCCCCGTGTCGCCTGTCCCGGCACTATCCCGCTCCAGGCCCGCCGGGGCAACCGCTCGATGCAGCGCGAAAGGCCTTTCCCGCGGGCGCTGCGCCGCAATCAGTCAGACAGGCACGCCATGAACGGAAGGGCCCTGTGCACCGCATGACGGTGAGGAACCTTTCCGAAGTCCGGGGCCTGCAGGGTTGAGCCCCCCATGTTCGCGGAGGCCCTAGCGCGCGCGGGCGAAAGCGTCGGCGAAGCCCGGGTGCCAGCGCGACAGCGGCGGACGGTTCTCGACGATGTCTCCGGCGGCCCAGCGGATGCGTCGTTCGTCGGTCGTCCGGTCGACCTCGCCGTCGGGACACAGGATGTAGAACTCGTCCCGCGCCAGTGCCGCAAAGAGAAACGCCACGGTCTCCTCCGGCGTCCATGCCGCGTCGGGCTTGGTCGTGCGCCCATTTGCCGTAAGCGGGGTGAAGACGAAGCCGGGCACGAAGAGGCGGGCCTCGACCCGGCAGCCCGGACGGTTTCGGAGATCGTGCTGGAGCGCCTCGGCGAACACCTTCACGCCCGCCTTCGCGACGTTGTAGGCGGGATCGCCGGGCGGCGTGGTGATCCCCTGCTTCGAGCCGGTGGCGACGACGAGACCTGGCTCGCCGCCCTCGATCATGCCCGGCACGATCGCCTGCACGGTCCGCACGATGCCAAGGAGGTTGGTGTCGATGATCCGGTCCCAGGTGCCGTCCGCATCGAAGACCGAGCTGCCCGGCTGGATGCCGGCGTTAGCGAAGAGGGCGCGGACGGGCCCCAGCGTGCGGCGCGCGCGGGCGACGGCGGCGTCGATTTCGCCCCGCTCGCGCACGTCCGCCGGCAGCGCCACGAGAGCGTCGGGCGCGGCGCCCCCAGCAATCAGGCTCTCGCGGGCCCGGTCGAGAGGCGCCGACGGCAGGTCGATCATGCCCACCTTCATCCCGAGCGCGGCGCACCGCGCCGCAATGGCGAGCCCGATGCCCGAAGCGGCTCCCGTGACGATGGCGCAGCCGCCCGCCCCGAGCGCCGGATGGCCGCCTTCGGCCGGTTCATCAATCCCATGCGTCATACCATCTCCAGCCCGAGCCACGTCCGCTTCGGACGACCTGTGACACCCTCGCCGTAGCGCCGCCAGGATGCATCCCCCGGACGTCGAACACCGTGTGCGCCCTGAGGTTCGACACCGGCGTCCCGCGCGCGCTCATGGCGCGGGCTACAGGCGTGCGGGGAAGGCCACCCATGCTCCGGACCTGCCGCGACCAAGCGGCGGGCGGGGTCGCGGGTTCCCGGGCCGACGCGCCCGCGCCTCGGTCAAATGTTGGGCGGACCGGGCCCGCCCTGCACTTTGCGCTAGACGCGCACGCCTGATCGGACGTGAAATGTGGTCTGCGGCCTGTCCGGGCCGGCACCAATCCGAGAGGGGAAGACGGACATGAACTACAGGACTGCGCTCCGCGGCGTTCTTTTCGGGGCCGCGTCGCTCGCCCTTGCGATGCCGGCCGCGGCGGACCAGCTTGCGGACATCAAGGCCGCGGGCATGATCGTCACCGCGACCGACATGCACTACGCGCCGTTCGACATGCTGACGAACGGCACCTACGAGGGCATGACCAAGGATCTCTTCGACGCGGTCAGCAAGACGATGGGCGTCGAGCCGCAGTACCAGGACATCCCGTGGACCGCCGAGCTGCCGGGGCTCGAGGTCGGCAAGTTCGACATCGTGATCGCACCCGTCACGATCACGCCGGAGCGGCTCGAGCGCTACACCTTCACGCCGCCCATCGCCGACGCGACCGTGGCGCTCGTCAAGGCAGCGGGCGACGACACCATGCAGAAGCCCGCCGACATCGCCGGCAAGACCGTCGGCGTGCAGCAGGGCACCGCGCAGTTCCGCCAGCTCGAGGCGTTCGGCAAGACGCTCGGCGGCATCACGATCAAGGAATACGGCACCACCGACGAGGCCTATGCCGACCTCGTCGCGGGGCGGCTCAACGCGGTCGCGGGGTCGCTCCCCAATCTCGATTACCTGGTCAAGACGCGGCCTGAGTCCTTCGCCAAGTTCGAGCCCGCCCAGTTCGGCGAGCCCACGTTCTTCGCCTGGGTGCTCCGCAAGGACGCGAGCAGCGCGACCCTCGCCGCCGCCATCGCCGACGCCATGCACAAGATGACCGAGGATGGCACGGTCGAAGCGATCCAGACCAAGTGGCTCGGCAGCTACACCAAGCTGCCGATGGACGTGCCGGGCCAGTAACGCCCGCGGACCGCCGGCGCTCGTCCGCTCCCGCTTCGGAACCGTCACCCGATGTTCTCGGTCCAGGTTTTTCTCGACAGCTTCGGCCCGCTGGCCTGGGCGGCGCGGTACACGCTGCTCATCTCGGGCCTCGGCATCGCGCTCGGCCTCGTCCTTGGCGCGCTCGTCTGCGCGGCGGCGCTGTCGCCGTGGCGGGCGGCACGGGGTCCGGCGGCGATCTGGGTCAGCTTCCTGCGCGGCGTGCCGCTCCTCGTGCAGCTTCTGCTGATGTACTACATGCTCCCGGTGATCGGCATCGACGTGCCGGCCATCGTCGCGGCCGTGGTGACGGTGGGCATCTGCGCCAGCGCCTACATCTCGGAGATCTGGCGCGGCGCGATCGGCGCGCTGCCGCCCGGCCAGAGCGAGGCCGCGGTGGCGCTCGGCATGAGGGGAAGCGACATCTGGACCAGGATCGTGCTGCCGCAGGCGGTGGCGATGTCGTTGCCCGCGCTCGTCAACGAGCTCATACTGCTCGTCAAGGCGTCCTCGCTCGTTTCGCTCGTGGGCATCCTCGAGGTCACGCGCGCGAGCCAGGCGCAGGCGGCCACCACGTTCCGCCCGCTCGAGGTCTACCTCGCTGCGGCGTGCATCTATCTCGCCGTCAACCTCTGCTTGGCCGGGCTCGGGCGGCTGCTCGAGCGCCGGCTGGCCGTCTGATGGACTGGGACATCCTGCGGGCCTACGCGCCCCTCCTCGCACGCGGGTTCGGCATGACCCTCCTGGCCTGGGCGGTCGGCAGCGTGCTCGGGATGGCGCTCGGCCTCGCGCTGGCGCTTTTGCGGCGCTACGGCCCGCGCCCGGTGGGCTGGCTCGTGCAGGGCTTCATCGAGGTCGTGCGCGGCACACCGTTCCTCGTCCAGCTCTTCGTGCTTTACTACGGAGGTCCGCTTGTGGGCCTCCGGCTCGACGCGCTGCCGGCGGGGCTCCTCGGCCTCACGGTCTACGGCAGCCCGTACTTCGCCGAGATCTTCCGCTCGGGCTTCGGCGCGGTACCGGCGGGCCAGATCGAGGCGGCGCGGGCGATCGGCATGGCGGAGCCCGCGATCGTGCGGCGCATCCTCTTGCCGCTCGGGCTCGTGTCGGCGCTGCCGGCGCTCGTCAACTTTTCCATCATCCTGACGAAGGAGACGGTGATCCTCTCGGTCATCACCGTGCCGGAGCTGATGTATCAGGTGCAGCGCATGTCGACCGAAACGTTCCGCTACGTCGAAGCGAACCTCGTCCTGGCGCTGTTCTTCTGGGGGCTTGTCGAGGTCATCTCGCGCGCCGGGCGGCGGTTCGAGACCCGCGTGACGCGACACCTTCGCCCGGAGCCGCAGCGTGGCTGACGCAGCGTCCGTCGAGATCAGCGGCGTCGACAAGTTCTACGGCACGTTCCGGGCACTCACGCGCGTCGACCTGTCGGTGCTGCCGGGCAAGGTGACCTGCCTCATCGGTCCGTCGGGCTCGGGCAAGTCCACGCTCTTGCGCTGCATCAACTTCCTCGAGGCCTACGACGCAGGGGAGATCCGCATCGACGGGCGGATCATCGGCTACGAGCGCGCGGGTGGGCGGCGAATGTCGGGCCGGCACCTGCGCGAGATGCGGCAGTCGATCGGGATGGTGTTCCAGCAGTTCAACCTCTGGCCGCACATGACGGCGCTCGAGAACGTGGCCGAGGGGCTCCTGCGCGTCCGCCGCCTGTCCCGGCGGGAGGCGGACGCGCGCGCCGAGGCCGCGCTCGAGAAGGTCGGGCTCGGCGACCGGATGGCGCGGCACCCCGCGCACCTGTCGGGCGGACAGCAGCAGCGCGTCGCCATCGCGCGCGCCATCGCGATGGAGCCGAGGCTGATGCTCTTCGACGAGCCGACCTCGGCGCTCGACCCCGAGCTGGTGGGCGAGGTTCTCGGCGTGATGCGGACTTTGGCCGAGGAGGGCATGACGATGGTGGTCGTCACGCACGAGATGGGCTTCGCGGCCCATGTCGCCGACCGGGTCGCGTTCATCGACGGGGGCGAGATCGTCGCCGAGGACACGCCGGACGCCATCCTCGGCAGAACCGAAGATCCGCGCATCCGGTCGTTCCTCCGCACCTTCCACGAGCGCAACAGCTTCTGATGCGGGCGCTGACGCTGGCGCATCCCCTCGCGACAACCAGCGATTAGGTTCCTCCTCGCGCCCCTACATTCCATCCGCACGGCCGCCGAACGTTATTTCGCCGCGCGGTCCCGGTCGGAACGGACATTCAAATCGGCCGCATCACACCGGCATCGGCACGGAGCCGACGGCGGCGAGGAGCATCCAGAGGCCCATCGCGATCATCGCGAGGTTCTCGCTGAGCGAGATGAACCCCAGCGGCACGTTTGAGCCGCCGCCGACGCAGGCGCACCTGAGGTCGCGGTGCTCGACATAGACCGCCTTGGCGACGGACGCCGCGCCGACCATCCCGATCACCAGCGCCACCGGCACCGAGAGCCACGGGGCGACGCCCGCGACCATCAGCACGCCGACGCCGGCCTCGAGCCAGGGGAAGGCGTAGGCGTAGCGCACGTCGCGACGGGCCAGCAGATCATAGCCGAGGAAGCCATTGGTAAACGTTTCCACGTCGCGCAGTTTCTGCACGGCGAGAAGCGCCGTGGCGAGCCCGAGGAACCACCACAGGGTCAGGCCGGGCACCACCGCGCCGCGCATCACCCAGGACAAAGCGACGGACAGCGCCAGTGCCATCCCGAAAATGGCGCCGACGGGCGCGTAGGTCAGCGCGTCCTTGTCGGGGACCGCGAACCCGAAATGCCGGCGCAGATCGTCGTGCCCGCCTATGCGCTCGCCACCGATCCACGCCTGCGGCGTGGTTTTCACCCCGTACTCGGCCTTGAAGGCATCCTGCTCGCCGCGCGAGGTCAGCAGGTGATCCTCGACCTCGAAGCCCTGCCGGCGCAGCAGGTCGCGCGACTTCAGCCCGAACGGGCAGAGGTGCTCGGGCGTCGCCATGCGCCAGAGCACGGCCTTTGGCGTGGCGGCTGTGGTTGGCGTCGCTTCGGTCAATGCTGCCATGTCGTCCTCATTTCCGCGAGCGGTCGAACAGGTCGACCAGTTCGTCGAGTTTCTCCTGGGTGGCGGCGGCGTCCCCGGCGGCGATGGCCGCATGGACGCAGTGGCTCGCATGGTCGCGCAGGATTTCCGTCTCTGCCTTGGCAAGCGCCGCCTTCACCGCCTGGATCTGGTGCAGGATATCCATGCAGTAGCGGTCCTCCGCCACCATGCGTGCCACCCCCGACACCTGCCCCGCGATGCGGTTGAGACGGGTGATCTTAGCCGTTCGGCGGGCAGGGTCGTGCATCGCTGGCTCCTGGCTGACATACCCATAGGGGGTATATTGGACCTCGGCCGGGAGATTGCAACGGTGGCGGGAGCGAGCCACCGTCGCGCGTGACCGCCAGACCCGCTCCTTGCGGCTGCAAGAGAAACAGGCGCACCGCACGAACACTTGTAAATGCTGCACTGCAGCGCAACTATGGGAATGCGCGCCCGTTTCGGGCGACGCCGGACCGGAGACCTCGATGCCGCAGGACATGACCGACATTCTGCACCTCGTTCGATCAGGCCGGCTCTCTGAGGCAACCGGGGCGATCCAGGAGCGTTTGCGGGGCGGGCAGGCTCCCGCGGTCCGGGCTTCGTCCGGGCCCGATGCGGGACGTCACGCCGCGGATGCGCTTGCTGACAGGGCCGGCCAGGGCAGAAGGGACACCGGAGCCGCAAGCGCGTCCCACGACGCGCCCTGGTGGGACGATGGAGCGTCGGGAAGGTCGCGTTCCCTTCCGGCTCTTCCGCCCGTCGGCGCCGGTGGCCGACGCGCCGCTGATCGTGATGCTGCATGGCTGTACGCAAACCCCGGAGGATTTCGCGGCGGGGACGCGGATGAACCTTGCCGCCGACCGGATCGGCGCGCATGTCATCTGGCCGGAGCAGACCCGCAGCGCCAATCCGAACGGATGCTGGAGCTGGTTCGATCCGTCCCATCAGGGCCGGAAGGGGGAAGCCGCGGCCATCGCTGCGATCGTGTCGGCAGTCTCGCGCGACGTGGCGCCGGAGGCCTCCGGCATTCACGTCGCCGGGCTCTCGGCCGGCGGTGCGATGGCAGCCATTCTGGGCGCGTCCTACCCGGAAGTCTTTGCTTCCGTTGGCATCCATTCAGGATTGCCGGTCGGCGCCGCGCACGATGTGCCCTCGGCCTTTGCGGCGATGCGGTCGGGGCGCAGCACCGCCCGAGCGCTCCCCGTACCTGCGATCGTGTTCCACGGCTCGGCCGACGCCACCGTGGCCCCGGCGAACGGGGCAGCCATCGCGCTGGCCGCCCGAACGACCGTCAAGCCGCGCCGGCGCACCGTCACGAAGGCGGGCCGCCGGGTGACGATCACTCGGATCGAGACGGCGGATGGCGGCCCGGCAAGCGAACTCTGGGAGGTCGAGGGCCTCGGTCACGCCTGGTCAGGCGGCAACGCCGCCGGCAGCTACGCCGATCCGAAGGGCCCCGATGCAACCGCCGAGATGCTGCGCTTCTTCGGCGAGGTCGGCAGGCGCGCCCGGTGACGGGCGATCGCGCGGTGCGATGCCGGAGCGGGCGATGCGACCCTCCGTCAGACGTCCGCAGGTGTGGTCGGTTCGCTGAAGCGCGCGGACCGGGGCGCGCTTTGCGACTGCCGGCCTCGCTCTGGCTCCTCGACTCGTATCCCGAACCCCGCCGCTCCCAACGGTTCCGCCGATCGGCAGGACGCCCGGCGGCTGACGCATACGTGAGCACTCGGTCCGTGCGCCGCCGCGCGCAAGGCAGTACGGTGGCCGCATGATCCGACGCATGCTTCTCGCGCTCTTCCTCACCATGCTGTCCCATCCGGCAGGCGCGCAGCAGATTCCGCTCGGCGCCATCTCGCACTACCTCAACGGCATCCGCACGGCACAGGCGTCGTTCGTCCAGACCAACGCCGACGGCAGCCGCTCGAAGGGAACGGTCTACATCCGCCGTCCGGGGCGGATGCGGTTCGAATATGCCAAACCGGACGACAATCTCGTGATCGCGGGCGGCGGGCAGGTCGCAATCTTCGATCCGCGGTCGAACGCGCCGCCGCAGCAGTTCCCGCTGTCGCGGACGCCGCTCAACCTGATCCTCGCCGCCCGCGTCGACCTTGGCCGCGCGCGGATGGTCACGGGCTACGGCCTCGATCCCCGGACCGGCGCGACCATCGTGGCGGCGCAGGACCCCGAGCACACCGACGCGGGCACGATCGCGCTCGCCTTCACGCCGAACCCGGTGGCGCTGCGCTCCTGGGTCATCACCGACGGCGGCGGCGCGCGGACCGAGGTGGTGCTCGGCCCGCTGCAGACCGGCAAGGACTTCCCGGCGAGCTACTTCAGCATCCCCAACGAAGCCGCCCGCCGCCGCGGAGATTAGAGCGGGGGGCTTTGCGCACTGTCCCTGTTTCCGGGGCGAGTATGATACGGCCCGTCGATCTCGGCGTGCCGCGCTACCTCGTCGCCGCCACGCTCAGGGGCGTGCTCTCGCAGCGGCTCGTCCAGAAGATCTGCACGGGCTGCCGCGGCGCCGGATGCACAGCGTGCGCCCAGACCGGGCGCAAGGGACGGCAGGTCGTGTCGGAGCTCCTGGTGCTGGACGACGCGATGGCGGACCTTGTCAGCAAGGGCGGGCTGCGGTCGGCGCTGGAAGCGGCGGCCATCGCGAAGGGGTTCGTGGCGCTGCGGCAGGGTGCGTAGGCTCCGAGCATAGTCTGGGACGTGACAGGATTCCGATGCCTGTTCAGGTATGACTACGCATCGTAGCAAATTGTATTGCTGTAGCTGCGGACGATATCGAGAAGAAAAGATAGTCTAATGCATACTGAAGACTTTTTCTTAGGAACACCCCATTCGAAGTTGTTTTTGGTCAGAAGAATATCAAACTTCAGCACGCCATCGTTACTTGAAGCATTTATCAGCTTATCTTTACGATAAGAACCAAACAAAAGATAGCTGTTGCCGATGTCATCGTAAGCTTCTGCGTAAAAAGTATAATAGCCCTTGGATAGCAGCTCGCGAAACCCTTCTTCTTCCACGGCAACCTGTACGCGGAGGCCGTCTCGATTGCCCACTACGGATTTCTGGGTAACACCAACCAAGATGTCATTCTGAAAGACACCGCAGGAGGACACCAGCAGAACGAGTGCTTTGAGTGCGTGCTTGAAAGCGACATTCATCTCCCCAGCATGCCCCCAAAGTCGCCATGGTGCAACGGGCTCATAATGTGCACATCTGTATTGCGATATCGCGTTTCCCGTGCAGAGTAGCTTGCTCCGATTTGAGCGATATAGTCGCTCTGATCCAGATGCCCTGGACGCGCCCGGATGTCGATCCAGTGTCCTGCGACGCCAGACGGGATCGAGCCCCGGGATCCGAACGGAACGGCATCCATCGTCACGAGGGCGCCGACCATCGGCCTCCCACCGGCCATGAGGGAACGCGCCGCTCGTGCGCCTTTCGCACCTCCATCGTGCCGATGCTCAGCGTGGTCTCGCCGCCCGAGGCGCGCTTCAGCCGCACCCCGTCGGCGCCGTAGACGTAGCTCGTGGTGACCCCGCCCGAGGTGACGCTGACGAGACGGTCCTCGGCGTCCCAGGTCATCGTCTTGCCGTCGAGCCCCTTCGTCATGTTGCCGTTGGCGTCGTATGTGAAGCTCGCCGTGCCAACCTCGGAGGGCCTGGCGGCGACGCGGGCCCTTCGGCACCTTCGCTTGTCTGATCGAGCCACGGGCCAGCGAGTAGGTTCACGGCTCGGCACCCGCTGATCAACAACTTGCATTTGGCCCCGCAACATCAAATCGATGCGCCTCAGCACCTTTGCGTCACCCAGCCGACTTGTGCTCGCTCGATTGGCCCTCAAGATTTCGAATTTTGCATCACGCAATCCGGTGGCCGCAACCAGATCTACGGCTCCCAGCCTTCGGCTTCCAACAAAGTCGCAATTGCGCTCTGCTTCGCCCATAATAACCAGCCTTGTCGGTCGTAAGCCGATATGGCAACCGCGAACGCGTGCTGAGCCAGTGTGGATGTCGAAGCCAAGGAGGCATCAGCATCCAGGAACACTATAACGGCCGTAAAACTTATGCCACTTAGTATAGTATCTAAGATTTCATCGATCGGCGCGTTGACCTTTGTAGGCAGATAGACACTCCCATCGATGACAAGGACACCCGTATTGGCCAGAAGCTCGGCTTTGTAATCGCTTTCAAGAGCCCATATATCCTGAGCCAGCAAAGCAGCGTCAGGATCGCAGGACAAAAAGGACTCTATGATCTTTGATAAAAGGAATTTGCTACTTTCCGCCGTTCCGACGTAACCGCTTCTAGGATCTACCGCGGTAGTGGGAGGTGCGTCTACAACACCAAATATTCGCCCTTCAGAGACCAGGGACAGAAATATCCCGAGAAAACCGCGTTCTCTTTCGAAGCCTTTGAAAGACGCGGCGAGATCAGATGGCTCGTAGTGAATAAGACGTCGGTTGGTCATGCGATCCCCTTTCGAACGATGCCCTTCGGAGACATCTTACCTGGTTCAAACCATCAATACCAATCGCTGGTGCCGTTGGTGACGGCGCGCAGGGGGCCGAGCTGGTCGGTGCGCAGGTCATATGTCTTCGGGCCCTCGATGCGGAGCGATGGTTCGGGAGCCTCTATACACAAGGTCAAATCAACTTAGATAATTGTTCAAGCGGGTTCCAATTTTCAGGCGGCTCGGAGGAGCCTTTATCCCAATCCATTCCTTGATCGATCCATTGCTGACGCCACTGCTCATATGTGAAGCAGCGATCGTCGTCGGAGGCTCCAAACTGGAAGCTGCATGATGGGCAAATATCACATGAGAGGCCCGCTCCATCGCTGTTTGGAGGTTCCTATAGTTCGGGATGGCCACAGACCGGACAAACATGGTTCATTCAGGACCCCGTTAGAGTAGCATCTAAAGTCTTATAGAAAAATCGTAAACCATCAGAGTAAATGCGTAAATTAAAAAAATTATGGTAGTAATTTTGAATGTAATAAACGAAAATACAGCCGCGGTAAAAATCTGTTTTGAGGGGCTGCTGTTGCTGTGACATACGAATTCAGCACTGGACTTAGAAAAAGCGTTTCTTTGTAAGAAAACGGACAGCGATAACGCAATCCCGCCCAATGATAAGATAAGCCCATCTCCGATGCCTTCGAAAACTGACAGTATCATCCAGAGTACTAAAATAGCTGATCCTAGAATCTTGCATTTTATGAAGTGGTATCCAGGAGCCGTATCAAACCGAAGTCCAAGTTTTCCTATGATCGGTACAAAGAAAGTGTCCATGACCGCTTCTTTCTTTGCTGGCCACAAGCTTACGGCGCGTATCGTAAGCTAGTCGGAGTTCTTTAGCCAATCGTAAAGAACGCTTTCCAGCAGTGCCCCTCGGAGCCATGCCGTCCGACCCGAAGTGGCCAATGTCCTCGCGCACCTCCGCAGCCCCGTTCGTCCGTCCGCTCTCTACCCCCGTCCGCAGGAGCGCAGCTGCAGGTCGTAGTACACCGCGCGCGTCTGGACGTTCTGCGCCACGCCGACGAGCCAGGCCTTGGAGCGGTGGCTGCCGCGGGCGAAGCCGCCGCGGCCCTCGTGGTAGGCGAGGTACTGGTCGCGCGCGTCGCCCTTCGGGATGCCGAGGCGCTGCGTCGTGCCGTCGATGTACCAGCCCATGAAGTCCGTCGCGTCGGCGATGTTCTCGCGCCGCGCGGTGCGGCGCCCGGTCTCGGAGCGGTAGTCGTTCCAGGTCTGGTCGATGGCTTGCGAGAAGCCGTAGGCCGAGGACTGGCGCCCGAGCGGGATCACTCCCGCGGCGTAGCGGAACGGCGTCCGCGCGTTGCCGACGAAGCGGCTCTCCTGGTGGATGATCGCCATCTGCACCGCGACGGGCACGCCCCAGCGGGTCTCGCTGCGCTTCATGGCACGGAGATAGGTCGGGCGCTCGGCGACTATGCTGCAGGCGTTCTCGAGATCCCGCGGCGCCGAATAGGTCTGGCCACAGGACACGACGATCAGCAGCAGAAGCACGGCGCGAAGTGGACTGCTCATGGGCCCCTCGCATGTTTTTTTTGCGAGCCTAGCCGCTTCCGCCTGCTTCGGACAGGAAAATCCGCCGTCAGACCAGGAACGCGAGCGTGATCGGGAGCGCCACGACCGACATCAGCGTCGAGACGACGACGAGGCCGGCCACCGCGTCGGCGTCGGCGCCGTACTTGGCGGCCATCATGTAGGAGGTGACGGCGACGGGGGTCGAGATCTGCACCACGAGCACGCCGAGGGGCACCGGCGCCAGGCCGAACCAGTGCCCCACCGCCGCTGCGACCGCGATGCACGCCGCCACGCGCAGCGCCGAGAGCCAGGCCGCGCGTCCGAGCCGGCCGGGCGTCAGCCGCGCGACCGCGACGCCGAGGGTGATGAGCATCAGGGGGATGGCCATCTGACCGATCAGTTCGAGCGCGCGGGTGATCCAGTCCGGCGTCTGCCAGCCCTGCCAGAGGAAGACGGCACCGCCGAGCGTCGCCCAGACCATCGGCTCGCGCACCACCCGGCCAAGTCCGCCGCCGCCCGATACGAGCCAGACGCCGAAGGTGAAGGACCAGACCGCCATCACCGCGAACACCACGACCGCATAGCCGAAGCCTTCGGCGCCGAAGGCGAAGAGCGCGATGGGCAGCCCGAGGTTGCCGGTGTTGCCGAAGATCAGCGGGGCCACGTAGGTCCGCCGGTCGAGCCCTGCGGCGGCGGCGAGGCCCAGCACCGACAGCGTCAGGATGCCGTAGGCCGTCACGGCCGCGAGGAGCAGCGCCGAGAGCGCGGCCGGTTCGATGCGCGTGTGCATCAGCGCCACGAAGATGAGGCAGGGCACCCCGAGCGTCATCGACAGCCGCGTCACGAACGCGACGTCGTACGGGATGCGGAGCCGCACCCAGCCGTAGCCGACGGCGGCAAGCAGAAACACCGGTGCGACGACACCGAGCACCGTTGAGACGAGGCTCACAGATTGTTTCCCCCGACCTGCAAGGCGCCGCATGGACAATCTCGGCGATAACAGTCTAATAACCATCCGGGGGTCTTGCAACGAAGCGCCATGGCGCAGGGGACACGATGCTGAACACGGCGGCAAAATATCACCTCGGCCAGGTCGTGCGGCACCGCAAGCACCCCTTCCGGGGAGTGGTCTTCGACGTGGACGCGCGGTTCGCCAACAGCGAGGAATGGTACGACGCCATCCCCGAGGAGGCTCGGCCCTCCCGCAACCAGCCGTTCTACCACCTTCTCGCCGAGAACGATCAGAGCTACTACGTCGCCTATGTCTCGGAGCAGAACCTGCTGCCTGACGAGACCGGCGAGCCGGTCGATCACCCGGATCTGTCCGACCTCTTCGGGGCCTTCGAAAACGGACGCTATCCGTTGCAGTTTCAGTTCAACTGACCTGAGGCGATCCGACGCCGGACCCCGCCCGAGGCTGCGGCGTTCCTGTCCCATGAACCGTCCCGAGCCGCCACCGCACATCGCTCCGACGCAAGCGACCGAGCCGCGCGAGGCGCCCGAGACGCTGGCACGGCGGCTGCCAAGCGGGCAGACGACGGGACGTGCGTTCCATCCGCGCCGCGTGCTCCTGACCCGCGCCGCGCGCGGGTGGCCGATGGCGGCGCGGGTGGCCGAGAGAGCCGCGGCGATGGGCGCCGAGATCGTCGAGTTGAAAGGCGACCGGATCACCGACATCCGCGACGACGATCCGCGCGCCGAATACCGTCGAGCCAAGTCGACGCTCGCCGTCACGGTGGCCTCCGAGGGCGCGATGCGCCCGCAGCCGATCCCGCCGTCCGCCGACTTCCGCTTCGACCTCGCCACCGGCTGCCCGGCGCATTGCCAGTACTGCTATCTGGCGGGATCGCTCAAGGGCCCGCCGATCACGCGGCTCTTCGCCAATCTTCCGGAGATCCTCGATCGGCTGCCGCCGCTCGTCGGAGAAGGCCGCATCACGTCGCGGAACGCCGCGCGCGCCGCCGAAGGAACGACGTTCGAGGCGTCGTGCTACACCGACCCGCTGGCACTCGAGGGGCTGTCGGACTGCCTGTCGGAGACGGTCGCGTGGTTCGGCGCGCGCAACGAAGACCTCTCGCTGCGGTTCACCACCAAGTTCGCCGACACCGGCTCGCTCGAAGCGGCGGCGCACCGCGGCCGTACCCGCGCGCGATTTTCCGTCAACGCCGAGGACATCACGCGCCGGTTCGAGGGCGGGACGGCACCGCTTGCCGGCCGCCTCGCCGCCATGGGCCGCCTTGCGCGCGCGGGCTACCCGGTCGGGCTCACCGTCGCCCCGATCATGCCGATCGAGGACTGGGAGGCCGCCTACGACCGGCTCTTCACGCAGGCGTCCGCAGCACTGCCGCCCGGTGCCGACGTGACCGCCGAGCTTATCACCCATCGCTTCACGCCAGGCTCGAAGGACGTGCTCCTCGGCTGGTATCCCGCGACCGGCCTCGAGATGGACGAAGCGGTGCGGACCGTGAAGCGCAACAAGTTCGGCGGGCGGAAGTTCGTCTATCCGGCGCCGCTGATGCGCGAGATGCGAACCACGATAGAGGCGCAGATCAACCGTCACCTGCCCGGAACGCAGCTCCTCTACTGGACCTGACGCAGCGCCGCGAGGCCAGCCCATCGGCCGGTCGCGAGACACCCCGTAATGAGATAGCCCCCGGTCGGGGCCTCCCAATCGAGCATCTCGCCGCACGCGAAGACGCCCGGCAGGGTTCGAAGCTCAAGGTTGGGCGTCATCGCGGAGGCTGTGATGCCGCCTGCCGACGAGATGGCGCCCGCGAGCGGAAAGAGCCCCTCGGCGCGAAGCGGGAGCGCCTGCAAGAGGGTTGCAAGCGCTGCGGGTTCGCGCGGCAGCGGCTGCACGGCCTCGCGCAACAGCGCCACCTTGACCGGGTCGAGGCGGAGCGACTTGCGAAGGTGGTTGGACAGGCTTGCGCTGCCTTGCCCGGCCAGCCGCTGAACCACCGCCTCGTGCGACCTGTCCGGCGCCAGATCGAGCGTCAGCGCAGCACCTTCCCGGACCGCTGCGGAAACATCGTAGATGCCGCCGCCTTCGAGACCCGCGACGGTCACGACGCACTCGCCACGGCTGGTTCGATCGCCCGCGCGAAGGCTGATACCCTTCAGGGGGACGCCTGCGAACTGCGACATGGCCGGCGACCAGTCGATACGGACGCCCGCGTTCGCTGGGCGGAATGACGCGACGGCCACGCCCGCGCGCTCGAGCGCCGGCACCCAGCCGCCGTCCGAGCCGAGCCGCGGCCAACTTGCCCCTCCGAGCGCCAACACCGTCACCTGCGGCTCGATCCGTGCCGGACCCTCCGGCGTCGCGAAGACCGATGCGCCCGCATCGAAGCCCTCCCATCGCCAGCGGGTGCGTATCTCCAGGCCCACACCCGAGAGCCGGGCGAGCCACGCCCGGAGCAACGGTGCCGCCTTCATGGCGACCGGAAACACCCGCCCGGTGCTCCCCTCGAAGAGCGGCACGCCAAGACCCTCGGCCCAGACACGCACGGCGTCCGGTCCGAAGGCAGCGATCATGGGGGCGACCCAGTCCGGGAACCGCGCCTCGAACGCTGCAGACGGTTCCGCCTTGGTGAGATTGAGCCCCGACAGCCCCGCCATCAGAAACTTGCGGCCGACGCTGGGCTTGGCATCGGCGAGCAGCACCTGCACTCCCGCCCTCGAGAGCACGTCCGCCGCCATGAGGCCCGCAGGCCCCCCGCCGACCACAAGCGCACTCATGCAGAAGGGCCGCCCCGAAGGACGGCCCCATTCACCGGATAGCGAAGGATCAATCGATCACTTCGACATCAGCACGGTGTCGATCACATGCACGACGCCATTCTTCTCGGCGACGTTCGCCGTCACGGTCGTCGCGACCTGGCCAGATTCGTCCGTGATGCGTCCGACGTTCCCGGTTACCGCGACCTGAAGCGTCGTTCCGCTCACCGTCGTGACGTCAGTCGACTCCGAGTCGCCTGTCGTCTTGAGCCGCTCGATGTCGGCAAGCTTCAAGTTGCCCGACACGACATGGCCTTGAAGCAGCGCTACGAGTTGGTCGTGGCTCTCCGGCTTCAGCAGCGTCTCGAGCGTGCCGGCCGGCAGCTTTGCGAACGCCTCGTTCGTCGGTGCGAACACGGTGAACGGACCTTCGTTCATCAGCATGTCGCCGACGCCAGCGGCTTGGACCGCCGTCGCAAGAGTTGAGAGGTCCGGGTTCGACATTGCAGCTTCGGCAATGCTCATCTCCTGGCCGAACGCCGGCATGGCGACGCCGCCGAGAACGGCGACCGACAGAGCGAGAGCTTTGATACGCGTTTTCATAATAGGTCTCCAATACCTGCTACCTGAGGGACACTCATTCCCTGTTTGCGACCAGATAACAACCGGTTGGCGGATTGGTTCCATCACCTGCGCGTGAATGGTCGTGAATGCGTGCAACTCATGCGACAAGGCCTATTCGTCGGCGCCCCGACTGTCCGCGGGCATGAGCACCCCGCGCGGCACAGGTTTTCGGTCGGACGTGTCTGCCTGTCTGTTTCTGTCCGGGTGCCGCACCGTCGCGCTCCAAGAAACCTTGCGCGCCGCCGAATCCCTTGACCGCCGAACCCCGACCCCGGATGCTGCCGCCGACCCATTTCCCGACATCCGAGGACCGACGATGACGAAGTTCACACCCCTGGGCACCGGCGCCCTCCTGGCGGCGCTCCTGGGTTCGACTGCAGCCTTCGCCGACGTCACGCCGAAGGATGTCTGGCAGGCATGGCAGGCCGGCGCTGCGAAATCCGGGGCGAACTACACCGCCGACAGCGAGGAACAGACCGGCGACACGCTCGTCGTCTCGGGCGTGACCCTCGGATCGTCGAGCCCGCACATGCAGATCACCGGCAAGATCGACACGATCGCCTTTCGGGATCAGGGCGACGGTACTGTCGCGATCACCCTGTCGCCGGACGTCACCTTTGACGTCATGATCAACGGCGAGTCCGGCAAGACCGTGACGATGACGCTCAATGTCCGCGATCCTGACTCGAAGCTGGTCGCCTCGGGCCAGCCGGATGCGGTCGCGTACACGTACGATCTGCCCGAGCTGACCGTTTCTTCCGACTCCATCGCGATCGACGGCAAGGATCAAGGCGCGACGTTTACAGTGTCCGCGAAGGGTATCGCCGGCACGCAGACGCCCGGCGAAGGAATGACAAGGAGCAGTGACGTCAAGGTGGCGTCCGTCGACGTCGCCGTCGACGGCGCCAAGCCCGACGGCACTGCGGGTTTCTCCGTCAAGGGTTCGATGCAGGACGTGACCGAGAGCGACACGTACACGCCGCCGGCGGATACCGACATGTCGGATCTTTCCAAGGCGCTTCAGGCGGGCCTTGCCATCGACGCGACCGTGGGTTTTGGCGCGACCGATTTCCGCATCGAAAGCGCGTCCGCCGCAGACAAGACGACCTCGGCCGTAACCGTGACCGCAGGGACGGTCTCGGTGAAAATGGATAAGGAATCGGTGTCCTACGGCACCACCAGCAAGGGCCTGTCTGTTGATGTCCAGGGTGGTGGGCTGCCGATCCCGCAACTCACCGCGAAGATCGCGAGCCAGGTTCAGAACATCGTGGTGCCGCTCGCGAAGTCCGACGAGCCGCAGGACTTTTCCTACGTCACCCGCCTGGAGAATCTCGAACTCGGCGAGGAGGTCTGGTCGCTCTTCGACCCGCAAAAGGCGCTGCCGCGCGATCCGGCGACGCTGATCGTCGACATCGCGGGCAAGGGCAACGTGCTGATGGATATGTTCAGCATGTCGCAGCAGCCAACCGACCAGTCGCCGGTCGAGATGCGGTCCGTGTCGATCAACGCGCTCGATCTCAAGGCGGTCGGGGCCGAGCTGTCCGGCACCGGCGCCTTCACGTTCGACAATGCGAACGCCGGCGCAAACGGGATGCCGGCGCCGACGGGCTCGGTCGACCTGACGCTCGTCGGTGGCAACGCGCTCCTAGACAAGCTCGTCGAGGTGGGTCTCCTGCCGCAGGATCAGGCCACCGGCGCGCGCATGATGCTCGGGCTTCTCGCGCGTCCCGGCGAGGGCGAGGACACGCTCGTGTCCAAGATCGAGGTCAAGGACGGCACCAAGATCGTCGCCAACGGCCAGCCGCTGAACTGACCGACCGGCGCTGCCTCCGGGCGGCGCCACCCTTTGCAACCCGCGCCGGCAGCGGCGCGCTTCACGAGTGCCCCATGCGAACCCTGCTTGCAGTGACCTGCGTCGCCCCATTTCTCATCACCGCCGTCAATGCGGACATCACGCCCGAGGACGTCTGGCAGGCCTGGCAGGCCGGCGCCGGGCGCAACGGCCTGACACTTGTCGCCACATCCCGGACCGGCGCCGAGGGCGCCCGGACCCTCTCCGACGTGTCGCTCGCCGGCGCGTGGTTCGAGGCACGGCTCTCGGGCGATGGCGCGGCGATCGACCTCACGCCCCAAGCCGACGGCACCGTCGGGATCACGCTCCCGGCGGCCTTCGGGATTTCGCTGACCGATCCATCTGCCGCCGATCGGAAGTCGGAGACCATCGCCGTCCGCGACGCCGGTGCCCGGATCGTGGCCTCCGGACGGCCGGACGCCATCGCCTACCGCTTCGAGGTGCCCGAACTCGGGGTCTCCTATCGTCTGTCCGATGGCGCAGACGGCAATTTTAACCTGACCCTGAAAAACCTCCTCGCGACGGAGCAGCCCGGCGAGGACGGCATGCGGACCACGGATCTGCGCCTCTCCGACTACGACCTTCAGCTCGTGGTCGGAGCGACGGGCGAAGAGTTTTCGATGCGCGAAACCGCAACGGCGAAGGATGTTCATCTTCGGGCGACCCTTGCGTGGCCCGACGACCTCTCCTTGGCGGGGTTCAAACAGGCGCTCGAGGACGGGCGCTTCGTCGAAGTCGTCATGGCGTCGGGCACTTCTTCCGCGACGGTCTCCTCCGCGAACGAAGGCGTCTTGTCCGGCTCCACGAAGTCCGGCGCATCCGAAGCGACCTTCCGTCTCGATCGGGCGGGCCTCGCCTTCGTGGGCACGGTCAACGCCCTCGAATATGACGTCAGCTCGCCCGGACTGCCCCGATCGCTCACGAAAATCGCAAAGGCCGCGTTCGACGTGCTCCTTCCCATCACGCGTACTGAAGGTCCGCAGAAGTTCGTTTATACGATCGACCTGGACGGCCTGGAGATTGGTGACGAACTCTGGGCGCTCTTCGATCCCGGCCATGCGCTGCCACGCGATCCCGCGACGGTCATCGTCGACCTCCGCGGTACGGCAACGACGCTGACCGACGTCTTCGCGATCGGCGCCGGCGCCGCGATGCCGGAACCGCCGTTTAAGATCGACACGGCCAGTTTGGCGCGCCTCCGCATCGACGCCGCCGGGGCGCAGCTCGCCGGCACAGGAAATATCGTCTTCGACTATGAGGACGACACCTTCGTGCCGTCAGGCAGCGGGGACTTCACGCTGACGGGCGGCAACGCGCTCCTCGACACGCTCGTCCGCATCGGCGCGCTTCCTGCGGAGCAGGCGTCTTCCGCACGCATGATGCTCGGCCTCCTCGCCCGTCCCGGCAAGGGCGACGACACGTTGATCTCGAAGATCGAGGCGAGGGACGGCGGCCGGATCGTCGCCAATGGCCAGCCGCTGAATTGAGCAGATGAGGCTGCTCGCAATCGGCTTGAGCGCAGTGACGACGACGGCCCTGGCTGACATGACGCCCGAGGACGTCTGGCGGGCCTGGCAGCCGACGCCGCCCAACTCGGCGCCATCTATGCCGCCGATGCCATGACCCGCGACGGCGACGTCCTCATCGCGTCGGGGGTGACGGTCGACGCGGACCGAACCGCCTTCCTGCTAGATGCGATCACGTTTTGCGACCTTGGCGATGGGACCGTGACGATCACCGAGCCGGACGACTAGTCCGGCACGGTCAGTTGGATGGCAGCGTTTCCGAGCAGACCGGGACCATCCATCAGCCGGACCTCTCGGGACGCGGTCGCCTCGCCTTTGCGCCGCCGTCTCGGTCGGGCGGGGCGCTGGGCATCTCGGGCTCGGCTGACCTCGCCCTTGTCGGTGGCGTGACCCTCCTCGAGACGCTGGAGGCGGTGGGCATCCTCCCTGACGACCGTGCGGCGGCTGCGCGCGTGATGCTCGGCCGTGTCGCCCGGCCCGGCGAGGGCGAAGATGCGCTCTTCTCCAAGGTCGAGCTTGGCACGGACGGCAGCGTCCTTGCCAATGGCCAGCGACTGAGATGAGCGCGCCGCTGGCGAGCCCTCGCTGACAGACCGACCAGACGCTCAGACCGTTCCGTCGTGGGTGCTGTCCTCGAAGCCGTCACGAGTAAGCTCGACGCCGAGGAACGTCTCGAAGGCATCGAGATCCATTGGGTCGATCTGGCCAAAGGTTTGCATCCAGAGCATCGCTGGGCGCAGGGCGTCGGGGTCGAGGTGGCACCAGGTCTCGCGGCCGCGGCGCTCGCGGTAGACGAGTCCTGCGGCGTCGAGGTGGCCGAGGTGCTTCGCGACGGCGGCGAGCGACATGGCGAAGGGCGCGGCGATGTCCCCAACGGTGCGGTCGACCTCGAGGAGCCGTGCGAGGATCGCGCGTCGGGTCGGGTCGGCGAGAGCGGTGAAGACAGGGGAAAGCGTATCGGTCATGACGCGGTTTTGCAAGGAGACTACGGATTGTCAACCACACGGTTGAGCGTTTCCACGGACTTGAATATGAGCAGGATCAAAGGTTTGCACTGAACGTCCGATGGTTGACACCTCCCAGACTTGCCCATAGGTTCGCCATCGTTCGGGAGGCGCGATGGCCGGCGATGAGAGCGAGCGGCTGCGGCGCCTCGAAGCACGGCTTTCTGGTGCCAAGCGCGCGGAACCGGGCGCCGCGGTGCAGACTCGCGGCAACTTCTCGCAAGGCGAAGTGGCCTGGCGGATGGTGATCGAGCTGGTATCGGGTCTCGTGATCGGGCTCGCCATCGGGTTCGGGCTCGACGCGGCCCTCGGGACGCGGCCGGTGTTCCTCGTGATCTTCGTGCTCGTCGGGTTCGCCGCGGGTGTTCGGGTGATGATGAGGACGGCAAACGACATGACCGCGCGGGCGGAAGCCGAGGCGCGACGCAAGGTGGAGGAGCGGAATGGCGGGTGAAGTGACGGTGGCGCCAGCGGCTACGGAAGCCGCAGCCGAGAACGGCAGCGGCTTCGCCATTCATCCGATGGACCAGTTCGTCGTGCATCCGCTCTTCGGCGGCACCGAGATCCACTGGTACACACCGACCAACGTGACCCTCTGGCTCGCCATCGCCGTCCTGATCGTGTTTGCGATCATGGCCTATGGCACGCGCCGGCGGGCCATCGTGCCGTCCCGCAGCCAGTCCATCGCCGAGCTCGCCTACGGCTTCATCCACACGATGGTCGAGGACACTGCGGGCAAGGAGGGGTTGCGCTATTTCCCCTACATCATCACGCTGTTTCTCTTCATCGCCATCGCGAACCTCCTCGGTCTGGTGCCGATGAGCTTCACCACCACCTCGCACGTCGCCGTCACGGGGACGCTGGCGCTTCTGGTGTTCTTCACCGTGACGATCGTCGGCTTCATCCGGCGCGGGCCCGCGTTCCTTGGGATCTTCTGGGTCTCCTCGGCGCCTCTGGTGCTCCGGCCGCTGCTCGCGCTGATCGAGGTGGTGTCTTACTTCGTGCGTCCGGTCAGCCACTCCATCCGGCTCGGCGGCAACATGATGGCGGGGCACGCGGTCATCAAGGTCTTCGCGGGCTTCGCCGGCGCGCTCGGCGTGGCCTCGGTGTTCCCGATCGTGGCGATCGTCGGCATGTACGGGCTCGAACTCCTCGTCGCGGTGGTGCAGGCCTACGTCTTCACCATCCTGATCTGCGTCTACATGCGCGACGCGCTGCATGAGCCGCATCACTGAACCCTCAACCAATTCGCATCTGCCAAGGAGAGACCAATGGAAGGCGACATCGCAGTCATGGGCAAGTTCATCGGGGCGGGCCTCGCTTGTTTCGGGCTCGGAGGCTCGGGCGTGGGCGTGGGCATCATCGTGGGGAACTTCCTTGCCGGCGCGCTGCGGAACCCCTCGGCGGCGCCGGGGCAGACGGCGAACCTCTTCGTCGGCATCGCGTTCGCCGAAGCGCTCGGGATCTTCGCGTTCCTGATCGCGCTGCTTCTCATGTTCGCGGTCTGACGGGCTGATCGCGTGGAGCCCGAGGTGCATGGCGCCGAAGCCGTTGCCGAGACCGGTCACGCGACCGGGATGCCGCAGCTCAACTTCGACACGTTCCCGAACCAGATCTTCTGGCTCTTCGTGGCGCTGGTGGTGCTCTACTACCTCTTGTCGCGCATCGCGCTGCCGCGCATCGGCGCGGTGATCGCGGAGCGGCGCGGCACCATCGCGAACGATCTCGCGGCGGCGGAGGATCTGCGGCTGCGCGCCGCCGAGGCGGAGGCCGCCTACGAGAAGGCGCTGGCGGATGCGCGCGCGGAGGCGGGGCGGGTTGTCGCCTCGGCCAAGGCCGACATCCAGAAGGACGTGGACGCTGCGATGGCCCAGGCGGACGCGGACCTCGCCGAGCGGACGGGCGAGGCCGAGCGACGCATCGCCGCGACGCGGGCCGAGGCGATGGGCAGCGTCGGCGACGTGGCCCGCGAGACGACCGAGGCGCTCGTCGCGGCGCTCGGCGGGTCGGCGGAGGATGCGGCAGTCCGGGCCGCGGTCGACGCGAGGATGGAAGGATGAGGCCGATGCGGTATCTGATCGCGCTCGGTCTGGCGTTCGCCGCCGTCCCGGCCTCGGCCGCAACGGGGCCGTTCTTCTCGCTCGGAAATACCAATTTCGTCGTGCTGATCGCCTTCGTGGTGTTCCTTGCTCTGCTGGTCTACATGAAGGTGCCCTCGCGCGTCGCGGGGATGCTCGACGACCGCGCCAAGGGAATTCGTTCGGACCTCGACGAGGCCCGGTCGATCCGGGAGGAGGCGCAGAGCGTGCTGTCGTCTTTCGACCGCCGGCAAAAGGAGGTCGCGTCACAGTCCGAGCGCATCGTGACCAACGCTCGGGCCGAGGCGGAAGCCGCAGCCGCGCAGGCCAAGGAAGACCTCGCCGCCTCGATCGCGCGCCGGGTGAAGGCCGCGGAGGACCAGATCGCGTCGGCGGAGGCGGCCGCGATGCGCGAGGTCCGCGACCGGGCCGTCACCATCGCCGTCGCTGCTGCGCGCGACGTCCTGGCGCGCCAGATGACCGACGACCGCGGTGACGCCCTGATCGACGCCGCCATCGGCGATGTCGAGCAAAAGCTGCACTGAGCCTCAGGGCGCCGCGTAGCGCTTCAGGAGCTGGAGCGAGACGGTCTCGATCGTCTTGGCATGGGTCGCTTCCAGGACGATGTTCGGCGCGGCCCCCTCGTCATGCGCCTGCGCGAACCGATCGGCGCACAGGCACCAGCGGTCGCCGGGCTTGAGGCCGGCGAAGCCGTACTCGGGCCGCGGCGTGGAGAGGTCGTTCCCGAGGTATTTCGAGAGCGCAAGGAACTCGGCCGTCATCACGGCGCAGACCGTGTGGCAGCCGCGGTCGGATGGCCCGGTGTCGCAGCAGCCGTTGCGGTAGAAGCCGGTAAGCGGCGCCGTCGAGCAGCGCTCGAGCGGCAGGCCGAGGACGTTCAGCGACGGCAGGCGGTCATCCATGCGGGAAAGCTAGTCCGGCAGGCCCGCCCAGTCCACCCGGCGGCCATGCGCGTCGGCGCGACCGACGTGCAGGGTTTCGTCGCCAGGCCAGAGGCGCAGCGTCAGTGCGGCCCGCCCCTCGGACCCGTTCTCCATTCCGAACCAGGCGAGCGGCGCGTCCGGGGTCGCGGCCCGCCCTGCTGCCTCGAGCGCGTCGGTGAGCGCGGATCGCGTCTCGGGCGGAAAGTACTGCCAGGCAATGGTGTGAAACACGACGTGCGTCCGGTCCGGTACGGGCGCCGCGAGGCGCTCGGCGAGCCAGGGCGCGGCATCACCCTGGTCGACGGATGCATCGGCGATGGCGGCCGCGGCGCGGGTCCGCTCCAGCCGGTCAGCCTGGTCGGGCCATATGTAGGCAAGGAGCCGCGAGCGGTCCGGCGGGGCGAGATCGACGCCGCGCCGCTCGGCGACGACGGGGTTGCCGGCGTGTGGCAGGGGGCCGTGCCACTCTGGCGCAAGGGTCACGGCGGGATCGTCGGGCCCGAGACGCCGGCCCGGCAGCTGAAGCGCGTAGCGGTCCCACATCAGGTTCAGCCCGGCGCTGGCCCCGAGTTCGCTGAGCCGGAGCGGCAGGCCGTAGCGCCGAGCGAGCCAATGCCCGACGGGGATCAGCACCGCGCTGCGGCGAACCTCGTTGGTCTGCGGCGGGCTGGAGAGCCAGTGCCCGATGGTGCGGGGGTGCCGCCGGAGGGCCGCGTCGACGCCTTGCCAAAGCGCATCGTCCGAAACCGCGTGCGGCGGATAGACGGCGGCGAGTTCCGGTGCCGTGCCGTCGAGCACCAGCCCGTGCAGCGCGCCGAGGAGCCGGAGCGGCACCGACTGGCCGGTGTAGCTGACGTCGCCGGGCCAATCGAGAAGCTGGCGCGCGACCTCGCCATCCGGCTCGAGGCGCTCGGCGACGAGTCGCGCCAGCCGGGCGTAGAACGGCGAGCCGAGCGCCGCGCAGGCCGCGGCCTGCGTCACGAGCGCGTCGCGCAAGCTCACCGAAGGCGGTCGCGCAACGTCTGCAAGACCGTGCGCTGCGGCTCGGGCCTCGAGGCTTCCTTCGGCGGTGCCGTGCGGAGTGCCACCGTGTTGGCAAAGCCCGGCCCGTCACCCGCGGCGAGGAGCGGTGCCGCATCGGCCACGGCATCGAGAAGGGGCTCGAGCCAGTCGGCGTCCGCCTTGGCGAAGTCGTGGAGCACGTATCCCGCCACGCGGTCCTTGTGGCCGGGATGGCCGATGCCGAGGCGAACGCGCGCGTAGGTCTCGCCGACGTGTGCATGGATCGAGCGGAGCCCGTTGTGCCCGGCGTGTCCGCCTCCAGCCTTGAGGCGCAGCTTGCCGGGCGCAAGATCAAGCTCGTCGTGGAGTACGGTCAACGCGGTCGGCTCGAGCTTGTAGAACCGCAGCGCCGCCATGACGGATCGGCCGCTGTCGTTCATGTAGGTCTGCGGCTTCAGGAGCACGACCTTTTCGGTCCCGAGCATTCCTTCGGCGACCAGCCCTTCGAACTTCGACCGCCACGGCGCGAAGCCGTGCGACCCCGCGATGCGGTCGACGGCCATGAAGCCGATGTTGTGCCGGTTGCGCGCGTGTTGCGCGCCGGGATTGCCGAGCCCCGCGAAGACCTGCATCGGGCGCCTCCCGGTAATGCGGCGCGGTCCCCGGAGGAACCGCGCGGCGGAGTCAGTCGTCGGTTTCTTCGCCCTCGGCCGCATCCTCGTCGTCCTCGCCGCCACCGGCAGAGCGGAGGCCCGACGGCGCGCTGATGTTCGCGATCACGAAGTTCCGGTCCGTTGTCGGCTGGGCGCCTTCGGGCAGGGTCACGTCGCCGATGTGGATCACGTCGCCGATGTCGCGGCCGGCGAGATCGACCGTGATGTGGTCGGGAATGTCCGCCGCCGTCACCTCGAGCTCGACCTCGGCCCGCACAACCGTCAGCACGCCGCCCTTTTTCAGACCGGGCGCTTCTTCATGGTTGGTGAACACGACCTGGATGAAGAGCTTGATCCGGCTCGCACGGCGCAGGCGCATCAGGTCGAAGTGCGTCGGCAGATCCTTCACCACGTCGCGTTGCACCGAGCGGCAGATCACGCGGACGTCCTCCTGGCCTTCAACCTTAAGGTTGAACAAGGTGGACAGGAAGCGGCCGGCGCGGAGCCGGTTGAGGAGCGCGTAGTACTCGATGTTGAGCGGCAGCGGGTCACGCCCGTCGCCGTAGACAATGCCGGGTACGTAGCCCTTGCGACGGGCTTGACGGGCGGCCCCCTTGCCTGTCCCCGTCCGTACCTCGGCGACGAGATCCGGGATCTCACCAGCCATGATAACCTCCAATGATGCGGCCGCCCTCCAAGGGTGCGCGACCGAAGCCGGTCTCCTAGACAGGTTTCGCGGGCTTGGGAAGGGGGAGCGGACTTGCCGGAGCGAAATGAGGGTGCTAGCGGCGGGCATTCCCGTGAAAGGCACCCCCGATGGCGCTCGCAGAGCCAGTTCCCGCCAGCGCCACGATCCGACAGGCCCTGCAGGCGTCGAGCGCCACGCTTGCGTCGTTCGCGGCGATGGGCGTGCTTTGGGGGGCGTTTGCCGCGATGGTGCCCGACACCAAGGCCATGCTCGGCGTCGACGATGCGGCGTTCGGGGCCGTATTCCTGTGCGTGTCATCGGCGGCGGTCGTGTCGATGCTGCTCGCGCCGCGCATCGGGGCGGCTCTCGGGCGGCACGCGCTGCCGGCGTCAATGGTGGCGCTCGCCGCGGCCTTCGCGCTGCCGGGACAACTCCCGGTGTTCGTCGCGTTCTGCGTGGCGATGGCCTTCGTGGGAGCGACGTCGGGGCTCGTCGACGTGCTTGCGAACGCGCGCGTGAGCACGATCGAGACGGAGCGCGGGCTGCATCTGATGAACCTCAACCACGCCGTCTTCTCGCTGGTCTATGCCGCGAGCGCGACGCTGACCGGGATCGCGCGGACCTTCGGAGCGACGCCGGGGCTGGTGCTGGGCCTTGCGGCCACGGTGGCGCTCGTCCTCACGTGGTTTGCGCGCGAGCGGGGCGGGCACATCGACGGCTTGCGGAACGAGCCGGGGACGTCGCAGCGGCTCGGGCTGCTGCCGGTGCTGGGAGGCATCGTGGTGCTGATCGCTTTCCTGTCGGAGAACTCCGCCGAGGCGTGGTCGGCGCTCCACATCGAGCGCACGCTGGGCGGGCCGACGGGGAGTGGCAGTCTCGGTCCGGCGCTCCTGGGGCTGACGATGGGGATCGGGCGCCTCTCGGGGCAGGTGCTGGTGGCGCGGCTCGCGGAGGGGCGGCTCCTCGCGGGTGCCGCGCTCGTCGCGGCGGCGGGCGCTGCCACGGCGGCAGCCGCTCCGACGATCCCGGTGGCCTACGCGGGGTTCGTCGTTCTGGGCTTCGGCGTTTCGGTCATCGCGCCTACTGCGTTCGCGTTGATCGGCCGGCTGACCCTGCCGGGCAGACGCGCCCGGGTGATCGCAAGGGCGGCGGTGCTGGGCTACCTTGGTTTTTTCATCGGACCGGTCTTTCTCGGCACGCTGTCGCAGCTCTTCAGCTTGCGGATCTCGTTCGGCGCCGTGGCGCTGATCTTGCTCGTGGTCCTGCTGGTGGTGCCGATGATCCTGCGCCGGTCGGCGGAAGGTTAGGTGGCCGCCTAGCTTTGGCGCAAAGCTAGGTTAACGCCTTGCATGCGATAGCTAGGTTAACGCCTTACACGTAATCGCCCTCGAAGTCCCTTGGGATCATCAGGTTGTCGCGACGGAGGTCGCGGACGTCGCGTTCTCCGCAGAGCGCCATCGTGATGTCGAGCTCGCGGTGGATGACTTCGAGCGCGCGTGTCACGCCGGCCTCGCCAAGCGCGCCGAGGCCATAGATGAACGACCGTCCGATGTAGGTGCCGTGCGCGCCAAGGGCGAGCGCCTTCAACACGTCCTGGCCCGAACGGATCCCGCCGTCCATATGGACCTCGACCCGGTCGCCGACGGCGCGGACGATGCGCGGCAACATGCGGATGGAGGAAAGTGCGCCGTCGAGCTGGCGGCCGCCGTGGTTCGAGACAATGATCGCGTCGGCGCCGAAGTCCGCGGCCTTTTTCGCGTCGTCCTCGTCGAGGATGCCCTTGAGGATCAGCTTGCCGCCCCAAAGGTCACGGATCCGCGCAATCTTGGTCCAGTCGAGTTTGGGGTCGAATTGCCGGTTCGTCCATTCCATCAGCGAGCGCGGATCGCCGACGCCCTTGGCGTGGCCGACGATGTTGCCGAAGAAGCGCCGCTTCGTCCCCAGCATCTCGAGCCCCCACCGCCACTTGGTCGCGAGGTTGACGAGCGTCGCCGGGGTCAGGCGTGGCGGGGCGGAAAGGCCGTTCTTGAGATCCTTGTGGCGCTGGCCAAGGATTTGCAGATCGAGCGTCAGCACCAGCGCCGAGCACTTCGCCGCCCGTGCCCGCTCGATCATCGCCGCGACGAACTCCTCGTCGCGCATGACGTAAAGCTGGTACCAGAACGGTCGCTTCGTCGCCGCGGCCACGTCCTCGATCGAGCAGATCGACATGGTGGACAAGGTGAACGGCACACCGAACCGCTCGGCGGCGCGGGCGGCCTTGATCTCGCCGTCGGCGGCCTGCATTCCGGTCATGCCGACCGGCGCCAGCGCCACGGGCATCGCCACCGGCTCGCCGATCATCTCCGATGCGGTCGAGCGTCCCTCCATGTCCACCGCGACCTTCTGGCGCAGCCGCAGCGCCGCGAAATCCGTCGAGTTCTCGCGAAACGTCTGTTCGGTCCAGCTCCCGGACTCGGCGTAGTCGAAGAACATCCTCGGAGCGCGCCGCCGGTGCATCCGCTTCAGATCATCGATGGACGTGATGACGGGCATCCGAAGCTCCTGAAGGTCCGGGTCCGTCCTAGCAAGCGCCGTCTTGGCAGACAACCTTGCGAGGTCCGGGTCAGTCCTGGTGCGCGCCTCCGGCAAGAGCAGCGACGCGGGCGAGGACGGCCTCGGGCGCGGCGCCGTCGCCGATGACCTTGACGATGGCGGAGCCCACCACGCAGCCGTCGGCGACGCCTGCGATGGCGGCGGCGTCCTCGGGTGTGGCGATGCCGAAGCCGACGACGACGGGGAGGCCGGTCGCGGCCTTGATGCGCGCGACCTCGGGGCCGACCGTGGCGGGTTCGGGCCGCGCCGCGCCGGTGATGCCGGTGATCGAGACGTAGTAGACGAAGCCCGAGGTGTTCGCGAGCACGGCGGGAAGCCGGGCCGCGTCGGTCGTTGGCGTCGCGAGGCGGATGAAGTCGAGCCCGGCGGCGCGCGCGGGAAGGCAGAGCTCGGCGTCCTCCTCGGGCGGCAGGTCGACGACGATGAGCCCGTCGATGCCAGCCTCCACGGCCTCGGCGAGGAACGTCGGCACGCCGCGGCTCAGGATCGGGTTGTAGTAGCCCATCAGGATGATCGGCGTCGTGGCATCTTCCGCTCTGAACGCGCGCACCATGTCGAGCGTGCGCGCGAGCGTCTGGCCGCCCGCGAGGGCGCGTTGGCCCGCCGCCTGGATCGTCGGGCCGTCGGCCATCGGGTCGGTGAAGGGGACGCCGAGCTCGATCACGTCGACGCCGGCGGCGGGCAAACCCTTGAGGATCGCGAGCGAGGTCGCGGCGTCGGGGTCGCCCGCCATGACATAGGCCACGAACGCCTTCCGGCCGTGGGATCGGAGCGCAGCGAAGGTGGCGTCGAGGCGGCGGGGTACGGGCATGAAGGCGATGTGCCCGGCCACGCGGGCGATTGCAATGGCCGCTCACGATGCTCAGGGTGGTCGCATGGACGACATGGCGGAGTTCGTGCGGGCTTGGGCGCTGCGGCTGACGGACCGGCGGAGCGTGACCGGGACCGAAGGCGAGGCTGCGTTCGGGCCGTGGCTTGCCGAGGCGCTCGGTGCGGCGTTCCCGACCGCGGAGGTCTGGACGCTGGCGGCCGGTCCCGGCGATCCGCGGCTTTGCGTGGCGCTGCTGGTGCGAGGCGACGGCCCGCGGACGGTGCTTCTGACCGGGCATTACGACACCGTGACGGTGAGCGATTTCGGGCCGCTCGAGGCCCATGCGACCGATCCGTCGAGCCTTCTGACGGCGCTCCGGGCGCAGCTCGAGGGCGCTGCGGCGACGGCGGCGGAGCTGCGCGCGCGAGCCGACTTCGCGGCGGGCGGATGGTTGCCGGGGCGGGGGCTTCTCGACATGAAGGCGGGCCTCGCGGCCGGGCTCGCCGTCATGAAGGCCTTCGCGGACGTGCCGGAGCGGGCGGGGAACCTCCTCTTCATGGCGGTGCCGGACGAGGAGAACGCCTCCGCCGGTGCGCGGGCGGCGGCAGCGGCTCTGGGCGGCATCGCCGGCGCGCGAGGGCTCGAGCTCGTGGCGGGCGTCAACCTCGACGCCATCGCCGACGACGGCGACGGCAGCGACGGGCGGGCGATCGCGCTGGGCTCCATCGGCAAGGTGCTGCCCTTCGCGCTCGTCGCGGGCATCGCGACGCACAGCGGATTTCCCTTTGCCGGCATCCCGGCGGGGCCGCTCGTGGGCGCGCTCGTCGCGCGGATGGAATGGGCGCGCGAGCTCGCCGATGGAGGGGACGGCGTGCCGCCGAGCCTGCTGAGCCTGCGCGATGGGAAGGCGGGCTACGACGTGACGACGCCCGCCACCGCCTTCGCGACGTGGAACGTGCTCCTGCGCCAGCGGACGCCGGAGGACGTGCTCGGCATCTTCGAGGCGCTCGCGGCGGACGCGGCGGCGGCGGCGATGGCGGAGCTGGCCCGGCGCGCGCCGGTGCCGCTCGCAGCCTCCGAGGTACGCGTGCTGCGCTACGCGGACGTCGCGGCGAGGGCCGAGGCGCGCGCGCCGGGTGCGCTCGCGCGGGTCGACCTGCCAGCGGGCGCGACGCTGCCCGAGCAGAGCAGGCGCCTCGCGACCGAGGCGCTGGGGCTCGCGGGCGAGACGGGCCCGGTCATCGTCGTCGGGTTTGGCGGCATCCCCTACCTCGCCACCGCGCTCTCGGACGCGCCGGAGGCGCAGCGGCTCGGGCGGGCCTGCGCGGCGGCGGCGGCGCATGCGCCGGGCGTCCGCCTCGCCGAAGTGTTCGCGGGCATCTCCGACATGAGCTTCTTCGGCGAGGGCGATCCGGCGACGCTGGACGTGGTGGCGGCCAACACGCCGGTCTGGGAGCGCGGCATCGCCTGGCCCGCGACGGGCGCCATCGCGGGCCTGCCCATCGTCAACGCCGGCCCCTGGGGCCGCGATTACCACACGCCGCTCGAACGGCTGCACGAAGGTTATGCGTTCGACGTGCTGCCGGGGCTCATCGCGGACATCGTGGCGCGCATGCTCGACGAGGCGCGCGGCGCGGCTTGACAGCGGCGGACTCCGCCGCGTCCGTTGACGGGGCCGCAACGCGCCATCTCGAAAGGATCAAGGTCGATCCGAAGCTGATGGAGTGGGCGGCCGAGATCGAGAGCGTCAAATCCGGGCGGGTGGACGCGATGCACGGCATGTTGGGCTGGAACGAGCCGCGCTCGAAGGTCATCCGCATCAGACCCGATCTACTACGCGTGCCCGCTGATGACGCAGAAGAAGGGCCGCGGCATCGCCGACATTGCGGCGCTGAAGGACCTGCGCGTGGCCACGGGGCAGGGCTTCGGCTGGGTGCCGGAGCTGCAGAAGGTCAACCCGGACCTCAAGCTCTACGACACCTCGGACGCGATGATCCGCGACCTCGTGGCGGGGCGCATCGACGTGGTGTTCGCCGATCCGCCGCTCATGAAGTATATCACGGCCAGGCAGCCCGAGCTGACCATCGAATCGCTGCCGGTTTCGACGCCCTGTACGGCTTCTCGGACCGCTACTGGTTCGCGCCGCCGTAGGAGATGCTGCGCGTCGGCATCGATCGGCCGGAGGGCTGGACCTACCCCGTCCTCGGCGACTGCCTCGGCTGACATGGGCGCGCCGCTCCTCCGCATCGAGGGGTCGTGTTCCCGCAGTCGCTGCGGGTCACGCTGCCGCCGCTTGCGAACTACGCCATCGGGCTCATCAAGGACACCGCGGTCGCCTCCGCGGTGGCGGCGCCTGAGATCCTGTTCCGTGCCCGCAACCTCACCAGCGAGACGTTCGAGACGCCGCTCATCTACCTCATGGTGGCGCTCCTCTACTTCTGCCTGACATTTCCGATCGCGCGCGCGGTGGACCGGATGGAGCGTCGGCGGCGGGCATGGGCATGACCGGGCCGCTCGGCGACCTCGCGCGGTTCTTCGGCGTCTATGCCGAGAAGGCGCCGGAATGGGCGGGGCCGATGGACCGCGCGACGGTGGTGACGCTCGAGATCACCGCGCTCGCCTTCGCGCTCGGGCTCGGCGTCGTCGTGGCGCTCGGGCGGCTCAGCAAGGTCGCGGCGATCCGGCGCTCGCGGTGCTGTTCCTCGTCTGCTACGGGCTCGTGCCACTCGGGATCGTGCTCGACGCGCTGCCGGCCGCGATCGTCGGGCTCGGGCTCAGCGCGGCGGGCTACATCGCGGAGATCCTGCGCGCCGGCATCGAGGCCGCGCACCGCGGGCAGCGCGAGGCGGGGCTGGCGGTCGGGATGGGGCCCTGGCAGGTCTACCGCTTCGTGCTCCTGCCGCAGGCGGCGCGGATCGCGCTGCCGCCGCTCGTGGGCGCGCTGATCTCGGTCCTGAAGGACAGCTCGCTCGCCTCGCTGATCTCGTCGCCCGACATCATGCTGCGGCCAAGGACATCAGCTCGTCGGACTTCCTGCCGCTGCACATCCTGCTCGCGGCGGGCGCGATCTATTTCCTGCTGGCGCTGCCGCTGTCGGGGCTCGCGGCGGGCCTCGAGCGGCGGATGAGCCGGGGCGTCCGGCGCTGACACTTGCGGGCCGGGCGCGGGGTGCCTAGAACCTTCGCTCGGTTGCGGGAGAGGCGGGCATGGGGTTTCGGATGGGCATCGTGGGGATGCCGAACGTGGGCAAGTCCACGCTCTTCAACGCGCTGACGCGGACGGCGGCGGCGCAGGCGGCGAACTTCCCGTTCTGCACCATCGAGCCCAACGTCGGTGAGGTCGCAGTGCCGGACGGACGGCTCGACGCTCTGGCGGCGATCGCGCGATCGCGGCAGATCATCCCCACTCGGATGACGTTCGTGGACATCGCGGGGCTGGTACGGGGCGCGTCGAAGGGCGAGGGGCTCGGCAACCAGTTTCTCGCCAACATCCGCGAGTGCGATGCCGTGGCGCATGTGCTGCGCTGCTTCGAGGACGACGACATCACCCACGTCGAGGGCCGCGTCGATCCGTTGGCGGACGCCGACACGATCGAGACCGAGCTGATGCTCGCGGACCTCGAAAGCATCGAGAAGCGGCTGGCGAACCTAGCGCGAAAGTTGCGCGGCAACGACAAGGAGGCCGAGGCGCAGGACCGGCTCCTGCGCGCGGCGCTGGCCGCACTCGAGGCGGGGAGGCCGGCGCGGACGGTGGCGGTGGCGCCGGACGACGCGCGGGCCTGGGGGCTGCTCCAGCTCCTGACCGCGAAGCCGGTGCTCTATGTCTGCAACGTGGAGGAAGCATCGGCGGCGACCGGAAATGCGCTGTCGGACCGCGTGTCCGAGCGGGCGGCTGCGGAGGGAGCCGCGGCGGTGGTGATCTCGGCGAAGATCGAGGAAGAGATCGCGCAGCTCGACCCCGGCGAGGCAGAGGAGTTCCTCGTGTCGCTCGGGCTCGAGGAGGCGGGGCTGTCGCGGCTCATCCGGGCGGGCTACGCGCTTCTCGGGCTGCAGACCTACTTCACCGTCGGGCCGAAGGAGGCGCGCGCCTGGACGATCCCGAAGGGGACGCTGGCGCCGCAGGCGGCCGGCGTGATCCACGGCGATTTCGAGCGCGGCTTCATCCGCTCGGAGACCATCGCCTACGACGACTACGTGTCACTGCGCGGCGAGGCGGGCGCGCGCGAGGCGGGACGGATGCGCGTCGAGGGCAAGGGCTACGAGGTGCGCGACGGCGACGTGCTGCACTTCCTGTTCAGCGCATGACGGCGCGGGAGGCCTGGCGGTCGAGCGCCGCGGCCTCGTGGGCTTTCAGGATCGGGCGCGCGGAGACCGGCAGCGTGCCTGCCTCGAGATCGGGAAAGAGCGCGTAGATCTCGGCGATCTGCGCCGCGTCGAGTTCGTCGCGGATCGTCGCGCCGATCGAGGAGGCTCTCGGTCGCGAGACCGTTCGCCTCGATGATCTCGTGGGTGGCAAACATGAGGTGATGGTAGGTCACGCCATCCGGCGACGGATCGACCATGACGCTATCGCCGACGAGGTGCTTGGCCGGCGCCAGCGCTTCGGCGACGCCCTGCGTGAGGTCTACCTCCCAGCCCTCGACGAGCACCCGGTGTTGCGGCGAGAGCAAAAGGTCAGCGTCGGGTCGCGACGGGCCGAACGCATCCGCGGCGATGCGGATCGGGCGCAGCTCCGGCCGGGCCATCAGCGCGCGACCGTCGAGGATGGCGCGGCCGGTCCAGCATACGGGTTGCGGGCCGTGGTCGCGCGTCAGCACGAGGTCGCCCGCCTCCAGCGTCTCGACCGCGCGTCGCCCGCCCGGCGTCGAGATCATCGTGCCGGCGACGAAGCATGGGATGTCGGCATACTTGATCGGCGTGTAGGCCTGGTAGCTCTGCAGGTTGATCGTGCTGCCGAGCTTGAAGCCCGCGATGTCCGAGCCGGTGTCGTTCATCACGAAGCTGCGCTGGGTGCCGTCGATGGTCATCTGGAAGGTCTTGACCGTCTCGTTGGCGAAGGGGCCGGTCCCGTTGCGGAAGCGGATCGTATCATCGAACACGAAGCGGTAGGTGGACGGGTTGCCGAGCGACGTGGTGATGACCTGCGGCGTGCCGGAGTCCGAAGCGGCGGTCGCGTTCAGGAGGTTGTCGTCGTCCTTGACGGTCATCGACGCGACGCGGAGCACCTTGGTGTCGGTGCCGTCGGAGATGAACTTGCCGCTCACTTCGTAGATCGCAAAGGTTCTTTCGGGCATCGGTCTCTCCTCGGCCTCGCGCGAAGATCGCGGCCGCGCGTTAAGACTGCGTTACCGGCGGCACGGAGGCAAGCCTGCGGTTGCGTGCTCCAACGAGACGCAACCGGAGCGCGTTCAGACGAATGAACCCGGCGGCATCCTTCTGGTCGTAGGCGCCGGCGTCGTCCTCGAAGGTCACGTGCGCCTCGGAATAGAGCGAGCGGTCGACCAGCGCGCCACGGTCCGCGCAGAGCCCTTGTAGAGCTTCACGCGCACGGTGCCCGAGACGTGCTCCTGGCTGCGGTCGATGGCGGCCTGCAGCATCTCGCGCTCGGGGCTGAACCAGAAGCCGTTGTAGATGAGTTCGGCATAGCGCGGCATCAGGCTGTCCTTGAGGTGGCCGGACCCGGCGTCGAGCGTGATCTCCTCGATGCCCCGGTGCGCCTCCATCAGGATCGTGCCGCCGGGGGTCTCGTAGACGCCGCGCGACTTCATGCCGACGAAGCGGTTCTCGACGAGGTCGAGCCGGCCGACGCCGTGCCGCCCGCCGAGCTCGTTCAGCCGCGCGAGGAGAGCCGCGGGGCCGAGCGCCGCGCCGTCGATAGCCACCGCGTCGCCGCGCTCGAAGGTGATCTCCACCGTCTCGGGCGCATCGGGCGCGTCCTCGGGGGCGACGGTGCGCTGGTAGACGTAGTCCGGCGCCTCCTGGCCCGGATCCTCCAGCACCTTGCCCTCGGAGGAGGTGTGCAGGAGGTTCGCGTCGACCGAGAACGGCGCCTCGCCGCGCTTGTCCTTCGCGATGGGGATCTGGTGCGCCTCGGCGAACTCGAGAAGCCGGGTGCGGCTCGTCAGCGGCCATTCCCGCCAGGGCGCGATCACCCGGATGCCGGCGTCGAGCGCATAGGCGGCGAGCTCGAAGCGGACCTGGTCGTTGCCCTTGCCGGTGGCGCCGTGGGCGATGGCGTCGGCACCCGTCTCGGCGGCGATCTCGACGAGGCGCTTGGCGATGAGCGGCCGCGCGATCGAGGTGCCGAGGAGGTAGAGCCCCTCGTAGAGCGCGTTGGCGCGGAACATCGGGAACACGAAGTCGCGCACGAACTCCTCGCGCAGATCCTCGATGCGGATGTTCGCAGGCGCGATGCCGAGAAGCTCGGCCTTGGCGCGCGCGGGCTCGAGCTCCTCGCCCTGGCCGAGGTCGGCGGTGAAGGTCACGACCTCGCAGCCATATTCGACCTGCAGCCATTTCAGGATGATCGAGGTGTCGAGCCCGCCCGAATAGGCGAGGACGACCTTCTTCGGTGCGGGCATCGGCTGGCTCCGGGCTTGCGGCTGGCGTGGCGGGTAGCGCAGATCGGCCAACGGGGCAAGCGGGCCGCGTGGCGCGTTTACCATTGCGTAACCAAGCCCGCGGCAGTGTCCGTCGCATGATCCGCACGCGGTTTTTTCAGGAATCGGTGATGCCGCGCTTCAAGGGCGCGGACTGGGACCGCGCGCCGGTGCGCGACCCCTACGCCGGCACCTCGGCGCGGGCGCTGGGCCCGTCGGCGACATTCGACGCCGACGACGATGACGTGCAAGCGCCGCAGGGTGCGAAGGGCCTGCCGAGCTACATCCGCGATCACCGCAAGCGGCTGCGAGCACGGTTTCTCGAAGGCGGCGCGCAGGCGATGCCGGACTACGAGCTGCTGGAGCTTGTGCTTTTCCGTGCGATCCCCCGGATGGATGTGAAGCCATTGGCGCGGCTGCTTCTGGAAACCTTCGGCGACTTCAACCGGGTGGTCTCGGCGCCGTTGCCGCGGCTCATGGCGGTGCCGGGCGTGGGCGAGGCCGTCGCGGCGGAGATCAAGATCGTCGAGGCCGCGGCCCACCGGATGGCGCGCAGCCGCGTCATGCAAAAGGAGGCGCTGTCGTCGTGGGACGCGCTGGTGGACTACTGCCACACCTCAATGGCGCACCGCGAGACCGAGCAGTTCCGCGTGCTCTATCTCGACCGCAAGAACGTCCTCATCGCCGACGAAGAGCAGGCGCGCGGCACGGTGGACCATGTGCCGGTCTATCCGCGCGAGGTCGTGAAGCGCGCGTTGGAGCTCAACGCCTCGGCGCTGATCCTCGTTCACAACCACCCGTCGGGCGATCCGACGCCCTCGAAGGCCGACATCACGATGACGGCGCAGATCGAGGACGCGGCGAAGGCGCTGGGACTGACGCTGCACGACCACCTCATCATCGGCAAGTCGCGCGAGCTCAGCTTCCGCGCCGAGGGCTACCTCTAGCCGGTCAGACCATCTTGCCGTGGCAGTGCTTGAACTTCAGGCCCGAGCCGCAGGGGCAGGGATCGTTGCGGCCGGGGTTGCCCCAGGTATCGGGATCGGCCTCGTCGAAGCCCTCGCGGCGCGCGGGCGGGGCGTCGTCGCCGTCGGCCATCACCAGCTGCGGCGCCGTCGCGGTGCGGGCGACCTGCTGCTGCGCGGCAATCTGGCGGATGATCGCCTCCTGCTCCTCCTGCGTCATCGGGCGGATCTGCGCCAGCTTCTGCGTCACCTCCTCGCGCAGCGAGTTGAGCATGCTCTCGAAGAGCTGGAAGCCTTCGGTCTTGTATTCGTTGAGCGGGTCGCGCTGGGCGTAGCCGCGGAAGCCGACGACCGAGCGCAGGTGCTCCAGCGTCAGGAGGTGCTCGCGCCACTTTGCGTCGAGCGTCTGCAGGAGCAGCTGCTTCTCGATGTTCCGCATCGTCTCGGGGCCGAACTTCGCGGCCTTGTCGGCCATGAAGGCGTCCGATGCCTCGACCAGGCGCTCGCGGACGGTCTCCTGATCGACGCCCTCCTCCGCGGCCCAGTCGGCGATGGGCACGTCGAGCCCGAGCCGTTCCAGAGCAGCAACGTGCATCCCTTCCACGTCCCACTGGTCGGCATAGGATTTCGGCGGCAGGTGCTCGGTCACGAGATCGTCGACGACCTGGTGACGCATGTCCTCGGCGATCTCCTCGAGCTCCTCGGCCTCCATGATCTCGCGGCGCTGGCCGAAGATGACCTTGCGCTGGTCATTCATCACGTCGTCGAACTTCAGGAGCTGCTTGCGGATGTCGAAGTTGCGGCCCTCGACCTTGGCCTGCGCCTTCTCGAGGCTCTTGTTTACCCACGGATGGATGATCGCCTCGCCCTCCTTCATGCCGAGCGTGGACAGCACCTTGTCGAGCCGCTCGGACCCGAAGATCCGCATCAGGTCGTCCTCCAGGCTGAGGAAGAACGACGACCGGCCGGGGTCGCCCTGACGGCCCGAGCGGCCGCGGAGCTGGTTGTCGATGCGGCGGCTCTCGTGGCGCTCGGTCGCGAGCACATAGAGCCCGCCGGCGTCGATCACCTTGATCTTGTCGCCCGCGTGGTCCGCCTCGATCTGTGCGCGGAGCTCGTCAGGGTTGGCTTCGGGCGTCGCGGCGAGCGCTTCCAGCAGCTTCATCTCGACGTTCCCGCCGAGCTGGATGTCGGTGCCGCGCCCGGCCATGTTGGTGGCGATGGTCACAGCGCCGGGCTTGCCCGCGTCGGCCACGATCTTCGCTTCCTGCTCGTGCTGGCGGGCGTTGAGCACGTTGTGCGTGACGCCTTCCTTCTTCAGGAGCGCCGACAGCATCTCGGACTTCTCGATCGACGTCGTGCCGACGAGGATCGGCTGGCCCTTGCCGTTCGCGGCCTTGATCGCCGCGACGACCGCCTCGAGCTTTTCGCGCGCGGTGCGGTACACGGCGTCGTGCTCGTCGGCGCGCTGCACGGGACGGTTGGTCGGCACCTCGACGACGCCGAGCTTGTAGATCTCGGCGAACTCTTCGGCCTCGGTGGTGGCCGTTCCGGTCATGCCGGCGAGCTTCTCGTAGAGACGGAAGTAGTTCTGGAACGTGACCGACGCGAGGGTCACGTTCTCGGGCTGGATCGACACGCCTTCCTTGGCCTCGATGGCCTGATGCAGCCCTTCCGACAGCCGCCGGCCCTTCATCATGCGCCCGGTGAACTCGTCGATGAGGATCACCTCGTCGTCGCGGACGATATAGTCCTTGTCGCGCTGGAAGAGCTTGTGGGCGCGCAGCGCCTGGGTGACGTGATGTACGAGCGAGGTCGACTCGGGGTCGTAGAGCGACTGGCCCTCCGGCAGGCTCCCGGTCTCGTGCAGCCGCTGCTCGATGACCTCGTTGCCTTCCTCGGTGTAGGTCACGTTGCGCGTTTTCTCGTCGAGCGCGAAGTGCTCGGCGGTGAGCTCCGGGATCAGCACGTCGATGGTACGGTAGAGGTCCGAGCGGTCGTCCGAGGGGCCCGAGATGATGAGCGGCGTGCGCGCTTCGTCGATGAGGATGCTGTCCACCTCGTCCACGATGGCGAAGAAGTGATGCTTCTGGTGCATGTCGGCGAGATCGGACTTCATGTTGTCGCGCAGGTAGTCGAAGCCGAGCTCGTTGTTGGTGGCGTAGGTGATGTCGGCTCCATAGGCCGCGGCCTTCTCGGCATCGGGCTGCTGCGGGTAGACGACGCCCGTGGTCAGCCCGAGATGCGTGTAGACCTTGCCCATCCATTCCGCGTCGCGCTTGGCAAGATAGTCGTTGACCGTGACGATATGGACGCCCTTGCCCGCGAGCGCATTGAGATACGCGGGGAAGGTGGCGACGAGCGTCTTGCCTTCGCCGGTCTTCATCTCGGCGATGTTGCCCTGATGGAGGAAAATGCCTCCCATCAGCTGCACGTCGAAGGCGCGGAGCCCGAGGGCCCGGCGCGCCGCCTCCCGGCAGTTGGCAAATGCTTCGGGAAGGAGATCGTCGAGGCTCTCGCCGGCCGCGACGCGGGCCTTCAGCGCTTCGGTGACGGCGATGATCTCCGCGTCGGAGCGTTTTTCCGCCTCGGGTTCGAGCGCGTTGATCGCAGTCACAAGGGGAAGCGTGGTCTTGACCCGCCGATCGTTCGGGGTGCCGAACATCTTGCGAGCGATTGTTCCGAAGCCGAGCATGGGATCTCCGAGAGCATGATCTGACGGCATCGTGCGAGGGCGGTGCCTTGCCGCCTGCCGCAGCCTCTCCTAGAAGGGCCGCGAAACAAGCGGTGAGGCCGTCTTCCGACCTTTCGCGCGATGTAGTCGGCCCGCCCCTTCGTGTCAACGTCGAGGGGACGTGCCGCCCCCCTGCCAGGAGACCCCAATGACCCAGAAGACCTTCACATTCTGCCTCGGCGCTGGCCTCGCCCTGGCGCTCGTCGTCCCTGCCTTCGCGCAGGATGCGACGCCCGTTCCGCCTCCCGCGGAAGGCACCGCGCCTGCGGGCAACACGGCTCCGGCCGCGGCGGAGTCGAAGCCTGCGACGGCCGACACCGTCGTTGCAACCGTCGATGGCATCGACATCACCGTCGGCAACATGATCGTGCTCCGGTCGCGGCTTCCTGAGCAGTATCAGAAGCTTCCGGATGACGTGCTCTTCAAGGGCATCCTCGAGCAGCTGATCCAGCAGACAGCGCTCGCGGAATCGGTTCCCGAGCCGCTGTCGAAGAAGGATGAAATCGCGATCGAGAACGACCGCCGGGCCTATCTTGCCGGAAGCGCGGTCGATGCCGTGGCAGGGGCCGCCGTCACGGACGAGGCGCTGCAAAAGGCCTATGACGCGAAGTACGCGTCGGCCGAGCCTGCGAAAGAATACAATGCATCGCATATTCTCGTGGCGACGGAGGATGAGGCGAAGGCCATCAAGGCCGAACTCGACCAGGGCGGGGATTTCGCCAAGCTCGCCGAGGAGAAATCGTCGGACGGATCGGCAGCGAGCGGCGGCTCGCTCGGTTGGTTCGGCAGCGGCATGATGGTGAAGCCCTTCGAGGACGCCGTGGTCGCGCTCGAGCCGGGAAAGGTTTCGGACCCGATCCAGACCCAGTTCGGGTGGCATATCATCAAGCTCAACGAGACGCGCATGTCGGCGGCCCCTGCGCTCGACACGGTGCGCGACGAGCTGGCGGCCGACATCCAGCAAAAGGCCGTCGAAGCGAAGATCGCCGACCTGACCGCTTCGGCCAAGATCGAACGCTCGTCGGATGGCATTGACCCCGCGGTGCTGCACGATCAGGCTTTGCTGACGCAATAACCGGGGGGATGGCGTTGGCCAAGAAGGGCGCATCGGGAAAGAAAGCCTGGAAGGCCAAGGCGAAGGCGCGGAAGGCCGAGGCGCTCGACCTCGGCAAGCGCGTGACCAAGCTCGCGCGGAGGCTTAAGCGGGCCGGAGGGGAAGTGGCTGATGCCGGCGCGCGAGTCTCGCCGCTGGCGCCCGCTGCGTTTCCCGACCTGCCGGTCATCGCTGGCGTTGCCTTCGCGACTTCCGAGGCTGCGATCAAGGCCCCGGGGCGGCCCGACGTGATGCTCGTGCGACTTGATCCCGGCACCACCATCGCCGGCGTCTTCACGCGTTCGGCCACCCGTGCGGCGCCGGTGCTCGACTGCGAGGCGAAGCTGCGCGGGCGGGTCGCGCGCGATGCGGGCGCCGCGATCGTCGTAAACTCCGGCAACGCCAATGCCTTCACTGGGGCAGAGGGCGTGGCCGGGGTCGCCCGCATCGCAGACGCCGTCGCCGAGGCGCTCGGGATTCCCGTGGCCCGTGTCTACACCGCATCGACGGGCGTGATCGGTCAGGCGCTTCCCGACGACCGGATACGGAATGTCATCGGAGACCTCGCGAACGGCCTCGATCCCGCGGGCATCGCGGACGCCGCACGGGCGATCATGACGACCGACACGTTTCCCAAAGGAGCCTCTGCCGAGGTGGAAGGCGAAGGCGGCACGATCCGCATCGCAGGCATCGCCAAGGGATCGGGCATGATCGCGCCAGACCTGGGGACGATGCTCAGCTATATCTTCACCGACGCGTCGATCGCCGCACCGGCGCTGCAGAAAATGCTGTCTCGTCAAACCGGCGCGAGCTTTAACGCGATCACCGTGGATGGCGATACATCGACGTCCGACACTGTGATGCTCGCGGCGACCGGCAAGGGATCGGCGGCGCCCATCACCGATCTGCGCGCAAGGACCGCGCGCGCTTTCGAAGCTGCGCTCGGCCGGGTGATGCAGGATCTCGCGCACCAGATCGTCCGTGACGGCGAGGGTGCCACGAAATTCGTCGAGGTCCGCGTGACCGGTGCCGCGGACGCGGCCGATGCGCGGCGGGTGGCGATGAGCGTGGCCAATTCCCCGCTCGTCAAGACCGCGGTCGCCGGCGCCGATCCGAACTGGGGACGGATCGTGATGGCCGTCGGCAAATCGGGAGCCAGGGCCGACCGCGATCGGCTCGCGATCCGCTTCGGCGACGTGCTTGTGGCCGCGAACGGACAGGTGGCGCCGGAGTACCGCGAAGTGGACGGCGTGGCCGAGATGCGGCGGGACACCGTCGTCATTGGCGTCGATCTTGGCCTTGCAAAGGGTGCGGCGACCGTCTGGACCTGCGACCTCACCGCCCGTTACATCGAGATCAATGCTGACTATCGCTCGTGACGCTCGTCCTTGTCGTGGCGGCGGCACTCATCGATCGCGACGGCCGGGTGTTGATGGCCCGTCGGCCCGAGGGCAAGCCGATGGCCGGGCTCTGGGAGTTTCCCGGCGGCAAGATCGAGCCCGGCGAGACGCCGGAGGCGGCGCTGATCCGGGAGCTGGCCGAGGAGCTTGGCATCGCGACCTGGGCGAGTTGCCTCGCCCCGTTGGCCTTCGCTAGCCATAGTTACGCGGACTTCCACCTTCTGATGCCGCTTTTCGCCTGCCGCAAGTGGGAGGGAATCCCCGCGCCGTTGGTCGCCCAGGAAATTGCCTGGAAGCGTCCGGCCGAGCTTGCCGGTCTGCCGATGCCGGACGCGGACCGCCCCCTGGTTGCAATGCTGCGCGACTGGCTGTGACCGCCTGCTTTTGCGGCAGACTGTGCTTCGAAGTCGGCTCATGTGGCAGGTTCGTCACAAACGTTCGCATGGAGTGTCGATATTAATCACAATTCTATGAGGTTCGCCCATTTTGTTCGTGCTTTGAAAACCTTTCGATCCTACATTTTAGTCACAGGACATGGAGGACACGTTATGATCCGCACGATCTCGCTCGGGAGCTACATCTCCGTGCAGGGAATGTTCATCCGCGCGCTGGACGACGGCAAGATTGTTGTCCGCGACGGCGAGCGCACCTTCGTCGGGTTTCCGGTGACCGGCCGGAGCGCTCAAGCCGCGTGACGTGCCGGCCGGAGGTGGTCGCAGGTCGGCTTCCGCCGACGATCACGTCGTCTTGTCTGCTCCGGCCGCACTCGCCGTGAACCTCCACGCCGCACTGCTGGCGGGCGGTTGACACGGCCGGAGAATGTGACCAGCCAATGCCGGTCATCACCTCGACTGATCCCCGATCAGGCGGACGGAAATCAGGCCAGGCGCCGCTCGACCTCTTCCCGCTCGAAGATCTCGATCACGTCGCCTGCGCGGATGTCTTCGTAATTCTCGAAGGCCATACCGCACTCCTGCCCGGAGACGACCTCGCGAACCTCGTCCTTGAAGCGCTTGAGCGTCTTCAGCGTGCCTTCGTGGATCACCACGTCGTCGCGCAAGAGGCGAACCCCGGCAGACCGCCGTGCGACGCCTTCGGTCACGAGGCAGCCGGCGACCTTGCCGACGTTCGAGACGTGGAAGACCTCCTTGATCGTCGCGTAGCCGATGAAGGTCTCGCGGATCTCGTTCGACAGGAGCCCGGACGCCGCCGCCTTCACCACGTCCACGAGGTCGTAGATGACCGAGTAGTACCGGATGTCGACACCCTTCTGGTTCGCCGCCGCACGTGCCGAGGAGTTGGCGCGGACGTTGAACCCGATGACCGGAGCGCCGGACGCTTCCGCGAGGCTCACGTCGGATTCGGTGATCGCACCGACGCCGGAGTGCAGCACGCGGACGCGCACCTCCTCGTTGCCGATCTTCTCGAGCGCCTGCGTGATCGCCTCGGCCGAGCCCTGCACGTCCGCCTTCACGACGAGCGGCAACTCCGACACCGACTGGTCCGCCTTGGCCTTGGCCATCAGCTGTTCCATCGTCGTCGTGGCACCGACCGCGGCGCGCTTGTCCTTGGCGGCCTGCGCGCGGTAGTCGGCAATCTCGCGGGCCTGGCCTTCGGTCTCGACGACGTTGAGCACGTCGCCGGCCGCCGGTGTGCCCGCGAGCCCCAGCACCTCCACCGGCACCGAGGGCCCCGCTTCCTTGACGCGCTCGCCCTTGTCGTTGACGAGCGCGCGCACCTTGCCCCAAACTTCGCCCGCGACGAAGATGTCGCCCTGCTTCAGCGTGCCGTTCTGCACCAGCACGGTCGCCACGGGCCCGCGGCCGACGTCGAGCTTGGCCTCGATCACGGCGCCGACCGCAGGACGGTCAGGGTTGGCGGAGAGGTCAAGCACCTCGGCTTGCAGCGCGATGTTCTCCAGAAGCTCGTCGAGCCCCTCGCCCGTCGTCGCCGAAACCTCGACGTCGAGGACGTCGCCGGACATCTTCTCGACGACGACTTCGTGCTGCAGCAGGTCGGTGCGGACCTTCGTCGGGTTCGCCGACGGCTTGTCGATCTTGTTGATCGCCACGATCATCGGGACGCCCGCGGCGCGCGCATGGGCGATGGCCTCGACGGTCTGAGGCATCACCGCGTCGTCGGCGGCGACGACGAGGATCACAATGTCCGTGACCTGCGCGCCCCTTGCCCGCATCGACGTGAAGGCCGCGTGGCCCGGCGTATCGAGGAAGGTCAGCACCGCGCCGCCGTCGGTCGTGACCTGATAGGCGCCGATGTGCTGCGTGATACCGCCCGCCTCGCCAGAGACGACGTTCGCGTGGCGGATCGCGTCGAGGAGCGAGGTCTTGCCGTGATCGACGTGGCCCATGATCGTCACGATCGGCGGGCGCGGCTTCAGATCGGCCTTGGCGTCCTTCGTCTGGGTGATGACCTGCTCCACGTCTGCGTCCGAGACGCGTACCGCGCGATGGCCGAATTCCTCGATGATGAGCTCGGCCGTATCGGCGTCGATGGGCTGGTTCATCGTCGCCATGACGCCCATCTTCATCAGGGACTTCACGACATCGGCCGCGCGTTCGGCCATGCGGTTCGCGAGTTCCTGCACGACGATCTGCTCGGGCAGCTGCACGTCGCGCACCATTTTCTCGCGCGCCATGTTGAGGCCGAGCGCCTTTTGGCGGGCACGCTCCTGCTTGCGCTTCATCGCGGCAAGCGAGCGCTGACGTCCGCCTTCGCCCGCAAGCGCCTCGGTCAGGGTGAGCTTGCCCGTGCGGCGGCTGTCGTCGCCCTTCTTGCGGCTGTCGCGGTCGCTTTCGCGGTCCCGGTCGGTCTTGCGCGGCGCCGACGAGGGTCGCGCGACCGAACGCTCTGCTGCCGGACCGACCGGAGCCGCCGCAGCGGCGGGCTCGGCACGCGGCTCGGCGGCCCGGCGCGCAGTCGCGGCGGCCTCGCGTTCCTTGCGTGCCTCCTCTTCCTGCTTTTCGCGGACGGCGGCCTCGTGCTCGCGGGCCTCGCGCTCTTTGGCCTCGATCTCCTCGCGGCGGCGCTGGCGGTCTTCCTCGCGCTGGCGCTCGTCATCGGCGCGGGTCCGGGCATCCTCCTGCTCGCGGGCGCGCGCGGCCTGCACGGCCTTCAGCCGACGCTCCATCTCGCTGTCGGAGATGCCGGCCGGGCGGCGCGACGGATGTGCAAGATGCGGTGCCGCGCCGGCACCCGGGCCGGCGCTCGCCACCGGGGGCGGCGCGGGGGTCGCCTTGGGCACGACCACGCGCTTGCGCTTCGTCTCGACCACGACGCTCTTCGTGCGGCCATGGCTGAAGCTTTGCTTCACCTGCGCGGGGATCGATCCCCCCCGAAGACCGAGAGGCTTCTTGCCGTCTGTATCGCTCATGCGTCTTTCGTATCCTTCGCGGCGGCAATCCCGCCGATGATTCCATGTCGTGGGGAGGCGGTCGTGGCCGTCCCCCGTATGCCCCGGAGTCTTGCGGCGTCCTCTACAACACGCGTTGCGAGTCCGCCAGCCGCAAGCGCGCCGTGTATCACATGATGGCGCCCGAAGGCAAAACCCAATTCCTGCGCCGTCAGCCCGTCGACGAGTGCGCCCGTCCGGTCCGGCGGCCGCAGCTTCGCGCGCCCCCGTTCCGAGCCGTCACTGGCCTGCAGGAGCACCGCCGCGCGTCCCGAGACGAGCCATTCCTTGACCTTCTCGAACCCCGCGACCGCCTCGCCGGCCTTCCGCGCGAGGCTGACGAGTTCGAGGAGGCGCTGCGCCAGCAGCATCTCCACATCCTCGACAAGCGCATCCGGCACCTTGACCGATTGCTTCGCCGCCCTCGCGAAGAGCCCTTTCCCGGCCGCCCGCACCAGAGCCGTGCGATCCGCCGTCACCCACATCCCCCGTCCGGGCAGGCGCCCGAGGATGTCGGGCACGACCTGCGACTCCGGGCCGACCACGAATCGCACGAGCCCCGCCTTCGGCCCGGTCTCGCCGGTTGCGATGCAGCGCCGCTCCGGACCGTCGTCCGCCTTGTCCCGGCCCCCGCGCGTCAAGGCATCCCTCCCGTCAGGCCTCGGCTTCGACCTCTTCCGCTTCGGCGTCCGCTGCCGCCTCGAGTTCGGTCGGGTCGACCCAGCCGAGCATGACACGCGCGGTCATCACGAGGTGCTGGGCTTCCTCGAGGCTCATGTCGAACTTCTCGAGGACGCCCTCGTCCTTCACGCGGGCCCCGTTCACCGTGGTCCAGCCGCCGGCAAGCTCCCAGTCCGCACAGGTCGCGAAGTCCTCGAGGGTCTTCACGCCGTCATGCGCCAGCGCTTCGATCATCTGGGGGGACAGGCCCTCGAATTCAATGAGCGCCTCCTCGGTGCCCATCGCGCGGGCGGTCTCGAGCGCCTTGAGGTTGGCCGCCTCGAGGTTGTCGCGGGCGCGGGCCTGCAATTCGGACGCCGTGCTCTCGTCGAAGCCGTCGATGGTCAGCAGCTCGTCGAGATCGACGTAGGCGACTTCCTCGAGCGTCGTGAAGCCCTCTGCCACGAGGAGCTGCGCCAGCACCTCGTCCACGTCGAGCGCCTCGACGAAGAGCGCCGTCCGCTCGGTGAACTCGGCCTGCCGGCGCTCGCTTTCCTGCGCCTCGGTCATGATGTCGATGTCGAGCCCGGTGAGCTGGCTCGCGAGCCGCACGTTCTGGCCCCGCCGGCCGATCGCGAGCGAGAGCTGCTCGTCGGGCACCACGACCTCGATCCGCGTCGCGTCCTCGTCGATCACGACCTTCGACACCTCGGCGGGCTGCAGCGCGTTTACGAGGAAGGTGGCCTGGTCCTGGTTCCAAGGGATGATGTCGATCTTTTCGCCCTGCAACTCGTTCACCACCGCCTGCACGCGGGAGCCCCTCATTCCGACGCAGGCACCCACGGGGTCGATCGAGCTGTCGTAGCTGATGACGGCGATCTTGGCGCGGCTGCCGGGGTCGCGGGCGACCGCCTTGATCTCGATGATGTTGTCGTAGATCTCCGGCACTTCCATCTTGAAGAGCTCGGCCATGAACTGCGGGTCGGTGCGGCTGAGGAAGATCTGCGGGCCGCGCAGCTCGCGCCGCACGTCCTTGATGAAGCAGCGGATGCGATCGTTGGGGCGGTAGCTCTCGCGGCCGATCTTTTCGTTGCGGCGCAGGATTGCCTCGCCGCGGCCGATGTCGACGATGATGTTGCCGTATTCCTCGCGCTTGACGACGCCATTGATGATCGTGCCCTTGCGGTGCTCGAACTCCTCGAACTGCCGGTCGCGCTCGGCCTCGCGCACCTTCTGAAGGATCACCTGCTTGGCCGATTGCGCGGCGATGCGGCCCATCTCGACGGGCGGCACCTCGTCGCGGATCTCGTCGCCGACGGTGGGTTCGGGCAGGAACTCGCGCGCCTGGTCCACCGTGAGCTGCGCCTGGTAATTCTCGACCTCGTCGACGACGGTGCGGATGCGCGTGAAGGTCGCCCGCCCCGTCTTGCGGTCGATGGCGACGCGGATGTCGAGCTCGGCGCCATAGCGCGACTTCGCGGCGCGCGCGAGGCTCTCCTCCATCGCCTCGACGACGAGGTTGGGGTCGATCATCTTCTCGCGCGCCACGGCCTCCGCGGTCTGCAAAAGCTCGAGCTGGTTCGCCGAGGTGATTGCCATGTGTGTCGTGCTCCCGTCAGTGGTGGGTCTCGCGGTGCGGCCCGTCATCGGTCCCGTCCGCGTCGTCGTCGCTCTCGTCGGTATCGATCTCGTCGAACTCCGTCTCGTCGATGACGCCCGACGCCTTCTTCTGGCGCAGCATCTCGGCGATCAGCTCGTCGGTCAGCAGAAGCTTGGCGTCCGACAGCCAGTCGAAGTGCAGCCCGACGGTGCCTTCCTCGATCTCGATCAGCACGTCGTCGCCCTCGGTGCCGGCAAGCACGCCCTTGAAGCGCCGCCGTCCGTCGATCAGCTCGGCGGTCTCGAGCCGCGCCTCGTAGCCTTCCCAAGCGTCGAAGTCCTTCAGCCGCGTCAGCGGCCGGTCGATGCCGGGGCTCGAGACCTCGAGCGTGTAGGGATCGGTCAACGGATCCTCGACGTCGAGCACCGCCGAGACCGCGACCGAGATGTCGGCGCAGTCCTGCACGACGATGCCGCCTTCGGGGCGGTCGGCCATGATCTGCAGCGTGCGCGTCTTGCCGGACATCAGCCGCACGCGCACGAGCTCGAAGCCGAGCGCCTCGATCGCCGGCGCGATGATCGCGGCCAGGCGACGGTCGATGGCAGTCTTGGCGACGAGGTCGGTCATGGGCTCATCCGGGCATAAAAAAACGGGCACGCGGCCCGCTGGATCGCTCCGGTGGGGTTCGGGGGTGGAAGCCGAACGCCGCTGTCGGATGCGATATAGGACAGGCTTCAGCGGACCGCAAGGCGTCAGCCCCGCAGCGCGTCCGTCACCCGGACGAGCTCGGCGCTGATGCCGGGTTCGGAGAGGGCGTGTCCCGCGAGCGGGATCATCCGCAGGTCTGCGCGCGGCCAGGCCTGCGCCAGCGTCCACGCGGCGACGGGCGGGCAGATCATGTCGTAACGGCCCTGCACGATGGTGCCGGGGATGTCGGCGAGACGGCTTGCGTTGGCGAGGATCTGGTCGTCGGCATCCAGAAAGCCGCGGTTGACGAAGTAATGGTTCTCAAGCCGGGCGAAGGCGCGGGCATATTCGCCGGGGCTCTCGCCAAGCGGTCCTTCGTGCTCGATCGACGCGAGCGCGTTCTCCCACGAGGCCCAGACACGGGCGAAGCGCGTCTCCTCTGCCGTGTCGCCGGAAAAGAGCCGCCGATGGTACGCTGCCACGAGGTCGTCGCGCTCGGCCTCCGGGATCATGGCGGTGAAGGTCGTCCAAAGGTCGGGCCAGAACTGCCCGGCGCCGCCGCCGTAGAACCAGGTGAGCTCGGCCTGCGTCATCAGGAAGACGCCGCGCAGGATAAGATGCGCCACGCGCTCGGGATGCGCCTCGGCGTAGATCAGCCCGAGCGCCGCGCCCCAGCTCCCGCCGAAGACCGTCCAGCGATCGATGCCAAGCGCCGTGCGGATGCGCTCGATGTCGGCGACGAGATCCCAGGTGGTGTTGTGCTCGACAGACGCGTGGGGCCGCGACCGTCCGCAGCCGCGCTGGTCGAAGAGCACGATGCGCCAGACTACGGGGTCGAAGTAGCGCCGCATCGCCGGGCTGCACCCGCCGCCGGGGCCGCCATGCAGCACGACGACCGGGATGCCCTGCGGGTTGCCGCACTCCTCGACATAGAGCCGATGGCCATCGCCGACCTCGAGCATCTGCTGCGCGTGCGGATCGAGCCTCGGATAGAGGAACTCGGCTGCGCGCTTTTGGCCTGCGATCCTGTCCATGAGCGGATTATATAGGGCCTCGAGCGGCGGCGCACCAAGGGTCAACTGTCGCGCCACCGCACGAAGGAGAGCCCGATGGCACCCGCGCAGGCGATGAGCGGATCCCGCACCACGATCGACGCGGGCGAGGTCGCGAAGTTCGAGGCGATGGCGGACGACTGGTGGGATCCGCAAGGCAAGTTCAAGCCGCTGCATATGCTCAATCCCTGCCGGCTCGACTACATCGCCGCACAGATCGCCGCCGAGTTCGGCCGCGACCGCGATGCCGCGGCACCTTTCGAGGGACTGCGCGTCCTCGACATCGGCTGCGGCGGCGGGCTTCTCTCGGAGCCGATGGCACTGCTCGGCGCGGACGTCGTCGGCGCGGACGCAGCTGCGCGCAACATTCCGGTGGCCGAGGTGCATGCCGCGCGCTCGGGGCTCAAGATCGACTATCGCCACACCACGGCCGAGGCGCTGGCGGAGGCGGGCGAGCGCTTCGACGCCGTCCTCAACATGGAGGTCGTCGAGCATGTCTCCGATCCGCCGGCCTATCTCGCCGCCTGCCACGATCTGTTGAAGCCCGGCGGCATCATGATCTGCTCGACGTTGAACCGCACCCCGAAGAGCTTCATGATGGCGATCGTGGGGGCCGAATATGTGATGCGCTGGCTGCCGCGCGGCACCCACGAGTGGTCGAAGTTCATCACGCCGTCCGAATTGCGTGCGATGCTCCGCGAGGCTGGGCTCGATCCGGTCGACGCCAAGGGCTTCGTGTTCAACCCGCTGGGCTGGTCGTGGTCGCTGTCGGACCGCGATTTCGGGTGCAATTACGTGACCGCGAGCGTAAGGCGAGCGTGACGGAACGCGGGCGCGGATCGCGCGTTCGCACCGAAAGTGCCGGAAAGGGGGACGCGTGACATACGAGACGGATGGTTCCCTTGAGGCGGCATCTTCCAAGGCGACACATCAGCCTCCGACGGCCGACGCGGGCTTGCATGCGTTCTTTCTCGACTTCGATGGCGTGCTCGTGGAGATCGCCGAAACACCCGACGGGGTGCGCGCGGCCGACGGCGTCACAGGTCTATTGAACCGGCTTCACGATGCCAGCGGCGGCGCGCTGGCGCTGGTGTCGGGGCGCGAAGTCGCGCAGCTCAGGCACCACCTCCCGGGCGTCTCGGCGACGCTCGTCGGCGGGCACGGCGCCGAACGGGGCCGCCCTGATGGCGGGATCGACGCGCTGGCCAAGGTCGACGAAACCGAGGTCGCGCGGCTCCAGCACGCGGTCCGGGGCTTCGCGGCCGGCGACCCGGCGTATCTCGTCGAGACCAAGGCAACGGGTGTGGTGCTGCACTTTCGCCGCAAGCCCGGCCTCGCCGAAGAGGCGGAGCGGTTCGTCGCCGGGTTGCTGGCGGACACCGACAGCTTCCACCTCCATCACGCCAAGATGGCGCTGGAGCTGCGACCCGACGGCATCTCGAAGCGGCAGGCGGTTCACGACCTGATGCGCGAGGCGCCGTTCGAGGGGCGCACGCCCGTCTACTTCGGCGACGACACCACCGACGAGCCGGCGCTGGCCGACGTCGCGGCGGCGGGCGGCATCGCGGTCAAGGTCGGCGAGGGGGCGACGGCCGCCACCTACCGCGTTTCAGGACCGACGGAGGTGGCGGACTGGCTGCGTGCCGTCGTCGCGGCGGCGGACGCTCGGTGAGCCGTCTCGTCGTGATCTCCAATCGTCTGCCGCTCGGGGACAATCCCTCCGGCGGCCTCGTGGTCGCGCTGAACGCGGCGCTGGCGGGCGGGGGGCTGTGGATCGGCAACTCCGGCGAGACCGCCGAAACGCCCGTGACCGAGTTGACCGAGCACACCGGCGCACCGTTCGATCGGCTGAGTTTCGATCTGACGCCGCAGGAGCACGCGGACTATTACCTCGGTTTCGCCAACTCCGTCCTTTGGCCGCTCTGCCACGGCCGGACCGACCTTCTCGATCTCCGCGCCGAGTATCTCGAGGCCTACCGCCATGTGAACCGGCGCGTGGCGAAGATGATCGCCGAGGTCGTGCGGTCCGGCGACACGATCTGGGTGCAGGACTACCACCTCATCCCGATGGCCTGGTATCTGCGCCAACTCGGCGTCATGGCGCCGATCGGCTTCTTTCTGCACATCCCGTTTCCGGGGCCCAACGAGTTCAACGCCATGCCGAACGGCGACGAGGTCGCCCGCTGGATCACCGCGTTCGATCTCTTCGGCCTGCAGACGCAGCGCGACGTATCGGCCTGCCTCGAGGTGTTCCGCACCCTCGACGGCGGCGAGATCCTCATCAACGGGCGCGTGGCCGTTGGCGGTGACGACGTGCGCGTGGCGAGTTTCCCGATCGGCATCGAAGCCAAGGCCTTTTCCGAAGCCGCCGCGACCGCCGAGCCGCGGGGCGATCCGCCGCCCTACCTCATGATCGGTGTCGACCGGCTCGACTATTCGAAGGGGCTGCCGCAGCGGTTCAGGGCCTTCGGACAGCTCCTCGAGCAGCGCCCGGACCTCAAGGGCCAGGTGGAGCTCCTGCAGATTGCGCCTCCCACGCGGGACGGCGTCGCGGCCTACGATGAAGTCCGCAACGAGCTCGAACAGCTTTCCGGCCAGATCAACGGCGCCAACGCCAACCTCGATTGGACGCCGATCCGCTACATGCACCGCGCCTTGCCGCGCGAGTCGCTCGCGGGGCTCTACCGGCAGGCTCATGTCGGGCTGGTGACGCCGCTCGCCGATGGAATGAACCTCGTCGCGAAGGAATACGTGGCGGCACAGGATCCCGCCAACCCCGGCGTGCTGGTGCTGTCGAAGTTCGCCGGCGCGGTCGAGCAGATGGGCGATGCGCTGATCGTGAACCCGCACGACATCGACGAGATGGCGCAGGCGCTCGTGACCGCGCTCTGGATGTCCGTCGGCGAGCGGCGCGAACGGCACCAGCGGCTGATGGCGGGCATCCTCGCTCAGGACGTGGACTGGTGGCGCCGCACGTTCCTCGATCAGCTCGCGGCGAGCCCCCGTGCGATGGCGCTGGCCGGTTAGCGTTCCAGCAGCGCGTCGAGCTTACCCGCGCGGTCGAGCGCGTAGAGGTCGTCGCACCCGCCGACATGCGTGTCGCCGATGAAGATCTGCGGCGTCGTCCGCCGCCCGCCGGCCCGCGCCGCCATCGTTTCGCGCAACGCGGGGTCGCGAGACACGTCGGTCTCGGTCACGGCGACGCTCTTGCCCGCCAGCAGCCGCAGCGCGGCCGAGCAGTAGCCACAGAGCGGCTGGGTGTAGATCTCGACGGTCGGCATCGGTCCCTCCGAGGTTGCCACGGGAGACATAGTCATCGCCCGCGCCGGCTGCCAGCCTCTCATGCGTCGCGTGCGGCGCGGGCGAGCACGAGGATGCTGACGCGCGCGGCGCCACCCGCCAGACAGGCCTCCGTCGCCGCGGTGAGCGTGGCCCCGGAGGTCAGCACGTCGTCGACGAGGAGGATCTCCGCGCCCGCGACCCTAGCGGCGCGTCGCGGATGCAGCGCCAGCGCCGCGGCGAGGTTGGCGAAGCGGCCGTCATGGTCGCGGCCTTCCTGCGTCGGCGTGCGCCGCGGACGGACGAGCAGGTCCGGGCAATGGGCGAGCCCTGCCTCCGCCGCCACCGCCTCGGCCAGGATCGCCGACTGGTTGTAGCGGCGCGCGACGAGACGGCGCCAGTGCAGCGGTACGGGGGCGACCAGCGTACGAGGCGTCAGGATGGGCGCGGCGGCGAGGGCCATCCAGCGCCCGAGCGGGCGCGCGAGGTCGAGCCGGTCGCCGTGCTTGAGTGCCAGCACCAGCCGCCGTCCGGTCCCGCCGTAGGTCAGCGCCGCGCGGCCGCGCGACCACGGGCGCGGCACCGCGAGGCAGTCGTCGCAATGGACGGGCGCGCCCGGCTCGGAGGTTCCGGCGAGCGGCGTGCCGCAGAGGTCGCAGACGGTGCCCGCAACGAAGCCGGTATCTCGCCAGCATGCGCTGCAGAGCCCGAACTCGGTGGTTACGCGCTCATCGCACGCAAGGCATTGTGGCGGATAGACCGCGCGCAGCACCGCGCCGAGCCGTTCCGGAATGACGCGCAATCCTGTCGCTGGCATTCCCGGCCGTCTCCCCTAGCTCTCGGGCATGGCCGATCTCACCGATCACACCGCACTATCGCTGCACCGCGCCCGCGCCGCCCGCATGCCGGTGACGTTCCTCCACGAAGCCGTCGCCGCCGACATCGAGGAGAGGCTCGCGGAGGTTAAGAGAACCTTTACGGCGCCCGCGATCGTGACCGGTCACCCCGATTTCTGGAGGACTGTGCTTCCGCGGGCACAGGTCGTCGCGGACAAGCCCGTCCTCGCGCTTCTACCCGAGGCGCACGATCTCGTCCTCCATGCGATGTCGCTGCACTGGGCCGACGATCCTGTCGGACAGCTCGTGCAATGCCGGCGCGCGCTCCGTCCCGACGGGCTCCTGATCGCGGTCTTTCCGGGCGGCCGGACGTTGACCGAGCTCCGCACGGTGCTCGCGGATGCCGAGATCGCCGAGACCGGCGGGCTTTCGCCGCGCGTCGTGCCGATGGCCGAGGTCCGGGCGGCAGGGGCGCTCCTGCAGCGTGCCGGACTGGCGCTCCCGGTCGCCGACACGAGCCTGCTCGCGGCAAGCTACCCGTCGCTTCGCGCCTTGATGCACGATCTGCGCGGCATGGGAGAGACGAACGCGCTCGCGGCACGCCTCCGGCGGCCGACGCAGGCCGCGATCTTCGCTCGGGCGACCGCGGACTATGCGGCGCGCTACCCGTCCGGCAGCGGGCGCATCGCGGCGACGTTCGAAATCCTCACGCTCACCGGCTGGGCGCCCGGACCGGGCCAGCAGCAGCCGCTCCGGCCCGGCTCGGCGGCGATGCGACTGGCCGACGCGCTCGGCACGGCCGAACGTCCGCTCGGCGAGCGTGCCGATCCCTCGCGCGATTGACCCACGGCAAAAAGCGGTTATGTCCGCGGGATGCCGACCTTGCTGGATCCATGACGATGCTCGACGCCGGCAAGCCCGCGGCGGCGCTCAAACCGACCGCGGCGGTGGCGGCAGCCCCGCCGTCGCATGCGCCCGCCGACCATCCGTCGCTTCCGGCCGAGAAGATCGGCGTGCTCGTCTCGAACCTCGGCACGCCGGACCATCACGACTACTGGTCGATGCGGCGATACCTCAACGAGTTCCTGTCGGACCGCCGCGTCATCGACTATTCGCCGTGGATCTGGCAGCCGCTCCTGCAACTCGTGATCCTGACCAAGCGGCCCTTTTCGTCGGGCAAGAACTACCGCTCGATCTGGAACGAGGCGGCCGACGAGAGCCCGCTGATGACGATCACCAAGGCGCAGACCGCGAAGCTCCGTGCCGCGGTCAAGGCGCGCCACGGCGAGCGCGTGATGGTCGACTTCTGCATGCGCTACGGCAATCCTTCCACAAAGTCGGCCGTTCGCGCGATGATCGAGGCCGGCTGCCGCAAGATCGTCTTTTTTCCGCTCTATCCGCATTATGCGGGTGCCACGACGGCGACCGCCAACGACCAGTTTTTCCGCGCGATGATGCTGGAGAAGTGGCAGCCGCCGGTCCGCACCGTGCCTGCGTACTACGACCGGCCGATGTATATCGATGCCCTGGCGCAATCGGTGGAACGCGCCTGGGCCGGGCTCGCCGAGAAGCCCGACCTTCTGGTCTGCTCCTACCACGGGATGCCGCGGCGGTATCTGATGGAGGGCGACCCCTACCATTGCCAGTGCCAGAAGACGACGCGGCTTCTGCGCGAGCGGCTCGGCTGGGACGCCGAGCGGATCGTCACGACATTCCAGTCGCGCTTCGGCCCCGAGGACTGGCTGCAGCCCTATACGGTCGAGGAGGTCGCGCGCCTCGCGGCGTCGGGCAAGAAGCGCATCGCGGTGATCGCGCCCGCGTTTTCCGCTGACTGCATCGAGACGCTCGAGGAGATCAACGCCGAGATCCGTGAGAGCTTCGAGCATGCCGGGGGCGAGGGCTTCACGTACATCCCCTGCCTCAACGACGACGATGCCCATATCGAGGCCCTGCTGGACGCGACCGAGGCAAGCCTCGCGGGCTGGCTCTGACCGGATGCGAAAACGGCGACGGATTGCTCCGCCGCCGTTCTGAGCAGGACGGGTCCGTTCAGTTCGAGACGGCCGCGGCCACGAGCACGATCAGCAGGAGCGGGACGATGATGCCGGCGTTCGAGGACGACGACTTCGGCTGTTCCTGAACGACGACCGGTTGTTGCTCCACGACCGGCGGCGTGAGGTTGCCGGCGAAGGATGCGGTGGCGGTGACCGACAGGACGGCGGCGAGTGCGAGTTTCTTCATGGGTTCTCCGATGTGCGCCCGGCGTCAACGAATAAGAGGGCGGCTTTGGGCCTCCGGCCAGCTCCTCACGCCTTCGACAAACCAGCTAAATCCCGCCCATGCAAAGAAACTTCGCAGGCGCCGTGCAGCGCGCCGGGAGTCTTCGTCAAATTAGCAACACCTGTGTCCCGACCTTCGCAAGCTCGAACAGCTCCTCGACGTGCTCGTTGTACATGCCGATGCAGCCGCTGGACGACCGGCGGCCGATCTTGCGCGTGTCGTGCGTGCCGTGGATGCGGTAATATTGCCACGAGAGGTACATCGCCCGGGTTCCGAGCGGATTGTTCGGGCCGGCCGGCACGAAGTCGGGCCACTCGGGATCGCGCGCCTTCATCGCGGGGGTGGGCGACCAGGTCGGGCCGACCACCTTGCGGATGATCTCGGTGCGACCCCGCCGCGTCAGTTCGTCCGACATCGGCACGCTGGTCGGATAGAGCTTGTAGATGCTCTGGTCCTCGGACCAGAAATGCAGCGCGCGCGACGACACGTCGACGAGGATCGCTCCCTTTCGCGTGTTGCTGAAGTACGGCTGCCACTGCAGCGACCGGAAACTCGAGATGTTGTGCCGCGTGACCTCGCCGAGCGGCAGCGGCTCCTCGAGCGCAGGGACGGCCCAGACGGCCGGAGCCGCGAGCGCGCCCGCGGTCACGGCGGCGGTGCCGAGGAAGGCACGCCGGCTCAGGTGGCGCTTGGACAATTCGGACATGGTCTGCTCCTCGGTTCCCTGATGCGGCCGCGCGCGCCCGCGATAGCCCGACCGATTACGCTCGCTGTCGGTCAGGAGCAACTCAAACCCGCGTCATCGCACTTTAATTTGCGGCGTCGGGGTCTGGACACCGCACATGAAGGTCGGGGTTTGAAACACTGCAGATGAAGGTCGGGGTTTGAACACCGCACATGAAGGTTGTATGCCTCCGCCGCAATCGACCGGAGACGAACCCTGATGACGCGAACGCTCGCCTTTGTCTTCGGACTTGCCATCGCCCTTGCGGGCTGCGCGAAAGCTCCCGAGCAGACCATCGGGGCGGACGGACGGCCGTTGCCGCAGGTCTACCGGCTGTCGAAGGGCGACGCCGCGCAGATCGAGTACCGCGTGCTCGACAGCGTCAACGCGCTTCGCGAGGCGGATGGCCAGGCGCCGCTCGCGCTCAGTCCGGAATTGACCGCCGCCGCGGCGACGCACTCGCGCGACATGTCGGTGCAGAACCGGCCCTGGCACTTCGGCTCCGACGGCTCGTCGCCGCTCGACCGTGTCCGCCGGACGGGCTATCCGGGGATCATGCTCGGCGAGAACATCTCCGAGACCTACGAGACCGAGACCGAGACGCTCGCCGCGTGGATGGCCGAGCCCGACACCCGGGCGGTCGTGCTCGACGCGAAGGCCCGCGACATGGGCTTCGCGTACTACCAGGAGTCGAGCGGCAAGATCTGGTGGACGATGGTCACCGGCGGCTAGTATGCCAGTTCGCGGTCAGGGCGCGATGTAGATCGGCGTGCCGTCGCGGACCATCGCGTAGATCGTCTCCATCTCCTTGTCCTTCACCGAGATGCAGCCCCAGGTCCAGTCCGGCCCGCGCTTCTTGCGGCCCTGACCGTGGATGAAGACATCGCCTCCGGGCGAGACGCCGAGTGCCGCGGCTTGCGCGCGGTCGCCTGGGTTCGGGTAGGAGATGCCAAGCGATAGCCAGTACGAGCTGTTGGGGTTGCGCCGGTCGATGAAGTACGCGCCTTCGGGCGTGCGGCCGTCGCCTTCCACGGCCTTGTGTCCGAGGGGCGTGCGGCCGAGATCGACCTTGTAGGTCGCGAGCACCGCGCGGTCGTGCATCAGGTACATCTGCCGCGCAGACTTCGCGACGTAGATCTGGGTCACTTGCGGCCCATCATAGGTCTTGAACTTGCTCGCGCATCCCGCAAGCGCAACGGTTGCCATCGCGAGCGCGCATAGTCGCGCCGCCGGTCCGAACCTGTCTGTCATCACTGCCTCGTTTTACTGCACGCGTTTTTTGGCCCGCATACTAGGCCTTTTTTACCGGCTGCCTAGCCGGATCTTCGCGTGAAGGTTGCAGCGATCTCGATATGCGGCGACCAGCGGAACTGGTCGACCACCTCGAGCCGGTCGAGGACGTAGCCGCCGGAGATCAGACGGGACGCGTCCCGTGCGAAGCTGACGGGGTTGCACGAGACCGCGGCGACCGTCGGCACAGGTGATGCCGCGAGGGCCGATGTCTGCGCGTCGGCGCCAGCACGGGGCGGGTCGAGAACGACGGCATCGAAGCGAGCGAGCTCGGCCGGCAGGAGGGGACGGCGGAAGAGGTCGCGTGTCTCGGTGGTGATGCGGCGAAGCCCCGTCGCGCCGCGCCAGCCGGCGTCGAGCGCTGCGAGGGCAGCGGCATCGGTTTCGACGGCATGCACCTCGGCGCGCCCGGCGAGCGGCAGCGCGAAGGTTCCGCAGCCGGCGAAGAGGTCTGCGACATTTGCGGCGCCCTCTGTCGCCCTGAGGACCGCGGACGTCAGCGCCGCCTCGCCCTCTCCCGTCGCCTGGAGGAACGCGCCGGGCGGCGGTACGACACGGGCGGCGCCGATCGGCCGTGCCGGCAGCGCGTGGCTCGCGACGGGCTCGCCGTTCCAGGTGAGGCGCGCCACGCCATGCGCGCGCGAGAGCTCGGCAAGCGCCATGCGTCCGCTGGCGTCGGGCACGGTGCCGCCGGTGACGGCGACATCGGCACCCGCCACGCTGGCCGTTATGGCGAAGGCGAGCTCGGCCTTGCGCGAACCGTGCCGCACCGTGACGGCCTCGAGGAACGGCAGGAGCGCGAGCAGCGCGGGATCGAGCACGCGGCAGTCTGGAACGGGTACGATGACGTCCGAGGCCGGCGCGTGGAAGCCCACGAGCGCGCCGGCCCTGGTGCGTCGACCGGCCAGCGTCGCACGGATGCGCGAGCCCGGCGGCGAGGTATGCACCGCCACGACTTCGGCCCCGATGCCGTGGGCGGCGAGCGCGGTGCGGACCACCTCCGCCTTCCAGTTTGCCACGAAGCCATCGGACGCGTGCTGGAGCGCGCAGCCGCCGCAGCGGCGGTAGTGCGGGCAGGGCGGGCGCACGCGGTCGGGCGAGGGCGTGAGGATGTGCGTGCCGTCGTCGGAGACGACCTCGCCCGGTAGCATCCGCGGCAGGTAGACAGGCCCCGCCGCGGTCTCGGCGATGCCGTCGCCGAGGTGCCCGAGCCGCGCGACGGTGAGGCTCACTCCGCGGCTTCGGCCACGCCGATGAAGCCGCCAGACTGCCGGTTCCAGTAGCGCGCGTAGACGCCGCCGCGCCCGAGGAGCGCCGCATGGCTGCCGTCCTCGACGATGCGGCCTTCCTCGAGCACCACGATCCGGTCCATCTCCGCGATGGTCGAAAGCCGGTGCGCGATGGCGAGCACGGTCTTGCCTTCCATCACGCGGGCGAGCGAGGACTGGATCGCCGCCTCGACCTCGCTGTCGAGCGCCGAGGTCGCCTCGTCGAGCACCAGGATCGGCGCGTCCTTGAGGAACGTGCGCGCGAGCGCGATCCGTTGCCGCTGGCCGCCCGAAAGCTTCACGCCGCGCTCGCCGAGGAAGGCGTCGTAGCCCTGCCGCCCGGTGTGATCGACCATCCGGTCGATGAAGCTCTCCGCCTCGGCCGCCTGCGCGGCAGCGGTCACGTCGTCCATCGAGGCATCCGGGCGGCCATAGCGGATGTTGTCACGCGCCGAGCGGTTGAACATCGCGGTGTCCTGCGTGACCATGCCGATCTGCCGCCGCAGGCTTTCCTGCGTCACGTCGCGCACATCGATGCCGTCGATCAGGATGCGACCCGCCTCGACGTCGTAGAGCCGCAGGAGCAGCGCCACGAGCGTCGACTTGCCCGCTCCCGACGCGCCGACGATCCCGAGTTTCTCTCCCGGGCGGATATGCAGGTCGAGGTCGCGCACGCCTCCCGTGGCGCGCCCGTAACCGAAGCTCACGCCCTCGAAGCGCACCTCGCCCCTGACCCGAGGCAGCTCCACCGCATCCGCGGCGTCGGTCAGCGTGTGCGGCACGCTCAACGTCCGCATCCCGTCCTCGACCTCGCCGACAGAGCCGTAGATCGACATCAGCGTGAAGCTCACCCAGCCCGACATCTGCGCGATGCGGAGCGAGATCGCCCCCGCCGCGGCGATGTCGCCCGCTGTCGCCGTGCCGGCCTGCCAGAGCCAGAGCGTGCCGCCGATCAGAAGGACCGGCAGCACGCCCGAAAGCGTCATCAGCGACAGGCGGAACCAGGTCGAGATGACGCCGAACTCGAGCGAGCGGTCGCGGAACACCTGCATCGAGCCGAGCGCCACGCGGTCCTCGAAGGCGGCGTGGGCGAAGAGCTTCACCGTCTTGATGTTGGTGATCGTGTCCACGACCTGCCCCGAGACCATCGCCCGCGATGCGGCCCGGGCGGCGGAGTTCTCGCGCACCTGCGGCAGGAAGTGCCGGATCAGGAAGCCGTAAGCGATCATCCAGAGCGCCAGGGCGACGCCCATCCGCCAGTCGATGGAGACGAGGAACACGACCGAGCCGATGACCGACGCGGCCGCGAAGGCCATCGTGTTGATCGATTCCGTGATCACATCGGTGACCGCGCGCGACGCCTGCATCTGCTTTTGCGCGATGCGGCCGGCGAAGTCGTTGTCGAAGAACGTCACCGCCTGCCCGAGCGTCCAGCGGTGCAGCCGCGACAGCACGAGCGGCATCACGTTCGGCCCGATGACGATCGCGTTCGACGCCGATGCGAGGCCGAAGGCGAGCGGGCGGAGGCCGAGGTAGAACACGACGAAGCCTGCGAGCAGCCAGGCGTTGCGCGCGAAGTACGCGGCAGGCCCAGCGGCGAGCGCGCTGTCGATCACGGTGCCGATGATCTGCGCCGAGATCACCTCCATCGTGCCCGCGACCGCCGAGATCGCGGCGGCGATCCAGAGCATCCTCCACGAGCCGCGCAGGCACCAGCCGAAGAAGGCGCCAAGCGTCGCGGGCGGCGGGCCCTCCGCGGGGCGGAAGGCGTCGATGAGCCCGCCAAGACGGTCGCCGAGGATGCCGCCCGCGCTCATTCGGCCGCCTCCTCGGTGCCGATGAACCCGCCCGACTGGCGGTCCCAGAACCGCGCGTAGAGCCCGCCGCGCGCGAGGAGCGCCGCGTGGGTGCCCTCCTCGACGATGCGGCCGGCCTCGACGACGAGGATGCGGTCCATCCGCGCGATGGTCGAGAGCCGGTGCGCGATGGCGATGACCGTCTTGCCCTCCATGACGCCGTAGAGCGTCTCGAGGATCGCCGCCTCGACCTCGCTGTCGAGCGCCGAGGTCGCCTCGTCGAGCACCAGGATCGGCGCGTCCTTGAGGATCACCCGCGCGAGCGCGATGCGCTGGCGCTGGCCGCCCGAGAGCTGCACGCCGCGCTCGCCGACCTGCGCGGCGTAGCCGGTGCGGCCCTCGGCGTCGGCGAGGCCGTCGATGAAGGCATGCGCCTCGGCGCGCGTCGCGGCGGAAGTGACCTCGGCCTCCGTCGCCTCCGGCCGGCCGTAGCGGATGTTGTCCGCGATCGAGCGGTGGAGGAGCGAGCTGTCCTGCTGCACCATGCCGATGGCGCCGCGGAGGCTGTCCTGCGTGACGCCCGCGATGTCCTGCCCATCGATGGCGATGCGGCCGCCCTCGGGGTCGTAGAAGCGCAGGAGGAGCTTCACCAGCGTGGACTTGCCCGCCCCCGAGCGGCCGACGAGCCCGACCTTCTCGCCCGGCCGGATCGTCATCGAGAGGCCGTCGAGCCCGCCCGAGCCGCGGCCGTAGTGGTGCGTCAGCCCCTCGATCTCGACGCGGCCCTCGCGCACCGCGAGCGGCCGTGCCCCCGGCGCGTCGATCAGCGTCACCGGCTGCGCGATGGTCTCCATGCCCTCCGAGATGATCCCGAGCGAGCGGAAGAAGGTCGAGAGCGCCCACATGATCCAGCCGGTCATCGCGTTGAGGCGCAGCACCAGCGCGCCCGCCGCCGCCACCGCGCCGACCGTCGCGGCACCCGAGGTCCAGAGAAAGATCGCCCAGCCGACCACCGCGACGATAAGGAGCCCGTTGAGCGCCACGAGCGCCACGTCCATCCGTGTGAGGATCCGCATCTCGTTGGCGAAGGTCCGGCGCGCGCCCTCGATCGCCTCGCGCGCGTATTCGATCTCCGCGCCCTGATGCGCGAAGAGCTTGACGGAATGAATGTTGGTGTAACTGTCGACCACGCGGCCCGTGACGGCGCTGCGCGCGTCCGAGGAGGCCTGCGAGGCCGGCCCGATCCGCCGCATCGTCCAGGTCACGAGCCAGGCGTAGAGCCCGACCCAGACCGCGAGCGGCACGAGGAGCCGCGGGTCGGCGCCGAAGAGCACCACGCCCGCGCCGACCAGATAGGCGAGCGAGAAGGTGATCGCGTCGAACACCTGGAACACGGCGTCGCCGGCGGCGGGCGGGGTCTGCATGATGCGGTTCGCGATGCGGCCGGCGAAATCGTTCTCGAACCAGCCGACGGACTGGCGCAGCACGTGCTTGTGCGCCCGCCAGCGGATCAGCGTGCCGTAGTTCGGCAGGATCGCGTTGTTGAGGAGCGCCACGTTGACGCCCTGCAGGAGCGGCCGGACGAGGAGGATGAAGAGCGCCGCGCCGACGAGCTCCAGCCCGTAGCGGTCCCAGACCGTCTCCGGCCCGGCCTTGGCCAGCACGTCGACGATGCGGCCCATGTACCAGATGAGCGCGATCTCGACGGCGGCGACGACGATCGAGGTGGCGCCGGTGACGGCGAACACGGGGATGAACGGCTGCGAATAGGCGCGCAGGAACGGCCACAGCCGCCGCGGCGGCGTGTCGTCATCCGCGTAGGCGACGTACGGATCGACCAGACGCTCGAAATAGGCAAACACGGGAAACGCTCGCGGAAAGGTTGCCACGCACATAGCGCCGATCGGCGGCGAGGAAAACCTTCGGCGCTGGCGTCAGTGGCGGAAAAACAGGACCACGCCGGCGGCGATGCTGGCGCCCATCACGACGTTGAAGACACGCAGCCGCCGACCCTTGGCGAGCCAGTGCCGCATCGCCTGGCCTGCGCTTGCCCAGCCGAAGGCGGAGGTGAAGCCCGCGCAGAGAAAGATCCCGGCCACGATGCCGGCCGTGAGCAGGGGCCGATCCGGGCGAACGAACTGCGCCGTGGCGGCGATGGCCATGGCCCAGCCCTTGGGGTTGATCCACTGAAACGCGGCCGCCTCAACGAACGTCATCGGCCGGATCTTCGCGCGCGCACTGCCGGTGCCGCTGGCAGTCCCGACGCGCCATGCGACCCAGAGGAGGAGGACCGCGCCGCTCCAGCGGAGGATCTCGCGAAAGGCGGCCGACGCCTGGAACATCTCGCCGAGCGCCAGACCGACGACGAGCACCATCATCGGAAACCCGAGGGCGATGCCGAGGACATGCGGCACCGTCCGCCGGAGCCCGAACGTCGCACCGGACGACGCCACCATCGCGTTGTTCGGGCCGGGCGTCCACGCCGCCGCGAAGGCCAGCGTGACGAGGGGGAGGAGGAGTTCGGTCGGCACGGCGGCACTCTTGCGGGCGGGCGCCCGACCCGTCAAGCGAGGAGGTCGTCCCTGGCCAGCGTGAACCCCGAGGCGACCCAGCGCGCCCGCAGGTCCGCGAGGGCCGCACCCAGCGCCGCGCCCTGAAGCGCGGGCATCAGGTCCGACGCGGCAACGGGAAAGGTTGCGCTCGCACCGCGCGCGATCTCGGCGCGCCAGTTCTCCGGAAGCGGCGTCGCGTCGCGCGCCGCACGGGCTAGAACCGCATCGGTCGCGGCCTCCGGCCCAAGGGCGTGGCCAAGCGCCGCGGCAGTGCCGACAGCGCCTGTCCGCTCTGCCAGCGCTTGAGCTTCGGCGCGGCTGAGGCGCAGCGCGTCGCGCGCATCCGCGGCACCGAGCGTCGCGAGCCGGCGGAGCCAGGCCGGTGCGCGTCCATCCTCGAGGGCGACGAGACGGCCGAGCGCCGCGGGGTCCGTTCCCGGCAACGCCGCTTCGAGCACGCCGGTCGCCGCCATCGCGGCCACGCTCGGCGCAGGGTCGGGTGCCGCCAGGAGCTTTCGCATCTCGCCGCCGATGCGTTCGCGCGACAGCCCGGCAACGCTCCGGTGCGCCGCTTCGACAGCAGCGAGACCCGCGGGGTCGAGCCCTCGCGCGGCATCGCCGTACCACGCATGGAAGCGGAAGAGCCGCAGGATCCTGAGCGCGTCCTCGGCGATGCGCGTTGCGGGATCGCCGACGAACCGGACCCGCCGCGCGGCGAGGTCGTCGAGCCCGCCGACGGGATCGAGCACGGTCCCGTCGGGCTCCGCGTAAAGCGCGTTCATCGTGAAGTCACGCCGCGCGGCGTCGGCGCCGATCTCGTCGGTGAAGGCCACGACCGCGTGGCGTCCGTCGGTCTCCACGTCACGGCGGAACGTGGTGATCTCGTATGGGGCGCCGTCCGCCACGACCGTCACCGTGCCGTGCTCGAGTCCGGTCGGGATGGCGCGCAGTCCCGCTGCCTCGGCAAGATCGATGACGCGGTGGGGCAGCGCGTCGGTCGCGATGTCGACGTCGGCGACGGCTCGTCCGAGGAGCGCATTCCGCACCGCGCCGCCGACGAAAAGCGCCCGGTGCCCGACATCGGTGAGCAGGGCGCAGACCATCTCGGTCGCGGGAGCGCGCCGCCAAGGACCATCGACGCGCATCACGTCGCGGTCATGGCGGTCGCGAGTCCCCAGAGGATCCGCGCGGTGGCGCCCCAGATGTAGTAGGGCCCCCACGGCACGACGCGGTAGCGCCGCACCTCGCCCTGCCAGCGCCGGCCCTCGATCCGGTAGCGTGCGGGATCGGCGAGATGCGCGAGCGGAACCTCGAACACCTCGCCGACCTCCGCCGCCTCGGGCACCGGGACGAAGCCGGGCGGCACTACGCCCACGAAGGGCTCGATGGCAAAGCCCGTCACCGTGGTGTGGACCGGCAGCCGCCCGAGGAGGCGCACGCCCGACGGAGCGAGCCCGATCTCCTCGGCCGCCTCGCGCAGCGCCGCCGCCTCGGCGGACGCGTCGCCGGGGTCGACCCGCCCCCCCGGCAGCGCGATCTGTCCGGGGTGGTGCCGCAGATGGGCCGCGCGGCGCGTGAGGACGACGCTCACGCCCGCGGATGTCTCTCGCAGCGGCACGAGGACCGCGGCAGCGAGGGCGACGCGCGCAGGTCCGTGCGGCCCGAAGTCGAAGTCCGACGACGCCCGCGCGGGCGCCGCGAGCGCCGCCGCGACCCGGCTCAGCGCATCAATGCACGTCACCGGGATCGCGTCCGTCGTAGCCGAGCGTCGCCGGGTCGAATTCGTAATGCGCGCCGCAGAACTGGCAATCGGCCGTGACGATGCCGTCCTCGGTCGTCATCGTCGCGATGTCGTCGGGCCCGTAGATCGACAGGCTTTCGCGCACCTTGCCGGCGGAGCAGCTGCACCCGAAGCTCACCGGCTGGGGATCGTACACGCGGGGCGCCTCCTCGTGGAAGAGCCGCACCAGCAGGTCCGTGGGATGCACCGTGGGCCCGACGAGCTCCAGGGCTTCCACGGTATCGAGGAGCAGGTTCGCCCGCGTCCAGTTCTCCTCGTCCTCGCCGTCGAGGATGTCCTCCGCCGCGAGGAGCCCGCCTTCGCCCGAACCGCCCTCGCCGGATGCGAAGGGCGAGGCCTTCGGCATGTGCTGCAGCATCACGCCCCCCGCGCGCCAGTGTTCCGCCGATCCGGGCTCGGAGGCCCGCCCGAAGGTCAGCGAAAAGCGCGTCGGCAACTGCTCGGACTGCGCGAAATAGGTCTCGGCGCAGGCCGACAGCGACGCCCCGGTGATCGGCGTGATGCCCTGGTAGGGCGTGGTGCCGGGCCCCTGGTCGATCAGGATCGTGAGATACCCGCGCCCGATCAGATCGAAGGGCCGCGCCGTGGCGTCGAGCGCATCCTCGTCGTAGGCCGCATAGGCGCGGATGCGCGCCGGCTGGCCGTCCTCGGCCGGGCCGTAGTAGTCCGTCGCGATGAGCCGGACGGCACCCTCGCCGCGCACCTGCAGGGACAGTTTCCAGCGCAGCTTGATCGTCTGCCCGATCAGCGCCGTCAGCGTCGCCGCCTCGGCCACCAGCGCCTCGACCGGGGCAGGGTAGTCGTGCTGGCCAAGCACGCGGTCGAGCACGCCGTCGAGCCGGGCGACCCGGCCGCGGATGTCGCTGCGGTCGAGCTGGAATGGCAGGACGGTGTCGTCCCAGGCGATCTGCGATCCGAGCGTCATGAAGCGGGGCCTTGGAGAGGTGCGGGTGGCGTTGCGCCAGCATATAGGCAGCGCACGGGATGCGCCAAGCCTGCAGGCCATCGATGGGAAGGCTCGGGCCGCCGCCGGGGCGACACGCCTGGCGGCTTCGTCCCGGCGCGGATACGGCGCTCCTGCGGGGGCGCCCTATGCTGCCGACGGAGGGGCCGCGCGGAGCCGCAGCCGGCCGGCGGAGGCGTCGGGTCCGGCGAGCGGCCCGGAACGGCGCTCATCCGGGGCGCCTTAAGCTGCTGACGGAGGGGCCGCGCGGAGCCTGCAACCGGCCGGCGGACGTGTCGGGCCCGGCGAGCGGTCGGGAGCGATGCTCCGGCACGAGGTGCTCGAGGGGACGGAAGGAAGGTCCGTCCTGGGCACCGCCCTGGCGCGCTCCGCCACGTCGTTCATCGGCTGAAGGCCGGACCGTGAGCGGCGAAAGGGTGCCGCGCCCCCTGCGCGCCCGCTCTTGCGACTGGCTCCGCCGTGCCTGACGGGTTATCGAGCGGTCTGGCGCACCGCCGATGAGGCGGTCTACGTCTTCGGCGCGGACCTGCGGCTCACGCCGTCCCCGGCATCCGGCGCGTTCTTGCGACGTGACCGGCGGCATTGGCCCCAGATGCCGAGCCGGGATCGCTCGAGTTAGGACTCACAACCGATAGATGACGGTCGCGGCGAGGGCGCAGGCCGAGAGAAACAGGATCGGGCACCGGTCTTAGCGGGTTGCGATGCGGCGCCGGTCCTTGAGGCGCGCGATCACGGTCTCGATCTTGTGGCGTTTGCGGTCGAGATCCGCGTCGTGCGGTATCCGGAGCTTTCGGTCACGCCGGGACGGGATGCACGGAGAAATCTCCATCTCTATCAAAGTGTTGCGAAGCCAGTCGGCATCATTACCCTGGTCTCCGAGCGGGGCCACTGCCGGCGGGAACGACGAAACGAGCGCCCGCGCGCCGAGGTCGTCCGAGGTCTGGCCCGCCGACAGGAACATCCGGATCGAGCGACCCATTGCATCCGTCAGGACGTGCAGCTTCGAGTTCAGCCCACCCTTCGTCCGCCCGATCAGGCGTCCGCGCCCCCTTTCTGAAGCCCAAGGCTCGACGCCGTCCTCCGGGCCTTGGCGCGCCCTCGCCAGTGGTTCTCGGACCAATGGCGGACCACCGGCTCGACGTCGATCGTCACGATCTCGGTCTGCAGCGTCTGTGCGGCAAGTTCGGTCATGATCATGGCGAACACACCCGTCCGGCTCCATTGCTTCCAGCGATTGTAGCGCGTCTTCGGCGGGCCAAAGTCCTGCGGGCGCGTTAGGGCTGGCCCTCGAACCGGTGGCAGGGTCAGCCCTCTCCACATCAACCCCATTGCGCTGAGCGAAGATTATCCCGCTCAGCACACGCCTGTCATCCACCCTCGGCTTGCCACGGAACTTCGGAAAGTACGGTCGCAGTCGGTCAACCTGCGCCTCGGACAACCAGACAGGATCGCTCATCATGCCTCCCCGCTTCGGGCGTTTGACTGACGCAGGCCGCTGTCCTTCAAGCAGATTTACGGGCCCTGACTCTAAATCGGTCGCGGCATCGTTCGACCCCGCTTGGCGGAGCGTCTCCAAGGTGCGCGAGCCTGTGGCCCGCTGCATCGGAGCGGTCCATGCACGGCAGACGCGTCGGTGCCGCGCGGGATCGAGACCTGCCCTGCGAGGGGTAAATGCTCGAGCTGGCGCCGGTATTTGCAAGGCGTTCCCGAGGCGACCGCGCAGGGAGGCCGTCGCCCGGAGCGCGGTGCCGTCGGCGCTTCTGCCCTGTGCGGCAGAGTCCCGAGGGCCGGACCCGTCCGGTGGCCAGGTTGGCTGGCGGACGATGCGCGTCGCATGCGGCATGGTCCGCGCACATGAGTGGGGCAGGATCGCCACTCGCGTGGTGCGGGCTGCGATGGACCTTGTGCAGCCCCCGAAGGACCAGTCGCGTGGGGCGAGGCGGGGGCCTTCGCGGCGTGCCCTGGTCATTCCACCGGGATTGCGAGCTCCGGAGTGCCGCGAGCGGGGCTGCCGTGGGACACCGTCTCCGCAGGTTGGCGATTGCCGCCGAACTCGAAGAGGACGCCGGAGACGTCGTCGCGCCAGTCCTGGCCGCCCGCGTACCGCTCGAGATCCCAGGTCAGCGCTTCGAGAAAGGCGGGTCCGCGCACGTTCGCGTTGCGTTGAAAGATGTCCACGACCCCCGTTTCGCCGAGCTCGGTGCCATCGGGCGCTGGGCATTCCGTGATGCCGTCCGACATCAGCAGGAGCCTCTCGCCGGGCGCGAGGACGGTCTCGAAGGTCGAGAAGGTCGCGTCGGGCAGCAGTCCGATCGGCAGCCCGCCGTCGCCGAGGAACTCGATGCCGCCATCGAGGCGCTGCACGGCGGGGTGGGGATGGCCGGCCTGCACCATGCGGACCGCCCCGCTGGCGAGGTCGACATCCGCGTAGAGGAGCGTGAAATAGTGCTCCGTCTTCAGATCGACGAGCAGGAGCCGGTTCAGCGCATCGGCGATGGCGTCGGGCCGGCGCGGCTGCAGGCCGCCGAAGCCGTCGATGGTGAAGGCGATGTTCTGGTCGGCCGAGGTGCCGGAGAAGAGCCCGGACAGGCGGGCCGTCATCAGCGCCGAGGTGACGCCGTGTCCCGAGACGTCGATGGCGAAGAGGCCGATGCGACGCGGCGCAATTGGGAAGAAGCCCACGAGGTCGCCGCCGACATGCCCCGCGGGACGCAGGAGCAGCGACACGTCCGAGTTGCCGAACGCCCGGTGCCGCTCGCGCACGAGGCTCTGTTGCAGCTTGCGCGCCTCGATGAGGTCGCGGTCGAGCGAATCGTACATGCGGCTCAGTTCGGCGTGGGCCGAGGTCGTCAGCCGGATCTGGTCGCGAAGCTCGCGCTCCATGCGGATGATCCGCTCGCCCGCCATCAACCGCGCACGCAGCTCGTTGGCGACGAACGGCTTGGTCAGGAACTCGTCGGCCCCCGCGTCGAGCCCCTCGGCGACCTCGTCGGTCTCGCATTTCGACGTCAGCAGGATGAAGTAGCCGTAGGTGTCGCGGGCGAGCGCGCGGAACCGCCGGCAGAATTCCGGCCCGGTCATGCCGGGCATCACCCAGTCGCTGACCACCATGTCGACCGAATGGACCTCTGCGAGCCGGAGCGCGTCGGCGCCCGAGGAGGCTTCGACGGTCCGGTAGCCCCAGGCCGACAGCGATCCCGAGAGCATCCGGCGGTACATCCGGCTGTCGTCGACCACGAGGACCAGAGGCGACGGCGAGGCCGCGTCTGCCACGGCGCTGGCGATGGTCGTCTGGGCCTGCATCGGGATCCTCCGGGGTCGGTGCGTCAGGCCGGCGCGCTTCGGGGGCGCTCGGAAAACCTTCATGCCACCAGCGCCTTAACGGTGCGTGAAAAGTAAAATTGCGCGTTCATCAAGTTTGGCGGATGAGCGGATGTTAAAGCTCGAAGCGTATCACGCCTTGCATCCGGGAAGCGCCCGGAGTGCCGGAGGCGGACATGCAGATCGATTGGAAACGGGTGGACGAGCTGCGCTCCGAAGTGGGCGCGGATGCCTTCGCGGAAGTCGTCGAGCTCTTCCTGGAAGAGGTGGAGGAGGTCATCGCGCGGCTGCGGTCGGCGCCCGGTGCGGAACGGCTCGGGGACGACCTGCACTTTCTCAAGGGGAGCGCGCTCAATCTCGGGTTCGTCGACGTCGCCGCGCTCTGCCAGGAGGGCGAGCGGCGCGCCGCAGCGGGCGACGCGGCCGCGGTCGACGTCGCCGCGGTGATCGAGAGCTACGAGACCTCGCGATCGGCGTTTCTCGCCGGCCTCTGATCCGGCTTTCGCGGTGGCATGCCGCGTTCATCGCCCGTCGGAGCAGGCCACGTGCCGAGTCAGACGGGCGGCATCGACCGAAGGCCGCAGGCCGGTGCGGCGTTCAGAGCAACAGTGGCAGATCGAAAGCATCCCCGGCGTGTCGGATCGGGTGGCCTCACGTGCAACTGCCCGTGGCCTCAGCCGCCGGCATCGGGACCGTAGCCGGTCATTTCGAGGTAGCCGCGCCCGGCGTGACTTCCCGTGAAGGCGATCGGGCCCTCCCAGTAGGGAAACAGCGTCGGCATCCAGGCCTTGGGGTTCAGGGGGGTAGTCTCGATGTCGAGCCCGTGCGATGGCAGCTCGATCCGCCAGCGCACCGGCAGCGTCCGGCCCGCCACGCGCGCGGTGCCGAGCGGCGTGACGCGCAGCAGGCCTGGGGCCTGTGGGTCCGGCGTCCCGTCGGGGTCGATCCACGTCGCCGAGGTGAAACCGCCGCCGCTGTCGCGCAGGCGAAACCCCATCACCTTGGCGCCGCTGTCGAGGTGCAGCGAGAACCAGTCCCAGCCGGTCTGGTCGGACGCCAGGGGCTGCGAAGACCATTCGCGATCGAGCCATGCCTCTCCGGTGACGGCGACATCCCCCCCGGGAAGGCGGAGCGTGCCCTTCGCGCGGTAAAACGGCTGCGAGTAGTAGGCGCTTGCCTGACCCGCGGCTGACTTCACGGAATAGCCGCCGTCGCCCTGCGGCACGATCGGACCAGTGGCGTCGAGCGTCAGGGTATAGCCGAAATCGGCGCCCGTCGCCGCGAGGTCGAGCGCGGTCATGCCCGCGGTTCCCTTCCGTGCCGCCATGCGCCAGTCGTCGATCCAGGCGGCGAAAGGCGCCGCGGTGACGCCGGCCTGCCCGATGCCGCCGCGCCCGAGCCGCTCGGCGACATGCTGCGCGTCCTTGGTCGTGACGGCGGCATGGCCCATCCAGAGCTGCGGGTCGGACCAGCCCTCCCGCGTGACCGGCGCCAGGGCGGAGCGGAAGAGCGTCCACTGCAGCCCGTATTGTGCGCCGTCGGGGCCGGTGAGGTCGGCGGTGAGGTACCACCACTCGATGCGCGTCGCGGGATGCGCGCCGTAGTCGGCGGGAAAGTCGAAGCCTCGTCCGGCCTCGGGTTGCGCGAAGCCGTCGGCGCTGGCCCCGAGGCCGGCGAAGCCTTGTGCCGTGGCCGGGCCAGCCAGCGCGAGAAGCAGGGTTGCAAGGAGAGCACGCATGGAAACCTCTCAGCGTTCGTTGGCGAAGACGCCGAGCAGCGTCACGGGCGGGATGCGGGCGAGTTTCCGCGCGGGTCCGGCGGCGGCGATGAGCGCGGCCACGAGCGCAAGCGCGCCGAGGCGCAGCCATTCGAGCGGAAAGAGGTGCATCGGCAACCGCCAGCCGAACGCCTCGACGTTGACGACCGCGAGAAGCACCCAAGCGAGCCCGATCCCGACCGGGATCGCGGCGATCATGGTGAGGACCGCGAGGAGCACGGTCCGGGCGAGCTCGATCCACGCCAGCCGCCGCCGGGTGAGCCCGATCGCCCAGACGGGCGCCAGCTGCGGCAGCCGCATCCCCGCGAGCGTCACGAGGCTCGCGACCATCGCCAGCGTCGCCACGCCGAGCGTGAGCACGTTGAGCGCTCCGGTCACGGCGAAGGTCCGCTCGAAGATGCCGAGCGAGAACGCCTTGATCGAAGCCTGGTCGACGATGTTCTCGCCCGGCAGGCCGAATTCGGTCTCGATGGCTCCGGCGAGCGCCGCGGCCTTGGCCGGCGCGATGCGGATGCCGTAGCGCAGGCGCGGCACGTCGGGGTAGTGCGCGACGAGCGCGTCGGTGCCGACGAGCACCTGTGCGAGCGGATTGCCGTAGTCGGAATAGACCCCGACGATCTCGGCGGACCAGCCGCCCGGAAGCGGCAGCGTTTCCCCGATCGCCAGGTTCGCGCGGCGCCAGAGCTGCTCGTTCACGAGCACGCCCGTGCCGGCCGCGACGCGGTCCCACACGCCGGGCTCCTGCGACAGGAGCGGCCAGTGATCGCGGTACGTCGGATGGTCGGCGACGCCGTAGATCTGCGCCGGCCGGTCGGCGACGGTCCCTTCGGTGCTCCAGATCGGCAGCACGGCGTCGGCGCGGGGCTGCAGCCATGTCGCCAGCCGGCGCGCCTCGTCCTCCGAGCGCGCGGTGACGTAAAGCTCGGAGGCGAGCCGCTGGTCGAGCCAGCCGGTGAAGGTCAGCCGGAAGCTCGCGACCATCGTGCCGACGCCGACATTTGCGGCGAGCGCCAGCATCAGCGCCATGAGCGCCAGCGACAGCCCCGGAAGTTGCTGCCGCGTGTCGGCCCAGAACCACTCGGCGAGCGCGCTGCGCGCGAATCGCGCAGCGAGCGACAGGACGCCGGAGAGGAGCGCCGGCAGCACGAGGGCGGCACCGAGGAGAAGCGCGGCGAGGACGAGAAAGCCTACGACAAGGCCCGAGCCCCAGATCGCGAGGCCTCCCGCGCCGAGAAGGAGGATGGCCGCTCCTCCGGCTTGCCAGAGCATCCCGCGCGCCGAGGCCCGCGCCCAGGCGCGCGGCTGCGCGGGCGCGAGGAGCGGCAGACGCCAGACGCGCCACAGACCCTGCGCCGCCGAGATCATCGTGCCGAGGACCGCGATCCCGAGCCCCGCCGCCCACCAGCCGGGCTCGATCGAGAGCTGCCCCGACACTTCGGCGCCGTAGAGCCCGCGCAGGGTGGCGGCGACGTCGGGCAGCAGGACCGCCGCTACGGCGTAGCCGAGGAGCACGCCGATGACGCCCGCGATCAGCGCGAGGAGCAGGAGCTCGACGAGAAGAAGGCCGACGAGGCCCCGCGCGGGCAGCCCGAGCGCACGCAGCGTGCGAAACACCGGGCGGCGCTGCTCGAAGGCGAGACCGACGGCGGCATAGACGATGAAGAGGCCGACGGCGAAGGCGAGGAACCCGAACGCGGTCAGATTGAGATGGAAGCTGTCGGTCAGGCGCTGCAGGTCGCTTTCGCCGCCGGGCTGCTTCAGCCGCAGGCCCGGCGCGAGCTCGGCGAGCGGGGCAAGGCCCTCGGGTTGCGCCGTCGCGACGAGGAGCCGCGAGATCTCGCCAGGCGTGCCGAGAAGCCTCTGCGCCTCGCCGATGTCCATCAGGAGCGTCCCCGGCGGCAGGCTCTCGGCCGTTTCGACCGGCGCCTTGAACGCGCCCCGCAGCGCCTCTGCGGTGTCCGGCCCCGCGTAGTAGATGCCGGGCCCGGAGATGAACGCTCCAAGGTCGCCCGCGCCCGAGAGGTTGACCTCGCGCGCCTCGGCCGGGAGCGTCAGCGGGTCGATCCCGAGCACGCGGTAGCTCCGGTCGCCGCGCCGGACGCGGCCCTCGACGACCGGCGAGACGAGCCAGCCGGCCCGCCGGAGTGCTACGTAGGCAGCGTCGTCGAGCGCGCTCGCGCCGGTCGGGAGAAGCTGCGCCAGCCGGTCCTGCCCCAGCGTCGCCGCCGCCTCGGCGTAGCTCGCGCGCGCCTCGGCATTGATCGCCTGGACCCCGGACCAGAGCGCGGTCGCCACCGAAAGCCCGAGGAGCAGCATCGCGAGCTGCAGCGGCCGCCGCCACCAGTGCGACAGGAGTGCGACGAGCCCCGCGCGCCGCATCACAGGATCCGCCCGGCGGCGAGGCGGACCCGGTGGTCCGTCCGGTCCGCGAGCCGGCCCGAATGTGTGACCATCAAGAGGGCAGCGCCGGTCTCGGCGACCAGCGCCAGCATCAGGTTGAGCACGCTGTCGCCGGTCGCCTCGTCGAGGTTGCCGGTGGGCTCGTCGGCGAGCACGATGCGGGGCCGGACGGCCAGCGTCCGGCCGATGGCCACGCGCTGCTGCTGGCCGCCCGAGAGCTGTTCGGGGTAGCGGTGGAGGAGGCCTTCGAGGCCGAGGCGGCCTGCGACGCTGGCCGTCCAGGCCGGATCCGAGCGGCCGGCCAGACGGGCCTGGAACGCGAGGTTGGCGCCGACGTCGAGCGATGGGATCAGGTTGAACTGCTGGAAAACGAGCCCGACCGTGCCGCGGCGCATCTCGGCGCGGCCGGCATCGGAGAGCGCCGCGATGTCGGTGCCGTCGATGGCGATCGAGCCCGAGTCCGGGCTGTCGAGGCCCGCGACGAGGTGGAGGAGCGTGCTCTTGCCGCTGCCCGAGTCACCGGTCAGCGCCATGCTCCGACCTGCCTCGAGGGAGAGATCGATGCCGCGCAGCACGTCGACCGGGCCTTCGCCGGAGGGGTAGGTCTTGGTGACGTCGGTCAGGACCAGCAGGGGCGTGCCTCCATGCGAAGCCCCGCAGGTAGCACGGGCGCCCGGCAATGGAACTGCGGCGGCTCACCGCGCGAGTCGGGCGGCGATCGGCCTGAGGCCGTCGTAGAGCGGGCGGTAGAGGGCGTAGCGCCGTTCCGCGACGGCTGCCCGCCGGGGATCGGGCTCGAAGCTCGCGTCGACGCGGGCGAAGCGGCGTGCAGCGGTCGCGAGCGAAGGCATGAGCCCCATGCCGACGCCGGCGAGGATGGCGGCTCCGGTCGCGCCCGGGTCGGCATCGGGGCCATGCATCCGGTCGATGCGGCGTCCGAGCGCGTCCGCCCGGATGCGGCACCACGCATCCGAGGTGAGCCCGCCGCCACCGCCAAGGAGGCGATCCGCGCGACGTCCGCCGCTGGTCTCCAGCGCCTCGAGCGCCAGACGGGCCGAGAACGCCACGCCTTCCATCACCGCCGCCGCGAGCTCGGCCGGCCCGGTGGCGGCGTCGAGCCCGGCGAAGCCTCCGCGCGACACCGGATCCCAGAGCGGCGCGCGCTCGCCGGCGAGATGCGGCAGGAAGAGCGGGCTCTCGGGCCGGATCGGCGCCGCCATCGCGGCGAGTTCCCCCGCGTCGCGTCCGAGGAGCCGCCCGAGCCACGCGAGAGAGGCGCCGCCGGACTGTGTCGGAGCCGCATGGTAGGTGATGCCGGCCCAGGTCGGGAAGGTCACGACGCCGGAGCCCCGACCGCGCCGCGACGACACGAGGCCGAGGACTTCGCTGGTCCCGGCAAGGTAGACCGCGTCGCCCTCCGCCGCGGCGCCGACGCCGAAGAGCGCGGTCCAGGCGTCCATCGTGCCGGTCACGACGGGGACGCCCGCGAAAGGCCCCGCGCGCACCGGTCCCGCGATGCTCATGGGATCGGCCAGGGGCGGCAGGCGCTCTGCTGCACCGGGCACGTGGTCGAGGAGCGGCATGGCATAGGCGAGGTCCGGGCCGACGAGGCCGATGGCGCTCACGGGGTCGGCGCCGATGCGGCCCGTGAGAGCTGCGATCACGTGATCCTTCGGCGCCAGCACCGCACGCGCCGCGCCCCAGACCTCGGGCCTTTCCGCCGCCATCCAGGCCATCCGGGCGAGCGCGTGGCTCGCGTCGACGGGGATCGGCGCGCCGAGCCAGGCCAGCTTGTCGTCCGGGCTGATGCTCGCATCGAGTGCTGCCCCGGCTTTGGCGGCGCGCAGATCCTGCCACAGGATCGCAGGCGCCAGCGGCGTCCCGTCCGCGCCCGCGAAGACATGCGTGTTGACCTGACCCGTGAAGCCGATGCCGCGCACATCGGCTGCCACGGGATGCGCCGCGAACCGGGCGAGCGCCGCGTTCGTGAGCCGCGTCCAGTGCGTCGGATCCTGCTCGGCGAGGCCCGCACCCGGCCGCTCGGTCGGGTAGTCCGCGCCGAAGCGGTCCACCCGGGTGCCGTCCTCCCGCACGAGCACCGCCTTGACCGAGGTGGTGCCGATGTCGATGCCGATGAGTGCCGCCATGCCAGGCGGAGTGCGCGCGTGCCGCGCCCCGGTCAAGAGGCTGGACCCGGCCGTGGCGGGCTGGCACTGTCGCGCAAAACGGGGGGGACGGCGATGCGGACATGGATCCTGGCGGCGGCGGTCGGGCTTGCCGCCTCGCCTGCCGCGGCGGAGCGCATCGCGCTCATCACGCCCTACCTCGCGCAGCCCGGGACGCAGTTCTACGTCGACGCCTTCAAGGCGCGCGCGGACGAGCAGGGCTGGGATGTCAACGTGGTCGACACCGGCGGCGACGTCGCGGCCGTCATCAGCCGGATCGAGGACGCGGTGACGCAGCAGGTCGATGCCATTGTCATCAACGTCGATCCGGCGCAGGTCGGCGCCGGACTCGCGACGGCGGAGGCTGCGAAGATCCCCGTCGTCGGCATGGACGCGGGCTCCGATCCGCTGATCCGCGCCAATGTCACCTCGAACGGCTACGCGATGGCGGCGGAGACGGCCGTCTATGTCGCCAATCGCATCGACGGCGCCGGCAACGTGGTGATGTTCACCTTCGACCCGTTCCCCCCGGTGCAAGTGCGTGGAGTGATGGCCGACGCCGTGTTCGGAAACTTCCCGGACATCACGGTGCTCGACCGCATCACCCCTGACGTCACCGACGGCGGCATCGCCGACAGCCGCGCGAAGATGGAAGCGGTGCTCGCCGCCAACCCCGAGCCGGGCAGCATCAAGGCGGTCTGGGCCGCCTGGGACCAGCCGGCGCTCGGCGCGCTGCAGGCCATCGAGGCGGCCGGGCGTGACGGCGAGGGCATCGTCGTCACCGGCATCGACGCCAATCCGCAGGCCCGCGACGCGATCGCCGCGGGCGGCAACTTCGAGGCCTCCGTGGCGCAGGATTTCGCCGGCATCGGCACCACGACCGCCGATACCGTGGCGCGCGTGCTCGGCGGCGAGGAGATCCGGCAGAAGGTGATCTACGTGCCGACGGTGCTCGTGACCGAGGCCAACGTCGCCGGCCACGACAACTGACCCACGATCTGCATCTGGCGGGCCTGCACAAGGCCTATGGCGCGGTGCCCGCGCTGGCGGGGGCGTCGTTGTGCGTGGCACGCGGCGAGATCCATGCGCTGATGGGCGAGAACGGCGCGGGCAAGAGCACGCTCATCCGCATCCTCGCCGGTCTCGGACAGGCCGATGCGGGGACGATGACGCTCGACGGCCGGCCGCTGGCCCTCGGCAACCCGCCGGCGTCCGAGGCGGCCGGGATCCGCGTGCTGCATCAGGAGCACCACGACGTGCCTGGTCTTTCGGTCGCCGAGAACCTGCACCTCGGGCATCCCTACCCGACCCGGTTCGGGCTGGTGCGCTGGCGGGCGCTCCGGCGCTCGGCCGCGGCGGCGCTCGCGCGGCTCGGTGCGGGGCGCATCGCACCCCGGACGCGCGTGTCCGACCTCGACGCCGGCGACCGGATGCTGGTCCGGATCGCCGCGACGCTCGTCGAGCGCGCTGGCCCGGCGCCCTGGCTCTACGTCTTCGACGAGCCGACGGCCGCCCTGAACCCTGCCGAGGCCGAGCGGCTCTTCGCCGCCGTCCGCGCGCTTCGGGACGCGGGTGCGGCGGTGCTTTACGTGTCCCACCGGATGGAAGAGGTTCTCGCACTCGCCGACCGCGTGACGGTGCTTCGCGACGGCGTCGACGTGCTGACGGCACCGATCGCCGGGACCGGCCAGGACAAGATCATCGCGGCGATGACCGGCCGGCCTGCGGGCGCGCTCTTTCCGCCGCGCGCCAGCGCGCCGGGACCGGTGGCGCTCAGCGTCGACGATCTGGCGGCCGGGCCGCTGCAAGGCGTCTCGTTCGAGCTGCGGGAGGGCGAGATCCTCGGGCTCGCGGGGCTTGCGGGCGCGGGGCGCAACGCCTGCCTCCGTGCCGTCATGGGCGCCATCCCGCGTCGTGCGGGCCGGGTGCGGCTCGACGGGCGCGACGTGCCGCCGAAGCCCGCCGGTGCCTGGGCGGCGGGCCTGGCCTACGTGCCTCGCGAGCGCCGGGCCGAGGGGCTGATGCTCCGCTGCGCCATCAGCGCCAACGTGGCGCTGCCGCATCTCGGCGCCTTTTCGCGGCTGGGTCTTGCGGCCCCGGACAGGGAGCGGCGCGCGGCTTCCGAGCAGGCCGGCCGCGTCCGCCTCCGGGCGCGCGGCCCGGGGCAGCCGGCGGGCGAGCTCAGCGGCGGCAATCAGCAAAAGGTGCTCTTCGCCCGCGCGCTCGTCGGCCGGCCGCGCGTGCTCCTCCTCGACGAGCCGACGCGCGGCGTCGATGTCGGTGCGCGGGCCGACATCTATGCGCTGATCCGCAACCTTGCCGCCGAGGGAGCGGCCATCCTCGTCGCCTCGTCGGATCTGCCGGAGCTCGTCGGTCTTGCCGACCGCATCGCGGTGCTGCGCGAGGGCCGCATCGTGCGCGTGCTCGACGCCGACGGGCTGACCGAGGCCGGGCTCCTCGCGCACTGCTACGATGGCTGAGAGGCTGCGCCGGTTCGGCACGCTGACCGGGTTGGCCGCTATCGTCATCGTCCTCTGGGCGGCCCTGCCCGGCACCTTCATGACCGCGCAGAACTGGCTCAACATCAGCCAGCAGGTGAGCATGCTCGCCGTCGTAGCCTCGACGATGACCGTGGTGATGGTGATGGGCGATTTCGACCTCTCGGTGGGCTCGATGGCCTCGCTTGCGGGCGTCGTGGCGGCGGTGCTCTTCGCGCACGGCCAGTCGGTCGCGGTCGGCGTCGGGGCGGCGCTCGCCGTCGGGCTGCTGGGCGGCATCGCGAACGGGGTGCTGGTGGGCGTCGTGGGCATTCTCCCGTTCGTCGCCACGCTCGCGACGCTGACCATGCTCGGCGGCCTGGCGCTCCGCGTCAGCGACGGCCGCACCATCTCCGGCCGCGCGATGCCGGCCGCGTTCTCGGGCTTCGCGCGGGGCGGGCTGCCGCTCGGCGAAGTCGGCGGCCGGGCGCTCGTGCTGCCGTCGCTGACGCTCGCGGCCGCTGGCGTGATCGCCATCGTCTGGCTTGTCCTCGAGCAGACCACCTTCGGGCGCAGGCTCTACGCGATCGGCGGCAACCCCGTGGCGGCGCGGCTCGCGGGACTGAACGTCAGGCGGCTACGGACCGTGGCCTTCGCGTTCACCGGCGTCGGCGCGGCGCTCGCGGGGCTGATGCTCGCCGCGCGCGTGGCCTCCGCCAACCCGACCCAAGGCGCGGGGCTGATGCTCGAGGCGATCGCGGCCGTATTTCTTGGCATGACGATGACCGCCGCGGGCCAGCCGCGCGTGCTCGCCTCGATGGCGGGCGTCGCGATCCTTGGCATCCTCGACAACGGCCTGTCGCAGCTGAGCGTCGACAGCTATCTCCGCGACGTGCTGGTGGGTGCGATCATCCTCGCCGCCGTCGCCTTGGGCGCCTTCGGGAGCCGCAGCCGGCGGTAGGGAAACTGCGGACAATTGCGCCGGTTAAGCACGTCTTCAGCGCCGCGGGCCTAGGTAGGTCTCCAAGCACCGGAGACCGCGATGACCGCCCTGAAGAACGCCGCCCCGACGATCATCAAGCGCAAGAAGGTCGTGAAGGGCGGTGGCCATCACGGCGGCGCCTGGAAGGTGGCCTATGCCGACTTCGTGACGGCGATGATGGCGTTCTTCATGCTGATGTGGCTCCTCAACGCCACGACCGAGAAGCAGAGGAAGGGCCTCGCGGACTATTTCAGCCCGACGATCCCGGTGAACCGCGTTTCGGGCGGCGGCGAGGGCGCCTTCGGGGGCGACAGCTTCTTCTCTGAGAAGACGATGGCACAGGACGGCACCGGCGCAAGCGCGCAGCGCCCGACCAGCGAGCTGCAGGCGGAGGGCCAGACCGGCACCTCCGACGAGGACGAGGCGGATCGCGCCGCCGCGGAGGCGAAGCTGAGCGAGGTCGAGGCAAAGCTCCTGGGCAAGGGCGGCGAGAGCATGCTGATGGCCGACGCGCTGCGCCATGTCGTCACCCGCGTGACCGACGAGGGGCTGATCGTCGAGATCTTCGACCTCCCCGGCGACCCGCTCTTCGAGCCCGACAGCGACGTAGCCACGCCGATCACCCGCGAACTCGCCGAGATGCTGGCCGGTGTGTTCGCTCTGGTGAAGAACAACGTCGCGGTCAGCGGCCACGTGCGGTCCTATCCGATCGTGCTGAAGGAGAACCCCGTGTGGCCGCTCTCGACCGCGCGGGCGCAGCAGATGCGCGCGCTCGTCGAGGCCGAGGGGCTGGCGCCGGCGCGGATCCGCCGCGTCACCGGCGAGGCCGACCGAAAGCCGTCCGCACGCAATCCGATGGCCGAGCGCAACAACCGCCTTGAGCTGATCCTGTTGCGGAAACCCACCTGAAACGCCCCGCCACGGCGCCGGCAGACGTTAGGCGCATCTTAAACACGACGCGGCAAGGATGGCCCCATTCGGCGTCGAACGACCAGAAAGGTACAGAATGACGATCTCCTCCTCGCTCAACGCCGGCGTCTCCGGGCTCAACGCCCATGCCGCGCGGCTCGGCACGATCTCGGACAACATCGCCAACTCGTCGACCTACGGCTACCGCCGCGCCGACACGGACTTCCACGATCTCGTGGTGAACGGTTCCGGAGGCGGGCGCTACGTCGCCGGCGGGGTGCGGACGACCTCGCAGCGCCTCGTCGACCAGCGGGGGTCGCTGGTGTCGACCTCGAACGCGACCGACATTGCCATCGGCGGCCGCGGCATGCTGCCCGTCACCAGCGTGTCCGCGCTCGGCAATTCCAGCGGCACCTATCCGCTCGCGCTCACGCCCACGGGGTCGTTCCGCCCCGACGCCGACGGCGTGCTCCGGACCGACGGCGGTCTCGTGCTCCTCGGCTGGCCTGCGGCCGCGGACGGCAAGATCGGCGCCTTCCCGCGCGACACGGTCGCCGGGCTCGAGCCCGTCACGATCCACGCCAACCAGGCCATCGCCGATCCGACGACGGCGATCACCCTCGGCGTCAACCTGCCCGCCGCCGCCACGCAGGCCGGCGCGCCCGGGACGCCGCAGACGCTCGCGGTCGAGTATTTCGGCAACCTCGGCACCTCCGAGACGCTCGATGTGACCTTCGAGCCGACCGTCCCGGGCGCCGGCGCCTCGAACGAATGGACCATGACGGTGCGCGACCGCGCCAGCGGCGGCGCCGTCGTCGGCTCCTACGGGCTCACCTTCGACGGCACCCGCGGCGGCGGCGGCACGCTCGCTTCCGCGACGACGCTCTCGGGCGGCGCCTACGACCCCGCAACCGGCGCCTTCACCGTCGCCACCGCGGGCGGCCCGGTCGACGTGACCATCGGGAAGCCCGGCGACCCCGCGGGCCTCACGCAGCTCGCGAGCGCCTTCGCCCCGGTCGCGATCTCGAAGAACGGCTCGCCGGTCGGCTCGATCAGCTCCGTCGAGGTCGACGCCAAGGGCATCCTGACCGCGGTCTACGACACCGGCTTCACCCGCCAGCTCTACCAGATCCCCATCGTCGACGTGCCGAACCAGAACGGCCTCACGGCGGGCAACGACCAGACCTTCACGATCTCGAACCAGTCCGGCGCGTTCTTCCTCTGGGACGCAGGCGACGGGCCGACGGGCGACATGGTGGGCTTCGCCCGCGAGCAGTCCGCCACCGACGTCGCGAGCGAGCTGACCAAGCTCATCGAGACCCAGCGCGCCTATTCCTCGAACGCCAAGGTCATCCAGACGGTCGACGAGATGTGGCAGGAAACCACCAACATCAAGCGCTGACCTGCCCCGAGCCCTGAAGCGGAGACGAAGCCATGAGCCTTACGAGTGCGATGTCGAATGCGCTGTCCGGCCTCACCGCCGCGGCGCGGGGCGCGGAGGTGGTCTCGTCGAATGTCGCGAACGCGCTGACCGAAGGCTACGGCCGCCGCGAGCTCGAGCTGGGCGCGCAGGGCCTCGCGGGCAGCGGCGGCGGGGTCAGGATCGAGGGCGTCCAGCGCCAGGTCGATCGCGCCGTCCTCGCCGACCGCCGCGCCTCGGATGCGAGCCTCGCCGCCGCCGACACCAAGGCCGCCTGGCTCGCGAGCGTCGAGGCGGCGCTCGGCACGCCCGACGCGGCGGACTCGATCTCGGGCCGCATCGCCGGGCTCGAGGCGGCGCTCCTCGACGCCGCGAGCCGCCCCGACGCCGAGCCGCGGCTCGCCACCGCAGTCGGCGCCGCGGGCGACCTCGCGACGGCGCTCAACACGGCCTCGCAGAAGATCGCAGACGCGCGTCTCGCAGCCGACGGCAAGATCGCCTCGGACGTCCGTACGGTCAACGACGCGCTCGGCAACATCGCCAGCCTCAACGCCCGCATCAGCGTGGCGCGCGCCGAGGGCCGCGATGCGCTGAGCCTCGTCGACCAGCGCCAGGCCGAGATCGACCGCATCAGCCCGATCGTGCCGATCCGCGAGGTCGCGCGCGACCGCGGGCAGGTCGCGCTCTACACCGACGGCGGCGCGATTCTCCTCGACGGCCGCGCGGCTACGCTCGGCTTTGCGCCCGCGCGGGCCGTGACGCCCGAGATGACCCTCACGAGCGGCGCGCTCTCGGGCCTCACCATCGACGGCAAGACGGTGTCCACGCTCGAGAGCGGCCCCCTCGGGGGCGGACGGCTCGCCGCGTCCTTCTCGGTCCGCGACGAGGCCGCCCCGCAGGCAAGCGCCGATCTCGACGCGCTCGCCCGCGATCTCGTGGAGCGCTTTGCCGGTGTGCCCGACGCCACGCTCGTCCCGGGCGACGCGGGACTTCTGGTCGACAGCGTGCCCGGTGACGAGGTCGGTCTCGCCGGCCGCGTCCGTCTCAACGCATCCGTCGATCCGGCGCAGGGCGGGCTGGTTCTACGTCTCCGGGATGGCCTCGGCGCGACGAGCCCGGGCACTCCCGGCAACGCGAGGCTTCTGAACGCCTTCGCGGCCGCTCTCGAGGCGAGCCGTGCGCCCGCTTCGGGTGCGTTCACGGGGTCGTCGTCAACCGCGTCCGGCCTCGCCGCGAAGGTGCTCTCGGCCCGCGCGTCCGAACGCCAGGCCGCGGACGCCGACGCGAGCTTCGCGGCCGCGCGCAACGCCACTGTTCGGGCCGAGGAGGCAGACGGCGGCGTCGACACCGACCGCGAGGTGCAGACCCTGCTCGCCGTCGAGAAGAGCTACGCGGCCAACGCGCGCGTCATCCAGACCATCGACGACATGCTCGCCACCCTCCTGAGGATCTGATCATGAACACGCTCTCCATCGGCGACCAGGGCCGCGCGAACCGTCTGACCCGCTACACCGCCGAGACCAAGGCGGCGCTGAACCGGCTGACCGACGAGGTCGCCTCGGGCGTGGTCGCGGACAAGGGCCGGGCCGTGGGCGGCGACTTTACCCCGCTTGCCGGGATCGAGCGCGCGCTGACGCGGCTCGACGCGCATCTCTCGGTCACGCGCGAGACCGCGCAGCGCGCGGGCGCCATGCAGGCGGCCCTCGGGCAGATCGGCGATCTCGCCTCCACCGATGCCCCGAGATACCGCGAAGCGGCAAGCACGACGACGCCGCAGCAACTTCGCATCGCATCCGCCGACGCCGAACAGTCGTTCCGCAGCGCTGTCTCCGCGCTCAACCTCGGCGTGGCGGGACGGTCGCTCTTCGGGGGCACGGCCACGGACCGCGCCCCGCTTGCCTCCGCCGACGACATGCTCGCGGGACTGCGCGCCGCCGTTTCCGGCATCACCACCGCGACCGGCCTCCGCGACGCCGTGGAAGACTGGTTCGACACGCCGGGCGGCGGCTTCGCCAGCGGCGGCTATCGAGGCTCCTACGACGCGGGCGCGCCGGTCACGGTGGCGGACGGCGAGACCGTCGATCTCGGCATCACCGCGGCGGACCCCGCCATCCGCGACGTGCTTAAGGGCTACGCCCTCGCCGCGATGGCCGGCGACGCGGCGTTCGCGGGCGGCACCACGGGCGGGATCGCAGCGCTGCGGCTGGCGGGCAGTGCGCTCGCGGCGGCCGATGACGGGCTCATCGAAGTCCGTGCCCGGCTCGGGAGCACCGAGGCGCGGCTCGACCGCGTGACGGCGCGCAACGAGGCCGAGCAGAGCACGCTGAAGCAGTCCCGCTCGAGCCTTCTCGCGGTCGATCCCTATGAGGCCGCGACCGAGCTCGAAGCCACGAAGACGCAGCTCGAGACGCTCTACGCGCTCACCTCGCGGCTGTCGGGGATGTCGCTCCTGGACTACCTCAAGTGATCCGGCTCGTGGCGGCGCTCCTCGTGGCGTTCTGGCCGGCACTGGCGGGCGCGCAGCCGATCCGCATCAAGGATCTCGTCGAGTTCGACGGCGTGCGCGGCAACGACCTCGTGGGCTACGGCCTCGTCGTGGGTCTGAACGGGACCGGCGACGGGCTCCGGAACGCGCCCTTCACCGAGGACATCATGACCAACATCCTCGAGCGGCTCGGCGTCAACGTCACCGGCGAGCAGTTCCGCCCGAAGAACGTGGCCGCGGTGTTCGTGACCGCCACGCTGCCGCCCTTCGCGCGGGCCGGGGGACGCATCGACGTCACGGTCTCGGCGATCGGCGACGCCAAGAGCCTCCTCGGCGGCACGCTGGTGATGACGCCGCTCAACGGCGCCGACGGCCAGATCTACGCGGTCGCGCAGGGCACGATCATCGCCGGCGGCGTCTCGGCGACGGGCGCGGCCGGCGGCATCACGCAGGGCGTCCCCACGGCAGGCACCATCCCGACCGGCGCCCGGGTCGAGCGCGAGATCGCCTTCGACTTCGCGGGCCTGCGCTCGTTGCGGCTGGCGCTTCGCAGCCCGGACTTCACCACGGCGGGGCGGATCGAGGGCGTCATCAATGCCGCGTTCGGCCGTTCCGTCGCCGAGATGACCGATGCAGGCACGGTGGTGCTCGACATCGGCGCGACGCGGCTCGGCACGCCGGCGCGGGTGCTCGGCCGGATCGAGAACCTCACGGTCGAGCCCGAGGAGCGCGCGCGCGTCGTCGTCGACCAGCGCTCGGGGACCATCGTCATGGGCGCCGACGTCCGGATCAGCCGCGTCGCCATCGCACAGGGCAACCTCACGCTCCGCGTCGAGGAGACCCCGCTCGTGGTGCAGCCGAACCCGTTCGCCGCCGGCGAGACGGTCGTCGTGCCGCGCACCTCCGCCGGCATCACCGAGGAGCCCGGCGTGTCGCTGGCGGAGGTGGACGGCACCTCGCTCTCGGACGTGGTGTCGGGGCTGAATGCGCTCGGCGTGTCGCCGCGCGACATGATCGACATCCTGAAGAGCATCAACGCCGCGGGCGCGCTGCACGCGGAGTTCCTGGTGAACTGACCGCTCGCGGAGCGCATCTCCCGGCGCGCCGACGTTCGCGGGACCGCGACCGACGTCCGCGACGGCGCTGGCTTCGGGTGACGTACCGGGTGGCGGCAGCGGCGCGGGCTCGGACGGTCGCCGGGCAGGCGCCTCGCGTTCCGTGCCGCCGCTCTAGAGTGCGAGCGCCGCGGCGCCGCCGTGCGCCGCAGACCATTCGAGCGGCGCGCCGAGGAACGCCTCCGCCGCCCCCAGACGCCCGGTATCGACCTCGCCTGCCGCGCGCGCGGCGGCGAGCACGTCGGCCCAGGTCGCGAGCGCGTGGAGCCGCAAGCCCGCCGCTTCCAGCGCATCGCGGGATCCGGGAAAGATGTCGTAGTAGAACATCACGAACGTGTCCGTGACCCCGGCGCCGGCGTCCCGCAGCGCCTGCGCGAAACGAAGCTTGCTGCCGCCGTCGGTGGCGAGATCCTCGACGAGGAGCACGCGCTTGCCCGCGACCGGCGCGCCCTCGATCTGCGCGTCGCGGCCGAAGCCCTTGGGCTTCTTGCGGACGTACTGCATCGGCAGGCCCATCTTGTGCGCGATCCAGGCCGCGAAGGGGATGCCCGCCGTCTCGCCGCCCGCCACGGCATCGACGGCCTCGAAGCCCACCTCGCGCAGGATCACCGAGACGGCGAATTCGGTCAGCGTCTCGCGAACGCGCGGATAGGAGATGATCTTGCGGCAGTCGATGTAGACCGGGCTCGCGAGGCCGGAGGTGAAGATGTAGGGCGCGTCGGCCGCGAAATGCACGGCATCGATCTCGAGAAGCATCCGCGCGGTCATCGCGGCAATGGTCTGACGGTCGGCGAAGGTGCTCGAATGCATGGCGGTCTCCGGTGGCGCCGGTCCGTCGTACCGCATCCGGGCGGCGGGCGGCAATTCGCTACCGCGGCGCGCGCGCGTCTGCTTCGGTCGCGGCAGCGGCGGGAGCGGACACTGGCGTCGGCAGGGCGGACCGGGAGCGAGGTGCCGGCGGCGGCCGTGGCGGCGCACGGCGTGAAGGCGATCTTCGGCGTTCGGGCGTGAGCGATCTCGCGGCGCAGGGGACGGCGATGAGGGGTCGAGCCCGATACGGACAGCCGCGCCACGTGACCATGCGGCAAAGGAGCGGCTGCCGCCGCATCGGCGGACCTGACCGGCGAGCCCGGCGCCGCAATCGTGACGCGCGGGCCCGAGGGGCGTGCGCCGCGACAATCAGGCTGCACATGGCGATGAGGGGTCGAGCCCGATACGGACAGCGCGAACGGGAGGCGTTCCAGGAGATCGAGTGTAACCGCTCTGGTGATCGCGCTGGGGAGCCGGCTCAACGACCCCGCGACCTTGAAGTCTTCCGAGCCTGCGCGCGGCTGCCGCCTCGCGCATGTCCATCCGGCGGCCGGGGAGATCGGCCGGCGCTATCCGCCCGACGTCGCCACCGTCGCGGACCCGAGCGTCGCCGAAGTGCCGGCGGGGCTCGCGCCCAAGCGGCGGCATGGCACGATGCGCGGAGCGGCGCGACGGGAGCTTGGCCCGCAGCCGGGGCCGGTCGACACGGCCGAGGCGATGCGCGTGCTGAACGACCGGCTGCGGGCTTCCCCGGCGCCCCGGCGCTGACCTGAGAGGGCGCGGATGCGGCACCCGTGCTGCCGCTCGGCGCATCCCGCCATCGGCGGCGCGCACCCTCGCCGTGGCACGCAACCTGCGAGCCACCGAAATCGCTGGCGTGGAAATCCGGACCTTCGCCTATGCCGTGGCTCTGGCGGGGCGCGAGCCGCGCACGCTCGACGGGGTCGGCCACGCCATCGCTTTCGCGGTGGCGACGATGCTGGTCCGGCGGCGGATCGGGCCGGACGAGCCTTCCCTGCCGACGCCCGACGATGCCGAACTCACCGCGCGTTCGATCCGGCCGCGCTGGGCCGCGGTGGCTCTGGTGCTGACGGACGGGCGGAGGCTCGAGGGCCAGCCCCGTATGCCGCGCGGCGATCCTGACAATCCCTTGACCGACGCCGAGGTCGCGACGAAGTTTCACGTCTTCGCGGATGGCGTCGCCGGTCCTGCGCGGCCAGATCAGACCGAGGCGCCGGCGACCGCGTTCGACGCGCTTGGACCCGCCGACCTCGGCGTGCTTTTTGACCTCTGTCTCTCTGGATGCGACAAGCGGTCACAGTTTGCCCCGGCTCGGAACCCTATGTGAACCTGACGGTTCAGTCGCTGATTTGAGGAACAAAGCCGTGGATGATCGAGTCGAAACGGATTTCGAGAAAGCGCTTTTGGTGCGGGTCGATCGGCTCGAGGCGCGGGCGCGGGCCCGCGATTCCGAGGCGGACGCCAAGACCGACGCCGACGCGAGCGGCGACCAGGATGACGGTGACGACGACGATGATGGCGATGGCGAGCAGCAGCCGAAGAAGCCGCTCCTCAGGCGCCCCGTGTTCTGGATCGTCATCGTGCTCGTCATCGTCGGGATCGCCGCGGGCGTGGCCTATTGGTGGACGCGGGTCCGGCCCTTCGCGAGCACGGACGATGCCTTCATCGGCGCAGATATCGTCAACATCGTTCCACAGGTCACCGGCAAGATCGTGACGGTCCCGGTCGGCGCGAACACGCGCGTGGCCGCGGGCGACCTCCTCGCGCGGATCGACAGCGCGGAGTATCGGGCCCAGCTCGACACCGCGAAGGCCGCGGTCTCGCGAGCGCGCGCGGGCGTCCTGCAGGCCGAAGCGGGCATCACCGAGGCGAAGGCGATGGTCGCCGAGGCGGAAGCGCAGAGCGCGGCGCTCGATTCCAACGCGCAGAACGCGGCCGACACGCTTCGGCGCGACCAGGAGATTTTCGACGCGGGCAACAACGCCATTCCGGAGAAGACCGTCGTCGATGCACGCGCCGCGGCGCAAGCCGCCAAGGCCCAGGCCCAGGCCGGCCAACGCGCCGTGGAGACCGCCCGGACCGGCGTCACGTCCGCGGAAGCGGAGGCGACAGCGGCGAAGGCCCAGGTCGCGTCCGCGCAGGCCGATCTCGAGAGCGCGCGCATCACCTTCGGCTACGGCGACCTCGTCGCGCCGATCGCGGGGCAGGTCGTGCAGAAGACGATCAACACCGGCTCCTACGTCCAGCCCGGCATGGCGATCATGGCGATCGTGCCGGACGACCTTTATGTCACGGCGAACTACAAGGAGACGCAGCTCGGCAGCGTCCGCCCCGGCCAGAGCGTCGACATCCACGTCGACGCCTTCCCGAACGTGACCTTCACCGGTCGCGTCATCTCGATCCAGCACGGCGCGGGGCAGGCGTTCCAGCTCCTGCCGCCGCAGAACGCGACGGGCAACTACGTCAAGGTCGTGCAGCGCGTGCCGGTCCGCATCTCCATCGAGAACGCCGACCGGGACCGCTATCCGCTCGGGCCCGGCATGTCGGTGGTGCCCTCGATCCGCATCGACAGCGTGCCGGACGACCGGCCGAAGGACAACTGAGCGTGCCCGGCGAGTTCGATCCACGCCGTTCGGCAGCGGGGCCCGGCGGGCCTTGGGTCATGACGGCCGTGATCTCCATCGCGACCTTCATGGAGATCCTCGACACGTCGATCGCCAACGTGTCGCTCGCCAACATCGCCGGCAACCTCGGGGTCAGCGGCGAGCAGGCGACGTGGACGGTGACATCCTACCTCGTCGCCAACGCGATCATCATCCCGATCTCGGGGTTCCTGTCGCGCGCCATCGGGCGCAAGCGCTACTTCATGCTGTCGATCGGGCTCTTCACGGCGGCGTCCTTCGTCTGCGCGATCTCGACGAGCCTTTCGATGCTGGTCATCGCGCGCGTGTTCCAGGGCATCGGCGGCGGCGGGCTCGCGCCCGTCGAGCAATCCATGATCACCGACAGCTTCCCGGCTGCAAAACGCGGGCAGGCGTTCGCGGCGTTCGGGCTCGTCGTCGTGGTGGCCCCGATCATCGGCCCGACCATCGGCGGCTGGGTGACGGACACGATCTCGTGGCACTGGATCTTCCTCGTCAACATCCCCGTCGGCGCGCTGGCGCTCTTCCTCACGCAGATCTTCTCGAAGGAGTCGGACCTTCTCGTCCGGGAGCGCGAGAAGCGGCTGAAGAAGGGCCTCAGCGTCGATTACGTGGGCTTCATCCTGACCGCCATCGGCCTGGCCGGGCTCCTCATCACGCTCGACCGCGGGCAGACGGAGAACTGGTTCGAGAGCAACCTCATCATCACCACGACCGCGATGGCGGTCCTCGGCCTGACGGCGATGGTGATCTGGGAGACCGGCCATCCGGACCCGATCGTGCCGCTGAACCTCCTCCGCATCCCGAACTTCGCGATCTCGGTCCTGATGATCATGGTCCTCGGCATCCTCGTGTTCGGCACGATCCAGATCATTCCGCAGATGCTCCAGGCGGTCTACGGCTACACCGCGCTCAGCGCAGGGCTCGTGCTCACGATCGGAGGCTGCATCGCGATCCCGATGATGCCGCTGAGCGGCGTGCTGACCTCCAAGATCGACACGCGCATCCTCCTCTTCGTCGCTTTCGCGTCGCAGGGCTATGCGTTCTGGCTGTTCAGCCAGTTCTCGACCGCGAGCACCTTCGGAGACGCGGCCTGGGGGCGGTTCTACATGTCGGTGGCGCTGCCGTTCCTCTTCATCCCGATCAACACGGTGGCCTACATCGGGCTGCCGGCCGATGCCGGCGACAAGGCTTCGGCGATGCTCAACTTCTTCCGCAACCTCGGCGGCGCGTTCGGCATCTCCATCGCGCAGACGATGCTGGTGCGGCGCGACCAGTTCCATCAGGCGCGGATCACCGAAGGGCTCAACCCGCTCAATCCCGGCTTCGAGACGACCGCGACTGCGCTTCGCGGGGCCGTCGGCGGTCGCCAGGAGGCGCTGGGCCTGATCTACCAGCAGGCGCAGCAGCAGGCGCAGATGCTGAGCTACGTCGAGGTGTTTCGCACCCTGATGTGGGGCGTGATCCTGGTGCTGCCGATCATCTTCTTTCTGCGGACGGCGAGCACCCGGGACTAGCCCGGGCCGCGCCCGGCCATCCGGGGCACCATGCCGGTGACACCGTCGTCGAAGCCGAGCGCGAGGACTGCGTCGGTGCGGTCGTCCCGGCGAAAATCCATCCGGAAAGTTTCGCCGTCGGGCGCGCCGGCGATGGCGTCCCAAGCCTCCGCATGGCCGGTGTAGGTGTAGGAGCCCTTGGCCTGCTGCATCGTCCAGAAGAACGGCGTGCCGTCGTAGACATGGCCCTGGCCCAGCATGTTGCGCGCGGCCAGCTCGCCCGTCTCCTGGGCGAAGCGCCAGTGCTCGATCCTGACCGGCCCCCAAGGGGTCGGCACCCGCGCGATGTCGCCGGCGGCGAAGACGCCCGGCGCGCCGGGGACGCCAAGGCCGGGCTCGACCGCGATGCCGCCGTCGTCGCCGGTCTCGAACGGCAGCCAGCCGGTCCGCGGGCTCGCGCCCACGGCGACGAGCACGAGGTCGGCGGGAACCGGATCCATGCCTTCGACGCGCACCTCGCTCACCCGGCCGGCGCCGCCGAGGCCCGTGACCTTTGCACCGGTGACGACGCGGACGCCTGCCGCCTCGTGCTCGGCGAGGATGCGGCGTCCGAAGGCGTCGCCGAACTTGCCGGCGAGCGGCAGGTCTTCGGTGGCGATGACCGTGACCTCGAAGCCCTCGCGCTGGGACAAAGCCGCGGCCGCCTCGAGCCCGATGAAGCCCGCGCCGATCACGACGACGTGCCGCGCTCCGTCGAGTGCCGCGCGGAACGCCTTGGCATCGGCGAGGGTGCGGAGCGTGTGAACGCCCTCCAGGTCGGCACCCGGCACATCGAGCGTGCGCGCGTCCGAGCCCGTGGCGAGCAGGAGCGCATCGGCGGCGAGCGTCATGCCGTCGGCGAGGGTCAGCGTGCGCGTCTCGGGATCGAGCGACTGCGCGCGCGCATCGAGGATCTCGATTCCAGCCGCGGCAATCGCGTCGCGGTCGCGAAGCACCGGATCGTCCGGCGTCTCGTCCGCCTTGAGGTACGCCTTCGAGAGATCCGTCCGGTCGTAGGGCGTGGTCGTCTCGCCGGCGACCACCGTCAGGCGCCCGGCGAAACCCTCGCGGCGCAGCATCTCCGCCGCGCGCCAGCCGGCGCCGCCGTTCCCGACGATTACGAAGTGCCGCGCATCGTCCCCTCGCCCGGTCATCGCGGGAACGGGGTGGGGCACGTCGTCATCGGGCACCGTGACATGGACCGCGCCGTCCGCCAGCCGCACCTTGTAGCGCGCCAGCCCTTCGCAGGCGGGCGGCGCCAGCAGCGCGCCGGTCGCGAGGTCGAACGCCGCCCGGTGCGCCGCGCAGACGATCCGACCGCCCTCGACGAGCCCCTTCGCCAGCGGCACGCCCTTGTGCGGGCAGAGCCCGGCCAGGGCGTGGACCGCGTCGCCCTGCCGCACCAGCACGACCTTGGTGTCCCCGAGCGTCACTTCGTGCGGCTTGCCATCAGGCAGGTCGGCGAGAACGGCGGCGCGGTGTTCGGTCATGACGGGCTCCTTTGCGCCACGAACGCCCCTGTGTTGCTCATCGTTCCGGCGGGCGGCGGACCCGCGGTGCCGCAGCCAGCGCCAGCGCCCGGAGGCCGGGCCCGCCCGCGGCGACCACCGCCAGGAACTCGCGGCGGAGGACGGGATCCCAGAAGTCCGACAGATGCTGCGCCATCGCCTCGACGCGGCCGGCCTCGGGCTGGCTTTCGAAGAACCGCGCGATGTCGTTGGCCATCCGGACGATCTTCTCAGGCGGCACCGGCGGCGGCCCCGATCCCGCTCAGACGCTCGACATGGCAGAACACCTCGCAGCCGTCGTCGCGCGCGAGGCCCACAAGCGCCAGCCCGGCGGCGTCCGCAACCGCCACCGCCTGCGCGGTCGGCGCCGACACCCCGACCAGCACCGGGACGCCCATCAGCGCGCATTTCTGCACGAGGTCGATGGAGATGCGGCTCGTCAGGATCACGGCGCCGGCGGCCGGAAGAGCGCCGCGCGCCAGCGCGCCCGCCAGCTTGTCCAGCGCGTTGTGCCGGCCCACGTCCTCGCGGACCGGCCCGAGGCTGCCGTCCGGGCGCATCAGCGCCGCTGCGTGAACCGCGCGGGTCGCGTCGTGGAGCGGCTGCCGGCCCGGCAGCGCCGCCACGGCCGCAAGGAGCGCCGCCGCATCGACCGGCGGCCCGGCACCCAGCACCGGCAGCGGCCGGAGCGCGCCGTCGATGCTGTCGATGCCGCAGAGCCCGCAGCCGACCGGCCCCGCCATCGTGCGTCGCCGCGCCGCGAGCCGGGCCGCGGCGGGCTCGGCGAGCCAGGTCTGCACGTCGATGCCGCGCTCCGTCGCGACGACGGCCATGTCGAGGATCTCGGCGCCCGAGGCGATGCCCTCGGTCAGCGCGAAGCCGGTCGCGAAGTCCTCGAGCGCATCGGGCGTCGCCATCATCACCGCCTGCGTCGAGCCGTTGAAGCTCAGCGCCACCGCGACCTCGTCGGGGAGCGTCCGGCGCCGCTCCGCGGCCCGCCCGTCGCGGAGCGCGAGCGAGGAGACGGCGCGATGCACCCGCTACTCGGCGGCGGGCAGGATGCGCCGGGCGCGCTCGCCCTCGGCCACGTAGGCGGCCTGCGCGTCCGTCGGCCCGTTCGACGCCGCGACCTCGACCGCCGTGACCTTGTACTCGGGGCAGTTCGTCGCCCAGTCCGAGCCGTCGGCGGTCACGACGTTGGCCTGCGTGCCGGGGTGGTGGAACGTCGTGTAGACCACGCCCGGCGCCACCCGGTCCGTCACCCTGGCGCGCAGGCTCGTGGACCCCGCCCGCGAGGCCACGCGCACCCAGTCGCCGCTCGCGAGCCCGCGCGCCTCGGCGTCCGCGGGATGGATCTCGAGCACGTCCTCCGCGTGCCACGCGACGTTGGCCGTCCGCCGCGTCTGCGCGCCGACGTTGTACTGCGTCAGGATGCGGCCCGTCGTGAGGAGAAGCGGGAAGCGCGGCCCGGCGCGCTCATCGGTCGCGACGTACTCCGTCACCACGAACTTGCCGCGCCCGCGCACGAAGCCGTCGACGTGCATCACCGGGGTGCCGAGGGGGGCGGCCGCGTTGCACGGCCACTGCACCGAGCCCGCGCGGTCGAGAAGCGCGTAGCTCACGCCCGCGAACGAGGGCGTCGTCGCCGCGATCTCGTCCATGACCTCGGACGGATGCGCGTAATCCCAGCCCATCCCCATCGCGCGGCCGAGCGCGAGGGTGATCTCCCAGTCCGCCATCCCGCTCCGGGGCGCCATCACCCGGCGCACGCGGTTGATCCGCCGCTCGGCGTTGGTGAAGGTGCCGTCCTTCTCGAGGAACGTCGAGCCCGGCAGGAACACGTGCGCGAGCCGCGCGGTCTCGTTGAGGAAGAGATCCTGCACCACCACGAGGTCCATCGCGCCGAGCCCCGCCGCGACATGCGCCATGTCGGGGTCGGACTGCAGGATGTCCTCGCCCTGGATGTAGAGCCCGCGGAAGCGCCCCGCGACGGCGGCGTCGAGCATCGACGGGATGCGGAGCCCCGGCTCGTCCGAGAGCGCCACGCCCCACAGGCGCTCAAACGTCTCCCGCGCCGCGTCGTCGGTGACATGGCGGTAGCCCGGCAGCTCGTGCGGGAACGAGCCCATGTCGCAGGCGCCCTGCACGTTGTTCTGGCCACGGAGCGGGTTCACCCCGGTGCCGGGCCGGCCGATGTTGCCCGTGAGCATCGCGAGGTTGGCGATGGCCATCACCGTCGTCGAGCCCTGCGCGTGCTCGGTGACGCCGAGCCCGTAGTAGATCGCGCCGTTCGGGGCGGCGGCGAAGAGCCGGGCGGCGGCGCGCAGGTCGGGCGCCGGCACGCCCGTCGCGGCCTCGACGGCCTCGGGAGCGTGCCGCGCCTCGGCGACGAAGGCCGCGTAGTCGGCGTATTCGGAGGCGTCGCAGCGCGCGGCGATGAAGGCGGCGTCGGCGAGCCCCTCGGTCACGATGACATGCGCCATCGCCGTCAGCACGGCGACGTTGGTGCCGGGGCGCAGCGCCAGATGGTGCGCGGCGCGGACGTGCGGGCTCCGTACGAGGTCGATCCGGCGCGGGTCGATGACGATGGCCTCGGCCCCCGCCCGGAGCCGCCGCTTCAGCCGCGAGGCGAACACCGGATGCCCGTCGGTCGGGTTGGCGCCGATCACGATCACCACGTCGGCGGCGTCCACGCTCGCGAAGTCCTGCGTGCCCGCCGAGGTGCCGAACGTGGTCTTGAGCCCGTAGCCCGTCGGCGAGTGGCAGACGCGCGCGCAGGTGTCGACATTGTTGGTCCCGAACCCGGCGCGGACGAGCTTCTGGACGAGGTAGGTCTCCTCGTTGGTGCAGCGCGACGAGGTGATGGCGCCGATCGCGTCGCGGCCGTGCGCGGCCTGGATCGCCCGCAGCCGCGCGGCGGTGTGGGCGATGGCCTCGTCCCAGGTCACGACGCGCCAGGGGTCGGTCACGGCCTCGCGGATCATCGGGTCGAGGATGCGGTCGCCGTGCGCGGCGTAGCCCCAGGCGAAGCGGCCCTTGACGCAGGAGTGCCCGGCGTTGGCGCCGCCGGCCTTCGAGGGCACCATGCGGACCACCTCGTCGCCGCGCATCTCGGCCCGGAACGAGCAGCCGACGCCGCAATAGGCGCAGGTCGTCTCGACGGCGCGGTCGGGCGTGCCCATCGCGATCACGGTCTTTTCGGTCAGCGTCGCGGTCGGGCAGGCCTGCACGCAGGCGCCGCAGGACACGCAGTCGCTCGCCATGAAGCTCTCGCCCGCGCCGGCCGCGACGACCGAGCCGAACCCGCGGCCCGCGATGGCGAGGGCGAAGGTGCCCTGCACCTCCTCGCAGGCCCGCACGCAGCGCGAGCAGACGATGCACTTCGACGGGTCGTAGGTGAAGTAGGGGTTGCTCGCGTCCTTCGGCAGCGCGGCCGGCGCCGAGCGCGCGGCGGGTGCGTAGCGCACCTCGCGCAGCCCCACCGCCCCGGCGGCGTCCTGCAAGTCGCAGTCGCCGTTGGCCGCACAGGTCAGGCAGTCGAGCGGATGGTCGGAGATGTAGAGCTCCATCACCCCGCGCCGGAGCGTCGCCAGCCGCGGCGTCTGGGTGCGGACGACCATGCCGGCGGCGACGGGCGTGGTGCAGGAGGCGGGCGTGCCGGCGCGGCCCTCGATCTCGACGAGGCAGAGCCGGCAGGAACCGAACGCCGCCATGTTGTCGGAGGCGCAGAGCTTCGGGATCTGCGTGCCCCCGAGCGCCGCGGCGCGCATCACGCTGGTGCCCGCGGGCACGGTCACGGGGAAGCCGTCGATCTCGAGCGTGACCGCGGGGCCTGTCGCGGCGGGCGTGCCGAGGTCGCTCGGCAGGACGAAATCCCTCATGCGCGGGCCTCCCTCATGCGGCGGCGACTTCGGCGGCGGTCCGGTCGCGTGCGAAGTCCTCGGGGAAGTGCCGCACTGCGGACATCACCGGGTAGGGCGTGAAGCCGCCGAGCGCGCAGAGCGAGCCGAGGCGCATCGTCTCGCAGAGATCGGCGAGGAGGGGAAGTGCATCCGGATCGCCCGCCGCGATGCGGTCGATGGTCTCGACGCCGCGCACCGCGCCGATGCGGCAGGGCGTGCACTTGCCGCAGCTCTCGACGGCGCAGAACTCCATCGCGAAGCGCGCCTGCGCGAGCATGTCGGCGCCGTCGTCGAACACCACGATGCCCGCATGCCCGACAAGCCCGTCGGCCGCCGCGTAGTCCTCGTAGCCGAAGGGAATGTGGAACATCGACCGCGGGAAGTACGCCCCGAGCGGGCCGCCGACCTGCACCGCGCGCACCGGCCGCCCGGTGAGCGTGCCGCCCGCGATGTCGTCCACGATCTCGCCGAGCGTCAGCCCGAACGGCGCCTCGAAGAGCCCGCCGCGCGCCACGTTGCCCGCGATCTGCAACGGGATCGTGCCCCGCGACCGGCCGATCCCGTGCGCCGCGTAGGCCTCGGGGCCACCTGCCAGCACGACCGGCACGCTCGCCAGCGTGACGACGTTGTTGACCACCGTGGGCCGCCCGAAGAGCCCCTCGAGCGCCGGCAGCGGCGGCTTCGCGCGCACCACGCCGCGGCGGCCCTCGAGGCTGTTCAGAAGGCTCGTCTCCTCGCCGCAGACGTAGGCGCCCGCGCCGACGCGAACCTCCATGTCGAAGGCGAAGTCCCGCCCGAGGACACGCGGCCCGAGCCAGCCCTCGGCGTAGGCCGCGCGGATCGCCGCCGCCATCGCGCGGATCGCGTCGGGGTATTCGGAGCGGATATAGACGTAGCCCATGCCCGCGCCGGTGGCGTGGCCCGCGATGGCCATGCCCTCGATGAGCGCGAACGGGTCGCCCTCCATCAGCATCCGGTCGGCGAAGGTGCCGCTGTCGCCCTCGTCGGCGTTGGCGACGATATACTTCCGCGCGCCCGGCGCCTCGAGGACGGTGCGCCACTTGATCCCCGTGGGGAAGCCCGCGCCGCCCCGGCCGCGCAGCCCGCTCGCCGTGACCGCCGCGACGACCGCCTCCGGCGGCATCGCGAGCGCCGCGACAAGGCCCGCCATGCCCTCGTGCGCGCGGTAGTCGGCGGGCGAGAGCGGGTCCGTCCGCCCGCAACGCGCGAAGGTGAGCCGGGTCTGGCGTGCGAGGAACGGGATCGCCTCGACGGCCCCGAGCGCCAGCGGGTGCGCCGCGGCTCCGAAGAGCGCGGCCCCGAAGAGTGTGGGCACCTCGGCGGGCGACATCGGACCGAAGCCCATCCGCACCCCGTCCGTCTCGATCTCGACGAGCGGCTCGAGCCAGGCCATACCGCGCGAGCCGTTCCGCAAGAGGTCGAGCGCCACGCCCCGCGCGTTTGCCTCGCGCGCGATGGCGCCGGCGACCGCATCCGCCCCGCAGGCACGCGCGCTGGCGTCGGCCGGCACCCAGACCTTCACGCGCGGGCCTCCGCGACCCCTGGCGCGCGGGCCTCCGCGAGACTTGGCGCGCGGGCCTCCGCGACGAGCGCGTCCGCATCGCGCCGGGCGAGCGGCTCGCCGTCGAGGAGCGCCGCCGGCCCGCTGGCGCAGAGCCCGAGGCAATACGCCGGCTCCAGCGTCACCGCCCCGTCCGCGGTGGTTCCGCCCCAGCCGACGCCGAGCCGGCGCTGCACGTCCTCGGCGAGCGCGACCCCGCCCCGCGCCTGGCAGGCCTCCGCGCGGCAGAGCTTCAGCACCCGCCGTCCCGCCGGCGCCGCGCGGAAATCGTGGTAGAAGGTGACGACGCCGTGCACCTCCGCGCGCCCGAGGTTGAGCGCCTCCGCGATCACCGACACGGCCTCCGCCGGCACGTGCCCGAAGGCTGCCTGCACGTCGTGCAGGATCGGCAGCAGCGGCCCCTCGCGCCCGGCATGCGCCGCGACGATGCGCGCGACCTCCGCGCCCGTGGTCCCCGCCATGCTCCCCCCTCGCGCCTTGTTTGCCTTCGGCGCGCACTCTATGTGCCGCATCATGGCCCGCTTTCTCCCTTTTCTCAAGTCCGCCCCGACGGTGGCGGTCGTGCGGCTCGCGGGCGTCATCCAAGCGGGCGGGCGCGGCGGCGGCCTGTCGGACGCGGGCCTCGCGGGCGTCATCGAGCGCGCGTTCCGCAAGGGCAGGCCCGCCGCGGTGGCGCTCGCGGTCAACTCGCCGGGCGGCGCGCCGGTGCAGACGGCGCTGATCGCCGCGCGCATCCGGCGGCTCGCGGAGGAGAAGGGCGTGCCCGTCCATGCCTTCGTCGAGGATGTCGCCGCCTCGGGCGGCTACTGGCTCGCGACCGCCGCCGACGCGATCTGGGTGGACGAGAGCTCCGTCGTCGGCTCGATCGGAGTCATCTCCGCGGGCTTTGGCTTCCAGGGTCTGATCGAGCGCCTCGGCGTGGAGCGGCGCATCCATACCGCGGGCGGCTCGAAGAGCTTCCTCGACCCGTTCCGCCCCGAGAAGCCCGAGGATCTCGACCGGCTCCGTGCGCTGCAGGATCCGATCCACCAGGCCTTCATCGCGCACGTGAAGGCCCGGCGCGGCGCCAAGCTCGACCCGACGCGCGAGCTCTTCACCGGCGAGATCTGGGTCGGCGCCCAGGCGGTCGCGGCGGGGCTCGTCGACGGCATCGGCCATCTCGCCCCGAAGATGAAGGCGCTCTTCGGCGACAAGGTGCGGTTCCGCGTCTACGCGCCGCGGCGGTCGCTTTTCCAGCGCGTCGGCGTGGGCGTCGTCGAGGACGTCGCGGGCGCGCTCGAGGCTCGGGCGCTCTGGGGACGGCACGGGTTTTGATCGTCAAGATCGTCGTCCTTTTCCTCGTCTGCATGGTGGCGCTGGCGATGTTCGGCCGGCTCCGGCTGCCGCGCGCCGCGAAGCCGCGGCGCTGCCCCGCCTGCGGACGCCACCGCATCGGGCGCGGCCCCTGCGCGTGCGGCGCTGGCCAATGATGGACCTCGCGTTCGTAGCCCTCGGTCTCGCGCTCCTCGTCGGGGGCGGCGACCAGCTGGTGCGCGGCGCTGTCAACCTCAGCCTGCGGCTCGGGCTCTCGCCGCTCGTCGTCGGCCTCACCGTCGTGGCCTTCGGCACCTCGGCGCCGGAGCTTCTCGTCTCGGTCAACGCGGTCGTCGACCACGCGCCGGGGATCGCGCTCGGCAACGTCATCGGCTCCAACATCGCCAACGTGCTCCTCGTGCTCGGCATCCCCGCCATCGTCTCGACGGTGCCCTGCCGCGAGACCGACACGCGGCGGAGCTACACGATGATGCTGGCCGCGACGGCGATCTTCATCGCTGTCGCGTTCCTCGGGCCGATTCGCTGGCCACATGCGCTCGTGCTCCTTGCGGGTCTCGCGGTGATGCTCGTCGACAGCTTCCGCAGCTCGGCGGCGGAGCCCGAACTCGAGGGCGCCGACCCGTCGATGGCCTGGGGGCGGATCCTCCTCGCGCTCGCCATCGGCCTCGTCGCCCTGCCGCTCGGCGCGCAGCTCCTCGTCAGCGGCGCCACGGAGATCGCGCGCGCCTTCGGCGTCAGCGAGGCGGTGATCGGGCTCACGCTCGTCGCCGTCGGCACCTCGCTCCCCGAGCTGGCCGCGAGCGTCGCCGCCGCGCTCCGGCGCGAGGCGGGGATGGCGCTCGGCAACGTCATCGGCTCGAACATGTTCAACCTTCTCGGGATCATCGGCATCGCAGGTCTCGTCGGCCCGCTGCCGGTGCCGCCGGGGATGCTCGCCTTCGATCTTTGGGTGATGCTCGGGACGTCGCTGCTGATCGCGCCGTTCATCCTGCGCGGCCTCTGCATCACGCGCGTCTGGGGCGTCGCGCTCGTCGCCCTCTACGGCGCCTACGTCGCGATCCTGCTGCTCGCGAGCGCGCCGGGATGAGGGCGCTCGTCACCGGCGGCGCCAAGCGGCTCGGCCGGGCGATGGCGCTCGAGCTCGCGCGGCGAGGGCATGACGTGGCGGTGCATTTCGCGACCTCGGCCGACGCGGCGGAGGCGACGGCGGCGGAGATCCGCGCGCTCGGTCGCCATGCGGCCTGCCTGCGCGCCGACCTTCTCGATCCTCGCGCGACTGACGCTCTCGTCCCCGCCGCCGCCGCGGCGCTCGGCGGGCCCCTGACCGTGCTCGTCAACAACGCCTCCGTGTTCGAGCACGACCGGCTCGGCACGATGACGGCGGCGAGCTGGGATCGCCACATCGGCTCGAACCTGCGCGCGCCGGTGTTTCTCACGCAGGCCTTTGCCGCCGCGGTGCCGCCCGCCGAGCCGGATGCGGGTGGCGAGCCGGTGGCGGCGGGGCTCGTCGTCAACATGCTCGACCAGCGCGTGCTCAAGCTCACGCCCGAGTTCGCGTCCTATACGCTCGCCAAGATGGGGCTCTGGGCGTTCACCCGGACGGCCGCGCAGGCACTCGCCCCTGACGTGCGCGTGAACGCGATCGGCCCCGGCCCGACGCTGCGCGGCGAACGGCAAAGCGAGGCGCATTTCGCCGCCCAGCGCGCCGCCACGGTGCTCCGGCGCGGCGTTTCGCCGGCTGACATCGTGGCGACGCTCGGCTACTTTCTCGACGCCCGGACGGTGACGGGCCAGCTCGTCTGCCCGGACGGCGGGCAGCACCTCGGCTGGCGCACGCCGGACGTCTACGGGCTCGAGTGAACCCGCCAGAGGCGAAAGGTTAACGCGATCCGAGAGTTGTCCACCTTGCGCCTGGAGGTGACATTTTCGTTATGGATTTGTAAATGATTTCAGTAATTTGCGACCGAGGATATAAAGAATCTCGTCATTACAATGCCTTGCAGATTAGCATAAAAATGAGGCAGACCAATGAACGCTTCTGAATCCGAACGACAATTCGTCTCGCTGCCAGCGTTGCTCCCAGACTTGTCCACAGATTCCGTGGACCGTTTCCCTCTTGCCGCGCGACCTCGGACCGTGCAGGCGGCCCGCTCCTGATCCCGGAATCAATCCCGATGAGCGATCTCGAACCCATCTCCGACGCCGGGCCCGAGCCGATCACCGGCCACGCGCTGATCCAGTCCTGCCTCCGGACGCTCGACGGCTCACCCGGCGTCTACAGGATGCTCGATGCCCAGCAGCGGGTGCTCTACGTCGGCAAGGCGCGCAACCTCAAGGCGAGGGTGTCGAACTATGCACGGCCCGCCGGACACTCGGCGCGGATCGCGCGGATGATCCGCGAGACCGCGTCGATGATGTTCCTGACGACGCGGACCGAGACCGAGGCCCTGCTCCTCGAGCAGAACCTCATCAAGCAGCTGAAACCGCGCTACAACGTGCTCCTGCGCGACGACAAGTCGTTCCCCAACATCCTGATCGCCGAGGACCACCGCTTCCCGCAGATCAAGAAGCACCGCGGCCGCAAGACCGAGAAGGGTCAGTATTTCGGCCCCTTCGCCTCGGCGGGCGCGGTGAACCGGACGCTGACGCAGCTGCAGCGCGTGTTCCTGCTCCGCAACTGCTCGGACGCGATGTTCGAGGCGCGGACGCGGCCGTGCCTCCTTTACCAGATCAAGCGCTGCTCGGGCCCCTGCGTCGGGCACATCGGCGAGATCGAGTACGGCCGGCTGATCGACGACGCGGAGCGGTTCCTCTCCGGCCGGACCACCGTGGTGCAGGAGGAGCTTGCGCGCGAGATGGACGCGGCGGCGGCGGCGATGGAGTTCGAGCGCGCGGCGGCGCTGCGCGACCGCATCCGCGCGCTGACGCAGGTGCAGTCCACCCAAGGCATCAACCCCAAGGGCGTCGCCGAGGCCGACGTGATCGCACTTCACGTCGAGGGCGGGCAGGCCTGCGTACAGGTGTTCTTCATCCGCGCCAACCAGTCCTGGGGCAACCACGACACGTATCCCCGCACCGGCTCCGGCGCCGGCGAGGCGGAGATCCTGGAGGCGTTCCTCGGGCAGTTCTACGCCGACAAGATCCCGCCGCGGCTGATCCTGCTGTCGCACCCGATCGAGGACGCCGACCTGATGGCCGAGCTCCTCTCGGAGCGCGCCGGGCGCCGGGTGGAGATCGCGGTGCCGCAGCGGGGCGAGAAGGCCGAGCTCGTCGAGAACGCCGCCCGCAACGCCCGCGAGAGCCTCGCGCGCCGCACCGCCGAGAGCGCCAGCCAGACGCGGCTCCTCGCCGGGCTCGCCGAGGCGTTCGGGCTCGAGGCGCCGCCGAAGCGCATCGAGGTCTACGACAACAGCCACATCATGGGCACCAACGCCGTGGGCGGCATGATCGTCGCGGGGCCGGACGGGTTCGCGAAGTCGCAGTACCGCAAGTTCAACATCAAGGGCCCCGACCTCGTGCCCGGCGACGACTTCGGGATGATGCGCGAGGTGCTGACGCGGCGCTTCGAGCGGCTCCTGAAGGAAGACCCCGACCGCAAGGGCGAGACCTGGCCGGACCTGCTGCTGATCGACGGCGGCGCGGGGCAGGTCTCGGCGGTTCACGGCATCCTCGAGGATCTCGGCGTCGAGGACATCGCGATGGTGGGGGTGGCGAAGGGCGTGGACCGCGACGCCGGCAAGGAGGAGTTCCACCGCGCGGGATCGCGGCCCTTCGCGCTCCGGCACAACGACCCGGTGCTCTACTTCGTGCAGCGCCTGCGCGACGAGGCGCACCGCTTCGCCATCGGCGCGCACCGCGCCAAGCGCGCCAAGGCCGTGGGCGCCACGCCGCTCGACGACATCCCGGGCGTGGGTGCTGCGCGCAAGCGCGCGCTCCTCGCGCATTTCGGCTCCGCGAAGGCGGTCGCGCGGGCGGGCCTGCCGGACCTCAAGGCAGCACCCGGCATCTCTGCCGCGATGGCGCAGGCGGTCCATGACTACTTCCATCCGCAGGGGTGATGCGCGCGCGGCCGGAATACCGGCAAATCATTTCCAAGGGGCCTGCTCGGAGCTGTGGTCCCCGGATCGCCGGCGCCCTCCCGCATCCTGCCCGGCGGGAGCCGGCGCACGGCGTCGCTCGGCCGCTGACCTTGCAGACGGCCCTCCACGCGGTGGCGGCCTCGACGAACGAGCATCTCCCGGCGCCGGGAGATGCCCGTTCGTGGTAAGCCGCCGATCGTCACGCCCCGGCAAAGCGCTGGACACGTGCAAGGCTTCCGGTAGGCTCGCTGTCATGACCGGACGCTGTTGAACGAGCCGGGCGAAAGACAACGGGGGGGATGACTTTGACCTTACGAAGGATGCTGACAGGTGCGGCGCTCGCCGTGCTGACCGCGGGGCCCTCGGTGGCGCAGGACAAGCCGTTCGAAGGGGTGACTGTGAACGTCATCACGCAGACCGGCGCGATCCAGGAGCCGCTCCAGCGGCGCGCGCCGGAGTTCGAAGCCAAGACAGGCGCGAAGATCAACGTGATCGCGGTGCCGTTCTCGGATCTCTACCAGAAGATCCTGACCGACTGGGCGAGCGGCACCAACTCGGTCGATGCCGCCGTCTACGCGCCGCAGTGGATGGTCGATTACATCGCCGGCGGCTACCTCGAGGATCTGACGGCGCGGGTCGCGGCGGACAAGGACATCCAGCAGGACGATGTCGGCGCCTTCTTTCGCGACTTCTCCGAGAAATACGACGACAAGATCTACATGATCACCCTCGATGGTGATTTTCACATGATGTACTATCGCAAGGACGTACTGGACGCTGCCGGCAAGACGCCTCCGACCACGTGGGACGAATACCTCGACGTGGCCAAGGCCGTGAACGGCCAGGACATGAACGGCGATGGCACGCCCGACTTCGGCTCCTGCATCGCCAAGAAGCGCAACGCCCAAAGCTACTGGTTCGTGACCGATGTCATCGGCTCGATGGTCCAGTCGAAGGGCACCAGCCAAGGCACGTTCTTCGACACGGCCGACATGACGCCGCTCGTCGACAACGAAGCCTTTCGCAGGGCGCTCGAGTTCCTGAAGGCATCCACGGCCTACGGCCCGCCGGACGAGCTGAACCTCGACGTGGCCGACACCCGCCCGCTCTTCGCCTCGGGCCGTTGCGCGCTCAACCTCGACTGGGGCGACGTCGGCACGATCTCGATCGACCCGGAGCGGTCCAAGGTCATCGGCAAATGGGGCGCGGCGATCATGCCGGGGTCCAAGGACGTGCTGAACTGGGAGACGGGCAAGCTCGAGGCCTGCACCTCCGAGATTTGCCCCCATGCGATCGACGGCGTCAATCATGCCCCCTTCGCGGCGTTCGGCGGCTGGGGCGGCGGCATCAACGTAGCGTCCGATCCGAAGGTCAAGGACGCCGCCTTCGCCTTCTTTTCCTTCATGACAGAGCCCGCGCAGTCGAACGTCGACGTCACCATCGGAGGCACCGGCTTCAACCCGTACCGGACCTCGCAACTGTCCTACAGCGATCTCTGGAAGAAGGCCGGCATGTCCGAGGAGGAGGCGAAGGTCTATCTCGGCGCGATCCGGGACAGCTTGTCGAACCCGAACATGATCCTCGATCTTCGCATCCCGGAGAACCAGAAGTACCAGCAGATCGTGCTCGATGAAGCCCTCTCACGATTCCTGTCCAACGAGATCGACGAGGAGACGGCGGTCAAGGCCGTCGCCGACGGCTGGACCGAGCTCAACGAGGAAATCGGCGTCGACGACCAGCTCTCGGTCTACAAGGCGGCGATCGGCGCGAAGTAGCCAGATGCCGCCGCTGTCGGCGCGGCCCCGGCCGCGCCGAGACATTTCCTCCACGCCACGGGCCAGATGACAGCGATCGCCACTTCACCTGTGGATGCGCCCCGCGAGACCTGGAGCGAGCGGCTTGATCGCCACTCCGGCCGGATCATGGTGCTCCCCGCCGTCATCGTGCTCCTTTGCTTCTCGATCTTCCCGCTGCTCATCTCGGCGTACCTGTCGCTCTCTCGGTTCACGCTGGCGCAGGGCGGATTCACGCTGAAGTTCGTCGGCATCCTCAACTTCAAGAAGCTCCTGACCGGGTCGCAGCAATATCATCTGCTCGGCACCTGGGGCGCGCTCGGTCTCGTGCGATGGCTCCTGCTGGCGCTCGTCGCGGCGGCGCTTCTTGCCGGCTTCGGCCGTTATCTGCGGCGCGGACGCTGGACGGTGGTGGGCGCGATCGGGCGGCTCCTCGCCGCGGCGGTCGTCCTCGCGCTGACGCTGGTCGCGGTCCTGACCTTTGCGCCGGGCGGAGTGCCGGGAACCATGTCGACGACGCTTTTCTACGTCGTGGTCGGCGTCCTCGTGCAGTTCGCGCTCGGCCTCGGACTCGCGCTTCTCTGCGGGCAGCCGATCCGTGCGCGCAACTTCTTCCGGGTTCTCTTCTTCGTGCCGCTCATGGTGACGCCGGTCGGCATCGCCTACACGTTCCGGATGCTGGCAGACATGCAGAAGGGCCCCTTCGCGCCGCTGCTGCGCTACTTCGGGGTCACGGAATGGTCCTGGGCGAGCGAGGCCTGGTCGGCGCGCCTGATGGTGGTCATCGGCGACACCTGGCAGTGGACGCCGTTCATCTTCATCGTCATGCTCGCCGCCGTCGAGAACCAGCCGCGCGACCAGGTCGAGGCGGCGCGGCTCGACGGGGCCAACGGCTTTCAGGTCTTCCGTGACATCACCTGGCCGGCGATCGCTCCGGTCGCGGCGACGGTCGTGCTGATCCGGCTCATCGAATCGTTCAAGATCATCGACCTGCCGAACGTCCTGACCGGCGGCGGGCCCGGTCTTGCGACCGAGTCGATGACGCTCCACGCCTTCATCGCCTGGCGCACGCAGGATCTCGGCGCTTCGGCGGCGGTCGGCTACATGCTGCTGTTCATCGCGACCGTCGTCTGCATCGCCTTCTTCACCTTCGTGGTGCGGCCGGCGCGAAGGTTCGAGGCGTGAGCCGCGAGACGCGCTCGCTGGCGCAACGCCTCTTCGAGCCGGCGTCGATCGACGAACAGGCGCCGGTGGCGAGGGTGCTGACCTACGCGCTCCTGATCTTCTGGTCGCTCGTGGTGCTGATCCCGCTCTACTGGGTCCTGATCACCTCGCTCAAGGGACCGGGCGAGGTCGACAACGGTCCGTTCTACGTGCCCTTCGTCGACTTCACGCCGAACGTCGACGCCTGGCGGTTCATGCTCCTGGAGAACACGTTCCTCGGACCCTACGCGAACTCCGTCGTCGTCGCCCTCGTCAGCACGGTGCTTGCGGTGCTGATCGGCGCGCTCGCGGCCTACGCGCTCGTTCGCATCCGGTTCGAGGTCAAGCTCGCCGGGGTGGCGATCTTCGTCCTGCTCCTGATCGCCGTGATCGTAGCGGTCGTGACCTTCGGCCTGCCCTGGCCGCTCGCCGTCACCGTCGCGGTGGCGTTGTTCCTTCTCGCGCTCGCCACGCTTGTCGGGCGCACGCGGCTCGCGGTCGGCAATACCGACATCGAGTTCTGGATCATTTCCAACCGCATCATGCCGCCGATCGTCGCGGTCCTGCCGATCTACGTGATGTTCCAGTCGTTGCACCTGCTCGACACCCGCACGGCCCTCATCGTCACCTACACCGCGATCAATCTGCCGATCGTGGTCTGGTTGACCCGCGACTTCTTCGCCGGCATCCCGATCGACCTCGAGGAAAGCGCCGAACTCGACGGCGCTTCGAAGTTCCGGGTCTTCTTCACCATCGCCTTGCCGCTGGTCCGTTCGGGGCTGGTGGCCACGTTCCTTCTGGTCCTGATCCTGGCCTGGAACGAGTATCTGCTCGCGCTCTTCCTCTCCAACGCCAAGGCACAGACCATGCCGGTGCTGGTCTCCGCGCAGAACACCACGCGCGGGCCGCAGTGGTGGAACATGTCGGTGCTGATCGTCGTAATGATCGCACCCGTGGTCATCATCGCCAGCGTGCTGCAGAAACACATTGCCCGCGGCCTGCTGGTCGGCGCGGTGAAAGGCTAGAACGATGCGCGTGGCGCTGTCCGAAGTCCGCAAGTCCTTCGGCGCGATCGAAGTCGTGAAGGGGCTCGACCTCGACATCGCCGACGGCGAGTTCCTGGTGCTGCTCGGCCCCTCGGGCTGCGGCAAGACGACAGCGCTCCGGATGGTCGCGGGGCTCGAGTCGGTGACGTCGGGGCGCATCTCGATCGGCGAGCGCGACGTCACCCATGTGCTGCCGAAGTACCGCGACGCGGCGATGGTGTTCCAGAGCTACGCGCTCTACCCGCACATGACCATCGCGGAGAACATCGGCTATCCGCTGCGGCTGCGGGCGGTGGCGCCGCCGGAGCGTGCAGCGGCGGTGCGAGCGGCGGCGGGCAAGGTGGATCTCGGGGATCTCCTCGACCGATATCCGCGCCAGCTCTCGGGCGGTCAGCGGCAGCGGGTCGCGCTCGCGCGCGCAATGGTCCGCCGTCCGAGCGTCTTTCTGATGGACGAGCCGCTGTCGAACCTCGACGCGAAGCTGCGCGGCCACATGCGCTCCGAGCTCAAGCGGTTGCAGGTCGACCTCGGCGTCACCACGATCTACGTCACCCACGACCAGATCGAGGCGATGACGCTCGCCCACCGGGTCGCCATCATGAACCGCGGGATCGTGCAGCAGGTCGCCGAACCGCGTCAGATCTACGACGATCCGGCCAATCTCTTCGTCGCAGGCTTCATCGGGTCGCCGCCGATGAACCTCCTGGAGGGAGAGCTCGACGGCGGCAGCTTCAGGTTTCGCGACGGGAGCCTGCCGACCGCCATTCCGGGAAACCGCCCGAAGGTGACGATCGGCCTGCGCCCGGAGGACTGCCAGATCACGGAGCCGGGCATCGGCGGGATCGCGGGGCGGGTCTATGCGCTCGAGCTCATGGGCGATCATACCCTCGTCACGTGCCAGCTCAGCGACACGATGCTGACCGTGAAAGCGGACAAGGGCGCCGACTTCAGGATGGACGATCCGATCGGCATTTCCTGCCCGGCGAATTGCGTGTTCCTCTTCGACACCGAAGGCGGCAAGCGTATCCGAGCCGCGTGAATTTCGCGCGTGCTCGGCAATCGCAGGGCCTGCCATCCGGTCGATCCGGGCGCAGCGTGACCCGCGTGTCGTGGGTTCAAGTCCCGCCTTCGTCACCCTTCGGGCCCAGGGCGTCGAGTGCCGCGCGCAGGGCCGCGACGCGCGCGCTGTCGGTGCATCGCGCGTTGCCCGGCTGGAAGCCGAACGCCGCGATGGCAGGGTCCGCCGGCGGGAGCGGGCCCGAACACGAGGCATGGACCTCCGTCAGAGGAAGGGACGCGAGGCGGAGCAGGCTCTCCGCCGTGATCCCGCTGCCCGGCATGATCGTCAGGCGTCCGGCCGCGGCCTCCATCATCGCGCCGAGACGTGCCACGCCGTCGGCCGCGCGCGGGGCGCCCCCGGACGACAGGATGCGCGGGATGCCGAGCGCCGCCGCAAGCTCCACGGCTTCCACGGGATCGGGTGCCAGATCCACGGCGCGGTTGAGCGTGACGTCGAGGCCGTCCGCAGCGCGCAGGAGCCGCGCGAGGGTGGCGGCATCGAGGCGGCCGTCGGATCGGCTCGCGCCGAGGACGACGCCACGGGCACCGGCGGCGCGCAGGCTGGCGATCTCGTCTTCCATCGCGGCGATCTCGGCGGGTGTCCACACGAAGTCGCCGGCGCGCGGGCGGATCATCGCGAGCGCCGGGACGCCGGTGCGCGCCGCCGCGGCGACGAGCGCCGGCGACGGGGTAAGCCCGCCGAGCGCAAGCGCCGCGCAGGTCTCGAGCCGGTCCGCGCCGCCCCGGACCGCCGCCGCGAGGCCCTCCGGCGCGTCGACGCAGACCTCGAGGAGGATGCGCGTCACGCCGTCGCCACCGGATGCCTGCGCCAGCCGTCGAGCACCAGGAGGATGACGCCGCCCGCGAGGCCCGCGGTCCCGGCAAGGCCCGCGGCCACCGGATAGCCGCCGATCGCGGTGCCGGCGGCGAAGACGGCGGCGCCGATGCCGGCGGCGAGGAAGTGGTTGACCGCCAGCAGCGAGGCCGAGAGGCCCGGCCGCCCGGCGATCAAGCCGAGGAGGTACGGGATCGGCAGCGTGATGATCGCCGCCGCGGCGATGCCGCCGACGACGCTCGCGGCATGGACCTGCACCATGCCGTGCGCGGTGGCGAGGCCGATGAGGTAGAGGGCGTAGAGCGTCCCGCTGACGGCGAGCGCGACGGGCATCGAGAGGCGTCGGCTCACCAAGGCCCAGACGAAGATGAAGACCACCTCCAGGAGGGCCACGTAGCCGACGATCAGCCCGACATCGGCGGTGGTGCCGCCCGCACGGCCGGCGACGATCAGCGGCAGGATCGCGGCGTTGACGTGCAGCACCGACGTCGCGAGCGCCACGCCCGCGAGGCGCAGCACGAGGCCCGGGGCGGCGAGCGCGGCGAGGCCGGCAAGGCCGGGACGCGCCGCGCGCGCGGCCTCGGGGCGGTCGGGGGGAAGCCCGGTCGCGAGGACGCCAAACCCCGCCGCCGCGAAGAGCGCGCCCGCGAGGTACGCCGGCAGCATCGACGCGCGGCCCTGGAGCGCCAGCCCGACCGCGCCCGGCACCAGCACCCAGCCGAGGGAGACCGTCATCCTGAGGAGCGCGCCCACCTCCTCGGCGTCGGTGCGGGCGAACGCTGCGGCGTGGCTCTGCACCTTGGCGAAGAGGAGGGCGTTCGAGGCGCTCCAGACGGCGAGCGGGCCGATCGCGGCGGCGGCGAACACGGCCGGCGAGGGGAAGGCCCAGACGGCGGCGAAGCCCGCGGCGCCGATGGCCGTGGTGGCGAGGAGGGCGGCGCGGTAGCGCGCGCGCCGGTCGGCGAGAAGCCCGATGCCGACGCTCGCCGTCACGTTCGCCACGGCCGCCGCGAAGATGACGGCGGCGTAGACCGCGTCCGGCATCCCGAGCTCGCGGATCGCGACGATCGCCTGGTAGGGCGAGGTGGCGGCGCCCGCGAAGCCGTAGAGCAGGATCCCGGCGGTGCCCGCGCGCACGACCCGGTGCCGGCGCAGGATCGGAAGGAAGGGTATCATGCGCGAAAGCGCGCCGATGCGATGGCGCGGGCCGTGTAGCGCGGAGCCGGCCCGAAGGGCAGGGTGCCCGGGCGGCGGCGAAGGTTCGGCAGCCGGGCGATGTCCTGGTTCACCACGCCGCAGGTCAGGGCCATCAGCGACGGATTGGCGAGCGGGGCGAGCTCCGGCGAGAGATACCCCGACTTGACGACGAGGAGCCGGGTCCGACCCGGGTCGAGGCCAAGGCGCGTGAAGTCGGCGATGTCGTGGTACGGACGGCGGCGGGCGGCGAGGACGACCGTGATGCCGCCGATCACGACGACAGCCTGGCGCTCGGCGGGCCTGGTGGGCCCGGCAGGATCATGGAGGCGTAGCACGCGTGCCTCCGCCCGGACGCGGACGCCGCTCGGGTCGAGGGTTGCGCCGATGTCGAGCGCAAGCGTCGCGCCCTCTCCGGCGGCGAACGAGGCCGCCACGGCAGGACGGTCGCTGATGCCGGCGACGAGGGCGCCTTGCCAGTCGCGGGCGATCAGCGCCGCGAGCACGTCGGCACGGTCCCCCACGCCGCCGCCGGTGGGGTTGTCGCCCGAGTCCGCGAGGATGACGGGCGCGGTGGTCGCCGCGGCCGCGGCGTCGAGCATCGCGTCGAGCGGGCCGGTCGGCACGCCGAAGCCGAACTGGTCGCGGGCGGACCAGAACGCCGCTGCGATCTCCTCGGCGGCGGCCAGCGCCGCGGCGCGGTCGGTGCCGGTCACGACGGCGGCCGCGGTCGCGCGCGGCTCGTCGGCCCAGACGTAGCCGATCATCAGGTCGGCCCGCCAGATCCCCGGCCGGGTCCCGAACGCCGGGAGCGCCGCATAGAGCGACCGCGCAGGCTCGTCCTCGGTGGAGCTCCGTTCGCCGGGCAGCAAGAGCGGCACCGGCGCCCAGGCGATGCCGGCGCGGGGCGTCTCGCGCAAGAGGTGCAGCAGCATGTCCCATGCCGCCGCCATCGTCTCGCGCACGTCGGTGTGCGGTGCCGTGCGGTACGCCGCGAAGATGTCGAGCGCATCGACGATCCGCTGGCTGACGTTGCCGTGGAGGTCGTAGCTCGCGGCGATGGGGATGCCCGCGCCGACGATCGCGCGGACAGCGGCGATCCAGTCGCCCTCGGCATCGTCCATGCCCTCGACGTGCATCGCGCCGTGCATGGCGAGATAGACGCCGTCGACGGGGAGCGCGGCGCGGAGGCGGTCGAGGAACTCTTCGCGCAACGCGGCATAGGTCGTCCGCGCCAGCGGTCCGCCCGGCACGGCGCGGGCGTGCAGGAGCGGGCGGACCTCGACCCCGGAGCGCTGCAGGAACCCGAAATGGGCGGCACCCGTCAACGCCTCTCCACGCAGCACCGCGAAGTCCTCGGGCACCATGAGGACCGGCGAATACGTCGAGCATTCGGTGTGGATGCCGCCGACGGCAATGCGCGTCACCGCTCAGAGCCGCGGGTTGCCGAGCGCCTGCACGGCGAAGCGGAGCCAGTCCTTGCAGGCGGCGGGCGTCCAGGCGGTCTCGGCCATCGCGGCGAGGCGCGGGAACACGAGGTCGTTGAAGTAGTCGCGCGTGTGGAAATGCTCACTCCAGATGCAGGCCTGGATGCCGCGGAACCGGCCGCGGAGCTCGGGCGGGAAGCTCGCCTCGGCGTCGTAGGCGTAGGACTGCTCGGGCGTCGAGGAGCCCGCCCAGCCGGCGCCCGGCTCGAGCCACGCGGGCGACTGCGCCATGTCGAGGTAATAGGCCTGGCCCGGCGTGATGACCACGTCGTAGCCCTCGCGCGCCAGGGCGGCGCCCACCTGCGGGTTCTGCCAGGCCATCAGCAGCGTGCCCTCGGGCGGCACGCCGCCGCCATGCGCCACCTCGTCCCAGCCGACGAGGACGCGGTCGCGCGCGGTGAGCATCGCCTTCACGCGGCGCAGGAACAGCGATTGCAGCTCGAACGTGTCCGTCAGCCCCTCGCGCTGCATCAGCGCGCGCGCCAGCGGCGAGGCGAGCCAGGCGTCCTGCGCCACCTCGTCGCCGCCGACGTGGATGTGCCGCGACGGAAACACGGCGACCATCGCGTCGAACACGAGGCCGAGCGCGTCGTAGGTCGCCTCGATGGCGGGGTTGAGCGCGTTGTTGAAATAGCCCTGCACAGAGACGTAGCTTGGCGGCTCGTCCGGGTCGACGAGATGCGGCAGAGCAGCCAGCATGGCGGCGGAATGGCCGGGAATGTCGATCTCGGGCACGACCTCGATGCCGAGGCCCGCGGCATGCGCGACGACGGCGTGCAGATCGGCCGTGGTGTAGAACTGCGTCCGCGGGGCCGCGGGATCGCCGAGCTGCGGCAGAAGCGGGCCGTCCGCGCCGCGCGTGGCGCCGATGGTGGTGAGCGCCGGCAGGCCGGGCACCTCGAAGCGCCAGCCCTCGTCGTCCGTCAGGTGCCAGTGGAACACGTTGAGGCGGTGCCACGCGAGGATGTCGAGCACGCGCATCACGTCCTCCGCCGGCCAGAAGTGCCGCGACACGTCGAGGTGGCATCCGCGCCACCCGTAGCGCGGCGCATCGTCGATGACGCCCGAGGCCGGGAAGCGGTAGAGGTCCGGCGCGGTGGCGGCACCGTGGAGGAGGTGGAGAAGCGCGGTGAGCCCGTGCCGGCAGCCGTCGGCGCCGGCGCTCTCGAGGCGGATCGTGGGGCCGAAGCTCAGCCGGTAGGCGCTCGGCGCCATCGCGACGTCGGTGGCGAAGGCGACGGGGCGGCTGCCGGGGCAGGGGGTGAGCGCCACCGCCGCGCGGGCGGTCGGGAAGAGCCGTCGGTGGAGCGCGCCGGCGGCGGCGAGCGCCGCGAGGTCCGCGGGGGTCGCGGCGTCGTCGCGCGTCAGCACGAGGGGCGTCGCGCCCGGCACGAGGTCGAGATGCGCGGGCCAGGGCAGCAGCGCGTAGGGCTCCGTCAGCCGGCCCTCGGGCAGGCGTGCGGGCGGCTCCTCCGGCACGCCCGACCCGAGCATGAGCTCGCCCACCTCGGCATCGACATGGACGCCGTCGGCACGGGTGACGTACGCGGTCTTGACCCCGTCGCCGCGGTGGAACGGCGAGCGGTTGAGACCCGACACGCTGAACGTCCACGCGCCTCCCGGCGGCACGGAATGGCCGTCCGGCGGCGCGAAGCGGTGATGGTTCGCGTCCCGCTGCAGGAACCGTGCGTTCTCGGGCGGCGGGGCGTCGGGCATCACGCGCGTGATGGCGGTGTAGCTCAGCTCGAAGTCCGCGAGCGCCGATGCGGTGAGGTTGTGGAGCGTGACGGTCAGCGTGCCCGCGGGCAGGGGCTCGGGGGCCCAGGCGTTCTCGATGCGGTAGGTCATGGGACTCTCAGGCAGGGGGATCGTAGTCGGGTGACTGGCTGAAGGTGCGGGCGAGCCCGGGCGTGCCCGCGGTCAGGCCGCAATCGACCGGCAGGCAGATGCCGGTGATCGCCGCCGCCTCGGGCCCGGCGAGGAAGGCGACGGCGGCCGCCACCTCGCCTGGCGTCGCGACGCGGCCGAGGGGGTAATGCGCGGCAGCCTCGGCCATCACGGCAGGGTTCGCCCGCCGCCGTGCCTCCCAGGCCCGCGTGGCGACGGTGCCGGGCGCGACCGCGTTGGCGCGCAGGCCCTGGCGGCCGTACTCCACCGCGATGAGCCGCGTGAGCTGGATCATGCCCGCCTTGGCGGCGCTGTAGGCCGGATGGCCGTAGACGCCGAGGCCGTTGACGGAGGCCACGTTGACGACCGAGCCTCGCGCCGCGACGAGGGCCGCGCGAAACGCCTCGAAGCAATGCCACGCGGCGTCGAGGTTGAGCGCGCGGTCGGCGGCCCAGAGGCGGGACGTGGTCTGCCCGAGGCTGGCCGCTCCGGCCCCTCCGGCAGCGTTGACGAGGGTGGACACGGGGCCGAGGTTCGCGACACGCGCCGCCAGAGCCGCGACGGCGGCCGCATCCGTGACGTCGCACGCGAGCGCCTGCGCGGCGGCACCGATGTCCGTCGCGACGGCCTCGGCGCCGGCCGCGTCGCGGTCCACGATCACCACGCCCGCATGGCTCTCGGCGAGCCGGCGCGCGATGGCCCGGCCGATGTCGCCGGCGCCTCCGGTGACGACGGCAAGGCCGGGAGACATGTCGGGCGCGGTCATCTCAGTCCCCGAGGATCTGGCGGTCGTCGTCGTCGCGGTGACGGACGAGCTGTTCCTTGATCCCGCGCAGGAGCCGCGTCGCGCGGGGCCGGTCGGCGCAGGCGACGAGCGTCGCGAGGATGTCGATGACCGCAAGGCAGGCGAACCGGGTCGAGGTGGGCCGCAGCACGTTCATCCCCTCGGGGAGGTCGACCGCGATCACCACGTCCGCGGCCTCGGCGACGGGGGAGCGGCTCTGCGTGAGCGCGATGGTCGGGATGCCGCGGTCCTGCAACGCGCGAAACGCTTGCACGAGCGCCGCGTTGCGCCCCGAGAACGACGATCCGAACACCACGTCGCCGGGCACCGAGGCGGCCGCGAGCATCAGGTTCATCGCGTCGTCCGACGAGGCCGAGATCCGGCACCCGAGACGGAACAGGCGGTTGTGCAACTCATGCACGATCATCGACGAATTGCCCCCCGAGCCGAAGGCGTGGATCATCTCCGCCGCGCCGAGCAGCCCCGCCGCCGCTTCGATGGCCCTGAGGTCGAGCGCCTGGTGCATCTGGAAGAGCGCGTTCTGCGCCTTGCCGACGATGTCCTCGGCGACCGTGGCGGGTGTCGCGGGGATGCCCGCGGTCTCGGGCCGCAGGTAGCGCAGGCCGACATAGGCACTGCGCGCGAGCCGGAGCTTGAAATCGGCATAGCCCTGAAATCCGAGCCGGCGACAGAACCGCGTCACCGTCGGCGGCGAGACCTCGGCGCGCTGGGCGAGCTCCACGATGGAGGCGTTGAGCACGAATTCCGAATCCTCGATCACGATCCGCGCAAGCTGCTTCTCGAGCGCGGTCAGCCGCTCTCCCTCGTCGATCAGTGCCGTGTAGATGTCCATGCCGCTCTAATCGTCATTCCAAGGAGAGCCGTAAATCTTTTTCTCGGGCGTTGACATACCGGCACAGGACGGCGGATGTTTCCATCCGCAATCCGCGTTCTGTCGAAACTATTTTCAGGCCCGACCATGCGTGATCCCGAAGCGAACCCCTTTCCCGAGACCGACGCGGCACGGAGCGCGATCTGGGAGATGCTGGTCGCGCGCGACATCGACGCCTTCCTCGCCGTCGACTGGACCCGCGTGGCGGGCGATTTCGTGGCCGCGGGGTTCACCGGCCTCGACGCCCGCTTCCGTCCGGCGCCCGACGACTGGCGCCTCACCTTTCCGACGCTCGACGCCTACCGCGATGCCTGGCTCGCCGAGGCCCGTGCGGCGCAGGCGGCGCGCGATCAGGGTCGCTACGCCGAGGATGCGCGCGCCGCGATCTTCCAGGCCACGCGCCTCGACGAGATCGAACTCGACGGCGACGCCGCCCTGGCGCGCAAGCGCTTCGACGGCGGCATCGCCCTGACGGATGGCGGTCGCGAGCGGATGAACTGGCAGACGCTCTACATCTGCCGCGAGGAGGCCGGGCGGTGGCGCATCGCGGGCTTCGTGGGCTACCTGCCGCACGTGGCGGACTGACGGATGCGCGTGTTCACCGCGGCGCTCGCGACCGAGACCAACACGTTCTCGCCGATCTTCATCGACCGGCGCGGCTTCGAGGCCGCGCTCTATGCGCCGCCGGGCCGACATCCCGAAACGCCGACGCTCTGCACCGCGCCGATCACCGTCGGCCGCCGGGTCTGCCGCGCGCGGGGCTGGACGCTGATCGAGGGCACCGCCGCCTGGGCCGATCCGGCGGGGCTCGTGAGCCGCGCCACCTTCGAGACGCTGCGCGACGAGATCCTCGGCCAGCTCGCCGCGGCGCTCCCGGTCGACGCGGTGGTCCTCGGCCTGCACGGCGCGATGGTCGCGGCCGGCTGCGACGACCCCGAGGGCGATCTGCTCGCGCGCGTCCGGGAGATGGTCGGGCCGCGCGTGCTGGTCTGCGCCGGGCTCGACCCGCACAGCCACCTCACGGCGCGCCGGGTCGCCGCAGCGGATTTCTTCGTCGCCTTCAAGGAGTTCCCGCACACCGATTTCGTCGAGCGCGCGGAAGACCTCTGGCGCATCGCCGTCGACGCGCTCGAGGGCCGGGTGCGGCCGGCGATGTCGGTGTTCGACTGCCGCATGATCGACGTGTTCCCGACCTCGCGCCAGCCGATGCGCGGCTTCGTGGACCGGATGCTGGCGATCGAGCGCGACGACCCCGCCGTGCTGTCGCTGTCGGCGATCCACGGCTTCATGGCGGGCGACGTGCCGGAGATGGGCACGAAGATGCTCGCCGTCACCGATGCCGCGCCCGAGCATGGCGCGGCGCTCGCGCGGCGGCTCGGGATGGAGCTCTACGCCAATCGCGGGCGGCACATGATGCCGATGCTGGACGAGGTGGAGGCGGTCGCGCGCGCGATGGCGGCGCGGGCCGGCCCGGTGGTGATCGCCGACGCCTGGGACAACCCCGGCGGCGGCACCGCGGGCGACGCGACCGTGATCCTGCGCGAACTGATGGCGCGGCGCGCGACCGGCGTGGCGGTCGGCACGATCTGGGATCCGGTGGCGGTGCAGCTCTGCTTCGTCGCGGGCGAGGGCGCGGTGATCCCGCTCCGCTTCGGCGCCAAGTCCGCGCCGCTCACCGGCGATCCGGTCGATGCCACGGTCGAGGTCGTGCGCCTCGTCGCGGGCGCGCAGATGCGCTTCGGCGCGAGCGTCGTGCCGTTCGGCGACGCGGCCCGCATCCGCTTCGCCGGGATCGAGGTGATCCTCAACACCGTGCGCGCGCAGGGCTACGACCCCTCGCTCTTCGCCGCGATGGGGATCGACCCGCTGGCGCCGCACATCCTGGTCGTCAAGTCGACCAACCATTTCCACGCCGCCTTCGCGCCCATCGCGGCCGAGGTGATCTGGTGCTCGGCCGGCCAGCCCTATCCCAACGACCCGGCACGCACGCCCTACCGAAAGGCGCGCCGCGACATCTGGCCGATCGTCGCCGACCCGATGCACGATCTCGATGCCGCGGAATGATACGCCCGTGAAGGAAAGACGCGCCGCTGCCGTCGCGGCACCGATAGCCGTTGACGGACCGGTACCGTTCTCGCAGGTTCGGAGAAAAGCACCGGACACAGGTGATTACCCATGAGAGTCGGCATCATCGGCCTAGGCTTCCGGCTCGGCTATCTCGGGCATGTCTTCCACGCGATCGACCCCGCGTTCGAGATAGCGGGGTATGTCGATCCGGCACCTGCGGGCATGGCCGAGCTCGAGCGCCACGGCATCCCGGCCGGGCGGCAGCACGCCACGCCCGAGGCGCTGATCGCGGGCGAGACGTTCGACCTCCTGATGATCGGTTCCCCGAACCACCTTCACCTCGGGCACATCCGCGCCGGGCTCGACGCCGGGCTGAAGATCTTCTCCGAAAAGCCCATCGTCGCCACGCTCGACGACAGCTACGAGATGGCGCGGCTCATTGCGGCGCACGACCCGGACCAGCTCCTCGTCGGGCTGGTGCTGCGCTACGCCCCGCTCTACCGCGACCTGCGCGCGGCGCAGGCCGAGGGCCGGCTCGGCAGCATCGTGTCGGTGGAGGCGTCCGAGCACATCTTCCCCTACCACGGCGCCTTTTTCATGCGGGACTGGCGGCGCTACGAGAAATGGTCGGGCAGCTTCATGCTCGAGAAGTGCTGCCACGACCTCGACCTCTACAATTCGGTCATCGGCGCCCGGCCGGAGCGGGTGGCGAGCTTCGGCGGCCGCAAGACGTTCATCCCCGAGAACGACCCGCGCCGCGAGGGCGTCAACGACCTGTCGCTCTTCCACCGCAAGCCCGCGGGCTGGAACGGCTCGGACCGGGTGTTCGACAGCGATGCGGACATCATCGACCACCAGGTCGCGATCGTGGAATACGCCAATGGCGTGGGCATGACCTTCCACACGAACCTCAACGCGCCCGACCAGTTTCGCCGCTTCGCCGTGTTCGGCACGAAGGGCCAGGCCGAGGGCGACTTCATCCGGGGGGTGCTCGACGTGCATGACGTGCTGAGCGAGGCCCGCGTGATCCACCGCGAGTACGCGCAGACGGAGCTCTCGCAGCACTACGGCGCCGACGAGAAGCTCGCCGAGGAGGTGACGGCGCATGTGATGCACGGCGCCCCGCTGCCGGTGTCGCCGCTCGACGCGCTCGAGGCCGGCATCCTCGCGATGGCGATGGACGAGGCGCGGCGCACGCGGCAGGTGTTCGACCTCCGCCCGGTCTGGGACCGCTTCGACGGCGCCCTCGCCGCACGGGCCGCGTGATGTTCGCGGGGCGCTCGCGCACCACGCTCGTCGGGCGCTCGCGCACCACGCTCGTCGCCTGGGCGTTCCTCGCGCCGGCGCTCGTCTACATCCTCGCCATCGTCGCCTGGCCGCTGGTGCAGACGGTGGTGCTCTCGTTCACGGACGCCTCGCTGCGGCGCACGACCAACTGGGTCGGCTGGGTCAATTACGACAAGATCTTCAACGCGACCTTCGCCACCGTCATCGGGCGGACGTTCGTCTGGACGTTCTTCTCGGTCAGCTTCAAGATGGTCCTCGGCACGCTCGGCGCGGTGCTCCTCAACGCCGCGGTGCCGGGCCGGCATCTCTTCCGCATCCTCATCATGCCGCCCTGGATCGTGCCGATGGCCATCGGCATCTTCATGTGGGGCTGGATGTACAACGGCCAGTTCGGGATGATCTCGGGCCTCTTGCAACGCTTCGGCGTCGTCGACGGACCGGTGGCCTGGCTCGCCTACGGCAACACCGCGTTCTGGGCCACCATCGTCACCGATACCTGGATCGGCGTGCCGCTGGTGACGATCTACTTCCTGGCCGCGATCCAGTCGATCCCGAAGGATCTCTACGAGGCAGCCTGGACCGACGGCGCAGGGCGCTGGTACCGCTTCCGCCGGATCACGCTGCCGCTGATGGTGCCGGCGATCATCACGATGTCGATGCTGTCGCTGATCGCCACGTTCAACTCGTTCGACATCATCTGGATCCTGACGCAAGGCGGCCCGAACGGCGCCACCACGACGATGATCATCGACACCTACCACACCGCCATCGGCTCCAAGAAGTACGGCGAGGGCGCGGCGCGCGCGGTGGTGATCTGCATCTTCCTCAGCCTGTTCTGCCTCGCCTATTTCCGCGTCACCCGGCGCATCAACCCGGAGGCCGTTGCGTGAGCGCGCAAGCCGAAGCCGTCGAACGCGCCGCCGCGGCGCCGCGCGCCAGCCGCCGCGCCGCGACCGACAAGCCGCTGATCGACCGCTATTCCTGGCTCGAGCTCGCGGCGATCTACGCAGGCCTCGCGGGCTTCCTCGCGTTCCTGCTCGCGCCGTTCGTCGAGGGGTTCCTCGTCTCGCTGAAGCCTCTGAGCCAGCTCTTCTCGTCGCCCTACCGCTTCATCCCCGAGAACGGCTCCTTCGCGGCGTACCGCACCATGTGGGACAGCGTGCCGGGCTTCGCGCGCTACATCTTCAACAGCTTCCTCATCTCCACCACCGCGACGCTGATCGTGCTCGCGCTGGTGATCCCCGCGGCCTACGCCTTTTCGCGCTTCACCTTCCGGGGCGCCGGGCTGGTGCTCGGCGGCTTCCTCGCAGTCAACATGTTCTCGGGCGCGGTGCTCATCATCCCGCTCTTCCGGCTGATGCGGGCGTTCGGGCTCCTGAACACCTACGCCGCGATGATCGTGCCGGGAGCCGCATTCCTGATCCCCTCCGCGATCTGGCTGCTGCGGACCTACATGATGCGGATCCCGCGCGAGTTGCACGAGGCCGCTTACATGGACGGCGCGGGATATCTCTACACGCTCCGCCGCGTCATCCTGCCGATCGCGCGGCCGGGGATCATCGTCGTGGCGATCACCACCTTCATCGGCGCCTACGCGCAGCAGTTCATCTTCGCGCTGACCTTCAACTCCAAGAACGAGTTCATGCCGCTGCCGGTCGGGCTCTACGCCTTCTTCGGCAAGCAGGAGGTGGTCTGGAACGAGCTGATGGCCGCGTCGTTCGTCGGCATCGCGCCGGCGATGGTGCTCATCTTCTTCTTGCAACGCTACCTCGTCGGCGGTCTGACCGCGGGCGCGGTCAAACAATGAACACCACCCAAGGGAGACCAGAATGACCCGACCGATCAGAGGCCTCGTCGGCGTGGCGGTGCTGCTGGGGTGCAGCGCGCTGCCGGGCTTCGCCGTGGCCGAGAGTATCTCGTGGATCTACTGCGGCGACCAGCTCGACCCGGTCCACGCGAAGTACATCAAGGAATGGGAAGCCAAGAACGACGGCTGGACGGTGGCGCCCGAGGTCGTCGGCTGGGCGCAGTGCCAGGACAAGGCGACGACGCTCGCCGCCGCCGGCAGCCCGCCGGCGCTGGCCTACGTCGGCTCGCGGACGCTGAAGGAGTTCGCCGCCAACGACCTCATCGTCGAGGTGCCGATGACCGACGAGGAGAAGGCCAGCTACTACCCCCATATCGTCGACACCGTGACCTTCGACGGCACGCAATGGGGCGTCCCGGTCGCGTTCTCGACGAAGGCGCTCTACTGGAACAAGGATCTCTTCGAGAAGGCGGGCCTCGATCCCGAGACGCCGCCGAAGACCTGGGCCGAAGAGCTCGCCTTCGCCAAGCAGATCACCGAGAAGACCGGCATCCCCGGCTTCGGGCTGTCGGCCAAGACCTTCGACAACACGATGCACCAGTTCCTGCACTGGGTGTACACCAACGACGGCCAGATCATCGACGCCGACGGCAACATCGTGATGGACAGCCCCGAGGTGCTTGCCGCACTCGAAGCCCTGAAGGCGATGGTGCCCTACTCCGAAGAGGGCCCCGCCGCCTACGAGCAGAACGAGGTGCGCGCCATCTTCCTCGACGGCAAGGTGGGTATGATCCAGTCGGGCTCGGGGGCCGCCTACAACCTCAAGAAGACCGACATCGACTGGGGCATCGCGCCGCTGCCGCTCGGGCCGTCGGCGAAGGGGGAGGGCACGCTCCTCATCACCGACAGCCTCGCGGTGTTCAGGGACTCAGGGGTCGAGGACAAGGCAATCGAGTTCGCCAAGTACATCACCTCACCGTCGATCCAGGAGGAGTACGAGCTCCAGGGCGAGACCGGGCTGACCCCGATGCGGCCATCGGCGAACGTCGACAAGCTCGAGGCCGAGCAGCCCTACTGGAAGCCGCTCATCGCAGGGATCGCCTACGGCGGCCCGGAGCCGCTCCTGACCGACTACAAGGGCTTCCAGAACGCGATGATCGCGATGGTGCAGTCCGTGGTGACGGGCGACGCGGAGCCCAAGGCGGCGCTCGACGAAGCATCGAAGGCGATCGAAGCCTACAAGTAGTCGCCGCACCGGTCTCCGCATCCGCGGGGGCCGGCACGCCGTGGAGGAGGTGCCGGATGGGCGAGCTGGCCCTTCGCAATGTCGTCAAGAGCTTCGGTGCCGTCGACGTGGTGCGCGACATCTCGCTCGACGTTCGGGAGGGCGAGTTCGTCGTCTTCGTCGGGCCGTCCGGCTGCGGCAAGTCCACGCTCCTGCGGATGGTCGCGGGGCTCGAGCATACCAGTTCGGGCGACATCGTCATCGACGGCGTGCGCGTCAACGACCTGCCGCCGGTCAAGCGCGGCATCGCGATGGTGTTCCAGTCCTACGCGCTCTATCCGCACATGACCGTCTTCGAGAACATCGCCTTCCCGCTGCGGGTCGAGCGCGCGCGCGAGGACGAGATCCGCCGCAAGGTGGACAAGGCCGCGCGCATCCTGCACCTCGACGCGCAGCTGCAGCAGAAGCCCGGCGTGCTCTCGGGTGGCCAGCGCCAGCGCGTCGCCATCGGCCGGGCCATCGTGCGCGAGCCGAAGATCTTCCTCTTCGACGAGCCGCTCTCCAACCTCGACGCCGCGTTGCGCGCCGACATGCGGATCGAGCTCACGCATCTGCACAAGCAGCTCGGCGCCACGATGGTGTACGTGACGCATGACCAGGTGGAGGCGATGACGATGGCCGACCGCATCGTCGTGCTCTCGGGCGGCGACATCGCGCAGGTCGGCACGCCGATGGAGCTCTACCACGCGCCGCGGAGCGTCTTCGTGGCGCAGTTCATTGGCAACCCGAAGATGAACCTGCTCCCCGTCACCTGCACCGGCGCGGGCCCGGAAGGCGTCACGGTCGAGACGGAGGGCCAGCGCGTGCTCATCCCGGTCGAGCCGGGGTCTGTCCGGCCCGGTCAGCCTCTCCGCATCGGCATCCGCCCCGAGCACGTCCGGGTCGGCGCCGGCGACCTCGCGCTCACGGTCACGCCCGGCGTCATCGAACGCCTGGGCCAGCAGACCATCGGCTACGCGGAGGCTCTGGGCGCTGCGGAGACGTTCTGCCTCGTGCTGCCCGGCGAGATGCCGGTCGTGGCCGACCGGCCGCTCGACATCGGCATCCGCGCCGCCGACTGCCACCTCTTCGACGCGTCGGGCAAGGCGCTCCGCCGCCGGGTCGACCTCTCCGCCTATGCCGCCTGACCCGCGCTGGACGTGCCGCCGGGCGCGCGACACTCGTCGTAGACCAGCGTCCAGCCGATCTTCAGCGGCGCGTCGAGCGTCATCGCGCCGGTGGTTGAGCGCACCGGCGACCGCGTCGGGCCCACCGGCGAGCGATCGGGGGCCCGGCTGTCGAGGCTCTCCGAGGTGCGTCGGTCGAACCCCTCGGGGCGGACGCTCTTGACGCTGCCCGCGCCGAACGTCGTCTCGAGCCCATCCGTCGTCGGCGCCGCCGGGACGCCCGCGAAGTCGGCCTTCATTCCCTTGATGTCGACCGGCCCGCGCGCCGTGTCGGTAGCCGAGCGCGTCGCAGCTCCCGGCGCCGACTCGTAGCGGGTCTCGACCGCGATCCTGTCCTCCCGGGCAGGCTTCCTGTCGCCCGGCCGGTCGAGCGTGCCCTGCCGCCACGCGACGTCGATGCCGCCGTCGCGGCGCGGTCCTCACGGCGCGGATGTCGGCGGCGGTGTTGAGGTCGGTTCCGTCGGCGAGATGGAGACGGGGCAGGAGCTGCGCGTGCCCTCCCGCATCCGGTTCGCGAACGGCACCGCCCGGTCGTCGCCGTCGCGGGTCAACCACGTCACCGCGGTCCCCGGCAGCGCCTTCAGCCCTGCCTCGAACGCATCGGTCGGAGCCGTCCCGCCGAACCTCGCCCGGGACCAGAGCGCCGGCGCGTAGATCAGCAGGTGCGACAGGCTGAAGGTCTCGCCGAGGATGCGGTCCTTGCCGCGGTAGCCGTCGGTCACGCGCCGCCGATCCCCATGTTGACCGACTGCATATCTCGCCGCGACGCGCACCGAAAAGGCGTACGCCATCGCGGCCTCGTCCTCGTCGCGGACGCCGAGCAGCGCCGCTGCCGAGAGCATCGCGGGTCGAGGAGCCCGGCCTTCCGCAGCCGACGGAGCGCGGACATGTCCCCCGGGCGTCGTTGCGGTCGTCGATTGTCAGGTCGGCGATGCGTCGGTAGCCTTCGAGATGATGGGCACGGTGCGGGTCGGCGGGATCGGCGTCGACGCCGAGATGCGCGAGGCCGATCGGCCGCGACGGCGACGGACCGGACCCTGTCCGTCCTCCCAGCTTGGGAGCCCGTCGATCCCAGGTTTGTTGCACGGTTGGCGTTTAACATCGCCACCAGCAAATTATTCAAAACATATGCTAGTATGCTAGTACGCCAAGCATGATCGCTCGAGGCCCTTGGCGCTCGCGCGGCGTCAGTCCTCGAAATACGCCCCGTAGGCGTCCTCGGCCTTGCTCACGGTGGCATCGAGGCGATGCAGATGCGCCCGCATCCGGTCCATCGCCCGTTCGGGCGAAGGCGCGTTCATCGCCTCGATGATCGCGACGTGATCGTTCAGAAGGTGCTGCATGTCCGCCCCCGTGCTCAGGCTCAGGAGGCACAGCCGGTCGACCTGCATCTTGTTGGCGCGCACCACATCCGCCACCATCGCGACGCCGGCGAAGTCGCACAGGCTCATGTGGAAGCCGAGGTCGAGGTCGAGGAACCGCAGCTTGTCCGCGTCCCGCAGCGCCGCGACCTGCGCGGCGAGGTTGGCGTCGATTTCCGTCCGCCGCTCCGGGGACCAGGCCACGTGGCAGAGCCGCACGATCTCCACCTCCAACGCCAGCCGGGTGAAGCGCGCCGCGGCGATCCCGGCGCGCGAGAACCTCCGGACCTCGGTCGCCCGCTGCGGCCGCACGAGCAGGAGCCCGCTGCTGCCGAGCCGTCCGAAGGCGTCGCGCACCGGCTGGCGCGACACGCCGTACTTGTCCGCGATCTCGACCTCCGAGATCTTCGTGCCCGGCGGCAGCGCCAGCGAGACGATGTCGGCGTAGAGCCGGTCGAAGACGACATCGGTGCTCGTCTTGCGCTCCTGCGCGATCGCCTCCGTCATGGACCGTCCTTTCGTTCGAGGCCGGCGACCGCCGCGCGCGCGCCCAACGCTCCGAGCGATGCGTGCGCCGCACCGAGCATCGCGCGGAGGGCGGGGTTCCCGGCGAGGTGCGCCGGAAACACCTCGGCGACGCCGAGGAGCGTGCCGACGGGATCGGGGCCGGAGGCGGCGTCCCGGAGCCGGTCCGCCAGCGGATCCTTCACGTCGATCGCCATGCCGTCGAGGCCGGTGCCCGACACGTAGACCATCCACGCCGCCACCGCGAGGACGAGGCCCGCGCAGGGCCCGCCCGCCGCCAGCGCGTCGGCGATGGTGCCGAGGAGGCGCTGCGGCAGCTTCTGCGACCCGTCCATCGCGATCTGCCAGGTCCGGTGCCGGATGCCTCGGTTGCGGTAGCGCGCCATCAGCGCCTCGGCGTAGGCGTCGAGGTCCACGCCCGGCGGCGCGGTGACGGTCGGCGCGATCTCCGCCCGCCAGAGATGGCGCGCGTAGGCCTCGAAGGCAGGGTCCGCGACCGTCTCGGCGATGGTCTCGTGGCCTGCGAGATAGCCGAGGTAGGCCAGCGCCGAATGGGTGCCGTTGAGCATACGGAGCTTCATCAGCTCATAGGGGCGCACGTCGTCCACCATCTCGACGCCTACCGCGCCGAGGTCGGGGCGCGCGCCGCCCGCGAAGCGGTCCTCGATCACCCACTGGCGGAACGGCTCGTGCAGCACCGGCGAGAGGTCCGCGACGCCCGCGCGCGCGGCCAGCCGCTCGATGTCGGCGGGCTTGGTGGCGGGCACGATGCGGTCCACCATCGTCGACGGGAACGCGCCCTCGGCCTCGATCCAGCCGGCAAGCTCGGCGTCGGTCTCGCGCGCGAGCTCGAGCAGCACCGCGCGCACGGCAGCGCCGTTCTCGGGGAGGTTGTCGCAGGAGAGCACGGTGAAGGGCGGCGTGCGCGCCGATCGCCGGAGGGCAAGCGCGCGCACGAGGAAGCCCGGCGCCGAGCGCGGAGCACCGGGGTTCGCGAGATCGTACACGACATCGGGATGCGCCCGGTCGAGCCGGCCGGTCGCGGGATCGCGGCAATAGCCCTTCTCGGTCACGGTCAGCGACACGATCCGCACCGCGGGGTCCGCCATCGCGGCGAGGACCGCGGCAGGATCCTCCCGCGCGACGAGCACGTCCTCCACCACCTCGACCACCTGCGCGCGCTCCCCCGCGGGGCCGAGCTCGACCGCGGTGTAGGCGAAGCCCTGCGGCGCGAGGAGGTCGCGCTGCGCGGGGCTCATCAGGCTGACGCCGAGGATGCCCCAGTCGCCGCCGCTCCGTGCCATCGCCTCGGCGATCCAGATCGCGCCATGCGCGCGGAAGAACGCGCCGAGCCCGAGATGCACGATGCCGACGCGCGGTCGCGGCGCATCGGAGCGCGTGAGGCGCGGCGGGTCAGCGGGCAAGCCAGCCTCCATCGACGGGGAGCACCGTGCCGTGGACGTAAGCGGCCGCCGGCGACGCGAGGAACACCGCGGCCCCCGCGATGTCGGACGCCGCCCCCCAGCGGCCCGCCGGGATGCGCGCGAGGATCGCGGCGCTTCGCTCAGGGTCGGCGCGCAGGGCCGCGGTGTTGTCGGTCTCGATGTAGCCCGGCGCCACCGCGTTGACGGTGATGCCACGGCCCGCCCATTCGTTCGCGAGGAGCTTCGTCAGCCCCGCGACGCCGTGCTTCGAGGCGGTGTAGGACGGCACGCGGATGCCGCCCTGGAAGGACAGGAGCGAGGCCACGTTGACGATCGCGCCGCCCGCGCCCGGCGCGAGCTCCATCCGCGCAAAGGCCATTCGCGCGAAGGCCTGGCAGAGGAAGAACACCGCCTTGAGGTTGACGTCGATCACCGCGTCCCAGTCTGCCTCGGTGAAGTCCACGGCGTCGGCCCGGCGGATCAGCCCTGCGTTGTTGACGAGGATGTCGAGCGGACCCGCGGCCCCGAGCCGCTCCGCCGCCGCCACGGGATCGTCGAGCTCGAGATCGAACGGTCGGGCCGCGAGCCCCTCGGCGGCGATCAGCCCCAGCGTCGCGTCAAGCGACGAGCGCCCGGCGCAGACCACCTCCGCCCCCGCCCGTGCCATGCCGAGCGCGATCGCCTGTCCGATGCCGGTGTTCGCACCCGTGACGAGCGCCACCTTGCCGTCGAGCCGGAACGGGTCGGTCATCGGAGCGCGTCCATGCCCACCATCTCGACATCCTTGTAGTCCACGTTGTCGCCCGCCATCGCCCAGATGAAGGTGTAGGCGGAGGTGCCCGCGCCGGAATGGATCGACCAGGGCGGCGAGATCGCGCCCTCCTCGTTGGCGAGGACGAGGTGCCGCGTCTCGCCGGGCTCGCCCATGAGGTGGATCGCGCGGCCCTCGGCGGGCAGGTCGACGTAGAGGTAGGCCTCCATCCGCCGGTCGTGAACATGCGCGGGCATCGTGTTCCAGACCGACCCCGGCTCGAGCCGCGTCAGGCCGACGACGAGCTGGCAGGCGGTCATCACGTCGGGGTGGACGAACTGGTAGATCGTCCTCGCGTTCGCGCCCTCGGGCGACCCGAGCGTCACCGTGGCGGCCTCCGCGATGCGGATGAGCCGCGTCGGATGCGTCGTGTGGGCAGGGGCGGAGAGGACGTAGAACCGGCCCGCACCCTCGAAGCTCACCGGTCCCGCGCCCATGCCGAGGTAGAGCATGTCGCCCTTGACCATCGCGTGCGTCGCTCCCGCCGCCGTGACGGTGCCGTCGCCGCCGATGTTCACGACGACCATCTCGCGGCGGTCGAGGACGCTCGCGGTGCCTGCCTCGGCCACGTGGTCGAGCGTGAGCCCGGCGCCGTCCGGCACCGCGCCGCCGACGATCATGCGGTCGTAATGCGTGTAGATGAGCCGGATCTCGCCCGGCCGGAAGATGCCGCCGACGTGGAAGTGCCGCCTGAGCGCCTCGGTGTCGAAGCCGCGCGCGGCGGCGGGGTCGATGGCGTGGCGGGTCTCGACGGTGAGCATGGTGCGGCCTTTCAGAGGAAGTCGTCGCGCTGCGGCGCGAAGCTGTCGATGAGCGTGCCGGCCTCGAGCGCGCGGCAGCCGTGCTCGGCGCCCGAGGGCACGACGAAGCTCGCGCCGGGTCCGACCTCGAAGGTCTCGCCCGCGACAGTGAAGACGAAGCGCCCGGAGGCGACGTAGGTCGCCTGCACGTGCGGATGGCTGTGCGCGGCGCCTGTCGCACCGGCCTTGAAGCCGAACGCGACGGTCATGAGCGCGGGGTCCGTCGCGAGCACCCGGCGCGTCACGCCGGGGCCGGTCTCGACGATGGGGAAGGGGTCGGCCATGCGGGAGCCTTTCAGTGGAAGAGCGCCGGCAGGCCGAGCGACAGGACGGGGATGTAGGTGACGAGGAGCAGCGTCGCGACGGCGGCGATGTAGAACGGCCAGATCGTCCGCATCGCCTGCCAGATCGAGATCTTGCCCACCGCGCAGCCGACGAAGAGCACCGCCCCCACCGGCGGGGTGCAGAGCCCGATGCCGAGGTTGAGGATCAGGATGATCCCGAAATGCACCGGGTCCACCCCGAACGCCGTCGCCACGGGCAGGAAGATCGGCGTGGTGATGACGATGAGCGGCGACATGTCCATGAAGGTGCCGAGCACGAGGAGCATCACGTTGATCATCAGCAGGATCGCGACGGGGTTCTCAGAGATGCCCTTCATGTAGGCCACCAGCATCGTCGGCACCTTGAGGTAGGCGAGGAGCCAGCCGAAGGCCGCGGCCGAGGCGATGACGAGGAGCACCATCGCGGTCGTGCGGACCGAGCTCAGCACCGCTTCCGAGAACTCGCGCCAGCGCATCGTGCGGTAGGCGAGGACGGTGACGAGGAGCGCATAGACGACCGCGATGCACGAGCTCTCGGACGCGGTGAACACGCCCGAGCGGACGCCGCCGAAGATGATGGCGATGAGGATGAGGCCCGGAACGGCGGTCACGAAGAGCGTGGCGACCATCGCCCAGCCCGGGAACGTCTCGGTCGGATAGCCGCGGCGCATGGCGACGAAACGCGCCGCGACCATCAGCGCGAGCGCGAGGATCAGCCCCGGCACGATGCCCGCGGTGAAGAGGTCGGCGATGGAGATCTGCCCGCCGGCGGAGATCGAGTAGATGATGAGGTTGTGCGACGGCGGGATCATCAGCGCGATGATCGAGCCGACGACGGTGATGTTGACCGCGAAGTCCACGTCGTAGCCGCGCGCCTTCATCTGCGGGATCATCAGGCCGCCGATCGCCGAGGCGTCGGCCGCCGCCGAGCCCGACACGCCGCCGAAGAGCACCGAGGCCGCGATGTTGACCTGGCCGAGCCCGCCGCGGAAGTGCCCGACGAGCGACCCCGCGAGCGCCACGAGCCGGCGCGCGATGTCGCCCCGCACCATCAGCTCGCCCGCGAAGATGAAGAACGGGATCGCCATCAGCGCGAACACCGAGACGCCCGAGTTCATGCGCTGGAAGACGATGAGCGGCGGGATGCCCATCGTGAGGACCGTCGCCAGCGACGCGACGCCGAGGCAGAACGCGACCGGCGTGCCGATGAGGAGGAGCACCACGAAGGTGCCGAAGAGGACCCAGAGCTCCACGGCCTACTCCCGCGCTTCCGCGTCGTCGCCGAAGCGCGCGGTGGGCAGGCCGGCGAGCCGCCGCGCGATGCGCTCGGCCGAGAAGAGCGCCACGAGCGCGCCGCCCGCCACGAGAGGCGCGAACGTCGCCCCCCCCGGCAGGCCGATCGCGGGGATGCGCGCGTCCCACGTGCCGTAGGCAAGCTCCGCGCCATAGACCGCCATCGCGCCGCCGAAGCCGCCCACGATGACGTCGGAGACGGTGAAGAGCACCTGCCGCGCGCGCTCGGGGATCACGTAGAGAAGCACGTCGAAGCTGAGGTGGTAGCCCTCGCGGATGCCCACCGCGGCGCCGAGGAAGATGAACCAGGCCATCAGCATCACCGATGTCACCTCGGTCCAGCTCGGGCTGCGGTTGAGCACGTAGCGGCCGAACACCTGCCACGCGACGATCGCGGTCATCGCGACGAGCCCCGCGCCCGAGAGCCAGAGCGCCGCGCGCGAGACCGCGCCCAGAACGCGAGCCACGCCCGCCAGCCTGTCCTGCACAGTCATTCCTCCCCCGGAATGTCCCGTGGCGGCGCGCGCCACGGGTGCGGCTTCACTCGGTCGCGTCGATGCGGTCGGCGAGATCCTTCAGCTTCGGATCGGTCAGGTACTTGTCGTAGACCGGCTTCATCGCGTCGATGAACGGCTGCTTGTCGATGTCGGCGATGACCTCGACGCCCGCGTCCCGTACGATCTTCTCCGACGCCGCTTCCGCCTTGACCCAGAGGTCGCGCATGTAGGGCACCGAGTCCTTCGCCGCCTGGCGCAGGGTCGCCTGGTCCTCGGGCGTCATCTTGTCCCAGCTCGCCTTCGCCATCACGAGGACTTCCGGCACGATGAGGTGCTCGTCGAGCGTATAGTACTTGGCGACCTCGTAGTGGTGCGAGGATTCGAACGACGGCCAGTTGTTCTCGGCGCCGTCGATCACGCCGGTCTGCAGCGCGGAATAGACCTCGCCGTAGGGCATCGGCGTCGGGTTGGCGCCGAGCGCGCCCGTCATGTCGACGAACACGTCGGACTGGATGACGCGGAACTTCATGCCCTTCAGGTCGTCGATGGTCCTGATCGGCTTTTTCGAGTTGTAGAACGACCGCGCCCCGCTGTCGTAGAACGCGAGCCCGATCAGGTCGTAGGGCTCGAATGCGGCGAGGATCTCGTCGCCGATGGGGCCGTCCATGACGTGATGCATCTGGTCGACCGATTTGAAGATGTAGGGCAGCGAGACGACGTCGGTCTCCTTCACGAGCCCGTTGAACGGCCCGAGGCTGACGCGGTTGAGGTCGATCACGCCGAAGCGCGTCTGCTCGATGGTGTCCTTCTCCTCGCCGAGCTGCGCGCCGAAGGCGACGTCGATGCCGTAGCGCCCGTCGGTGCGCTCCTCGAGGAGCTTGCCGAGGTACTTCACCGCCTCGACGGTCGGGTAGCCGTCGGGGTGCGTGTCGGACGAGCGCAGCACGGTGTCGGCGGCATGCGCGCCGAGGCCCGTCATCGCGAGGGCGGCGCTGCCGAAGAGCAGGGCGCGGACGGTCTTCAGGATGGTCATCGGGTCTCCTCCCAGAGTGTGCTTGGTTTCAAAGGCGGTAGGCCTTCTTGGCGAGCCGGTAGGCAAGGTCGTGCGCGACCTCGGCGGCCTCGTCCTCCGCGAGCCGCCCGGTGGCGACCAGCGTGGCGAGATAGGCGCAGTCCACGCGCCGGGCCATGTCGTGCCGGGCGGGGATCGAGCAGAAGGCGCGGGTGTCGTCGTTGAAGCCCACGGTGTTGGCGAAGCCCGCCGTCTCGGTGACGGCCTCGCGGCACCGGCGCATCCCCTCGGGGCTGTCGAAGAACCACCACGGCGGCCCGAGCTTCAGCGCGGGGTAGGCGCCCGCAAGGGGCGCGAGCTCGCGCGAGAACGCGGTCTCGTCGAGGGTGAAGACGATGAGGGTGAGGTCGGCCCGCATCCCCACGGCGTCGAGGAGCGGCTTCAGCGCGGCCACGTAGTCGGTGCGGGTGGGGATGTCGAAGCCCTTGTCGCGCCCGTGGCGCGCATGGGTCTCGGCGGAATGGTTGCGCCACGAGCCGGGATGGATCTGCATCACCAGCCCGTCGTCGAGGCTCATCCGCGCCATCTCGGTCAGCATCTGGCCGCGGAAGGCATCGGCCTCGTCCGCGGTCGCGGCACCGTCGAGGGCGCGCGCGAAGAGCGCCGCGGCGGCGGCTTGCGGCAGATCCTCGGTGCGTGCGGTCGGATGGCCGTGGTCGGTGCTCGTGGCGCCGAAGGTCTTGAAGAACGCCCGCCGGACGCGGTGCGCCTCGAGGTAGCCCGCCCAGCTGCCGGTGTCGCAGCCGGTGATCTCGCCGAACCGCGCCACGTCGGCGGCGAAGCCCGGCGCCTCGGGGTCCACCACCGCGTCGGGGCGGTACGCGGTGATGACGCGCCCGCCCCAGCCCGAGGCGCGGATCGCCGCGTGCCAGCGCAGGTCGTCGAGCGGGCCCTCGGTCGTCGCGATGGCCTCGATGCCGAAGCGCTCGAAGAGCGCGCGCGGGCGGTAGCCGGGCTCGGCGAGGCGCTCGGCGATGCGGTCGTAGATCGCGTCGGCGGTGGCGGCGGAAAGGCGGTCCTCGATGCCGAAGAGCGTCTCGAACGTGTGCTCGATCCACATCCGCGAGGGCGTGCCGCGGAAGAGGTGGAAGCGCTCGGCGAAGCGGCGCCAGATGCGGCGGCCGTCGGTCTCGACCGGGCCGCCGTCAACGCGGGGCACGCCGAGCTCGTGGAGCGGCACGCCGTCCGAGGCGAGCATGCGGAACACGTAGTGGTCGGGCACGACGAAGAGCTGCGCCGGATCGGCGAAGGGCGCGTCCTCGGCGTACCAGCGCGGATCGGTGTGGCCGTGCGGGCTCAGGATCGGCAGGCCCGCGACGCCCGCGTGAAGCTCCCGCGCCAGGCCGCGCGCGGATCGGTCGAGCGGGAAGAGACGGTCGGGATCGAGAAGTGGCAAGCGTGTTCCCCGGATCGGCGGCCCGTCCGGGACCGGCCGTCCTGAACTGGTATGTTAGTATCCATGTTGCGTCAATCCCCGCCGGACCGGGGCGGGTTCAGGCTCCCGCGCGCGCCAGGCTGGCGAGAAGGTCGCCGAAGCGGTCGCCCTGGATCGAGACGTGCCGCCGCATCTCGCGCGAGGCGCCGGCGCCGTCGCCCGCGGTGATGGCCTCGACGATCCGGCCATGCTCGCCGAGCGAGGTCGCGATGCGGCCGCGTGCGCGCAGCTGCACGCGGCGAAACGCCATCAGCCGCTTCTGCAGCCGGTCGATCTCCTGCTGCAGGAACGCGTTGCCGCCGATCGCGCGGATCGTCGCGTGGAACGTCTCGTTGGCATAGTAATAGGCATCGGCATCGCCCGAGGCGGCGGCACCCGCGCAGGCGTCGTGCCGCGACGCCATCGCCGCGAGATCGCCCGCTCCGGCACGGCGGGCGGCGTTGCGGGCGCACAACGCCTCGAGCTCGGCCATCACCTCGAACATCTCCGACAGACGCTGCGGCCCGATCTCGGCGACGAAGGCGCCCCGGTGCGGCACGTGCTCGATGAGGCCTGTCGCCGCGAGCTGGAAGATGGCCTCGCGAACGGGGGTTCGCGAGACATCGAACTCGCGTGCGAGCGCAACCTCGTCGAGGCGGTCGCCGGGGCGGATGCGCCCGGTCAGGATCCGGTCCTCGAGCGCGTCGCGGAGCTTCGGTGCCGTCGGGGACATGGCGGAACTCCTCTTCCGCAGGACGCGGCGCGATCCTAGCTTCCGCAAAGCGCAAAGCAATCTTGATTGTATACAACTTGCTTTCGACGTGATACAGCCTCGAGAGACTTTGTGGCGTCGTGCGGCCCGGAAGAGGCTGCACACCGCGCTCCGCACCCTCGGGAGGACCACCATGACCACGCTCCGCACCGGCCTGACCGCCGTGATCGCCACCGCGCTCCTCGCGCAGGCCGCCCCGGCCGAGACGCTCAAGCTCAGCCACCAATGGTCGGAGGGCGACGTCCGGCACAAGGTCGCGCAGATGGTCGCCGACGAGGTGGCGGCCGCGGACGTCGACCTGACGATCCAGATCTTCCCCAACCAGACGCTCTTCAAGGCGCGCGAGCAGTACACGCCGCTGTCGCGCGGGCAGCTCGACATGACGATCCTGCCCCTGAGCTACGCCGGCGGGCAGCAGCCCGCCTACAACCTCACGCTGATGCCGGGCCTGGTGAAGAACCTCGACCACGGCGAGCGGCTGTCGCATTCGCCGTTCATGGCGGAGATCGAGAAGATCATGGCCGAGGACGACGTGCTCGACCTCGTGCCGGGCTATCTCGCGGGGGGCTTCGGCTCCAACAAGGGCTGCATCACCAAGCCGGAGGACATGAAGGGCGTGAGCATCCGCGCCGCCGGCAAGTCGTTCGAGCAGATGCTCGCGGGCGCCGGTGCCTCGATCAGCTCGATGGCGTCGTCGGAAATCTATCCCGCGCTGCAGACGGGCGTGCTCGATGCCGCCAACACCTCGTCGGAGAGCTTCGTGAGCTACCGGCTCTACGAGCAGTTGAAGTGCTACACGCCGGCGGGCGACTATGCGCTGTGGTTCATGTACCAGCCGCTCATCATGAACAAGACGACCTTCGACGGCCTCAAGCCCGAGCAGCAGACGGCGCTGACCAAGGCCGCCGCCGACGCCGAGGCGTTCTACCTCGAGGAGGCCAAGAAGGGCGACGCGGAGGCGCGCAAGACGTTCGGCGACGCGGGCGTCGAGCTTGCCGAGATGACCGAGGCGGACTTCGCCGCCTGGCAGGCCCTCGCCAAGACGACCGCGTACCCCGCCTTCGTGGCGGAAACCCCGGACGGCCAGCGCCTGCTCGACCTCGCGCTGGCGGTGAAGTGATCGAGGCGGGCGGCGGAGCGCCCCGCGCCCGCCGCCACGTGTCGGAGGCCATCCCCATGAGCCACGCGCTGCCGCGCGGCGTCCGTCTGATCGGCCACGTCTCCACGGTCTGCGGCGTGGTCGCGTCGCTGATGATCTTCGCCGCCGTGCTCGTCACCTGCCAGATGATCTTCGTGCGCGGCGTCCTCCACCGCTCGACGGTCTGGCAGACCGAGGTGGTGATCTACCTGATGATCGCCGCCACGCTGATCGGGCTGCCCTACGTGCAGAAGCTCCGCGGCCACGTCGGCGTGGACCTGCTGCCGACGCTGCTGCCGGCCTCGTTCCGGCGCGCTCTGGCCGGCATCACGCTCTGCGTCACGATGGCGATGATGGCGGTGATGCTGTGGTACGGCTGGGACATGTGGCATCTCGCCTGGGCGCGGGGCTGGAAGTCCGAGACCGTGGTGGCGGTGCCGCTCTGGATCCCCTACCTCGCCGTGCCGCTCGGCTTCGCGCTCTTCGTGCTGCAGCTCGCCGCCGATCTCTGGCTCACGGTCGCCGGCGCGCCGATGGACGCGAAGGGCCTGCCCGCCATCGGGCCCGAGCCCGCGGAGGAGTTCTGATGGACCCGCTGGCGCTCGGCGGCCTCGTCGGCGTGGCGACGGTGATCATGCTCTTCTCCGGCGTGCCCGTGGCGGTGGGGCTCTTGATCGTGGCGACCGGGTTCCTCTTCGTGATCGACGGTCCGCGGAGCCTCGAGGCGCTGCCGGAGCTGTTCTACGCCGACCTCAATTCGTTCGCGCTGCTGTCGATCCCGATGTTCATCATCATGGGCTCGGCCATCGCCTCGACGCGCGCGGGGCCCGACCTCTACGAGGCGCTCGAGCGCTGGCTGACGCGGGTGCCGGGCGGGCTCGTGGTGTCGAACCTCGGGGCCTGCGCGCTCTTCGCGGCGATGTCGGGGTCGAGCCCCGCGACCTGTGCTGCCATCGGCAAGATGGGCATCCCGGAGATGCGGAAGCGCGGCTACCCCGACGAGGTGGCGGCGGGCTCGATCGCGGCGGGCGGGACGCTCGGCATCCTGATCCCGCCGTCGGTGACGATGATCGTCTACGGCATCGCGACCGAGACCTCGATCGGGCGGCTCTTTCTTGCGGGCGTGCTGCCGGGGCTCCTCCTCGTCGCGCTCTTCATCGCCTGGGCGGTCTTCGACACCTGGCGGCGGGGCGCGGCGGGCGTGGCGCTCTCCGGCGTGAGCTACACCTGGGGACAGCGCTTCGAGATCCTGCCCCGTGTGGTCCCGTTCCTCCTCATCATCGCGGGCGTGCTCTATGCGCTCTACGGCGGCATCGCCACGCCGTCCGAGACCGCGGCGGTCGGCGCGCTCCTCTGCATCGTCGTCGCCGTCGTGGTCTACCGCATGACCCGCATGGGCGAGCTATGGGCCGTGCTGCGCGACTCGACGCGCGAGTCGGTGATGATCCTCTTCATCATCGGCGCGGCGGGCGTGTTCAGCTTCATGCTGTCGTCGCTCTTCGTCACCCAGTCCATCGCGGGCTGGATCGCGGCGCTCGACGTGAACCGCTGGGCGCTGATGGCGATCATCAACCTCTTCCTCCTCGTCGCGGGGTTCTTCCTGCCGCCCGTCGCGGTGATCCTGATGTCGGCGCCGATCCTGCTGCCGATCATCGTCGCGGCGGGGTTCGATCCCTACTGGTTCGCGGTCATCGTGACGATCAACATGGAGATCGGGCTCATCACGCCGCCGGTGGGGCTCAACCTCTACGTCATCAACGGCATCGCGCCCGACATCTCGCTCCGGAAGATCCTCGCGGGCTCGCTGCCGTTCGTGCTCTGCATGGTCGCGGCCATCGTGATCCTGTCGGCGGCACCCGGCATCGTCACCTGGCTGCCCGACGCGGTGATGGGGCCCGGGTTGTGAAACGGTCCGGGTCGTGAAGGGATCGAGCCTGCTGTCGGACCTCGTGGGAAGGGTCGCCGATGCGGGCCGCGGGCTGATGGCCGCGCCGCCGCCGCGCGACCTGGCGGCGCTCTGCGAGGCGGTGCTCGCGGGACGCGGCGAGGCGACGGGCCTGGCGCAGGCGCGCGCCATCTTCGAGCGCTACGACGCACTCAGGCCCGAGGCCCGGCGCGGCTTCTTCCATGCCCTCCGCGACCGCTTCGGCGTCGATGCCGAGCGCATCGGCGCGGCCTGGGCGCACCGCGCCGAGGGCGACCTGCGGCGCCTCCACACCGCGTCCGAGCCGCGCTCGCAGGAGCTGATCCGCCGGCTGAACCGGGCGCCCGGCGGCACGCGGCGGCTCGTCGCGATGCGGCACGACCTCCTCGGCTTCATGGCGACCGACCCGACGCTGAAGCCGCTCGACGACGACTTCCGGCATCTCTTCGGCTCGTGGTTCAACCGCGGGTTCCTGGAGCTCAGGAGCATCGACTGGTCGACGCCCGCCGCGATCCTCGAGAAGATGATCCGCTACGAGGCGGTCCACGAGATCCGCGGCTGGGACGACCTCCGCCGCCGCGTGGACGCGCGCGACCGGCGGCTCTACGCCTTCTTTCATCCCGCGCTCGCCGACGACCCGCTGATCTTCGTCGAGGTCGCGCTGACCACCGACATCCCCGGCGACATCGGCAGCATCCTTGCCGACGGGCGCGTGATGATCGACCCGAAGCGCGCGGCGGTGGCGGTGTTCTACTCGATCTCGAACTGTCAGGACGGGCTGCGCGGCATCTCGTTCGGCAACTTCCTCATCAAGCAGGTGGTCGAGGAATTGCGCCGCGAGTTCCCCGCGCTCGACAGCTTCGTCACCCTCTCGCCGGTGCCGGGCCTGCGCGAGTGGTACGCCGGGTCCGCCGGCACCCTGCCGCCGCGGCTCCTGAAGGCCGGGCCCGACGGCACGCCGGTTGCGCTGGCGGAAGTGACCGCGCACTACCTTCTCGTCGCCCGGAGCCCGCGCGGGGGGGCGGCGGACCCGGTCGCGCGGTTCCATCTCGGCAACGGCGCGCGGCTCGAGCGGATCAATCTCGGCGCCGATGCGAGCCGCCGGGGGCAGGCGGATTCCTGGGGGGTGATGGTGAACTACCTCTACGATCTCGACACCATCGAGCGAAACCACGAGGCCTATTCGACCGCCGACGAGATCATCGCCGCGCCCGGCCCGCGCCGGCTCCTGAAATCCCGCTGAGAGGGGCCCGATGCCCGACACGAACCATCTGATCGACGCGCTCCGGGCCGCCTCGTTGGGGCATGACGACGCCCCGTTCGCGACCGACGAGGCCGGCGCCGTCACGACCTACGGCGAGCTCTGGGACGGGGCTGCGCGGATGGCTTCGGCCCTGATGGCGCTCGGGGTCGAACCGGGCGACCGGGTGGCGGTGCAGGTCGGGAAGTCGGTGGCGGCGCTCGAGGTCTACCTCGGCACGGTGATGGCGGGCGGCATCCACCTGCCGCTCAACACCGCCTACACCGGCGCGGAGGTGGCCTATTTCCTTACCGACGCCAGCCCGCGCGTGTTCGTCTGCGATCCCGCCACCCGCGACACGCTCGCCCCGGTGGCCGAGGCGGCGGGCATCGGGTTCGTCCTGACCCTCGACGCCCACGGCGCGGGCACGGCCACCGACGCGATGCGCGCGGCCGACGCGCTGACGCAGCCGGTGGCGCGTGGGCCAAACGACATCGCGGCGTTCCTTTACACCTCCGGCACCACGGGGCGCTCGAAGGGGGCGATGCTGACCCACGGCAACCTCGTCTCGAACGCCGAGGCGCTGCGCGACCTCTGGCGCTTCACCGACGCCGACGTGCTGATCCACGCGCTGCCGATCTTCCACACGCACGGGCTCTTCGTCGCGATCAACGTGACGCTGATGGCAGGCGGGCAGGTGCTCTTGCACCGCGGCTTCGACGCCGATGCGGTGCTCGCCGACTTCCCGCGCGCGACGGCGCTGATGGGGGTGCCGACCTTCTACGTCCGCCTCCTCGACCTCGCCGGTCTGACGGAGGCGGCGGCGCGGCACATGCGCCTCTTCGTCTCGGGCTCGGCGCCGATGCTGACCGACACGCACCTGAAGTGGCAGGCGCGGACCGGCCATACGGTGCTCGAGCGCTACGGCATGACCGAGACCTGCATGAACACGTCGAACCCCTATGACGGCGCGCGGAAGCCCGGCACCGTCGGCCTGCCGCTGCCGGGCGTCGAGGTGCGTCTCGCGGACGGCGGCGGCGCGCCAGGGGCGCCCGGCGGGATCGAGGTGCGGGGGCCGAACCTCTTCGCCGGCTACTGGAACATGCCCGACAAGACCGCCGAGGACATGGCGCCCGGCGGCTGGTTCCGCACCGGCGACATCGGCGAACTCGATGCGGACGGCTATCTCACCATCGTCGGGCGGTCGAAGGATCTCATCATCTCGGGCGGCTACAACATCTACCCGAAGGAGATCGAGCTCCTCGTGGATGCCGTGGAGGGCGTGATCGAGAGCGCGGCCTTCGGCGTGCCGCACGCCGATTTCGGCGAGAGCGTCGCGGTCGCGGTGGTGCGCGCGCCGGGGGCGGCCCTGACGGAAGCCGACGTGACGTCCGCCGTCGCGCCGGGCCTCGCGCGCTACAAGCATCCCCGCCGGGTGCATTTCCTCGACGCGCTGCCGCGCAACACGATGGGCAAGGTGCAAAAGGCCGAGCTGCGCCGGCGCTTTGGCGAGGGCTGAGCCGCGGCGCTCACCTGACCGGTCCGAAGAGCCCCTGGAAGCGCCCGAGAAAGCTGCGGAGCCGCTCGTTGTCGGGCTGGTCGAACACCTCCGCCGGCGGCCCCGCCACCGCCACCCGGCCCTGGTCGAGGAACACCACGTGGTCGGAGACCTCGCGCACGAAGAGCATCTCGTGGCTCACGAGCAGCATGGTCATCCCGCTGGTGGCCAGCGTCTGCATCACCGCCAGCACCTCGGACACGAGCTCGGGGTCGAGCGCGGAGGTCACCTCGTCGAAGAGAAGGAGCCGCGGCTGCATCGCCACCGCGCGCGCGATGGCCACGCGCTGCTGCTGCCCGCCCGAGAGCTGCCAGGGATAGCGCGCGCCATGCTCGGCGAGCCCGACGCGGCCGAGCCAGTGGTCGGCGATGTCGTCGGCCTCGGTGCGGGGCTTGCCCAGAACCTTCGTCAGCCCGAGCGTGACGTTGGCGCGCGCGGTGAGATGCGGGAAGAGGTTGAACTGCTGGAACACCATGCCGATCCGCGCGCGCTGCGCGGAGATGCGCGCCTCGCTCAGCCGCTTCCGGCGCCCGCCCTCGCGGACGTAGCCGACCGGGTCGCCGTCGAGCAGGATCTCGCCGCCGTCGTGCTCCTCGAGGAGGTTGATGCAGCGCAGGAACGTGGTCTTGCCCGAGCCCGACGCGCCGATCAGCGACACGACCTGCCCCTGCCGCACGTCGAGGTCGATGCCCTGGAGCACCTGCGTCGCGTCGAAGCTCTTGGTGACGCCGCGCGCCTCGAGGAGGACCGGCTCGCTCACCACGCGCGCTCAGTACTGCACGTAGGCGAAGCGCCGCTCGAGGATCGCTCCCGCGCGCGAGAGGGCGAGGTTGATGACGACATAGATGGCTCCCGCGAAGAGGTAGAAGTCCACGATCATGTAGCTCCGCGCCATCGCCTGCTGCGAGGAGAGGAGCAGGTCCACGACGCCGATGATCGACAGGAGCGTCGTGCCCTTCACCACCTCGAGCACCGTGTTGACCCAAGGCGGCAGCATCCGCCGCACCGCCTGCGGCAGGATCACGTACCAGATACGCCGCGCGAAGGGCAGGCCGATGGCCTTCGCGGCCTCGGTCTGCCCGGCGGGGATCGAGGTGACGGCGCCGCGGAAGGTCTCGGCGACATGCGCCGTCGCGAAGGCCGAGAGCGCCACGACCCCCGCCCAGAACGCCGCGATGTTCACCCCGAAGAGCGCGAGCCCGTAGTAGGTGAAGAGGATCAGGACGAGGAGCGGGATGCCGCGCAGCACGTCCACGTAGAGCCGCGCGGCGAAGCGCAGCACCGCCCAGCCGTAGGTCAGCGCCACGCCGAGCGCGAGGCCGAGGAGCGTCGCAAGCCCGATGCTGATGAGCGAGCTCAAAAGCGTCGTGCCGACGCCCGCGAGGAGCGACCCGCGCGAGATCCAGACCTCGTAGGCGAAGGTTCCGGGCGTCAGCAAGGCGCGCGCTCAGCGGATCGTCGCATAGCGCCGCTCGAGCAGCCGCAGCACGACCGCGATGGCATAGGCGGTCGCGAGATAGAGCGCGCTCGCCGTGAGCCAGGCCTCCATGACGCGGAACGTGTTGGCGTTGATCTGGCGCGCGGTGAAGGTCAGCTCCGGCACCGCGATGGCGGCGGCGAGCGAGGTGTCCTTGAAGAGCGAGATCAGGTTGTTGCCGATCGACGGCAGCGTGATGCGGAGCATCACCGGCAGCACGACGTAGCGCTGCCGCTGCCACGGCCGCAGGCCGATGGCCTTCGATGCCTCGACGTACTGCTTCGGGATCGACGCGAGACCGGCGCGGAACACCTCGCACATGTAGGCGCCGGCGTAGATCGAGAGCGCGAAGATGAAGCTCTCGATCTTGTCGAAGGCGCGGATGCCGAACTCCGGCAAGCCGAAGTAGACGAAGAACACCAGGAGGAGGAGCGGGATGCAGCGCATCGTCTCGGTGTAGACGAGCGTCGGGCCGGCGAGCCACCAGCGCCCCGAGACCCGCGCGTAGGCGGCCAGGAGCCCGATCGCGCAGCCGATGGCGAGGGAGGCCAGCGAGAGCCCGAGCCCGAGCAGCAGCGCGTCCCACAAGACGCCCGCGTTCCGCGTGATGACCGACCAGTCGAAGTGGTAGTCGATCATCCGCGCGCGGCCCCGGAGGGCGCCGGACCCGTTCTGCCGCCCCCCGGTCGCCTCATGCGAACTCTTGCGGGAAGCCCACGTTGGGCGTCGGCAGCTTGATGCCGAACCACTTCTCGTAGGAGGCCGCGAAGGTGTCGAAGTCGACGCCGAGCATGGCCTCGCGGTAGGCCGAATTGACCCAGTTGAGCCAGGTCTGGTCGCCGGGCTTGACCGCCGAGGCGTAGGAGTTCGGCAGCCAGCCGTAGCCGGCATCGGCGAAGCGGCCGGGGTTCTGCTGCAGCATCCAGCGGATCTGCGACTGGTCGGACAGGGTCGCATCGACGCGCTTGGCGTTGAGCGCCTGGATCGAGGCGTCGGGGCTGTCGTAGGCATCCACGCTCGCGTCGGGCAGGGCGGCATGGACCCAGTCCTCGAGGAAGACGTTCTGCATCCCGCCGATCTTGATGTCCGATCCGGCCGCCTTCATCGACGCATAGTCCGAGAACCTCGCGCCGTCCTTCAGCACCATCAGGCCCACGCCTTCGCGGTAGTAGGGCACGGTGAAGTCCACCTGCTGCGCGCGGCCGGGCGTGATGGTCATCCACTGCACCACGATGTCGACCTTGTCGGTGATGAGGCTCGGGATGCGCGCGTCCGAGCCCTGGATGACGAACTCCACCGCCTCGGGATCGTCGAAGAGGCCCTTGGCGAGGAGCTTCGAGAGGTCGATGTCCATGCCGGCGAGCGCGCCGCTCGCGTCCTGGAAGTGCCAGGGCGGGTTCGTGCTGCCGGTGCCGACGATGAGCTTGCCGCGGTCCTTGATGGTGTAGAGCCGGCTGCCGCTCGCGGTCTGCGCGCGCGCGACCTGCGGTGCGGCGAGCGTGCCCACGGCCGCGACGGCGAGGCCGAGCCCGAGCATGGTGCGCCGTTCGAGCGGCACTCCGGACCCCTGGTCCGCGCCCGTCCCGTCGATCCGTCCGTTGTCGTTGCCTTCGGTCATGCTGCGTGTCCCCCGCTGATGCTGCCGTCCCCTGCGGCTGGCCGCCGCATGGGTGAAGCCTGCACGCGGTGGCGGCGCAGATCAACAGCGAGCGGACCCACGGTCGAGCGGCAGGAGGAAAGCGGCGCACGATTGGGCAGACCGCGCTCAGCGGCGCTCCCGTCGCAGGGTCTCGAAGGCGGTCGCGCGCAGGCCGTCGCGCGCGGACGACCCCGTCGCTGCAGCCCGCGGCGCGCGCACCCGCGCCGTCGCCACCGCCGCCGCCTGGAAGCCGAGGAGGACGACGCACCAGACGATGCGGCCCTGGTAGCGGTCGACGGGCGCCGAGAGCCCGCCGCAGATCGCGGCGTTGGTGACGAGCCCGGCCGCGAGGAAGGCCGTCGCCGCACCGTAGCCCGGCGGCAGGCGCCGCCAGAAGAGCGCCAGTGCCGCGACGGCGGCGGCGATGGCCACGAGCTGCACAAGCTCCACCGCCGTCTTGATGCCCCGGCCCTCGGCGTGGCGCTGGTCGATCGTCATCTTCGTCGGACCCTCGAGCGTGATCGCGCCGAAGGAATGGTCCGCGAGGCCCACGAGGAAGAACTGGCGCACCGCGTTGCCGACCAGCGCGCGGGTCTGCGCGACCGGATAGGCGCGGAACACCGCCAGCACGAGCGGCACCTCCTCGGCGGCGATGCGGCGGGCCTGCGCGGACGTGGCGCGCTCGTAGATCGCGTCGTCGCCCCAGAGCGCGTCGTGCGCGTTGGCCGGGAACGTGCTGTAGACCTCGCAGAGGGTGAACCGTGCATCGGGGCAGGTGCTCTCGAGGAACGCGCGCCCCGGTCCGTCGGCGAGGGTCCGCGCCAGCAGGATCGGCAGCCGCCCCGGCGCGAGCGACGGCCCGCCCCCGCCCGGCGTCAGCGCCGAGACCGCAAGGTTGGTCGCCAGCGCCAGCACCAGCGGCAGCAGCACGACCCCGGCACGGAGGTAACGGCGGCGGCCGAGGCAGAGCGCGACCAGACCGAGCGTCATCACCGCGGCGACGGGCACGTGCGCGTAGTGCGAGATCACCGAGAGATAGAAGACGACGAGGAGCAGCGCCACGGTCCAGCGCCCGAGGTCGGGGCGGACCGCGAGCAGCATCGGGACGACGAGGAGCGCGCCGGCGAGCGCGTCGGGCATCAGCTGCGAGGTGTAGAACGGGAGCGTGGTCAGCACCACCGTGCCGAGCGCGACCGCCGCCTGCCGCGCCGGCGGCAGCGCGGCGGTGAAGGCGATGACGAGCCAGGCCAGCACCGCCGACAGCGCCGCGATCGGCGCGAAGAGCCCGAGGCCGCGGATCGAGACGTTCATGAAGAGCGAGAACGGCAGGGACCGCAGGCTGGTGAGCGGCTTCGACGGGCCCGGTGTCGCGGCGCCCGGTGTCGCGGGGCTTGGTGTCGCGGCGCCCGGTGTCGCGGCGCCCGGTGCCGCGGGGCTCGGCGCCGCCGGTGCGAGCTTCTGCTCGAGGATCTCGAGCGCCCGGCCGCCGCCGTTGTAGTAGGCGGGCGAGTCGAAGAAGAGCCCCGGCCCGCCCGCCCAGACCGCGGGCCAGAGGCAGGCGAGCGTCAGCGCCGCGAAGAGCCCGACCCGGACTCCGAAGGGGCGGGGATCAGGACCAGTCATGCCCGAGCCTCCGGCGCAGATCGTTGAAGCCGCGCCGCACGGGATCGTGGAGCGTCCGCGGCATCAGCGACGCGAGACAGGCGGCGGTGCGGATGCGCGCGTGGCCGTCGGCCGCCATGATCCGCGGTGCGCGGCGCCAGGCCTCGGCCATCAGGCGGCGCGCGGAGGCATGGTCGCCGCCCTGGTAGGCGAGCGTCGCCCAGTAGAGGCACTGCCGGGCCCGCCCCTCGGACCAGGCGGCGGGGGCGAGCGCATGGCCGGCGCGCGCGAGCTTTTCGGTCACGAGGGTCCAGTGCCGTTCCATGCGCCGCCAGTCCCCGGTGATCTGGCCGTCGCGGCGGCGGTAGTCGGCAAGGACGGCACGCGTGGGCGCCACGTTGCCGGGACGCCCCGCGGCGACCCGAACCCAGACATCGAGGTCGATGTTGGCGCGGAGGCTCTCGTCGAACGGACCCGCGCGCTCGAGCGCCGCGCGGCGAACGAGCACGCCCGTGGCGCTGTGGACGGGATTGGCGATCATCAGGTCGGCGAGGTCGTAGGCGTCCCGGTCCGCCCGGCTCTCGGTCCCGACGGGCACGCCCGCCGCATCGACGTACCGGTAGAGCGGGAAGGTGAGATCGACCTCTGGCCGCGCGTCGAGCGTCGCCATCAGGCGGGTCAGGAGCGGCGGGTGCCAGCGGTCGTCGGCGTCCATGAAGGCGATGTAGTCGCCCGTCGCCGAAGCGACGCCCGCGTTCCGCGCGGCCGCGGCGCCGGCATTGGCCTGGCGCAGGAGCACAAGCTCGTGGCCGTCCCGGTCGAACGCACCGCGCGCGCCCTCGATCGTCGCGGCGGTGCCGTCGTCCGAGCCGTCGTCGATGGCGATGAGCTCGATCGCCGGCCAGTCCTGCGCCGCGACCGAGGCCACCGCCTCGCCGACATAGGCCGCGACGTTCCACGCCGGCATGACCACGGAAACCCGCCGTCCCTCACGCATCGCAGAGCCTTGCGCTCGGGGTTCGCAGCCCGCAGAAGGCCGGCATCGCGGTGGGGGCTGGCCGATGGACGATGCGGCGCTGAAGGTGGCCTTCCTCGTCTACCGCTTTCCGGTCGTCTCGGAGACGTTCGTCATCGAGCAGGCCGCGGCGCTCGTCGCGCGCGGCATCGACCTGCGGATCCTCGCGGTGCAGCCGGGCATCCCCGGCGACGGACCGGCGCATCCCGAGGTCGCCGCCGCGAACCTCCTCGCGCGGACACTGCGCCCGTCGACCCCTGCGCCCGGCACGCTCATCCGGCAGTCCGGCCGCGCGGTGCGGCTGGCCCGCCTCGCGCCGCATCCGCGCACGCTCTGGCGCACCCTCGGCGAGGCGCAGATGCTCGACGCGGCTCCGGCCTTCGATGTCGTCCACTGCCAGTTCGCGACGCTCGGGCTCAACGCGCTCCGCCACCGGGCGCTCGGCAGCCTGCGGACACGAGCGCTCGTCGTGCATCTGCGCGGCTCGGACATCACGAGCTTCGTCACCGAGCATGGGCCGCAGGTCTACGCCAGGCTCTTCGCCGTGGCCGATCTCTTCATCGCCAACTGCGGCTTCTTCCGCGACCGCGCGGTGGCCCTCGGCTGCCCGCCGGAGAAGATCGTCGTGATCGGATCGCCCATCGACACCACGCAGTTCGCGCTCCGGCCGCCGCGACCGGTGAACGGCGGCCCGGTGCGCCTCGTCTGCGTCGGACGGCTGGTGCCGAAGAAAGGCGTGGCGGACCTCGTGGCCGCGATGGCGATCCTGCGCGACCGGGGCGTCGCGGCCGACCTCACGATCGTCGGCGACGGGCCGCTCCTCGGCGACCTGCGCGACGGGACCGAGCGGCATCGCCTCGCCGACCGTATCCGCTTCGCGGGCGCGCAGGCACGCGACGGCGTGCTCGCGGCGCTCCATGCCGCCGACATCGCGCTGGCGCCGAGCGTGACCGCCCCCGACGGCGACCAGGACGCGCCGGTCAACACGTTGAAGGAGGCGATGGCGATCGGCTTGCCAGTCATCGCCACGCGCCACGGCGGCATCCCCGAGCTCGTCATCGACGGCGAGAACGGCTGCCTCGTCGCCGAGCGCGCGCCGGGCGAGATCGCCGACGCGGTCGAGCGCCTCGCCGCCATGCGAGACCGCTGGGCGGACATGGGCGCCGCCGGCCGCGCCCGTGTGATCGCCGACTACGACCGGCCGGGCGTCATCGACCGCACCCTCGCCGCCTACCACCGCGCACTCGTACCGCACTGACCGCATCGATCAGGGCGCCGTCACGGCAACCTTGTCGAGGTCGCGTTCGGCGGCGGCCTTCGGGCGCTCGAACTCCTCGTGGTAGGAGCGCTCGACGTTGACCGACCACAGGTCGTGCTTGGCGCCGAGGATGTTCTGCGCCGCGTACATCGCCGACAGCATCGAGTGGTCCTGGTTGTTGTAGCGGTGCAGGCCGTTGCGCCCGACGGTCTGCAGGTTGTCGAGCGTGTCGACCCAGGCGGAGATCGTGTCGACCGCGTCCTTGTAGTTGCCGTCGTAGACCGGATAGGCCTTCGGCTGGCGGATGATCTTGCCGTCCACGGCATCGGCCTTCTTCGCCAGCCCGATGCGCGCGAGCTCGGTCGCCGCGAAGTCGATCAGCGCGTCGTCGTCCATGCACCAGAGGTCGTCGTCCTCCTGGCAGAAATACTCCATCCCGATCGACGCCTGCGTGTCGTTGGGCACCATCTCGGGCGACCAGGCGCGGAAGTTCTGGATGCGTCCGACGCGCACGTCGTTGGCGTGGACGTAGATCCAGTTGTCGGCGAAGGGCTCGGGGCAGTCGAGCACCAGCGTGACGATGAGGAAGTCGCGGTAGCGCAGCTTCGCCGCCGCCTCGCGGACCGCCTCCGGCGCGGGCGGGTCCATGCTCTCCACGAGCGCCTTCAGCCCCATCGTGCTGATGAACTCGTCGCCGCCCTCGATGTAGGTCCGCTCTTCCGGCCCCGACGCATCGACGACCTCGATGCCGGTGATGCGGTTGCCGTCACGCAGGACGCGCTTGACCCAGGAGCGCATCCGCACCTCGCCGCCCGCTTCCTCGATGCCCTCGGCGACCTTCTCCCAGATCATCCCCGGCCCGAGCCGCGGATACTCGAAGCGCTCGATCAGCGACGCGGTGTCGTTGGCCCCGGTGAGCGCGTTCCAGATCGCCTTCGACAGCGACAGCCCCTTGATCCGCTGCGCGGCCCAGTCCGCCCGGATGTCGCGCGGCGGGATGCCCCAGACCTTCTGGGTGTAGCTGCGGAAGAAGTGCATGTAGAGCCGCCCGCCGAAGCGGTTGATGACCCACTGCTCGAAGCTCTCCTCGACCTTGTGCGGACGCACCTGCCACTTGATGTAGCTCGCCATGATCCGCGCGCTCTCGTAGGCGCCGATGTTGCCGAGCGCGTTGAAGATGCTGAGCGGGTAGTTGTAGAACTTGCCGCGGTAGAAGATGCGGCTCAGCCGCGGCCGGGTGATGAAATCCTTGCCAAGCACCTCGTGCCACATGGCCGTGACCTGCGGCACCTTGGTGAAGAACCGGTGGCCGCCGATGTCGAAGCGGAAGCCCTTGTAGCTCTCGGTCCGCGCGATGCCGCCGACGATCTCGCCGCCCTCGATGATGACGGGCTTCGCGTCCGGCACGTGGCGGCGGTATTCGTAGGCGGCGGTAAGGCCCGCGGGCCCCGCGCCGATGATCGTGAGGTCCGGGGGTTTCTGCACGGGATTGCCGCCCTCGATCGCATGTTGCTTGGTCATCGGATCAGGCTCCGTCAAACTGAAAATGGTCCGGCTGGCACGCCCTTCGGGGCGCGATGTCAGACGGCGAGGCGGTGCTCCGGCACGAGCGGCCGGAAATAGTCGATCGTGCGGCCGAGGCCCTCGGCGAGCGGCACCCGCGGGTGCCAGCCGGTGAGCGCCGTCATGCGCGAGATGTCCGGGCAGCGCCGGCGCGGGTCGTCGATCTGGCGCGCGCCGAACGTGAGGCTGGACGCCGAGCCCGTCAGGCGCACGACCGTCTCCGCGAGCTCGCGGATGGTGCGCTCGTCGGGGTTGCCGATGTTCACCGGCGCCGTCTCCGCGTCCGGCGCCTCCATCACGGCGATCATCGCGCGGATGAGGTCGTCGACGTAGCAGAACGACCGCGTCTGGCTGCCGTCGCCGTGGATGCGGATCGCTTCGCCGCGGAGCGCCTGGAGCACGAAGCTCGACACCACGCGGCCGTCGCCCTCGGTCATCCGCGGCCCGTAGGTATTGAAGATCCGCACGACCTTGATCCGCACGCCGTGCTGCCGGTGGTAGTCGTAGAACAGCGTCTCGGCGCAGCGCTTGCCCTCGTCGTAGCAGGCGCGCGGGCCGGTCGTGGAGACGTTGCCGAGGTAGCTCTCGGGCTGCGGATGCACGTCTGGGTCGCCGTAGACCTCCGAGGTGGAGGCCTGCAGGATGCGCGCGCCGGTGCGCTTCGCGAGCCCGAGCATGTTGATCGCCCCGTGGACGCTCGTCTTCGTGGTCTGCACCGGGTCATGCTGGTAATGCACGGGCGAGGCCGGGCAGGCGAGGTTGTAGATCTCGTCGACCTCGACGTAGAGCGGCTGGGTCACGTCGTGCCGCATCGCCTCGAAGTTCGGCCGCCCGATCAGATGCGCGAGGTTGGCCCGTCGCCCGGTGAAGTAGTTGTCGACGCTGAGCACCTCATGTCCGGCTTCCACCAGCACGGTACACAGGTGCGAGCCGAGGAACCCGGCGCCGCCGGAGACGAGGATGCGTTTGCTTGACATCGAACTGGCTCATTCCATGGATGAGATACGTATACAGACATTGGTAACCGACTCGAAGGATTCGTTGGTCACATGGTTCCCGAGAATGCCGAAATGGTTAATGGTGCTTTGGTGGAACATACAAGGGTCGGCGTGGTCGTGCCCGCGCATCAGGCATCCGCGCATCTGGCTGCCTGCCTCGACGGCGTGCTCGCAAGCGGTGCGCCGGCAGGTGACATTCTGGTCGTCGACGACGGGTCGACCGACGGCACCGGGGACATCGCGCGCGCCCGCGGCATCGAGGTTCTCCGCAACGACGTCGCCGAGCGACCGGCCTGGGCGCGCAACCGCGGGGTGGCCGCGCTCGACCGCGAGGTGATCCTCTTCGTCGATGCCGACGTGATCCCGGCGCCCGACGTCTATGCGCGCGTCGAAGAGGCTTTCGACGCGGACCCGGATCTCGCGGCGCTCTTCGGCTCCTACGACGCGGCACCTCCCGCGCCGGGGGTCGTCAGCCGCTACCGCAACCTCCTGCACCATTTCGTGCATCAGTCCTCCGGCGGGCCCGCGGGCACCTTCTGGACCGGGCTCGGCGCGGTCCGGCGCACGGCGTTCCTGGCGGTGGGCGGGCTCGACCGGGACTGGGAGAACATCGAGGACGTCGAGTTCGGGATGCGCCTTGCCGCCGCGGGCCATGCGATCCGGCTCGATCCGAGCCTGCAGGGCACGCACCTCAAGCACTGGACCGCGCGTTCCGCGTTCCGCACCGATCTTTACGGCCGCGCGGTGCCCTGGACGCGGCTCCTGGTGTTCCGCGGCGCGAAGACCGGCTCGCTCAACACCGGCACGGCGGCGAAGCTCGGCGCGCTCGGGCTCGTCGCGGCGGGCGTCGGCCTCGTCGCGTCCCCGTTCGCGCCGGCCGCGCTCTGGGGCGTGCTCGCGGGGTTCGGCGTCTTCGTCGCGGGCTCGGGGCGCTTTTTCGCCTTTCTCGCGCGGACCCGCGGCTTCGGCTTCGCGGTGCGCGCCGTGCCCGCCCATGCGCTCTACACCACGGCGGCGTTGGCGGGCTTCGGGCTCGTCTGGCTTCGCGAAGGCCTGCCGCACCGGCTCGGTCTCACCCGGTCCTAGCGCGGACGATGCGCCCTCGCGCGGGCGTCGCGACCGGCGGCGGCGTAGCCGCGCACCATCGCCATCTGCGAGACGGCCATCAGCGCCGACTGCCCGAGGCGCCGCGCGCCGCCCTGCCTGAGCGGCCATGCCAGAAGCCCGAGGTAGAACCCGAGCGGCTCCCGCCGGGGCTTGTCGCTGCCCTGCCGGGCGAGCACGCCGTGCAGGTGGTGCGCCCCGCGCCCGTAGTTCGCGTGCTGACCCCAGAACCGCCGCAGCGTGAGGGCGTGGAAGTGATCGACCAGAGCGTCCGGCGCGAAGGCGAGCGCGCCGCCCTTGGCTTCCCACCTGATCCCAAACTCGCGGTCCTCGGCGGCGGCCAGCGGAAACGTCTCGTCGAAGCCCCCGACGCGCAGGAAGCCCGCCCGCGACAGGCCGAGGTTGTTCGAGGTGAAGAACGGCATCGTGCCCGTTTCCGCGCCGAAATAGGCATAAAGGTAATCGCACAGCGCCTGGCTCGCCTCGGCGTAGGGGTTGTCGGCGAGGCCGTTGACGACCAGCCCGCCGACGAGCCGGTCCTCGACCCCGCCCTGCGCCGCGAGAAGCGCGCCAAGCCAGCCCGGACGCGGCCGGCAGTCGTCGTCGGTGAACGCGAGGAACGCGCCGCGGGCCGCCGCCGCGCCGGCGTTGCGCGCCTTGGCGGGACCGGCATTGTCCTGGCGCAGGCACCGGACCAGCGGCGCGAACGGCGCGCAGACGGGGCCGAGCGGCGCAGCACTGCCGTCGTCGACCACGATCACCTCGTAGTCGCCGAAGTCCTGCGCCGAGAGCGCCTCGAGGCAGCCGCGCAGCCGGTCCGGCCGGTTGAAGCTCGGCACGATCACGCTCGCGGCGTGGGGGGAAGGGTCGTCCGGCACGATCGGTCCTCAGCCTGGATCACCCGCGCAGCGTTCCACGCGGAGCGGATGGCGACAAGGTGTTGCCGCACGGATTGCTTGCGTCCAGCGCCGCAGCGCGGCATGTCGGTGAGAGGCCATGCACGGAGGTGCAGGATGAGTCGATCCCCCACCGTCGGCACGAGCGGCGCGCACCGATGATCGGCACGTACCGACTGATCCTCGAAGTCCTGACCCGCGCGCAGCGGCGGCGGTTCGCGCTCCTGATCGGGCTGATGCTGGTGATGGGCGTCACCGACCTTGCCGGCGTGGCGCTGATCCTGCCGTTTCTCGCGGTGCTGTCGAACCCCGCGGCGATCACCAACCGTCCGGCGCTCGCGTGGCTCAACGACTGGCTCGGCTTCGGGACGACCTTCGCGTTCCTCCAGTTCCTCGGCGTGCTGGTCTTCGTCCTGGTGATGGTCGGCATCGCCGTGAAGGCCGTCACCTTCTATCAGGTCAACCACTTCGCGCGCGAGACGGCGCTGACGCTCGGCCTGTCGCGGCTCCGGCGCTACCTGTCGCGGCCCTACGACTGGTTCCTGATGCGGCACTCGGCGGACCTCGGCAAATCGGTGCTGCAGGAGATCAACGAGATCGTCATCGGCTCGATCTCGCCCGCCGTGCGCGTCATCGCCAACGCGATCCTGCTCGCGGCGCTCTCGGGGCTCCTGCTCTACGTCGAGCCCGTCGGCGCGCTCATCATCGGCTGCCTCCTCGGCCTCGGCTTCGGGCTCATCTACCTCAGGATCGGGCGGTCCCTGACGACGATGGGCCTCGACCGGAGGCGGGCCAACACCGAGCGCCACCAGGTGACGGGCGAGGTGCTGGGCGGCATCAAGGAAGTGAAGATGCTGGGGCTCGAGGACGCGTACCTGCGGCGCTTCATCGACCCGTCGCGGCGGGTGGCGCGCTATCAGGCGACGATCTCGCTCATCGGCGAGATGCCGCGCTACGCGCTCGAGGCGCTGTCGTTCGGCGGCATGCTGCTCGTGACGCTGTGGCTGATGTGGACCCGCGCGGGCGACGTCCACGAGGTCGTCCCGGTGATCGGCGCCTTCGCCTTCGCCGGGCTGAAGCTGATGCCCGTGGTGCAGATGCTGTTCCGCGATTTCGCGCTGATGCGGTTCGGCAAGCCGGCGCTCGAGGCGCTGCGCGACGATCTCGACGGCGATGCTTCGGCGGCGCTGCCACCCGACCGCGACGCCGGCGGGCCGACCATCCCGCTCCGGCACGAGTTGCGCCTCGAGGGCGTCACCTACCGCTATCCCGGCACCGAGACGGACGTGCTGCACGGGCTCGACGTCGCCATCGCGGCGGGATCGGCGGTCGGGTTCGTCGGCACGACGGGGGCCGGCAAGACCACCGCGATGGACATCGTGCTCGGCCTCATCGCGCCGCGCGAGGGCACGCTCACCGTCGACGGCACGGTGATCGACGCCGCCAACCTGCGCGACTGGCAGCGCGGCATCGGCTTCGTGCCGCAGACCATCCACCTCATCGACGACACCATCGCCGCCAACATCGCGCGCGGCATCCCGGCCGCGGAGATCGACCACGACCAGGTGCGCGAGTGCGCCCGGCTCGCGAGCCTCACCGGCTTCGTCGAGGGGCTGCCGCTCGGCTTCGAGACCACGGTGGGCGACGCCGGCGTGCGGATCTCGGGCGGCCAGCGCCAGCGCATCGGCATCGCACGGGCGCTCTACCGCGATCCGCAGATCCTCGTGTTCGACGAGGCGACCAGCGCGCTCGACACCGTGACCGAGCGCGCGGTCATGGAGGCCGTGGGCGCGCTCCGGGGCGAGCGGACGGTGCTGATGGTCTCGCACCGCCTCAGCACGGTCGCGAAATGCGACACGATCTTCCTTCTCGACCACGGCCGGCTCGCGGATGCCGGCAGCCAGGCCGAGCTCGTCGCGCGGAGCGCCGCCTTCCGCACGCTGCTCGCGGCCGCCGAATGACCGCGCCCGCCGTCTCCGTCCTGATGGCCGTGCGCGACGGCGCCTATCTCGCGCCCGCGCTCGACACGCTCTTGGCGCAGAGCCTTGGCGACATCGAGGTGGTCGTCGTCGACGACGGCGCCGATGCTGCCGCCCGCGCGGTCCTCGCCGACCGCGCCGCCGCCGACGCGCGCGTCGTGCCGCTGCGCCGCGAGGCCGTGTCGGGAAGCCTGCCCGCGGCGCTCAACCTCGGGCTTGCCCGCTGCCGTGCGCCGCTCGTCGCGCGCGCCGACGCCGACGACGCCTACCACCCCGAGCGCCTCGCGCGGCAGGCGGCGGTGTTCGCCGCGCGGCCGGGCCTCGTCGCGCTCTCCTGCGGCTACCGGCGCATCGACGTCGCGGGGCGCGTGCTCCTCACCCATCGTCCCGTCACCGGCCCGGCGCGGATCCGGTTCCGCGCGATGTTCTCGAACTCGCTCCTGCATCCCGGCGCGATGATCCGGCGCGACGCGCTTAACGCCGTCGGCGGCTACGACGAGCGCTTCTGGACGGCGCAGGACAGCGACCTCTGGGCGCGCTTGGCGCCGCTCGGCGAGCTCGACAACCTCCCCGGTCCGCTGGTCGACTGGCGCCTGCACGGCGCCTCGGTGCTGGCGACCCGCGGCGATGCCGGGCGGGCGCTGAGCCTGTCGGTGTCGGCGCGGCTCCAGACGGCGTACCTCGGCGCCGATCCGGGGCCGGTCGCCGTCGCCTCCGCGGTGGACCTCTGGCGCAGCTACGCCCCGCTCGATCGCGCAACGGTCGCCGAGGGCGAGCGCGCGCTCGGCCGGATCCTCGTGCGCGCCCGCGAGGTCGAGACGCCGGACATCGCGCGCGACCTCGAAACCTGCACCGCTTCGGCCCTCTGGAGGCAGGCGCGCTGGCGGCTGCGGACCGAGCCTGCGGCCGCGCTGCGCCTTGCGGCCCGGAGCCTGCGCTGGCGCGCCGGGCGGGCCGAGCCGGCAGCGCCGGCCGCACCGCGCCGGGTCCGCGCCGCATGACCGACGCTGCGGCGGCCGCCGCGCCGAAGGGCGCCGGCGCACAGCGGCACGATCACGGCGTGCCGGTGTTCGACGGCCGCCGGTCGCACCTGCACGCCCGTGTCCGCATCCGCCGGCTGCGCGCCGAGGCGCTCGTCGCCCGGCTCCGGTATGGCCGGCATCTGGCGGAGGCCCGCACGCTCGTGCAGTTCGCCGGCTGGCCGCGGTCGGGCCATTCGATGATCGGCGCGCTCCTCGACGCGCACCCGCGCGCCACGATCGCGCACGAACTCGACATCATGGGGCTCTTCGCCAAGGGCGTGCCGATGCCCGAGATCGCGGCGCTGATCGCGTCCCACGCGCGCCGTTTCGCGGCGCACGGGCACTGGTGGAACGGGCTCGACTACCGGGTGCCGGACGCCCCGCCCGCAGAGCGTCCGCAGGTCATCGGCGACAAGAAGGGCGACTGGGCGACGCGCTGGTCGATCGCCGAGCCGGACCTCGCGGACCGCCTGGCGGCCGCGACCCCGCTCCGGCAGAAGTGGATCCTCGTCACCCGCGATCCCTGGGACAACGTCGCCACGATGTCGCGCCGCAAGAGCTCGGGGCGCGCCTACGACCGGCTTCGGATGGAGCACGACGGCGCTGCCTATCACGCGGCGCTCGAGGATGCCGAGCGCGCCGGGATCGTCGGCACCTCGGCGCGCGACGACATGATCGAGGACTGGCTGGGGCTCGACGCGGGCACCGCTGCCCTCGCGGCCCGCGTGCCGGCCGCCGACTGGCACCACATCGTCTACGAGGAGTTCACGCTGGAGCCGCATCGCCATCTGGCCGCGCTCGCCACCTTCGTCGGGCTCGAGCCTCACCCCGCCTGGCTCGCGGCCGCCGCCGCCATCGTCCGCCCGTCCCGCGCCCGCCGCGGCGACGCCCTGTCCTGGACGGGCGAGCAACACGCCCGGCTCAAGCAGGCGGTCGCAGCGCGACCCTATCTCGCGGCCTACCGCGATGCGTGAGGCGCCGCGCCTGCTCACCTGCGTCGGAGTCCGCACGGACCTCGACCTGCTGCCGCACTGGCTCGCGCATTTCGTGGCGCTCGGGGTCGAGCCGGGACGGATCCATGCCATCCTGAACGCGACCGAGCCCGACGACCCGGGCCTCGCGCGCGCCGCGGGGATCCTCGCCGCGGCGGGTGCCGCGCCACCCGAGACATGGATCGCCCCGTTCACCTCGAACACGATGTGGGACGAGCGCCGCAGTCTCCAGTCCCGCCTCGGCGGCGACGGCTGGTTCCTCAGCGCCGACGTGGACGAGTTCCACGAGTTCCCCGAGCCGATGGACCGCTTTCTCGCGCGCGCCGAGCGCGACGGCTTCGACTGCATCCAGGGCGTGTTCATCGACCGCCTCGCACCGGGAGGAAAGCTGGCCCCGGTCGGCGCCACGCCCGCGATCACGGAGCAGTTTCCGATCCGCGCCGAGGTCGGCTTCGCCATCGGCGGCACCGGCGCCACGCACGGCCGCGGTGGCACCGTGAAGATCATGGCGATGCGCGGCGACGTGCGGCCCTCGCGCGGCGGCCACAATCAGGTGAAGGGCACGCCCGCGCGGCAGCTCTACGGGATGGCTCTCGGCGACATGCCCGACGTCGAGCGTCCCGGTTTCCGTTTCGCCGTGCCGACGCGCGTGCATCACTACCATTGGACGGCGGCGCTTCCGGACCGGCTCCGCAAGCGCCTCGCGACGCCGGGCGTCAGCCCCGCGGGCGTCGAATACGGCACGAAGCAGCTCAACCACATCGACCGTCACGGCGGCATCGATCTCGCCGCCGTGCCGCTGATGCCCGACGCGGATCGCTGGCCGTGGCGGCTCCGGCTCCGTGCGATCCGCGCGATCGCCCGCGTCCGCGGAACGCTCATGCGCCTGCGATGAAGGACACCGGCTGGACGCTGACGCAGCTCACCTTCGGCACGTCCGAGAGCCGGTTCCACGCGCACAGCTACTACGACATCCCGGTGCTGGACGCGGCGGGCGCCCGCGTCGCCGTGCACCGCACCACCTTCGCGGGCCGCCAGCCGGTGCCCGGCGACCGCATCGAGGTCGGCCTCGTCGAGACCGCCGCGCCGGGCACCTGGCAGCCCATCGGGTCGAGCGACGCCTGGAGTTGGCAGCAGGGCCCGATGGCGCAGTGGGTCGGCCGCCGCGTGGTGTGGAACGACCGCGACGGCGACCGCTTCGTCGCGCGCCTCCACGACCCCGACACGGGCGCGACCGAGACGCTCGCGGCGCCGGTCTACGCGGTGTCGCCCGACGGCGCTACGGCGCTGTCGCTCGACATGGCGCGGCTCGACCGGCTCCGGCCCGGCTACGGCTACCCCGGCGGCACGACGCCCGGGGGGCGCATCCCGGCAAGCGTCGGCGTGCGGCGCCTGGCGCTCGACGGCAGCGCGCCGGTGCTCGTGCTGCCGCTCGCCGAGGCGGTCGCGTTCCTCCACCGGATGCTGCCGATGCGCGCCCGTGCGGGGCATCTCGTGCGCCGCTACCACTACTGGTTCAACCACGCCAAGATCGCCCCCGACGGCCGGCGCTTCACCGTGAAGCTCCGCTGGCGGCACCCGAACGGCCCCTGGACCGGCGACATGGGCGTGAGCCTCACCTGCGGGCTCGACGGCACGGGCGTGGCGCTCCTCGCGGACGCCACCTCGCACGTCCTCTGGCTCGACGGCGCGCGCGCCTACTACTGGCGCCGCGGCGCGCTCGCCCTCACCGCCGACCGCATCCCGCGCGGGGAGCCGCTGCGCGTGATCGGCCCCGGTGTCATCACCTCCAACGTCCACCTTCGCCACCTGCCGCCCGGCTCGGCGACGCCGGCGGAATGGGTGTTCGACACGCCCTACCGCGAGACCGTGGACCTGATGCTGATGGGGAGCACCGAGGCCGACCCCGTCCGTATCGCCTCATTCGCCGGCCACGTGCCGCCGCGCGGGCCGTACCGCTGCGACCTGCACCCGGTGCCCGATGCCGCCGGCGACCGCATTGTCGTCACCTCGATGGCGGACGGCGGGCGGCAGGTCTATCTCCTCCGGCGCGATCGCTGATGCGGCGCAGCGGCCGGTTGCAGCCATCGCGTCCGTCCGCCTACGCTCGGGCGGGGAGCGAAGGGGCGCCGCGATGACCGACCTCACCATCCTCGGCGCATGGGCCGAGTTCGCCGTGCGCTGGACGCATGTGATCGTCGCCATCGCCTGGATCGGATCGTCGTTCTACTTCATCGCGCTCGACCTCGGGCTCCGGCGCGGGCCGGGGCTGCCGCAGGGCGTCGCGGGCGAGGAGTGGCAGGTTCACGGCGGCGGCTTCTACCACATCAACAAGTACATGGTGGCGCCGCCGGGCCTGCCCGACCACCTGATCTGGTTCAAATGGGAGAGCTACGCGACCTGGCTCTCGGGCGCCTCGCTCCTCGTCATCGTGTACTGGTTCGGCGCGGGGTTCTACCTCGTCGATCCCGCGGTGCTCGACCTGCCGGTCTGGGGCGCCATCGCGATCTCCGGCGGCTCGCTGGCGCTGGGCTGGCTCGCCTACGACGCGCTCTGCCGGTCGCGCTTCGGCGACGACCCGGTGCGCCTGATGCTCGGGCTCTACGTCGTGCTGGTGGCGATGGCCTGGGGCTACGCGCATGTGTTCTCGGGGCGCGCGGCGCTCCTCCACCTCGGGGCGTTCACCGCGACGATCATGTCGGCGAACGTGTTCCTCACGATCATCCCGAACCAGAAGATCGTCGTGGCCGACCTGCGCGCGGGCCGCGTGCCCGACGCGAAGTACGGCCGCATCGCCAAGCAGCGGAGCACGCACAACAACTACCTGACGTTGCCGGTTCTGTTCCTGATGCTGTCGCCGCACTACCCGCTCGCCTTCGCGACGCGCTGGAACTGGGTGATCGCGAGCCTGGTGTTCCTCATCGGCGTCACGATCCGGCACTACTTCAACTCGATGCATGCGGGGCGCGGCCGCCCGCACTGGACCTGGGCCGCGACGGTGGTGCTCTTCATCGTGCTCGCCTGGCTCTCGACCGCGAGCGTGCCGCAGGCGGAGACGGCACTCGCGCGCGCCGACGCGACGTTCGCCGCTGCCCCCGGCTTCGAGCACGTGACCGACATCGTGACCGCGCGCTGCGCCGTCTGCCACGCCGCGGAGCCGGCATGGCAAGGCGTGCTCTGGCCGCCGAAGAACGTCATGCTCGAGACCCCGGCCGAGATCGCCCGCGCCGCCCGGCTGATCTACCTCCAGGCCGGTGTCACCCATGCCATGCCGCCCGCCAACCTCTCCGGCATCGAGCCCGCCGAGCGCGCCGCCATCGTCGCGTGGTATCGCGGCGCGGGAGGCTAGGGCCTCGGATCGACGCGTGCTCGCCGGTGATGACGTCCTCGACATCCCGGATCGTGGAGGTCTCCGGGCTGAGGTCGTCCGCGACCACGGTGCCGTCGACCACCTGGGACACGTGGTGGATGTTGTGCGCGAGGGAGATGCACGAGTGCCCCCCGTGTCGCGCGCCTCGCGCACGAAGCGCAGCACGCCCTGCGTCACGGCCACTCGATCGCCCGAACGATGCCGACGCGATGGCGGCACGCGCAGACCGTGCGCGAATGTCGCACGTGGCCGAGCCTCTCGTGCGGCGGTCCAATGCGGCTTGAGCCCGGAGGCACGGCGGTGAATAGTATGCCTGCGGACACGTGTCGGCGCCCAGGGGCGCCGCGCCGGCTCTACGCTATAGAGGACTTAGCATGGCGATCACGATCAGACTTCTCGCGACGGTTGGCGCGCTGGCGGCCGTTGGGCTCGCGTCCGCCGCATCCGCCGAAGTGGAGCGCAAGGGCACCGTCCGGCAGCTCTCGCCGCACGTCGGCGGGATGATGTCGCCGCGCATGTCGCCCCAGGAGAAGACCGGCAGGAAGGACAGCATCCGGTTCGAGCCGATCCAGATGATCGAGGATCTGGTGACGCGCAAGGACATCGTCTTCCTGATGCGGCACGGCCCGACCGACTGGAGCCATCTCGACGTGAAGGACGTGGCGCCGACGGACTGCGCCAACCAGCGCGTGCAGACGCCGCGGGGCAAGATCGACATGCAGAACCTCGGCGTGCTCCTCGCCGACAACGGCATCGCGCCCGGCATGATCGCGGTCAGCGAATGGTGCCGCAACCAGCAGACGGTGGAGAACCTGATGATCGGGTTCCACGTGGTCGATCCGGCCTACTCGGTAAAGATCGAGACCGACCCGAAGCTCGATCTGCTCCTGTCGTTGCAGGGCTCGGCAGACGTGAGCGCGCTCCGCGACCGCATCGCGGCCTGGACCGGGGAAGGCGCGTCGGGACCGCTTCTCATCGTGACGCACTACACCAACATCGAGGAACTGACCAACTTCAGCGTCTACGAGGGCGAGATGCTGATGATCGACCCCAAGCGGGAGAACCGCGTGCTCGGCTACCTGCGGCTGCGGAGCGCAGGACCGGACGTCGGGCATTTCAACATGGCGAACTCCGACGTGACCCCGCCCCAGGTGGTCTCGGAGGAGGAGGAGCTGAACTGCCCGGTCATCCCGGTCGAGCGGATCGACGGCAACTAGCGCCGCCGGGCGACGAAGTCGTGCGATCCTCGGGGTTGGTGTCGCCCGCCCCTTGGCGATCGACGGAGGCCCGGAGCGAAGCCCTCCCGCGTGGCAAGGTCATGGCGGTCGAGCGATCGGAACGGTCCTGGGCGGAGCGGACCTCCCTCTTCGCTTGCGCCGCCCGCAACGACGGGCGGGACGCCGTCGCGGCCCTGCATCCGCCTCGCGCCCTCAAGGGACGCCGCGCGCCGGGCGCGGCTGCGCCCGCCGTCAGTTCGACCGCGGCGAGCCCTTCACGGCAGGCCGACGGTCCTGCCGTTCCTCGACGATGGGAACGCCCGCGCCGCGGCACCTCCGGACCGTTCCGCCGCGGAGGCGGAAGGCATCGCCGACATCGACCGAAACCCCGGGGCGGGCAGCGGTGGCGGAAGGACCAAGGCCTCGCGCCGCTCGCACGGCGTCGTGCGAGCTTTCGCCCTTGATCGCCGCAGACGAACCGGCAAGCCCGGTTCCGTCGCGACGGAGCGCCGACCGGGGATCGGCCGCAAGCCCGGCGTGCAGCGCCTCGACCCTTCCGGAGAAGCTGCGCGAGGCGAGGGCCCCGTCGATCCCGCGGCACGGCCCCGAGGCCGCACCCTGCGTCGCGGCCGTCCGTTGGACGGTCGGCGTGTCCGCGGCAGGCCCGGCACCGCCACGCCCACGGCCCTGCCCGTCACCCCAACGCGAAGCTCCAGCGCGTCGTCTGCGCGTAGGTCTCGGCGGGGGCGAGCGCGACCTGCGCCGCCCAGGGGTTGTTCGGCGCGTCGGGCCAGCGTTGCGGCTCGAGCGCCATGCCGGACCAGCGGCGGTAGGGCTGGCCGGTGTGGCCGGGGAAGTTGCCGCTGTCGTTGAGCTCGCCGTCATAGACCTGCAGCCCCGGCTCGGTCGTCTCGAGCGTCATCCTGAGCCCGGTCTGGCCGGTCAGCGTAGCGACACGGACGAGCGGGCGCGGGGCGTCGGCGAGGCAGTAGTTGGTGTCGAGCCTGAGCCCCGGCGTCATCGGCTTGGCGCCGGCACGGAGGTCGAAGGACGTGCCCGCGACGCCGCGCACCTCGCCCGTGGGCATCCGCTCGGCGGTCGTCGGCATGTAGCGGTCGGCATCGACGGCGACGGTGTGGCCCGAGATGTCGGAGCGGCCGTCGAGGTTCCAGTAGCTGTGGTTGGCGAGGCTCATCAACGTCGGCGCGTCGGTCGTGGCGGTGAGCGCCAGCGTCAGCGTGGCGTCGCCCGTGAGGGCGTAGCGCGCTTCGATCCGGCGGCGTCCGGGGAAGCCCCCGAGGCCGTCGGGGAGGTCGGAGGCGAGGAGCACCTCCGACGCGGTCGCCTCCTCGATGCGCCAGACCTGCGCGTGAGTGCCGTCGGCGCCGCCGTGGAGCGTCGCCCCGGAGGGCCCCGCCTCGAAGAGAACCGTGCGCCCGTCGATCACCGCCGACGCGCCGCCGATGCGGTTCGAGACCGGCCCGACGATGGCCCCGGCGAAGGCGAAAGGCCCTTCGTAGGCGGCAAGCCGGCCGCAGCCGAGCGTCAGCGGGAACGGCGCGCCGGCAAGCCGCACGTCGTGCAGGATGGCACCCCGCGTCAGGATCACCGCGCTGAGGTCGCGGTGCGCGAGGCGGATCGCGCGGACCAGCGTGCCGTCGTCCGTCGCGCCGAAGGTTCGGATGTCCGGGCTCATCGGAGGGGCTCCCAGGTGACACCGCAGGCAGGGATCTCGGCGCGGCCGTTGCTCGCCGGCACGAGGCCGTAGTTGATCCAGAACCGATGCGTTTGCGTGGTCCGGGTCCGGAGGCCGGTCGGCAGGGTGAACGTCTCGAGCCCCTCGCAGGCCGCGCCGACGATGCGGTCGAGCGCCGCGTCGTCGGGCCAGCCGGCGACGTAGGTCAGACCGCCCGCGCGCACGACCGCCGGGGTGCCGTCGACACAGCGGATCGCGATCTCCGCGCTGCCGTCGAGCTCCTCGTGCCAATGCACGAAACTGCCGCCGCCCTCGAGCGCTACGGAGGCGCCGGGCGGCAGGCTCTCGACCCGCGCCACCACGGCGTCGAGGCCGGGCAGCGACGGCGGGAGCGGCACGGGGGTCGCGAAGGCGGCGGTCTTGGCGCCGGTGCGGGGGCCGACGAGCGCCGCGCCCTCGAAGGCGCCGAGCGCCGCGAGCAGGCCCGCCGGGACCGTCGCGAGACCGGGCACGGCCACGACCTGCCACGGCGACAGGTCTGTCACGTCGGGCGGGACGACGTCGATGTCGAGGCCCAGCCGGCGAAAGGCCCGGTAGTATGCCAGCACGAGATCGAGATAGGCGAAGTCGCGCCCCTGCGGCTGCACCTCCCACGCCCAGGCGGAGGCGTAGTCGAACACCACCGCGACGGTCGCCCGAGCCGTCCCGGCATCTGGCATACCAGTCAGCTCGCGCGCGACTTCGGCCACCTCGGCGAGCCCCGGTGCCGCCGCGCTGTCGGGGCGCAAGAGCCCCGCGTGCATCGCCTCCTGCGCGAAGGGCGCCTGTCGCCAGCGGAACCAGCTCACCACCTCCGCCCCGTGCGCGAAGGCCTCCCAGGCCCAGAGACGCAGCATCCCCGGCGCCGGGATCGGGTTCCACGGTGCCCAGTTCACCGGGCCGGGCTGCTGCTCCATGATCCACCAGCGCCCGCGTCCGACGCTGCGGTAGAGGTCGTGGTGGAACGCCTGGTAATCCGGGTCGCCCTGCCGGAGGTAGCGCGCCTTGTCCGCAGCTTCGACGTGGATGCGCTCCGAGAGGAACCCGAGCGGGTAGCTGTCCCAGGCCGCTATGTCGAGGTCGGCGCCGACCGCGAAGTGGTCGAACGAGGTCACGCCGCCCATGTAGTTGTGCGCGATCGGTGCGTCCGAATGGGCCCGGATCGCCGCGACCTGCGCCGCGTTGAAGGCCCGGAGCGCATCCGAGGCGAAGCGGCGGAAGTCCATCGCCGCGGCGGGGTTCGCCTCCGTCACCGTCAGCGCCGGCAGCCCGACCTCGGCGAAGTCCGCGATCTCCATCGACCAGAACACGTTGCCCCAGGCCCGGTTGAGCGCCTGCGGCGACTGGTAGCGCTGCGCCAGCCACTCGCGGAACGCCTCGGCGTCGACCGCGCCGTAGGAGCGCGTGGTGTCGTGGCAGCCGTACTCGTTGTCGGTCTGCCAGCCGGTGAGGTGCGGATGCCGCCCGTAGCGCGCGGCGAGGATGCCCGCGATGCGGACGCATTCCGCGCGGTAGCCCGTGTGGCTGAAGCTGTAGTGCCGCCGCGAGCCGAAGCCGCGCGTCCGGCCCGCCGCATCGACGGGCAGCATGTCGGGATGCCGCGTCACCATCCAGGCGGGCGGCGTCGCGGTCGGGGTGCCGAGGACGACGCCGAGGCCCGCCGCTCCCAGCACGTCGAAGGCGCGGTCGAGCCAGCCGAGGTCGAGCACGCCGGGGACGGGCTCCATCCGCGACCAGGCGAACTCGCCGATGCGGACGACCGTGATGCCCGCCTCCGCCATGCGCGCCGCGTCCTCGGCCCAGATGTCCTCGGGCCAGTGCTCGGGATACCAGCACACGCCGAGTTGGCGCTTCATGCCACGACCCGGTTCGCCGCGAGCCCCCGCGTGACGCCAAGGACCGCGAAGGTCGCGCCGCTCAGCGGGTGACGGGCGAGGTCGGCCTCGGGCAGATGCTCGCGCGCGGTGGTGCAGTAGAGCGTGTCGAGATGCGGGCCGCCGAACGCGGGGCAGGCGGTGTGGGGGGCGGGGAAGGCGATCTCGCGACCGCGCGTGCCGTCGGGCGCATAGGCCACGACGCGCGCGCCGCCCCATTCGGCGATCCAGAGCAAGCCCTCGGCGTCGTAGACCGCGCCGTCGGGGTTGCGGTCTTCGCGCGCGAGGTCGAGGAACGGCTCGGGCTCGCCCGCGGGCCAGCCGCTCTCCGCGTCGAGCGGCACGCGCCAGACGCGGGAGACGAGGGTATCGGCGAAGCTGGCGTGGCTCCGGTCCGGCGCGAAGGCGATGGCGTTGGGGATCGTCAGCGGCGCGAAGAGCCGGCGCAGCTCGCCAAGATGCCAGCGCCAGATGGCGCCCGCGCCGGGCTCCGCGCGCTTGCCCATCGTGCCGATCCAGAACCCGCCCCAGGGGTCCGCGCGGCCGTCGTTGGAGCGCACGCCGGGGCCGGTGCCGAAGGCCGCCACCCGATGCTGCGAGCCGGACTCGAGGTCGAACGTGAAGAGCCCGGTCTCGGAGGCGACGAAGAGGCGGTCGCGGTCGATGTGCCCGGCGGCCGAGACGTGCTCGGCGAAGTCCCAGGTGCGCGCCTCCCAGTCGCCCGGCGCGCGCGACATGAGGCGCCGGCCAATGATGTCGAACCAGAAGAGCGAGGTGCGCTCGGGGTGCCAGAACGGCCCCTCGCCGAGCGTGCAGGGCGTCGCGTCGAAGAGGGTCGCGCTCACACGCTGACCTCGCCGGTGGTGGCGCGGTCCCAGGCGGCGACGATGTCGGCGGCGCGCTGCGCGGTGTCCAGGACGCTGCGGCCGGGAACGTAGAGCGCGGTTCCGATGCCGAAGCCGTCCACCCCCGCGCCGAGCCAGGCCGCGAAGTTCGCCGGCCCCGCGCCGCCGACGGCGTAGACACGCGTGGCGGGCGGCAGGACGGCGCGGAGCGCGCGCAGGCCCGCCTCGCCGAGCACGCTCGCGGGGAAGATCTTCAGCGCGTCCGCCCCGGCGGCGAGCGCCGCGAAGGCCTCGGACGGCGTGAGGAACCCCGGCACCGCCTCGAGCCCCGCGGCCTTCGCCGCGCGGATGACCTCGACGTTCGTGTTGGGCGCGACCACGAGCCGCCCGCCCGCGTCCGCCACCCGTGCCACGTCGGCGGGGTCGAGCACCGTGCCCGCCCCGACCGTCGCGTGGTCGCCGACGGTCGCGGCCATCGCGGCGATCGAGGCGAAGGGGTCGGGCGAGTTGAGCGGCACCTCGATCCGGGTGATGCCGCGCGCGACCAGCGCCTCGGCCATCGGGGCGGCCTCGGGCGGGGTGATCCCGCGCAGGATGGCGATGAGCGCCCGGCTCATGCGATGCTCTCCAGCGCCGCGGCATGGGCGGCGATCAACCCGGCGAGCGTCGCGCTCTCGCCGCCGTGCTCGGTCGGGGCGGCGCCCATCGCCCCGAGCGCGCGGGCGTAGTGCGCGCTGATCTTCGGCGCGCCTATGACGGCGACGCGGGTGCCGAGCCACCATGCCTTCGCGGCGGCGAGCTCCGTGCCGATGAGCGCGCCCGAGAGCCGCGCGCGGGCGGCGGGCGCGTCGAGCCCGTCGAGGAGCGCTTCCGCGCGCAGCGAGAAGAGCCGCGCGGCGAGCCGCTCGGGGCGCGCCACCGCCTCGGCGACGGCCGCGTCGAAGGCGGCGCCGTCCCAGCCGTCGCCGCCGACCGTGTGGCGCAGCACCGAGCGCTCGGCGAGAAGGCCGAACATCTCGCCGGTCATGAAGGTCTGGAAGCCCGCGACCTCGCCCGCGCTGATCCGCGCCCACTTCGTGTGCGTGCCGGGCAGGCAGAGCACGCCGTCGAACTGCGGGTCGGTGGCGAGGAAGCCCGCGATCTGCGTCTCCTCGCCGCGCATCACGTCGGCGGGCCGGTCCTGCCGCAGGCCGGGGATCACGGCGACCTGCAGCCGCGCGTCGGCGACGGGCGCCCGGACCATCCGCGCGGCGTCGAGCGGGGCGGCGGGCACGGTGGCGTAGGGCGCCTCGACCCAGCCCTGCCGCGCGCCGACCATGCCGCAGGCGACGGCGCGGAGCGGCCCGGCCCCGAGCCAGCCGCCGACGAGCGCGAGAAGCGCGGGCTCGAACGCCTCGGGCGCGAGCCCCGCCATGCCGGTGCCCGCCTCGGCCTGCGCGAGCACCCGGCCCTCGGCGCTCATGTGCCACGCGCGGAGCCGCGAGGTGCCCCAGTCGAGCGCCAGCCATCCGGGCGAGGACCCGTCACTCGCCCTGTCGCTCACCCCGTCACCACCACGCCGCCGTCGATGACGAGCGCCTGGCCGGTCATCATCCGGCTGGTGCCCGACGCGAGGAACAGCGTCGCGTCCACGATGTCGGAGGCCACGAGGTGCTCGGGGATGCACTGGCGCGCGAGATGCGCCGCGAGCGCCTCGGGCTGGCCCCAGAGCTCCATCTGCCGCTCGGTCAGCACCCAGCCCGGCATCAGCGCGTTGACGCGGATGCGGTGCGCCCCGAGGTCGCGCGCGAGCGAGCGGGTGAGCCCGGTGATGCCGGCCTTCGCCGCGGTGTAGCCCGCATAGGCGCCGTTCCCCATCATGTAGGAGATCGACGAGAAGTTGATGATCGATCCGCCGCCCGCCGCGATCATCGCCGGCGCCGCCGCCTGCGCGGTGAAGAAGTGCGGCCTGAGGTTGACCGCCATGCCGCGGTCCCAGTCCTCGACGCCGTAGGCGTCCCAGGCGTGGCGGGTGTCGTCGGCCGCGTTGTTGACGAGGACCGAGACCGCGCCCTGCGCCGCCGCCGCCTCGGCCATCGCGGCCTTGAGCGCCGCCACGTCGGTGATGTCGCAGGCGGTGAAGTGCGGCCTGATCCCGTAGGTGTCGAACATCTCGTCGCAGAACGCCGAGGCGTCGGAGCGCTGCACGAAGGCGACATGCGCGCCCTGCGCGAGGAAGCCCTCGGTCAGGGCGGCGCCGATGCCGGAGCCACCGCCGGTGATGAACACCGAGGCGCCCTCGAGGTCGTGGAAGGTCGCGGCGCCGGCCATCAGGCGGCCTCCCGCGCGGCGAGCCAGGACGGCATGAAGGCGCCGTGCGCGGCGATCAGGTCGTCGACGAGCCGGTGGATCTGGTCGAGATCCAGCTCGGCCGCGGTGTGCGGGTCGAGCATCGCCGCGTGATAGACGTGCGCGCGGTCCTCGGTCATGAGCGCGGCGACGGTCAGCTCCTGCACGTTGACGTTGGTCCGCATCAGCGCCACGAGCTGCGGCGGGATGCGCTCCACCACCGTCGGATGGAGCCCGTTCGCGTCGACGAGGCAGGGCACCTCGACCGCGCAGCCCGGCGGAAGCTGCGGGATGTAGCCGCGGTTGGCGACGTTGCCGTAGATCACCGCGGGCGTGCCGGTCGTCACCGCGTCCATGATCGTCGCCGCGTACTCGCGCGAGACCGGCACCTCGATGCGGTTCGCGGCGGCGTAGGTCGCGGCCTGCGTCTCCCAGCGCGCGACCTGCTCCTCGCAGCGCACGGGATACTCGTCGAGCGGGATGCGGAAGCGCTCGATGAGGTCCGGGCGGTCGCGCTTGATGAACCAGGGGACGTATTCGGCGAAGTGCTCGCTCGACTCGGTCACGAAGTAGCCGAGGTGCATCATCATCTCGTAGCGCACGAGGTTGGGGCAGCGCGGGTTCCACGCGCTTTCCTTCGGGATCCGGCCGGCGCGGTAGCCGTCGCGGAGCGCGGGGTAGAGGTCGCGGGTGCTGCCGTCCGGCCGGCGCTCCTCGAGGTTCAGGTAGAACGCCATGTGGTTGATGCCGGCGGCGGTGTAGCGGAGCCGGTCGGCGGGCAGGTCGAGGTCGCGCGCCAGCTCCTCCGCCGTGCCCTGCACCGAATGGCAGAGGCCCACCTGCCGGATGGCGGGGTAGCGCTCGGCGATGGCCCAGGTGTTGATCGCCATCGGGTTGACGTACTGCAGCAGGATCGCGTCCGGGCAGAGCGCGGTCATGTCCTCGCAGATCGACCACAGGTGCGGCACGGTCCGCAGGCCCCGCATGATGCCGCCGATGCCGAGCGTGTCGGCGATGGTCTGGCGCAGGCCGTAGGCCTTCGGCACCTCGAAGTCGGTCACGGTCGCGGGCCGGTAGCCGCCGATCTGGAAGGCGACCACCACGAAGTCGGCCCCCGCGAGCGCGCGGCGCTGGTCGGTCGTGGTCTCGACCTCGGCCGGGACGCCGAGCGTCGAGACGATCTTGCGCGCGACCGTCTCTGACTCCGCGAGCCGCTTGGCGTCGATGTCCATCAGCGCGATCGTCGCGCCGGCGAGCGCCGGGCGCTGCAGCACGTCGCCGATGATATTCTTCATGAAGACGGTCGAGCCCGCCCCGATGAACGCGATCCTGGTCATTTGACGGCTCCGAGGGTGAGGCCCGCGATGAAGTGGCGCTGCATGGCGAAGAACATCAGGACCGGCGGCAAGGCGGCGACGATGGAGCCCGCCGACACGAGCTGCCACGCCGCGACCCACTGGCCGTTGAGCGAGTAGAGCCCGGCGGTCACCGGCTGCGTGTCGGCGCCCGTGGTGAGCACGGTGGCCCAGAAATAGTCGTTCCAGATGAAGGTGAACACGAGCACGCTCAGCGCCGCGATGGCCGGGCGCATCAGCGGCAGCACGACGTACCAGAAGATGCGGATCTCGCTCACACCCTCGACCCGCGCCGCCTCGATCAGCTCGAACGGCAGCGACTTGATGAAGTTCCGCATGAAGAGCGTGCAGAACCCGGTCTGGAACGCGATGTGGAAGAGCGCGAGGCCGGTGGTGCTGTTGTAGAGCCCGAGGTGCAGCGTGAGGTCGCGCACCGGCACCATCAGGATCTGGAACGGCACGAAGTTGCCCGCGACGAAGAGGAAGAACACCAGGAGGTTCGATGGAAAGCGGTAGATCGCGAGTGCGAAGCCCGTCATCGTCGAGAGCGCCACCGCGCCGATCACCGTCGGGATGGTGACGCGGAAGCTGTTGCCGATGTAGCGCGCGATGGGCGAGTTCTGGAACACGTCCGCGTAGTTCGAGAACGCGAGATGGCTCGGCAGCCCGAAGTAGTTGCCCGACGCAAGGTCGGACGCGGGCTTCAGCGAGGTCATCGCCACGCCGAGAAGCGGCAGGAGCCAGAGCACGAGCGCGATGGGCAGCGCCACGTTGTAGCCGATGCGGATGGCGGGGCGGGCCTGGGCGACGGGTTTCGGGAACATCAGCGTGCCTCCTCGAGCGTAAGGCGCACGGCCTTCGGCAGCTTGGCGCGCACGATGTCGTAGGAGGCGGCGACCCGGTGCGCGAGCTCGTCCGGCGCCGCGCCCTCGGGCAGGAGCACCCAGCTGCGGTGCAGGTAGGGCGCGCGCGTGGCCACCCCCACGTCGATCAGCATCGCCGCCGTCTCCACGTCGGCGCACTTGACGCTGACGCCTTCCGCGCGCGCGCCGACGAGCGCGAAGATGCGGCCGCCGACCTTCCAGGCGTCGTGCGCGTCGTCCCAGGGGTGCGTGAGCTCGGCGCCGGCGAGCGCCCTGCAGTGCCCGGCGACGGTCTCGCGCAGCCCGCTCACCGCTCGGTCTCGTCGCGGTACATCTTCCAGATGAACCCGGTGATGAAGAGCATCATGATCGCGAAGAGCACCACCGCGATGGCCGCGCCGTAGCCCATCCGGTAGCCGTATTCGCTGAGCGCCTGCTCGTACATGTAGAACGACAGCACCCGCGAGGCGCCGTAGGGGCCGCCCTGCGTCATGATCGACACGAGGTCGAAGGACCGGAGCGCGCCGATCACGGTCACCACCACGGCGATGAAGGTGGCGGGCCGGAGCTGCGGCAGGATCACGTACCACAGCATCCGCCAGCCCTTCGCGCCATCGAGCCGCGCCGCCTCGACCTGATCGGGGGCGACGTTGTTGAGCCCGGTGAGGTAGAGGATCATGCAGTAGGCGATCTGCGGCCAGAGCCCCGCCGCGATGATCCCGAAGGTGGCGTAGCGCTCGTCGGCGAGGATCGCGACACCCGTTCCGGTGAAGACCTCGACGAGCTTGTAGAAGAGCCCGAACCCCGGCGCGTAGAACCACGAGAAGATCAGCCCGACGATCACCTGGCTGATGACGAAGGGAAAGAAGAAGAGCGACTTGTAGATGCGGATGCCGCGGACGGTCTGGTTGAGGAAGATCGCGATGAAGAGCCCCGCCGGCACCGCAAGCATGTAGAGCACGAGCCACAGCACGTTGTTCGAGAGCGACGTGTAGAAGGCCTCGTCGCCCGCAAGCTCGACGTAGTTCTCTACGCCGATCCAGGTCTTTGGCCCCAGCCCGTCCCAGTCGTAGAACGAGATCGCCATCGACTGGAAGATCGGCGCGATGACGTAGAGCGCGAACATCGCCGCACCCGGCGCGAGGAACAGGAACGGCGCGAACCGGCGCTGGTTCGTGCGCCAGTAGCTGCGGCGGACCGGCGGGTGCGTGTCGGGGAGGGCGACGGTCATGGCTGCCTCTCGGGCTGCTGGGGGCGGCGGCGGGCGCCGCCCCGCGAGGGATCAGTAGACGCGCTGGCGCACCTTCTCGAGCCGGTCGAGGATGGCGTCCACGCGGTCGGGCTTGACCATGAACTCCTGGAAGCCCTCCATCCCGGCCTTCGCCATCTCGGCGGGCGCGTCGCGGTCGAAGAACTGCGCGAGCGCATGGGCGTCCGACAGCATCTCGAAGCCCTGCTTCAGGAACGGATCGGCCGGCGCGGGTGCCTCGTTGTTCACCGGCAGCTGCTCGAGCGTCGTGTTGAGCTTCGCCTGCGTGTCGGCCTTGGCGAGGAACGCGAGGAAGGTCCGGGCGTCCTCCTTGTTCTTCGCGCCCGTCGGGATGTGCAGCGTGTCGGTCGGCGCGTCCTCGGACATCGGCAGGTCCGCCGTGATCGTCGGGAACTGGAAGAACCCCAGCGTGTCGTCGGTCATGCCGCCCTGCTTGAAGGTGGCCACCGCGAAGTTGCCGATGAGGTAGGTCGCGGCCTTGCCCTGCGCGAGGAGCGGTGCTGCGTCCTGCCATTCGAGTGCTGCGTTGTTGGCCGTCACGTAGCCCGGCTTGATGAGCTTGGCCCATTCGGTGAACACGGCCTTTACCCGCGGGTCGGTCCAGGCGACCTTGCCGGCGGTGAGGTCCATGTGGAACTCGTAGCCGTTGGTCCGCAGGTCCAGGTAGTCGAACCAGCCGCCCGCGGGCCAGAGCGCCTTGGTGCCCGTCGTCGTGCAGTCGACGCCCGCGTCCTTGAACTTCGCGCAGGCGCTCAGGAACTCTTCCCAGGTCTTCGGCACCTCGACGCCCTGCGCCTTGAACACGTCCTTGTTGTAGTAGATGCCCCACTGGTAATACGTGTAGGGCACGCCCCACTGCTTGCCGTCGATCGTCATCGAGGCCTCGGCGGACTTCAGCGTCTCGCCCATGTTCTCGGATGCCCAGAGGTCCGAGATGTCCTCGAACTGGCCGGCCTTCACGAACGGCGCCATGCGGTTGCCGGCGTACCAGGCCGCCACGTCGGGTGCGTCGGCGGTCAGGAAGTTGCGGATCGCGGTCTTGTAGCCCTCGTGGTCGAAGAGGTTCCACTTCACCGTGATGCCGGGGTTCGCCGCCTCGAAGTCCTTGATGAGCTGCTCGAATGCGGCCTTCGGCGCGGGGTCCGACGTGTCGGTGTTGAGCACGATCTCGCCTCCGAACGCCGGCGCCGCAAGGAGCGCCGCGAGAGCCGTGCCCGCAAGCATCCGCCGGAGCGTCGAATGAACCATGTGATGTCCTCCCTGACTGGTTCCGAAATCTGAAACTCGGTTTTGATTATTGAAAATAATGCTGGACCTGCACTAGACTGTCAACCGGCGGCTTGGGGGAGTGCGATGCGCGAAGGGGGGACGGTCGGCAAGGCGCTCGATGTCCTCGAGCGGGTCGCCGCGGCGGGCCGGCCGGTGCGCTTCGCGACGTTGCTCGCGCAGGGCGGCTATCCGAAGGCGACGCTCTACCGGCTCCTGCAGACGCTGGCGCGGACGGGGATGCTCGCCTACGACCCCGACCGGCAGTCCTACGCGCCGGGCGTCCGGCTGGTCCGCCTCGCCCATGTCGCGTGGAGCCAGTCCTCGCTCGCCCCGGTCGCCCGCGCCACCATCGACCGGCTGTCGGCCACGCTCGGCGAGACGGTGCACCTGGCGCAACTCGACGAGGGCCAGGTGCTCTACGTCGACAAGCGCAACGCGGCCCGCGCGGTCGAGATGTTCAGTCAGGCCGGCCGCGTGGGCCCCGCCTATTGCACCGGCGTCGGCAAGGCGATGCTCGCGCACCTCGCGGCACCGGACCTCGCGCGCGCGCTCGCGCGGCAGTCCTTTCACCGCTTCACCGAGCACACGCTCACCACGCCCGCCGCTCTTGGGGCCGAGCTCGACCGGGTTCGCGCGTGCGGCTTTGCGCTCGATGCCGAGGAGCACGAGCCGGGCATCCTCTGCGTCGCGGTGCCGATCCTCGCGCGGTCCGGGCGGGTTCTCGGCGCACTGTCGGTGACGAGCACGACCGGGCGCACGACGCTTGCCGCCCTCGCGGCTCTGGCGCCCGAGGTCACGGCAGCAGCGGCGGAGATCGGGGAGCTGGCCGCAAGCTGGCGCTTCCCGGAAGAAACGGCCGGACCACCGGCCACCGAACGGGAGGAGACGGCATGTCGGGCGTGACCCTGGAGCGCGTGGTCAAGAAGTACGGCCAGGCGGAGGTGATCCACGGCGTCGACCTCACGGTCGACGACGGCGAGTTCTGCGTGTTCGTGGGGCCCTCGGGCTGCGGCAAGTCCACGCTCCTTCGGATGGTCGCGGGGCTCGAGGAGACCAGCGCCGGGCGCATCCGCATCGGCGCGCGCGACGTGACGCGGATCGACCCCGCCGAGCGCGGCGTGGCGATGGTGTTCCAGACCTACGCGCTCTATCCGCACATGACGGTCGCCGAGAACATGGGCTTCGGGCTCAAGATGAACGGGGTGAGGAAGCCCGAGATCGCCGCGAAGGTGACGGAGGCGAGCCGCATCCTGCAGCTCGACGACTACCTCGAGCGGAAGCCGAAGGCGCTCTCGGGCGGCCAGCGGCAGCGCGTCGCGATCGGGCGGGCGATCGTGCGGGGGCCGGAGGTGTTCCTCTTCGACGAGCCGCTCTCGAACCTCGACGCCGAGCTCCGCGTCGAGATGCGGGTCGAGATCGCGCGGCTGCACCGCGAGATCGGCGCGACGATGATCTACGTGACGCACGACCAGGTCGAGGCGATGACGCTCGCCGACAAGATCGTCGTGCTCCGCGCCGGCAACGTCGAGCAGGTCGGCGCGCCGCTCGACCTCTACCACGATCCCGACAACCGCTTCGTCGCGGGCTTCATCGGCTCGCCGGCGATGAACTTCTTCGCCGCGCACGCCGACAGGGACGCCGTCGTGGTGCCCGGCCTCGGCGACCGGCGCGTGCCTGTGGCGATGGACCTGCCCGCGCCCGGCACGGACCTCATCCTCGGGCTCCGGCCGCAGCACATCGGCATCGACCCCGAGGGTGCCACGCACCGCGTCGAGATGACCGAGGCGCTGGGCGGCGTGTCCTACCATTACCTCTCGGGCGAGACGAAGGAGCGCATCATCATCGAGGCCCGCGACGACGCGCGCCTCGCGCCCGGCACCTCCGTCGGGCTGACGTTCGACGACGCGGCCGCGATGCTGTTTCACGCGCGCACCGAGCGGCGCCTGCGCTGAGCGCGTCAGGCGCCGCGCGCACAGTCCGCGACCGTGGCAGCAAGGTCGCCGAGGAGCGTGGCGTAGAACCCCGGGCCCGGTGCCTCGCGGTGCGACGTGCCCTCGACGTCCTGCCCGCGGCCGATGCGGGCGCCGGTGCCTTCGGTGACGGTGGCGACGAACGCGGGGTCGCGGCCGGCCTCGGGGAACACGCAGACGGCGCCCGCGTCGCGGATCGTCCGGCGGATCCCGGCGATCTGCGCCGCGCTCGGGGTCGCGGCGTCGCCGAGTTCGATGGCGCCCGCGATGTCGAGGCCGAAGTGGTCGCCGAAGTACCCGAGCGCGTCGTGGAACACGACGAGCGGCACGTCGCGGGCGGGGGCGAGCTCGGCCTTCAGCCGGGCGTCGAGGTCGGCGATGCCGGCCTCCGCCGCCGTGGCGTTGGCGGCATAGGCGTCGGCGTGGTCGGGGTCGGCCGCGGCGAGCTTGGTCGCGATGACGCCGAGCCACGCGCGCGCGGTGTCGGGATCGAGCCAGGCATGGGGATCGGTGCCCTCGTCGCCCTCGAACTGCCGCGTCCGGCCGGTGCCGAGGAGCGGCACCGACTTCGAGCCGAGCCCGTCCGCCACCTTGCCGAGCGCCGGCATCAGCTCCGGCCCGACCCAGAACAGGAGGTCCGCGCCGGCGAGGGCGCTCGCCTGGCTCGGGCGCATCTGGAACTCGTGCGGGTCGCCGCCCGCGGTCAGGAGCATGGTGGGCTGGCCCACGTCGCCCATCACCTCCATGACGAGGGACTGGACGGGCGCGAAGTCGGTGAGGACACTGGGCACGTCGGCCTGGGCGGCGCCGGCGAGGAGGAGGGACGCGATGAGGGAGCGCATGACGGGGTCCGGGGTTGCTGCGGATGACCGAGTCCTCTATGTGATGATATAACGTGTCAAGCCCGCTCTCCGCCTTCGCCGCCCATGACCACGCGCTCTGCCGGAGCGCAGGGCTCGCCCATGCCGAGGCCGCCGCGGCGCGGCGGGGCGTGCGGCTCACGGCGGTGCGGCGCCGGGCGCTCGAGATCCTGCTCGAGGCGCACCGCGCGCTCGGCGCCTACGAGGTGCTCGACCGGCTCGCGGCCGATGGCTTCGGACGGCAGCCGCCGGTCGCCTACCGGGCGCTCGACTTCCTCGTCGCGCAGGGCTTCGCGCACCGCATCCGCCGGCTCAACGCCTATGCCGCCTGCACCCGGCCGGGCACGGAGCACGCGCCGGCGTTCCTGATCTGCCGCGGCTGCGACGCCGTCGCGGAGGCCGAGGCGGCGCCGGTCCGCGCCGCGCTCGACGCCGCCGCGCCGGAAGGCTTCGCCATCGAACGCGCCAGCCTCGAGGCCGAGGGCCTCTGCGCCGCCTGCGGGGCGCGCGCGTGAGCCTGATCGCCGCCGAGGGCTTGAGCGTGCGCTATGGCGCGGCCGAGGTGCTCGCGCGCGTCGACATGGCCGTCGGGCGCGGCGAGATCGTGACGCTCCTCGGGCCGAACGGGTCGGGCAAGTCCACGCTCCTGCGCGCGCTCCTCGGCATCGTCAAGCCCTCCTCGGGCCGGGTGGTGCGCGCGCCGGGCCTCGCCATCGGCTACGTGCCGCAGCGCCTGGCGCTCGATCCGGGCCTGCCGCTCGCCGTCGGGCGGTTCCTCTCGCTGCCGGTCCGGCGCGCCCCCGCCGACGCGGCGGCAGCCCTCGCCCGCTGCGGCGTGGCGGGGCTCGAGGGCCGGCAGATGGCGGCGCTCTCGGGGGGGCAGCTGCAGCGCGTCCTTCTGGCGCGCGCGCTCCTCGGGGCGCCGGACCTGCTGATGCTCGACGAGCCGACGCAGGGGCTCGACCAGCCCGGCGTCGCGGCGTTCTACCGGCTCGTCGAGGCCGTCCGCGCCGACACCGGGGCGGCCGTGCTGATGGTGAGCCACGACCTTCACGTCGTGATGCGCGCGTCCGACCGGGTGATCTGCCTCAACGGCCACGTCTGCTGCGAGGGCGCTCCGCGCGTGGTGGAGAGCGCGCCCGAATACCGCGCGCTCTTCGGGCTCGGCACCGGCGGGGCGCTGGCGCTCTACCCGCACCACCACGACCACGCGCACGACCAGGCTCATGCGGCCGACCGGACGCCTGATCACAGCCACGATCACGCCGATGCCTGAGGCGTTCCTCGTCCGCGCCGGGCTCGCGGGGCTCGGGCTCGTCGCGGCGGCGGGCCCGCTCGGCTGCTTCGTCGTCTGGCGCCGGATGGCCTATTTCGGCGACGCGACCGCCCATGCGGCGATCCTCGGCGTGGCGCTGGCGCTCGGCTTCGGCGTCTCCGTCTTCGCCGGCACGCTCGGCGTCGCGGTGCTGATGGCGCTGACCGTGGCGGGCCTTGCGGGGCGCGGCTGGGCGATGGACACCACGCTCGGCGTCCTCGCCCATTCCGCGCTCGCCTTCGGCCTCGTCGCGGTGTCCTTCGTCCACGGCCTCCGGATCGACCTCTCCGCCTATCTCTTCGGCGACATCCTCGCGGTCACGAATGGCGACGTGGCGGTGGTCTGGGCGGGCTCCGCCGCGGTGCTGGCGCTTCTCGTCTGGCGCTGGCAGGCGCTCGTCGCCACGACCGTGAGCACCGACCTCGCGCAGGCGGCGGGGCTCGACCCGGCGCTCGAGCGGCGCGTCCTGACGCTGGCGCTCGCCGTCGTGGTGGCGGTGGCGATCAAGCTCGTCGGCGCGCTCCTCATCGCGGCGATGCTCATCATCCCCGCGGCCGCCGTCCGCCCCTTCGCGCGCGGGCCGGAGGCGATGGCGGCGCTCAGCGTCGCGGCGGGCGCGCTCGCGGTGATCGCGGGGCTGGCAGCCTCGCTGGCGCTCGACACGCCGTCGGGGCCGTCGATCGTCGCGGCGGCGGCGATCCTCTTCGGGGCGGGCGCGGTGCTCCGGCCGCGCTAGGCGTATTCGCGCCGGTACCAGGCGACGAACGCCGCGACGCCCTCGGCGAGCGGCGTGCGCGGCAACGGGCCGACCAGCGCCTCCAGCAGCGCCGTGTCGGCCCAGGTCGCGGGCACGTCGCCCGCCTGCATCGGCAGGAGATCCTGCCGCGCGGTGCGCCCGAGCGCCTCCTCGATGGCGACGATGAAGTCGCCGAGCCGCACGGGGGCGCCGTTGCCGACGTTGACGACGCGGAACGGCGCCACCGGCGAGAGGCTGTCGCCCTCGACGGGCGCGCCCGCGACCGGGGCCGCGTCGACCAGCCGCCGGATGCCCTCGACGAGATCGTCGACGTAGGTGAAGTCGCGCTGCATGTCGCCGCGGTTGTAGACCTCGATCGGCCGGTCCTCGAGGATGGCGCGGACGAACTTGAAGAGCGCCATGTCGGGCCTCCCCCAGGGCCCGTACACGGTGAAGAAGCGGAACATCGTCACTGGCAGCCCGTAGAGATGCGCGTAGGAGTGGGCCATCGCCTCGGTGGCCTTCTTCGTCGCCGCGTAGAACGACATCGGATGGTCGGCGGCGTCGGTCTCGGCGTAGGGCATCTTCTCGTTGGCGCCGTAGACCGAAGAGGTGGAGGCGAGGAGGAGGTGCCGCGGCGGCGTCGCGCGGGCGGCCTCCAGAAGCTCGAACGTGCCGACGAGGTTGGCCTCGACGTAGCTCCGCGGCGCGTCGATCGAGTGCCGCACGCCGGCCTGCGCGGCGAGATGGACGACGACCTCGGGCGTCTCCTCGGCCATCAGCCCGGCGAGCCGCTCGGGCTCCTCGAGCCGCGCGTGGACCGGCGAGAACCCCTGCGACTGCGACAGCATCGCGTGCCGGCGGGTCTTCAATGCGACGTCGTAGTAGTCCGTCATCGCGTCGAGCCCGATGACGCGGAAGCCGTCGGCGAGAAGCCTGCGGCAGGCGTGGTAGCCGACGAATCCCGCCGATCCGGTGACGAGGGCGGTCTCGGTCATCAGTACCCCCGTGCGCGGTCCACCAGATCCAGAAGCGGCAGCCCCGCCTCGGCCCGCCGCACGTTTTCGGCGATCTTGCGCGCCGCCGAAGCCGGCCGGGTTGCGGCCGCCACGTGCGGTGTGACGGTTACGCGCGGGTGCGTCCAGTAGGGATCGTCCTTTGGGAGGGGTTCGATGCGAAAGACATCGAGCGTTGCGTGTTCGATGTGCGCCAGATCGAGCGCGGCGCGCAAAGCGGCGTCATCGACGAGTCCGCCGCGGCCGGGATTGATGACGACCGCGCCGCGGGGCAGGCGGGCGAGCGCCGCGGCATCGAGGAGGTTCTCCGTCGCGGGCGTCAGCGGCACGAGGAGGACGAGGATCTCGGCCGCGCCGAGCGCCGTCGAGAAGCCACCCGGACCGCTGAGGCACGCCACCCCCCGGATGCGCTTCGGCGACCGCGACCAGCCGGTCACGCGGAAGCCGAGCCCCGCCAGCGCCGCCGCGACCGCAGCACCGAGCGCACCAAGGCCGAGCACGGTCACCCGGCGCTCGCTGGCAAGCGGCGGCGCGGGGTCGTCACGCCATACGCCGGGCGTGCCCCGGATCCAGCGGTCGAGCCCGATGTGATGGCGGAGCACCTGCGCCAGCACCCACTCCATCATCGCGCGCGTCATCGCCGGGTCGACCATGCGGGCGAGCGGCTGGGTCAGCGTCGGGTTGCCCGCGACCTCCTCGACGCCCGCCCAGAGGTTCAGCACCGCATGGCATCCCGTATAGGGCGCAAAATCGGTCAGCCCGCCGTCGCGCGCGTAGAGGAGGTAGCGCACGTCCTCCGGGGCGCCCACGGCGTCGGAGATGACCGCGGGGACGCCCGCCTCCGCGAACGCCGCGCGCAGCGGCGCCTCCCAGTCGCGCCAGAGCGCCGGGCCGCCGGCGAACCAGACGCGCGGCTTAGCGCGGCCGGTGGACATGCGCGCTCTGCGCCAGCCCGAAGCCCGCGAGGAGCACGAGCATCGCCGAGCCGCCGTAGCTCACGAGCGGCAACGGCACGCCGACGACGGGGGCGAGCCCCATCACCATCGCCATGTTGACCGCGAAGTAGAAGAAGAAGTTGGCCGCGATCCCGAGCGTCAGCAGCGCCGCGAAGCGGTCCTTGTTCTGCAGCGCCGAGATCACGCAGAAAGCGACAATGCCGACATAGAGCGCCAGCAGCGAGAACGCGCCGACGAAGCCGAACTCCTCGGCGAGCGTGGTGAAGATGAAGTCGGTGTGCTTCTCGGGCAGGAAGTTGAGCCGGCTCTGCGTGCCCTGCATGAAGCCGCGCCCCGCCCAGCCACCCGAGCCGAGCGCGATCTTCGCCTGGCTGATGTGGTAGCCCGCGCCGAGCGGGTCCGAGCCCGGGTCGAGGAAGGTGTCGATGCGGCGGAACTGGTAGTCCTTGATGAGCTGCCACGGGGTGCCGCGCGAGGCGAAGACGGTCGTCACGAGTCCGCCCGCCGCCGCGAGCACGCCCGCGAAGTAGAGCCAGTGGACGCCCGCCGCGAACATGATGACGCCGCCGCCGGCGACGAGGAGGATCGCAGTGCCGAGGTCGGGCTGCTTCAGGACGAGCGCGGTCGGCACGAGGATGATGACGAGCGGGATCAGCACGAAGAGCGGCCGCGACCGAAGCTTCGGGCCGATCCAGTCGTAATACGCGGCGAGCAGCATCACGAGCGTGATCTTCATCAGCTCCGATGGCTGCAGGCGGATCACGCCGAGGTCGATCCAGCGTTGCGCGCCCATCCCGACGTCGCCGAAGAACTCGGTCGCGAGGAGGAGCGCGATGGACGCGCCATAGGCCACGCCCGCCATGTTGCGCCAGAACCAGATCGGCACGAAGCCGATCACGAAGAGCATCGCCATGCCGAAGGCGAAGCGCTTCATCTGCGGTTCCGCCCAGGGCTGCAGCGTACCGCCGGCAACGGAATAGAGCATCAGGAACCCGACGCCCGCCACCGCGGTGAGGAGCAGGATGACCGGCCAGTTGAGGTAGAGGAGCTTCGACGCGCCCATCGGCACGCGCTTGACGGTCGAGGCGAGGTAGGTCACGCGCGGTCCTGGCCGCTGGCGGGTGCCGCGGCGTTGCCGACGGGCAGGTCGCGGCGCTCGTTCTCGATGCGGGTGCGCTGGCTCTCGGGATAGGCGGTCAGCGGCGGGAAGCCGCCGTTCAGCGTCTGCAGCACGATGTCGCGCGCGATGGGCGCTGCCACCGCCGAGCCGCCGCCGCCGTGCTCGACGATGACCGACACCGCGACGGTCGGCGCCTCGACGGGCGCGAAGGCCACGAAGAGCGCGTGATCGCGCCGGATCCACGGCAGCTGGTCGTTCGAGATCACGCCCCGCGCGCGCTCGGCCATCGTGATGTTGCGAACCTGGCTGGTGCCGGTCTTGCCCGCCATCCGCATCGCGGGATCGACGATGCGGCTGCTGTACGCCGTGCCGCGCTGCGAGTTGATGACGTTCGTCATGCCGCGCCGCACGGCGGAGAGCGCGCCCGGGCTGATGCCGAGCGGCGCTCCGCCCGTCGGCTGCGTGGGGATGCCGTCCACGGCGCGAACGAGCCGCGGCGCGACCGCCCGCCCGCTCGCGACCCGGGCGGTCATGATCGCGAGCTGCAACGGCGAGGCGAGCACGAGGCCCTGGCCGATGGCGGAGTTGAGCGTGTCGCCGATGACCCAGTCGCTGCCGCGGTTGGCGCGCTTCCAGTCCTTCGTCGGCGTCAGCCCGTCGGCCACCGCCGAGAGCGGAAGGTCGTGATGCACGCCGAGGCCGAGCTTGTTGGCCATCGCGGTGATCTTCTCGATGCCGACGCGCTGCGAGATCTCGTAGAAAAACACGTCGCAGGATTGCGTGAGCGCCATCTGCAGGGGCAGCCAGCCGTGTCCCGCGCGCTTCCAGCAGTGGAAGCGCCGGCCCGAAATGTCGAGGTGCCCCGGGCACCAGAACGTGTCGTCGGGGGTGATCGAGCCCGCTTCGAGCGCCGCCAGCGCCGTCACCATCTTGAACGTCGAACCGGGCGGATAGGTGCCCTGCACCGTCTTGTTGGCGAGCGGGCGGTGGTCGTCTTGCGTGAGGCCGCGGTAGTCCGTCGAGGTGATGCCGCGCACGAAGAGGTTCGGGTCGAACGACGGCGCCGAGCCGAGAGCGAGGATGTCGCCCGTCGGCACGTCGATGACGACCGCCGCCGCCGAGGCGTCGCCGAGCCGGGCCTGCACATAGGACTGCAGCTTCGCGTCGATGGTCAGTTCGACATCGGCGCCGGCCTCGCCCTCCTTGCGATCGAGTTCGCGCATCACCCGACCGACCGCGTTGACCTCGATGCGCTTCGATCCCGCGCGGCCGCGCAGCACGCCCTCCATCTTGGTCTCGACGCCGACCTTGCCGATCTGGAACTTCGGGATCTGCAGGAGCGGATCGGGATCCTCGAGCTTCGAGAGATCGTAGTCGCTGACCGGACCCACGTAGCCCACCACATGCGCGAGATCGGCGCCGAGCGGATAGCGCCGCGAGAGCCCGACCTCGGGCGTCACGCCGGGGAGGGCGGGCGCGTTGACCGCGACGGCCGAGAGCGCGTCCCAGCTCAGCCGGTCGGCGACGGTGATCGGCACGAACGGGCTCCGGCGCTGGACCTCGCGCAGCGCGCGGTCGATCTCGTCGGCGGGGAGCGGGACCAGCTCCGCGAGCTTGGCCAGCACCGCCGGCACGTCGCCCGCGTCCTCGCGCACGATCACGACGCGGTAGTTCTGCTCGTTGCCCGCGATGACCGTGCCGTATCGGTCGGTGATGAGCCCGCGCGCGGGCGGGATCAGGCGGATGTTGATGCGGTTCTCGTCGGCGAGGAGGCGGAACTGGTCGGCCTGGTCGACCTGCATGTACCGCATCCGCAGCCCGAGCGCCGCCACGACCGCCGCCTGCGCCGCGCCGAGAAGGAGCGCCCGCCGCCCGATGCCGCGGGTGCGGTCCTCGGTCTCGCGGGGTCGTCTCACAGCCGCCGTCCCATCGCGTCGACCGCACCCGGAGCGGCCTTGCGGACGCCGAGTGCCGCCTTCGAGAGCGCCACGACCACCGGATAGGCGAGCGCGGTCAGAGCGAGCTGCCCCGCCGCCAACCCGAGCCCCGCTTCGGGCACCATCGCCACGAGCAGCACGGCCCGGTTGACCGCGAACATCGCCAGCATCACCAGTGCCACCATCGCCCATTCGAGCCAGAACGGCAGGGCGCGCGCAAGCGGCTCGCGGCTGCGGAGGATCTCCGAACCGAGGAGCACGATCAGCGCCCAGAGGCCGGGCGGGCGCATCGCGAGCAGGTCTTCCACGAGGAACACGACCGCGATCAGCAGGACCGGCACGTAATCCGGCCGGCGCAGCACCCAGGCGAACGCGACGCAAAGGAGCAGGTCCGGCCCCGCCCAGGACGACGGCACCGTGCTGAGCGGCAGCATCCGCACGAAGACGAGGAGCGCCGCCGCGAGCACGAAGAGCGCGCGGAAGGCCCAGCGGCCGGCGAGAAGGCGCTCGATCATCGCTCGGCCAGCGAGGCAGGCGGACCGGCTGCGGGCGGGATCAGCCCGCCCGGATCGGCGATGCGTTCGGCGGGATGGCTGCGGAGCACGCGCAGGAAATCGAGCCGCTCGTAATCCGCCGCGAGCCGTACCCGAAGCCGCCGGTCGGGCCCCTGCGCGACCTGGCCCACCAGCACCCCGGCGGGAAACACGCCGCCGTCGCCGGAGGTCACGACCCGGTCGCCCGGCCGCACGAGATCGGGCTTCTCGAGGAAGTCGAGCGGCGGTGCCGCGCTGTTGTCACCCGCGAGGATCGCCTTCTGTCCCGAGGGCTGGATCGTCACCGGCAGCCGGCTGTTGGCATCGGTCAGCAGGATCACCCGTGCGCTCGCCCGTCCCACGCCTGAGATGCGGCCGACGAGCCCGAGCCCGTCCATCGTCGCCCAGCCGTCCTCGATGCCGTCGCGCGCGCCCACGTTGAGGAGCACCGACTGCCGGAACGGCGAGCCCGCATCCGCCATCACCACGCCGGTCACATGCGTCAGCGTCGGATCGAGGCGGACCTGGTTGAGGTCGAGGAGCTTGGCGTTCTTCTGCTCGAGCTGCAGGGCCGCTTCCTTCCATGCCTTCATCTGCTGCAGCTCGCGGCGCAATTCCTGGTTCTGCTCGAGGACGCGGGTGTAGGACTGGAACCCCTCGACCATCGCCACCGCCTTGGTGACGGGCACCAGCGCCCATTCCATGTTGGGCACGACACGGTCGATGAAGGCGGCGCGGAACCGCTCGACGCGCGGGCTGTCGACGCGCGAGACCGCAAACACCAGCGCCAGCACGCCCGCGAGCGTGAACACGAGCACGCGGCGGACGGTGCCAACGTAGTCCTGCTGTCCGTTGCGGTCGCGGGCCATGCGCGCCTCAGCTGTCGTAGTCGATCACGTGATGGAGCTGCTTCTCGTACTCTAGCGCCTTGCCGGTCCCGAGCGCCACGCAGTTGAGCGATTCGTCGGCGACCGAGATGGAGAGACCGGTCTGCTCGCGGAGCGCGAGGTCAAGCTCTCCGAGGAGCGCGCCGCCGCCCGTCAGCATCACGCCCCGGTCCACGATGTCGGCCGCGAGGTCGGGCGGCGTCGCCTCGAGCGCGATCATCACCGCCTCGCAGATCGTCTGGACCGGCTCCGCGAGCGCCTCGGCGACCTGCGCCTGGTTGATCTCGGTTTCCTTCGGCACCCCGTTCAGAAGGTCGCGCCCGCGGATCATCATCGACGCGCCGCGGCCGTCGTCGGGCATCCGGCTGGTGCCGATCGAGGTCTTGATGCGCTCGGCGGTGGCGACGCCGATCAGGAGGTTGTGCTGGCGCCGCAGGTAGCTGATGATCGCCTCGTCCATGCGGTCGCCGCCGACGCGGACCGAGCGCGCGTAGACGATGTCGCCGAGCGACAGGACCGCGACCTCGGTCGTGCCGCCGCCGATGTCGACGACCATGTTGCCGGTCGGGTCGGTGATCGGCATCCCCGCGCCGATGGCCGCGGCGATCGGCTCCGCGATCAGCCCCGCGCGCCGCGCGCCCGCCGAGAGCACCGACTGGCGGATCGCGCGCTTCTCGACCGGGGTGGCGCCGTAGGGCACGCAGACGATGATCTTCGGCTTCGAGAACGTCGAGCGCCGCGCGACCTTGCGGATGAAGTGCTTGATCATCTCCTCGGCCACGTCGAAGTCGGCGATCACGCCGTCGCGCATCGGCCGGATCGCCTCGATGCTGCCGGGCGTGCGGCCGAGCATCAGCTTGGCGTCCTCGCCGACCGCGAGCACCTGCTTCTTGCCGTCCTTGACATGGAACGCGACGACGGACGGCTCGTTGAGGATGATGCCGCGGCCCTTGACGTAGACGAGCGTGTTGGCGGTGCCGAGGTCGATGGCCATGTCGGACGAGAAAAGACCAGACAAACCGAACATTCCCGCTCTTTTCCTGTCAGCCGCATCGCGCAGGGCCCGCACCGGCCGGCGCCCTTATAGGCGCCCGCCGCGGAAAGGGTAAAGGCCCGCCCGCCCGCCGCGGCGCGCCGGCAGCCCCCGCGGCTAGGGCGGGCGCTCCCGGAATATCGCAATCCTCCAAGCCACGCCGAGACGTCGCGCAGCAATTGGCGCCGAAAGGTCGGAGAAGGACAAACCGTCGATCTTCCGCCGATGGGCGCAGACGGGCCGGACATCGCCGTCCGGCCCCGCCGCCTACTCCGCCACGGCTTCGGGCCGGGTCTTCTCCCGACGGGCGATCAGCTTGTTGAGCGCGTTCACGTAGGCCTTGGCGGAGGCCACGACCGTATCGGTGTCCGCCGACTGCCCGGTCACGATCTTGCCGTCCTCCTCCATCCGGACCGACACCGTCGCCTGCGCGTCGGTGCCTTCGGTCACGGCATGGACCTGGTAGAGTTGCAGCCGCGCCGTATGCGGAAAGAGCGCCTTGATCGCGTTGAAGGTCGCGTCCACCGGCCCGTCGCCCGTCGCCTCCATCCGCGCCTCCGCCCCGCCGATGGTCAGCGTGAGGTCGGACGACGGCGCGCAGGTGCCGCAGACCACGCGCAGCGACGCGACCTGGATGTGGTCGTTGGCCGCCTGCGTCGTGCTGTCCTGCATCAGGGCCACGAGGTCGTCGTCGAAGACCTCCTTCTTGCGGTCCGCGAGCGCCTTGAAGCGCACGAACACGTCGGCGAGCTGGTTGTCGGCGACCGTGTAGCCGAGGTCGCCGAGCTTGGCGCGGAGCGCCGCCCGTCCCGAGTGCTTGCCCATGACGAGGTTGGTCTCGGTGAGCCCGATGTCGGCGGGGCGCATGATCTCGAAGGTCTCCGCGTTCTTCAGCACGCCGTCCTGGTGGATGCCGCTTTCGTGCAGGAACGCGTTCTTGCCGACGATGGCCTTGTTGAACTGCACCGGGAAGCCCGAGACGGTGGCCACGAGGCGGCTCGCGCGGATGATCTTCGTGGTGTCGATGCCGGTGCGGTAGGGCATGATGTCGTTGCGGACCCGCATCGCCATCACCACCTCCTCGAGCGCCGTGTTGCCGGCGCGCTCGCCGAGGCCGTTGATCGTGCATTCGATCTGCCGCGCCCCCGCCGCCACCGCCGCGAGCGCGTTCGCGGTCGCCATTCCGAGGTCGTTGTGGCAGTGCGTGGCGAAGGTCACGGCGTCGGCGCCCGGCACTTGCGCGATCAGCATCGCGATGAGGTCGGCGCTCTCGCGGGGCGCGGTGTAGCCCACCGTGTCGGGAATGTTGATCGTCGTGGCGCCCGCCGCGATGGCGATGCCGATGACGCGCGCGAGGTAGTCGTGCTCGGTCCGCGTCGCGTCCATCGGCGACCATTGCACGTCGTCGCAGAGGTTGCGCGCGCGGGTCACGGTCGCGTGGATGCGCTCGGCCATCGCGTCCTGCGTCAGCCGGGTGATCTCGCGGTGGAGGGGCGAGGTGCCGATGAAGGTGTGGATGCGCGGCCGGCGGGCGTGGCGCACCGCCTCCCAAGCGCGGTCGATGTCGGCGGGGTTGGCGCGGGCGAGGCCGCAGATCACGGCGCGCTCGGCAAGCCGCGCGATGTCGCGCACCGCCTCGAAGTCGCCGTCGGAGGCGATCGGGAAGCCTGCCTCGATGATGTCGACGCCCATGTCGTCGAGGAGGGCCGCGATCTCGCGCTTCTCGGCGAGGGTCATCGTGGCGCCGGGGCTCTGCTCGCCGTCGCGCAGCGTGGTGTCGAAGATCAGGACGCGGTCCTGCTCGGGGATGTCGGTCATGTCGGGGGTCCGGTCTCGGTGGCGGTCGGGGGACTGTCCGACGCTGGTCACATCCGAGCGGTCGCGCCGGGGCCCGCTCAGCGACAGCCAAGAAGGAGCAGTTGAGCCGTGATGCGAGGCGCGGTCATTCCGCGACGATAGCGGGGGCCCGCGGCGCGGGAAAGCCCGAAAAGCGCCGAGATGCCGCGTTGGCCCGCCGCCGTGCGTCGGCTAGTCCGGGCACATGGAACGGGCAGCGGTCATCGGCGCGTCAGGCGGCATCGGGCAAGCGCTTGCGGCGGGGCTCGACGCGCGGGGCGTCGAGGTCGTGCGGCTGTCCCGCAGCGGCGGCTTCGACGTGACCGATGAGGGAAGCGTCGCCGCGGGCCTCGCGGGCGGCTTCGACATGGTGCTCGTGGCCTCGGGCGGGCTCGGCGAGCCGGAGAAGCAGCTCCGCGCCTTCGACCCCGCCGCGTTCGCCGCGCAGGTGGCGCTCAACGCCGCGGGGCCGCTGCTGGTGCTGAAGCACGCGGCTCCCCTGATGCCGCGCGATCGGCGCGCGGTGTTCGCGGCGCTCTCGGCGCGCGTGGGCTCGATCGGCGACAACGCGCTCGGAGGCTGGTACTCCTACCGCGCGGCCAAGGCGGCGCTGAACCAGCTCGTCCACACCGCCGCCATCGAGTTCGCCCGCACGCACCCGGAGGCGGTCTGCGTGACGCTGCACCCCGGCACCGTCGCCACGCGCTTTACCGCCGACTACGCCGGCACCCGGCCGATGGACAGCCCGGAGACCGCGGCGGGGCACCTCCTCGGCGTGCTGGATGGCCTCGGGCCCGAGGACACCGGCGGCTTCTTCGACCAGCACGGGGAGCGCATCGCATGGTGACGCGGCTCGTCCTCGTCCTCGGCGACCAGCTCACCGAAGGCGTCGCGGCGCTGCGGGAGGCCGATCCCGCGCGCGATGTCGTGGTGATGGCGGAGGTCGCGGAGGAGGCGACCTACGTGCCTCACCACCCGAAGAAGATCGCGTTCCTCTTCGCGGCGATGCGGAAGTTCGCGGCCGGGCTCGAGGCGGCCGGATGGCGCGTCGCCTATACCCGGCTCGACGACCCCGACAACGCCGGCAGCATTGGGGCGGAGCTTCTGCGCCGCGCCGCCGAGCACGGCGCCCGCGAGGTCATCGCCACGGCCCCCGGCGAGTGGCGGCTGATCGAGGCGCTCGACGCCCTGCCGCTTCCCGTGCGCCAGCTCCCCGACGACCGCTTCCTGTGCTCCCTCGACGCGTTCGCCGCCTGGGCCAAGGACCGCAAGTCGCTCCGCATGGAGTGGTTCTACCGCGACATGCGCCGCCGCACCGGGCTGATGATGGAGGGCGACGACCCCGCCGGCGGGCAGTGGAACTTCGACCACGACAACCGCAAGCCCGCCCGCGACGACCTCCTCCGCGAGGGCCCGCTGCGCTTCGAGCCCGATGACCTGACGCGCGAGGTGCTGGCGCTCGTGGCCGCGCGCTTCGGCGACCATTTCGGCGACCTCGAGCCGTTCTGGTTCGCGACCGACCGCGCCGGGGCGCTGCAGGCGCTCGACCACTTCGTCGCGACCGCGGCGCCCGGCTTCGGCGAGGTGCAGGACGCGATGCTGGAGCGCGACCGCTTCCTCAACCACGCGGTGCTCTCGCCCTACATCAACGCAGGGCTCCTCGGCCCGATGGAGGTCTGCCGCGCGGTCGAGGCCGCCTGGCGCGAAGGCCGCGTGCCGATCAACTCGGCGGAGGGCTTCATCCGCCAGATCCTCGGCTGGCGCGAGTACATGCGCGGCGTCTACTTCCTCGAGGGGCCGGGCTACACCTCGCGCAACGTGCTCGGCCACGACCGGGCGCTGCCGGCGGTCTACTGGGGCGGGCCGACGCGGATGAACTGCATGGCCCATGCCGTGGGCCAGACGCAGGCCGAGGCCTACGCGCACCACATCCAGCGGCTGATGGTGACGGGGAACTTCGCGCTCCTCGCGGGGCTCGCACCGGCGGAGGTACAGGAGTGGTACCTCGCGGTCTACGCCGACGCCTACGAATGGGTCGAGGCGCCCAACGTCGTCGGCATGGCGCTCTTCGCCGACGGCGGCACGGTGGGCTCGAAGCCCTACGTGTCGTCGGGCGCCTACATCAACCGCATGTCGGACTACTGCCGCCCCTGCGCCTACAAGGTCCGTGACCGCGCCGGGGCCGACGCCTGCCCGTTCAATCTCCTCTACTGGTCCTTCCTCGCCCGCCACCGCGACCGCTTCGAGCCGAACCCCCGCATGGCGCAGATGTACCGCACCTGGGACCGCATGGACGCGGGCCACCGGAAGACCGTCCTCGCCGAAGCCGAAGCCTGGCTCGCCCGGCTGGACGCGGGAGAGGGGGTCTAGACGCCGGTCGCGCGAGAGGTGGAGCGTGCTGATGCGCCCCGTTCTGCGGCTCGCTTCTGCGGGAGAAGCGAACATCGGCGAGGCGTCCGACGCGATGGCCGCCGCGTCCGGCCTCACCGGTGACGCGCGCGGGGAGCTGCTCCCGAGCGGCACGCAGCGCGTCATCGCCAACCGCGTGCATTTGGCGCGGAAATATCTCAAGCAGGCCGGGCTGGTGCGACGACGGCGTGATCGACCGCGATCCGCTCGGCGTCGAGCAGGTCTGCGTGCAGGCCAAGCGGGGCGGCCCCAGGAGCGCCGTCGGCGTGCGGGACATCCGCGACTTCTTTGGGGCGCTGAACCTCAAGCGCACGTCGAAGGGCATCTTCGTCACCACGTCGTCGTTCACCGCGAGCGCCGTCGAGACCGCGCGCGGCCTCGGCCGGCGTATCGTCCTCATCGACGGACGGCGGCTGGCGCAGCGCATGGTGCGCTACACCGCCGGCTGCCGTGAGGAGGCGGTGCTGCGCGCGCGGCGGGTGGACGGCGCCTTCTTCGAGGACTGAGCCCTAGAGCCGGATCGCCGACGCAAGCCGGCCGTAGTCGGCTTCGCCGCGGTGGACCGAGCGGCGGTAGGAGTAGAAGCGCGCCTCGTCGGCGTAGGTGCAATGCCCGGTGAAGGTCGCCGCGACGCCGGCGGCACGGAGGCGGGCGAGGCCGTAGGCGGGCAGGTCGAACTGCCGTCGGTCGGCCTCGCCCTCGGCGAAGAAGGCGAGGCTGGCGGGGTCGTCGGCGACGAAACGGGCCTCGAACTCGGGGCCGACCTCGTAGGCGGCTTGCGTGAGCGACGGTCCGATCGCCGCACGGATGCGGTCGCGCGCGGCGCCGAGCGCCTCCATCGCGGCGACGGTCGCCTCGAGGACGCCGCCGAGCGCGCCTTTCCAGCCGGCATGTGCCGCACCGATCACGCCTGCGTCCGCGTCGGCGAAGAGCACGGGCTGGCAGTCCGCGGTGAGGATCGCGAGTGCCAGACCGGGTCGGTCGGTGACCATCGCATCGGCCCGGAGGCGCTCTGCCGGGGCCTCGCGCACCGTCACGACCTCCGCGGAATGGACCTGCGCCAGCGACACCAGCGACGCGGGGGCCACGCCCATCGCGCCGGCCACGCGGGCGCGGTTGATGGCGACGGCGCCGGCCTGGTCCGACGAGCCCGGCCCGCAGTTGAGCCCCTCGAAAATCCCCGAGGACGCACCGCCGAGGCGCGTGAAGAAGCCGTGGTGGGCATGCCCGAGTTCGGGCGCGATGATGATCTCGAGGCTCACGGACCGACTCCGGGCGGCGCCGCTCGCTCCACGGGTGACAGCGCCTGGACCTTGAAGAGGGTGCCCATCCCGGCCGGATCGGTGAGGCGGCGGAGCGCCGCGAGGTGGGTCGCGAGCCGCTCGCCATCGAGGCCGGTCGCCAGACGCTCGGCGCGCAGTCCGATGCCGAGGCGCTCGAGGAAGGCGCCTTGCCCGACCGGGCCGTGGACCGCCACCCCATTGGCGGCAGCGGCGAGTGCCGCGAAATCGACGTGCGCGGTCAAGTCGGCCTCGCCGGGTGCCGCGAGCGGGTCGGCGAAGGCGTGCCGCGAGACCGCTTGCAGCGTGTCGCCGGTGCCGCCGTTCGACCCGTAGTCGATGACGAGCGCCGCGCCGCCGCGGGCCACGCGCCGCGCGATCTCCATGACGATCCGGTCGGCGGCGGGCCGGATCTCCACGAGCGTCCCCTCCACCTCGGCACGGCCCGCGAGGACCGCCGGCGCGCTCGGGCCCGTGAGCCCGAAGACGAGCGCCTCGTCCGCGAGCCCCACGACGCGCTCGCGCCAGGCGCCGCCCGCGCGCACGAACTGGCGGATCGGCAGGGCGTCGAAGAATTCGTTGGCGACGAGAAGGAGCGGGCGCTCGGGCAGCGCGGCCACATCCGTCAGCCACGTCACCTCGTGCCCGCCCAGCGCGCGGCGCTGCGCCGCCGCGAGCGCCGGCGAAGCCTCGACGAGATGGATCCGCACCGACGCATGGAACCCCGGCACCCTGCGCGTCGCCCGGAGCGCGTCGGCCATCAGCGTGCCCCGCCCCGGTCCGAGCTCTGCCAGCGTGACCGGCGCGGGGCTGCCCTGGTCGAGCCAGGTCTGCGCCAGCGCCAGTCCGATGAGCTCGCCGAACATCTGGCTGATCTCGGGCGCGGTCACGAAATCGCCGGCCGAGCCGAACGGGGTGCGCGTCGTGTAGTAGCCGTGGACGGGGTGCAGCAGGCATTCGGTCATGTAGTCGGCCACCGTGATCGGTCCGTCGGCGCGGACGCGCGCGGCGATCAGGCGGCCGAGCGGCGTCACGCGGGCGCTTCGCGCCGCCGCGCAGGCTGGCGCGCGAGCGCGATCATCGCGAGCCCGAGCAGCACCATCGGCAGCGACAGCACCTGTCCCATCGTAAGGCCCCACGCACCGACGCTCACGACATGGCCGTAGGGATTGCCGGGACCGATGAACTGCGCGTCCGCAAGGCGGAAGAACTCGACGACGATCCGCGCCGTGCCGTAGCCCGCGAGAAAGAGCCCGGTGAGCCGCCCCGGCCAGCTGAGCCAGCCGGTCCGCCAGGCGACCCAGAGAAGCAGCGCGCCCAGAAGGATGCCCTCCATCCCCGCCTCGTAGAGCTGCGACGGGTGCCGTCCGCAGGGGCCCACCCAGTCGAGCGGACAGTCCTGCGCCCGCTCGCCCGGAAAGACCACGCCCCAGGGCAGGTGCGTCGGCCGGCCCCACAGCTCGGCGTTGACGAAGTTGGCGAGCCGGCCGAGCAGCAGCCCGATCGGCGTGCCGAGCGCCAGGGCGTCGGCAGCCGACAGCAGCCGGATGCGGTTGCGCCAGCAGAACAGGGCGGCCGCCACAACGACGCCGACCATGCCGCCGTGGAACGACATGCCGCCTTCCCAGACGTAGAGCGCCGACAGCGGGGCCGCGAGGAACTCCTCCGGCGCGTAGAAGAACACGAACCCGAGCCGGCCGCCGACGATCACGCCGAGGATCACGGAGGTGAAGAGCCCCTCGGCCTCGGCGGCGGTCATCGGCGAGACGCCCCCGGGCCAGAGCCGCGCCGCCCGGATGGCCCGGAGCGCCATGCGCCAGCCGATGAGCAGCCCGACGATATAGGCCACCGCGTACCAGCGCAGCGAGAGCGTGGCGAAGCCTGCGTCGAGGCTGAACACCTCGGGATGGAGCCAGGTCGGGAACGGGATCAGCGCGCGCAAGGGGGCCTCCTTCGGGCTCGACAGACTGCCCCTCGCGGGCGAAGTCAACCTTGCCGCAGGGGCGCGGGCGCCCCATATCCGACGCGAACGAGAGGGAGGCGGCCGGTGCAGACGCGCAACAGGTTCTTTGACGACATATCGCAGCTGATGACCAACGCGATGGGCGTGGCGCAGGGCGCGCGCGAGGAGGCGGAGACGGCGATCAAGAGCCGCATCGACCGCTGGCTTGCCGATCGCGACTTCGTCACGCGCGAGGAGTTCGACGCCGTGCGCGCGATGGCGCAGAAGGCACGGGAGGAGAACGATGCGTTGAAGGCGCGGCTCGACGCGATGGGCAAGTCCGCCTGAGCCGAGCCTGCCGCCCCTGACCGGAGGGCGCGCCAGGGCTCTGGCGCAGTCGTCGTGGCGGCGTGCCGATCCCATCTTCGGGCCGGCGCCAATCCGGGTCCGGGCTTCGGACCTGACCTGAGCGGTGTCGGCGCGCCTTGGTGCGGGATGGTCTTCTTAGCGGCCGAGGTCGCAATTGGCCCCGGTCCGATGACTTGCGTCGCCGTCGAGATCTGCCAATCGGCCGCCGAGCTGGGGCCGGAGCTCGGTGCAGCGCACCTGGCCGGCGACGAGCCCGCGAGGTCGGACCCGGGCTTACGTATTGCCCGCGCCAGCGTGTCCGACGGCCGGTGCTGCGGGTGCCGCGGGCCTCGCGCGTTCACCCCAAGCGCGGTGCTCGTCGGTCGCTATGGGTGCTGCGTCGCCCCCCCACGGTTTTTCGCGACCGGGCGCCGCGAAACCGCTTTACAGGGTCCGTAGCAAGGCACACCATATCTGGGAGGGTTTTTTTCACCGACCGCCCCTCATTGTTCGACACCCTGCTCGTAGTAGAGCGATGCCCTGCGCCGAGCTAAGCTGAGGAGGCCGAGCCGTGGCGCTTTCAGAGACCTATGCCGTCGACGACGTCCACCCGATCGACATCGTCGAGACGCTCGCCGAGCGGCACGACTGGGACTTCGACCGCGTCGGCGACGACCAGATCGCGATGTCGGTCGAGGGGCAGTGGCGGACCTATTCGATCACGCTCGCCTGGTCGCCTCGGGACGAGACGCTGCGCCTCATCTGCACCTTCGAGATCGACCCGCCCGCGGACCGGCTCGGCGGGCTTTACGACGTCCTCAACCGCGCCAACGACCTCTGCTGGACCGGCGCGTTCTCGTTCTGGGTCGAGCAGAAGCTGATGGTCTTCCGCTACGGGCTCCTCCTCGCCGGCGGGCAGGTGGCGGGCCCGGAGCAGATCGGCGGCGCGATCGACGCCGCCGTCGAAGCCTGCGAGCGCTTCTACCCGGCGTTCCAGCTCGTCTCGTGGACCGACCGCACGCCCGCCGACGCGATGCAGGTCGCCATCGCGCGAGCCTACGGGCGGGCATGATCCCGGACGCCGTCGCACGACACGGGCTCGTCCTCGTCGGCTGCGGCAAGATGGGGTCGGCGCTGCTGGCGGGCTGGCTCCGTGACGGGCTCGCGCCCGGCGCCATCACGGTCGTCGAGCCTGCACCGTCGGACTGGCTGCGGGGCACGGGGGTTTCGGTCGGCCCACCGCCGCGAGATCCGGCGGTGGTGGTCGTCGCGGTCAAGCCGCAGGTGATGGCGGAGGCGTTGCCGGGGCTTGCGGAGATGCTGCCGGGCGCGGTCATCTCGATTGCCGCCGGCACGCCGATCGCGCGCTTCGAGGCGGTGTGGCCCGCAGGCACGCCGGTCGTGCGCGCGATGCCGAACACGCCCGCGGCGATCGGCCAGGGGATCACGGCCATCGTCGGGCATCCCGCCGCGATCGACCTCGCCGAGGCGCTCATGGGTGCCGTAGGCGCGGTGGTGCGGCTCGACGCGGAGGCGGACCTCGATGCCGTGACGGCGCTGTCGGGGTCGGGGCCGGCCTATGTGTTTCACCTCATCGAGGCGATGACCGCGGCCGGGGTGGCCCTCGGGCTGACCGATACCCTGGCCGCACGGCTCGCGACGGCGACCGTGGCCGGCGCGGGCGCGCTTGCCGTGGCGGCCGCACGACCGGCGGCGGAGCTCCGGGCCGACGTGACGAGCCCGGCGGGCACCACGGCCGCGTCGCTCGCGGTCCTGATGGACACCGAGACGGGGCTCGCGCCGCTCATCGCACGCGCGATGGCCGCGGCGGCGGCGCGGTCGCGCGCGCTGTCGGCATGAAGCCTGAAGTGACCTGGGACGACTTCGCGCGGCTCGATCTCCGCGTCGGCCGGATCACCCGCGCGGAGCCCTTTCCGGAGGCGCGGACGCCCGCGATCCGGCTCTGGATCGACTTCGGCACGCTCGGCGAGAAGCGGAGCTCGGCGCAGCTCACCCGGCACTACACGCCCGCGACGCTCGTCGGGCGGCTGGTCGTGGCGGTGGTCAACTTCCCGCCGCGCCAGATCGGGCCGGTGCGTTCGGAGGTGCTGGTGCTCGGGCTTCCGGACGCCGACGGGGCGGTGGTGCTGCTTCAGCCCGAGCGCGACGTGCCGCTCGGCGGCGAGGTGTTCTGATGCGCGTGCTCGTCACGCGGCGGCTGCCGGAGCGGGTCACGGCGGCGGTCCGCGCGCGCTTCGACGCCAAGGTCCGGGACGAGACGGCGCCGCTCTCGCCCGAGGCGGCTGCCGCGGGGCTGCGCGACTTCGACGCCGTGCTCGCCACCATCGGTGACCCGTTCGACGCCGCGGCCTTCGGCGCGGTGCCGGCGCCGCGCTGCCGGCTCATCGCCAACTTCGGCGTGGGCGTGAACCACATCGACCTCGGCGCCGCCAAGGCCGCGGGCGTCGCGGTGACGAACACGCCGGGCGTCGTGACCGACGCCACCGCGGACCTCGCGATGACGCTCCTCCTGATGGTGGCCCGTCGCGCGGGCGAGGGCGAGCGGCTCGTCCGGGGCGGAAGCTGGCAAGGCTGGCACCCGACGCAGATGCTCGGCACGCATGTGACCGGGCGCACCATCGGCATCGTGGGCATGGGCCGGATCGGGCAGGCGGTGGCGCGGCGGGCGCACCACGGCTTCGGGATGCGGGTGCTCGCGTTCAACCGCAGCCCGGTCGGCGACGCGGGCCTGCCGTTCGCGCAGGTGGCGCTGCGGGAGCTGCTGGGGCAGGCGGACTTCGTGGTGGTCGCGGTGCCGGGCGGCCCGGCGACGCGGCACCTCATCGACGGCGCGGCGCTCGGCGCGATGCAGCGGGCGGCCTTCCTCGTCAACATCTCGAGGGGCGACGTGGTGGACGAGGCGGCGCTCATTGAGGCGCTGGAGACGGGGCGCATCGCGGGCGCCGGGCTCGACGTCTACGAGCGCGAGCCCGTGGTGCCCGACCGGCTCCGGGCGCTCGAGACCGTCGTGCTGCTGCCGCATCTCGGCACCGCGGCGCTCGAGGTGAGGGAGGCGATGGGAATGAAGGCGCTCGACAACCTCGCGGCATTTGCCGAAGGCCGCGCGCTGCCGAACCCGGTCTGACGGGGCGCGAGAGGGCCGGCGGGCGCCGCTGCACATACGCTCCGGGATGCCCGGAAACCGATCAAGCGCGGACCCACCCGCCAAGCGACACCCGAACAGGGCGCCGCCCGGAGGGAGACCTCCCTCCGGCCCCTACGCGGCCGGCAAGGAAACGCGCCTGCCGGCCTCATACTCGCACGCTCCGGTCGCCCGGAGCCCCCGGTATGCCAGAGCGGTCCTCAAATCGGCTTAACGGTTAAAATCGACAGCGTTTCAGGCGCTGCGGCGCATCCCGCCCCGCGCCGGGCGCGCGCCGGGCTGGCGCGGCCGCCCTGCGCCCGGCTTGCCCGCCTTGAAGCCTCCAGGCTTCGCGCCGCCGCCGCGCCGCGCGCCGCCGTTGCCTGGCGCCTTCGGCGGCACGAAGTCGGCAGGCGGGGCCACGCCGCCGATGCGCGGGATCTCGATCTTCATCGTCTTCTCGATGGCGCGCAGCTCGGCAATCTCGGCGGGCGCGCAGAACGCCACCGCCCGGCCCGCAGCCCCCGCCCGCGCGGTACGGCCGATGCGGTGGACGTAGTTCTCGGGCACGTTCGGCAGGTCGTAGTTGTAGACGTGCCGCACGCCGGGGATGTCGATCCCGCGCGCGGCCACGTCGGTCGCGACGAGCACGAGGAGCTGGCCCTCGCGGAACGCCTTCAGCGTGCGCTCGCGCTGGCTCTGGCTCTTGTTGCCGTGGATCGAGCCCGCGGCGAAGCCCCAGGAGACGAGGAGCTTCATCAGCTTCTCCGCGCCATGCTTGGTGCGCGAGAACACCAGCGCCATCTCGCCCGGATGCGCGTCGAGGTAGGTGCGGAGCAGCGTCGCCTTGTCGCCCTGCCCGGTGAAGTGGACGCCCTGCTCGATGCGGTCGGCGACCTTGCCCGGCGGTGCCGCCTCGACGCGGACGGGATGGTCGAGGTAGGTCGCGGCGAGCTCGGCCATCTGCTTCGGCATGGTGGCGGAGAAGAGCATCGTCTGGCGCTCGGCCGGCAGCAGCTTCGCGATCTTCCTGAGCGCATGGATGAAGCCCAGGTCGAGCATCTGGTCGGCCTCGTCGAGGACGAGGTAGCGCGTGTCGTCGAGCGAGAGCGCGCGGCGCTCGAGAAGGTCGATGAGCCGCCCCGGCGTCGCCACGAGGACGTCGGTGCCGCGCGCGAGCTTCGTCGTCTGCGCGAAGATCGACGCCCCGCCGACCACGGTGACGACCTTCAGATGCGTGCCGCGGGTGAAGGCGGTGAGGTTGTCGGCGATCTGGTTCACGAGCTCGCGCGTCGGCGCGAGGATCAGCGCGCGCACCGATTTCGGCGCGGGCGCGCGACCGATCGCCATGATGCGGTGGACGAGCGGCAGTCCGAACGCGGCGGTCTTGCCGGTGCCGGTCTGGGCGAGGCCCATCAGGTCGCGCCCGTCCATGAGGTGCGGGATCGCCTGCGTCTGGATCGGCGTGGGCGTGGCGAAGCCGGCGCCCGCGAGCGCCTTGAGGAGGGTGGGGTTGAGCCCCAGGGTATCGAAGTCGGACAAAGTCTTGCCTTTCAGGGGGCAGGACGAAGGTCCGGCCCGGAAACGGGGCACCGGGCGCCTGCGAGGGCACCTTGATGCGCGAGGGATGCGGACGCTGGCTGCGGCCGCGGAACCCTGCGTGAATGGGGCTGTGGAGCCTTCCCGAGGGAAGCGAACTGGCCGCGCCGGAGCCGGTCTGGCGGACTGCTCACGCGGCAGTCGGGCGGGGCTGCGGGTGAGATGGCGCGCGCAGCCCCCGAAGTCAAGCGTCAGGCGAGATGCGTCTCGAAGTGCTTCAGCGTGCGCTCCCAGGCGAGCGTCGCCGCGTCCTCGTCGTAGCGCGGCGTCGTGTCGTTGTGGAAGCCGTGGTTCACGCCGGCGTAGATGAACGCCTCGTAGTCCTTGCCGTTCTCCTTCAGCGCCGCCTCGTAGGCCGGCCAGCCCGAGGTGATGCGGCTGTCGAGCTCGGCGTAGTGCAGCATCAGCGGCGCCTCGATCTTCGCCACCTCGTCGGCCGCGGGCTGCTGGCCGTAGAACGGCACCGAGGCGTTGAGCTTCGGATAGGCGACCGCGAGCGCGTTGCAGACGCCGCCGCCGTAGCAGAAGCCGACGCAGCCGACCTTGCCGGTCGAGCCCTCGTGCGACGCGAGGAACTCGTAGCCGGCGAAGAAGTCCTCCATCAGCTTGCCGGGATCGATCTTCGACTGCATCTCGCGGCCTTCCTCGTCGGTGCCGGGATAGCCGCCGAGCGCCGAGAGGCCGTCGGGGCCGAGCGCGAGGTAGCCCGCCTTGGCGGTGCGGCGCACCACGTCCTCGATGTAGGGGTTGAGCCCGCGGTTCTCGTGGACGACGAGCACGGCGGGGAGCTTGCCGGTAGCGCCGGCGGGCTTCGCCATCAGCGCGGTGATCGTGCCGTTGCCGTCCGGGCTCTCGTAGGTGATCCGCTCGGTGGTGATCGCGGGATCGTCGGGCGCGACCTGCTCGGCCCAGGCGTAGTTCGGCTGCAGCGCCTCGAGCACCGCCGCGCCGGTGACGCCCGCGGCGGTGTACTGCGCGGCGCGGCCGAGGAAATCGCGCTTCGTCATCATGCCGTGGACGTAGCCGTCGAAGAGCTCCAGGAGCTTCGGGTGGAAGTCGCTCGCCTTCATGCGGTCGGGACGGTTCATCGGTCTCTCCTTCTCGGGAAGCCGACAAGATAGGGCAGCGAGCGCGCGATGTCCCTCACGAAGGGGTGAGCCGTCAGCCCTGCAGCACCCGGACGCCGATCTCGCCCTCCTGCCGCGAGCGGAGTGCCAGGGCGACGGCATGGCTCGCGGCGGCGGTGGTGAAGTAGGGGATGCGGTCCGACAGTGCCACGGCGCGGATCTCGCGGCTGTCGGCGATGGCCTGCGGCCCCTCGGTGGTGTTGAGCACGAGCGCGATGCGGCCGTCCTTCATCGCGTCGGCGATGTGCGGCCGGCCTTCGTAGACCTTGTTGACGATCGTGCAGGCGAGGCCCGCGCCCTTCAGGAACGCGGCCGTCCCGCGCGTCGCGGTCAGCGTGAACCCGAGGCCCGCGAGCACGCCCGCGGCTTCGGCCATCGCGGGCGTCTTGTCGGCGTCGCGGATCGAGACGAACACCTCGCCCGCCTCGGGCAGCACCACGTTCGCGCCCATCTGCGCCTTGAGGAAGGCGCGCGGGAAGTCGCGGTCCCAGCCCATGACCTCGCCGGTCGAGCGCATCTCGGGGCCGAGAAGCGTGTCGGTGCCGGGGAAGCGCGCGAACGGGAGGACCGCCTCCTTGACCGAGAACCAGGGCGTGATCGGATCGGCGAGCGTCATCGGATCGGCATAGGGCAGCACGTCCATCGGGCCCGCGGCGGGGTCGTAGGGAGCGCGGTGCGGGAAGGCGGAGAGCGGCTCGCCGGCCATCAGCCGCGCGGCGATCGACGCGATGGCGCTGTCGGTGGCCTTGGCGACGAAGGGCACGGTGCGCGAGGCGCGCGGGTTGACCTCGAGCACGTAGATGGCGCCGTCCTTGACCGCGAACTGCACGTTCATCAGCCCGACGACGCGCAGCGCGCGGGCGAGGCGCACGGTCTGCGCCTTCAGCTCCGCCACGATCCCGGGCCCGAGCGAGTAGGGCGGCAGCGAGCAGGCGCTGTCGCCGGAATGGACCCCCGCCTCCTCGATGTGCTGCATGATGCCCGCGACATGCACGTCCGTGCCGTCCGAGAGCGCGTCCACGTCCACCTCGACGGCGTTCGAGAGGTAGCTGTCGAGGAGCACCGGCGACGCGCCCGAGACATGCACCGCCTCGCGGATGTAGCGGTCGAGCTGCGGATCGTCGCGCACGATCTCCATCGCCCGGCCGCCGAGCACGTAGGAGGGGCGGATCACCAGCGGGTAGCCGATGCGCTCGGCGATGAGGAACGCCTCGTCGCGCGAGCGGGCGATGCCGTTGACGGGCTGGCGCAGCCCTTCGGCGGCAAGGAGCGCCTGGAAGCGCTCGCGGTCCTCGGCGAGGTCGATGGCGTCGGGCGTCGTGCCGAGGATCGGCACGCCTTCGGCCGCCAGCGCCTGCGCGAGCTTCAGCGGCGTCTGCCCGCCGAGCTGCACGATGACGCCGTGGAGCGTCCCGCGCTCCTCCTCGACGCGCAGGATCTCGAGCACGTGCTCGAGCGTCACGGGCTCGAAGTAGAGCCGGTCCGAGGTGTCGTAGTCGGTCGAGACCGTCTCGGGGTTGCAGTTGACCATGATGGTCTCGTAGCCGGCCTTCGTCAGCGCGAAGCAGGCATGGCAGCAGCAGTAGTCGAACTCGATGCCCTGGCCGATCCGGTTCGGGCCGCCGCCGAGGATCACCACCTTGGTGCGGTCCGAGGGCCGCGCCTCGTCCTCGACCTGGCCCATCACCGGCGTCTCGTAGGTCGAGTACATGTAGGGTGTCTGCGCCTCGAACTCGGCGCCGCAGGTGTCGATGCGCTTGAACACCGCCGTGACGCCGAGCCGCCTGCGGAGCGCGCGCACGCTCGCCTCGTCGCGGCCCGTGAGCCGCGCCAGCCGCGCGTCGGCGAAGCCCATCATCTTGAGCGCCCGCAGGCCCTCGGCGTCGTCCGGCAAGCCGTCGCGGCGCACCTGCGCTTCGGCGTCCACGATCTCGCGGATGCGCGCGAGGAACCACGGGTCGTAGGCGGTGGCGACGGCGATGTCGTCGTCCGAAAGCCCCTCGCGCATCGCCTGCGCCGCGAGCCGCAGCCGGTCCGGCGTGGCCACGCTCAGCGCCTTCACGATTGCCGCGCGGTCGGGCGCGCCCTCGATGGCGATCTCGTCGAAGCCCGCGAGCCCGGTCTCGAGCCCGGCGAGCGCCTTTTGCATCGACTCGTGGATGGTGCGGCCCACCGCCATCACCTCGCCCACCGACTTCATCGACGTGGTGAGCTCGGGCGTCGCGCCCGGAAACTTCTCGAACGCGAAGCGCGGGATCTTCGTGACCACATAGTCGATGGTCGGCTCGAAGCTCGCGGGCGTCACGCGGGTGATGTCGTTGTCGAGCTCGTCGAGCGTGTAGCCGACCGCGAGCTTCGCCGCGACCCGCGCGATGGGGAAGCCCGTGGCCTTCGAGGCCAGCGCCGACGAGCGGCTGACGCGGGGGTTCATCTCGATCACCACCATGCGCCCGTCCGCGGGGTTGACCGCCCACTGCACGTTCGATCCGCCGGTCTCGACGCCGATCTCGCGCAGCACCGCGATCGAGGCCGCGCGCATCCGCTGGTACTCCTTGTCGGTGAGCGTGAGCGTCGGCGCTACGGTGATGCTGTCGCCGGTGTGCACGCCCATCGCGTCGACGTTCTCGATGGCGCAGACGATGATCGCGTTGTCGGCCCGGTCGCGCACCACCTCGAGCTCGAACTCCTTCCAGCCCAGCAGGCTCTCGTCGACGAGGATCTGCGCCGCAGGCGAGGCCTCGAGCCCGATGCGGGCCATCCGCTCGAAGTCGTCGCGGTTGAACGCGACCCCGCCGCCGGTGCCCCCGAGCGTGAACGCGGGGCGGATGATCGCGGGCAGCCCCGTGGTCTCGAGCGCCGCCATCGCGGCGGCGACGCCCGCCGCGATGTCGAAGCGCCCCGACGCGAGCCGCGGCGCCGCGACGATCTCGGCCCGCGGGTTCTCGAGCCCGATCCGGTCCATCGCCTCGCGGAAGAGCTTGCGATCCTCTGCCATTTCGATGGCTGCGCGCTGCGCGCCGATGAGCTCGACCTTGTACTTTTGCAATATTCCCGCATCGTCGAGCGCCAGCGCCGTGTTGAGCGCCGTCTGCCCGCCCATCGTCGGCAATAGCGCGTCCGGCCGCTCGATCTCGATGATCCGGGCCACGACGTCGACGGTGATTGGCTCGATGTAGGTCGCGTCCGCCATGTCGGGATCGGTCATGATCGTGGCGGGGTTGGAGTTCACCAGGATGACCCGGTAGCCTTCCTCGCGCAGCGCCTTGCAGGCTTGGGCGCCGGAGTAGTCGAACTCGCAGGCCTGCCCGATCACGATCGGTCCCGCGCCGATGATGAGGATCGACGCGATGTCGGTGCGTTTGGGCATCGGGCTCTCCGGGGTTCGCGGCGTTATAGCCGGGCACCCTATCGGCGCAAGACCTCGGCAGCGGCCGCAAGGCGCCCTACATTCCCCCGGACGGCAACGGAGACGACGCGATGGCGATGACGGCGGATGCGGTGGCGGCCCCGACGAAGGCCCGGCTCTGGACGGAGTTCGCGGCGCTCTACCTCGCCGTCCCCACGGCCATCGCCGTGTTCTTGCCCCCGCGCTGGCTCTTCCCGGCGCTCTTCGCCGTCACCGCGGTCGGCATGGTCCTCCTCGCCCGCACGCCGGGCTTCCGCTGGGCCTCGCTCGGCGAGGGCTGGCGCGAGGTGCGGGCGAAGCCGGTCGCGATCTTCGCCGGGCTGACGCTCGCGGCCTCGCTCCTCGTCGTGCTCGACCTCGCGCCGGAGATGCTCTTCGGCCTGCCGCGCAGCAACCCCGTGCTCTGGCTGCTGGTGCTGCTGCTCTACCCTGTGCTTTCCGCACTCCCGCAGGAGCTCCTCTTCCGGCCGCTCTTCTTCCGGCGCTACGGCGCGCTCCTGCCGAGGGGCTGGCCGCGCGTCGTGCTCAACGCAAGCGCCTTCGCGCTGGCGCACCTGATGTACTGGAACGTCGTAGTGGGCGTGATGACCTTCGCGGGCGGCCTGGTGTTCGCCGTGGCCTACGAGGTGCGGCGCAGCTTCCCGCTGGCGGTCGTGCTGCACGCGGTCGCCGGATGGATCCTCTTCACCATCGGGCTCGGGATCTTCTTCTACTCCGGCAACATCACGCGGCCGTTCTGACGCCTATTCGGCGGCGCGCAAGAGCGCGGTGCGCTCCTCCTCGGCCATGTAGTCGCGCGTCAGCGGCACGGCGTCCTGCCGCCGGGCGAGCTGCACCTGAAAGACGCACTGCCCGCCATAGCGGAACGTCAGCTCCGACGCGACGAGGTAGTAGCGCCACATCCGGCAGAAGCGGTCGTCGTAGAGCGCGCGCGCCTTGTCGATGTTGGCCATGAAGCGGTCGTGCCAGTGCCGCAGCGTCTGCGCGTAATGGAGGCGCCAGACCTCGACGTCGGTCGACCACAGATCCGAGAGCTCGACGGCCGCCATCATCTCGGACATCGCGGGCACGTAGCCTCCGGGGAAGATGTACTTGGTGATCCAGTCGCTCGTGCGGCCCGGCGGCCCCTTGCGGCCGATGGTGTGGACGAGCGCCACGCCGTCCTCGGCCAACAGCCGGTTCACCTGCGCGAAGTAGGTCCGGTACTGCGGCACGCCCACATGCTCGAACATGCCGACCGAGACGATCCGGTCGAACGTCTCGTCGAGCGCGCGGTAGTCCATCAGGCGGAACTCGACGCGGTCCGCGAGGCCGGCGGCGCGGGCGCGGGCGGTCGCGACCTTGTGCTGCTCCTCCGAGAGCGTGATGCCGACGACGCTCACGCCGTAGTCCTGCGCCAGCGTCAGCGCCATGCCGCCCCAGCCGCAGCCGATGTCGAGCACGCGCTGGCCGGGCTCGAGCCGGAGCTTGGACGCGATATGCGCCTTCTTGGCGATCTGCGCCTCGTCCAGCGTTTCGTCGCCCTCGCGGAAGTAGGCGCAGGAATATTGCCGGTCCGTGTCGAGGAAAAGGTCGTAGAGCTCCCCCGAAAGATCGTAGTGCGCCGCCACGTTGCGTTTCGAGCGGGCGGCCTCGTTCCATTGCGTGAACCGTCGGGCGATGGCGTCGCGCGTCGAAAGCGGGCCCTGCCAGCGGCTGCCGTCCGCAGTGCGGAAGTTGTTCATCGCGAGCGTGAGAAACCCGTGCAGATCATCGTCTTCGATGACGAAGGTGCCATTCGTGTACGCCTCGCCGAGGGCGAGCTCGGCGTTCCGAACCATGTGCCGCGGCACGGCGGGATCGGTGATGCGCGCCCGGACAGGGGCGCCCGTGCCGTCGCCGTAGATCGCGGTTCGCCCGTCAGGGGTGGTGAGCTCGAGGGTGCCGTGGCGGATAATACGGCGGACCATGCGGTCGAAGATGCGGTTCCACATGATGGGGTTCCTTTGGCCTCAAATCTTCGCAACGACGGGCCCAATACGGTTGTTCCCCGCGCGGCGCATCTCCATCGTAGCCGGGCGTTTCCGGGACGTTAAGAGGCGTTAACGCACAATTCGCGCGCCCGTCCCGCACCGCGCCTCCCTTGACTTCGCGCGCCGCGGCGGGTCAACCCCAGCGGCCCGCCGCCCGAGGATGAGCCGATGCACGCCTACCGCACCCATACCTGCGCCGACCTGGACCCCGCGGCCGTGGGCGAGACGGTGCGGCTCGCGGGCTGGGTGCACCGCATCCGCGACCACGGCGGCGTGCGCTTCATCGACCTGCGCGATCACTACGGGATCACCCAGGTGGTCGCCGACGAGACGAGCCCCGCCTTTGCGGATGCCGCGAAGCTCCGTGCCGAATGGGTGGTTCGGGTCGATGGTCGGGTGCGCGCTCGGGACGCGAACCTTGTCAACCCGAAGCTGCCCACCGGCGCGATCGAGGTCGCGCTCGACGCGCTCACGGTGCTCGGGCCCGCCGACGAGCTGCCGCTGCCGGTCTTCGGCGACGTGGACTATCCCGAGGAGACGCGGCTCGCCTACCGCTTCCTCGACCTTCGCCGCGAGAAGCTGCACGCCAACGTCATGCTCCGTTCGGCGGTGGTGCGGTCGCTCCGCGAGCGGATGTGGGCGCAAGGCTTCACCGAGTTCCAGACCCCGATCCTGACCGCCTCCTCGCCCGAGGGCGCGCGCGACTTCCTGGTGCCCTCGCGGCTGCATCCGGGCAAGTTCTACGCGCTGCCGCAGGCGCCGCAGCAGTTCAAGCAGCTCATCATGGTGGCGGGGTTCGACCGCTACTTCCAGATCGCGCCTTGCTTCCGCGACGAGGATCCGCGCGCCGACCGCTCGCCCACCGACTTCTACCAGCTCGACGTGGAGATGAGCTTCGTCACCCAAGAGGACGTGTTCGCCGCGATCCAGCCGGTGATCCAGGGCGTGTTCGAGAGCTTCCGCCCCGACCGGGCGACGAGCGCCGACTGGCCGCGCATCTCCTACGCCGACGCCGCCCTCTGGTACGGCACCGACAAGCCCGACCTCCGCAACCCGATCCGGATGCAGGACGTGAGCGACCATTTCCGCGGCGGCGGCTTCGGCCTCTTCGCCCGCATCCTCGAAACCCCCGGCACCGAGATCCGCGCGATCCCCGCGCCAGGCGGCGGCAGCCGCGCGTTCTGCGACCGCATGAACGCCTACGCCCAAGGCGAGGGCCTGCCGGGAATGGGGTACATCTTCTGGAGGCAGGCTCCCTTGCCGGACGAGGCGCGCGATGACCTTGATCATCCGCTCTACAAACTTGCGGAACGACAGGTGATCAATAACGAGATCATCCGGCAGCGAGCCGAAGGGCGGGTGGGCGAAGCCCTTTGGTACAGCGTCGAAGACTATGTGTACGCTGACTCAGCCGGCCCCATCGCCAAGGCGCTCGGGGCGGACGCGACCGAGGCGCTGCGGCGCGCGCTCGGCCTCGGGCCGGGGGATGCCGCGTTCTTCCTCGGGGGCGCGGCGGCGAGCTTCGAGGCGGTGGCGGGGCGGGCGCGCAACGTCATCGGGCGGGAGCTCGGGCTCAGCGAGGAGGGCACGTTCCGGTTCGCCTGGATCGTCGACTTCCCGATGTACGAGGCCGATCCCGACACGGGAAAGGTCGACTTCTCGCACAATCCCTTCTCGATGCCGCAGGGCGGGCTCGCGGCGCTCGATGGCGACCCGCTTGGCATACTAGGATATCAGTACGACCTCGCCTGCAACGGCTACGAGCTCGTCTCGGGCGCGATCCGCAACCATGAGCCCGAGGTGATGTTCCGCGCCTTCGAGCTCGCGGGCTACCCGCGCTCCGAGGTCGAGGCGCGGTTCGGCGGCATGGTGAAGGCGTTCCGCTACGGCGCGCCGCCGCACGGGGGCTGTGCCGCGGGCATCGACCGGATGGTCATGCTGCTCGCCGACGAGGCGAACATCCGCGAGGTCATCATGTTCCCGATGAACCAGCGCGCCGAGGACACGATGATGGGCGCGCCCTCCGAGCCCACGGCGGCGCAACTGCGCGACCTGTCGCTGCGGGTGCTGCCGAAGGGCTGACGCCGCAACGGAAAGGTCGCGCGCGCGCGTTCCATGCGGCAGGCTCGTGCTGGAGGCTCGCCCCATGCCCGGTATCTCGACCATCGCCGCCATCCGCTTCGGCACCGGCCTCTCGCCGCGCCTGACGCCCCCGGCCGACGCCGACGCGCTCCTCGCGTCGCTCGGCGCTCCCGACGCGGCGGCCGCGACCTGGCCGGCGGTGCCCTACGCCGAGGCCGTCGGGCGCGCGCAGGCGATGGCGTCGCTGCTGCGCGAGCAGCGCCGCGGCGGCGACGTGAAGCCGGCACTTGCCGCGGCACGGCGCGCCGTCCTCGAGGATCGTGCCGCCGGGCTCACGGTCAGCCTCGCCCGCGCGGCGTTGGCGCGCGACACCTTCCGCGAGCGGCTGCAGGCCTTCTGGGCGGGGCACTTTTCCGTGCGGGCGAAGAAGACGACCGACCTCGGCCTCGTGAGCCCCTTCGTCGAACGGGCGATCCGGCCGCATCTCGCGGGGCGCTTCGGCGACATGCTGGTGGCCGTCACGACCCATCCGGTGATGCTGCGCTACCTCGACCAGAGCCGCTCGATCGGGCCCGGCTCGGTCGCGGCGCGAAACCGTCCGCCGGGACGGGGCGGGCTCAACGAGAACCTCGCGCGGGAGGTGATGGAGCTGCACACGCTGGGCGTCGGGGCGCAGTACACGCAAGACGACGTGCAGCAGATGGCGAAGCTCCTGACCGGGCTCACCGTCGACGAGACGACCGGCGCCACGATGTTCCGCCCGAACTGGGCGGAGCCGGGCGCCGAGACGGTGCTGGGCCGCGCCTATGGCGGCGCGGCGCGGGCGTCGCTCGACGAGGTCACGGCGGCGCTCCACGATCTCGCGGTGCGGCCCGAGACGGCGGACCATCTGGCGCGGAAGCTGGCGACCCACTTCTGCGCCGACACGCCCGGGCCCGACCTCGTCGCGCACATCGCCGGGGCCTGGCGCGCGAGCGATGGCGACCTTCCGGCGGTGATGGCGGCGCTCCTCGAGCATCCCGCGGCCTGGTCGAGCTTCGGTGCCAAGGTGAAGCTGCCGTGGGAGTTCCTCGCCTCGGCGCTGCGTGCGCTCGACGTGCCGCCGGAGGCGCTTGCCGGGCTGCCGCGCAAGCGCGTGCAGGGGCTCATCGACGGCCCGCTCGCCGCGATGGGACAGCCCTGGGAGAAGCCGCCCGGCCCGGACGGTTGGCCGCAGGCAGCGACGGACTGGGTGACGGCGCAGGGCCTTGCCGAGCGCATCGGCTGGGCCATGCGGGCGCCGCGCGCGCTGGGGCTCGCGACCGCCGACCCGCGTGCCTTCGTCGGCATCGCTCTCGGCGATGCCGCGAGCCCCGCCTTGGCCGAAGCGGCGGCGCGCGCCGAATCGGTGCCCGAAGGCATCGGCCTCGTCCTCGCCTCGCCCGATTTCAACCGCCGCTAGGAGACCCGGCATGGCATCCCTCACCCGCCGCGGCTTCCTGCACCGCGCAACCCTTCTCGGCTGCTCGGCCGCCGCCTCGCCGCTCCTGACCACGATGACCCTCGCCGACGCACCGTGGGACGACCGGCTCGTCGTCATCATCCTGCGCGGCGCAATGGATGGGCTCGACGTGGTGCGCCCCGTCGGCGACGGCGATCTCGCGGGCCTGCGCCCGACGCTGGCGGCGGGCCCCGAGGCGCTGCCGCTCGACGGCTTCTTCGCGATGCACGCGGGGCTCGGCGCGCTCATGCCGCTCTGGGCCGCGGGCGAGCTCGCCTTCGTTCACGCGGTCTCGACGCCCTACCGCGACAAGCGCAGCCACTTCGACGGGCAGGACATCCTCGAGGCCGGCACGGGGCGCGACGTGCCGGTCGGCGCGGTGCAGGGTGGCTGGCTCAACCGGATGCTCGGAGCCATGCCCGGGATCGACGCGCAGACCGGCTTCGTCGTCGGCGATCCGGCGATGCTCCTGATGACGGGCGAGGTGCCGGTGACGGGCTGGGCGCCCGAGACGGTGCTCGCGCTCAGCGAGCAGAGCCGGCGGCTGATCGAGGCGGTCTACCACGACGACCCGCTGTTCCGCACCGCCGCGGCCGAGGCGGTGGGCCTGGCACAGACGCTCGGCGATCCGGTGGACGCTGGCAGCATCGCCCGCGGCGGCGGCGGCCGGAGACCGAGCCCGGGCCAGTCGCTCGGCGCGTTCGCCGCGGCCCGGCTTCGCGGGCAAACCCGCATCGCGGCGTTCTCGCTCGCCGGCTGGGACACGCACGGCAACCAGCAGGCGGCGCTGACCGGGAGCCTCCGCAGCCTCGCCGACGCGGTGCTGGCGCTGCGCGACGGTCTGGGGCCGGTCTGGGGGCGGACGACGGTGCTGGCGATGACCGAGTTCGGCCGCACCGCACGCGAGAACGGCACCCGCGGCACCGACCACGGCACCGGCGGCGCGATGCTCGCGGCGGGCGGCGCGGTGCGCGGCGGCCGGGTGCTCGGCGCCTGGCCCGGGCTCGCGGAGGCCGATCTCTACGACCGCCGCGACCTTATGCCGACCGCCGACGTGCGCCGCTACGCCGGCTGGGCGATGCGTGGGCTCTTCCGCACCGACGCCGGCCTCATCGACCGCACGGTCTTTCCGGGGCTCGACATGGGCAAGGATCCGGGGCTGCTGCTCTGACCGTCCGCCTCAGATCGCGGCGCCCGCCGCGAGCCGCGCCTGGACGAGGCCGGCGATGCGGCTGACGTCGGCGTCGCTCGGCCCGCCGCTCGCACGGCCGCGGGCGAGCGCGGACGCGGCGTCCTCGAGGGCGCCGTCGCCGGCGCTGCGGGCGACGCCGGCGAGGAACCCCGCGATGTAGTCGAGCGCGCGCGCGTCGGGCGGGGTCGCGAGGACGCCGGCGACGAGCGCGAGGTCGTCGCGGAGCGCGATGCGGTCGGGCTCGATGACTTCCGTCGGCAGCACGCGCAGGCCGACCGGCGGCGCGCCGCCGGGCAGGTGGCGGAGCACGGTCTGCTGGAAGAGCGCGAGGTTGGAGATCGGCTTGTCGAGAAAGCCGTCCGCCCCCGCGGCGAGCGCCTCGGCCTCGCCGGTCTCGGACCCGGAGGTGCCGAGGATCACCGGCACGCGGGGCGTCAGCGCGGCGAGCTCCGCGATGAGCTCGGTCCCCGAGCCGTCCGGCAGGCCGAGATCGACGATCACCACCGCGGGCTGGTAGACCTGGAGGTGCCGCGCCGCCGAGCGCAAGGTGTCCGCGCGCCGGATTCGCGCCCCCGAGCGCAGGCACAGGAGCCGCATCGCCTCGCAGGCGAAGCGGCTGTCCTCCACCACGAGGACGGTCAGCCCGAGGAGCGGCCGGTCGGCGGTCGGCGCGCGGGTCAGGACGAAATCGGCAAGCTTGTCGGGCATCGGGCACATCCTCGGGAAACGGTCGGCGCGACTAAAGGACCGTTTTGCCTAACGCGCGGTAAACGCCCGGTAGCCGCGCAAGGCGGCTGTGGCCGTGCGTCCCCTTGCGGCCCGGCCGAGCCCCGCGCATATCCGCAGGATGACGCCACCGCCCAACGGCCGCCTCGATCATGTCGCCCTCGCCGTGCCCGACCTTGCCGCCGCGCTGGCGCTCTGGTCCGGGCCGCTCGGGGGCGCCATCGGCGCCGCGGCCGACGCGCCGCGCGACCTGCCCGAGCATGGCGTGCGCGTGGCGTTCGTGCGCCTCGCCAACACGACGCTCGAGCTGATGGAGCCGCTCGGCGACGCGAGCCCGATCGGGGAATTCCTCCGCCGCCATCCGCGGGGCGGGCTGCACCATGTCTGCTTCGCGGTGCCCGATCTCGCCGTCGCCACGGCCGCGCTCGCAAAAGGCGGGGCCCGCCCCATCGGCGCCCCGCGAACCGGCGCGCACGGTCGTCCGGTGCTGTTTCTCCACCCCGCCACCACGCAGGGCACGCTCGTCGAGCTCGAGGAGGTCTGATGTCGCTCGGTCTCATCGCGATGTACCCGGTCATCTGGTTCATGGTGCTCTTCTGCGTGCTGCCGCTGCGCTACCGCTCGCAGGGCGACGCGGGCGAGATCGTGCCCGGTACGCCCGAAGGCGCGCCCTCGGACCTCAGGCTCGGCGCCAAGGCCTGGCTCACGACGGTGATCGCGGCGGTGCTGTGGGGCATCCTCTTCGCCGTCGTGGCCTCCGGCACGATCACGGTGCGCGACCTCGACGTGTTCCACCGGATGCGGCCCGTCGAGGCGGTCTGACGGCGCTTGCCTTCGCGCGGCGCCGCCACAGGTTTGCCGCGATACCGGATCAAGGAGCGCCACGATGCCCGCAGACCGAAACCGCGCCGCCTGGCAGCCACGCACCGGCACCCCGCTCGAGGTCGGCCCCGCCGACGACTGGACCCCCGGCGCCGGCGAGATTGTCATCCGCAACGCCGCGGTGGCGATCAACCCCGTCGACCACATCCTGCAGGACCAGGCGATCTTCGACCGCATCACCTATCCTGCGATCCTCGGCAGCGACGTGGCCGGCGAGGTGGTCGCCGTGGGCGAGGGCGTGACCCGCTTCAAGCCCGGCGACCGGGTACTCGGGCAGGGCGTCATGATGGCCACGAACCGCCCGTGCGAAGGCGCGTTCCAGCTCTTGACGGTCGTGCGCGAGAACATGGCCGCGTTGATTCCCGACGGCATGTCCTTCACCGACGCGGCCGTGCTGCCGCTCGGGCTCGGGACGGCGGCGTGCGGGCTCTTCGAGGCCGACCAGCTGGCCCTCGTGTATCCGTCGCTGCACCCCGAGCCCGCGGGGCAGGCGGTGCTCGTCTGGGGCGGGTCGTCGAGCGTCGGGTGCAACGGCATCCAGCTCGCCATCGCTGCGGGCTACGAGGTTCTGGCGACCGCCTCGCCGCGCAACTTCGACCTTCTGCGGCGTCTCGGTGCGTCGGAGGTGTTCGACTACCACGACGACGGCGCGATCGGCGCGATCGTGGCCGCGCTCTCGGGCAAGACCATCGCCGGCGCGCTGCACTGCGCGGGCGCAGGCCTCGGCGCCTACGAGGTCGTCTCGCGCGCGGCGGGCCGCCGGTTCGTGGCCACCACGCAGGCCGTCCCCGACGCCGTGCCGGAGGGCGTGGAGGCCCGGCGCATCTTCGGCGGGGCGCTGAAGGATACCCCGGTCGGCGAGGCGGTCTACGGCGCGTACCTCGGCCCGGCGCTCGCCGCGGGCCGCCATGTCGCCGCTCCGCCGGCGCATGTCGTGGGCCGTGGGCTCGAGGCGCTCCAAGCGGGGCTCGAGGCGCTGAAGGGCGGCGTATCGGCGGAGAAGGTGGTCATCCGTCTCGATTGAGGCGGTGGAAGAGGTGCGTGAACGCCGCGGCACCCAGCACCGGGATCACGAGGTTGAGGAGCGGCACGGTGAGCGGGATCGCCATCAGCGTGCCGGCGAGCCAGATCGTCGCGCCGTGCGCCCGGGCGAGCGCACGCGCGGCGTGCCGGTCCATCCGGCGCAGCGCGGCCAGCGCGAAGAACTCGCGGCCGAGGAGATAGCCGTTGAGCCCCCAGAAAATCACCGGCGCGAGCGGCCCCGCGAACGGCCAGAGCACGAGGCCGAGGAGGTTCACCGCGAGCACGACGACGAAGAAGCCCGCGCCGTCCGCCACCGTCTCGCCCCAGGGAACGCGGCGCGGCGGCCCGAGCGAGGGGTAGTGCCGCGCCTCCACGGCGTCCGCCACCTCGTCGAGGAAGAACCCGCTGATCGCCGAGGCGACCGGCGCCATCAGCACCACCGAGGCCACCAGCATCACGAGCACGAAGGCGACCGAGAGCACGGCGTCGACGCCGCCGATCGACCCGATGAACGGCAGCGTCACGCTGTCGGGCACGAAGGCGCCGATGGCCCAGACGCAGGCGAAGGTGAGCGCTCCGAGCAGCACGACCGCGAGCCCGACGCCGCGCAGGACGACCGCGCGGAACCGCGGGTCGCCGGCCTGCCCGATCGCGCGCCCGAAGGCCGTGAGGATCATCTCAGGCGTCGGCCCAGGTGACGATGGCGTCGAGATCGGGGCGCGGCCGTTCGGACGGCGGCGTCGTGGCGCGTCCGATATGGACGAGGCCCGCGACGAACTCGGTGGGACCGAGCCCGAGGCCGGTCGCGCAGAACTCGCCGTCCTGGCTTGCCCAGCCGGTGAGCCAGTTCGCCCCCCAGCCCGCCGCGAGCGCCGCCATGAGAAGCCCGTAGCAGACCGCGCCCGCAGACAGGACCTGCTCGATCTCGGGCACCTTGGCGGGCCGGGGAGCAGCCACGACCGCCACCGCGAGATGCGCGTCGGCGAACTGGCGCACGCCCTTCTCGACCCGCTCCGGCTCGAGCCCGAGCGCCGCGCCGCGCGCCTGCGCGAGATTTGCCAACCGCTCCAAGGCCGGGCGCTCCAGGACCACGAAGCGCCACGGCACCAGCGCACCGTGGTCGGGCGTGCGGGCCGCGGCGGTGAGGAGCGCGCGGACGGCCGCGCGGTCCGGCACCGGCAGGCCGAGCGTCCGTGCGGGCCGCGAACGGCGGCTGGCGAGGAACGCGACCGCCGCGGCGTCGGGCTCCGGGCTCTCGGGCATCATGGGTTCCGTCGTCATTTTCGCCTCGCGACAGTCCGGTAGACCCCTTCGGGCAGGTTGAGCGCGGCGCCGAGATCGCGCACCTGCGCCGAGGAGAGCGTAAGGCGCAGCACCTGTCCGGTCCGGGCGTCGAGCTGCTCCACGACGATGCAGTCCTCGAACGCCTGCACGGTCACGTCCTCCTGCAGGTGCGCGCCGCCCTCGTCGACGAGCGTGATGACGGTGGCGTCGAACTCGTGCTCGATGGTGAACATGGGCGAGACATATCGGCCGCCCCGCGCCAAGGAAAGGCTGCGCCCGTCGCACGGCTGCGTGATCGGGTCTGGCGCGCCGGTGTCGGGTGGCTAGACCTGACGCGGGGCGATGACGCTCCTCTTGGAACCTTGGGATGCGTTTCGGCCTCTGCCTCCTCTTTCTTGTCGCCGCCTGCGCGCCGCGCGGACCGGACGCCTTTGCCCGCCGGGCGAGCCTTGCGGCCTTCGAGGGTGTCGTCGATCGGGTCGAGCCGGTGGCGGAGACGGCCTGCCGGGCCGAAAGCAGAGGACAGCGCTGCGACTTCGCGGTCTACGTCGACACCGATCCGGCGCAGGTGCCGAACGCCTTCCAGACGGTCGATGCCGACGGCCAGCCGGTGATCATCTTCACCGCGACCCTGCTCGCGACGGCGGAGAACCCGGACGAGCTCGCGTTCGTGCTCGGCCACGAGGCGTCGCACCACATCCTCGGCCACATCCCGAAAAGCGTCGAGTCGGCCGCGCTCGGCGCCGCGATCTTCGGCCGGTTCGCCACCGACCGCGGCGAGACCCGCGCCGGCATCCGCCGCGCCGAGGCGCTCGGCGCGTTCGTCGGCTTCCGGCGCTTCTCGAAGACGTTCGAGCTCGAGGCGGATGCGCTCGGCACCATCATCGCCGACCGCGCGGGCTACGATCCGCGCCGCGGGGCCGAGTTCTTCGCGCGCTTCCCCGATCCCGGAAACGCATTCCTCGGCACGCATCCCCCGAACGCAGCCCGCAGCGCCGTCGTGCGCTCCGTGCTGGCGCGCCTTGGCCGACGCTGATCCACGCTTGGCGTCGGGCGGGCCGCGTCCTACCTTCGCGCCACGATGTAGCCCGGGGGACGGCGTGTGATTTCAAAGGGTCTGTGGTTCTGGCAGCAGCTGACGCGACGCCTCTGGGTCCGCGCGGGCCTCTTCGTCGTGGTGTCGATCCTGAGCGCGCTCCTCGCGGTGTGGCTCGGCCCCTTGTTGCCCTACCAGCTCCAGGACGTGATCGGCGCCAAAGCCGTCGACACGATCCTGAGCGTGCTCACCGGCTCGATGCTCGCGGTCACGACCTTTGCCGTCGGCGTCATGGTCAGCGCCCTGTCCTCCGCGACGCAGACCGTGACCCCGCGCGCGACCGAGCTCCTGATCTCCGACGGAACCAACCAGAACGCGCTCGGCACGTTCCTCGGCACGTTCCTCTTCAGCCTCGTCGGGCTCATCGGCCTCAAGTCGGGCTATTACGGTCCCAACGGCCGGGTGATCCTCTACCTCTTCACGCTTGGCGTCGTGGCGCTGGTGACGGTCACGATCCTGCGCTGGATCGAGCATCTCGTGACGTTCGGGCGCGTCGCCGACACCACGATGCGGGTCGAGGCGGCGACGCGGAAGGCGCTCCTCGCGCGGGGTGGTGCGGCGGCGCTCGGAGCGAATCCGCTCGTGCGGGGGGACATCCCCGCCGCCGCGACGCCGGTTCATCCCGCGCGAGGTCGGCTACGTGCGCCACTTCGACCTCGAGACGCTCTCGAACCTCGCGGCGGCGTCGCATCTGCGGTTCTTCATCACCTGCGTCCCCGGCACGTTCGTCCATCCCGGCGAGCCGTTCCTCTGGGTCGACGGCGATGCGCCGCACGAGCTTACCGACAAGATCGACGATGCCTTCACGATCAACGACAAGCGCGCTTTCGACCACGACCCGCGGTTCGGCTTCTCGGTGCTGGCGGAGGTCGCGAGCCGGGCGCTCTCGCCCGGCATCAACGATCCCGGCACCGCGATCGACGTCATTGGCCGCGCCGTCCGCCTCCTCGAGCTGTGGTCCGCCGAGCGCCGGGCCGGCGCCGCGACGGGGGAGGCCGAGGCGCTCCAGCATCCAAGGCTCTGGATCCCGCCGATCAGGGTCGAGGACTTTTTCGACGACGTGTTCGCACCCATCGCCCGCGATGGCGCGTCGGTCTACGAGGTCGGCGCCCGGCTGCTGAAGGCGCTCCGCATCCTCGGCGCTATGGACCCGACCTACGCCGCGCCGGCCGCTGAGCTGGCTGACCGGGCGCGCCTACATGCCGACGCCGAAATGACCCTTCCGTCCGACCGCGCGCGCATGGCTGCGCTCGCCTCCGATGTCGCCGCCGCATGCCAGCGCGCGCAGGTCGCCGCACGTCCGGCGGCGTGACCCGTGTCGCCGACCGTACCGGAACTTCCCGGCGGCCGCGGCGATTGGGCTTCCGCGAAGCCATTGATGGAGGTCCAGATGGACAACACTTCCGCGAACTCCCTGATCTCGTCGGACGACGTGAACGGCACCAAGGTCATGAGCCCGTCGGGCGACGATCTCGGCCATATCGACAGCCTGATGATCGACAAGCGTTCCGGCAACGTCGCCTATGCGGTCATGGCTTTCGGCGGCTTTCTCGGCATGGGCGAGGACTTCCATCCCATTCCGTGGGGCAAGCTGAAGTACGATACGGGCCGCGACGGCTACATGACCGACATCACCAAGGAACAGCTCGAGGGCGCTCCGGCGCGCAGCGAGAACTGGCAGCGCGATCGCGACTGGGAGACCTCGACCTACAACTACTACGGACTGCCGCCCTACTGGATCTGAGGCGGCCAGGCACTCGTCCCCGCGGGCCGACCGGACGCGGGGATGACGTCTTTTTAACCATCCATCATTGTCGCCTGCGAAATTCCGCCGAAACACGACGCATTTAACCCAATTTTCGGTTTTGCTGGGCAGTCTCCTCGGACAGGTTTTTTTGGGGAGGACGCATGATGAGCATGCACGCCGCGTTGTCGACCGAAGCGCGTACCGGGTTCATGTCGAGCTATCTCGAGAGCCTCGCGCTCGTCGAAAGGCTGCACCGGCTGCTTCTCGACGTCATCAAGGACGAGTTCGAGCGGCTCGGCATCCTCGAGATCAATGCGGTGCAGGCGCTGCTTCTCTTCAACATCGGCGACAACGAGGTCACCGCGGGCGAGCTGAAGTCGCGCGGCTACTACCAGGGCTCGAACGTGAGCTACAATCTCAAGAAGCTCGTGGAGATGGGCTTCATGCACCACCAGCGGAGCGAGATCGACCGCCGTTCGGTGCGTGTCCGCCTGACGGAAAACGGCCGCAAGATCCGGCTCGTCGTGAGCGAGCTCTTCACGCGTCATGCCGAGGGGCTCGAGGCGCGCGGCGTGCTCGGCACCAACGGCATCGACGAGATCAACGTGTCGCTGCGCCGGATGGAGCGCTACTGGGCCGACCAGATCCGGTACATCTACTGAAGGCCGGCCACTGAAGGCACGTCGTCGATGGCTGGGCGTCATCTGACCAAGGCGGTCGGGACCGCCGCGCTGCCAAGGACGACGGTGTCGAGCTCGCGCAGGAGCTTGCGGACCATCGCGGCCTCAAAGTCCTCGAAGCCGCGCGCCGTCTCGACGAACGCGCCTTCGCCGACGATCAGGTGCGAGGCGAAGTAGCGCTCGAGCGTCGGCACCCCGAGCGGGTCGGGCAACCGGCCGAGCGGCACCTCGCCGCCGATGGCCAGCGCGTTGACGGTGATGCCGGCGAGCGACGGCGCCCCGCGCGCGACCTCCGGCGGTAGCCCGTCGTTGTTCACCCCGTCGCCGGCGAAGTCGACCGTGACGCGGCCGCATCCCGGCGCGGTGGCGGCGAGCGTCGCTGCGAACGTGAGCGCGGCCCCGATGGCCGTCGTGCCTTGCCGCGCCGGCCGCGGCAGGGCACGCAGCACGCCAGCGATCCGCCCGAGGTCGTCCGCGCTCTCGACGAGCGTCCAGTCGAGCACCAGCTCCTGCGTGTGCGCGCCCGACCACTCGAAGATCGCGAGCGCCACGGGCGCGCCGGGAGCGAGGAACGCCGCGACCACCTCGCGGGTCTCGAGCGCCGCCGCGGTGCCGTCCGCGGCGAGGCGGAACTCCGGCGGTTCGACGGAAGCCGACACGTCGAGGCCGAGCACGAGACCTTGCCGGCACCCCTCCGCCGCCGCACTCCCGCCGGCGCAGCCAAGTGCTGCGGCGAGCGCCCAGACGGCCCGGTCTCCGGCGATGATGCGCCGCGGGGTCACCAGTGTCCGCTGTTTTCCATGCTGAGCCACGGCTCGGCCGGCGTCAGGGCATCGCCGATCTGTAAAAGCTCCACCGAGACGTTGTCCGGCGAGCGCACGAAGGCCATCTGCCCGTCGCGCGGCGGACGATTGATGGTGACGCCGCTGTCCATCAGATGCTGGCACATCGCGTTGATGTCGCTGACCCCGAAGGCCAGATGCCCGAAATGCCGGCTGTCGGAGGGCAGCCCCTCGTCGCCGTCCCAGTTGTACGTCAGCTCGATCGGCCGGTCGGACTGTCCCGGCGGCGCCATGAAGACGAGAGTGAACCGGCCGCGCTCGTTCTCGCTCCGCCGCGTCTCCTCGAGGCCGAGGAGCTTGAAGAAGGCGATCGTCCTGTCGAGGTCGAGCACCCTCACCATCGTGTGCAGGTAGCGCGTCTCCATCTCAGTCCTCCGTGATTGACTGGCGCAAGCGTAGTCCGAACGCGGGTCGCCGCCAGTGCCAATCGGGCCGGGTCAGAACGCCGCGCGGAGCCCGAACGCAAGCCCGAGCCCGGTCGCATCGAACCGGCTGACGTTCGACCAGGTGCGCGAGGCGGTGACGGTCACGGCGGGGACGAAGCCGCGCAGCTCGATGGCGGGAGCGACGAGCTCGATCGAGCCCGAGAGCCGCCGGTCCTGCCGGCCGGTGTCGTTGAAGAAGCCGCCGAAGAAGGTCGGATAGTCGCGGTAGGACGCGCCGAGCCCGAGCGTCACGAGGAGCGGGCCCACGGGGCGGCCGAGCGCGTAGTCGAGCCCGGCCGAGGCGCCGCGGTAGCTGTCGCTCGGGCCCTGCGAGTTGAGGTCGGTCAGCGCCAGCGAGACGGTCGCGCTGTCGCGCGCGGCCACGGCCCAGCTCAGCGCGCCCTCGACGACCACCGCGGTCGCATCGTCGCCGCCGTCGGTGCGCCACTGCCGCTCGACGGTGAGCGCCGTCCGCGCGCCGACCCGCTGACCGAGCGCGAAGCTCCGCGCCGCCCCGAGCCGGAAGTAGTCCGCGAAGGGGGTGTCGGCGTACCAGCTCCGTCCGGCCGTCGCGCCGAGGACCGTGAGCGGGGCATCGGCGGCGGCGGCGAAGCTCTGCTGCAGCCCCGCCTCGATCGCCGTGTAGGCGTAATCGGAGCCCTGCGGCTGGCGCTCGCCATCGGCGGGAGACGGCAGGTCGTCGAGGGCAATCCGGGTCGAAATGAGCCGCATCGTGACATCGCTCGCCGCCGTCGGGCGCTCGGCGAAGCGGTAGCGCGCCGCCACGTCGAGGCTCGCGACGATGCCCGAGAGCGCCAGCGCATCGCCCGAGAGGGTGAACGGCGTCGGCACGCCGTCGACAATGAGCGTGGCCGAATTGCTGCCCTGGTTGACGTTCGAGGACGGCGCCAGCGAGCCCGAGAGCTGGACCCGCCAGGGATCGAGCGCGCGCGCCTGCCGGTACGCTTCGATGGCGGTGGCGCGCTGCTCGGGCGTCGTCGCGGTGGAGGCGGCACGGCGCGACCAGCTGGCCGCCCGGCCGTAAGCGCCGGCGGCAGCGGCGCCTTCGGCCGCAAGCCGCGCCGCTTCGTAGCGGAGAGCGGGCTCGCGCGCGGCGTTGAACGCCCGCACCGCCAGCCGGCGACCCTCCTCGATGCGCCCGGCGCGGCCCGCGAGCGCCGCGAGCACCGAGAGCGCGGAGGCGTCGCCGGGGTCGCGTTCGAGGAGCGCGCGGGCGATCGAGCCGGCCAGCGCGTCGTCGCCCGCGAGCAGCGCCCGCCGCGCCGCGACGCGGGCCTCGGGCGGCGCGAGGTCGACCGTCGCCCCGGCGACCGGCGCGGCGAGGCAGGCGAAGAGAGCGGCGAGGACCAGACGCCGCATCGGCGTCAGGGGCACGGCACCCCGGCGCCGGTCGAGGCGCAGGCGGCGGAGAAGGTGCCGTGCTCGAGGAGGTTTCCGTCGTCGGGGTCGGGCCGGATGACGACCGCGCCCGCGACCTCGCGCGCACCTGTCCCGCCGAAGATGCCGCCGTAGTCGCCGGCCTCGGTGAGATCGGGGAACTGCACCCGGCCCGCGAAGGTGCCGTTCGGCGCGATGTCGGTGACGATGAGGTTCACCCGGCCGAGGCGCTGGCCGGTGTCGACGACGCGGCGGTCCTTGATCCCGCCGTTCACGACGCCGTCGGTGAAATCGGCCTGCAGCGTCGCGGTGCCGGTGGTCCGGTAGGGCGCCCTGCCGCCGTCCGCCGTGATGCTGCCGGCGTTGAGGAGACCGGCGTAGCTGCCGCGGTAGAGCGCGAGCCCCGAGACCGGGAGCGAGAACGCGCCGGTGCGCGAATAGGTGGTGCCCGCGAAGAAGGTGCCGAACTGGCCGCCGTCGCCGGCGGTTCCCGCGGTCGTCGTGCCGCCCGTGCCTTGCGCGAAGAGCGCCACGAAGCGCCGCCCGCCCGTGCTCTCCTGCAGCGCATAGGCCTCGAAGCCCGGCACGTCGAGCGCAGGCGCGCGGACGTAGGTCGCGGTGCGGGGCGAGGCGTCGAGCGCCCGCAGGTCGACCGCGATCGTGTCGGACCCCGGCTCGTAGGCCGCCGCGGCGAGATCGCCGGACAGGACGGCCGGCACGGCCACCGGGTCCGACGGGCTGCCGCCAGCGCCGTCCGAAGGGCCCGCGACATTGCCGAGCGAATTGCCGCTGCACCCGGCGAGGAGGGCGAGCAGGGCGGCGGCGGTACGTCTCATCTGGCGTCTCCCGGCATCGGACGAACCGTCCGGCAGGTGCCGCGCAAAGTCAACGCGGGGCCAGGGCCGACCGGGCGGCTCGTGACCTTTCGGCACCATCGGCGCACCGCATCCTGCGGTTCACGTCGGGCGCCGGACCAGATAGGGTGCCAAGCGACTCGCAGCCCGGAGGGACGCCCATGCCACTGACGGAGGAGGCCGCCGCCGCCATCGCGGCGCAGCGCGAGGCAAGCGCGCCGACCCGCCGCGCCGTGGCGCCGGGGCTCGAGGCGCGGCTCTACGAGGCGGTGCCGGTGCTCGACCACGGCTTCGTCAGGGTCATCGACTACATGGGCGACGACGCCGCGATCGTGCAGGCCGCGCGGGTGAGCTACGGCGCGGGCACCAAAGCGGTGCAGTCCGATGCCGGGCTCATCCGCTACCTGATGCGGCATTGGCACTCGACGCCCTTCGAGATGTGCGAGATCAAGCTTCACGTGAAGCTGCCGCTCTTCGTCGCGCGCCAGTGGATCCGGCATCGAACGGCCAACGTCAACGAATTGAGCGCGCGCTATTCCGTGCTCGACGGCGAGTTCTACACGCCCGCGCCGGAGCACCTCGCGGCGCAGTCCACCGGCAACCATCAGGGTCGCGGTGCGGCCTTGTCGCCCGCGGAGGCGGCCGCGGCGCGCGCGCGGCTCGAGACCGGCGCGGCGCGGGCCTATGCCGACTACGAGGCGCTGCTCGGGAGCGAGCCGGGGCTCGCGCGGGAACTCGCGCGCATGGCGCTGCCGGCCAGCATCTACACCCAGTGGTATTGGAAGACCGACCTGCACAACCTCTTCAACTTCATCAGGCTACGTGCCGATCCTCATGCCCAGTACGAGATCCGCGCCTACGCCGACGCGATCTCCGGGTTGGCGGCGCTCTGGGTGCCGGTGGCGCACCGCGCGTTCGTCGACTACCGGATGGGCGGCGCCGACCTCTCCGCCACGGCGCTCGCCTGCATCAAGCGGATGCTTGGCGGCGAGGCGGTGACGGAGGAGACGTCGGGCATGAGCCGCGGCGAATGGCGCGAGTTCCAGGAGCTGATCGCATGACCGACACCGACAGGACCGTGACGATGCTCGGACTCGCGACATGCGACGCCTGCAAGAAGGCGCGGCGCGCGCTCGAGGCGGCGGGGTGGGCGGTGGCATTCCACGACGTCCGCGCCGAGCCGCCGGGGGCGGAGGGCTGGAGCGGGCTGGTCGCGACCTTCGGGTCGAACCTCGTCAACCGTGCGTCGACGACCTGGCGCGGCCTCACCGACTGGATGCGCGAGGCGGAAGCCGAGACGCAGCTCGCGGCGCATCCGGCCCTGATGAAGCGCCCCGTGTTGATCGAAGGCGCGCTCGATCCGGCCGGGCTCACGGCGTCAGGCCTGCCGAAGGGCACCCGGGCGACACTGGGATGGGACGCGGCGATCGCCGCCGGGTGGGGCGCCTGACGCGGTCAGATCACCCGCAGGTCGCTGGCCGAGTCGCGTCCGTCGCGGCCCGACTGCAGCTCGTAGGCAACCTTCTGGTTGTCGTTCAGCCCCGTCAGGCCCGCGCGCTCGACGGCCGAGATGTGGACGAACACGTCCTTTCCACCGTCATCGGGGGCGATAAAGCCAAATCCCTTGGTCGCGTTGAACCATTTCACAGTCCCCGTGGCCATCGTCGTCTCCTCGGTCTTCCGGGCCGCCGAATCCAGCGGCCCCCTCGCTCTCGTGTCTCCGGGGCCGCGTGCCGGCACCGTCACGTCCGCCGAAAATGCCCGAGCGGTAGAAAAAATCAAGCGCGTTAAGACTTCGCCGCCGCACGCGCGAGGTCGGGGGGCGTCGCGTCGGACACGAGCCGCGCCACCGCCTCGCCAAGCCCGACCGCCTCGGTGCGGGTCTCGCCGAGGCGGCGCAGCGTGACCGTCCGCTCGGCCACCTCGCGGGCGCCGATGGCGAGGATCGCGGGCACCTTCGCCATCGAGTGCTCGCGGACCTTGTAGTTGATCTTCTCGTTGCGGACGTCGGCCTCGGCGCGCACGCCCGCGGCCCTGAGCGCGGCCGTGACCTCGGCCACATAGGCGTCCGCGTCCGAGACGATGGAGGCCACGACGACCTGCCGCGGTGCGAGCCAGAACGGCAGCCGCCCGGCGTAGTTCTCGATCAGGATGCCGATGAAGCGCTCGAACGAGCCGAGGATGGCGCGGTGCAGCATGAACGGGCGGTGCTTCATGCCGTCCTCGCCGACGTAGTCCGCGCCGAGCCGCTCGGGGAGGTTCGGGTCGACCTGGAAGGTGCCGCACTGCCACTCGCGGCCGATGGCGTCGGTGAGCTTGAAGTCGAGCTTCGGGCCGTAGAAGGCGCCCTCGCCGGGATCGACGGTATAGGCCGCCCCGACGGACCGGATCGCACCCTCGAGCGCGCCCTCGACGCGGTCCCAGGCCTCGTCCGAGCCGATGCGAACCGCGGGCCGGGTGGAGAACTTGATGTCGAACGACGCGAAGCCGAGGTCGGCGTAGACGGAGGCGAGGAGCGCGATGAAATCCGCGCACTCGGGGCCGATCTGGTCCTCGGTGCAGAAGATATGCGCGTCGTCCTGCGTGAAGCCCCGCACCCGCATCAGGCCGTGCATCGAGCCGGACGACTCGTAGCGGTGGCACGAGCCGAACTCGGCGAGGCGGAGCGGGAGGTCGCGGTAGGACTTGAGCCCCTGGTTGTAGACCTGGACGTGGCACGGGCAGTTCATCGGCTTCAGCGCGTTGACCCGCTTCTCGCGGGCGTGCTCCTCCTCGACCTCGACGATGAACATGTTCTCGCGGTAGGCCTCCCAATGCCCCGAGCGCTCCCAGAGCACGCGGTCCACAACCTGCGGCGTGCGGATCTCGCGATAGCCGGCGGCGATCTGGCGGCGGCGCATGTAGGCCTCGAGCGTGCGGTAGATGGTCCAGCCGTCGGGGTGCCAGAACACCATCCCGGGCGCTTCCTCCTGGATGTGGAAGAGGTCCATCTCGCGCCCGAGCCGGCGGTGGTCGCGCTTCTCGGCCTCCTCGAGCATCGTGAGGTGCGCCTTCAGCTCGTCGCGGCTGCGGAAGGCGACGCCGGCGATGCGCTGCAGCTGCGGCCGCGTCACGTCGCCGAACCAGTAGGCGCCGGAGACGCCCATGAGCTTGAACGCGTCCGCCGGAAGCTGGCCGGTGTGCTGGAGGTGCGGCCCGCGGCAGAGGTCCTGCCAGTCGCCGTGCCAGTACATGCGGATCGGTGCATCCGCGGGGATGCGGTCGATGAGCTCGAGTTTGAACGGCTCGGCCCGCGCCTCGTAGTGCGCGAGTGCCCGGTCGCGGTCCCAGACCTCGGTGCGGACGGGGTCGCGCGCGGCGATGATCTGGCGCATCCGTGCCTCGATGGCGCCGAGGTCTTCGGGGGTGAAGGGTTCGGCGCGGTCGAAGTCGTAGAACCAGCCGGTGTCGGTGACGGGGCCGATGGTGACGCGGGTGTCGGGCCAGAGCTCCTGCACCGCGCGCGCCATCACGTGCGCGAGGTCGTGGCGGATGAGCTCGAGCGCGGGGGCCGCGTCGGCCATCGTGTTGAAGGTGATCGCGCCGGAGGCCTCGAGCGGCCAGGCGAGATCGACGTGCTGGCCGTCGAGGGTCGCCGAGATGGCGCGCTTCGCGAGGCTCGGCGCGATGGACCGCGCCACCTCCGCCGCCGTGGTGCCTTCGGGGTAGTCGCGCGCCGCGCCGTCGGGGAAGGTCAGGGAGATGTCGGCCACGGGGCGGCGCTCCTCGTCGGTACGGCGCCTACGAACGCGCCCGGTTGCGGGTCGCCGACGATGTGGCGGCCCGCCCGCGGGGTGTCAAGCGGTCCGTCCCGCGCTTTCGCCGCCTCTGCCGGCGCCTTGCCCGCAAGCTCCCCGGATTGGCGTCATGCCGCGGACCCTGCCGCGAAGCGGGCGCTCTCGCCGGTCTCGAGCCAGGTCTTGAGGCCTGCGGCCCAGCGCGCCCAGCCGTCGGCGACGCCTTCGCCGGGGACGACGGGGTAGGTGAGGCCGTAGTGCTCGACGGTGAGGCGGCAGTGCGCGCCCTCGACGTCGATCCTGTAGACGGTCCGCGACGGCGCGCCGCCGCCGTCCCATTGCGGCTCGAAGGTGGTCTCGATCCGGGTCTTCGGCTCGACGGCGATCTCGCGGCTCCGCAGCATCAGGCTGCCATCGCCGAAGTGCAGCGAGACGGTGTCGCCCTCGCGGACCGCGCGGCGGGCGAGGAAATGGTACGCTTCCATCTGTGCAGGGTCCGTCAGCGCGTCCCACAGGGCGTCCTGCGTGCAGCGGATGAAAGTCTGCATCACGAAATCGGGCTTTGGCATGGTCTGTCCTTCCAGATTGCGTTTGAGGTCGAGGAGCGCGTGCGCGGCGGGCCGTGCGAGCAGGGGCTCGATCCAGCGGTCGATGACCTCCTGCAGCGGCGCGGCGTTGAGGTAGTGATGCTTGTAGCGGCCACGCCGCACCGTCACGACGAGGCCCGCAGCTTCGAGGACGCCAAGGTGCTTCATCACCCCGAAGCGCGTCATCGCGCAGCGGGCCTCGAGCTGCTGCGAGGTCTGGCCGTCCTCATGGCGCAGCGCGTCGAGCAGCGCGCGCCGCGTCGGGTCGTTGAGGGCCTTGAAGAGCGCGTCCATGCCGCCGTCATAGGTGATTATATAGTCACGTGTCAATCCAGTGGCTCGAGGTTGCGTGCGGCGCCGGCCTGTGCGAGCGTCCGGCATGGTCGCGCCGGAGTTCCTCGCCACGCCGCAGGGCCGGCGCATCGCCTTCCGCCGTGTCGAGGGGCGCGCGCCGGGCGTCGTGTTCCTCGGCGGGTTCCGGTCGGACATGGAAGGCACCAAGGCCGCGCATCTCGATGCCTGGGCCCGCCGCGAGGGCAGGGCGTTCCTCCGCTTCGACTATTCCGGGCACGGTGCCTCGGACGGCGCCTTCGAGGACGGCGCGATCGGCGACTGGGCGGAGGACGCCCTGTCGGCCATCGAGACGCTCACCGACGGGCCGCAGATCCTCGTCGGCTCCTCGATGGGCGGCTGGATCGCCCTGCTGGCGGCACGGCGGCTGGCCTCGATCGCCGGGCTCGTCGGCATTGCGGCCGCGCCGGACTTCACCGAGGACGGGATGTGGGCGGCGATGTCCGATCTCGACCGCGCCCGGCTCATGGCGGAGGGCCGGGTCGAGCGCCGCTCGGACTACGGCAGCTACGCCGTGACGCGCCGTCTCATCGAGGACGGCCGGCGGCATCTCGTGCTCAGGTCGCCGCTCGTGCTGCCATACCCGGTCCGGCTTCTGCAAGGCACCGCCGATGTCGACGTCCCCGTGGCGACGGCGCTCAGGCTCATGGAGCACGCCGCATCGGATGACATGACGCTCACGCTCGTGAACCAAGCGGATCACCGCTTCTCGTCGCCCGCCTGCCTCGCGCTGATGACCGCCGCCGTCGAGGAGGTGGCGCGATCCTCCCCCCGCTAGGCGGCGACCCCGACGCCTGGCTCGCGGGCGCGGAGGCCGGCGTGCCCGGCCTGCGCCCGGGGATGCGGCGCCGCATCGTCTGGGCAGGCGCGCCGGCGGCGAGGACGCCGTTCTCGGTCGTGGTGCTGCACGGGTTTTCAGCAAGCTCGGAGGAAATCCGCCCGGTGCCCGACATCCTCGCGCGCGCGCTCGGCGCCAATCTTCATTTCGCGCGGTTCGCCGGCCACGGTCAGAACGGCGCGGCGCTTGCGGCCGCGACCGCGGACGACTGGCTTCGCGACGCCCGCGAGGCCCTGGCGCTCGGGGCGCGCATCGGCGAGCGGGTCATCGCGCTCGGCGTCTCGACGGGCGGTACGCTCGCGGCGCTCGCTGCCGACGCGCCCGGCCTCGCCGGGATCGGCTTCGTCTCGCCGAACTTCGGCATCAGGCCCCGCGCCGCCCGGCTGCTCGGGCTGCCCTATGCGCGCCGCTGGCTGCCGCGCCTCGCCGGTCCCGCACGCGGCTTCGCGCCGCGAAGCGACCTGCACGCCAGATTCTGGACGATCGCATACCCGCCGTCCGCGCTCTTCGAGGTTCGCACGCTCGTCGTCCGGGCGCGGCGGCTGCAGCCGCGCGGCATCCGCGTCCCGGCGCTCTTCATCTGGTGCGAGGATGATGTCGTCGTGGACCCGCGCGCCACGGCGCGCATGGTGCGGCTTTGGGGCGGCCCGGCGGAGGTGATGACGGTCGATCCCGGCCCCGGCGACGATCCCGCGGGACACGTGATCGCCGGAGACATCCTCAGCCCCGGTCTGACCGCTCCGGTTGCCGCGCGCCTCGTCAGGTGGGCCGCGGCGCTCTGATCAGCCCTTGCCCTGCATCCGCGCGAGCTTCGCCTGGAGGTCCGCGAGCTGTGTCTTGATCTCGTCGAGCTCGTCCTTCGGCACCGCGGTTCCCGAGCCGCCGCCCCAGCCGCCCATCATCGTCTTGAGGAACGCGCGCTGCTGGCGCTGCATCGCCTCGAAGCCCGGCATCGACGTGAGCGGGTTCGGCAGCGTCGTCAGGTTCTCGACCATCTTCGACTGGCCGTCGCGCAGCATGTCGAACGATGCCGCGAGGAACTGCGGCACCACGCTTTGCGCCTGCGTGGTGTAGCTTTTCACGAGGTCGGTCAGCACGTTGAGCGGCAGCACGTTCTCGCCGCGGTTTTCGTGCTCGGCGATGATCTGGAGGAGGAACTGCCGGGTGAGATCGTCGCCTGTCTTGAGATCGACAATCTGCACGGCGCGCCCCGCCCGGATGAACCGCGCGATGTCCTCGAGCGTCACGTAGTCGCTCGTCTCGGTGTTGTAGAGCCGCCGGCTCGCATAACGCTTCACGAGGAGCGGCTTGCCCACCTCGGCCTGCGGATCGGCGTCGGTCACGATGCGCTCCTCGGTTGCTGCAGCAGCAAAAAGGTTAAGGCAGGCAGGCTGCAAAGGAAAGGGGCGGACCCGAAGGCCCGCCCCGAAACTCGCAACGTCGAAGGCAGTCAGACGGGCGTGGCGCTGCCCGGCTTCGGCATGGTCGCGCGCGTGGCGGACTTCAGGTCGTCCGCAGCGGTGCGGGCCGCGCCCTGGATGTCGGAGGTCGCGCGCTGGGTGGCGTCGGCGGTGTCCGCGGTCGCTTTCTTCATCGACGCGGCCGCGTCGTCGGTCATGTCCTTGCCGGCGGAAAGCATCAACTCGACGGTCTCCATCTGCACCTTCTTGGCCACTTCCGCAAAGGCCGCGAGCGTCTCGGCCGCCATCTCGGCCGACTGCGAGGCGAAGTCGGTCATCGCCTTCGAATAATCCTGCGGCTCTTCCTTGGCGGTCGCGACGGCGCCGAATTTGGCGAGCGTCTCACGGGTCCAGTTCGACGAGATTTCGGTCGACTTCTCCGCCGCGTCGAGCGCGACGCGCGTCATCTTCTCGCCGAGCGCCGCGGAATTGCGGAACGCGTCCTGCATCGCCGACGTGTCCATCGGGAACGCCTTCATCATGTCCTGCATCATCTTCGAGAGATCCTGGGTCTGTGCCATCACGTCGTTCCTTAATGGTGCGGGCCGGACCCGCGTTTGCCTATGAGAGCTAGGTAGTCGCTGCACTGCAGCATTGCAAGCTCAAATGCTGCGCTGCAGCAATTTTATCCTGGCGTCTGTGACCGGACATAGGAGCCCGGTGCAGGGTCGAGCGGCGGGAACTCGGCGCTTCCCGCGGCGCGCGCCGGCACCTTCGCTCCCGACCGCCTGGCGAGCCACTCACCCCAGCGCGGCCACCACGAACCCTCGCGGAACGCCGCCTCCGCGCGCCACGCGGCCGGCTCCGCGAGCGGCCCGTCGTGCGTGTAGTGCCCGTATTTCCGCTTCGTCGGCGGGTTGACGATGCCCGCCACATGGCCCGACTGCGACAGCACGAAGGTCTTGTCCGCGCTGCCGAACTGGCGGACGCCCGCAAGGCTCGAAGCCCAGGCGGCGATGTGGTCGGTCTCGCAGGCCACCGAGAACACCGGCACCTTCACGTCTTCGATGTGAAGCCGCGCGCCCGCTGCCTCGAAGCCGCCTCGGGCGAAACGGTCCTCCTGGCAGAGCCCGCGCAGGTACTCCATAACCATGCGCGCGGGCAGGTTGGTGCCGTCGCCGTTCCAGTAGAGAAGGTCAAAGGCGGGCGGCGCCTCGCCCAGCATGTAGCTCTTGATCGCAGGCGCGTAGACGAGGTCGTTCGAGCGCAGGTAGGAGAACGTCCGCGCCATGAAGAAGGCGTGCAGCACGCCCCTCTCGGCGGTCTCGCGCTCGATCCCGTCCACGAAGTCGTCGTCGAGGAACACGCCGACCTCGCCCTGGTCGGAGAAGTCGGTGAGCGTGGTGAGGAACGTGGCCGACGCCACCGAGGCGTCGCCGCGGCTCTCCATCAGCGCGAGCGTCAGCGCGAGCGTCGTGCCGGCGATGCAGTAGCCGGTGGCGTTGACCTCGGCCGCGCCGGTGATCGCCTTCACCGTGCGGATCGCCTCGAGGTAGCCCTCCTCGATGTAGTCCGTCATCCCGGTGTCGGCGTAGCTCGCGTCGGGGTTCTTCCAGGACACCACGAAGAGCGTGTGCCCCTGCTCGACGAGCCAGCGGATCAGGCTGTTCGCGGGCTTGAGGTCGAGGATGTAGAACTTGTTGATCCACGGCGGGAAGATGACGAGCGGCACCGCATGCACCTCGGGCGTCATCGGCGCGTACTGGATCAGCTCGAAGAGGCGGTTGCGGTAGACGACCGATCCCGGCTGCGTCGCGAGGTTCTCGCCGACGCGGAACGCCGAGCGGTCGGCGAGCGTCACGAGGAGGTCGCCGTCGTTGGCCTCGAGGTCGCGCACGAGGTTCTCGAGCCCGTCGACGAGGCTCTGCCCGTCGGTCTCGACCGCCCGCGACAGCGCCTCGGGGTTGGTGCCGAGGAAGTTCGTCGGCGACAGCAGGTCCACGATCTGTTTGGCGAAGTAGGCGACGCGCTTCTGCTCGCGCGGCTCGAGATGGCCGAGGTCCGCGACCGCGTCCTCGACCGCACGCGCCGAGAGCAGGTACTGCTGCTTGACGTAGTTGAACCACGGGTGCGTGTCCCACAGCGGGTTCGCGAAGCGCCGGTCGCGCGGGCCGGGATCGGGCGGCGCGAGCCTGCCCTGCGCGAGCCGGTGCTGCGTCTCGACGAAGTGCGTGAGCGCCTTGCCCCAGTAGCCCACCTGCCGCTCCATGATGCGCGCAGGGTTCTGCACCAGTTCCATCCAGTACGCGGCGCCCGCCTTCAGGAAGACGTCCTGACCCGGTCCCGCGAGGCCGGTGTCGTGCGGCTGCCGGCGGCCCATCGCACCCACGAGCCGGGCCGAAAGCGCCTCGATCCGGGCCAGGTTGGCCGTCAACCGGTCGAGGTCGCGCGGGGCGTCGTCGGTTGCCACGATGGACGATCCTCCCTATCTTGCTGCCCTGCAGCATCGGTATCGCAGGGCATCCCCCGGAAAGCGCTTGTATGAAGTATATGTTCACCTACGACCTGATGGAAACCGCCCGCAACACCAACGAGTGGATGGGCGCCAGCGCCCGCGCGCTTGCCTCCTATCCCGCGGTCGGGCTGGTGCCGAACCCGCTGATCTCTTGGATGGCGGCCTGGGGCGGGATCACCGAGCGCAGCTTCGCGCGCATGGTCGCGAAGCCCGACTGGGGCATCCGCACCGTCACGGGCGACGACGGGCGCGACTGCGTGGTGAGCATCGAGACCGAGGTGACGCGGCCGTTCGGCACCCTTGTCCGCTTTCGCGTGAAGGACCGCGCCGAGAAGCCACGGCGCGTGCTGCTGATCGCACCGATGTCGGGGCACTACGCGACGCTGCTGCGCTCGACGGTCGTGAGCCTGCTGCCGGATTGCGAGGTCTGGATCACCGACTGGACCAACGCGCGCGACGTGCCGGTGTCCGAGGGACATTTCGACATCGAGGACTACACGGTCTACCTCGTGGATTTCATGCGCCATCTCGGCTCCGACACGCATGTCGTCGCGGTGTGCCAGCCCGCGCCCCTGGCGCTCGCCGCGACCGCCCATCTCGCCGCGGAGGAGCCCGGCGCCCAGCCGCGCACGCTGACGCTGATCGGCGGGCCGATCGACCCCGACGCCGCCGACACCGACGTGACCGACTTCGGCCACCGGGTGACGATGGGACAGCTCGAGCAGAGCGCGATCCAGCGCGTCGGCTTCAAGTACCGCGGCGCGGGGCGGATGGTCTATCCGGGGCTCCTGCAGCTCGCGTCGTTCATCTCGATGAACGCCGACCGCCACGCCCGCGCCTTCACCGACCAGATCCTGCGCGCCTCGAAAGGCGAGGCGTCGGACGCCGACGCCCACAACCGATTCTACGACGAATACCTCGCGGTGATGGACATGACGGCGGAGTTTTACCTCTCGACCGTCGAGCGCATCTTCAAGCGCCGCGAGATCGCCGACAACCGCTTTACCGTGAAGGGCCGCGCGGTCGACATCGGGCGGATCAACGACGTGGCCGTGCTGACGGTCGAGGGCGCCGAGGACGACATCAGCGCGCCCGGCCAGTGCGTCGCGGCGCTCGACCTCCTCACCGGCCTCGCCCCCGCCCGCAAGGCCAGCCACCTCGAGCCCGGCGCCGGCCACTACGGCATCTTCGCCGGCCGCTCCTGGCGCAACAACATCCGCCCCCTGGTGCTCCGCTTCATCGACGCGAACGCGGGCGGCGCGAGGGGGGTGGCGGTCAGGGTGGCGTGAGGGGGCTTCAAGTATGGCGTCTCAGCGAAGCCGCCCGAAGCGCGAGATTCTCGAACAGGCAACTCGGTGCGTGTATTGTACGGCCGTGCCCAGCACGGTCGAGCACATGCCGTCCATCGGCCTCTTCAAGAAGGGAACGCGCCCGAGCGGAGGCGAGTTCGCTTGCTGCAACCGATGCAATAACGGCACAAGAGGTGCTGACGCCGTCGCTCAGTTCATAGCCAAAAATGAAGTAGACGGCTCGCCAGCGTGGAAGTTTGAGTCAAATCTCAAGCTAATTTCCATAATGCGAACATATGCTCCTGGGGTGCTGGAAGAACTCTATTCGGACGATCGCGGAACTATCGAGCTAGTAAACGTTAATGGACTTATCCGGCAAGTTCGCACGTCGTCGATGAATGGATATAATACTAAACGCAATCTAGATTTATTCTCAGCTAAGGTTGCATTGGCCACATACAATGCCATCCTTGGACGTCCTTTAAGACCAGAGGGTCTTCAGTTTCAGGAGTGGTCGACGCGTACCTCAATGGCGCCCGTTCGATACGAGTCGCTCTGTAACATGCTGCCGAACCGTGCTGAGTTGCAGCAAGGAAAAAAAATTTCAGGAGAGCAGTACTCGCTACGATATCAATACGATAAAAACGGGTTCCTAGCTGCTTGCGTCTCGTTCCACTATGCTCTGTTCGTGACCATAATTGCCGCCGACGATAAAGATATTTTGAGCCATTTGAATAAAATCAACTCACAAAGCCGTGAATTGAATAAGGCTAGGTCTGGCATGAAACCGGCAGGTCTCCCCTGGCTTCGGATTTGAAAAAGTCATGTTTGTGTTAAGCACAATCTGTCTCTACCCCACCTCCCGAAACACCGCCCCCAGCGCCGCTTCCAGCTTGTCGAACATCTCGTCCATCTGCGGCTCGGTCATGATGAAGGCGGGGCAGAGGACGATGGCCTGGCCGAGGGGGCGGCAGATCAGGCCGTGGTCGGTGCAGGCGTTGGCGATGCGCTCGGAGACGCTGAGGCGGCCCTCGAAGGGCGTCTTGGTCGCCTTGTCGCGGACGGCCTCGAGCGCGCCCATCAGGCCCTTGCCGCGCCATTCGCCGATGTTCGGGTGCTCGGCGAGGCGGGCCATGCCGGCCTCGAAGCGCGGCGTGAGGGCGCGCACGGCGTCGAGGAGCCCGCCCGTCACGAGGTCGATGGCGGCGAGCGCGATGGCGCAGCCGACGGGATGGCCCGAGGCGGTGAACCCGTGCGGGAACTCCTCGATTCGCTCGGCGGCGGCCTGCAGCCGGTCGCCGAGCCCCGGCCCGAGGATCACGGCGCCCATCGGGAAGAAGCCCGCGGTGATGTTCTTCGACGAGATGATCGCGTCGGGCACGAAGCCGTAGGTCTCGCAGCCCCAGAGGTTGCCGGTGCGCCCGAAGCCGGTGATGACCTCGTCGGCGATGAGCGGGATGCCGTGGCGCGCGAGGATCGGCTGCACGGTCTGGAAGTAGCCCTCGGGGGGCGGGATCACGCCGCCCGCGCCCATCACCGGTTCGGCGAAGAAGCCCGCGATGGTCTCGGGGCCCTCCGCGAGGATGGTGGCCTCAAGCTCGGCGCCGAGGCGGGCGGTGAACGCAGCCTCGGTCTCGCCCTCCGCGCCGTAGCGCCAGTAGTGCGGGCAGGTGAGGTGGATGAACCCCGGCAGCGGCAGGCCGAAAACGGCGTTGTAGGGCTTGCCGGTCATCGAGGCGGAGACGGCGGTGACGCCGTGGTAGGCGTTGACGCGGGTGAGGATCTTGCGGCGTTCCGGCGCGCCCTCGGAGGCGTGCAGGAACCACAGCATCTTCACCATCGTGTCGTTCGCCTCGGACCCCGAGTTGGTGTAGAACACCCGGCCGCGGTCGAACGGCGAGACCTCGACGAGCTTCTCGGACAGCATCACCGTCTGGTCCGACATCCGCCCGAAGAAGGCGTGGTAGCCCGGAAAGCGGTCGTACTGAGCTTTGGCGGCGGCGATCAGCCCCGGGTGGTCGAAGCCCGCGACCATGTTCCAGAGCCCCGAATTGGCGTCGAGGTAGCGCCGGCCGTGAACGTCGAACACGTACGGCCCCTCGCCGTGGGTGAGCACGGTAGCGCCCCTCGCCTCGACGGAGGGCAGGTCGGTGAAGCCGTAGAGCGACGCCGCGTCGGCGCGGGCTTCCCAGCTGTTCGGGGTCTCGTCGCGCATGGCGGGCATCCTTTCGGGGGCGGTGCCCGGAACCTAGTCGCGACGCGGCGGAGGTTCAATCGTGCGGTCGGGTGTCAGTTCGCGGGCGGCGCCGCGGGAGCGGGCACGGGAGCGGGCACGTCGGGGCTTACCGTCGCGCCGGGAGGAACGCCGTTCTGCCACTGCCCCGAGACGCGCTGGCCGGTGGCGTAGTCGAGCGTCCCGGCGCCGTCCTGCTTGCCGCCCGAGAAGCTGCCCTCGTAGACGTCGCCGCCGGGGTAGGTCGCGATGCCGGTCCCGTCGAACACGCCCGCCTTCCACTGACCGTAGTACCTGAAGCCATCGGGCATGGTGATCGTGCCGAGCCCCTCGCGGCGGTCGTCGACGAACTCGCCGCGGTAGACGGTGCCGTCGGGATAGGTCGCGATGCCGGGCCCGTTGCGCTTGCCGCCGGACCACTGGCCCTCGTAGCGGCTGCCGTCGGGCTGCGTCATGGTGCCCTGGCCCTCGGGGCGGCTCGCGACGAGCTGACCCTCGTAGACCTGCCCGCCGGCGTAGGTCGCCCGGCCGCTTCCCGTGATGGCACCCGCCTGCCACTGGCCGGCGTAGCTGCTGCCGTCGGGGTAGCGGATCGTGCCGGTGCCGTCGGCCACGCCGTCGCGGAAGCCGCCCTCGTAGACCGAGCCGTCGGGATAGGCGATGCGGCCCTGGCCCGCGATCGCGTCGCCCGACCAGGCGCCGGTGTAGACGAGCTTCTCCGGCGTCGTGAGCGTGCCGGTGCCGTCGCGGCGGTCGGCGGTGAACCCGCCCTCGTAGACATCGCCGTTGGCGTAGGTCATGCGGCCCGAACCATCGCGAAGCCCGTTGGCGAAGCTGCCCTCGTAGTGCCCGCCGTCCGGCAGCTTCAGCGTGCCCTCGCCGGTGATCTGGCCCTTGTCCCAGGGCCCGGCGTAGATGCGTCCGTCCGGCAGGGTGAGCGTGCCCTGGCCCTGCCGCTCGCCGTTCGCGAGCCCGCCCTCGTAGCGCGTGCCGTCGGCGTAGGCGACGGTGCCCTGACCCTCCTGCTGGCCACCCTTCCAGTCGCCGGCGTAGCTGTAGCCCGAGGGATCGGTCAGCGTGCCGCGGCCGTCGTGGACGGCGTTGGCAAAGCCGCCCTGGTAGACGACGCCGTTGGCGTAGCGCTGGGTGCCTTCGCCGGTCATCTCGCCGCCCTTCCAGGCGCCTTCGTAGGTCGCGCCGTCGGCAAAGGTCATCCGCCCGGTCCCGTCGGGCTGGCCGGCCGCGAAGCCGCCTTCGTAGACCGAGCCGTTGGGAAACACCGCGCGGCCCTGGCCCGAGATCTCGCCGGCCTTCCATTCGCCGGTATACTTGTAGCCGTTCGGCAGCTCGTAGCTGCCGGTGCCCTCGCGAAGCCCGTCGTGGAAGGTGCCCTGATAGATGCCGCCGTTCTCGTACTGCTTGGTCAGGACCGGGCCGTCGGCGGCCGGCGCCTCGGCCGCTGGCGTGGTGACGTCCTGCGCCGCGATGCCGCCCGCAACCGCGAACCCCGCCACCGCCAGCGCCAGAACGCGCCGGCGGCGGCGCGCGCCCGCGTGCGGCTTCCCGAAGTTCAGTGCCATGCAGCCCCCCGTCGAAGATCGCCCGATGATACGAAAGCCGCGCCAACGTGACAACCGGCGCGTCCCTTTCCCTCCGCGCCCGGTCTGGTAAGAACCCGCATCACCCCGGAGGAGCCGATGGCCGCCCGTTTTCGCCTCACCCTCGCGCAGCTGAACCCGACCGTGGGCGACATTGCCGGCAACGCGGACCTCGCGCGACAGGCCTGGGCGGACGCGAAGACGGCGGGCGCCGACATGGTGGCGCTGCCGGAGATGTTCGTCACCGGCTACCAGACGCAGGATCTGATCCTTCGCCCGTCCTTCGCCGCGGAAGCGATGGCGGCGATCGAGGCGCTGGCGGCGGACTGCGCCGACGGCCCGGCGCTCGGCATCGGCGGGCCGTGGCGCGACGGTGACCGGCTCTACAACGCCTGGCACGTCCTCCACGAAGGCCGCGTGGCGGCGCGCGTGCTCAAGCACCACCGGCCGAACAAGGACGTGTTCGACGAGGTGCGCGTGTTCGACAGAGGTGCCGTCAGCGGACCCTACCGCATCGGCCCGCTCCGGATCGGCACGCCGATCTGCGAGGATGCCTGGTACGCCGACGTGGCGGAGACGCTGGCCGAGACGGGTGCCGAGATCCTCCTCGTGCCGAACGGGTCGCCCTATCACCGGGGCAAGTTCGACGTGCGGATGGGGCTGATGGTGGGCCGCGTGATCGAGACCGCGCTGCCGCTCGTCTACCTCAACATGGTGGGCGGGCAGGACGACCAGGTGTTCGACGGCGGATCGTTCGTCCTCAACCCCGGCGGCGCGCTCGCGGTGCAGATGCCGGTGTTCGAGACGGGCCTCGCGCATGTCGACTTCGAGGACGGCCCGGACGGCTGGCGCGCGGCGCCGGGCGCGCGCGCCACGCTGCCGTCCGACTGGGAGCAGGACTACCGCGCGATGGTCACGGGCCTGCGCGACTACCTCGGCAAATCGGGCATCGCGCATGTGCTCCTGGGGCTCTCGGGCGGCATCGACAGCGCGCTCGTCGCCGCCATCGCGGCCGATGCGGTGGGGCCGGAGCACGTGCGCTGCGTGCTGCTGCCCTCGGAGTTCACCGCGCAATCCTCGCGCGAGGATGCCGAGGCCGCCGCCCGGGCCATCGGCTGCCGGCTCGACGAGATCGCGATCGACGGCCCGCGTGCCGCCGTGACCGAGGCGCTCGAGCCGCTCTTCAACGGCGGCGTGCCCGGCATCGCCGAGGAGAACATCCAGTCGCGCCTGCGCGGGCTTCTCCTGATGGCGCTGTCGAACCGGACGGGCGCGATGCTGCTCACGACCGGCAACAAGTCCGAGGTCGCGGTCGGCTACGCCACGATCTACGGCGACATGGCGGGCGGCTACAACCCGATCAAGGATCTCTACAAGACCCGCGTGTTCGAGACCTGCCGCTGGCGCAACGCCGCGCACCGGCCGTGGATGCGCGGCCCCGCGGGCGTGGTCGTGCCGCCGCGCATCATCGACAAGCCGCCCACGGCGGAGCTGCGCGCCAACCAGCGCGACGACGACAGCCTGCCGCCCTACGAGGTGCTCGACGCCGTGCTCGAGGGCCTCGTCGACCGCGACGCCTCGGTGGCCGACCTCGTGGCCGAGGGCTTCGACGCCGAGGTCGTCCGCCGCGTCGAATGGCTTGTCTACGCCTCCGAATGGAAGCGTCGCCAGTCCGCCCCCGGACCCCGCCTCACGTCGCGGGCGTTCTGGCTCGACCGCCGCTACCCGATCGTCAACCGCTGGCGCGACGCGACGGGGTGAGCCCGCACATCCGCTGTGCGACCCGTCGGCTGGCCTGCGGACGGGCGCCGCGCTAGGTGCTGCCCGAACGCAAGGGAGCATCGCAATGAGCGTCAGACTGGCCGTCATCTTCTATTCGTCCTACGGCACCAATCACGGCATGGCCGAGGTTGCCGCCGAGGCCGCGCGCGAGGCGGGCGCCGAGGTGCGCTTCCGTCGCGTCGCCGAAACCGCGCCGAAGGAAGCCATCGAGAGCCAGGACGGCTGGAAGGCCGAGGTCGAGAAGGCCGCCTCGATCCCGGTCGCCACGTCCGACGACATGGAATGGGCCAACGCCTACCTCTTCTCCGCGCCGACGCGCTTCGGCGGGATGCCGGCGCAGCTGCGCGCCTTCACCGATTCGCTGGGCCCGCTCTGGTTCGGCGGCAAGCTCGCCAACAAGGCGGTGAGCGCGATGACGAGCGCGCAGTCGACGCATGGCGGGCAGGAGGGCACGCTGCTGACGTTCTACAACATGATGATGCACTGGGGCTCGATCATCGTGGCGCCGGGCTACACTGACGAGGCGATCATGAAGGCGGGCGGCAACCCCTACGGCTACAGCCACACGCAGGGCCCGATGACCGAAGAGGGCCGCGTCGCGATCCGCCATCAGGCGCAGCGGCTGGTCGACTTCGCCGGGCGCATCGCGGGCTAGGCGCGCGGCGGTCACTCCCACCACGGGTCGATCCGCGCGATGTCGGCGTCGGACCAGCCGAAGTGGTGCGCGAACTCGTGGACCGTCACATGCGTCACCATCCGGTCGAGCGGCACGTCGCCTCGCTCGACCCATTCGTCGAGGATGGCGCGGCGGAAAAGCCAGACCGTGTCCGGCCCCGAAGGCTGGTCCATGACCGACTTCTCGGTCATCGGCACCCCTTCGTAGAGGCCGGTGAGCTCGAACGGGTCGTCGGCGCCGACGGCGTCGAGCATGGCGTCGTCGGCCAGATCCTCGACGCGCAGCAGCACCTCCGCCGCCGCGCGCCGGAACGGGTCCGGCAGCGCCGCGACGGCGGCCTCGGCGAGCGCCTCGATCTCCGCGAGGCTCGGCGGCAGGGCAGGGTCGGGCACGAGGCGTCTCCGGGCGGCACCGGGGCGAATATGGACAAGCCCGCGCCCCTGTGAAAGACCGACCGCCATGCCGAGGCCCGAGACCACGACCCGCTTCGCGCCCTCTCCCACGGGCTATCTGCACGTCGGCAACCTGCGCGCGGCGCTCTTCAACTGGATGATCGCGCGCAAGGCGGGCGGCACCTTCATCCTGCGGCTCGACGACACCGACCCTGAGCGCTCGCGCCCCGAGTATGCCGACGCCATCCTCGCCGACCTCGAATGGCTCGGGCTGACCTGGGACCGGATCGAGCGGCAGTCGGCGCGGCTCGACCGCTACGAGGCGGCGGCGGAGCGGTTGCGCGAGGCGGGGCGGTTCTACGAGTGCTTCGAGACGCCGGTGGAGCTCGACCTCAAGCGCAAGAAGCAGCTCAACATGGGCCGTCCGCCGGTCTACGACCGCGCGGCGCTCGAGCTGACCGGGGCCGAGCGCGACGCGCGGCGCGCCGAGACGCCCGGCTACTGGCGGTTCCTCCTCGACCGCGCGCGCATCGAGTGGGCCGACGGTATCCTCGGGCCGATCTCCATCGACGCGGCCTCGCTGTCGGACCCGGTGCTGATCCGCGCCGACGGGCAGGTGCTCTACACGCTCGCCTCGGTGGTGGACGACATCGAGATGGGCGTCACCGACATCGTGCGCGGCTCGGACCACGTGACCAACACCGCCACGCAGATCCAGATCATCCGCGCGCTCGGCGCGGAGCCGCCCGCGTTCGCGCATCATAGTCTGCTGACCGGCGCAGGAGGGGAGGCGCTCTCGAAGCGGCTCGGCACGCTCTCGTTGCGCGACCTCCGCGCCGCAGGGTTCGAGCCCGCCGCGATCCTGAGCCTGATGGCGCGGCTCGGGTCGTCCGACCCGGTGGTGCTGCGCGCGACGCCCGAGGAGCTCGCGGCCGAGTTCGAGCTCGGCCATTTCGGCGCGGCGCCCACGAAGTTCGACGAGGCCGACCTCGGCCCGCTGACGCAGCACCACGTCGCGGGACTGCCCTACGTGGCGGTCGCGGACCGGATCGCGGAGCTGGGCGTGCCAGGGCCGCTGGCGGAGCCCTTCTGGGAGGTCACGCGCGGCAACGTCGCCACGCTCGGCGAGCTCGGCGGCTGGTGGGAGGTGTTCTCGCAGGGCGCCGTTCCGCTGGTCGAGCCCGCCGACGCCGACTTCGTGGCGACCGCGCTCGGGATGCTGGCCGAACCGCCCTACGACGCGGGCACCTGGGGCGCCTGGACCGCCGCCGTGAAGGCCGCGACGGGGCGCAAGGGTCGCGCGCTCTTCCGTCCGCTGCGGCTGGCGCTCACCGGCCGCGAGAGCGGTCCCGAGATGGCCGATGTCATGCCGCTCCTCCAGCATCGGCCGACCGTGCGTTGAGCGCCGCCTCGACGGCCCCACGTTCGGTGGCGTCGAGGCGCTGGTGGCGCGGGTAGAGCGGGGCGGCGCGGTCGTCGAGGATCGTGCTCCAGCCGTCGGTCGTCGCCATGAACCGCGTGAGCCCGGCGGGTCCGAAGAGCCGCAGGAAGCCCTGCAGCACGCAATCGAGATAGCTTGCGAGGATCGGCAGCGGCGGACCTTCCGCGCCCGGTCGGAGCCTGTAGATCTCGACCGGATGGCGGGCCACGGCGCCGATCTCGAGCGGCGTCCGCCCATAGGAAGCCTCGCGCAGGTCGAGCGCCGGCCAGTCCGCCGCCGCCACCGCCGCGACCACCCCATCGATCACCGAGCCGTCCGCCGGCGCCACGCTCAGGATCGCGCGCGCCGCCCCCGGCCGATGCACCCAGACGCGCCGCCAGCCCGGCAGCGTGGCAGGCGCGACCGGGTACCGGTGCGTGCCCGTGTTGACGAGCGAGCCGTAACCGAACACATGACCGTCGCGCATGTCGCGAGCCTTGCCGTCCGGGCACGGCCGCCGCAACATCGGATTAGGCGCAGGACCGATCTGGCGCAGGACCGATCTGGCGCAGGACTGGTTTGGCGCAGGACTGGCGAGGCCCGCATGAAGTACACCGAAGACCACCTCTGGCTCCGCATCGAGGGCGATGGCGTCGTCCTCGGGATCACGCCGCACCTCGCCGCGGAGATCGGCGACGCGGAGTTCATCGAGCTGCCCGAGATCGAGACGATGGTGACGCGTGGCGACGAGATCATCCTCATCGAGAGCGGCCGGTCGGCGCACGAGATCGCCGTGCCGCTCGACGGCGAGGTCGTGGCGATCAACGAGGCCGTGGTCGAGGCGCCCGAGCTCGTCGGCGACGATCCGACCGGCGCCGCATGGCTCGTCCGCCTCGCCGTCGACGACCTGTCGGTGCTCGACGAGTTCATGGACGAGGACGAGTACCGCGAGAGCCTCGAGTGACGGGGCTTTCTGACGGGGCTTCCTGACGGGGCTCTCTAAAGTGACCGAGCGTTCTCGGGTGACGGGCTTCCGCAGGTGACGGGCTTTCGCGAGTGACGGGGGTTTCTTGACACGTCCCCGGCGATCGGCCAGAAGCCGCGGGCATGGGGTCGTAGCTCAGTTGGTAGAGCGCGTCGTTCGCAATGACGAGGCCAGGGGTTCGATTCCCCTCGACTCCACCAGCCATGCCGCGCGGGGCCGAAGCCGATGACCGATCACGGCTTCACCCGAAAGTCGTTCGACCTGCTCGAAGGTCTCGCCGCGCACAACGACAAGGACTGGTACGAGGCGAACCGCGACGCCTTCGACGCGCATGTCCGCGCGCCGTTCGAGGCGGTGCTCGCAGCGGCGACCGAGCTCATGGCCGACGACGACCGGGCGCTGAAGGGCGGCGCGAAGACGATGTTCCGGCAGAACCGCGACGTCCGCTTCTCGAAGGACAAGCGCCCCTACAAGACGAGCGTCGCCGGGATGCTGACGCCGTCGGGCGCCAAGGACGAGGACGCGGGGCTCGTCTATGCCCAAGTCGGCGCCGAGGGCGGGCTGGCCGCCGCAGGGTTCCACGCGCTCGACACCGCGACGCTCGGGCGCGTCCGCGACCGCATCCTCGCGGAGCCCGACGCCTTTGACGGCGTGCTCGGCGCGCTCCGGGGCTCCGGCTTCGCGCTCGACGACGAGGGCGCGCTGAAGTCGATGCCGCGCGGCTACGCCGAGCACGCGGAGCATCGCCATGCCGCCGCGCTCCGGCTCAAGGGCTACATGATCCGCGAGACGGAGCCGAAGCAGGCTTGGCTCGACGGCCGCGTCGCTGCGCGGATGGCGGCGCTCTCACGCAGCGCGGGCCCGCTCTTCGCCTTCGTCGAGGCGGCGCTCGGTCAGTAGTGCGGCGGGGGCCGGTCGGCGAGCGGCCCGCCTGCGCCGGCCTCGGCCTCGCGCTCGGCCTCGCGCTCCATCAGGAGCCCCAGGCGCCGCTCGAGCCGCGCGATCTCGCCCGCGTGCCGCGCCACCACGGCGGAGAGCTCCTCGACCGTCCGCTCCAGATGCGCCAGCGCCTCCTCGAGCGCCTGGTCGTCCATCCCTGCCGCCTCCATCCTATCGGTCCACGCTAGTCGCCTCCGGCTCCGCGGCCCTGCCGCCGGTCCAAGCTTGTCGCCTCCGGCTCCGTCGGCTAGGTAGCGCCCCGGCCCCGCGCGGGCCAGCACGGACCGGGGACCACCGACATGGCGAAGGACAAGGCCCGCCCTGCGCCACGCCCGCGGGCGGAGACGCCGAAGGGCTTCCGCGACGCCTTCGGACCCGAGGTGCTGGCGCGGCAGGAGATGCTGGCGCGCATCGCCGAGGTCTACCGCCGCTACGGCTTCGATCCGCTCGAGACCCCCGCCGTCGAGACCGTCGAGGCGCTGGGCAAGTTCCTCCCCGACGTGGACCGGCCGAACGACGGCGTCTTTGCCTGGCAGGAGGACGGCGACTGGCTGGCGCTGCGCTACGACCTGACGGCACCGCTCGCGCGCGTCGCGGCGCAGCACCGCGCCGACCTGCCGATGCCCTACCGGCGCTACGCGATGGGCCCGGTCTGGCGCAACGAGAAGCCGGGGCCGGGCCGCTTCCGCCAGTTCACCCAATGCGACGCCGACACCGTGGGCGCCGCCTCCGTCGCCGCCGACGCCGAGATCTGCGCGATGCTCTGCGACGCGCTGGAAGCCGCCGGCATCGCGCGCGGCGACTACGTGGTGAAGGTGAACAATCGGAAGATCCTCGACGGCGTGATGGAGATGGCGGGGCTCTCGGGCGAGGCCAACGCCGACCGGCGCGGCATCGTGCTCCGGGCCATCGACAAGATGGACCGGCTCGGTCGGTACGGCGTGGTGGCGTTGCTGGGAGACGGACGGCGGGACGAGAGCGGGGACTTCACGCGCGGAGCATCACTCTCGCCGAATGATGCGTCGAAGGTATACGACCTTGCCGCTGCAGGATCGATCGTCGACGACGCGCTAGCTCGCCAGGCCTCTTCCTTGTCTGAGGCGGGAAAGCGTGGGGCCGCCGATACGCTCCATCAAGCGAGAGACTGGCACCGCCCAGGCGGACCCGAGTTTGAGCCCGAAACTGCGAAACGCGCGGCGAAGCTGTTCAATGACCGTCTTCTGGACCATCTCGAAGGGACGGTCGGGACGTCGCAGGTTGGAGCTGATGGCGTCTGGGAGCTTCGCCAGCTCTCTGACCTTCTGTACTCAATGTCGGACAAGTACAGTCGCATCGTCGTCTCTCCCGAGACCGTGCGTGGCCTCGGCTACTACACGGGGCCGGTGTTCGAGGCGGAGCTGACGTTCGAGACGCCGGGCGAGGACGGGGTGGCGCGACGCTTCGGATCGGTGGCGGGGGGCGGGCGCTACGACGACCTCGTGCGGCGGTTCACGGGCCAGGCGGTGCCGGCGACGGGCGTGTCGATCGGGGTGGACCGGCTCCTCGCCGCGCTGAGCGCGAGAGGGCAGGCGGCGGCCGCGGCGGGCCCCGTCGTCGTGACCGTGATGGACCGCGAGCGGATGGCGGACTACTTCGGCATGGCCGCGGAGCTCAGGGCGGCAGGCATCCGGGCGGAGGTGTACCTCGGCAACCCGAAGTCGTTCGGCAACCAGCTCAAGTACGCCGACCGCCGCCGCGCGCCCGTCGCCGTGATCCAGGGCGCCGACGAAGCCGCGCGGGGCGTGGTGCAGATCAAGGATCTGGTGGCAGGGGCCGCGATGGCGGCGGAGGCGAGCGTCGCGGAGTGGAAGGCGCAGCCGGCGCAGCGCGAGGTGGCGCGCGCCGACCTCGTGGCCGAAGTGCGCGGGATGCTGGGCTGACATGACGGCCCTGAAGGCGGCCGAGCGCGCGGAGGCCGCCCGCATCCTGCAGCGCTTCCTCGATGCCGGCGCGGTCGAGATCGAGGCCGACGTGCTCCTCCCCGCGAGCTCGCTCCTCGACCTCTATGGCGAGGACATCCGCGCGCGGGCCTATGTCACCCGCGATCCGGTCGAAGGCGAGATGATGTTGCGCCCCGACTTCACTTTGCCCGTGGTCGAGCGCCACATGGCGGGCGGCGCCGAGCCCGCGCGCTACGCCTACGCCGGCGAGGTGTTCCGCCGCCAGGACCGCCCCGGCGGGCGGCCGCGCGAGTACCTTCAGGCGGGCTTCGAGGTGTTCGCGCGCGGCGATCCGGCGGCGGCGGACGCCGAGGTCTTCGCGATCTTCGCCGCCGTGCTGGCGCCTCTCGACGTGGAGCCCGCGACCGGCGACGTCGGCCTTCTCGCCGCGGCCGTCGACGGGCTCCGCACGACTCCTCGGCGGAAGGCAGCGCTCCGGCGGCATATCTGGCGGCCGAAGCGGTTCCGTGCCCTTCTCGGGAGCTACGCCGAGCGCGTGCCGCCCCGTGCCGTCGTCGATCCGCATGCCTTTGCGGAGGTCGGCCTCCGAACCCTTGAGGAGGTCGAGGCGCGGCTCGCGGCGCTGGTCGACGAAGCAGCCGCGACGCCGCTCGGGGCGGAGGAAGTCGGGTTGATGGATGCGCTCCTCGCGGTCGCGCACCCTGGCGGCGCGGCGCTCGTGCGGTTGCGTGACCTCGCCGCCGATCTGCCCGCCATCGTGCCCGCCGTGGATGTCTTCGAGCGCAGGCTCGCGGCACTAGAGGCCCGCGGGGTCGATGCGGCATCGCTGCCGTTCGCGACCGGCCACGGGCGGTCGAGCCTCGAGTACTACGACGGCTTCGTGTTCAGCTTCGCGGCACCGGGGCAACCGCCGCTTGCGCTTGGCGGCCGCTACGACGCGCTCACGGCGGTGCTCGGCGCGGGCCGCGCGATCCCGGCCGTCGGCGGCGTGATCCGGCCCGCGCTGACGCTGGCGCTCGGTGGGGTCGGCGCATGAGCCTTCGGATCGGGGTGCCGTCGAAGGGCCGGCTGATGGACGAGACCTTCGCGTGGTTCGCGGCGCGCGGCGTGGCGATGGAGCGCGCCGAGGATGCGCGGTCCTACGCAGGCGCAATGTCGGGGGACGCCGGGGCCGCGCTCGTGCTGATGGCGGCGGGCGAGATTCCGCGCGCGCTGGCGACGGGGCGCATCCATCTCGGCGTGACCGGCTCGGACCTCGTTCGCGAGACGCTTCCCGACTGGCGCGCCGCGGTGGCCGAAGTGGCGCCGCTCGGCTTCGGCCACGCCGACCTCGTGATCGCGGTGCCGGAGTTCTGGGTCGACGTGACGAGCCTCGACGACCTCGACGCGGTGGCGGCGGCGTTCCGCGCCCGGCACGGCCACCGGCTCCGCATCGCGACGAAATACCACCGCCTCGTGCGCGATTACCTGCGCGAGGCGGGGGTGGCCGACTACGTGCTCGTCGACAGCCAGGGCGCCACCGAAGGCACTGTCCGCAACGGGGTCGCCGAGGCCATCGCCGACATCACCTCATCGGGGGCCACGCTTCGCGCCAACCATCTGCGCGCGCTCGACGGCGCGCTCGTCCACCGCAGCGAGGCCATGCTCTACGTCACGCGCGCGGCGCTTGCTGCGGCGGAGGCGGCGGCGCTCGCAGGCGTCCTCAGTCAGGCCGGCCTTGCGCCATCAGCGCCTCCGCCGCCGGGAGCCCGGTAAGCCCGCCGGTGCCACCCCGCGCGGTTGCGGTGAGCGCCCCGCAGGCATTGGCGAGGCGCAGCCGGTCGCAGGGCGCGCGGCCGTCGAGCCGGCCGAAGAGGTAGCCCGCGTTGAACGCATCGCCGGCGCCCGTCGTGTCGACAGGGGTAACGGCGAGGCCCGGCGCTGCAAGGATCTCGGCGCCGATGGCGAGCGCTGCCCCATTCGCGCCGCGCTTCACCGCGATCTCGCGGGCGCCCATCGCCTGCAGGCGCGCGATGCCGTCGTCGAGCGAGGCCGCGCCCGTTAGCCGCGCGACCTCGGTCTCGTTCGGGAGGAACACGTCCGTCAGCGGCAGCACCTCCGCGAGCATGTCGGTCCGCCAGGCGCCGCCCGGATCCCAGCCGGTGTCGAGCGAGGTCGTGAGCTTCGCCGCGCGCGCCCTCGCGAAGAGCCGCGGCAGGTCGGGCCGGAGCGCGTCCTGGAGGTAGAACGAGCCGACGTGGAGATGCCGCGCGCGCGTCAGGAGGCTCAGGTCGATGTCGGCGAAGCCGAAGCGCGCCATCGTGCCGGGGCGGGTGAGGAGGAGCCGGTCGGCCGGGTAGGCGACCGCGATGGTGAGGCCGGTCGGATGGACGGGATCGGTGCGGACGGCGCCGGTGTCGACGCCTTCCGTCGCAAGCGCGTCGCGGCAGAACCGGCCGTGGTCGTCGTCGCCGACGAGAGCTGCCATCGCGGTGCGGAGGCCAAGCCGGGCGAGGAGCACGCAGGTGATCGCGGTCGAGGAGCCGAGCGTCAGCATCATCTCGCCGAAGACCTGCTCGGTGCCGAGGACCGGCCCTCTATCCGCGAGCCCGGAGACGATCAGGTCGGGGTTCAGCTCGCCGACGGCGAGAACGTCGAGGTCCGGGCTCAGAGCGTCACGACCCGCGCGAGGTTGACCGGTGCATCGGGATCGGCGCCGCGGCGCAGCGCCGTCGCATGCGCGAAGACCTGCGCCGCCATCAGCCCCAGCGTGGCGCCCGCCTCGCGCCCGAGGGCGGCGGGCGTCGGGATGCGGAGATGCGCGTCCGGGTAGGCCCCGGCGTCGGGCCCGACGACGATCACCGTCGCCCCGAGCGCCGCCACGTCGCGCGCCAGCGCCGCCCCGTGGGCTGCGTCCGGGAGCGCGAAGATCAGCACGGCGGTCTTCGCGTCGGCGCAGGCCTTCGGCCCGTGGCGGTAGTCGAGGCTGTGATAGGCCTCGCTCGTGGCGATCGCCATCTCCTGGATCTTCAACCCCGCCTCGCAGGCGAAGGCATGGGCGGGCCCGGAGCCGAGGAACACGAAGCGGTCGAAGGCGCGCGCGTTCGCCGCTTCCCGGAGCGGTGCCGCATGGTCGCGGAGGAAGGCCTCGCCCGCTTCGGGGAGGCCCGCCAGCATCGCGCGATCCTCGCTGCCGCCGGTCAGCCACTGCAGCGCCAGAAGCATTCCGGTGAACGAGCGCAGCATCACGAGGCCATCCTCGCGGCCTTCGGGGACGACGAGCGTCGCGTCGGCGATGGCGGCGACCTCGGAGCCGTCCGTCGCTGTCACGCCGAGGAGCGCGGCGCCTGCGGCCTTGAGCGCCTTGCCCGCGAGGAGAAGCTCGCTCGACCGGCCGGACCGCGACAGGCCGATGGCGAGCCGGCGACGCTCGGATCGCCCGGTCTCGAAGGCGTCGAGGATCACTTCGCACGACGGCACCGCGCGGGCGTCGAGCCCGCGCCGGCGCATCCAGTCGGCCGCGGCGAGGGCGAGGTAGTACGAGCTTCCCGAGCCGAAGAGGAGCGTCGCGTCATGGGCGGCAGGATCGAGCGGCAGGGCCACGTCGCCTGCCTCGAGCCGGCCGAGAAGCCTGCGCCAGGCCTCGGGCTGCGAGACGAGTTCGGTCCAGGTGACGGTGCCGGTCATGCATGAACTCCGATCGGAACGAGGTTCGGCGGCACCCGCCCGGCGAGGACCGCGAGCGCGTTCTCGACCGCGAGCACCGCCGCGGCCGATTTCGCGCCGTGCGTGAGGCCGGCCATGTGCGGCGTGAGGATGACGTTCGGCAGCGCCATGAGCGGGCTTTCGGTGAGGGGCTCGGTCTCGAACACGTCGAGCGCCGCGCCCGCGATGCGCTTCTCGGCCAGCGCCGCATGGAGCGCCGCCTCGTCGACGAGCTCGCCCCGCGCGACGTTGACGAGATAGGCTCCGGGCTTCATCCGGGCAATCTCGCGCGCGCCGATCATGCCGCGCGTTTCGGGCGTGAGCGCGGCGTAGAGGCTCACCACGTCGGACTCCGCCAGCAGCGTGTCGAGGTCCGCGTAGTCGATCGCGTGCGCGGCGGCGAAGCCCGGGTCCGGCGTGCGCGTGGCGCAGAGGATCCGCATCCCGAAGGCCGCCGCCCGCCGCGCCGCTGCCCGGCCGATCTGCCCGAGACCCACGAGGCCGAGGGTGGCGCCCGCAAGGCCCATCGAGCCTTGCGTGTCGGCGGCCCAGCGCCCGGCACGGAGCGCCGCGTCGCCGCGCGGGATCTGGCGGACGAGCGCAAGCATGAGACCGATGGAGAACTCGGCGCAGGCCTCGGCATTGACGCCCTTCACGCATGTGACGGCGATGCCGCGGGCGGCGGCCGCGGCGAGGTCCACGTTGTCGGTGCCCGAGGTGTGGAGCGCAATTACGCGGGCGCGCGGCGCGAGATCGAGCGCCGCCGCGTCGATCCGCATCACGCGGCCGGTCACGATGGCGTCGGCGGCAGCGAGGCGCGCGGGGTCGATCCGCGCGAAGGGCACGAGGCCGTCGATCCAGTCCACGGCGTGCCCCGAGCCCGCGAGCCGCGCCACGGCTTGCGGCAGGCTCGCGAGGCTGTCCGACACGACGAGGATGGTCAGAGCCGCCTCCCGTCGCCGCCGAAGAGATGCGCCGCTGCCATGTCGGGCCGGAGCCAGACCGGCACGCCCGTGGCGAGGTCGAGCCGCGCCTTCGTCACGACGGTGATCTCGCGGCCGGCGGCCTCGGCGAAGAGCATCGTCTCGGCGCCGGTCGCCTCGAAGGTCGCGACGCGCGCGGGGAACGCGCCGAGCGTGTCGGGCGCCACCACCTCGAACGCATCGGGGCGCACCCCGAGCGTCATCCGCGGCTCGGGCGCCACGCCCTCGGGCAGCGGCACCTCGAAGCCGCCGAGGATACGGAGCGCCTGGCCTTCGGTCTCGCCCTCGAAGAGGTTCATCGCCGGCGAGCCGATGAACGTCGCGACGAAGGTGTTGGCCGGCCGGTCGTAAAGCTCGAGCGGCGCGCCGATCTGTTCGACCGCGCCGCCGCGCAGCACGACGATGCGGTCGGCCATCGTCATCGCCTCGATCTGGTCGTGCGTCACGTAGACCGAGGTGACGCCGAGGCGCTTCTGCAGGTCGCGGATCTCGCTCCGCATCTGCACCCGGAGCTTGGCGTCGAGGTTGGAGAGCGGCTCGTCGAAGAGGAACACCTTCGGGTTGCGGACGATGGCCCGGCCGGTGGCGACACGCTGGCGTTGCCCGCCCGAGAGTTCCTTCGGGTAGCGCCCGAGATAGTCGGTGAGCCCGAGCGGCGCCGCGGTCTCGGCCACGCGCCGCGCCCGCTCGGCCTTCTTCACGCCCGCGAGACGGAGCGAGAAGCCCATGTTCTCCTCGACGGTCATGTGCGGGTAGAGCGCGTAATTCTGAAAGACCATCGCGATGTCGCGGTCGCGGGGCGCGGTATGGGTGATGCGCTGGCCGTCGATGGCGACATCGCCGGAAGAAACCTCCTCGAGCCCCGCGATCATCCGCAGGAGCGTGGACTTGCCGCAGCCCGAGGGGCCGACGAGGATGACGAACTCGCCGTCGCCGATGTCGAAGGTGACGCCGCGGATGACCTCGACCTCGCCGAAGCGCTTGGTCACGTCGCGCAGCAGAAGGGTGCCCATCAGGCGGAATGCGGCAGCGATGCCGCGTGGTAGGGCGCGAGCGCACGGTGGACGGCGGCGGTGGCGGTGGCCGTGAGCGAGAACGGACCTTCGGGCGTGAAGTCGGGCATGTACTGGTGCAGCAGAGGGGCAGGGATGTCGCGCCCGTCGAGATTGGCGCCGAGACGGCGGACGGCTTCGATGACCGCCGGCACGGCCCAGTAATAGCGCACGCGGTCCGACAGCGCGAAATGGCGCAAGATCGTGTCCCCTGCCGGATAGTGGCTGCGCCAGTGCGACGGGTCCGCGTCCATCGCGGCGTCGATGGCGGAGCGCAGGCCGGCGCGGGGCCCGGGAGCGACGAGCTCCTGCTCGACGAGCTCCGCCGCGTAGAGCGCCTCGCGGAGCGCGAAGGTCAGAGCGGGGCCGACCTTGAGGATGCCGAAGCGCGCCGCGACAAGAGCCGGGTAGCTTGCGGCGGGCTGGAAATCGGTCGAATGCGCTTCGTAGACCGCGCCACCAAGGTCCGCGGCCACCGCGGTGAGTCCCGGGGCGGCGGTCGGATCGTAGCGCACGACATCGAGGTTGCCGAAGTCGAGCCCCGGCTGCACGACGATGGCGCGCACCCGGTCGAAGGCATCGCCGGTGCCATGCATCGCGGCGCGGTGCGCCTCCCAGGTCAGCGCGACGCGGGCGGGGTCGGTCGGGCGGATGGCGTGGCCTTCGCCCATGCCGCCCGGCGCGGGAACCTCGGTGCCGATGACGTAGATCGGCCGCGCGCCCGTGGCCTCGGCGGCCCGCATGAGGCGGCCCGCGCGCTCCGCGACGGTCGCCTCGTCGAGCGCCGCGGGGTCGTCCGCGCAGGGCATCGAGCAGTCGAGGTGCAGCTTCTGGAACCCCGCCGCCGCATAGGCCGCGACCAGCGCCTCGGCTTTCGCCATCGCCGCCTCGCTGCCCAGCTCCCGCCACGGCTGCGGGCCGAGATGGTCGCCGCCGAGCAGGACCGGCGTGCCCGCGGCTTCCGCCGCGTCGCGCACGAGGCGCGCGAACTCGGCGGGCCGCATCCCGGTATAGCCGCCGTCCTGATTGACCTGGTTGCACGTCGCCTCGATCAGCGGGAGCTGACCCGCGTCGCGCGCCGCCTCGAGCGCAGACCGGATGACGAGCGGATGCGCGCTGCAGACCGAGGTCAGGGCCACCCGATCGCCCCTGGCGTTGCAGGCGAGCACGTCGGCTGCGACGGAAGCGGCGTAGGTCGGTGCGTGGTCCTTCACGGCGTCCACGATAATCCCGGTGCCGGACTTGTAAACATGCCGTGGGTCCATGCGGCGAAGTTGCGACGCGCGGCCCGAAAAGCGACGGAAACCGATTGGCACCATTCGGCACCATGCTACGGTCGTGCGAATGCCGTGAACAAACGCCGGGGGGACACGATCATGCCGACGAACACGAGGGTTGCGACGGGGCTGGGGATGCTGCTGGCCGGAGCGGTGCCCGCGGCCTACGCGCAGGACGCCAAGACCATCACCATCGCCACGCACTACAGCCAGGAGCAGATGGCGCCGCTGCTGGCGTGCTTCGCAACCTATGAAAAGCAAAATCCCGGCATCAAGATCGAGTTCCAGCAGGCGTCCTACCGCGACTTCCTGCAAACGATCCTCACCGCGCGCGTCGGCGGCACCTCGCCCGACATCTACAACATCTACTCCGTCTGGGCGCCGCAGCTGGCCGACGCGGGCACGCTCGCCGAGCCGCCGGCGGAGATCCAGGATTTCGTGAAGCAGAGCTACGGCGCGGGCACGGTCGATGCCGCGACGATCGCCGGCACGCTCTGGGGCATCCCGACGGAGCTCTCGGTCTACGAGCTCGTCTACAACAAGAAGCTCCTCGCCGCCGCAGGCTTCGACGCGCCGCCCGCGACCTGGGACGAGCTCGCCAAGATCGCCGCCGCCACGACGAAGAAGAACGACCAGGGCAACCTCACCGTCGCGGGCTACACCTACGGCCCGTCGGTCGCCAACGCGGTCCACATCTTCTACGCGCAGATGTACGCCGAAGGCACGAGCCCCTATTCGGACGACCTGCGCTCGACCAACTTCACCAGCCCCGAGGCGATCCGCATCCTCGAGCGCCAGGCCAAGCTCTTCGCCGACGGCAGCACGTCGAACGCGGTCACGACCGACGATTTCCCGGCCGGCGGCGCGGCGATGGCGATCCTCGCCAACTGGAACAAGCAGAGCCTCGAGGATGCGTTCGGTGATGAGTTCGAGGCGACCGTCGGCGTCGCGCCGATCCCGGCGGACGGCGGCCCTCCGGGGACGATGCTCTACTCGTTCCTCTGGGCCGTCGATTCGGCCTCCAAGGTGCAGGACGAGAGCTGGGCGCTCCTGAAGTGGCTCGACACGGCGCAGGACGGGGCGGCGATGAGCTGCACCGGCCAGATGCTCGAGGATCTCGGCGCGCTGACCGGCAACCTCGCCGATCTCGCGGCGATGAAGACCGACGACCCGTTCACCGCGCCCTACGTCGAGGCGATCAAGTCGGGTGCCGCCAAGACCCAGCCGAACATCTGGCAGGCGGACGAGAACGACCGGACGCTCCGCGGCTACATCGACCAGGTCTGGTCGGGGCAGATGAGCGCCGCGGACGCGATGCAGGCGGCCGACGCCGAAGTGACCGAAGTGCTCGACGAACAGGAATGAACCCACGGGCGGCGGCGCCGTGTCGCCGCCCGACGAAAGGCCGACGCGCATGCCCGACAGCGCAGCCCCCGCGCGCCTCGCGCCGCCGCTCCAGCCCGGAGCGGCGGGGATGGCGCTTGTCGACGGGCCGGCGCCGACCTGGCGGCAACGCGCCGGCTCGAAGGCGGTGGCGCCGTGGATCTTCCTCGCGCCGGTCATAGCCTTCGGGCTCGTGTTCTTTCTGCTCCCGCTCGGCTATGCCGCCTACATATCGCTCACGAAGTGGAACAGCCTCACCCCGCCAAGCTGGGTCGGACTGAAGAACTACGCCTACCTTCTGACGGTCGACCCGCGGTTCTGGGGGACGTTCTTCAACACGCTCTATTTCGCTGCAGGAACGCTCGTCGTCGGCGTGCCGCTGGCGCTCGTGCTCGCTTACGCCTTCACGCGGGCCTGGGGGCAGGCGTTCTGGCGCTCGATCTACTGGCTGCCCTACATCACCAACGTCGTCGCGGTCGCCTACATCTGGCAGTTCATCCTCGACGACAGCTTCGGCCTCCTCAACCGCGCGCTCGGGTTCGTCGGGCTGCCCGGTCCCGGCTGGCTCACCGACCCCGCGCTGGCGATGACCTCGATCATCCTGATCTTCGTGTGGATGCAGCTCGGGCATAACCTGCTGCTGTTCTCCGCCGGGATCGCTGGCATCGACGAGAGCTACTACGAGGCGGCACGGCTCGACGGCGCGACCGAGACGCAGCTCTTCCGCCATGTCACGGTGCCGCTCCTCAAGCCCACGATCCTCTTCGTCCTCATCACCAACTTCATCACCGGGCTCAGCTACTTCGTGCTGATGCTGGTGATGGCCGACGTGGCGCCCTCGGGGCCGATCCGGGTGACGGGGCTCTACATGTACGAGATGGCGTTCGGCGACCTGCGGCTCGGGCGCGCGTCGGCGGCGGCCTATATCCTCTTCGCGCTCGTCCTCGTGGTGACGCTGGTGCAGCTGCGCGTGTTCCGCCGCGGCGGCGTGGACGCGCACTGATGGCGGTCGTGTCGCAGAAGACCCCGGCGGCGCTGATCTGGGCGGTGGCGAAGTACGCGCTCCTCGCCGCGGGGGCCGTCCTGATGGTGGCGCCCTTCGCCGACATGTTCCTCGGCGCGCTCCGCACGCCTGCCGAGCGGCTCGCGCGGCCGCCCGCCTACTGGCCGCACGACCCGCAATGGGTGAACTTCGCCCGCGTGTTCACCGAGCTGCCGACGCTGCGCTGGCTCGGCAACTCGGTGTTCATCACGCTCACGGTCACGGCGCTGCAGCTCGGCACGAGCGCGATGGCGGGCTACGCGCTGGCGAAGTACCGCTTCCCCGGCGCGCGGCTTTTGTTCCGCACCGTGCTCGGCGCGCAGATGTTCCCGTTCTTCCTCTTCATCATCCCGATCTTCTTCATCCTGCGGTACTTCCCGCTCGCGGGCGGCAACGGCATCGCGGGGACGGGCGGGGCCGGGTTCCTCAACAGCTACACGGGGATTATCCTTCCGTTCACCGTCACCTGGTACGGCGTCTTCCTCATGCGGCAGTTCTTCATCGGCGTGCCTGACGAGCTCATCGACGCGGCCCGGCTCGACGGCGCGGGCGAACTCCGCATCTTCGTCTCGGTGGTCCTGCCGCTCGTGGTGCCGGGGCTCGCGACGCTCGGGATCTTCGTGTTCGTCTACCAGTGGAACGAGGTCGTCTGGACGATGACGATCACCCGGACGGCGCCCGACCTGCAGACGCTGCCGGTGGGCATCTACCTCATCCGCGGCGCCTTCGTCGACGAGGCGACGAAGTCGCTCCAGCAGGCCGCGGTCGCGGTGTCGATCGTGCCGGTGATGGCGACGTTTCTGATATTGCAGCGGTTTTACATCAAGGGTTTGACAGCGGGAGCGGTGAAGGGATGACCACGGATTTCGATGACGACGCGGCCTATGCGGCCGAACTGATGCAGGAGATGCAGCGCCTTGGTGCGCGGCCCTATGCGGAGATCGGCGTGCCGATGTTCCTCGTGCCCGAGGATCTGACCGCGCCTCCCGAGGCCGAAGACGCGCCGTGGAGGGTCAGCCGCCTCGGCGCCGAGATGGCGCGCGCCGTCGCCGCGGTGACGGCGGCCAAGGGCGCGCTTCTCGCGGCCGATATCGCCAGCATCGTCGAGTATCTCGCCGACCGGCTCTTCGACGACGAACCCGCCGAATCGGCCTAGGCCCATGCTGCACCTCGCCGAACCCGCGGAGCGTACCGCGCGGCGGCTTTCGGCCGCCATGTCGGGCGGCCGCGCGCTGCGCGTGGTGAACTACCATTCGACGCCGCGGGGACGCGCGCCCGAGTACCGCGCGCAGGTCGCGGGCTTCGCGCGCAGCTTCGCGGGGCTCGGGCGGGCCGGGCTCGACGCGCTCGTCGACGGGCGGCTCGATGCGGTGCGGCCCGTGCTGCTGCCGTTCCTCTTCGAGGGCTTCCGCAACAACCGCGACGTGCTGCTGCCGATCCTCGAGGCGCATGGCTTCACCGCCTGGTTCTTCGTGCCGTCCGCGTTTCTCGCCGTGCCTGCCGGGGCGCAGCGCGCCTACGCCGCCCGCGCGCGGCTCCACCACCCGACCGACGACTACCCCGGCGAGCGCATCGCGCTGACCTGGGCCGAGGCGCGGGCGATCGCCGACCGCGGCCATGTCTTCGCGTGCCATTCGCAAAGCCACGCGGCGCTCGATCCCGACACGCCCGATGCAATCCTGCGCGCCGAGATCGTCGAGGCCAAGGCCGAGATGGAGGCAGGGCTCGGCCGGGCCGTCGAGATCTTCTGCTGGCTCCACGGCGCCGAGACCGGGGTGAACCCTCGCGCCGACGCGATGCTGCGCGCGGCGGGCTTTCGCTACCTCGTGTCCAACTTCCGGCTGCAGCGTCTCGCATGAGCCCCGACGCGCTTGCCCGGATCGCGCGCGCGCTTGCCGGTGGCGACGCCGTGCGCGTGGTCAACTACCACCTGACGCCCCGGCACCGCGCCGCCGAGTACGACGCCGAGTTCGCGGGCCTCGCGCGCCGCTTCGATCCCGTCGACGAGGACGGACTCGACCTCTACCTTCGCGGTCATCGCTGGCGGGGCGGGCGGCCCGGCGTGATCCCGGCGTTCTACAACGGCTACCGCGACAACTTCGACGTGGCGCTGCCCCTCCTCGAGAAGCACGGGCTCACCGGCTGGTTCTTCGCGGTGCCGGGCTACACGTCCTGCCCGGTCCCCGAGCAGCTCGCGTGGGGCGCCGCGCGGCGGCTTCGCACCCTTGACGCCGAGTACGCCGACGGCCGCTACGCGCTCTCGTGGGACGAGCTGCGCCGCATCGAGGCGCGCGGCCATGTCGTCGCCTCGCACACGCGAACGCACAGCCGCGTCGACATGGACGATCCCGCGGCCATCGAGGACGAGATCGTCGGCGCCCAGCGCGACTTCGCCGAAGGTCTCGGGCATCCCGTCCGCAGCTTCGCCTGGCTCCTCGGCGGGCGCTACGGCGAGAACCCCGACGCCGACGCCGCCGTGGACCGCGCGGGCTACGACTTCCTGTTCTCCAACCTCGCGCTGCAGCGCCTGCCCGGGCCGATGCGGCCCAAGGCTTGAGCCGGGCCGATGCGGCCCAAGGCTTGAGCCGGGCCGGTGCGCGCGGATCTTCAGGCGTGGAGCATCAGCACGCGCATCGGCGCCGTCGCCCGCAGCGTCGCCGTCTCGCCCGGCGCCAGCGCCAGCGTCGCGGCCTCCGGCAGCGCAATGCCGTCGGCGGAGCCGTGCCCCGATACCGCATGCACCAGCCGCTCGCCAGTCCTGCCGAGCGCCAGCGTGCCGCCCTCGTGCAGCGTCTCGAGCGCGAACCCGAGCGCCTCGGCGAGCCCGTCGCTCCGCGCGCCTGCGACCTGTCGGGTCGGAACGCGCCCCGTCGCCGCGGCGCGGGCGTAGGCCACGACGGCATCCCCGTCCGGAACGAGCCGGTAGCCGTGCCCCGGCGGCATGTAGAGCCCGGGCCGGCCCGGGCCGAGCATGGCGTCGAGCGGATGCGCGCCCTCGACCGCCAGCGCGACGCGGCCCGCAAGGGCGATCACGAACACCTCGTCGCCCTCGCTCTCGCCATGCACCTCGACACCCGCCGCGAAGCGGTAGACCCGCAGCGTGGCGAGGCGGCGGAAGCCGGTCGCGGCGGCGTCGATGTCCACCGGGCGCGGGCAGGGGCCTACGCCCGGAAGCTCGACCGTGCGGCCGGGATCGGCAGGGATGACCCGCATCAGGCGGGCTCGCGGTGCGCCGCCAGGAGGTCGTCGGCGAGCGCCGCGGCGGCGGCGGTCTGCGTCACCGTGCCGTCCGCGAGGAGCGCCTCGACCATCAGGTCGCGCGAGCCCGCGACGGCGGCGTCCACGGTCCGCTCGACCGCCGCGATCTTGGCGCGAAGCTTCGCCACCAGCGGCTCCGGCAGCGCGTCGGCCTGAAGCGCCGCGAAGCCGCCGCCGACGGCCGCCGCGTTGCACTCGACGATGGCCTCCGCCGGCAGCCAGGGCGCCGTGCCGCCGTTCGGCAGGTTGACCGAGAACACGCCGCGCCGGTCGAACATCAGCGACTGCATGATGTCGAGGAGCTGCTCGCTCTCGCCCGGCACGTTCTCGTAGTAGGCGGGCGGCAGCGGGTCCGGCGAGCGGGCGATGGCCAGCATCTCGTCGAACCAGCGGTCGCCGAGCGCGATGCGGGCGTCGATCGGGAAGGCGTCGCGGCCGAGCACGTGGCCGTGGTACGCGCCGCCCGGGAACCGCTCGGGGTAGAACTCGACCGCGTGGCGGTCCATCGCGCAGGGGAACACGCCGTGCTCGCGGAAGAGCCCCCAGCTGAACGGATCGTCCGACCAGCGCGGCGCGCGGCCGGTGACGATGTTGTCCCAGGTCGCCTTCGCGGCAAGCTCCGGGCCGACCGCATCCGCCTGGGCGTCGAGCGCCGCCTGCAGCAGCGGCACCGCGTCGCGCCCGCCCGTGCGAAGCCGGGTGAGGTAGGTGAGGTGGTTGAGCCCGATGCCGAAGGACGTGATCTCGGGCACGCCGAGGAAGCGCGCGATCTGGCCCTCGACATGGTGGACGCCGTGGCAGAGCCCCACCACCGGCACGCCGGTCTCGCGCCGGATCGCCCGGCAGATCGCGGTCATCGGGTTCGAGTAGTTGAAGAAACACGCATCCGGGCAG
>CBDCNH010000014.1:0-60060 GCA_965219015.1 Paracoccaceae bacterium
GCGCCGGACCGCTAGCCGCCGCGCTCGGCGTAAGCCTCGAGCGCGGCGCGGCGGCCTTCTGCGAGGGGGACGACGGGGTCCGGATAGTCGTCGTCCGGGGCGAGCCCCCACGACCGCGGCGCCGCCTCGAAGAACGCCAGCGCATCGGGCCCCGGCGCGTCTCCCGCAAGCTCGGCCACGAAGCGCCGCCGGTAGGCTCCCTCGGGGTCGAACTTCGCCGCCTGCGTGTCAGGGTTGAAGACCCGGAAGTAGGGCGCGGCATCCGGCCCCGAACCCGCGACCCACTGCCAGCCCATCGCGTTCGACGCCGGATCCCAGTCGATCAGGCACTCCTCGAACCACGCGCGCCCGACCCGCCAGTCGGTCAGCATGTGCTTCGTCAGATACGATCCCACCACCATGCGCGCGCGGTTGTGCATCGTCCCGGTCACGAACATCTCCCGCATCGCCGCGTCGACCAATTCGACGCCCGTCCTCCCCTGCTTCCAGCGAACGTCTCCGCATCGCGCAGATCCGTCTGCCCGCGCGTCCATCCCGGCGGCCCAGACCGTCCGCACCCCGATCTCGCCCCAGGTGAGGTTCTCCGACAGCCCCGAGGTCGCCTCGCGAGCGGGGTAGTTGCGCCCCTCCGCGTAACCGTCGAGCCGCTCGGAGAGGAACGCCCGCAGCCGCTCGCGGGCTGCCGCTTCGCCGACGCGCGCGTGGCGCGCGACCACCGCCGCCCCACGGTCCATCCCGGCGCCGAGGGTCCAGTCCTCCAGACGGTCGCTGGCCGGCCACCGGTCCGGGCTCGGGAGCCTGCGCGGCTTCGGATGGGGTGGCCCGGGGTCGCGGTCCTGCACGGCGCGCCAGTACGGCGAGTAGACCTTGTAGTATCCGCCCGTGCCGGTCTCGACGGTCCAGGGTTCGTGGAGCACGTGCCCGGCATGGCTTGCGGGCGCCAGACCATCGGCCGCGAGCCCGTCCTTCACACCCATGTCACGTGCCTTGGCGTCGGGATCGTACAGCCGCTCCCAGTGGACCGTCCGTGCCCCGGTCTCCGAGCAGAGCGTCCGCAGCGCCTCGAGCGCCCGGCCACGCCGCAGCACGAGCCGGCTTCCCATCGCTGCCAGCGTCTCGGCCAGCGCCGCGATCGCGCGCCCGAAGCGCCAGCGCGGCGCCGCGCCCATCGCCTCGGTGACCTCGTCGTGCAGCACCACCGGGATCACCGGGCCACCCGCATCGAGCGCCGCGCGGAGGGCCGCGTTGTCCGCGAGACGGAAGTCCCTGCGGACCCACCAGATCGCCGGCGGCGCGCTCACAGTACCGCGTCGAGCGCGCGGATGAGACGGTGCACCTCGTCCGCGGTCGTGTAGTGGACGAAGCTCAGGCGCAGCACGCCCCGGTGCGGGTCGACGCCCATCGCCGACAGCGCGCGCCCGGCGTAGAAGTCGCCGCCGCCCGCCATGATGCCGTGGTGCGCGAGCTCGGCCGCGACCTCCGCGCCGGGCCGGTGCAGCTCGACCGCCACCGTCGGGGCGCGGTCCTGCGCCCGACGCGGCCCGAGCACGCGCACGTCGTTGCGCGCTCCGAGATAGTCGAGGAGCGGTCGCAGCAGCTCGACCTCGTGGCTCCGCATCAGGTCATGGACCACGCCCGCCCGCGCCATCGCGTCGCGTCCCGCCTTGAAGTGCCGCGCATAGACCGCGTCGACATAGTCCGCCATGCCCGCCGACGCTGCGATCTGCGCGTGGTCCGGCCCGGCGGGCGTGAAGCGCTTGGTCAGGTCGCCGGCGTTGAAGTGGTGGCCCTGCGCGGGCAGCTGCTCGGCGATCCCGCGCCGGATCGTCATGATCCCCTGGTGCGGCCCGTAGGTCTTGTAGGCCGAGAAGAGGTAGATGTCGGCGCCGAGCCGGCCCACGTTCGGAAACCCGTGCGGCGCGTAGGACACGCCGTCGACGCAGACGAACGCCCCCGCCCGGTGCGCCAGCGCGGTGATCTCGGCGACCGGGTTGATCTCGCCCACGACGTTGGAGCAGTGCGGGAAGCACACGAGCCGCACCTTGCCGTCGAGGAGCGGCTCGAGGTCGTCCATGTCGAGATGCCCGGTGTCGCGGTCGACGTGCCACTCGCGAACCTCGATCCCGTCCGCCGCCAGCCGCCGCCAGACGCCCGAGTTCGCCTCGTGGTCCTGATCGGTCACGACAATCGCCTCGCCGGGCTTCATCCACTGCCGGAACGCCTGGGCGAGCACGTAGGTATTGGCCGAGGTCGAGGGCCCGAAGCTCAGCTCGTCCTGCGCCACGCCGAGTATCCGCGAGAGCCGCGAGCGTGCCTCGTCCATCTCCGCGCCGCCGGCCCGTGACGCAGGGTAAGGCCCGTAGGGCTGGACCTTGCGCTCCTTGTAGAAGCGATGCAGCCGCCAGATGACGTAACGGCAGGTATAGGAGCCGCCAGCGTTCTCGAAAAAGGCGTGGTCCCTGAGCGACGTCTCGGAGAAGGCCGGGAATTGCGCCCGGATGAAATCCGTGTCGAGCTCGCTCATCAGGCCTCCTGCCGATGTCTGCTCGTCGGGCGGACATCTCGTTGGCGCGACCATAGAAGGGATCGACGGGGCTTCAAGGCGCAAAGGCTTGCGGCGAAGTCGCGCCTCAGGACGCCTGGACATCGACGACCACGCGCCCCCGCACGCCCCCCTTCAGGATCGCCGCACCGAGCTTCGGCAGGTCGGCGAGCGTCGCGGCAACCGTCATCGCCTCGAGCCGGTCGGCGGGCATCGCGGCCGCGAGCCGGTCCCAGGCGGCGACGCGCGTGGCATAGGGCTGCGTCACGCTGTCGATGCCGAGGAGGTTCACCCCGCGCAGCAGGAACGGGATCACGGAGGCGGGCAGCTCGGCGCCCCCCGCGAGACCGACCGCCGCGACGCTGGCGCCGTGCTTGAGCTGCCCGAGGAGCCGCGCCAGCATGGCGCCCCCGACCGCATCGATCGCCCGGCCCACGTCTCCGCCTCGAGGGGCCGCTTCACCGTCTCGGCGAGGTCGCTCCGCGCCACGATGCGCGTGGCCCCAAGGCCGCGAAGGTAATCCTCCGTCTCCGGCCGTCCCGTGACCGCCGCGACCTCATGCCCTGCCGCGCCAAGCACCGCCGTGGCCACCGACCCGACGCCGCCCGACGCCCCGGTGACGAGCACCGGTCCCGCGCCCGGCACGAGCCCATGCGCCTCGAGCGCCATCACCGCGAGCATCGCCGTCAGCCCGGCCGTCCCGAGCGCCATCGCGGTCCGGGTCGTGAGGCCCTGCGCCAGCGGCACGAGGAAGTCGGCGGGCACCCGCGCGCGCGTCGCATAGCCGCCCCAGCGGGTCTCGCCGACACGCCAGCCGGTCAGCACCACCGCGTCGCCTGCGGCGTAGCGCGGGTCGTCCGATGCCGCCACGCGGCCGGAGAAGTCGATCCCCGGCACATGCGGCCAGGCGCGCACCAGGCCGCCGCCCGAGCCGAGGCAGAGCCCATCCTTGTAGTTCAGCGTCGAGTACTCGACGTCGACCGTCACCTCTCCCTCGGGCAGCCGGTCGTCGCTCATCTCCTGCACCGACGCATGAGGGGCGCCGGCCTCGTCCTTGTCCACGACAAGCGCGCGAAAGGTCATGCGGTCTCCAGTGCGGGCATCGCGAAGAGGTCGGTGTCGGCAGGCCGTGCCCCTGCCGCCGTCAGCATCGCATGGATCTGGCCGCGGTGGTGCGTCTGGTGGTTGAAAAGATGCGTCACGACGAGCGCGCGCGGCCGCGTCACCTCGCGCCCGAGCGCTCCCGAGAACCAATGCAGATCGCCCGCGATGTCCTGCCGCTCGAGGCCCGCGGCCCAGCCGCTGAGCGCCGCGTCCTCGGCCTGCCGTGCGGCCTTCAGCGCCTCCCAGTCGTCGTGCAGCGAGACGCTTCCCTTGATCCCGCCCGTCGGCGCCGCGCCCACCCCGAAGCGGCTGAGCCAGGTGCGGTCGGCCCAGAGGACATGCGACATCGTCGCCATGATCGAGCCGAAGAACGCGCTCCGGTCAGCCCGTCGCGCCGCCTCGCCGAGCGGATCGGCGGCATTGATCTGCGCCCCGTTCTGCCAGGCCGAGTAACGCGCCATGAGCCGCACCCAGCCCGGTCCGATCTCCATATCCTGCATGAGCGGCCCTCCCCCCGCGCGAGCGTCCGCGAGGCCGCACCCGATGGCAACCCCGCATCGCCCGGAAACCGGGCATCCCGGGTCCGCACGGGCCGACCGGCGATTAATTCCTTGAGGCGCATTCCCGCCTGCCCTAGCGTTTTCGCGACCGACGAGGGGAACCACCGCATGACCGCACGCCAGACACTGCTCGCCACCACGCTCCTCGCGATGGTCGCGACGCGCACCTTTGCCGCCGATCCCGACCTTCTGGTGTTCGACTGGGCCGGCTTCGAGGATCCGAAGCTGCACATCGACTACACCGAGAAATACGGGCAGGAGCCGTCGTACAGCTTCTATGGCGACGACGACGAGGCGTTCCAGAAGCTCCAGTCGGGCTTCAAGGCCGACGTGGCGCATCCCTGCTCGCAGATGGTCCAGAAGTACCGCGACGCCGGGCTGGTCGAGCCCTGGGACACCGCGAAGATCCCCGAGTACAAGGACATCACGCCCGCGTTCCTCGACTCGAAGTCGTTCGTCGACGACGAGGGCACCTGGTTCATCCCGACCGACTGGGCCTCGACCGCGATCGCATGGAACCGCAAGGAGGTGCCGCCCGAGGACGTGGCCTCGCTCGACGTGTTCGTGAACCCGAAGTACCAGGGCCGCATCTCGCTGCCGGACAACACCGACGACATCTGGGCGCTGGCGTATCTCGCCACCGGCGTCGACGACTGGACCACCGTGACGGACGCGCAGCTCGAGGCCGCGGCCGCGTGGCTTCGCAAGGCGCACGAGAACGTCCGCGCATATTGGGGCGATCCCGCCGAGATGGCGCAGCTGATGGCGACGGGGGAGGTGCTCGTCGCGTGGTCCTGGCCCGAAGGCGTGGGGCAACTCCGCAGCGACGGCTTCGACATCGGCTTCCAGCGCGAGGCCAAGGAAGGCTCGAGTGCGTTCCTGTGCGGCTATGTCAATCTCAAGGACGCGCCCGGCAAGGAGGACAAGGCCTACGACTTCATCAATGCCTGGCTCGATCCGCAAACCGCGCAGAACCTGCTCGATGACTTCGGCTACGGCCATTCCAACGGCAAGGCGATGGAGGCGATCGGCAAGGCCGAGGTCGCCGATGCAGGGCTCGGCCCGGTCGACGTGCCGGTGCTGCAGCAGCTTCCGATGGACATCTCCATGCGGAACCGGATGTTGCAGGAGTTCGAGAAGATCAAGGCGGGGTTCTGATCCGGCGGATCGTCCACAGTCGGCGCTTGCCGCAGCGCGCCGGATCGCCTATGTTGACGATGTCTCGGGCAACCGGGACTATGGCGATAAACGCGCACGTAATAAGCGGATCGGACCCGGGGGCGGTACCCGGCGGCTCCACCAGACGCCCTCATTGGGGGAGGACGGGGCCGAAACAGGATCGACGAACGTCTAAAGGTGAATGCTTTTGCTCGGTGAGGTACCACCGTTATCGGTCCGAACATCACAGTTGCCAATGACAACCGTGCTCCGGCAATGGCTCTGGCTGCGTAAGCAGTCCGAGTCGCCGAAACTAAGCCCTTGCGCTTAGCAGCGTAAGGCGGGGTCCGCAGGCACCTGGCAACAGAAGCCTGCACTTTTCCCCCGTCGCGATACCCGCTTCGATCCTCCCGCAACCGGCGCCAACGATCGTTCCCGGAGAGGCGCATCACCTTGGCGCACCTCCCTGCCAACTGTTTGCGCCCGCGCAGCCCACAACCGGCCCTTGCGTTTCAGCGGTCACCCCCGCAGGCTCGCAGGATGCGCGCATTCGCACTTGCCGGTCTCCTCGTTGCCCTCGCGCGCCCGGCGTTCGGCTGCGACACGGCTCTCCTGCTGGCGATCGACGTGTCGGGTTCCATCGACACGTCCGAGTTCAATCTCCAGACCGAAGGCATGGCCGCGGCGCTGACATCGCCCGAGATCGCCGACGCGCTTGTCGAAGGCGAAGTGGCACTCGCGGTCGTGCAATGGTCCGGCGCCGGCAAGCAGGTCATCTCGATCGGGTGGCAGCGGATGGCGAGCCCGCAAGCCGTCGTAGCCTTTGCCGCGGATGCGGGGTCGATGGCGCGCGCCTACGTCGGCTCGGATACCGCGATCGGCGATGCCATTGCCTTCGCCGCGAGCGCCTTCGGGCCGGTGGCCGACTGCACGCGCCACGTGATAGACGTCTCGGGCGACGGACCGGAGAACTCCGGCCGGCCCACCGCGCTCGCCCGCCAGGCCGCCGAGAGAGCGGGCATCGAGATCAACGGCATCGCCATCGAGAGCATGGGCCGCAGCCTCACCGGCTTTTACGAGCGCTTCGTGATCACCCGGCAGGGCTTCGTCGTCACCGCCATCGGGCATCTCGACTACGCCCGCGCGATCAAGGCGAAGATCCTGCGCGAGCTGGAGAAGCTGACCGGCTGAGCGCCCGTCCATGCTTGACCGGACAATGCCCGACTGCGACGGTCGGCAGCGAAAAGCCCTGCGCCGCCCCCGTGAGGCGTCGTGTCCGTGGCTCGCATCCCCTGAGCCGTCAGACCGGACGCCCTCGATGCCCGCCTCGACGATGACGATCCCGCGAAGCCCCCGAGACGGGCTTTCATGGCCGCCCGCGAACCTCGCCGACCGGCGCGCGGCGTGACGCCCTCCCGTGCCGAGGCGACACGCGTCTTCGCGCGGATCGGACTTCTCTCGTTCGGAGGCCCCGCGGCGCAAATTGCGCTGATGCACCGAGAACTCGTCGAACGGCACGGCTGGCTCGGCGAAGCGGAGTTCCTGCGCGCGCTCTCGTTCTGCATGGTGTTGCCCGGGCCGGAGGCGATGCAGCTCGCGACCTATGCCGGCTGGCGGCTTCACGGCACGCGCGGCGGTCTGGTGGCGGGGCTTCTCTTCGTGCTGCCGGGGGCGGCGGCGGTGCTCGGGCTCGCGGCGGCCTACGCCGCGCTCGGCGCGCTGCCGGTGGTTCAGGCGCTCTTTGTCGGCGTGAAGGCCACCGTCGTCGTCATCGTTGTCGACGCACTTCTCCGCATCGGCCGGCGTGCGCTGGACGGCCGCGATGCCCGTGCCATCGCCCTCATGGCCTTCTTGGCCATCTTCGCGCTCCGCCTGCCCTTTCCGCTCATCATCGCGGCCGCTGCCCTCTGGGGCGCGTTCCGCGCGACCGGTGCCGCGGTCCCCGAGCCCGCACCATCGGTGCCGCTCGCGCGGACGCTTCGCACCGTCGGCCTCTGGCTTGGCGTCTGGCTTTTGCCCCTCGCACTCCTCGGCGGCACGCTCGCCGAGGTCGGTGCCTTCTTCGCGCGCCTTGCGGTCGTGACGTTCGGCGGCGCGTACGCAGTGCTGGCCTACATGGCGCAGGCCGCCGTCACCGAGCACGAATGGCTCACCGCTCCGCAGATGATCGACGCCCTCGGCCTCGCCGAGACCACGCCGGGCCCGCTCATCCTCGTCACGGAATTCGTGGGCTACCTCGCCGGCCACCGCAGGGGCGGCTTGGCGCTCGGCGTGGCGGCGGCGCTCGTCACGCTCTGGGCAACTTTCGCGCCCTGCTTCTTGTGGATCTTCGCCGGCGCCCCCTACGTCGAGCGCCTCGGCACCCGGCCGCGTCTCGCCGCGGCGCTCGCCGCCGTGACCGCAGCCGTCGTCGGGGTGATCCTCAACCTATCGGTCTGGTTCGCGCTCCACGTCGTCTTCCGCCGGCTGCGTGACGTGACGTTCGGTCCCGTGGCGCTGCTCGTGCCGGATCCCGCCTCACTCGACCTCGGCGCCGCGGCTCTTGCGGTGCTGGCGGCGTTTCTCCTGCTGCGCCTCCGCTGGTCCGTCTTGGCCGTCCTTGCGGTTGCGGCGGGCATCGGCGCGGCGCCCTCCGCGTTCTGACCGGCGCCCCTTTTCATCGCGCCGCGATGGCTTATGCTTGGGCCGTCGCGATGGAAGGTTCGCCCGTGCCCCGGACGATCGACTATGGAAACCTGATGCACCGGGCCATGCGCGGCCTCATCGAGGACGTGCTCCGCTCCGTGTCCGAGACGGGACTTCCCGGAGAGCACCATTTCTTCGTGACCTTCGACACCAATCATCCCGATGTCGCGCTCGCGCCGTGGTTGCACGACAGGTATCCCGGCGACATGACGATCGTGATCCAGAACTGGTTCGAGAACCTCAGCGTCGATGCCGAAGGCTTCTCCATAACGCTCAACTTCGGCGATCAGCCGGAACCGCTCTACGTGCCCCTTGATGCGATCCGCACGTTCGTCGACCCCTCGGTCGAGTTCGGCCTCCGCTTCGAGACGCATGAAAGCGGGGACGACGAAGATGCGGAGACGGAGCCGGAGGAGGACGACGCGCCGCACGACGCCGAGGTCGTCAGCCTCGACAGCTTTCGCAAGTGAGCGGGACGCGGACGGAAACCGACAGCTTCGGCCCGCTCGAAGTGCCGGCCGAGCGCTATTGGGGCGCGCAGACCGAGCGGTCGATCCGCAACTTCCCGATCGGCGGCGAGCGTCAGCCGATCGCCCTCATCCACGCGCTCGGGCTCATCAAGCGGGCCTGCGCCGAGGAAAACGTGACGACGGGCGATCTCGACCCCAAGCTCGGGAATGCCATCGCGGAAGCGGCGGCCGAAGTCGCGGACGGCCGCTTCGACGCGGAGTTTCCGCTCGTGGTCTGGCAGACCGGTTCCGGCACGCAGACCAACATGAACGCCAACGAGGTGATCTCGAACCGCGCCATCGAGATGCTCGGCGGCACGCGCGGCTCGAAGGTGCCGGTGCATCCGAACGACCACGTGAACCTCGGGCAGTCGTCGAACGACACGTTCCCGACCGCGATGCATGTCGCGACCGCCCTCACGGTGCGCGACGTGCTGCAGCCGGGGCTGCGCGCGCTCCATGCCGCACTCGACGCCAAGGCGGAGGCCTTCGCGGGGATCATCAAGATCGGGCGGACGCATACCCAGGACGCGACGCCGATGACGCTCGGGCAGGAGTTCTCGGGCTATACGCACCAGGTCGCGATGGCGATCCGGCGCGCCGACGCGGCGCTGCCGGCGGTGCTCGAGCTCGCGCAGGGCGGCACCGCGGTCGGCACAGGGCTCAACGCGCGGGCCGGCTGGAGCGAGGCGATCGCGGGCCGGCTTGCGGCGCTGACCGGCATGGCCTTCGTGACCGCGCCCAACAAGTTCGAGGCGCTCGCCACGCATGACGCGATGGTCGAGATGTCGGGTGCCTTGCGGGGCATCGCGGTGAGCCTCTTCAAGATCGCCAACGACATCCGCTTCCTCGGCTCGGGGCCGCGCTCGGGGCTGGGCGAGCTTCTGCTGCCCGAGAACGAGCCCGGCAGCTCGATCATGCCGGGCAAGGTGAACCCGACGCAGGCCGAAGCGCTGACGATGGTCTGCGCGCAGGTGATCGGCAACGACGCCGCGGTCGGGTTCGCGGGCGCGCAGGGGCATTTCGAGCTCAACGTGTTCAAGCCGGTGATCGCGCTCAACGTGTTGCAGTCGGTGCGGCTCTTGGGCGACGCGGCCGCTTCGTTTGCGGCCAACTGCGTCGCGGGGATCCGCGCCAACACCGCTCGGATCGAGACGCTGATGCGCGAGTCGCTCATGCTGGTGACGGCGCTCGCCCCCACCATCGGCTACGACGCGGCCACCAGGGTCGCGAAGGCCGCGCACCACAACGGCACGACGCTGCGCGATGAAGCCGTGGGGATGGGGCTCGTCGATGCCGAGACCTTCGACCGCGTGGTCCGGCCCGAAGACATGATCGGGCCGCGCGCATGACCGGGGTGGTCAACCTCGCGCGCGCGAGAAAGCGCCGGGAGAAGGCCGCGAAGGCCGACGCGGCGAGCGCGAACGCCGCGCGCTCCGGCCGGACGCGGGCCGAGAAGGCCGCCGAGGCAGATGCCTTGGCCCGGTCGGCGCACTCGCTCGACCAGCACCGGCGCGAGCCCCCGCCCGACTAAGGTGGGCGCACCGGTCAAGCATTCCCTGACGCTCGGCGGCCACCGCACCAGCGTGTCGCTCGAGCCTGCATTCTGGACGGCATTTCGCGAGATCGCAGCCGCGCGAGGACTGTCGGTCAACGCGCTCGCCGCCCGCATCGACGCCGCACGGGCGCCGAGCGTCGGCCTCGCGACGGCGATCCGCCTCGAGGTGCTTGCCCATTACCGTGCGTCAGCGAGGGCTGACGTGCAGCCAGATGCCGGTGCGTGAGCGCACGGTGAGATGCGCCGCGGGCACCGGCGGGCGCGCGGGGTCGGGCGCGAAACGGAAGGCGTGGAGCAGCGTCGCCAGCATGAGCACCCCCTCGATGCCCGCAAAGCCCGCGCCCGGACAAATGCGGGGGCCGGCCGAGAACGGCATGTAGCCGGCGCGCGCCTGCCGCTGCCCCTCGGGCGTGCGCCAGCGAGCCGGGTCGAAGGCGTCGGGGGAGTCCCAGATGCGTTCGTGGCGGTGGAGATGCCACTGGCTCAGCACGATCTCCGACCCCACGGGCACGTCTCGGTCGCGGAACCGCTCCGCGGCGACGTTGCGGCGCACCATCATCGGCACGGGCGGATACAGGCGCAGCGTCTCGCGAAACACGTCGCGGAGAGCGGCGAGCCCGGCGAGTTCGGGGATGCTGGCGGCCAGCGGTTCGAGCGAGGCCACCTCGCGTGCCGCGGCATCCTGCGTGCCGGGGTCCGCCGCGAGCAGGTAGAGCGCCCAGGCAATGGCGGCGGCGCTGGTCTCGTGCCCGGCGAGGAAGAAGATCGCCACCTCGTCGATCATCTCCCCGGGCCCGAGGCCCTGCCCCGTCTCGGGATCGGTCGCGGTCATCAACCGTGTCGCGAGGTCGTCGGGTGCCTCGCCGGCGGCGATCTCGAGGGCGCGCTCGGCGACCAGCGCACCGATCAAGCTGCGGACGCGCCGCGCTGCCCGTGCAGCGGCAGGGCGGTGCAGGCGCGGCACCCACCGTGGCAGTGCGACGAAAGCGGCGAGGTTGAGGATCGGCTGCGTCGCCTGGTAGGCGCGGAACGCGTCGAAGACCGCGCGGGCCGCGGCATCGTCGATCGGCCGCGAGAAGAGCGCGCGGAGCATCGCGTCGGCGGCGGCATGGCTCGCGACGGCCTCGATCTCGTGAAGCCCCGGAGCAAGCCGGTCGCGCATCGCCGCCGCCGCGCCGCGCAGCGCCGGGAGCGTGGCGTGAAGCCGGCCGCCGGCGAACGCGGGGTCGATGATCCGGCGGCGGCGCGCCCAATCGCTGCCGTTGGCGAGGAACACCGAGGCGCCGAGCATCGGCGCGAGGCCGGCGCCCACGCGCGGCGACTTCGGGAAGTCCTGCGGCCGATCGCGGAGCACGGTGTCGATGAGCGCGGGCTCGAGGACGAGGAACGACCGGAAGAACGGCGTGCGGAACGCCGCCATCCGCGCGCGGTAGAGCCGTGCGGGTTGCGCCGAGAGGATGTCGCGCCGGAAGAGCCGGAGGTAGCGCCAGAGTGACACCCGGTCGGCCCGCGACGGCGGCTTCGGCGGCACGAGACGCTGCCCGGCCGGGGACGCCTCCGTCATGCGGCGCGGTCGCGGTAGCCCGAGAGCGGCGTCTCGATGCGCGCCGGCGACGGCGGGTGGCGGGCGAAGCGGCCCGCGAGGCCGCGCGGGCCCGCGGTGACGGCGAAGTAGTCATAGCCGCGCGGGCGGTCGAAGGCGCAGAGATACTGGAAGTGCAGCCGGAAGAACCGCCAGCGGAGCTTCTTCCAGCGCGCGGGCGCCAGCGTCAGCGAGAACGCCGCCGAGACGACGAGCGGCCAGCGCTTGCCCGGCCCCCCGACGCCCGCGACCGCCACCGGATCGCAGAGCGCGAAGGCGCAGCCGTCGCCGGGGGCAGAGACATCGACCCAGGTGAGCGCATCCGAGCCGCCGAGGAGATGCAGGTCGGCGCGGAGGCGGTGCGCGTCGGGCAGGAACGCCACCATCGGCATCGCCTGCCCGAGCGTGAGGAGCGCGAGCGGCGCGGCTGGGCCCGTGCGACCGCGAAGCACATCGGCGACCGCCATCACCGCGAGCTGCGCGCCGGTCGAATGGCCGACGACGAGCACCTCGTCCACCGGCGCGTCCAGGGCCGCGGCGATGCGCGCGGCGAAGTCAGCGAGACGCGTCTCGAGCGCGGGCGGAGGGGCGCCGCGCCGACGCGCGAAGAAGTGGAAATCGTGCATGAGATAATGCGCGAGAAGCCGGCCATCGAGCGCGCGGAACCAGCGGAGCAGCACGACCGTCACCGCGAGCCCGAAGACCACCCCCCACCACGGCAGCGCCGCCGCGACCAGCGCGCCCGCGCCGACCGCGAGCGCGAGCTCGCCCGTCAGCACGGCGACCGGATAGAGCGCCGCGATCACCGGGCCTTTCCGCAGGCGCGCGAGCCGCAGGAAAGCACCCGTGACGAGGTAGATCCACACCGTCCGTGCCAGAGCTGCGTAGGTGGCGAGGATCCCGCGCCGCATCGAGGCGCGCACGAGGTCGGACCAGACCAGCACCTCGACATCCGTCTCGACCGCGCGGCCTTCGATGGTGGCCGAGACATGCCAGCCGAAGCGCGCGCCATCGCGGGGCATCACGGCGATCCGGTGGCCGGAGATCGCGCCCTGCTGCGCGGCCTCGACGCGGTAAAGCTCGCGGTAGCGCCGGGGTGGCTGCGGGTCGAATCCCGGCACGAAGAACACTTGCCGCCGCGACACGGTCATGGATGCACCCCTCACCCGCTCAGCCGAGTGCGGCGAGACCGGGGAACGTATCGAGGATCCAGAATGAAAATGCGGTGAATACATTCGTCACGAGCGCCACGCCGACCACCACCAGCAGCGCGCCCATCACACGTTCGACCGCGCGCATGTGCCGTTTCATCCGCGCCATCAGACCCAGGGCGCGCTGGATGAACACCGCCGCGAGCAGGAAGGGTATGCCAAGCCCCGCCGCGTAAACCGCGAGAAGGAGCGTGCCGCGCGCGACCGACGCCTCGGAGGCTGCGAGCGAGATGATGGCACCGAGCTGCGGGCCGATGCAGGGCGTCCAGCCGAACGCGAAGGCGAGACCGAGGAGATACGCGCCGACCGCCGAGCCGCCCCGGTCGCCCGCGTCGAGCCGCGCCTCGCGGTTGAGCGCGGGGATGTGGATCACGCCGAGGAAGTGGAGCCCGAAGACGATCACCACCGCGCCCGAGATGCGGACGAACCAGCCCTGCCATTCGAGGAAGAACGCGCCGAACGCGGAGGCGGTGAAGCCGAGGAGCAGGAACACCGTCGAGAGGCCGAGCACGAAGAACACCGCCGGCAGCAGCGCGCGGCGTCGGGCAGCGCCGGTGCCCTTGAGGTCGCTCATGCTGATGCCGCCCATGTAGGCGAGATAGGGCGGCACGATCGGCAGCACGCAGGGGCTCAGGAAGGACAGGAGCCCCGCGGCGAGCGCGACCAGCATGGCGGGCAAGAGGCTCGCGTCGATGAGGTCAATGCCGAGCATGGGCGTCTCCGTTCACGTCACGCGTAGTCGATCGTCGTGGTCGCGTCATCGGGGACGATCCTCACGTTGCCGTGGCGCGATGCCCCGTTGGGCCTGGCTGCGAAGCGGTCTAGGACTGCGACGATGGGCGGTTGGGACGTCGACATCGACGCGCGGGGGCTTCTCTGCCCGCTGCCGGTGCTGCGGGCGGCGAAGGGGCTGCGCGCGATGGCGCCGGGAGCCGTTATGCGGCTGACGACGACGGACCCCGCGGCCGTCGTCGACGTGCCGCATTTCTGCGCGGAGGCCGGTCACCGCCTCGTGGCGGCCGATCTGGCCGGCCCCGAGGCGGTGTTTCTCATCGCGCGGGGCTGACGGTCAGCGCCCGAGCGACCACCAGCCGCGCTTCTTCGGCTTCGCCTCGGCTTCCGGCTCGGGGGCGGATTCGGTGGCGGGCTCGGGTCTGGCTTCGACGATGGTCTCTTCGACGGGCTCGGTGGCGCGGTCGTGCTCCGCCTCGGCGTAGGGCTCCGTTTCCGCGACCGGCTCGGAAATGACCTCCCTCGTTTCAGGCCCCGTCTCGGGCACCGTCTCGGGCACGGCTTCCGGCACCGTTTCGGGCATCGCCTCCGCCTCGATCACCTCGGAAGGTGCCGGGACGGGTTCGGGCAGCGCGTCTGCGGCAAGGGCTGCCGCATCGGCGGCCTCGGCCTCGGCGATCTGCTTGGCGCTCGGACGCCGGCTGCGGCTGCGCTTCGGCTTCGGAGCAGGCTCGGCCTCGGGCAGTGCTTCCGCCGTCCCTTCGGGAGCCTCCGCGACCGCGTCCGCCTCCGCCTTCCGGCGGGTGCGGCTCGCCGAGGAGCGGGTGCGCTTCTTCGGCGCTTCCGCCTCGTCGACCGGCCCTGCCGCGGCCTCCGCAGCGATCGGCTCGGCCTCGTCCTCGTCATCCGTCTCGTCGTTCGACGACGCGCCTTCGCCGTCGAGCCCGTTGCCGCTTCCTTTCCGGCGGCGCCGACGGCGGCGTTTGCGACGCGGCCCCTCGCCCTGTCCGTCACCCAGCGCCTCGTTCGAGGCATCGCCGTCGCTCGGCTCGGCCGGCTCCGCCGCCTCTAGGGTGGGCAACGCCGTGGCGAGGCCACCGTCGCCGGGCTCCTCCACGACGTCGTCCATCGCCGAGCTTTCGGCCGAGATCACCGCATTCGCTGCGACGGTGCGCGTCGAGGTCTTGAACTTCTCGACGGCAAAGTCCGGGCTGACGAGCGCCGGGTCCGCCTCGATACGGACCGCCATCTGGAAGCGCGCCTCGATGCCCGCGATGTGCTCGCGTTTCTGGTTCATCAGGAAGTTCGCGATCGTTACCGGCACGCGCACCAGAACCTCGCGCGACCGCCGCCGCGTGCCCTCCTCCTCGAGCTGGCGCAGCACCGACAGCGCCAGGCTGTCGTCGGAGCGGATGAGCCCGGTCCCGTGGCAGTGCGAGCAGGGCGCCGTCGAGGCCTCGAGCATCCCCGGGCGCAGGCGCTGTCGGCTCATCTCCATCAGCCCGAAGCCCGAGATCCGGCCCATCTGAACCCGCGCGCGGTCGGACTTCAGCTTGTCCTTCATGCGCTTCTCGACCGCGGCGTTGTTGCGGCGCTCGTCCATGTCGATGAAGTCGATCACGATCAGCCCCGCGAGGTCGCGCAGGCGCAGCTGCCGCGCCACCTCCTCGGCGGCCTCGAGGTTGGTCTTGAGCGCGGTCTCCTCGATCGAGCCCTCCTTGGTCGCGCGGCCCGAGTTCACGTCGATGGCGACGAGCGCCTCGGTGACGCCGATGACGATGTAGCCGCCCGACTTCAACTGAACCGTCGGGTTGAACATCGACGCGAGGTAGCTCTCGACGCCGTAGCGCGCGAAGAGCGGCTGCGCGTCGGCGTACCGCCGCACGGCACCGGCATGATCGGGCATGATCATCGCCATGAAGTCGCGGGCGGTGCGGTAGCCCTCGGCGCCCTCGACCAGCACCTCGTCGATCTCGCGGCTGTAGAGGTCACGGATCACCCGCTTGACGAGCGCGCCCTCCTCGTAGATCGGCGCGGGCGCGATGGAGCGCAGCGTCAGGTCGCGGATCTGCTCCCAGAGACGCTGGAGATATTCGTAGTCGCGCCGGATCTCGGACTTCGTGCGCTGCGAGCCCGCGGTGCGGATGATGAGGCCGGCGCCCTCGGGCACCTCGATCTCGGAGGCGATCTCCTTGAGCTTCTTGCGGTCCGCGGCGACGGTGATCTTGCGGCTGATGCCGCCGCCCCGCGCGGTGTTGGGCATCAGCACGCAGTAGCGGCCCGCGAGGCTGAGGTAGGTCGTCAGCGCCGCGCCCTTGTTGCCGCGTTCCTCCTTGACGACCTGCACCAGCATGATCTGGCGCACCTTCACCACTTCCTGAATCTTGTAGCGCCGCGCCCGGGGCTTTCTCGCAGGGTGGTGGATCTCGTCGGCAACGTCTTCGTCCGCCACGGACTCGATCGTCTCGTCCCGTTCCGAGGCGCGCTCGCGCATGTCCGCGCCGTGCTCGCGGCCGTTCGGCGCGTCAGGCTCGCGGCCGTTCGGCCGGTACGACGACGTGTCATCGGCGGGGCCGTCGAAGAGCGTGTCGGCGGTTTCGGCCTCGCCGAGATCGACCACGTCCATGCCGGCGATCCGGTCGGCCTTGTCGGCGGAGGGCGCCAGCGGTTCGACGGGCGCGCTTTCGGCAAATCCGTCGAGCCGCGCCTCGGCGGCGGGTTCGGCCGGTGCTTCCTCGGAGGCGGCCTCGATCGTGGCTTCGGCCGCCAGCGTCTCGTCCGCTTCGTCCGCCTTCAGGGCCGAGCGCCGCTGGCGGCCGCGCCCCTGGCCTTCCTCGTCCTCTTGCGCGCGGGCATAGGCGCGCTCCTCCTCCATCAGCGCCTTCCGGTCGGCGACGGGGATCTGGTAGTAGTCCGGGTGGATCTCGGCGAAGGCGAGGAAGCCGTGCCGGTTGCCGCCGTACTCGATGAACGCGGCCTGCAGCGACGGCTCGACGCGCGTTACCTTGGCGAGATAGATATTGCCGGCGAGCTGGCGCTTGTTGACGGTCTCGAAGTCGAATTCCTCGACGCGTGTCCCGTCCACCACCACGACGCGGGTTTCCTCGGCGTGGGTGGCGTCGATGAGCATTTTTCTTGCCATTGGGTCTTTCGGCATCGCGGCAGCCGCGCGCGCCCGGGGGGTGCTGCGGTCTCGCGGCGATGGCTTGCTGGGGCGATGCCGCCGGCACGGTCGAGCGGGCCACGCCGTGAAGGCTGCCCCGGTCCCGATCCTCTGTGCGTCTGGCGGTCCATCGCGGTTCTGTCCCGGATGCCGGTTGCGGCACCCTGTTAAATCGCCCGACCCTTGCGGAACCAGGGGCCGAACCAGCCGATCGGCGGTCCGGCCTGAGACCGCAGCGCCCCGGAGCCGATGCTCATGGCGCTACGCTCACAGCGAAACTGATGTCGCCGACCGTCCCAAATGGGACAATTGCGGCACGCCGGCGACCTTAGCGGCTTTCAAGCTCGATTGACAATCGCTTTCTCGCGGCGGGGATCAACCGAAGGGCGAAGCGCTCACACGTAATCCGCCCGACTGAGCAGGTACTTGGCCATTTTCTCGTTCAGGGTGCGGCGTGGCAGGCAAAGCTCCTCCATGACGGCCACGATGCTGCCGCGATGCCGACGCATGGTGTTGTCGATGAGCATTCGCTCGAACGCCTCGACATATTCCTTCAAGGGCTTGCCCTCGGTCGTCATCGCCGGGCCGGTCGCCTCGTTGTCGGCCATCAGGAGCGAGGCGATCGACCCCGAGCCGCGGCGGTTCTGCAGCACCGCGCGCTCGGCCACGTTGATGAGCTGGCGAACGTTGCCGGGCCAGGGCGCCTGCAGGAGCTGGGCGGCCTCCTGCGCTGTCACCTCGGGCGCCTCGCAGCCGTATTCTTCGGCAAACTGCTCGGTGAGACGGGTAAAGAGAAGCAGGATGTCCTCGCCCCGCGCGCGGAGCGGCGGCGTCGCGATCTTGAGCGCCGCAAGCCGGTAGAAGAGGTCCGGCCGGAGCGCGTCCTCGACCGTCTTGTCGGGCGCGTGCTCGTTGCAGATCGCGATGATCCGCGTCTCCGCCGGAGCGCCCTGCTCGTTGATGAACGTCAGGAGCCGCGCCTGCAGGCCGGGCGACAGGGCCTCGACGTCCTCGAGGCAGAGCGTGCCGCCACGTGCATCCTCGACGAGCGGCACGGTGCCTGCCTCGTCGGCCTCGAAGAGCCGCGAGGTCAGCCGGTCGTCGTCGAACGCGGCGCAGGAGATGGTGACGAACTTCCGGCCCGCCCGTGGCCCGACGGCGTGCAGCGCATGCGCCACGAGCGTCTTGCCGGTGCCGGTCTCGCCGTCGATCAGGACGTGGCCGTCGGCCTGGCCGAGGTCGAGGATGTCCTCGCGCAGGCGCTCCATCAGCGGCGACGTGCCGATCAGCTTGCTCATCAGCGCGTCGCCGTCGGACAGCTCGCGCCGCAGGGCGCGGTTGTCGAGCGTCATGCGCCGCTGCTGGCTCGCCTTCTTGGCGAGCTCGGTCATCCGGTCGGGGTTGAAGGGCTTCTCGAGGAAGTCGAAGGCGCCGATCCGCATCGCTTCGACCGCCATCGGCACGTCCCCGTGGCCGGTGATGAGGATCACCGGCAAGCCGCTGTCGAGGCTCATCAGGCGTTTGAGGAAGAACATCCCGTCCATCCCGGGCATCCGGATGTCACTGACAACGACGCCTGGGTAGTCCGTGCTGATGGACTTCAGCGCGTCCTCGGCGCTCGGATAGGTCTCCGTGTCGAAGCCCGACAGCGCCAGCCACTGGCTGATCGACTGCCGCATGTCGTGCTCGTCATCGACGATGGCGACCTTCATGGCACGCGTCATTGTCCCACCTCCATAGGCGGCGTCCGCTTCATTCGGCCGCCGCGGTCTCCCGGCCGAGGGCCGGCAGTTGCACCTCGAAGACGGCGCCGCCACCGGCGCCGTTGCGCGCGATGAGCCGGCCGCCGAGGTCGGTTACGATGCCGGACGAGATGGCGAGCCCGAGGCCCACCCCGTCGCCGGGCTTCTTCGTCGTGTAAAAAGGCGCAAAGAGGCTGTCGAGATCCTCGATGCCGGGGCCGTTGTCGCGGACCGTCAGGGTGACGCCGGACCCGACGCTGACACGGATCTCGATCTGCGGGTCGGGCGCGCTGCGCGTCGCGTCGATGGCGTTGCGGAGCAGGTTGATGAGCACCTGCTCGAGCCGGAGCCGGTCGGCCATCACGCGCACCGGCGCCTTCGGCATGACGCGCGTGATCTTGACGGTCCGCGAGCGCAGCTGCGGCTCCATCATCGCGAGCGCGGCCGAGACCGAGGCCCGGACGTCGATGGGCTCGAACGCCTCGCCGCCTTTCCGCGCATAGGACTTCAGCTGGCGTGTGATCGCGGTCATCCGCTCGATGAGGTCGTCGATGCGCTGGAAGCTGGAGAGCGCCTCGACGGGGCGCTTCCGTTGCAGCAGCAGCCGGGCGCCCGCGAGGTAGGTCTTCATCGCCGCGAGCGGCTGGTTCAGTTCGTGGCTCACGGCCGCCGACATCTCGCCGAGCGCGGAGAGCTTGGAGGACTGCTCGAGCGTCTGCTCCGCCACTGCCAGATCCTTTTCCACCTTCTCGCGCTCGGCGATCTCCTGTTGCAGACGCGCGTTCAACTCGCGCAGTTCCGCCGACTCGCGCTGAAAGAAAGCCGACCGCGACAGCGCACGCCGCGACATCAGGTAGAAGCTGAGCGCAAGCAGGATCGCGAAGGCCATGATCTCGAGCGCGAGGATGCCGTTCACCCGCTCGCGCACGCTGTCGAACTTGGTGTAGCTGGTGATGCGCCAGCCGCGAAAGGCGATGCGTGCGTCGTTGCGGATGACCGGGTCGCCGCTGAGGTAGGCGTCGGGGCGCTCCTGCGCCCAGTCGCTCGTGGCCTGGATGGCGCGCTGGATCGCCGAAGGTGCGGACTGCACGGCGAGCGCGTCCTCGAGCGCGCGCCCGCGCCAGCGCGGCTCGGTGGCGAGGATGATGCGCCCTTCGCTGTCGGTCACGACGACCGCATCCGAGAACCCGGCCCAGGCGCGCTCGTATTTAGCCAGGTCGACCTCGACCATGATGACGCCCACCACCTTGTTCTCGGAAACGAGCGCGCGGGCGAAGGTGAACTCGAAGCCGCCGGTGTCGCGCTGCGCGGCCGTGAAGACCGTGTCCTTCGAGCGCTGTGTGTCGACAAAGTACTGCGCCGAGCGCAGCGTCGTGCCGATGGTGTTGCGGTCGGTCGCGCCGACGACGCGGCCCTCGCCGTCGAGCAGCATGATCGACGCCGCGCCGATCTCGGTCTGGAACGAGATCAGCCGCTGCGAGGTATGCGTGTAGTCGGACGCTTTCAGGGCGTTGATGAGCTCGGGGTCGCGCGCGAGGAGGAGCGGCACGACCGAGTTGCGCTGCAGCTCGCTCATGATGTTGCCGGCGTAGAGCACGAGCCTCAGCTCCGAGCGATTGCGCGTGGCTTCGGTGAACCGCTCGGTCGTCCACAGGTTCGTCACCCACACGACCGCCACTGCGACGGCGACCAGCGCCGCCGCCGCCAGCCGAAAGCGCCACGCGGGGCCCGACTGGAGCTCCGGCCCTGCCTCGTCGAGCGCGGGATCGGTCATGCCCCCTCGAGCGTGATGGCCGCCCCGGCGAGCGCGTCGAAGAGCCGTCGTCCGTCGGTGCCGCCATGAAGCGGTTCCAGCCGGCGCTCGGGATGCGGCATCAGGCCGAGCACGCGCCGGTTGTCCGACAGCACCCCGGCGATGTCATCGGCCGAGCCGTTCGGGTTGCCGAGGTAGCGGAGCGCCACGCGATTCTCGCCGCGAAGCCGCGTCAGCATCTCGGGATCGGCGACATAGTTGCCGTCGTGGTGGGCGATCGGGAGCGCGATCTCGGCCCCCTGCCCCCAGCCGGCGGTGAAGGCGCTCGTTGCCTCGACGCGCAGCGCCTGCAAGCGGCACACGAAGCGGATGCCGGCGTTGCGGAGGAGTGCGCCCGGCAGCAGGCCCGTTTCGGTCAGCACCTGGAAGCCGTTGCAGACGCCGAGCGCATAGCCCCCGCGCGCCACGTGCCGCAAGATGGCAGCCGTGATCGGCGCCGCTGCTGCGATGGCGCCGCACCGGAGGTAGTCGCCGAAGGAAAAGCCGCCGGGGATCGCCACGAGGTCGAGCCCGTCGGGAAGCGCCGTCTCCTTGTGCCAGACCATCGTCGGCGCCGCACCGGTCGCAAGCCGCAGGGCCACGGCGAGGTCGCGGTCGCAGTTCGATCCCGGATAGACGACGACTGCCGCGCGCATCAGCCGACCGCCACGCGGTAGCTCTCAATCACGCTGTTGGCGAGCAGCCGGTCGCACATCGCACGCACCTGCGCCTCGGCGGCAGCGGCGTCGGTCTCGGCGAGGTCGAGCTCGATGAGCTTGCCCTGCCGAACGCCGATGACCCCGGCGAAGCCCAGCGCGCCGAGCGCGTGACGCACCGCCTCGCCTTGCGGATCGAGCACGTCCCGCTTCAGCATGACCTCGACCCGCGCGCGCACGATGGGGTTCCTGTCAGTTGATGAGCGTCGGCTTCGTCAGATGCGCCGTGTTGACCGGCAGCACGCCGAGCCGTCGCGCAACTTCGGTGTAGGCGTCCGACAAATTGCCGAGATCGCGGCGGAAGACGTCCTTGTCGAGCTTCTGTCCGGTCTTGGCGTCCCAGAGCCGGCAGCTGTCGGGGCTGATCTCGTCGGCGACGATGAGGCGCTGAAAGTCGTTCTCCCAGATCCGCCCGATCTCGATCTTGAAGTCGACGAGCTGGATGCCGACGCCGAGCATGATCCCGGTCATGAAATCGTTCACCCGGAGCGCCAGCGCCACCATGTCGTCGAGATCCTGCTGGGTGGCCCAGCCGAACGCGATCACGTGCTCCTCGCTGACCAGGGGATCGCCGAGCTTGTCGTCCTTGTAGTAGAACTCGACGATGGGCCGGGGCAGCGAGGTGCCCTCGGCGATGCCCAGACGCTGCGAGATCGAGCCCGCCGCGATGTTGCGGACCACGACCTCGAGCGGGATGATCTCGACCGAGCGGATCAGCTGCTCGCGCATGTTGAGCCGGCGGATGAAGTGCGTCGGCACGCCGATCGACGCGAGGCCGGTCATGAAGAACTCCGACAGGCGGTTGTTGAGCACGCCCTTGCCTTCGACGACGCTCTTCTTCTGCGCGTTGAACGCGGTGGCGTCGTCCTTGAAGTACTGCACCAGCGTGCCGGGCTCCGGGCCCTCGTAGAGAATCTTCGCCTTGCCTTCGTAGACCTTCTTGCGACGTGGTGCCATGCGTACTCCCATCGGAGGGTGTCAGACCCCCGGCATTCCGCGTGCTATATGCCAACGCCCCCTTGCTCGCAAGGCGGACGCCCCGGTCCGCCGACGCGGGCCTTGCGCCGCGGGAAGCGGCCGGGCATACGGTCCCGCGCCCGACCCCGTTTCCCGAGGAGGCCAGCCATGCCCACGTTCGAAGACCGCGCGAAGTCCTTCGAGTCGAAGTTCGCGCATGACGCCGAGATGCAGTTCAAGGCCGAGGCGCGGCGGAACCGGCTGCTCGGGCTCTGGGCGGCCGATCTGATGGGCCGAACCGGGGAAGACGCGACCGCCTATGCCGTCGAGGTCATCAAGTCGGACTTCGAGGAAGCCGGCGACGAGGACGTGTTCCGCAAGCTCGCGGCCGACCTCGGCGACCACGCCGACGCGGCGACGATCCGCGCCAAGATGGCCGAGCTCGCTGTCACGGCCAAAGCGCAGCTCCTCGACGAGGGCTGAGAGTTGCGGACATGCCGTCCGCGGCATGACGAGATGAAACTTCGGCGTTTGTCACGGGCGCGCGAACCTGCGATGCGTCGAAGCGGCGAGGGTTGAGGGGCAATCATGAGCGACGTTCTGGCCAATCTTCTGGCATCGCGCGAGTGGCTCCTCGCGGACGGCGCGACGGGGACGAACCTCTTCAACCAGGGCCTCGGCGCGGGCGAGGCGCCCGAGCTGTGGAACCTCCACGAGCCGGCGAAGATCCGGGCGCTCTATGCCGGCGCCATCGATGCCGGGAGCGATCTTTTCCTGACCAACAGCTTCGGCGGCAACGCCGCACGGCTGCGGCTTCACGGCGCCGAGCGGCGGGTGCGCGAGATCAACGCCGCCGCCGCCGAGATCGGGCGCGAGCTTGCGGACCGCGCAGACCGCCCGGTGGTGGTTGCAGGCTCGATCGGGCCCACGGGTGACATCATGGCGCCGATGGGCACGCTGACGCCGGCGCTCGCGACCGAGATGTTCCACGAGCAGGCCGAAGGCCTGAAGGCCGGCGGCGCGGACGTGCTCTGGGTCGAGACCATCTCGGCACCCGAGGAGTTTGCCGCCGCGGGCGAGGCCGCGCGGCTCGCCGGCATGCCCTGGTGCGGCACGATGAGCTTCGACACCGCCGGGCGCACGATGATGGGGCTGACGTCGGCCGCACTCGCGGCGCTCGTCGAGCGGCTCGATTACCCGCCCCTCGCGTTCGGCGCCAACTGCGGCGTCGGCGCGTCGGACCTCGTCCGCACCGTCCTCGGCTTCGCGGCGCAGGGCACCGACCGGCCGGTGATCGCCAAGGGCAACGCGGGCATCCCGAAGTACGTCGACGGCCACATCCACTACGACGGCACGCCCGACCTGATGGCCGAGTACGCCGTCCTCGCCCGCGACGCCGGAGCGCGCATCATCGGCGGCTGCTGCGGCACGATGCCCGAGCACCTCGCCCGGATGCGTGCGGCGCTCGAGGAGCGCGCCCCCGGCCCGCGCCCGACGCTCGACGCGATCACCGCGGCGCTGGGCGGCTTCTCCTCGGCGAGCGACGGCACCGGCGACGACGCGGGCCCGGTCCGCCAGCGCCGCCGGCGCGGCTAGAAGAGCGCGAGCTGGTCGCCGGCCTTCGGCGGCACCCGGAAGAGGTCCGTCACGAGCGGCGGCAGCACCCGGAGGAGGCCCAGGCGCTTCACCGCGATGTCGAAGCGCCGGGCGATGAGCTCGGCGTGGATGCCTTCGCCCCGCATTCGCTTGCCCCATGCGGCGTCGTAGTCGCGCCCGCCGTGGGTCTCCTGCACGCGCGCCATCACATGCGCCGCCCGGCCCGGATGCGCGGCCTCGAGCCAGTCGCGGAAGAGCGGCGCCACCTCGCGCGGCAGGCGCAGCATCGTCCAGCTCGCCGCCCGCGCGCCCGCCTTCGCGGCGGCAGCGAGGACGCGCTCGATCTCGTGGTCGGTCAGCGCCGGGATCACCGGCGCCACGAGGACGCGCACCGGGATGCCCGCATCCGCGAGCGCGCGGACCGCGGCGAGCCGTCGCGCCGGCGACGGCACGCGCGGCTCCATGCTTCGCGCAAGTCCCGCGTCGAGCGTGGCTAAGGAGATGCCGACGGTGACGAGCCCGCGCGCCGCCATCGGGGCCAGGATATCGATGTCGCGCTCGATGAGCGTGCCCTTGGTCACGATCGTGAGCGGATGGCCGTGCTCCGACAGCACCTCGACGACGCGGCGCATGATCCGGTAGCGCGCCTCGATGGGCTGGTAGGGATCGGTGTTGGTGCCGAGCGCGATCGGCGCCACCGCGTAGCGCTTCGACGCGAGCTCGCGCGCAAGCACCTCGGGCGCGGTGGGCCGGGCGACGAGCCGCGTCTCGAAGTCGAGCCCCGGCGACAGCCCGAGGTAGGCATGCGTCGGCCGCGCGAAGCAGTAGATGCAGCCGTGCTCGCAGCCGCGGTAGGGGTTGATCGAGCGGTCGAACGGCACGTCGGGCGACGCGTTGCGCGTGATCGCTTGGCGCGGGCGCTCCTCGCTCACCTCGGTGCGGAGCACGCGGGTCGCCCCCTCGCCCTCCCAGCCGTCGGCCTCGGGCACGCGCGCGTAGGGCTCGAACCGTCCGGCGTCGTTGCCCGTCGCCGCACGGCCGCGCGCGTCGAGATCGGGTGGGAGGGGTGCGGCGCGGGGCATGGCTGGAGACTAGAACGGACCGCGAACATCCCGCAAGGGCCTTGCCGCGGCGTGGGCCGCCTGCGATGGAGCGCGAAGCCGGCGTCGCAAATGCGCCGGACCCGTCGCTTTCCACCAAGTGCCCGCGCGGGACGCAGCGGACACAGGGCCGTCATTTCCGAGGAACGCAGCGCATGGCCGACGACGACATCATCCTGGGCGACCTCGACGACGAGGAGCTCGTGCTGCAGATGCACGACGACCTCTATGACGGGATGCGCCCGGAGATCGAGGAGGGCGTGAACATCCTCCTCGGCCGCGGCTGGGCGCCCTACCGGGTGCTGACGGAGGCGCTCGTCGCCGGCATGACCATCGTGGGCGCCGACTTCCGCGACGGCATCCTCTTCGTGCCCGAAGTGCTCCTCGCCGCCAACGCGATGAAGGGCGGCATGGCGATCCTGAAGCCGCTCCTTGCCGAGACCGGCGCGCCCCGCGTCGGCAAGATGGTGATCGGCACCGTCAAGGGCGACATCCACGACATCGGCAAGAACCTCGTCGGCATGATGATGGAGGGCGCGGGCTTCGAGGTGGTCGACCTCGGCATCAACAACGCGGTCGACAAGTACCTCGCCGCGCTGAAGTCCGAGGACGCCGACATCCTCGGCATGTCGGCGCTGCTCACCACGACGATGCCCTACATGAAGGTCGTGATCGACACGATGAAGGAGCAGGGCATCCGCGACGACTACATCGTCCTCGTCGGCGGCGCGCCGCTCAACGAGGAGTTCAGCCGCGCCATCGGCGCCGACGCCTACTGCCGCGACGCCGCCGTGGCCGTCGAGACCGCCAAGACATGGATCGCCCGCAAGCACAACCGCATGGGCGCGGGCTGACCGCTTGGCGTCGAGGGTGGCGAGATGACGCCGCAGCCCCTTGTCCGTCCTGTGGCATGTAGCTTTTGGATAACCCTTCGCAACCCGGCGCTCGCGAACGCCACGCGCTCGGCTTGGCGCCTCTCGAAGTCACCGGCACGAGCGACGGTCCTTTCCGATCCCTCTGAGCCGCTCGCGACGCGACATACGCTGCCGAGAACGCGGTGGATCGCCGGTCCACGATCTGCACGGCGCAATCGAGCGCGAGCGCGCCACGTCGTCCTCAGCCCGGTCGAGCCCCCCCCCCGGTCGAGGGTCGTCGAAGCCACGGCGGCGGGACAGCACGATGAGCCGGGCTTCGCGCCGGTGGCGCGCTGAGCCTCCGTGACCCGGCGGTGGCGATCCCCGCGCGGCGCAAAGACGCCCTCCGCCGCGCGGGAGGCTGACGGCAAGAGGCAGGGCGCGCTGGATATCTGAGGCGCGCGGGCCCATGTTGATCACGAAGGGAGCCCGCCCATGCCGCTCGATCGTTTCGTCCTCGTCGTCATCGCCGTGATCGCCGCGGCGGGAGCCACCGTGGTCGCGGGAGCGCTCCTCAAGGGGGCGATCCTCGCGCCGGGCCTCGGGCTCGCGGCGCTGGTGCCGGTGGCGCTCCTCGGCTACGTGCTCGTCCGCGTCGTCGCCGAGCGGCTGCGGAACGCCGACGACGACCGCTACGACCGGATCGAGAAGTGATCCTCGCCACGACGGAGGGCGTCGCGGGGCGCGCCACGGTCGAGACGCTGGGCCTCGTGCGCGGGTCCACGGTGCGCTCGAAGCACGTGGGCTCGGACATCGTGGCGAGCCTCAGGAACGTCGTCGGCGGCGAGATCCCGGAATATTCGCAGCTGATGGCCGCCGCGCGCGAGCAGGCGCTCGACCGGATGGTGGCGGCCGCCGCGGCGCTCGGCGCGGACGCGGTGGTGGCGGTCAGGATGCAGACCTCGGCGATCACGCTGCGCGCATCCGAGGTCGCGTTCATCGGCACCGCGGTGCGGCTCGCGTGAGCCGAGTGCTGCTCCTCGCCTGCGGCGCGCTCGCGGCGGAGATCCTCGCGGTGCGTGCAGCGAACGGCTGGGAGCACCTCGACCTGCAGTGCCTGCCCGCCGACCTGCACCTGCGTCCCGAGCGCATCCCCGACGCAGTGGAGGCGGCGGTGCTGAAGCACCGCGCGGACTACGACACGATCTTCGTGGTCTACGCCGATTGCGGGACCGGCGGGCTTCTCGCGGCGCGCTGCGCGGCGCTCGGGGTAGAGATGGTCGCAGGGCCGCATTGCTATGCGTTCTTCGACGGGGTGGCGGCGTTCGAGGCGCGGGGCGACGCGGAGATGCGGGCGTTCTACCTCACCGATTTCCTGGTGCGGCAGTTCGATGCCTTCGTCTGGCGCCCAATGGGACTCGACCGGCATCCTGCGCTGCGCGACATGCTCTTCGGCAACTACGAGCGGCTGGTGCATCTCGCACAGACCGACGACGCGGGCCTTGCTGCGAAGGCCGCCGACTGCGCGCGCCGGCTCGGTCTCGCGTTCGAGCGGCGGCTGACGGGCTACGGCGACCTGCCGGCGGCGCTCGCGTCCGCGGCGGCTAGGGCGCGCGGATCGTGAGCGACACGAGCGGCGCGGGCGCCGGCGGCGCGGCGGGGTTCGCGGCCCAGGCGAAGAGGCCGAAGCCCGCGACGGCGAGCGGCGTCGCGAGGGTGAGCGTGTCGACCAGGCCGTCGAAGCGATGGCGCACGAAGAGGAAGCTCGCGTCGGCGGAGATGACGGCGTTGTCTTCGCGCCCCCTGGCGATGAGGGCGTTCTCCGCGTCGGATCTGGTCTGTCGCCTTGCAATGTTGCCGATCCTTTCGACGTGGTCCTTCAAGGTGGCCGAACCGTTCGTCAGCCGGTCGGCATAGCGCTTCGACAGTTCGTCGTGGAGGCGCGAGAGCTCGGGATCCTTGCTCGTCGCGATGTCGTGGACGGTCAGGCTCGCGCGCGTCAGGACCATGATCGCGGCGCGCATGATGGCGGCGATGCCGGCGAACCCCAGCGCGAGCCCGCCGACAGCGAGGCCGAAGCGCAGGCTTCCTGGCGCGAGGGAGCCGAAGGCGGTGAGCGAGCTGCCGACGAACACGCTCGCCGCCGTCGCCACGACCCCCGCCACGAGCCACTTCGCCGTGTCGCGGAGCGACTGCGCCGCGGCGGCCATCGAGGCCGTCAGCGCCTCGCTCATTCCGGCCGGCCGCTGCCGAAGTCGATCACCAGCGGCAGGTCGGGCGCCTCGCGAGCCATCGCCTCGCCGAGTGCTGCGATCCGGTGGAGGTCGATCTCGCCGACCTGCAGGATCACGGCGCGGGGATCGGGGCGGCCCGGATCAGCGCGCTGCCGTCCGCGAGAATCGACGAGCGCCGGCAGATCGACCTCGCCCGACGGCGTCACCGGGGCGGCGAGATAGGCGCCGGGCAGGTCGACGGCGCTGTCGGCGATCTCGGCGACGAGCGCCGCGAACGGGTCGCCGAACGGGTCCGGGACCGGGCCTTGGGCCTGCGGTGACGGCTTCGGCGCGACGACGATCTCCACCACGTCGCCGCCACAGGCGATGCGGATCACTCCGTCGGCGTCCGGGATGCCGATCACGCGCGTCGTCATGCAATCTCCATCAAAATGCGAGTCGCTGCAAATTGCGATGAGGCTAGCACGCCGCGGCTGCGGCGCCAAAGCCCCGCGTCAGGCGGCGGCGGAGCTGCGGACGCGCTCGACCATCGCGCGGAGGCCGTTCGCGCGCTGCGCCGAGAGGTGGTCGGCGAGGCCGAGGCGGGCGAGCTCGGCCGAGGCGTCGACGCCGGCCACCTCGGCGACCGGCACGCCGGCATAGAGCGCGTGCAGGATCGCGATGAGGCCGCGCACGATGAGCGCATCGCTCTCGCCCGAGAAGTCGAAGCGGCCGGCCTCGACGCGGGGCACGATCCAGACCTGGCTCGCGCAGCCCGACACCTTGGTCGCGGGCACCTTCAGCGCGTCGTCGAGCGGCGGCATGGCGCGGCCGAGCTCGATGACATGGCGGTAGCGCTCGTCCCAGTCGTCGAGGAAGGCGAAGGTCTCGGCGATCTCCTCGAAGGCTTCGGTGGCCATGCGCGTCCTTTCCGGGCTGCGGATTGACGTAGGCACCGGGACCGGGCGCGTAAACCCCGCGCGGCTTCCCAAGCTGCGGCCGATGGTCTAACGAGCGCGGGAGCCTCGGGAGTGCCACATGCGCCGCGTCGTCCTTTGCCTCCTCGTCGCGGCGACGCTCGCGTCCTGCGGCCGCGTCGGGCGCTCGCGGCTCAACCCGTTCAACCTCTTCCGCCCGAGCCAGCCCGCGACGCTCGAGCCCGCCAAGGGCTACGCCGACGTGCGGCCGGACCGGCGGCTGCTCGTGGACCAGGTGGTCGGGCTCGACGTTGCGGCGCGGCCCGGCGGCGTGATCGTTGAGGCGACCGGCTTGCCGCCGACGCAGGGCTGGTACGACGCGGCGCTGGTCGCGGAGAACGATGGCCGGCCCGTCGATGGCGTGCTCGCGTTCCGCTTCGTCGTGTCGCCGCCGCCCGCCGACCGTCCGGTGTCGACGCAAGCCTCGCGCGAGGTGACGGCGGCGGCCTACGTGCCGGACGTGCGGCTCGACGGCGTGCGCCAGATCACCGTCGGGGGCCTCAGGAGCGCGCGGTCGAGCCGCCGGTGAGTTCGACGGCGGTCGGCCGCGGCAGCGTCACGACCGTCACGTCGGTGCCATTGGCGGAAAGCGCGATCTCGCCGCGGCAGAGGCGGAGCGCGTCGTCGCCAAACACCTCCGCTCGCCAGCCGTGGAGCGCAGGCATCTCGCGCAGTCCCGCGGCGATGGCATCGAGGTCGGACGCGGTGGCGACGAGCTTCTGCGCGACCCCCGCCGCCTCCGACTTGGCCTTCAGGAGCACGCGCAGGAGATCCGCAAGCGCCGGGTTGACCTGCAGGGTGTCGCGCGTGGCATCGGGCTTCGGCAGATCTTCCGGCGCGGTCGCGAGACCTGCCGCCACCGCCGCCAGAATGCCGTCCGCCACGTCGCCGCGGCGACCTTCGCGAAGCAGAAGGCGGCTCTTGCCGAGCTCGTCCGCGTTCGCGGGCCGCATCGAGGCAATCTCGAGGAGCGCGTCGTCCTTCAGCACCCGCGAGCGCGGCACGTTCTGCGCCTGCGCGTAGGTCTCGCGAAACCGGGCAAGCTCGCGCACGACCGCGAGATAGCGCCCGGAGTTCGTCCGCGTCTTGACCCGCTGCCAGGCGTCTTCGGGCTCGACGCGGTACGTGCCGGGCTCGGTCAGGACGGCGAGTTCCTCGGCCATCCAGTGCTGCCGCCCGGAGGCCACGATCTGCCGCGCGAGATCCTCGTAGATGACGCGTAGGTGCGTCACATCGGCGATGGCATAGGTTTTCTGCGCGTCCGTCAGCGGGCGGCGCGACCAGTCGGTGAAGCGCGAGGTCTTGTCCACCGTCTCGTGCGCGATCCGGCGCACCAGCGTCTCGTATCCCGCCTGCTCGCCGAAGCCGCAGACCATCGCCGCGACCTGCGTGTCGAAGAGCGGGCGCGGGAACACGCCGCCCTCGACGAAGAAGATCTCGAGATCCTGCCGCGCCGCGTGGAACACCTTCACGACGCTCTCATCGCGGAAGAGGTCGTAGAGGGGCTCGAGCGACAGCGGCGTGCCCTCGATGGGGTCGATCAAGACCGCCTCGCCGTCACCGGGCAGCGCCATCTGGATCAGGCAGAGCTTGGACCAGTAGGTCCGCTCGCGCAGGAACTCGGTGTCGAGGGTGACGTAGGGGCCGCCGCGCGCCGCCTCGCAGAACCGGGCGAGGTCGTCCGTCGTGGTGATGGTTCGCATGGGGGCGGCGGATCCTCGCGGGCGGCCTGTGGCGCATCTGGTGTAGGAGACATCGCGCAGAATGGGAACCCCTGCGGCGCTCAGGGCCGGTCGCGGAGCCGAAGGGGCGGCGCGTCGCCGGCAAGGACGCGCTGGACGACCGCGGGGTAGAGCGCGTGCTCGGCCTCGAGGACGCGGGCGGCGAGGCTCAGAGGCGTGTCGTCGGGCCGGATGCCGACGCGCGCCTGGCCGAGGATCGGGCCGCCGTCGAGCACCTCGGTGACATGGTGAACTGTGCAGCCGCCCCAGCTGTCGCTCGCGGCGAGCGCCCGGGCGTGGGTGTCAAGGCCGGGATAGAGCGGCAGGAGCGACGGATGGATGTTGAGGATGCGGCCCTGCCAGCGCCGGACGAAGCCGGGCGAGAGGATCCGCATGAAGCCCGCGAGGCAGACAAGGTCCGGGGCGGCGGCGTCGAGGTGCCCTCCGACGGCCGCCTCGAAGCCGGGCCGGTCGCGGCGGTACCGGGTTGCATCGACGGCCGCCGTCGGGACGCCTGCGGCCGCCGCCTTGGCAAGCCCCGCTGCGCCGGGATCGCTTGCGAGCACGAGCACCGGGCGACCGGGATGCGCGCCCGTCATGCTCCGCACGAGAGCCAGCATGTTGGACCCGGAGCCCGAGATCAGGATCGCGACGCGCTTCACGCGCCGGCGTAGGTCACGCCCGCGCCGGTCGTGACGCGGCCGATGGTGTGGACCGTCTCACCGGCGTCGGCAAAGGCCTGACGAACGGCCGACACGCGATCCGGCGCCACCGCGGCGATCATGCCGATGCCGCAGTTGAACGTCCGGAGCATCTCGTCCGCCCCGAGCCCCGCCGTCTCGCGGAGCCAGCCGAACACGGGCGGCTCCGGCCAGGTCCCGGGATCGACCTCGGCACCGAGGCCCTGGGGCAGGATGCGCGGCAGGTTCTCGGTGATGCCCCCGCCGGTCACGTGGGCAATCCCGTGGACCCCGCCGGCGATGATCCCTGCAAGGGCCGCATGGACATAGATGCGCGTCGGCACCGTCAGCGCCGCGCCGAGGGTGTCGTTGCCGAAGGGCGCCGTGTCGTTCCAGCCGAGCCCTGCGCGCGCGACCGCGGCGCGGACGAGCGAGAAGCCGTTCGAATGGAGCCCGTCCGAGGCGAGACCGAGGAGCACGTCGCCCGCGGCCACGCCTCCGGGCAACACCGCGCCCCGCTCGACGGCGCCGATGGCGAAGCCCGCAAGGTCGAAGTCGGCACCGTGGTAGATGCCGGGCATCTCCGCCGTCTCGCCGCCCACGAGCGCGCAGCCCGCCACGCGGCACGCGGCCGCGATGCCCTCGATGACCCGCGCGGCGACACCCACGTCGAGCCGCGCCGTGGCGTAGTAGTCCAGGAAGAAGAGCGGCGTCGCGCCCTGGCAGACAAGGTCGTTGACGCACATCGCCACGAGGTCCGCGCCGATGCCGTCGAGCCGCCCGGTGTCGATGGCGACGCGGAGCTTGGTGCCGACGCCGTCCGTCGCGGCGACGAGGACCGGATCGACGAACCCGGCCGCGCGCAGATCGAAGAGCGCGCCGAAACCGCCGAGCCCCGCCATGCTGCCCGGCCGCGCGGTCGCGGCCGCGGCAGGGGCGATGCGCGCGACGAGCGCGTCGCCGGCCGCGATGTCGACGCCCGCGTCGGCGTAGGTGAGGGGCGCATCGGCCATGCAGGGCTTCTAGCCGGTCGCATCGGCGATGCAAGCGGAGGGGACGTTGACCGCCTCGAGCCCCGCGGCTAGCACGGACGCACGGCGGGCCCGTAGCTCAACGGTTAGAGCTGGGCGCTCATAACGCCTTGGTTGGGGGTTCGAGTCCCTCCGGGCCTACCGGACCCTCCACCTCGACCTCCGCCAAGCGGCGGCGGCGCAGGAGCCAGGCGACGCCGGCGAGGTCGACCACGCCCACGACGCCGCGGCCGAGCGTGCCGTACTTCGACACCCCGCTGCGGCGCGCGCGATGTGCCACGTCGACCACCTCCACATCGTAGCCCTCACGCCGGACCATCGCCGCCATGAAGCGGTGGATGTGGTCGAAATAGGCGAGCGCCAGGTACACGTCGCGGGGAAACGCCTTCAGCCCGCAGCCGGAATCGCGCACCCCGTCGCGCAGGAGCCCGCCGCGCACCCGGTTGGCGATGCGCGAGGCGGCGCGCTTGGCGAACCCGTCGCGGCGCTCCGCGCGCTGGCCCTGCACCAGCCCGAGCCGCGGCCTCGGCCCGGCGCGGAACGGCGCCAGCACGGCGAGGATCTCGGTCGGCGGGTTCTGCCCGTCGGCGTCGAGCGTGGCGACGAGCGGCGCGCGGGCGGCGCGGACACCGGTGCGGATGGCCGCCGACTGCCCGGCGCTCGCGGCATGGCGCAGGACACGAACGCCCGGCTGGCCGAGCGCACGGACCGCCGCCGCGGTATCATCGCGCGAGCCGTCGTCGACGACGATGATCTCGTGCGGGAGCGTGCTCAGGACCGCGCCGATCTCGGCCACGAGCGCCGCGATCCCGCCCGCCTCGTCGCGCGCGGGCAGGACGATCGAGACCTCCGGCGTCACGCCCGCTCGACCGGAACGCCATCCGCTTCAGCCAGCGGCTGCGAGCCCGCCAGCAGCACCGCGCGCTTGCGCGACCGGATCAGGTAGAGGTTGCGCGCGTAGACGAGGAGCCCGAAGCCCTGGCCGAGGATGAAGACCGGGTCGCGCTTGTAGATCGCATAAGCGAGGAGCGTGATCCCGCCCGACAGGCTGAACCACCAGAACGCGATAGGGATGACGCTCTCGCGCCGGATCTCGCTGCGAAGCCATTGCACGAGGAAGCGCGCCGAGAAGAGCGCCTGTCCGAGAAAGCCGATCCCTGTCCAGAGTACCGCTGCCGTCATCCGAGCCATCCGCTGTCTTGGGTTTCGGCAATGTCCTTAACGGCATCGCGCGGCGTTGGCCATTGGAGGCGCCTATCGCGCGAGCACGAGGTCCGCGCGCAGCCCGCCGAGCGAGGCGCTCGTCCCGAGGCGCAGCGTGCCGCCGTGGCTTCGGGCGATGTCGATGGCGATCGAAAGCCCGAGACCGACGCCCGAGCCGCGGTTCTGGTTTCGCGCCGCGTCGAGCCGGGTGAACGGCCGAAGCGCCTCCTCGCGGCGCTCGGGGGGGATGCCGGGGCCGTCGTCCTCGACCGAAAAGCGCACCGAGCGTTCGGTCACGGCGACGCTGACGTCGGCGCGGGTGCCGTAGCGGACCGCATTGCCGACAAGGTTCTCGAGCGCGCGCGCCACCGCCATCGGACGCAGGATCACCGGTCCCGCCGCGTTGGGCCCGTCGGCCTTGTCCGCGAGCCGCACCGCCTGGCCGGCGCGCTGCGCGTTCTCGACGGTGCGCGCGACGAGCGCCACCGGATCGGTCGGCGCCGGATCGTCGAGCGCGCCGTCCCGGGCGAAGGCGAGAAAGCTGTCGATCAGACGCTCCATGTCCGCCACGTCGCGTTGCATCGCCACCGTCTCCGCGTCGTCCCCCGCCATCGCGAGCCCAAGCTTCAGCCGCGTGAGCGGCGTCCGCAGGTCATGGCTGACGCCCGACAGCATCAGCGTGCGCTGCTCGATCTGCCGCTCGATGCGCGCGCGCATGTCGAGGAACGCCTTGCCTGCCGCGCGCACCTCGAGCGCGCCGCGCGGCCGGTAGGGCAACACCCGGCCTTTCCCGAAGGCTTCCGCCGCCGCCGCGAGCTTGGTGATCGGACGCAGCTGGTTGCGGAGAAACGCATAGGCGATGAGCGTCATCAGTGCTCCGGTGACGATCATCAGCACCAGCAGCTGGTGTGGGTTCGACGCCGACACGCGGCTCCGGTTGATGCCGACCTCGATCGGCCCGAACCGGCTCGTGAGGCCGACGTTCACCGTGTCATGGTCGGCGAGGAGGTCGATGTCGATGACGCCGGGCAGCTCGTCCTTCAGCGTTGCGATGACCTCTCGACCGGACAGATCCCAGAAATGGCGTCGCTCGCCGCGTGCAGGGGTCGCCGGCAGCTCCGCCGTCATCCCGAGCGCCCTCGCGATGGTCCCGGCGCGCCGTCTCGCCTCCGCGAGGTCCGCGGCTCCGGCCACGGCATCGCGGATGAAAGCGATCTCGATCACGACGTTGCCGGTCATCTGACGCGTCACGGCCTCGAAGTGGCGCTGGATGAACACGACGGAGACGACAAGCTGCAGCGTCGCGATCGGCACGACGAGGATCAGCAGGGCGCGCCCGTAGAGGCCGCGGGGGACGGGTCGCTTGAGCCATGCGAACATCGCCCCGGTGTAGCGCGGACACGCCCGTCCCGGAAGGGCTTGCGCCACGCCTCGCGCGGGCGCATGGCCCGGCCGATGATGGAGCCTGCATCCGACGACGCTCCGCCCGGCCAGCCTGTTGCGCTCGCGCCGGGGGTGGTGCGCGTGCTGGCGCCGAACCCCTCGCCGATGACGTGCCGCGGCACCAACACCTATCTCGTGGGACAGGACGCGATCACGGTGGTGGATCCCGGCCCCGACGATCCGCGCCATCTCGCCGCCATCCACGCCGCTTTGCCCGCCGGCGCCCGTGTCGCGCGCATCCTCGTCACCCACGCGCACCGCGATCACGCGGGCCTCGCGCGGAGGCTTGCGTCAGCGGCCGGTGCCCCGGTGGCGGCCTACGGCGATGCCGCGGCCGGTCGAAGCCCCGCGATGGCCGCCCTCGCCGCAAGCGGCCTCGCGGGCGGCGGTGAAGGCGTCGAGCACGGCTTCGCGCCCGATGAGGCGCTGCCCGACGGAACGGTCGTCGCGACCGACGCGGGCCCGCTCGAGGCGGTCTGGACGCCGGGCCACATGGGCAATCACCTCTGCTTCGCTTTCGGGGACATCCTCTTCAGCGGCGATCATGTCATGGGTTGGGCGTCGTCGCTGGTCTCGCCGCCGGATGGCGACATGGCGGCCTACCGCGCCTCGCTCGCCCGCATCGCCGCGCGGCCCTGGCGGACGCTCATGCCCGGCCACGGCGCCCCGGTCCGCGACCCGGCCGCCCGTCTCGCGGCCCTCGCCGTCCACCGCACGGACCGCGAGGCCGCGATCCTCGTGGCGCTGGCCCAGGGCAGCGCCACCGTCGAGACGCTGACGCGCCGCGTCTACGCCGACATTTCCGCGGCGCTCCTCCCCGCCGCCAGCCGCAACGCCCTCGCCCACCTTCTCGAGCTCGCGGCGTCCGGCCGGGTGACGTCCGACGCGCCGAACCCCCTGACGGCGACCTGGCGCAGGGAAGTTGCCGCTGGACGGCCCCGCCCCCCGTTGCTATGAGCGCCCGCGGTGGTCCGGCGTAGCTCAGCGGTAGAGCAGTTGACTGTTAATCAATTGGTCGTAGGTTCGATCCCTACCGCCGGAGCCAAAAAAGATCTATACTACAATAACTTAATTAGAGCCTCGTCAAAGGATGGCGGCAATTTTAGCTCAGGGTAACGAACGGGGTAACAGAGAAGTGGTTGACAGCGGCGTTCCTGATGGTACCACCTCAGCCGTATTTGCCTTGAAGAGGTTCGTATGTCAGAGGTAGCTAGAACCTGGTTGACACGCTATGAAGACGAAGCGCGCACGTCGATTATCGCCCGAACGTGGTTCGAAGTGCCCGATCAATCCAAAGTGCGAGAAAAGCCCGAGCTTGCCTTTATCGGTGAAGTTTCAGTAACGAACCCTGACGATTGGCAAGTCTTTGATGAAGACGGCGGCGCGTGGATCGGCGGTCAGTTTTGCGTTAGGCAACGTGTCAGCCTAAAGAATTCACCGCAATACTGACTCGGGCGCTCAAACCCCGGCGCGGCCGGCCGATCTCATGTCAATTCGTCGCCTTTCGCCCAGTCGACCTGATGCAACGCCGCAGCCGGATCAACGCCGGCTTCTTTCGCCGCCGCCAGCGCCGCGAGAATGCCTTGCAGCGCCCGCGCCCGGCCGCCCGCGTCGAAGGCTTGCAGCGGCCGCATGCAATCGAGGCTCACGTCGACGCCAAGCTTTGCCGTCGCTTCTTCGCCGATCATCACGGCGAGCGGTTGAAGCTGCCATTGCGCCAGATGCCGTTGCGCCTCGCGAATTAACGGTCCCGTCGACAACGGATTGCTCCATCCCGGCAAAACGCCGAATGCGAATTGCACCGCCTCCCGCGCCGCCGCGAGGCTTTGCGCCGTCATGCTCCGGCTCAGGTCCGGCGAGACGTCCGCCGCCCGCCAATCGGCCATCGGCGCGGGTCCGCCAGCGGCCGAGACGTTGACGCTTTCGCGGATCAGCACCCGGCCCCGATTGCCCCGAAACCCGCGTGCCATCGCTTCCATGTCGGTCTCGGGCATTTCAGGCATCGGCACGATTTGCGAGCCGAGCGGCGCGTTTTCAAAAACCTCGCAGAGCGCCGTCTCGATTGCCTGCAACATCGCGGCCGTCAGAGACGCCCGCCGCAGCGGCGCGGTGCCAATCCAGGGCGCCGCCGGGTCCGCGCCCGTCACGACATGCAGCACCTCACCGGCGAGCACCGTCATGCTTTGCCCGCCGCCGGCTTCCGAAACGCCAATCCGATACGCCGACGGCCGGCCGTAGCGCGTCCGCAAATCCCAATCGGAACACGGCACCAGCTCGCTTTCGCCGATCAGGAACACCGCCTCGCCGCGAAGCGCCAGCGACCGCCCTGTCAGCGCGAGCACCCGCCGGGTCAGCAGGTCCGTGCCGAACACGTCGGCGAGCGAAAGCCCGTTCTCCCACAGGCTTATACACGCTTGGGTTGTGGCCGTCAGCTCGCCGATACCGCGTCGCCCGGCAGTGTAGCTTTCGCGCGCCGCCATGACTTCGGCCGTGAAGCCCGATGCGTGCGCGCGCTTCTCCACAGGCTCAGCCCGCCGTCCGAATGGCCACATCAACCCGCCCTCCGATAAGGCCGCAGCAGGTCCGCCGCGCCCGATTTGCGAAGCGCGTCCGCGATCCAATCCGACGGCCGCTCCCAACTGTCCTCGGCAACCATCGTTGCGCCGTCGACCGCGTGCTGGTGTTGACCCGTCGACCGCGTAGCCCAGAGTTGCGGGTCCGCGTTGACGATCTTGGCCGAGAGGTAGTTCACCAGACGCCCCACGGCCTTCGCCACGGGCACGGGGACCGGCCCGGCACCGACCGTAGCCGTGACGCGGTAAGGCCCGTCTCCGGGCAGCTCATGGCCTCCATAGGGCGATGGCAAGGCCAACGTCGGGGACCATGCCGCACCGTCCCATACTTCCACGGCCTCGACCGTGGCCGGCGTCAGCGTGGGAAGCCAGTGCCCCGGCCCGTCGACCGTCCACACCACCGCTCGCGGCGCGAAGCGGTGTGCCATGTAGCTTTCAACCCGCGCCCATGCGAATGCCAGAGCGTCATCGGTCACATAAGGCGGCCGGAGTTCGGGAAACGCCGGTTTGAAGCCTATGAAGAGCGACAACGGAAGTTCGGGGTACGCCGCCGGCACGGCTTCCTCTTGCCGGATCGTGACGGCCCTCATGCTCGCCACCGTTGGTGCCAGAGCGGATGCGGCAAAGGTGCCGCCTGCCAGTTCCGCGCCTCGATTTGCGCCTCGGGATAGGCCGGCCGGGTGACGATGCTCAACTCGTACAAGAGCGCCTGCAGCACCGTGCGGATGATTGCGGTGCCCTCGGCCGGGTTTTCGTCCTCAATGGTCTCCGGCTCGGGAACGGCCCGCTTCGGGGGCAGCCGGAAGCCCGGCGATATGCCGAGCATCAGACCCGCGTCGACGGCCGCCAGCGTGTCCCGGACGTAACTGACCTCGGCCATTTCCGGGCTTATCACGGCCTCGAAGGTCAGCGCCGCCGCAGTGTCTTTCAACGCAAGCGATCCTGCCCCGCGACTGGCAAGCGGCCGGTCGTAGCTATGTCCGACCAGCAGGTGAATGTCCTCTTTCGGATCGTCGACCCGGTAAGCGAACGCACGCGGCGCGATGCTTTCCTTGCGCGGCCGCCCGGTCCGTCCGCCGTCCGACAGCACCGCCCGCGCGCCGTAGGGAAAGCGGCCGGCCAGACTGACCGCGCCCGACGCCCGTTTGCGGACCTCCAGCCCGCCTTCGTGACCAGCCCAGAGCATCACCGCACCCCCGTCAGGATTTCCAGCTGCGTGCCGCGCGCCACAGTCACGTCGGCGGTCACGATGCCCGTCAGCCGAAGCGCGCCCGACTGCGCGTCGCTGTAGGGATCACGGATCAGGTCGACCCCGCCCCATGTCGCAAGGAAGGCTGGGGGCAGGCCGCCCGCCGTCGTGGTCAGGAGCGCCGTCGACGCGGCCGGCGAGCCCGTCGGCGCGGCAAGCCCGTTCGTGGTCAGCGCCACCGTCGGCAGCGCCATCGTCAGCCGCTCCCATTCGGTCACGGCCGTGCCGGCGATGTAGGTGCCGTCCATGCCGTTCCAGACCTCGGGTCGCAGCGCCAGCCGCACGTCGCCGGGTGCCGAGGCCGCGTTGGCGAGCATGAACCGCGTCACCGCCGCCCGGACCACGGCCCAGGTCGCGGCCGCGTTGATCGGCGTCACCGTGATGCCGTAGGTCGCGGCGCCGGGGATGATGCCAAGCGGCTCGCCGGCCGCGCCGGAGCCGAGGAACACGGCCCTGTCGAGCCCGACGCGGATCGCGTTCGCGAGGTCGCGGCGAATGGCCTGTTCCAGCCCCGCGCCGCTTTGCAGGAGCGCCTTTCGGCTCACCCGCAACTGCACCCCGAAGTTGTGATCGGGCACCAGCGACTTGTCGACGGTCGTGAAGGCTTGCGGCCCCGCGACGTTCGCCAGCTCGCCGTTGGCCCAGCCGGCCGCGATGGCCGAGGAGACCACGGGATACTCGCGCTCGCCCATCGGAATGTTGATCGTCTCGACGCCCATCCGCGCCGCCGCCGTCGGGGCAAAGAGCCGGTCGACGATGGGCATTGTCTCGCGCGGGGTCGGAGTGCCGCCCGCCAGCGTCTCGCCGGCACGGGTTTCCAGAGCCTCGAAAGGCACCGGCACGCCGCGGTAGCCGCCCTGCCCGCGCATCTCGGCCACCGCCTCGGCCGTCCGCCCGCTCAGCGCTCGGCCTTCGTTGAGCGCCGCCGCCACCTGCCGCAGCTCGAAGCCCGCCACCAGGTCCGCCCACTGGCGCCCGTCGCGGGTTTCCAGCTCGGCACCCGCCTCGCGGCGTTCGCTATCCTCGGCCGTCAGCGCGGCGCGGAACCGCACCTCGTTGCGCCGATATTCCGCGTCGGCGGTTTCCATCGCGCGGGTTTCGTCGTCGGTCGGTTGCGGCTTTGCCGCCAGCTCGGCAAGTTGCTGGCGGATTTCCGACTGGCGCCGGGTGATTTCAACAGATTTAAGCATGTCATTTTTCCTTGCTTGATTGTTGGCGCGTGGTCCGCACCAGGCTTTTCCACGCATCGCGCGCGGGGTCGGACCGGCCGAGGCCAATCTCGAGACGGGTTTTCCGGGAATGGCAGCGGCCGCAGAGCACCTGCAGGTTGCCCATGTCCCAGGCCAGTTCGGGGTTCGTTTTCACCGGCAAGACGTGGTCGACTTCCAGCCGCCGCAGCTCGCCACATTGCCGGCACCGGTAGTCGTCGCGTTCCAGCACGGCCATGCGGATCGCTTTCCAGCGCGGTTGCCGGCAGATGGCGCGCGAATGGTTCGCGTATTGCCGGCGGATCGAAGCTACCCCCATGCGATGCGCCCTCCCTTGTGCGCCGGCCGGCCCATCATCCGTGCGCCTTCCGCCACCGCGAGTACCGTCGCGGCCGCCGCGTCGATCCGGCCCGTCGACCGCGCCTTGGCCAGTTTGAGGTTGTTCGCCGGGTCGCGCAGCGTCACCGCGTCCGCAAAGGCGGACCGCAATAGCAGCGACGGGGACGTGATGACGCGACCGTCATAGGCCGCCCGGCGGAACCGCTCGCAATCCTCGCCGCCGTCGCGGAAGCCCTGCCCACGCCAGATGATCGGCGCGCGGATGCCCGCCCGGTCGATGGCCTCGCCAAGCTCGGCTTGCTTGTAACGGTCCGCCGTGATGGCCGCGATGGCCTCGCCAGCGACATGGCGCATGATCTCGACAAGCCATGCCGCCACCGGCACCGTCGCCTCGCCAAGCGTCGAAAGTTCGCCCCGGTCGGCCATCTCGACATAGCGCCCGGACACGCCGTCAGCGGCCCCACGGTCGGCGAGGCTCGGCCGGGCGGGGAAAGTGCCCAGACATTCCAGCCGGCCCGTGTCCGGCCAGTAGAACGCCGCTGCCGACATGCTGGCCGAGCCGCCCAGGTCGACGCCGATGACCACCTGCCCGGACCGTGCCGGCGGGTTCGCCGTCTCGCACGCCAGCCATTCGTCGACCGTCAGCAGCACGTCGCGGGTCTCGCCCGAAACCCGCTCGTTCCGGTTATAGAGCCGGAAGCTCGTCAACGTGCTTCCGCCCCGCGCGATGGCCCGCCGGGCTTGCGCCTGCAGCCAATCGAGGCTCGATCCGATGCCCGCCACGGCGCCGGGGTTTGCTTCCTTCAAGCTCGCCAGATCGTCGGCGGGAAGCCCCGGGGACGGCCGATGCTCTTGGCGGTAGACGCCCTCTTGCTCTTGATCGAGCCAGACCGAAAACGGGTGCGTGTCATCGGCCGCCGACGTGCTGATAATCAGCGCCCGGCCACCGCGCTTGCCGAGGCCGGACAGCAGCGCATGTTCCAGCGCGTCGCCTTGGTCGCGGCTCCAATGGCCGCGTTCGTCCATCAGCACCAACGTCGGCGCCGAGCCAAGCGCCGACTTGCCATCCGCCGCGATGGCTCGGATGACGTGCCCACCCGCATCCGCCCCGCCGTCGCCGTCGTACTCGATTTCCAGGCGAGGCGAGCGGCGGATGGTGAACCGCGCTTGCGTCTCATCGGGCAGGGTCCGCAGGAAGCCCGTCACGAAATCGAAGGCGATGCGCGCTTGGTCCCGCGTTCGCGCCGCGATCAGCACCTCGCGGCGGGGTTGCCGGTCGACCTCGCCCACTAGTGCCGCGAGTGCTATACCCGCCGCCAGCGCCGTCTTGGCGTTTCCCCGGCCGATACTCAGGACCGCGACGTTCACGCCGTCCGCCAGAGCGCCCCGGACAAAGCGTCGCTGGAACGGCGCCAGCTTTACCGGCTTGCCGGCCAGCGGCCCCTCGGGGATCTTCAAGCCTTCCAGGAAGGCGATGACGCGGGTCGCGGCGGTCATGCCGGCACCCCCCGGCCACGGCGCAGCGCGAAGAGATAACCCACCCCCGCGACCCCCAGCCCGTTCGCAAGGGGCGGCATTGGGACCGCACCGGCATCGCCGCCGGCCACAGAGGGCACGCGCCCCTTATGGCTGGCGTAGGCGTGCGCGCGCCCGATAGGGGGCGTCGCAACGCCAGGGGTATAAGGGGAGAGTGTCGCGACACCGTTGGACGGGCGTTGAGCGGGGGTTGCGACGGGGGTCGCGACCGCGTTGCGACGGGGGTTGCGACGGCGTTGCGACATCATTCCGTCCCTCGCACGATGGCCAAATGGTTGCGCTTGGTGTCGCCGCGGCCATGCTGCGCCACCTCGATCCGCTCGCTGGCAAGCAAGCCTTCCATTGCCACCGCCAGCGCGCGCTTGGTCATCCCCTCGGCCTCGGGATGCTTGGCAAACACCGTCGGGGCATAGGCGGCCGACGGGCTTGGCGAGACGTGTCGGCCTTGCGTCTCAAAGATGGCCAGCAGCTTCAGGAACACCCGCTCGGCCGCCGCCCCACTGGCCAGCCGATCAAGGCCGGTCGGGCTGGCATCGGCTTCAAACACGCCGTCGTGCCACGTCATCGCAATCTCGCCGCCGACGCGGCCGTAGTTCGCCTTTTTCGTGGACAACATCCGCTTGTCGGGATCGGGTTCGTAGCCGTCCTGCACGATGCGCGACAAATAGAGCCGGGACCGGACGCTGTTGTTCCAGGCCGTCGACCCGGACGTGCCGGTGCCGCTGCCGAGCCCGGTCAACGACGGATGGCCGAGCAGCATCACCGCGCACGCGTGCCGCAGCGCCAGACCGCGCAGGATGCCGATGAATTGCCGAACCTTTGCCCGGTCATTCTCATTCGCAGGGTAAACGTCGGCGAGCGTGTCAATGACGATCAACGCTGGCGCATCCTCGGCCGCGCGCGCATCCAGCTCCTCGAACAGCGTGGTTTCCAGAAGCCGCACCTGCGTCTCGACCGCGAGCAGCGCGTCCTCGCCCGCGAGCGACCGCATGGTCAGCCCCGCCGCGTCGGCATAGCTACGGCCCTCGCGCCGCAGGATCGCGTCTAGACGCCGGTGCAATTCCGCATCGTCATCCTCGGCCGATAGGAAGATGACCCTGCCGCGCCGGACCGCTTGGCCGAGCCACCCCGTCCCGGCCGTCGCGGCGACTGCCATCTGCAGCGCCAGCAGCGATTTGCCGGTGCCGCCGTCGCCGGAACACAACGTCACCGTCGACATCGGCACCAGCCCTTGCACCATCCACTCGCGCTCGGGAACGGGCTTCCCGGCAAGCGACGCGGCCGAGTAGAACCGCGAGGTGCGCTCGGGTTCGGGCGTGATGATCGTGGCGCGCCGCACGTCCCGCAGCATCGGCCGGTCGACCGGGTGCGATGGTTCCTGCAGGCCCTTGGCAAGCCCGGACCGGATCGTCGCGAGCGCGGCGTCGGCGCCGTCCTCTTGTGCGAGCCCGGACGCTTGTGCCGCGCCCATCAGCGCGGACGTCACGTCGGCTTCGGTCAGGTAGCCGCCGGCGACCTTGTGGCCCAGTTTCAACGCCGCTTTGTTCAATGCGTCATTGCGCGTGCCGGCCGGCGCCGTGGCCACCGCGGCCGCTTCGCCATCGAGCGCCGCGAGCGCCCATTGCCGGCCACGCTCGCCGTCGACGGGACGGATCGGGGTCGCCCAGCTTGCCATCGCGGCCGCTTGGCCTTGCGCCTTTTCAGCGCGCCGGGCTTCTTCCAGCTCTTGCAGCTGCGCGGGCCATTCGGGAAGGTCAAAGGCGTTCATGTGCGCCACTCCCGTCCCATTCGTAAGTTTCGCCCAGAATGTCGGGCAGGGACGGGGGAAGGATCACCATGCCGCCGTCGCCGCGCACGTCGACGCCCTCGCAGAGCAACCCGGCCGAGTTTCGGACCGGCCCGTTGTACCGCATGTAAAAATGCAGTCCGCCGCTTGGCGTGCGCGCGATCACCGGGGTCAGCGCGTAGGGGTCGACGCCAACGGCCCGAAGGTTCGCGAGGCCGTCGACGCCGCCCTTGCGGTCGACGTCCAGGACCACCAGGCCAGAGCGCGCGCCCGTCGGCATACCGATCATGGCGAGCGGCCACCGACGCCACCACGCGGCGATGGTATCAGCGTCGGTCGTGGCGCCCTCTTTCCATCGGACCAACGGCCGTTTCGTTTTTCCGGCCATCGCGACGGGAAACACGGGAAGGCCTTTGCCGGCATAGGCCAGCGCGGCGGCCATCAGCTCATGCCGGTACAAATCGGCGCGTTGTTCAGGAGTGCCGAGATACGGCCAATGAAACGTCATCGCGCCGCCTCTCGCAGCACGCGCGCCGCTTCCCGACAAATTAGGCCAGCGCCATCGCAATCGAGGTCGCGCGCTACGGAGTCAAAAAGATCATTCGCAACTGTATCGAGCTCGCGTGCGAGGCTCAGGAAGCTTGCATCCGCCGCGCGTTTCGCGGTATGTTGCGCCAGCTTGACCGCTTTTTTTACCGAACCAGCGCCGCGTTCCCCTGCCCGGGACGCGGCGTTTTTCATTCGTTGGTAAATCATGCCACGGCCTCGCGGCTTTCAAGCCACGCGGCGATTTCTGCCTCGCGCCAATAGCGGCGCGATTGAATACGGATCGGCTTTGGAAAGCCTAGCGCCGGGTCGTGCGACCATCGCCACAACGACATGTCGGAAATGCCGCCAAGCGCGGAACGCACCGCAGCCGCAGTCAGAAGCTTTGAAGTCATGGCCGCCTCGTTAGAACGGGTTATGCCACGACTTCATCCGCGAATTGAGTAAGCGCGGCAATCGAAAGCGTCGGACCGAATTAACGCTGAAACTCGGTCCGCAGTAACCTCGGACAATAGCCGGGCAGTCCGCCTCTTAGCGCGAACCCATAGGGTAAATCGCCGCTTCGAGAATGCTTCCGCTCATAGCGCGCAACATGCCTCCGCACTGACCGCGCAGTCTCGCCCATCAATTCAGCAACCCGTTCCACCGCCGCGTCACGTGGCCAGTTTTCCCACTTGCAGAGCCAATCAACCGCAAAGGCTGCATCACCGTCCAATTGCGTTACCTTTGCTTTTGGCCCACGCTTTCGCGGCTTTCCTTCCAGAAAATCGGCCAATACTTCACGATCAAACGGTAGCAGTTGGCGCGACGGATCGCGTAGCTTAACGATCATTAATGCGAAATCGCGCTCTCGCGCCGCGATTGCCGCATCATAATCCATGTCGGCTAAATCCATTACAGCACCCCCCGGCCCAATTGCACAACGTTGCCGCTCTTGCCGTCAACCAGCCCGGTCACGAAACGGCCCCATGCTTCAAGCGCGCCGGCTTTTTCCTTCGCGTAGTCATGCCGCTGATAAACCGCGACAATACCACCGCCCGATCCCGAAACGTGATTGAGAATTGCTTCGGTCACGCGCACCGGGGTGCCGAGACGCGCCAGCCCGGTTGCCGCCGTCCGACGCAAATCGTGAAAGCCCCAGTGCGGAATGTCGACCGGTTCGCCGCGCTCCTCGGCCGCGACCGCTTCCATTGCCGCCGCAAGGCGAGCGCGCGCCCGATGAAAGCCTTGCACGGGTGCGTCGCCCGACGTCGTGAACACGAAACTGGCCGAACCCTTGATGCGCTCCACGCCCGCCAGCACGTCGCGCGCGGCGGGCGACAAAGGTACGTCGTGCGCCCTCGCGTTCTTCACGCGGCTTGCGGCAAGGTGCCAGACGCCCGCCTGCAGCTCGCCGTCGCTCATTTGCGCGACCTCATTTAGCCGCTGACCGGTCAGCAGCAGGAGCCGCGCCATCGCGCCCCACGGTTGCCCCACACGTCCGCACGCTTGCCAGAGCCAACGCACCTCGTCGTCAGTCAACACGCGGTCGCGGCTCGCTTCCTTGGCCGGCGACTTTATCCCCACCGCCGGCGACGCCGTGAGAATATCGCGTTCGACGCACCAGCCGAGAAACTTGCGCGTGTGCGCGAGCACGCGGTTCGCCGTTACCGCTCGGCCGCTGTCGACGATCCCGTCCAACAGATCGAGCACGTCGCGTCGGGTGATCGTTGACACGTCGCGCTCACCCCATGCGGGCACCACGAAGCGATCGAGGAACCGCCGCGCGTGCGCCCCGCTTTTGAGGGCCCTAAGGTGCCGCTTGTCGAATTGTTCCACAAGCGTCGCCACCTTGTCCCGGCCCGTCAGTTGCGCCTCACGCCGTGCGGCTTTCGTGCTGGCCTTCGCCGCCGCCGGGTCGGTGCCGTGTCGCGCCGTGTCGACAGCTTCCGACGCCGCCGCGCGTGCCGCCGCCAGCCCCATCGCCGGCCACCGGCCAAGCGTCAGCTTCACGGGTCGACCGTCGAAGCGATAGCGCAAGGCCCATCCTTTTGCGCCGCTCGGTTGCACGACAAGGTAGAGACCCGGCAGCGCAGCGTCCGGCATCTCGACCCGCTTGGCCGGGTCCGGCTTCACGGCCTCGACAGCGCGCGTGGTCAGCGCCTTCGCCTTAGTCAATTGGTCAGCCATAATATCAACTGGTCCTTTGGGGTAACGTTTGGGGTAACAAATCGGGGTGATTTGAAGCGTTACCCCGCGTTAGGAACACTGCCTAACATTCTGTGCAAACGCAAGCCTCACAACACTTTTCCGCGCATGGATCGCTTTACATCGTTAGACCCCGTTTGGGGGTGTAATTTTCCTGTTAATCAATTGGTCGTAGGTTCGATCCCTACCGCCGGAGCCAGAAAAATCTTCATATCCGCTTGCAAGACCGTCCGTTGAGCGGCCGCGGTCGATTTGGTGGCGGACAGCGGCTCGCCAGACGGAACGGTTTCGGACAGTGGTCTTTGCCGCTAGCACAAACGGTTGGGTTTTGACCGTTATGGCGATGAGTGAACATTTCCCGTCGAGCTGATAACTCCCGGCAGTGCGGGACGGAGCCGCAGCTCATGCCGCTTTCCCTCGCCGATAGATCCAGACGGAGGCAATGATGCCCGAAGCCGCCACGACGGTCAGCGTGCCGATCCGATCTCCGAACACGGCCGCGCCGATGATCGCGGCGAAGATCAACGAGATGTAGCTGGCGAAGGAGACCCAGGTCGCGCCCTCCTCCCGCGCGATCCGGTAGAACAGCAGCGAGGCCAGTGTCTCGACCACGACGATCAGCGCGAGCGATGGTGCGTCCAGCGCCGCAAGCCCCCAGTCGCCCAGCCGTCCGGCAGCCAGACCACCCAGCAGAACCGCGGTCGCTCCGATCGCCGTTTCGGCGTGGAGCACGTGCAGGCTGCTCGCCCGGGCGGGCCAGAAGCGGGAGATTACGATGGTGCCGAGCGCATAGAGCAGCGGCACCCCGAAGGCTGCAAGACCCCACCACGGGCTCGCGTCCGAGGCGGCGTCGGCGCGGCCGGTCTCCCACAGGATCGCCACCGCACTGACGAAGCCCAAGGTGACAGCAGACCACCGACCGCCAGGCCAGCCGCTCCCCGCCCGTCAGGATGGACAGCACCAGCGTCAGAATGGGCGCTGCGGTGACGATCACGGCGAACATGAACACCGGCAGCCGCGGCGCCACGGCGCTTTCGAGCGTAAAGGGGGCGAGAAATCCCAGACCGGCTGAAAGCAGGTAGAAAGCCGCAGTCCTGCGATCCAGGGGTGGCCAGTCGGCGGTCACGATGGCACGGGCGGTCAGGAGAACCGCGACGCCGGTTGCCGCGACCGACACGACCACATGCACAGGCACACCCGACAGCCCGGCCGCCTTGATCGCAGCGATCCTGACCGCCGTGAGCAAGCCGAACATGGCCAGCAAGGCCACCCTCGCCGCGATGCCCGACCTCGCCAGCCTCGCCGTTTCGGTCGTCTGTTCCGCCACGTGTTCCTCGTGTATCGACGCGGCTACGACGGCTCAACCTTGGTTGAGGGCCAATTGCCCGCAATAACCACTAAGTCTTCGCGCAGCATCGGCCGGCGTGGGCTCTGCCCCGTTATCCACTGCGCTGGCCACGAACGGGCGATCCCGGACAGAAGCCTCTTGCCAGAACTTCTGTGCCAAAAACGGTGGTTCTTGCCGGCGAGGCAAATGGCCGGCAATCGGAAAACACGGGTGGTCCGCCAAGCGCGAATTGCGAACGGCGGTCATGGCTCGAATGGAACGCACCGTCGTGACCGATGCGCTCGACCGGCCAGCAGCCGTGTAGGTCGACAAGACGCCCGTTTCGGTGTCCGACGAACGGGCAGTACGCGGCCCCTACTCGCACGATCTGATCGACGGGACAGGCGCGGAGGCGCGTTGGTTCGGCAGGCCGTTTCCTGAGGCCCTCCACGACGTCCTCGAACGCATGGGCCACGCGGCGGACCGTCTCGCGCCGGTCGGCGACACCCTTGAGACCGACATCCTACGCGGCCGCGCGGGGGGACGGGCCCCGTGCTCGTGACCGGCCGCGGGCTCTTCGCGGGGCGCGACACGGCCCCATTCGTCGCCGCGGCGGGGATCAAGCCCAACGTCGTCGTGCCGACCCCCTGGGCGGATCAGCGCCCGGCGTTCCGGGATGCCGCATCGCTGTCGGCCTGCAGCGCCGCCAGCGTCTCGGCCATGTGGCGCGACTGCCAGGCCGGGGTGACGCCGCCGACGCCGACGCGAGTGCCGACGCGCCACCACAGGCCCGGCGCCCAGACGAAGGCTCCGGGCGCGGCGAGGCGGATGAGGAAGCCGTTCGACGGCTTGAACGCGAAGACGCCGCGCTCGAGGCGGCGGATCTGCGCGACCTCGGCAAGCACGCGGCCGGACGTATCGCGCACGACATCGGGCGTCAGCTCGATCCCGAGCGCCGTCGCGCGCCAGAGCCGCACCGCCTGCCATAGCATGACCACGCCGAGCAGCCCGAGCGCCGGCCGCCAGGGCGTGGGCTCGGGCGGCGTCCGGAGCGCGAAGCTCGCCAGAAGGAGCCCCAACGCCACCAGAGCACCCGTCCCCGCGACGCGGCGGGAAAGTGTCGGCGTGATGCGGGCGAGGACGTCGGACATGCGCGTGCGTAGCGTCCCCGGCGGAGGATGGCGAGATCCTGCAGGCGCCTGTCCCTGCAGTGTGGCGGAGCCGCGACCGCCGGGCTAGGGTTCCGCGCGACCGCTCCGGGAGACGTCCGATCCGCGCCCTGATCCGCCTTGCCGCATGCGCCGTCCTCGTGGGCTGCACGGCGTTTCCCGATCTCGACGCCGCCGTCAGCCCGGCGGCGCGGGCGGCGCCCTACCCGGCTCTCGCACCGCTCGGGCCGCTCCTCGCGGAGGCCTCCGTCGCGACGGTTCCGCCCGAAACCGGCGCTGCGGTCGCCGCGCGGGCGGCAGCGCTCCGGGCGCGGGCAGCCGCGCTCCGGGCGGGGACCGTGCCCTGAGCTTGCGTGCCGGCCGTCCTCCCGCTAGCAGCGGCGGCGACCCCGACCGGAGGCGCCGCGTGACAGACCCACTCCGCCTCGGCATCGCCGGCCTCGGCACCGTCGGCGCGGGTGTCATGCACCTTCTCGCGGTCCATGCGACGCTCCTCGAGGCGCGGAGCGGGCGGCCTCTTCGCGTGGCCGCCGTGTCGGCACGCGACCGGGCGCGCGACCGTGGCGTCGATCTCGGTTCCGTCGCCTGGGAGGACGACCCGGTGCGGCTCGCGCGCCGACCCGACGTCGACGTGTTCGTCGAGCTCATCGGCGGCGCGGACGGCGCGGCACGGGAGGCGACCGAAGCGGCGCTGGCGTCCGGCAAGCATGTCGTGACGGCCAACAAGGCGCTCCTCGCGCATCACGGCCAGGCGCTTGCCGAGACGGCGGAGGCGGGTGGCTCGGTGATCCGGTTCGAGGCGGCGGTGGCGGGCGGCATCCCGGTCGTCAAGGCGCTGACCGAGGGCCTCGCGGCGAACCGGATGACGCGCGTGATGGGCGTGCTCAACGGCACGTGCAACTACATGCTGACGCGGATGGAGAGCGCCGGGCTCACCTACGCGGAAGTGTTCGAGGAGGCGCGCGGGCTCGGCTACCTCGAGGCCGACCCCACCCTCGACGTGGGCGGGATCGACGCCGCGCACAAGCTCGCCCTTCTCGCCGCCATCGCCTTCGGCACGCGGCCGAACCTCGCCGGCGTCCAGACCGAAGGCATCGAGCGCGTCTCGGCCGAGGACATCCGGCTCGCCGCCGACATGGGCTACCGCATCAAGCTCCTCGGCGTGGCGCGGATGACCGGGCGCGGGCTCGAGCAGCGCATGGCGCCGTGCCTCGTGCCCGCCGAAAGCCCGCTCGGCCGGCTCGAGGGCGGCACCAACATGGTGGTCCTCGAGGGCGACGCCGTAGGCCAGGTGATGCTGCGGGGCGCCGGCGCGGGTCGCGGGCCGACCGCGAGCGCGGTCGTGGCCGACATCGTGGAGATCGCGCGCGGCACCCGGATGCCGACCTTCGGCGTGCCGGCCCGAGATCTCGCCAACCCGGTCGCGGCCAACGAGCCGCTGCCCGCGGCGCACTACCTCCGCCTCACGCTCCTCGACCGCCCCGGCGCGCTCGCCAAGGTCGCGGCGGTTCTCGGCGATGCGGGCGTCTCGATCGACCGGATGCGCCAGCTCGGGCACGCCGACGTCCACGCGCCCGTGCTGATCGTCACGCACAAGACGGGGCGCGACGCGATGGATCATGCCATAGCCGGCCTCGGCGACACCGGCGTGGTCGCGGGCGACCCGGTGGCATTCAGGATCGAGGACGTGTGATGGCCTCAAACTCCGAAGGACGCACGGGAGCGCCGCGCCCCGTCTCCTGGTGCGCGATGCCGAAGGCCTGACGCGCTGTCTCGAAGGCTGCGCGTGGTCCCGCGCGCAGCCGGCAGCGTCGAGCTGATGCGCGCCGTGGTCCGCATCGGCGGCACGGCGGTGGACCCGCCGCCCGCGCGTGCCTCAGTCTGCGTGCCCGGTGTCGCACCGCCTTCGCCTGCGCCCGGCCCCTCGCCGCCGGCAGCATCGAGGTGCGGGCGCCCGCCGACCGGGGCGACGACGGTGTCCCTGGCGGCGCGTCGAACCCCTTGGGCACGGTGTGGTGGGTCGCGACGCAGCCGTGAGCCTGCGGCGGAGGTTGCCCTCCCACCCTGCGACGGACTAGAAGCAGCGAACCCGATTGAGGAGAGCCCGCCATGCGCGACACCGCCGAGTTCCACGACCGGATGCTGTCGCTCGGGCTGGCACGGGTCAGCGAGGCTGCCGCCCTCGCCTGCGCGCGCCAGATCGGGCGCGGCGACGAAAAGGCGGCCGACCAGGCCGCGGTCGACGCGATGCGGACGCAGCTCAACATGCTCGACATCGACGGCGTGGTCGTCATCGGCGAGGGTGAGCGCGACGAGGCGCCGATGCTCTTCATCGGCGAGGAGGTCGGCACCGGCAACGGCCCCGCGGTCGACATCGCGCTCGACCCGCTCGAGGGCACGACGCTCACCGCCAAGGACATGCCGAACGCGCTGGCGGTGATCGCGATGGGGCCGCGGGGCACGATGCTGCACGCACCCGACGTGTATATGGAGAAGCTCGCCGTCGGCCCCGGCTACGCGCCGGGCGTCGTCACGCTCGACATGGCGCCGGCCGAGCGGGTCCGCGCCATCGCCCGCGCCCGCGGCTGCAGCGACGCCGACATCACCGTCTGCATCCTCGAGCGGCCGCGCCACGAGGCGCTCATCGACGAGGTGCGGAGCACCGGCGCCGCGATCCGGCTCATCACCGACGGCGACGTGGCGGGCGTGATCCACTGCGCCGAGGCCGCGCGCACGGGGATCGACATCTACATGGGCGCCGGCGGCGCGCCCGAGGGCGTGCTCGCGGCCGCAGCGCTGAAGTGCATGGGCGGGCAGATGTTCGGCCGGCTGATCTTCCGCACCGAGGAAGAGGCAGCGCGCGCCCGCAAGGCCGGGATCGACGACCTCGACCGGGTCTACACCCGCGACGACATGGTGACCGCGGACGTGATCTTCGCGGCCACCGGCGTGACCGACGGCTCGATCCTCGCGGGCATCCGCCGCGAGCCCGGCTTCTTCACCACCGAGACGGTGCTGATGCGGTCGAAGACCGGCTCCGTGCGGCGCATGACCTACCGCGCCCCGGCGCGGTGAGCCCGCAGGGCGGCGCCTTCCTCGGCGTCGAGGCGTCCGCGATGGGGCGCTGCTGGACCGGCCCCACGGCGGCGCAGGACCGGCTCGCGGAGATGTTCGCGCAAGGCGGCCACGCGGTCCCCGTCGCGCGGGTTCTCGCCCGGCTTGGCGTCCCGCCCGACGGCGCCGCGGCGCATCTCGCGCCGGCCCTGCGCGATCTCCTCCCCGATCCGATGTCCCTCCGCGACATGGGCACGGCCGCCGCGCGGTTTCTCGCGGCGGTGTCGGGCTCCGAGCGCATCGCGGTGCTCGCCGACTACGACGTCGACGGCGGCGCCTCGGCGGCGCTTCTGCTGACATGGCTGCGCGGGATGGGCAGGAGCGCGACGCTCTACGTCCCCGACCGCATCGACGAGGGCTACGGCCCGAACGCACCCGCGATGGCCGCGCTCGCCGCCGCGCACGACCTCATCCTCTGCGTCGATTGCGGCACGCTGGCGCACGAGCCGATCGCGGCAGCACGGGGCTGCGACGTGATCGTCCTCGACCACCACGCGGGCGCTCCGACCCTTCCGCCCGCGCTTGCCGTGGTGAACCCGAACCGGCAGGACGAGGACGGCGCGCTCGGGCACCTCTGCGCTGCCGCCGTGGTGTTTCTCTTCCTCGTCGAGGCCAACCGGCGGCTGCGCGCCGAAGGCGTCACGGGGCCGGAGCTGATGGACATGCTCGACCTCGTGGCGCTCGCGACCGTCGCCGACGTGGCGCCGCTCCGGGGCGTCAACCGGGCCTTCGTGCGCCAGGGGCTGCGGGTGATGGCGCGGCGCGGGCGAGCGGGGCTCGCGGCGCTGGCCGACATCGCGGGGCTTGGCGTGGCGCCCTCGGCGCATCACCTCGGTTTCGTGCTCGGGCCGCGGATCAACGCGGGCGGGCGGGTCGGGCGGGCCGATCTTGGCGCACGGCTCCTCGCGACGGACGATCCTGCCGAGGCCGCGGCGCTTGCGGGTCGGCTCGACGGCCTCAACGCCGAGCGGCGCGACATCGAGGCGGCGGTGCGCCACGCGGCGATCGCGCAGGCCGAAGCGCGCGGGCTCGACGGCCCGCTCGCCTGGGCCGCGGGCGACGGCTGGCACCCGGGCGTCGTCGGCATCGTCGCGGCGCGGCTGAAGGAGGCGGCAAACCGCCCCGCCGTGGTGATCGCGCTCGACGGCGATCTCGGTCGCGGCTCGGGGCGCTCGGTCGCGGGCGTCGATCTCGGCGCGGCGGTCCACCGGCTCGCGGCGGAGGGGCTCCTCATGACCGGCGGCGGGCACCCGATGGCGGCGGGCCTCAGCCTCCGTCGCGACCGGGTCGAGCCCGCGATGGCGCGGCTCGGCGAGATCCTCGCGCGGCAGGGCGCGGGCCTCGCGGGTGCGGCCGACCTCATGCTCGACGGCGTGCTCGCGCCCGAAGCCGCGACCGCGGACCTCGTGCAAGCGCTCGACGCCGCCGGCCCCTGGGGCTCGGGCGCCGCCGCGCCCCGCTTCGCGCTCGCCGGGCAATCGACGAGCGGACTGCGGCGGATGGGTGCCAGCCATCTCCGGTTCCGCGCAGGACTCTTGGGCCGGCTCGACTGCGTGGCGTTCGGCGCGTTCGAGGGTCCGCTCGGGCCGCTCCTCGAAAGCGCGTCGGGCCCCGTGCACCTCGCCGGCCGCATCGAGGTCGACCACTGGCAAGGCCGCGCCCGCGTCCAGCTCCGCGTCGAGGACGCCGCGCGCGCCACCTGAGCCGTGGAGAAACCCCTTGCGGACGCCGGGCGTGTTTTCTAGACACCGGCCACGCATCACGGCCCGTTCGTCTAATGGTTAGGACGTCAGGTTTTCAACCTGAAAACAGGGGTTCAATTCCCCTACGGGCTGCCAGCGGACCATCTCGACCGCGGAGCTGGTCTGCGCTGCCCGGCGGACCGGCGGCCGCTATCGCGACGGCCCACCGCAGCATCGTCCGCAACGGGCCCCGAGCGAAGGGCGATGCATCGCCGGGACAGGCTCTGCGGCCGGATCCCCCATATTTCGCTGGCCTTTCATCCCACACGGGAGCACGATAAGAGCTGATCTCCCGGCATCGAGGACGCCTGTTGCGGACCATTCGCGATCCGCTTGCGAGCCACAACGAGCGCGTGCGGCTCTTCGCGACGTTCGTCAACGCGATCGGACTCGGGCTGATCGGGATCGCGGTTCTCGGGCCGCTCTCCGCCGATATCGCCAACGCGACGGTCGCGACGCTCTATTGGGGTGTCACGGGGGTGGCAATGCACGGCGCCGCGCACTATGTTCTTCGATACCTGCGGAAGGAGACCTCGTCATGACCCTGTTCCAAGCCACCGTGCCGCTCATGGCGCTGGCCGTCGCGAGCGTCGGTACGCTTCTGCTCCGTCAGGAGGCGAAGCTGCTCGACAGCCAGAGCCGCGTGAAGGTCGCCTCCAAATAAGCTCCACACGTCAGCTAATTGCGGCTGTATGCGCTGACCCTATACCGGGCCTCCGCCACACTTGATTGAGGCCAAAATGACTCCCGGATTGTTTCGCATGGCCGCGATTCTCGGCCTTTTGTCCTGCGTGGGTCCGTTTTCGATCGACATGTATCTCCCGGCGCTGCCGTCGATCGAACGCGCGCTCGAGACGAACGTGGCGGCCGCTCAGACCACCCTTGCGGTCTATTTCGCGGCCTTCGGCGTGGCGCAGCTCGTCTACGGGCCGCTGTCGGATCAGATCGGTCGCAAGGCGCCGCTCTACATCGGTCTTACCGTCTTCATCCTCGGCGCCGCAGGCTGCGCGGTGGCGCCCAGCATCGGCTGGCTGACCGCATCGCGCTTCGTGCAAGGGCTCGGCGGCGCCGCGGTCATGGTCATCCCGCGCGCGATCATCCGGGACCAGCACACCGGCACCGCTGCCACGCGCCTGATGGCGCTCGTGATGCTCGTCATCAGCGTGTCGCCGATGCTGGCGCCGCTGGCTGGCAGCGCCATCATCACCTTTGCCAACTGGCGCGGCGTTTTCGTGGCGCTGGGCATCGCCGGGCTCGCAAGCCTGACACTGGCTGCGACCGCTCTCCCCGAGACGCTGCCGCTCGAGCGCCGCGTGCCCATCAACGCCCGAACTCTGGCCCGCAACGCCCGCACGCTCGTCGCGGACCCGATCTTCATGGGCCTCACTTTCATCGGCGGCTTCGGGATGGCGAGCTTCTTCGTCTTCATCGCCAGCGCAGCCTTCGTCTACACCGGCCAGTTCGGGCTTTCCCCCACCGAGTTCAGCCTCGCCTTTGCGGTCAACGCGATCGGCTTCTTCGCCGCGTCGCAGTTCGCCGCGACCTTCGGTGAGCGCTTCGGACCCGCGGCCGTCGTCGTGTGGGCGGTCACCGGCTTCGTGTCCTTCGCGACCCTCCTGCTCGTGCTCGTCGCTTCCGGCTTCGGCACGCTCCCCGTCATCATCGCCTGCCTCTTCTGCGGCAACGCCTGCCTCGGGCTCGTGATCCCGACGACGATGGTGATGGCGCTCGACCGGCACGGCAGCATCGCAGGCCTCGCCTCGTCGCTCGGCGGCACGCTCCAGATGCTCGCAGGCGGCGCGATGATTGGCCTCAGCGGGCTCTTCTTCGATGGGACTGCCCTGCCGATGGTCGGTGCGATCGCGGTCTGCGCGGGCATCTCGTTCACGCTGTCCCGCATCGTGCTCGCCCGCCTCCGACCCGTCCGCACGCCGGCGGAGTAGCGCGCGCTTTCACTGCATTTTCACGCGGCGTCCCGGTCGGACCCGTCCATCCTGTCGATGCGCTGCGGCGCGATTTGACCGGATGGATGTGTCATGCTCGCCTACGATGCCGCGCATTGGGGCGCGTTTCTCGCCGCCGCGCTCGCCCTCAACCTCGCGCCCGGGCCTGACACCGCGTTCATCATCGGCCACACGGTGAGGGGTGGGCGGGCCGCGGGTCTTGCGGCGATGTCGGGCACCTGGACCGGCGCACTCTGCCATGCCGCGCTGGCGGCGCTCGGCGTCTCGGCCATCCTCGCCACCTCGGAGATCGCCTTCCAGGCGGTCAAGTGGACCGGCGTGGTCTGGCTTTTCTGGCTCGGCCTGCAGGCCCTCCAGACGACCAAGGCGACCCTCGCGGGCGACCCGGCCGCGATCGCGGCGACGCTGCCCGCGATCTGGCGCCAGGGCGTCGTTGTCGATCTCTGCAACCCGAAGGTCGCGATCTTCTTCCTTGCGTTCCTGCCGCAGTTCGTGGCGCCGGACGCGGGCCCGATCTGGCTTCAGCTGATCGCTCACGGGGTCCTCCTCATTGCGGTCGCTGCCCTGGTCGAGCCGCCGCTCGTTCTGCTCGGCGAGCGCGTGACACGACGCCTTCGGACCAGCCGCCGCGTCGCGCTCGGGCTCGAACGCACGGTCGGCGCGATGCTGATCGGGCTTGCGTTGCTCCTCGTCATGGCAGAGCGCTGAGGGGCGGGGGCTATACACTGCAGGCGCAGCGCGGTACTGCAGGTGCATTCCCGGCCCGAAAGTTCCCGCATGACCGAGTTCGACGGCATCGTTCCCGCATTGGCGGCGGCCCTCGCCGAGCGCGGCTACGCCGAGGCGACGCCGGTGCAGCGGGCGATGATCGACCCCTCGCTCGCGGCGGCGGACCTCCTCGTCTCGGCGCAGACAGGCTCCGGCAAGACCGTGGCCTTCGGCATTGCGCTGGCACCGACGCTCCTCGGCGAGGCGCCCGGCTTCGGGCCGGCGGAGGCCCCGCTGGCGCTCGTCGTGGCGCCGACGCGCGAGCTGGCGCTGCAGGTCCGGCGCGAGCTCGACTGGCTCTACGCGGGCACGCACGCGATCCTCGCGAGCGCCGTCGGCGGCATGGACATGCGGACCGAGGTCCGCGCGCTCGCGCGCGGCGCGCATATCCTCGTCGGCACGCCGGGACGCATCTGCGACCACATCAAGCGCGGCTCGCTCGACATGGGCGGCCTCCGCGCGGTGGTGCTCGACGAGGCGGACGAGATGCTCGACCTCGGGTTTCGCGAGGACCTCGAGTTCATCCTCGACCAGGCGCCTCCCGAGCGCCGCACGCTGATGTTCTCGGCGACGGTGCCGAAGCCGATCGCGGCGCTCGCCGCGACCTATCAGAAGGACGCGCGCCGGCTGGCGGTGGCCGGCGAGGCGCGCCAGCACGCCGACATCGAATACCGCGCGCTGACCTGCGCCAAGCACGAGCGCGAGAACGCGATCATCAACGTGCTGCGCTACTACGAGGCGCCGACGGCGCTGGTGTTCTGCGCGACGCGGGCGGCGGTCGGGCACATGACGGCGCGCTTCGCCAACCGCGGCTTCTCGGTGGTGGCGCTCTCGGGCGAGCTGAGCCAAGCCGAGCGGACGCATGCGCTGCAGGCGATGCGCGACGGGCGCGCGCGGGTCTGCATCGCGACCGACGTGGCGGCGCGGGGCATCGACCTGCCGGGGCTCGAGCTCGTCGTCCACGCCGACCTCCCCGCCAACCGCGAGACGCTGCTGCACCGCTCGGGCCGGACCGGGCGCGCGGGCCGCAAGGGGGTGAGCGCGCTCATCGTGTCGGCGTCCGACCGGCGCAAGGCCGAGCGGCTCCTCGCCGCCGCCTCGATCCATGCGGTCTGGGCCGATCCGCCCTCGGCGGAGGCTGTGCTCGCGCGCGATGCCGAGCGTCTGCTGGCCTCGCCGCTGCTCGATGGTCCCATCACCGACGACGAGGCGGCGCTGGTCGCGCGTCTGGTCAAGGGACACGCGGCGGACACCCTTGCGGCGGCGTTCCTGCGGCTTGCCCGCGAGGGCCGCTCGGCGCCGGAAGACCTCACGCCCGAGGCCGCGCCGCGCGGCCGGCCCAACGACGTTGCGTCCCGCCCGGTGTCGCGCAGCCACGACGCATTCGCCGACAGCGGCTGGATCGCGCTCTCCGTCGGCCGCGCCGAGCGGGCCGAGGCACGCTGGCTCCTGCCGATGCTCTGCGCCGCCGGCGGCATGACGAAGGACGCCATCGGGGCGATCCGCGTGCAGGAGCACGAGACGCTGGTGCAACTCGCCGGGGCGAGCCTCGACGGCTTCATGGCGCGGGTGGGCCCGAGCCAGACGCTCGAAAAGGGCATCCGCGTCCGCCGCGCGGAGAGCGGGAGCGATACGCGACCCGCGCCCCGACCCGATCCGTCGCGCGAGCCCCGGGCCGAACCTCCGGCCGAGGGTGCCGCACCCACTCCTACCGCGGCGCCCGAGCGTCCCGCGCCCGCGCCGCGGCGCCAGCGGCCCGAGGGCTTCGATGCGGCCGATCCGGGCGCATCGCTCCGCAAGAAACCGGCCAAGCCGCCGTTCCGAAAAGCTGCCGGCAGCCCGAAGCCGGCCGGCAAGCCGCCGTTCCGCAAGCCCGCCGGCACGCCTGCCGGCAAGCCCACCAGCAAGCCCGGCGCCCGGCCTGCAAGCGCCGCCAAGCCGCCCTACAAGCCTCGCGCCAAGGCATCGGCCAAACCCCCCTCGGCGCGCCCGAAGGGACGGCCCTAGCCTACTCGGCCGCCGTTCGCTCGTCCTCGGGCGGCACCTCGGTGAAGGGCGCCTCTTCACCTTCCGCGACGGCGGTTGCCGCGACCGGCCCGAGCATCCGCGCGAGAAGGTCGGGGTCGATGCCCCGGCCGCGCGCGTTCTCGGCCACGATCCGTGCGATCTCGGGATTGCGCGCAAGAAGCCGCCGGAAGCGCTGCTCGTCGAGCTTGAGGAGCGTGCAATGCGTGATGGCGCGGACGTTCGCGCGCCGTCGTCGCTGGCCGGACAGTAGAGCGAGCTCGCCGAACATCTCGCCGCGGCCCATCCGCCGCTCGTGGCCCGCGACGGTCTGCGCGACCGCGCCCGAGGCGAGGAACCACACCGCGTCGGCCGGGTCGCCCTTCCGCATCAGCACGTCGCCCGGCTCGGCGAAGATCGTGACGAGCGCGCGCGCGAGGCGCTTGCGGCGCCGCTCGCCCAGCGTCGCGAAGAGCGGGAACTGCGCCACCATCGCGACCTTCTGCAGCGACAGGTCGAGCCGCGGGCGCACGTCGGCGGCGCGGCGGCGGGCGGCCACGTCGCGCGCGAGGAGCTGGTAGAGGTCGCTGCCGATCAGCCCGTCGTCGCGGCTCGCGTCGAACTCGCGCTCCTCGAGCCGGAGCACCGCCTTGCGGATGAAGCGGCGCTCCACCTCGTCGGCGTGGCCGGGGTATTGCAGCCGGAGCCCGTCGAGCTCGCGGTCCACGTCCTCCTCGCGGCGCCCCAGCACCTCGTGCATGAGATCGGCCACGCGCCGGCCGTGGATCCGCACGATCTTGGTGTCCACGAAGCCGTGCAGGTCACGCAGGATCATCCGCAGGATGATGAGGATCTCGAAGCGGTCGGCGGCGATGCGCGCGAGCGGCCCCGAGACGTGAAGCCGTCGGTGCAGCGCGTAGGCAAAGGCATGGAGCCGCCCGTAGGCGATGTTCTCGCGACCTGTGCGGCGGTACTCGATGCGGCCGCCCGCGCGGGTGCGCTCGATGAGGCGCGCGGCGTCCGCGAGCATCCGCTCGACGAGCCCCGGCGAGATGTCGCCGGCGCGGAAGCCCTCGAGGATCGCCTCGCGCTCGGCGCCCGCGAGCGTGACGAGCCCGAGCGTGATGCGGTCGCGGTCGAGGATCTCGGCGCCCTCCTCGGCGGCCGCCACCGCCGCGTCGAGCCGCACCGCGAAGGCCTTCGCCTCCGAGCGCACGATGTCGCGCGTGAGCTGGTGGCGCTTCGTCGCGTCCGCCACCTCCTCGCGCACGCTCTGCAGCGCCACGGCGACGATCTGGTTCTGCAGCGCCGCCTCGAGCGGCGACAGCCGGTCGAGCCGGACGCGGTGGATCACGGCGCGGAGCGTGGTGCCCTGCACGAGGAGCGTGAACATGGTGAACCCGGTCGCGAGCACCGCCACGAGCCGCTGCGCGTCGGCCGGCAGCGCCGCGTTCTCCGACACCGCCAGCACGAGAGCCAGCGTGACCGCGCCGCGCAGCCCGCCCCAGAGGATGACGAGCTTGTAGGGCCGGCTCACCGGCGGCGAGAGGCGCAGCGCGGCGAGGAGCGGCAGCACGCCGAAGAGGATGATCGCCCGCGCCGCGAAGGCCGCCACCACCACCACGCCGACGAGCCCGACCTCGCCCCAGGTCACGCCGCGCAGGAGCCGCGGCACGAGGAGGGCCGCGAGGAGGAACACGATCGACCCCGCCCAGTGCG
>CBDCNH010000015.1:0-37055 GCA_965219015.1 Paracoccaceae bacterium
ATCCGCGTCGGCGCCGGCGGGGTGATGCTCCCGAACCACGCGCCCCTCGTGATCGCCGAGCAGTTCGGCACGCTCGCCACGCTTTTTCCGGGCCGCATCGACCTCGGCCTCGGCCGCGCTCCGGGCGGTGACATGGCGACGGCGCGGGCGCTCCGGCGCGGCCTCGACGGCGGCGACGGCTTCCCGCGCGACGTGCTGGAGCTGATGGCCTACCTCGCGGAGCCCGACCCCGCGATGCCGGTGCAGGCGCATCCCGGCGCCGGGACCGAGGTGCCGGTCTGGATTCTCGGCTCGAGCCTCTATGGCGCTGAGTTGGCGGCGTATCTCGGGCTCCCCTACGCCTTCGCGTCGCATTTCGCGCCGGCGGCGCTCGAGGACGCGCTCGCGACCTACCGCGCCACCTACCGGCCCTCCGAGCGCTGGCCCGCGCCGCATTTCATGCTCGCGGTCAACGTGTTCGCGGGCGCGGACGACCGCGAGGGCGCGTATCTCCGCACCTCGATGCAGCAGGCCTTCGCCAACCTCCGCTCGGGCCGTCCCGGCAAGCTGCCGCGCCCGGTCGAGGACATCAGGGCCGTCATCGGGCCGCAGATGCTCGACGCGGTCGACGCGGCGTTCTCCTGCTCGGCGACCGGCGGGCCGGAAACAGTGCGGCGCGAGCTGCTGGCGCTGGTGGCGCGGCATCGGCCGAACGAGGTGATCCTGACCGCACCGATGCACGACCTCGGCAAGCGCAAGGTCGCCCTCGCCATCGCCGCCGAAGCGCTCGCCGCCGCGCCCGTGGAAGCGGCGGCGTAAGAGGGGTTACGGCGCGTGGCCCGCCCCGTTACGGTGCGGGCGATGCGAACGATGTCCCCGACATGAGCGGCCTCTTCGACCTCGCCGGGCGCACGGCGCTCGTGACCGGCTCCTCCCGCGGGCTCGGGCTCGCCTTCGCGCGCGGCCTTGCCGAGGCGGGGGCGCGCGTGGTGCTGAACGGCATGGACGCGGACCGGCTCGAAGGCGCACGCGCAGCACTCGCGGTAGAAGGCCACGCGGTCGAGGCGGCGGCGTTCGACGTGACCGATGAGGCCGCCGTCGTCGCGGCCTTCGCGCGCTTCGACGTCGACGGCACGGCGATCGACATCCTCGTCAACAACGCGGGCATCCAGGTCCGTCGCCCGATGCTCGATCTCGCGACCGAGGACTGGCGGCGCGTCCTCGACACCAACCTCACCGCGGCCTTCGTCGCGGGGCGCGAGGCGGCGCGGCGGATGGTGCCGCGCGGGCATGGCAAGATCGTCAACGTGGGCTCGCTGACGAGCGAGCTCGCCCGCGCCACCATCGCGCCCTACACGGTCGCCAAGGGCGGCATCAAGATGCTGACGAAGGCTATGGCCGCCGAATGGGGGCCGCACAACATCCAGGCCAACGCCATCGGGCCGGGCTACATGATCACCGACATGAACGAGGCCCTGATGGCCGATCCTGCGTTCGACGCCTGGGTCAAGGCGCGTACCCCGGCGCGGCGCTGGGGCCGGCCGGAGGAGCTCGCGGGCACGGTGGTCTATCTCGCCTCGCGGGCCTCGGATTACGTCAGCGGACAGATCATCTACGCCGACGGCGGCATGATCTCCGTGCTCTGATGCCCGCCGTCACGATCCACGCGGCGCACGACCTCCGCCTTGACACAGCGCCCCTCGCGGCGGCGCCGGAGCCCGGCGAGGCGACGGTGCGCGTCGCCCGCGGCGGCATCTGCGGGTCGGACCTGCACTACTACCACGACGGCGGCTTCGGCACGGTACGGGTCGCCGAGCCGATGATCCTCGGGCACGAGGCCTCGGGCACGGTCGCGGCGGTCGGGCCGGGCGTTCCGGCGCTCGACGTCGGCGACCGCGTGGCGATCAACCCGTCGATGCCCTGCGGGGTCTGCGACTATTGCCGGGCCGGGATGCGGAACCACTGCTCGGACATGCGCTTCGCGGGTTCGGCGATGCGGACGCCGCACCAGCAAGGCTTCTTTCGGGATGCGCTGACGCTCCCGGCGGGGCAGCTGGTGCGGCTCGCGCCCACGACCGATCTCGGCGCCGCCGCCTGCGCCGAGCCCTTCGCGGTGTGCCTCCACGCGGCCGGTCAGGCGGGGCCGCTCGAAGGCCGGCGCGTGCTCGTGTCGGGCGCGGGGCCGATCGGCTGCCTGATGGTGCTCGCCGCTCGGCACCTTGGCGCGGGCGAAATCGTCGCGACCGACCTCGGGCCGGCGCCTCTCGCCGTCGCCGCGCAGTTGGGGGCCACCGCGACGCACGACCTCAAGGCGACGCCCGATGCGCTCGCGCCTCTCGCCACGGGCAAGGGCACGCTCGATGTCGCGTTCGAGTGCTCGGGATCGGCGGCGGGGCTCGCCGCGTGCCTCCGCGTGCTGCGTGCGGGCGGCATCCTCGTCGCGGTCGGGCTCGGCGGCGACGTCACGGTCCCGCTCGGGCTCGCCGTCACCAAGGAAATCACGCTTCGCGGCAGCTTCCGCTTCGACACCGAGTTCGCCGAGGCGGCGCGCCTGATCGACACCGGTGCGGTTGACGTCGGCCCGCTCATCACGGACGTTCTACCGGCAACAGACGCGCGCGCGGCGTTCGACCGCGCGTCCGATCGGAGCCGCGCCATGAAGGTGCAGCTCGCCTTCGACCCGGACCGGGAGCCAACCCGGCCGGGAACACGCAACTAGGGAGGATCCCCATGCGATACGCCATTGCAGGCGCCCTCGCGGCGCTCGGCCTGTCCGTCGCGCCCGCACTCGCGCAGGACTACACGTTCACCTGGCAGTCCTCGGACCCGGCCGGCAACCCGAACTACGTCTTCGCGCAGGGCTGGGCCGAGTCCGTGGGCAAGATGTCGGACGGCCGCATCCAGATCAACCTGATGCCCGTCGGCTCGATCGTGGACTACAAGGAGACGCAGGACGCCATCGCCGCGGGCATCCTCGACGGCCACATCACCGACACGTCGTACTTCGCCGGCAAGGATCCCGCCTTCGGGCTCATCGCCAACCCGGTCGGCGCCTGGTCCGATCCCGACCAGATGATGGACTTCATGCGGAACGGCGGCGGCGCCGAAGTGATGGAAAGCCTCGTCGAGCCCTATGGGCTGCACTTCATCGGCCCGTCCACGCCGGGGCTCGAGGCCTTCGTCTCGAAGGTGCCGCTCGACGGCGTAGGCGACCTCCAAGGCGTCAAGATCCGCACGCCCGAGGGGCTCGTCTCCAACGTCTTCGCGGCAGCAGGCGCGGCGCCGGTGAACCTGCCCTCGTCGGAGGTCTACACCTCGCTCGACAAGGGCGTGATCGACGCCGCGGACTACAGCGTGTTCTCGGTCAACGCGGAACAGGGCCTCAACGACATCGCGCCGAACCCGGTCTACCCGGGCTTCCACTCGCTGCCGCTCGTCGAGGTGTCGATGAACAAGGCCAAGTGGGACGAGCTCCCTGACGACCTGAAGAAGGTGATGGAGGACAGCGTCACCGCCTTTGCCGACGACCAGATCGCGACGCTGCGGGAGCGCGATACCGCGGCCGCCGAGAAGGCTGCGGCGGGCGGCAAGATCACCGTCCACGACTGGCCGGCCGAGGAGCGCGCGAAGTTCCGCACCATCGCGCGCGGCGAGTGGGAGAAGGTCGCGGCGAAGTCGGCCAACGCCCAGAAGGTGTTCGAGACGCTGAACGCCTACCTGACCGAGAAGAACCTCCTCCAGTGACCTAGCAAGGCCATCGCGGCGGGCCGGTGCGCCGGCCCGTCCGGGGAGCCGGACGGCGCGGGGGGACCATGCCCGAGACCATCGAGACCGACCTCGACGCCACCAGCGAGGCGCTGCCCCGCGAGGGCCGCGCCCCGATCCCGCCCGAGGCCGGGCGGCTCGGCCGCGCGATCGACCGCGGCGCCTACGTGTTCGCCGCGGGCATCGTCGCGGCCGCGGCGATCCTGCTCCTCGAGGTCTTCCTCCGCTACGTCTTCAACCGCCCGACGATCTGGGCGCACGAGACGACGACCTTCCTCTGCGCCATCGCCTTCCTCTACGGCGGGCTCTACTGCGCCGCCCGCGACAGCCACATCCGCATCGTCCTCCTCTACGACCGCCTCGGCCCGCGCGCCCGGCGTTTCATGGACGTGACGATCTCGGTCATCTCCTGCATCGCGGCGGTGTTCTTCGCCTACGCCACCATCGTCATGGTGGAGAAGGCCGTGATGACGCCCGCGGGCGCGTTCTACCTCGAGGGCTCCGGCAGCGCCTGGAACCCGCCGACGCCCGCGCTCGTCAAGATCTTCCTCCTCGTGATCCTCGTCGTCCTCGCGGTGCAGTTCCTCGTCCTCGCCGTCAACCATGCGCGCCGCCCGCTCCGGGACCGTGCCGAATGAACGGGCTGCTCGACCTGCAGGCGCTCGGGATCGGCGGCGGCACGGTCGTGATGTTCGGCATGATGGTGCTCCTCCTGCTGACGGGGATGCCGCTCGCGTTCGTGACGCTGCTCGTCGCGCTGATCTTCGCCGCGGGCTGGTTCGGCCCGATGGCGATCCCGCTCATCACCAGCCGCATCTACACCTTCGTCGACAGCTTCGTGTTCGTCTCGGTGCCGATGTTCGTGCTGATGGCCGCGATCCTCGACCGCTCGGGCATCGCGCGCGACCTCTTCGACGCGATGCGCCTCGTCGGCGGCAGGCTCCGCGGCGGCGTCGCGGTGCAGACGATCTTCGTCTCGGTCATCCTGGCCGCGATGTCGGGCATCATCGGCGGCGAGATCGTGCTCCTCGGCCTGATCGCGCTGCCGCAGATGCTGCGGCAGGGCTACGACCGCCGCCTCGCCATCGGCGTCGTCTGCGCGGGGGGCTCGCTCGGCACGATGGTGCCGCCGTCGATCGTGCTCATCATCTACGGGCTCACTGCCAGCGTCTCGATTGGCGAGCTCTTCTCGGCCGCGTTCATCCCCGGCTTCATGCTGGCGATGTTCTACGTGGCCTACGTGCTCGTCGTGGCGCAGGTGAACCCGCGCGCCGCCCCCGCGCCCGACCGCACGCCGATCCCCACGGCGGAGAAGCTCTCGCTCCTCAAGGGGCTGATCCTGCCGCTCCTCGTCGTCGTGTTCGTGCTGGGCTCGATCTACGCCGGCATCGCCTCCGTCACCGAGGCGTCCGCCGTCGGCGTCGGCGGCGTGGTGCTCTCCACGATCGTGCGCGGCGAGTTCACCTACCGGCTCCTCCGCGACAGCGCGATCCAGACGCTCGCGACCGTGGGCATGATCGTCTGGATCGGCATCGGCGCCACGGCGCTCGTCGGCGTCTACAACCTGATGGGCGGCATCCGCTTCATCTCCGAGCTGATGACCGGCATCTCCGACAACCCGACCGTGATCGTTCTCGTGATGATGGCGATCCTGTTCGTGCTCGGCGCGTTCCTCGACTGGGTGGGGATCGCGCTCCTGACGATGCCGATCTTCGTGCCGATCGTGAAGACGCTGGGGCTCGACCCGGTGTGGTTCGGCGTCCTCTTCTGCATGAACATGCAGGTGTCGTTCCTGTCGCCGCCCTTCGGCCCGGCCGCGTTCTACCTCAAGAGCGTCGCCCCGCCGGAGATCTCGCTCGGCGACATCTTCCGCTCGCTGGTCCCGTTCATCGGCCTGCAGATCGTCGCGGTGGCGCTCCTGCTGTTCTTTCCGGGCATCACCGGACGCTGAGGGGCGTCAGGCCGGCGCCGCGCGCTGCGCCTCGATGAACACGCGGCGCACGTCGGGGAAGCGGCCCTTGATGCGCTTCTCGAGCCGCGACACCGCCGCCTCCACGTCGGAGGATGTGAGCCGGTCGGCGTAGTCCACGCTCAGCGTGACGAGGATGTCGTTCGGCCCGAAATGCATGGTCAGGAGCTCGTTCTGGCGCAGGATGTCGGGGTCGTCGCGGACCATGCCCTCGATCTCGTCCACCGTGCCGCGCGCCGCGCTCTCGCCGGTGAGCAGCCCCTTGCACTCCCAGGCGAGAAAGAACGCCGTGACCGCGAGGATCGCGCCGATCACCACCGAGGCGATGCCGTCGAACACCGGCAGCTCCCAGGTCTCGGCGATGAAGAGCCCCAGCGCCGCGACGACGAGCCCGAGGAGCGCCGCGCTGTCCTCGAAGAGGACGGTGAACACGGTCGGATCCTTGCTCGCGCGCACCGCCTGCCAGTAGCTCCGGTCGCCCTTGACCGCGCGCATCTCCTTCAGCGCCACCCACCAGGAATAGCCCTCGAAGCAGAACGCAAGCGCAAGGACGCCGTAGTTGACGGCTGCGTTCTTGACCGGATGCGGCTCGACGATCTTCGCCACGCCCTCGTAGACCGACACACCGGCGCCGAGGCCGAAGATGAGGATCGCGACGACGAAGGCCCAGAAATAGAGCTCCATGCCGTAGCCGAACGGATGGCTGCGGTCGGCCGGCTTCCGGGAGCGCTTCATGCCGAACAGAAGGAGCCCCTGGTTGCCGGTGTCGACGAGCGAATGAACGCCTTCGCTCAGCATCGCGGAGCTGCCGGTGATCGCGGCGGCGACGAACTTCGTCACCGCGACGAGGCCGTTGCCGGCGATGGCGGCGTAGATGACGCCCGTCGACCCCGATTGCTTCATCCGCCCGCCCCCTCGATCCGCCGCCCGGAGGCGCGGTCGAAGAGATGGAGCGCGGCGGCGGGTGCTGCAAGCGAAAGCTCTGCCGGCACTTCGGCGCCGCCCGGAAGCGACACCACCACCGGCTGGCCCGCGATGCGGCCGTGCGCGAGGCGGAGCGCGCCCAGCTCGTCGAGAAAGTCCACCGTCATCGGCAGCGACGCGGGGCCGGGGGCGGCAGGCACGAGCTCCTCGGGCCGGATGCCGAGCGTCACCGGGCCACCAAGCGCGGCATCGCAGGGTAGGCACGCGCCGCCGATCCGCACCGCGCCGCCACCCGCCTCGGCGTTAAGGAGGTTCATCGGCGGCGAGCCGGTGAAGGCGGCGACGAAGGTGGTCGCTGGCCGCCGGTAGACCGCGAGCGGGGCGCCGACCTGCTCGATCCGGCCCGCGTTGAGCACGACGAGCCGGTCCGCGAGCGTCATCGCCTCGAGCTGGTCGTGCGTGACGTAGACCGAGGTCGTCCGGAGCCGCGCCTGCAGGCCCTTGATTTCCCCCCGCATCTGGCTTCGGAGCTTGGCGTCGAGGTTCGAGAGCGGTTCGTCGAAGAGGAACACCGCGGGCTCGCGCACGATGGCGCGGCCCATCGCGACGCGCTGGCGCTGGCCGCCCGAGAGCTGCCGCGGCTTGCGGTCGAGAAAGCCGCCGATCTCGAGGATTTCCGCCGCCCGCGCCACCCGGGCCGCGATCTCCGCCTCGGGCATCCGCCGGTTCCGCAAGCCGTAGGCGAGGTTCCGGCGCACGGTCATGTGGGGGTAGAGCGCGTAGTTCTGGAACACCATCGCGATGTCGCGGTCTGCGGGCTCCACGCCGTTGACCACGCGCTCGCCGATGCGGATCGTGCCGGCGCTCACGGTCTCGAGCCCCGCGATCATCCGCAGGAGCGTGGACTTGCCGCAACCCGAGGGCCCGACGAGGACGACGAACTCGCCGTCCGCCACGTCGATGGAGATGTCCGTGACCGCCGCCGCCTCGCCGCCGGGATAGGTCTTGCCGACGCCGTCGAGGGTCACGCGCGCCAAGCTACTTCTCCGTCTCGACGAGGCCGCGCACGAAGAGGCGCTGCATCGCGATCACCACGAGCACCGGCGGCAGCATGGCGAGCACCGCCGCCGTCATCACCGCGTTCCACTGCGGATCGCCGTCGGCCACGTCGGCCATGCGCTTGATGCTCGCGACGATGGTGTAGTAGCGCGCGTCGGTGGTGATGAGGAGCGGCCAGAGGTACTGGTTCCAGCCGTAGATGAAGAGGATCACGAAGAGCGCCGCGATGTTGGTCCGCGAGAGCGGCAGGAGGATGTCGCGGAAGAACTTCATCGGCCCCGCGCCGTCGATCCGCGCCGCCTCCATCAATTCGTCGGGCATGGTCAGGAACACCTGGCGGAAGAGGAACGTGGCCGTCGCCGAGGCGATGAGCGGGATCGAGAGCCCGGCGTAGCTGTTGAGCATCCCGAGGTCCGCGACGACCTGGAACGTCGGCACGATGCGGACCTCCACGGGCAGCATCAGCGTGGCGAAGATGGCCCAGAACGCCGCCTGCCGGAACGGGAAGCGGAAGTAGACGATGGCGAACGCGGAGATCACCGAGATGGCGATCTTGCCGCAAGCGATGGCGAGCGCCATCACGAGGCTGTTGAGCATCATGCCCCCGAGCGGCGGCGCCCCCGAGGTGGTCATGCCGCGCCCGAGCATCGCGCCGTAGTTCTCCGCCGCCTGCCCGCCCGGCAGGAGCGGCAGCGTGCCGCGCAGGAAGTCGCCCGGCCCGTGCGTCGAGGCGACGATCGCGATCCAGACCGGGAACACCACGAGGAGCACGCCGAGGATCAGCACCAGATGCGCGAGCACGTCGAGCCAGCGGCGGTTCTCGACCATCAGTACGCGACCCGGCGCTCGACGAAGCGGAACTGCGCGACCGTCAGCACCACGACGATGGCCATCAGCACCACCGACTGCGCCGCCGAATAGCCGAACTGAAGCCCGCGGAAGCCATCGTCATAGACCTTGTATACTAGGATATTAGTTGCCTGCGACGGCCCGCCCCGCGTCGTCGCGTCGATCACCGCGAAGGTGTCGAACATCGTGTAGACCACATTGACGACGAGGAGGAAGAACGTCGTCGGCGACAGGAGCGGGAAGGTGATGGTGAAGAACCGCTTCACCGGCCTCGCGCCGTCGATGGCGGCGGCCTCGATCAGCGATGCCGGGATCGCCGCGAGCCCCGCGACGAAGAAGAGGAAGTTGTAGGAGATCTGCTTCCAGGCCGCGGCGACGACGACGAGGATCGTGGCGTCGCGACCGTTCAGCGAGTGGTTCCATGCGTAGCCGAAGCCGCGCAGCACGTAAGGAAGGATGCCGATCGTGGGGTTGAAGATGAACCACCACAGGATGCCCGCGACCGCCGGCGCGACCGCGTAGGGCCAGACGAGAAGTGGCACGTAGCCCTTGGCCGAGCGCACCATCCGGTCGGCGGCGAGCGCCAGCACCAGCGCCGGGAGCATCGCCAGCGCTGCCACCGACACCGCGAACACCACCGTCACGCCAAGGGAGTGCAGATAGGCCGGGTCGTGCAGCAGCCGCGCGTAGTTCGCGAGACCGACGAAGCTCGTCGAGGTGCCGAACGCGTCCTCGCGGAGGAACGACTGCCGGACCGCCTGCGCCGCGGGCCAGAAGAAGAACACGCCCGTGACCAGGAGCTGCGGGGCCACGAGCGCGTAGGGCAGCGCCCTGCCGGAGAAGATCGCGCGCCGGGTCTGCATCGGCTCGGCGCGCGCGGGTCAGTTCGCGGCCTGGAAGTCGCGCAAGAGCGCGTCGCCGCGCGCGTCGACCGCGTCCAGCGCCTCCTTCGCCGTCGCCTTCCCGGCCAGCAGGTTCTGGAACTCCTCGTCGATGATGTCACGGATCTGCACATAGTTGCCGAAGCGCAGCCCCTTCGAGTTGACCGTCGGCTTGTTGAGCGTGATCTCCCGGATCGCAACCTCGGAGCCGGGGTTGGCGTCGTAGTAGCCCTGCTCCTTGCCGAGCTCGTAGGCGGCCTCGGTGATCGGCAGGTAGCCCGAGAACTGGTGCCAGTCGGCCTGGACCTTCGCGGAGGAGAGGTAGGTGAAGAAGTCGCCGACGGCCTTGTACTCCTCCTCCGGGCGGCCCTGCATCACCCACAAGGTCGCGCCGCCGATGATCGTGTTCTGCGGCGCGCCCTCGACGTCGTCGTAGTAGGGCAACATGCCGTAGCCGACCTCGAAGTCCTTGGTGTTCTCGATGATGCCCGCGCGGCTCGCCGACGAGCCGAAGAAGATGGCGCATTCCTGGCTGTAGAACTTTGGCTTCGCATCCGCACCGCCGACCGGCCCGCCGTACTGGAAGAGCCCCGAGTCCTGCCATTTCTTGAGGTTTTCCCAGTGCGTCTCCTGGACCGGCCCCGCGAACTCGAACTCGGCGTCGAGCCCGCCGAAGCCGTTCTCCTCGGTCCCGATCGGCTGGTTGTGCCAGGCGGAGAAGTTCTCGAGCTGGATCCAGCTGATCCACTCGGTCGTGAAGCCGCATTTCGCGGCGCCCGACGCCATGATCTTCTGGCCGTCGGCCTCGAGCTCGGCCCAGGTCTTCGGCGGCGTCTCGGGGTCGAGCCCGGCCTTCTCGAACACGTCCTTGTTGTAGTAGAGGATCGGCGTCGAGGAGTTGAACGGCATCGACAGCATGTTGCCGTCGGTGTCGGTGTAATAGCCTACGACGGCGGGCAGAAACGCCGCCGGGTCGAATGGCTGGTCGGTGTCTTTCATCAGCTGGAAGACCGGGTAGACCGCACCCTTGGCGGCCATCATCGTGCCGGTTCCGACCTCGAAGACCTGCACGATCGCGGGCTGCTCCTTGGCGCGGAAGGCGGCGATGGCGGCGGTCAGCGTCTCGGGGTAGGTGCCCTTGTAGGACGGGACGACCTCGTACTCATCCTGCGATGCGTTGTAGCCCGCGACGATCTCCTCGAGCTTCTGGCCGAGTTCGCCGCCCATCGCGTGCCACCACTGGATCTGCGTCTTGGCCTCCGCCGCCGTCAGCGACGCCGCGAGTGCCAGCGCCGAAACCGTCATCGTCCGAAGCATGTCCGTCCCCCAAATCAGCTTTGCCCGGCATTAGCTTGACCGGGTGTAAGCATTGCAACCGTTTTGTGAAGCTTTGATGACAGACGCCGGGCTCAGGTCAGCGCGTCGGCAAGCCGCTCAAGCAGCCCCATGCCGCGCAGCGTCCTGACCGGGTAGTCCGGATCGTTCAGCATCCGGTCGAGTGTGAAGTCCGGTTCCGCGCGCGCCAGCGTGGCGGCGGCCTTCAGCGCCGCGCGCGTGTTGCCGGAGGCCGCGTGAAGCGCGATGAGATGCCGCTGCGCGGGTCGAAAGTCCGGGACGAGCATCGCCGCCGAGGTGCCCGCCGCGATCGCCTCCTCGTGCCTGCCCGTGGCCGTGCAGACGATGCAATGGTTGAGATCCCACCAGTGCCGGAACTGCGAGCGCTCGGCGATACGGCGCCCGATCGAGGACAGCCGGTAGGCCTCGGAATGCTCGCCCGTCATCGTCGCGGCGATCGCGGCGGCCTGCCATCCGAAGGCGTTCGACGGGTTGAGCGCGATGGCGCGCCTCGCAAGGTCGGCGGCACCCGCGGCATCGCCGAAGACCGCCGCGCGCATCTGCGCCAGAAGTGCGAGAACCTGCGGATTGTCGCCGGCCATGTCGAGCGCATGGCGGCCGAGCGTATCGGCCTCCTCGCGTGCCTCCACCGTGTTCGGGATCAGTCGCTCGATGAGTTGCACGGTGCGGAAAAATGCGCGCCACGCAAGATGCACGCCGAGCGGATCGGCCTCGTGCGCCTGCGCCATCAGCCGGTCGGCCTCGACGAGCCCCGGCCCCGAGAACCCGAACGTCCGCGTAAGCGCGAGCCGCATGAGTCCGGCGGCGCGGTTCTCGGCGCGCGCCACGCCGGCCGCGAGCGGCAACTGCGCCAGAACGCGCTCGGTCGCCTCGAACGCCGCCTGCGAGACGATGGCGCCGGTTTCGATCTCGTCGATCACGCTCTCGATGCGGTAGAGTCGCGAAAAGAGCACGCGCTTCGTGGCGCCGTGGACGACGCGGATCAGCACGGCACTCGCGGGCCCGTGGGCGGCGAACGAGCACTCGACCTCGAGGTCCGCCGTCGTTCCGGAGCCGCTCGGGTCGCGCGCCGCCTCGAGCCAGGCGCTGACCTGCTCGGAGATCCCCTGCCCGATCCGGTCGGTCATGACGGTGCCGAGCATCGCGGCGAGGTCCGAGCCCGCCTCCGGTCCCACCTCAACCGTGCGACCACGGATCGAGATGCCCGAACGGGCGGGCCGCGCGATCTCGGCGAAGCCGTCCGACGGCACGAGCATCGTCCCGTCGGACAACGCGCTATGGCCGCGTCCGTGCCGCGCTCGTTCCTGCCGCAGCCAGATCTCGAACTCCGGGTCGCGCACGTCGATGCCTTCGAGGAGATCGGCCTGCGGGTCGTCCAGGGTGACGATGCGGACGGTCTCGGGATCGAGCCAGACCGATGTGCGGTCGGCTTCGACCACGCCCCGACCGAACGAGCGGCGGATCTCGCTCAGCGTCTGCCTGAGGCTCGCGCCCGCCTGTTCCGCGCCGCGCGTCGACCAGAGCTTGTCCTCGACCCAGCGGCGCGGCCGGCGATGGCCCGGCGCGAGCGCCAGCAGCGCCAGCAGCCCCTGCGCCTTCTTGCCCGAAGGGGTGCAATCCTCCTCCGTCGCATCGAGCGCACGGAGCGGACCGGAGATGATGAGCGCCACAGGGGTCGCGACAATCGGCATGGTGCGCCTGTCTGGAGGACGGCACTCGAAAGCATGTCAACAATGTAAGCTCATATACCAGCGCGAAGCTCGCCGCACAATTCCCGTGAAAAAAGCGTAAAATCAAGCCCGGCGCCGCCCTGGCGGTTTGACGGCACCCGGAGCCCCGCGGCACGTTCGGCAAGGGTCGCTCAAAGGAAAGCCGTATGGGAAGTCAGGGGTCGCAGGGCAGCCAAGGCTCGCAAGGCAGCCAAGGCTCGCAGGGAAGCCAGGGATCGCAAGGCAGCCAGGCCGCGAACGCGACCTCGGGGGCGACCTCCTTCGCGCTGGCGTCGGCGATCGCCACGACGCACGACGGCATCGCCGGCGACTGGCCCGACGACGCCACGAGACGGACACCGTCGCTCCGCAACCGCGCGGCCTGGCCCGCGTTCGAGGTCATGGGGCCGGGACCGCGCAGGACGGTGCTGGACCGGCTGCTCCTCGGCCTCGTGACGATCGACCTGTCGGTCGAGGGCACGGCCGAGGTGCGGACGAGCGATCCGGCCGCCACCGGGTCGCTCGTCACGCTGACGCGACCGCTGCCCGCGGTGGACAAGGCTCAACTGGCCTACCTGAGGACGGCCGCCGACCTGCGGCCGGACCGGCTCGGCGAGATCATCGCGCAGCAGACCGACATCCTGTCGTTCTTCGGCGCGATCGCCTGGCTCGACGGCGAGGGGACGCGGTGGACGCTCGAGCTCCTCCGCGGCGTCCTCGACCTGTGCAACACCGTCGAGATGGCGATCAAGCATCACGTGGACCATCCGCGCCCGATCCAGTTCGCGCCCGAGCTGCAACCCGTCGTGCAAACGCCCGGACACGGCAGCTGGCCATCCGGTCACGCCACCGAGTCGTTCGCCGTCGCCACCGTGCTCGACGCGCTGCTGGAGCCCGCGCTTGCCGGCGTCTGGCCCGCCGACGCCAGCGTCATCAACTACAGCCAGTCGATGCGGCTTGCGGCGCGGATCGCGTTCAACCGGACCGTGGCGGGCGTGCATTTCCCGACCGACAGCATGGCCGGCGCGGTACTCGGCCTGACGCTCGGGGAGCTGGTGGTCAACGCGGCGACCGGGCAGGTGCAGACGCCGGCGCGGACCTTCGACGCCTCGGCCTATTCGGGCGATTTCAGCCTGCCCGTCCTGCGCGCGGCGCTGACCGATGGAACCGTGCCGTCGCAGCTCGAAGCCATCACGCCGGCCGCGGACGGGTCCGTCCTTCGGACCCTCTGGACCCGGGCGCGCGCCGAGGTCACCAGCGCCTGAGCGCGTCGATCGGACGCCCGTCGTCGATCGTCCCGAAGCCCGTCTGCGCGTCGAACGCGCCGGGGGCCCGGCCCAGGACCGAACCGGCGTCCGACGGCCCCGGCGCCCCCAGCGCGATGCCTGCAAGCCCGCGTGCCAGGCGGGGCGCGGCAGCACTCGAGCCCGAGAGCGCGCGCACCGAGCCCGTGTAGGTTCCGGCCGCGAGCACGCCCGGCAGGGCCGGCGCATCGTCGGCGATCGCCGAGAGGACCACGCGCGGCGTCGTGTCGGCCGACCCTGCCGAGGCGTATCGTGCCGCGTGCCTCTTCTGCCACGATACGGCGCCGGCGGCGTGGACGCGACCGAGCCCGTGCGACGCGTAGGCGGTCTGCGTGCCGGCAGGACCGATGGGCGAGCCGGGGCCGTACCCGGTCCAGGAGTGCCGGACCGGGTTCCATGCGTGCGCGGCAGGATGCTCGAGGTAGGCTTGCCGACCGCGGAGCCGGTAGCCCGGCACGGTGTCGCCGCGCTGCACCTCGATGCGGAGCGGTTCCGTGGTTCCGCCGAGGATCAGCCGCCAGCGCCCGGCCGGTGCCAGCGCGATGTCGCCACCGGCGTCGAAGGGCAGGTCCGATGCCGTGGGCGAGAAGGCGAGCACCAGAACGTGCCCGTGCCCGTAGACGTCGGGCTCGTCGACATGGGTGATGGTGCCGATCCGCGCGTTCTGACGGTCGAGCAGTGGCTCGCCGAGGCCCGGAGCCGGAGCGGCGCCCGCCCAGGCCGCGCTGCCGTCCGGGCGCAGGAGCGTCAGCGTGAGCTCCGGGCCGGGGCTGCGGATCTCGACGAAGGAGGCGGCAAAGCCATCGGGTTGCAGGCGGATGTCGATGGCGCCGTCGCCGAGGCGTGCTGCCTGCCGCCCCTCGCCCCAGTTGCCGAAGGCGAGGACCAGGCGCGTCTCGCGTCCGGTGGCGGCCGACCAGCCGTCGAGAAGGCCGCGGAGCACGGTTTCCACGAAGCCCATGCCGTCCTTGCGGCCCGCGAGGACGCCGAAGCTGAGGTTGATGACCACGGGGCCCGTCCCGCCGATCTCGATGGCGCGGGTCAGAACCCAGATGACGGCCTCCACGATCGGGAGCTCGAGCCGCAGGCCCGAGGTGTCCTCCACGGCCGCAGGTGGCAGCTGCACGCCGAGCATGTCGCGGAACGGCGGCGCGCTCTGCGGATCCTCGCCTGCGAAGAGGTCGGCCACGTGGGTGCCGTGGCTGAAGCCGAACGCGGTGGTCTGGCGCGCGGCCGACGGGGCGAGGCTGGCATTGAGCCGCGCGTAGACCGAGGCCTCGTCGTCCTCGCCGAGCAGGTGGTCGATGTCCTGCGGCCCGAGCCCGAGGCCCATCGCGAAGTAGGGCACCTTGGGTGGCGTCACGGGATCGAAGGACTGCAGCCAGAGGCCGGCGAAGCGGCTGCGGAGCGTGGCGCCCTCCCGGAACGTGAAGCGGCGGTTGAGAAAACCGATCCCGTCGTCGATCACCGCGCGGAGCGGGATGTCCCGCGATGCTCGCGCGTCGTCGACGGGCATCGCGGCGAGCGCCTCTTTGGTGGGCCCCTCGACCGCCTCGCCGATGTGGAGCACGCGCCAGAGCGGCGCGCCTTCGAGCACCGCGGCACCCTCGCGCTGATAGATCGTCAGCGAGGTCTGCCAGGCCTCGGCGTCCTTCCGGCGCTCCGGGCCGCGGCGATGGAGATCGAGCACGCGGGCGGCGTTCTCCTCGATCAGAAGGCGCGAGCGGTCGCGGGCGAGGTCGAGGAGCGCCGCGGCCGCCTCCGCGAGGCGATCCGGGTCGAGCTCGAGGAAATACGGCCGGTACGCCGCTTCGCGCCTGACGCCGCTGATCTTGTCGCGCTGCGTGCGGAGCTCTGCGGCCCAGTCGAGATAGGGCGAGATCTGCGGCGGTTGCGCTTCGTCGCGACCCGTGATGGCCATCGGTGCCTCCTTGCGCCGGATGCCGCATCGGAGGCCCGCCGGCCCGCCGCCGTCAACGCAGGCTCCCGCGCTTTTGCGGGTTTTTCACGGAAGGCTTGCAGAAACACGATCGCCGGAGCCGCGAGGTGCCCGAAAAATCACGCTGGGCTCACGCGCCATCACCAGGCTTCGGGACGTCGATCCTCAAACCAAGGAGCCTTCGTGATGTCACTCACCCCCGCAGAACGCCGTCCCCGTGTCGATGGCCAGGCCGCGCTCGACCGCGCCAAGACCAGCCGCGACGCCGCGACCGTGCTCTCGATCGACCCCGGCAGCCGCCCGGCGCCGGTGATCCGTTCCAACGGCGAGGAGGTTGCCTTCGAGGCCAATCCGGTGTCGAGCTTCAGCAAGGGCCTGCCGCACGACCGCTACGGCCGGGCCGATCCCGCCGCCTACGAACTCTTCGTCAGGGCGCTGCACGATCCCCAGCCTGCCGGGACCGCGAACGGGTTCCCCGCGCCGCTCGGCACCCAGAACGGCCCGCACGCCTATCCGGCAGGCTACGCGCCCTGGGCGGGCAACGGGGTCGCGCAGGGCGACCGGGTCCGCGGCTGGCACTACGACGTTCTCGTCGACGGCGTGCCGACGCAGCCCGCGCTTCGGAAATGGGAGAGCCCGCTCGCCGGGCACTCGACCGACCTGATGGGCCCGGCGACCGCCGGCGTGGCGATGCCGCCTGCCCCGAAGCTCGGCTCCGCCGAGCTGGTCGCGGAGATGGCCGAGATCTACGCAATGGCGCTCGTCCGCGACGTGCCGTTCGACGCGCTGACGAACCCCGCCACCGCGGTGCGGATCGACCACGCGACGACGTTCACGCTCGGCGAGTTGCTCGCGCAGCTCCGTGCGCTGCCGTGGTTCGATCCGGCCGCCAGCCCCAAGGGCTCCGAAGGCGGACCGCTCAACGCCTGCGAGGCCCGGCGCCGCGCGGCCCGCTTCGAGGGCGCGGCCGGGCTGACGCTGAAGAGCCTCTTCCGCGGCTCGACGAAGGGCGCGATGCAGGGGCCGTTCCTGTCGCAGTTCCTCCTCGTCGGCAGCAAGGGCCGGAGCGAGGGCAACATCGCCTTCGGCGTGCAGGACATCGACCAGCGGTGCCACGTCATGCCGGATTACCGCGACTACATGACGACCTGGCTCGAATGGCTCGACGTGCAGAACGGCGCCAGGCACGTCGGCAGCGACCTCCACGGCGGCAAGCGGTTCCTGACCACGCCCCGCGACATGGCGAGCTATGTCCACGTCGACCAGCTCTACCAGGCCTACTTCAACGCCACGCTTCTGATGTTCGACCGCGGCGTGCCGTTCGGAAAGGGCCTGCCGGAGACGGTGCAGCCGACGCGCGCCGGCTTCGCGACCTGGGGGCCGCCGCACCTGCTGTCGCTGATGGCCGAGGTCGCCTCGCGCGGGCTGAAGGCGGTCCGGCGGCAGAAGTTCCTGATCCACCGCCGGGCGCGGCCCGAGGTGATCGCGGCACGGCTGGCGCTCGGCACTGGCGCGGATGCAGCCAAACTCGGTGCCGCGGCACCCGCGATCGCCGCAATGCTCGCCGCGTACCAGACCCATGCGCCGAAGCTGCTGGCGTGGATCGAGCGGCTCAACGCGCGCAACAACGACGCGACGCCCGCGGCGCGCGGCCTCGTGCCGACCTTCGAGCTGGCGTCCCCCGACATCGCGCGCAACGTGCTGCTGCCGATGGCCTTCCCCGAAGGCTCGCCGATGCACCCCGCCTATGGCGCGGGCCACGCGACCGTCGCCGGGGCGAGCATCACGATCCTGAAGGCCTTCTTCGACATGCTCGACGCCTCGGGCGTGCCTCGGAAGCTCGTCGACCACGGGTTCCGCGGCGATCTCGTCGGGCACTACGACTACCTGCGGACCTCGGACGGGCCGGCGGCGCTGACGATCCAGGGCGAGCTCGACAAGCTCGCGGGCAACATCGCCATCGCGCGCAACATGGCGGGCGTGCATTACTACACCGACTACTACGAGAGCCTGCGGATGGGCGAGCGCATCGCCGTCGGCATCCTGCAGGAGCAGATGCTGACCTCGCCCGAGCCGGTGAAGATGGCCTTCGACGACTTCGACGGCCACCGCGTCACCATCGCGGGCGTGCCGGGCGTGGGCAACGCGGTCGGCACCGCGACGCTCACGATCGCCGGCATGAGCACCGCCGAATGGTGGGAGCGCAACATCGCGTGCTACCTGCCCGAGCAGGCGATGGCGGCGGAGTGACCCCCTCGGGCGGGCCCGTCCGGGTCCGCCCCACCTTCCGCAGGAGCGCAGGACATGGACCCGCACCTCATCGAAACCCATCTCGTGAGCACCTACGAGTACGCCTTCTGGATCATGCTCGCGCTGATCGCCGTCGGCGTGAGCTCGACCCTCGGCGTGCTCTTCTGGCCGCGCGGCCATCGGCCCCTCGCGATCAAGACGATGCTCTCGGAGGCCGACGACAAGACGAGCTTCGCCCGCGTCACGGGCGCGCTCGGCGCGCTCACGCTGACGGCGCTCTTCGTCGGCGTCTGCATGTGGGCGCAGTTCTGCCTCTTCTTCGACCGCGACCTCGACAAGCTCACCGGCCTCTGGCCCGTGTTCGTGCTCGGCACCACGCTCTTCACGCCGTACTTCGCCAACCGCATCACCGCCGCGTTGGGCGCGGCGCCGAAGTGAGGCTCAGTCGGCCCACTCCCAGGGCCGCGTGAAGACGCCGAGCACGGCGTCCGGCTCCGCCGTCTCCTCCCCGGTACGGCGGAGCCGGGCCACCAGCCCGCGCTTCGGGTCGTCCACGACCTCGGCGACACGCGCGCCGATCCCGGCATCCGTCAGCGCGGCTCCATATATCCGTGCGATGGCACGCTTGCGAAGATCGGGCTTGAAGATCTTGCCCACCGCGGTCTTCGGCAGCTCCTCCACGATTTCGATGTATTTCGGGATTGCCGCGCGCTCGCCGATCCGCGCGGCGGCATGGGCGCCGAGCTCGTCGGAGCTGGCCGTGCTGCCCTCGACGAGCTCGACATAGGCGCAGGGAAGCTCGCCCGCATGGGCGTCGGGCTGCCCGATGGCACCGACGAACGCGACCGCCGGATGCCCTGCCAGCGCCTCCTCGATGATCGCGGGGTCGATGTTGTGCCCGCCGCGGATGATGAGATCCTTCGCGCGTCCGGTGATGAAGAGGTAGCCCTCCTCGTCGAGCCGCCCGAGATCGCCGGTCCGAAGAAAGCGGCGGCCGGCGAAGAGGCCCCGGTTCTTCGACACCTCGGTGTAGGTCGAGCCCTCGAACACGCCGGGGCTCGCCACGCAGATCTCGCCGACCTCGCCGCGGGCACATTCGCGGGTGATCGCGCCCTCGGCGTCGCAGTCGAGGATCCGCACGTCGGTATAGGCGAAGGGGATGCCGACGGAGCCGATCTTCTTCGCGCCCGCCGGCGGGTTGATCGACACGAGGCAGGTGCATTCGGTGAGCCCGTAGCCCTCGAAGAGCGTCACGCCCGTCGCCGCCTCGAAGCGGCGGTAGAGATCGATGGGCAGCGGCGACGAGCCCGAGAGCGCGGTCTTGAGGCTCGAGAGGTCCGCGTCGACCGGGCGCTGCATCAGCGCCGCGATGGCGGTCGGCACGGTGATGACGAAGCTCACGCGCCAGCGCTCGACGAGTTTCCAGAAGTTGTCGAACACGCCCTCGCCGCGGTAGCCCGCGGGCGTCGGGAACACGACGTGCGCGCCCGAGGCCACGACCGACATCAGCACAGGATAGGCCGCGAAGCAGTGGAAGAGCGGCAGCGGGCAGATCAGCACGTCCTCGGACCCGAAGAGCAGCGTCGCGCCGAGCCAGCCGTTGTAGACCATGCCCGAGGCCTTGTGCTGCGCGATCTTCGGCATCCCCGTCGTGCCGCCGGTGTGGAAGTAGGCCGCGACCCGGTCGGCGTCGCTTTCCTTGAACGTAAGCCGGTCGGCGGGCTGGCCGTCGCAAGCCTTGCCGAAGTCGAGCGTGCGGCGCCCGTGCGCCACGGCCTTCGGGCGCAGGAACGGGACGATCCACGACTTCGGCGGCGCGAGGTAGCGGTTGAGATCGACCTCGAGCACCGTCTCGACCCCCGGCGCATCGGCGAGCGCCTGCGCCAGCGTCCCGGCCACCTCCGACTTCGGGAACGACCGCAGCGTAACCACGACCTTCGCCCGCGTCTCGCGCAGGATGGCGGCCATCTGCGCGGGTTTCATCAGCGGATTGACCGCCGCGACGATGCCGGCAGTGGCGCCGCCGAGGAGCGTCACCACGGCCTCGGTGCAGTTCGGCAGGACATAGGCCACGACGTCGTGCTCACCGACGCCGAGGCTGCGGAAGAGGTTCGCGGCCTGCGTGACGCGGGCCAGAAGCGCCTGCCAGTCGAGCGTCTCGGCACGATCCGTCGGGCCGGAGGTGAGCTGGAACGTTATCGCGGGGCGCGCCCCATGCGCGGCGGCGGTCTGCCGGAGCATCGCGAGGACGTTCGGTGGCGCGTGCCGCGCTTCCCAGGGCATCTCCGCCTCGAACGCGTCGCGCTCGGCCACGGTGTTGTACGCCGACATCGCTCGCCCTCCCCGCTGCCCGTTCGGGCCTGCACAAGAATGATCCGCGCCGAGGCCTTCGCGCAAGCCTACTCGGCCGCCATGCCTTCGGTGAACTGGAGCCGTGCCAGCCGCGCATAGAGCCCGCCCTGCGCGACGAGCGCGTCGTGCGAGCCCTCCGCCACGATGCGGCCCGCCTCGAACACGAGGATGCGGTCGGCGCGCTTCACGGTCGCGAGCCGATGTGCGACGATGAGCGTGGTGCGGTCGCGGCTCAGGCGCTCGACGGCCACCTGCACCGCGCGCTCGCTCTCGGCATCGAGCGCGCTCGTCGCCTCGTCGAGGAGCAGGATCGGCGCGTCGCGCAGGATCGCGCGGGCGATGGCGATGCGCTGCTTCTGGCCGCCCGAGAGCATCACCCCGCGCTCGCCCACATAGGTGTCGAAGCCATCCGGAAGTGCGGCGAGGAAGTCGTAGGCCGCCGCCGACCGCGCCGCCGTCTCGACCTCCGCGTCGGTCGCCTCCGGCCGTCCGAAACGGATGTTCTCGCGCGCCGAGGCCGCAAAGATCACCGGGTCCTGCGGCACCAGCGCGATCACGCCGCGGAAGTCGGGCCGCGCCATCGTGCGGACGTCCACGCCGTCGATGCTCACGACGCCGCTGTCGGGGTCGTAGAAGCGTTGCAGCAGCTGGATGATCGTGGTCTTGCCGGCACCCGACGGACCGACGAGCGCCACCGTCTCGCCCGGCGCGACGCGGAAGTCGATGCCGTCGAGCGCCGCCGTCAGCGGCCGCGCGGGGTAGCGGAAGGTCACGGCGTCGAACCGCACCTCGCCGCGCGCTGGCCTCGGCAACGCGACCGGCGCCGCGACGTCCTGCACCGGATCGGTCGCGTTCAGGAGTTCGACGAGCCGCTCGGTCGCGCCCGACGCGCGCTGCAGCTCGCCCCAGATCTCGGAGAGCGCGCCGACTGCGCCGGCGACCATGACGGCATAGATCAGGAACTGCACCAGCTCGCCCGGCGTCATCGCGCCGCCGCGCACGTCGCGCGCGCCGATCCAGAGCACGCCGACGATGCCGGCGAACACGAGGAGGATCACGATCCCGGTCATGATCGCCCGAGTGCCGATGCGCTTCTGCGCCACGACGTAGGATTTCTCGGTCACGTCGGCGAAGGCCTGGCGCGACGGCGCCTCGTGCGTGAACGCCTGCACCGTCTGCACCGAAGAGAGCGCCTCGGAGGCGTTGCCCGACGATGCCGCGATCCAGTCCTGGTTCTCCCGGCTGAGCCCGCGCAGGCGCCGCCCGAGCACGACGATGGGCACGATGACCGCCGGGACGATCAGCAGGACAAGGCTCGTGAGCTTGGGGCTGGTCGCGAGCATCAGGGCCAGGCCGCCGAAGAGGATGAGCACGTTGCGGAGCGCCACCGAGACCGACGAGCCGATGACCGACAGGATGAGCGTCGTGTCGGTGGTGAGCCGGCTCAGCACCTCGCCCGTCATGATGCGCTCGAAGAACGCCGGCGACATGCCGATGACGCGGTCGAAGAGCGCCTTTCGGATGTCCGCCACGACCCGCTCGCCGAGCCGCGTGACGAGATAGTAGCGGACCCCCGTGCCGATCGCCAGCAGGACGGCGATGCCGAGTGCCGCCGCGAAGTAGCTGTCGAGGAGCTTGGTCTGGCCGGTGTCGAACCCGTCCACCACCCGCCGAACGGCGAGCGGAAGGACGAGCGAGACGGCGGCGGTGAGCACCAGCGCCAGCGCCGCCAGCACCATGAGGCGCGTGTAGGGCACGACGAACGGCACCAGCCCCCGCAGCGAGCCGATGCGCTTGGATGCCGCGCGTTCCTCGGTCAGTCCCGTCGCCGGCTGTGCCATCTGCCCTGCCCTTCGTGGCGCCATGTAAGCTACGGGCCCTGACGCGGCAAGGCCGCGGTCAGGGCCGGACGTAGACGCCGAGCGCCACGCCGCGGCCGGCGCCGAGGTTGAAGCCGGTGATGCGTGCGGCGGCGAGGGCACCGGTGGCGGCCTCGAATGCCGCTTGTTGCGGCTGCGCGATGAACGCGACGGCACAGGGCGCGCTGATGAATGCGGCGGCGGCTTCGGGACCGTCGGCGAGGCGCGCGGCGGCGGAGGTGGCGAAGAGGACCGACGGCTCGGCGTAGCCCGCGACGATGACGGCGGGGTCCGGGCAGCGGTCGAACTCCGCGACCGTGCGCCCGATCGCCGCGGAGGGCCAGAACGCCGGGATCCGCGCGGCCGTGGGCCAGACGCCGAGCGCGACGAGGAACGAGAGCGCCACCAGCCAGACGCAGGCCGGTCCGCGCGCCCCGGCCCAGAGCGCGCGCAGCATAAGCGCCGTGACGGGAAGTGCGGCGATGGCGCAGCAGATCGCGAACGGAGGCAGCGCGCCGGTGCGCGTGTATGCGGTCCACCCCGCCGCGCCGATGAGCCCGAGCGGCCCCAGCGCCAGCACGGCCGTGGCGATGCGCGCCCAGAGCCGCGGCGGCGTGGCGGACCAGCCCGCGGCGGCGAGCATCGCGAGGGCGGGCAGGACCGGCAGCGTGTAGTGCGGCAGCTTCGTGGGCGCCGCCTCGAACACGAGGAACGCCGGCACCGCCCAGGCGAGGAGGAAGCGGACGCCGGGCTCGCGCCAGCGCGCCCGGAGGCCCGGCAACGCCACGACGAGCGCCAGGATGCCCGGAAAGAACGTCAGCGGCAGGAGGGCGAGATGCGTGCCGGGCGGCGCGCCGTGGCCTTCCTGCCCGCCGGCGAGCTTCGCCCCGAGGTCGCTCCCGAGCGACGCCGCCCAGAACGCGCCGCCGGTGCGGAGGGTGATCGCGACGGCCCAGGGCAGGACGAGCGCCGCGTAGAGCGCCGCCCCCGGCAGCGGCCGCACCGCGCCGAGCCACCGCGCGCGCCGCGACGTGGCGACGAGCGCCAAGGCCGTCAGCGCCGTCACCACCGGCCCGACCGGCCCCTTCACCAGCGTCCCCAGCGCCAATGCGCCCCAGAAGAGCACGACGCGCCACGGCCCGACGCGACGGCCCGTCCAGGCCTGCGCGAGCACGCCCTGCGCCGCGACGATCGCGGCGAGGAGCACCGCGTCGGTCTTGGCGAGCCGCGCCTCGGACCCGAGGATCACGCTCGCGGCGAGGAGCACCGCCGCCGTCAGCGCCGCGCGCGGCGCGAGAAGTCCGCGCGCGAGACCGTAGCAAAGGAGCACCGCGGCCAGCGCGCCCGCCAGCGACACCGCGCGGTAGGTGCGGATGTCGTCCGCTCCCGCACCGCCGGTCAGCGCCACGGCGGCGGTCTGGAGCCAGTAGATGCCCGCAGGCTTCTTCAGCCGCGGCGCGGCGCCGAGCATGGGCTCCACGAGGTCGCCCGTGGCCCACATCTGCCGCGATGCCTGCGCGAAGCTCGCCTCGTCGCGATCGGTGACAGGCAGCGACGCGAACCCCGGCAGCCACAGCGCCAGGGCCACAGCAGCGAGCGTGACATAGGGCAGGATGGAGCGGGTGAAGGGAATCGAACCCTCGTCATAAGCTTGGAAGGCTTCTGCTCTGCCATTGAGCTACACCCGCGCGCTGTCCGTATGCGGCGCGGCGGGCCCGCTGGCAAGCCGTCAGGCGGCGATGGGCTCGATGAGCTGCGGTCCCGTCGCGCGGTTCGAATTGACCGCCGGGTCGACGCGGCGCGCCGTGAACACCCCCTCCGCCGGGGCCCGCATCAGTGCTGCGGCGCCCTGCCCCGCCTCGCCGAGCCAGAGCGGCCAGTCGGCGGGCTCGACCGTCACCGGCACGCGCGTGTGGAGCGCGGCGAGAGAGCCCTCCGCCGCCGCGGTGACGATGGCGCAGGTGACGAGCGCCGTGCCGCCTTTCTCCCAAGCCTGCCAAACGCCGGCAAAGGCCAGCGCCGCGCCGTCGGCGCGGCTAATGTACCATGGAAACTTCGACCCGGAAGCGTCTGACGTCCATTCATAATATCCCGCCGCCGGGATCAGGCAGCGGCGCTCGCGCACCGCCGCGCGGAACGCGGGCTTCGTCGCCACCGTCTCAGCGCGCGCGTTGATGAGGAGCGGCCCGCCGGTGGGTTTGTCGTACCACGCCGGCACCAGGCCCCAGCGCATCGCACGGAGCCGCCGTCCGGCCGTGACGACGGCGATCGTGTCCGTCGGGCAGACGTTATAGTTTTCCGCCGCCGGCAGGTCGTTGGCGGGCACGGCGTCGAAGAGCGCCGCGATCGCCTCGAGCGGCGTCGTGATGACGAAGCGGCCGCACATGATCAGCGGCGCACGATCCGCCCGTCGATGGCGGGGGTGTAGGGGCCGTTCGCGGCCAGATACTCCGCCACCACGTCGGCGAGGTCCGGACCGAAGTCGTAGACGTTGACCGCATCGGTGGCGAAGACCTTGTAGCCGTCGCCGCCGCCGCGGACGAAGTTGTTGCTGACCACGCCGTAGAGCTTGTCCGCGTCGATGGGCACCATGCGGCCCGCTTCGGCCACGCGCACGTCGCTGACGCGCGCGCCGGGCTCGGCCGCGGGATCCCACGCGAACGACAGCCCCGCCACCTGCGGGAACCGGCCCGCGCCGTCGGCGACCTGGCTCACGCCATTCTCGAGCGCGGCCACGATGTCGCGGCCCGCGATCTGAAAGGTCGAGAGCGTGTTCTGGAACGGCAGCACCGTGAGCACCTCGCCCATCGTCACCGGGCCCGCGTCGATGGAGGCGCGCACGCCGCCGCCGTTCTGCAGCGCGATCTCGATGCCCTGGTCGCGGACGCGTGCGAGCATCGCTTCGGCGATAAGGTTGCCCATCGCGCATTCTTGCGACCGGCAGGCATCGCGGCTGCCGTCGATGGAAGCCGCGGCTTCGGCCACGACCTCGTTGCGGATGGCGTCGAGCGGCTTCGCCAGCTCGCCGATCCGCGCCACGGTCGCGGCGTCCTCGGCGACGGCCGCGTCGAGGAGCTCAGGCTCGCCAGTGGCCGACACGAGCGCACCCGCGTCGTCGAACACGACGTCGAGCTCGCCAAGGTACTTGGAATAGGCGTAGGCCTGCACGATTGCGGTGTCGCCGACCATCGTCGGATAGGGCCCCGCCGCCTTGTCCGACGTGCTCGAGAGGTATGTGTGGCTGTGGCCGCCGACGATCACGTCGACGCCGGTGGTCGCGGCGGCGATGCGCTTGTCGACCTCGTAGCCCGAGTGCGACAGGACGATGATCTTGTTCACCCCCTCCGCCGTCAGACGGTCGACCTCGCCCTGCACCGCCGCGACGGGATCGGAGAAGGTGACGTTCGGGCCGGGCGACGACAGCTCGCCCGTGTCCTCCGGGGTGAGCCCGATGAGGCCGAGCCGCTCGCCCCCGCGCTCGATGACCACGGATTTGCGGATGACGCCCGCGAGCGCCGTCTCGGCACGGATATCCGCGTTCGACATCAGGACCGGGAACGTCACCGCGTCGAGGAAGCCGCGGAGCGCCGCGGGGCCGTCGTCGAACTCGTGGTTGCCGACGGTCATCGCGTCATAGCCGAGCTTCGACATCATCTCGGCCGAGAGCTTGCCCTTGTAGTAGGTGTAGAAGATCGTGCCCTGGAACTGGTCGCCGCCGTCGACGAGGATCGAGGTGTCGGAGCGGGCGCGGGCGGCCGCGATGGCCGTGACCTGCCGCGCCGAGCCCCCGAAGCATTGTCCCGCGGCGTCGTCCTCGCCGGAACAGGTGCTGTCGTACTCCGATACCGGCTCGAAGCGGGCGTGGACGTCGTTCGTGTGCAGGATCGTCAGCCGGTACTCGGCGCGGGCGATCCCGGCGAGACAGACGAGCGCGGTGGCGAGGAGCAGGGTTCGGCGCATGAAGTTCCTTTCGCTGGCGGCGGATGGTCGCTGCCGGGGCGGCATCCGTCAACCGCTCGCCCGAACCAGAGCCACCGTTGACGTGGCGTTCCCGGCCCGGCAAGAGACGAGGATGCTGGTCTACAAGGTTCTCCGCCGATCCGAATGGAATGCCTTCCGCGCCGCCGGTGAAACCGCTGGCGCGCCGGTCGACCGCACGGACGGCTTCGTCCATCTCTCGACGGCCGCGCAGGTCGCGGAGACGGTAGCGAAGCACTTCGCCGCGGAGAGCGATCTCGTGCTCGTAGCGCTCGACGCGGATGCGCTCGGCGACGCGCTGCGCTGGGAGCCCTCGCGCGGCGGGGCGCTGTTTCCGCATCTCTACCGCGCGCTCGGGAGCGCCGACGTCGTCTGGGACAAGTCGCTGCCGCTGGGGGCCGCGGGGCACATCTTCCCCGAAGGCGTCATGTGACGCCGCTGGAGCGCGCCGGGCTCGCCGTGCTGGCGCGGCTCGATCCTGAACGCGCGCACGGGCTGGCCCTGCGGGCGCTGCGGCTTGGGCTCGGGCCGAGCGGCGGGCCGGTGGCGCGGCCGCGGCTCGGCGTGCGGCTCTCGGGGCTCAAGCTCGCCAATCCGGTCGGACTGGCGGCGGGGTTCGACAAGAATGCGGTCGCGGTGGCGGCTCTGGCGCGGGCAGGGTTCGGCTGGGTCGAAGTGGGGGCCGCGACGCCGCGGGCGCAGCCGGGCAACCCGCGGCCGCGGCTCTTTCGGCTGCCGGAAGACGGTGCGGTCATCAACCGCTTCGGGTTCAACAACGACGGGGTCGAGGCCATCGCGGCGCGTCTGGCGCGGCGGCCGGAGGGCGTGCCGGTCGGGATCAACCTCGGGGCGATGAAGGGCTCAAGCGATCCTGGCGCGGATTTCGCCGCCGTGCTCGCGTCCTGCGGTCCGCACGTCGATTTCGCGACGCTGAACGTGTCGTCGCCGAACACGCCGGGGCTGCGCGACCTGCAGGGGCCGGGCGCCCTCGGGCGCGTGCTGGCCGCGGTGCTCGCCGTGCGCGACGGGCTCGCGCGTCGGCCGCCGGTGTTCCTCAAGATCGCGCCGGACCTGAGCCTTGCGGAGCTTGCGGCGATCGCCGCGACCGCGGAGGACGCGGGCATCGACGGGATCGTGGCGACGAACACCACGACCGCGCGCGAAAGCCTGAAAAGTGGAAGCCGGGACCAAGCGGGAGGTCTTTCCGGGGCGCCATTGTTCGATCCGTCCACGCGCGTGCTGGCGGAGCTCGCGCATCTGACAGGCGGGCGGATGCCGCTGATCGGGGTCGGCGGCATCGTTTCGGCGGCGGATGCCTACGCGAAGATCCGGGCCGGGGCGTCGGCGGTGCAGCTCTACACGGGGCTCGTCACCGGCGGGCTGTCGCTGGCGGGCGAGATCGCGCGGGGGCTCGACCGGCTCCTCGCGGCAGACGGCTTCGCGCGCGTGGCGGACGCCGTCGGCACCGGGACCGAGCGCTGGCGTCAAGGAGGGACGGCGCGCCGTTCGAGCCGCGGGTAGCTCGCGCCGAGCGTGAGCGCGCGCATGACGTTGAGCACCATCAGCGACGCCCAGAGACCGTGGTTGCCGTAGGCGGGGACGAGCGCGACCACGGTGGCGGCGTAGACCGCGACGGACGCGAGCATCGCGTTCCGCATCGTGCGCGTCTCGGTGGCGCCGATGTAGATGCCGTCGAACATCCAGGCGGCGATGCCCACCACCGGCGCCACCGCGACCCAGCCGAGGTAGTGCCGCGCCGTCTCCTGCACCTCGGGCGCCTTGGCCATCGTGTCGATGATCGCGGGCCCGGCGAACCAGAACGCGAGCCCGAGGACGACGCTGCCGCCGACGCCCCACTCGCTCGTGACGACGGAGGAGCGCCGCAGCGCCGCGAGCGAGCCCGCGCCGACCGCCTGGCCCACCAGCGTCTCGGCGGCGAAGGCGAAGCCGTCGAGCGCGTAGGCGGTGATCTCCAGGAACTGGAGGAGCACCTGGTTCGCGGCGAGCGCGGTGTCGCCGAAGCCCGCGGCAAGGAAGATGAAGGCCGTGAAGCTGCCCTGCAGGACCACGGAGCGGATCATGATGTCGGTGTTGACGGCGACCATGCGGCGGAGCCGGGCGCGGTCGAGCACGCGAGCCCAGTCGCGCCACTGGTCGCCCGCGAAGGCCGAGCGGCAGAGCCAGAGGCCGAAGCCGAGGCCTGACCATTCGGCGATCAGCGTCGCCACCGCGACGCCGCCGACGCCGAGCCCGAGACCGAGCACGAAGAGGAGGTCGAGCCCGACGTTGAGGCCGTTCATCCAGAGCTGGAGGACGAGCACCGACCGCGTGCGCTCGACCGCGAGGAGCCACCCGTTGACCGCGAAGAGCGCGATGGCGGCGGGGGCGCCCCAGAGCCGGATGCCGAGGTAGGTGCGCGCGAGCCCCTCGACCTCGGCGGACGCAGGGGCCACGCGGAACGCGAGCGCCATCAGCGGGAGCTGCAGCGCCGTCAGCGCCAGCCCCGCGACGGCGCCGATCATCAGCGCGCGCATCAGGATCGCGCCGGTCTCGGGCGCATCACCGGCGCCGTGCGCCTGCGCGACCATGCCCGAGGTGCCCATGCGGAGGAAGCCGAAGATCCAGTAGACCGACGCGAGGATCACCGCGCCGATGCCGACCGCGCCGATGGGCGCCGCGAGGCCGAGCTGACCGACGACGCCGGTGTCGACCGCGCCGAGGATCGGCACCGAGACGTTCGAGACAAGGATCGGCACGGCGATGCGGAGCACGCGGGCATGCGTCACCGGGGTCATCAGGCGGGCTCGACAAGAAAATGCCCCGTCGCCTGCGCGAAGAGCCGGGCGCGGCTGTCCTGCCAGGCCTCGACCTGCACGCTGGCGTAGCGCCGCCCCGAACGGTTGACCCGCGCGCGGGCATAGGCGTCGCGCGGCAGACCGGTGCGGAGGTAGTCCACGGTGAAGTCGATCGTCTTCGGCAGGCGCAGCGTCCCCTCGCCGCCGAGAGAGAGCGCGAGTTCGGCGATGGCCGTCACCTCGAGGAACGCGGCCGTGGCACCGCCGTGGAGCGCCGGCAGCATCGGGTTGCCGACGAGATGCTCGGCGAAGCGCATCGTCGCGGTCAGCTCGTCGCCATGCGCTGCGAACGAGATGCCGAAGAACGCCACCACCGGCACGCTTGCCACAAGCGTCGCGAGGCGCGCGTCGAGCCCTGTGTCGGCGCCGCTCACGCGCGGTCCACGGTGAAGGCGCCCGTCGCGGTGGCCACAGGGCGCGCGGCGTCGGCGTCGGTCGCGGTGGCGCGGACGAAGGCGACGGAGCGGGTGACGTGGTAGCATTCGGCGCGGGCCGTGAGCCGCTCGCCGGGCGTCGCGGGGCGCATGTAGTCGATGCGAAGGTCGAGCGTCGCGGTCGAGGGGCCGGTCGCCGGATGGCTCATCACCGCGGCCCCGGCGCAGGTGTCCATCAGCGTGGAGACGACGCCGCCGTGGATCACGCCCGTCGCGGGATCACCGATGAGCCGGGCGTCCCAGGGCATCGAGATCGTCGCCGTGCCTTCCGCGACCGCATCGAGCCGCATCGCGAGCGCGCGGGCGAGCGGGATCGCGGCGATGAACTGCTGCGCGCGGTCGGCGGCGTCGGACATGGAACCTCGCGGATGAAGCGCCTTGGTCGCCGCATCGCGGCGGGCGATCAAGGGGGAATTGGCCGCCGGGCTCGGCGATTGCGCGGTTGCAGCGGACCCGCTAGCATCGTGGCAAACGGGGACTGGCAGCGATGACCGATAGTCGCCTGACGTTCAAGGAGATGTGCGCCCGGTTCGAGGTGACGCCGCGCACGCTGCGCTACTACGAATACATCGAGCTGCTGCGACCCGAAAAGGACGGCCGCGCACGCTTCTACGGGGCGCGCGAGGTCGCGCGGATGACGCTGATCCTGCGCGGGCGGCGGTTCGGATTCTCGCTGGAGGAGATCCGCCAGTGGCTTGATCTTTACGACGCCGAAGGGACGGAGCCGCAGCTTGCCGCCTTCGTGGAGCTTGCGAACCGGCAGCTGGGCGAGCTCGACCGGCAAAGGACCGAGCTTCTGGCCACCATCGAAGACCTCCATGCGCTGCGCGACCAGACCTCGGCGCGGCTCGCCGGCTGACGCCACGTTCCGCCTCGTCCGGCTTGCAGGCCTCGCGCGGCGCGGGCAGTTTCGCACCACGCCTGTGACCGGAGGACGCCGATGCCGAGCTATGCCGCACCCGAGAAGGACATCGCCTTCGTGCTCGACGAGGTGCTGCACGTCGCCTCCTCCGACATCCCCGGCTACGCCGACCTCGAGCCCGAGTTCACGGCGCAGGTGATCGCCGAGGCGGGACGGCTGGCGGCGGAAGTGCTGGCACCCCTCAACGCCGTCGGCGACCGCGAGGGCTGCCGGCTCGAGAACGGCGTCGTCGTGACGCCCACGGGGTTCAAGGACGCCTACGCCGAGATGAAGGCCGGCGGCTGGATGGGGCTCGACTGCGACCCCGAGTACGGCGGCCAGGGGATGCCCTACGTGCTCAACACCGCCGTGGGCGAGATCTTCGTCGCCGCGAACATGGCGTTCCAGATGTACCAGGGCCTGACGCACGGCGCCTATTCGGCGATCCATGTCCACGGCACCCCGGCGCAGAAGGCCGCGTACCTGCCGCACATGGTCTCCGGCGACTGGACCGGCACGATGAACCTCACCGAGCCGCATTGCGGCACCGACCTCGGGATGATGCGGACGAAGGCAGAGCCGCAGCCGGACGGCAGCTACCGCATCACCGGGCAGAAGATCTTCATCTCCTCGGGCGAGCACGACCTTGCCGACAACATCGTCCACCTCGTCCTCGCCAAGGCGCCGGGCGGCGGGCCGGGCACCAAGGGGATCAGCCTCTTCATCGTGCCGAAGTTCCTCGTCAACGAGGACGGCTCGCTCGGCAACCGCAACGCGCTGTCGTGCGGCAAGCTCGAGGAGAAGATGGGCATCCACGGCAACGCGACCTGCGTGATGAACTACGACGGTGCTGCGGGCTGGCTCCTCGGCGATCTCCACAAGGGGATGCGAGCGATGTTCACGATGATGAACGAGGCGCGGCTCGGCGTCGGGCTGCAGGGCTACGCGCAGGCCGACGTGGCCTACCAGAACGCGGTCGCCTATGCGCGCGACCGGCTGCAGGGGCGCGACGTGACCGGGCCCGCCAACCCCGGCGGCGCCGCCGACCCGATCATCGTCCACCCCGACATCCGTCGCAACCTGATGGACCAGAAGGCCTTCGTGGAGGGCGCGCGGGCGTTCACCTACTGGGGCGCCGAGCTCATCGACCGCAGCCGGCGGATGGGCGACGCGGCCGCCGAGGGGATGATCTCGCTTCTCACGCCGGTGCTGAAAGGGTTCCTGACCGACAAGGGCTTCGAGATGGCGGTGGCCGCGCAGCAGGTCTACGGCGGGCATGGCTACATCGAGGAATGGGGCATGTCGCAGTTCGCGCGCGATGCGCGGATCGCGATGATCTACGAGGGCGCGAACGGCATCCAGGCGCTCGATCTCGTGGGCCGCAAGCTCGGCGCGGACGGCGGGCGGCACATCATGGCGTTCTTCGGGCTCGTGAAGGCGTTCGGCGCCGACCATGCGGAAGACGCGGTGCTCAAGGACGGTTTCCTCGGGCCGCTCGACCGGGCGGGCAAGGACTTGCAGGCGGCGGCGGGCTACTTCATGCAGCACGGCATGAAGAACCCCAACGAGGCGCTCGCGGGCTCCTACGACTTCATGCACCTCTTCGGGCACGTGGCGCTCGGGCTGATGTGGGCGCGGATGGCGCGGGCGGCGGGCGCGGCGCTTGCGGCCGGCACCGGGGACGCCGCGTTCTACGAGACCAAGATCGCGACCGGGCGCTACTACATGGCGCGGCTGCTGCCGGCGACGGCGCTGCATCGCGCACGCATCGAGACGGGCGCCGCCCCGGTGATGGCGCTCGCGGCCAACGATTTCTGATCGCGGAGGGTACGGGAATGCGACGCATCCTCCTTGCCGCCGGCCTCGCCCTGGCGGCGTCCACCTCCGGGTTCGCACGCGAGGCGACGGAAGCCGACAAGGCCACCGTCGCGGACCGCGCGGCGGGCTTCGCCGCGGTGTTCACCAATAAGACCTACGGCAAGCTGATCGACTACGTGCCGCCGAAGATCTTCGAGGCCATCGCGACGCAGTCGGGGCGGCCCGTCGGGGACGTGCGGGCCGCTGCGGCCGATCAGATGAAGGGTCTCGAGGCCGTCGAGTTTCGCGACATGAGCATGGACGTCGAGGGCGCGACCTATGCCGAGACCTCCAGCGGCCGACCCTACGCGCTCATCCCCACGCGCGCCACGATCGCCGCGAGCGGGCAGACGATGAAGTTCGAGAGCACCACGGTGGCGATCGAAGACGAGGGCGCCTGGTATCTCGTCCGCATCGACGATCCGAGCCAGACCGAGATCCTGCAGCGCGCAATGCCGGACTTCGAGGGCATCGAGTTCCCCGAAGGCCGCATCGAGACGGTGGAGTGAGACGGGCATGATGCGGCTGCACTGCTTCGGCGAGTCCGGCAACGCCTACAAGGCCGCGCTGGCGATGACCGTGGCAGGCTGCGAATGGGAACCGGTCTACGTCGACTTCTTCAACGGCGGCGCGCGCACCGAAGCGTTCCGGGCCCTGAACGAAATGGCCGAGGTGCCGGTGCTCGAGGACGGCGAGCTGGTGCTCACGCAGTCCGGCGTGATCCTCGACTACGTGAGCTCCAAGACCGGCCGGCTCGGCGGGCGCAGCGCCCTCGAGCGGCGCGAGATCCTGCGCTGGATGTTCTGGGACAACCATCGGCTCTCCGGCATGATCGGGCCAATGCGCTTCCTGATGAACTTCGTGCCGCCCGAGAGGCGTCCCGAAGCGGTGATCGACTGGCAGCAGGCGCGGCTGAAGTCAGCCTTGAAGGTGCTCGAAGCGCATCTCGCGGGGCGATCCTGGACCGTCGGCGACGCGGTGACGATCGCGGACTGCTCGCTCGCGGGCTACCTCTACTACCCCGAGCCCTTCGGCTTCGACCGCTCGGACTGGCCCGCCATCGACGCCTGGCTCGACCGCCTCGCCGCCGTCCCGGGCTGGGCGACGCCGTACGATCTGATGCCGGGGTCGCCGGCGGACAGGCCGTGACACGGCACCGCAGCAGCCGGCCGGACCCCGCCGCGAGAGCGTCCCGATGACCGCAGCCGCGGCCACGCTGGTCTTTCTGCATTTTCCGAAGACCGCCGGACAGACCGTCCATACCGAGCTCGCGCGCGTCGTGGGCAGGGACGCCGTCTCCCCCGTCCGTGTGCATTCGCAGGCGGGGACGGGAGCGGCGCAGTTTCCCGAGGGATACCGCCTCTATTCCGGCCATCTCGACTGGGAAGCGCTGGAAACCGTGCCAGAGCCGCACTTCGTGTTCACCGTCCTGCGCGACCCGCTGGAGCGGATCGCGTCATTCTAACTTCTACATCCTGCGCTGCGCGCAAGCACTGACCCCGGAAGAGCTGAAAAAGCCGCAGCACACCGGGTGGCGCATCGCGCTCGAGCGTGGACCGGACGAGTACTTCTTCGGGGGCTCGCACGACTGGAGGCAGTTCGTCCGCAATCACTACGATAACCCCTATTGCGCCGATCTGCTGACCCGGCTCATCCGCAGTTACGGCGCCGTGTCCGACCTGCCGCAGGACGTCCTCGTCGGCCGCGCCGCGGAGGCAGCACGCGCGCTCAGCGGCGTCTATTCGATCGACGCGCTCGATCGGCTGGAACGGGATCTCGACGGTCGGCTCGGGATCCGGGTCGACCTGATCGGACGCAATGTGAACGCGGCCCCGGAACGGCAGACGGAGTCGCGCTGGGCGCGTCTCGAAGCCACGGTGCCGCGCCAGCAGACCACCGACAGGCTGCGCGCGTCGCTGCGCGCGGACCGGATGCTGATGCATGAACTCGGCATGGGACAGCGGCCGGACGACGCCGCCGCCCCCGCCATGCGGCGGAACCGTTCGTGAATGCGGGGCCGGCGTCGCTGCGATCCGCATCGAGGTCTCGACGTATGGCCGGATGACCGCCGCCGTCGGCGCTGACCCCGATGGCGGCGCATGTGCTGCGAACCCGGTTTCGCACCGGATCACCATGACCGACACCCGCTCGCGAGGCCGGGCAAAAGGGTGTGCCGCCCAGCCTCCGCGCAATCGGGGACGGCACGCGCCGGTTCGCGCTTGCGGCCGCCGATGCGGCACCGATCTATAAGGAGGTTCCGTCTCTCGAAAGGCATTCCGCATGACCGAACCCCCGAAGCGTGGCGCTCTGATCGGCTGCGGTTTCTTCGCCGAGAACCACATGCATGCCTGGGCCGGCCTCTCCGGCGCCCGGATCGTCGCGCTCTGTGATCGCGATCGTGCGAAGGCCGAGGCGATGGCCGCGCGGTTCGACGTCGAGGCGGTGTTCGAGGATGCCGACGCGATGTTCGCGGCCGTAGAGCTCGATTTCGTCGACATCGCCACGACCGTCCAATCGCACCGGCCGCTGGTCGAGCGTGCCGTCCGCCACGCGGCGACCGTGATCTGTCAGAAGCCCTTCGCCGAGACGATGGAGGATGGGCGCGCGATGGTCGCTGCCGCGGCCGCCGCGGACGCCGCCCTGATCGTGCATGAAAACTTCCGATGGCAGGCTCCGTTGCTGCGCCTGAAGGCGCTCGTGAACGCAGGCCGGATCGGCACGCCTGCCTGGGCGCGGGTCTCGTTTCGCCACGGCTACGACAATTACCGCAACCAGCCCTACCTCAAGGACATCGAGCGCTTCGCGATCATGGACGTGGGGCTGCACCTCTTCGATGTCGCCCGCTGGCTGATGGGGGAAGCGCTCGACGTCGCCTGCGCCACTCAGCGCCGCAGCCCGACCGTGCGTGGCGAGGACACATTCACCGCCCTTCTCACGCACGCGACGGGCGTGACCGTCTGCGACTGCACCTTCGACGCGCGGCTCGTCCCCGAGCCGTTCCCCGGCGTGGCCGTGATCGTCGAGGGCGACGCAGGAACCGTCGCGGTCGATGCGTTCGGCCAGCTCGTCCTCTCGTCGGGTGACGTGGAGACGCTCGAGGACACCGCGCCCGCAGGCCCGGTCTGGGGTGCCGCCCCGTGGCGCGTCGTGCAGGACAGCGTCGCCAACTTCGCGGCGCACGCGCTCGAGGTCATGCACGGCCGTGCAACGCCGCAGCCGTCGGGGGCGGACAATCTCGCGACGCTGGCGCTGGCCTTCGCGGCCTATGAGGCGGCCGAGACCCGCGCCGTGGTGCGGCCATGACCCTTGAGCGCTGCAACCCCCCGCGTCCTGACGACATGCCGCTTCGACGCATGAAGGGCTCGTACATCCGGTCTGGTCGCGGTACGGACGACGCGAACGGCTGTTGCTGAAGGAGGATGAGATGACCGATGCCTTCATCTACGACGCGATCCGCACACCGCGCGGGAAGGGCCGGCCCGACGGCGCGCTGCACGAGGTGACGGCGGCCCGGCTGTCGGCGCTCACGCTGAACGCGATCAAGGACCGCAACGGCCTCGACACGGCGGCGGTGGAGGACGTGATCTGGGGCAACGTCACGCAGGTCGGCGAGCAGGGCGGCTGCCTCGCGCGCACGGCGGTGCTGGCGTCCGACTTCGCCGAGAGCGTGCCGGGGCTGTCGATCAACCGCTTCTGCGCCTCCGGGCTCGAGGCCGTGAACCTCGCGGCGAACCAGGTCCGCGGCGGCGCGGGCGAGGGCTACGTGGCGGGCGGCGTCGAGATGATGGGCCGCGTGCCGATGGGCTCGGACGGCGCCGCGATCGCGGTCGATCCCTCCATCGCGATGGCGACGTACTTCGTGCCGCAGGGCATCTCCGCCGACATCATCGCGACCGAGTACGGCTTCTCGCGCGACGACGTGGACGCGCTGGCGGTCGAGTCGCAGAAGCGCGCGGCCCGGGCCTGGGACGAGGGCCGCTTCGCGCGCTCGGTGATCGAAGTGAGCGACCTCAACGGCCTGCCGATCCTCGCGCGTGACGAGTACATGCGCCCCGCCACCGACATGCAGTCGCTCGGTGCCCTCAAGCCCGCGTTCCGCGAGATGGGCGAGACGATGCCCGGCTTCGACAAGGTGGCGATCATGCGCTACCCGCACCTCGAGCGGATCAATCACGTGCATCACGCGGGCAACTCTTCGGGCATCGTGGACGGCGCGGCGGCGGTGCTGATCGGCAGCGCGGCCTTCGGGGAGGCGCACGGGCTGAAGCCCCGCGCGCGCATCCGTGCCACCGCGAAGATCGGCACCGATCCCACGATCATGCTGACGGGCCCGGTCCCCGCGACGGAGAAGATCCTCCGCGAGGCGGGCATGAGCATCGCCGACATCGGCCTCTTCGAGGTCAACGAGGCCTTCGCGGCGGTCGTGCTGCGCTTCCTGCAGGCGTTCGACGCGGATCCCGAGCGGGTCAACGTCAACGGCGGCGCCATCGCGATGGGCCATCCGCTCGGGGCCACGGGGGCGATGATCCTCGGCACGCTCCTCGACGAGATGGAGCGGGCGGACCGCGAGACCGGCCTCGCCACGCTCTGCGTCGCCTCCGGCATGGGCGCCGCGACGATCCTCGAGCGCGTCTGATGGCGGTGCTCCGCGCTGGCGACGTGGCGGAGCGCGAGACGCCGCCCGAAAAGCAGGTCGAATGGGGCCGCGTCGGCACGCAGGCCTTCGGCGACGCGGGCGGGCTCACGCAGTACGGCGCCTATGTGCAGGTGCTCCACCCCGGCGCGCGGACCTCGAACCGGCACTGGCACGAGGTGGAGGACGAGTTCCTCCTGAT
>CBDCNH010000016.1:0-8928 GCA_965219015.1 Paracoccaceae bacterium
GCGCATCTAGGACCCGCGCGCGGTGCAGCCTCCGGCGACCCCGGACGGAACGAACCGGGCTCTGGATGGCGCAGAGCGCGAGCCAGGACACCGCCGTCCGGGCCACGGCCACCGCCCAGTCGCTCAAGGCGAAGGTCAGCACGTGGAGGGCGAGCGCCGCGTGCCGGCGACGTCAGCGCCACATCCGCCGGACCGCAACGGACGTGGCGGCGATCACCGCGACGCAGACGGTGCGACCCCCGCGCCGCCTGCCGCGCCGCCGCTTCGGTCTCCAGCCGCGGCCCGAGCCAGAACGCCTCTTGATCGCGCATCACCGGACCGCACCGAACGCTGCAATGGTCGGAACCCTGCCCGAGAGCCTTGCGCGCCGGAAGTTGCACCGAAAAGCGCCGCCGCGCAGCCCGGAAGCGACGCACGGCGAGGTCTATCCGGGTGCCGGATCGTCCGGGAACAGCCCGCGGCGCAATTTCCAGTGGGCGCGGACGGAGTTGACCAGCAGCATGACACCGATCGCCCAGAAGGCGATCGCCAAGGGGGAGAGTGTGCCTTCGCGGAACTGCAGCGGGAGCCTCGCGATGGAGAGCAACAAGAGCGCGATGGACGAGAAGAAGCCCCTTCGCATGAAGACGCGCCAGGTCAGGACGCAGACTACGATGGCGAGGCCACCGTCAAAGAGAAGGGCGGGCCACGCACCGGGAACGATCTGCGGACCGGCGAGGAGCACCACAACCACCAAGCCGACGATCCCGATGATGCTCGGCACGGCGCCGGCTCTGGCGTAGGCGCGGGCCGAAGCTCTTGTGGTGAGCTTCGGCCAGATCACTCGCCGGATCGAAGCGGGGCGTTCGTCACTCATGCCCGTGTCACTTTCGCCTCTGCCTCGACCGCACCCGTCGCCTTTTCCACGACAATCCTTGCGAAACCGAAAAGATGGCTGGCGCTCGCCACGGCGGCGACCGCAGCCACCGATCTCTCCGAGCCTTCCGGCCCTCAAGGTCCTGCCCGTCCGCCCGCGAATAGCCGCTTGCCGGGCACGCGCCGGGTTGCTACCCATCACGTGCCGCGGGTGTAGCTCAATGGCAGAGCAGAAGCTTCCCAAGCTTACGACGAGGGTTCGATTCCCTTCACCCGCTCCAATTCTCCTGAGATTTGGACGATTTTCCTTGCCGGGCTATTTGTAATGCCGCTCGTCGGGTGGCGGTGTAAATTAATTGTTAGGAACAATTAGTTGTCCCAGATCTTAGATATTCCTGCCCATATAGAAACGAACTCACAGCTGTTTGGGCGCTTCAAGGTCGCGCTTAGCGAAGCCCTTTCAGCTTGCATTGACGAAAGCGAATGGAAGAAGTTCGCAACTCGCTATGATTTGCGTGCGCGAATCATTAATCATCGTCGATTTCTTCGCAGTCTGGATTGGGGAGATCCAGACCATGAGGGTCTTGTACTCGAATTAGTTGAAGATCTTTGCCAGCACAACAGGCCCGCACTACTTGATCTTTTTCAACGCCCTGCCGTTCAAGAGTTGCTTCGTCGAGATGCCGGAGAGCTCATGGACATATTGGAGCGAAAGGCAGACCCGGTGATAAGAGCGCTTTCACATAGCTTTGCTCAGTTAAATGCGGCTAAGGATGTGGTAGACCTTGAGCTATACTCTAAACGAGTCGACGACGCTCTCCCTTCTGACCCAAATCAAGCCATTGGAGCGACAAAGGAATTACTTGAAGCGGCAATGCTGAGCATCCTAAATAAAAAGGGTATGACAGACGTTCAGAGGCTCAACTTTGTCTCCTTGACGGACAGATGTTTTGAGGAACTCGGTCTAAGTGAGCGAATTGCCCCTGCCAGCGAAAGTGAACGACACGTTCGCAAAATCTACAGTAACGCAAAAAAGATGGTCGGAACCGCCAACGAGCTGAGAAATCTTGCCGGCACCGGTCATGGCCGCATTGTTGGAAGAGAGGAGCACTTGTCGTCGGAGGATGCCAGACTCGTAGCCTCAATCGGACTTATACTTGCAGCATGGTTGCTGCGGCGTGCAGAAGGGTCGTAACGGCGAACCCAAGATGCCCAGAACGCGGGCCCACGGCTGCAATCAATTCGGACTCGTCACCTCCCGCACCAGCATCCGCGTCGAGCCGTCCTTGCCGTCGGCGCTCGCCTTGCCCTCGAGGATCGGGGTCAGTGCCACGGCGAGTTCCTTGCCGAGCTCGACGCCCCACTGGTCGTAGCTGTTGATGCCGAGGATCGTGCCTTCGACGAACACGCGGTGCTCGTAGAGCGCCACGATGCGGCCGAGCGTGTCCGGCGTCAGCATCGGGTAGAGGAGCGTCGTCGAGGGCCGGTTGCCGGGAAAGACGCGGTGGCGGGCCTGGCGCTCGGCCTCGGCGCCCTCGAGCCCGCGGTCGGCCATCAGCTTCAGCGCCGTCTCGAAAGGCCGGCCGCGCATCAGCGCCTCGGACTGCGCGAGGCAGTTGGCGGCGAGGAGCCGGTGCTGGTGCGCGAGGTCGGGCTCGTGGCCGCGCGCCGCGAGCATGAACTCGCAGGGGATCACGCGCGTGCCCTGGTGGATGAGCTGGTAGAACGCATGCTGCCCGTTGGTGCCGGGCTCGCCCCAGACCACCGGGCCGGAGTTCTCCGTCAGCGTCGTGCCGTCCATCGCCACGCGCTTGCCGTTCGATTCCATCTCGAGCTGCTGCAGGTAGGCGGGCAGGCGCAGGAGGCGCTGGTCGTAGGGGAGCACGGCGCGGGTGGCATGGCCGCAGATCTGGTTGTGCCAGTAGCCGACGAGGCCGAGGAGCACCGGCAGGTTCGCCTCGAACGGCGTCTCGCGGAAGTGCCGGTCCATCGCGGCGCCGCCGGCGAGGAAGGCGCGGAAGTCGGCGGGCCCGACGGCGAGGAGGATCGAGAGCCCGATCGGCCCCCAGAGCGAATAGCGCCCGCCGACCCAGTCCTCGAAGCCGAAGACGCGGGCTTCGTCGATGCCGAAGGCGGAGGTCTTGGCGACGGCGGAGGAGACGGCGGCGAACTGCGCGGCGGGGTCGGCGACGGTCCGCGCCATCCAGGCGCGCGCGGTCTCGGCGTTGGTCATCGTCTCGATCGTGGTGAAGGTCTTGGAGGCGACGATCACCAGCGTCGTCGCGGGGTCGAGGCCCGCGAGCGTGTCGTGGATGTGCGCGCCATCGACGTTCGAGACGAAATGCGTGCGCGGCCCGTCGTGGTAGGGCGCGAGCGCGAGGCAGGCCATCGCGGGCCCGAGGTCCGAGCCGCCGATGCCGATGTTGACCACGTCGGTGATTGGGCCGCCCTGCCCCGCGAAGGCACCCGAGCGCACCGCCTCGGCGAAGGCCTCCATGCGCCCGAGCGTCTCGCGGACGCCGGGCATCACGTCGCGGCCGTCGACCTCGACGGCGCCGTCGAGGTTGCGAAGCGCCGTGTGGAGGACCGCGCGGCCCTCGGTCTCGTTGATCTTGGCGCCCCCGAACATCGCGTCGCGCCGGGCGGCGACGCCCGCCTCCTCGGCGAGGCGGAGGAGGAGCGCGCGGGTCTCGGCGTCGATGTTGGTCTTCGAGTAGTCGAAGAGCATGTCGCCCTGCCGCGCGGAGAAGTCCTCCGCGCGGGCGTCGTCGAAGAGGTCGAGGATCGCGCGGTCCTCGGTGGCGCGGGCGCGGGCGGCGAGGTCGTCGCGGGTGGTCATGGCATGTCCTCTCAGGCGGCCCAATGGACCGTGGCATTGGCCCAGACCGTGCGGATCGGCGCCTCGATGGGGTCGAGCCCGCGCGCGCGGTCGAGCGCCGCGCGCTTCTCGGGGCCGGTGATGAGGACGTGCGTGCTCATCGCGGCGCGCAGGACCGGGGCTGTGACGGTGACGCGCGGCTCGCCGGCGGCCTCGGCGCGCAAGGCCATCAGCGGCGGCGCGTCCGCGCTCAGGGCGTCGGCGAGCCGGTCGGCGCCGGGGAAGAGCGAGGCGGTGTGCATGTCGTCGCCCATCCCGAGCATCAGCACCGAGATCGGCAGGTGCCCGTCGAGCCCCGCGACGAGCCCCTCCAGCGCGTCCTCGGGTTCGGGCGCATCGGCGTAGAGCGGGAGCAACGTCGCGGCCTCGGCCCGGCCGACGAGGAGCCGCTCGCGCAGCGTCCGCGTGTTCGACCGTTCGGACGTCTCGGGCACCCAGCGCTCGTCGTTGAGCATGACGAACACCCGCGACCAGTCGAGGTCCACGCCCGACAGGATGTCGTAGACCGGCGCGGGCGTGCGGCCGCCCGGCAGGCAGACGGTGGCGCTCGGGTGCAGGCGCAGGCAGCTCCCGATCTCGCTCGCGAGGACGTTCGCGACCTGCATCATCATCAGCTCGCGGTCGGGGTACTCGACGAGGTTCATTCCCGGATCTCGCGCCAGCGGCGGCCGTCGCGGTGCAGGAGCATCAGCGCGTCCTCCGGGCCGGAGGCGCCGGGGTCGTAGCCGCGGGGCCGGTCGCCGCGCGCCTCCCAGCCCGCGATGATCGGGTCGGTCCAGGCCCAGGCCGCCTCGACCTCGTCGCCGCGCATGAAGAGCGTCTGGTTGCCGCGGATCACGTCCATGATGAGCCGCTCGTAGGCGTCGGGGATGTCGGTGCCCTCCTCGCCCAAGGCCTCGGCGAACGACATGTCGAGCGGCACCTGCACGAGCCGCATCCCCCCCGGCCCCGGCTCCTTGATCATCACCGTGAGGTCCATGCCCTCGTTGGGCTGCAGCCGGATTACCAGCGTGTTGGCCTTCCAGGCCTCCTCGTGCTCGAAGATCGAGTGCGGCGGCTCCTTGAACACGACCGCGATCTCGGAGGCCCGCGCGCGCAGCTTCTTGCCGGTGCGGAGGTAGAACGGCGTCCCCGCCCAGCGCCAGTTCGACACGCTCGCCTTGATCGCGATGAAGCTCTCGGTGCGCGACTGCTGGTTCTCCACGTCGTCGAGATAGCTGCCCTCCTCGACCTGGCCCTTCGCGCGGTGCAAGGGGTGCTTCGCGCGCCCGTTGCCGTGGCTGCCGAGGTACTGGCCGCGCACGATGTCCTCGGCGCGCACGGGATCGAGCGCGCGGATCACCTTCAGCTTCTCGTCGCGCACCGCGTCGGCCTCGAACATGTTCGGCGGCTCCATCGCGATCAGGCACAAAAGCTGCATCATGTGGTTCTGCACCATGTCGCGCATCGCGCCCGAGGTGTCGTAGTAGCCGCCCCGCCCGCCGACGCCGACGGTCTCGGCCACGGTGATCTGCACGTGGTCGACGTACTGCGACTTCCAGAGCGGCTCGAAGAGGATGTTGGCGAAACGCACCGCCATCAGGTTCTGCACCGTCTCCTTCCCGAGGTAGTGGTCGATGCGGTAGATCTGGTGCTCGTCGAAATGCGCGGCGAGGACGGCGTTGAGCGCCTGCGCCGAGGCGAGGTCGCGGCCGAACGGCTTCTCGACCACGATGCGCGCGCGCTCGTCGGCGATGTGGTGGGTGTGGAGCCGCTCCGCGAGGTCGCCGAAGAGCGAGGGCGCGACCGAGAAGTAGAACGCCTTGATGACGCCGGGCCGGATCGCCTTCGCGAGCGCGTCCCAGCCGCCGTCGCCCTTCGCGTCGATGGCGATGTAGCTCAAGTGCTTGACGAAGGCCTCGATGCGCTCCGCCTCGCGCTTGCCGGGGCTCACGAACTCCGCGATCGCGTCGCGGGCGAAGGCGCGGTACTCGTCGTCGGTCATCGCCGAACGTGCCGCGCCGATGATGCGGATCTCCTCGGGCGCCTGGCCCGCGACGAAGCGGCGGTAGAGGCCGGGCAGGATCTTGCGGCGGGCGAGGTCGCCCGAGCCGCCGAAGATCACGAGGTCGAACGGCTCGACCGGGATGACACGCGAAACCATCTTTCTCTCCCGCCGGGATGCGGGGGGCACCCTAGCAGCCCGCCCGCGACCGGCAAGGCCCGGCGCCCCGACGGATCAGGCCTCGAGCTCGGCGTCCCAGTAGAGGAAGTCGAGCCAGCTGTCGTGCAGGTGGTTCGGCGGGAACTTGCGGCCCTGGTTCTGCATCGCCTCGGGCGAGGGCTGCCGCGGCGGCTTCCGGAGCCCGAAGCCCACCTGCTTCAGCGTGCGCGAGCCCTTCTTGAGGTTGCAGGGCGAGCACGCCGCGACCACGTTCTCCCAGCTCGTGATGCCGCCCCGCGAGCGCGGCACCACATGGTCGAACGTCAGGTCGCCCCGCGCGCCGCAATACTGGCAGCAGAACTCGTCGCGGAGGAAGAGGTTGAACCGCGTGAAGGCGACGCGCTTCTGCGGCCGGACGTACTCCTTCAGGACCACGACCGAGGGCACGCGGATCTCCGTGGTCGGGCTGCGGACCACGGCGTCGTATTCGGCGATGATCGTCACGCGGTCGAGGAAGGCGGCCTTCACCGCCTCCTGCCAGGGCCAGAGCGACAGCGGATAGTAGCTGAGCGGCCGGTAGTCGGCGTTGAGGACAAGTGCGGGGTGATGCCGGAGGACCGCCGGTTCGCGTACGAATGTCGTCCTGAAGTCGCCGTCCATGCCGCCGCTCCTGCCTCTCGCGGGGGACTATATATCGCGCCCCGGACCGCACAAGCCCCGTGCCTTAGCGTTGGAGCCGCACTCGCCTTACCGTGATTGCGCTACGCCCTCATGACAGCCGGGCTGCGAGGAACGCCGCCGCCCGCGCAAGCCCGTCGGGGGCGATGCCGTGCGCGGTGCCGGGACTCGTCATCGCCTCGACCGCGAAGCCCGCCGCGCGGAGCCCCCCTTCCGCCTCCGCCAGGTGGAAGGGCAGCACCACCCGGTCGGCGGCGCCGTGGACGAGCAGCACCGGCGGGCGTGTGCGCGCCTCCGCCTCGAGCCGCTCGGGCAGGAGGAGCCGCCCGGAGAACCCGGCGACCCCCGCCAGCGCCTCCCCGCGGCGGGGCGCCACGTGCAGCGCCATCATCGTGCCCTGCGAGAAGCCGAGGAGCGCCGTGCGCGCGGCGGGCACGCCCGTCGTAGCGGCCAGCGCGTCGAGGAAGCCGTCGAGGTCCGCCGCCGACGCGAGGAGCGCCGTCTCCGCGTCGGCCTCGGTCGCGCCGTCGAACGCGGGGATCGGGAACCACTGGAACCCCGGCCCGAGGCGGCAGGGGTCGGGCGCGTTCGGCGCCGCGAAGAGGGTATCGGGCAGCGCCGCCGCGAGCGGCCGCGCGAGCCCGAGGAGGTCGGTATGGTCGGCGCCGTAGCCGTGCAGGAGCACGACGGCGCTCGCCGCCCGTCCCGACGCCGGCGCGACCTGCCCCGCCTCGAGGAGCCTCACGCGCGCACGCCTTCGCGCGCCTTGGCATGCGCGTAGTACGCCCAGAGGAGCCGCGCCGCGACGCCGCGCCAGGGCGACCAGGCCTCCGCCATCGCGCGCATCGCCTTCTCCTTCGGCCGCTCGGGGAGGCCGAACACGAGCCGCGCCGCTTCCTGAAGCGCGAGGTCTCCCGGCGCGAACACGTCCGCCCGGCCGAGCGCGAACATGGCGTAGATCTCCGCAGTCCAGACGCCGATGCCCGGCACCGCCACCAGCGTCGCGATCACCGCGTCCGTCGGCAACGCCGCGAGGGCGTCGTAGTCGATCCCCGCCGCCGCCAGCGCCTTCGCGTAGCGCGCCTTCTGCCGCGACAGACCGAGCGCGCGCAGCACCTCGTCGGACGCCCCGAGCATCGCCGCGGGGTCGTAGACGCCCGCCGCCCGCAGCCGCCCCGCGATCGCGGTGGCCGAGGCGACGCTCACCTGCTGGCTCACGATCATGTCGAGGAGCGCCCCGTAGCCGCCCGCCCGGCGCCGGAGCGGCAGCGGCCCCGTCAGCGCCAGCGCCGCGCCGAACCGCGCCTCCCGCGCCCCGAGCCAGGCCGCCCCCTCGGCGACGCAGGCTTCGGTCTCGATGATCCGCCCGACCATGTGGCGTTCTCCCGGCAGCCCGCCGCCGTTATACCCCGACGCCCGCGCCGTTCCACCGGTTTCGGGCGGGAGGACGACGGGGCGAGGACGACGGTGCCGACACGCCCAACCCCTGCGGCCGACGCTGCTCGACCGTCCGACGATTGCCCCTTTCCGCCGAACCGCCGCGCCGCTAGGCAGGCGCATGGCCGCCACCGATGCCACCGCCAAGCGCAACGTCGCCGTGCTCGTCGCGGCGCAGGCGGTGATGGGCAGCCAGATGCCGATGATCTTCACCATCGGCGGGCTCGCGGGCCGGTCGCTGGCGCCGAACCCCTGTCTCGCGACGCTGCCGATCACCATGATCGTCGTGGGCTCGATGCTGACCGCGACACCGCTCTCGGCGCTGATGCAGCGCTACGGGCGCCGGGCGGGCTTCGTGACGGGCGCCACCGGCGGCGCGCTCGGGGCCAGCGTCGGCGCCTACGGGCTCTACCACCAGTCCTTCGCGATCTTCCTCGCGGGCTCGCTCCTGACCGGCATCTACATGTCCGCGCAGGGCTTCTACCGCTTCGCCGCCACCGACACCGCGTCGGACGCCTTTCGCGGCCGCGCGATCTCGTGGGTCATGGCGGGCGGGCTCCTCTCGGCGGTGATCGGGCCGCAGCTCGTGAAGCTCACGGCGACGGCGATGGCGGTGCCGTTCCTCGGCACCTACCTCGCCGTCATCGCGCTCAACCTCGCGGGCGTGTGGCTCTTCGCCGGGCTCTCGATCCCGCGCCCGCCCGTCGCCCGTCACGGCGCGCCGCGCGGCCGCTCGCGGTGGGAGCTCATCACCACGCCGCGCATCGCGGTCGCGGTGATCTGCGCCACGGTGAGCTACGCGCTGATGAACCTCGTGATGACCGCCTCTCCGCTCGCGGTCGTCGGCTGCGGGTTCACCACCAACAACGCCGCCGACGTGGTGGCGGCGCATGTGCTCGCCATGTACGCGCCGGCGTTCGTCACCGGCACGATCATC
>CBDCNH010000017.1:0-159550 GCA_965219015.1 Paracoccaceae bacterium
CAGATCGTGCCGACGAACACGACAAAAGCGGAGACCGCCAGAAGGATGTTGTTGGCGATGAGCGCCGACTCGCGGCTCAGCGTGCCGAACACCCCCTTCGCTTCCATCGCCCCCGCGCGGAACGCATAGAGCGTCAGCGCGCCGCCCATCGTGACCGCGAGGATGACGAGGATGAAGATGCCGCGCTGCGGGTCGGTCGCGAACGCGTGGACGCTCGTGAGCACGCCCGAGCGCACGATGAACGCGCCCACCATCGAGAACCCGAAGGCGAGGATCGCGAGGAGCACGGTCCAGCTCTTCAGCGCCTCGCGCTTCTCGACGACGATGGCGGAATGGAGGAGCGCGCCGGCGATGAGCCAGGGCATGAAGCTCGCGTTCTCGACCGGGTCCCAGAACCAGAACCCGCCCCAGCCAAGCTCGTAGTACGCCCACCACGAGCCCATCGCGATGCCGATGGTGAGGAAGATCCAGGCCGCGAGCGTCCAGGGCCGGACCCAGCGCGCCCAGGCGGCGTCGACGCGGCCCTCGATCAGCGCCGCGACCGCAAAGGAGAACGCCATCGAGAGCCCGACGTAGCCGAGGTAGAGGAACGGCGGATGGAACGCGAGCCCGGGATCCTGCAGGAGCGGGTTCATGTCGTGCCCGTCGAAGGGCGGCACCGCGAGGCGGACGAACGGGTTCGAGGTGAAGAGGATGAAGCCGAAGAACGCCGCCGCGAGCCCCGACTGCACCGCGAGCACGCGCGCTTGCAGGGGCCGCGGCAGGTTGCCGCCGAACCAGGCGGCACAGGCGCCGAAGAGCGTCAGGATCAGCATCCACAGGAGCATCGAGCCCTCGTGGTTCCCCCAGACGCCGGAGATCTTGTAGATCATCGGCTTCAGCGTGTGCGAGTTGTCGGTCACGAGCTTCAGCGAGAAGTCCGACACGACGAAGGCGTAGGTCAGCGCGGCGAAGGCCATCGCGGTCAGGATGAACTGCGCCGTGGCCGCCGGGGCCGCGACCGCCATCCACGACGCCCAGCCCTTCTCAGCCCCGACGAGCGGCACGACCGCCTGCACGATCGAGACCGCGAAGGCGAGGATCAGCGCGAAATGCCCGAGCTCTGCGTACATGGCGGCAATCTACGCCGCCCGGCGCGCGCCGCCAATGGCCGCGATGTCGCGGTCAGGCCGGCCGGTGGCTCGCGCGCCAGTCGTCGAGCGCCGCGTTGCCGTCCTCGAGAGGCGCGCTCGCCGGGACCGCGGCCGCGACGGCGACGCCGGCGTTCTGCGCGCGGAAATAATGCGCCTCGCGCGCGCCGAAGTAGAACGACACGATCGCGCCCAAGAGCCACCAGAGCGGCTCGGGCACGAACGCGAGGCCCTGCATCCGCGTGGCGAAGCCTGCGGGATCGGCCATCGCGTAGACGAAAAGCCCGAGCGTGCCGAGCGCCAGCATCGGCCGCGGCAGGCGGTTGAGGCCATTGACGAAGCCCCCGAACCAGCCATCGCGCTCGGAGGTGAACTCCGCCGATTGCGCGGTGACGGCCGCGATGTAGGCCGCCTGGTCGCCCTCCATCCGCTTCGTCGCGTTGGGCGTGAAGACTTCCGCGAGCCCCGTGGCCGCGTTCCCGAGCGCCGTCGCCCCGCCCGCGCCGATGACCTTGCCGATCAGGCCCATGCCTTCGTCCTTTCCTTGTGCTGCGCGTCGGTCAGGCGGTAGCGGGGCGCCATGAAGGTCTCGGCGCGCGTGATCCAGCCGCCCTTGCCGCCGTCGCGCCGCCGCGCAAACTTCCGCAAGCCGGGCTTGGCATCGCCGAGCGCATAGTAGTAGTTGCGCCGCGCGATGGCATAGGCGTCGGCGATATGACCCGGCGCCGCGCGCGCCGCCGCCTGCGCCGTGCGCGCGGTCGCGGGGCCGATGGCGCCGTCCGCGGTGCAGGCGAACCCCATTGCGGTCAGCATCCGTTGCAGGATCGTGACCGCGTTGGTCCCCGCGTTCACGTGCATGTCGAACACCGATGCCTGCAGCACCGGCGGCAGGCTCGCGATGCGCGGCGCCTTGAAATGGTCCTCGATGAAGATCGCGACGGCCTGCGCCTTGGTCAGCCGCCGCACGTCCTCGGCGGTGACGCGGCCGTCGCCGGTGAGGTCGGACTTCCGACGCGACAGCGTGGCGAGCGTGACGCCGTACTTCGTCGGCCCGCCCGGATCGGCGGGATCGTTCACGTAGCCGCCTTCGCGCGCCACGATCTCCTCGGCGATGTCCTCGACCGTTGCCATGTGCCCCCCGCTCCGCTGCCGCGCGGGGGTATGGCGCGCGGGGGGTTAACGCAGGCTCTAGCTGCCGTTCGGCGCCACGTAGACGCCTTGCGCCTTGAGGCTGTCGATGACCTCCTTCGGCATGTAGGTCTCGTCGTGCTTGGCGAGGATCTGCGAGGCGACGAACACGCCGTCCTCGTAGCGCCCGGTGCCGACCATGCCCTCGCCCTCGGAGAAGAGGTCCGGCAGCACGCCGGTGTAGCGGACGGGCACGCTCGCGGCCGTGTCGGTCACGCGGAACGTCACCGTGCTCCCCGCCCCGCGCGTGAGGCTCCCCGCCTCGACGAGCCCGCCGATGCGGAATGTCTCCGCCGGGCTCGGCGGACCGGCGACCACCTGGCTCGGGGTGCGGAAGAAGTTGATCCCGTCGCGCATCGCATAACCGATGAGCCCCGTCGAGAGCACCAGCGCCGCCGCGGCGACCGCGATGATCTGGATCCGCCGCTGCTTCTTCAGCCCCCGCACGCGAGCCTCCTCATGGAAACACCGGAACCAGCATCAGCCCGGCGGTTTCCTCGGCGCCGAGCATCAGGTTGGCGTTCTGCACCGCCTGCCCCGACGAGCCCTTGGTCAGGTTGTCGAGTGCGGCGACCACGATGGCGCGCCCCGCGATGCGGTCGGCCACCACGCCGATATGGACGAAATTGGACCCGCGCACGTCGTGAGTCGAGGGGAGTGCGCCGAATGGCAGCACGTGCAGGAACACTTCGTCGTCATAGCGCGCGGCAAGGGCCGCATGGATGTCGTGCGCGTCGCCACGGACATAGACGGTCGCGAGGATGCCGCGGTTCATCGGCAGGAGATGCGGCGTGAACTGCACCCGCACGGGGCGTCCGGCGACGGCGGAGAACTCCTGGTCGAACTCGCCCAGGTGCCGGTGCGTGCCGCCCGCGGCATAGGCCTGCGCGCCCTCCGAGAGCTCGGCGTGGAGGAGGGTCTCGCGGAGCGCCCGGCCCGCGCCCGAGACGCCCGCAAGGAGGTCGATCACGATCTCGTCGAGGTCGATCAGCCCCGCCTCGATCAGCGGCCGGAGCGCGTACTGGCCCGTCGCCGCATTGCACCCCGTCCCCGCCACCAGCCGCGCGGCCTCGATGGCCTCGCGGTAGAACTCCGTGAGCCCGTAGACCGCCTCGGCCTGCAGGTCCGGCGCGCCGTGCGGCTTGCCGTACCAGCGCTCGTAGGCGGCGGGATCGCGGAGACGGAAGTCGGCGGAGAGGTCCACCACCTTGAGGTCGCGCGGCAGCTCGCGGATCACCGCCTGGCTCGTCGCATGCGGCAGCGCGCAGAACAGAAGGTCGAGCCCGTCGAGCGCGATGTCCTCGATGCGCTCGAGTTCCGGGAGCGCCAGGTGGCGCAGGTGCGGGAACACCTCGCCCATCGCCATCCCGGCCTTGCGGTCGCCCGAGAGCGCCGCGATCTCCATCGTCGGATGCGTAGCGATCAGGCGCACGAGCTCGGCGCCGGTGTAGCCGCTGGCACCGAGGATGGCGACGCGGTGGATCATGGCGCGGCCTTTCGTTGCCATCAGGCGGCCCCGAACGCGACGGGGCGGCCGAGGAACAGCGAGGCCCGCTCCGAGACGCGGGCCGGATCGCCGGTGGTGAGGTGCCGCGAGACGCTGCCCTGCCCGGCGAACCCGGGCCTCCGGCGGAGGTAGTCCGCCAGGCTCTCGGCCACAAGGCCGGGCTGCGCGTAGACCGCCACCCCATCCCCGAGCGCGCGGCGGAACGCGAGTTCGACGAGCGGGTAGTGCGTGCAGCCGAGGATCGCGGCCTCGGGCGCCGGCATCCGCCGCAGGAGCGCTTCGACATGGCTCGCGACGAGCGCCTCGGCGAGGATGAGGTCGCCCGCCTCGATCGCGTCCACCACACCGCCACAGGGCTGCGCCTCGACGTCGACGCCGATGGCGCGGAACGCGAGCTCGCGCTGGAACGCCCGGCTCGCCACGGTGGCGGGCGTGGCGAAGAGCGCCACGTGCCGCACCGCGACCTCGCGCGGCGGGCTCGCGTCGCCCCAGTTCCGCTCGGTCAGCGCCTCGATCAGCGGCACGAACACGCCGAGCACGCGCTTGCCCTCCGGCACCGAGGTCTCCTGGATGCGCCTGAGCGCCGCGGCGGAGGCGGTGTTGCACGCGATCACCACGAGATCGCAGCCCTCGTCCCAGAGCCTCCGCACCCCCGCCAGCGTCAGCGCGAAGATCGCCTCGGGCGTCCGCGTGCCATAGGGCGCGTTGGCGTTGTCGCCGAGGTAGACGAACGCCACATCGGGGAGCCGCCGCGCCGCCGCGTCGAGCACGGTGAGCCCGCCGAGCCCGCTGTCGAAGACGCCGACGGCCATCAGGCGCGCTGCCGCTCGCGGTGCCGGGCCTCGAACTCGAAGCCGTAGGCAAACGACGCGAGGGGCTTCGGCGAGAGCGCATAGGTCTCGCGGCGCAGGAACTCCATCATCGCCCGCGGGTCCGAGCGCATCCCCGCGAGCCGTGCCGCAGGGATCGGCGCGCCGATCACCACCGGCACCGCGCCGCCCACGCGCGACCCGAACTCCTTGATGAGAAGCGCCAGCCGCAGCGTGGTGTGCAGGTGGCTCGCGAGCTGGAAGAGCCGCGAGTTGTGCCCGTCGTAGAAGAGCGGCACGACCGTCGCCCCCGACTTCGCGATCATCTTCGCCGTGAACGACCGCCATCCGGGGTCCATCGGATGCGCGAAGGGCTTGGCCGCGGTCGAGACCGTGCCGCCCGGAAACACGCCGATCGCCCCTCCGGCCGCCAGGAAGTTGAGCGCCGTCGCGCGCGTCTCGATGTTCTGCGCGAACGCCGCCCGAGTCTCCTCGAACGAGATCGGCAGCACCACGCGGTTCAGCTCCTCCGCGCGCCTGAACACCGAGTTGGCGAGGATACGGAAGTCGCCCCGGACCCGCGACAGGATGTGCCCCATCATCATGCCGTCAAGGATTCCGAACGGATGGTTGGCGATGACGATCAGCGGGCCGTTGGCCGGGATGTTGGCAAGGCTGCCGCCCACCACGTCGAGACTGAGGCCGTAGCGCTCGACGATCACGTCCCAGAAGCTGCGCCCGCCCGCCACCTCGGTCTCGTAGCCTGCCGCGCGGCGGATGAGCCCGAGCCGGCCGGTCGCGTTCTCGAGCACGCGGATCATCACCCGCCCGGACCGCGAGCGCGCCGATCCGGCGTAGCTGATCTCGCGCGTGACCCGACCCGTCTTCGGCCCGCCGCCTGTCGATCTCGCGCCCATGTGCCTTCCCCGCAGCGAGCGTCCCCTAGCGCGCAAGATAGGGCGCTTCTCCCTCCGGCGCCAATGAAGTTCATGCAACCGAAGCGCGACTGGCCTCCGGCGTTGCTTGATGGCCGCGATCTGCTAGGTAGCGCCCGACAAGGATTTCGCGAAAGCCGTTCAATGGATTGGGACAAGCTGCGGATTTTCCACGCGGTTGCCGACGCCGGCAGCCTCACCCATGCCGGTGAGACGCTGCACCTGTCGCAGTCGGCCGTGAGCCGCCAGATCCGCGCCCTCGAGGACAGCCTCAACACCACGCTCTTTCACCGCCACGCGCGCGGCCTGATCCTGACCGAGCAGGGCGAGCTCCTGTTCGACGCGACGAACTCGATGGTGAAGCGCCTCGACGCGGCCTCCGCGCGCATCCGCGACAGCAAGGACGAGGTGTTCGGCGAGCTGCGCGTCACCACGACGACCGCCTTCGGCACGCTCTGGCTCGCGCCCCGGTTGCAGGCGCTCTACGCGCGCTACCCCGACCTCAAGATCGACCTGATGCTCGAGGAGCGCGTGCTCGACCTGCCGATGCGCGAGGCCGACGTGGCGATCCGCATGAAGGAACCGAGCCAGGCCGACCTCATCCGCAAGCGGCTGATGAACATCCGGATGCGCCTTTACGCCTCGCCGGATTATCTCGCGGCATCGGGCACGCCCACGACGCTCGAGGAACTCGGCCGGCACCGGCTGATCAGCCAGAGCATGACCGCGCCGCAGGTCGCCGCCGGCGCCACGCTGGTGCATCACCTCCTGATGCACGAGATCCCCGCGACGCTGACGGTGAACAACTACTTCGGCGTCCTCCAGGCGGTGCTGAGCAATCTCGGCGTCGGCGTTTTGCCGGACTACCTGACCGAGGACTTCCCGCAGCTCGTGCGCGTGCTGCCGGACATCGAGAGCGGCGAGGTGCCGGTGTTCCTCGCCTACCCCGAGGAGCTCCGGCACTCGAAGCGCGTGATGGCGTTCCGCGACTTCGTGACCGAGGAGATCTTCGCGCACCGCAAGCGCCAGGCGGCCGAACGGCCCGAGCCCGCTCCTGCCAGGTGACCGATCCCGCGATCACCCCCGAGCTCGTCGCCGCGCACGGGCTCACGCCCGACGAGTACGATCGCGCCGTGGCGCTCCTTGGCCGCACGCCGAGCTACACCGAGCTCGGCATCGTCTCGGCGATGTGGAACGAGCACTGCTCCTACAAGTCCACCAAGCGCCACCTCCGCACCCTGCCGACGACCGGCCCGCAGGTGATCTGCGGGCCCGGCGAGAACGCGGGCGTCGTCGACATCGGCGACGGCCAGGCGCTCGTGTTCAAGATGGAGAGCCACAACCACCCGAGCTTCATCGAGCCCACGCAAGGGGCCGCGACCGGGATGGGCGGCATCCTGCGCGACGTGTTCACGATGGGCGCGCGGCCGGTGGCCGCAATGAACGCGCTGTCGTTCGGCGCGCCGGGGCATCCCGCGACGCGCCGGCTCGTCGCGGGCGTGGTGGCGGGGATCGGCGGCTACGCCAACGCTTTCGGCGTGCCGACCGTCGGCGGCGAGGTGCGCTTCGATCCGTCCTACGACGGCAACTGCCTCGTCAACGCCTTCGCCGCCGGCATCGCCGACCGGGACGCGATCTTCTATTCGGCGGCCTCCGGCGTGGGCATGCCGGTCGTGTACCTCGGCGCACGCACCGGGCGGGACGGCGTCGGCGGCGCCACGATGGCCTCGGCGGGCTTCGGCGACGACGTGGACGAGAAGCGCCCGACGGTGCAGGTCGGCGACCCGTTCACCGAGAAGCGGCTGCTGGAAGCCTGCCTCGAGCTGATGGGCTCGGGCGCCGTCGTTGCGATCCAGGACATGGGCGCGGCGGGCCTCACCTGCTCGGCGGTCGAGATGGGCGACAAGGGCGGGCTCGGCATCCGGCTCGACCTCGACGCCGTGCCGGTGCGCGAGGCGGGGATGACCGCCTACGAGATGATGCTGTCGGAAAGCCAGGAGCGCATGCTGATGGTGCTCCGCCCCGAGCGCGAGGCGGCGGCGCGGGCGATTTTCGAGAAGTGGGATCTCGGCTTCGCCGTCGTCGGCGAGACCATCGCCGAGGACCGCTTCGTGGTCCTGCACGCGGGCCGCGTCATGGCCGACATGCCGCTCGCCGCGTTGTCGGGCAACGCTCCCGAATACGACCGCCCCTCATCCCCGACCCCGCCGCCGCCGCCGCTCGGCTCCGTCCCGGACATCGCCCCGCTCGATGGCCTTCGCAGCCTCCTCGCGAGCCCGAACCACGCCTCGAAGGCCTGGGTCTGGGAGCAGTACGACAGCTCGGTGATGGGTGACACCGCGCGCGGGCCGGGGCACGGCGCCGGCATCGTGCGCGTCCACGGCACCGGGAAGGCGCTCGCCTTCACGTCCGACGTGACGCCGCGCTACTGCGCCGCGAACCCGCATGAGGGCGGCCGGCAGGCGGTCGCCGAGGCGTGGCGCAACCTCGTCGCCGTCGGGGCGACGCCGCTCGCCGCAACCGACAACCTCAACTTCGGGAGCCCCGAGGATCCGGTCGTGATGGGACAGCTCGTCGGCTGCCTCGCGGGCATCGCCGAGGCCTGCCGCGCGCTCGACATGCCGATCGTGTCGGGCAACGTGTCGCTCTACAACGAGACCGCCGGCGCGCCGATCCTGCCGACGCCGACCATCGGCGCCGTGGGGCTGATCGCCGATGTCGCCGACGCGATCACCGGCCGCGCGGAGGCCGGCGACGTGGCGCTCCTCATCGGCGCGCCGGGCCGCCACCTCGGGCAGTCCGCGCTCCTCGCCGAGCATCTCGGTCGCCGTGAGGGCGATGCCCCGCCCGTCGATCTCGACGCCGAGCGTCGGCACGGCGCATTCGTCCTCGCACACCGCGCGCGCATCCGCGCGGCGACCGACCTCTCCGACGGCGGCCTCGCGCTCGCCGCGTTCGAGCTTGCCGAGGCCGCGGGGTTCGGCATCGCGCTCGACGATGGCACCACGGCGGAGCTCTTCGGCGAGGACCAGGCACGCTACCTCGTCGCATCCGGGCCCGCCGACGCCGAGGTGCTGATCACCGCCGGCCAATATGCTAGTATCCCAGTTCAGCGCGTAGGGACGTTCGGCGGCGACCGCTTCCGAGTCGGCGGGCACGCCGCGCCGATGATCGACCTGATGGCCCTCTGGCGCGGCGCCTTTGCTGCTGCCTTGGGCTGACCCCATTGCGAGCCGCTTCCCGCCGCCCTACCTTGGAGGCCAGCACTGAGGGCACCGATGCCGATCGAGGCGCATGAGATCGAGACGCTGATCCGCGAGGCCTTCCCGGCCGCGCAGGTGACGATCACGGACCTTGCCGGCGACGGCGCGCATTTCGCGGCGGAAGTCGTGGACGCGAGCTTTCGCGGGCAGAACCGCGTCCAGCAGCAGCGCGCCGTCTATGCCGCGCTGAAGGGCCGGATGGACGGCCCCGCCGGCGCGCTTCACGCCCTCGCCCTGACCACACGAGCCCCGGAGTAGACCCATGACCGACACTGCCACCGACGCGACCGACACCATCCGCAGCAAAGTCGCCGCGCATGATGTCGTGCTCTTCATGAAGGGCACCAAGGCGATGCCGCAATGCGGCTTCTCGAGCCGCGTCGCGGGCGTGCTGAATTACATGGAGGTGGATTTCGCCGACGTGGACGTGCTCGCCGACCCGGCGATCCGGCAGGGCATCAAGGAGTTCTCCGACTGGCCGACGATCCCGCAGCTCTACGTCAAGGGCGAGTTCGTCGGCGGCTGCGACATCATCACCGAGATGACGCTCTCGGGCGAGCTCGACCAGCTCTTCGACGCCAAGGGCGTGGCCTACGACCGCGAGAAGGCCGCGGCGATCCGCGAGGCCAACGGCTAGTCCTCCATCCCCGGCAGCGCCGGACTGGCGACGCGGGCCTCGAGCTCGTCGGCCAGCGTCTCCGCCCGCTCGGCGAGCCGGGCGAGGCGCTCCAGCGTCTCGGGATCGGGGCGTGCCGCGGGCCGGGGCGACGCGCGAAGGCGCACCATCTCGCCCTCCTGCGCGGCCACCCGCTCTTCCGACTGGCGGAGCTGGTCGGCGAGCCCCACGGTGCGGTCCGCGAGCATCAGACCCGACATCAAGAGCATCCGGGCTTCGGGCATCCGGCCGATCTGGTCCACGAGCGTCGCGGCCTCGCCGTCGAGGAGCTTCGAGGCCGACTGGAGAAGATCCTCCTCGCCGTCCTGGCACGCCACGCTGAACTGCCGCCCGCCGATGGAGACCGTCACCTCAGGCATCGTCGGCCACCAGGGGTTCGAGCTCGGCCAGCACCGCGTCGATCTCGGCGGCATCGGCGCGGCGCACGTTCTTCAGCGCGTCGAGCTCGGCCCCGAGCGTCTCGTTGACGAGATGCGCGTCCACCACGTCGTCCTCCACGGACCGTCGCAGCGCCCGCACCCGGTCGAGAAGCGCCAGGTTCGTGACCTTCATGCGCTGCACCTCGGCCGCCTGCGCGTCGTGGCGCCGGGTGATCGCCGCGAGCCTTGCTTCCAGCAGCGCCTTCTCCTTCTCCGCGACCGCCTCGCGCGCCATGCCGCTCCGCCGTTGCGCCTCGGCCATCTCGGTCATCGCAGCGAGCTTTGCGTGGAGCGCGCGTTCGCGCTCGGCCACACCGCCGCGGTCCCGCTCGGCAGCGCTGCCCGCGGCAGCGAGCTCGGCTTCGAGCGCACGCACGCGCGCCTCGGTCGCCGCGCGGGCCGCGTCGCCATCGGCTCGCGCCGTGTCGCGGTCCGCCACCGCCGCCAGGATCTGCGCGGAGGCTGCGGCCTCGGTGGCGGCGACCCCGGCCTCGACACGGTCGAGCGCCGCCGCGATCCGCCGTTCGTACTCCTCGGTCTCCAACATCGTCTCCCGAGCCGTTCGCGCAGACTCTAGGCCGCCGCGCCGTCCGAGTGCAACCCGGCGCCGCGCTTGAACTCCGCCCGCGGGCTGCTACACCGCGGCATCCCGAGCCGAGGAGACGCATCATGGACATCGACAGCCTGCGCCGGAAACATCCCGAGCACTGGGCGCGCGCGACGGCGATCCGCGCGCTGACGCTCGACGCGGTCGCGAAGTCGAAGTCCGGTCATTCGGGTATGCCGATGGGCATGGCGGACGTGGCAACGGTGCTCTTCGGCAAGCACATGAAGTTCGACGCGCACCACCCCGACTGGCCCGACCGCGACCGCTTCATCCTGTCGGCAGGCCACGGCTCGATGCTGCTCTATGCGGTGCTGCACCTGACCGGGAACCCCGACATCACCATCGAGGAGATCCGCAACTTCCGGCAATGGGGCTCGCGCACGGCGGGGCATCCCGAGTACGGCCACGCCCGCGGCATCGAGACGACGACCGGCCCGCTCGGCCAGGGCATCGCGACCTCGGTGGGCTTCGCGATGGCCGAGGAGATCCTGCGCTCCGAGTTCGGGCCGAAGATCGTCGACCACCACACCTACGTGATGGCGGGCGACGGCTGCCTGATGGAGGGGGTGAGCCAGGAGGCCATCGCGCTCGCCGGCAAGCAGGCGCTCGGCAAGCTCATCGTGATGTGGGACAACAACGGCATCACCATCGACGGCAAGGTCTCCATCGCCGACCGGACCGACCAGCGGATGCGCTTCGAGGCGTCGGGCTGGACGACCTTCGAGTGCGACGGCCACGACCCCGTCGACATCGACCGCGCGCTGACGGAGGCGAAGGCCGCGCCGGGCCCGGCGATGATCGACTGCCATACGCACATCGCCATCGGCTCGGCGGCGCAGGACACCGCCAAGGGACACGGCGCGCTCACCGACGCGAAGGTCGTGGCCGACACCAAGGCCGCCTATGGCTGGACCCACGCGGCCTTCGACATCCCGACCGATCTCAAGGCCGAATGGGAGGCGATCGGCCGTCGCGGCACCGGCGAGCGCGAGGCCTGGGAGAAGCGCTTCGACGCGCTCGCGCCGAAGAAGCAGGGCGAGTTCAAGCGGATGCTGGCGGGCGAGCCGCCGAAGCGGCTCTCGGCCACCATCCGTGCGCTGAAGAAGCAGGTGAGCGAGACGGCCCCCTCGGTCGCCACCCGGCGTTCGTCGGAGATGGTCCTCGAGGTCATCAACCCGCTGATGCCCGAGGCGGTCGGCGGCTCGGCGGACCTCACCGGCTCGAACAACACCAAGACGCCCGACCTCGGCGTCTTCACCCCCGACGACCGCTCGGGGCGCTACATCTACTTCGGCATCCGCGAGCACGGCATGGCGGCGGCGCTGAACGGCCTCGTGATGCACGGCGGGCTGCGGCCCTACGGCGGCACGTTCCTGTGCTTCAGCGACTACGCGCGCGGCGCGATGCGGCTCTCGGCGGTGATGAACGTGCCGGTGATCTACGTCATGACGCACGATTCCATCGGGCTCGGCGAGGACGGCCCGACGCACCAGCCGGTCGAGCACCTCGCGATCCTGCGCGCGACGCCGAACGTGCACGTGTTCCGCCCCGCCGACACGATCGAGACCGCCGAGGCCTGGGAGCTCGCGATCACCCTCAAGCGGCACCCGTCGATCCTGGTGCTGTCGCGGCAGAACCTGCCGACGGTGCGGACGACGCATACGCAGAAGAACCTCGTGGCGCAGGGCGCCTACATCCTCGCCGAGGCCACCGGCAAGCGGCAGGCGATCCTGATGGCGACGGGCTCGGAGATCGAGGTCGCGATGGGCGCGCGCGCGATCCTCGAGGGCGAGGGCATCGGCACGCGCGTGGTCTCGATGCCGTGCTGGGAGCTCTTCGAGGACCAGCCCGACGCCTACCGCCGCCGCGTGCTGCCCCCCGGCCCGGTCCGCGTCGGCGTCGAGGCCGCGGCCCGCTTCGGCTGGGACCGCTGGCTCTACGGCGAGGGCGGCCATCGCAGCAAGGCGGGCTTCATCGGCATGGAGCACTTCGGCGCCTCGGCCCCGGCGGACGAGCTCTACAAGGAGTTCGGCATCACGCCCGAGGCCACGGCGGAGAAGGTGCGGGGGCTCCTGGGGTAGGTCGCGCTACGTCGCGCGCTTCTGGGTGAACACGGCCTGCGGCGTCGGGCGGACGGCACGAGGAGGTTCTGGTCGGAGTAGGGTCCGGTAGTACCGGATCGTGCATTTCGTCCCAAGCGCGCAGGCCGAGGCATGCGAGACCGGTCTACAGTCATGCCGACGACCGGCCATACGTCGTAGTCCAGGTGTTCCCGCGTCGCCCGTTCGGCGGCCAGGACGCTGCTGGTGGCGATCGACCGCAGTTACTTCCGCCGCGGCGCCTTGCTCACGGCGCCGGCCATCACCGCCCGAGCGCCCACCTTCCCGGACCGGAGTCGGCCAGGACGAGGAAGCCGCCGGCGATGGCCCAGTTCTTGACGAAGATGGTCATCTGCCAGTCGTCAGACGGGATGAAGTGGAAGATGCTCGTCACCATGCAGTAGCCCGCGAGTGCGACGGCCACGGGCCGCGTGGCGACGCCGAGGATCAGCGCCGCGGCGCCGAACGCGTTGAACGCGAGCGCCGGCCAGACGAGCCAGACCGGCCAGCCGCGGCCTGCGAGCAGGCCCATCACCGGGCCGGGGTCGAGCGCCTTCTGGCCGGCGCCGGCGACGAAAAGCGCGGCGAGCAGGATCCTGCCCGCCAGGTTGGCGATGTCGCGCATTGCACCTCGATGTCCCCGGCGGCACTCTGGCACGGGAGGGACGCGGGAGCCAGATGACGAACGGCATCGCCCTCGGGATCGTGCTGGCACTTGGCGCCCTCTTCGCGCTCGACGCCTTCGTGCTGCACTGGCACCTCCCGGTGCTCGCCGGCCGGCAGATCGTGCGGCTCGTGGACTGGGTGGAGTTCTGGCGCTGACCGCCAAACCGTGCCATCACCCGCCCGACATCCTTGCCCGGCACCGCCGGCGAGCCACGGGAGAGACGACATGACGGTTAAGGTAGCGATCAACGGCTTCGGCCGCATCGGGCGGAACGTGCTGCGCGCCATCATCGAGGCCGGCCGCACCGACATCGAGGTGGTCGCGCTGAACGACCTCGGGCCGGTCGAGACCAACGCGCACCTCATCCGCTACGACAGCGTGCATGGCCGGTTTCCGGGCACCGTGACGACGACCGAGGACAGCATCGACGTGGGCCGCGGCCCGATGCGCGTGACCGCGATGCGGAACCCCGCCGACCTGCCCTGGTCTGACGTGGACGTGGTGCTCGAATGTACCGGCATCTTCACCTCGCCCGAGAAGGCACGCGCGCATCTCGAGAACGGCGCCTCGCGCGTGCTCGTCTCGGCGCCGCTCTCGAACGCGGTCGAGGGCGAGAAGACCATCGTCTACGGCGTGAACCACGAGACGCTGACGGCCGACGACCGCATCGTCTCGAACGCGTCCTGCACCACGAACTGCCTCGTGCCGGTGGTGAAGGTGCTCAACGAGAGCATCGGCATCGCCCGCGGGTTCATGACGACGATCCACAGCTACACCGGCGACCAGCCGACGCTCGACACGCTGCACAAGGACCTCTACCGCGCCCGCGCGGCGGCGCTCTCGATCATCCCCACCTCGACGGGTGCGGCGAAGGCCGTGGGGCTCGTGCTGCCGGAGATGAAGGGCCGGCTCGACGGCACCTCGATGCGCGTGCCGACGCCGAACGTGTCGGTGGTGGACCTCGTGTTCGAGGCGGCGCGCGACACGACGGTCGAGGAGATCAACGACGCGATCCGCGCCGCCGCCACCGAGGGCCCGCTCGTCGGCATCCTTGGCGTGACGGAGGACAAGCTCGTGTCGTCGGACTTCAACCACGACCCCCGCTCGTCGATCTTCCACACCGACCAGACCAAGGTGATCGAGGGCACGATGTGCCGCATCCTGTCGTGGTACGACAACGAATGGGGCTTTTCGAACCGCATGGTCGACACCGCCGTCGCGATGGGCAACCTCGGCTGACGAGGCGGCGCTCGGGTCGGGTATCCCGACGTGACGCGCGACAGATGACAGGGCGATCCGGACGCCGGGCGCGGTGCGTTTCTGCGGCCCGGCTTTCACCGAAGGGCCGTCGCCATGCCGGACACGAGGTTCCTCGCCAAGGGAGGCCGCCTCCGCGTGACCGATTTTATCAAGGCGGCCGTTCGCTGACGGTGACGGTGGAGGACAACGGCAACCCGCGATCGTCGTGCAGGCGGCGGTCGCGTCGCTCGCCGCGGCGAACGGGCTTGCGCTAGACGAACTTCGACCTCCGACCGATATCACGGAGCTTCGGCGCTCCGCCGATGACCTCGAGCGCTGGCACGTCAACCCGAGCGTAGCGCTGTCCGGGGTTGCCGACGCCTGGGCGCACCGACGGCCGACAGACGGGATCTAACGGGCCTGACGGCTACGGCGTCCGCGCTGGACCTATGCACCGAGCGCAAGGCGATGCGGACGCAGCAGGCGTTGTTTGCAGGTGCAGCATTGAGCATCTTGGGGGCACGGCAAGAGGCCGTAGCACGACCCCAAAGGACGACGACCATGACTTTCTTCACCACCATCCGCACCGCCGCGGCCAAGCGCGCCGCGTACCGCCGCACCGTCGCCGCGCTGAGCGCGCTGCCGCTCGAGACCGCGCTCGACCTCGACATCTACCGGCCGGACGCGCGCACGATTGCACGGCGCGCGGTCTATGGCGCCTGAAGCCGCGCTCGCAGGGCCGCATCGACCGCGGGGGTGACGAATTTCGAGACGTCGCCCCCGAGCCGCGCGATCTCCTTGACGAGCTTCGACGCGATCGCCTGGTGCCGCGCCTCGGCCATCAGGAACACCGTCTCGACCGAGGCGTCGAGCGCCCGGTTCATCCCCACCATCTGATATTCGTACTCGAAGTCCGCCACCGCGCGCAGCCCGCGGATGATGAGGCCGGCGCCCACGTCGCGGGCGCACTGGATGAGCAGGGTCTCGAACGGGTGGACGACCACCTCCGCCGCCGTCCCGCTCTCGGACGCGATCGCCTCGAGCATCGCCACGCGCTCCTCGAGCGAGAAGAGCGGGCGCTTGTCGCGGTTGACCGCGACGCCGATCACCAGCCGGTCGACGAGCGCCGCCGCGCGGCGGATGATGTCGAGGTGCCCGAGCGTGACCGGATCGAACGTGCCGGGATAGAGACCTATCCGCACGCGCCGCTCATTGCCCCATGATCATGCCGGTCAGCGCCTCGGTCTCGTGCGCGAGCTCCGAGAGCCGCGCCTTCACCACGTCGCCGATGGAGATGATCCCGACCATCGCGCCGTCCTCGAGGACGGGCATGTGGCGGAAGCGGCCGTCGGTCATGCGCTGCAGCACCGCATCGGCGGTGTCCTGCCGCGAGCAGCCGACGAGCGCGGTGGTCATCAGCGCCGACACCGCGTCGTCGAGGCAGGCCGGCCCCCGACGCGCGAGTTCGCGCACCACGTCGCGCTCGGACAGGATGCCCGCCGCCGCCCGCCCGTCGGAGGAGACGAGCACGGCGCCGATCTTCTTCGACGCCAGCACCGCGACCGCGTCCCGCACCGTCGCCTCGGGGGAGACCGTGATCACGTCGTCGCGCGGCTTGTCGCCCAGGATCTGCTGTACCAGCATCGCTCTTCTCCCATCCGCGGGCTCTTCGCGGCCCGCGTCAGGGTCCGCCCCGTGGGGCAGGCTGTCAAGCGCGAGGAGCCCGCCGCCGGAGCCCGAGCGCGCCGAGCGCCGCCGCGAGGAGGAGCCCCGCCGCCGGCAGCGGCACGCCCGAGGGCGCCACCGGGGTCCGCACCGGCGTCACCGGGCCGGTGACTTCCCACAGCGACAGGCTGGCGAACTTCCCGCCGAGCGCACCGCCGTTGGTCTGCAGCCCGACGTCAAAGGTGGTGAAATCGGTGCCGAAGATGCCGGGCTGGAAGTAGGCCAGCACCTGCGAGGCGCCGCCCGTGTAGATCGCGAAGCTGACCTTCTTCACGCCTGCCCAGAGCCAGGACCCCGCCTTGAGGTCCGCGTCGAGCGTGATCGCGAGGTCGCCGTCCACCGGAGCGGCGCGGCGTACCTCGGCGAGCTTGGCGATGGTGAAGCCCGGCGCGATGTTGCCGAGATCCTCGAACATCGCGTAAGTTGCCGCATCGCTCGGCGGCGTCTGGAAATAGCTCACCGACAACGCCGGCTCGACCGTCGCCGCGCCCGCGGCCCCTGCCGCGACCACCGCCGCCAATACCGCCCCCAACATCCGCTTCAGCATCGCACCGCTCCTCGCACCGACCTGCGCCCCCGACCACGCGCGGGGACATGACATGCCGGCAGATACGGCGCAAGTGCCTGTAAAGTTTTAACCTTTCTCAAGATTGGTTAATGATGCGCCGCGGCGACAGTCGCTGGCGCGACCTTCGAACCGTCTACTCCGCGGCAACCTTGCGGGCGGCCAGCAGCGGCTTGAGGTAGCGCCCCGTGTGGCTCGCGGCGTTCTCCGCGACCGCCTCCGGCGTGCCCGTCGCCACGATCTCGCCGCCGCCGATGCCGCCCTCGGGGCCGATGTCGATGATCCAGTCGGCGGTCTTGATGACGTCGAGGTTGTGCTCGATGACGATCATGCTGTTGCCCTGCTCGACGAGCGTGTGCAGCACCTCCAAGAGCTTGCGGACATCCTCGAAGTGCAGCCCCGTCGTCGGCTCGTCGAGGATGTAGAGCGTGCGCCCCGTCGCGCGCCGGGCAAGCTCCTTCGAGAGCTTCACGCGCTGCGCCTCGCCGCCCGAGAGCGTCGTCGCCTGCTGGCCCACCTTGACGTAGCCGAGGCCCACCTGCACCAGCGCGTCCATCTTCTCGCGGATGCTCGGAACCGCGGCGAAGAACTCCTGCGCGTCCTCCACGGTCATGTCGAGCACGTCGGCGATGCTCTTGCCCTTGAAGCGGATCTCGAGCGTCTCGCGGTTGTAGCGCGCGCCCTTGCAGGTCTCGCAGGTGACGTAGACGTCGGGGAGGAAGTTCATCTCGATCTTCAGCACGCCGTCGCCCTGGCAGGCCTCGCAGCGCCCGCCCTTGACGTTGAACGAGAACCGCCCCGGCTTGTAGCCGCGCGCCTTCGACTCCGGCAGGCCGGTGAACCAGTCGCGGATCGGCCCGAAGGCGCCGGTGTAGGTCGCGGGGTTCGACCGCGGCGTGCGGCCGATCGGGCGCTGGTCGATGTCGATCACCTTGTCGAGCAGATCGAGCCCGCGGATCGTCTCGCAGGGCGCCGGCGTCTGGCGCGCGCCGTTGAGCGCCATCGAGGCGGTCTTGAACAGCGTCTCGATGGTCAGCGTGGACTTGCCGCCGCCCGACACGCCGGTGACGCAGACGAACTGCCCGAGCGGGAAGTCCGCCGTGACCGACTTGAGGTTGTTGCCTGTGGCCTTGACCACGGTGAGCTTCTTGCCGTTGCCCTTGCGGCGCTTGCCCGGCACCGGCACCCTGCGCGCGCCCGAGAGGTACTGCCCCGTCAGCGAGGCCGGGTTCGCCGCGATCTCCTCGGGCGTGCCGTGCGCGACCACCGCGCCGCCGTGGACGCCCGCGCCCGGCCCCATGTCGAACACGTAGTCGGCCTCGCGGATCGCCTCCTCGTCGTGCTCGACGACGAGCACCGAGTTGCCTTGGTCGCGCAGGTTCTTCAGCGTCGTGAGGAGCCGGTCGTTGTCGCGCTGGTGAAGCCCGATCGAGGGCTCGTCGAGCACGTAGAGCACGCCCGTGAGCCCAGAGCCGATCTGGCTCGCGAGCCGGATGCGCTGGCTCTCGCCGCCCGAGAGCGTGCCTGCGTTGCGCGCGAGCGTGAGGTACTCGAGCCCGACGTTGTTGAGGAACCCCAGCCGCTCGCGGATCTCCTTCAGGATCGCCCGCGCGATCTCGTTCTTCTGCTTCGTGAGCCGCTCCGGCACGCCCTCGATCCAGGCCAGCGCCTCGCGGATCGACATCTCCACGACCTGCCCCGCGTGCAGCCCCGCGATCTTCACCGCGAGCGCCTCGGGCCGCAGCCGGTAGCCGCCGCAGGCCCCGCAGGCGCGGTTGTTCTGGTAGCGCTCGAACTCCTCGCGGACCCAGGCGCTGTCGGTCTCGCGGTAGCGGCGCTCCATGTTGGGGATGATGCCTTCGAACACGCGACTGACGTTGTAGACGCGCCCGCCCTCGTCGTAGCGGAACGCGATCTCGGTCTCGCCGGAGCCGCGCAGGAACACCTCCTGCACCTCGGCGGGGAGATCCTTCCAGGGCTTCTTCTTGTCGAAGCCGTAGTGCTTGGCGAGCGAGTCGATGGTCTGCAGGAAGTACGGCGTCTTGCCCTTCCGCCACGGCGCCAGCGCACCGTTCGCTACCGTGAGGGCGGCGTCGGGCACCACCAGCCGCTCGTCGAAGAAGAGCTCCACCCCGAGCCCGTCGCAGACTGGGCAGGCCCCGAACGGCGCGTTGAACGAGAAGAGCCGCGGCTCGATCTCGGGGATGGTGAAGCCCGACACCGGGCAGGCGAACTTCTCCGAGAACGTCAGCCGCTCGGGTTCGGCGCCCTCCTCCACCGCGGTCTCGAGCGTGGCGATCCCGTCCGCAAGGTCGAGCGCCGTCCTGAGGCTGTCGGCGAGCCGCGTCTCGAGCCCCTCGCGCACCACGATGCGGTCCACCACGACGTCGATGTCGTGGCGGAACTTCTTGTCGAGCGTCGGCGCCGCCTCGAGCTCGTGGAAGGTGCCGTCGACCTTGACGCGCTGGAAGCCCTGCTTGCGGAGTTCGAGGAACTCCTTCTTGTACTCGCCCTTGCGGTCCCGGACGATGGGCGCGAGCAGGTAGGCGCGCGTGCCCTCGGGCAGCGCCATCACCCGGTCCACCATGTCCTGCACCTGCTGCGCCTCGATCGGCAGCCCCGTCGCCGGCGAATAGGGCGTGCCCGCGCGTGCGAAGAGGAGCCGCAGGTAGTCGTAGATCTCCGTCACCGTGCCGACGGTCGAGCGCGGGTTCTTCGAGGTGGTCTTCTGCTCGATCGAGATCGCCGGCGAGAGGCCGGAAATGTGGTCCACCTCGGGCTTCTGCATCATGTCGAGGAACTGCCGCGCGTAGGCGCTGAGCGATTCGACGTAGCGGCGCTGGCCCTCGGCGTAGATCGTGTCGAAGGCGAGGCTCGACTTGCCCGAGCCGGAAAGCCCGGTGATGACCACGAGCCTGTCGCGCGGGATGTCCACGTCGATGTTCTTGAGGTTGTGCTCGCGCGCGCCGCGCACCTCGATCGACTTCAGCTCGGCCATCGCGGAACCCCTCCGTCGCCCGGTCCACATCTAGGGGATGCGCGCGCCGAGGCCAACCGCATTCTGGAACAAGCCGGGAACGCCCGCGCGCTTTTCCCGCGCAGCGCCGCGGCGTCAGGCTTCGGCGCGGCGGCGTGCCTGCACCGCGTGCGCCGCGATGCCCGCGAGCGACAGCACGACGACGAACCCCGCCACGCCGCCGAGCCCGGCGGGCCCTGCGAGCGCCGCCAGCACCGGCGTGCCGAGCGTGGTGCCGAGGTTGCCGAGCTGCGCCACCGCGCCCGCGGCCATCGCGCGCTCGGCGGGCGCCGCGTTGAGCTCCGGGATCGCGGCGAAGGACGCGCCCTGCACGAGGCCGAGCCCGGCCGCGAGCAGCATCGGCGCGACGGAGCCGTGGAACCCGAGCCCGATCGCCCCCGCCGCGGCCAGCGCGAAGCCCCCCTGCGCCACCCGCACCGCGCCGAGCCGTCGCAAGAGCCACACGCCGAGGCTGAGCGACACCCCGATGCTGACGAGCGGGAACGCCGCCGCGACGAACGCCCGGTGCGCGCCGGTCAGGGGCGGCAGCAGCGTCAGGAGCGCCACGTACTGCAGCGTGTAGAAGAGGAACCCCGTCGCCGGCGCCGCGACCACCGCCGAGCGGTAGATGGCGGCATGGTCGCGGAGCACCCGGCCCGCCGACAGCGCCGGCCCGCGCACGGGCGCGTCGCGTGGCAGCACCGCCGCGAGGAGCGCCGCCATGCCGAGGAGATAGGCGGCATGGGCGAGGAAGAGCCCGCCCACCCCATGCGCCGCGGCGAAGGGCGGCCCGACGAGCGCCAGCACCGCGAAGGTCAGCCCGAAGAAGGTGGCCCACAGCGTCATCGCGAGCCCGCGCCAGCGCAGCGCCGCGGCCTCCGCGATCAGGACGGGCGCCGTCACCACGATGGCGAGATGCGACAGCCCTTCGGCGATGCGGAGCCCGATTAGCACCGGGAACGGCGGCAGCAGCGCCTCCGCCGCCGAGAGCGCCGCCCCGAGCACGAGCGCCGCGAGAAGCACGCGCCGGAGCCCGATCCGGGCCACGACGATGCCCGCCACGACGCCGAGCACGAGCCCCGCGAGGCCGACGACGGAGACCAGCACCGCCGCCCGCCCGCTCCCGCCGTAGAGCGCCGCCAGCGGGTCGAAGAGCACGCCCGCCTTGGCGAACTGCGCCGCCGCCCCGAGCCCCGCGGCCCAGAGGAGGAGCACCCGCAGCGCGGGGTGGCTCACATGTGCACGACGCGCCCGTAGGCGTCGAGCACCGACTCGTGCATCATCTCGCTCAGCGTCGGGTGCGGGAACACCGCCTCCATCAGCTCGTCCTCGGTGGTCTCGAGCGTGCGCCCGATGACGTAGCCCTGAATGAGCTCCGTGACCTCCGCGCCGACCATGTGCGCGCCCAGAAGCTCGCCCGTGCTCGCGTCGAACACCGTCTTGACCATCCCTTCCGCCTCGCCGAGCGCGATCGCCTTGCCGTTGCCGAGGAACGGGAAGTGCCCGACGCGCACCTCGTGGCCGGCCTCCTTGGCGCGCGCCTCGGTCAGGCCCACGCTCGCGATCTGCGGCTGGCAGTAGGTGCACCCGGGGATGCTGCCGGGCTTGATCGGGTGCGGGTGCCCGCCGGCGATCAGCTCCACGACCATCGTGCCCTCGTGGCTCGCCTTGTGCGCGAGCCAGGGCGCGCCCACCACGTCGCCGATGGCGTAGAGCCCCTCGACGCCGGTGCGGCAGAACTCGTCCGTCACGACATGCGTGCGGTCGACCGTCACGCCCAGCTCCTCGAGCCCGAGATCCTCCACGTTGCCGACGATGCCTACGGCCGAGATCACCGTGTCGACCTCGATCGCTTCCGTCTTGCCGCCCGTCTCGACCGTCACCGTCACGCCGTCGGCGCGCCGGTCGAGGGACTTCACCGTCGCCTTCTCCAGGATCCGCATGCCCTGCTTCTGGAACGCCTTCCGCGCGAAGGCCGCGATCTCGACGTCCTCCACCGGCAGGATGCGGTCCATCACCTCCACCACCGTCGTCTCGGCGCCGAGGGTGTTGTAGAAGCTCGCGAACTCGATCCCGATCGCGCCCGAGCCGATGACGAGGAGCGTCTCCGGCATCCGCGGCGGCACCAGCGCGTGCCGGTAGCTCCACACCCGGTCGCCGTCGGCCTCGAGCCCCGGCAGGTTCCGCGCCCGCGCGCCGGTCGCGAGGATCAGGTTCGGCGCCTCCAGCGCCTCCTCGCCGTCCTTGGTGCGGACCGTCACCCGGCCCTGCCCCGCGAGCCGCGCCTCGCCCATCACCACGGTGATCTTGTTCTTCTTCATCAGGTGCGCCACCCCCGCCGAGAGCTGCTTCGCCACCCCCCGCGAGCGCTTGATGACCGCATCGAGGTCGTAGCTCACGCCCTCCACGCCGAGGCCGAACTCCTTGGCGCGGTGCATCAGGTGATACACCTCCGCCGAGCGCAGCATCGCCTTCGTCGGGATGCAGCCCCAGTTGAGGCAGATGCCGCCGAGGCTCTCGCGCTCGACGATTGCGGTCTTCATCCCGAGCTGCGCCGCCCGGATCGCGGCCACGTAGCCGCCGGGCCCCGAGCCGATGACGACCAGATCGTGCGTCGCTGCCATGTCTTACCCCTGTGACCGTCAGGCCCCATAGCTAGGCGATCGGAGCCGGAGCGGCAACGCAGGTCTGCCCTGCCCGCCCGACATGGCCGCCCGTCACGGCCGAAGGAGCCCCATGCCGTTCCAAGGCGTCACGCGCCCGGCGCCCCGCTCTTCAGCTTCGGCGTCATCGCCGATCCGCAGTACGCGCCCGCCCCGCCGCTCGGTTCGCGGCATGACGCGGCCTCGCTCGGCAAGCTCGCCGCCGCCATCGCCGACCTCAACGCCGAGCCGCCCGCCTTCGTGGTGACGCTCGGCGACGTCGTGGACCGCGGCTGGGCGAGATGCGACGACATCCTGCCGCTCTACGACCGCATGGCGGCGCGGAACGTGTTCGTCGCGGGCAACCACGACGTCGAGGCCGCCGCCGGGCGCCGCGGCGACGTCTGGCCACGCCTCGGCCTCACGAGCGGCGCATACGACGTCGCGATCGGCGGCTGGCGCTTCCTCGTGCTCGACGGCACCGAGGTCAGCGTCTACGCACGACCAGTTCGGCCGATTCCTCACCGTCGCCGGCATGGTCGAGACGCCCGACACCACCGCCTATGCCATAGCCGACGTCCACCCCGACCGCATCGAGACCCGCGGCGCGGCCGGGCCCTCGCGCGTGCTCGACCTCTCGCCTACGCCTGCCGCCGCTTCAGCAGGCCAAGCACGCCGCCTGCCGCCACGAGCAGCGGAAGGGACGCGGGGAGCGGGACGGGGGCGGGCACGCCGTCGACGAGCTTGGTCCATTTGCCTAATCCGTAGCTGACAACCGCTGCGTCCGGCCGGCCATCCACATAGGGCCCCGTAGATGGGTCGAGCATTCCGCCGCAGAGGCAGCCGCCGCCCCAGTTGGTCACGTTGCCACGGGCATCAAAGGTGATCGAGAAATCCATCTCGCCAACCGGCGAGACGAACTCTTGCAGGAATCCATAGACCTGAACGCCGAAGCGGCCGATCTTCGATGCGTTTTCAAAATAAGGCTTCGGTGACAAGCTCGGTCGAGGTGACTGAAGGGCCAAAGACGGCAAACGTCCACTGGTACGGCGCTTCTCCGTCAGAGGTGGAGATGTAGTCGCCAGTGATGGAGAGTCGCGTGCCGTTCGTCGTGCCACCCGGCAGCACGTCGAGATCGACGATCAGTCCGCCGCGAAACCTGTCGTAGTATTCGCCCGTGCCATCGCCCTCGTAACCGCACGCCGGTCCGATGCAAAACTGCGGCGCCCCAACGTAATCATACGTCAGCACCGTGGCTCCCGCCGACGCGGCGGACATCATGACAGGCACCAGCGCCGCGGCGCCCATGCGCGCCACTTCCTTCATCCGACTCGAAATCACGACCGTCACCTTTTGCTGAGACACTCCCAGCGTCGTGGTGCTCCGCCGTTTACGTTCTGGCAAGCTAGATTAACGTCTCAGGGACCGAAGCGGGCGACGCACGTGTCCTTCACGCCTCGAGCGCCCTCAGCGCCGCGCCATAGCCGCCCTTCTCGAGGAAGGCCTCCTCGCCGGGGCGGGGTTGGCGGGAGAGCGCGGCGTTGCGGAAGGGAAAGCGGCCGAAGCTGCGGATCACCTCGCGGTGGGCGCGGGCGTGGCGCAGGGTCTCCGCGCCGGTCTCGGGCATCCGGGCGCGGATCAGGCGCACGGCGCGGTCCTGGTCGGTCTGGAACTCGGAGTGCTCGAGCGGGAGGTAGAAGAACTGCCGCGCGGGCTCGGGCACGGCCATGTCCCAGCCCTGCGCGATGGCGTGGCAGGCAGCGGCGCGGGCGCGGGCGTCGGTCGCGAAGGCGCGCGGGTCGTCGCGGAACATGTTGCGCGGGAACTGGTCGGTCAGCACGAGGTAGGCGAGCGCGCCCTCGGGGCCGGTCGACCAGCCGTTGAGCCCGTCGCCGCGCGCCGCCTCCCAGGTCGGGCGGAAGCGCCGGGCGATGGCGGCGTCGAGCGCCGGGTCGGCCTTGTACCAGCCCTCGGGCCCCACCTCACCGAGCCAGTATGCACGCACGTCGTCTTGAGTCGCCAGTTCGGTGGTCGCCAAGTCCATCAGCCCCTCTCCCTCTTCGTGCCGACGCTTGCAGGATCGCGCCAGGGTTGCAAGCCGTCACCCCCGCTCCCCTTTCGGCTCCATCACTGCTTCCACCGCCAGCGCCGAGGCGGTCGGCACCAGCGACGCGAAGGCGCCGGTCCCCGCGACGTCGGGCGCGCGCCGCCGCGTCGTGCGCCAGGCCGCATAGGCCGCCGTCAGCGCCATCAGCACGCCGATGAAGAGGAAGTACCCGCCCGGCCCGATCCGGCCCATCGCCCAGCCGAGGATCAGCGGCCCGAAGATCGCGCCCGTCCCGTTGATGAAGATCATGCCGCCCGAGGCCGCGGCCATGTCGCCCGCATCGAGGTAGTCGTTGGTGTGCGCGAGAAGGAGCGAATAGAGCGGGTTCGTCACCGCGCCGATCACCACCGCCGCGACGAGGAGGACGCCGTAGGGCGGGGCGGCCGCGTAGGTCACGACCATCGCGAGCGCGCCGAGCGCCGCCACGTAGAGGATGAGCCGGCGGCGGTCCATGCGGTCGGAAAGCCAGCCAACGGGGTACTGGAACGCCAGCCCGCCGACGTAGATCATCGCGACGAAGAGCGTCACCTGCCCGAGCGACAACCCCTGCAGCGTGCCCCAGACCGCCGCCATGCCGAAGAGCGCCGAGTAGACGCCGCCGATCAGGAACGTGCCGACGCAGCCGAGCGGCGACACGGTCCAGAGACGGCGGAGCGTCATCGGCCGGATCGTCGCGAAGGTCGGCGCGGGGCTCGCCGACAGCAGGATCGGCGTGAAGGCGAGCGACACCAGCACCGACGGGATGACGAAGAGGAAATACCCCGACGGGTCGCCGAAGTTGAGGAGCCCCTGCGCCGCGATGATCCCGGCCATCTGCACGATCATGTAGAGCGACAGCGTCTGCCCGCGCGTCTCGTTGGTGGCGGCGTTGTTGAGCCAGCTTTCCGCCGTCACGTAGACGCCCGAGAAGCAGAACCCCATCACGACGCGCATCAGCGCCCAGGCGATCCATTCGGGGGCCGCCGCGTAGAGCACGAGGATCGCCGAGATGAGCGAGCCCAGCGCCGCGAACACGCGCACGTGGCCGACGCGGCGGATGAGCTCGGGCGCGATCCGCGAGCCGCCGAGGAAGCCGAGGAAATAGGCCGACATCACGATCGACATGTGGAACGTCGAGAAGCCCTCGAGGGCGCCGCGCAGGCCGAGGAGCGTGCCCTGCATCCCGTTGCCGAGCATCAGCAGCATGATCCCGGCGAGGAGCGGCCAGGAGGTTCTGAGGACGGCGATCACATCGGCTCCAGCGGGCGAGGGACGACGGATCCCTAGCCGAAGCCCGGCACCGGCGCACCCGCAATTGCGACGGACTGCCGCCGCCGCGCGACGCGCCTCAGGGGATCAGCAGCGAGGCGTCGCCGTAGGAGTAGAAGCGATACCGCGCGGCGATGGCGTGGGCGTAGATGCGGTCGATCCGCGGCTTGCCCATCAGTGCCGCCACGAGCAGCATCAACGTCGAGCGCGGCAGGTGGAAGTTGGTCATCAGCGCGTCGGTGACGCAAAAGGCGTAGCCCGGATGGATGAAGATGTCCGTCGTGCCGTCGAACGGGGCCACCGTGCCGCCCGCGCCCGCCGCGCTCTCGATCAGGCGCAGCGCGGTGGTGCCGACCGGGATCACCCGGCCTCCGGCGGCGCGCGTGGCGTTGATCTCGGCGGCGGCGGCGGCTCCGACGACGCCGCGCTCGGCGTGCATCCGGTGCGCCGCGATGTCGTCGTCCTTGACGGGCAGGAAGGTGCCCGCGCCGACGTGGAGCGTGACATGCGTGAAGGCGACGCCGCGTGCGGCGAGCGCGGCCAGGAGCGGCGCGTCGAAGTGCAGCGACGCGGTCGGCGCGGCGACGGCGCCGGGCGCGCGCGCGAACACGGTCTGGTAGTCCTCCGCGTCGGCCGCGTCCGCGGGCCGGCGCGCGGCGATGTAGGGCGGGAGCGGCATCGTCCCCGCGTGCTCGAGCGCTGCGTCGAAGGCCGCGCCCGTCCGGTCGAAGCGCAGCGCCGCGCGCCCGTCGCCGGTGGCCGTCACCTCGGCCCCGAGGCCCGCGAAGCGCAGCATGTCCCCCGCGCGGAGCCGGCGCAGCGGGCGCGCGAGCGCCGACCAGGTGCCGTCCGGCCCCGGCTCCATCAGCGTCACCTCGACCGGGAGGCCGGGCACGCCCGCGCGCTCGCGCACGCCGGCGAGCCGCGCCGCGATCACCCGCGTGTCGTTCAGCACCAGCCGGTCGCCGGGGCCGAGGAGCGTGGCCAGATCGGTCACGGCGGCGTCGCGGATCGCGTCGCCGTCGGCCACGAGGAGCCGTGCCGCGCTGCGGGGCCGCGCCGGGCGCGTCGCGATGAGCGCCTCGGGCAGGTCGAAGTCGTAGTCCGCGAGCCGCATCACCGTGCGACCGTCGGCGGCGGGCTGCGGAAGATCTCGCGGAACATCCCCGGCGTGAGGATCGAGAGCGGGTTCACGCCCACCTCGGGCGCGCTCGACGTGCCGGTGAGCGCGTAGTTGAACCCGAAGAGCCCCTCGCCGCGCCGGGTCAGTGCCGCGCCGATCCCGTTCAGGATGTAGACCGGCGAGACCACGCCCTGCATGTCGAAGCGCTTCGAGGCGAGCCCGTAGAGCCCGGCGAGCGAGACGCCGAGCGACGGGCCGACGGCGCTCGCCTCGGTCACCTCGAGCACGTCGGGCGTCAGGTGGAAATCGGCGCGCATGGTGCCGAAGACGATGCCGTCGCCGCCGAGTTGCTCGAGGAGCCCGATCACGCTGATCGCACCGAGAAGGTCGGCGAGCGCCGGGGCGTCGCGGACGCGCGTGTCGGTGACGCGGAGGTTGCCGTTGTAGCTCGCCCGGCCCGATGGCGTGAGGCGGAGCGACAGCGCGCCGCCGACGACCTTGTCGGTGAGCCCCGCCGCGCGGAACACGGCGCCCGCGTCGTCGCCCGCGAGCATCACCGCGCTGCGGGTGCCCGAAGGCGCGACGCGGCCGGAGACGCGCGCACCGCCGTTGACCGACGCGCGAAACGTGCCGTTGAACCCGCCCGCGGTATCGAAGGTGCCCGCGAAGCCGGTGAGCGCGATGCTGTCGGAAACCTCGAGCCGGTCGAGCCGGACGGAGATCGGCACGGCGTCGCCGCCACCCCCGCCACCGCTACCGCCGCCAAGGGTGGCCCGGCGAAGGTCGAGCCGGCCGCCGCCGACGTCGACCCCGACGGCCCGGCCCGGCCCGCGCCCGGTCAGCGTCACCGGCCCGTCGAACCAGCCGCCGATCCTGACGCGGCCGAAGCTCGCCGCCCCGAGCGCGCCCGACGGCTGGATGCTGACGCGGCCGCTGGCGCTGAGCCCGCCCGCATCGAGCGCGAGCCGCTCGACCGAAGGCGTCGTGCCGAGCGTGCCGGCCACGTCGAGGCTGCCGCCGCGGGCCGCGGGTTTCGACCAGCCGATTTCGGGGACGCGCAGGCTGACGCCGGCGAGGTCCGACGCGAGATGGAAGCGCGGCGCCGCGCCCCGCGCGAGGTCGAGCTCGAATTGCCCCTCGCCCTGACCGCCGACCGCACCATCCGGGAGCCCGAGCCGCAGCGTCGAGACCGCCCGCTGCGAGAGCTCCACCGTGCCCGTGACCCGCGACGGCCCTGCGTCGGGCCCGAACGCCTGCGTCCAGGAGGCGTCGACCGGCAGCCCGTCGAGCGCTCCCGCACCGCGGATCGAGATGCCGTCGTTGTCGGTGGCGAGCGTCAGCGACGGGGCCGCGAGCGTCCGGCCCGGCACCAGCGTCGTCGAGGTCACGTCCGAGAGCCGCGCCGCCGCCTCGAAGCGCACGTCGCCCGGCCCGAGCTTCGGCACCAGCGGCAGCCCGATCGTCGCCACGACATCGGCGCGCCCCTCGGCGATGCCGACCGGCTGGCCGGCCTTCGAGAGAAACTCGAACGGCGGCGCGTCGAGCACCGAGAGGGCGCTGCGGATGCCTCCCTTCGCCTTGAGGCGCACGCTGGCCCTTGCCGGCTTGGCGCGGATGTCGGGCACCTCGAACACCGTCCCGGCCACGTCGATCGGGCCGCCCTCGGGCGCGTCGACGCGGCCGCGCTCGATCATCAGGTTGAAGCTGTCGCCCGTGACCGTCGCGTAGCCGGTGCCGTCGGCGACCGGCGGCAGCGTCTTGATGAACCGCACGTCGGCATGGCGGAACTCCCAGCCGAGCGACAGCCGCGGGGGCGCGCCCGGCGCGATCCGCATCCCGCCGCGCGCGTTGAAGAGCTGCCCCGCCGCGATGTTCTCGACGAGCCACGCCCGGGTCTGCGGCACGAGACGCACCGGCCAGAGCGCCAGCAGGCGGTCGGAGGCGATCTGGTCGAGGCCGAGGTCGAGCGCCACGCTCCAGCCGTCCGGCCCCGCGCCGACGGTGCCCGAGACGCCGACCCGGTTCGGCCCGTCCACGAGCGCCATCTGTCCGATCTCGGCGCGGAACGGGTCGAGCCGGAGCCGCACGTCGAGCGCGCCTTCGGGAAAGCTCACCGGCGCCTCGAAGAGCCCGTCGGGATCGACGGTCACGTCGTGGAGGCCGAACTGCACCAGGATCGTCTTCGGCAGGCCGTTCGCCACGTCGCGCAGGTAGGCCGTCGCATCCGCGCGCACGCGCAGCGTCGGGCTCTCCACCTCGATGCCGGTGAAGCGCGCCTTGCCCTCGGCGGGAAAGTACGTGGCCTGCATCCGCGCGCCGTCGAACGGCACGGGTCGCGTGCGAGGCGTCGGGCGGAGCGCGCCCGCGCCGATCCGGAGCGCTCCGTCGAGGCGGCCGATGACGCCCGCGCCGTCGATGCCGCCGTGAAAGTCGAGCGAGATCGGCGCGTCGAGCACGCCGAGCCAGGCCAGCGCCGGCGCCTGCGTGGCGATGTCGGGGGCGGGCACGTCGTCGATGCGCGCGTCGAGCGTTCCGGCGCGGGTGGCCCGGTCGATGACGAGCCGGACCGCGGCGTGGCCGGGCGCGGAGCCGGTGCCGGCGAGGTCGAAGCCGCCGGTCAGCACCCGGCTCCCGGCGGTCTGGACGAGCGTCATGCGGCCATCTTCGGCGCGCCAGGTCTGCCCGGCGCGGGCGTCCTCGAGCACCAGCGTCAGCCGGTCCGCCTCGATGCTGTCGATGCGGTCGAGAAACGGCAGCGCGAACGCGCGGTCGATCGCCGCCGCGAGGACCGGGAGCGCCGTCTGCGCCGCCTCGCGCGCCTCGGCCTCCGTAGGCGCCGCGGCGGGGCCGGCGACGGGCGGTGCCGGCGGCGCCGCGACGACCTTCGCCGCAGGCTTGCCGGGTGCCGCGAAGTCGAGATCCAGCCGGCCGTCCGCCGCGCGCCGCAACGTGACCTCGGCGCCCGAGAGCCGCAGCGCCTCGGGCGAGGCCTCGCCGCGCAGCAACAGCCCCGCCGAGAGCGTCGCACCGAGATCGCCGAGCCGCGCGAGGGGCTGGCCGCCCGCGTCGAGGATGGTGACGCCGTCGAGGCTGGCCTCGGTGCCGCGGTCGCCGCCGAGCACCAGCGCCGCGCCGTCGATGAGGACGCGCGCCTGCCCGCCGAGCGCCCGGTTGACCCGCGCCTCGATGCGCGCGACCGCCCAGCCCGGCAGCCTGATCGTCCGGTCCGACAGTGCGAGCGCGCTGAGCCCAAGGAGCACGAGCCCGACCATGAGCCCGGAGAGAAGCCCCGCGCAGGCGCGCAGCGTCCGGCGCGGCCGCGTCGCGCGACGATGGCGCAGCTGCGTGCCCTGTGCCTCCCCTTCGACCGCCATCCGTTCCCCGCTCCCTGCCCGCACGGGTTTAACTTTTCCCGCCAATGGTTAAAACAGCGCTGATCATCACACCCCGAGGAGCAACGCGATGCTGACGACCGGCGACACGGCCCCCGACTTCACCCTGCCTCGCGACGGCGGCGCCACTGTCGAACTCGCCGCCTTCCGCGGCACGCCGGTGGTCCTCTACTTCTACCCCAAGGACGACACGCCGGGATGCACGACCGAAGCGGTCGATTTCACCGCCGCCGGCGCCGACTTCGCAGCGGCGGGTGCCTCCGTCATCGGCATCTCGAAGGACAGCGTGGCCTCGCACGACAAGTTCGCGAAGAAGCACGGCCTCGGGATCATCCTCGCGTCCGACGCCGACGGCGACACCTGCGAGCGCTATGGCGTCTGGGGCGAGAAGAGCATGTACGGCAAGACGTTCATGGGGATCGAGCGCGCCACCTTCCTGATCGACGGCGAGGGCCGGATCGCGCGGGCCTGGCCGAAGGTGAAGGTCGCGGGCCATGTCGCCGAGGTGCTGGAAGCCGTGAAGCTCCTCGGATGAGCGAGATTTCGCCCACGCCGGGCACGCCGACCGGACGGCTCCCAAAGCGGTTGCGGGCCTGACGGCGGCTGCGTAAGCACGACCTGACGCCGAAGCGTTAACGATACGGCGCAGAAGCAAGGGGCAGCCGATGGACGGATGGCGGTGAGGCGCGGGATCGGCGCACGGATCCATTCGGGCTTCGGGGCCTTGTTTCCCGACCGACGTCTGTTCCTCAGGTCCGATACCGAGACCCGTTTCCTCCGCCTCCGGCCCGGCGTGCAGGCTTTCGCCGCGATCGTCGGGGCCGCTTCCGTCGGCTGGACGATCTTCGCCACGGCCCTTCTCCTGATGGACTATGTGGGCTCCGGCACCGTCCGCGACCAGGCCCGCCGCGAGCAGGTCCAGTACGAGAACCGGCTCGACGCCCTCGCGGGCGAGCGCGACGCGCGGGCCGCCGAAGCGGTTGCCGCGCAGGACCGCTTCAACATCGCGCTCGCGCAGGTCTCGCGGATGCAGTCCGCCCTGCTCGCCTCGGAGGACCGGCTGCGCGAGCTCGAGACCGGTCTCTCGGTCGTCCAGAGCACGCTCAGGCGCACCATCAAGGAACGCGACGGCGCCCGCGCCGACGCGACGACGCTCGAGGCCAGTCTCGCCGACCTGCCGGGCCGGGGCGAAGCCGCCCAGGCGCGCAACGCCGACATGGGCGCCACGCTCGACTTCCTCACCGGCGCGCTCGGCACGACGGCGCGCGAACGCGACGCGATGGCGACCGACGCCGAGACCGCGCATCACGACGCCGACGAGCTCGCGCTCGAGAAGCGCCTCATGCAGGACCGCAACGACGCCATCTTCGGCCAGCTCGAGGAGGCCGTGACCGTCTCGATGGAGCCGCTCGACCGCATGTTCCGCGCCGCAGGCCTCAAGCCCGACAGCGTGATCGCCACGATCCGGCGCGGCTACGGCGGTCAGGGCGGCCCGCTCACACCCCTGGCGCTGCCGGACGTCGAGGGCGCGCTCGATCCCGACGCGATGCGCGCCAACGGCATCCTCGACGGGCTCGACCGGATGAACTCCTACCGGCTCGCGGCGCAGAAGCTGCCGTTCGCGATGCCGCTCAAGACGTCGTTCCGCTACACCTCGGGCTTCGGGTATCGCAACGATCCGAAGGGCGCCGGACGCCGGATGCACGCCGGCACCGACCTCGCGGGAAGCTACGGCAGCCCGGTCTACGCCACCGGCGACGGCACCGTGGTCCACGCCGGCTGGGAGAACGGCTATGGCCGGATGGTTGCGGTCAAGCACGACTTCGGACTCGAGACGCGCTACGCCCATCTCAGCGCCGTCGGCGCCAAGGTCGGCCAAAGGGTCTCGCGCGGCGACCGGATCGGTGCTATGGGGAACTCGGGGCGATCCACCGGCACGCATCTGCATTACGAGGTTCGGGTGGGCGACACCCCGGTCAACCCGATGACCTACATCAAGGCGGCGCGCGATGTTTTCTAAATCGAGGATCAACGAGCCCGGCCCGAAGGCCGACGCCGACAAATCGAGACAAGGCGACGCCAGCATGAACAAGCCCTCCTCCGACTACGCGCCCGCGTCGCCGAAGACCAAGCCCGCGGCCTCGGTCCTGTCCTCCGACCTCACCGTCACCGGCAATCTCAAGACGACCGGCGACATCCAGATCGAGGGCACCGTCGAGGGCGACGTGCGCGCGCATCTGCTGACCGTCGGCGAGAGCGCGACCGTGCGCGGCGAGATCGTCGCCGACGACATCATCGTCAACGGCCGGGTGATCGGGCGCGTGCGCGGGCTCAAGGTGCGGCTGAGCTCGACCGCGCGCGTCGAGGGCGACATCATCCACAAGACCATCGCCATCGAGTCGGGCGCGCATTTCGAGGGCTCCGTGCAGCGCCAGGAAGACCCGCTGACCAACGGCGGCGCGGCCCGTCCGGCGCTGACGCCGCCCGCGCAGCAGATCGCCGCCCCCGCCAAGGCCTGACGCCGTGGCCGGCGCGCAGGCGGCCGCGCGGCCGTTCTGCGCCCCCGAGAACCGGCGCTGGATTCTCGCCGCCGCGATCCTCGCCTCGGCGATGGGCTTCATCGACGGCAGCGTCGTGTCCATCGCGCTCCCGACGATGCGGGCGGACCTCGGCACCAGCCTTGCCGGCGCGCAGTGGATCTCCAACGCCTACCTGCTGACGCTCTCCGCGCTGATCCTCGCCGGCGGCGCGCTCGGCGACCGGCTCGGGCTCGCCCGCGTCTTCGGCGGCGGCATCGCCGTCTTCGTCGCGGCCTCGGTCGGCTGCGCGCTGGCGCCCGACGCCGTGTGGCTCATCGCGGCCCGCGCGGTGCAGGGCATCGGCGCCGCGGCGATGGTGCCGGGCTCGCTCGCGATCATCTCCCGCGCCTATCCTGCCGCCGAGCGGGGCGCGGCGATCGGGCTCTGGGCCGCGGCCTCGGCCGTGACCACGGGCGCCGGCCCGATCCTCGGCGGCCTCCTGCTGACGTTCGGCGACGGCGCCGTCTGGCGGCTCATCTTCGCCGTCAACCTGCCGCTCGGGGCGGCAGCGCTCTGGATCCTGCGCGCCCATGTCGCCCGCGACGCGCGCGCCGCCGATCCGGCGCCCGTCGATGTGGCGGGTGCGCTCCTCGCGACAGCGGGGCTCGGGCTCCTCGCGCTCGCGCTGACCGCGGGCGAAGGCGGGCTGCCAGCGGGAGCGACCGCGCTTGCCGCGGCCGCCGGGGTTGCGGCGCTCGCCCTCTTCCTCCGCGTCGAGGCCCGGCAGGCGCATCCGATGATGCCGCTCGACCTCTTTCGCGACCACCGGTTCTCCGCCGCCAACGCCGCGACGTTCCTGCTCTACTTCGCGCTCACGACGATCCTATTCTTCCTGCCGATGACGGTGATCGCGACCTGGGGCGTGAGCCCGATCGGCACCACGGTGGCGTTCCTGCCGCTCACCCTGTTCATGACGCTGCTCTCGCGCCGCTTCGGCCGCCTCGCGGACCGCACCGGGCCCGGTCCCGTGATCGCGGCCGGCGCCACCCTCGTCGGGCTTGCGTTCGCCGTCTACGCGCTCGTCGCCCCGCACGCGCTCTTCTGGTCGGGCATCGTGCCGGCGGCCGTCGTGATGGGGTTCGGCATGTCGCTCGTCGTGGCCCCGCTCTCGGCCGCCGTGATGGGGTCGGCCGGCGACGACGACGCCGGCGCCGCGTCCGGCATCAACAACGCCGTCAGCCGGATCGCCGGCCTCGTCGCGGTCGCCGCGATGGGGAGCATCGCGGCCTGGGTCTACCGGGCGGCGGGCGGGCCGGCGAGCTTTGCAGCCGAGACCGAAGGCGCCGAACATGCGGCCGCCACCGCCCGCGCTTTCGCCGCGCTCTGCTGGGTCGCCTCGCTGATGGCGTTCGCGGCCGCGCTGACGGCGTGGCGCGGCATCGGCGGGATGGCCGCCGCGGCGCCCGCGCGTCAGCCTTCGGCCTGAGCCTCGGCGCGGCTCTTGCCCGCCACGTCGAGCGCCAGGGTCGCCGCCATGAACGCGTCGAGGTCGCCGTCGAGAACCCCGCCGGTGTCCGAGGTCTCGACCTGCGTGCGGAGATCCTTCACCATCTGGTAGGGCTGCAGCACGTACGACCGGATCTGGTTGCCCCAGCCCGCATCGCCCTTGGCCTCGTGCGCGGCCATGATCTTCTCGTTGCGCTTCCGGAGTTCGAGCTCGTAAAGCCGCGACTTCAGCGCCGCCATCGCGTTGGCGCGGTTCTGGTGCTGCGACTTCTCCGAGCTCGTGACCACGATGTTGGTCGGCAGATGCGTGATCCGGACGGCCGAGTCCGTCGTGTTGACGTGCTGCCCGCCCGCGCCCGACGAGCGATAGGTGTCGATGCGGATCTCGTTCGGCGGGATCTCGATCTCGATGGCGTCGTCGACGACCGGGTAGACCCAGACCGACGAGAACGAGGTGTGCCGCCGCGCCGCGCTGTCGTAGGGCGAGATGCGGACGAGCCGGTGGACGCCCGACTCGGACTTCAGCCAGCCGTAGGCGTTCGGCCCCGAGATGCGGTAGCTCGCCGAGCGGATGCCCGCCTCCTCGCCCGCGGTCTCGGCGGTGAGCTCGACCTTGTAGCCCTTTTTTTCCGCCCAGCGGACGTACATGCGCGCGAGCATCGCGGCCCAGTCGCAGCTCTCGGTGCCGCCCGCGCCCGCGTTCACTTCGAGGAAGGTGTCGTTGCCGTCGGCCTCGCCGTCGAGCAGCGCCTCGACCTCGCGCGCGGCGGCCGTCCTGGCGAGAACACGCAAGCCGGCTTCGGCCTCGGCGACGACCTCGGCGTCGCCCTCGGCCTCGCCGAGCTCGATCATCCCCGTGGTGTCGGCGAGTTCGGCCTCGATCTCGCGGTACCGCGCCAGCGCGTCGGCGAGCGCCTGGCGCTGCCGCATCAGCGCCTGCGCCTTTTGCGGGTCCGCCCAGAGGTCGCCGTCCTCGGCGAGCGCGTCGAACTCCTCGAGCCGGTGCGCGGCGGTCTCGAGCCCGAGCCGCTGACCGAGGAGGGAGAGCGACTTCCCCACCGCCGCCGCCAGGGTCTCCGCCTCCGCCCGCATACCTGCCTCCCTGCTCCGATGGCCCCGCCGGGCCGTGTTCTGGGGCCCATCCGCAGGCCTCGGCCGCTGACGCGTGCCGCCCGCTGCTGCCAAGGGGCCGGGCTGCCCGCTCGGCGCGTAGTAGCGAACTCACCTCCCAGCGGCAAGCCGAGCCGGTCATGCCGCCCCCGCGCGTGCGCCGGCGCTCTCGGCCACAAGGCCCGCAGCGCAACCGCGTCCCTCTCAGGTACGCGCCCCGGCAACGCCGCACGCCGGGAGCCCGACCGCTTCGGCCCGACCGCTTCAGCCCGACCGGATCGGCCCGACCAGTTCAGCCCGACTAAAATTGGCACGACCAGTTCGGCCCCGCCGATTCAGCCCGACCGGATCGGCCCAACCAGTTCAGCCCGTCCAGTTTAGCTCGTCCAGTTTAGCTCGGACAGTTCCGCCCGACCGGTTCAGCCCCGCCGTCAGGCTCCGGCGCTGCGAGGCTTGCCGCGTTGGGCGAACGGAACCTCGGCGGATTGGTCGGGAAAGCTTGTCCTGGCTCGCCCTCACCGCTGCCGCGCGGGCCGTGGCCGCGCGGCGCCACGGCTGCCGGGTCGGGCTACCGGGCCGGCTCCATCGACGGCGGGCCCGAACGCGGCAGCGGCCGGTGCATCGACCGCCGTCCGGCGTCGACGCTGCGGCCGCCCTACGTCAGTACAGGCCGCCCGAGCTGACCGTGCCGAAGTTCGCGCGCTTGGTGATCGTGCGCTTCTCGCCCGAGGCGGTCGTCACCTCCACGGTGTCGGCGCTGTCGCTCTCGCCTTCCGCGAAGAGTGGCAGGTTGGAGCCCATCGCGAAGCCGCCGTCGACGAGGGCGCCCGCGCCGAACACCGGCTCCGAGCCCTCGCGGAAGTACTCGGCGACGACGTTGTCGCCCCGCGCGTCGTCGGAGAGCCGGTCGCCGGTGAAGCGGTCGATCTTGATGAAGTAGCCCCCCGGCGGCACCTTGAACGCGGTCCCGCCGTAGGTCTTGACCGCCTCGCGCATGAAGCTCTGGAACACCGGGCCGCACATGCCGCCGCCCGAGGCGCCGGAGCCGAGCGCGCGGGGCCGGTCGTAGCCGATGTAGCAGCCGGCCACGATGTTCGACGTGAAGCCGATGAACCAGACGTCCTTGGCGTCGTTGGTGGTGCCGGTCTTGCCGGCGAGCGGCACGCCCACGCTGATGCCGCGCGCGGTGCCGCGCTCGACGACGCCCTGCATCATCGAGGTGAGCTCGTAGGCGGTGATCGGGTCCATCACGCGCTCGCGGCGCGAGACGATGCGGGGGCCCTCGCCCGCGGGCAGCGTCGCGTCGGCGCAATCGGCGCAGTCGCGCTGGTCGTGGCGGTAGACGGTGCGGCCCCAGCGGTCCTGCACCCGGTCGACGAGCGTGGGCTCGACGCGCTCGCCGCCGTTGGCGAACATCGCGTAGGCCGAGACCATGCGGAAGAGCGTCGTCTCCTGGCTGCCGAGCGCGTTCGCGAGGTAGCGGGCCATCGGGTCGTAGACGCCGAACCGCTCGGCATAGGTCGCGACCGTGTCCATGCCGATCTCCTGCGCGAGGCGCACGGTCATCAGGTTGCGCGACTGCTCGATGCCGATGCGGAGCGGCGCGGGGCCGTAGAAGCGGTTCGACGCGTTCTTCGGCTTCCAGATGCCGTCGGGCGTGTTCACCTCGATCGGCGCGTCGATCACGATGGTGGCGGGCGTGTAGCCGCTGTCGAGGGCGGCGGCATAGACGAAGGGCTTGAAGCTCGAGCCGGGCTGGCGCTCGGCTTGCGTCACGCGGTTGAACACGGACGCCTGGTAGGAGAACCCTCCCTGCATCGCGATCACGCGGCCGGTGTTCACGTCCATCGCCATGAAGCCGCCTTGCACCTCGGGCACCTGGCGGAGCGACCAGCGCGGCGCGCCCGGATCGCCGCGGTCCGCGACGAGCACGACGTCGCCCGTCGATACGAGGTCGCCCGGCGCCTTCGCCTTCGGCCCCGGCCGCCCGTCGGCCTGTCGCTTCCGCGCCCAGGTCACGTCGGCCGCGGCGATTGTGGCATCGTCGCCCGCCACGCCTTCGATGCCGATCCGGGCGGTCTTGTCGCCGACCTCGAGCACCACCGCAGGGTGCCAGCCCGCGATGTCGCGGGGCACGTCCGTCCCGGCGAGCGCCGCGCGCCACGCATCCTCGGAAACGAGATCCTTCTTTGCGATCGCCTTGCTGGTGCCGCGCCAGATGCCCTGTCCGCGGTCGTATTTCTCGAGCCCGTCCCGCAGGGCCCGCGCCGCCGCGTCCTGCATCGCGGGATCGACGGTGGCGCGGATCGCGAGGCCGCCGCCGAAGAACTCCTGGTTGCCGAAGCTGCCCGAGAGCTGGCGGCGGATCTCGTCGGTGAAATAGTCCCGCGGCGGCAGGCTCACGCGGAACGCCGCGTAGTCGCCGTTCTGCACCGTCAGGAGCGGCGCCGCCTTCGCCGTCTCGTAGGCGGCTTCGTCGATGTAGCCGTTCTGCATCATCTCGCGCAGCACGAAGTTGCGCCGGTCGATCGCCTCGGGCTTGTTCTTGACCGGGTTGAGCCCGTAGGGCGCCTTCGGCAGCGCCGCGAGATAGGCGACCTCCTGCACGTTCAGCTCCGCCAGCGTCTTGTCGAAATAGGTCTGCGCCGCGGCCACGACGCCGAAGCTGCGCTGCCCGAGGTCGATCTCGTTGAGGTAGAGCTCGAGGATCTTGCCCTTCGAGAGCGTCTTCTCGATGCGGCTCGCAAGGATCAGCTCCTTGATCTTGCGCTCGCCGGTGCGGTCGCCTGAAAGGAGGAAGTTCTTCATCACCTGCTGGGTGATCGTCGAGGCGCCGCGGACGGTGTGGCCGCGCGTGCGGACCGCCTCGTAGGCCGCCGCCGCGATGCCGCGCACGTCGAAGCCGTGATGGGTGTAGAAGTTCTTGTCCTCGGCGGAGATGAAGGCGTCCTTCACCAGGTCCGGGATCTCGTCGATGGGCGCGAAGATGCGGCGCTCCTGCGCGAACTCGTCGATGAGGCGGCCCTCGCCCGAGTAGATGCGGCTGATCGTCGGCGGGGCGTACTGCGCGAGCTGGTCGTAGTTCGGCAGGTCGCGTCCGTACATCCAGAACACCGCGCCGATGGTCAGCGCGACGAAGACGAGCCCCATCGTCACCCAGGTGAAGATCGCGCCGAAGAACGAGAAGAGGGCGCGCAGCATAACGAGGGACTCCGGTGGGCTGGTCGCCCCTTCTATACCGCGCCGCGTTAACGCGGTCAAAAGACCGGCCGGCCGGATCGTGCCGCAACCGAGGCGCGCAGGCTCACGTTCGCGTCACCGCCGCGCGCGCGCCACGCGGTCCTCCGCCGCCCAGGCGACGATCCCTGCCGTGATGCCGTCCGTCATGCGCGCGCGCCATGCGGGGTCCACGAGGTCGGCCCGGTCGGCCGGTGACGACAGGAACCCGATCTCGACGAGAGCGGACGGGAAATCCGGCGCCTTCAGCACCGAGAACGACGCCCCGAGCCGGGGGTGCTTGCGCCGTCCCCCGGTCACGCCCGCGATCCCCGCCACCAGAGCGTCGGCGAGCCGGTCGCTGCGGGGCGCGGTGTCGGTGCGGGCCATGTCCATCAGCACCGACGCGATCTCGTCGTCCTGCCCGTCGAGATCGACGCCGGCGAGGAGATCGTCGCGGTCGTGGCTCTCGGCGAGGCGGGCGGAGGCGCGGTCGGAAGCGCGGGCGGAGAGCGTGAAAACGGTCGCGCCCGAAGCGCGCCCTTCGGCCAGCGCGTCGGCATGGAGCGACAGCATCACGTCGGCCCCCGCCGCGCGGGCGAGGCTCACGCGCGTCTGCAGCGGCACGTACACGTCGGCCTCGCGCGTGAGCACCACCGCGAACCCGGCGGCCCGGAGCCGGGTGCGAAGCTCGCGCGCGAAGGTCAGCATCAGATGCGCCTCGGTCACGCCGTCCCGCGTGGCGCCCGGATCGAGCCCGCCGTGTCCGGGGTCGAGCACCACCGTCACGGGCTTCGGCGTCACTGGCGGGCTCGCGGACGCTGCGGCGGGGGGATCGGCCGCGCGGCCGGCGGGCCCGAGGCCGATCTCGATGCGGGTGCTGCCATCCCGCGTGAGCATCCCCGCGCGCGTCACCGGCGCCGGGGCGCCGAGCGGCACGACGATGCGCCCGAAGCCCGGCGCCACGGGCTCGCGGGCCATGCCGTCGGGCACCGGGCCGTCCGCCAGGCCCGCGATCTCAACGACGAGCTGCGGCGGCGCGTCGAGGAGTGTCACGCGCCAAGGCGCGGGCCGGCTCAGCGCGATCGTCACGGCAATCCCGTCCGACGTCGCGCGCACGGCGCTGGCACTCGCGTCGAGGATCACCGGGTCCGCCGGCGCTGGCCCCGCGAGGCACAGCATGAGCGCCGCGAGCCGCAGCACGTCTAGCCGCGGAATGCGGTCAGCCGCACCAGGGCCTCGCGCACCTCGGCGGTCGCGGCGGCGTAGGCGAAGCGCACCGTGCGGTGGCCGCGCACCGCGTCGAAGTCGAGCCCCGGCGTCAGCGCCACGCCGGCGCGCTCGAGCACCTCGCCGCACCAGGCGCCGCTGTCGCCGGTCAGGTGCGCCACGTCGGCGTAGAGGTAGAACCCGCCATCGGGCGGCGCGATGCCCGCAAGCCCCGCGCCCGGCAGCCCGTCGAGGAGGATGCGGCGGTTCTCGGCGTAGACGGCGAGGTTGGCGGCGCACTCCGCCTCGCAGTCGAGCGCTGCCAGCGCCGCGATCTGGCTCGCGTGGGGCGCGCAGATGAAGAAGTTCTGCGCCAGCCGCTCGATGTCGCGGACATGCGCCTCGGGCACCACCATCCAGCCGATCCGCCAGCCGGTCATCGAGAAGTACTTCGAGAACGAGTTGATGACGTAGACGTCGTCCGTCACTTCGAGCGCGCTCACGGCGGGCGTGCCGTAGTCGATGCCGTGGTAGATCTCGTCCGACACGAGGGCCACCCCGCGATCGGCGCAGACGGCGGCGAGTGCTGCGAGCGCCTCGCGCGACAGCATCGTGCCGGTCGGGTTGTTCGGCGAGGCGACGATGAGGCCCGCGAGGCCGGGGATCGCCTCGACCTCGGAAGGCACCGGCTGGAAGCGGTTCTGCGGCTCGGTCTGGATGCCGACGGGCTCCACCGACAGGGCGCCGAGGATCTTGCGGTAGCAGGCGTAGCCGGGCTCGCCGTGCGCCACCCGGTCGCCCGCGTCGAAGAGCGCGGTGAACGCGAGGAGAAACCCCGACGAGGAGCCGTTGGTGACGATGACGCGCGCGGGGTCGAGGTCGATCCCGTGCCTGCGGCGGTAGAGCGCCGCGATCCCGCGGCGGAGCTCGGGCAGCCCGAGGGCGGGCGTGTAGCCGAGGGGGCCCGCCTCCATCGCCGCCGCGAGCGCCCGCCGCGCCCCCGCCGGCGCCGGCGTCGCGGGCTGGCCGATCTCGAGGTGGATCACGCTCCGGCCCGCCGCTTCGGCGCGCGCGGCGGCCGCCATCACGTCCATCACAATGAAGGGATCGATCGATCCGCGGGCCGACAGGCGCATGGCAATCCTTTGCGGTTTCCTGCAGGTTCTTCCCAGCCCCGCGCCACCCCGTCAATGCCGCCCCAGCCCCGGAGCCCGCATGCGCCGCCTCGCCCTCGTCCCCGCCGCCGTCCTCGCCGCCGTCCTCGCCCTCCTCACCGCGCCCGGCGCCTGGGCCTTCGACCCCGCCGCGATGACCGGCCCCGAGCGCGACGCCTTCCGCGCCGAGATCCGCGCGTACCTCCTCGAGAACCCCGAGGTGCTGGACGAGGCGCAGGCCGTGCTCGCCGCGCGCGAGGCGGCGCAGCAGGCCGAGGAGGACCGCACGCTGATCGGGGTCAACGCGGACGCGCTCTTCCGCGACGGCACGTCCTGGGAGGGCGGCAACCCCGAGGGCGACGTCACGCTCGTCGAGTTCACCGACTACCGCTGCGCCTACTGCCGCCGCGCGCAGGACGAGGTGGCCGAGCTCGTGCGGTCCGACGGCAGCATCCGCTTCGTGCTGAAGGAGTTCCCGATCCTCGGGCCGGCCTCGCTCCTCTCGTCGCGCTTCGCCATCGCGGTGAAGCAGGTGGCGGGCGAGGACGCCTACAAGGCCGTCCACGACGCGCTGATGGCGCTGCGCCCCGAGCCCAACCCCGACGTCCTGCGCCGCCTCGCCGCCGCGCAGAACCTCGACGTCGACGCCGTGTTCAAGCGCATGGACGACCCCGCGGTGCTGGCCGAGATCCGCGCCAACCACGCGCTCGCACAGCGGCTCCACATCGACGGCACCCCGACCTTCGTCCTCGGCGACGCGATGCTGCGCGGCTACGTCCCGCTCGACGGGATGCGGCAGGTCGTGGCGGGCGTGCGCGCGGAAAAGTAGGCTCTTCCTGCAAGACCCGGCGCCGGTCCCGGACCGCCGCCAACCGCTTCAGTCCACGCCGCCTACCAGACGGGCCCGGCGCCGCGTTCCGACAGACGCCCTACTCCGCCGCGGTCGCCTCGAGCGCCTGCGCCGCCTCGATGGCCGCGGCCTTCGCCTCGACCTGCTCGACGATGTGGTCGATCATCGCGGCGTTGCTGAGCTTGTGGCTCTGCCGGCCCGCGAGGTAGACCATGCCCGAGCCCGCGCCGCCGCCGGTGAAGCCCACGTCGGTCATCAGCGCCTCGCCGGGGCCGTTCACGACGCAGCCGATGATCGAGAGGCTGAGCGAGGTCGTGACATGCGCGAGCCGCTCCTCGAGCGTCGCCACCGTCTTGATGACGTCGAACCCCTGGCGCGCGCAGGACGGGCAGGAGATGATCGTGACGCCGCGGTGGCGGAGGCCGAGCGACTTCAGGATCTCGAAGCCGACGCGCACCTCCTCGACGGGATCGGCCGAGAGGCTGACGCGGATCGTGTCGCCGATGCCCATCCAGAGCAGGTTGCCGAGCCCGATCGCGGACTTCACCGTCCCCGAGACGAGCCCGCCGGCCTCGGTGATGCCGAGATGGATCGGCGCGTCCGTGACCTCGGCGAGGCTTTGATAAGCCGCCGCGGCGAGGAACACGTCGGACGCCTTCACGCTGATCTTGAACTCGTGGAAGTCGTTGTCCTGCAGGAGCTTGATGTGATCGAGCCCGCTCTCGACCATCGCCTCCGGGCAGGGCTCGGCGTATTTTTCCAGAAGGTGCCGCTCGAGCGAGCCCGCGTTGACGCCGATGCGGATCGAGCAGCCGTGGTCCTTCGCCGCCCGCACGACCTCGCGCACGCGCTCCGCCGAGCCGATGTTGCCGGGATTGATGCGGAGGCACGCGGCCCCCGCCTCGGCGGCCTCGATGGCGCGCTTGTAGTGGAAATGGATGTCCGCGACGATCGGCACCGGGCTTTCCGCGACGATGGCGCGGAGCGCGGCGGTGTCTGCCGCATCGGGCGTCGAGACCCGCACGATGTCGGCGCCGGCGTCGGCGCAGCGGCGGATCTGCGCGAGCGTCGCGGCCACGTCGCTGGTGTCGGTGTTGGTCATCGTCTGCACCGAGATCGGCGCGTCGCCGCCCACCGCCACGCGGCCGACATGGATCATGCGCGACCGGCGCCGCTCGATCGTGCGCCAGGGGCGCAGGGCGTTGCTCATGGGTTTCTCCGCTCGTGGCTCGGCGCCAACATAGCTCTGCGACCGCCCGGCTTCAACGCGGACGCTATTGCCGCATCGCCTCGGCGAGCGCGATGATCTTGGCGAGCTCGGGGTCGCGCGCGCTGTCGGCGACGCTGTAGGTCGCGGTGATCGCCTCGGGGGACAGGATCACGTTCTTGGCGACCGAAGCGCCGGGCGCGGAGGGCCCATAGGTCTCGCCGTTGACGGCGAAGTAGACCGAGCCCGAGTTCCCCGCGCGCAGCTTCGGCGGCTCCTCCGTCTTGGGCAGCGCGTAGCGCTCGCCGGCGTCGAGGATCTTCTCGAAGAGCACCGTCCCGTCCGCTGCCTGCACGCGCACCCACGCGGGCCGGACGGCGAAGATCTCGACCGAAGGTGCGGCCTCGGCCACGACCTGCGGTGCCGCGTCCACCGGCGCCGTCTCCGCTTCGGCCACTTCCGGCACGGGGTCGTTGCGGTGCGGGTCGATGCCAGCGATGGGACCGTCGCGCGCGGTCAGCACCGGCACGTCGAGCGCCTCGGGGCGGTAAAGCCGATCGAGCGCCTCCGCACGCGGGTCCGTACGGGGGTCCGCACCTGCGGCCGCATCGACCTCGGGGGCCTGCGTCGCGCTCAGTAGCGGATCGAGATCGGCCACCACGCCCGGCGCCTGCTCCACGGGGGTGAGCTGCACCTTCTGAACCTCGCGGAGCACCGTCCAGCCGCCATAGCCGATCACCCCGATCAGCGCCACGAGCACGAGGACCGATCCGATGGCGCCGGCCTCGATGCCCGAGAACACTGCCTTGCCGCGCGGCACGAAGAGCGCGTTCGGGTCGCCGAGCGGATCGCGCAGCTCCGACGCCCGCCGCCGCTTCGCCGTCGCGGCCTTGCGCGGGCTCGACGCCGCCGCCGACATGCCGTGCGCGACGGAGAAGTTCGCCTCGGTGCAGAACCGCGCGTAGGTCGCGTCGGGGTCCATGCCAAGGTACCGCGCATAGGAGCGGACGTAGCCCGCGATGAAGCCCGGCGTCTCGAACGCCGCGACGTCGCAATTCTCGATCGCCGCGACGTAGGTCGCCTTGATCTTCAGCTCGCGCTGCACGTCAAGCAGCGACTTGCCGATCGTCGCGCGCTCGCCGCGCATGATGTCGCCAAGGCGCGCTTCAACCAAGGCGTGTCCCGGACTCTCCGTCGGTCCGGTCGTCGCGTGAAGCAACCTTCGCCCGATCACCCGCTGCCCCTTGCCCCGCCTGCGTTCGAGAGGTGGCGGTGTTCCGCCTTCGGCTCCCGCGTCGCAGCTGCCCCGGTCGTCATGAGGGAGCAATCCCTCGACTCGCCTCACCCGTCCTATTGTGGAAAACGGTATCAAAGGGCAAGCCATATTGCATCCCGCACGGAAACGCGGCGGCGCGTCTGCGCCGATCCGCACACAGGGCATGCCCGAGCCCGGTGGCGCCGCCGTGCCTTTACAGCCCATCCGGCGCTGTTACGCTCCCGGCCGTCCCGATCTGGAGCCCGCCATGCCCGACACCGTCGCCACGTCCGCCCGCATCGACCCGGTGCTGGAGCGCATCGACGCGGACCTGCCCGCCGCGACCGACCGGCTGCTGGCGCTCCTCCGCATCCCGTCGATCTCGACCGATCCCGCGTATGCCGACGCCTGCCGGGAGGCCGCCGACTGGCTCACCGCCGATCTCGCGGGCCTCGGCTTCGACGCCGCCACGCGGGCCACGCCGGGCCGCCCGATGGTCGTCGCGCACGCAGGCGGCGACGGCGACGGCGGCGGCGGCCCGCATCTTCTCTTCTACGGCCACTACGACGTGCAGCCGGTCGATCCGCTGGCGCTGTGGCACCGCGACCCGTTCGATCCGGTGCTCGAGGACGACGGCGGACGCGAGGTGATCCGCGGCCGCGGCGCGTCCGACGACAAGGGCCAGCTGATGACCTTCGTGGAAGCCTGCCGGGCGTGGCTGGCGGTCCACGGCTCGCTCCCCGCGCGGCTCACGATCTTTTTCGAGGGCGAGGAGGAGTCGGGCTCGCCGAGCCTCGTGCCGTTCATGCGCGACAACGCGGACGAGCTCACCGCCGACATCGCGCTCATCTGCGACACCGGCCTCTACGACGCGCGCACGCCCGCGATCACCACGATGCTGCGCGGGCTCGTCGGCGAGGAGGTGACGATCCACGGGCCGTCGAAGGATCTCCATTCCGGCATCTACGGCGGCGCCGCGATCAACCCGATCCGCGTCCTCGCCCGCATCGTCGCGGGGCTCCACGACGGGACGGGCCGGATCACGCTGCCCGGCTTCTACGACGGCGTGCACGACCTGCCCGACGACATCCGCGCGCAGTGGCAGGGCCTCGCCTTCGACCATGCGGCGTTCCTTGGCGGCGTCGGGCTCTCGGAGCCCGCGGGCGAGGCGGACCGCACGCCGCTCGAGATGATCTGGTCGCGGCCGACCTGCGAGGTCAACGGCATCTCGGGCGGCTACGAGGGCGACGGCTTCAAGACGGTGCTGCCGTCGGCGGCGCGCGCGAAGATCAGCTTCCGCCTCGTCGGCGACCAGGACCCGCACGCGATCCGCGCGGCGTTCCGCACCTATGTCGAAGCGGCGCTGCCGCCTGACTGCACCGCCACGTTCGAGCCCCACGGCGCCTCGCCCGCGAGCGTCATGGCGGTGACGAACCCGGCGTTCGAGAAGGCCCGTGCCGCGCTGACCGCCGAATGGCCGCGGCCTGCGGCCTACGTGGGCTCGGGCGGCTCGATCCCGATCGCGGGCTATTTCCGCTCCGTGCTCGGGATGGACGCGCTGCTGACGGGGTTCGGCCGGGACGACGACCAGATCCACTCGCCGAACGAGAAGTACGACATGGAGAGCTTCCACAAGGGCATCCGCAGCTGGGCCCGCATCCTCGACGCGCTGTCGGCGTAGCCGCGATGGACGCCGACGTGTCCGACCTCGACACCTTGCGCCGCGACGGCATCGTGGGATGCGCCGGCGCGTTTTCCCCCGCGTTCGCGGAAGCGATGCGCGAGGACATGATGACGGCGTTCTGGGCGGCGATCCAGCGGCCGGGCGGGGCGGTCGGCCGCGGCCCGCGCCGCTGGTACGTCGAGATCCACCCGCACCAGTTCGGCGGCTTCGCCGAACTCGTCACCCACCCGTGGGTGACGGCGATGTGCGCGGCGGTCCTCGGCCCGGACTACCGGATCGTCGAGTTGGGCCTCGACGTGCCCTTCCAGGGCGCGCGCAACCAGCCCTGGCACCGCGACTTCCCCTCGCCCGAGGAGACCTGGGCCGACCGGCGCATCACCTCGCTCGCGTTCAACCTGACGGGCGTGGACGTGACGCCCGACATGGGCCCGTTCGAGGTCGCGCCCGGGACGCTCTACGACGACGGGCGCGACTGGACGCACGAGATGTTCCCCGACCGCACGCTCTGGTCCCGGTTCGATGCCCGCGCGGTGCGGAAGTACCCGCGGCAGGGCGACGTCTCCTGCCGCTCCGCGCTCACGCTGCACCGCGGGACGCGCCACGACAGTCCCATCGCCCGCCCCGTGCTGGTCCTCGGCGTCGACGCCCCCGGTGCGGGGCACGACGCGCTGCACGACCCGCAGGTGACGGAAGGCTACTGGCGCGCGCTGCCCGAGGAGGCGCGCCGCCATCTCGCGGCGCGCATCGTGGCGGAACCCGAGCCCGTCGTGCAGAAGCACGACATCGAAGGGCTGGTCATGGGCGCCGACTGACCGGCGTCAGCCCGCGCGCGACCTGCGGCGCACGAGGGCGAGCGCGCCCAGCCCCGCGAGGAGCGCCGGCAGCGCCGCGGGCAGCGGCACCGGGGCGACTGACGAGGACGTGAGCGACGCCGCGATGGCGTCGTAGCCCGCACCCGTCGGATGCACGTTGCCGATGGGCTCCACTCCGCCAAAGGTTCCGCCGACGGCGAAGCCCGCGGGCTGGTCGTCGAGGAAGGTGTACGCCGCCTCGTTGCCGACGAAGGCGGGCGCCGGATCGACGTAGGTGGCGCCGAACGTGCCAGCGAGGTCGGCGACGATGCCGTTGAGGTCGGCGCCATAGGTGTTGAAGATCGGCGCGGCGGGGCTCGCCGGGTCGGCCGGGAACGGGTTGTAGTAGCCGAGGAGGTAGAGCGGCGCGTCGGGCGCTACGTCGCGGATCTGCGTCAGGACGCCTGCGTAGTTGGCCCGGTAGGCCTCGAGCGTGCCCGGCACCGCCGCCAGCGCCGCGTCGGGCGGCATCGACGCCAGCGCCGCCACCTCGTTGAAGCCGAGCGTGATGGTGATCCCGGCGACGGTGTTCCCCGCACCCGTCTCGTCGGCGACGGACCCGGCAAACTTCTCCGCCTGCGGCACGAGGCCGTCCGCATAACTGGTGTTCTCCGCCGCGAGGATGTCGTCGGTCCGGCCCACCACGGGGGGCGTCCGGCCGATGCCGGTGGTGAAGCTCGACGCGGTCTCGCCGTCGATGGCGAAGTTGCGGACCACCGGCCGTTCGCCGGTCCGCGCAGCAATCGCGTCGGCGAACCGCCCGACGTAGCCGCGGTCGCCGGCGGACGGCGCGTAGACGAGGTCGGTCTCGCCGAAGGTGATCGAGTCGCCGAGGCCGTAGAGCACGGACGCGGCGTCGGCGCCGGTCGCGCCGGCGAGAAGCGCGAGCGCGGACACCGCCGCTCGCGAGGCTTGGGTAACGGTCATACGGACAATCCTTTCAGGAACTGGTCATCGGATGCACGGCGGCATCCCGGACCAGAACCCTACGCCGGCACCGGTGTTCCGGGCGTCGGACAGGGTGTCCGATGGCGTACACAGCGGAGATGGGCGGGACCGGCGGTGCTGGCGCGGTTGACGGGGCTCGAACCCGCGACCCCCGGCGTGACAGGCCGGTACTCTAACCAACTGAGCTACAACCGCGTGCACCCCGGCGTCGAGCCTCTTAGGCAAACGCCATTGGGCCGTCAAGGCGCGTCGGGTCCGACCGCCCGCGAATGTCCGCCGGGATGGCAGGGCAGCGCCCAAACGCAGCGTTCGCGGAGATATCAGTTGAAACGCATGGCCTAAGCCGCAATCCTGTGGCCCGGAACGCCCGCACGGGCGCAAGGCGGGCCGGACAGGCCCACGAGGGGAGGCTGCATGAGATTTCTGAGCATGTCCGCGGGCATCGCGGCACTGGCGCTGACGGCGGGCGCCGCCACGGCGCAATGCGATCCGGGCGAGACGGTCATCAAGTTCGCGCACGTCACCAACGCCGACAAGCACCCCAAGGGGATCGCCGCGGCGCTCTTCGCGAGCCGCGTCGACGAAGAGATGAACGGCAAGGTCTGCGTCCAGGTGTTCCCGAACTCGACGCTCTACGACGACGACCAGGTTCTCGAGGCGATGCTGAACGGCGACGTGCAGATGGCGGCGCCGAGCCTGTCGAAGTTCGAGGCCTTCACCAAGGTGTTCCGCATCTTCGACCTGCCGTTCATGTTCAAGGACATCGCCGCCGTCGACGCCTTCCAGGTGTCGGACGCGGGCGAGAAGATGAAGTCCTCGATGGAGCGGCGCGGGCTCGTCGGGCTCGATTTCTGGCACTCGGGAATGAAGCAGTTCTCCGCCAACAAGCCGCTCGTCGAGCCCACGGACGCGAAGGGGCTGAAGTTCCGCGTGCAGCCCTCGGACGTGCTCGTGGCGCAGATGAACGCGCTTCAGGCCTCGCCGCAGCCGATGGCGTTCTCGGAGGTCTACGGCGCGCTGCAGCAGGGCGTCGTCGACGGGCAGGAGAACACCTGGTCGAACATCTACGGGCAGAAGTTCTTCGAGGTGCAGGACGGCACCACCGAGACCAACCACGGCGTGCTCGATTACCTCGTCGTGACCTCGGCGGATTTCTGGGACGGGCTCGACCCCGACGTGCGCGATGGGCTCAAGACGATCCTCGACGAGGTGACGGTCGAGCGCAACGCCGCTGTCACGGAGGTCGAGGACCAGTCGCGCCAGGCGATCCTCGACGCGGGCGGCGTGATCCGCGAGCTGACGCCGCAGCAGCGCGAGGACTGGATCGCCGCGATGAAGCCGGTCTGGGCCGAGTTCGTCGCCGATGTCGGACAGGACAACATCGACGCCGCGCAGAAGATCAACGCGACCAATTGAGCGAGCACGGGGCCCGGCACGCACGCCGGGCCCCGCCGTGACCGGGGGCAGCATGACAGCGACGACGCGGGGCTACCGTCCCCGGACCGGCCTCGGCGCGGCCGTGAACTGGCTCGAGGAGACCGCCATCGCGGTCATCCTTGCGGCGATGACGATCATCACGTTCTGGAACGTCGTGCTGCGCTACGTCTTCAACGACGCGCTGATCTGGGGGCTGGAGGTGGTGTCGCTCCTCTTCGCCTGGCTCGTCATCTTCGGCATCAGCTACGCCTTCAAGGTCACCGCGCATCTCGGCGTCGACGCGCTGACGAACACGCTTCCGCACCGCGGCCAGCGCGTGCTTGCCCTGGTGTCGGCCGCCTGCTGCCTCCTCTACGCGCTCCTGCTCCTCAAGGGCGCCTGGGACTACTGGGCGCCGTTCGCGGGGCTCGAACAGACCACCGGGCGCTGGTTCCCGACCGGGCTCAACGAACGCACCCGCGACCAGGCGTTCTACGTCACCGAGCAGATCCCGATGCCGCGGATGCTCGACTGGCTGGCACCGCTCATCAATCAGGGCGAGGCCTGGGACAAGCTCCCCCGCGTGATCCCCTACCTGATCCTGCCCGTCGGCATGGCGCTCCTCGTGCTCCGGCTGATCGAGGCGACCATCGACATCGTGACGGGCCGGCGCGCGAGCCTCATCGTCAGCCACGAGGCCGAGGACGCCGTCGCCGAGGCCGCGGCGCTCAACCGCCGCGCCGACATCCCGGTACGCGAACGGATGCGGGCGCTGTCGTCGAAGAACCGCATCGACTGATGGAGATCGTCGACTGATGGAGATCGTCGGGCTCTTCGTCCTCATCGTGGCGCTCCTCCTCGTGGGCGTGCCCATCGCCATCGCGCTCGGGCTGTCGTCGATCCTGTTTCTCCTCGCGTTCTCCAACGCCTCGCTCGCCTCGGTGGCGCAGACGCTCTACCAGGCGATGGAAGGGCACGCGACGCTGCTCGCGATCCCGTTCTTCATCCTCGCCTCGTCGTTCATGTCGACGGGCGGCGTCGCGCAGCGCATCATCCGCTTCGCCATAGCACTCGTCGGCCACCTGCCGGGCGGGCTCGCCATCGCGGGCGTGCTCGCCTGCATGATGTTCGCGGCGCTCTCGGGCTCCTCGCCCGCGACCGTCGTCGCCATCGGCACCATCGTCATCGCGGCGATGCGGCAGGTCGGCTACTCCCGCGACTTCGCCGCCGGCGTGATCTGCAACGCGGGCACGCTCGGCATCCTGATCCCGCCCTCGATCGTCATGGTGGTCTATGCCTCGGCCACCGACGTGTCGGTCGGCCGGATGTTCCTCGCAGGCGTGGTCCCGGGGCTTCTCGCGGGCTTCATGCTGATGCTGACGATCTACGTCGTCGCCCTCGCCCGCAACCTGCCGCGCGGCGACTGGCGCGGCTGGCGCGAGGTCGGCGCCTCGTTCCGCGACGCGGTCTGGGGGCTTCTGCTCATCGTCATCATCATGGTCGGCATCTACGGCATCCCCGGTGTCACGCCCGCGATCTTCACGCCGACGGAGGCGGCCGCCGTCGCCGCGGTCTACGCCTTCTTCGTCGCGATCTTCGTCTACCGCGACATCGGCCCCCTCGCGGGTCCGAAGGGCGGCGCGCCGATCCCGCTCCTCCTCAAGCCCAAGGCCATCGTCACCGGCTTCGTCCACCACGACACGCGCACCACGATCTTCGATGCGGGCAAGCTCACCATCACGCTGATGTTCATCATCGCCAACGCGCTGATCCTGAAGCAGGTGCTGACCGACCAGCAGGTGCCGCAGGCCATCGCCTCGGCGCTCCTCGGCGCCGGGCTCGACAGGATCATGTTCCTCGTCGTGGTGAACGTGATCCTGCTCATCGGCGGGCAGTTCATGGAGCCCTCGGGGCTCATCGTCATCGTGGCGCCGATCGTGTTCCCGATCGCCATCCAGCTCGGCGTCGATCCGATCCACCTCGGGATCATCATGGTGGTCAACATGGAGATCGGCATGATCACCCCGCCGGTGGGGCTCAACCTCTTCGTGACCTCGGGCGTCGCGGGGATGCCGGTGATGCGCGTGGTGCGCGCGGCGCTGCCGTTCCTCGGCGTGCTCTTCGCGTTCCTCGTCATCGTGACCTACGTGCCCGTGCTCTCGACATGGCTGCCCGACAACCGCATGGGGCCGCAGGTGGTCGTCAAGTAGGGTGGTGGGTCGTGACGGGCTCGAACCGCCGACATTCTCGGTGTAAACGAGACGCTCTGCCAACTGAGCTAACGACCCCGGCCCGCGCATAGCGTGCGAGGCCCCGGCCGTGCAAGTGGCTGGACCTTCCCGGACGCAATCCCTATCTATTCGCTCAGGATAGGAGGATCGCGCATGGCATCCGACAGCACCGCGGCCGAGCCGCTCGAAGGCACGCCGCTCATCCGGCCGTCCTCGACCGAGCACCCGCTCTACGATGACATCGTGGGCGCGTGCCGGACGGTCTACGACCCGGAGATTCCGGTCAACATCTACGATCTCGGGCTCGTCTACACCGTCGACATCTCGCCCGAGAACGACGTCGAGATCGTGATGACGCTCACCGCCCCCGGCTGCCCCGTGGCGGGCGAGATGCCGGGCTGGGTGGCCGATGCCGTCGAGCCCCTGCCCGGCGTGCGGCAGGTGAACGTCGCGATGACGTTCGAGCCGCAGTGGGGCATGGACATGATGTCCGACGAGGCGCGGCTCGAGCTTGGCTTCATGTGATGGCGTCCGAGCGCGACCGGATGCTCGCGGGCGAGCTCTACGACCCCGACGAGCCCGGACTGGTCGCGATCCGGCTGCGCGCGCAGAGCCTGATGCGCGACTACAACGCCACCGTCTACGGCGAGGCCGAGACGCGCGCGGCGATCCTGACGGAGCTTCTCGGCACCTGGAACGGCGCCGTGATCCGCGCGCCGTTCTACGTGGACTACGGCCGCCACATCCACTTCGGGACGGGCGTGTTCCTGAACTACGGCGTGGTGATCCTCGACGTCTGCGAGGTGCGGATCGGGGCGCGCACGCAGATCGGCCCGATGGCGCAGCTCCTCGCGGCCGATCACCCACGGGGCCATGAGGCGCGCGCGAAGGGGCTCGAGAACGGCCGGCCGGTGACGATCGGCGCGGACTGCTGGATCGGCGCGGGCGCGCTCGTGCTGCCGGGCGTCACCGTGGGCGACGGCGCGACCGTCGGCGCGGGCGCAGTCGTGACGCGCGACGTGGCCCCCGGCGCCACCGTCGCGGGCAACCCCGCACGCCCGCTCCGGCCTTGAGCTTCGCGCCCGCCGCGCCTAGCTTCACGAGAGATAGGAGACGCAGATGTTCGGCATCCCAGGCAAGGCCGCCGTCACCATGACCCCCGCGGCCGCACGGCACATCGCCGCGCTGATGGCGCGCGAGAACGCGGCGGGCTTGCGCGTCGGCGTCAAGAAGGGCGGCTGCGCGGGCATGGAGTACACGATGGAGACCGCCGCCGAGGCCGGCCCGCACGACGAGGTCGTCGAGGCCGACGGCGCGCGCGTGCTGATCGCGCCGATGGCGCAGATGTTCCTGATCGGCACCGAGATCGACTACGAGGTCTCGCTCCTCGAGGCGGGCTTCCGGTTCCGCAACCCCAATGTCGCCGAGGCCTGCGGCTGCGGCGCGTCGATCAAGTTCAACGATCCGGCCGAGGCGCCCGTTTCGGTTCCGGCCGCCGGTGTCTGACCGGCGCCTGCCGCTCGCGGCGGGAAACTGGAAGATGAACGGCCTCGGCGCGTCGCTCGCGGAGGTCGAGGCCCTGCTCGCAGGGCTCGGCACGCCCGGCTGCGAGGTTCTCCTCTGCCCGCCCGCGACGCTCCTTGCGCGCATGGCGGACCGCGTGCGGGGCCGCATCGCGCTCGGCGGTCAGGACTGCCACGCCGAGACCCACGGCGCGCACACCGGGTCGATCTCCGCCGCGATGCTCGCCGACGCCGGCGCCGCCTACGTCATCACCGGCCATTCCGAGCGCCGCGCGGCGGGCGAGACCGATGCAGAGGTCCGCGCCAAGGCGGCGGCCGCCGTCGCCGCGGGCCTCGTCCCCATCGTCTGCGTCGGCGAGACGCTGGCAGACCGCGACGCCGGCCGCGCGCTCGACGTGATCGCGGCACAGCTCGCCGCGAGCCTCCCCGATACGGGCGAGATCGTCGTCGCCTACGAGCCCGTCTGGGCCATCGGCACCGGCCGCACCGCCGGCGAGGACGCCATCGCCGAGGCGCACGCGCACCTGCGCGCCTGCCTCGGCGGCCGCCCGGCGCGGCTCCTCTACGGCGGCTCCGTCAGCCCCGCCAACGCCGCCGCGATCATCGCCATCCCGGACGTGGACGGCGCGCTCGTCGGCGGCGCATCGCTGAAGGCCGCGGACTTCGGGGCCATCGTGGCCGCCCTCGGTGCGTGAGGTCGCGCAAAGCCCGACCGACCCCGCGTTCGTCGCCGACCCCTACCCGTTCTACGCCCGCGCGCGCGCCGCAGGCCCGGTGGTGTTCTGGCGCGACTACGGCATGCCGGTCGCGACGACCCACGCCGCCGTCGCCGCCGTCCTGAAGGACCGCCGCTTCGGCCGCGTGCCGCTCGAACCCCGCGCGACCCCGCCGCGCCTCGCGGCCTTCGCGGCCGTCGAGGCGCACTCGCTCCTCAACCTCGAGCCGCCGGCGCACACGCGGCTTCGGGGCCTCGTGCTCCGCGCCTTCACCTCGCGGCGGGTGGCGGCCCTCGGCCCGGAGATCGAGGCACTGGCGCACCGGCTTATCGACGCGCTCCCCGACGGCGGCTGCGACCTGCTGCCGGCCTTCGCCGAGCGGCTGCCGGTCATCGTCATCGCGCGGCTTCTGGGCGTGCCCGAGGACCGCGCGCCGGACCTGCTCGCGTGGTCGCACGCGATGGTGGCGATGTACCAGGCCGGGCGCGGCCTCGCGACCGAACATGCCGCGGCGGCGGCGGCAGGCGCCTTCGCCGCCTGCATCGCCGAGCACATCGCGGCCCGCCGCGCCGCCCCCGAGGACGACCTCCTGAGCCAGCTCGCGCACGCCGAGGCCGACGGCGCGCGGCTCACCGACGCCGAGATCACCGGCACCGCGATCCTTCTCCTCAACGCCGGCCACGAGGCGACCGTCCACACCATCGGCAACGGCGTCCAAGCGCTCCTGGGCACGGGAACGCTCGGCGCGGAGCCGGAGCGCGCCGCGGAAGAGATCCTGCGCTTCGACCCGCCGCTCCACCTCTTCACCCGCTACGCCTATGCCGATGCCGAGATCGAAGACACGCCCATCGCCCGCGGCACCGAAGTCGGCTGCCTCCTCGCCAGCGCCGGCCGCGACCCCGCCGCGCATCCCGACCCCGACCGCTTCGACCCGAGCCGCCCTCCGCGCCCGCATCTCGCCTTCGGCGCCGGCATCCACTTCTGCCTCGGGGCCCCCCTCGCCCGCCTCGAGCTCGCCGCGGCACTCCGCGTCCTCGCCGCCCGCCTGCCGATGCTCGCGCTCGCCGCACCCGCGGCCTGGGCCGACACCTACCACTTCCGCGGACTGGATCGCCTCGACGTCCGTTACTGACGCCGAAGGTACTCGACGAACGCCCGAAGCGGCGGCGGGACATGGCGGCGGCTGGCGAAGTAGAGGAACGGACCCTCGAACCCGGGCCACCAGTCCTCGAGCACCGGCATGAGGCGTCCGTCGTAGAGGGGCTCGCGCAGCCAGTCCTCGAAGGTCGCGATGACACCTACGCCGGCGATGGCGGCGGCGATGGTGGTCTCGACGCCGCTCGTCGTGACGGTGAGCGGCCCGGCGGGGTCGATCCGCACGGTCTCGCCGCCGCGCTCGAACTCCCAGGCGGTCAGCACGCCGCTCGGGAAGCGGCTCCTGAGGCAGCGGTGGTCGAGGAGATCCCGCGGGTGCGCCGGCATCCCGCGCTCGTCGACGTAGCGCGGCGCCGCCGCGACCGCGAGCCGCTGGCGCCGGGGGCCGATGGGCACGGCGATCATGTCCTGCGCCAGCGTCTCGCCGTAGCGGATGCCGGCATCCGCACCCGCGGCGAGCACGTCGACGAGCCCGTCCTCGACGGTGAGATCGACCTCGATGCCCGGATGCGCCGCGAGGAACCCCGCGAGGATCGGCGGCAGGATGCGCCGGCTGACCGCGCCCGGCACGTTGAGGCGCAACACGCCGCGCGGCCCGTCCGCGCTTTCGACGGCGCCGAGAGCCGCGTCGAGCGCTGCGAGCAGAGGGACCAGCCGGTCGCGGAGGTCCGATCCCGCCTGCGTCAGCGCGACGCTCCGCGTGGTGCGGTTGAGAAGCCGCTGCCCGAGCGCGTCCTCGAGACGGCGCACGGCGCCGCTGACGCTCGACACCGGGGCCTGCAGCCGCCGCGCAGCCCCGCGAAAGCCGCCGCCATCGGCCACCGCGAGGAAGAAGCGCAGGTCGCGCAGCTCGGTCAGTGTTCCGCTCCAGGGACAGCGTGTTCGGACGCAACGGTATTCCAGAACAACGCGCGCTGTCTATCTTTGGGCAAGCAAAAGGAGAGACGACCATGACCGATCGACACGCCCTCGGCGGCACCTATTCCCTCGCCGGCACCGGCATCACCCTCGCGCGCATGGGCTACGGCGCGATGCAGCTTCCCGGGCCGCACGTCTGGGGCCCGCCGAAGGATCACGACGCGGCCATCGCGGTGCTGCGCGAGACCCGCGCGCTCGGCATCGACCATGTCGACACGGCCGACTTCTACGGGCCGCACGTGTCCAACGACCTGATCCGGGAGGCGCTCCACCCCTACGCGGACGGGCTCACGATCGTGTCGAAGATCGGCGCGCTGCGCGGCGACGACGGCTCGTGGAACCCCGCGCAATCGGCGGCCGAACTGGAGCAGGCCGTGACCTCGAACCTCGAACATCTCGGCATCGAGGCGCTCGACATCGTGAACCTGCGCTTGATGGGTTCGGACGACGACCTCGAGGCGCCCCTGAAGGCGGTCGTCGACCTCCAGCGGCAGGGACTGGTGCGCCACATCGGGCTCAGCAACGTCAGCGCCGACGCCTACCGCCGAGGGGCCGGGATGGCGGAGATCGTCTGCGTCCAGAACGAGTACAACCTCGCGCACCGCGGCGACGACGCGCTGATCGACGCGCTGGCCGAGGCGGGCGTGGCCTACGTGCCGTATTTCCCGCTCGGAGGCTTCTCGCCGCTGCAGTCCGCGACGCTGACCGAGGTTGCCACAGGGCTCGGCGCCACGCCGCTGCAGACCGCCCTCGCCTGGCTGCTGCGCCGCGCGCCCAACATCCTGCTCATCCCCGGCACGTCGTCGGTGGCGCACCTGCGCGAGAACGTGGCGGCCGCGACGCTCGACCTGCCGGCGGATGCGCTCGCCCGGCTCGACACGATCGGCGCTTCCTGACGCCACGCGGCATCCCTCCGCGGCATGGTTCGTTAATTTTAGATGACTCGGACCATGCCGTGCTGTACCTTCAAATCACCGTGTTTGTTTTGGCGGTGGCAGTCCTTTTTACGATCAACATTCAACCTTGGAGCAAAAAGGTGAAACGCATTGCATTGCCGGGAGCGCTCGCGCTCCTGACGGCATCGGCCGGGATGGCCCATGCCGACTTCGTCGGCGTCTTCCACAAGAACCTTCTCAGCGGCCCGAACGATCTCTTCGTCTTCGGCGCCGAGGGAACGACGGGCACGATCACGGCGAACGGCACGGAGATGCCGTTCACCATCGACGCATCGGGGGTCTTCACGGACCTGTTCGGCGTCTCCGGGAACGAGATGACGACGAGCGGCGACGTCAACGGGCTGTCGTTCTTCGTCCATTCCGATGACGCGATCAGCGGCATCGCCCTCAACCGCGCGCCGCAGACCACGGACCAGACGCTCCTTCTCGACACCGAAGGGCTTGGCACGGAGTACGTCGTGCTCACGACGCCCGGCGTCTTCGGCGACGGCGCGCAGATGTCCGTAACCGCGATCGCCGACGACACCGAGGTGACGATCACCTCGCCGGTCGACATCGCGGGCCACGCCGCGGACACGCCGTTCACCGTCACGCTCGACAAGGGCCAGTCGGTGTTCTACTCGTCCGGCGGCGGCAACGATCTCTCCGGCGCGCACATCAGCGCGACCAAGAACGTGGCCGTGTTCGGCGGCGACGAGTGTACGCAGGTGCCCGTCGGCATCGTCGCTTGCGACCACCTCATCAGCCAGCAGTTCAGCACCGACAACTTCGACACGGATTTTCTCGTGGCCGGCAACTTCGGCGGCGGGACGGACGGCGATCTCGTCCGCGTCATCGGCGCCACGGACAACACCAAGGTGTTCCTCGACGGCGTGCTGAAGGGCACCATCGACGCGGGCGAGGTTCTGCAGCTCGACAACGTCACGAACGGACGGATCACGGCCTCCGAGCCGATCACCGTGGGCCAGTTCATCCGCGGCGAGGGCGGCACGCGAACCCTCGGCGACCCGGCGTTCGCGATCATCCCGAGCGTGGACCAGCTCCTGAAATCCTACGCCTTCATCACCCCGGTGGGCGCCGACGCCTTCGTGCAGAATTTCATCAACGTCGCGATCTCGATCGCCAACGCGCCGTCGCTCATCCTCGACGGCCTTTCGGTCGACACGTCAGGCTTCGCGTCGCTCGGCGGCTACCTCTTCGGCAACGTCGCCATCGAGCAGGGCAGCGGCACGATCTCGGCCGATGCCGCCTTCCTCGCCACCATCTCGGGCTTCTCGGACTTCGACAGCTACTTCAGCCCGATCGCCACGTCGTTCTCCCCCGGCGTCTCGCCCCCGCCCCCGCCGCCGCCGTCGGGCGTACCGCTCCCGGCGGGACTGCTGCTTCTCCTTCCCGCGCTGGCGGGGCTCGGCGCGCTCGGCCGGCGCCGCCGCCGGGACTGACGAACCGCACCGCGTCGGCTGGGCCTCCTCCGGGAGGCCCTTCGCCGTTCGCTGCCGCACGGAAACGCAAGCGGCAGCGGTGTCGCACCGGCGAAAAAGTTCTGTTCCCACACCCGTCCCCGCGTGCTTAACTCTGGCGCAAAGCCGGGGGGGAGAGACGATGGCGAAGGTCGCGATGACCGTGAACGGTGCGTCCGTGACGGTCGAGGCTGAGGGGCGGACGCTCTTGGTGCAGGCGCTCCGCGAGGGGCTCGGGCTGACGGGCACGCACGTCGGCTGCGACACGTCGCAGTGCGGCGCCTGCGTCGTCCACGTCGACGGCCGCCCGGTCAAGGCGTGCTCGATCTTCGTGCAGGACATCGCGGGCGCAGAGGTCCGTACCATCGAAGGCATGGCCAGCGCCGACGGGTCGCTCTCGGTGATCCAGCAGGCGTTCCAGGACCACCACGGCCTGCAATGCGGCTTCTGCACGCCCGGCATGGTGATGGCGGCGGCGTCGCTCCTCGCGGAGAACCCGCGCCCGACGGACCCCGAGATCCGCGAGTACCTCAAAGGCAACATCTGCCGCTGCACCGGCTACCACAACATCGTTAAGGCGATCCTGGCCGCGAGCGGCCAGGACTTCGCCGTCGCGGCGGAATAGGGCCACACCCATCGCGCGCCCGGAAGGGCCCTGTCGGGAGGACAGACCATGCCGAAGGATACCATCGACAAGACCACCGGGATCGGCGCGCCCGTCAAGCGGCGCGAGGACGTGCGCTTTCTCACCGGAGCGGGGCGCTACACCGACGACATCGACCTGCGTGGCCAGGCGCATGCCTGCTTCGTGCGCTCCGAGGTCGCGCATGGCACCTTGAACGGCGTCGACACGGCCGCCGCGGCGGCGATGCCGGGCGTCATCCGCATCTTCACGGCCGCGGACTTCGCGGGCGTCGGCGGCATCCCTTGCGGCTGGCAGATCACCGACCGGCACGGCAAGCCGATGCTCGAGCCGAAGCACCCGGTGCTCGCCGAGGGCAAGGTGCGCCACGTCGGCGACCCGGTCGCGGTGGTCGTCGCCGAGACCTACGGGCAGGCGCGCGACGCGGCCGAGGCGGTCGTGCTCGACATCGCCGAACTTCCCGCCGTGATGGACATGAAGGCCGCCGTCGCGGGCGGGCCGCTCGTCCATGACGAGATCGGCTCGAACCTCTGCTACGACTGGGGGCTGATGGAGGAGAACCGCGCCGCCGTCGACGCGGCGTTCGCGGGCGCGCATCACGTGACCTCGCTCGAGCTCGTCAACAACCGGCTCGTCCCGAACGCGATGGAGCCGCGCGTCGCGGTCGGCGACTACGACCGCTCGACGGGCGAGCACACGCTCTACACCACGAGCCAGAACCCGCACGTGATCCGCCTCCTGATGGGGGCGTTCGTGCTCGGCATCCCCGAGCACAAGCTGCGCGTCGTCGCCCCCGACGTGGGCGGCGGCTTCGGCTCGAAGATCTTCCACTACGCCGAGGAGGCGTTCTGCACCTTCGCCGCGAAGGCGCTGAACCGCCCGGTCAAATGGACCTGCCAGCGGTCCGAGAGCTTCGTCAGCGATGCCCACGGCCGCGACCACGTGACGAAGATCGAGCTTGCCCTCGACGCGGACGGCATGTTCCTCGCACTCCGCACCGACACCTACGCCAACATGGGCGCCTATCTTTCGACCTTCGCGTCCTCGGTGCCGACGTGGCTGCACGGCATCCTGATGGCCGGGAACTACCGCACGCCGCTCATCTACGTGAACGTCAAGGCGGTGTTCACCAACACCGTGCCGGTGGACGCCTATCGCGGCGCCGGGCGGCCCGAGGCGACCTTCCAGCTCGAGCGCGTCATCGACGTGGCGGCCTACGAGATGGGGATCGACCCGACGGACCTGCGGCGGCGCAACTTCGTCACCGAGTTTCCCTACCAGACGCCCGTGGCGGTCGCCTACGACACCGGCGATTACGTGGCGACGCTCGACAAGCTCGTGGACATTGCGGGCGTCGCGGGCTTCGAGGCGCGCCGCGCCGACAGCGCCGCGCGCGGCAAGCTGCGCGGCCTCGGCGTGACCTGCTACATCGAGGCCTGCGGCATCGCGCCGTCGAACCTCGTCGGACAGCTCGGCGCGCGCGCGGGCCTCTACGAGAGCGCCACGGTCCGCGTGAACGCCACGGGCTCGATCACCGTGATGACCGGCAGCCACAGCCACGGCCAGGGTCACGAGACCGCCTTCCCGCAGGTCATCGCCGAGATGATCGGCATCCCGGAGGACATGATCGACATCGTCCACGGCGATACCGCGCGCACGCCGATGGGGATGGGCACCTACGGCTCGCGCTCGATCGCGGTCGGAGGCTCGGCGATGGTCAAGGCGGCGGGCAAGGTGATCGCCAAGGCCAAGAAGATCGCAGCGCACCTTCTGGAGGCCGCCGATACCGACATCGAGCTGAAGGACGGCAAGTTCTCCGTCGCGGGCACCGACAAGTCGGTCGACTGGGCCGGCGTCACGCTCGCGGCCTACGTGCCGCACAACTACCCGCTCGCCGACCTCGAGCCGGGGCTCGAGGAGACCGCGTTCTACGATCCGTCGAACTTCACCTACCCCGCCGGCGCCTATGCCTGCGAGGTCGAGGTCGATCCCGAGACGGGAGGCGTCGCCATCGTGGGCTTCGCGGCGGCGGACGACTTCGGCACGATCATCAACCCGATGATCGTGGATGGCCAGGTCCACGGCGGCATCGCGCAGGGCGTGGGCCAGGCGCTCCTCGAGAACGCCACCTACGACGCCAGCGGGCAACTCGTCTCGGGCAGCTACATGGACTACGCGATGCCGCGCGCAGGCGACCTGCCGGCGTTCGTCGTGGACCATTCGTGCCAGACGCCCTGCACGCACAACCCGCTCGGGGTGAAGGGGTGCGGCGAGGCGGGCGCGATCGGCTCGCCGCCCGCCGTCGTGAGCGCCGTGGTGGACGCGCTCCGCCGCGCCGGGCACGGCCACATCACCCATATCGACATGCCGCTCAGCCCCGCCCGGGTCTGGGCCGCGATGCAGGAGCCCGCGCATGTATGAGTTCGAGTTCGTCCGCCCCGCCAGCATCGCCGACGCCGTCGCGGCGCTCGGCGCGGACGAGGCGCAGGCGCTTGCCGGCGGGCAGACGCTGATCCCGACGCTGAAGGCGCGGCTCGCGGCGCCGTCGGTGCTCGTCAGCCTCAACGGCGTGGCGGACTTCCGCGGCATCTCGCGCGACGCCGAGGGACGTATCGCGATCCGCGGCGGCACGACGCACGAGGCGGTCGCCGCGGGCGTGGCACGCGACTATCCCGGCCTCGCCTCGCTCGCCGCCCGCATCGGCGACCCCGCCGTGCGCGCGCGCGGCACCATCGGCGGCAGCCTCGCCAACAACGACCCCTCCGCCTGCTATCCCGCGGCTGTGCTCGGCTCCGGCGCCACCGTGGTGACGAACACGCGCGAGATCGCCGCCGACGACTTCTTCGACGGCATGTTCACCACCGTGCTCGAGCCCGAAGAGCTCATCACCGAGGTGCGCTTCCCGGTGCCGCAGGCCTCGAACTACCAGAAGTTCGAGCAGCCCGCCTCGCGCTTCGCCCTCGTCGGCGTGTTCGTCGCGCGCTTTGCCGATCACGTCCGCGTCGCCGTCACCGGCGCCTCGGAGCGCGGCGTGTTCCGCTGGGCGGAGGCCGAGGCGGCGCTCGCGGAGGACTTCTCCGCCGCCGCCATGCGCGGTCTCGGCACGCCGGGGGACAGCATGATCGGTGACCTGCACGGCTCGCCCGCCTACCGCGCGCATCTCGTCCGCGTCCTGACCGGACGCGCCGCCGACGCCGCCACCTGACCGCGTGCCACAGGCGGGCACGGCCCGCCGTGACGACGGTGCGAGGGTGACGAGGGTTGAGGTGGCGGGACGATGACGGTGAGACGGCGTGTCCTGGGCGCGTTGACGGTCGCGGCGGCGCTGCTTGCGGCAGGCGCCGGCGCATCGACGCTCCTCCCCGTGCCGGGACAGGAGAGCCCGGCGTTCCATGATGCGGTCGACCGCTGGCTCGACGGCCGGGAGGACACCGGGATCGAGGCGCTCGCGGGACTCGCCCGCGCCGGCAACACCGCGGCGCAGGTCTTGCTGGCGCTGATCGACAAGTCGCCCGACCTGCAAGGCCCCTGGCTCGCAGCGTTGCCCCGCGACGGACGCATCGGCCTGATGCGCGCCGAGGGCGGCATGTCGGGCACGAGCTGGATGCGCGTCGCGGCAAAGACCTCGCCCCTCGCCCGCGCGTGGGTCCGGTTCTGGGACATCGATCCCGACCCCGGTCTCGTCGCCGAGTTCGCGGCCCTCGGCGAGGACCGCGCCGCGCGCGAGGCCGTCGTCGTCCTGGCGGCGCGACACGGGACTGCGAGCCTCGCGCGGATCAGACTGGAGCCGGGGTTCCCGCAGTCGATGCGCCGGATCGCCGGCGCTACCCAGGGCGCCGGCGCGGATCGCTGGCAAACGGACGCGGACGTCCTCGCCTCCGGTGCCACACTTCCTCTCGCCGAACTCGACGCGTGGCTCGCGGCCGCCCCCGAGGCCGCTCCGCTCGCGGCCTTCTGCGCGGCACGCTGCCCGGCCGACACCGCAAGCTGCGGTCGCGCGCTCTACGGCGCGATGGAAGGGTTCCAGAGCATCGCCGTCTTCGGCTCGCCTGCCGCCACGCTGATCCCCGAAGATCGCTTCGCCGCGTCCGCGCGCGGCCAGGCCGCACTCCTTCGCCGCGTGCTCCTCGGCCGCAACATCCGCGGACGCGCGCTGATGGCCACCGACCTCGCCGCCCAGAGCGTCTGCCTCGCCGCCGCGCTGGAGGCGGCGGACGCCGCCTACTGAGGCTACTTCGGCCCGATCATCATCACCATCTGCCGGCCCTCGAGGCGCGGCATGTTCTCGACCTTGCCGAGTTCGGCGACATCGCCCGCCACGCGGTTCAGAAGCTCCATCCCGAGCTGCTGGTGCGCCATCTCGCGGCCGCGGAAGCGCAGCGTGATCTTCACCTTGTCGCCGCCTTCGAGGAACTTGAAGACGTTCCGCATCTTCACGTCGTAATCATGGATGTCGGTCCCCGGACGGAACTTGATCTCCTTGATCTCGATGATGTGCTGCTTCTTGCGCGCCTCGGCCTCGCGCTTTTGCGTCTCGTACTTGAACTTGCCGAAATCCATGATCTTGCAGACCGGGGGCGCCGCGTTCGGCGAGATTTCCACCAGATCGAGCCCGGCCTGCTCGGCGAGACCCATCGCCTGCGAGGGCGTCACCACGCCGATGTTCTCGCCCTCCGCGCCGATGAGGCGGATCTCGGTGGCCCGGATGCGGTCGTTGACGCGGGGGCCGGTGTCGCGTTGCGGCGGGGCGTTGTGCGGTCTGCGGGCTATGGTGAATGTCCTTGTGCCATTGCGGAGGTCGCGACAAAGTAATCGCTGGAGGGGTGCGTTTCAAGCGCATCCGGGGGAACCGCGGCCCCGCGGACGGAACCCGTGGGCGGATTGCCACGGGTCGCAAGAGTCGAGTCGCGAGAGTCGGGTCGCAAGAGGAAGAGAACGCTATGAACAGAAACGTCCTGATCGGCATGGCCGCGGTGGTCCTGCTGGCGCTCGGCGCGTACTTCTACACCGAGCAGCAACGCACCGCCGCTCGCGAGGCGCAGCAGGCCCAGATCGCCGCGGCACAGAAGGCCACCGAAGACGCCGCCGCGAAGGCCAAGGCCGATCAGGAAGCCGCCGCGAAGCAGGCGCAAGCCGACGCCGACGCCGCGGCCGCACAGCAGAAGGCCGATGCGGACGCAGCGACCGCCAAGGCGCAGGCCGATGCGGACGCGGCGCTCGCGGCCGCGAAGGCGAAGGCCGCGGCCGACCAGGCTGCGCTCGATGCAGCGGCAGCGCAGAAGGCAGCCGAAGACCAGGTCGCCGCCGAAGCCGCGGCGGCCGAGGCCAAGAAGGCCGCCGAGGACGCCGCCGCCGCTGCCGGCACGGCAGCCGACGTTGCCGCGACGGCCTCGGATGCCGCCGGAACCGCAGCCGGGACCGCCTCGACGGATGCCGCGTCCGCCTCGAGCAGTGCGGCCGACACGTCGGCGACCCGCGCCGCCGATGCCGCGGACGCTGCCCAGACGGCGGTGGACGATGCGGCGGCCTCGGGCGCGCCCACGACGACCGAGGGCGCTCTCGCGGATGTCGCCGGCGCCGCGCAACAGGCCGTCACGGCGCTCGGGAAATCGGCGAACGACGCCGCGACCGACCTCGCGGACACCGTCTCGACCGGCCTCGGCACCACGCCCGCCTTCGTCACCCCCGCGACGATGGCCGAGCTCTCGCCCGAGGACGCCGCGGCCTTCACCGTCGAGGGCTACGACGCCGGCCGCCTCAACGCGCTCGTCAACGCCAAGGCGGGTCTCGACGACGCGGCCCGCACGCCGCTCCACGAGGCGATCGACAGCGCGGGCGACGCTCCCGACAAGCGCACGGCAGCCGTACAGCAGGTCAAGGCGGCGCTCGGCTACTGAGCCTTAGCCGACGAAGGCCTTCTCGAGCACGTAGCCGCCGGGGCTCGAGTTCGAGCCCTCCGCGAGCCCTGCGGCCTCGAGCACGCCCTTGAGATCGAGGTTGAGCGCCATCGACCCGCAGATCATCGCGCGGTCAGTGGCCGCATCGAGCGGTGGCAGGCCGAGCGCACGGAACGCGGCACCGGAGCGCAGGAGGTCCGTGATGCGGCCAGCGGCGATGCCCTCCGCCGCCTCGCCCGTCAGCGTCGGCAGATGCCGCAGCTTCGCCCGCGCGTCCTCGCCGACAAGCTCGTCCGCCAGCGTCCGCGCCACGAGATCCTCGCCATAGGCCAGCGCCGCGCGCTCGCGGCAGGTGTGCGTCAGGATCACCTCGTCGAAGCGCTCGTAGGTCTCGGGGTCGCGCACCAGCGACGCGAAGGGCGCGATGCCCGTCCCGGTCGCGAAGAGCCAGAGCCGCCGGCCCGGCAGGAGCGCGTCGAGCACCAGCGTGCCCACGGGCTTCGGGCGCAGGATGATCGTGTCGCCGGGCTGGATGTGCTGCAGCCGCGAGGTGAGCGGGCCGTCCTCGACCTTGATCGAGTAGAACTCGAGCTCCTCGTCCCACGACGGCGAGGCGATGGAATAGGCGCGGAGGAGCGGCTTGCCCGAAGGCTGCGGCAGGCCGATCATCACGAACTCGCCCGACCGGAAGCGCAGGCTCCGCGGCCGCGTCACGCGGAAGGAGAACAGCCGGTCGGTCCAGTGCCGCACCGACGTCACCGTCTCGAGGTCGGTCCCCAGCGTGGCGGAATGGGCGGTCATCGGGGCGGTGGCGGTCATCGGGCGCATCTCGGTCATGTCGGGGCTTTCCTTACCGGCTCGCGCAGAGGCCGGCCAGCCCCGCGCAGCCGCGACTGATAGTCATGCGCGCGCCAGTCCGCGCGGAAGAGCCACTGCGCCTCGGGCTGGCGGGCGGCGATCTCGTCGGGGATCTCCACCTCGTCGAAGCCCGATCGCCGCGCCATCGCGTACTGGTCCGCGACGAGCGGCCCCACGGCCCGGAGACGGCCGCGGTAGCCCATCAGCCGCAGGCTCCGCGCGACAGTGAAGCCGCGCCCGTCGGCAAAGGCCCCGAAGGCCACCCGCACCAGGGCCACGCCGTCGAGCGGCAACGTCGAGAGGGGCTCGCCCGGCGTCACGTCGAGCACAGCGTTCTCGCCGTCGTCCGCCCCGAAGCCTTCGTCCGTCACGATCACGCTCATGCCGCCCCCCTGACCATCCGGCCGTTCACGAAATGGATGCCGCACTCGTCCTTGGCGCGGCCCCGCCAGCGCCCCGCGCGCGCGTCCTCGCCGGGCGCCACCGGCGAAGTGCAGGGCGCGCAGCCGATCGACGGATAGCCGCGCGCCACCAGCGGATGCCGCGGCAGGCGGTTGTTGAGCATGTAGTCGGCCACGTCCTCGGCCCCCCAGTGCGCCAGCGGGTTCACCTTGATGCGCGCCGCGCCGTCCACCTCGAAGAACTCGAGCGCCGCCCGCGTGGACCCCTGGAACCGCTTCCGCCCCGTGATCCACGCATCGAAGCCCCCGAGCGCCCGCTCGAGCGGCTCGGTCTTCCTGAGCGCGCAGCAGGCGTCGGGATCGGTCTCGTTGAGCGTGCCATGAGGGTCGGCCGCGTTGATGGCGCTGCGCGTCGCGCGCACGGTCTCGACGCTCGTGAGCCCCAGCGCGGACGCGACCTCCAACTGGTATGCCAGTGTCTCGGGGAACAGCATCTCGGTGTCGATGAAGAGCACCGGCGCCGCCCGGTCGATCACCGACAAGAGGTGCAGGAGCACGACGGACTCCGCGCCGAACGACGAGACGAGCGCGATCCGCCCCACCGCCGGGTCGTGCATCGCGTGCGCGAGCACCGCGGTGGCACCGTGGTGGGCGTAGCGCGCGTTGAGGTCGGCCGCGCGGACGGCGGAGCTGTCAAGCGGCATCGCGGCGGCCCTCCGCGGGATAGAGCGCCGCCTTGAAGGGCGCGGGCCCGAGGCGGCGGTAGGCCATCAGGAACGTCTCGGCCGGCGTCTCCCGCTCCGCGAGATACGCGCCGATGAGCCGCTCCAGCGCCGGCATCAGCTCCTCCGCCGCGAACCCCGGCCCCGCACGCTCGCCGATGGCGGCGGTCTCGGTATGGTCGCCGCCGAGCGTGACCTGGTAGTTCTCCACCCCCGCCCGGTCGAGCCCGAGGATGCCGATGTGCCCGACGTGGTGGTGCCCGCAGGCGTTGATGCAGCCCGAGATCTTGATCTTCATCGGCCCGATCTCGTGCTCGAGCTTCAGTTCCTCGAACCGCAGCGCGATCTCCTGCGCGATCGGGATCGACCGGGCGGTGGCGAGCGCGCAATAGTCCATCCCCGGGCAGGCGATGATGTCCGACGCGAGCCCGATGTTCGCCGTCGCGAGCCCCGCCGCGCCGAGGGCCGCATGGACGGCCGCAAGGTCTGCCTTCGCGACATGCGGCAGGATCACGTTCTGCTCGTGGCTGACGCGCAGCTCATCATGCCCGTAGCGCTCGGCCACGTCCGCCATGACGCGCATCTGATCCGCGGTGGCATCGCCCGGCGTCGCGCCGTGCGCCTTGAGGCTGATCGAGACGATGGCGTAGTCCGGGTTGAAGTGATGCGCGAGGTTCGTGTCGCACCATGCTCGGAACACAGGGTTTTCCCCCTTCGCCGCCTCGAAGCCCCCGAGCCCGCGCGCGGCCAGCGGCGGCGGCGCGAAGGCGGCCTCGATGCCCGCCAGCAGCTCCTGGTCCACGCCGCCGAAGGTCGGGCGCAGCTCGGCGAAGCGTGCCTCGACGAGACGCTTTATCTCCGCGATCCCAGTCTCATGCACGAGGATCTTGATGCGCGCCTTGTACTTGTTGTCGCGGCGTCCGAGCATGTTGTAGACGCCGAGGACCGCCTCGACGTAGGGCAAGCAGGTCCGCCTTCGGGAGGAACTCCCGCACCACCTGCCCCAGCATCGGCGTCCGCCCGAGCCCGCCGCCGACGATCACCTCGAAGCCGGGCTTGCCGTCCGCGTCGCGGACCATGCGAAGGCCGATGTCGTGCGCGCGCGTCACGGCGCGGTCGTTGGGGCTGCCGGTCACGGCGATCTTGAACTTGCGCGGCAGGAACTGGAACTCCGGGTGGTCGGTGGACCATTGCCGCAGGAGCTCCGCCACCGGACGCGGATCGGCGATCTCGTCCGCGGCGGCGCCCGCGAAGTGGTCCGCGGTGACGTTCCGCACGGTGTTGCCCGAGGTCTGGATGCAGTGCATCTCGACCTCGGCGAGCGCCTCGAGGATCGCCGGCACGTCCTCGAGCTTCGGCCAGTTGAACTGGATGTTCTGCCGCGTCGTGAAATGCCCGTAGCCGCGATCCCAGCGCTCGGCGATCATGGCGAGCTGGCGCATCTGCGCCGCACGGAGCGTGCCGTAGGGGATCGCCACGCGCAGCATGTAGGCGTGAAGCTGGAGGTAGAGGCCGTTCATCAGCCGGAGCGGCCGAAACTCGTCCTCGGTCAGCGACCCGTCGAGCCGGCGGCGGACCTGGTCGCCGAATTGCGCGACACGCTCGTGGACGAAGGCCGCGTCGAAGTCGTCGTAGCGGTACATCTCAGGCCTCCTTCAGCGCATCGGCGGCCTTGCCGTGCGGGTAGTTCGACGGTCCCGTGGCGCGGAACCGCTCGCGGAAATGCACCGGTTCGGGGCCGCGCGGCCCCCGTGCCACGTCGGCGAGATAGGCGCCGACGACCGCGTTCCGCTGCCCTTCGGCGAAAAGGAGCCGGATCGTGGCGTGCGCCTCGTCGTCGAGGAGCTCGGCCTCCTCGATCCGGCGCGACCAGCGATCGTCGGCCGTGAGGTAGATCACGTCGCCAAGGCGCAGGTCGCTCGCGGTGACGATCTTCATGTAGGGCTTCATTGCGCGATCTCCCGAAGGGCAGCGGCGGCCCTCGCGCGGCGCGAGACCGAGGAGGAGCACGGCCGGACCGGTGATGCCCGCGACCGCCTCGGGCAGCCCGCCGAGCGTGGCCGCGATGCGTGCCTCGTCGGGGCGGGAGGCGTTCTCGACGACCGTGACGGGCGTGTCGCCCGCGGCCCCGTGCATCAGGAGGCGGCCCTGCAGGAAGCGCGCCGCGCGCTTGCCCATGTAGACCGCGGCCACGGCGCCGGGCCGCGCGAGCGCGCGCCAGTCGTGCTCGGCGAAGCCCGCGACGTCGTGGCCGGTGATCAGGCGCAGCTCGCCGTTGCGGCCCCGCCGCGTCAGGCTCTGCCCGATCGAGGCGGCGGCGGCGGCGGCCGACGTGATGCCCGGCGTCACCGACCAGGCGATGCCCGCAACGTCGAGCGCGTCGGTCTCCTCGTCGAGCCGCCCGAACACCCCCGGATCGCCCGCCTTGAGGCGCACCACGCGGGCGCCCGCGGCGGCATGGGCCACCATCGCGGCGCACGTCGCATCCTGCGGCACGGCGGCGCCGAAGCCCTCCTTGCCCGCGTCGACGAGGATCGCCTCGCGGCGGGCGAGCTCGAGGATCGCCGCCGGCACCAAGCGATCATGGATCACCACGTCGGCGGCATCGAGGAGCCGCCGCGCCTTCAGCGTCAGGAGCTCCGGGTCGCCCGGCCCCGCGCCAACGAGATCGACCCGGCCCTCCGCCGGGTCGCGGACGCGGTGACGCGCGGCGAGGCGCGCGAGGGCGGCGCCGAGGTCGTCGCCGCGCTGCGCCGCCTCGGGACCGGCGGTGGCGAACCACTCGGCCCAGAACGCGCGGCGGGGCGCGCCGTGGGGCAGCGCCTCGGCGGCCTCGCGGTACGCGGCGGCGGCGCGGGCGAGCGCGCCGGTGGCCGGCGGCAGCGACGCCTCGACCTCGGCCTTGATGGCGCGCGCGAGCACCGGCGCCGTGCCCTCGGTGCCGATCGCGACCGTCACCGGGTCGCGGTCGACGATGGCCGGGGTGATGAAGTCGCTGCCCGCGAGGTCGTCGACGATGTTGACGAGCGCGCCCTCGGCACGGGCGATGCCCGCCACGCGCGCGTCCTCGACCGCGTCCTCGGCCGCGCCGTAGACCAGCGCCGCGCCCTCCGCGTCGCCGGGCGCGAACGCACGGCGAACGAGGGCGAGCCGCCCCGCCGCCGCCCAGCCCGCGATGTCCGCGTGCGGCGCGGCGGTGAACACCGTCACGCGTGCAGTGGTCTTGAGGATCAGCCGCAGCTTCGCGACCGCGGCCTCGCCACCGCCCGCGACGACGATGCCGCGATCCGCGACGTTGAGGAAGATCGGGAAATGCTGCATGGCGGGCCTCCGGGTTCGGTCCCAAAGATAGGACGTTTTCCCGCTCTTGCGCCATCGGCGCGGAACGATAAGGTCATTCCTGCGCCATACGCCCTCATGCCGATACGAGTTTCCCGTCCGGAGGCCGAACACCATGCAGCCCGTCTCGCTCGACGACATCGACCGGAAGATCCTCGCGGCGCTGCAGGACGACGCCGACCGCTCGCTCGAGGACATCGCGCGCGCGGTCGGGTCGTCGCGCACGCCGGTCTGGAACCGCATTCGCAAGCTCCGCGCCGCAGGCGTGATCCGGCGAACCACGGTCGTGCTCGACCCCGAGGCGCTCGGGCTCGAGGCCTGCTTCTTCGTCCTGATCCGGACGAGCGAGCATGAGGCGGGCTGGCAGCGCGCGTTTCTCGCCGCGCTGAAGGCCCGGCCGGAAGTGCTCGAGGCGCACCGGCTCGCGGGCGAGATCGACTACATCCTGAAGGTCCGCGTGGCCGACGCCCGCGCCTACGACCGCTTCTACCAGGCGCTGATCGCGGAGGTGCGGATCTTCAACGTGACGGCGCTCCTGTCGATGGAGGAGATCAAGGCGACGACGGCCCTGCCGGTGTGACGGCCTCGCGCGGCTGCTTGCGCGCCCGGGTCTCCTTCAGGAGCCCGCCCACGCCCATCGCCGCGATGTCGTCGTCGCCGAGCGGCAGGCCGCAGGCGAGCCGGTCGAGCACCCAGTCGGCACCGTTGAGCGCCGGCGAGCGCGCGCAGCCTGGGAGCCCGATGACCGGGCGCTCGCCGAGCGTACCGTAGAAGAGGAGGTTGCCGGGATCGACCGGCATCCCGAACCGCGCCACCGTACCGCCCGCCCGGCGCAGCGCCTCGGGGCCGGTGTCGTGGAGGTCCGAGGTGGCGGAGCCGGTGAGAATGAGGAGGAGGTCCGCCTCGAAGCCGCCGAGCGCCGCTGCCATGTCGTGCTCGGCGTGCGGCGTCTCGACGACCTCCGCGAGCGCGATGCCCAGCGCGTCGAGCCGCTTGGCCACCGCGTCGCGGCCCTTGGAAGCCAGTCGCGCGGACTCCCCCGGCACGCGCGTGAGGAGGAGGGCCGCGGCGCGTGCGCGCACCGGGGCGAGGCCGACCGCACCCCCGGCGGTCGCCACGGCCTCGGCGAGCGCCGCGCCCGGCACGGCGTAGGCGATGATCTTGATCGTCCCCGCCAGCGTCCCCGCCGCCACCCGCGCGAAGGGCGCGAGCGTCGCAAGCGTGATCGCGGGGTGGATGCGGTTCAGCCGGTCGACGCGGCCACGGTCGACCACGAGGACGCCCGGACCCTCCGCGTGAAGGTTCGCGCGCCCGGTGAAGGCCGGCGAGAGCGCGAGCCCCGGCGCCGTCAGCGCCGCACCGAGGCGGGCGGCGGCGTCGTTCTCGGCCACGTCGCCGGGATCGACTTGCGCCACGACGACCTCGGCGATGCCCGCCGCGGCGAGCGCCGCCAGATCGTCCGCGCCGAGCACGCGGCCCTTGGCGATCTTGCCGTCGGGGGTCCGCTGGCTGTGGGCGAGGATGCTGCCCGACGCCGCGGCGAGCGGAACCGAACCGAACCTCACGCGCCCTGCCGGAGCGCCTGCGTGATCTCGGCGAGGATGGCGACGGCGATCTCGGCGGGAGATTTCGCGCCGATGTCGAGCCCGATGGGGGCATGGATGCGCGCGAGGGCGGCGTCGTCGAAGCCCGCCTCCCGCAGGCGCTCGAGCCTTGCCGCATGGGTGCGCTTCGAGCCGAGGCAGCCGAGGTAGAACACCTCCGACCCGAGGGCCGCGCGGATCGCGGGATCGTCGAGCTTCGGGTCGTGCGTCAGCGTCACCACGGCAGTGCGCGAATCGAGGCCGTGCGCGGCGAGCGCCTCGTCGGGCCAGCCGTCGAGGATGCGCTCGCCCGGAAACCGCGCCGCCGAGCCGAACGCCTCGCGCGGATCGACGATGACCGGGTCGTAGCCCGCCAGCCGCGCCATCGCGACGAGCGATTGCGCGATATGCACCGCACCGACGACCACGAGCCGGAGCGCCGCGCCCTGCACCGCGACGAGCCAGTCGCCCTCCATCCCCGAACGGTCGGCGCGCAATCTTTCCGTCGCTAACGCATCCGTGCTATCGGCAATGCGACGCTCCCAGGTCTCAAGGTTCACGAGGTAGGCCGCACTCGCGCGGGCGGAGCGCGCCGCGGCGAGGTCGCGCAGCAACCCCACCGGAAGCGCCGGACCGACCGGCTCCACGAGCACCCGGATCGTGCCGCCGCAGGCGAGGCCGACCGCGAAGGCGGTCTCGTCGGCGACGCCGTAGCTCAGCACGCGCGGCGCCCCGTCGGCCATCGCCTCGAGCGCCTCGGCCACCACCGCGCCCTCGACGCAGCCGCCCGAGACCGAGCCCGCCATCTCGCCGTCGCCCGAGATCGCGAGCTGGCTGCCCGCCGGCCGCGGCGCGCTGCCCCAGGTCTCGATGACCGTGGCGAGCGCGGCGCCCCGGCCCGCTTCGGCCCAGGAGAGCGCCGCTTCGGGGATTTGATCGTGGTCTGCCACGACGGCACTATGGCGCCCCGCCACGGTGTCCGCCAGAGCGCATGAAAACGCCGCCCGGAAGTTTCCCTCAGGACGGCGTTTGGGGCGGCGTCTTGGGGCGGCGTCTTGGGCGGCGCCTGGCGAGCCTCCTACTGGTTCGCGGCGGTCTGCAACAGCGAGGTGATCCGACGGATGACCACGCGGCGATTTTCCGGCGCGTCGCCGTTGGTCTCGATGCGCGGGAAGCGTTCGCCGTAGCCCTGCACGACCATGTTCTCGGGCGGCACGCTGAAAGTATTCCGTCAGCACCTTCGCCACCGATTCCGCGCGCCGGTCGGAGAGCGCGAGGTTGTCCACGTCGCTGCCGACCGCATCGGTGTGCCCCTCGATGAGGAACACCTCCGAGGCGTCCTGCTGGACGAGGTTCGCCAGCACGTCGCCGATCTGCTGCAGGCTTTCGGCCTGGTCGGGTGCCACCGCCGCCGAGCCGCTGTCGAAGGTGATCGCGTTGAGGTCCACCTCGGGCGCGAGGTCGCGCACCTGCGGGATCTCGCGGACCTGCTGCAGGCTGAACGTGCGGTCGATGCCCTGCGGCTCGCGCTGCTCGAGCGCCGCGCGGAGCTGGCTCTGGTCGCGCGTGCCGTAGCTGTCCTCGCGGTAGTAGGGCTCCTGCGGCAGCCGCGACACGTCGACCTGCTCGAAGTCGCGCGTGTCGTCGATGAGGACCGTCTGGCTGCCGTCGCGGTTGATCCGGGCGCGGCGCAGAACCCTGCCCTCGACATCGCGGATCGTCACGATCTGCGTGCCGTCGGCACGGTCGAGCGTCGAGAGCGTCGAGCCGTCGTCGTAGGATTGCGTCCGCACGTTGGTGCCCGGCTGGCGCAACAGCGTGTCGTCGTCGCGCAGCACCGTGAGGCCGCCATCGTTGCGCCGCACCACCACGCGGTCGCCGGTGTTGAGCACGGCCCGGTCGCGCCGGTCGTTGAGCACGGCACCCACCGTCACGGCGCCGAGCGCGATGAGCCCGAACTTCTCGAAGTCGCTCAGGCCCTTCTTCTTCTGCGGCTGCTGCACGAGCTGGTTGTTCGGCGCGGTGCCGTTGTAGTTGTTCACGACCGAGTTGAACTCCTGCGAGCTCGTGCGGACGTCGTTGCGCGTGATCTGCGTCACGGTCACGTCGGCGTTGTTGGGCGCGTTCGGCGCCAAGGCAGCACCGTTGCGCGCCGCGGCGACGGCCGCCGCGCGCCGGCCCGCGCCACGGTTGCCGATCGAACCCTTGAGGTTCTGGAGCGCGTCCTGCCGCCGCTTGGCGAGCTGCTGTTGCGTCAGCGCCTGACCGTTGCGCGTGGCGACGGGTGCCGCGGCGGGCTGCTGCGTCTTGCCGACGTTCTGCAGGCGCTGCTGCAGCGTCTGCTGCGTGCCCTGCTGCGGCGCGGGTGCCGCACCGCCCTGACCCTGGAGCCTTTGCCGCAGCGCTTGCGCGTTCGCCGGCTTCTGCACCTGGCCCGCACCTCTCGCCTGACCGGCGCCGGGCTTCGGGGCCGCCGCGGCGTTGCCCTGGTTCTGCAGCCGCTGGCGCAGGGCCTGGCCGCTTCCGGGCTGCTGTGCCTGCGGCTTCTGCGCCTGCGGCTTTGGTTTGGCCGCGGGCTGCTGGGCCTTGCCGGCATTCTGCAGCCGCTGCTGCAACGTGCCCTGCCCTTGCGCCTTCGGTTGCGGCTTGAGCGCCTGTGCTTGCGGTCTTTGCGGCTTCGGCTGCTGCGCCTGGACCTTCGGCCGCTGCGGCAGCGGCTTCTGCGCCTGCGGCCTCGCCTGCTGGGCCTGCGGCCTCGCTTGCTGCGCCTGCGGCCTGGCCTGCTGGGCCTGCGGCCTCGCCTGCTGGGCCTGCGGCCGCCTGCGGCCTGCGGCCTGCCTGCGCCTGCGGCCGGGCCTGCTGCGCCTGCGGCTTGGCAGGCTGCGCCTGCGACCTACCGATGTTCTGCAGGCGTTGCTGCAACCCCTGCGCGCCGCCGTTCCCCTGCGGAGCGGCGGGCTTCTTGCCGGGCTTGGCTCCGGCGCAGGGCGGCTGGGTGCCGTTCGCGCAAACGTTCTGGGCGGGGGCCATGACCGGCATCGCCAGCGCCAGGCTGAGCGTCACGGCGGTCGTGGCACGGAAAAAGGAACGGGACATCGAGGCGTTACTCCTGACAGGACGCATCTCCGGATCGGGTCTTCTAACGCGCGAGCGCCGATCCGGGATCCGAAAACTGCCTCACATTGACGCGATCTTGCTTAACGCTGCCCACAGAACCGGCGCTATCCTGCCCGCGCCGACGCGAGGAGCCGCGCCTTCGCCCCGGCGTCGCCCGGATCGGCGAGCGCGCGGGCGAGGTCTTCGAGCGCGGCGATGGAATGGCCGGCGCGCAGGCTCGAGACATGCGGCAGGAGCGCGCGCACCCCGGCGGCACGGGGGGCGAAGGCCTCCCAGCGGAGGAGCGGGTTCACCCAGACGAGGCGCCGCGCGGAGAGCGCCAGCCGCTCGGCGGCATGGCCGAGCACCTCGGGCGCCTCGCGGTCGAGCCCGTCGGTCACGAGGAGCACCACGGCGCCCTGCCCGAGCACGCGGCGCGACCAGTCGCGGTTGAACGCGGCGAGGCAGGCGCCGATGCGGGTGCCGCCGTTCCAGTCCTGCGCCTCCGCCCCGGCGGCCGCCAGCGCCGCATCGGCGTCGCGGGCGCGCAGGTGCCGCGTGATGTCGGTGAGCCGCGTGGCGAAGGTGAAGGCATGGACCGGGCCCCAGGCGCTGGTCCGCGCGTTGGCGACCGCATGGACGAAGCGGAGCACGATGCGGGAATACTGCGCCATGCTGCCCGAAATGTCGCAGATCACCACGAGGCCGGGCGGGCGCGACACGCGGTCAGCGCGCGCGATGGCCGCGATCTCGCCGCCACGCCGCATCGCGCGTGCCAGCGTCGCGCGCCGGTCGGGCATGGCGCCGCGCGCGTCGGGCCGCAGCCGGCGCGAGGCGAGGGGGCGGACCGGGAGCGCCAGGCGCTCGACCATGCGCCGCGCCTCGGCCATCTCGGCGGGCGTCATCTGCTCGAAATCGAGGTGCCGCAAGCGCTCGGAGGCGGAATGGGTCGCGGCGGCATCGATCTCGATCTCGGTCGGCGCTTCCGGTTCGTCGCGGTCGACCGGGCGGTCGGCGCCGTCGAGGAGTGCCGCCGCCGCCCGCCGCGCCGCCGCCTCCGCCGGCCGCTCGGGCGTGGCGCCGCGCAGCGCCGGGATCATCCATGCCATCATCTGCTCGAGGTACCGCGGATCGCGCCAGAAGAGCCGGAACACCTGCGCGAAGACCGCGCGCTCCTCCGGGCGGCTGACGAACGAGGCGTGCAGCACCCAGTAGAAATCCTCGCGCGACGTGAAGCCCGCCGCCGCCACCGCCTCGACCGCGGCCACGACCCGCCCCGGTCCGACGCGGAGGCCCGCGGCCCGAAGCGCGCGGGCGAACCACAGGACATTGTGCGCGAGCCGGCCGTCCACGGGAATGCCGAGCGCGGGGAGGCGGGCGGGCAGGTCGGGGCTCAAGCGGGCGCGAGCCCGGCGCGCACCTCGGCGAGGATGCGCTTCGCCTCGGAGCCCTCGATGCGCTGGATGTCGTCCTGGTACTTCAGGATCGCGCCCAGCGTGTCGGCGATGACCTCGGGGCTGAGCGCGATCACGTCGAGCGCGAGGAGGCACTTGGCCCAGTCGATGGTCTCGGCGACGCCCGGCTTCTTGAAGAGATCCTCGGTGCGGAGGCGCTGCACGAAGGCCACGATCTCGCGGCTGAGCGCTGTGCCGGCCTCGGGGGCGCGGGCGGCGAGGATGGCGAGCTCGCGCTCGAAGCCGGGGTAGTCGACCCAGTGGTAGAGGCAGCGGCGCTTCAGGGCATCGTGGACCTCGCGGGTGCGGTTCGAGGTCAGGATCACGATGGGCGGCGTTGCGGCGCGGATGGTGCCGAGCTCGGGCACCGTGACCTGGTTCTCGCCGAGCGCCTCGAGGAGGAACGCCTCGAAGGGCTCGTCGGTGCGGTCCACCTCGTCGATGAGGAGGACCGGCGCGCCGCCGGGCTGCGGGCGCATCGCCTCGAGAAGCGGCCGGGCGACGAGGTAGTCCTCGGTGAAGAGCTCGGCCCGGAGCGCGTCGCGGTCGGCGGTGCCCGCGGCCTCGGCGGTGCGGATGGCGATCATCTGCGCCGCGAAGTTCCAGTCGCAGACAGCACTCGCGGCGTCGAGACCCTCGTAGCACTGGAGCCGGATCAGCCGGCGCCCGAGCATGGCGGAGATGGCGCGCGCGATCTCGGTCTTGCCGGTGCCGGCCTCGCCTTCGAGAAAGAGCGGCCGGCCGAGCTTCAGCGCGAGGAACACGACCGTGGCGAGAGCGCGCGAGGCGACGTAGGCCTCGCCCGCGAGGCGGCGGACCACGTCGTCGATGTCCGCGATGGGTGTGGGGCTCATGGCGCGACGCTGCACGGGGGCGCGGCCCGGGTCAAGGCGGTGCCGGCGGGCCGGGGGCGCTCCCGCACCCGCGGGCCCGTGGCCGGGCCCTTGGCCTTGGGCCCGGCGCGCCCTCCGGGCGCGAACAGGAACAGCGCGCCCTTCGGGCGCGAACAGGAAGCAGCGCGCCCTTCGGGCGCGAACAGGAGAAAAGCCGTGGAGCGTCGGGCGGCGCCCGGATTGCCTCGCGGGCGGCGGCGGGCTAGCTGTGGGGCATCCGGAGGAGGACATGCCATGAACGAGGCCGCACCGATCGACCCCGCCCGCGCCAACGCCGCGGCGCTGCCGGCGGCCTTCGACTGGGCCGATCCGCTGCGGCTCGAGGACCAGCTCTCCGAGGAGGAGCGGATGCTGCGCGACGCGGCGCGGCAGTTCGCGACGGACGTGCTCGCGCCGCGCGCGGTGCGCGCCAACGCCGAGGAGACGGTCGACCGCGCGGTGTTCCGCGAGATGGGCGCGATGGGGCTTCTGGGCATCACCATCCCCGAGGCGCACGGCGGGCTCGGCGCGGGCTACGTCGCCTACGGGCTCGTCGCGCGCGAGATCGAGCGCGTCGACAGCGGCTACCGCTCGATGATGTCGGTGCAGTCCTCGCTGGTGATGCACCCGATCCACGCCTACGGCACCGAGGCGCAGCGCGCGAAGTACCTCCCCGGCCTCGCGTCGGGCGACCTCGTCGGCTGCTTCGGGCTGACCGAGCCCGAGGCGGGCTCCGACCCGGGCGGCATGACGACGCGGGCGGAGCGGACGGCCACGGGCTACCGGCTCACCGGGGCCAAGACCTGGATCTCGAACGCCCCCATCGCCGACGTGTTCGTCGTCTGGGCGAAGTCCGACGCGCATGGCGGCAAGATCCGCGGCTTCGTGCTCGAGCGCGGCATGGCCGGGCTCTCGGCGCCGAAGATCGCAGGCAAGCTGTCGCTCCGCGCCTCCGTCACGGGCGAGATCGCGATGGCGGGCGTCGAGGTCGGCGAGGACGCGCTCCTGCCGGGCGTCGAGGGGCTGCGCGGGCCGTTCGGCTGCCTCAACCGCGCGCGCTACGGCATCGCCTGGGGCGTGATGGGGGCGGCGGAGGCGTGCTGGCACGCGGCGCGGCAGTACGGGCTCGACCGGCGCCAGTTCGGCCGGCCGCTGGCGCAGACGCAGCTTTTTCAGCGAAAGCTCGCCGACATGCAGACCGAGATCGCGCTCGGGCTGCAGGGTGCCCTGCGCCTCGGGCGGCTCATGGACGAGGATCGCGCGGCGCCGGAGGCGATCAGCCTGATGAAGCGCAACAACTGCGGCAAGGCGCTCGACGTCGCACGGCTCGCGCGCGACATGCACGGCGGCAACGGCATCTCGGAGGACTACGGCGTGATGCGCCACATGGTGAACCTCGAGACGGTCAACACCTATGAGGGCACCCACGACGTGCATGCCCTCATTCTCGGGCGCGCGCAGACCGGGCTGCAGGCGTTCTTCTAGGCCGCCCACCCCGCGCCTCCGGCGGCGTGGGGGCCTCCGCCGCCGGCCCGGCGTCGCGGGGGCGGCGACCGGCCTGACGCGCACCGGCCGCTGCGCCGCGCTCGCGCCGATCCGGCGACGGCGTCCTCGGCGCGACCTCGAAGCGCGCGCCCTTCACCGGCGGGCCGTGCGAGGTGGCGCGGGCGGAGCGGCGCTCGTCGGCACGGGGGGCGCGACGGCGACGCGGCGGCGGGCCTGACCGGGGCGCAGCGCATCGCTTTCACGATCTTTTCGCGCGCGACGCCGGGACGGCGCTGGCATCCTGAAGCCATCGATCCCTTTGCACGATCCCGGTTTCAGCATGTCATTTCCCAATCCCGTCCGTGGGCGGCATACCCGCCTTGCGACCCTCGCTCTGCTGCCCGGCCCGGTCGACTTCGCGCGCACCTGGTGGGTGCAGGCCTACGGCGCGGTGGCGCCGCTGAAGTCGAGCCCGGTCGAGCTCGCCCTCGCGCTCGGGTTCCTCGTCGCCGCCGCCGCAGCCGGGCTCCGGCGGCGCTAGGTGCCGGCGCTCGTCCCGTTCGCCCTCGCTTCCGCGGCGCTCCTCGCGCTGCCGGGGCCGACGGTGCTCTTCGTCGTGACGACGGTGCTCGCGCGCGGCCGCGCGGCGTCGGTGGCGGTGGCTTGCGGGATCGCGCTCGGGCACGCGGGCACGATGGCGGCGGCGTTCTGCGGGCTCGGCGCCGTCATCGCGCGGTCGAACGGTGCGCTTGGGGCGCTCAAGGTGGCGGGCGCGCTCTACCTCATCACGCTGGGCGCGCGGCTGATGCTTACGCGACCGTCCGCGGTTGCGGCGGCACTGCCTCGGGCGGGGGGCCTCACAGGGGTGCTGGGTCAGGCCGCCGCCGTGCAACTCCTCAACCCGTCGAGCCTGCTCTTCGCAACGGCATTCCTGCCGCAGTTCCTCGAACCCGGCCATCCGATCGCGCCGCAGTTCGCGATGCTCGCCGCGACCTTCGTGACGATCGCGCTTCTCAACGCCCTGGGCTGGGCCGTTCTGGCCGGACGGATCGGCGCGGCGATCAGGGCGCCACGTGTCGTCGCGCAGGTCCGGCGGGCAAGCGGCGCGGTGATGGCGGGCCTCGGGATCGTGACGTTCCTCGCGGCGCTCAGCTGAGCCCGCGCATCGCCTTCGCGATCCAGCGGTGCTCTCCCTGGGCCAGCACATGCGTGCCGAGACGGCGCGCGAGCCCCGGGCGGCCGCGGGCCAGCGCGCGCTTGAAGAGCTCGCGCTGGTAGCGCGGGAAGGTCGTGCGCGCGCGGAGGAGCCGGTAGAAGGCGGGCCCGGTCAGCGAGCCGTCGAGCGCGCCGAGGATCACCGGCGCGAGGATGCCCATCTGGTGCAGCGAGGAGCCGAGCCGGTGGCCGAGGAGCGGCGCGCGCAACCGCACCACGTTGGGCGCATCGAAGCGCGCGACATGCGCGGCGTCGAGCGGCTCGTGCGGATCGTAGAGCAGGACCACGCGGGCCGCAGCGCGCGAGGCCGCGGCCGCGTCGCCGTCGGGGCCGGTGAAGTCGCGGCCCCAGGCGGTGCGGTAGCGCGTCTCCCAGGGCACGAGGCGGCGGTCGAGCGTCGATTGCGGGCTGATCGCCACCACGTCGGCGCCGGGGGCCGCACCCGAGAACGCCGCCGCCGCGTAGCCGCCCATCGAGGCGCCGTAGAACACGACGCGGGCGAAGCGGGCGAAGAAGCCCTCCGCGGCGAGCCGGTCGAACTCGGCCGTCACCCACGGGTCGCGGTACCAGGTCCAGCCGTCGGCCATGACGCCGAGCATCGAGTAGCCTTCGCGCTCGATGAACGAGAAGCCCCAGGGGCGGCGGTCGGCGCGCTTCTCCATCGCGATGTCGAGGTTGTCGAAGGTGACGACGAGGGTGTCGCCGCGGGGCACGAAGAGGAACGAGTGCTCCGCGCCCTCGCGGAAGAACCCGTCCGGGCCGGCGAGCGCGCGGGCGGCTTCGGCCCAGGCGTGCGACGGGCCGCTGCGGGCGGGGGCGTCCCGGGGCGGCACGGTCAGAAGCAGGCGCGCGATGCCGGGCGGCTGGCCGGCGGCGGGGGGAAGCCGCGCGACGGTCCCGTGCCGCGCGAGCCACCGCACCGCGCCCGAGCCGCGGCGGATGGCGATGAGGAGCCGGCCGCCGGGGGCGAGGCGCGCGAGGTAGGGGGCGATGCCGGCGATGGGGACGGTGTCGCCGAAGCTGCCCGCGGCCGTCATCGCCTCGACCGGCGGCAGGTCGGCGGGATCGCGGACGGCACGGGCGTCCGCCACCGCGGCGGTCCCCGCGCCGGCGGCCGGGCCCGCCAGCCACAGCGCGCTGCCGTGCGCCGCCTGGTGCGCGAGCGCGGCGGCGAGACCGCCCTCGCCCAGCGCCGCCACCGAGGCGGCAGGGCCGAGGGGCTCGTCGCGCGGCGCGGGGTCGATGCCGTGGCGGGCGAGGAGCCGCGCGATCAGGCTGCCCGCGCGCGGCACGCCGCCCGGCTCGCGCCGGAGCCGGGCGCGCATCCGCCGGCCGTAGAAGTGGATCGAGACCGTCTCGGGCGTGATGTGGCCCGCAAGGTCCGCGCCGGGACGCAGCATCAGCCGCCGGTCGGCGTAGGCGACGGGATAGAGCGCGGCCCGCGGCAGCGCGTGCCGGATCTCGCCCGTCTCGCGCAGGAAATGCGTGAGCGCCCGCGGACCCCACACGCCCCATGCCATCTCGGCGACATGCACCGGCGTGCCGGCGTCGGTGAGCGCCGCGAGCCGCCGGCGCTCGGGCTCGGGGAACCACGGCGGCACCGGATGGTCCTCGGCGGTGAAGGCGAGGAGGGCGGCCAGCGTGGCGCTGTCTTGCGGCAGCGCGAGCACGCCGCCGTTGACGCCGGTCTCGGACTCCCAGGCGTGGAAGTGGCCCTCGCGCGGCCGGAACGGATGGAGGCAGTAGGCGTCCGTGTCGGCCCAGATCGTGCGGTCCGTCGCGGCGAGGAGCCGGTAGCGGAAGAGGTCCGAATGGAGCGCCGGGCTGCCGGTGCGGCCGTGGAGGCGCATCCCCGCTTCGGGCAGGATCGCCTCGGCGTCGGCGACGGACACGCCCGCGGGCAGGTTCCCGACGGGGCCGTAGGCGTAGAGCACCGTCTCGTGCCCCGCCGCGACGAAGGAAGAAAGGCAAAGCGCCTCGAGATACCCGAGCGGGCCCCCGATCCAGAGCGCCGCGATGCGATAGTCCGGTGCCACGCTGGCCTCGCGCCTCCTGCGTCGCAACCATTCCTTCTGCGCGCGCCGGGCGCAACACTGTGCTTCGTTGATCACCGATCGCGTGAAGGTTGCGCGCAGGTGTGCTACGACGCCCCGGATGGCGGTGCCTCTCCAGCTTCGCGGCCTCGGCCAGCCCGGCGTGCTCGACGCGGTCCACTGGGCCTCCCGCGACAAGCTGCGGTTCCGCCTGACCTTCGGGACGGGCACGCCCGAGGACGTGCGGGCGGAGCCGGTGGCGGGCGCGGACCGCGTCACGACGGTCCGGGCCGCCTTCGGCGGGCTCATCGTCGAGGGCGAGGCCGACGTGCCGGGGCATGTGACGCTGGCGCTGCGCGCAGGACCGCTGGCCTGCGCCACGCAGCCCGCCGAGCCGGGACTGCTCGCGGGCCGGGACGTGGCGGTGCTCTTCGCCGCGGACGCGCCCGCCGAGGCCGTCGCCGCGTGGCTCGCGTATCATGCGCGCCACCACGGCCTCGGCGGCGCGGTGATCGTCGGCCCCGCCCGGCTGGCGGACGCGCTCGGGCCGACGTCGCTCGCCCTCGTGCTCCTCGTGCCGTCGCACCCGCTCGGCCAGCCCGGCCAGCCTGCCGCGAGCGACCTCGGCCACGCCCCGGGCGCGCCCGGCCGCCCGCCGCCCGGTCCGCCCGACCCGTGGCGCGCGCCCCTCGGCGCGCCGCTGGTCGTCGAGGCGATCCGGCGGCGGTTCCTCGTCGAGGCCGCGGGCGTGCTCGCCGCCGACGTGTCGGACTACGTGCTCCCCGGCGACCGCACCGTCTTCGACGCCGCACGCGACGCGCCGCCCGGGGTCCGCCTCGCGGGCCGCCTGGCCTATCCGTGGCGCGTCCGCGCGGGCCTCGCAGCCGCGATCGGCGATCACGTCTGCACCGCTTTCGACCGCGACGACCGCCTCTCCGGCTGGTGCGTGGTGCCTGCCCGCCTGCCGCCGCGCGCGCTTCTCGGACCGGGCCGCGTGCTCGGCGCGCAGCTCGGCACGCCGGTGCCGTTCGTCCGCGCGATGGCCCTGCGCCACCCCGGCCATCCCGTCGCAGCCCTGGTCCCGAAGGCGAGCCTCGTCGCCGACCCGGCCTCGTGGCGCTGGCGGGTCGGCTCGGCGCCAAGCCGGTCCTGCCGCCCGCGCGGCGCGTCGCGGCGCCCGCCTCCGAGCGCACGGTCATCGTCACGACGATGAAGAACGAGGGGCCGTTCATCCTCGAATGGCTGGCCTGGCACCGCGCCATCGGCGTCGACGACGTGCTCGTCTACACCAACGACTGCACCGACGGCACCGACGCGCTCCTCGACGTGCTGGCCTCCCGCGGGCTCGTCACGCACCGCGCGAACCCGTTCCGCGGCACCGGCCTCAAGCCCCAGCACGCGGCGCTGCGGGCCGCCGAGACGGAAGCGGTGGTCCGCGGCGCAGGCTGGATCGTGGCGATGGACGTGGACGAGTTCATCACCGTCCACACCGGGGCCGGCCGCCTCGCGGACCTTCACGCCGCGGTGCCGGACGCCACGATGGTGGCGCTGACCTGGCGGCTCTTCGGCAGCGCCGACGTCCACGCCTATGCCGACCGCTTCGTGACCGAGCAGTTCACCCGCTGCGCCCCCGAGGCGACGCGGAAGCCGCATCAGGCCTGGGGCATCAAGACGCTCTTCCGCAACGACGGCAGCTTCGCCAAGCTCGGCGTGCATCGGCCAAAGGGGCTGGCGCCGGAGCGCGCGGGCGCGGTCGCCTGGGTCAACGGCTCGGGCGCGCCGATGCCGCAGGAGATGCTCCGCACCGGCTGGCGCTCGACGGCCGCCACCGTCGGCTACGGCCTCGTCTCGCTCAACCACTACGCGGTGCGCTCGGCGGAGAGCTTCCTCGTCAAGCGCGACCGCGGCCGGGTCAACCACGTCGACCGCGACCAGGGGCTCGCCTACTGGTTCCGCATGAACCTCAACGCCGCCGAGGATGCCCGCATGGCCGCGCGCCGGCCGATGCTCGACGAAGCCCATGCCGCCCTGATCGCCGACCCCGCCATCGCCGCCGCGCACGCCGCCTGTGTCGCGGCGCACCGCGCGCGCATCGCGGAGCTCCGCGCCGAAGCCGCCCCGGCCGCGTTCTACGCCGAGATCACCGCCCCGCGGATGGAGCGCCTCTGCCGGATGCAGCACCATTTCGGCGGCGCGGTGTTCCTCGCGGGCCCGGGCGCGATCCCTTCCGGCGTCGGGCTCGATCCCGTGCCGGAGGACTGGTTCTTCACGCTCGACGCGCGCCCGTGACGCGCTTCCTCGCCGTGCTCACCGTCCGCAACGAGGGGGCGTTCCTCCTCGACTGGGTGGCGCACCACCGCGCGGCGGGCATCACCGACATCCTTGCGCTGTCGAACGATTGCACGGACGGGACCGACGCGATCCTCGACCGGCTCGCGGCGATGGGGGTCTGCGCCCACGTGCCGAACCCCGGCCCGCACCCACAGGGCGCGCACTGGGCGGCCCTGAAGCGCGCGGACCCGCATCCGCTGGTGGCCGCCGCCGACTGGATCCTGGCGCTCGACATCGACGAGTTCGTCAACGTCCATGTCGGCGACCGCACGCTCGGCGCCCTGGTGGCGGCGCTGCCCGAGGCGACCGCGATCGCGCTGACCTGGCGGCTCTTCGGCAACGCGGGCGTCGTGCGCTACGCCGACACGGGCGTGCCCGCGACGTTCACCCGCGCCGCGCCGCGCCGCATCCTGTGGCCCTGGCGCGCGTCGATGTTCAAGACGCTGTTCCGCGCCGACGGCACCTACGCCCGCCTCGGCATCCACCGCCCCCGCGCGCCGGCCGGGATCGAGCGCGCGCGCTGGTTCGACGGCAGCGGCCGCCCGCTGCCCGAGAGCTACGCCACGCGGCGCATCTTCACCCCGCCGGGCGAGGACTGCCACGGCCTCGTGCAGCTCAACCACTACCCCTTGGGCGCGATGGAGAGCTTCGTGCTGAAGCAGGACCGCGGCCGCGCCAACCGCGATGCGGGCGCGGGCGCGCTCGCCTACTGGGCGGAGCGCAACTTCGCCACGGACGCGGACACCACCATCGCCGCCCTCGCTCCGCGGGCCGCCGCGATGCGCGCCGAACTCACCGCCGACCCCGCCCTCGCGCGCCTCCACGCCGCCGCCGTCGCCTGGCGCCACGCCCGCGCGGCGGCGCTCCTCCGCGAGGACCGCTGGCGCGACCTCATGGGGTGCCTGATGCTGCTCCCTCCGTCCGAGCCCCTCGGCCGCGCGGCGGTGGCAGGCCTCGTCGGGGCGGCGTCACCGTAGGTTTGGCCGCGCGGGCCCGCTGCGGCACCACCGCGCTGGCCGCGACGCGGCGACGGCGCGCGAAGCGGCGGCGGGGTCCTGCCGGCTCGGCCCGAAAAAGCCCTGCCGCGGATGATGGAGCCCGACGGCGATCGGCACGCCTGGGCCTGCGCCTAGCCGACGACGGCCCGCCAGCGTTCGGCATAGACGCGCAGCGCCTCGCGCCGCGCGACGGACCGTGGCTCCGGCGGCTCCGGCTCCGGCGCCGCGATCCCGGTCAAGAGCGCCGCGCCGACGGCGGTGCCGGTGGTGCCCCGCGCGGCGCCGGTCGCGAGGCCCGAGGCGACCTCGAGCATGTCGAGATAGAGCCCGTTCGCGGCGAGAGGCCCCTCGACGATGACCGGTCCCGCGGCGCCGACGAGCGCCAGGCAGGTCGCGGTCATCAGCGCGAGATAGAGCGACGCCGCGGCGGCGATCTCGGCGGGCGCGAGGCGCGCGGCGTCGTGGCTCCAGCCGGGCGCCCTGCCGGGGAACGGCCCGGAGGTCGGCTCGAAGGAGGGCCAGAGCATCACCGGCCCGTCGAGGACCGCGGCCGTGGCGGCGTCGGTGACGCGGGCGGGCTCCGGCCCCGCGATCAGACCGAACTCGCGCCCGCCCATGAAACGCGCCGAGGGCACGGGACCGCCCAGCGCGTCGACGTTGACGAGCGTGTCCCGCGCGGGATCGAGAGCCGCGCTCCCGCCGACCGCCATCGCGATCACCCAGGTGCCGGTCGAGACCACGGTGAAGGGCGCCGGACGCGCAAGGAGATGCGGATAGAGCGAGGCGTTGGAATCGTGCAGCCCCGCGAACACCGGCGTGCCCGGCGCGAGCCCCGCGGCCGCCGCGATCGCGGGCAGCACCGGGCCGAGGCAGGCGTCCGCCCGCGTCAGCGGCGCCATCCGTCCCGCGAGCCCGAGCCGGCGCACCAGCGCGGAGAAGGTGCCCGCGCCGGGGGTCCACAGATCGGTATGCGCGCCGAGCGACGTGACCTCGGTGCGCCAGACGCCCGTGAGCCGCCCCGCCCAGTACTGCGGATAGGTCACGACCGCTGCCAGCGCCGCGTCGAGCGACGGGTCGCGCGCGAGCTGCCAATGGAGCTGCGCGCCGAGATTGAGCCCGCGCGGCAGACGCGGCGAGCCGGTCTCCGCGAAGGGCGGGCGCAGCGCATCATAGGCCGCCGCCATCCCGTCCGGCCCGTCGTGCTCGTAGTCGAGGACCGGCGCCGCCAGCGTCCGGTCCGCCGCCAGCAGCGCGGCCGCGGCCCCGTGCGCGGCGACGGCGATGGCATCGGGGCGAAGCTCGCGCAGCCCCTCGAGCACGAACTCCCAGATGCCCTCGATGTCGTAGTGCGGATAGGGAGGACCGGGCCGCACCCGGTTCGGCATGCCGAGCACGCGGGTCTCCGCGAGCGTCGCCGCATCGACCAGCACCAGCTTCACGTTCGACTTGCCCACGTCGAGCACGCCGACGTGCCTCACCGGCCGCCCCGCCGCCCGAGCCGCCCGATCACCAGCGGTGCCGCGATGGAGACGATGAGGAGCACGCCGAGGAGCACGGTGATGACGATGCCCGGCACGTTGAGGAGCGAGAGCCCGAACGTGGCGAAGCCGAGCACGAACACCGAGAGCACGACGCCGGGAACGGACCCCGCACCCCCCGCGATGGCGACGCCGCCGAAGATCACCATGGTGATGACATCGAGCTCCCAGCCCTGCGCCGCGTTCGGCCGCACCACTCCGAAGCGGGCGGCAAGGAGCGTCCCCGCGAGCCCCGACGCGAGCCCCGAGGCCGCGAAGAGCCAGAACCGCGTCCGGCCCACCTCGATGCCCGAGAAGAGCGCCGCGGTCGGATTGGCGCCGATGGCGTAGAGCCGGCGCCCGGCGGCGGTCCGGTGGAGGAACACGCCTGTGCCCAGCGCGAGGACCACGAAGAGCGCGAACGACAGGGGCAGCGGCGGCCAGTCGACGAGGTAGCTCTGTCCGAGCGCGGTGAACGCCGGCGGGAACGTCGTCAGCGCGCGGTCGCCGAGCGTGACCTGCGCCAGCCCGCGGAAGAGCGACATGGTGCCGATGGTGACGACGATCGAGGGCACGCCGATCCGCGTCACCAGAAGCCCGTTGATGGCGCCGCAACCGAGCCCGACGGCGAGCCCCGCCAGCACCAGCACGGGGGCCCCGAACCCCTGCCCCGCCGCGAGCCCGACCACCAGCGCCGCGAGCGCCGCGATGGCGCCGACCGAGAGGTCGATCTCCCGCGTCAGGATCAGGAGCGCCATCGGCAGCGCGATGATGGCCTTCTCGGAGAAGTTGTAGGTCGCGTCGGCGAGGTTGTAGACGTCGAGGAAATAGGGCGTGGCCGCCGCGTTGAGCACGAACACCGCGACGAGCAGCGCGCCGAGGATCACGTCCCAGGTCAGCAGCAGGCCGGCGAGCCGGCGCGGCGCGCGGTCGGGGATCGTGCTCATCCGGGGCGCCGCGCTTCCGGCAGGATCAGCTTGCCGCCGCGCGCCTCCGCCCGTGCGTTGAGCACCACCGCCAGCAGGATCACCGCCCCCGCGACCGCCGTCTGCCAGAACGGCGAGACCTGCATCGTCGGCAGCGCGTTGGCCACCACGCCGAGGAAGAGCGCACCGAGGAGAGCCCCCGGCACCGTCCCCACGCCGCCGCCGATGGAGACGCCGCCGATCACGCAGGCGGCGATGACGGTGAGCTCGTAGCCGAGCGCCACTTCCGAATAGGCGACCCCGTAGCGCGCCACCCAGAGATAGCCGCACATGCCCGCGATCATGCCCGATGCCACGTAGACGAGGACCTCCAGCCGCTCCAGCGCGACGCCGCAGTAGCGCGCCGCGACCGGGTTGCCGCCGATCGCGTAGAGCGCGCGCCCGGTGCGCGTGCGGGTGAGGAACACGTGGCCCGCGACGGCGACGACGGCGGCCACCCAGACCGGGGAGGCGAGCCCGAGGACCGATACCCGCGCGAACGCCTGGAAACTCCGGCCCATTTCGGAGGCGTTGACCTGGTCGCCGCCGCCGATCACCACGATCATGCCGCGGTAGATCGCGAGCGCGCCGAGCGACACCACGATGGGCGGGATGCGGAGCCCGCCCACGAGCCCGCCGATGACGAGCCCGAGCGCCGCGCCGATGAGCGCCGCGAGCCCGAGGTAGACCGGCCCCGGCAGGTCCGGCCCGTACTGGCCCGCGAGCGCCACCAGCATCCCCGTCAGCGCGAGGTTCGCCGCCACCGAGAGGTCGATGCCGCGCGTGAGGAGCACCAGCGTCTGCCCCACCGCGAGCATGAAGAGAAAGCCCGTGTCGTTGAGCACGCCGCGCAGGCTTCCCGGCCGCGCGAAGGCCGGCGCGTAGAGCGCGACGCCCGCCACCATGCCCGCGATCAGGAGCGCCAGCGCCGCTTCCCGGTGCCGCAGCACCGAGGTCACGCGCGCCCTCCGGCGCCACAGCGTTCGGCACCGGGCCTCGCCGGCCCCGCGGTGACGTCGCGGCGAGGTGCGCCGCCGCGGTGGGCCGGCGCCCGGCTCATGCCGCCGTCGCGCCCGTGGCCGCACCCGTAGCCGCCGCCACGATGGCCTCGGCACTCCAGCGCCCGCGGTCGAACCGCGCCACGATGCGGCCCTCGTGCATCACCACGAGCCGGTCCGCGAGCCCCATCGCCTCGGGGAGCTCCGACGTGACGAGGATCACCGCGAGCCCCTCCTCGGCCAGCTCGCCGATGAAGTCGTGGACCGCCGCCTTCGAGCCCACGTCGATGCCCTTGGTGGGCTCGTCGAGGATCACCACGCGGGGCCGGGTCGCGAGCCATTTCGCGATCACCACCTTTTGCTGGTTGCCGCCCGAGAGCGTGCCCACCGGCGTCTCCCAGCTCGCCGCCCGGACGTCGAGCCGCTCGCCGAGCGCCCGCGTCTCGGCGCGCTCCGACCGCGCCGACAGGAACCATCCCCGCACATGCGCGCCGAGCGAGGCGAGCGTCACGTTCTCGCGGATGCCGAGCCCGAGCGCCGCACCCTGGTGCTGGCGATCCTCGGGCACGTAGGCGAGCCCCGCCCGGATCGCGTCGGCCGGCCGGGCGATCCGCACCGGCATGCCCTCCCGGCGCACCGTGCCGCGCGTCGGCCGGGTGAGCCCGAAGAGGCACTGCATCGCTTCCGACCGCCCGGCGCCGACGAGCCCGTAGAACCCCAGGATCTCGCCGCGCCGCACGTCGAAGTCGAGGTCCGCGAACTCGGTCGCGTTCGTGAGCCCCTCGACCTCCAGCACCACCTCGCCGAGCGCGATGGCGCGCTTCGGGAACACCTGGTCGACCGGGCGGCCGACCATCAGGCGCACGAGCTCGGGCTCGGTCACCTCCGCCGTCCGTCCCGCCCCGGCGAGGCAGCCGTCGCGCAGGCACACCCAGGCGTCCGAGATGCGGAAGATCTCGTCGAACTTGTGGCTGATGAAGAGGATCGCCCGGCCCTCGGCGCGGAGCCGCTCGACGAGCCCGAAGAGCTCGCCGATCTCGTGCCGCGACAGCGCCGCGGTCGGCTCGTCCATGATGACCACGCGCGCGTCGTGGCTGAGCGCGCGGGCGACCTCGACCATGTGCTTCTGCGCCACCGAGAGGCGCTTCAGCGGCGTCGCGGCGTCGAACCCGGCGTCGATGCGCGCGAGGAGCGCCTCGGTGGCGGCGCGCATCGCCGCGCGGTCGATGAGCCGCCCGCCCGGCATGTGCCCCATGAACACGTTCTCGGCGACGGAGAGCTCGTCGAACATCACCGTCTCCTGGTGGATCGCGGCGATCCCCGCCCCCCAGGCATCGCGCGGCGAGGCGAACGCGACGCGGCGACCGTCCACCTCGATATGCCCCGCATCGGGCGCGTAGAGCCCCGTGAGGCACTTCACGATCGTCGACTTCCCCGCCCCGTTCTCGCCGACGAGCGCCGTGACCGAGCCCGCCCCGAGCTCGAACGACACGCGGTCGAGCGCCGTCACGCCCGGAAAGCGCTTGGTGATGTCGGTGACGGACAGGGCTGCGGGCATGGGAGACACGCGGCGGGCCTTGGGGCCCCGCCGCAGCCGATCAGAAGATCTTGGCGTATTCGGCGACGTTCGACTTGTCGAACACGAACGGCTCGCCCATCACCGCCTCGCCGTCGGGCCCGACCGTGGTGTCGCCCTTCTTGCCCATCGAGAGCGTGGCGCCCTCGTCGGTGGCGCTGCCGCCGAGGATGTCGGCCATGATCATCGTCGCCGAGTAGCCGTACTCGACCGGGTTCCAGATCGCGAAGCTCTCGCAGGCCCCGGCGTTCACCGCCGCGAGCATCTCCGACGGCAGCCCGAGCCCGGTGATGTAGACCTTCCCCGCGAGCCCGCCGTCCATGATCGCCTTCGCGCCGGCGCGGATGCCGATGGTGGTCGGCGAGATCACGCCCCTGAGGTTCGGGTAGGCCTTCACGAGGCTCTGCATCTCGCGGTAGCTCTTGTCGTCCTGGTCGTCGCCGTAGACCGTCGCGACGAGCGGCATCTTGGCGTACTTCGGGTCCTTCCATTCCTCCTTCATCGCGTCGATCCAGGAGTTCTGGTTCGTCATCGTCGAGGCCGCCGACAGGATCGCGACGTCGCCCTCGTAGTTCAGCGTCTCGCCGATCAGCTGCACCTGCTTGGCGCCGATGAGCGGCGTCGAGGACGCGGCGAGATGGACGATGCGGCCCGCGGGCGCGATGGCGCTGTCGAAGGACATCATCTTGATGCCGCGCTGCGCCGCCTTCTTGCCCACCGGCACCAGCGCGTCGGCGTCGTTGGCGGACACGATGATGCCGTCCACGCGCTGCGCGATCAGCGCGTCGATGACCGCGATCTGGTCCTCGGGCGTGGGCTTCGTCGGCGCGGTGTAGATGATCTCCATGCCGCCGACCTCGCCCGCGGCCTCCTTGGCGCCGTTGGCGCAGGCGTCGAAGTAGCTGTTGCCGAGGTTCTTCACCACCATCGCCACCCGCCGGTCGGCGGCGAAGGCGCGGCGGCCGAGGAACGGCGTCGCGAGAGTGGCGGCACCCACCGTCAGCACGAGGCGGCGCGAGGGTTTCATCAGCTCGGTCATGGTCGGGTCTCCTCCCCGGAAGCACGGGTCTTGCGTGGCCCGCCAAGCCCGAAGCCTATTGCAAGGCCCGCCCGGAGCAAGCGCGATTAACGTGCGAGCCGCCTCGTTTGCGGGCGTTGACCTCGCCCGCGCGCCCGCCCTACCGTCACCCCGGACGACCGGAGGACCTCCCGATGCCCGACGCACCCCTGACCGACCGCTGGGACGAGGATGCGGCAGCAGGGCTCGACGCGCCGGGCCGGCTTCTCTACCGCTCGAACCTCCTCGGCGCCGACCTCGCGATCACCAACTTCGGCGGCGGCAACACCTCCGCCAAGATCGCGATGCCCGACCCGCTCACGGGCGAGGCCGTGACGGTGCTCTGGGTCAAGGGCTCGGGCGGCGACCTCGGCTCGATGGACCTCGCGGGCTTCGCCACGCTCTACCTGGACAAGGTGCTCGCCCTGCGCGGGCTCTACGCGGGCCCCGAGCAGGAGGACGCGATGGTGCGCCTCCTCGACCACTGCGTGTTCGGCCTCAACCCGCGCGCGCCGTCGATCGACACCACGCTCCACGCCTTCGTGCCCGCGCCCCATGTCGATCACGTCCACCCCGACGCGGTGATCGCCATCGCCGCGAGCGCCGACGCCGAGCGGCTGACGGCGGAGGTGTTCGGCGGCGAGATCGGGTTCCTGCCCTGGCGCCGGCCGGGGTTCGAGCTCGGGCTCGCGCTCGGCCGGATGGCGAGCGAGCACCCGGACCTGAAGGGCGTCGTCCTCGGCGCGCACGGGCTCTTCACCTGGGCAGAGACGGCGCGGGAGTGCTACGCGACGACGCTCCGCATCGTCCGCCGCGCGGCGGAGTGGATCGAGGCGCACCGCGCGCGGCCCGCGTTCGGCGGCACGCGCATCCCGAGCCGCGCGCCCGAGGCGCGGCGCGACGCGGCCGCCCGGCTGATGCCGCTCATCCGCGGGCGCATCGCGGCGGGCGGCGCCAAGATCGGGCACTTCTCGGACGCGCCCGAAGTGCTGGAGTTCACGGGCTCGGCGGCGCTCCCGGACCTCGCGCCTCTCGGCACGTCCTGCCCGGACCACTTCCTGCGGACCAAGATCCGGCCCCTGATCCTCGACGCCGACGTCTCCGAGGCCGACCTCGACGCGGCGCTCGCCCGCTACCGCGACGACTACGCCGCCTACTACGACCGCTGCCGCCATCCGGGCAGCCCGGCGATGCGCGACCCGAATGCGGTCGTCTACCTCGTGCCCGGCGTGGGCATGATCACCTTCGCGCGCGACAAGCCCACCGCCCGCATCGCCGCCGAGTTCTATGCCAACGCGATCAACGTGATGCGCGGCGCGTCGGGCGTCAGCACCTACCGGGGCCTGCCCGAGCAGGAGGCCTTCGACATCGAATACTGGCTGCTGGAGGAGGCGAAGCTGAAACGGATGCCGCCGCCAAAGCCGCTCGCGGGCCGGGTGGCGCTGGTGACGGGGGCCGCGGGCGGCATCGGCGGGGCCGTCGCGCGGCGGCTCATCGCCGACGGCGCGGCCATCGTCGGCTGCGACATCGACGAGGCCCGGCTCGAGGCCGCCACGGCCCCGCACGGGCCCGACCGCGCCCTGGCCGCGTCGATGGACGTGACCGACGAGGCAAGCGTCACGGCGGCCTACCGCGCGGGCATCCTCGCCTTCGGCGGCATCGACATCGTGGTCTCGAACGCGGGCATCGCGTCCTCCGCGCCCGTCACCGAGACCACGCTCGCGCTATGGGACCGCAACATGGCGATCCTCGCGACGGGCTACTTCCTCGTCGCGCGCGAGGCGTTCCGCGTGCTCGAGGCGCAGGGCGCGGGCGGCTCGGTGGTGTTCGTGGCCTCGAAGAACGGGCTCGCCGCCTCGCCCAACGCCGCCGCCTACTGCACCGCCAAGGCCGCCGAGATCCACCTCGCGCGCTGCCTTGCCCTCGAAGGCGCTGGGCACGGCATCCGCGTCAACACCGTCAACCCCGACGCGGTGCTGCAGGGCTCGACGATCTGGCAGGGCGAATGGCGCACCCAGCGCGCGGCGGCCTACGGCGTCGGCGAGGACGACCTCGAGCGGGTCTACCGCGACCGCTCGCTCCTCAAGCGCTCGGTCCTGCCCGAGGACATCGCCGAGGCGGTGGCGTTCTTCGCGGGCGACCTTGCGGCGAAGTCCACCGGCAACATCCTCAACGTGGACGGCGGCAACGCGCAGTCCTTCACGCGCTGAGGGGGCCCATGACGTTCTCCATCGACCCGGGCTTCATCGAGGAAGCCAACCGCAAGGCGACGCCCGCGCACGAGGACGACCTCGGCGCGCTCCTCCGCCAGCTCGAGAGGCGGGGCCGCGACGGCGAGGCCGTGATCGCGCGGCTCATGGCCTTCGAGGTGGCGCTCCCGACCTGGGCCGTCGGCACCGGCGGCACCCGCTTCGCGCGCTTTCCGGGACCGGGCGAGCCGCGGCACGTCATCGACAAGCTCGACGACTGCGCGACGGTGCAGGCCCTCGTGCGGATCGCGCCGCGCGTCTCGCCGCACTTCCCCTGGGACCGCGTGGACGACCCGGGCGAGCTGCGGCAGGCCGCGGAGGCGCGCGGGCTCGGCTTCGACGCGGTGAACTCCAACACCTTCCAGGACCAGCGGGACCAGCCCCGGAGCTACAAGTTCGGCTCCCTCAGCCACACCGACGCGGCGGTCCGCGCCGACGCGGTGGCGCACAACGTCGGCTGCATCGAGACGGCGCGCGCGCTCGGCTCGGACGCGCTGACGGTCTGGATCGGCGACGGCTCGAACTTCGCGGGCCAGTCGAGCCTCGCGGGCGCGTTCGACCGCTACGTCGGCGCGATGCAGGAGGTGGTGGCGGCAGCACCCGAGGGCTTCCGCGTGTTCCTCGAGCACAAGATCTGCGAGCCCGCGTTCTACTCCACCGTCATCGCCGACTGGGGCTCGAGCCTGATGGCGGCGCAGGAGCTCGGGGCCAAGGTGTCCTGCCTCGTCGATCTCGGGCACCATGCGCCGACGACCAACGTGGAGCAGATCGTCGCCCGCCTCGCCCGCGCGGGCAAGCTCGGCGGCTTCCACTTCAACGACTCGCGCTACGGCGACGACGACCTCGACGCGGGCTCGGTCGATCCGTTCCGGCTGTTTCTCGTGTTCAACGAGCTCGAGGAGGCGCGCGGCATCCGCCCCTCCTACATGATCGACCAGTCGCACAACGTGACCGACCCGGTGGAGAGCCTGATCGGCTCGGCGGTCGAGATCGCGCGGGCGGCGGCGCAGGCGATGCTGGTGGACCGGGAGGCGCTCGCCGCGGCGCAGGAGGCCAACGACGCGCTCGGGGCGCACGGCGCGCTCAAGGCCGCGTTCCGTACCGACGTGTCGCCGCTGCTCGCGGAGGCGCGGCGGCGCGCGGGCGGCGCGCTCGATCCGGCGGCGGTCTACCGCGCGTCGGGCTACCGCGCGAAAAAGGCCGAGGAACGTCCCGCCACCGGGGCCGTTGCGGCAGGGATCGTATAGGAGACGGCATGGACTATCGCACCCTCGGGCGCTCGGGGCTGAAGGTTCCCGTCGTAGCCCTCGGCACCTTCAACTTCGGCGGCACCGGCGCCTTCGCGGCGCTCGGGCCCAAGGACGCGGGCGCCGCCCGGCGGCTCGTGGACGTGGCCATCGACCACGGCGTGAGCCTCATCGACACCGCCAACATGTACTCGCTCGGCCTCTCGGAGGAGATCGTCGGCGAGGTGCTCGAGGGCCGCCGCGACCGCGTGCTCATCAACACCAAGGCGCGCATGAAGATCGGCGACGGGCCGAACGACGAGGGCGCCTCGCGCCACCACCTCATCCGCGAATGCGAACGCAGCCTGAAGCGGCTCCGCACCGACCACGTCGACGTCTACTTCATCCACGAATGGGACGGCACCACGCCGGTCGAGGAGACGATGGCGGCGCTCGACACGCTCGTGGCGCACGGCAAGGTGCGCTACGTCGGCTGCTCGAACTACGCGGGCTGGCAGGTGATGAAGTCGCTCGCCGCCGCCGACCGCGCGGGGGGCGCGCGCTTCGTCACGCAGCAGATCCACTACACGCTCGAGGCGCGCGAGGCGGAGTACGAGCTCCTGCCCCTGTCGGTCGACCAGGGGCTCGGCGTGATGGTCTGGAGCCCGCTCGCGGCGGGACTGCTGACGGGCAAGCACCGGCGCGGACAGCCGACGCCCGAGGGCACGCGCCAGGCCGCGGGCTGGACCGAGCCGCCGATCCGCGACGAGGAGCGGCTCTGGCGCATCGTCGACGTGGCGGCGGAGGTCGGGGAGGCGCATGGCGTGTCGGCGGCGCAGGTGGCGCTCGCGTGGCTCCTGACGCGGCCCGCGGTGGCGTCGCTGGTGGTCGGCGCGCGCACCGAGGCGCAGCTCCTCGACAACGTGGCCGCCGTGGACCTGCGCCTGACCGAGGACGACCTCGCGCGGCTCAACGCGGCGAGCCGCCTGCCCTACCTCTATCCCTACTGGCACCAGGGCAACTTCGCGACCGAGCGCTTCAGCCCGGCCGACTGGGCGCTGCACCGCGACTACGCGGGCGGCTGATCCAGCCCTGCCAGCGCCCGGACGATGGCGGTCATCGCGAGCATCCCGGGATCGTCCATGCCGCGGCTCTTCTCGGCGAAGATCCGGGCGCGGCCGATGGAGGCCGGCTCGGGCCGCAGCCGCTCCTGCGCGTCGGCCGCCGCACGCGCCGCCGCCTCCGCCACGGCACCGGGCTCCGTCAGCCCCTCCGCCCCGCGCGCCACCGCGTCGAGGCTGTCGAGCACCGTCTTGCCGCCGAGCGCCGCCTTGCCGCGCGCCATCACCGCGTCCCGCGCCAGCCCCGCGAGCCGCGGCACCTCGGCCGCCTCGAAGCCGGTGCGGCCCTTCAGATCCTTCGCCATCGCCATCAGCCCCGTCGCCATCAGCGTGCCGTAGGACGAGCCCGAGGACTTGGTGAACGCCTGCGCGCAGCGCGCCAGAAGCTGCCCGAGGTCGTCCGGCATGTCGGCCGCGCCCTCGCGCACGAGGCGCATCCCCCGCGTCATCGTCACGCCGAGGTCGCCGTCGCCGAGCGCCCCGTCGGCGGCGTTGAGCCGGTCGAAGTCTTGCTCCATCGCCGCGGCGAGCCGGTCGATGGCGGCGAGGATGGCGGCGCGGTCGATCATCCGACGCGCCAGAACGCGCAGTCGCAGGGCGCCTCCAGCAACGCCTCCAGCTCCGCGTCGAGCGCGCAGAGCGTGATCGAGAGCCCCGCCATCTCCATCGAGGTCGCGTAGCGCCCGACGAGCGGCATCACGATCCGCGCGCCGGCCGCCTCGATCCGCGCCTTCACCACGCGGTAGGCGATGTAGAGCTCCTCCGGCGGGGTCGCGCCGAGGCTGTTGACCAGCACCGACACCGCCGCGCCGTCGTCGAGCGGCCGGTCGGCGAGGAGCCGGTCCATCATCTCGCCGACGATCGCGTCGGCGGGGCGCAGCGTGTCGCGCCAGACGCCGGGCTCGCCGTGGATGCCCATGCCCATCTCCATCTCGTCCTCGCCGATGTCGAAGGTGGGCCGTCCCGCCTGCGGCACGGTGCAGGACGAGAGCGCCGCCCCGATGCTGCGGCAGGCGTCGGCGGCCTTCTGCGCCGTCGCGGTGACGGCGGCGAGGTCGTGGCCCTGCTCGGCGGCCGCGCCCGCGAGCTTGAACGCGTAGACCATCCCCGCCACGCCGCGGCGCTTCTCCGCCTCCGCGGGCGGCGCCGAGGCCACGTCGTCGGCGAGCACGACCGTGGTGCAGGCGATGTCCTCCATCTCCACGAGGTCGCCCGCCATGTCGAAGTTCATCACGTCGCCGCCGTAGTTGCCATAGAGCCGCAGCACCCCCGCGCTCCGGTCGGCGGCGCGGATCGCGTCGGCCATCTGCTCGGCCGAGGGCGAGGCGAACACGTCGCCGATGGCGCAGGCGTCGAGGAGCCCCGCGCCGACGTAGCCGGTGAACACCGGCAGGTGCCCCGAGCCGCCGCCGGTGACGATGCCGACCCGGCCCTTGGCCTTCGACGTGGCGCGCGCGATCACCCGGCCGGTGTCGCCGGAGAGCCGATAGTGGCCGGGATGCGCGGCCACGAGACCCGCAAGCATCTCGTCGACATAGTCGACCGGATCGTTGAGGATCTTCTTCATGTCGGAGCCTTCTTCCGGCCGCGGCGGGGCGCGCGGGTGTTGAGGATCATCACGAAGATCAGGAGCGCGCCCCAGATCAGCTCGCGCGAGAAGTTCGAGACCTGCAGCATGTTGAGCCCCGAGGACAGGAACTGCATCGTCAGCACCGCGAGCACCACGCCCACGATCCTGCCATAGCCGCCGTAGGGGTTCACCCCCCCGAGGACGGCGATGAGCACCGCGAGGAGGAGGTAGCTCGAGCCGTAGTCGGCCTTGGCGGAGTTCGCCCGGCTCATCACCACGAGCCCCGCGATGGCCGCGAGCACGCCCGAGGCCGCGTAGACGCGCACGAGAAGCCCCGTCACGTCGATCGCGGCGAAGCGCGCGGCGAGCGGGTTCGCGCCGTACATCTCGACCCGGAGCCCGAAGCCGGTGCGGCGCAGCACCATCGCGAGCCCCGCGGCGAGGAGCCCGAAGAGGAGGAGCGGCGCGGGGATGCCCGCGAGGCTGCCGTTGCCGATCCAGGCCATGCCGCGTGGCAGGCCCATCACCGCCGAGCCGCCCGTGAGCGCCACCGCGAAGCCGGTGAAGATCAGCCCCGAGCCGAGCGTCGCGAGGATCGCGGGCAGGCCCAGCACCGCCACCAGCACCCCGTTGCAGAGCCCCGCCGCGAGGCCGAGCCCCAGCGACAGGCCGATGCCCGCCGCGAGCCAGAGCCCGCCCGCGTCGGGGTGCCGCGACAGGATCAGCGCGGCCGCGACGGAGGTGAAGTTCGCCACGCCCACGACCGAGAGGTCGATGCCGCCCGTCAGCATCGTCAGCGTCATCGCGAGCGCGAGGATCGCGAACTCGGGGAACTGGAACGCCATCGAGGTGATGTTCTGCGCCGAGAGGAACAGGTTCGGGCGCAGCGCCGCCATCAGCGCGAACACCGCGACCGCGATCACCGCGAGCCGCACCTCGGGCGAGGCGCCGAGCCGCCTCATGCCGCCCGCGCCGCGGCGCGCCGCGCCTGCCAGGCGGGGAGCCCGGTGCCGATCAGGATCAGAGCGCCGATGGTGACGGACTGCCAGGTGTTCGGGATGCCGATGACGATGAGCGAGTTCTGCACCAGCACGATCAGCGCGACGCCGAGGAGCGTGCCCGTGAGCGTGCCGTAGCCGCCCGCGAGCCGCGCCCCGCCGAGCACCACCGCGGCGATGACCGAAAGCTCCTGCCCCACGAGGTCGAACGGGTTCGCCACGCGCGCCATCGAGGCGTGGATCGTGCCCGCGAGCCCCGCGAGCGCGCCCACGTAGACGTAGACGAACGCCTGCGTCCGGCGGACGTCGATGCCGATGCGCCGCGCGCTCTCGACCGAGCCGCCGATGGCGAAGATCGCGCGCCCGAGCATGGTGCGGTAGAGGATCGCCCAGGTCACGGCGACCGCCGCCGCGGTGCAGAGGAACGCGGCGTGGAGCGAGTAGAAGCTGCCGTCCGCGTTGGTGCCGCGCAGGATCATCATCCGCCCGAAGGCGCGCATCCCGGGCGGCAGCGTGGTGATCTGCTTCGAGCCCACGAAGGTGAGCATGAAGCCCCGAAACACCGACAGCGTGCCGAGCGTCACGATCAGCGTCGGGAGCCCGAAGCCCGCGATCAGCACCGCGTTGATGGCGCCGAGAGAGGCGCCGACCGCCATCCCGAACGGCAGCGCGCCCCACCACGGCAGCCACGGCATCGCCGCCTTCAGCACCATCGCGGTCACGTACATGGTGAACGCCGCGATGGCGGTGAAGCTCACGTCGATGCCGCCCGAGACGAGCACGAGCATCGCGCCCACCGCGAAGATCGACAGCACGATCCCCGAGCGGAGCAGGTCCGTCAGCGTGGAGACCGACAGGAACCGCGGGTCCGACGCCGCGGCGAGCGCGCAGAACGCGACGATCACCAGCGCCACCAGCACCTCGTTGCGGGCGAGGGCCTGCCTCACGACGCGAGCCGGTGCGCGAGGTCGGTCTCGTCGGTGCCGGCCGGATCGACGTCCTCGGTGATGGCGCCGTCCTTCATCACGAGGATGCGGTGGCAGGTGGAGATGAGCTCCGGCAGGTCGTCCGAGATGACGACGACGCCGAGCCCGCGCGCGGCGAGGTCGCGGATGATGGCGTGGATCTCGGCCTTCGAGCCCACGTCCACCCCGACGCTCGGGCCGTTCAGCACCAGCACGCGCGGCGCGCGCGCGAGCCAGCGCGCGAGCACGACGCGCTGCTGGTTGCCGCCCGAGAGCGCGCGCACCGGCGCCTCGACGGACGGTGCCCTGACGCGGAGCCGCTCGAGCCAGTCGCGCGCCTCGCCCCAGAGGCCCGCGAGGTCGAGGAACCCCGCCCCGCCATGCGCGTCGAGCCGGCCCACGCCCACGTTGCGCGCGATCGACTGGGTCAGGAACAGCCCCTCCGTCAGGCGGTCCTCGGGCACGTAGCCGATGCCCGCGCGCACCGCCGCGAGCGGGTCGCCCGTCGCCACCGGCACGCCCGCCACCGCGAGGCGCCCGCCATCGACGCCGACGAGCCCGAAGAGCGCCTTCGCGAGCGTCGGCCGCCCGGAGCCCAGAAGCCCCGAGATGCCCACGACCTCGCCCGCGCGCACCGCGAAGCTCACGTCCGCGAAGGCGCCCGCCTTCGCGAGCCCCTCGACCGCGAGCACCACCGGCGCGTCGGGGTCGAGCGGCGCGGGTGCCGCCTCGGCCACGTCGCGTCCGGTCATGGCCCGCGTCAGCGTGCCTGCGTCGAACTCCGCCGCCGGGCCCTCGACCACCTTGGCGCCGTTCCGCAGCACCACGACCTTCTCGCAGACCTCGAGCACCTCGGCGAGCTTGTGGCTGACGAAGAGCACCGCCACCCCGTCCGCCTTCAGCCGCCGGATGATGCCGAGGAGCCCCTGCACCTCGCGGTCGGTGAGCGCGGTGGTGGGCTCGTCCATGATGATGAGCCGCGCGTCCGAGGCGAGCGCGCGGCAGATCGCGACGAGCTGCTTCTGCGCCACCGGCAGCGTCTCGACCCGCGCGCCGAGGTCGAGCGCGATCCCGACGCGCGCGAGCGTCGCCGCCGCCACCCTGCGGCCGTCCTTCGCGCGGTAGAGCCTCCGGTGGGCGGCAAGCTCGGCGCTGAAGGCGATGTTCTCGGCGACGGTGAGGTTCGGGAAGAGCGAGAAATCCTGGAAGATCACCATGACGCCCGCGTCGGCCGCGATCCGCGGCGTGAGCGGGCCCTGCCGCACGCCCGCGAAGGAGATCTCCGCGCGGTCCGGCTGCTCGACGCCCGCGAGGATCTTGATGAGCGTGGACTTCCCCGAGCCGTTCTCGCCCGCGAGGCACACCGCCTCGCCGGCGCCGATCGAGAACCCCACGTCCTCGAGCGCGGTGATGCCCGCATAGGTCTTGGTCACGCCCTCGAGGCGCACGAGGTCTGTCACGGCGGGCCCTTCCGGCGCGGCGCCTCCGGAGGCCGATCCCCCGGAGGCAGGGTCGTCAGAACGCGTAGTCGGCCATGTTGTCCTTGTTCACGTTCACCCAGGCCTGGCCGTAGATCACCTTGCCGTCGAGCTTGACCTTCTCGTAGCCCTCGAGGCCGAGGTCCATCCCGTCGGTGACCTCCTTGCCGTCGAGCACCATCTGGGCCACCTTGTTCATCGCGTAGCCCGCGATCGACGGATCCCAGAAGCCGATCCCGTCCACGGCGCCGGTCTCCATGTACTGCTCGGCGATCGACGGCAGCGAGGTGCCGAACACGCAGGTCTTGTCCTCGAGCCCGCGCTCCTCGACCGCGAGCCCGATGCCCGCCACGTCGGTCGAGGCCGAGCCCTGCATCCCCTTGATGTCGGGATAGGCGCGCAGCACCTCCTGCGCCTTCTCATAGGCCTTTTGCTGGTCGTCGAAGGTCTCGTTCTTGTCGCCGACGAGCGTCATGTCGGGGAAGTTCGCCTTTTGGTAGGCGATCGCGCCGTCGACCCACTGGTTGTGCGTCTGGCTCGTGAGCGAGCCCACGAACACGGCGTACTCGCCCGTGCCGCCCATGCACGCGCCCATCTGCTTCATCAGGTTGGCGCCGAAGTCCTCGTTGCGGAACGCCTCGATGTCGTAGCTCGTGTTCTGCTGGCTCGCGGCCTCGTGCGTGACCACCACGATGCCCGCGTCCTCGGCGCGCTTCAGCACCGGCTCGAGCGCCTCGGGGCTCATCGGCACGACGGCGAGCGCGCTCACCTTCTGCGCGATCATGTCCTCGATCAGCGCCGCCTGCTGCTGCGGGTCCGCCTGCGCGGGGCCGACCTGGAAGGCGTCGGTCTTGGTGTCGGCCGCGTATTTCTTGATGCCCTCCTCCATCCGGTTGAACCACTGGATGCCGGAGATCTTCACCACCGTGGCGATGCGCGCATCCGCGGCGTGCGCGCCGGTGGCGAGCGCCAGCACCGAGGCGGTGGCGGCAAGGGCTGTCAGTGTCCTGGCGAGCGTCATGGTCGTCCTCCCTTGAGCGCGCGTGATGCCGCGCTTCGTTGATGGTGCAGTGATGGCGGCGGCCCGCCGGCATGGCAAGCCCGAGGCGCGCCCCGGCGATCGGCAAAGAGTGTGCAGGGCCTGCACAGATGTGATATTCGTTGACGCGCCCCCGGGTCAACCGCTAAGGCCCGGCGATGCAGACCGAACCGCGCTCCGCCAACGACGACCGCGTGCAGGCCGCGTGGCTCTACCACGTCGGGCGGATGAGCCAGGGCGAGGTCAGCGGCCGGCTCGGCATCTCGCGCTTCAAGGTGCTGCGGCTCCTCGCCGAGGCGCGCGACCAGGGGCTCGTCCGGGTGACGGTGGAGCACGAGACGGCGCGCACGCTCGCCCTCGCCGACCGGATCGCGGACCGCTTCGGGCTGACGGAAGTGCAGGTCGCCCCCGCGCCGCCGGACGCCTCGGACGATTACGCCCGCCGCGCCGTGGGCATCGTCGCGGCGGGGTTCCTCGCGCGCATCGGGCGCTCCGACGCGCCGCTCGCGATCGGCGTCGGCTGGGGCCGCACCCTGCTCGCGATGGCCCTGGCGGTGACGGGGCTCAGGAACCCCCGTCTCGGCTTCGTGTCGCTGATGGGGGCGACCGCGCGCAACGCCGAGACGAGCCCGTTCGACGTCTGCACCCGCCTTGCCGCGGTCACGGGCGGCGCGGCGATGTTCCTGCCGGCGCCCTTCCTGATGGACAGCGAGGCCGACTGCCGCGTGATCCTCGGCCAGCGTCTGGTGCGCGAGACGCTGGCCGCGGCGGCGGCCGCGCCCTACGCGATCATCGGGCTCGGCGACTGCTCGCCCGACGCGCTCCTCGCGACCTCGGGCATCCTCACCGCCGCCGACACCGCCGATCTCGCCCGCGCGGGCGCGGTCGCCGACAGCACCGGCAAGTTCTTCCGCGCCGACGGCAGCCTTGCCGACACCGACCTCAACCGCCGCTCGCCCTCGATCGGGATGGACGACCTCGCCCGCGCCGACGTGACGCTGCTCGCAGCGGGCGGCGCCAAGGCCCGCGCCACGCGCGCCGTGCTCCGCGCGGGCATCGTGAACCGGCTCGTCGCCGACGAAACCCTCGCCCGCGACCTCCTGGCGCTCGAGGACGCCGCATGACCGCCTACGCGCCCTTCACCGCCGAGACCCTGCCCGGCCGGCTCGCGAACGTCGCCGCCGTCACCGACCGGCTCGGCGCCGACACGGCGCGCTGGCAGGTGCGCGAGGTCGGCGACGGCAACCTCAACCTCGTCTTCATCGTGACCTCGCCCGCGGGCGCCGTGATCGTGAAGCAGGCGCTGCCGTACGTCCGGCTCGTCGGCGAGAGCTGGCCGCTGCCGCTCGACCGCACGTTCTTCGAGTACCACGCGCTGACGCGCCAGGCCGCCCGCGATCCCGGCCGGGTGCCCGAGGTCTACCACTTCGATGCGGGCCAGGCGCTCATCGTGATGCGCTATCTCGCGCCGCACGTGATCCTGCGGAAAAGCGTCGTGGCGGGCACCGAGCACCCGGCCCTCGCCGGCCACATGGGCCGGTTCGTCGCGCGCACGCTCTTCCGCGGCTCGGCGCTGGCGCTGACCGGCGCCGCGGCGAAGGCCGACCTCGCGCTCTTCGCCGCCAACACGGCGCTCGCCGACATCACCGAGACGCTGGTGTTCACCGATCCGTACTTCGCGGCGCCGCAGAACCGCCATACGCCGGGCCTCGAGCCTGCCATCGCGCGGCTCCGCGCCGACCGCGACATGAAGGTCGCGGCGCAAGCGATGAAGCACGCCTTCGTCACCCGCGCCGAGACGCTGGTCCACGGCGACCTGCACTCGGGCTCGATCATGGTGACGGCCGAGGACACGCAGGTCATCGACCCCGAGTTCGCCATCTACGGCCCCTTCGGGCTCGATCCCGGGATGCTGACGGCGAACTATCTGCTGGCCTATTTCGCGCAGTCCGGCCACGAGACCGAGCCGCGAGCCCGCGACCGGTATCGACGCTATCTTCTCGATGTTATCACCGGAACGTGGAGCGCCTTCGCGGCCGAGTTCAGCCACCTGTGGCGCACCGAGCGCACCGGCATCGTCCACGAGGCGCGGCTCTACGAGGCCGAGGGCGACCCGCTCGCGGCCGAGCAGGCGCTGGCGACGGTGCTCCGCGGCATCTGGGCCGACGCGCTCGGGTTCTGCGGCGTCGAGATGCACCGCCGCATCCTCGGGCTCGCGCATGTCGAGGACATGGAGGCGATCCCCGACGCGCGCGCCCGCGCCCGCGCCGAAGCCCGCGCGCTCGCTTTGGGCCGGCAGGCCGCGGTGCTGCGCGACACCTATGCCACCGCGGGCGACCTCTGCGCGCTCGCCGAACGCATCGACAGGGAGGACATGACATGAACATCGACGGCACCCCGACCCGCTCGATCTGGCTCGGCGCCGACGGCGCCACCGTCGAGATCATCGACCAGACCCGCCTGCCGCACGACTTCGTCGTGGCCCGCCTGACCCGCATGGAGGAGGCCGCGACCGCGATCCGCGACATGTGGGTCCGCGGCGCGCCGCTGATCGGCGCCACGGCGGCCTACGGGATGGCGCTGCAGATGGCCGAGGACGCGTCCGACGCGGGGCTCGCGCGCGGCTACGAGATGCTCCACGCGACGCGGCCCACGGCGGTGAACCTGCGCTGGGCGCTCGACGACCTGCGCGCCATGCTCGCTCCGCTGGCGCCCGCCGCGCGCCGCGACGCCGCCTACGCTCGCGCGGCCGCGATCTGCGACGCCGACGTGGAGACGAACCGCCGCCTCGGCGCGCACGGCGCGGCGGTCATCGCCGAGGTCGCCGCCCGCAGGCCCGGCCCGGTCAACGTGCTCACGCACTGCAACGCGGGCTGGCTCGCGGCGGTGGACCGCGGCACCGCGACGGCGCCGATCTACCAGGCGGTCGAGGACGGCATCGACGTGCACGTCTGGGTCGACGAGACGCGCCCCCGCAACCAGGGCGCGCACCTGACCGCTTGGGAGCTCGCGAGCCACGGCATCCCGCACCACCTCGTCACCGACAACGCCGGCGGGCACCTGATGCAGCGCGGCGCGGTGGACGTGGTGATCGTCGGCACCGACCGAACCACGCGGACCGGCGACGTGTGCAACAAGATCGGCACCTACCTCAAGGCGCTCGCCGCGCGCGACACCGGCGTGCCGTTCTACGTGGCGCTGCCGTCCTCCACGATCGACTGGCGGGTTTCGGACGGCGTGCGCGAGATCCCCATCGAGGAACGCTCGGGCGACGAGGTGTCGTTCGTCCAGGGCGTCCTCGCCGACGGCACCCGCACGCGGCTCCGCATCTCGCCCGAGGCGACGCCCGCCGCCAACCCCGCCTTCGACGTGACGCCGGCGCGGCTCGTCACCGGCCTCATCACCGAGCGCGGCATCGCGCCGGCGACCGCCGAAGGGCTCGCCGCGATGTTCCCCGAGATGGCGCGCGGCGCCGCGTGAGCGCGCAAATTCTTCGCCCCTCGCGCGTCTTTTCCTGCTAACGTGGAGTAGCAGCGCAGGGGGGGCACGATGCTCAACAGACGACGCATGATCGCGTCCACGGCGGCGGGCATGGCTCTCCTCGGCGCGACGCACCTTCGCGCCGAGACGGCGACGCTCGGCTTTGCCAATGGCCAGCGCGATCTCGTGGCCTATCCGGGCAAGCGCCCGCTCCTGCGGCTCTCGGCCCGGCCGCCGCAGCTCGAGACGCCGTTCGCGGTGTTCGACGACGGCGTCCTCACGCCGAACGACGCCTTCTTCGTGCGCTACCACCTCGCCGACCTGCCCACCGACATCGACGCGGCGGCGTTCCGGCTCGAGGTCGGCGGCGCGGTCGGCACGCCGCTGTCGCTCTCGCTCGACGAGCTGAAATCGGGGTTCGACCCCGTGGAGGTCGTCGCGGTGCATCAGTGCTCGGGCAACAGCCGCGGCTTCTTCGAACCGCGCGTCGGCGGCGGACAGGCCGGCAACGGGCTGATGGGCAACGCGCGCTGGACCGGCGTCACGCTGAGGTCGGTCCTCGAGAAGGCGGGCGTGGCGGACGGCGCGATCGTGGTCGCGTTCGACGGCATGGACGGCCCCGTGCTGCCCGAGACCCCCGACTTCACCAAGGCGCTGACGCTCGATCACGCGACGGACGGCGAGGTGATGCTGGCCTGGGCGATGAACGGCGAGGATCTGCCGTGGCTCAACGGCTACCCGTTGCGCCTCGTGGTCCCGGGCCATTACGGCACCTACTGGGTCAAGCACCTCAACCGGATCACCGTGCGCGACACGCCCCTCGACAGCTTCTGGATGACCAAGGCCTACCGCATCCCGGCCAACGCCTGCGCCTGCGTCGCGCCCGGCAGCAAGCCCGCGAGCACGGTGCCCATCGCGCGCTTCGACGTGCGGTCGTTCGTCACCAGCGTCAGCGACGGCGCCATCGTCGCCGCAGGCCGCCCGCTCGCGCTCCGCGGCATCGCCTTCGACGGCGGCAGCGGCATCGCGGAGGTCGGCGTCTCGGCCGACGGCGGCGCGACCTGGGTCTCCGCCGCGCTCGGCGAGGATCTCGGGCGCTATTCGTTCCGGCCCTGGACGGCGGCCGTGCCGATCGGGTCGGGCGCGGTGACGCTGATGGTCCGCGCGATCAACCGGATCGGCCAGACGCAGCCGATGGCCGCGCTCTGGAACCCCTCGGGCTACATGCGAAACGTCGTCGAGACGGTGCATGTGACCGCAGCATAGGAGCCCACGATGAAGTGTCATGCCGCGGCGCTTGTGGCGACGCTCGCCGGATTTGCCGCCCACGCCGAGCCCGCGAGCTACGACATGCCGGACGAGACCGCCGTCTTCCGGCCCGGCGACGGCGCCGACGTGGCGGAGGCGAACTGCGCCACGTGCCATTCGACCGACTATGTGAAGTATCAGCCGCCGCACAAGGGCGCCGACTTCTGGGAGGGCGAGGTTAAGAAGATGGTGACGGTCTACGGCGCCCCCGTCACCGATGCCGACGCGGCGACGATCAGCGCCTATCTCGCGGCGACGTACTGACGGGCGATGCGCGGGCGGCAGGCGACGGGAGCCGCCGGTGACGGCTGACCGCCGGGCGCCGCCTGCGGCGTCGGTCTTCACCCGCGAGGTCGCGGAGCGCTACGACGAGACGAACCGCAGGCTCGCCCCGATCTCGGAGGCCATGCACTTCCTGCTGCGCCTCGTGCTCGAAGACCTTCCCCCGACGGCGCGGGTGCTCTGCGTCGGCGTCGGGACCGGCGCCGACATCCTCGCGCTCGGCACGGCCAATCCCGGCTGGTCCTTCATCGGCGTCGATCCGTCGGCCGGGATGCTGGAGGTGTGCCGCGCGCGGCTCGGGAGCGCGGGCATGCTCGATCGCTGCCGCCTGATCCACGGCCAGGTGGACGATGCCCCGGAGGGCGCGGCGTTCGATGCCGCGGTGAGCCTGCTCGTCGCGCATTTCGTCGAGCGCGGCGACCGGAGCGCCTTCTACCGGGGCATCCACGACCGGCTGCGGCCCGGCGGCACGTTCGTCAGCACCGAGATCAGCGCCGACCTCGCGTCCGCCGCGTTTCCCGCCATGCTGCGGACCTGGGCGCGCGTGCAGGCGCTGATGGGCGCCACGCCGGACGCGCTCCTGAAGCTGCCGGACACGCTGCGCGAGACGCTGTGCGTCCTGACGCCGGCCGAAACCGAGGCATTATGGCGGCAGTGCGGCTTCGCCGACCCGGTGCCGTTCTTCCAGGCGTCCCTGATCCGCGGCTGGCACGCGGTGACATGAGCCTCGGCAGGAACTAATCTGCGAAAGCGATCGAAACCATAAAACCAATCCGTTTGATAGATTGATCGGCATCGGGTACATCGGTGAGCAACCGGAGGCCCGCCCATGTCCCACGCGACCCTCTACGCAGCACCGCGGGCGTCCGCGCCCGTCGCCGTGCTGCCCGGCTTCGGGCTTGCCGTGGCCATCGCGGCGGCGGCCTTCGCGCTCAGGCTCCTGCCCGGGGTCGGGGTGCTCAGCCCACTGATCCTGTCGATCCTCATCGGCATGGTGTTCCACAACCTCATCGGCACGCCGGCGAGCGCCCGCCCCGGCGTGGCGTTCTGCCTGCGCCGCGTGCTCCGCATCGGCATCGTGCTCCTCGGGCTGCAGCTCACGCTCGCGCAGGTCTGGGCGGTCGGCGGCGCGGGCGTGCTCGTCATCGTCGCGACCGTCGCCGCCACGTTCCTCTTCACGCGCTGGCTCGGGGCGCGGCTCGGCGTCGAGGCGCGCCTCGCCGAACTGATCGCCGCCGGCACCGCGATCTGCGGCGCGTCTGCGGTGATCGCCACCAACACGGTCACGCGCGGGCGCGACGAGGACGTGGCCTACGCCGTCGCCTGCGTCACCGTGTTCGGCTCGGCGTCGATGCTGCTCTACCCGCTCCTCGGCGGGCTTTTCGCGATGGGTCCGCACGCCTTCGGGCTCTGGACCGGCGCCTCGGTCCACGAGGTCGCACAGGTCGTCGCGGCGGCCTACCAGCGCGGCACCGAGGCCGGACAGTCCGGCACCGTGGCGAAGCTCACGCGGGTGATGCTGCTCGCCCCCCTCGTGCTGACGCTCGGCGCCGTGGCGCGGCGCCGGCCGCGCGGGAGGACGGGAGCCGAGGCGGCGGTGCCGGTGCCGTGGTTCGTGCTCGGCTTCATCGGCATGGTCGGCGTCGCGAGCACCGGCTGGCTCCCCGCGGCGGCGCTGCCCCCCGTCGCGACCGGCACCACGTTTCTCCTCGCGGTTGCGCTAGCGGCGATGGGCCTCTCGACGGACATCCGCAAGCTCGCTGCCGCGGGGCTGCGCCCGGCGCTCCTCGGGGCGGGATCGTGGCTCTTCATCTCCGCGTTGAGCCTCGCGCTGGTGACGCTCGCCGGAGCATGACGCTCGAGCAGCTCCGCGTGTTCGTGGCGGTGGCCGAGCGCGAGCACGTGACGCAGGCCGCCGCCGCCCTCAACCTCACGCAAAGCGCCACCTCGGCGGCCGTGGCGGCGCTCGAGGAGCGCCACGGCGTCCGCCTCTTCGACCGCATCGGCCGGCGCATCGTGCTCACCCCCGCGGGCCAAACCTTCCTCGCCGAGGCGCGCGCGGTTCTGGCACGCGCGGCGGCGGCCGTCCGCGTTCTCGACGATCTCGCCGGCGTGGTGCGCGGCACCCTGCGCCTCGCCGCGAGCCAGACCGTCGGCACCTACTGGCTGCCGCCGCTCATGCACCGGTTCCGCGCCGCCCACCCCGGCGTGGCGCTTTCGCTCGCGATCGGCAACACGGCGCAGGTCGCCGCGGCGCTCCTCGACCTTTCGGCCGACCTCGGCTTCGTCGAGGGGCCGGTCGCCGACCCGGCGCTCCGGTCCACCGCCATCCCCGGCGACCGGCTGGCGCTCGTCGTGCCGCCCGGCCATCCGTTCGCCGCCGAACCCGGCTCCGTCGCGCTCGACGCGACGCCTTGGGTGCTGCGCGAGCCCGGCTCCGGCACCCGCGCGCTCTTCGAGGCGGCGCTCGCTCAGGCAGGGCTCGGCCTCGACCGGATCGACGTGGCGCTGGAGCTGCCGTCGAACGAGGCCGTGCGCGCGGCCGTGACCGCAGGCGCCGGCGCGAGCGTCCTGTCGGTGCTCGTGGTGCAGCCCGCCCTCGATGCCGGCACGCTCGTCGAGGTGCCGTTCGATTTGCCGCAGCGCGCGTTCCATGTATTGCGCCATAAGGACCACTACCTGTCGGTGGCCGAGCGGCGGTTCCTGACCCTTCCCGGCACCCCGGAAGAGGAGACGCCCGATGTCAGCGCTTGACCCGATCCTGCTGGCGCGGCTGCAGTTCGCCTTCACCATGTCGTTCCACATCATCTTCCCCGCGTTCTCGATCGGGCTCGCGAGCTACCTCGCCGTCCTCGAGGCGCGCTGGCTGATGACGGGGCGGGAGGTCTACCTCAACCTCTTCAAGTACTGGCTGAAGATCTTCGCGGTCGCGTTCGGCATGGGCGTCGTCTCGGGCATCGTGATGTCCTACCAGTTCGGCACCAACTGGTCGGTCTACGCCGATCGCGCGGGGCCCGTGGTCGGGCCGCTCATGGCCTACGAGGTGCTGTCGGCGTTCTTCCTCGAGGCGGGCTTCCTCGGCGTGATGCTCTTCGGCATGAAGCGCGTCGGCCGCGGGCTGCACTTCACCGCCACGCTGGCGGTCGCCATCGGCACGCTGATGTCGACGTTCTGGATCCTGTCGGTCAACAGCTGGATGCAGACGCCGCAGGGCTTCTCGATGAACGACGCGGGCCAGTTCGTGCCCGAGGACTGGTGGGCGATCGTGTTCAACCCGTCGCTGCCCTACCGCCTCGTCCACATGGTCCTCGCGGCCTACCTCACGACCGCGCTCGTCGTCGGCGCCGTCGGCGCGTGGCACCACCTCCGCGGCCGCAAGACCGCCGAGACGCGCAAGATGTTCTCGATGGCGATGTGGATGCTGGTCCTGGTGACGCCGCTGCAGATCGCGGCCGGCGACGCGCACGGCATCAACACGCTCGAGCACCAGCCCGCCAAGGTGATGGCGATGGAGGGGCATTTCGACAGCCACCCCGACGGCGCCCCGCTCATCCTCTTCGGCCTGCCCAACGAGGAGACCCGCCGGGTCGACTATGCGATCGAGATCCCGAAGGCTTCGTCGCTGATCCTCAAGCACGATCCGAACGCCCCGCTCGCCGGCCTCGACACCATCCCGCGCGAGAACTGGCCGCCGGTGCATGTCGTGTTCTGGTCGTTCCGGCTGATGGTGGGGCTTGGCTTCGCGATGCTGGGCCTCGGGCTCTGGAGCGCCTTCGCGCGCTGGAAGGGTCACCTGCACGACTGGCGGCCCCTGCACATGCTGGCGCTCGCGATGGGCCCCGCGGGCTTCGTCGCGGTGCTCGCGGGCTGGGTCACGACCGAGGTCGGCCGGCAGCCCTTCACCGTCTACGGGATGCTCCGCACCGGCGACAGCGTCTCGCCGCTCGCGGCCCCCGCGGTCGGCGCGTCGCTGATGGCCTTCATCCTGGTCTACGCCATCGTGTTCGCCGCGGGCGCGTTCTACATCCTGCGGCTGATGGCGAGCCCCGCGCATCCGGGCGAGCGTGGACCCGACGAAGGCACCCCGGTGCGCGCCGCCGGGATCACGCAAGCCCCGTCGGTCGATGCGCGGCGCAGAGGTTCGGGCACGCCGCAGGAGAGCCCTGGATGAGCCTCACCTACGATCTCGCGACGCTCCTCGCCTTCATCGTCGCCTTCGCCGTCTTCGTCTACGTCATGCTCGACGGCTTCGACCTCGGCGTGGCGATGCTCTTCCCGTTCTACCCCGAGCGCCACGACCGCGACGTGCTGATGAACTCGGTGGCGCCGGTCTGGGACGGCAACGAGACCTGGCTCATCCTCGGCGGCGGCGGGCTCTTCGCGGCCTTCCCGCTCGCCTACTCCATCGTCATGCCGGCGCTCTACGCGCCCTTCATCGCGATGCTCCTCGGCCTCGTGTTCCGCGGCGTCGCGTTCGAGTTCCGCTGGCGCACCGAGCGCGGCCGCTTCCTGTGGGACATCGCCTTTTCCGGCGGCTCGTTCGTCGCGGCCTTCGCGCAGGGCGTGGCCCTCGGCGCCATCCTGCAGGGCATCGCGGTCGAGGGCCGCGCCTATGCCGGCGGCTGGTGGGACTGGCTCACCCCCTTCACGATGCTCACGGGAGCGGCCGTCATTCGCGGGCTACGCGCTCCTCGGCTCGACCTGGCTGGTGATGAAAAGCTCAGGCCCCCTGCAGGACCGCGCCTTCGTCCTCGCCCGCATCCTGGCGCTCGCGACCGTCGGCGCCATCGCCGCCGTGAGCCTCGCCACGCCGTTCCTCGAAGGCGCGTACTGGCGCAACTGGTTCGCCTGGCCGCGGGTCGTGCTCGTGGCGCCGGTGCCGCTCGCCGTCGCCGCCTGCGCGGTGTTCCTCGTCCGCACATTGGCCCTCCGTCGCGACGGCTGGCCGTTCGTGCTGTCGCTCGCGCTCTTCGCGCTGAGCTTCGTCGGGCTCGGCGTATCGATGTTCCCGTATGTCATCCCCGGCAGCGTCACGATCTGGCAAGCCGCCGCTCCCGACAAGAGCCTCGCGTTCATCCTCGTCGGCGTGTCGATCCTGATCCCGGTGATCCTGGCCTATTCGGCCTACGCCTACTGGATCTTCCGCGGCAAGATCGACGTCGACGCGGGCTATCACTGATGCCGCCCGTCGCGCGCCGCCTCCTGTGGTTCGTCGGCCTCTGGGCCGCGGGCGTAGTCAGCGTCGCCGCGGTCGCCTACGGCATCCGGCTGTGGATCATGTGAGCGTGGGCAAGGACTTGCGGGGCATACCTCCAGCACCACACGAGCTTTGCCGCGCAACCCTGCCCGCCTGAACGTCACGCCTTTGAAGTAACTCTTCAGCGGCAAGCACTTGCGCCTCATACTTCGCGCATCGCATCACCCCATTCCGAGCGCCGCCTTGTACATCTCCAGCACCGCCTCCTCCTCGGCGATGTCGTCGGGCTCGCGGCGGCGGAGCGCGATCACCTTGCGGAGGATCTTGGTGTCGTAGCCACGGCCCTTCGCCTCGGCCATGACCTCCTTCTGCTGCTCGGCGACCGCCGCGCGCTCGCTCTCGAGCTGCTCCCAGCGCTCGATGAACTGGCGCAGCTCCTCCGCCGTCACCGCGTAGGTCGCGTCCGTCACCTGGTCCATCCCTGCCTCCTGCGGTTCCCCGGGCGGGGCGTACCGAAGCCCGGAGCCGCCCGCAAGGCAGGGTCAGACGATCTTCGCCACCCGCTCGAAGCCGAGCCGCGGGCCCCTCGGGCGCACCTCCGCGGGCTCGCCGTAACCGAGGTTGCAGAGCATGTCGGAGCGCCACGTCGTGCCGCTCATGAACGCGGCATCGGTGCGGTCGCGGTCGAAGCCCGACATCGGCCCGCAGTCGAGCCCGAGCGCGCGGGCGGCGAGGATGAAGTATCCCGCCTGCAGCGTGCCGTTGCGGCGCGCGCTGTCGGCGGCGCGCTCCGGCGCGTCTCGGAACGTCCCCGAGAAGTCCTTGGCCGGAAAGAGCTCGGGCAGGAGATCGTAGAACGCCGCGTCGTGCGCGAGGATCGCCGTCACCGGCGCCCGCATCGTCTTGTCGACGTTGCCTTCGGAGAGGCAGGGCCGGAGCCGCTCCTTGGCCTCCGCGGAGCGCACGAAGACGATGCGGAGCGGCATCTGGTTGAGGCTCGTCGGCCCCCATTTCGCCAGCTCCCAGACCTCGGCGAGGAGCGCGTCCGGCACCTCGCGATCGGTGAACGCATAGTGCGTGCGGGCCTCGCGGAACATCGCGTCGAGCGTCGCGGGGTCGGCCTCGGCGAAGCGCGCGCGGGCGGCACGGACGGCTTCCCCGGCGGCGTGCGCGGCGGGGTTCGGCTGGTCTTCGGGCATCGTCGGTCTCCTCAGGGGGTCGGCCCAGACCTAACACCCGCCCTCGCGCTTGCCACCCCGCCTCGCGTCGGGTAGCGCGCGGGAACCACGGGGAGGCGGCGCATGGACATCCTCATCGGCATCGGCGCCGTCCTCGCGCTCGCGGGCGTGGCGGGGCTCGGCTGGTGCATCGCGCTGGCGCTCCGGGCGCGTCGGGCGGGGCTGCCGGAGCCGGAGCTCCGCGCGCGGCTGCAGCGCGTCGTGGCGGTCAACCTCGGCGCGCTCGGGCTGTCGGCGATCGGGCTGATGCTGGTCGTGGTCGGGATCGTGCTGGCGTAGTCAGCCGTCGAGGCTGGCGAAGGTCGTGCCGTTCTTGATCATCTCGGCGAGCATCGGCGCGGGGGTCCAGAACGGGTCCGTCGCGGCCCAGCGGGCGAGATCGCGGCGGAGGCCGAGGAGCCCCGCGCGGTCGGCGGCGTGCATCGGCCCGCCGCGCCGGCGCGGGAAGCCGTAGCCGAGGAGCAGCACCGCGTCGATGTCCGAGGCCGCGCGCGCGGTGCCGTCGGCGAGGAGCCGCGCGCCCTCGTTGACGATCGCCGCGAGCGCCGCGCGGGCGATCTCCGCGGCCGTCACGCCGCGCTCCGCGACCCCGTGCAAGCTCCGCTCGGCCGCGATGGCGGCCGCCGCCTCCGGGTTCGGGACCGGGCGCGCGCCGCCGTAGTCGTAGTACCCGCGCCCCGCTTTGCGGCCCAGCGCGCCGGCCGCGCAGAGCCGGTCGAGGATGGCGATGTCTCCGGCGGGAGGTGGCGCGGCCGCGAAGGCCCGCCTGCGCCGCGCCCAGGAGATGTCGAGCCCGGCGCGGTCGAGCGTCTCGTAGGGCCCGGCCGCGAAGCCGTAGCCGCGCATCGCCGCGTCGACCCCGGCGGGGGTCGCACCCGCGAGGAGCATCCGGTCGGTGGCGCCGCGATAGGCGGTGAGGATGCGGTTGCCGATGAAGCCCTCCGCCGCACCCGCGCGCACCGCGACCTTGCCGAGCCGCCGCGCGAGCGCAAAGCCGGTCGCGGTCACGTCGGGTCGGGTGGCGTGCCCCGGCACCACCTCGACGAGCCGCATGGCGTGGACGGGGGAGAAGAAATGCAGCCCGAGCACGCGGGTGGGGTCCGGCACGGCGGCGGCAAGGGCGTCGACGGCGAGATAGGACGTGTTGGTCGCGAGGATCGCCCCCGGTGCGGCGCGGCCCAAGCGCGCGAGGAGGTCGGCCTTGAGGCCCGCGTCCTCCGGCACCGCCTCGATCACGAGGTCGCTCGGCGCGAGATCCTCCACCGCCAGCGTCCCCGTCAGCCGTCCCCACGCCGCCTCGCGCGCCGCGGCTTCGAGTTTGCCGCGCGCGACGGCGGTCTCCTGCAGCCGGTCGATGCGGAGGAGGGCCGCTTCGAGCGTGCCCCGGTCGCGCTCAAGGAGCGTCACCGGGAGCCCCGCCGCGAGGAGCGCCGCGGCGATGCCGGCACCCATCAGCCCGCCGCCCGCGACGCCCGCACGCGCGACCGCGCGGGCGGCAGCATCCGGCGCCCCGCGCGCGGCGCGGCGCTCGGCGAAGAAGGCGTGGCGGAGCCCTGCGGCGGCATCGGAGGCGAGGCAGTCCTCGAAGGCCATGCGCTCGAACGCGGCGTGGGCGGCATCGGGGAGGAGCAGTGCGGCCTCCACGCAGTCGATGATGCGGCCGGGCGCGGGGAGATCCGGGTCGCGCGGCAGGGTGCGGGCGGCGGCGACGGCGGCGATCCAGGCGGCGGGATCCTGCGCCGGGGCCGCAGGGGGGGCAGGGTCCACCGGGGCCGCAGGGGCGGTGTCGATCAGCTCGCGCGCGAACGTCTCCGCCGCGGCGCCGAGCGGCGCCTCCGTCACCCGGTCGAGGAGCCCCGTCACCAGCGCCTCGCCCGCGTCGAGCGGCCGGCCGCCGAGCATGAGGTCGAGCGCCACCGCCGCCCCCACGAGCCGCGGCAGCCGCCGCGTGCCCCCCGCTCCGGGCAGGAGCCCCAGCGTCACCTCCGGCAACCCCAGGCGCGCACGGGGCGAGGCGATCCGCGCCGTGGCCGCCAGCGCCAGCTCGCAGCCGCCGCCGAGCGCCGCCCCGTCGAGCGCCGCGACGACAGGGAGCCCGAGCGCCTCGATCCGGTCGCAGACGGTGGCGAGGAGCGGCGCTTGCGCCGGGCGCCCGAACTCGGCGATGTCGGCGCCCGCCGAGAACACCCGGCCCTCGGCGCCGAGCACCACCGCGCGCACCGAAGGGTCCGCCGCGGCGGCGTCGAGCGCCGCCAGCAGCCCCTGCCGCACGCCAAGCCCGAGCGCGTTGACGGGCGGCGCCGCCAGCGTCACCACCAGCACCCCGTCGCGCAGCTCGTGCGTCACCGCCATGTCGGCCTCCCTTGCCGCGGCCAGCATGGCGCGCGCACCCGAAAAGGGAACCCCCGGCCTTTCCAGCCTGCGCGCCGCCCGCTAGGCTCGGGCGATGCCGCGCATGGAGACCGCATGGACATCCGCCCGCTGACCGAGAGCTACGCCGTCTCGCCGCAGATCGCGCCCGGCGACATCCCCGCGATCAAGGCCGCGGGCTATGCCACGATCATCTGCAACCGCCCCGACGCCGAGGCGCCCGCGGGCAGCGACGCCGCGGCGGTGCGCGCCGCGGCCGAGGCGGCGGGGCTCGGCTTCGCGGCGAACCCGTTCACCTCCGCCACGCTCGACGCCGCCGCGGTCGCGCGCCAGGCGGAGGCGATCGCCGCCGCCCGGGCCCGGTCCTCGCCTATTGCGCGTCGGGCAACCGCTCCTCGGTGGTCTGGGGCCTCGCCAGCGCCGGCACGATGGAGACGGACGCGATCGTCGCCGCCGCCCGCGCGCAGGGCTACGACCTCGAGCCCATGCGCCGCGCCATCGAGGCCGCCGCGCGCGCATGACCGCGCGCCGCCGCGAACACGCGTGCATGACCGCGCGCAGCTGGTCACACGCGCGCATGACCGCGCGACCGCGAACGCGCGCCGCCGCGAACGCGCGCGCATGGCCGCGCGGCGCCGGTGATCGAGGCCGCCGTCACCGCGTTCGTGACGCTCTTCGTCATCATCGACCCCATCGCGGTCGCGCCGCTCTTCGTCGCGCTCACGCGCGACATGGACGCGGGCCAGCGCCGGGCCGCGGCGATCCGCGCGTGCCTCGTCGCGGCGGGCGTGCTGACCGCGTTCGGGCTCGCGGGGCAGGCGCTCCTTGACGCCATCGGCATCTCGCTGCCGGCCTTCCGCGTCTCGGGCGGCATCCTCCTCTTCCTCATCGCCGTCGAGATGCTCTTCGAGCGCCGCACCCCGCGCCGCACGCGCTCGGCCACCGCCGATCCTCACGCCGCAAAGGATGCGGCCGACGATGCGGCCGACGACCCCTCGATCTTCCCCATCGCGGTGCCGCTCATCGCGGGGCCGGGTGCGATGGCGACGATGGTGCTCCTCGCGGCGCAGGATGCGCGCTGGGGCTGGCTGGTGGCGATCCATGCGATGATGGCGCTGGTCGTGGCCTTCACCGGCCTCCTCCTCGTCGCGGGCACCCGCATCGCGCAGCTCCTCGGCCCCAACGGCATCAACGTGGCGACCCGCCTCTTCGGCATCCTCCTCGCGGCACTCGCCGTGCAGATCGTGCTCGACGGGCTCGGGGTCTACGGGCTCCGGGCGCGGTGACGTTCACCCTGATTGGCGGATGGCGCTGACAAGCACCCCGCGCGCGCCTATATTCCGTGCATGGAAAGCACCGACCTCACGCGCGTCGTCTATCTGGTGCTGCTGGGCACCGTGCTCGTCGCGTACATGCTCGTGGCCAACCGCAACCGGCTCGGGACGCTGCTGCGGACGGCGATGCTCTGGGGCATCATCTTCGTGGGCGCGGTGGCGGCGGTCGGGCTCTGGACCGACATCCGCGACGACACCGTGCGCCGCGAGGCGAGCTTCTCGCCGGATGGCCGCATCGAGGTGCGGCGCGCGCCCGACGGGCATTTCTACCTCGACCTCGGGATCGACGGCGCGACGGTGAGCTTCGTCGTCGACACCGGCGCGGGCGACATGGTGCTGAGCCAGGCCGACGCGAAGGCCGCCGGCCTCGACCCCGGCGCGCTGCGCTACACCGGCCTCGCGCGCACCGCCAACGGAACCGTCCGCACCGCGCGCGTGCGGCTCGACGAGGTGCGGCTCGGCGACCATGTGGACACCCGCGTGCCCGCCTTCGTCAACGAGGGCGAGCTCGACACCTCGCTCCTCGGCATGGGCTATCTCCGCCGCTTCGCGCGCATCGAGATCGCGGGCGACCGGCTGATCCTGACGCGCTGACTGCGACACCCTGCCGCCCGAACCGGCGGCCTGGACACGGGTTGGACCGGAGCACGCCAACCTGGAGACAGCCCATGTCCGATGACCTCCCCCTCTCGCGCCGCCACGTCCTCGGCGGCGCCGCCGCGATGACCGCCGCGGCCGCCGCAAGCGCCGCCTCGGGACAGACCACCGCCGCGGCCGCGACGAAGGCGACCGCGGCCCCGCTCGAGGATCCGACGACGAAGTACCCCGCGCCGCCCTTCAAGGCGCAGAGCCAGCCCTTCCCCGGCCTCGCCTCGAAGATGGAGCCGCGCCCCGACCACGGCGAGGAGAGCTACACGGGCTCGGGCCGGCTCGTGGGGCGGCGCGCGCTCATCACCGGCGGCGACAGCGGCATGGGCCGCGCCGCCGCCATCGCCTTCGCGCGCGAGGGCGCCGACGTGGCGATCAGCTATCTGCCCGCCGAGGAGCCGGACGCCGAGGAGGTCATCGCGCTCATCAAGAAGGCGGGCGGCAAGGCGCTGGCGCTGCCGGGCGACATCCGCGACGAGGCGCAGTGCACCGGGATGGTGGAGCAGGCCGCGGCGGCGTTCGGCGGGCTCGACATCCTCGTCAACAACGCCTCGCGCCAGCAGACCCAGCCGCGTCTCGAGGACATCACCACCGAGGCGTTCGACGCCACCATGAAGACCAACATCTACGCGACCTTCTGGATCACGAAGGCCGCGCTGAAGCATCTGGTGCCGGGCTCGGTCATCATCCAGACCACCTCCGAGCAGGCCAACGACCCGTCGGAGGATCTGGTGGACTACGCGATGACCAAGGCCGCGTTCACCAACTTCACGCGCTCGATGGCCAAGCAGCTCGCGGCGCGCGGCATCCGCGTGAACGGCGTGGCGCCGGGGCCGATCTGGACGCCGCTGCAGGTTTCGGGAGGCGCCACGCAGGAGAAGCTGGTGGGGTTCGGCGGCAAGACCCCGATGGGCCGACCCGGCCAACCCGCCGAGCTCGGCTCGATCTACGTGCAGCTCGCCGCCGCCGACGCGAGCTACGCCACTGGCCAAGTCTACGGCGCGATGGGCGGCAACGGCACGCCCTGACGCGCGGTCAGGGCGCGGCGGTGGTCGCGCTCGCCATGAGGTGCATCGTCCCCGCGGGGGTGATCTCGGCCGTGCCGCCCAGGCAGGCGACGTGGGCGGCCTCGTCGAGCGTGCCGCCCGCGCCGAGGTACGTGGTGACCATCGTAGCGCGCGCCGCGTCTTGGCGGTGCGGTGCAAGCACACCGCAGCGGCCTTCGTCGAGGCGGTGACGAACGCGCCCGGAGCGTCGAAGGCGCCTTCGCTAAAAGCCGTGCTCACGCCCGCGAGCTCGGGGGTCGCGGCGAGCGTCAGCCCGGCCGCGTCCACCCGCTCGATAAGCGCGTCCGCTGCCCGCGCCGCGGCCGGTCGCGGGCGCGGCGGCGAGCCCGAGGTCGGTCGCATCGCGTGGCCCGGATGGCAGTGACGGGAACGACCGGTTCGGATCGTCTTGCGGCCGGGCAGCGGCCCGCGTGGTGCTCGGGCCCGACGCGATGAAGGCGGTGTTCCGGCGGCGGGGCCACGCGGGCACCGGCATCGACGATCTCGTCGCCGCGAGCGGCGCCTCGCGGACGACGCTCCACCGGCTCTTCGGCGACAAGCGCGCGATGCTGGCCGCGACCCTCGCGGATGCCGCGATGCGGATACGCACGGCGCCGGTCTTCCTCGCCGCCTCCGCCGACCGGCTCGCGGATGCCGCGGCACCCGACGGCTGCCTGCGCTGCACCGCGACGCCGGAGCGCGCCGGGCGCGGCGGGGGCGCTGGCAGCGGTCCTCGTCGCGGTGGTCAACGGCATGGTCATGCCGGCGCGCGGCGGCGCGGACCGCGCGGTGCCTGGCGGCGTGATCGCCGCGGCGCTGGCGCGGACCTAGCCCGCCTCCGCCGTCATCGCCCAGCGGCCCGAGGCCTCGGACCAGTACTGCGCGCCGACGCCCGCCGCGGCGAGCGCGCGCCACTGCCCGCGTGCGGCCTCGACGGCGGCGGGGTCGGTGCCGTCGAACACCACGCAGGCGCGGTCGAGCGCCGCGGCCTCGGCAGGGTCGAGCGCCGCGCCGTCCACCGCGAGGACGCAGGTCGCGCCGTTGGCCGCGTCCCCGGTCGTCAGCAGCACCGGCTGGTCGGCTGCGTGCGGTGCCTCGGCAAGGCCGTGCGGCAGCCAGGCGGGCCCCGGCCCCCAGAGTGCCGCGTCGAGGGCGCGGAGGCGCTCGGCGTCCGTCCCGCGCACCGCGACACGCCAGCCGCGCTCAAGCGCGCGCTCGGCCACGCGCGTCACGATCGCCGCGGCGGGCGACCGCGTGAGGTGGTAGAAGAGGACCGGCATCAGCCCTGTTCGTAGCGGTCCCGCACCAGGCGGTCGAGCGCCAGCACGCCCCAGCCGGTCGCGCCCTTCGGCGCCAGCGCGGTGTCGGCCTTCACATGCGCCACGCCGGCGATATCGAGATGGATCCAGGGCGTCCCGTCCTTGACGAAGCGGTGGATGAACTCCGCCGCGGTCACCGAGCCGCCGTCGCGCCCGCCGATGTTCTTGATATCCGCGACCTGGCTCTTGAGCATCTTCGCGTAGGCGTCGCCGAGGGGCATCCGCCAGGCCCCCTCGCCCTCCGCCGCCGCGGCCGCGAGGAACGCGCCCGCGAAGCCGTCGTCGTTCGAGAACACGCCCGCGTTCTCGTGCCCGAGCGCCACGATGATCGCCCCCGTCAGCGTCGCGAGATCGACGACGCCCGCGGGCTTGAAGCGCTCCTGCGCGTACCAGATCACGTCCGCGAGCACGAGCCGGCCCTCGGCGTCGGTGTTGATGACCTCGATGGTGTCGCCCTTCATCGAGCGCACCACGTCGCCCGGCCGCTGCGCCTTGCCGTCGGGCATGTTCTCGACGAGGCCGACCAGCCCCACGACGTTGGCGGGCGCCTTCCTGAGCGCCAGCGCGCGCATCACGCCCGCGACGGTGCCGGCACCTCCCATGTCCATCGTCATGTCCTCCATCCCGCCCGCGGGCTTGATCGAGATGCCGCCGGTGTCGAACACCACGCCCTTGCCGACGATGGCGAGCGGTGCTGCGTCGCCGCCGCCGCGCCACTCCATCACCACGACCTTCGACGGGCTCTCGGAGCCCTGCCCCACGCCGAGGAGCGCGCCCATGCCGAGCTCGGCGAGCCGGTCCTCGTCGATGACCTCGACCGCGAGCCCGAGGTCGCCGAGCGCCGCGAGCCGGTCGGCGAAGGCGGTGGTGGTGAGCACGTTGGCGGGCTCGGAGACGAGGTCGCGGGTGAAGAAGATGCCCTCCGCCAGCGCGCGCAGGGGCGCGAAGGCCGCCTCGGCCGCCGCGGCGTCCGCGACGCGCAGGGTCACGGCGCCCTGCGGCGTCTTCTCGCCGGTCTTGTGGTCGGCGAAGTCGTAGGCCCGTGCCACGATCCCGAACGCGAGCTCGGCCGCGAGCGGATAGCCGCCCGCGAGCACCAGCGCGCCATGCTCGCCCATCGCGCGCCCGACCGCGGTGCCGGCCTTCCGCGCCTCTGCCTTGGGGCTCTTCTTGCCGAGCCGGACGAGATGCACCGCCTCGGCGGCGAGCCCGCCGGGCCAGGCGAGCTCCAGCGCCTCGCCGGGCTTCAGCTTGCCGAACGCCGCCGATCCCGCCGCCCGCTCGAGCGCGCCCTTCATCGCCCGGTTCAGCGGCCGTGCCGCCGCGTCGAGCCGGCCCGGCTCCGCCAGTGCCGCGATGCGGCCGGGAAACGCCGCGAGGCCGTCGGCGGACGCGGGCTCGAAGGTGACGGTGGCGGGTGTCGTCATGGGTCTCTCCGGGAAGCATGAGGGTCATGCCTCCCTAGCCCCCGGCCCGCGGCGATGCCAGCCCTTCGCAAGGCGCCCGCCCGCAGGCCCTTTGCCGAAGCGCGGTTCTCCGGTACGGTCCGGCGCCAGACCGGGAGCGGGCGCCGCGCGTGACGAAGTTCGACCGATACCTGACCTCGCAGCTCCTGCGGACGTTCGGCTTCTTCGCGCTCGTGCTGGTCGGCGTCTACTGGATCAACCGCGCGGTCTCGCTATTCGATCGCCTGATCGGCGACGGGCAGTCGGCGCTGGTGTTCCTCGAGTTCACCGCGCTGACGCTGCCCTCGGTGATCCGGCTCGTCCTGCCCGTGGCGGCCTTCGCGGCGGCGGTCGCCGTCGCCAACCGGCTCGCGTCCGAGAGCGAGCTCGTGGTGATGCGCGCGACCGGGTTCTCGAACTTCCGTCTCGCGCGGCCGGTGCTCGTGTTCGGGCTCATCGTGGCGCTCCTCATGTCGGTGCTGATGCACTTCCTCGTGCCCCGGAGTCGGGTGCAGCTCGCCGGGCGGACCGCCGACATCGCCGAAAACGTGAGCGCGCGGATCCTCGCCGAGGGCACCTTCCAGCATCCCGCCGACGGCATCACCGTCTACGTCCGCGCCATCGACGGCGCGGGCACGCTCGGCGACATCTTCCTCTTCGACGGGCGCTCGGCCACCACGACCACGACCTACACGGCGAAGTCAGCGGTCGTGGTGCAGGACGACGCGGGCCCGAAGCTCGTGATGTTCGACGGCCTGGCGGAGACCCTGCGGCAGCCCGGGAACCGCCTCTTCACCACGAGCTTCCGCGACTTCACCTACGACATCGGCGCGCTCGGCGGCGCCGACCCGACGCGGCGCGGGCTCGACGAGCTCTCAACGCCCGCGCTCCTTCGCGCCGATCCCGCGACGCAGGGCGAGACGCACGCGAGCCGCGCGCAGATGCTCTTCGAGGCGCACAACCGCATCGCGCAGCCGTTCCTCGCGCCCGTAGCGGCGCTCGTGGGCTTCGCGTCGCTGCTCCTCGGGCGCTACAGCCGGTTCGGGCTGTGGCGGCAGATCCTGCTCGCGGTCGTGCTCCTGATCGCGGTGCAGCTCCTGTCGAACTCGGTCGAGGCGCTCGGCACCCGGACCGACGAGAGCTGGCCCTTCGCCTATCTGCCCGTCGCCGTGGGCGGGCTCTTGGCGGCCGTTCTGCTCCGCGCAGGGCAACGCGGCACACGATCGCGGGCGCTCCCGGCGTGACGCTGCACCTCTACTTCGCGCGGCGCTTCCTCGTGGCCTTCGTGCTGATCCTCGCGGCGTTCGCGGCGATCCTGATGCTCCTCGACATGGTGGAGCTCGTGCGCCGCTACGCCGGGATGGACCTCGGGCGGACCGCGTGGCTCGCGGCGCTCGACGTGCCGCAGGGGCTCTACCGCATCCTGCCGCTGGTGATGATCCTCGCCGCCATCGCGCTCTTTCTCACCCTCGCGCGCACGTCCGAGCTCGTCGTGGCGCGCGCCGCCGGCCGTTCGGCGCTGCGGAGCCTCGCCGGACCGGTCGCGGCCTCGCTCCTCGTCGGCCTCATCGCGATCGGCGTGCTCAATCCCATCGTCGCCGGCACGATCAAGGCGCGCGACACCGCCGAGCGGCAGCTCGCCCTCGGCACCACCAACGTGATGTCCGTGAGCCGCGAAGGCGTCTGGCTGCGCCAGGGCGGGGCGCAGGGGCAGACGGTGATCCATGCCGCGCGCGCCAACCTCGACGGCACCCGTCTCGACGACGTGAGCTTCACCACCTTCGCGCCCGGCGGCGGCCCGACGCGCCGCATCGACGCCGCCCAGGCGGTGCTCGTGACCGGCGCCTGGGAGCTCACGGCCGCGAAGATCTGGAGCTTCGCCCCCGGCACCAACCCGGAGCGCGAGGCGCGGACCGCCGCCGCCTACGTGCTCGCCTCCGACCTTACCGCCGCGCAGATCCGCGACAGCTTCGGCCCGCCCGAAGCGATCCCGCTCTGGGATCTGCCCGCCTTCATCGCCGACCTCGACCGCGCCGGCTTCTCTGCGATCAAGCACCGGGTCTGGTTCCAGACCGAGCTCGCGCTGCCGCTCCTCCTCGCCGCGATGGTGCTCGTCGGCGCGGGCTTCACCATGCGGCAGGTCCGTTCGGGACGGACCGGCACGATGGTGCTCCTCGCCCTCCTTGCGGGCTTCGGCATCTTCTTCCTGCGGAACTTCGCGCAGGTGCTGGGCGAGACCGGGCAGCTTCCGGTGATCCTCGCCGCCTGGGCCGCGCCCGCCGCCGCGGTCCTCTTCGCGCTCGGGCTCCTCCTCAACCTCGAGGACGGCTGATGCGGCGGCTGCTTCTCCTGCTCCTCGTCCTCGCCGGAGCGGCCCACGCACAGAGCCTGCCCGCCACGCTCATCGCCGACGCGGTGCGCGTGGAAGGCGACAGCACGCTCGTCGCCGACGGCAGCGTCGAGGTGCTCTACGAGGGCCGCCGCCTCCGCGCCGCCCGCGTCACCTACGACCGCCGCACCGACCGGCTGGCGATCGCGGGGCCGATCACCTTGCAGGACGGGCCGGACACGCTCGTACTCGCCTCCGCGGCCGAGCTCTCGTCCGACTTCCGCGACGGCGTGCTCACGAGCGCGCGGCTGGTGCTCGGCCAGCAGCTGCAGCTCGCGGCCAACGAGATCACGCGCGTCGGCGGGCGCTATACCGAGCTCACCCGCACCGTCGCCTCGTCCTGCGAGGTCTGCGCCGCGCATCCGCGGCCGCTCTGGGAGATCCGCGCGGCCCGCGTCGTCCACGATCAGGCGGCCGGGCAGCTCTACTTCGACCGCGCGCAGTTCCGCGTCGCGGGCGTCCCGGTGTTCTACCTGCCGCGCCTGCGCCTCCCGGACCCGTCGAACACGCGCGCGCGGGGCGTGCTCCTGCCCTCGATCCGGTCCACGAGCCGCCTCGGCTTCGGGTTGAAGGTGCCCTATTTCCTGCCCCTCGGGCCGAGCCGCGACCTGACCCTGACGCCCTACCTCGCCGGCAGCACCCGGACCGGCGAGGTCCGCTACCGCGAGGCGTTCCGTCGCGGCCGGCTCGAGTTCACCGGCGCGCTCAGCGACGACGACCTCGGGTTCGGCGGGACGCGCGGCTACCTGTTCGGCGGCGGCAGCTTCGGGCTGCCGAACGACTTCATCGGCCTCGTCCGCATCGAGACCGTGACCGATCCCGCGTACCTCCTCGACTACGGCTATTCCGACCGCGACCGGCTGCAAAGCGGCGTCGGCATCACCCGCACGCAGCGCGACGCCTACGTTCTCGCCGAGGTGCTCGCGTTCCACTCGCTGCGCGCCGGCGAGGACAACAACACGCTGCCGTCGCGGCTCGCCGACGCGAGCATCGTCCGCCGCTTCGATCCCGGCGTCTTCGGCGGCACGGCCTCGCTCGAGGTCTCCGCCGCGAGCCTGCAGCGGACCTCCACCCGCGACGGCCTCGGCCGCGACAGCGCGCGGCTCACCTCCGCCGCGGACTGGCGCCGGACCTGGATCCTCCGCGGCGGCGTCACCGCCACGGCGCTCGCCCGCCTCACCGCGGACGGATATGCCATCACCGAGGACAGCACCTATCCCGCCAGCCAGACCCGGATCACGCCGGCCCTCGCCGCCGAGGTCCGCTGGCCGCTGGTGCGCCGGCGCGGCACCGCCAGCGAGACCCTCGAGCCGGTCGTGCAGGTCGCCTACGCCCCCGACACCGACCGCCGGGTGCCCAACGAGGACAGCTCCATCGTCAGCCTCGACGAGGGCAACCTGTTCGCGCTCGATCGTTTTCCTGGCGCCGACAGGCTCGAGCGCGGGCTCCGGACCAGCCTCGGGCTCGGCTACACCCGCATCGCCGCCTCGGGAACGAGCTTCGGCGTGACCGGCGGCCGGGTGTTCCGCGCCCGCGACCTCGACCAGTTCAGCTTCGCCTCCGCGCTCGCCGGCACGCGGTCGGACTGGGTGACGGCGCTGACGCTCGCCACCCCCGCCGGCCTCAGCCTCGAGAACCGCGCGCTCTTCGACGACCGCCTCGACTTCACCTCCGAAGAGCTGCGCCTCGCCGTCGCCCCCGGCCGCTTCGGGCTCGTCACCGGCTACACGTGGCTGCGCGCCGATCCCGCCGAGGACCGCCTCGCCGATACCTCGGAATGGGTGTTCGACGGCTCCGTTCAGATCACCCCGAGCTGGTCCGCCTCCGCCGGCTGGCGCTACGACTTCACGACCAGCAACGCCACCCGCGCCGCGGTCGGGCTCGGCTATCGCACCGAGTGCATCAGCATCGAGGCCAGGCTCTCGCGGCGCTACACATCTTCCGCCGACGTGGCGCCCTCGACCGACTTCGGCCTCGCGGTCGATCTCATCGGATTTGGCTCCGGCACCGCAGGCCCGGCGGTCCGCCGCCGCTGCGTCGGGTGATTTCAGCGAGACATCCGGGGCCCCGAGGGGTATCCCTCCCGCATCCCAAACGGATTGCCCCGATGCGCCTCCTCGTCTTCGCCCTCATGCTCCTCGTCTCCGCGCCGGTGCTGGCGCAAAGCCCCTTCGCGCCCCGCGTCCTTGTCAACGACGGCGCCATCACCAACTACGAGGTCGAGCAGCGCGCGAAGTTTCTCGGCGTCCTGCGGGCGGTGGGCGACCTCGACGCCCAGGCCGTCGACCGCCTGATCGAGGACCGCCTGCGGCTCGACGCCGCGAAGGCCGCCAGCGTCAAGATCACCGAGAAGCAGGTCACCGACGGCGAGACCGAGTTCGCGGCCCGCGCAAGCCTGTCGCGCGAAGCCTTCCTCGCCGAGCTTGCCAGCGAAGGCATCGCCCCCGCCACGCTGCGCGATTTCGTCAGCGCCGGCATCGCCTGGCGCGAGGTGGTGCGCGCGCGGTTCTCGAGCCTCGTGCGCGTGACCGACGAGGAGGTCGACAGGGCGCTCTCGCCGGTCGCGAAGAAGGGCGCGGTGCGCGTGCTCCTCTCCGAGCTGATCCTGCCCGCGACGCCCGAGTTCGTCGGCGAGACGCGGCCGCTCTCCGAGGAGCTTGCGCGCACGCTGCGGGGCCCTGCCGATTTCGCGGAGGCGGCGCGGCGCTACTCGGCGGCGCCCTCGCGCGACCGCGGCGGCGAGATCGACTGGCTGCCGCTCGCCAATCTGCCGCCGCAGCTCGGACAGGCGATCCTGAAGCTCCGCCCCGGCGCGATCACCCCGCCGGTCGATGTCCCGAACGCGATCGCGCTCTTCCTGCTGCGCGGCATCGAGGATCTGCCCTACGCAGCACCCGCCGGCGTCAGCGTGGACTACGCCACCGTGCTCCTCCCCGCCGCCGACGCACGCGCCGAGGCGGCCCGCCTCCGCGGCGCCGCGGACACCTGCGACGACCTCTACCAAGTGGCGCCCGGCGTCGCGCGGCAGACGCTGCCCGTGGCCGAGGTGCCCGCCGACCTGGCGCTGGCGCTCGCGCCCCTCGACCCCGGCGAGAGCACCACGTCGCTCGCGCGGGGCGGTGCCGCGGTGTTCGCGATGCTCTGCGGCCGCGTCGTCGCGGCCGATCCGCAGCCGACCCGCGAGGAGGTCCGCAACCAGCTCCTCAACGCGCGGCTCGGCGCCTATGCGGAGACCTGGCTCGCGGAGCTTCGCGCCGACGCCTTCATCCGCACCCCGTGAGCGCGCAGAATACGCCGGTGATCGCGCTGAGTTGCGGCGAACCGGCCGGCATCGGCCCTGAGATCGCCGCCAAGGCCTGGGCGGCCGTCGGCGGGGAGGTGCCGTTCTGCCTCGTCGGCGACCCCGCGCATCTCCCCGCCGGCACGGCCTGGGAGGCGGTGGCCGCGCTCGCCGACGCCGCGCACGCCCGCGCCCTGCCGGTGCTCGTGCAGCCCTTCCCCGCGCCGCAGTTCCCCGGCGTTCCCGTGCCCGAGAACGCGGCCGCCGTCGTCGCCGCCATCGACCGCGCGGTGGGGCTCGCGGCCACGGGCGAGGCGGCGGCGGTCTGCACGCTGCCCATCAACAAGAAGGCGCTCATCGATGGCGCGGGCTTCGCCTGGCCCGGCCACACCGAATATCTCGCGCATCTCGCAGGCGTGGAGACGGTGGTGATGATGCTCGCCTCGCCGCTCCTGCGCGTCGTGCCGGTGACGATCCACCTTTCGCTGGCCGAGGTGCCGCGCGCGCTGACGGCAGCGCTCCTCGAGACCACGCTCAGGATCACCCGCGCCGGGCTCGCGCGCGACTTCGGCGTCGCGGCGCCCCGCATCGCCGTCGCGGGGCTCAACCCCCACGCGGGCGAAGGCGGCGCGATGGGGGATGCCGAGATCGCGCTCATCGCCCCGGTGCTCGAGCGCCTCCGCGCGGAAGGCTTCGCGCTCGCGGGACCGCTTCCGGCCGACACCATGTTTCACCCCGAGGCCCGCGCCCGCTACGACGCGGCGGTCTGCATGTACCACGACCAGGCTCTGATCCCGATCAAGACGCTCGACTTCGCGGGCGGCGTCAACGTCACGCTGGGGCTGCCGTTCGTCCGCACCTCGCCCGACCACGGCACGGCCTTCGACATCGCCGGCCGCGGCATCGCCGATCCGACGAGCCTGATCGCGGCGCTCCGGCTCGCGCACGCGATGGCAGGGGCGCGAGCCGCGTGATCGACGGCCTGCCGCCGCTCCGCGCGGTGATCGCGGCGCACGGGCTCGCGGCGCGCCGATCGCTCGGGCAGAACTTCATCCTCGACCTCAACCTCACCGCCCGGATCGCGCGGGTCGCGGGCGACCTCACGGCCTGCGACGTGCTCGAAATCGGCCCCGGTCCCGGCGGCCTCACGCGCGGGCTCCTCGCGGAGGGCGCACGCCGGGTCGTCGCGGTGGAGAAGGACGCGCGCTGCCTGCCGGCGCTGGCGGAAATCGCGGGCGCCTGTCCGGGCCGCCTCGAGGTCATCGAGGGCGACGCGCTGGCGCTCGACCTTGCGGCGCGGCTCAAGCCCCCGGTGCGGGTGGTCGCCAACCTGCCCTACAACATCGGCACCGAGCTTCTCGTGCGCTGGATGACGCCCGCCGCCTGGCCTCCGTTCTGGACCTCGCTGACGCTGATGTTCCAGGCCGAGGTGGCCGAACGGATCGTGGCGCAGCCGGGCTCGAAGGCCTACGGGCGGCTCGCGATCCTGTGCCAGTGGCGCGCCGACGCCCGGATCGCGCTGACGCTGCCGCCGGATGCGTTCGTGCCGGCGCCGAAGGTGCGTTCGGCGGTGGTCCATCTGACCGCCCTGCCGGCACCGCGCTACCCCGCGGACCCGGCGGTGCTGGCGCGGCTGACGGCGGCGGGCTTCGGGCAGCGGCGGAAGATGCTGCGCGCGAGCCTCCGCGGGATCACGCCCGACATCGAGGCGAAGCTCGAGGCGGTCGGGATCGCGCCGACGGCGCGCGCGGAGGAGATCAGCCTCGAGCGCTTCTGCGCGCTCGCCCGTGAAGTGTCAAAGGCTTAGGCGGAGAAGCTCAGAAATCACATGAGCCTCAAGCGCTACTCGCCGTCGCCGCCATTGTTTTCCGGGAACAGCGTCGCCGGGGCGCCGTCCCCCGCAAACCCCTTCGGCTTGCGCGGCGACCGCCGGCGGGGACTCTTCGGCGCCGGTGCGTCGGCTGTCTCGGGCGTCTCGACGAGGCCGCTGTCGCCCTCGGCATCGCCGCCCGTGTCGATCACCTCGGCCGTTTGGACCCGCGGCTGGCGCTCGCGGCGGCGCGGGGCGTCGGGCTGGCTCGACTGGAACACGGGCTCCTGCGGACGTTCCGGCTGGCGGTCGGGCTGGCGCTCCGGCTGGCGCTCGTCGCTGCGATCCGGGCCCGCGTCGCGGCCGTCGTCGTGCTGGCGATAACCGTGATCGCGCCCGTTCTGGTCGCGCCCGTTCTGGTCACGCTGGCCGCCGTTCTGGTCGCGCCAGCTCTGCTGGCCGCCCTGCTGCCCGTTCTGGGCCTGCCGGGCGTCGGCCTCGCGCTGCATCTCGCGCGTCGCCTCGCTCAGCATCCGCGTGTAGTGCTCGGCGTGTTGCTGGAAGGCCTCCGCCGCGACGCGGTCGTTGGAGAGCTGCGCGTCGCGCGCGAGGAACTGGTACTTCTCGATGATCTGCGCCGGCGTGCCGCGGACCTTGCCCTCGGGGCCGGAGCTGTCGAACACGCGGTTGACGATGTTGCCCATCGGACGCGGCCGGTTCGGCTTCGAGCGCGAGCGTTGCTTGGAAGATCTCATGTGGATGTGGTTCCAGCCTTGAAGTGGCGCGGCCCGGTCCTCGGCGCCGTCGGGCGCGTCCAGTAAACAGGATCCGGGGTTCGGCTTGATCGCGCGGGGTCGGCAAGAGGCCGTCCTCCGTCACACCTGCAAATAATCATGCCCCTGCGGCTCCGACAAGCGAAAAGGCGGCGTCAGCCCGTAAAATGCCCTTGCATCGATCCGATCACCACGCGCTGGCGCCCGTCGAGGTCGGCGCGCGTGACGACCCCGGCGAACCCCGCCCCGGCGAGAAGCGCCGCGACCGCCGCCGCCTGCCCCGCGCCGGCCTCGAGCACGAGCCGCCCCTCCGGCGCCAGCAGCGCGCCCGCGTCCCGCGCGATGGTCCGGTACGCGGCGAGCCCGTCGGGGCCCGGCGTGAGCGCGCCGCGCGGCTCCCAGTCGCGCACCTCCGGGGCGAGGCCCGCCAGCTCCGCCTCCGCGATGTAGGGCGGGTTCGCGACCACGAGGTCGAAGCGCCCGTCGAGCCCCGCGCACCAGTCCGCCTGCCGGAACGCCGCGCGCCCGGCCACGCCATGCGCCGCCGCGTTGGCCCGCACGACCGCCAGCGCCGCCGCGGAGATGTCGGTGCCCATGCCCGTGGCGCCGGGCCGCTCGGCCAGCAGCGTCACGAGGAGCGCGCCCGAGCCGGTGCCGAGGTCGAGCACGCGGGCGAACGGCGCTTCCAGCGCCGCGGCCACCAGCGTCTCGGTCTCGGGCCGCGGGTCGAGCACGTCGGGCGTCACGGCGAAGTCGCGGCCCCAGAACGCGCGCACGCCTAGGATCTGCGCCACCGGCTGCCGCCGCGCGCGCGCCGCGACGAAGCCCTCGAACCGCGTCGCCGCCGCCGCCCCGAGCACAGCGCCCGCGTCGAGCCGCCCCGGCGCGAGCCCCGCCGCCGCCGCGAGGAGCCGCCGCGCGTCGCCCGTGGCCTCCGGCACCCCCGCCGCGCCGAGCCGGGCCGCGGCCGCGCGGAGCGCCTCGCCCTGCGTCACGCCTCCATCTCGGCGAGCCGGCGCGCCGCGTCGTCGGCGGCGAGCGCGTCGATCACCTCGCCGAGGTCTCCGCCCATGATCGCGTCGAGCCGGTAGAGCGTGAGGCCGATGCGGTGGTCGGTCATGCGGCCTTGCGGGAAGTTGTAGGTGCGGATGCGCTCCGAGCGGTCGCCCGAGCCCACCTGCGCGCGCCGGTCGGCGGAACGCGCGGCGTCGGCGCGGCCGCGTTCCATGTCGTAGAGCCGCGCGCGCAGGACCTGCATCGCGATGTCGCGGTTGCGGTGCTGCGATTTCTGCGCGCTCGTCACCACGATGCCGGTCGGGAGATGCGTGATGCGGACCGCGCTGTCGGTGGTGTTGACGTGCTGCCCGCCCGCCCCCGAGGCGCGCATGGTGTCGATGCGGATGTCGCCCGGCGGGATCTCGATGTCCACGGCCTCCGCCTCGGGGAGCACGGCCACCGTCGCCGCCGAGGTGTGGATGCGCCCCGAGGCTTCGGTCGCAGGCACGCGCTGCACGCGGTGGACGCCCGATTCGTACTTCAGCCGCGCGAACACGCCCTCGCCCTGCACCGAGGCCACGAGCTCGCGCAGCCCGCCGAGCTCGGTCGCCTGCTCCTCGATCACCTCGAAGCGCCAGCCCATCGCCTCGGCGTGGCGCGCGTACATCCGCGCGAGGTCGCCCGCGAAGAGCGCGGCTTCCTCGCCCCCGGTGCCGGGCCGGATCTCGAGGATCGCCGGGCGCGCGTCGGCGGCGTCGCGCGGCAGGAGCGCGCGGCGGAGCGCGTCCTCGAGTGCCGGGAGCCGCGCCTCGAGGACCGGCAACTCGGCCTCCGCGAGCGCGCGCAGCTCGGGGTCGCCGCGCATCGCCTCCGCGCCCGCGATCTCGTCGAGCGTCGCGCGGTAGGCGTCGATCTCCGCCACCACGGGCCGGAGCTCGGCGTACTCGCGCCCGAGGCTCGCGATGTCCTCGCCCGCCGCGCCCTCGGAGAGCCGCGCCTCGACGAAGCGGAAGCGGCGGTCGATCTGGTCGAGCTTCTCGAGCGGGACCATCAGGGCCGCGTGAGCGCCGCCAGCCAGCGGTCGATGCGGGCGCGGTTGACGCCGAAGTCGCCCTGCCCGAAGCGCGAGCGCGCGAAGGCGGCGAACGTGCTGCCGTCGCCCGCGGGCAGCACCTTGACGGAGGTGAAGTCCGGGAAGCCCATGACCGCGCTTCGCGTGAGGTAGGTCATGCGGCCCTCGGCGACCGAGCCCGCGAGGAGCGTCGTGCGCGGCTCGGCGCGCGCCACGGCGTCGATGCGCGCCGCGAGCGCGCCGGGCGGCTCGGCGTAGACCGGCGCCGCGAGGTCGCCGCCCTCGGGGCGCACGAGCACGTAGTTCGGCGACGCGGGCCGCGCCACCGCCATCGGGTCCACCGCCCAGGTCTCGGCCGGGTTCGGCGCGAGCCGGACATAGGCCGCGAGCGCCACGGCGACGACCGCCAGCAGCACCAGGATCACCAGCACCGTCCTCATCGCGTCTCCCTCGCGTTCCAGCACCAGAGCGCCATGATCTCGGCCGCGACATGCGCGCCCGCGATCGCGGTCGCCCCGGTGGCATCATAGGCGGGCGCCACCTCCACGACATCGCCGCCGACGACGCGGAGCCCCGCGAGGTCGCGCAGGATCGCCGCCGCCTGCCAGCTCGCGAGCCCGCCCCAGACCGGCGTGCCGGTGCCGGGCGCGTAGCCGGGATCGAGCGCGTCGATGTCGAACGACAGGTACACCGGCCGGTCGCCCGCGGTCTCGCGGATGGCCGCGACGGCGGCGGCGACGCCCGCCTCGTGGACCGCGCGCGCGGAAATGGTGCGGACGCCCATCGGGTCGGCGTTGTGGGTGCGGATGCCGACCTGCACCGAGGCGCTCGCATCGACCGTGCCCTCGCGGATCGCCTTGTAGAACATCGTGCCGTGGTCGGTGCGGCCCGCGTCGTCGTCGGGCCAGGTGTCGGAATGGGCGTCGAACTGCACGAGCGCGAGCGGCCCGTGGACCGCGCGGTGCGCGCGGAGCGACGGCAGGCTCACCGAATGGTCGCCGCCGAGGAGGAGCGCGCCCGCGCCCGCGGCGAGGATGCCCGCGACATGCGCCTCGATGCGGGCCGGCACCTCGGCGGGGCGCGCGTAGTCGAACGCCATGTCGCCGTGGTCGGCGATGGCGAAGTCCTCGAGGGGGCTCAGGCCGTCCCAGCCGAAGGGCGGGTCGAACGCCTGCAGGGTCGAGGCCTCGCGGATCGCGCGCGGCCCGAAGCGCGCGCCGGGGCGGTGGGTGACGGCCTGGTCGAAGGGGATGCCGGTGACGGCGAGGTCGACGCCGGCGAGGTCCTTGGTCCAGCGGCGGCGCAGGAAGCTCGGCGCGCCGGCGAAGGCGTTCTCGAACGCGAGCCCGCGGAAGCCGCGCCGCGTGAGCGCGCCGTCGATCTCGCGCCCTGCGTCCTCGAGCCCCATGCGTCCTCCGGTTGACTTGCCCGCCGCGCGCGACCTTAGCTGATCGCGCCAGCCCCTGCGAGGCCCCTTGCCGAGACCGCGCCGCCTCTACGAGCCCGAAGCCTACGCCGCGGCCCCCGCGTCGTACTGGCGCGCGACCGCCGTGCCCGCGCCCGTGCACGCGCCGCTCGCGGGCAGCGTCACCGCCGATGCCTGCGTGATCGGCGCGGGCGTGACCGGGCTCAACGCGGCGCTGGCGCTGGCGGAAGCCGGCCGGTCGGTCGTGGTGCTCGATGCCGAGGGCCCCGGCTGGGGCGCGTCGGGCCGCTCGGGCGGCTTCGTCTGCCGCGGCGGCGCGAAGCTCTCGGATGGAAGCCTCGCGCGGGCCGTGGGCGCCGAGGGCGCGGCGGAATGGCGCGCGTTCGAGGCCCGCGCGGTGGCGCATGTGGGCGACGTGCTCGCGCGCCACGGCATCGACGCGGACCGCGGCCCCGACGGCGAGGTGCGGCTCGCGCACAGCCCCGCCGCCTGGGCCGCGCTCAGCCGCGACACGCCCGCGGAGCGGCTGATCCCGCCCGAGGGGCTCGCCGCGGCGGGCCTCGGCGGGCGCTTCTTCGGCGCCGCGGTGGAGCCCGTGGGCTTCCCGGTGCATCCGCTGAACTACACGCTCGGCCTCGCCCGCGCGGCCCGAAGCGTCGGCGTGCGGTTCTGCGGCGCGAGCCCCGTCACCCGGCTCCGGCGCAAGGGGCCGTGGGTCGCGACGACGGCGGGCGGCGAGGTCCGTGCGGCGACGGTGCTCGTCGCGACCAACGGCTACGGGTCGGAGACGCTGCCGCCGTGGATCGCCGGGCGCACGCTGCCGGCGCTCTCGTCGATCCTCGTCACGCGACCGCTCACGGGGCCCGAGCGCGCGGCGCAGGGCTGGACGACCCTCCGCATGGCCTACGACACGCGGCGGCTCCTGCACTACGTCCGTCTGCTCCCCGACGGCCGCTTCCTCTTCGGAATGCGCGGCGGCGTCTCGGCGGAGCCCGCGGCGGAGGCGCGCGTCGCCCGCCTCGCCGAGCGCCACTTCCGTGCGCTCTTCCCCGAATGGCAGGGCGTCGGCATCGACTACCGCTGGTCGGGCCTCGTCTGCCTCACCGGGAGCCTCGCGCCCTTCACGGCCGCCGTCCCGGGCCAGCCCGGCCTCTTCGCCGCGTTCGGCTGGCACGGCAACGGCATGGCGATGGGCTCGCTCGCGGGGCACGCCGTGGGCCGCGCGATGGCGGGCGCGCCCCTCGACGTGCCGCGCCTCGTGCAGGTGCCGCCGCGCCGGTTCCCGCTGCCGGGGCTGCGCCGCCCGCTCCTCGGGCTCGTGCAGGCGGGCCTCGGGCTCGCCGACGGCCGGGTGCCCGCGTGACGCTCCCCGAGAGCGGCCTGCCGCGGCTCGCGGCCATCCTGCGCCGCCTCCGCGATCCGGTCGCGGGCTGCCCCTGGGACATCGCGCAGACGCATGCGTCGCTGGCGCCCTACGCCATCGAGGAGGCGCACGAGGTCGCCGACGCGATCGCCCGCGAGGCCTGGGACGAGCTGCCGGGCGAGCTCGGCGACCTGCTGCTGCAGCCCGTGTTTCAGGCGCAGGTCGCCGCCGAGGCCGGGCGCTTCGACATCGACGACGTGCTCGCCGCCATCTGCGACAAGCTCGTCGCGCGGCATCCGCACATCTTCGGCGACGCGCCGGGCGCGAAGCCCGCGACCGCCGCCGACCAGACCGCCGCCTGGGAGGCGACGAAGGCCGCCGAGCGCGGGCCCGCGGGCGCGCTCGACGGCGTGGCGCAGGGCCTGCCGGCGCTGATGCGGGCCGCGAAGCTGCAGGCGCGGGCGGCGCGGGTGGGCTTCGACTGGCCCTCCATCGACCCGGTGGTCGCCAAGGTCGCCGAGGAGGCGGCCGAGCTCGCGGCGGCGAAGGGCGCCGCCGACACCGCCGAGGAATACGGCGATCTCCTCTTCGTGATGGCGAACCTCGGCCGCCACCTCGGGCTCGACCCCGAGGCCGCGCTGCAGGCCGCCAACGCCAAGTTCGCCCGCCGCTTCAAGGCCGTGGAGGCCGCGCTCGCCGCACGCGGCCGCACCCCCGCGCAGTCCGACCTCGCCGAGATGGACGCGCTCTGGGACGACGCCAAGGCAGCCGAGCGCTTGACCTGACTAAAACGCTCGGATTAAACGGGCGCCAAAGGAGACCCGTCATGCGCGCCCTCGCCCTCGCCCTTCTCGTCGCCGCCACCCCTGCCCTCGCCGACGAGGTCAACATCTATTCGCTGCGCCAGCCGGAGCTCCTGAAGCCGCTGACCGACGCCTTCACCCGCGACACCGGCATCCGCGTCAACGCGGCCTTCGTCGACCGCGGCATGAAGGAGCGGCTCGTGGCCGAGGGCGACCGCTCGCCCGCCGACCTCGTGATGACCGTCGACATCGCGCGGCTCACCGAGGTGGTGGACGCAGGCGTCACGCAGCCCGTGGACAGCGCGGTGCTGCGCGACGCGATCCCGCCCGCGTTCCGCGACCCCGGCGACGCGTGGTTCGCGCTCTCGGCCCGCTCGCGCGTGGTCTACGCCAGCATCGACCGCGTGCCGGACGGCGCCGTGACCACCTACGAGGATCTTGCGGACCCGAAGTGGCAGGGCCGGCTCTGCACCCGCCCCGGCATCTCGGACTACAACCTCGCGCTCACCGCGGCCTACATCGCGCACCACGGCGAGGCGGCGGCGAAGGACTGGCTCACCGGCCTTCACGCCAACCTCGCGCAGCGCCCGCAGGGCAACGACCGCGACCAGGCCAAGGCCATCGCGGCGGGGCGCTGCGACGTGGCACTCGGCAACACCTACTACATCGGCCAGATGCTCGCCGACCCCCGCCAGGCCGACGCCGCGCGCCAGGTCCGCATCGTGTTCCCGCGCTTCGAGGACGGCGGCAGCCACATGAACGTCTCCGGCATCGCGATGACGAAGGCGGCGCCCAACCGCGCCGCTGCGCTCAAGTTCATGGAGTTCCTCGTCTCCGACGAGGCGCAGGCGATCTACGCCGAGACGAACTACGAGTTCCCGATCAAGCCCGGCGTCCCCTCCTCCGAGCTCGTGCAAAGCTGGGGCGGCTTCACCCCCGACACGCTGACGCTGACCGAGATCGCCAAGAACCGCCCCACGGCGCTCAGGCTGATGGAGGAGGTGAACTTCGACGGGTGAGGGGACGTCGCTTCATCCTTCCTTGACGTCAGGCTCCCTAATCGGGGGACTACGGCATTGAAGGATCAAAGACGCCCTGGCTTTCTACGATTGCTTTCCCGGCTACCCTGGCCTCGTGCGATACACCGAAGGTGCTCCCTCCGTCTTGCGGCGGCCGGGCGGACGGAACCGTCGTGCTTTCCTACTCGATATCATCGCTTGCGAAACCCGTCGTCGATCTGGCGAGCACGCGACCGTGACGAAGGTCTATCCATGCACCGGCTGACCTGACGCCCCCTTTCCCCCGTCCGCCATCCCTGCCAGAACGCTGGCATGGCCCGCCGCATCATCATCGACACCGACCCGGGGCAGGACGACGCGGTGGCGATCCTCCTGGCGCTGGCGTCGCCCGAGCTTGAGGTGATGGGGATCACGGCGGTGGCGGGGAACGTGCCGTTGGCGCTCACGGCGCGCAATGCCCGCGTCGTGTGCGAGCTGGCCGGGCGCGGCGAGGTGCCGGTGTTCGCGGGCTGCGACGCGCCGCTCGCGCGCCCGCTCGTCACCGCCGAGCACGTGCACGGCAAGACCGGGCTCGACGGCGCGGACCTGCCCGAGCCGCAGGCGGCGCTGCAGGGCCGGCACGGCGTCGACTACCTCATCGACACGCTGCGCGCGGAGCCCGCGGGCACGGTCACGCTCTGCGCGCTCGGGCCGCTCACCAACCTCGCGACCGCCTTCGCGCGCGCGCCCGACATCGTGGCGCGGGTAGAGGAGATCGTGCTGATGGGCGGCGCCTACTTCGAGGTCGGCAACATCACGCCGGCCGCGGAGTTCAACATCTACGTCGACCCCGAGGCGGCGGCGACGGTGTTCGCGGCGGGCGCGCCGCTGGTGGTGATGCCGCTCGACGTGACGCACCGCGCGCTGACCTCCGCCGAGCGGGTGGAGGCGTTCGCGGCGCTCGGCACGCCCGCGGGCCGCGCGGTCGCGGGCTGGACGAACTTCTTCGAGCGCTTCGACAAGGAGAAGTACGGCGCCGCCGGCGCGCCGCTGCACGACCCCTGCGTCATCGCCTACCTGCTGGCACCGGAGCTCTTCACCGGGCGCGACATCAACGTCGTCGTGGAGACGGCGGGCACCTACACCCAAGGCATGACCGTCGCCGACTGGTGGCGCGTCACGGGCCGCGCGCCCAACGCGCGCTTCATGGGCGGGATCGACGCGGCGGGGTTCTTCGCGCTCCTCACCGAACGCATCGGCCGGCTCTAGCCCCGCCGCGGCGGAGCGCCTATCTCAAGCCGATGATCGCGCTTCGCCATGACTATGCCGGGCTGCCCGAGCGTTTCTTCGCGCGGCAGGCACCCACGCCGGTGGCGGCGCCGCGGATGCTGGCGCTGAACGCGGGGCTCGCCGCGGACCTCGGGCTCGATGCGTCGTGGCTCGCGGGGTCCGAGGGCGTGGCGGTGCTCGCGGGCAACGCCGTGCCGGCCGGCGCCCAGCCCATCGCGCAGGCCTATGCCGGGCACCAGTTCGGCGGCTGGTCGCCGGCGCTCGGGGACGGCCGCGCGATCCTCCTCGGCGAGGTGACGGACCGCCACGGCGCGCGGCAGGACGTCCAGCTCAAGGGCGCGGGGCCCACGCCCTACTCCCGGATGGGCGACGGGCGGGCCTGGCTCGGTCCGGTGCTGCGCGAGTTCCTCGTCTCGGAGGCGATGCACGGCATGGGCATCCCGACGACGCGGGCGCTGGCGGCGGTGGCGACCGGCGAGACCGTGCTGCGCGAGACCGCCCTCCCCGGCGCGGTGCTCACCCGCGTCGCGCCGAGCCACGTCCGCGTCGGCACGTTCCAGTTCTTCGCGGCGCGGGGCGACGAGGACGCGCTGGCGGCGCTGGCCGCGTTCGTGCGCGCGCGGCACTACCCGGATGCGACGACGCCCCTCAAGCTGCTCGCCGCCGCCGTTGCGGCGCAGGCGCGGCTCATCGCGGACTGGATGGCCATCGGCTTCATCCACGGTGTGATGAACACCGACAACGCGCACGTGGCGGGGATCACGCTCGACTACGGCCCCTGCGCCTTCATGGACGCCTATCACCCGGAGACGGTGTTCTCCTCGATCGACGCCTACGGCCGCTACGCCTATGCCGCGCAGCCGCAGATCGCGGTCTGGAACCTCGCGCAGTTCGCGACGTGCCTCCTGCCGCTGATGGGCCCGCGCGACGCGGCGGTGGAGGACGCGACGGCGGCGGTGAACGGGTTCGGCGCGCTCTACCAGGACGCTTGGCTCGCGCGGTTCCGCGCGAAGCTGGGCCTCACCGGCGCGGAGGCGGGCGACCTCGCGCTCGCGGAAGACCTGCTGACGGCGATGGCCGCGACGGGCGCGGACTTCACGGCGACGTTCCGCGGACTTGCGGAAGGGCGCTGCGACGTCCCCGAATGGGCGGCGCGCTGGCGCGAGCGGGGGCCCGACGCGGGGCTGATGCGCGCCACGAACCCCGCGTTCATCCCGCGCAACCACCGCGTCGAGGCGGCGATCCGGGCGGCCGTGGCGGGCGACATGGGGCCGTTCGAGCGGCTCCACGCGGTGCTCGCGCGGCCCTTCGACGACCAGCCGGAGGCTGCCGATCTCGCGCGCCCGCCAGCCCCCGCCGAGCGGGTTCAGCGCACGTTCTGCGGCACCTGAGCGCGCCGGGCCGGGCGGTTGACGAGCGCGATCCCGGCCACCACGAGCGCGCCCGCGCCGAGGATGCCCGGCGGCACCGACTCGCCGAGGAGCGCCCAGCCCAGAAGGATGCCGATCACCGGGCTGAGGAAGCTGAAGCTCGCCACTTCGGAGGCGGGATAGCGGCCGAGGAGCCAGAGCCAGCCGAGGAACCCCGCCCAGGCGACGGCGACGATCTGGAACGCGAGACCCGCGACGTGGAGCGCCGTGAGGTCGCGCAGGAACGGACCGAAGAACGGTGCCGCGAGCAACAGGACCGGCGCCGAGACGAGCACCATCCAGTAAAGCTGCATCTCGGGGCGGAGGCGAACGAGCCCGGTGGTCCGAACCAGCAGCGCCGAGCCCGCCCAGCCGAGTGCTGCACCGAGCGCGCAGAGGTCGCCCGCGAGGCTTGCCGTGCCGCTGCCGCCGCGGTGGACGAGCGCCCAGGCGACGCCGGCGAAGGCGAGGAGGAGGCCCGCGACCTTGACGCGCGTGAGGCGCTCGCCGGGGATGAGGAAATGTGTGCCGACGGCGAGCCAGAACGGCATGGTGTAGAACAGGATCGACGTTCGCACGACGGTGGTGAGGTCGAGCGCCACGTAGAGGAAGAGGAACTCCGCGGCGAAGACGAGGCCGGTAATGAGGCCCGCGCCGGCGTGCTCGAGCCGGGGCGGACGGCCGCGCGCGGTCATCCACGCCCAGAGGCACAGCGCCGCCCCGGCCGAGCGGATGCCGGCGGCGAAGATCGGCTGGATGCCGTCGTTGACGACCTTGATCGTCACCTGATTGAAGGCGAAGAGCACGGCGAAGGCGATGAGCGCCGCCGCCCCCGCCGCGTCGATGCTGGCCTTGCGCTCCATGCCGCGGGGTGTCGTCCGCGCGACCGGCGTCGTCAAGCCCGTGCGATGGTGAGGTTAATGCCATTGCAAGGCAGACGCCTCTCCGATCAAAGCCTTTCGTCGCCCCGGTCCGATCTGCTAGCCATGCGGCACCTGCGAACACCGGAAGGACATCCCATGAGCACGATCGTCGACATCATCGGCCGCGAGATCCTCGACAGCCGCGGCAACCCGACCGTCGAGGTCGACGTGATCCTCGAGGACGGCACGATGGGCCGGGCCGCGGTGCCTTCGGGCGCCTCGACGGGCGCCCACGAGGCGGTCGAGCGCCGCGACGGCGATGCCCGGCGCTACATGGGCAAGGGCGTGCTCGAGGCGGTGGCGGCGGTCAACGGCGAACTCGCGGAGGCGCTCGCGGGCTTCGACGCGACCGACCAGGTCGCCATCGACCGCACCATGATCGAGATGGACGGCACGCCGAACAAGGCGCGGCTCGGCGCCAACGCGATCCTCGGCGTGTCGCTCGCCTGTGCCAAGGCCGCGGCGGACTTCGCGGCGCTGCCGCTCTACCGCTACGTCGGCGGCACTTCGGCGCATGTCCTGCCGGTGCCGATGATGAACATCATCAACGGCGGCCAGCACGCCGACAACCCGATCGACATCCAGGAGTTCATGATCCTGCCGGTCGCGGCCCCGACCATCCGGGACGCCGTCCGCTGGGGCTCGGAGATCTTCCACACGCTGAAGAAGGAGCTCTCCGCCGCGGGCCTCGCCACCGGCATCGGCGACGAGGGCGGCTTCGCTCCGAACCTGAGCTCCACCCGCGAAGCGCTTGATTTCATTTTGAAAGCGGTGGAGAAAGCCGGCTACCGGCCGGGCGAGGACATCTATCTCGGGCTCGACTGCGCGGCAACGGAATACTTCAAGGACGGCCGCTATGTCATGGCCGGAGAAGGCAAATCCCTCACGGCGGACGAGAACGTCGCCTACCTCGAGGCGCTCGTCGGCGACTATCCCATCGCTTCCGTCGAGGATGGCTGCGCGGAGGACGACTGGGACGGCTGGGCGGCGCTCACCGAAGCCCTCGGGGCCCGCGTGCAGCTCGTCGGCGACGACCTCTTCGTGACCAACCCGGAGCGCATTTCGGAAGGCATCGCAAAGGGGTGCGCGAACTCCCTCCTCGTCAAGGTGAACCAGATCGGGACGCTCACGGAGACGCTCGCGGCGGTCGAGATGGCGCACCGGGCGGGGATGACCTGCGTGATGAGCCACCGCTCGGGCGAGACCGAGGACGCGACCATCGCCGATCTCGCGGTCGCGACCAACGCGGGCCAGATCAAGACCGGCAGCCTCGCGCGCTCGGACCGGCTCGCGAAGTACAACCAGCTCATCCGCATCGAGGAGATGCTGGGCGAGGCGGCGCGCTATGCGGGGCCATCGGCGCTGCGCGGCCTGCGCTGACGTGGACGCCGCGGCGCTCATTCTGGCGCACGGGCTGGCACCACACCCCGAGGGCGGCTTCTACCGCCAGACCTGGGCCGGGGCGCCCGATGCCACAGGCCGGCCCACCGGCACCGCGATCCTCTACCTTCTGGCGGGGCGCAGCCATTGGCACCGCATCGACGCCACCGAGATCTGGCACTTCCATGCCGGCGCGCCGCTGGTCCTGTCGGTCGCCGCGACCGCGGACGGCCCGGCGCAGGACGCGACGCTGGCGCCAGAGGCGCCGCAGGGGATCGTGCCGCCCGGCCACTGGCAGGCGGCGGCGACGACGGGCGCGTTCAGCCTCGTCGGCTGCACCGTGACGCCGGGGTTTCGCTTCGAGGGCTTCGAGCTCGCGCCCCCCGGCTTCGACATCCCGCGCAGCCCATGAAGCAGGCCGCCCTCCTCCTCGCGCTCCTGGTGCTCGGCGCCTGCAACACCGTCGTCGGCGCCGGGCGCGACGTCTACGACGGCACGCGTCATGTCGTCCGCCGCGTCACGGAGTAGCGCGCCGCATTGCGCGCGGATCATCCATGCGGCAGCCTCGGGCGATGGACCACGCCGCCTTTCTCGCCTCCCTGCCGCCCGCGACCCGCGCCGCGCTCACGGCGCGGTCGGACCGCGCCGGGCTCCTCCACCTCGCGGGCCACGGCGGGGCGATCCTCGTCACGGGCGCGCTCATCGCGGCGCGGGTGCCGCTCTGGCCGCTGCTGCTGCCGGTCGAGGGCGTGCTCCTCGTCTTTCTCTTCACGCTGGCGCACGAGGCCACGCACCGCACGCCGTTCGCCTCCGACCGGCTGTCGGACGGGGCGGGGCGCGTCGCGGGGTTCTTTCTCCTGATGCCGTTCGGGTGGTTCCGCGCCTTCCATCTCGCGCATCATCGCTTCACCAACGACGTCGCGCGCGACCCGGAACTCGAGGGCGGCGGGCGGCCCCGGACGCGGGCGGCGTTCTGGTGGCACGTCAGCGGCCTGCCCTTCTGGCGGGCGCAGGCGGCGGTGCTCTGGCACCTCGCCCGCGGCACCTTCGCGGCGCCCTACGCCAGCCCGAAGGCGCTGCCGCGGATGGAGCGCGAGGCGCGGGTGCTGCTCGGGCTCTATGCGCTCGCCGCCCTGTCGCTCCTCTGGAGCCCGCTCGTGCTCTGGCTCTGGGTGGTGCCGGTGCTCCTCGGCCAGCCGGCGCTACGGCTCTACCTCCTCGCCGAGCACGGCGACTGCCCGCATGTCGCCGACATGTTCCTCAACACGCGCACGACGTTCACGACCGGGATCGTGCGGTTCCTCGCGTGGAACATGCCCTACCACGCCGAGCACCACGTCTACCCGATGGTCCCGTTCCACCGCCTGCCGGACCTGCACGACCTGATGGCCGAGCGGCTCGGGGTGACGGCGGAGGGCTACGCCGCGTTCACCGCCGGCTACCTCGCGCGCCGCTGACGCGCCCGCCGCCGACCGCCGCGCGCACGCCTGTGGAGCCGGGGCAGGAGGTGGGGAGGCCCCGCAGAACCCGGACGGCGAGATGCGCGAACGCCTGCGCCTCGATCATGTCGCCGTCGAGACCTACGGCCTCGACGGGCTCGACGGAGACGCCGAGCACGCCGCGCAGCGCCGCCATCAGGGCTGCGTTGTGGCGTCCGCCGCCGGTGACGAGGAGGCGCGACACCGGGCGCGGGAAATGCTCGCAGCCGCGCGCCACGGCCCCCGCCGCGATGGCGGCGAGCGTGGCGAGCGCGTCGGCATCGGCGAGCCCCGCCACCGCCGACTGCAGCCCGGCAAAGGCCTGCCGGTCGAGCGACTTCGGCGGCATCCGCGCGAACCACGGCGCGCGGAGCGCGCGCGCGAGGATGCCCGCGTCGGCCTGGCCCTGGAGCGCCAGCGCGCCGCCCTCGTCGCGGAGGCTGCCGCGGCGGGCGCGCATCAGGTCGTCGAGCGGCGCGTTGCCGGGGCCGGTGTCGAAGGCGAGGAGCGCGCCCGGCGTCTCCGGCGCGGGCGCCGCGGGGTCGATCCAGGTGAGGTTGCCGACGCCGCCGAGGTTCAGCACGGCGAGCGGTGCCGCGGCGCCGATGCGTCGGGCGAGCGCGAAATGGTAGAACGGGGCCAGCGGCGCGCCCTGCCCGCCGAGCGCCACGTCGTCCGAGCGGAAGTCCCACACGACGGGGAGCCCGAGCGCCGCGGCAACCCGGTCGCCCGAGCCTGCCTGGTGCGTGCCGCGCCCCTCCGGCTCGTGCGCGAGCGTCTGGCCGTGGACGCCTGCGACCTCCGCCGCGAGCCCGCCCATGACCTCGACATGCGCGGCCTCGACGACCGCCGCGGCCTCCGCCACGCCGGGCTCCCCCGGCCAGCGCCCGAGGGCGGCGCGCAGCGTCTCGCGCTCGGGTTCGGCATAGGCGCGGTAGGCGGACGGCCCGAACTCGTGCACCGTCTCGCCGTCGGTCACGATCACCGCCGCGTCGACGCCATCGAGCGACGTCCCCGACATCGCCCCCATCGCCTCCACCGGCCCGCTGCGCCGCGACATCGCTTGCCCCCTCGCCCCGCCCCGCCTATGCAAAGCCGCACCCAGACTGAAGGAACGCCCCGTGGCGCACCACCCGAAATCCGACTTCCTCCGCGTGATGACCGAGCGCGGCTTCGTCTCGGACTGCACCGATGCCGCAGGCCTCGATGCGGCCTTCGCGGCGGGCGTGGTGCCGGGCTACATCGGGTTCGACGCGACGGCCCGGTCGCTCCATGTCGGCAGCCTCATCCAGATCATGATGCTGCGCTGGCTGCAGCGCACCGGCGGCAAGCCGATCGCGCTGATGGGCGGCGGCACGACCAAGGTCGGCGACCCGAGCTTCCGCGCCGACGAGCGCCCGCTGCTCACGCGCGAGCAGATCGCCGCCAACATCGCTGGCATCAGGGCGGTGTTCGACGTGTATCTCGACTTCGGCGAGGGCCCGACCGGCGCGCTCCTCCTCGACAACGCGGCGTGGCTCGACGGGCTCAACTACCTCGACTTCCTGCGCGAGATCGGGCGGCATTTCTCGGTGAACCGGATGCTGGCGTTCGAGAGCGTGAAGAGCCGGCTCGACCGCGAGCAGTCGCTGTCGTTTCTCGAGTTCAACTACATGATCCTGCAGGCCTACGACTTCCTCGAGCTCAACCGGCGGCACGGCTGCCGGCTGCAGATGGGCGGGTCGGACCAGTGGGGCAACATCGTGAGCGGCATCGACCTCGGGCGGCGGGTGGCCGACGCGAGCCTCTTCGGGCTGACGACGCCGCTTCTGACGACCTCCGACGGGCGCAAGATGGGCAAGAGCGCGGCGGGCGCCGTGTGGCTCGATGCGGATCAGGTCGCGCCCTACGAGTTCTGGCAGTTCTGGCGCAACACGACCGACGCCGACGTGGGGCGGTTCCTGAAGCTCTACACCGAGCTTCCGGTCGCGGACTGTGACCGGCTGGGCGCGCTCGGCGGCGCCGAGATCAACGCGGCGAAGGCGGTGCTCGCGACCGAAGTGACGGCGCTCTGCCACGGCGCGGACGCGGCTGCGCTCGCGGCCGAGACGGCGCGCGCGGTCTTCGAGGAGGGCGGCACGGGCGATGACCTGCCGACGCTGACACTCACCGCCGCCGACGTGGGAACTGGCATATCAGTGGTGCAGCTCATCGTGCGGGCGGGCCTCGCGCGGTCGGGCAAGGAGGCGCGGCGGCTCATCGCCGACGGCGGCGCGCGGATGAACGACGCCGACCTCGGCGACGCGGGCCTCGTCGTTGGCCCCGACGCGCTGGCGCGGCCGGTGAAGCTCACCGCCGGGCGCAAGCGGCACGCGCTGGTGGTGCTGGCGGAGTAGCGCGAAACCGCCACGGCCCCGACGGCGTTCTAGACACAAAGGAGACCGTCATGGCTTCGCGTCCCGTCTGGAAGGGCCAGCTCCGGCTCTCGCTCGTGTCGATCCCGGTCGAGATCCACTCCGCCGCCAAGACCGGCGCACGGGTGAGCTTCCGCCAGATCCACGGGCCGACCGGCAAGCCGGTGCGCTACGAGAAGACCGTGGCGGGCGTGGGGCCGGTCAAGGCCGAGGACATCATGAAGGGCTACGAGCTCGGCGACGGCGAGTACCTCCTCCTCGACGCCGACGAGGTGGACGACATCCGGCTCGAGACGAAGAAGACCTTCGAGCTGGTGCAGTTCGTCGCCGCCGCGGACATCCCGCCGCTCTATTTCGACAAGCCCTACTACATCGTGCCCGCCGACGATCTTGCCGAGGACGCCTACCGCGTGGTCCGCGACGCGCTGCGCCAGTCCGACCGCATCGGTCTGGGGCAGCTCACGATGCGCGGCAAGGAATACCTTTGCGCGGTCAAGCCCTGCGGCGACGGCATCCTGATGGAGACGCTGTTCTACGCCGACGAGCTGAAGGACGCGCACCCGCTCTTCGCGGGCATCGCCGATGCCGAGGCCGACCCCGACCTCCTCGCCGTCGCGGCCGAGCTCATCGGCCGCAAGACCGGGCCGTTCGACGCGGGCGCGTTCCGCGACCACTACGACATGGCGCTGCGCGAGCTCATCGCCGCCAAGCGCAAGACCGGCAAGACCGCGCGGACCAAGGACGAGGAGGGCGCGCCGGTCGCGGGCACCAACGTGGTCGATCTGATGGCCGCGCTGAAGGAAAGCCTCAAGGGCTCGAAGGCTCCTGCCAAGAAGCCGCCTGCGAAGCCCGCGCGCAAGAAGGCGTAAGGCGTGCCGCTCGAGCGCTACCGGGCGCTGCGCGACTTCGTCCTGACGCCGGAGCCCGAGGGAGGTGAAGCGAGCACCGGCGGGCTGCGCTTCTCGGTGCAGATGCACGACGCGACGCGGCTGCACTGGGATCTGCGCCTCGAATGGGAAGGCGTGCTCCTGAGCTGGGCGGTGACGCGCGGCCCGAGCCTCGATCCGGGCCAGAAGCGGCTCGCGGTCAGGACCGAGGACCACCCGCGCGACTACCTGACGTTCGAGGGGACCATCCCGGCGAAGAACTACGGCGCCGGCACGGTGATGCTGTGGGACCTCGGCTGGTGGCGCCCGCTCGTCGATGCGGGCGAGGGGCTCGCGAAAGGTCTGCTCAAGCTCGAGATCCTCGGCCGCCGGATGACCGGCGCTTGGATGCTGGTGCGGATGAAGCCGGAGGGCCGCCGCGAGAACTGGCTGCTGGTGAAGGAGCACGACGCGGCGGAAGGTGCCGCCGACGCGCTAGCCGGGCAGCGGACCAGCGTGGCGACGGGACGCGATCTCGCGGGCATCGCGGCGGAGGCGCCGGCGGTGGCGGTGCAGCAGGGCCGCCGGCCAGGCTTCGCGACGCCGGAGCTCGCGACGCTCGTGAGCGAACCGCCCGACGGAGGCGGCTGGCAGGTCGAGCCGAAGCACGACGGCTACCGCGCGCTGGTAGCCCTCGGCGCGGGCGGCCCGCGCGTCTACACCCGGGGCGGCCACGACTGGACCGAGCGCTTCGCAGCCCTCGTGCCCTGGCTCGCCGACCTGCCGTGCGAGAGCGCGCTGATCGACGGCGAGGTGGTGGCGGGCCTCGGGCCGGAGAGTTTTGGCGCGTTGCAGGGTGCGCTCAAGACTGGCGGGCCGCTGGCGCTTTATGCCTTCGATCTGCTGCACCTCGATGGCGTCGATCTGGCGCCGAGGCCGCTGGCCGACCGGCGCAGGGCGCTCGGGACGCTGTTCGCGGCCGTGCCGCCGCGCTCGGCCCTCCGTCTCTCCCCGGCGCTCGAGGGCCAGGCCACCGCAGCCCTCGCCGCGATCTGCGACGCGGGTGGCGAGGGGATCGTCCTGAAGCGGCTCGACGCGCCGCACCGCGGCCGGCGCACCCGATCGTGGCTCAAGGTGAAGTGCGGCGCCCGGTCCGAGTTCGTCGTCGTCGGCTGGTCGCCCTCGTCGTCGAAGCGGCGCCCCTTCGCCTCGCTCCTGATGGCGACGCGCGAGGGCGGCACGCTCACCTACCGCGGCCGCGTCGGCACCGGCTTCGACGACGGCGCGATGACCGAGCTCGCGACGCTGATGGAGCCGCTTCGCGGCAAGATGCCGTTCGAGGCGCGTCCCGCCGACGTGGGCCGTGGCGCGGTCTGGCTCGAGCCGCGCCTCGTCGCGGAGGTGAGCCACGCGGGCCTCACCGACGAGGGCCGCATCCGGCACGGCGTGTTTCTCGGGCTGCGCGACGACAAGCCCGCCCGCCACGTCCGCATCGAGCGCGCGGCGCCTGCGGGGCCGAAGGTCGCCGGCGTCGCGCTCAGCCACCCTGCCCGGGTGATCTTCCCTGACTGCGGCGTCACCAAGCGCGACCTTGCCGACTATTACGCGGCCGTGGCGCCGGCGTTCTTCGCCGAGGCCGCGGGCCGGCCGGTCTCGCTCGTGCGCCATCCGAGCGGGATCGCCGCGCACGGCTTCTTCCAGCGCCACGCCGGCGACGGCTTCCCGGACGCCATCGCGACCGTGCCGATCGCCGAGAAGGACGGCACGGTCGAGCGCTACATCATGCTCCGCGACGCCGCGAGCCTTGCGGCAGCGGTGCAGATCGGCGCCATCGAGATCCACCTCTGGGGCGCGCGCGCCGACCGCATCGAGCGCCCCGACCGCCTGGTCTTCGATCTCGATCCCGACGAAGGCCTCGGCTTCGCGGAGGTCCTGAGCGCCGCCGCCGACATCCGCGACCATCTGGCGGGCTTCGGCATCGCCAGCGCGCCGATGGTGACGGGCGGCAAGGGCGTGCATGTCGTGGCCCATCTCCGCCGCGCGGCGACCTGGGATACCGTCAAGGGCTTCGCGCGGACCTTCGCCGCCGCCTTGGCCGAACGCGAACCACGGCGCTTCACCGCCGTCATGGCCAAGGCCCGGCGCCGCGACCGCATCTTCGTCGACTGGCTCCGCAACGAGCGCGGCGCCACCGCCATCGCGCCGTTCTCCGTCCGCGCCCGCCCCGGCGCACGCGTCGCGATCCCGGTGGCCTGGGACGAACTCGCCCGCCTGGGCGGCGCCGACACGTTCGGCCTCGACGCCGCGACCGAGCGCGCCGCCACGCCGCCCGCCGCGCCGAAGCCCGCGACGCTCGGCCATGCCGCCATCGCGGCCCTCGAACGCTGGATCGCCTCCGGAAGCTGAGCCGCCGCTGCGCTCAAGGCTCCCGCTCCGATCGGGGGTCCGCCGCCTCGAAGAGCGGCACCAGCGCCATGCCCGGCACCGTGACGAGCCCGCGATCGGTGATGCGAAGCTCCGGGATCACCGCGAGGGGGATGAGGTTGAACCCCATGTAGGGGATGCGGCACCCCACCCGGTCCCAGGCGGCCTTCAGCGCGCGCGTCTCGGCCGCGACCTCGCCCACGCGGAGGTCGGACATCAATCCCGCGATCGGCAGCGCCAGGAAGGCCGCGACCGCCCCCGCGCGCACCACCGCGATGCCGCCCTGCGCCGCGATCACCGCGTCGAGCGCGGCGCGCATGTCCGCCTCCGACGTGCCCGCGACGATGAGGTTGTGGCTGTCGTGCCCGACCGAGGAGGCGACCGCCCCGCCCGTCAGCCCGAAGGCCTGCAGGAGCCCGTGCGCGACCCGGCCCTCCGAGCGCCCGTGGCGCTCGATGACGGCGACATGCACGAGGTCGTGCGCCGCCAGCGTCTCCGGCCAGTCCCGGCCCGGCGCGAGCGCGATCCGGCGGTGCGGCAGCACGATCCCCGGCCGCTCGATGCCGATGGCGTTGACCGTCACCGGCCCCGCGGGCAGCGCCGGCACCAGCGGGCCCACGTCGCCGACATGCACCGTCGCGAGCGCCGCCGCGGGGTAGACGTAGCGGTCCGCCAGGGCCGCGTCGAGCGCAGGCGCGATGCGCCCCTCCGTCACCATCGCTTCGCCGCCGACCCAAGTGCTCCGCACCGTGAGGTCGTCGTCGAGGAGCACGAGGTCCGCGCGCCGCCCGCCGCCGAGCCCGCCGATCTCGCCGTCCATGCCGTAGCGCGTGGCCCCGTGCAGCGAGCCCATCGCCCAGGCCACCTCGCGCGGCAGCCCGAGCCGCACCGCCTCGCGCGCCACCCAGTCGAGCCCGAAGGCCATCAGGTCGTCGGCGTCGCGGTCGTCGGTGCAGAGGCAGAACCGCTTCGGAGCCGCACCCCCTTCGGTGATCGCCTTCACCGCCTCGGCGATGGAGTTCCAGGGCGTCGCCGGGTTGCCGCCGCGGAGGAACACCCAGACGCCCGCGTCGGCGAGATGCTCCGCGATCGCCCGGTCCACCGCCTCGTGCGTGTCGGTGACGCCCGCCGCGGCGTAGCCCGCGACGAACTCGGCGCCATAGACATGCCCCGACACCGGCCGCCCGCGCGCAAGCGCCGCCGCGATGATCGCGTGGGCGCGCGGCTCGCCCATCACCACGGGCACGAAGTCCATCTTCTCGCCGAGCGCCACCGCCTCCGGCCAGCGGTCGAAGAGCGCCGCGATCTTCTCGGGCGTGAGGTCGCCGCCCGCGGTCTCGAGTTCGGGCGCCGTCGCGGGCACCGTCGAGGGCACGGTGAGGAAGATCGACATCGGGGCGCGCCGCGCGTCCTCGAGCATCGCCTCGATGCCCGCCACGTCCATCACGTTGCCGATCTCGTGGCTGTCGCAGAAGATCGTCGTCGTGCCGTTGAGGAGTGCGGCCTCGGCATAGGCGCAGGCCGTGACCATCGAGCTCTCGACGTGGAGGTGCGGGTCGACCAGCCCCGGCGCGAGGATGCCGCCCTCGGCCTCGACGACCGCCCCCGGCGCCGGCCCGTCGCGCCAGGCGCCGAGGGGCCGCACCGCCGCGATGCGTCCGCCCGCGACGTGCAGCTCCGCCGGCCCCGAGATGCGGTCGGTGTAGGTCGAGAGCATCCGCGCCCCGGTGATCACGAGGTCCGCCGCCGCCCGCCCCCCCGCCACGGCGGCAAGCGTCTGCGTCAGGGTATGCAAAGGGGCTACGTGCTGGCGGGTGATCGACATGGGGCGGGGCCTCCGGCTTCTGACCCCGCGACAGTCGGCCGGGACGCGGACGGGAGCAAGGGAGCCTCTGCCCGTCCGGCCGGCATCACCACGTTTGTACCGCACGACGGCACGCCATGAGCGAGCGCCTTGCACGGCGATGCCCTGACGCAACGGCATCCTTCCCGGCACTCGGGTAGAGGTCGGCCATGCGGCTGCCACGACTTGGCAACGCAAGCGGGAACCTAGACCAAAGCTTCGTTCTCGGTGCAGACGTCCGGCATGTCCGGGCATCCTCTTAGAAGCGCCAGGTCGAGATCGGGGTGATGCGTCGGGCGTCGCCGGATTATCCAGGCGCTGCGATTTCGGGCGGAACGTACGGATTGCTTGACCTTGTGCTCATCGGACGGGCGGCAGCTTGCCCGTCAAGTGCTGATGATCGGCCAGCCAAGGCAGACATGACCGAGGCGCTGCCGTCGCCGAGCGTGCCTTGACCCTGGCCATGCCGTTCCAGATGACAGGGGTGCCGAGGAGTCGTGCGATCGCCCTTCGCCACCCTAGCCCCGCCGCACGAGCATCGCCCGATCCGGGGTGTAATCGTAGAGGTGCAGGCTCCCGTCCTCGATCCGCGCGACGGCCTCGTGGATCGCGTCGAGCGGGACGATGAACCATTCGCAGGGCCGTACCGGGGCACCGAAGCGATCGCGGATGGTGATCTCGAGCCTGCCGGGCGCGAAGAAGCGGTGCAGCAGGTTCTCGAGCGCGGTCCGGCGGATGTCGATGAGCTGGAAGGTCGCCACCACCTCGACGGACGCCATCAGGAACGTCGGGTCTCGTTCGGCATTGACGAAGCGCCGGTCGACGGGGCCGCCGGTGACGCCGATCTTGTGCAGGAACCCGCGCTTGGCGGCGATGTCGGGATGCGTCGAGTTGCTGCGCAGGACGTAGATCGTCCCGGTCTCCGAGCCCCCGATGGCGTCCCCTCGCTCGAAGAGCGGCCCGGCCACCGGCTCCGTGATCCGCCGGCCGGCGGGATCTTGCGTCAGTGACCGCTGCAGCGACCGCATCAGGAGGTTGGCCTCGGTGCCGGTGTCGAAGATCACCCTGAGCCGGCTGTCGCGGTTGCCGGCATCGTTCACGAACGGCTCGCCCGCCTCGGCGACGTAGGCCGTCACGCCCTCGACGATGAAGAACCGCCCCGCCGCGATCTCCGACTTGCGTTCGAATCGGCGGGTCTCGCGCGTGCCGCGGTCGAGGTCCGCCTTCAACGCCGAGAAGAGCGGCTCGAACGCGGCGAAGTCCGCGCAGGGCTGCCGTGCCGCGATCTCGTCCGGGGCGTGGCGCTCGGCGCTCGGCCTGACGTGCCGGAGGTCCGAGAGCCCGCCCTCGCCGCCGGCCTCGATGCCGAGGGTCGCAAGGAGGGCGGCATCGTCCATCCCGGACGGCGCGTCGCCGGCGGCCGCGTCGTCCGCCAGCAGCCCCTGCGTGTCGAGCCCGCGCAGCAGCGCCAGGCACTCCGGCTGGTCCCGGAGCCGGCCGAGACGGACGGCGTAGAGACGCTCGAAGATGTCGCGGTCGGCGCCGTGGCGCGGGGCGTGGCCGTGCTCCGCCACGAAGGCCTGGATATCCTCGAAGCCCGCGACGATCCTTGCCGCGCGCGGCGTCACGGCGGGCTTCGCGGCGGCGGCGGGGTCGATGCCGAGGTCGGCGAGGATGTCGGCGTCGCTGCGATCAGGCATGGGCGGCCGTCATCCGGCGGAAGGCCGCGACGCCTTCCGCAAGCTGGCGCTCCCAAGGGTCGTTCGAGGTCAGCGCAGGCAGCCGGCCGCGCTCCTTCATGAAGAGGACGGCGCGCTCGGCGTACATCCGCGCCTCGTCGTGGCTCAGCCGCACGCGCCTGCCCGCGATGATCGCGGACACCTCGCGCAGCGTCGGCTCGTCCAGCGCCCGGGCGAGGATCGCACGCGCCGCCTGGAAGGGGTTGATCCGGTCGATGAGGTCGATCTCGAGATCCCTCACGTCGGTGACGAAGGCGCGGGTGCCGTCCACGAAGCCGGTGTTGGCGGGCCTCTCGTCGTCCGCATCAAGCGCCGCCGCCCGCTCCCGGCCTTGTTGCGTCAGCACCATCGCGGCCACGACCTGCTGGCGCACCGCCTCGCGGTCCTCGTCGTCGAGCCCGGGGTAGCGGTTGCCGATGATCCGGCCGAGGCGCACCTGAGTGAGCTCCTCCGCGGGCAGTTCCTCGTCGAAGACGCCGCGCTCGACGGTCTGGCGGTCCTGCACGAAGGCGGCGATGACCTCGGCGGTGTCCTCGGCGCAGATGCGCCGCGCCTCGGCGCTCCTCGGCTGCGCGAGCCCGCCCACCTCGATGTCGAACCGGCCTTCGGCCTCGCTGAACCCGACGTTGGCCGCGCCCTCCCGGTAGCCTGCCGCGCCGTAGTCGAAGCCGTCCTTGGCGCCTGCGTTCTTCGGCGTGAAGGTGTAGGTCGGCGCGAGCACCTGCTCCATCAGGAGGCTCACCGCGATGGCCTTCAGCGTGTCGTTGACCGCCTCGTTGACCGTCTCCTCCGAAGCGTCGGGCTCGGCGATGAGGTTGGTGAAGCGCGCGCGCGCCTTGCCCGGCGCATCCCGCGTGGCGCGGCCGATGATCTGCACGATCTCGGTCATCGACGAGCGGTAGCCGACCGTCAGCGCGTGCTCGCACCAGATCCAGTCGAAGCCCTCCTTGGCCATGCCGAGCGCGATGATGACGTCGACGTGGTCGCGGTCGTCGGCATGGTCTCCGTCCTTCAGCGCGCCGATCACGCGGTCCCGCCGCGCGCCGTCGTCGTCCACGAGGTCGGCGACGCGCAGCATCCGCCCGTCGGGCCGCTCGATGAGCTGGAAGCCGGTGGCCGCATCGGTGCCCTTCCAGAGCCCAAGCGCCTGCATCACGTCCTCGGCCTCGCGGATCTTGTCGCCGAGGCTCTCGCGGGCGTTCACGTTGGGGATGTGGACGATCGTCTTGGCGTCGGGGTCGAGCACCTCGGCGATCGCGTCGATGTAGCGCCCGGAGTAGAAGTAGTAGCCGATGTCGAGCGCCTTGAGATGCTCGTAGCCGTTGAGCTGCTCGTAGTAGGTGTAGGTCACGGTCGCGAAGCGCGCCTCGTCCTCGGGCATCAGCACGGCCTCGGCGTCGCCGCGGAAGTAGCTCCCCGTCATCGCGACGACATGCACCCGGTCGCGGGCCATCAGCGCGCGCAGATGCGTGCCGAGGCGGTTCTCGGGGTTGGCGCTGACATGGTGGAACTCGTCCACCGCGATCAGCCGGTCGTCGAAGGCCTCGACCCCGAGCGCGTCCACCGCGAAGCGGAACGTCGCGTGGGTGCAGACGAGCACCCGGTCGTCCGAGGCGAGGAACGTCGCCACCGACGCGACCTTGCCCTTCGCCACGCGCGGGTCGTCGGCGCCCGGCGCGTTGCACAGGTTCCACTGCGGCGCCACGGTCCAGTCCGCCCAGAAGCCGTGCCGCGTCAGGGCCGTGTCGCGGAACGACGCGCCGATCGAGCGCTCGGGCACCACGATCACCGCCTGCCGCAGCCCCTGGTGCGCGAGCTTGTCGAGCGCGATGAACATCAGCGCGCGGCTCTTGCCCGAGGCGGGCGGCGACTTGATGAGGAGGTACGGCTCGCCCCGCCGCGCGTAGGCCCGCGCCTGCATCGCGCGCATCCCCATCTCGTCGGCCGTGCGCGACGCCCCCGTCGCCGCGTAGCGCATCGAGACGGAGGGGACCGTCGGGGCGTGCGGGGCCGCGGCGGCGGCCGCGTCGGGCATCGTCGCGTCGGGCATCGTCGCGTCGGGCATCGTCGCGTCGGGGGGCGTCATGCGGTCTCCTTCGCGGTCATCGCGGTGTACATCTCGAAGAGCTTCTCCAGCCGCTCGGTGTCGTTGCGGAAGCGGCGGCCGATGTAGATGCGCTCCAGCGTCTCGTCGTTCCGCTCATGCGCCGCCCGCAGGTCGGCGGGCATGGCGTCGGGGTCGTAGAGGTCCGCGATGGTGGCCGGGAAATGCGCCTCGCGCGCGAGCAGGATGCCCTCGGCGCAGGCCGTGAGGTTGGCGCGGTCGGTCTCGGTGAGCGGCGGCACGGGGAAGGTGTTCCAGCCGAGGGTGTTGGAGTAGCGAAAATCGGTCTTCAGCTTGCCGCAGACGGTGGCGATCCAGACGAGATGGATGCGCGAGGCGATGAGGGCGAGGTTCCAGAGGGGGGCGTCGTAGAGGGCGAAGGCCTCACTCGAAACGGTAGATTGCTTTTGCAAAATGCCAACCGGCAAAAAATTCCGATTTTCCGAAGAGGTACGTGGCACAGTAAGTATCCAGCAAATTCCTAATCGCATCTCTCGCATTTGATGTGCTCGCGACGCCAGTTCATTCGCGCCTTTGTCGCGGCTTGCGAGACGCATGTTACGAACCGCATCTATTCGCGCCCTGATCGAATTCACTGTCAATGCTTCATCAAGATGGCAATCTTCTATCCAAAGCACATACCGCTCCTTGCCCCGAATAAATTCTTCCGAACCGTAGATGCGGCGGATGAAACGATCACGCAATATTCGTGTCAGACCGAGCGCCTCGACATCAATGGGGCTCAACAGCAGGTTGCCGCCATCCACCGCTTTGTTACCAAAACTCATGCCGGCAACTTCAGTCAGCGGCCTACCCGCCTTTTTTACGATAATGTGCGGAGCAGCGACAAGATAAGCATTGATATTATTTGTATCCTTGGAAATCGTTAAGCCGACGGAGTTTATCGAGTATATTCTGCTCGTTTGTGTTACGTGTGTCTTAATCCCAATGATAACGACCGTTACGCCGGCGTTGTGGCTAGCCAAATTAGCCCATTTAAAGCTAGTATGCGCAAAAGCTATTCTATGGCCAGTCTCAAAGATCATAGGCCAAAGAATTGGCACCTGCTGGCCTTGGCAGATCGAGTTGGTGGACACAAAAGCTGACACGGTGGGCGTCAGCAGCCCATAATCAGCGGCCTTCATGAACCAGCCTGCAACGTAGTCAAGCGACTTCCAACTTTTTGTACGCCTTCCGAAGTTGAGTTGCAGATCAGATTTATGCTCTGCGTTTTGCCAAGTGGAACCCAAATAAGGCGGGTTCCCACAGATATACGTCTCCCACTCCCCGCCGTCGCCGTCCGCTCCGCCGGGCTCCCCCGCGGCCGGCGGGCAGACTTCCTCCCAGTCGAGCCGGAGCGCGTTGCCGGTCACGATCCTTCCCGTCGCGTGGAGCGGCAAAACCAGCGCGCGGGCCTCGGTCTGGCCGATGAAGCGCACGTCGCACTGGAACTCGGCGACGAGCAGCGACAGGCGCGCGATCTCGGCGGCGAAGCCCTTGATCTCGATGCCGAAGAACTGCGTCAGCGCGATTACCGAGCGGTGCAGCGCCTCGCCCCGGCGGCGCACGATCTCGTCCTCGATCTCGCGCAGGCGGATGTAGGCGATGACGAGGAAGTTGCCCGACCCGCAGGCGGGGTCGAACACCCGGATGCGCGCGAGCCTGCGGCGGAGGTTGAGGAGCTTGCGCCCGTTTGTCCCCGCCGCCTCGAGCGCCTCGCGGAGGTCGTCGAGGAACAGGGGGTCGAGCACCTTCTGGATGTTCGGGACGCTGGTGTAGTGCATGCCCAGGGCGGCGCGCTCGTCGTCGTCGGCGACGGCCTGGATCATCGAGCCGAAGATGTCGGGGTTGATCGCCTTCCAGTCGAGCTCGCCCGCGCGGAGGAGGTACGCGCGCGAGGTGCGGGTGAACGCGGGGCAGCCGATGTCGTCGGCGAAGAGCCCGCCGTTGACGAAAGGAAACGTGTCCGCCCAGGGCCGCACGCCGGCGCGCGCCCCGGTGCGGGGATCGAGGTTCATGGCGCGGAAGAGCTCGAGGAGCACCGCCGCGGTGTCGCCCCCGCCCGGCTCCGTCATCTGGCCGAGCGTGGCGGTGAAGAGGTTGTCGCCGATGAAGATGCCGGTGTCCTCGGCGAAGAAGCAGAAGATGATGCGCGCCATCAGCCGGTTGAGATCGCCCCGCCGCGCCGCGCCGGCCCAGTCGGGGTTGTCCTTCAGGAGCTGGACATAGAGCCGGTTGAGCCGCCCGGTCGCCTTGATGTCGATGGGGTTGTTCTTGACCTCGCGGACCGTCGAGATGCCCGCGAGCGGCAGGAAGAAGCCGAAATGGTCGCCGAGCTTGTCGAGCGGGCAGGAGATCGCCTCGCCGGAGCCGAGTTCCTCCGCCTCGAGATGCGCGCCGTCGGTCGCGAGGATGTAGCGCGCCTTCTGCTGCGCCGTCAGCGGGCTGGCGCGAAGGCGAGCCAGCATCGCCTCGGTGTCGCCCGGCGCTGCGACGGCGAGGTGAATGTTGTTGCGCTGCAGCACGCCGAGCTCGGACTTGTTGCTGGCGCCGGAGCGCAGGCGCTGCAGCGTCGCCTCCTTGTTGCCGAACGCCTGCAGGAAGGCGAAAGCGAACTCAGCGGGATCGAACGGCGCCTCGGCCAGCGCGGACACGGCCTCCTCGATCTCGACGGCGTTCATGCGGCGCACCCCTCACTGACCTTGCAGGGACGGTATGGCACAATCTGCGGTCGAGTGCCTAGCCGCTGGTGGCGCGAGACCGACGAGGCGCCACCGCTTGGCCACGTGGCGGCTGCCCAGAGCCAGTACGGGAACCGGCTCGGTCGCCGAAAGCGCCTGACTCGTCGCTCGATACGCACCACCACGGGAGCGGGCGGCTTCAGTCGCCCTCACCGAGAAACGTCGCGATCATCCCGAGACCCTTGCGTATCAGGGCGATCGACTCTGTGAGCTGCGCGGCCGCAATCGGCGCGCAAATGCGACCTCTTCGGCGAGGCGCCCATGTCGGAGACGGTCTAGCCGTTCACGGGTCGCAACGTGTCGCGACCCGTGACGAGGCTTACGCCGTCCACGCCATTCTGCCGGGATCGGCTGGCCGATCGGCGGCGGCCTACGCTGTGGAACCCGGAAACGGATTCTTGACCCACGACCTGCCAGCGCAAGGCGGGCAAGAGATCGTCTACGTCTTGGAGGGGCGGGTCCAGCTTTCGATCGCCAATTGAAGGCTTCAGCCCGGGCCGGGAGACAGCGCCACGGTCGATGGCGGCCTGCCAAACTGGTCCCCCCCCCGGGTTCGACCGGACAGCCCGGCACGATCATGGAAGGCCCAAGCCTGGGCTTGGGGACATGCTTATGCCCAGAGAGATCCATCCCCGCGTCGAGGTGATCACCGGCGTTGCCGGACGCCGCTACTGGCCGGCGCACGAGAAGCTCCGCATCATCGAGGAGAGCCTGGTGCCGGGGGAGTCCGTCTCCGCGGTCGCCAGACGCAACGGCGTGGCGCCGAACCTGCTGTTCCGGTGGCGGCGACGGAAGGACAAGGGTGGTGCCATGACCGTGGGATCAGACGAGCCGGTGGTCGGCGCCTCCGAGGTCTGCCAAGCTCGAGGCCCGGGTCCGCGATCTGGAGCGCCTGCTCGGTCGCAAGACAATGGAGAACGAGATCCTCAAGGACGCTCTGGCCAAGGCGGGGGCATAAAAAGGACGCGGTGTCTGCCGTCGCCGCTGACGGGCGGGTCCCAGTGAGCCGCGTGGCCGAGAGTCTGGGAGTTAGCTGGTCCCAGCTTCACGCGCGGGCGTCCGGGATATCGAAGTCCCGTGGAGGCTACAGCACGGGAGCGGACGCCGAACTCCTGCCCGCGATCCGTCGTCCCGTCGACCCTCGTCCTACCTACGGGTATCGCCGCATCGCCGCGCTTCTCAACCGCAAGCACCGCATCGCGGGACTTGAGCCGGTGTGAAGCAGGGTGAGGAAGGAACGCCGGTCGCTGAGATCTGTCGCAAGACGGGGATCGGTCAGGCGACCTGCTTCAGCTGGAGGAAGAAATACGCAGGTCTGTTGCCCGATGAGATGCGGCGGCTGAAGGCGCTTGAGGACGAGAACGGGTGGCTGAAGAAGATCGTCGCGGACCTGACCCTGGATCGCGAGATGTTGCAGGACGTGATCCGGCGAAAGATCTGAGACCTGGTCGCATGCGCGAACGCGTTCGCGGGATGTGCAATGAGTGGGCGGAATCGATCCGGACGGCTTGTGGGGCTCTCCGGTTCGACCGCCCTTCGTTCCACTACACATCCCGCCGTGCGGATCAGGCTCCCGTTGAGAGGCGGATCAGGGAGATTTGCGAGACGCGGGTTCGGTATGGTTACCGGCGCGTCCATGTGCTGCTGCGCCGGGAGGGCTGGGAGATCAACATGAAGACACGCAGGATTTACAGCGAGTTGGGCCTCCAGCTGCGCAACAAGCACCCGAAGCGGCGGGTGAAGGCGAAGCTGCGCGAGGATCGTCAAGAGGCCGTTTGTCCGAACGATGTCTGGGCGATGGACTTCGTTCACGATCAGCTTGCGACGGGGAAGGAAGCTGCGCATCCTGACGATCGTCGACACGCACCCGCGGTTCTACCCGGCAACGGACCCGCGGTTCACCTATCGCGGGGAGGATGTGGTCCAGACGCTCGAACGGATCTGCCGGCCACGCGGGTGTCCGAAGACGATCCGGGTCGATAACGGCAGCAAGCTCCGCTCGGAGTGCCTGAACGCGCACTGGTTTCTGACGCTTGCCGGTGCCCGCGAAAAGTTAGAGACTTGGCGTCCACGCGCTAAAACGGCAATCGCAGCAGGAGGGCGTGGTGTCGAAGCGCCGCGTCACTGGCAGCGGGAAAGCCACTGGCGGCCTTCCTTTCAGCCGGGGTGCCCTCTTCCAGCTCCTGCGCAATTGGCTCGATCTCGGCGAGATCCCGCACCGCGAGATGTGCCATCCCGGTCTTCACGAGGCGATCATCGACCGCGCTCTCTTCGAGGCGGTGCAACAGAAACTCGATTCCCATGTCCGGCGCCGGGCGAAGGCCCGCGAGACCGTGGCGCATGCACCGCTGACGGGGCGCATCTTCGATGCCGACGGTCAGGTGATGTCGCCCGCCTTTGCCTATGGCCGGGGTGGCAAGCTCTATCGCTACTATGTCACGGCCTCACTTCAGCAA
>CBDCNH010000018.1:0-91187 GCA_965219015.1 Paracoccaceae bacterium
AAGTTCCTCTACCGTGCCACCGACGGGGTGGTGCCGCGCGACGTGCTCCTGCACGAGGTCTGGGGCTACAACGCCGGCGTCACGACGCACACGCTCGAGACCCACATCTACCGGCTGCGCCAGAAGATCGAGCCCGACCCCTCCAACGCGCGGCTCCTCGTGACCGAGTCGGGCGGCTACCGACTGGTGGCCTGAGGCTTTTCTGCTAGGCTGCCCGGATGTTCACGCTCGCCACCTGGAACATCAATTCGGTGCGGCTGCGCGCGGATCTCGTCGCGCGGCTCCTGACAGAAGAAGCGCCGGACGTGCTCTGCCTGCAGGAATGCAAGGCGCCCGTCGACCTCATTCCGCGCGAGGCCTTCGCGCCGCTCGGCTACGCGCACCTCGTGGCACGCGGGCAGAAGGGCTATAACGGCGTCGCGATCCTGTCGAAGCTGCCGCTCGAAGATGCGGGCGACACAGATTTCGCCGGGCTCGGCCATGCCCGGCACGTCGCGGCGCGGCTGCCCAACGGCGTCACGGTCCACAACGTTTACGTGCCGGCCGGTGGCGACGTGCCGGACCGCGAGGCCAACCCGAAGTTCGGCCAGAAGCTCGATTTCCTGTCGCACATGCGCGATGCCTTCCGCGCCGCCCCGCCGCATCGTGCGATCCTCGTCGGCGACCTCAACGTCGCCCCGCGCGAGGACGACGTCTGGAACCATCGCGCGCTTCTCAAGATCGTCAGCCACACGCCGGTCGAGGTCGAGCACTTCGGCGCGGCGCAGGATGCGGGCGGCTGGGTGGACGTGACCCGTGCCGACCATCCCGCCGGGCCGCTCTATTCGTGGTGGTCCTATCGCTCGCCGGACTGGTCCGCCGCCGACAAGGGCCGCCGGCTCGACCACGTCTGGGCGAGCGCCGACATCGCCGCCGCCGCGCACGCGAGCCGCATCCTGCGCTCGGTCCGCGGCTGGGAGCAGCCTTCGGATCATGCGCCCGTCTTCGCCGCCTTCGACCTCTAGCGCCCCCTTGGCGCGAGCGCGCGAGGGGCACATATAGGCGGCCAGCAGCATGAGGGGGACGCAAGCGATGCTCGAGTTCGGCAAACCGGCGGCGAAGCCCGCGCCGGCCGCGGTCGGCGACACGACCGAGGCCACCTTCATGGCCGACGTGATCGACGGCAGCGCCGACGTGCCGGTCATCGTCGACTTCTGGGCGCCGTGGTGCGGGCCGTGCAAGACGCTCGGGCCGATGCTCGAAACCGCCGTGGCGGCGGCGAAGGGCCGTGTGCGGATGGTCAAGCTCGACATCGACCAGGCGCCCAACATCGCGGCGCAGCTTCGCATCCAGTCGATCCCGACGGTCTACGCGTTTTTCAAGGGCAAGCCGGTCGACGGGTTTCAGGGGGCCGTGCCGCAGTCCGAGGTGAACGCCTTCGTGACCCGCGTGGCGGCGATGGGCGGCGACGGCGGGATCGCCGAGGCGCTCGAGGCCGCCGAAGCCATGCTCACCGAAGGGGCCGCCGTCGACGCCGCCGAGACCTTTGCCGCCATCCTCGGCGAAGAGCCCGGCAACGCCGCGGCCTACGGCGGCATGGCGCGTTCCTACCTGGCACTGGGCGAGCTCGACCAGGCCGAGGCGCTCCTCGCGGCGGCCCCGCCCGCCATCGCCGCCGCCGCGCCGGTCGAGGCCGCCCGCGCGCAGTTGGGCCTCGCCCGTCAGGCAATGGACGCCGGCCCCGTGGACGCACTTCGCGCGGCCGTGGACGCGCATCCCGAGGACCACCGGGCACGCTTCGACCTTGCGCTGGCGCTCCACGCGAGCGGCGATGTCGCGGGGGCCGTGGACATGCTGCTAGACCTCTTCCGCCGCGACCGGACCTGGGATGACGATGCGGCGCGCAAGCAGCTGATGACCATCTTCGAGGCGCTGAAGCCGCAAGACCCGATCGCGCTCAAGGGCCGCCGCCGGCTCAGTTCGATGATCTTTGCCTGACCGCATTTGCCGGCCGCGCACAGTGAGCTAGGTTCGACGCATGGGGAAATTCGTAGACCTGCCCGACACGATACCGGTGTTTCCGCTGCCCGGCGCGCTCCTGCTGCCGCGCGCGCGATTGCCGCTCCACCTCTTCGAGCCGCGCTATCTCGCGATGCTCGACGATACCCTCAAGACGCGGGAACGCCTCATCGGGATGGTCCAGCCCCGCGAGGTTCCGGGCTCGCAGGAGCGGCGCCTGCAGTCCATCGGCTGCGCGGGCCGGCTCACCGGCTTTTCCGAGACGGAAGACGGTCGCTACATGATTACGCTTTCGGGCATCAGCCGGTTCCGCATGCACCGCGAAGTGACCGGATTCTCGCCCTACTTGCGCGCCGACGTCTCCTGGTCCGGCTTCGACCGTGACCGGGGCCCGGTCGAGACCGACGCGGGCTTCGACCGCGAGAGCTTCATGGTTCTCCTTGGAAAGTACTTCGCGGCGCAGCATCTCTCGACCGACTGGTCGAGCCTGAAGGAAGCGGAGGACGAGCTCCTCATCAACTCGCTCTCGATGCTTTGCCCGTTCGATCCCGAGGACAAGCAGGCGCTTCTCGAGGCGCCGTCGCTCGACAACCGGCGCGAAACGCTCGTGACCCTTCTCGAATTTGCGCTCCGCGGCGGCAACGGCGAGGAGATCATGCAGTGACGGGGGCCACATTCGACCGCCGGATGCTCGAGGCGCTGATCTGTCCGGTGACGCACCGCACGTTGACCTGGGACGCCGCCCGCGCCGAGCTCGTGTCGGAGGGCGCGCACCTGGCCTTCCCGGTCCGCGACGGCATCCCGGTGATGCTTGTCGACGAGGCCCGCGCGCTCATCGACTAGGCCCGTTCGACTAAGCCCGTTCGCCCCGCATCAATCGCGGCAGGTCTCCCGCCAGTCCCGCCGCCTCGCGCATCAGCCGGCGCCGGAGCGGCGGCAGCGCTCCCGCCAGCCCGAGGCCGAGGTCGCGTCCGAGGCGCAATAGCGGATTGTCGTTGGAGAATGCCCGGTTGAAAAGGTCGGTCGCCGCCACCAGGGCGCCGGCGTCGAACCGCCGCCAGCGCACGTAGCGCGCGAGCACCTCCGCTGTCCCGAAATCCTCGCCGCGCCGCCGCGCGTCGGCCAGCACCTCGGCGAGCGTCGCCACGTCGCGGAGCCCGAGGTTCAGGCCCTGTCCCGCGATGGGATGCACGCCATGCGCCGCATCACCGACAAGCGCCGTCCGGGGTCCGGTAAGGCGTTCGGCGACGCTCAGCGTCAACGGATATCCGCTCCGCTTGCCGACGAGGGAGATCGCGCCGAGCCAGTGGCCGAAGCGCGGCCGCAGCAGCGCCAGAAATGCGTCGTCGGGGAGCGCGGCGATGACATCCGCTCGCGCCGTGCTCTCGACCCAGACGATCGAGCACCGGTTGCCGGTCAGGGGCAGGATCGCGAGCGGCCCGCCCGGCATGAAGAACTGCTGAGCGATCCCGCCGTGCGGCTCGGCATGCTCGACCGCCGCGACGAGCGCAGTCTGGTGGTAATCCGTCACCCGGCGCGCGATCCCCGCACGTCGCGCGGTGCCGCCCCGCCGCCCGTCCGCACCGATGACGATCCGCGCCGCGAGCCTATTCCCGTCCGCCAGCGTGACGGCCGCGTCGTCCTGCGCCATCACCGCGCCCACATGGTGCGCGATCCCCGGCGTCGCTCCGACGCGCTCCGTGAGCGCGCGCCGCAGGTGCCGGTCCTCGACCATGTAGCCGAGCGGGCCCTCCTCCAGTTCGGCATGGTCCATCGCAAGATGCCATCGCGAGGGCCCGCGCCCGGCATGTCCATCGCTCGCCTTCACCGTCAGGATCGGGCCCGCGTCGTCCGCCAGCGCATCCCACAGCCCGAGCGCGCCGAGCATCCGTCGCGAGCCCTGCGCGATGGCGTAGGCGCGCCCGTCGAAGGGGCCGAGCGCGTCGGAGAGCGACGCCCGGTCGACCAGGGCCACGGACATCCCGGCCTGCGCCAGCGCCAGCGCCATCGTGGAGCCGGTGAGGCCGCCTCCCACCACCACGGCATCGGCATCACGTGTCATGACGTGGGGATATGGCGAGCGGCCCGGCATTGTCCATGCGCGCCGACGCCGCTAGCGTCAGCGGCATGGATTGGCGCACCACTTCCGCGGCGGACCTCGGCCGCGGCATCGAAGCGGGGCGGATCGACCCGCGCGACCTCGCGGAAGCGTTCCTCGAAGCGATCGCGGCGCATCCGCTCGGCCCGCGCATCTACGCCCGCTCGACGCCGGAGCGCGCCCGCGCAGAGGCTGCGGCCGCCGCCGCACGCAAAGGCTTCCGGCGCAGCCCGCTCGACGGGGTGCCGCTGTCCTGGAAGGATCTCTTCGACACTGCCGGCATCGCGACCGAGGCGGGCTCGGCGCTGCTGGCGGGCCGGGTGCCCACGCGCGATGCCGAAGCGCTGGCGCGGGCCTCCGCGGCGGGCACCGTGTGCCTCGGCAAGACGCACATGTCCGAGCTCGCCTTCTCCGGGCTCGGGCTCAATCCCGTCACGGCGACGCCGCCGTGCGTCAACGATCCGACCGCCGTCGCGGGAGGCAGCTCGTCCGGCGCCGCGGCCTCCGTCGCGTTCGGCCTAGCGCCGGCCGCCGTCGGTTCCGACACCGGCGGCTCGGTGCGGCTCCCCGCCGCCTGGAACGACCTCGTGGGCTTCAAGCCGGGCCACGGGACGCTGCCCGTCGCGGGCGTGGTGCCGCTCTGTCCGTCGTTCGACACCGTCGGGCCGCTCTGCCGCACCGTCGAGGACGCCGCCTTCCTCTGGGGCGTGCTGCGCGCCGCGCGCGCGCCCGACCTCCGCGGCGCGCACCTCTCCGGAACGCGGCTTCTCGTCCTTAAGACCGTGGCGCTCGACGATCTCGAGCCCGCGGTCGGGACCGGCTTCGAGGCCGCGGTCGCGCGGCTTGCCCGCGCCGGAGCCCGCATCCGGCACGCGGCGATCCCGGAGGTGGCGGACGCGCTGGCGCTGGCGGGCAGGGTCTACGCGCCCGAAGCCTACGGTCTCTGGAGCGACGCCATCGAGTCCGCGCCGGGCAAGATGTACGACCGCGTGCGCGAGCGGTTTCGGGGCGGGCGCGATGTCGCCGCCGCCGATGCGGTCGCCGCCTGGGAGACGCTCGACCGCCTGCGCGCCCTGTTCCGCGACGCGACGGCCGGGTTCGACGCCGTGCTGATGCCGACGGCGCAGATCGTGCCGCCCGATGCCACCCGTCTCGCGGCAGATGCGGACTTCTACACCGAGCGCAACCTCGCGGCGCTCCGCAACACGCGGATCGGCAACCTGATGGGGCTCGCGGCGCTCACGGTGCCGACGGGCACACCGTCCGTCGGGATCAGCCTCTGCACGCCGTCCGGCTCGGAGGCGCGGCTGCTGCGGCTTGGCCGTGCGGCCGAAGCGGCGCTCGGGGCCTAAAGGCCACACGCCGCGGCCGCGTCCCCATGCGGCTGGACCCGCGCCGCCGGCGCCGGTATCGTCCCGCCAACCGGGGCGCCATGACCCTGGACGCGAGGCGAGCATGACAGTCAGCGAGCGGTTCTCGGACCTTCCGGACTATGCGTTCCAGCGGCTGCGCGCGCTGCTGGCGCCGCATGCGCCGGGCGGCGCTCCGATTCAGATGTCGGTGGGCGAGCCGCGGCACCCGTTCCCGGATTTCGTGGGGCCGATCCTCGCCGAGCATCTCGGCGGCTTCAACGGCTATCCGCCCAACGAGGGCTCCGCCGGCCTCCTCGCCGCCTGCGCCGGCTGGCTCGGGCGGCGCTACGGCGTCGCGGTCGATCCCGCCACACAGGTGATGGTCCTCAACGGCAGCCGCGAGGGGCTCTTCAACGCCTGCCTCGCGCTCTGCCCCGCCTCGAAGAACGGCACGCAGGCGGTCGGTCTTGATGCCGAACCCGTTCTACCAGGTCTATGCCGCCGCGGCGCTCGCCGCCGGCGCCGAGCCGCACTACGTGCCCGCGACCGAGGCGACGAGCTTCCTGCCGGACTACGCGGGCCTGCCGGGTGACCTCCTCGACCGCACGGCCGCAGTCTACGTCTGCTCGCCCGCAAACCCGCAGGGCGCGGTCGCGGACGAGGCGTGGTGGCGCGACCTGCTGGCGCTTGCCGAACGGCACGACTTCCAGATCTTCTCCGACGAGTGCTATTCGGAGATCTGGTACGACACGCCGCCGTCCGGCGTGCTCGCGGCGGCCGCCGCCGTCGGTGCCGATCCCGAACGGGCGTTCGTGTTCCAATCCCTCTCGAAACGCTCGAACCTCGCTGGCCTGCGCTCGGGCTTCGTGGCGGGCGGCCCGAAGGGCATCGCCGCGATGAAGGTGCTGCGCTCCTATGCCGGCGCGCCGGTGCCAATGCCGTTGCAAGCGGTCTCGGAGGCCGCCTGGAACGACGAGGCGCATGTCGAGGCGAACCGCGCGGCCTATGCGGCGAAGCGCACCCTCGCGGGCGACGTCCTCGGCGGCGTGCAGGGCTACCGGGCGCCGGAGGCGGGGTTCTTCCTCTGGCTGCCGGTCGATGACGGCGAGGCGGCGACGCTGCGGCTCTGGCGCGAGACCGGGGTGCGCGTGCTGCCCGGCGCCTACCTCTCGCGCGAGGTCGGGGGCGTGGTGCCCGGTCAGGGCTACGTCCGCGCCGCCATTGTCGGCCCCGAGCCCGAGCTCGAGGCTGGCCTCGGCGCGCTTCGCGCCTGCCTCTACGGCTGACCGCGCATGGCCTCGCTCCACGCCCGCCGCCGCGACCCGCTCCTCGACGCGCGCACCCAGGCCGCGCTCGAGCGGCGCCTGCGCGAAGCCATCGGCATCGTGCTCGTGCTCGCCGGCCTCGCGATGGCGCTCGTCATCGGCTCCTACGCGGCGCAGGATCCGGGCTGGATGTCCGCCACCGACGCGCCGGCCCAGAACCTGCTCGGTCGTCTGGGCGCCGGCATCGCGTCGCCCCTCGTCATCATCGCCGGTCGCGGCGCCTGGGGGCTGGCGCTCGCGGGCGTGGTGTGGGGGCTGCGCCTCGTCCTCCACCGCGGCGAGGAGCACGCGCTTGGCCGCGCGGTGTTCGTGCCGATCGGCGTGGCGCTCGCCTCGGTCTACGCGGCCACGCTGCTGCCGCCACCGGACTGGGGCCATTCCTTCGGGCTCGGCGGGCTCTTCGGCGACACGGTGCTCGGCGCGGTGCTCGGCGTGGCGCCGGTGCCGGCGGCACTTGGCCTCAAGGTCGCGAGCCTCGCCACCGGGATCGCCCTCCTCGTCGTCTGGGGCTTCGTGCTCGGCGTCGACCGGCACGAGCTCGCGGCGCTGGCGCGGTTCCTCGGCGCGGGCTTCTACCGCGCGGTGCGCTGGTCGCTCCACGCGATGGGCGCGACCGGGCGGGGTGCGGCTCTGGGGGCGGCTTTGGGGGCGCGCAAACTCGCCGAACGTCGTGCCGGCCGCGCCGCGGCGCACGACCTGGAAGACCCGGCCCCGGTCCGTCCGACGCACGGCATCCTCGCGCGGCTGCCGCTGCTGGCGCGGCGGCAGGCGGCGCCGCTAGAGCCCGAGCTTGTCGAGCCGATGCTCCCCGCGGCGCGCCGCGACATCGACGCGCCGTCTCCCGACCGCGTGCGCGCCCGCATCGCCGATGCGGTGAGCGCCCGCGCGGCTCCCCGCGGCGAGCCGCAGTCCGCGCGCGAGGAGGTCGTCGTCCTGCGCCGCAGCGAGCCGGAGCGCGCCACCGTGCTCGCCGCCCGGCGCGAGCCCGCGCCCTCGCGCCAGGCCCGCGCGGAGGCCGAGCCGCAGCTCGATCTCGGCGAGGCGCAATCCGCCTACGAGCCGCCGCCGCTGTCGCTTCTCGCCCAGCCGGAAGAGCCCAAGCGCCAGCATCTCAGCGTCGAGGCGCTGGAGGAGAACGCGCGGATGCTCGAGAGCGTGCTCGACGACTACGGCGTCAAGGGCGAGATCGTCAGCGTGCGTCCGGGCCCGGTCGTCACGATGTACGAGCTCGAGCCCGCGCCGGGCCTCAAGGCCAACCGCGTGATCCTGCTCGCCGACGACATCGCGCGCTCGATGTCGGCGCTCTCGGCGCGCGTCTCGACCGTGCCGGGCCGCTCGGTGATCGGCATCGAGCTCCCGAACGTCCACCGCGAGAAGGTGGTGCTGCGCGAAATCCTCGCCGCGCGCGACTTCGGCGACAGCGCGATGCGCCTGCCGCTGGCGCTCGGCAAGAACATCGGCGGCGAGCCGATCATCGCCAACCTCTCCAAGATGCCGCACCTCCTCATCGCCGGCACCACCGGGTCGGGCAAGTCGGTCGCGATCAACACCATGATCCTGAGCCTCCTTTACCGGCTTTCCCCCGAGGACTGCCGCCTCATCATGATCGACCCGAAGATGCTCGAGCTCAGCGTCTACGACGGCATCCCGCACCTGCTCTCGCCCGTCGTCACCGACCCGAAGAAGGCGGTCGTGGCGCTGAAATGGGTGGTCGGCGAGATGGAGGAGCGCTACCGCAAGATGTCGAAGATGGGCGTCCGCAACATCGACGGCTACAACGGCCGCGTCGCCGAGGCGCTGGCGGCCGGCGAGATGTTCAAGCGCACCGTGCAGACCGGCTTCGACGAGGACACCGGCGAGCCCGTGTTCGAGACCGACGAGTTCATGCCCGTCCGCATCCCCTACATCGTCGTCGTGGTGGACGAGATGGCGGACCTGATGATGGTCGCGGGCAAGGAGATCGAGGCCTGCATCCAGCGCCTCGCGCAGATGGCGCGGGCGAGCGGCATCCACCTCATCATGGCGACGCAGCGGCCCTCGGTCGACGTCATCACCGGCACCATCAAGGCCAACTTCCCGACCCGCATCAGCTTCCAGGTCACGTCCAAGATCGACAGCCGGACGATCCTCGGCGAGCAGGGCGCCGAGCAGCTCCTCGGCATGGGCGACATGCTCTACATGGCGGGCGGCGCCAAGATCACCCGCATCCACGGGCCCTTCGTGTCGGACGAGGAGGTCGAGGAGATCGTCACCCACCTGAAGTCGTTCGGGCCGCCCGAGTACACCGCGAAGGTGCTGGAGAGCCCCGACGAGGACGCCGCGAGCGAGATCGACCTCGTGCTCGGCCTCGGCACGGCGGAGGGCGACGACGCGCTCTACGACCAGGCGGTCGCGGTGGTGGTCAAGGACCGCAAGTGCTCGACCTCGTACATCCAGCGCAAGCTCGCCATCGGCTACAACAAGGCCGCGCGGCTCGTCGAGCAGATGGAGGACGCGGGCCTCGTGACGCCCGCCAACCACGTCGGCAAGCGCGAGATCCTCGTCCCCGAGAGCTGACCGGCGCCGCTCGGGGCGCCGGCCCCATGCTCAGGCGTCGGCCTTCTCGACGGCCTCGGTGAGCGCCTCGCCAAGCGACTTGATCTTCTCGGCCTTGTCGCCCTCGGACTTGCCCGCGAGCGTGACGGTCTCCTTGGCGAGCTTCGCGACGAGCTTCTTGATCGCCTCGCCGTCGAGTTCGTCCTTGTGCAGGTGCTTCTTCAACGCCTCGAGGTCGCGGACGATCCCCTTCACGCCGGGCGTTTCGACGTCCTTCAGGGTCTCCTCCCAGCCCTCGATGTTCTTGACGGCGGCGCTGATGGTGAAGCCCTTCACGCCCTCCTTGATATGCTTGATGGTCGCGGCGAACTGCGGCATCCGAAGACTCCGTTGCTTGAGTGATGTGGGGTGAGGTGCCGGCGCCCGGAGGCGCTCGGCGATGTCGCGGGCGCGCGGGACGCAGGGCGTCGGGGCGCGGCCATCACGAATTAGTGGGGCGCTTCAGCGGGTCAACACGGCCCGCCGGATTTTTACGCGGCGCGCCCGTGGTGCTCGACCATCGCCGCGAGGTCCTCGGGCGAGGTCCGCGCGCCTACGAGCCCGCAGGCGTTCGGGATGTGCCGGAAGATCGAGCCGTCGGAGAAGAACGTGGTGTTGGTGACGAAGAGCACCTTCGCCCCCGGCCGCCGGTAGCTGGCGAAATCCGCGACCGCGAGCGCGCTGCCGGCGGTGAGCACGAGGTCGAGCACGATCACGTCGACCGCGAAGCGCAAGAGATGGCGCACCGCCGCGTCCTCCGTCCCTGCCACCGCCACCGCCGCGCCCTGTCGCAGCAGATGCGCCTTCCACAGCGCCCCGAGCGCCGCATCGCTCTCCACGATCAGTACCTGCATCGCCCGTGACCCTTCACCGCCCGCGGCCATCGGAGCGCCGAAAACCTTAACGGAGGCTTAAAATCCGTTAACACTTTTCAGCCGATGCGCGGACCTCCGCTCATCGGTCGGGCGCGTTGCGTCTCCGGGGCGGGCTGCTAGGCTTGCGTCACGCCACCCCCGGAGCCGCCATGCGTCTTGCCCTCACCATCGTCTTCGCGCTCGCCGCAGCGCCTCTGGCGGCAGCACCCTGCGGCGGGCGCTTTCCCGCCTTCGTCGACGGCCTCGCCGCCGAGGCGGTCGCTGCGGGGCATCCAAAGGCATCCGTGAAGCGGTTCTTCGGCGGCATCCGGCAGGACCCGAAGGTGCTCGCCGCCGACCGCAGGCAGGGCGTGTTCCGCAAGACGTTCACCGAGTTCGCCCGCGCGCTCATCAGCCGCGACCGCATCGAGCGAGGGGCCGCCAACGCGCGGAAGTACGCGGGCCTCTTCGACCGGGCGAAGGCGGAGTACGGCGTCTCGCGCGGCGTCCTCCTCGCGTTCTGGGCGTTCGAGACCGACTTCGGCGCGGTGCAGGGCAACTTCAACACCGCCAACGCGCTCGTCACCCTCGCGCACGACTGCCGCCGACCGGACATCTTCCGGCCGCAGGTAATGGCCGCGCTGACGCTCTCCGAGCAGGGCGCGTTCGATCCCGCCACCACCACGGGTGCCTGGGCGGGCGAGATCGGCATGGTGCAGATGCTGCCGAAGGACATCCTCGAGCGCGGCGTCGACGGCGACGGCGACGGCCGTGTGACGCTCAAGACCTCCGTCCCCGACGCGCTCCTCTCCGGCGCGCGCGTCATCCGCGACCTCGGCTGGCGCGCGGGCGAGCCCTGGCTGCAGGAGGTGGTGCTGCCGGCGGACCTCGACTGGTCGCAGACCGGGCTCAACACCACGCTCCCCACCGCCGATTGGGCGCGCAGGGGGGTGCGGGCGCGGACCGGCAAGCTCGCGCCGGGCCTCAGCGCGTCCGTGCTGCTGCCGCAGGGACGCCACGGCCCGGCGTTCCTCGCCTACCCGAACTTCTCGGTGCTCTTCGAGTGGAACAAGAGCTTCGTCTACGTCACCACCGCCGCCTATTTCGCCACCCGCCTCGAAGGCGCGCCGGCGTTCGATCCCGGCGCCCCGGATGCGGGCCTCGACGGCGACGGCATGATGGCGCTCCAACGCAAGCTCGCCGCCCGCGGCCACGACGTCGGCGGCATCGACGGCATCCTCGGCGAGCAGACCCGCGAGGCCGTGCAGTCCGAGCAGGAGCGCCTCGGCCTCCCCGCCGACGCCTGGCCCACGCCTGCGCTGCTGGGCCGGCTTTGAACATTTAAGTTTACGTTCTACAAAATAGATAGTCAGGACGGCTTTCTTGAAAGCCAGTTCTCGTAATTTTCACTTAGTTGGCTTCGAATGTTGCAGGCTGGCAGGATGCATATTCTAAATAGCCATAGGATCGAGATTGCATCGTGGCCCGAGGCTGCCGACTTTCCGGAGTGAACCAAGTCTGCTCGTACTCTTCCTAAGCGCCTCATCTCTTCATCTAAAACCTGGATCTTTTATTTCCATTTCCAACAGCCGCTTCAATGGCAATCCACAAATATAGCACTCTGGAAGATGGATTTGTAGCTCTCAACGCGGCACCGAATAGCTCCTCAATATCGGGCCTTAGAGAGATCTTTTGAGGTGTGTCGCCAGCAACATTTATCAGCGCGGACCTATCGCCCCAACATCTACATCTTCATTAAAACAATACTTCTCGTCCGTGGTGTGACTGGATCGATCAAGATTGATGTCGTATGTACCATCGTTTACTAACCTAAATGCTGCAGGCCCAAATATCAAATTTACACGTAATGCGATTGATCTTCCGACTTTTTGCATCGGCCCCTCAGAGCACCCATCACAAGCTGTACTCAAGAGTATTCTCAGATGATTACCAGCCAAAAAAGATGATTGATGATGCACTCTTAGAACCCGGCTCTTCTTGAAATAAGAAAACGCCGCGGGAAATGAGGTCTCGGCCTCATCTAGTTTAAAAATATTAAACTTCATGAAAAAAGGTGAGCTATTTTCAACATGTCGAAGACCTTTCTGCACGGTCTTCTCGTCAAGATTAGATGCCCAAAAGGCAGAATAGACGAAACGGTCGCCTCTCGCCCTCAGTTCAAGAACTTCAGATACGGATGGCAGTATCCGAGTAAAAGGATTGCCAGCGTCCTGGTCCCCGATATGATTGAAATGTCCAAACACCCTTAACTGATCATCAGACACTTTCCAGCCCTTTATTCTTTCTTGATATCAACGTTGCAGTGGCGTCCACCTTTGATTCTAGGCCACCAGCGCCTCCGCCGCGCGCAGGTCGACGCTGACGAGCTGGCTCACCCCCGGCTCGGCCATGGTGACGCCGTAGAGCCGGTCCATCCGCGCCATCGTCACGGCGTGGTGGGTGATGACGAGGAAGCGCGTCTCGGTCGCCTCGACCATCGCGTCGAGGAGGTCGCAGAAGCGCGCGACGTTGGCATCGTCGAGCGGCGCGTCGACCTCGTCGAGCACGCAGACCGGCGCCGGGTTGGCGAGGAACACGGCGAAGATGAGCGCAAGCGCGGTCAGCGTCTGCTCGCCACCGGAGAGAAGCGACAGCGACGCGAGCCGCTTGCCGGGGGGCTCGCACAGGATCTCGAGCCCGGCCTCGAGCGGATCGTCGGACGCCACCAGCACGAGCCGCGCCGACCCGCCGCCGAAGAGCCGCCGGAAGAGCCGTCCGAACTCGGCGTTGACCGTCTCGAACGCCGTCATCAGCCGCTCGCGGCCCTCACGATTGAGCGCCGCGATGCCGGTGCGGAGCGCGGCGACGGCGGCTTCGAGGTCGGCGCGATCGGTGACGAGCGCGTCATGCTCCGCGCCGATCGCCCGCGCGTCCTCCTCGGCGCGGAGGTTGACCGATCCCAGCGCCTCGCGTTGCCGATTGAGGCGGGCCACCTCGGCCTCGGCGACGGACGCGGGCGGGATATCACCGGAAGCGCCGGCGTCGGCGCGGACGGCGTCCGGCGCAGCGTCCATCCGTGCGCGCGCGTCCGCCGCCGCGCGGGCGGTGTCGTCCGCACGCGCCTCGGCCGCAGCGCACGCGGTCCGTGCGTTGCCCGCCACGCGCTCGGCCGCGCGCTCGGTGTCGGCGGCGCGGGTGCGCGCGTCCTCGGCCGCGGCGAGAACCTGCAGTGCGCGTCGCTCGCGCGCTTCGGCGGCGGCGGCCGCGTCGGCGACCCGGGCGCGCCGCGCCTCGATCCCGGCGGGTGCGGCGCGCGCATCCGCGAGCCGGGCTTCGGTCTCCGTGCGGCGCGCCGCAAGCTCGGCCGTTCGTGCGCCGGCGCGGCGGCGGCGCTCGTCCCAGGTGGCGCGGTCGCGCGCGATCGCTTCCGCGCGCCGGGCTCGCGCCGCACCCTCACGGCGCAGGCCTTCGGCATCGGCGGCCGTGCGAAGCATCTCCGCCCGCGCCGCGTCGAGGGCGTCGCGCCCCGCCTCGGCAGTGGCGCGCGCGGCGTCGAGGTCACCAAGGCCCGCGCGCGCTGCCTCCGCCTCGGCCATGTCGCGCTCGGCGGTCGTCGCGGCGTCCCGGAAGCGCGACACCGTGAGCGTGCCCGTGTCGTGACGCGCTCGGGCGAGGTTGCGGTCGGCCTCGGCTCGGGAATGGGCGCGCTCGGCGGCGCCGCGCGCGTCATCGGCGGCGCGTCGCGACGACCGGGCGGCCAGTTCGGCGGCAACCGCTTCGGCCAGCGCCGCCGCGAGCACCTCGTGCGCCTGTCGTGTCCCCGCGGCGCGGGCTTCGGCGGTGTCGCGCTCGCGCTCGAGAGCGGAGCGGCGGTTGACCTGGCGCAGGCGCTCCGCCGTCGCCGCAGGGGCTGTGGCGGCATCGGCCATGTACCCGTCCCAGCGCCAGAGGTCGCCAGCCACGCTGACCGCCCGCTGCCCCGGCGCGAGCAGCGCCTGCACCGCATCGCCTGCCTCCGCCGCCACGACCCCGATCTGCGTCAGGCGCCGGGCCAGAACCGGAGGCGCCGCCACGTGACCGATGAGTGGCTCGACGCCCGCGGGCAGCGGCACCGCATCGAAGGGCCCGAGGTCCGTCCATCCCGAACCGCCGGTCCGGACGCCGAGCCGCAAGTCGTCGCCGAGCGCCGCGCCGAGGGCCAGCTCCCAGCCGGGCTCGACCGTGATCCGGTCGAGCATCTGCGTGGCCTCGCCCGTGTCCCGTGCGATCAGCCGGTCGAGCGCCGCGGCCTCGGCCTTGAGCGTCCGTGCCTCGCCTTCCGACGCGCTGCGCTCGGACCGCGCCGCCGTCTCCCGTTCCGCGAGGGTCGCCCGGCGCGCATCGGCATCGAGGAGCGCCGCCTCGGCCGACGCGCCGGCAGCCTCCGCTGCCGCCCGTGCGATGTCGGCGGCTGCGGCATCCGCCTCCGCACCGTCAAGGCCGGCGGCGGCCGCGGCAAGGTCGGCACCTGCCTTCGCCGCATCCGCCGTCACCCGATCCCGGGTCAGCCGTGCATCACCAAGCGCCCGCGCTGCTGCCTGATGCCGTGCGGCGAGCCGCGCCACGGCCTCCGCCTCGCCGGCCCGCGCATCCTCCAGGGCCGCCAGCGCGCTTGCCGCCGCGTGCGCCCTGGCATCCGCCGCACGCTCGGCATCGGCTTGTCCCGCGTCGGCGGTCGCAAGCGTCGCCGCTTCTTCCGCGAGCCAGGCCAGCGTCTCGCCGGCATCGCGATCGAGCGCCGCCTCGCGGTCGGCGTCGCGTGCTAGTTCCGCCGCCCGTGCCGTGAGCGCGCGCGCCGACGCCTCGGCTCGCGCGGCGTCCTCCTTGATCGACGCCGCTTCCTGCGCGAGCCGTTGCCGCACGGCTGCCGCGATCGCCGTTTCGTCGCGCGCGGCCGGCAGCGCCGCCTCCGCTTCGGCCCGCGCCGCCTCGGCCCGCGCCGCCGCCGTCTCCGCCCGCGCCGCCTCGGCTCGCAGCGTGAGGGCCGTCGCCGCGGCCGCCTCCGCCCCGTCCGCCGCATCGCGCCAGCGGCGCCAGACGAGCGCGGCCTCGGCGCGCCGCAGCGACGCGCCGATCTCGCGGTAGCGCGCCGCCTGCCGCACCTGCCGTTCGAGACCCGCAAGCTGCACCGCCAGCGCCTCGACGACATCGCCGGTGCGCGCAAGGTTGGCCTCCGTCGCCGCGAGCCGCAGGTTGGCCTCGTGCCGCCGCGCGTGCAACCCCGCGACGCCCGCCGCCTCCTCGAGGATGCGCCGGCGCTCGGCGGGCCTGGCGGCGATCAGCTCGGCAATCTGCCCCTGTCGCACCAGCCCCGGCGAGAGCGCACCGGTCGAAGCGTCGGCGAAGAGGAGCTGCACGTCCCGCGCCCGCACCTCGCGCCCTGCCGCACGGTAGACCGACCGCGCGTCGCGCGTGATCCGCCGCGCGATCTCGAGCGTGTCGGCGTCGTTCATGCCCGCCGGCGCCCGGCGCTCGGCATTGTCGAGGACGAGCGCCACCTCGGCGAAGGCGCGCGCCGGCCGGGTGGCGGCGCCGGCGAAGATCACGTCCGCCATGCCGTCGCCGCGCATGGCCGACGCGCGCGTCTCGCCCATCACCCACCGCAGCGCCTCGAGAAGATTGGACTTGCCACAGCCGTTCGGGCCGACCACGCCGGTCAGCCCCTCGGCGATCGCAAGGTCCGTGGGGTCGACGAAGCTCTTGAAGCCGTTGAGCCGGAGGCGGGTCAGACGCATGGTCGTCTCGCGAAACGAATCCTTCGCGCGAAGACTAACACGATATGGCGTCATGATGTCACCGACCTACCAGATCGAGGAGCCTTGGCCGTGGCACGTCGGCCAGGACGCGAGCGCCATCGTGGCGCTGATCGCCGCGAGCTTCGCCCACATGGCCGCGCGGATCGACCCGCCTTCGTCCGCTGTGGGCCTCGAGGCCACCGCCGTGGCGGCGCAGGCAAGGTGTGGCGAGGTCTGGGCCATCGGGCGCGTGGAGGCGCCGTCGGGGTGCGTGTTCCTGACGCCACGACCGGACGCGCTCTATCTCGGCAAGCTTGCCGTCGCGGAAGGTGCCCGGCGGATGGGCCTCGCGCGGCGGCTGGTGACGCTCGCTGCGACCCGCGCCCGTGCGCTCGGGCTGCCGGCGCTCGAGCTGCAGACGAGGGTGGAACTCGTGGAGAACCACGGCGCGTTCCGCGCGATGGGCTTCACGGAGACGGCCCGCACGGCGCATCCCGGCTTTGCACGGCCGACGAGCATCACCTTTCGGCAGCGTCTCTAGGGCCGGAACTCCGGCGGGATGGCGTCGCGCCCGTCGAGCACGAGGTCGGTCATCAGCGCGGCGACGCCCGGGGCGAGGCCGAAGCCGATCTTGAAGCCGCCGTTGGCGATGAACTGGCCCGGCCGCCCCGGCCAGGGGCCGAGGACCGGCGCGCGGGTCGCGGCACGGGGGCGGACGCCGGCCCAGCGCGCGAGGACGGGCGCCGCAGCCAGCACGGGGCAGAGCGCCACGGCACGGGCGAGAAGCGCGTCGAGCGCCACGTCTGTCGCGTGCGGATCGTCGAAGTCGCGCTCGGTGGTGGAGCCGATGGCGGTCGTGCCGTCGGCATGGGGCACGATGTGGAGACCGTCGGCGAACACCTGTGGCAGCCCGCGCGCGTCATGCCCGAGCCGCAGCGCCTGGCCCTTGACGCCGGTCCCGAGCCGGGCCGTCACGAGCCCCGCGGCGCCGGTCGCCCAGAGTGCGGGAGCGGGCGCTTCCGAGACCGGAGCGCCGGTCTCGATCCGGCCACCCAGCGCCAGCACGGCGGCTGCGAGCGCGGCGCACGCGCGCGGCGGATCGATGCGCGCGGCGAGCGTGTCGTGGACATGCGCCGCGGCCGGAATGCCCCATCCCGGCACGTCGCCATGCACGACCTTCCAGCTTGCGAAGCCCTCCCAGAGCGTCGCCGACCCGAGGCCGCGAGCTTCGGCGCGGGCGATCCCGTCCGGAGCGATCGGCTGCACCCGGCCGATCCGCGCGTAGCCGGTGGTCATCCCCGACACCGCCTCGACATCGGCCCAGAACGCTTCCGACGCGCGCAAGCTCTCGAACTGGAAGGCTTTCTTGGCGTTCCACGCTTCCGGCACGTGCGGGGCGAGCGCGCCGACCGGGCCGCCGCTCGCGCCCGCGCCGATGTGCTCCGCTTCGCCGAGCGTGACCTTCGCGCCACGGCGGGCGAGCGCGAAGCCGCAGGCCAGCCCGAACACGCCGCCGCCGATCACGGTCACGTCGGGCGTTGCCATTCGTGCCTGCCTTCCCCATCGTCGCGGCCGCAACCTAGGCGAGCCGATGCCCCCCGACCAGACCACGCCCGACAGGGCCGCCGAGATCGACTGGCGGGCCGATGGCCTGCCGATCGCGCGCCGGTTCGGCGATCCCTATTACTCGGCGGCGGGCGGACTCGCGGAGACCCGAGCGGTGTTCCTCGCCGGCAACGGGCTGCCGGGGCGGTTCGTGCCGGGGTTCCAGATCGCCGAACTCGGCTTCGGCACCGGGCTCACGATGCTGGCGGCGCTCCTGGCCTGGCGAGCGGCGGGTGTCGCGGGGGTGCTGCGGTTCACGAGCTTCGAGGCCTTTCCGATGTCGACCGCCGATACCGCACGTGCGCTTGCCGCCTTCCCTGATGTCACGGAGGCGGCCCGCCCGTTCCTCGCGGCTCTGGAGGACGGCAAGAGGCGCTTCTCGGAACCCGGCCTTGATGCGGAGGTGATCGTCGGCGACGCGCGCGAGACGGTGCCCGCCTGGACGGGACGCGCCGACGCCTGGTGCCTCGACGGCTTCGCGCCCGCCGTGAACCCCGAGATGTGGGAGGCCGGCCTCCTCCGCGCCGTCGCCGCGCGCACCCGTCCCGGAGGCACCTGCGCGAGCTACACCGCCGCCGGCCACGTCCGCCGGGCGCTGGCCGACGCGGGCTTCGCGGTCTCGCGCGTGCCGGGCTTCGGGACCAAGCGCCACATGACCCGCGGCACGCTCGCGTGACCGAACAGAACACCCGCCTCGGCATCTGGCTGATGATCGCCACCACCGTCGTCTTCGCGATGCAGGACGGCATCTCGCGGCATCTGGCCACGAACTACAGCGTCTTCATGGTGGTGATGCTGCGCTACTGGTTCTTCGCGGCCTTCGTCGCGGCGATGGCGGCGCGGGCCCCCGGCGGGATCGCCGGCGCGGTGCGGACGCGGCAGCCGCTCGTGCAGGTCGTGCGCGGGCTCCTGCTCGCCGCCGAGGTCTGCGTGATGGTCGTGGCCTTCGCGCGGCTCGGGCTCGTCGCGAGCCACGCGGTCTTCACCTGCTACCCGCTCCTCGTCGCGGCGCTCTCCGGCCCGATCCTCGGCGAGCGCGTCGGCTGGCGACGCTGGAGCGCCATCGGCGTGGGCTTCGCAGGCGTCCTCGTCATCCTCGAACCCGGCGTCACGGTGTTCGACGCCGACGCGCTGATCCCGCTCGCCTCTGCCTTCGGTTTCGCGCTCTACGGGCTCCTCACCCGCTATGCCGCCCGCCGGGACGCGGCACCGGTCAGCTTCTTCTGGACCGGCATCGTCGGCGCCGTCGCGATGACCGTGCCGGGGCTCTGGAACTGGACGCCGATGACGCCGGGCGACTGGGGCTGGATGGCGGTCCTGTGCTGTACCGCGGCCCTCGGCCACTGGCTTCTCATCCGCGCCTACGAGGTCGCCGAGGCGAGCGCGGTGCAGCCCTTCGCCTACTTCCAGCTCGTCTTCGCCGCGGCCGTCGGGATCGCGGTTTTCGGCGAAACGCTCCGCGTCAACGTGGCGGTCGGCGCGGCCATTGTCGTGGCGGCGGGGCTGTTCACCCTCTGGCGGGCGCGGGCGCTGCCTAGCGGCCCTTCAGCTCCTCTGTCAGCCGCAGCGGCACCGGATGCCCCGCGAGCCGCGCACGGTAGATCGTGACCGATTCCGCCACCCGCATGATGTAGTCGCGCGTTTCGGTGAACGGCACGCTCTCGATCCAGTCCACCGGATCGACGCCCTCTGCCCGCGGGTCTCCGAAGGCCACGATCCAGGTGCGCGGGCGACCCGGCCCGGCATTGTAGCCCGCCGCCACCAGCGTCACCGCCGGACCGAACTCGTCGCGGAGTTGCGCGAGATAGGCGCTCCCGAGCCGCGCGTTGTAGCTCGCGTCGCCGGTCAGCCGGCTTCGGTCGTAGGCGAGGCCCAGTTTCGGCGCCATCAGCGTCGCGGTGCCGGGCATGAGCTGCATCAGCCCGCGCGCGCCCGCTCCACTGACGACGGCGGCGTCGAACTGGCTCTCGCGGCGCGCGATGGCGAGGGCGAGCTCGGGCGGGACAGGAAGCTTCAGCGCGGAGAAATCGACGATCGGGTAATAGGCGCGGGGCAGCAGGATCCCGCGCTCGGCCGCCTGCTTGGCGATCATCAGCGCGATGTGCGGCGCGCCCTTCGCGAGGGCGAGGTCCGCGAGCTGGCCGAGGCCGATGCGGTCCTGCGTCTCGGCAAGGTGCAGGAAGAACCGCTTGGCCGCATCGCCGTCGCCCGCCGCGAGGAGGAGGAGGCCGGCATCGAGCACGCTGGAGGACAGGAACTTCGCCGCTGTCCAGTCGGGGTAGCGATCGGTTCCGACAAGGCGGGGGTCCATCGGCAAGCCGATCCGTTCGGCGGCGAGCAGGCCGTAAAAGCCGCTCTGGAACTCCGCGCCGTAGGCGTAGGCCGCGCGTGCGCCCTCCGCGTCGCCCGCGGCCTCGCGCGCACGCCCCTCCCAGTAGCCCGCGCGCCCGAGGCTGATCGCCGTCGACACAGCCGCCCGGAAGGCCCTGAAATGCTTCAGCGCCGTCTTGGGCTGCCCGAGCTTCTCGAGCGCGACGTAGCCCGCGAGCCACTCGAGGTCGGCGTAGGCGCTGCCGCCGGTCAGCCCGTGCGATGCGGCCAGGCGGTAGGCGCGGTGCGGGTCGCCCTCGCGCATCTCGCGCCGTGCGAGCGCCGCGCGCGACGCAGCCCAAGCGGCGGGGTCGCCGAGGCCGGCCCGGGTTTCGCCCTGCGCCAGCATCAGGTCTTCGGCATCCGAGGTGCGGCCCCGGCCGATGCGCCAGCGGAAGCGCTCGTAGGCGAGGCCGGGATCGCCCGCGAGCGCCTTCGGGACCGCCGCGATCAGCGCATCGACGCCCGGTGCGCCGGCTCGAAGCCCCAACCGCGCCGCAGCCAGCCGCTGCTCGCCCTCGCCCACGAGCGGCAGCATCGCGCGCGCGCCGTCGTCGTCGCCGCGCCAGAGCATCGCCTCGAGGCGCAGGGCGTGGAGCGGCTTCAGAACCGGACCGTAGTCGACGAGGAGCGCGCCGAGGTCGCCGGGATCGAGCGCCAGCGTGGTCCAGGCCTGCGTGACCGTGGCGCGGGCAAGATCGGGTTTCCGTGCCGCCGCATAGGCCGCCGCAAGCGCCCGCACGCCCGCGCCGGTCGCGGGAGGACGCTTGCCGAAATAGGCGATCACGTCGCGGGAGGGCGGCATGTCGGCAAGCGCGCGCGCCTCGCCACGGCGTTGCAGCAGCGCCAGCCCCGGCCAGTCCGGATGGCGCGCGAGGAAGGCCGCGTAATCCGCGAAGGCGCCGCGCCCCGCCCGGAGCCGCGCCCAGGCCACGTAGTCCGAAGCCGTCGGCCCCGCCGCGCGCGCCACCTTCTGTGCCGCATCCCAGTCGCCGGCGCCCGCCGCCGCAAGCGCCAGCGCCAGTGCGTCGGCGCGGCTGTCGGCGGCTGCCGATGGCCCTGCGGCGAGGAGGAGCGCGAGAACGAGCGGTCGAAGCACGGGGACGACCTCGATGCAAAGGCCCGACGATGCAAAGGCCCGACCGGAATGCCGTCCGACGCGCAACTTGGCAAGCCCCCGGCGCGCCGCTAGGGTCGCCGCCTGTCCGAAGGAGGCCGCAGATGTTCAGGGGATCGCTCGTCGCTCTCGTCACGCCGTTCAAGAGCGGCGCGCTCGACCTCGATGCCCTGAAGGCGCTCGTCGAATGGCATGTCGAGGAGGGCACGCACGGCCTCGTCCCGGTCGGCACCACCGGCGAGAGCCCGACGCTCAGCCACGAGGAGCACGAGACGGTCGTCGAGGTGGTCGTAGAGGCCGCCGCGGGGCGGATCCCGGTGATCGCGGGCGCGGGCTCGAACAACACCGCCGAGGGCATCCGCCTCATCCGCCACGCCGAGCGTGTCGGCGCCGACGCGGCGCTCGTCGTGACGCCCTACTACAACAGGCCGACGCAGGCAGGGCTCGTCGCGCATTACCGCGCGCTCCATGACTGCTGCACCCTGCCGATCGTCATCTACAACATCCCGGGCCGCTCGGTCGTGGACATGACGCCCGAGACGATGGGCGCGCTCGCGAAGCTGCCGCGCATCGTCGGCGTCAAGGACGCGACGGGCGACGTCGCGCGCGTGTCGCGCCAGCGCGAGACCTGCGGCGCGGACTTCATCCAGCTCTCGGGCGAGGACGCGAGCGCGCTCGGCTTCAACGCGCATGGCGGCACCGGGTGCATCTCGGTCACGGCCAACGTGGCGCCGCGGCTTTGCGCCGCGTTCCAGACGGCGACGCTCGCGGGCGACTACGCGGCCGCGCTGACCCTGCAGGACCGGTTGATGCCGCTCCACACGGCGATCTTCCTCGAGCCGGGCCTTGCCGGCGCCAAGCACGGCCTCGCCCGCCTCGGCCGTGCCGCGCCCGACGTTCGCCTTCCCCTCGTCGGCGTCACTGAAGCCACCGCCGCGCGCATCGACGGCGCGATGCGCCATGCGGGGCTGCTGAACTGACGGTGCGCGGGCCCGCCGCCGGCCCGGCGGCGGTGACGGGCGCCTCGGCCTCGACGCGGCCCAGCGACGCCGCGCGCGCCTCGAGCGCCCGGCAGGCTTCGGGCCAGGCGTACCGCTGGCACGCCGATTGGCCTTCGGTGCAAATCCGGCTAGGTCCGGTGCGGAGGAGGCCCGAGAAGGTATACCCGTGATGCGGAACGAACCCCTCTTTCTCGTCGTGACGCTCGCGGCTGTCGTCGTCGCGGCCATCCTCATGCTCGGCATCGGCGGCTTCGCGCGCGGCGGCGAGTTCAACCGCAAGCACGCCAACCGGATCATGCGGTACCGCATCGCCGCGCAGGCGGTGGCGGTCCTCCTCGTCCTCCTCTACGCCTATTTCCGGAAGGGGCCCTGAATGGTCGTACTGAACCGCATCTACACGCGCACCGGCGACGCGGGCGAAACCGCGCTCGGCAACGGCGCGCGGGTCTCCAAGCACGCGCTTCGCGTCAACGCCTATGGCACCGTCGACGAGACCAATGCGTGCGTCGGTCTGGCGCGGCTCCACACGACGGGCGCGCTCGACGGGGGGCTCGGGCTGATCCAGAACGATCTCTTCGACCTGGGTGCCGATCTCTGCCGGCCGGACCTCGAGCAGGATGCCGAGGCCGAGCACCCGCCGCTCCGGATGGTCGCGGCGCAGACCGACCGGCTCGAGGCGGAGATCGACGCCATGATCGCGCGCGTGGAGCCGCTGCGGAGCTTCATCCTGCCGGGCGGGACCGCGGCGGCGGCGGCGCTGCACCTCTGCCGGACCGTGAGCCGCCGCGCCGAACGCCTCGCGGTCGAGCTCTCCACCGTCGAGCCCGTCAACGAAGCCGCCTTGCGCTATCTCAACCGCCTCTCCGACTGGTTTTTCGTCGCCGGCCGGATCGCCAACGACGACGGCCGGGCCGACGTGCTCTGGGTGCCCGGCGCCAACCGCTGACGCCGCGTTGCACGGCGCCGCAGGGGGGTCGATCTTTTGAGCTCCGCACGCTAGGTCTTGCCGCAACCAGGGAGCTCCGATGAAGATCCTCGTCCCCGTCAAGCGCGTCATCGACTACAACGTGAAGGTCCGCGTCCGGCCGGACGGCAGCGGCGTCGATCTCGCCAACGTCAAGATGTCGATGAACCCGTTCGACGAGATCGCCGTCGAGGCCGCGTTGCGGTTGCGCGAGGCGGGAGCCGCCGAGGAAGTCATCGTCGTGTCCGTCGGCGTGCGCCAGGCGCAGGAGACGCTCCGGACCGGGCTCGCGATGGGCGCCGATCGCGCCATCCTGATCGAAGCCGCGCCCGACGCGCAGACCGACATCGAGCCGCTGGCCGTGGCGAAGCTCCTCCGCGCCGTCGCCGAGGCGGAAGGGACGGAGCTCGTGATCTGCGGCAAGCAGGCCATCGACAACGACATGAACGCGACGGGCCAGATGCTCGCGGCGCTGCTCGGCTGGGGCCAGGCGACGTTCGCTTCGGAGCTCGCGATCGAGGGCGGTCAGGCGGTGGTGACGCGCGAGATCGACGGCGGGCTGCAGACGATCCGCGTGCCGCTGCCGGCGGTCGTGACGACGGACCTGCGTCTCAACGAGCCGCGCTATGCGAGCCTGCCGAACATCATGAAGGCGAAGAAGAAGCCGCTCGAGGAACGCACGCCAGCGGATCTCGGCGTCGACGTGACGCCCCGCCTGACGGTCCTCAGGACGGTCGAACCGGGAACGCGCAAGGCCGGGGTGCGCGTCGGCTCGGTCGACGAACTGATCGCGAAGCTCAAGGACGAGGCGGGGGTGCTCTGATGGCGGTTCTTCTTCTGGCGGACATGACCGGCGGCACGCTCGGCCTCGATGCGACCGCGCGGACCGTGACCGCGGTGGGTGCGCTCGGCGATGTGTCTCTGCTCGTCGCGGGCGAGGGCTGCGACGCGGCGGCGGCGGAGGCCGCGACGATCATGGGCGTGGCACGCGTCATGGTGGCCGATGGCGCCGCCTACGCGCACGGGCTCGCGGAACCGTTCGCCGACCTCGTGGTCGGGCTCGCCGGCGCGTTCGACCACATCGTCGCTCCCGGCACGGCGGCGGCGAAGAACGTGCTGCCGCGGGTGGCGGCGATGCTCGACGTGATGGTGATCCCGGAAGTGACGGCGGTTCTCGACGCCGAGACCTTCGAGCGGCCGGTCTATGCGGGCAACGCGGTGCAGACGGTCCGCTCCTCGGACGTGAAAAAGGTGCTCACCATCCGCACCTCGGGCTTCGAGCCCGCGGCGACGGGCGGCAGCGCGCCGGTCGAGGCGGTGCCCGCGACGGAAGGCGCGGCGCTCGCCGAATGGGTCGAGGACCGCGTGGCCTCGACCGGCCGGCCCGAGTTGACCAGCGCCGGCACCGTCGTTTCCGGCGGCCGGGGCATCGGCTCGGAGGAGAACTTCGCGCTGGTCGAGCAGCTCGCCGACAAGCTCCACGCCGCCGTCGGCGCCTCGCGCGCGGCGGTCGACAGCGGCTACGCGCCGAACGACTGGCAGGTCGGGCAGACCGGCAAGGTCGTGGCGCCGAACCTCTATCTCGCCGTCGGCATCTCGGGCGCGATCCAGCACCTGGCGGGGATGAAGGACAGCAAGGTCATCGTCGCGATCAACAAGGACGAGGAGGCGCCGATCTTCCAGGTCGCCGACTACGGCCTCGTCGCCGACCTCTTCACCGCCATACCGGAGCTCATCGAGAAGCTCTGACAGGGGTTCGCCGCCGTCCGCACCCCGCCGGCCCGCCCTCAGCTCGGACCTTCGGGGACGGGCACGCGCGGGCGGGGCGTGAGCTTCGCCCGCGAAGTATCGCGTCAGATCAGGCCGGACACCGCCGTGAGGAGCGCGGTCGCGGCCTCCAGATGGTGAAGCGGACCCGGCATCTCGGCCGCGGCGGATGCTTCGGCGGCGTTGAACACCATGCCGTCCCGTGCTTTCGCGCGCGACGCGGCGCTCGCCGTGACTTCGGCCACGCCGTCGGCTCCCCGTCCGATCTCCTCGATCATGGCCCGATTGACGTACAGCGGGTCGCCCGTGCTCCCCGTCGCCTCGGGCGTCCGGTTGGCCATCCACAAAAGCACCTTCGGCCCGTTGATCCGGCTGAGAAGCAGCCGGTAGCGCGCGACCCAGGCGGCACGGAGCTCCTCGACCACCAGCTCGAACTTCTCCGGCGAGATGCGTTCGAGCCTGGTCAGCATCTGGCGCGTGAAGTGGAAGTCGGTGAAGTCCACGTCCGGGTAGATGCCCTTGAGCAACGTCGAGGCCCGCAGGAAGCGGTCGTTCCGGCGCGGATGGACCGCGTAGAATCGGTTCGAGAGATTCTGCGCGCCGGAGAGCTGCACCACCGTCAGCACGGCGTTGGCGCACGCCTCCATGATGACGGCATCCTTCACGAAAAGGTCCGGCCCGGCGTTCACGCAACCGAAGTTGACCACCGGTCGCTCGAGCGCCGCTTCGAGAAGCGCGGGATACGGCGCGGCGACGAACTTGCCATAGGTCTCGGAGCCCCCGATGGCCGCGATGTAGGGAACATCGAGCCCGCGCTGCGGCCCGCGGAAGAGAAGCTTCGAAGCGCCGTACCGGCACGGGGCATAGTCCAGCCCGGGTCCGTCGATCACGTCGTGGATCATGCCTGCCATCCGATTGCCTGTGCTGCGGAGAGGATGGCCCTCTTTCGTTGCCAAGCGGCTAAAGGCTTCATTCGACGTAAGTTTTAGACTACCGTCCGGTCGGGGCGGCGTCGGGGGCCTCGGGTCGGCGCATCGGGCGGGGTGGTGGAATGAGCATCGAGGCAGTCGGCGTCATCGGCGCCGGTCAGATGGGCAACGGCATCGCGCATGTCTTCGCGCTCGCAGGGTTCGACGTGGTGCTGACCGACGTCTCGCCCGAGGCGCTCGACCGCGCGACCGGGCTCATCGAGCGCAACCTGGCCCGTCAGGTCTCGCGCGGCAAGATCGAGGCCGCGGACCAGGCGGCGGCGCTCGGCCGCATCCGCACCACCGCGAAGCTCGCCGACCTCGGTGCGACGGACCTCGTGATCGAGGCCGCGACGGAGCGCGAGTCGGTGAAGATCGCCATCTTCGAGCAGCTGGTGCCGCATCTCGGGCCGGACACGATCCTGACCTCGAACACCTCGTCGATCTCGATCACCCGGCTCGCGAGCCGTACCGACCGGCCGGAGAAGTTCCTCGGCTTCCACTTCATGAACCCCGTCCCGGTGATGCAGCTCGTCGAGCTGATCCGCGGCATCGCCACGGACCAGGCGACGGTCGAGACCTGCCTCGGCGTCGTCGAGCGGATCGGCAAGACGCCCTCGGCCTCGGAGGACTTTCCCGCCTTCATCGTCAACCGCATCCTGATGCCGATGATCAACGAGGCGATCTACACGCTCTTCGAGGGCGTGGGCTCGGTGCGCTCGATCGACACCTCGATGCGGCTCGGCGCGAACCATCCGATGGGGCCGCTGGAGCTCGCCGACTTCATCGGCCTCGACACCTGCCTCGCGATCATGAACGTGCTGCACGAGGGGCTCGCGGACTCGAAGTACCGCCCTTGCCCGCTCCTGACCAAGTACGTCGAGGCCGGCTGGCTCGGCCGCAAGACCGAGCGCGGCTTCTATGACTACCGCGGCGCCGAGCCCGTCCCTACCCGCTGACCCGCCAGCGCCAGCGTCCGGGCGCGGAGCCATGCCATGAAGCCGCGCGGATCGCGCGACCAGCCGGCGATCTCGTCGGCCGCGATCGGGTGCCCGATCACCGGACCCTGCGGCTTGTTCAGCGCGTGGGCGATCTCGTGCAGGAGAAGCCCCTGCCGCAGCGTCGGCGAGAGCCGGTTGGCGATCTGGTAGGCGCGCGAGTTCTGCCCCGGAAAGTAGATCGGCAGCACCGCCGCGCCGCTCCGGAGCACCATCTTCGCCGTGAACGGATTCCACTCCGCCTCCACCGCGCGCCCGAGAAAGCCGGACGTCGCCGCGACCTGGCCCGACGGGAACAGGATCACCACGCCCCTCTCGCCCAGGTGCTGCATCGCGAGCCGGCGCATCTCGAGCCCTTTCTCGCGCGCGTTCGCTTCGTGCGGGAAGGGCACGGGGACCATGTGGTAGGCGATCTCGGCGATGCCGGTCAGCAGCGAGCGGGTGAGGATCTTGAAATCGCCCCGCACCTGCATCACGAGCCGCGCCATCACCAGACCGTCGACGAGCCCATGCGGATGGTTCGCGACCACCACGAGCGGCCCCGTCGCGGGGATCCGGGCGATCTCCTCGGGCGGCGTGGTGAGCTCGATGCCCATGACGTCGAGCGTGCGCTGCCAGAAGGCGAGCCCGCTGACAGGGCCTCCGCGCTCGAACTGGCGGATGCGCGCGAGCAGCGTCGCCTTGCCGGTCAGCCACTCGATGCCGCGGATCGTGAGCACGCGGCGCAGGTCGTCGTAGGTGTTGGCATAGGAAAGGCGTCGCACCTCGAAGGGCCGCGGCGCAGCGCGCGGGGCGACCGTCTGGTCATCCATGATCGGGGACGGGTGCCGCGTCCGCATCAGAACGCCTCCCCGAAGCGGCCGTCGACGAGGACGCGCAGGGCTGCGGCCAGCGCGTCGGCGTCCTGTCCCCTGGTTCGGACGCAGATCGATGACCCGCGCGCGGCCGCGAGCATCAGGAGCCCCATGATGCTGTCGCCGGAGACCCAGTCGCCGTCGCCGTCGCCGCGGCTCACCTCGGCATCCGCGTCATGCGCCTCGACGACCTCGACGAACTTTGCCGAAGCGCGTGCGTGCAGCCCTTTCTCGTTGACGATCCGTACCGAAAACTCGGCCAAGATCTCCTCCCCCGTCGCCATCCCGAAGTCCGGCGTCGCAGGCTGAACCGGATCGAACGCGGTCGCAACCCCGCGCCCGCGACGGCCGCGTCGCGCCTACTCGACGCGATCCGTCGCGACGTTCATGGCGTTGATATATTTCCGGGCTGCCGCGAGGGCCGCCGCGACCGCCTCGGGCACGCCGAGCTTGCGGGATTTTGCGAGCTTCACCAGCATCGGCAGGTTGGCACCGTAAAGGATGCGGCGATTGCCGAGCGAGCAGGCGCGCAACGCGAGGTTCGCCGGCGAACCGCCGAACATGTCGGCGACGACGACCACGCCATCCCCTTCGTCGACCTGATTGGCTGCGGCACAGATCTCGGACTGCTTGGCGGGACGGTCGTCCATGTCGTCGATCGAGATGGCCAGCACGCCCGGCTGCTTGCCGACGACGTGCTCCACGGCCGCGAGATACTCCCGCGCCAGCCCGCCATGTGCGACGATGACAATTCCGATCAACTGCGGCAACCTTCAGCGCTGGGACACCATACCGTCACGACGCGTGGTCCGCCTTGACGCCACAGGCGCCCGGCGGTCGAGCGTGTGCGTTTGCTGTCCCCTTGAGTGTTAGATACGCGGCAGTGCAGCACTGCAAGCATGATCGGGCAAAAGGCCGCAGTTACAACTCGAAGGTGTTGCCGGAGTGCCCGAAACGTCTGCCAAAGCACGTCCTCCCGATTGCTCCGTGTCTCGATGCGGCCGCGGAAAACCACCGCGCAGCAAGCGGGAATAACGTCCTCCGTGTCAGGCATCGCGCTCACCGCGAAGGTGTTGCAGGACTGCAGGTGCGAGCGTGATCGTCGCAACACCGCCGCCATGCACGAGGGGAAGGCGGCAGCCGAGGAACGCGGCCGACCGCGCGGGCGGCAGGCGGTCGGTCTCGGGCACGTCGAGATCGACGGCGAGCGCGAGGCGGGTCGCCGGTTCGGTCTCGGCGCGCAGCAGCCCGACGCCCCAGGCTTCGATGCGTCCGCGGATGGCGTCCGGTGCCGTCGCTTCGAGCCCTGGCCCGAGGCGGGTCACCAGCGTGATGTCGTCGGCCACCAGGCGCGCGCCGAACGCCATCAGAGCCAGCGCCAGCGTCGACTTGCCGCTGCCGGGCGCCCCGAGGATAAGGACGCCCCTGCCGGCGACGGCCACGGTGCTGGCATGAAGTTGCAGCGGCGCGCTCATTGCGGCAGGCAGACGACGAAGCGCGCGCCGGTCGGTTCGGCGGTGGCGTCGGCACCCGCAGGGCGGATGTTCTCCGCCCAGATCACGCCGCCATGCGCCTCGACGATCTGCCGCGAGATCGCGAGCCCGAGCCCGGAGTGGTTGCCGAAGTCGCCCTGCGGCCGCTCGGAATAGAAGCGCTCGAAGATCCGGCCGAGCGCGGCCTCGGGGATGCCGGGTCCGGTGTCCTCGACGACGATGAGCACCGTGCGGTCGGACCGGCGTAGCCAGACCCGCACGGCATCTCCGGCTTCGGAGAACGACACGGCATTGCCGATGAGGTTGCCGACCACTTGCGCCAGCCGCGCCTCCAGTCCCCGCACGACCACCGGGACGCGCGGCAGGTCGGCGGTGACCTCGATGCCGGACGCGGCGCTCTCCTGCGCGAAATGCGTGGCCAGCGCATCGAGGGTGCGGACGAGGTCGAAGGGCGCCTCCTCGTCGCGCACGAGTTCGCGGTCGAGCCGGGACGCGGCGGCGATCTCGCTGACCAGCCGGTCGAGACGCCGGACATCGTGCTCGATGACGTCCATCAGCGGCGCGCGCTGGTCGGTCCGCGCGGATCGCAGCGTCATCACGGCCGAGCGCAGGGACGCGAGCGGGTTCTTGACCTCGTGCGTCACGTCGGCCGCGAACTGCTCGTTGGCGTCGATGCGCTCGTAGAGCGCCGCGACCATGCCGTCCATCGCACCCGCCAGGCGGCCGATCTCGTCGCGGCGGGCAGAGAGGTCGGGCAGCCGGATGCGTCCCGGCCGCAGGCGACGCGCTCGGGGATCCTGATGGCGGCGGCCTTGCTCGGCGGCCGCCGCGAGCGCCGACAGCGGAGCCGCGATCGTCGACGCGAGTGCGAGGCTGACGCCGATGGAGATCAGGCTCGCCACGACGAACATCTTCAGGACGCGCTCGCGCTCGACGCGGACCAGATCGTCGATCTCGCCCGCCGCGCTGACGATCGCGACGGCGCCGATGGCGTGGCCTCCACGAAGCACGGGTGCTGCGACGGCGAAGACCGTAGCCCCGGCAGCGTCGGCCGTGTCGACGGCGACGGTGCCGCGGAGCGCGCGCGGCAGGAGGCGGCGCGCCATGTCCTCGGCGACGGGCCGGGCGGAGGCGGCGACGCGGTGCGTCGCGGTGCCGCGGATGCCGTCGATGGCGCTCGCAAGGACGGTCGCGGGCGCCGGCTTCGGGGCCGTGCCGCCGGTCGCCGCGGCGAGGCGCACGCCCTCGGCGTCGAAAAGCAGGAGCTGCGCTCCGCGGGCAAGGTCGAGTCCGGTGGCGATGACGCCGAACTCCGCCGCGTCGTCGCCCGCGACCCGCGCCAGGATCTCGGCCGCCGACACCAGGGCGCGCTCGCGCTCGACGACGAGGCTGGCGCGGAACGGGTTGAGCGAGAGCACGCCCGTCGCAAGGACCATCAGCGCGACGAGGTTGACGCCGACGATCCGGCGCGCCAGCGGCGAACGACGGCCCCGTGCCGGTGCGTTTGGCGCAGGGCCCGTGCTGCCTGCAAGCCGGGCGGCGGCGCGCGATGCGAGGTCGAGCTCGGCCGCACTCGCCTCGGCGCTTCCGTGTGGCGGCACTTCGACGCCGGGCGTGCGCCGCCCGCGACCGAAGTGCCGCGCGAAACGGCGCGCATTGGGATGGGTGAGGGCAGTCATTCCTCGTTGTAGCGGTAGCCGATGCCGTAGAGCGTCTCGATGGCGGCGAAGCCCTCGTCGGCGGCGCGCAGCTTCTTGCGAAGCCGCTTGATGTGGCTGTCGATGGTGCGGTCGTCGACGTAGACCTGATCGTCGTAGGCGACGTCCATCAGCGCATCGCGGCTCTTCACGAAGCCGGGGCGCTGCGCCAGAGCCTGCAGCAGCAGGAACTCCGTCACCGTCAAGGCGACCTCGCGGCCCTTCCAGAGCACCGCATGGCGCAAGGGGTCCATCGTGAGCGCGCCGCGCACCATGACGCGGGCATCCTCGCCTGTGGCCTCGCCGCGCCCGACGGCCGCCTGGCGGCGGATCAGCGCGCGGATGCGCTCAACGAGGAGCCGCTGCGAGAAGGGCTTGCGGACATAGTCGTCGGCGCCCATCCGAAGGCCGAGCACCTCGTCGATCTCGTCGTCCTTCGAGGTCAGGAAGATCACCGGCATCGCGGTCTTCTGGCGCAGGCGCTGCAGGAGGTCCATGCCGTCCATGCGCGGCATCTTGATGTCGAGTACCGCCACGTCGGGCATCCGGCGGTTGAACGCGTCGAGCGCCGACTGGCCGTCGTTGTAGGTCTCGACGTCGAACCCCTCCGCCTCGAGCGTCATCGCCACCGACAGCAGGATGTTTCGGTCATCGTCGACGAGCGCGACGCGCGGGGACGCGGTCGGGCGCCCGTCGGCAAGGTCAGTCTTCTGCACGGCAATCTCCGTCGAAGGAAAGCGCCGCCGAATCGGAGCGCGAGGCACGCAGGATGCGCCGGAAAGCCGAACGTTCGGCTAATTCGCTGCCGGTTTGGCAGGCTGCGCCGCAAGTCATTGAAGTGATTGCGCTAACGGTCGGAATGCTCCCTGTTCGCGCAGGGCTGCCGGATGCTATAAAGCCATGCGCGACGGAGATCCGCGGCGCGCCGACCCGGAGGCGGCACCGGACAGGGAGGTTCCGCCATGACAACCGGTCACGTCAATCCGGCCCAGCGGCTCGAGGCGACGGCGCTCTTCGCGGGCGCCGTACCGTCGGCGGTCCACTACAACTTGATCGTCCCGCAGCTCGTCACCGCCGCCGTTGCGCGCGGCGAAGGCAGATTGGGTCAGGGCGGCGCGTTCCTGGTGACGACCGGCGCGCACACCGGGCGCTCGCCGAAGGACAAGTTCACCGTCCGCACGCCCGAGACCGAGAAGGCGATCTGGTGGGACAACAACGCGCCGATGACGCGCGAGCAATTTGACTGCCTCAAGTCCGATATGCTCGCGCATATCGCCGGGCGCGAGGTCTTCGTGCAGGATCTCCACGCCGGGGCGGACGACGACTTCCGGCTCGACGTCCGGGTCGTGACCGAGCTTGCCTGGCACGCGCTCTTCATCCGCCACCTGCTTCGCCGGCCCGCCCGCGCTGCGCTCGATGGCTTCGAGCCCGCCTTCACCATCGTGAACTGCCCGTCGTTCAAGGCCGACCCCGAGCGGCACGGCTGCCGGTCCGAGACCGTCATCGCGATCGACTTTCCGGGGCGCACGATCCTGATCGCCAACACCGCCTACGCCGGAGAGACCAAGAAAGCGGTCTTCACGGTCCTGAACTACCTGCTGCCCGAGCGCGGCGTGATGCCGATGCACTGCTCGGCCAACCACGCCCCCGGCGCTCCGGACGAGGCGGCGGTGTTCTTCGGGCTTTCCGGAACCGGCAAGACGACGCTTTCGGCCGATCCCGCGCGCACGCTCATCGGCGACGACGAGCACGGCTGGTCCGACCGCGGCACCTTCAACTTCGAGGGCGGCTGCTACGCCAAGACGATCAACCTCAACCCCGAAGCCGAGCCCGAGATCTACGCGACCACGACGCGCTTCGCCACCGTCGTCGAGAACATGGTGTTCGACGCCGACACGATGAAGCTCGACTTCGAGGACGCGAGCCTGACGGCCAACATCCGCTGCGCCTATCCGCTCGACTACATCTCGAACGCGTCGAAGACCGGGATGGGCGGGCACCCGAAGCACGTCATCATGCTGACCTGCGATGCGTTCGGCGTGCTGCCGCCCATCGCGCGGCTGACGCCCGCGCAGGCGATGGTGCATTTCCTGTCCGGGTTCACGGCGAAGGTGGCGGGCACCGAGCAGGGCGTGACCGAACCGCAGCCGACGTTCTCGACCTGCTTCGGCGCGCCGTTCATGCCGCGTCGGCCGGAGGCCTACGGCCGGCTCCTGCAGGAAAAGATCGCGCGCCACGGGGCGACCTGCTGGCTCGTCAATACCGGCTGGACCGGCGGGGCCTACGGCACGGGCAAGCGGATGCCGATCGCCGCGACGCGGGCGCTGCTGGCGGCGGCGCTCGACGGCACGCTCGGCGCGGGCAAGTTCCGGCGCGAACCGGTGTTCGGGCTCGAGGTGCCGGTGACGGTGCCCGGCGTCGACGATGCGCTCCTCGAACCGCGCGGCACCTGGCCCGATCCCGCGGAATACGACCGGCAGGCCGCGCGGCTCGTGGCGATGTTCACCGAGAACTTCGCGCAGTACCTGCCCTACATCGACAGCGAGGTCAGCGCGGCGGCGCCCAGCCCTTCAGACCACGAACGCGCGGCGGATCAGGTTGAGACCTGACACGGCCAGCACCACGAGCGTCACGCGGCGAAAGAGCGCCTGGTCGAGCCGGTCCTGGATGACGAACCCGGCAAGAAGCCCCAATGCGGACGGCACAAGCATGACGAGAGATAGCGGCAAGGTCGCGTCATTGAGCACCCCCGACTGCAGATGGGCGCCAAGCAGCATGATCGAGCCGATCAGGTACACCACTCCCTGAACGCGCACGCTCTCGGTCTTTTCGGTGCCCCTTGCGACGAGATAGGCGATGACCGGCGGGCCCCAGACGCCCGAGAGCCCGCCGTAGAAACCGCCGACGGCGCCCACCGCCAGTTCGGCCCGCTCGGGACGTGACGCGTCGATGCCGATCTGCCAGCCGGCGAGTTGCGTGACGGCGAAGGCGAGGATTGGCACACCGAGCAGACCGAAGAGGACGGCCTGCGGAATGACGGTCACGAGTTGCGCGCTGGCGGCGATGAAGAGGACGATGGTCACGATGAGCCGCCAGTAGCACACGACCGAGCGAAGCGCGGGCCGCCACCCCTGCCGGAACGCCTGCGCCACGTTGGTCACGAGGGTGGGGACGATCAGTGTCGCGAGGGCGACCTTGGCGGGCAGGAACGACCCGAGCCCCGAGACCATCACCATCGGCATCCCGAAGCCGACGGCGCCCTTCACGAACGCAGCCGCGACCGTCACCGCGGCCGCGAGCCAGAAGGCTCCTTGTCCGAAATCGGGGTCCACGCCGCTCCCTCCTGGAGAAGCGCCGAAGGGAAGCGGCGTCAGCCCCCCTTGGCCGCGTTCAGCGCGTCCGTCATCGCGGTTGAGAAGTCCGTCTGCGCCTTCAGCCGCTCGGGCTTCGGCGCGTCCGGCTCCGCCTGCGCAAGCGCGTGGCAATAAGCGCTCTGCACGGCCGTGATCCGGTTGGTGTACTCCAGGTCTGGCGCCGTCGACATGTACGTCTTCGCCACCGCAGCGAGCTTTTCGGGCGCCAGCGGCGCTCCGGCCAATGCCGCGACATCGGCGCGGATCGTGCCCGGCAGCCACTCGACGGGAACGTTCGCACATTCGGCGGCAGCGAGCGTCACCGCATCCGCGGGCTCGACCTGCCGGCGCATGGTGGCCACGAAAGCAGGACGGGAGACGGCGGGAGCATCGTTGCCCCAGGACTTGCGGATATACGTCGTGACGGCGGCGATCTCGGCATCGGAGAGCTTCTCGGCGAAGCTCGGCATCACGCCATAGACGCCCTTCGGCGCGATCCCCTGGATCAGCACGGCGACGACGTTGTGCGGCTGGTCCGCGATCACGCCGCCGTTCTGGACGAGGCTCGCCGCGACGCCGACGGCGCCCTTGCCGTCGTCGGAATGGCAGGTCTTGCAGTTCGACTTGTAGACACCCGCGCCCACGTCCATCTGCGCCAGCGCCTGCACGCTGTCGTCGGATCGCTCCGCGGACTCGCTCGGCGGACGCGACAGGATGAAGCGCGAAATCCCCCGCACATCGTCCTCGGAAAGCGCCGCCATATCGTAAGACACCTCCGCCATCGGCCCGAAGGGCGTGATGTTCATCGAATGACCGCGCAAGTATTCGGTCAGCGTGTCCTCGTTCCACTTGCCGAGCACCGATCCCTCGCCGGTGCTGATGTTGGGCGCGTACCAGGTCTCGATCTTGCCGCCCTGGAAACGCTGGTCGGTCAGTTCGTCGCCGAGCGCGCTGTGGGGCGTGTGGCAGGCGCCGCAGTGCGCGAGCGCCTCGACGATGTAGCCGCCGCGGTTCGTCAGCGCATCGGCGTTGACATCGGGCTGGAACCGGCCTTCCTCGAAGTAGAGCGCCTGCCAGCCGTTCAGGCTGGTCCGCACGTTGTAGGGGAACGGCAGATCGACGACTTCGACCTCGTTCTCCACCGGCGTCACGCTGCGGAAGTAGGCGTAGAGCGCGTCGATGTCGTGGTCGTTGATCTTGGTGAAGTGCGTGTAGGGCATCGCCGGGTAGATCGGCGAGCCGTCCTTCAGGACGCCGCGGCGGAGCGCGCCCTCGAAATCGTCCCGCGTCCAGTCGCCGATGCCGGTCGCGTCCGGCGTGATGTTGGGGCTCACGAGCGTGCCGAACGGCGTCTGCAGCCGGTAGCCGCCGGCGTAGGGACGGTCAGGCTCGACCGTGTGGCACCCCTGGCAGCCTGCGGCGGTTGCGAGGTACTCACCTTCCTTGACCAGAGCCGGATCGGGCGCCGTATCCTGTGCGCTGGCCGCCAAGGGCGCGAGCAGGCTCGCGACCGCGACCGTGACGCCGCAACCGAAGATCCGTGACATGCTGCTCTCCCTCCCGTGAACCTGCATCCTACGCGAGAAATAGCCGTAAGTTCCTGCGACGGCACGACGCATCTTCAGGTGGCTTGTAAAAAGAGGAACTCGGACGGGCGGCATTTTCGTACGAAGCGCACTTTCCTTCGATCTCGCTAGCCGGGCGCGTCCTTGACGCTATCCTTCAGATACTTGAGGAACGCCTGCACCTTGGCGGTCCGGTGCAGGTCGACATGGGTGACGAGCCAGAGCTGCACCGTCCATTCGTCGCGCGGCGGCAGCACCTGCACGAGACCAGGGATGGCCGCGGCCTCGCGGACCGGAATGAAGCCGATCCCCGCCCCGCAGGCGACCGCCGCCTCGAGCGCCTCGCTCTCGGTAGCGCGGAACACGATCGCCTCGGGCGGCACGTTTGCGCGCAGCCAGCGAAAGAACGGCGCACGTATCTCGCCATCGTCGTGCGATACGAACCGGTGCGTCGCGAGCGCTTCGGCCGCGTCGGACGCAGGGGCGCCGTACCGCGCGACGTAGCCTTCCGAGGCGTAAAGCGCCAGCGCGTCGCGCAGGAACGGCTGCACCACGTTGTCGGGCTGCGTCGGCTGGGTGCCGGCGCGCACCGCGATGTGCGCCTCGCCGTACTCCAACCGGAAGATGCGCTCGGCCGAGAGGAAGCGCACGACGAGATCGGGGTGCTCGGACTGGAACCCCACGAGAGCCGGCACCAGGAAATACGCGAGCCGCGGCAGAGCCGTGACGACGAGTTCGCCCGACATCGCGTGGCCCTGCCCCCGGATCCGGCTCGACAGCTGCGTCAGCTGGTCGTCCGTGGCCTGCGCCACGCGGAACAGATCCTGCCCCGCTTCCGTCGGCGTGTAGCCGCGGGCGTGGCGCTGGAAGAGCTTGACCCCGAGCCGGGTCTCCAGCGTGTCGACATGCCGGATCACCGTCGCGTGGTGAACGCCGAGCACCTCGGCCGCACCCGAAACCGTGCCCAGCCGCGCGACCTGATAGGCCGTGCGGATCTCGTCCCAGGTTTCGACGGCCATTAGAGGCTCCAGAGTTCCGTCGCAGCCTCACGCAAAAGTTGTGTGCGGGTGTGAACAGAGTGGTGGTGGAAAGCAAGCCTTAAGTTCGCCGCGCTCGAACCCATCTGTCAACCACGCAGCGGACGGCCAACCGGCGCCGCAGCGGACCCCGGCGAAGAGGCTCTTCGCACGACGGCCGGCGGAAACGTCTTCCGCGGCCGAATTGAGGACTGAACCATGTTTACCAAATCGCTCACCATTGGCGCACTCGTGCTGGCCACCGTTCCGGCATTCGCGAACCTCGCCTCGGCGCAGGACGTGACGCGCGGCAACGCCACCGCGACCGTCGCGCAGGAACCGGTGACCCCGGGCAAGGCGCAGATCGCAGCCCAGCTCGGCGTCAATCCCGCGAACTACACGACCTCGGAGCTCGCGCAGATGCTCGCGGGCAAGATCGGCCCGTCCGGCAACCGCGGCACCACTCGCTGAGCCTGGTGCTCGCGACAGAAAGGGCGCGCGACACGCTCGCGCGCCCTTTCCAGTCCGGCGGGTCGGCTTGACTCCCTCCCTCCCCGTGCGTACTGCGCCCATATCCCGGGAGTGCGTCACGCTTCCGGTCCTGCCCGGCCGCAGGATCGCCACCCGTCAGCGAGGTTTCGCCCGCGGGTGACGTTTCGCGTTGCGGCCCGCGACGCTGGAGGCCGCCGATGTTCGAGACCCTTTCCGACCGCCTCTCGGGCGTCTTCGACCGGCTCACGAAGCAGGGCGCGCTTTCCGAGGACGACGTGGCGACGGCGCTCCGCGAGGTCCGCACCGCGCTCCTCGAGGCCGACGTTTCGCTTCCCGTCGCACGCGACTTCGTGAAGGCCGTGCAGGCCAAGGCGACCGGCCAGGCCGTCACGAAGTCGGTCACGCCCGGCCAGCAGGTCGTCAAGATCGTCCACGACGAGCTCGTCGCCGTCCTGAGGGGCGCGACCCCGCCCGGCGAGATGAAGATCGACAACCCGCCCGCGCCGATCCTGATGGTGGGCCTGCAGGGCTCGGGCAAGACCACCACCACCGCGAAGCTCGCGAAGCGGCTCAGCAGCCGCGACGGCAAGCGCGTGCTGATGGCCTCGCTCGACACCAACCGCCCCGCTGCGATGGAGCAGCTCCGCATCCTCGGCGCGCAGATCGGCGTCGACACGCTGCCGATCGTGCCCGGCGAGGACGCCGTGAGGATCGCCCGCCGCGCGAAGCAGCAGGCGAGCCTCGGCGGCTACGACGTCTACCTTCTCGACACCGCCGGCCGGCTCCAGATCGACGCCGTGCTGATGGACGAGGTCGCGCGGGTGCGCGACGTCGCCGCCCCCCGCGAGACGCTCCTCGTGGTCGACGGCCTCACCGGCCAGGTCGCCGTGGAGGTCGCCGAGGAGTTCGAGGCCCGCGTCGGCATCACCGGCGTCGTGCTGACGCGGATGGACGGCGACGGCCGCGGCGGTGCCGCGCTCTCGATGCGTGCCGTCACCGGCAAGCCCATCCGCTTCGTCGGTCTCGGCGAGAAGATGGACGCGCTCGAGGCCTTCGAGGCCGACCGCATCGCCGGCCGCATCCTCGGCATGGGCGACATCGTGGCGCTCGTGGAAAGGGCGCAGGAGACCATCGAGGCCGCCGAGGCCGAGCGCATGATGAAGCGGTTCCAGAAGGGCCTCTTCAACATGAACGACCTGCGCGGCCAGCTCGAGCAGATGATGAAGATGGGGGGGATGCAGGGGATCATGGGGATGATGCCCGGCATGGGGAAGATGTCGAAGCAGATCGAGGCCGCGGGCTTCGACGACGCGGTGCTGCGCCGCCAGATCGCGCTGGTGAACTCGATGACGAAGAAGGAACGCGCGCACCCGGACCTTCTGCAGGCGAGCCGCAAGAAGCGCATCGCCGCCGGTGCGGGGCTCGACGTGGCGGAGCTGAACCGGCTCCTGAAGATGCATCGCCAGATGGCCGACACGATGAAGAAGCTCGGCCGCGGCGGGATGCTGAAGCAGATGCTGAAGGGCATGGGCGGCAAGGGCATGCCCGACGCCGCCGGCATCGAGGCCGCCCGCGCCGAGATGTCCCGCGGCGGCGCGTTGCCGCCGGGCTTTCCGGGGACCGGCCTTGGAGGCGGCATCGGCGGCGGCGGACTGAAGCTGCCGCAGGGCCTCTCGGGCTTCGGGCGCAAGAAGTGACGACCCGTGCCACGCACCGCCGGCCCGGTCCCGCGCCGGCCGGAAGCGAAACCGCATGGCACGGGACGGCCTCCGACGCCGAGTCCGGCGCGTCCTCTCGCCGCCAACGCCGCAGGATCGGACGGGCCGGATGAGCGCCGCGGGTTCCGCCCCCACCCTCGCCACCGACCGCCTCACGCTGCGGCCGCCCGCGCCGCGGGACTGGGAGGCCTACGCCGCGTTTTCGCTCTCCGACCGCGCGCGCTTCGTCCGCAGCGCCGAAGTGACGCGGCCGCTCGCCTGGCGGGCGTTCGCGGCGATCCTCGGGCACTGGGCGCTGCGCGGCACCGGGCTCTTCGTCTTTACCGACCGTGGCAGCGACTTAGCACTCGGCGCGGTCGGCCCCTGGTTCCCCGAGGGCTGGCCCGAGCGCGAGATCGCGTGGTCCGCCTGGGCGCCCGCCGCCGAGGGCACCGGCCGGGTCCGCGAGGCTGCCGCCGCCGCGCGCGACCATGCCTTCCGAGACCTCGGCTGGACCACGGCGGTGAGCTACATCGCCGAGGGCAACGTGCGGTCCATCGCGCTCGCCGAGCGGCTCGGCGCGACGGTCGATCCCGCCGCCGCGACCGCCGGCGGCGCGCCCTGCCGCGTCTACCGGCATCCGGCGCCGTGACGATCCCGGTCCTCACGACCGCACGGCTCACGCTGCGCGCGCCGGTGCTCGCAGACTGGCCGGGCTACGCCGCGTTCATGGCCTCCGAGGCGTCGCGCTTCGTCGGCGGGCCGAAGGACGCCTACGACGCCTGGCGCTCCTTCGCCGCGACGCTCGGGCACTGGGGCCTGCGCGGCTACGGCTTCTGGGCCGTCACGCGCACCGGCGAGGACGCCTGCCTCGGCATGATCGGCTGCCACTACCCCGCCACCTGGGTCGAGCGCGAGGTCGGCTGGATGGTCTGGCCCGAGGCCGAGGGGCAGGGCATCGCCTTCGAGGCCGCCCGCGCCGCCGTCGCCCATGCCTTCGGGCCGCTCGGCTGGCCCACCGTCGTGAGCTACGTCGATCCCGGGAACTCCCGCTCCGCCCGCCTCGCCGAGCGCCTTGGCGCCGAAGTCGATCCCGGCGCCCGGCACGGCTTCGAGGGCGCCTGCCTCGTCTACCGCCACCCCTTGCCCGGACCCCCCGCATGACCACCGACGACGCAACCCGCGCGCAGGCGCTCCTGAAGGACCATCGCGAGTCGATCGACCGGCTCGACGCGATCCTCGTCTACACGCTCGCCGAGCGCTTCAAGCAGACCCAGTCGGTCGGCCGGCTCAAGGCCGAGCACGCGCTGCCGCCGTCCGATCCCGCCCGCGAGGCGCGCCAGATCGAGCGGCTCGAATGGCTCGCCAAGGAAGCCGACCTCGATCCCGAGTTCGCCAGGAAGTTCCTCAACTTCATCATCTCCGAAGTCATCCGTCACCACGAAACCCTGCGAAAATAACCGAAGGAAGCACTCCGATGTCCATGAAGATCAGGCTCGCCCGCGGCGGCTCGAAGAAGCGCCCGTTCTACTCCATCGTCGCCACCGACAGCCGGATGCCCCGCGACGGGCGCTTCCTCGAGAAGCTCGGCACCTACAATCCGCTCCTGGCCAAGGACAGCGAGGAGCGGGTGAAGATGAACGTCGAGCGCGTGACGTACTGGCTCGGCCAGGGCGCGCAGCCCTCCGACCGCGTGGCGCGGATGCTCGAGGCGGCGGGGGCCGCGCCGAAGACCGAGCGCGCGAACCTCAAGAAGGGCGAGCCCGGCAAGAAGGCGACCGAACGCGCCAAGGACCGCGCCGACCGCGACGCCAAGCTCGCCGCCGCGGCGGCCGCACCCGCGGAGCCCGAGCCCGAGCTCCAGCCCGAGCCCGAGCCTGCCGAGGAGGCGTCGCCCGAGGCCACCGAATAGGCATGATCCGCCGGGCCGTCACGCTCGCGCTCTGCGCGCTCGCGTTCTGGGCCGGCACCCGGATCGAGCGCGGCCGTCTCGCCGAGCGCTGCCGCATCGCGGGCGGCGCGGTGGACGGACGCGGCCTCTGCGTCGGCATCGCGCGGTGACGGAGAGGATCTGCGTCGGCGCTGTCGCGGGCGCTTTCGGCGTCACCGGCGAGGTCCGGCTGAAAAGCTTCTGCGCCGAGCCCGCCGCCATCGCGGGGTACGCGCCGCTCACCACCGAGGACGGCGCGCGGAGCTTCGGCGTCCGGCTCGGCCACGCCATCGACGGCGGCTTCACCGCGCGGCTCACCGGCATCGGCACCCGCGACGCGGCGGAGGCGCTGCGCGGCACCGCGCTCTACGCCGAGCGCGACCGCCTGCCGACGCTCCCCGACGACGAGTTCTACCACGCCGACCTCATCGGCCTCGCCGTCCTCGACCCCGGCGGCGCGGCGCTCGGCACCGTCCGCGCGGTCCTCAACCACGGCGCGGGCGACCTTCTCGAGATCGCCGGGCCTGGCGGCACGCTCCTCCTCCCCTTCACCCGCGCCGCGGTGCCCACGGTGGACCTCGCCGCGGGACGCATCGTCGCCGACCCGCCCGAGGGGCTCGCGTGACGGACGGGGCGCGCTCGCACGGCCGGCTCGCGATCTCCGCCTCGGCGCGGCCGCGCGAGCTCGGCGCTTCGCCCCGCCTCGCCGGCGCCTGGACGGCGCGGGTGGTGACGCTCTTCCCCGAGGCGTTCCCCGGCACGCTCGGGCTCTCGCTCACCGGACGCGCGCTCGCCGCGGGGCTCTGGGCGCTCGAGACCATCGACCTCCGCACGCACGGCCTCGGCCGCCACCGCAACGTCGACGACACTCCGGCGGGCGGCGGCGCGGGCATGGTGCTCCGCCCGGACGTGGTGGCCGCGGCGCTGACCGAGGCCTCCGCCGGCCCGGACTGGCCGGTGCTGGCGCTCTCGCCGCGCGGCCGGCGCTTCGACCAGGCGACCGCGCGCGCGCTCGCCGCGGGCCCCGGCGTCACGCTCCTCTGCGGCCGCTTCGAGGGCATCGACGAGCGCGTGCTCGAGGCCTTCGCCGTCACCGAGGTGAGCCTCGGCGACTTCGTCCTCACCGGCGGCGAGATCGCCGCGCAAGCCTTGCTCGACGCCACGGTCCGCCTTATACCCCGCGTGCTCGGGAATCAGGCCTCGACCGAGGAGGAGAGCTTCTCCGAGGGGCTCCTCGAGCATCCGCACTACACCAAACCTGCCGTCTGGGGCGGGCGTGCGATCCCGGAGGTTCTTCTCTCCGGCCATCACGCCGACATCGCCCGCTGGCGGAGGTTCATGGCCGAGAGGCTGACGAAGGAACGGCGCCCTGATCTCTGGCGGGCTTTTCGTGCGGCGCACGAAAGGGACACCGGCGAAGACCGAGAGCTCTGAGGGCGCGACATGCGGGGCCAACCCGCCAGGAAAGGAATGGGGATGAACCTCCTCCAGCAACTCGAGGCCGAGCAGGTCGAAGCGCTCGGCAAGACCATCCCGGACTTCAAGGCCGGCGACACCGTGCGCGTCGGCTTCAAGGTCACCGAAGGCACGCGCAGCCGGGTGCAGAATTACGAGGGCGTCGTCATCGCGCGCAAGGGCGGCGGCATCGGCGCATCGTTCACGGTCCGCAAGATCTCCTTCGGCGAGGGCGTCGAGCGGGTGTTCCCGCTCTACTCGACCAACATCGACGCGATCGAGGTGGTCCGCCGCGGCCGCGTCCGCCGCGCCAAGCTCTACTACCTCCGCGACCGCCGGGGCAAATCGGCCCGCATCGCCGAGGTCGCGAACTACCGCGCGCCGGGCCAGTCCGCCGCCGAAGCCGCCGAAGCCAGAGGAAAGGGCAAGGGGAAATGAAGAAGGACACGCATCCCGACACGCATCTCATCGACGTGAAGATGACCGACGGCACGGTCGTCCAGATGCGCTCGACCTGGGGCAAGGCCGGGGACCAGATGGCGCTCGACATCGATCCGCTGTCGCACCCCGCCTGGATCGGCGGCAACGCCAAGCTGATGGACACCGGCGGCCGGGTCTCGAAGTTCAAGAACAAGTACGCGGGCCTCGGCTTCTAGGCCGGCGGGGCGGGCCCAAGGCTCCCGCGTCGTCCGCGGGGCACGGCTGAGGGAGCACGCGTGCAGGCAGCCATCCTGAAGGACTGGGGAGCGCCGCTCGTCGTCGAGACGGTGCCCGATCCCGAGATCGGCACCGGCGAGGTGATCGTCGATGTCGCGGCGACGGCCCTGCCGTCCTATGCCGCGGACGTCTTCAGCGGTGCGCGCCGCTACCCCCTGCGCCTCCCGGTCGTGCCGGGCGTCGGCGGGGTGGGGCGGGTGCGGGCCATCGGCCCCGACGCCACGCATCTCGTCGTCGGCGACTGGGTGTACTGCGACTGTGCCGTGCGGTCGCGCGATGACGTGATCGCCCCCGACATCGCGCTGCAGGGCCTGAGCGCGCGCGGCGACGGCGGGCTCAGGCTGGCGGAGCATTTCCATGACGGCGCGCTGGCCGAACGAATGCGCGTGCCGACCGAGAACGCCGTCCGCCTCGGCGCCATCGCGCCTGCGGATGCGGCGGCGTGGTGCGCGCTCGGCACCGCGCTCGTACCCTACGGCGGCTTTCTCGCGGCGGGCCTGCAGGCGGGCGAGACCGTGCTCGTCAGCGGCGCGACGGGAAACTTCGGCAGCGCCGCGGTCGCCGTGGCGCTGGCGATGGGCGCGGGCGCGGTGGTCGCGACGGGGCGAAACGAGGTCGTCCTCGCCGATCTCGTGCGCCGTTTCGGCCCGCGCGTCGTGCCGCTGGCGCTGTCCGGCGACGAGGCGGCCGATGGCGACCGGATGCGCGGCGCCGCCGGTCCTGTCGACTGCGTTCTCGACATCCTGCCGCCGTCCGTCGGCACGAGCGTCGTGCGCGCCGCCGTGATGGCCGTCAGGCCCTACGGGCGCGTCGTCCTGATGGGCGGCGTGGGCATGCTCGGCGGCGACGACCTGGCGCTCCCTTACCCGTGGATCATGCGGAACTGCATCACCATCCACGGCCAGTGGATGTACGGCCAGGCCGCCGTCCCCCGGCTCGTCGCGCTGGCGCGGTCGGGGCTCCTCGACTTCGGGCATCACGAGATCACCCGCTTTCCGCTCGCAGACGCCAATTCCGCCGTTGCCCACGCGGCGGCGAACGGCGGCCCGTTCCGCATGACGGTGGTCTGCCCCTGACCGGTCCGCAGCGATCCGTGGCAGATCTGCACGATCCGCCGTCGCAGCATGGCCACCCCATTGCCGCGGGAGCGTCCTCGCCTATGGGTTGCACTGAAACAGGGCCGGAGGATCCGTGGCGCATATCATCGTCTTCGGCAACGAGAAGGGCGGCTCGGGGAAGTCCACCACCTGCATGCATGTGGCCACCGCGCTCGCGCGCATGGGGCTGCGGGTGGGCGCGCTCGATCTCGACATCCGCCAGCAGAGCTTCGGCCGCTACATCGAGAACCGCCGCGCCTATGTTGCGGGCCAAGGGCTCGACCTTGCCGTGCCTGACCTCGTCGCGCTGCCCGACCTCGATGCCGCGGACGTGCCCGACGCCGGCAACCCCGCGGACGCCCGGCTCGCGGCGGCCGTCGCGGGTCTGAACGACGCGGATTTCGTCGTGATCGACTGTCCGGGCTCGCATACGCGGCTGGCGCAGGTCGCGCATTCGCTCGCCGACACGCTGGTGACGCCGCTCAACGACAGCTTCATCGACTTCGATCTCCTCGCCCGCGTCGATCCCGACGGCGGGCGCGTGCTCGGGCCGTCGATCTACGCCGAGATGGTCTGGGGCGCGCGGCAGCTTCGCGCGCAGGCGGGGCTCCGGCCGATCGACTGGATCGTGCTCCGCAACCGGCTCGGCGCGCAGCAGATGCACAACAAGAAGAAGGTCGGCGCGGCGCTCGAGGATCTCTCGCGGCGGATCGGCTTCCGCGTCGCGCCGGGCTTCTCCGAGCGGGTGATCTTCCGCGAGCTCTTCCCGCGCGGGCTCACGCTCCTCGACCTCAAGGACATCGGCGTCGAGACGCTCAACATCTCCAACATCGCCGCCCGCCAGGAGGTCCGCGACCTCCTGCGCGAGCTGCGCCTGCCGCGCGTGGCGGTTCCGGTCTAGGGCGCTGGATGCCGAGCGACTTGTCGATCCACGTCCACCGCCTCCGAGATGATGCGCGCGAGGTGCGGATCCGGCGCGGGGCTCGGACCGCAGCGAAGCGGCCGGTGGCCGCGGCGCGGACCGGGGCGGCCCAGCCGTTGAGCCGCCAGAGGACGGCGCGGTGAAAGAGGAACAGGCGCGCCAGCGCCGGCGCACGACCGCGGCGAGGAGCGGATCGGGGAGCGGATCGGGGAGCGGATCAGGAGCAGGAGCCTGCGTCGGCCGTCCGAGAGGTCAAGGGCCGCCGCGGCGCTCGAAGACCGCCATCTGGCTTGCGCCGCCGAGGTCCGGGTGGCGGCCGCCGAGGGCGGCGAAGCACACCGCGTAGCCGCGGCGCAGGGCTGCGGCTTCGGCCCAGGCCCGGAACTCGGCCCGCGTCCACTCGAAGCGGTGGCCGGGGTGGCGCAGGCGGCCGCGCGGCACGCCGAGGAGCGCGTTCATCTCGGCGTTGGGCGTGGTCAGCACCGCGGCGCGCGGCCGGATCGCGCCGAGGAGCCCGGCCTCGAGGGCGCCGAGGTCGCGCGGGGCGAGGTGCTCGACGACCTCGACCATGAGCGCCACGTCGATGCCGCGGAGCCGCGCATCGGGCGCCGTCACGCTGCCGAGGATCAGCGTGACCTCGGCGGCCCCGAGACGCGACCGCGCCACCGCCAGCGCCTCGGCCGACGGGTCGAGCCCGTAGAGCGGCCGCACGCCGGCACGCGCCAGCGGCACCAGAAGGTCGCCGCGGCCGCAGCCGAGGTCGGCGACCGAGCCCGCGTCGAGCCGGGCAAGCTCGGCGCGCACCGCCGCCAGCCGCTCGTCGTGCAGTCCGGTCGCCATCGCCTCTGCCGACCCCCCGCATCCCGTAATCCGCATCCCGAAAAACACTTAACGGGCTGTCACAAATCTGTCAGGACATTCGCGCAGAACGTGGCGAAGCGGCGGCCGGACCGTGCCGTCGCGGCGCGCCGTGCCACCACCTCAGGGGAGACCGAAGATGCTCATCAGAACCGCGACGGCGCTGGCCGTGCTCCTCGTCTCGACCGCCACCCTCGCGGGCGCGCAGTCGATGGACGAACTCGTCACCGCGGCCAAGGCCGAGGGCCAGCTTACGACCATCGCGCTGCCGCACGACTGGTGCAACTACGGCGCCGTGATCGACGGCTTCAAGGCGAAGTACCCCGGCATCACCGTCAACGAGCTCAATCCCGACGCAGGGTCGGGCGACGAGCTGGAGGCGATCCGCGCCAACAAGGACAACAAGGGTCCGCAGGCACCCGACGTGATCGACGTGGGCTTTCCCTTCGGCAGCCAGGCCAAGGACGAGGGGCTGATCGCGGCCTACAAGGTGTCGACCTGGGACACGATCCCGGACAGCGCCAAGGATGCCGAGGGCTTCTGGTACGGCGACTACTACGGCGTGCTCGCGTTCGGCGTGAACACCGACATCGTGGAGGACGCGCCGCAGGACTGGGGCGACCTCATGGACGCGAGCTACGCCAACGCGGTGGCGCTCTCGGGCGACCCCCGAAGCTCCAACGCCGCCATCCTGAGCGTGCTTTCCGCCGGCGTCGCGGCGGGAGGGGAACCGGGTCAGTCGTCGGGCGAGATGGGGCTGAAGTTCTTCGCCGACCTCAACAAGGCGGGCAACTTCGTCCCCGTCATCGCCAAGACCGCGTCGATCGCGCAGGGTGCGACGCCGATCTCGATCAACTGGGACTACAACCTCCTCGCGTCGCGCGACACGCTCGACGGCAACCCGCCGGTCGAGGTCGTGGTGCCCGCCTCGGGCGTCGTGGCGGGCGTCTACGTGCAGGCGATCAGCGCCTTCGCGCCGCACCCGAACGCGGCGAAGCTGTGGATGGAATACGTCTATTCCGACGAGGGCCAGCTCGCCTGGCTCGGCGGCTACTGCCATCCGATCCGCTTCGGCGACCTCTCGAAGCGGAGCGTGGTGCCGCAGGAGCTTCTGGACGCGTTGCCGCCGGCCGCGGCCTACGAGAAGGCGATCTTCCCGACGCTGGAGCAGCAGGCCGCCAACAAGGACGTGGTGAGCAGCGGCTGGGACGCCACCGTCGGCGCGAACGTCCAGTAGGCACGGGCCGCCCCGGCCTCCAGTCGCCGGGGCGGCTGCACCTCCGCCCGACCGCGCGCCGTGACCGACGCCATCACCGCCCTCGACCCGCCCCGGCCGCGCCGTCGCGCGTCGCTCGACTGGCTGGGGATCGTGCCCTTCGCCGCCTTCGCGGTGCTGTTTCTCATCTGGCCCACGCTCTACATCGTCGTCGGCGCGTTCCGCGACACCGCGGGCAGCTACACGCTCGCCAACGTCGCGAACCTCTTCCAGCCGTCGATCGTCGCGTCGTTCTGGATCTCGATCCGCATCTCGGCCGCATCGGCGCTGCTGGGCTGCGGGATCGGCTTCGCCATCGCGGCCGCCGTCACCTTGGGGGGGCTGCCGCGCGGCCTGCGCGGGCCGATCCTCACCTTCTCGGGGGTGGCGTCGAACTTCGCCGGCGTGCCGCTCGCCTTCGCGTTCCTTGCCACGCTGGGACGGCTCGGGCTCGTGACGGTGCTCCTGCGCGATGCGTTCGGCATCAACCTCTACGCGCTCGGCTTCAACCTCCTGAGCTTCTGGGGGCTGACGCTCACCTACCTCTTCTTCCAGATCCCGCTGATGATCCTCATCATCACCCCGGCGCTCGACGGGCTTCGCCGCGAATGGCGCGAGGCGGCCGCGATGCTCGGCGCCACGGGGTTCCAGTACTGGCGCATCGTGGCGCTGCCGATCCTGTGGCCCGCGATCCTCGGCACGCTGGCGCTCCTCTTCGCCAACGCCTTCGGGGCCATCGCCACGGCCTTCGCGCTGACCGGCTCGTCGCTCTCCATCGTGCCGATCCTGCTCTACGCGCAGATCCGCGGCGACGTGCTCCAGGACGCGCATCTTGGCTACGCGATCGCCTTCGGGATGATCGTCGTCACCGGCATCGCCAACGTCGTCTACGTCTGGCTCCGGTCCCGCAGCGAGCGGTGGGTCCGGTGAGGCTCGGATCCTGGCTCGCGGTCACGGCCGGCGCGGTCTATTTCGCGCTGCCGCTCATCGGGACGTTCGAGTTCTCGCTCCGGCTGCGGCGCGGGGTCTACAGCCTCGACGCCTACCGCGTGGTCCTGGCCGACCCCGCATTCCGCGCGACGTTCGGCTATTCGATGGTCCTCGCGCTCGCGACCATCGTGATCGGCGCGGTGCTCGTGGTCCCGACCGCCTACTGGGTGCGCCTCCGGCTCCCGCGGCTGCGCCCGGTGATCGAGTTCGTCACGCTGCTGCCGCTGGTGATCCCGCCCATCGTGATCGTGTTCGGCTACCTCCGGCTCTACAACACGTCCTCCGTGCTGCCGCTGACCGGCACGGCGGGCGGCACCGACGTGCTCCTCGCGATGGGCTACGCGACGCTCTCGCTGCCCTACATGTACCGGGCCGTCGACACCGGGCTCCGCGCCATCGACATCGCCACGCTGACCGAGGCCGCGCAGAGCCTCGGCGCGGGCTGGGTCACGATCATGGCGCGGGTGATCCTGCCCAACGTGCTCGTCGCGGTGCTGTCGGGCGCGTTCCTCACCTTCGCCATCGTGATCGGCGAGTTCGTGCTCGCGTCGCTGCTCAACCGCCCCGCCTTCGGGCCGTACCTGCAGCTCGTCGGCGCCAATCGCGCCTACGAGCCTGCGGCGCTCGCGGTCATCGCCTTCGCCGCGACCTGGGGCTGCATGGGGCTGATCCAGCTCGCGACCCGACTGTCGGGCGTCACGCGAGCCAGGCGCTGATGGCGTTCCTCGAGCTCGACGGGCTGCAGAAGTCGTTCGGGGCCACGCGCGTGGTGCGGGACTTCAACCTTTCGGTTGCGAAGGGCGAGTTCGTGTCGTTCCTCGGGCCCTCGGGCTGCGGCAAGACGACGACGCTCAGGATGGTCGCCGGGTTCGAGACGCCCACGGCGGGGTCGATCCGCATCGACGGGCGCGACGTGGTGGGCCTGCGCCCCAACCAGCGCAACATCGGCATGGTGTTCCAGTCCTACGCGCTCTTTCCGAACCTCACCGTCGCGGGCAACGTCGGCTTCGGGCTGCGCGTCGCGGGGCGGGACCGGGCGGGGATCGCCGCGCGCGTGGCCGAGATGCTCCGCATCGTCGGGCTCGCGGAGTTCGGCGCGCGCTACCCGTTCCAGCTCTCGGGCGGCCAGCAGCAGCGCGTGGCCCTCGCGCGCGCGCTCGCGATCGAGCCGCAGGTGCTTCTCCTCGACGAGCCGCTGTCGGCGCTCGACGCGAAGATCCGGGTGAGCCTGCGCGACGAGATCCGCGCGATCCAGCGCAAGCTCGGCATCACCACGATCTACGTCACGCACGACCAGGAGGAGGCGCTCTCGATGTCGGACCGCATCGTCGTGATGAACGGCGGCGTGGCCGAGCAGGTCGGCGCGCCGTTCGAGATCTACAACCGCCCCGCGACCCGGTTCGTGGCCTCGTTCGTCGGCACGCTCAACGTCATCGCGGCGGAGGTCGTCGACCCCGCGACCGGCGAGGTCAGCGTCGACGGCGTGCGGGTGCGGCTCCCGAGGCCTCTGCCGTCGGTGCAGGGCGGCTCCGTGGCGCTGGCGCTCCGGCCCGAGGTCGTCTCGCTCGGCGCAGCGCCCGGCCGCGATACCGTGCTCACGGGCACGATCGCCGACGTGGCGTTCCTCGGCTCGGTGATCCGCATCCGGCTGGCGCTCGGGCAGGGAACGGTCTCGCTCGACACGTTCAACCGCCCCGACCGCCCGCCTCCGGTGGTCGGCGAGCGCGCGGAGATCGCCGTCTCGGCAGAGGACTTCCTCGTCCTCGCCGACTGATTGACGCGGCCGGCGAAACCGGGTCTCTCGGGTCGGTGACGGCGACCATCCTCCTCACCGGCGGCGCGGGCTACATCGGCTCGCACATCTGCGCGGCGCTCGTGGCGGCGGGCTACGCGCCCGTCATCCTCGACGACTTCTCCAACGCCCGCGCCGACGTGCCCGAGCGGCTGGAGCGCATCGCCGGCCGGGCGATCCCCGTCCACCGCGCCGACATCGCCGACGGCGCGGCCGTGGCCGCGGTCTTCGCCGCGCACCCGATCGACGCGGTGATCCACCTTGCCGCCAGGAAGGCCGCCGGCGCGTCGGTGGCGGACCCGCTCGGCTACTTCCGCACCAACATCGGCGGGCTGATGACGCTGCTCGAAGCGATGACCGGCAGTGGCGTCCGCCGCCTCGTGTTCTCGTCGTCCGCGACGGTCTACGCCGAGACCGACCGCCTGCCGATCGCGGAGGACGCGGCGACCGGCTGGTCCACGCCCTACGCACACACCAAGCTCCTCGGCGAGCAGATCCTCGCCCACATGGCCGCGGCCGACGCGCGCTGGCGCTTCGGCGTGCTGCGCTACTTCAACCCGGCGGGCGCGCATGCCTCGGGGCTGATCGGCGAGGCGCCGGGCGGGGTGCCGGCGAACCTCATGCCGTTCCTCGCGCAGGTGGCGACGGGCGACCTGCGCGAGCTCGCGATCTTCGGCGACGACTATCCGACGCCCGACGGCACCTGCCAGCGCGACTACATCCATGTCGAGGATCTGGCCGAAGGTCACGTGCTGTCGCTCCGCGCCCTTCTCGAGCGCGACCTTCCGCACCTCGTCAACCTCGGCACCGGGCGCGGCACATCGGTGCGCGAGATGCTCGACGCCTACTCCCGCGCCGTCGGCCGGGCGCTCCCCGCGCGCGTCGCCCCCCGCCGCGCGGGCGACCTCGCCGCCTACTGGGGCGACACGGCGCGCGCCGAGGCGCTTCTCGGCTTCCGGGCGCGACGCGACGTGGACGCGATGTGCGCCTCGAGCTGGGCCTGGACGTCGACGTCACGCTAGCGCGGCAGCGCCGCCACCGCCTCGATCTCGACGAGCGCGCGGTCCTCCACGAGCCCCGCGACCACCACCATCGTCATTGCCGGGAAGTGCCGGCCCATGACGCGCCGGTAGGCCGCGCCGACCTCGCCGAGCCGGTCGAGGTAGGCGCGCTTGTCGGTCACGAACCACGTGAGCCGCACGACATGCTCGGGGCCCCCGCCCGCCCGGCGCACCACCGCCACGACGTTGGCGAGCGCCTGCTCGACCTGCCCCACGAAGTCGTCGGTCTCGAAGCGCTGCGCCGCCGTCCAGCCGATCTGGCCGCCGACGAAGAGATGCCCCTCGGGCGTCAGCATCCCGTTGGCGTAGCCCCGCGCGGGCGCCCAGCCCTCGGGGTGGACGGTCTCATGCATCGCGCGCCTCCAACTCGAACATGCCGCGCAGATCGTCCGGCCAGGGCCGCGGCCGCCCGTCCGCCATCGCCACGCACACCAGCGTCGCCGCGATCGCCACCCGCGGCGCACCCTCGCAGGACACGTCGAGCGCCAGCCCCACGCTCGTCCGCCCGAGCCGCGTCACCCGGAGCGCCAGGGCCAGCGCGTCGCCGAGCCGGCTCGGCGCGCGGAACGTGGCCGTCACCTCCGCCGTCGGCAGCGCCAGCCCGCGCGGCCCGTGGATCTCCGCGAAGCTCACCCCGCGCGCGTCGAGGAACGCCTCGATGCAGGCGTTCGCCATCTCGAAGTAGCGCGGGTAGAACACGATCCCCGCCGGGTCGCAGTGCTGGAACCGCACCCGCTCTTCATGCACGAACCCCACCTAGCCGCCCCGGAGCCGGAAGCGCTGGATCTTGCCCGTCGCGGTCTTCGGCAGCGCGTCGGCGAAGACCACGCGGCGGGGGTACTTGAAGGGCGCGATCGCCGCCTTGACGTGCTCCTGCAGCCGGAGCGCCGTCGCCGCGTCCGCCGCCACCCCCGGCGCCAGCACGACATGCGCCGCCACGATCTGCCCGCGCTCGGGGTCGGGCTCGCCGATCACGCCGCACTCGGCCACGTCGGGATGCGCGAGGAGCGCCGCCTCCACCTCCGGGCCCGCGATGTTGTAGCCCGCCGAGACGATCATGTCGTCTGTCCGCGCGGCGAAGTGGAAGCGCCCCTCGTCGTCCTGCCAGAAGGCGTCGCCGGTCAGGTTCCAGCCGTCCCGCACGTAGGCGCGCTGGCGGTCGTCGTCGAGGTAGCGGCACCCCGTCGGCCCGCGCACCGCGAGCCGCCCCACGGTGCCGCGCGGCGCCTCGGCACCCTCCGCGTCGAGGATGCGCGCCTCGTAGCCCGTCACCGGCCGTCCGGTCGCGCCCGCATGGCTGTCGCCGAAGCGGTTGGTGATGAAGATGTGCAGCATCTCCGTCGCCCCGATCCCGTCGAGCATCGGCTTGCCGGTGCGCGCCATCCAGGCCTCGTAGACGGGCGCGGGCAGCGTCTCGCCCGCCGACACCGCCGCGCGCAACGACGTGAGGTCCGCGCCCGCGTCCATCGCCTGCAGCATCACGCGGTAGGCGGTCGGCGCGGTGAAGCACACCGTCGCGCGGTACGTCTCGATCAGCGTCACCAGGTTCGGCGGCGACGCGGCCTCGAGGAGCGCCGCCGCCGCCCCGAAGCGCAAGGGGAAGATCGCGAGCCCGCCGAGCCCGAAGGTGAACGCCAAGGGCGGCGAGCCCACGAACACGTCGTCGGGGGTGACGCCCAGCACCTCCGCCGCGTAGCCGTCGGCAATGGCGAGGAGGTCGCGGTGGAAATGCGCCGTGGCCTTCGGCGTGCCGGTGGTGCCGGAGGTGAAGCCGAGGAGCGCCACGTCGTCCCGCCCCGTCGGCACCGGCGCGAAGCCGACCGGCTTGTCGAGCGCCGCGCGGTCGAGCTCGGCGTCGTGGTTCGCGGTGCCGTCGAAGCCGATCACCTGGGTCAGGAACCGGCTCGCCTTGGCGCAGGCGACCATCTCGTCCATCAGCCGCGTGTCGCAGAGCGCGAGCCCGATCTCCGCCTTGTCGACGATGGCGCCGAGCTCGCCCGCGCGCAGCATCGGCATCGTCAGCACCGCGACCGCGCCCGCCTTGGTGGCCGCGAGCCAGGCCGCGACCATCGCGGGGTTGTTGGCCGACCGGATCAGCACCCGGTTGCCGGGCCGCACGCCGTAGTCCGCGACGAGCGCGTGCGCGATCCGCGAGGTCCAGTCGGCGAGCTCCTTGTAGGTCCGCCTCCGGCCGTTGCCGATGAGCGCGGTACGGTCGCCGAAGCCGCGCTCGACCATCCGGTCGGTCAGCTCCGCGCCGACGTTCAGCACGTCGGGGTAGCCCGCCCCCGCCCCCGGCAGGTCGGGCCAGAGCTCGGGCGGCGGCAGCCGGTCCCGCGCGAAGGTGTCCACATGCGCCGATGGTCCGAGCATCATCCCCCCAGCACCTGGCGCGCGATCACCACGCGCTGCACGTCCGACGCGCCCTCGTAGATCCGCAGCGCCCGGATCTCGCGGTAGAGCCGCTCGACCACGCTTCCCGCCCGCACGCCCTCGCCGCCGTGGAGCTGCACCGCCGCGTCGATCACCGCCTGCGCGCGCTCGGTCGCGAAGAGCTTCGCCATCGCCGCCTCGCGCGTCACCCGGTCGGCGCCCTGATCCTTCGCCCAGGCGGCGCGGTAGACGAGGAGCGCCGCGGCATCGACGTCGAGCGCCATGTCCGCGACATGCCCCTGCACCATCTGCAGCTCCGCCATCGGCGCCCCGAAGAGCGCGCGGCCCCTGACCCGCGCCAGCGTCTCGGCGAGCGCCCGCCGCGCGAGCCCCAGCGCCGCAGCCGCGACCGTGGTGCGGAACGTGTCGAGCACCGTCATCGCGATGCGGAACCCCGCGCCTGCCGGCCCGATCCGCGCGGCCTCCGGGAGCCGCATCCCCTCGAAGCGGAGCCGCGCGAGCGGATGCGGCGCCATCGCCTCGAGCCGCTCGGCGACCACCAGCCCGGCGGTATCCGCGGGCACGAGGAACGCCGACAGCCCCTTCGCCCCCGGCGCCTCGCCGGTGCGCGCGACGACGGTGTAGACATCCGCGATGCCGCCGTTGGAAATCCAGGTCTTCTCGCCGTCGAGCACGTAGTCGGTGCCGTCGCGCCGCGCCGCGGTCGCGAGCGCCGCCACGTCCGACCCGGAAGCGGGCTCGGTCAGCGCGAAGGCCGCGATGGCCCGTCCCGCGGCGGTCTCGGCGAGCCACGCGCGCTGGCCCGCGTCGCCGAAGAGCGCCACCGCGCCCATCCCGAGCCCCTGCATCGCGAACGCGAAGTCCGCGAGCCCGTCGTGCCGCGCCAGAACCTCGCGCGCGAGGCAGAGCGTCCGCACGTCGTGCCGCCCCTCCGGCGCCGTCGCGGCGAGCCAGCCGCCGGCGCCGAGCGCCGCCACCAGCCCGCGGCAGGCGGCGTCCGTGTCGGCGTGGTCGATGCGCCCGAGGTTCGCCCCAGCCCAGGCGTCGAGGCCCTCGGCGAAGGCGCGGTGCGCGGGCGCGAGGAACGGCCAGGCGAGGTGTTCCATCAATTCCCCTCGAAGCGCGGCGTCTCGCGCGCGGCGAACGCCTCGTAGGCGCGGCGGAAGTCCACCGTCCGCATCGAGATCGCCTGCGCCTGCGCCTCCGCCTCGAGCGCCATGTCGAGGCTCATCGCCCATTCCTGCACCAGCATCGTCTTCGTCATCATGTGCGCGAAGCCCGGCCCGTCGGCGATGCTCCGCGCCAGCGCCCCGGCCTCGGCCATCAGGCGCTCCGCCGGCACGACGCGGTTCCAGAAGCCCCAGGCGAGGCCCTCCTCCGCCGCCATCGCGCGGCCCGTGTAGAGGAGTTCCGCCGCCCGGCCCTGCCCCACGATGCGCGGCAGCATCGCGCAGGCCCCCATGTCGCAGCCCGCGAGCCCCACGCGCGCGAAGAGGAACGCCGTGCGCGCCGTGGGCGCCGCGAGCCGCAGGTCCGACGCCATCGCAAGGATCGCCCCCGCGCCGACGCAGACGCCCTCCACCGCCGCGATCACCGGGCGCCCGCAGCCGAGCATCGCGCGCACGAGGTCGCCCGTCAGCCGCGTGAACGCCAGCACCTCCGGCATCGCCATGCGCGTGAGCGGCCCGATGATGTCGTGCACGTCGCCGCCCGAGGAGAAGTTGCCGCCGTTCGAGCCGAGGATCACCACGCGCACGCCCGGATCGTCCGGCAGGCCGCGGAACCAGTCCCGGAGCGCGCGGTAGCTCTCGAACGTCAGCGGGTTCTTCCGCTCCGGCCGGTCGAGCCGCACGGTGGCGACGCCCTCCGCCATGTCGAGGTGGAACGGCCGGCTCACGGCCCGATCCGGTCGAGGAGGGCGATGGCCTGCAGAAGCTCGCCCGGGCCCACGCGCGCGAAGCAGGCGTCGATCCAGGAGGCATGGAGCGCCGCCAGCCGGGCGAATTCCGCAGCGCCCGGCGCCGTCAGCGAGACCTCGACCGCGCGCCGGTCGCCCTGCCGCGCCACGCGCATCACCAGCCCGTCCGCGGCGAGCCGGTCGACGATGCCGGTCACGTTGCCGTTGGAGACCCGGAGCGCGTCCGACAGGTCCGACATGCGGAGCGGCCGCCGCGCGCGGTCGAGCGCCGCCAGCACGTCGAAGCGCGGCAGCGTCGTGCGCTCGGCGCGCATCCGGGCCCGGAGCTCGCCCTCGATGCCGCGCGTCGCCCCGAGGAGCCGCAGCCAGAGCCGCAGGCGGTCGCGCGTCGGCTCCGGCCGGGCCTGCGGCGCGCCCGTCACGTCTCGCCCCCGGAGATCGCGATGGCCTGCCCCGTGACCGACCGCGCCGCGTCCGAGCAGAGCCAGAGCACCGCGCCCGCGACCTCGTCGGCCGCGATGAGCCGCCGCTGCGGGTTCGACGCCACGAGCGAGGCCACCACGGCGTCGCGGTCGCGCCCGCTCCGCGCCGTGGCCTCCGCCACCGTACGGTCGAGAAGCGGCGTGTCGACGTAGCCGGGGCAGACCGCGTTCACCGTCACGTCCGCCCGCGCGGGGTCGCCGGCAAGCTCGACCGCGAGCGCGCGCGTCAGCCCCACGACGCCGTGCTTCGCCGCCACGTAGTCGGCGACGAACGGATAGCCCTTCAGCCCCGCCGTCGAGCCGATGGCGACGAGCCGCCCCCAGCCGCCGATCCGCCCGAGCCCCGCGCGCCAGAGGTGGAACACGCCCGCGAGGTTGACCGCCAGCGTCGCGGCGAACGTCTCGGGCGCGAGCTTGCGGAACGCGGTGCCCGTCGCGGCCCCGGCGTTGGCGACGAGGATGTCGGGCGCACCCGCCGCCGCCAGCATCGCCTCGGTCGCGGCATAGTCGGTCACGTCGGCGACCGCCCAGCCGATGCCCGCGTGCCGCGCCGCCGTCTCGCGGAGCGGCGCCTCGCGCCGGCCCGTCACCGTGACCCGCGCGCCGGCGCCCGCGAGCGCGAGCGCGACCGCCGCGCCGATGCCGGTGCCGCCCCCGGTCACGACCGCATGGCGTCCGGCGAGCCCGGTCAACGGGCCTGGTCCGCCAGCCGCCAGAGCTGGTCGCGCCCCGCGAGGTACGGCAGCGGCCAGGGCTCCTGCCGGTCGCCGAGCGCCGCCGCCGCGTGCAGCGTCCAGTACGGGTCGGCGAGATGCGGCCGCGCCAGCGCCACGAGGTCCGCGCGCCCCGCAAGCAGGATCGCGTTGGCGTGGTCCGCGTCGTGGATGTTGCCGACCGCCATCGTGGCGATCCCCGCCTCGTTGCGGATGCGGTCCGCGAAGGGCGTCTGGAACATCCGCCCGTAGACCGGCTTCGCCTCGGGCGTGGTCTGCCCCGCCGACACGTCGATGATGTCCGCGCCCGCGCCCGCGAAGGCCCGCGCGATCGCCACCGAAGCCTCGGGCGTCATGCCCTCCGCGCCCTGCCAGTCGTGCGCCGAGATCCTGACCGACATTGGCTTGCCCTCCGGCCACGCCGCCCGGACCGCCGCGACCACCTCGATGGGATAGCGGAGCCGGGCCGCGAGGTCGCCGCCGTAGGCGTCGTCGCGCCGGTTCGTCAGCGGCGACAGGAACGACGCCAGCAGGTAGCCGTGCGCCGCATGGACCTCGAGCATGTCGAAGCCCGCCCGGTCCGCCATCCGGGCCGCGGCGACGAAGGCGTCGCGCACCCGGTCCATGTCGTCCCGGTCCATCGCGCGCGGCGTCGCGTTCCGCGCCGACCACGGGATCGCCGAGGCCGAGATGAGCGGCCAGTTGCCGGCGTCGAGCGGCGCGTCCATCTCCTCCCAGCCCAGCTGCGTCGAGCCCTTGCGCCCGGCATGGCCGATCTGCGCGCAGAGCTTCGCCCCGGTCTCGGCGTGGACGAACGCCGCGAGCCGCGCCCAGGCCGCCTCGTGCTCGGGCGCGTAGAGGCCGGGGCAGCCCGGCGTGATCCGCCCCTCCGGCGACACGCAGGTCATCTCCGTGTAGACGAGCGCCGCCCCGCCCTTCGCCCGCTCGGCGTAATGCACGAAGTGCCAGTCCGTCGGGCAGCCGTCCACCGCGCGGTACTGCGCCATCGGCGAGACCACGATGCGGTTCCTCAGCGCCATGTCGCGCAGCCGGAACGGCGCCAGCATCGGCGGCCGCGGCGGCCCGTCGGGGTTGCCCGCGCGCGCCTGGAACCAGGCCTCCGCCTCCATGAGCCAGGCCGGGTCGCGAAGCCGCAGGTTCTCGTGCGCGATCCGCTGCGAGCGCGTCAGCAGCGCATAGGCGAACTGCACCGGCTCCATCGGCAGGTAGCGCTCGACGTCCTCGAACCACTCCAGGCTGTTCCGCGCCGCCGACTGCAGCCGCAGCACCTCGACGCGGCGGCGGTCCTCGTAGCGCGCGAACGCCGCCCCGAGGCCCGTCTCCTCGGTGATCGCGTCGGCGAGCTCGATCGCGCTCTCGAGCGCGAGCTTCGTCCCCGAGCCGATCGAGAAATGCGCCGTCGCGGCCGCGTCGCCCATCAGGACGATGTTCTCGTGCGACCAGCGCTCGCAGAGCACGCGCGGGAACACGCGCCAGGCGGACCCCTTCAGGTGCGGCGCGTTGCTGAGGAGCGGCTCCCCGCCGAGGTGCTTCGCGAAGATCGCCTCGCAGGCCGCCGTGCTCTCGGCCTCCGTCATCGCGCCGAAGCCCGCCGCCTCCCAGGTGGCCGCGCTGCACTCGACGATGAACGTCGCGGTCTCGGGGTCGAACTGGTAGGCATGCGCCCAGACCCAGCCGTGCGGCGTGCGCTCGAAGATGAAGGTGAACGCCTCCTCGAAGCGCGCGCGCGTGCCGAGCCAGGTGAAGCGGTTCCGCGCCATCGTCTCGACCGGCCGGAACGCGTCCGCGAAGTCCCGCCGGGTGCGCGAGTTGAGCCCGTCCGCCGCGACGAGGAGGTCATGGCCGGCGGCAAGCTCCGCCGGCGACGCCACCTCGGTCTCGAAGCTGAGCTCGACCCCCACCTCCCGCGCCCGTGCCTGCAGCAGCATCAGAAGCCGCCGCCGCCCGATGCCGCAGAAGCCGTGCCCGGTCGAGACCGTCCGCACGCCGTCCTTGACCACCGCCACGTCGTCCCACCAGGCGAAGCTCGCGCGGATCGCCTCCGCGCTCGGCGCGTCGTTGGCGGCGAGCGTGCCCAGCGTCTCGTCCGACAGCACCACGCCCCAGCCGAAGGTGTCGTTCGGGCGGTTGCGTTCGTAGACCGTCACCGTATGCGCGGGGTCTCGCAGCTTCGCCGAGATCGCGAAATAGAGCCCGGCCGGCCCGCCGCCCAGCACCGCAATCCGCATTCGGCTCCCTCGATGTCCCAGGGCATCACTCTGGCACCGGGAGGAGATGTTTCAAGCCGGAAACGTCCAGATGCGGCGAATCGGGCCCGCAAACGCAAAACGCCGGCGCGAGGCACCGGCGTTCGCAAGTCCGCTGGGTCCGAGAGGTTACTCCAGCGAGCCCGTCGTCGCCGTGGCCGTCGTGGTCCCCGTGCCGTTGTTGTTGTCGTCGTTGTTGTTCGTGGCAACGAGGATCGCCGCCAGCGCAACCGCGCCGAGCGCCACATAGGTGCCGTTGAGGCTGCTCGACGGCCCTTGCGTCGGCGGAGCGACGGCGACCGGAGCTTCCGGAACCGGTGCGGCAAGGTTGCCGGCGCTTGCGGCGCCTGCGAAGGACGTCGCCAAGGCGAACGCCAGAACGGTGAGTTTCTTCATGGCGGGGCTCCTGAATTCCATGTCTTCTGCGACTTAGCATCGTTCCTGCCGACAGGGAAGTCCCCTGCGGAGTCCGTCAGCGATCAAGCGCCTGCACGTCGGCATAGCCGATCCGGGCGCCAAGCCATTGATGCGACTGCCTGATCCTGCCGGCTGGATCGATCCACCACACGTTCGTCGGCCCGTTTTCGCAGCGCTCCGTCACGCGCTGCACGAGATATGGGCGCTCGGCGACAGCAATTGTCTCACGCGCTGTTGCCGAAAGGCCGCAAACGAACGTCTGCCGGATCGGCTGATCGTCGCCGTCGAGGGTCACGTAGAGCCGCTCCGTGCGCCCCGTTCCCGCGCCAAGCGTCCGTGCGGCGGGTGCGCCGGCCGACATCAGATCTGGCCCGAGACCGCGCGTCGCGACGATGACCCCATCGCGCACGCCGAGCGTCGTGGCGTCCCCCGTCGTCCACGTCGTCACGGCACCGTTCTGCGCGAGCGGCACCAGCACCGCCTTCGCCTCGCGCTTCGGGATCGAGACGTAGAGGCCGGGCGTGGTCATGCGCGCGACGCTCGCCGCGGTCGGCGCGACGAAGGGCGCAGGCGGCCCGGCGCGGCGCTTGGCGATGGCCGCGCGGATCACCGACACCGGATCGGCGGGCTGGCGCGGCTCGGACGAGCACGCCGCCACTGCAAGCGCCAGCGCCGCCGAGAAGGCCGCGCGCCTCACCGCCATACCCGCCCCCACTGGCCCTCGACGTGCTCGGCGTCGTAGCTCCGCACGAGTGGCTCCAGCCGGCCGTTGACCCCGAGCCGCGCGCCCCCGTCGCGGGTGATCGGCCGGATCACGGTCGCGGCGGACCGGCGCGACGGCTGGCCGATGGCCCAGGTCACGGGGATGTTGATGAAGATGCCCTTGTCGAACGATCCCTCGCCGAACTCCTCCGCCGAGACATCGGTGAAGGTGGCGAAGGCCCCGACGTTCCAGCCGTTGGCGAACTCGCGGGTCAGCGTGAAGGTGGCGCCGTAGTCGCCTGCGAGGTACCGGCCCGCGTCGACCTCGCCGTGGTAGCCGCCGCCGAAGTCGTAATAGGCCGAGGCATGGCCCGTCACGACGTCGTAGTCGCGGAACCCGAACCGCTGGTCGAAGTCGCGCTGCCGGGCGTAGTTGACCTCCGCGCCGAGCGCGAGCCGGCGCGCGACCGGCTTCCAGAGCACCTCCGCCGAGACGCCGCCGAACTGCTGCTCGAGATAGCCCGCCGTCAGCCGTCCGTAGAACGGCCCCCGCGGATGCACGTAGTAGGCCGCCGTCAGCGTCTCGAGCGCCACGCCGTCCTGGCGGTCGTAGAGATAGGTGTCGGTCCTCACGCGGGGCAGCCTTGAGCTCGCGACCCGCGTCACGTCGTCGAGCGTGCCCACGAGCCGCTGCGTCAGAGCGCCCGCGACCACCAGCCCGGGCGCGATGTCGACCGCTCCCGTGAGCCGGGCGCCGAGATCGGCGCGGATCGGGTCGTCCGGGTCGAAGGTGCTGAAGCGGACGTAGGGGCCAAGCCCGTAGGTGAAGCGCGGGTACCGGCCCTCCGCGTAATCGCTCCGCGGCGGCAGCGGCCCGCCCGCGTCCTCGATGCGCGTCCGCGCGAGCAGCGCCGCCGCGCTGTCGGGCGCGAACTCCAGCGCCTCGAGGTCGCGGCGGCGCAGCACCACCGACGAGGTCGCGACGCCAGCGACCACCGGCTCGATGCGGAACGTCTCGACCGAGGCCGGGAGCAGCGCCGCCAGCGCCCGCGCCGTCCGTCCGATGGCCTGCGCCTCGGCGTCGTAGCGGCGGTTGACGATGCGGACGGTGGCGACCTCGGGCGCGAGGCTCAGCGCCTCGAGCGTGATCCCGTCCGCGCCGAGCACGCCGGCGAGCGTCGCCCGCGCCCGGTCGGCGGTGGCGGGCGTCGCGGCCCACGACGTCGACCAGGCGGCGGGATCGGCCGCACGGCCCGGGCGCACCTTGACGGGCAGCGGCCCCGGCCCGAGGAGCCCGAGGTCGCCCGGCCGCGTGGTCGGGTTGAACGCGAGTTGCACGCTCAGCCCGAGTTCCGAGCCGTAGAGATAATAGCCGCCGACCTTCACCGCGTCGTTGACCCTGTATTCAACCCCGAGGTTGAACGGGCTCTTGCGCTCGAAGATGCCCCGCCGCTCGGCCTCCACGAAATACGCGTCGGAGGAATACTCGAGCTTGAGCCCGATCTTGTCCGTCGCGGTCCATTCGATGCCGGCGAAGGGCGCCGCCGGGCCGCGGAAGAAGTCCTTGAAGTTGGGCTTGCCGCCCCGGCCCACGTCGGGACGCGAACGGTCGCCGAACGGCGAGCCGATGTCGCCGAAGGTTCCGAGCCGCCCCCAGCCGAGGCCCGCCGTCACCTTGACCGACGGCAGGACGTGCTTCGTCGCGGCGACGTACTCGCCCGAGAAGAGCCCGGTGCCGGCGAAGTCCTGCAGCCCGAAGGTCACTGCCGGGAGGTATCGCCCTTCGCGCAGGGCCAGGATCCGCAGGTCGAAGCTGCGGTCGTAATACGTGTCGAACCCGTCGAAGAGCCCGTCGCCCGGCGTCGTGTAGCGGTTCCAGTTGCGGATGCCGGTGTAGCGGAACGAGCCCGAGACGCGGGGCAGGAGCTGGAAGCTCAGCGTGGTGCGGCCAAGCCCTGCGAAGAGCCCGTAGCCGAGCGTGACCTCGCCGTCGGGCTGCGCCTCGCCCGAAGGCATGTCGACGAGGCCCGGGGCGCCGTAGAGGTTCAGGCTCGGCGCGGTCGGAGCCTCGGCACGCGCCGGCACCACCGCCGCGAGACCGATCGCCGCCGCCCCGCAGACCGCCCTGTGCAGGGTCGCAGCCATCGCTCGCCTCCAAACCGGCGTCACCATATGGGGCGGCTCCGAACGCCGCAATCCGCCTTCGTCACCGCACCCGCCGGGCGTTGCCGATGGTCCGCAGCATCAGGATCCAGTCGTGGCAGACCGAAGGCCGGCGCTGGTAGAGAAGGTCGATCCGCGCCTTTCGGGGCACGCAGCGGCGCACGTAGACCGCATCCGTCTCGGCTGCGTCGCGGCAGGCGGCCAGCAGCCGCTCCTCGTGCGCGTGAAAGGCGATGCTGGCGAGCCCGGTGATCCCCGGACGGCTGCGGAGCACATCGGCGTAAAGCGCCGGGTAGCGCTCGACGTATTCGCGGAGCGGCGGTCGCGGGCCGACGAAGCTGATGTCGCCGGCGAGGATGTTCCACAGCTGCGGGATCTCGTCGAGCCGCTTGCGCCGCAGCCAGGCCCCCATCGGCGTGATCCGCGCCGACTTGTCGCCGCCCGAGACGCCGCGGTCGCCGGGATCGACGCGCATGGTGCGGAGCTTGACGAGCCCGAACGCCCGCGTCGGCGACCGCATCCGCTCGGAGACGTGGAACAGCGGCCGCCCGTCGGTGATGGCGAGGAACGCGAGGAGGATGCCGAACGGGATCGCGAGGAACGCCACCAGCCCGACCGCCCAGACGATGTCGAAGAGGCGCTTCGTCGGGGTCACGCGAGCGCCCGCCATTCGGCCACGAGCGCCGCGGGATCGGCGGGCTCGAGCGGCATGAGGCGGCCGAGCGCCGTCACGTCGACGAGCGCGCGCGGGATCGCCGAGGGCGGCGCGGCGCGGCGCTCGACCGCGGCACCCGCGGCGGCGCAGAGCGCATCCATCGCCACCGCGCCGGGGCTCGCGACGTTGAGGACGCGCGGCAGGGTTTCGCCACGAAGCGCGCGGCGCACGAGCGCACCGAGCACGTCGCCCAGCGTTCGCGGCCCGATGTAGGACCGCAGCGGCGCGCTGCCGTCCGGAAAGCGGTCGAGCGTCACCGGCCCGCCGCGCGCGATGGCGGCGAAGAGCGCGTCCGCCCCCGCCACGTTGCCGATGCGGAGGCAGGTCACGCCCGGCGCTCCCGCGAGCGCCGCCTCCATCTCGGCCTTGGCCTTCCCATAGGCGCCGTCCGGGTGCTGCGCGGCGTCCTCGGCGGCGGGCGCATCGGTCCGCCCGTAGACCGCGGCCGACGAGGCGACGAGGATAGGCCCGCGCGCCGCCCGCAGCGTCGCGAGCGCGAGGGCCGTGTTGTCCGCGAGCCGCGGACCCGAGAGCACGCCCGCGAGCGCGATCACCGCCACCGGCGCGATCCGGGGCGGCGGCCCGCCGAGGATGTCCCAGTCCGACCGCGTGAGCCAGCGGGGCACGAACCCTTCGGGCGGGCGGGCCTCCCAGGCACGCCGGAGGAGCGTGCCGACCCGGCCGCCGGCGCCCGTGACGACGACGGCGGGCCGACCGGAGCCGGGCCCGTCAGCGGCGATCGCGGACGCTGTAATAGACGAGCACCCCGATCGACCACAGCAGGAACGCGAAGAGCCCGGCGAGCCCCAGGATCACCCAGCGCCGGGGATATTCCGCGGCCTCGGCCAAGGTCGGCTCGATGTAGGCCGCGAGATAGCGCGACTGCCTGTTGGCATCGGCGACGGCTGTGTTGTAGCTCGCCTGCGCGGTCACGTAGGCGGTCTCGGCGAACTGCTCGTCGACCTTCAGTCGCTCGAACTCGGACACGACGGTCGCGTAGTCCTCGCCTCCCGGCCCCTGCCCGCCGACGCCGAACTTGCGGCGCTCCTCGTCGATGCGGTCCTGGATGACGCCGATCTTGCGGTCGGCCTGCTTGATGCGCGGGTCGTTGGGCTGTGCGACCTCCTTCAGGAGGTCGAGCTGGATCACCGATTCCGCGAGCTGGCCGTTGAGCGTGTTGAGAAGCGCCATCTGCGCCTCGAGGTCGGCCTGCGGATCGACCATCAAGGTGCGGAGCCGGAACGCCGTCAGCGCCTGGCGCGAGGCCTTCTGGCGCTCGATGGCGTTGTCGAGGTCTTCCTGCGCGTAGCGCGTCACGTCGGACCGGGCGATCGCGGAGAGCTTGTTGATCATCACGCTGCTCTCCTTGAAGATCGCAGCGGAGATCGCCTGGGCATCTTCAGGCTTGAACGCGGTCACGCGCACCTCGATGAGCCCGGTGCCGGTGTCGTAGTTCACGCGCACCATGCGATGCCAGTAGCGCACCAGATCCTCGACGCTGCCGGACTTGTCGAAGGCGAAGAGCGGGTCGCCGTCGTAGGGCTCGGAGAACTTTGCGACGAGGCCCAGCTCGTCGTTGAGCCGGCTGACGAGCTCCTGGCTCAGGATGAACTTGTAGAGGATGTCGCTGTCCTTGGTCGCCGACGAGCCCGACAGCGACGCGAGGCCGCCGAAGATGTCGAGCGCGGAGTGCGATTCCTCCTTGCGGACGGAAAAGCCGACGGTCGAGGCGTACTGGTCGGTGGTGCGGAACGCGAGGTACCAGCCGAGGACCGCGAGGGGCGCCAGCACGCACAGCGCGAAGGTGGCGATGACCCCCCAGTGGCGTGCCTTGGCGCGGGCCGGCTGCGCGAAGCGGCGGACGCGGCCCATGCCGGGCTCGGGCGGCGTGGCGGCGGGCGCGGGCGGTGCTGCGGGCCGGGGCGGGGCAGCAGGCTTCGGAGCTGCCGGGCGAACCACCTTCAGGGGCGCTGTCGCCGCGCCGCCGCGCGCGGGTGCCGCCGCCCGGGTCCGCTCGTCGCCGTCGTTCTCGCTCATTCGCGCCTCCAGCGCCGGCCGCAGTCCGGCCACACTACCGTTAACCGCGGCGCTGTTCCAGTCTGTGCGGCGCGTTGCCCCGGCTGGACAGCGCCGCACCCATCCGGTCAGATGCGGCGATGCCCGGTATCGTCCCGCACGCCCAGCAGGTCGCCATCCTGATGGCTCTGCACAACGGAGCCGCTCACCTCGCCGAGCAGCTCGCGAGCTTCGCGGCGCAGGACCACGCGGACTGGGTGCTGATCGCCAGCGACGACGGCTCGCGCGACGGCGGCCCGGCGCTGGTGCGCGGCTGGCTCGCCGCCACGGGCCGCGACGGCCGGGTGATCGACGGCCCAGAAGCCGGTTTCGCCGCGAACTTCCTCCACCTCCTCGGCGCCGCGGGGCCCGACGTGCCCTACGCCGCGCTGTCGGACCAGGACGACGTGTGGCTTCCTGCCCGCCTCGCGCGCGGCGTGGCGGCGCTGGGCGCCCTGCCCGCGGGCGTGCCGGGGCTCTGGTGCTGCCGGTCGCTCGTCTCGGGGCCGAACCTCGAGCCGCTCGGCTTCACGGCGCCGGTCCCGCTGCCGCCGTCCTTCGGCAACGCGCTCGTCCACAACATCGCCGCCGGACATGCGATCCTCCTCAATCGCGCCGCGCTCGATCTGGTGCAGGCCACGCTCCCCGCCGTCGCGGGACTGCCGCTGCCGGCCCATGACTGGTGGCTCTATCTCCTCGTGACGGGCGCCGGCGGGCGGGTGCTCTCCGATCCCGAGCCGCTCGTGCTTTACCGCCAGCATCACGCCAACGCGATCGGCGCGCAGGGGCGGCTCCGCGACCGCGCGCGCCGGGCGCGGGAGCTCCTCTTCGGCGGCGAGCTCGCGGCGCGCAATGCCGCGCATGTCGCGGCGCTGGAGCGGGTGGCGGAGCACCTCACGCCGGAGAACCGCCGCCGCCTGGCCGCCTTCGCGCGCCTGCGCGGCGCCGGCGGGCCGGTCCGGCGGCTGCGCGCGGCGCGGGAGGCGGGGCTCACGCACCAGGGCCCGGTGGGGCGGCTCCTCCTCGCGTTTGGCGTCGCGGCGGGGCGGGTCTGAGTGCGGCGCATCGCGCTCGTCGCGGGCCATGCGTTCCGGTCGGGCGTGCCGAGCTACGTGCGGCAGGTCTGCGAGGCGCTGGCGGGGGAGGCGGAGATGACGGTGATCTCCGACGCGGACGGCGACGCCTACGACTTCGCCGCCGCGATGGGCGTGGCGCATGTCCGCATCCCGGGCCTCGCGCGGTCGCGCGACCTCCGCCGCAGCCTCGCCGCGGCGCGGGCGCTCGGCCGCGCGCTCGACGGCTTCGACGTGGTCTGGGCCGGCAACGCCTTCGTCGTGGCCCTGGCGCGGCTCCTCCACGCACGCGCGGCGCTCGGCGGGCGGCGGCGGGCGCTCGTCGCGGTGTGCCACGGCGCGGCCTTCGGGCCGGGGCGGAAGCGGCACGTCGCGGCGCTCGGCTGGGTGGCGGAGATGGCGCTCCTCGCGGTGGTCCCCCGGCACGACGTCGTCTTCGTGAGCACGCGCGACCGGGCGGCGTTCCCGGCCTGGGCGCTCCGGCGGCACGACGTGCGGGTGATCCCCAACACCTCCGCCCTCGGGCGGCCGCCGGACTGGCCGCGCGCGGCGGGGGAGCGGGCGACCGTCGTGATGACCACGCGGGCCGCGTTCCAGAAGAACCTGGCCGCGGCCATCGCCATCGCGGGACGGTTGCCGCCCGGCGTGGATCTCGTCTTGGTCGGCGAGGGCACCGAGCGCTTCGGCGGACGCGGGATCGTCGACGCCGCGGCCGTCCGCGATCTCCTGGCGGGCGCCGACGCGTATCTCATGACGTCGCGCTACGAAGGGCTGCCGATCGGGGCGCTGGAGGCCTTCGAGCTCGGCCTCCCGATCGCGATGACCGACGTCGGCGGGGCGGACGAGATCGGCCGCGCGCATCCGCTGTTCGCGCTCATCGACACCGCCGACCCCGCTGCGGCGGCGGCGGCGGTCGCGCGGCTGGTGGCGGCGTACCGCGCCGACCGGGAGGCCGCCGCGCGCCGGATCGCGGCGGCCTCGGAGGCGGCGTTCGCGCCGGACCGCTGGCGGGCGGAGATCCGCGCGCTGGCGGCGGAGGCGCGATGACGCGCGTCGGCGCCTTCAAGGCCTACGACATCCGCGGCCGGCTCGGGCGCGACCTCGACGCGGACGTCGCGCGCGCGGTGGGCCGGGCGTTCGCGACGGTGCGGGGCGCGCGGCGGGTGGTCGTGGGCCACGACGCGCGGGCGTCGTCCCCGCCGCTCGCCGCCGCGCTGGCGGAAGGGCTCATGGCGCAGGGGGTGGAGGTGCTCGACCTCGGGCTCGCGGGAACCGAGGAGGTGTACTTCGCGACCGATCACCTCGGCGCGGACGGCGGCATCGCGGTGACGGGATCGCACAACCCGATCGACGAGAACGGGATGAAGCTCGTGGGCCCCGGCGCCGCCCCGCTGCCGGCCGACGCGGGGCTCGCGGCGATCCGGGATTGCGTGGCGGCCGACGCCTTCGCGCCCGAGGCGCCGGGCGGCGGCACGACCGACGCGGCGGGGACGCGGGCGGCCTATGTCGCGCGCGTGCTCGGCTTCGCGGCGGAGGGCCTCGCGCCCCTGCACATCCTCGTCGACGCGGGCAACGGCGCGGCGGGGCCGACCTTCGACGCCATCGCGGCGGGGCTCGCGGCCCGGAGCGTGCCGCTCAGGTTCACGCGGCTCCGTCACGCGCCGGACCCCGCGTTCCCGAACGGCATCCCGAACCCGATGCTGCCGGAGAACCGCGCCGCCACCGGCGCTGCGGTCGTCGCGGCGGGCGCGGACTTCGGCGTCGCCTGGGACGGCGACTTCGACCGCTGCTTCTTCTTCGACGAGACCGGCGCGTTCGTGCCCGGCGAGTACATCGTGGGCCTCCTCGCGGAAGCGATGCTGGCGCGCGCGCCGGGGGCCGCCATCGTCCACGACCCGCGCGTGGTGCTCGCCACCCGCGACGCGATCGCGCGCGCCGGCGGGCGGGCGGTCGCGGCGCCGACGGGGCATATCTGGCAGAAGGAGGCGATGCGCGCGACGGGCGCGATCTACGGCGGCGAGATCTCGGCGCACCACTATTTCCGCGGGTTCATGTGCTGCGACTCGGGGATGATCCCCTGGCTCCTCGTCGCGCAGATTGTTTCGCGCGCGAAACATATGGTTGCATTTGATTCAAATGCGCCCGGATCGCTCGGCGCGATCCTTGGCGGCCGCATCGGCGCCTTCCCGTCGTCGGGCGAGATCAACTTCCGGCTCGCGGACCCCGACGCCGCCATCGCACGGGTGCTCGCCGCCTCTCCCGGCGCGGCGGTGGACCGGCTCGACGGCTGGAGCCTGACGTTCCCCGGCTGGCGCTTCAACCTCCGGCGCTCGAACACCGAGGCGCTCGTCCGGCTCAACGTCGAGAGCCGCGGCGACGCGGCGCTCGTGGCGCGCGAGACGGCGCGGATCGCGGCGCTGCTTCAGGGCTGAGGCGGCGTGCGGCCGCGCTCGGCGATGCCCTGCGCGGTGCCGGCGATGAGGCGCGCGGCGTCCGCGAGGGGCGCGACCGGCGTGACGATCGAGCGGCAGCAGAAATAGCGCGGCCGCCACTCGGGATCGAACTTGTCCTTGAACCGCCGCAGGCCGTCGAAGTTGTAGAAGCGGTCGCCGTAGCGGTAGACGAGCGTGCCGAAGCGCGACCAGAGGTCGGCGCCGCGCCGGGTCGGCAGCCCCGCGAAGGGCGCCATGCCGAGGCTGAACTCGGCGGCGCCCGTCTCGGCGAGGCGGAGCATCAGCGCGGTGAAGAGGAATTCCATCGTGCCGGGCGGCGCGTCGTCGGCGTGGCGCATGAGGTCGACCGCGGCGCTCCGGCGCCCGGACGCCGTCAGGACGTTGGCGAACGCGACCGCGCGGCCGTCGCAGCGGACGACCGCGACGGGGAAGCGCTGCAGGTAGACGGGATCGAAGCGGCCGACGGAGAAGGTCTTCTCGCGGGCGCCGCGGCTGCCGAGCCAGGCCCGGGACACGCGCGCGAGATCGGCCACCAGCGCCGCCGCATGGGGCGGCTCGGAGAGCTCGAGCGCGAGGCCGTCGCGGAGCGCACGGGCGTGGCCGGTGCGGAGGCGCTTCCTCGCCGGCCCGTCGAGCGAGAAGCCGGTCAGCGGGACGACGGCCTCCTCGCCCATCTTGTGCAGCGCGAGACCCATCTCGATCGCCTGGTCGGTGAAGCTCGCCGGCGCCTCGTAGAACACCGGCCGGGCACCTGCGGCGCGCGCCGCATCGTGGAACGCCCAGGCCAGATCCTCGCGGCCCGCGGCGGTGCCGACGGGCGCGCCGAGCGCGATCCACGAGGCCCCCTTGACGCCGTAGGACAGCACCGCGTCGCCGGTGCCCGCGAACATCAGCGTCTTGTCGCCGGTCATCGCGAGCATGTCCGAGCCCGCGCCATGCGCGTCGATGAGCACGCGCGCTTGCGCCAGCGCCTCGGGGTCGGGCTCGCGGCGGACGACCTGGCGCGCACGCAGCGCCGACGACAGGAGCGCCACGCTGAGGATGACGCACCCCGCGAGCGCCGCCCGCTGCGCCCGCGCGGCGTCGCCATCGAGCGCGAACTTCCACCATTCCTGCGCGGCGTAGGGCGCGTTGCGATGGACCGCGAGGTAGGTGAGCACGAGCGCGCCGCCGGTCGCCAGCACGAAGAGCGCCCACTGCGCGGACCACAGGCCCTGCGTCAGTCGCGCGGCGCGGTAGAACTCCCGGCGGCAGGGGTAAAGGACGATCGCCATGAAACCGAGGAGCGCCAGCCGGTCGAGGTCGTAGCCGCGCACGATGGTGGTCACGACGCCGGCGAGCAGCGCGCCGAGCACGATCCAGAACGCCGCCCGCGACCGGCGCAGGAGCCCCAGCGCGAGCACGATGAGGAGCGAGCCCACGATCGACGAGCCGAGCGCGCCGCCCTCGATCATCGCGAGCGGCAAGAAGGTCTGCAGCTCTTCCGACGCGGCGGCGCCGTTCGGGATGACGCCCGCGAACATCATGTAGACGCCCGACAGGAGCACGAGCATCGCCGTCGCGGTCGGGATCACGGCGCGGCCGGCGGCCATCACCGGCTGCAGGCGCGTCATCGCGGGCGTGCGCCGGCCGGTCGCGGTCCAGACCTCGCTCGCCGAGAGCGTCGCCAGGGCCACGGCAAAGGGCAGCAGGAAATAGATCAGGCGGAAGAGGAGGAGCGCCGTCACCGCGTCGTTGAGCGGCACGCTGCCGCCGATCGCCGCGATCACGACGCTCTCGAAGACGCCGACGCCGCCCGGCACGTGGCTGAGGACGCCGGCCATCGTGGCGATGGCGAAGACGGCGAGGAGGTTCGGGAAGGCGATCGTGCCATGCGGCAAGAGGACGTAGAGGGTGAGCGCCGCCATGCCGATGTCGGTCATCGTGATGACGAGCTGCCGCGTCACGTCGCCGGCCCCCGGCGCGCGCAGGGCGAAGCGGCCGAGGCGCAGCGTGCCGCCCCAGAGCGCGATCCCGTAGAGCAGGACCAGCGACGCCGCGAGTGCCGCGAGCGCGATGACGCGGACGGTCGCGGGGTTCATCGCCAGCACCATGCCGAGCGCATCGGGGTGCAGCACCAGCGCCGCGAGGCCGATCAGCGTGACGCCGACGCCGTAGGCGATGGCGGCGAAGGACGAGATCGCGGCCACGTCGTAGGCGTCGAGCCCGAGGGCGGCGTAGATGCGGTAGCGCACCGCCCCGCCCGAGACCGCGCTGAGGCCGATGGTGTTGCCGAAGGCGTAGCCGAGGAAGCCGCCGAGCGCCACGAACGGCAAGGGCAGGCGCTTGCCGAGGTAGCGCAGCGCCGACCAGTCGTAGCCGACGAGCGCCGCGTAGCCGATCGCGGTCGCGGCGATGGCGCGGACGTAGGTGCTCCCCGGCGTGGCCTTCAGGCTCGCGAGCACCTCGCGGAAATCGAGCGGCGACAGCAGGCGGTAGAGCGCGTAGCTGCCGGCCGCGAAGAGGAGCGCCGTGACGATGAGAGCCGCGTTCTTCTGCAGCACGGCCAGCCGCGAGAGCGGCTCGCGGGGCGCCGGGGGATCGGCGGCTTCGGCTTCGCGGCGCAGGTCGTCAGCGGCCGGCATGACCCGCCCTCGCCGGCGTCCGGCCCGGTCTTGCAAGCCTCCCATCGCGCATCATCCGCCCCGCCGGCCGCCGGACCGGGGCGCGAGCGTGCCTGCTCGGCCCGGCGGCAGTCGCGTACCTACGCTCGTCGGGGCGGAACCTACAGCCCCCGCAGTCCGACCGCCACCTGCGACGTCGGTGCATCCGGCTTGTCACGGTTCCGTCGCACCGGCACACTAGGACGGTCGGCGACGACCCGGCAGAGCCCCGGGGGGCCTGCCGACACCCCGCTTCAACAGCCGAGGAGAGACGAATGCGCCGGTCCATGCTTCTTGCCACCACCGCCCTGACCGCGGGGCTCTCTGCCGCCGCCGCAGGCGCTGCAGACGCGCCGAGCTTCAAGGCCGTCGATGCGCCCACCAGCGACGCCGCCAAGCGCGAGGTCGTCGCGAGCCCCTCGATCTCGGTCGCCGGCAAGGATGCCCCGATCGGCTTCCGCACGCTGCTCAGGACCGGCCAGAAGGCCGGCGACGGCACCTTCGGGCAGCTCATGGACCAGCACGGCAAGCCGATCATGGGCGCCGACGGGGCGCCGCTGATCTCGAACTCCACGGACTTCTCGTCGATCCTGATGAAGGACGGCAAGATGTACGTGGTCTCGCATTTCGAGACGCGGCCGGCGTCGGTCTACGTCACCGAGGTGACGCAGGACGCGGACGGGATGCTGACGCCGGTCTCGACCGCGCCGGTGGACTTCTCGGCGGACGGCGGGCACTGGGTGCCCTGCGCGGGCTCGGTGACGCCCTGGGGCACGCATCTCGGGAGCGAGGAGTACGAGCCCGACGCGCATGTCATCGAGACCACGACGGACATCGCCGAGCTCGACGACTACGCCAAGCCGATGGCGCTCTACTTCGGCTACGACGCGAGCGGTCCGGATGCGACGATGGACGGCTTCCGCCAGGTCTTCAACCCGTACCGCTACGGCTACATCACCGAGGTCTCGATCGACGACGCGGGCCAGGGGCAAGGCGTGAAGCACTTCGCGATGGGCCGCTTCGCGCACGAGCTCGGCTATACCATGCCGGACCGGAAGACCGTGTACCTGTCGGACGACGGCACCAACGTCGGCCTCTTCCGCTTCGTCGCCGATGAAGCCGGGAACCTCGACGCGGGCACGCTCTACGCCGCGAAGTGGACGCAGACGAGCGCCGAGAACGGCGGCGCGGCGGACATCAGCTGGGTGGACCTCGGCCATGCCGCGAGCGCCGACGTGAAGGCGCTGGTCGAGAAGGGCACCAAGTTCACCGACATCTTCGACATGGCGGAGATGGGCGAGGACGGCGGTTGCGCGGCGGGCTTCACGCCTTCGGTCGCGAACGGCGTCGCGGAATGCCTGAAGCTGAAGGACGGCATGGAGATGGCCGCCTCGCGCCTCGAGACGCGCCGCTACGCCGCGATCAAGGGCGCGACGGTGGAGCTTCGCAAGGAGGAAGGGATCACCTACGACCCCGACCACAACAAACTCTACGTCGCCATCTCCGAGACCTCGAACGGCATGGAGGACATGGCGGCGAAGGGCAAGGCGAGCGGCAAGTACGACACCGGCGGCTCGAACGACGTCCGCGTCGGCTACAACCCCTGCGGCGGGGTCTACGCGCTCGACCTCGACGCGGACTACGTGGCGACGACGATGACGGCAATGGTGGTGGGCACGCCGCACGAATACGAAGAAGGCAGCGCGTTCGCCGGCAACACCTGCGACATCGACGGGCTCGCGAACCCCGACAACCTGAGCTACCTGCCCGGCCACGACACGCTCTTCATCGGCGAGGACACCGAGACGGGCCACCAGAACGACGCGGTCTGGGCCTACAACGTCACCTCGGGCGACCTCACGCGGATCGAGACGACGCCCTACGGCGCGGAGACCACCTCGGTCTACGTCTATCCGAACGTCGCGGGCCATGCCTATCTGATGAGCGTGGTGCAGCACCCCTACGGCGAGAGCGACGAGGACAAGCTCGCGTCGCCCGACCAGGCGGCGGCCTACCTCGGCTACATCGGCCCGATGCCGGTGCTCGACTGATGCGGCCGCAGCCGGCGCTGTCCATCGCGGCGCCGGCCGCGCTCCTTCTCGCGGGCGCTGGCATGGCGGCGGACCTGCGGTCCGTGCTCCCCACGAACCCCTTCGCCTACATCCCGCCGCAGTGCTACACGCGCACGACCGACGCGGCGGGCGCGGTCCACAACCCCTGCTATACCTGCCACGTCGCGGCCGCCGAGCCGAACTTCGCCGGCGCGCCCGAGCTGCAGACCGCCTACGACTTCGCCGCGCCGGCGCTGACGAACCCCTGGACGAACCTCTTCGTCGACCGCCGCCCCGCCATCGCGGCGATGACCGACGCGGACACGCTCGCCTGGGTGCGGACGGACAACTATCACGCGACCGGCGGCATCGCGCTCGCCGAGGCGCTCGCGCGCCCGCCGAGCGGCTGGGACATCGACGGCGACGGCGCCTGGTCGGGCTACGTGCCCGACATCTGGTTCGACTTCGACGCGGCGGGCTACGACGTGGCCCCGGACGGCGCGCGGACCGGCTGGCGCGCGTTCGCCTACCATCCCCTGCCGGGCGCGTTCTGGCCCTCGAACGGCTCGGCCGACGACGTGGCGATCCGCCTGCCCGAGCCGTTCCGCGAGCGCGCCGACGGGACGCCCGACGGGGCGGTCTACGCGGCCAACCTCGCCATCGTCGAGGCGCTGGTGAAGCGCGCCGACGTGCCGATCCCGCCGACCGACGAGACGGCCGCCGCCGTGGACCTCGACCGTGACGGGACACTCGGGACGGCGACGCACGTCGCCTACGCCTTCGACCCGAGGAACGGCGTCACGATGCGCTATGCCGGGCGCGCCGGCGCATGGCTCGACGACGGGCGGCTGCATCTCGCGGCCGGGCTCTACCCCGAGGGCACCGAGTTCGTCCATTCGGTGCGCTACCTCGATGTCGGCGCGGACGGCCGCGTCGGCCCGGCCGCGCGGCTGAAGGAGCTGCGCTACGCGCGCAAGACCGGCTGGCAGACGTATTGGGGGCTGCGCGAGACGGCGCTGCGCGAGCTGCGCGAGGAGCGCGACCACCCCGACCGGCCCGAGCGCTACTTCGGCGACATCGAGTCGGGCATCGCGACGGGTCAGGGCTGGCGCTTCCAGGGGTTCATCGAGGCCGCCGACGGGTCGCTCCGGCCGCAGACCTTCGAGGAGAGCCTGACCTGCGCGGGCTGCCACGCGGGCGTGGGGCGGACGGTGGACGACACGTTCTCCTATCCGCGCAAGATCGACGCGGCGGCGGGGCACTACGGCTGGTATCCCTGGAGCACCGCCAACCCGCTCGGCGCCATCGCCGACCGGATGCGCCCCGACGGCGCCGGCGAGTACGCGACCTACCTCGTCCGGAACGGCGCCGGCGACGAGTTCCGCGCCAACGCCGACGTGATCGCGCGCTATCTCGACGCGGTGTCGGGCGAGGCGGCACGGGCGGACCTGTCGACGAGCGTGGAGCCGCTGGTCACGCCCACGCCGGAGCGCGCGCTGATGCTCGACAAGGCGTACCGCATCCTCGTCGGCGAGCAGAGCTACGCGCAGGGACGGACGCCGGTGGTGGCGCCGCTCGACGCGACGGTGCATCGCCGCGTGACGCCGGGGCAGAGGACCGGGATCACGGTGCCAGCGGACTGACCGCTCCGCCCCGCGACGGGCGCTGCGTGCCGAGGCGGGGATGGAGCCGGCGCGCGAGGCCCCAGGCGGCGAGGAGGCCCGCGCTGCCGAGGCCGAAGATCGCGGGGATCGGGGCCACCGCGAGCACCGCCCAGGCGATGCCGGGCGTAAGGATGCCAGACACGTCGAGATAGCTCGAGTAGACCGCCGACATCTCCGTTCGCTCGGACGGGCGGACCGCCATCAGGAACGGCAGGCCCGCGGAGATGTCGAGCACGACGAGAAACGCCGAGCCCGCCAGCGCCGCCGCGACCGCGAGCCAGGGCGCGGGGGCGGCGAGGGCCGCGACCCCGAAGAGCGCGCTTGCCGCAAGGAACGCCGTCCGCACCGTTCGGCGCACCCCGGCGCGGCGAGTGAGGCGGATGAGGAGCGGCGTGGCGAAGAGGAGCGTGCTCGACACCGACAGCGCGTAGCCGCCGACGCGGTCGCCGAGCCCCGACGCGATGCAGAACCCCGGCAGGTAGACGACGTAGACCCACCACGCGCAGGACCGCAGGACCGCGAAGAGCCAGCCCGCGACGAGCCGGGGCTGGCGCGCGAACCGGCCGAGATAGGCGAAGGGGTTCGGCGACGGCCCGCGGGCGCGGGCGATGGCGCGCCCGTCGCCGAGGCGGAGCACCCAGAACGTGACGATGAGCGCCGCCGCGAGCGCGCCGGCACCGAGGAACGGCGCCGGGCTCCACCAGTTCAGGAGCACGACGCCGAGCACCGGGCCGACGGTCCAGGCGGTCGCGGCGTAGAACACGCGGAGCGATTCCGACCGCGCGAGGTCGCTCCGGGCGACATGATCGAGGACGTAGGCGTTGAGGCACACGAAGGTGGTCGCCGTGCCGACGGAGACGGCGAGCACGGCGAGCGGCACCGCGACCTCTCCGCCCCGGATGGCGAGCGCCATGCCGACGAGGTAGAAGCTCGCGCCCGCCGTGAACATCCAGCGCCGCGGGATGTGCCGGGTGGCCCAGGGCACGGTGAGCCCGCTCGCCAGCGACACGATGCCGATGGCGAAATACATCCGGCTGACGAGGCTCGCGTCGCCGAAGGTGCGGAACATCAGGAGCGGCAGGACCGACACGAGCATCGCGCGCACGCCGGCCTGGATGCCCGCGAGAAGCGCGAACGTCCGCGCCCCGGGCACCTGTGTCGCGACGAGCGTGTGGGGAAGAAAGTGCGGCGGCATGACGGCCCGGCGGGGTTCTCGAGATGCTTGGCACCTCGAGCGCCGACGCGCTGGGCAGGGAGCGACGTTCGGTGTCGCGAAGGGCGCGCAGGACGGGTCGGCGCGAGGACAGGACTCGCCGCAGGGCGACCGATGCCCGTCCCCCTTCGCGCGGCGCTCGATGAGGCCGAGGGCGTTCGAGCCGCACGCCGGTGTTGCAGAGGGCGCGGCGGGTCTGTCCGAGCCGGGCGGCGCTCACGTCCCCGGGGGGTCGAAGTCGTTGGGCTCGCGGTCGGGCAACGTCCAGTCGTCCGGGGCGGTACGGCCGCTCATGTGGATCGGCGCCACTTGGGCGGATGCCCGAAGGCCGATCGTCGCTCCGGCCTCGCGGATGCGCTGTTCCACGGTGACTCCGTTCTGGCCTTGCGGGAGGGCGGGGACGGTCTCTGGTTCCGACAGGGACGGTCCTCGCCCTCGGGGGTGATCAAGGCGGCGCGGCCAGCACAGGACATGAGGTCGCACGGACGCGCTTTCTGCCAGCCAGGGTTGTCGCGAGGCTGGTGGACTTACGGCAACATAGCTCGTTGCACCTGCAGGAACGCCAATTGCTGTTCATCCGAAGCCCCCTTCCCTCGAATGCCGCCTTGCGGGGGGTCTTTCCGTGGGGGTCGGCTCCGGCTCCTGTTCGATGCCGTTGTTGTTCCGTCATGCCGGACAATCCGGGCGCATAGGCAGTCCAGACGCTCCCTTCCGCAGCTTCCCTCGCAGTCCCGCCAGTCCACGAAGACGGACCGCATGGAGACGCCGGGCCGGCGATCGCCCCATCGGTGACGGAGGCCGTAGTGGGCGGCGAGTACTGCGCCGGTGCTGCGGATCATGGAGACGCGGATCGAACGGACGAAGTCGAACTCCGGGCCGCTGATGTCGATGTCCGAGGATCCTTCCCCGTTGATGAAGTCTGGGGCGCGCTGAAGGCCTTGGGAAATGGCAGTGCCGCGGCGCAAGGTTTGAAACGCACGTCCCGGATTTCGTCGGCGGACAGGCTGTCTGCATCGACGTCGAAGGACGGTTCCGATGCGGCACTGCCAGAGTTGCAGGGGCGGCCGACCGGCCATGTAGCGATCCTGCGGATGAACTGGGCGCGGGTGCAGGGTTCCGATGCGGGCCACCCACCGGACAGGCAATCCAGCTGGGCTTGCGCCGACTGCAAACCTGCGACCAACGCCCACGCGGCGGCTCGCGCCGCCGGTGCGGCTGATCGCACGTGTGCATCATGTTGCTTCCCCCTCGCATGGTCAGATCGCGTGCCACGGACGTATCAGCTTCAGGGCTTCTGGGCGGATATCCGCTCTGGTCACGCCGCCGCCGGGATTGGCGATGGCGGGTTGAGGGAGGCGCGGTCGGGCGGACCTGGCCTTGTGGACGCCGAAATGGCAGCCGATCGCGCCTCGGCAACGCTGGCGGAAGCGCGCGAGCGGACCTCCTCGTTTTCCACGGATCGCCACGGCCGCTCGATGAAGACGTCGCGCGAGGCGCCCGTGCCGTCCAGGCCGGCGGCCCGTGCCCGCCTCAACACTGCGATGTCGTCGGCGCTCGTGAGCCGCGGGCCCTGATCCGCATGGAAGATGTCCGGCTGCCCGTGACGGGCAGGCGCCTCCTCCGGCGCCGCGACGCGGACGTCCGCCGTTGGCGCGATCTAGACGCGCCACGCCAGACCAAAGAAATCTCGGCCTTACAGCGTTGAAGGACGCATAGCATCACGTCCAGAATGCCGCCGCGCCTGTGACAAAGAAGTTCTTTTGCCCGTTGGTATGGCCTGCGATAACGCCGGGCATGGCAGGTGCGGCACCTTGAGAGCAGCGGCATTCGACATCTTGAGGACGTGCGTCGTGACGACGTTGCTCTTGCCGTTCGTGCTGGCCTCGCTCGTCGCCGCCGGAACGATGCCAGAGCGCGGGGCGGGCGGCGTCGAGATCGTGATCTGCTCGGGCTCCGAACTTGTGACGATCACCGTTCCTGCGGATCAGGCACCCCCGGGCGCGCCGCTCCATCCTTCCAAGACATGCCCGTGGGATCTTGCATCCCATCCCATCGTGCCTGCGATCGTTGCCGAGATGGATCACGCCTCTTCGAAAGAGATGTGGACCACCGCATGGGTGACACCGGCCAAGGTCTCTGACCGCCGCACCTTGCTGCGGCGCGTTTCCAACCGGGGACCGCCCTTAATCCGTTGAGACGTCTTCGATATTAGATCGATCCAACCCAACGGACAATGCCCATGACATTCGCTGACCCCGCCGCCTCTGCGGCCGAAGCTCCCGTGCGAGCCCATCACTTCTACCTCGCCGTCTGGCGCTGGCATTTCTATGCCGGACTTTTCGTCATCCCCTTCCTGCTGACGCTCGCCGTCACCGGGACAATCATGATGCTGGCTACCGGTGCCTCGAACCAGTTGGGCAACGTGCCCAACGTCGCGGCCGTGGGCGCGCGCGCCCCCGTCTCGCAACAGGCCGAAGCGGCGCTCGCCTCCGTCCCCGGCGGCACGCTCGACCAGTATGTCGCGCCCGAAGCCGCGGACCGACCCGCCTTCTTCGCCATCGAGCGGGGCGATGCCGTCATGTCGGTGGCCGTCGATCCCTACACCGCCGAGGTGCTGACGGCGCAAGACAAGACCTCGACGCTTTACGCGATCGCAAACCGCATCCACGGCACGCTTCTGCTGGGCGATACCGGCGACCGGATCGTCGAAGCGGCGGCGTCGTTGACGCTGGTGCTGGTGGCGACGGGTTTGTGGATGTGGGTGCCCCGCGCCGGGCTGCGCGCGTGTCTCGTGCCCAACGTCACCGCGCGAGGCCGGACGCTCTGGAAATCGTTGCATGGTGTCCTGGGCACGTGGGTGTCCGTGTTCCTCGTCCTCTTCGTCGTGTCCGGTCTCGCCTGGAGCGGAGTCTGGGGCGCCAAATTCGTGCAGCCCTGGGCCTCCTTTCCCGCCGACAAGTCGGCAAGCGCGCATCTGTCGGACGTGACCCATGCCTCGATGAACCATGCGGGCCATCAGGACGTGCCTTGGGGCCTGGAGCAGACACCTATGCCGGCCTCTGGCGGCGATGCGGGACGGCAGGCGGTCGCGCGGCCCGTCACGCTCGACGCCGTGACGGCCTGGGCGGCAGCGAACGGGTTCGACGGCCAATACAAGGTCACGCTGCCCGACGGCGAGACGGGCGTCTATTCGGTCATGGCGGAAGTCCAAAACGAGGACGGCGTCGCACCCTGGCAGGACCGCACGCTGCACATCGACCGCTACACCGGCAATGTCCTCGCCGATATCCGCTACGCGGATTATGCGCCGTTGGCGAAGGCGATGGCGTGGGGCATCGGGCTGCACAAGGGCCTGGTCGGCACATGGAACTTCGTCCTGAATCTTGTCGTCACCGCAAGCATCGCGGCGATCTGCATCACCGGCGCGGTGCTCTGGTGGAAGCGCCGGCCCGCCGGTGCCGGTCGTCTGGCCGCGCCGCCGATGCCGCGCGAAATGCCGCTCTGGAAAGGGGCGGTTCTCGTCGGGCTGGTCATCTGCATGGCTTTCCCGATGGCCGGCCTCACGCTGCTGACCGTCCTCGCCCTCGACTGGGCGATCCTGTCCCGCATCCCCCAACTGAAAAGGGCTCTGTCATGAACCGTCGCGATTTCAACGCCGCTCTTGCCGCCTTGGGCTCTCTCTCGATGGCCCAGACGGCAAGCGCGCAAGGTATCGACCGCGAAGACGGGCCGAGCTACGCGATGCTCGTCCATCCCAAGATGGTGCTTCAGGACCTCGTGGGACCGATGACGGTGTTCAACCTGACGATGGGGATGATCCACCTCGTCTGGAAAGACATGTCGCCCGTGACGAGCGAACTCGGCATCTCGGTGACGCCCACCCATACCTTCGAGACATGTCCGCGCGACGTGGATGTGCTCTTCGTTCCCGGCGGTCTCGCCGGAACGACCCTTACGATGCAGGATCAGGAGGTGCTGGCCTTCTTGCGCGACATGGCACCGCGCGCCCGCTATGTCACGGCGGTCTGCACCGGCACGCTCGTGCTGGGGGCCGCCGGTCTGCTGAAGGGCAAGCGCGCCACCTCGCATTGGTATACGCGTGATATCCTGCCCGTGTTCGGAGCCATACCCGTCGGCGAACGCGTCGTGCAGGACGGCAACCTGATCACGGGTGGCGGGGTGACGGCGGGCATCGACTTCGGCTTCACCGTCGCGGCCGCACTGCGGGGCGAAGACTGGGCCAAGCGTGTTATGCTGACGCTGGAATACGATCCCGCACCGCCGTTCGTCGGCGGGTCGCCGGCGACGGCCGATCCCGCGGATGTGGAGAGCATCCTGAGCGGCCGAGGTGACGCGCTGGCGACGGCGCGCGCGGTCGCGGAAGAGGCTGCCACCCGTCTCTAGGAGAAAGCACCGGGCCGCTGCCTGACCGGATGGCGGCCCTAACCGTTCACGGACTCGATCTGCGGCAGGTTTATGTCGCCAGCACCTCGGTCGCCCGTTGATATCTGCCAGTCGCCGGGACCGATCACGGGTCGATCGCGGGCGGCTTCGACGACGTCCAGCGTGACGTGTGTAGCAGCGTTCAGATCCATCGTCCGCCGCATCTGCGCGAGAAGGCGCAGGGCAAGACGGAGGTTGTCCCGGGTGGGATGGATCACGGCGGCAAGCGCTTCGATGCCCCCGAGCCTATTCGGATCGAACGCGATCCCGAAGGTCGCCGCTTAGCTTGCCGCGACGAGCCGCATCTCGACCTCACGCAGCGGTTTGAACGCGTGCGTGAAGCCGATGCGCGCACAGAGCTGCGGGTAGCGGGCGAGCCTTTTTCAGGCCCGTCAGGCAGCCGTATTCCAGCATCGGCCGGATCGAGCCGCCGCGCTCGGCAAAGGTCTGGACGGCGCAGTGACCGTCGCGGTAGGCGAGCCAGCCGGGCTCTGCCGCAAGCAGGTGCGCGGCCTCGCCGTCCGCGCCGTCCGTGCCGCGCTCCGCGTCGCGTCGGGACGCCTCCGCCGTAGCCTCCGTCCACGCGGCGTTGTCGCTCGGCCCGGACGGCCTGCCCGCGACGTCGGTGCGCGTGGAGGACTGGGACGACCGCGACGCGCCGATGGTGACGATCCCCCGCGGCACGACGTTCGCGGGCGACGACGCGGCGCTCGGCCGGTGGGGCGAGGCGCTGCTGGCGCGCTGCCTCGACCTCGACGACGACGAGACCTTCGCGCCCTCGGGCTGGACCCCGGCCGCAGACGGCGCCATCCGCCTCCTGACGGGCGGCGGCACGGTCATGGAGGACGGGCGGCCGGCGAAGGCCGTCGTCGCCGCGTCCGGGCGTGCCGACCTCGTCCATGTCGAGGCGCCGCTCGGCGACCCCGACACGCTCCAGACGCGGATGCAGGAGGCGAGCGGCGCGCTCACCGGCGCGGTCGGCACCTTCGCCTTCGTCAGCGCGGGCGCGCCGACCCTGCTGCCCGCGCCCGTGCCCGGCCCCTACGAGGGGCTCTGGCGCGGGTCGTCGATCGCGATCACCCTCGGCCCCGACATGATGATGCAGACGGACCTCGCCACGTCCTCCTGCGTCATCTCGCGGGACGGCACCTGCGCGCGGCATCCCGGACGGCGGCATGGGCGTCCTGTCGGACCCGGACCTCGCCACGGTCCCGACGGGCACGACCGGCACCTACCTCGTGGAGGGCGGGTGCGGCTGCTCTACGCCGACAGCAGCGAGGACGCGCTCGAGGTGGACGCCGACGGCGACCTGTCGGACGGGCAGGCGACGCTCTTTCCAACCGACGTGCCGGCCGACGGCTTCACCTTCGACGGCACGGGCTCCTCGTTCAGCTATTCGGGCCTGCCGTCCTTCGACGTGCCCGTCGGCGGGTCGGGCGTGGCCAGCAGTTCGGCCACGATCTTCCGCCGCGACGGCACCTTCTCCCGCCAGCGCTCCACCGCCGTGAACGGCAACACGTCGGCCGTGTCCTACGGGTTCAGCAACGAGAGCGCCTCCGACGGAACCTACCGCATCCGGGGCGGCGAGCTCGCGATGGTCGAGCGGGGCACGGAGGGCCGGGTGCGCCGGGGCGAGGTCGTCGTGCTCGACGACGGCGACGGACCGTCGCTCTGGAGGGGCACGACACGGATCGAGCTCGCACCGGGGCAGACGATCCCGCGGGCCGGGCCGCCCGCCCAGGCGCAGATGCCACCGCTTTGCGCCTCGACCGATGTGGCCTTGGTGCCGCAATCCTCCTCGGCAACGATTCCGTTGGCGCGTTCCGTCAACCCTCTGGCCGCGCCGGTGAACCCCCTCGCATCGGTCGCGCCGACGCCCGTGAACCCCCTTTCCCGTTGACGCGCCAGGACTCGCAATGCGCTCATGCGGACCTCCGGCCTTCACAGCCGGCCCGCGGCCGGAGCACTTTCGTGCGCGCTCTGGCCCACGAGACGCACTAGCGAACGCTTCCAGGGCGCGACCGAAGGCACGCCCTCCGCCTCGCGAGCGGCCGAGCGTCAGGTCGAACGTCGTCCCGTTCAGATCGACCGTGCAGGACCGCTTCCCGGCGGCGGCAGACGTGGCATTGAACGCCGCGAAGACCGTCGGAAGGACGCGCGGGACCGTCACTCCTCCAGCACCGAAATCCGCTCGAGTCCGTCAGGACCGCGACCTCGTCGATGTGGATCGCTCGATGCGGGCGGCGATGACGAGCGGGCGGTCCTGCGGCGAAGCGGAAGTCGGTGTTGGCCCCGGTCGTGAAATCGTGCGTGAGGGCGATGCCCGCGTCGCGCGGCGCCCCGGCGCCGGGCCCGTCCACGCGGAGGAGGTAGCGCATCCTCGTCAGGTCACTGTCGACGAGGCTCTGCACGATGTTGGACGTCGAGGACCGCGCCGTGACCGGCCCCGGGAGGCCAAGATCGTCCGCCGTCTGGGTGGCCAGCCACGCCTGCGCGGCTTCGGCGAGCTCCGCGTCGAGCTCCGACTGCGCGACGAACGGAACACGGCGATAGACCCTTCGCCGCGTCGAACGTCCGCCCACCAGGCGATATTCCGGGGCCATGACCGTCGGTCCGGTCCCGTCCGAGTTGTCCACGGCCACGTCCTCCCGGGACAACAGGAGCGGCGGCTTCGCCTCCGGCCGGCCCGACATGTTCGTCAATTCGACGCCGAGGAAAACGGGGCGCGCGCCCCAGCGGGACAAGTCATCGGGCGCAAACGAAGCACCCGCATCGCCGCGGGCGAGCGTTGCCGCGCATTCATCGATCGCGGCCAGGGTCGCGGACCCTTTCTGGGGCGTGAGCAGGCGATCGAGCCAGATGGTCGCGCTGATTTCTTGATGCTCGCTTGCGAGGCCGGCGTTGTTCAGGGTCAGCAACCGAGCCGCAGGGCGCGAAGGCCGCGACGATGCGCGCTGCGTAGGCGGACTGGCCCTTGGCATAGGCGAGCGCGTGCCGCAGCGCCTCCGCGCAATCGGTATCTCGGTCGCAGGTCTCGGGACGCACGAGCTCGAGCGTCACCACCCCGATCGGATCGCCGGCGATGGTGAAGCGGACGTCCCGTCCGCCGTCCTGCGGGTATCGGCTCTAGGAATCGTAGAGGGTGAGTTCGTCCGCGCCGATGGCTGCCGCGGCCCGACGCGCCGAGTCCTCGAACTCCGGGGTCGTCCCGTTGCAGCCCGCCAGCACGGCGGCGAGGCCGATGCAGACGCGAAACACCTTGAACATCACACCATCCACGTGCCGACCATGCCGCCGGTTGCGATGATCCGGTGCTTCGAGCAGCACGCAAGCGGCATCCATAGCTGCGACATCGCAGAAACTGTCGCCTTGGATGGCGGCGGCACACGATGAGGCCTGCACGGGATATGCATCTTCGGTCGAGCCGCTACCGCCAATCCGGGCCGGAGGGACGATCCGGTGATGCGACTTGGCTCGAGATGGAGCTCTGCGCTCGTCGCTGCGGGGGCTCTTGCGACTACGCCGGCCGGTGCCGCGGACGACCCCGCGCCGAGGGCGCGTCTGCGCTCGGCCCTCGACGCCCTGCCGGTCGCGACGCCCGACAGCTTCGATCCCTTCGCCGTCGTCTTCGTCGACCGTGCGGCGGCGGAACGGGCGGCGATCGGTGCCCCTCCGAGCCTCGCCGAACGCCTCCCGCGCTCGCCACCCTGGCGCAGACCTCGCCGGACGCGGAGCGACGCCTCCGGGGGGCCGGTGGACGAGACGTCCTCGTTCATGGGCTTCAACAGCGCGCCCGAAAGCGTGACGGCTTGGGGCGGTCTCTCCGCCGGGACGGTGGCGGCGCTTCGGGACCGGCTGCCCGCGCTCGGCTTCGAGCCGCTTCCCGGTGTCCCCGACGGCTTCGCCAACGGCCCGGCCATAGGCGTGTCCCGGATCGACCGCGCGCCGGGCGATCCTTGGCGGGGCATGATGGGCGCGACCGATGCCATCGCCGTCGCCGGCCACCAAGTTTCTCAGACGAAGGCTCCCGAGCTGCTGCTATCGACCATCGGCGGGCAGGCCGCCGCGTGCTCGGGTGCAACGGCCGCGTTCGGCGCCGCTCTCGCGGGCCTCGACGCCGCGGCCGCAGAGGCCGAGATCGTGCAGGCCCGCCGGGTTCGACCCGGGCGGCGTGCCGCCGGTTGATCCCACGCAGGCCCTCGCAGGCCTCGCCCCGGCCGACCTGCCTTCGACAGAGCCTGGTTCGCGCGGATTGACGGGCGGGGAAGACCGATGGCCGCGTTCACCATCGGCCTCGACGGATGGTCCCGACCGTGGCCGGGACGCAACCGTCGCCGCGTATGGCGGCGATCTCGACCGTTTCGGCAACGGCAGGGACATCGCGATGGCCGGGTCTGCCCTGCTCTCGGGGATCGAGCCGAGGGTGAAGGCGAGACCCGCCGCGAAGATGTCGCTATCGCGACGGCCGATCAAGCGAGCCCGTCGCGATGCGCGACGACATCAACGGAAGCCCATCGAGCGATCACGTCCTCCGCGCCTTCGGCGGGACCGATGAGCTGCCGGTCAAGACCTGCGGGCCCCGGTCCGCGCTCCGGTCGTGCGGGGATGGGGTCGCCGTTCTCTGCCTCGTGCCGGAGGCTCCGATCCTGTCGCTTTGCCGCGTCCACGGGTCAGGCGCGGCGGCTCCGGTCGTCGGGTTCGACGCGCCGTGCGGCACACGCGCCGGCGCTCTCCCCTGCGGGCAGCGGCGTCGGCATCGGACTGGATCACGATCGCCGGCGCTTCCGGTGACTGCCTCTGGGCCGCGACGCTCGCCCTGCCCTGATCGGTCGCGCGCCCCTCAGAACCAGTTCGTGAAGAAGCAGAACCGCTCGTCCGTGCCATCCACCGCGAAGCAGAGGTCATTCGTCGTCTCGCGCGCGGCCGGCCAGCCGTTGATCTGCACGGTCGGCGCGTCGATGTCGCCGCCCTCGACCTCGATCCGGAAGCGCCCGATGGAGACGTCGCCGCTATCGCACGACCAATAGCCGGCGCAGAGCCCGGCAAGCGCCCGGCCGGCCCCGGCATGGAGGCAGGCATCTCGGTCTAAGTCCCGGCGGCGAAGCAAGGACGATTCATGCCGCCGAGAGGAGCGTGGACGAGGGATGGCGGCCGCAAGGCAGCCCCGGGCGCGCGCATGAGGGGTCGAATTGCCGTTCGTCGGTCGTCGATGCATGACCGGAGAAGAGAGACGCACCCGGTCCACTCGTCTGTGACGCTTCCAGAGCCGAGCCATGTCCCCATCCCGATCCGCCCTGATCCGCCCTGTCCGTCAAGGGCGTTATCGGCTCTCCCGCTGCGGTCCCTGCAGGCCGAGACGGCCGGGGGTCACCGTCGCAGAGGCCATGTCCGACCTGCAGGGAAGATGGCGCTCGAAACAAGCGCGGACGGCCTTAAGCGGATCGAGGTCGACGACGGCGAGGAGACGGACCGCGAGGCGGCGCGCTTCGCCCCCGACTGCGACGGTCGGTCGGCCGAGGGCGAGACCGGCCGGCTCGTCCCCGCGTGGCGCGTCGTCGGGGTCGAGCCTCCGCTCTGCTCCGGCATCGACGCGCTCGCCGCGGGCGACCGCGCGATCGGCTCTCTCCCACGCGGCAACACCCCTATCGATGAAGCGCCCGGCCCTTGGTGTCAGGCCCGTCCGTCGCCGGACGCCGTGCCCACCCTCACTCAGTTCCCGCCGGGCGGGCTCGCGGCGCCGATCCTGTCGAGGGCGTAGTCCCTGCCGCCGCTGGTGAGCGTCGCCTCGTCCCCGCCATGCGAATCGTCACGTCGAAGCTGTTGCTGCCGGACTCGAAAGCGCCGGCGAGGTCGTCGCCGCGCGCGGTGACGTGGACCGGGAACGTCTGGCCCTGGAACGCGATCGTCCCCGCGTAGGTGCCACCTGCGCCGGCCAGTTCGAGGTCGAGGCCATCGCCGGAGTTCCGTCCGACGACCGGATCGGCCGGCGGGGCGCCGAGCGGGTTGGCCGGCGCCGCGGCCGGCACGCCGAACCCGGCGCTGGTGTCGGGTGGCAGCGGCGTCACCGGCGCCGTCGCGGCGACCGGCGGCAGGGCCGGGGTTCCGACGAGGCCGGGCGGAGTCGGCGGCGGCCTCCGGGAACTTCGCCTTAAACGTCGTCGTGCCGGCTTCGATCCGCGGGGCCACCTCCTTGAACTTCGCGCTCGTCTCGATCCCGTCCGGCCCAAGCACGAAGATCGCGGGATGGAGGCCGAACCCGGCCAGCACATCGCGGCCCGCGGCCTTCAGCCTGTCCAGCATCTTCGCGTTGCCCGTCTCGCGCGCCGACTCGAGCTGCACGACCGTCGGGACCGTCGCAAGCATGAGCAGCTCGCCCTGCTTCTGCTTCTCGGCGTCAGGCAGCGCCGCCGCCTTGCTGGCAGCCATCGCCACGCAGATCAGGTCACGGACCGCGTTGTCCTGCGCCGGGGTCGTCTCGGTGAGATCCTGCACGATCTGGAAGCCGACCAGCACGGCGGAGGCCATCACGTCCGAGAGGTTGTCGGCCCGCCACGTGCCGTCCGGGAAGCCCTGATCCATGATTTTTGGCGGAACTCCGGCGTCATCTGGTCGACGAAGGCGGAAAGCTGGTCGCGCGTCGCGGCATCGCCGGACGGGGCGTAGGCATCGATGAACTCGGTGCGGACCTGCTCGGACACGGACGGCTCGTAGGAGAAAGCGAACTTCGACGCGTCCACGGCGGCCGCGGCCGCGGGGTCCACCTTGGTCGTCCCGCCACCGCCGAAGAAGCTGTCGAGCGCACCGTTGATCTGCGCCGTGGACCGCGCGGCGCTGCTCTCGGCTGCGGCCCAGGTCGGGATGGCCGTCGCGAGCGCGATGAGGAGGAGCCGGTGGATCCTTGGCTGTCGTCCTTGAGGGTGTATCGCTTGTCGCTGACGAGAAAGGCGGTCGGACCGTCGCGCATGAAGAAGTGCGACCGCGTGATCCCGTCGTCGTAGCGGAAGGTGATCGTGTTGCCTGCGATCTCGTAGTTCCCCAAACGCGTAGTCGTCGCTCCCGCCCCCCGTGGTGGGCTGTGTCGGGATCGGGGGCGCCGACGGAGACGTGGCCGTCGGGGTGGAACGTGTAGACCTGCGGCTGATAGGCTGTGAACGTGCCGGTGAAGCGCGCCACGTCGCGGATGTACCGCCCGTCGAGGATCTGCGCGCCGACGGGCGGCGCAGGGGCCGGACCCCGGCCGTAGAGAGCCTGCGAGACGGGCTCGCCCCGCCCCTCGCAGGAGAGCGCGAGCTCGCTCGACGAGTAGACGAAGCCGCCGACCGCGCGCCCGCCATTCGTGCTGATCGTGAACTCCCGGAGCCCCGTCCCTTCCTCTTTGGAATAGGACGAGGTCTCGCCGGCAACGGGCCCGGCGATCCAGTCGACCCTGGCGCTCGATGTGCCGATCACGTCCGAGAGGGCGTAGACGCCCGTCCCGGTGCCGAACCGGTACTCCCGCCCGGGCAGGATCTCGAACGGCTCGGCCTTGCCCTCGGCGTCGACGCAGGAGTACGTCTCGACCTGCGGCGTCACGAGCCGCGCCGACGTAGCGAGCTCCGTCTCCGACGCGCCCGGCTGGCGGCAGACGTAGCCCGTGCCCCGCCCGTTGCGCGCGATGGAGTCCAGGGAAAGCTCCGCGCCGTGATCGTCGAGCGAAGCGTCCGCATCGACGTCGCGCAGCCGCCCGCTCGTCCAGTCGATCTCGTCCTCCCGCATCCCCCAGGTTCCGCCCCCGAAGGACGACGCATAGGTTCCCGGCCCCGCGATCTGCACGATCAGGTCGGCGCGGTCGGACGCGTCGGAACTCTTGTCGTAGCAGCGGTACTCGCCGGGCAGCGGCATCGTGTCCGGGTTCCACCTCGCCGCCACCGCGTCGGCCAGCGACGTCGCCGGGATCGCCTCCAGAACCTGCCCCCGCTGCAAAGGCACGGCCGCCGCGTCGTCGCCCATCATCTCGCCCAGGGCCCGGATGGCCGCGACCTCCGGTCTGTAGCTCGCCGCGACGTCCCATTCGGCCTCCGTCAGCAACGCGGGCAGGCTGCGGCACCATTCGGCCTCGCGCCCCACGGCCCGACCGGCGACCGCGGCGCCGATCTCGGCCGCGCGCTGCAACCGGGCGGTGGTGAAGCTCGCGGCGAGCTCGGGCTGGTCCTCGATCCAGTGCCAGAGGAACCGGGTCGCGTTGACCGCGTGCCATTGATCCACCGCGCGCCCGACGTCCTCGGCGGTCCCGGGCGCGGCGGCGCAGAACGCGTCGTTCGCGTCGACGAAGCCTTCGATCTCCAGGATCGCGATGGCGGCGCCGATCGCCGCGCGCGTCGCCGGGCTACTGGGCGGGCGCGGGCGTCGGGATCGGCTCGGCCAGCAACGCGATCGCAGCCCCTGCCCGAAAGGATCGGTTTATCGGAATGCGGCCTCCCTCCTGCCACCCGGATGACGTTACTCAATCGACTCCACGCTCGCGATAGCGAAGATCGGATGCCGGATCGAAACCGGCCCCATTCGTCGCGATCTTCGGGCTGGTGTCTCGCGCTCCATCGGCCTGACCGGTTTCCGAAGGCCGGCGGACGGCGGCTGCGAAACGCGGGAAGAGCCTGATCACGACACGCGCACCGGCCAACCGATCGCTGCGGGATGTCGCGGCGGCGGCCGTGCCGTTCCCTCGTGTCGTCCACTACGTCTCGGCTAAAGCGGTCTGCGATGGGGTCGGCTTCGGCTGCTCCAGCGGTCGCGCCAGCGCATCGATCTGGGGGGCGTCGAAGATCCGGTACGACTGCAGGACGCGGATCCGCTCCCCTCCAGACGGTCGGCGTCGTCGGATCGGGAACAGCCGGCCACGCGGGGGGGGGGCGTCGCCACCCTCGGTGCCCTTCGCCTTGACGGTGCCGGAGTAGATCAACAGCGACGACCTCTCGCCCTTCCGGGCGATCGCTCCGAAGTCCTTCGCCGGCTTGACGGTCATCCAGAAAACGCTGATCGAACGCCGGGGCTGCTGCCAGGGGGCCGTTTCCGCCTCCATCGGGGAGATGATCTCCTCGGTGATGGCCTGAGCCGGGTCGATCCGGGGCGTAGCTTCGGGCTTCGTGCGGCGGGTGGTCTTGCGCGCGGCGCGGGGCATGGGCTCCGTCCTCTCATCCAGGGTGTCGGTATCCGGCCGGCGGCAGCCTAATCGCGCTCATCGCGGGTGGCTTGCCGTTCGCGCGCCATTCCCTCGGAGCGGCCCCCATCGCTCCCCTGGCTGGCGAAACCACGTCCCGCTTCCGGACCCTCGGGGCGCCCGGGTGCGCCCTCACCCTAGCTGTTTGATCCCCCGGTTTGATGGTGCGATCCTTTCGAATGTATGGAAGGAAGCATTATGGGACAAGTTCGTCACGGCTGCGCCACGACCACGTTCGCCGTCAGAGCTGCAATACAGCGATCGCAGGCTTCGCTCTCGCAGCTGAGCGGCGAGTTGGGGATCAATCCCAAGACGGTCGCCAAGTGGCGGAAGCGGGCGACGGTCGAGGATTTGAAGACCGGCCCGAGGGAGCCGCGCTCGACGGTTCTGACAGAGGCCGAGGAGGCGATGATCGTCGCCTTTCGACGGCACACGCTGCTGCCGCTGGACGACTGCCTCTACGCTCTGCAGCCCTCGATCCCGCACCTGACGCGCTCGGCGCTACATCGGTGCCTGCAGCGGCATGGCATCTCCCGCCTGCCGGACGTCGAGGGGGAAAAGCCCAAACGACAGAGGTTCAAGCGCTACGCGATCGGGTTCTTTCATATCGATATTGCCGAGGTTCAGACCTCCGAGGGCAAGCTTTACCTGTTCGTCGGCATCGACCGGACCAGCAAGTTTGCCGTGACCCAACTCGTCGAGAAGGCAGACCGAAAGACGGCTTGGGAGTTCCTCCAGCACATGCTCGAAGCATTCGCCTGCGGCTCATCCTATCAGGTCCATACGATCCTCACGGACAACGGCATCCAGTTCGCCGAGCAGCCCCGGAACCGGAACACCATCTATTCCCGGCCAATACGCTTTGACATGATCTGCGAAGCCAATGGGATCGAGCACCGCCTGACGAAGCCGAACCACCCTTGGAGAGACGAGGATCAGGAAACGATCCGGTGGATCGTTTTCCCGAGGAACGGCCAAGTCGAGCGGATGAACCGGACAATCAAGGACGCCACGGTAAAGCGCTATCATTACGACAGCCACGATCAGCTGCGTACGCACCTCGCCGATTTCCTAGCAGCCTACAACTTCGCCCGCAGACTCAAGACCCTCGGCGGCCTCACGCCCTACGAGTACATCTGCAAAATCTGGACATCAGAGCCAGATCGATTCATCGTCAACCCGATCCACCAAATGCCGGGACTAAACAGCTAGCGCGGCACGAATCGATCCTCTGGCCCGGGCGCTCGTTAGCTCAGGTCGCCTCGAACAGAACCGACGTCTTGACATTCGGGCGGTCTTGCGCTGCGAAAGCCCGGTGAGGCTGCCCACGAGGTTCGGGCATTCTCGGATGATTGCGGTTCGCGTCCAGCACCGGCACAGCGCCACCGGGCGGAAGCGTGATCACGGCGATCATCGAAGGCATCGAGGAGTTCGCACGCGCTCTTCGCCGTGCCATCGCGGCCTCGGCCGCCTCGGCGCGCGGGTGGGGCGCGTCGCCAGCTTCGTGGATACGTCGTAGCACACTCCGCCGGAACATGCGGCGCCGGTTGCGAAGCATCTTTCGCTCGCGGCGCTCCTGATGCAGCTCATCGACCAGAGTGCTCGACGCGGGAGGTC